>NZ_VRSW01000009.1 GCF_008017445.1 Microbacterium mitrae | reverse complement strand
TCTGGCCAGACAAAAGAGAGGTCGTCGATGACGACAGCAGGGTTAAACATGAGGCCTCCGTCTCTGCGGCGTCTCTTGGACGCCGCGGGTTTGTCATGCGCGGGCGCACCAAACCCCAAGGCCGGTGACACACGCGCGAGGGAGCGCTGCGTCATCACCAACATTCCGCCCGTTTGGGCGGCTGTGCGGCTCAAATGCGAGGCGTGCGAAGCAGGCCATCAAGCATTCGAAGCCACCGAAGTGGATCGACAATCAGCGCTTATGCGCGGGCGTCGATAATTGTCACTTCATTCCAATGTTCTGGGACAGGACTCATTTATCGTAACGCCGGCACCGCAGAAATGCGAATCCCGGGCGTGTCGCGGGGTGCTCGTGTGTATACGTCTGGCGGGGGTCAGCTCGACTGTGCGTTGCCAACAACAACTTGTCCGCGCATTGCCTATCTGTGCTCAGCTCGACTTCGGTTTACCCCTCCTCGTCTCGCCCGTCCGTGCTCTGCCCGTCCGTACTCTGCCCGTCCGTACTCTGCCCGTCCGTACTTTGCCCGTCTGCGCTTGGTCCGTCTGGGGATTGCACATCTGTGGCGGCAGGTTGGCGGAGGTCTTCGAGACACTTGCGTAGAAAGACGCCCACATCGACAATCTCGTCTTGCGAGACGGCGTGACCGAGCCCGGTGTACACGCGCCCGGAGAGCTCGACGACGCCGGGCAACCAGGCTGTTGTGTGCTCAATGAGTTGCGGGAAGATCACTGTGTCATTGGTTCCGCGCCCCCAGAAAACGGGTGGACGCCGCGCGGCAAGCTCAGCGTCGGTGGGGAGTTCACCACCAGCCGCGTAGCCGGACAGATTGACGGCAAAGGCGAATCGTTGCGGACGCAGCCGGAGCGCTTGAATCGCGACAGCCGCCCCCTGCGAGAATCCCAGTAGCCCCACATCGCCGATTTCTTGCGTGTCCAGCCAAGCCAACAGTGCCTCGGCGCCCGCCGTGACGCTCTCGCCAGTGCGCGCATTCAACCCCTCGATCGGGTACCACGAGTAGCCGGGCGCGGGCCACGGCGGTGCCAGCGGAGCTCGTACGGCGACATACACGAACTCGTCTGGCAGCAGCGGCACGAGGCTGAAAAGGTCACGTTCGTCACTTCCGTAGCCGTGAAGCAACACCACAACGGGGCGGCCGTCTCGGGCGTCCGCGGGCGCAGACCACAACACCGAATCAACGTCGATGGGATCAGAATTCGACATGGCCCCATCCTGCCACCCACCTCCGACACTCCAGCCGGCGCCCGTGGTTCCACTCCTTTCTGTGACCAAATGTCGGAGCCTTCGTGCCAACACGCCGCATGGCACCGCTCCCACCGCCTTCCGGGTCGCATTTCTCCGACATTTGGCAACGGTTGAGACGGAACCATGAGGCGGGCCGGAAAATAGGCCGCGGAACCAGAACACCCGTCACAAGTGACCCCGGAACTCTGGAACGCCGGAATTCCGGAACTCCGTAATCCCGGAACTCCGGAACCCCACACCAGTCGAAAGACCCGCACTGCGTACCTCCGACACTCCCGTCGGCGCCCGTGGTTCCGCTCTTTTCTGTGACCAAATGTCGGAGCCTTCGTGCCAACACGCCGCATGGCACCGCTCCCACCGCCTTCCGGGTCGCACTTCTCCGACATTTGGCAACTGTTGAGACGGGACCATGAGGCCGGCCGGAACCAAGATGCCGGGTCAAAACCACGGCGCGCCCCGAAACCACGGCGCGCGCCGAAACCACGACACCGCCCGAAACCCCGAAACGGGCCGGACGAAGCACACCCCCGCAATCCGCAACACGGTAGCCGTGACCGCTGGGGCGTGACAGGCTGGCGGCATGAAGATTCTCGTGCTCGGTGGTACTGGCTGGGTTAGCTCGCACGTGGCGCGTATCGCGCTGGAGGCCGGGCACGCTGTGACGTGCTTGACGCGTTCGGCGGGGGTGCCCAACGGGGCACGATCGGTGCGGGCTGATCGCGACGCCGATGACGCTTACGTTGCTGTCGCGGGTGAGCAGTGGGACGCCGTGATCGACGTCGCGCGTGAGCCCGGTCATGTTCGCCGTGCCACGCAGGCTCTCGCCGAGTCGGCGAATCGCTACATTCTGGTGTCGACCATCAGCGTTTACGCCAACCACGCGCAGCGCGATGCCGACGAGACGGCCGATCGCCTACCCCCGCTTGAAGCCGACGTGATGGCATCGATGGCCGACTACGGCTCGGCAAAGGTTGCGGCAGAAGACGCCGTTGTGGCCGCGTTTGGCCCGGATCGTTTCGTCATCGCTCGTCCCGGTCTCATCGGTGGCCCTGGTGATGCCACGGGTCGCACCACTTACTGGCCATGGCGCTTTGCGCACCCCGTCGACGCGACGCACATCGTGGTTCCGGACGCCCTCGACCTCACGTGCGCCGTGATCGACGCCCGCGATCTTGCTGCGTGGCTGGTGTATTGCGCGAGCGCGGAGATCAGCGGAACCTTCGATGTGCTGGGCGAACAGCTCACGTTGCGCGACCACCTGGCGATTGCGCGAGAGGCCGGTGTTGCCGAGGGCGGTGCGGGAGTCGATGAACCGCGAATCTTGCCGATGCCTGCCGCATTCTTGCTTGAACACGGCGTCGCCGAATGGGCGGGCGATAATTCGTTGCCGCTGTGGATTGCCGACGAAAGCATGGGAGCGATGAGCGCCCGCAGTGCGAAATTGGCCGCGGCGAACGGGCTTCGATTGCGACCCCTTGCCGACACGCTGCGCGATGGCATGTGGTGGCGCGGCAACAACGGCGGCGGCGCGGGGCTGAGCGATGCGGGCGAGCGCGAGGTTATCGCGGCATGGCGCGCGCAGCCGGACGGCTGACGATACACGCGGAACATCGGTGGGCGGGCCGGCGCGCGCTCGACGTCGTGATCGCGACGACGCAGTCGCTGACGTTCGCCGTTGGCCGAAACTCTCGGCAATCGGCGGCCCGTCGGGTATACAAGAGACATGGCAGTGCGCACCCCGGATCCAGACCCGAGCGAGCCGAACGACGAGACCCCGCGTGATCCACTCGCCGGTCTCGGGCTCAACAACGAATTTCACGCGCCCGGCGCAAATCCCGGTTGGCTGAGCGAGGTTGAACTTGCCGAGGCTCGCCGCCACCTGCCGATTCTTTACGTTGAGGCGATTCCCGTGCGGCAAGACGGTACCGGGGCGGTCACCGAAGTTGGCATTTTGCTGCGCGCCACCCCGATGGGTGAGATGACTCGCACGATCGTTTCTGGCCGCGTTCGTTACGGCGAGACCGTACGCGATGCGCTGTTTCGTCACGTCGAAAACGACCTCGGCCCGATGGCGTTTCCGCTTCTGCCACCCCAGCCGGCACCCTTCACGGTGGCCGAATACTTCCCGCTGCCAGGCGTCAGCGCGTATCACGATGACCGCCAGCACGCCGTTTCGCTCGCCTTCGTGGTTCCGGTCACCGGAACCTGCGAGCCGCGTCAAGACGCACTCGAAGTCACTTGGATGACGCCGGAAGAAGCATCGTCCGAGACCCTCAGCGCCGAAATGGAAGGCGGGCGCGGCACCCTTGTGCGCCTCGCCCTCGCCAGCGTCGGCGCCCTCCGCTAGCTCGCGAAGAACGACCACCGTCGCGGCGGTGCCGACCCAGGCGGCTTCACCACGGCGCGCGCTGCGGGTGCGTGGTTCCGGTGTTCTGTAGCCAAATGTCGGAGTCTTTGGGGTGACACGCCGGGTGGCACCGCTCCCGTGGGCTGTTTCGGTCAGGTTCTCCGACATTTGGGCGCGGCGTGGCGGCGGAGTGCCGGTGCGGCGGGTGGAACCTCGGTGCCGGTGAGCGGCGCGCGCGGACGTTGCGTGGTTCCGGTCTTCTGTTGCCAAGTGACGGAGTCTTTGGGGCGACGCGCCGGGTGGCACCGCTCACAAGGCGTGTTTTGGTGAAGTTCTCCGACATTTGGGTGCGGCGTGGCGGCGGAGTGCCGGTGCGGCGGGTGGAACCTCGGTGCCGGTGAGCGGCGCGCCCTGTGGCTTCGTGGTTCCGTTTTCTGTTGCCAAATGTCGGAGTGTTTGGGGTGATGCGCCGGGTGGCACCGCTCCCGAGGGCTGTTTCGGTCAGGTTCTCCGACATTTCGGTGCGGCGTGGCGGCGGAGTGCCGGTGCGGCGGGTGGAACCTCGGTGCCGGTGAGCGGCGCGCCCTGTGGCTTCGTGGTTCCGTTTTCTGTTGCCAAATGTCGGAGTGCTTGGGGTGACACGCCGGGTGGCACCGCTCCCGAGGGCTGTTTCGGTCAGGTTCTCCGACATTTCGGTGCGGCGTGGCGGCGGAGTGCCGGTGCGGCGGGTGGAACCTCGGTGCCGGGACGGGGTCTCGGTGCGGGGACGGGGTCTCGGTGCATCAGGCGGAACCTCGGCGCGGCGACCAGCGCGCGCGGATGCTTCGTGGTTCCGATGTTTCCCGTTGCCAAATGTCGGAGCGTTTGGAGCGACACGCCGGGTGGTACCGCTCCCATGGGCTGCTCCGGTGAAGGTCTCCGACATTTGGGCGCGGCTTGTCACAATGGCGAAACAACG
>NZ_VRSW01000008.1 GCF_008017445.1 Microbacterium mitrae | reverse complement strand
GCAATCGTTTTTTACGGAGAGTTTGATCCTGGCTCAGGATGAACGCTGGCGGCGTGCTTAACACATGCAAGTCGAACGGTGAAGCAGAGCTTGCTCTGTGGATCAGTGGCGAACGGGTGAGTAACACGTGAGCAATCTGCCCCGGACTCTGGGATAACAGTTGGAAACAGCTGCTAATACTGGATACGAGCTAGGGAGGCATCTCCACTAGCTGGAAAGAATTTCGGTCTGGGATGAGCTCGCGGCCTATCAGCTTGTTGGTGAGGTAATGGCTCACCAAGGCGTCGACGGGTAGCCGGCCTGAGAGGGTGACCGGCCACACTGGGACTGAGACACGGCCCAGACTCCTACGGGAGGCAGCAGTGGGGAATATTGCACAATGGGCGAAAGCCTGATGCAGCAACGCCGCGTGAGGGATGACGGCCTTCGGGTTGTAAACCTCTTTTAGCAGGGAAGAAGCGAGAGTGACGGTACCTGCAGAAAAAGCGCCGGCTAACTACGTGCCAGCAGCCGCGGTAATACGTAGGGCGCAAGCGTTATCCGGAATTATTGGGCGTAAAGAGCTCGTAGGCGGTTTGTCGCGTCTGCTGTGAAATCCCGAGGCTCAACCTCGGGCCTGCAGTGGGTACGGGCAGACTAGAGTGCGGTAGGGGAGATTGGAATTCCTGGTGTAGCGGTGGAATGCGCAGATATCAGGAGGAACACCGATGGCGAAGGCAGATCTCTGGGCCGTAACTGACGCTGAGGAGCGAAAGGGTGGGGAGCAAACAGGCTTAGATACCCTGGTAGTCCACCCCGTAAACGTTGGGAACTAGTTGTGGGGTCCATTCCACGGATTCCGTGACGCAGCTAACGCATTAAGTTCCCCGCCTGGGGAGTACGGCCGCAAGGCTAAAACTCAAAGGAATTGACGGGGACCCGCACAAGCGGCGGAGCATGCGGATTAATTCGATGCAACGCGAAGAACCTTACCAAGGCTTGACATACACGAGAACACCGTAGAAATACGGGACTCTTTGGACACTCGTGAACAGGTGGTGCATGGTTGTCGTCAGCTCGTGTCGTGAGATGTTGGGTTAAGTCCCGCAACGAGCGCAACCCTCGTTCTATGTTGCCAGCACGTAATGGTGGGAACTCATGGGATACTGCCGGGGTCAACTCGGAGGAAGGTGGGGATGACGTCAAATCATCATGCCCCTTATGTCTTGGGCTTCACGCATGCTACAATGGCCGGTACAAAGGGCTGCAATACCGCGAGGTGGAGCGAATCCCAAAAAGCCGGTCCCAGTTCGGATTGAGGTCTGCAACTCGACCTCATGAAGTCGGAGTCGCTAGTAATCGCAGATCAGCAACGCTGCGGTGAATACGTTCCCGGGTCTTGTACACACCGCCCGTCAAGTCATGAAAGTCGGTAACACCTGAAGCCGGTGGCCTAACCCTTGTGGAGGGAGCCGTCGAAGGTGGGATCGGTAATTAGGACTAAGTCGTAACAAGGTAGCCGTACCGGAAGGTGCGGCTGGATCACCTCCTTTCTAAGGAGCATCTGAAGTTTTCGGACTTCCAGAACCCAGATCGAAGGCGTACGTTCTTCGCTGGGAGCTCATGGGTGGAACATTTGACATGACATCAGGGCCGATTGGTTCGCTTGAGTACGCTGCTTGCAGCTGGAAAGGGTGGCTAGGAGGGGCTGATGTTTGCACGCTGTTGGGTCCTGAGGGACCGGGCATGACTTTCGGGTTGTGACTGTTTCCTTGGACCTGCATTCATGATCAGCTTTGGCTGTGAGTGGTGTGGGTACCGCCCGTACTTTGAGAACTACACAGTGGACGCGAGCATCTTGCGGAACAAGCTTTTGTTTGTTTCGTAATTGATGATCTTAAAGATCATTAGTTTCAATTTTTCGAGATTGATTCTTAAACATACTCATGTGATTTCAAGTCTTTAAGAGCAAACGGTGGATGCCTTGGCATCTGGAGCCGAAGAAGGACGTAGCAATCTGCGATAAGCCTCGGGTAGTGGATAAGCACACTGTGATCCGAGGATTTCCGAATGGGGAAACCCCGCTGGGCGGCGTGCCGACCTAGTGACTCCCGCCTGAATATATAGGGCGGGTAGAGGGAACGTGGGGAAGTGAAACATCTCAGTACCCACAGGAAGAGAAAACAACCGTGATTCCGTTAGTAGTGGCGAGCGAAATCGGATCAGGCTAAACCTTGTATGTGTGATAGCCGGCAGGCGTTGCATGCAGGGGGTTGCGGGACTTTTCAGATTTTTCTGCCGAAGAGTCAGCGTGACAGCAGCGTATAGACGAATGGTTTTGAATGGCCAGTCAGAGAGGGTGCGAACCCCGTAGTCGAAATGCGTGTGTTGGCGCGAGAAGTATCCCAAGTAGCACGGGGCCCGAGAAATCCCGTGTGAATCTGTCAGGACCACCTGATAAGCCTAAATACTCCCAGATGACCGATAGCGGACAAGTACCGTGAGGGAAAGGTGAAAAGTACCCCGGGAGGGGAGTGAAATAGTACCTGAAACCGTTTGCTTACAAACCGTTGGAGCACCCCTGGTAGGTGTGACAGCGTGCCTTTTGAAGAATGAGCCTGCGAGTTAGCGATACGTGGCGAGGTTAACCCGAGTGGGGTAGCCGTAGCGAAAGCGAGTCTGAATAGGGCGATTCAGTCGCGTGTCCTAGACCCGAAGCGAAGTGATCTATCCATGGCCAGGTTGAAGCGACGGTAAGACGTCGTGGAGGACCGAACCCACTTAGGTTGAAAACTGAGGGGATGAGCTGTGGATAGGGGTGAAAGGCCAATCAAACTTCGTGATAGCTGGTTCTCTCCGAAATGCATTTAGGTGCAGCGTTGCGTGTTTCTTGCCGGAGGTAGAGCTACTGGATGGCCGATGGGCCCTACAAGGTTACTGACGTCAGCCAAACTCCGAATGCCGGTAAGTGAGAGCGCAGCAGTGAGACTGTGGGGGATAAGCTTCATAGTCGAGAGGGAAACAACCCAGACCACCAACTAAGGTCCCAAAGCGCGTGCTAAGTGGGAAAGGATGTGGAGTTGCTTTGACAACCAGGAGGTTGGCTTAGAAGCAGCCACCCTTGAAAGAGTGCGTAATAGCTCACTGGTCAAGTGATTCCGCGCCGACAATGTAACGGGGCTCAAGCACGCCACCGAAGTTGTGGCATTAATATTTTTGGTAGGCCTTCGTGGTCCAGCCGTATTGATGGGTAGGAGAGCGTCGTGTGGCCAGCGAAGCGGCGGTGTGAACCAGCCGTGGAGGCTACACGAGTGAGAATGCAGGCATGAGTAGCGAAAGACGTGTGAGAAACACGTCCTCCGAAAGACCAAGGGTTCCAGGGTCAAGCTAATCTTCCCTGGGTAAGTCGGGACCTAAGGCGAGGCCGACAGGCGTAGTCGATGGACAACGGGTTGATATTCCCGTACCGGCGAAGAACCGCCCAAACTAATCCAGTAGTGCTAAGTATCTGAATCCTTATGACCGGATCCTTCGGGTGATGGCGTGAGGCCTAGCGTACGACCCCATTCTGGTGCGGTTAGCGTATTAACAGGTGTGACGCAGGAAGGTAGCCCAAGCCAGGCGATGGTTGTCCTGGTGCAAGTGCGTAGGCTGAGAGATAGGCAAATCCGTCTCTCGTACAGGCTGAGACACGATGCGGATAAAAAGTGGGTGATCCTATGCTGCCGAGAAAAGCATCGACGCGAGGTTCTAGCTGCCCGTACCCCAAACCGACTCAGGTGGTCAGGTAGAGAATACTAAGGAGATCGAGAGAATCGTGGTTAAGGAACTCGGCAAAATGCCCCCGTAACTTCGGGAGAAGGGGGGCCATCGACGTATACGGGCTTGCTCCGAAAAGCGTTTGGTGGCCGCAGAGACTAGTGGGTAGCGACTGTTTACTAAAAACACAGGTCCGTGCCAAGTCGCAAGACGATGTATACGGACTGACGCCTGCCCGGTGCTGGAAGGTTAAGAGGACCGGTTAGCCGTAAGGCGAAGCTGAGAATTTAAGCCCCAGTAAACGGCGGTGGTAACTATAACCATCCTAAGGTAGCGAAATTCCTTGTCGGGTAAGTTCCGACCTGCACGAATGGCGTAACGACTTCCCAACTGTCTCAACCGCGAACTCGGCGAAATTGCATTACGAGTAAAGATGCTCGTTACGCGCAGCAGGACGGAAAGACCCCGTGACCTTTACTACAGCTTGGTATTGGTGTTCGGTGTGGCTTGTGTAGGATAGGTGGGAGACTGTGAAGCATGGACGCCAGTTCATGTGGAGTCGTTGTTGAAATACCACTCTGGTCACTCTGGATATCTAACTTCGAACCGTAATCCGGTTCAGGGACAGTGCCTGGTGGGTAGTTTAACTGGGGCGGTTGCCTCCCAAAAAGTAACGGAGGCGCCCAAAGGTTCCCTCAACCTGGTTGGCAATCAGGTGTCGAGTGTAAGTGCACAAGGGAGCTTGACTGTGAGACTGACAAGTCGAGCAGGGACGAAAGTCGGGACTAGTGATCCGGCAGTGGCTTGTGGAAGCGCTGTCGCTCAACGGATAAAAGGTACCTCGGGGATAACAGGCTGATCTTGCCCAAGAGTCCATATCGACGGCATGGTTTGGCACCTCGATGTCGGCTCGTCGCATCCTGGGGCTGGAGTAGGTCCCAAGGGTTGGGCTGTTCGCCCATTAAAGCGGTACGCGAGCTGGGTTTAGAACGTCGTGAGACAGTTCGGTCCCTATCCGCTGCGCGCGTAGGAAATTTGAGAGGATCTGACCCTAGTACGAGAGGACCGGGTTGGACGAACCTCTGGTGTGCCAGTTGTACTGCCAAGTGCACCGCTGGTTAGCTACGTTCGGGATGGATAACCGCTGAAAGCATCTAAGCGGGAAGCCGGCCTCAAGATGAGATTTCCATACCTTCGGGTGAGAGGCTCCCAGCCAGACTACTGGGTTGATAGGCCAGATGTGGAAGCGTGGTAACACGTGCAGCTGACTGGTACTAATAAGCCGATGACTTGATAATCATTCATACATGAGTGATGCTCCGCGTCCACTGAGTGGTTCTCGATGTACGGTCGAGAACCCCAATACAAGACAACAGTCTCGTATAGGTTTTTGAAACATCAATAGTGTTTCGGCGGCCATAGCGAGAGGGAAACGCCTGGTAACATTCCGAACCCAGAAGCTAAGCCTCTCAGCGCCGATGGTACTGCAGGGGGGACCCTGTGGGAGAGTAGGACACCGCCGGACTCCTTTTAAAGTCAAAATGGCCACCCAACGCTGGGTGGCCATTTTGCATTTACACCCA
>NZ_VRSW01000007.1 GCF_008017445.1 Microbacterium mitrae | reverse complement strand
AGACCGACTCGGCGGCTTGACACCCATCGAATACGAAACCAAAATCAACACCAACAAGGCCCTCGCGGCCTAAACCACACCTGTCACCAAAACGTGCGTCAGTCCCTTCTCATTTTCATTTTCCTGAAAAGCACTCCATCAACTTAATGAAAGACCCAGTTCATTTACCTGCTGCGCTATGCGCAAAGCGGGACTCGCACACACCGCGAACCCGTCATAGTCACGAGCCGCCCCACCCCGGTCACATGCCTGGGCGTGTAGCCTCTTCGAGCAGCTCCAGGATGTGCCGATAGGGTTTGCCCGTTGCCCGGCTCATCCCCATCTCACAACTGCGGTTCAGTGATGCATGGGCGTCGGCAGACCGATCACGCACCTCTGCAGCTTGGTGCGCCGTCGCCGATACGGTCAGTTCGGGGTGCAGCATGCCGCGGTCACCAGCAAAGCCACAGCACCCCCAACTCGCAGGCACGGCAACGTCGTCGGCGATCATCGCTCCGATCGCCGACAGGTCATCGTTCAGCCCAAGATGCGTTGACGAGCACGTCGGGTGCAGGGTTAGCGAGGACAGCTTCTCTGCGACGGTGAGGTTGTCGACGAGGTGATCCGCAGCGAACTGCACCGAATCAACAAACCGGAGGCGCGCGAAGTTTCCACCGACCGCATTCGCGTGCGCGCGCATCGTTTCAAGCCCCTCCGTGCACGACGCCGCGTCACACACGATCGGCAGGGCACCGTCATCGCTCGCCGCCAGAAGGGCGGGCAAAACCCGCTCGCGCATGACGTCGTAGCCGCGGGTATGGCCCTTCGACTTCCACGGGGTTCCACAGCACATTGACCTGATGCCATCCGGAACACGCACCGCGACGTTCGCGCGTTCACACAGGCGCAAGAACGCATCCATGACGCCGATACCGGAACCGGCCTCTTGCGGTGCAAACATCGCGCCAATGCACGAAGGCATGTAGACCGCGACCGGGTTCTCCGCGGCTAGCGCTTTCCGGGGGATCCCGCCGCTGGGCAGCTCCGAGTCGTATAGGGGCACGATATCGCCGCCCACCACCGCTCGCGCGGCGATGGTGGCTGCGCGCGGCAGCGCTGCGGGCAGCGCAGCCGCAACCGAAAGCGCGGCAGCGCCCGCTCGCGTGACGCCACCCCAGTGTTGAGCCGCGGCCGACCATGCGCGGTCCTGGATCGCACTGTCCGTCTCGGCACGCAATCGCCGTACCAAATCACCCGTGTTAATCCCCACGGGACAAGCGGTCTGGCACATGCCGTCGACCGCACACGTGTTGACGCCGTCGTACACGTAGTCTCGGCGCAACTCCTTGAGCAACGCTTCGTCCCCGCGGGCATCGGCGGCTGCCATCTCTCGGCGAATCGCGATGCGTCCACGGGGCGTGAGCGTCAGGTCTTTCGACGGGCAGGCCGGTTCGCAGTACCCACATTCGACGCATCGGTCCACCTCGGCATCGACCGTCGGGCTCACCTTGAGATCACGCAAATACGCGTCGTCATCCTCCGAGAGCACAACGCCCGGATTCAAGACGCCATCGGGGTCGCATAGGTTCTTGATCTCGCGCATCACTGCGTACAGTTCGTCGCCGTACTGGCGGCGGACGAAGGAGGCCATGATGCGCCCGGTGCCGTGCTCGGCTTTCAGCGTTCCGCGGTTCTGCAGAATCAGCTCGACCATGTCGTCGGTGAAGGCGCGGTATCGATCAACGCTCCGAAGGTCATCGAAGCGCTCGTTCAGCATGAAGTGAATGTTGCCGTCTTTGGCATGACCAAAGATGACGCTGTCTTCGTACTGATACCGGTCAAACAGACCGGTCAACGAAGCACACGTACTCAATAAAGCCTCGACCGGAACCGCGACATCTTCCAAGAGAGCCGTGGTTCCCGACGGGCGGGAGCCCGCGACGGTGGTGTACAACCCCTTGCGAATCGACCACAGTTGCTGGCGAACTGCCGCGTCTGTCGTGAACTGATTCGAGGCGTTCACCGTCAACGAACGCAGCAGCGTCGCGGTCTGCGCGGAGCGGTCGGCGACCTCGTCGGGACTTTCGCTCTGATGCTCGATCAGCAGTGCTGCATGGCCATCAACGGCCAGTGCATCGATGCCTGCCGTGCGTTGCGGCAGTGTCTGCGCAACGCGCAAAGAGACCGCATCCATGAGCTCGATCGTCGCCGGCGCTTCGGCGACGATCGCCGGGAGCGCGGCGGTCGCGGCGTCAAGCGAAGGAAACAGGGCCAGGGCCGTCGAGGCATGCGGATGGGCCGGAACCGTGTGAAAGGTCGCTTCCGCAATGAAGCCGAGGGTTCCCTCGCTGCCGATCATCAGGTGCACCAGAATGTCGACGGGTGTGTCGAAGTCGACCAGGGAATTCACCCCGTAGCCCATCGTGTTTTTCACCGCAAAGAGCTCGGCGATGCGGCGTACCGAATCGGGGTTTTTGCGTACCCGATCGCGCAGGCGAATGAGCCCGGTGTAGAGCTCGGGTTCGTGGGCGCGCAGGAACTCGTCAGCGTCGCTGCGCGATGTGTCGATGATGGTTCCGCTCGGCAGCACCACGATGAGCGATTCCAGCGTTCGATAGCTGTTGTGGTGCGTGCCGCACGCCATGCCGCTGGAGTTGTTCGCAACGACCCCGCCAATGGTGCAGGCAACTTCGCTGGCAGGGTCGGGGCCGAGCTTTCGACCAAACCTCGCGAGCCGCTGATTGACCTGGCGAACGGTCACCCCTGGCTGCGCACGGACTCGGGCACCATCATCCAGGATCGATATCTGTCGAAACGCCGAGCGTGTGTCGGCGAGCACGCTGTCGGTGACGCCCTGTCCGCTGAGGCTGGTTCCACCCGAGCGAAACGTGAGTGTTTGCTGTCGCGCTCGAACGCTCCGAAACAGGTCGGCAATGTCGGTGATGCTTGCCGGGCGGTGCACGACCTGCGGAACCAGGTAATAGTGGGAGGCATCATGCGCCATCGCCCGACGGTCGATTGAACGGGTCGACGTGGTCATCGTGGTCATCGTGGTCATCGTGGTCATGTGTCGTCCGTCTTCCACGCCGTTGCGAAAGGGGCGTTGTGCCATAGGTAGGGCGCGCGCTGCGGGAGCGTTTGGTGCTTGCTGAGCATCATGCGCGCGAGGTGAACGGAACCATGCAGCGGGTTTGCTGCGGCCGGTGTCACGGTGGCGTTCGGGCGTAGTCTCGCGAACTCGGCCTGGAATGCCTCGGTGAACACCTCACCGGCCGCGAACAGGCCGCCAGCGTAGGCGGCGCGCTGCGGCAACGAAGGAACCAGGGCGGCAGCCAGCGATTGCGCCGCGTGGGTTCCGGCCTCCGCCAGAAGCTGGCGTGCCTGATCGTCGCCGCCAGCGGCGAGGGTGGCGACGTCGGGGGTGAAAGACGCCAAGACTCCCGCGCGGTCCGGTCGCGTGTAGATCTGTCCGGGCCAGGTCTCCGGGTCACCAAATCGCTGGACGGCGGCTGCCAGCAGAGCTCCGCCGCCTCGGGCGACGCCGTCATGCGTCGCTAGTGCTCGTTGCAGCGCGTGCATGCCAATCCAGGACCCGCTGCCGCGGTCGCCAAGCACATGCCCCCATCCATCCACGCGATGCCAGGTGGTGGCAAAGTCGGTTCCGAATGCGATCGACCCGGTTCCCACGGCGATCACAGCGCCAGCGGCGCCGCCCAGTGCGCCCACATGCGCTGTGATGGCATCGGCCGCGATCACGACAGGGACGCCAACCTGTGCGGAGATTTCAGCGAGCAGTTGGGTCGGGTCAGCCACGAGGGTTGCCATTCCGGTCGCCCCAATGCCGACGCCGCGGAGTTGTTCGGGATCCCGATCGGTGAACTCGCGCTGCGCGCGATCAATCAGCTTGTGCGCGGTGTCGAGCGTCGTTGAACCCGTCGTCGTTACCTGTACGGCGTCGCCCACCAGGGTGTGCGACTCGCTGGATGGGTGCGTGGTCTCGCCAGGCTCATCGGTGACGGCTGCCGCGATCGCGCGGCTCCCGGTTCCGCCAATGTCGATGCCGAGAACCCACGCACCGCTCACTTACTCATCCCCGCCGTGAGACCAGAGACGATTTGCTTGGTTGCCACCAGGAAGAGGATGACAAGGGGGATTGTCGCCAGAGTGAGACCGGCAAACAGGGTAGCCCAGTCTGTCTGATACTCACCGAAGAAGCGGGTGATACCCACCGGCAAGGTGTAGGCCGATTGATCGCGAATAAGAATCAGCGGGTAGAAGAAGTCGTTCCATACCGGCACGAAGCGGAACACAATCACCGTCGCGATGGCGGGCTTAACCAGCGGGAGGTGAACGCGGAAGAACGTGGAGAACGCTCCGGCGCCATCTAAGCGCGCCGCCTCATCGAGCTCGATCGGTAGTTGACGGAAGAAACTGGCCAGAACAAACGTGGAGAACGGAATACCCAGCGCGGCGTAAACCAAAATCAGGCTCCACAGGTTGCTCACCATGCCGAGACTGTCCAGGAGGAAGAACAGGGGCAGGATCGCGAGGTACACCGGCAACATCAAGCCGGAGAGGAATAGACCCTCCAGGGTGCGAAACAGCTTCGATTTGGTTCGAGCAAAAGCGTAGGCAGCCAGCAGGGAGACCGCCGTGGAGATCACGACGGAGGCGATGGTCACGAAGAGGGAGTTGAGAAAGTAAGTCTCAAATGACGCCGTGACCCACGCCTTTTGGTAGCTCGTGAAGTTCGGGCTGAGCGGCAGTCCCAGCGGGTCTTTTGCCATGTCTTGTGTGGTGCGCAACGAGTTGCTCACCATCAGCAGCAACGGCGCGATAGAGACGGCAGC
This sequence comes from Microbacterium mitrae, assembly GCF_008017445.1. Classification (GTDB taxonomy): domain Bacteria; phylum Actinomycetota; class Actinomycetes; order Actinomycetales; family Microbacteriaceae; genus Microbacterium; species Microbacterium mitrae. The sequence continues at coordinate 8,012 of NZ_VRSW01000007.1, read as the reverse complement.
GTAAATCCACAAGAAGCTGGATGCGGCGATTCCGCCCAGGGTCGGCTTGTTGCGACGGCGACGCGGCGCGGTGGAACGCGCTTGGCGCGGAGCTGTCTCGGCCACGGGTGAAGAAGTCAGGGTGACCACTAGTAAAGTCTCCGTTCGGCGCGGCTGAGCAGCCACGTGATCAAGATCGAAACACCAAAGATAAACAGGAAGAGGAGTGTCGCGATCGCCGACGATGTGCCAATCGCATTCGTCGATCCTGATTCGAACGCGGTGCGGTAGAACATCAGGCTGAGCACGTCGGTGGCCCCGGCCGGCGATCCTTGCGATCCGCCGAGGGCGTAGGGGATCGCGAAGGCTTCCATCGCACCGATAAAGGTCAGAACGCTCACAGTACCGATGGCGGGAATGAGCATGGGGAAGGTGATGTCACGAAACCGCTGCCATGATGATGCGCCATCCAGCGAGGCAGCCTCATCGATCTCTTCAGGAATACCGCCGAGCGCTGCACCATAGAGGAGCACAGGGAAGCCGACCCACTGCCAGGCGGTGACGAAGACAACCACCCAGATCGCCGTCTGCGGGTTACCCAGCCATGGCTGCGCGAGATCGCCCAGTCCGATACCGCGCAAAATGCTGTTGACCGGGCCAAAAAGCGGCGAGAGCATAAGTGACCATAGGTAGCCTACGACGAGGGGCGAGACCAGATACGGCAGGGTATACATGGTTTGGAAGAACCGCTTGAAGCGACGCACCCGGTGAAGTAGCGTTGCGAGCCCCAGCCCGATGGTGTTCTGGAAAAGCATGGCGCCGATGAAGAGCACCACGTTGTGCATAAACGCGTTCGGGAGCTGCTCACTGTAGGGCAGCGTCGTGAACAGCGTGACGTAGTTATTTAAGCCACTGAAGTCACCGCGCAAAATGCCCGTCCAGTCAAAGAACGAGTAGCTGAGCGCGGTCAGCAGCGGATACAGAATGAAGATCGCAAACAGGATGAGTGCGGGAAGAACGAAGACCATGCCCGTGGTCTTCGACAGGGCGATACCGGCGTATCGGGTACGCGCCCTGCGCGGGTTGATCACGGACATGGTCCTCATTTCCTCCTATGAAGTGACGTCGACTAGGGGGTCGGCGTAAACCACTGCGAGACACCGGTCTGCAGTGCGGTTGCGGCTGACGTCGGGTCAGCGTCGCCCATGAACATCTTCTGAATCTGCTCACCCAAGACGGCGGTGCCCTGCGGCTCGCCGTAGCGGAAGTTCACCAGCAGCAGGTATGACGCGGGGCCATCCTGGTAGTTCGACCATGCTTCTTTCATGACCGGGTCGGCGTAGTTGACACCGGGGATTGCCGAGAACTGGTTCAGTTCATCTGCGACGAGCTGTCCGAATTCTGCCGTCGCCATCCAGTTCAGCAGCTCAAACGCTGCGTCCTTATTCTTCGACTTCGAGTTGATGGCGAAGTTTCCGTCTGCGTAGGCGGGGCTGATCGGGGTGTCCGACACAGCCTTCGGGGGCAGCGGCACCTGGTAGGAACCAATCTCCATGTCGGGAGCCTGGGTCGTGAACGTGGCGATCTCGAACGATCCACCCGGGAACTGCGCTGCCTGGCCCGAAGTGAACTGAATCTGACTGTCGGCGTAGCTCACGCCAACAACGTCAGGAACCATGAACTCCTGCATGTCGGAGACGACCTGCAACGATGCCACATAGTCGGCGTCGGTGAAATCCTTGCTGCCGTCCAAGACAGCGGCTTCAAAGTCGGTTCCGCCGTAACGAGCCGAACCCACGATGTCGGCGAAGATCGGGAGAATCCACGCGTCCTTTGCACCGAGCGCGATCGGCGTAATGCCGGCGTCCTTCAGTTCCGTGTTCAGCGCGATGAACTCATCCCACGTCGTCGGAACTTCGAGACCCTGTTCTTCAAAGATGCCCTTGTTGTAGAACATCTGCAGAGTCTGGGTGGCCAGCGGGACCGCGTAGGTCTTGCCGTCTTCCTTGCCCTTGGCTCCAGCCAGAACGCTGGGTGCGATGGCGTCGAGCCCCTCAACCTTGCCGTCGATGGGCTCGAGCTGACCAGCTTGGATGTTCGGCTGCAGCTGGCCGTATGCGCGAACCATCGGGATGTCGGGTCCGTCGCTGCCGGCCAATCCCGTGGTGAGGATCTGGTTGTATTCCGTGTTTTGGAATGCCTCGAACTCGACGGTGACGCCGGGGTGTGCTTCTTCGTAGACGTCGAAAATCTTGTTGTACTTCTCGATGTCTTCGGTGCGCCATGACCACACGGTCAGGGTAACCTCTTCGGCACTCGGGTCAGCCGATCCGCCGCTGGATGCGCTGGGGGCGCATGCACTCAGCAACAATGCGGAACTCAGGGCGATCGCGCCGACGGCTAGTGATCGTTGCCTCATCTGTTTCTCCTTTGATTCTGTGATGGTGCGGGATAAGTGTTATGAACGCGGCGGCGCGTCAAGTAGGTGCAACGCGCCGCGCACGGATTGTTGGGCGTCTGCGAGAGCGGAACGCGCGTGCTCAGGATCGACACGGGCGATCGTTGCAACGATGGCTGTCTTTAGTTCACCATCGCAGTGGGCCAAAACCTCGCGGGCGGCCTGTTCGTCGAGGGAAGTCGCCTGCATCAGGATGCGGATGGTGCGGCGACGAAGCTTCTCATTTGTAGCCACGACCGAGACCATCAGGTTTGACCAGGTGCGACCGACGGCAACCATGAGCGCCGTCGAGAATCCGTTGAGCACAAGCTTCTCCGCGGTTCCCGCTTTCAGGCGAGTGGAACCGGTGATTACCTCTGCCCCGGTGTGCAGTACGACATTGACATCGGCCAGTGGAGCCAGGGACGCGAACTCGTTGCAGGAAATCAGGGCGGTAACGCTGCCCGCTTCACGCGCCGCTGACAAAGCTCCGCCCACATAGGGTGTGTTTCCCGACGCGGTGAGGCCAATGGCAACGTCGAGGGGGCCGAGGCTGGCTGCCGCATGGCGCCCCTCCTGCGGGGAGTCTTCGGCGTCTTCAACGGCGCGAATGAGAGCCCGCTCGCCGCCGGCAATGTGCGCCACGACAAGGTCGGGTTCGAGGTTGAACGTCGGCAGCAGTTCTGCGGCATCGAGCACCGCTAGACGTCCAGAGGTTCCGGCTCCGAAGTAGTGGATGCGGCCGCCCTGCACAAAACGGGCGGCGGCGAACTCCACCAGCTCGGCGACCTGCGGGATAACCGCAGCCACCGCATCGATCGCGGTGCGATCTTGCTCGTTCAAGAGGGTCAAGAATTCTGCCGTCGTCAGTTCGTCGATGCCGAGCGATGCTTCGAGGCGCCGCTCGGTCGCGGGCAGCAGCGCGTCACCCTCGAGGGTCGGGTCAAACGCCCCACTCTGTGCCTGGTCTGTACTACCCATACCGCTTGGAATCCCCCATCGAATTGTCGCCACGCGCCCGACGGCTGTGTCGTTGAATACGAGTATGTACAAAAGCTTCAGAAAATGGAAGTTCTTTGGGGATTTTTTTCTGAAAGGCGCGTTTTGTGCAACCATGAGGTCATGACACGCGTCCGCGACCTCCTCTTGACGGCGCACCATGGCGTGGTTCCGGCATTCGCCGGCGCGGTGGTGATGGCAGCCGAGAGCGGGGTTGTGACCACTCAGGAGTGCGTCGGCGAGACCATCGCGTGGGCTGACGACGCCCGCACCCCGTGGTCGGGTGAAAGCGACCCCGTCACCGTCGACACATTGTTCGACGTTGCCTCTCTCACCAAGCTCTTCACAGCCGCGGCTGTGTTGATCGCCCTCGATCACAGCAATGAGCGCCCTGATGCGCCCGCGCACCGCTTTGTTCCGGAGCTTGGGGCGGCGGCTGCACGCGACATCACCGTTGCGCACCTCCTCACCCACACCGCAGGCTTTGCCGCCGAGTGGCGGGATGCCGCACCAGACGCGGCGAGTGCCGACCGGTTTCGCGCGACGCGGCCACAGTTTTCGCCCGGCTCGACCCACCTCTATTCCTGCGTTGGCTATATCTGGGCTGGGTTCATCGCCGAGTCGATCACCGGCGAACGGCTCGATGAGAGTATGCAGCGCGCGATCTTCGAGCCGCTCGGAATGACCCGAACCGGTTTCACGCCATCCGCTCGCGCTGTTGGTGAGCCGATTGCTGCGACCGAGTTTCAACGCTCGCCGGCACGCGGGCTTGTGCACGGCCACGTTCACGATGAGGCCTCGTGGGCGCTGGGCGGGATCGCCGGAAACGCCGGGCTGTTCAGCTCGGCTCGCGAACTGCTGACGTTTGCTGAGCTGCTGCGAAACGGCGGCTTGCACGACGGCTACACCATTCTGGCGCCGTGGGTTCATTCGATGCTCTCCACCGATCAGCTGCCCGCCACGATCGCAAACCACCCCGGCTATGGTCAGGCGATGGGTGCACGTGTGGGCGACCGTTCATGGATGGGGACATTCGCGAACAGTGGTGCGATCGGGCACACCGGTTTCACCGGAACTAGCCTGTTGACCCAGCCTGACGGCGACCGTTCAGTGGTATTTTTGTCAAACCGTGTGCACCCCTCTCGCGACGGAACGGATCTTCGTGTTTTGCGTGCCACCATCGCCGATGCCATCGCACACACCGAGGAGCCAGAATGACCGCGGATGTCTTCATCTCGCTACGCCAACGGTTGCCATCGCTGCGCAAGACAGAGAAGCGCATTGCCGCCTTCGTTTTAGATAACCCCAGCGTGGTGGCCGGATGCACCATCACCGAGTTGGCGAGTCGGTGCGAAACGTCGCAGGCCAGCGTGGCGCGTTTCTGTCAGGCCGTTGGTTACAGCGGATACAAAGAGTTTCGCTTGGCCCTGGTTTCTGCGAGCAGTCGCGAAGAGGCAGCGCGTGAGCACTTTCGTGTGGCCGACGCCGACATCGAACCCGGAGACAGTGCATTCGATGTCGTCAATAAGGTGGCGTATCAAGAGGTTCGCGCGATCGAAGAGACTGCCAGGGGACTCGATCTCGAAGCGCTCGACGCGATTGTTGCGGCCATCAGCGCCGCGTCTCGCATTGACATCATTGGCGCCGGCTCCAGCGGACTCACTGGCCAAGACCTGCATCAAAAACTGCACCGATTCGGCCTGACCACTTATTTCTGGGTCGACGCGCATTTGGCGCTCACCTCGGTCGCACTGAGCAGCCCCAGCTCTGTTGCCATCGGAATCTCACACTCCGGCCTCACCGTCGAGACGTATCAGGCACTGGAGATCGCTCGAGCTGCCGGTGCCACGACGGTCGCCATCACCAATTTTCCTGATTCACCATTGGCCGAACTGGCCGATCTTGTTCTTACCACGTCGGCGCGTGAGACGCCCCTGCGTTCTGGGGCAACGGCAAGCCGCATTGCGCAAATGGCGCTCGTCGACTTTGTCGTTGTGCGCCTTCTGCAGAGCCAGCTCGATCGTGCAGCCACTTCCCTGCGTCGCACCTACGAGGCCGTGCAGCCCCACCGGTTGAGCGTCAATCACCACCCGTCGGCCCCGACCAGCCCGGCCTCCTAACCCCCGAGGTAGCGCGCGCGTTGTGGCGACTCTCAACCCCGGTCTTTACCTCAGGGAGGTACACGGCAGCGGCGGTCGCGGCTGCCGAAGCCGTCGAGATGCCGCTCTTTCAGTATGTTTCGGAGGAGGACAGGTTGGCCGCCGCTAGCTCATTCGCAGAGCACATCCTCATGGAGGGGATCCCTGTCGACGTTTGAGAGCTCACCACTCCGGTGCCGGGTTCTGCGGCAAATTATAGGATGACGCCTTCGACCGATCCCGACGAGCGTCACTCAGAGCGAGTCAAATAGACGGCTGGACCGCGAACTTCGAGTTCACCCGGGTACGAGTAAGACGTGAAGATATGGGCTGAGTCAAAGTCCAGCGGGGCGCCGAGAGTCTGAATCGTCTTCACCAGGATCCCGTCATTGATAAACGCCAGGGTCGAGTTGTAGAGGTGGTCGCCGGACAGTAACCCTCCCCGTAGCTCAACTCCCGTGTTCGCTTGTATCTTGTCGACCGCCGTGTTTTCGGGAAAGAAGTACACCTCTTCCCACTCAAAATTGGTCATGCTGCCGAGCGTGTTGTCGCCCGATTCTGCTTTACTCACGGCGATTATTCCTTCAATCACGGTGTGATCACCATCGGGCTGCGAGCAGCCGACTAGCGACAGCATTGTGACGAGTCCCAAGAGGACTGCCACAGAGCCCCGTTTCGCGAACGTTGGCCATGTCGATCGACCGCCGCCCGCACTTTCCGTAGTTGAAATCCCCATGGCGCACAGCATAGGACGAAGGTCAGCCGCCAACCCGCTTTGCTAGAACCATGCGGTTTTCTTACGGGACTGTCTGGTATGGGCGAGAGCATCGACTGCGAGTGAGTCTTGCAAGAGCTCGGCAGCGTGATCGCACGTCTGTAACCACGTTGTTGCACCGGGGCAGAAATGTAGCATCAGAGATCGAAGATCTGCGAGTGCCGCGAGCGGCTCCTGCCGCTTCGTGTGGCCCCGCGAGTCCTTTTCGCCGGGCTGATGCACACCGTAGACGATCGATTCGTGGTGAGCGACACGGTTGCGCAACCGGCGGACTCGTCGCACCAATGAGGCCGCGCTTTGGCGCGTGGACGCGATGCCCTTGAACACAGCGTCAAGCCGACCGTCCCAAAGATCGGCTTCGTAATCTGCGCGGCCTGCGAGGGAGTCATATGATCCGTCCGACGTTCCGCCAACCTCTAGCAAGTCACCCCAAGCCCCAAAGCTGACTTCGGCGATCACCCGTTCAGGTGTGAGCGTCCCTGAAAGCCGCGCGGATGCCTCGCGAAACTGCTGACGTGTTCGGTCGTCGAGAGTGACGGTCTTGCCCCGGAACCACCAGGGCCCATATTGATGGCTTAGCGTCCGATGGAGTTTCTCGCGTAGCCCAATTTCGGTGAAGTGGATCAGCTCTAGGAGTGCTCCGCGCAGCTCGGCATCGAGAACGTATAGGCGCGCGGCAGGCAACACTGCGCCGCCAGTGGCAGACGTGTACCGCTGAAAGCGAGGGTTGGGGATCGTCTGCTGGATTGCCGTTGCGTCACCTGAGTTGCGAATTTGACCGAGCACGATTTCAAGAGTATCGTCTAGTTCGAACTCCCCCTCAGTGGGGTTTGAACGCCACTTCTCTCAGTGCATTACGACGCTGAAGCGGTGGCGTTCACTGTTTAGCCATAGCGAACTATGGCTTGCGCCTTATAGGCTTATAGGCCAAAGACTGGAAGGCTCGGGCGTACTGTCCATGCCCGCCCATCCCGTTCTGATACAGACACCTTCGGAAGTCGTCGATTCCGATGTCTTGGGGTGCGGGGCCGAGGGGGTTCATGTACGGAGCCTTGTGGGGCGAGTGGTTGAGTATCGGCGGGACTGTACGTTCCCAAATAATCGATCGACTCACACGTGGATCGGAAGCACGTAGCGGACACCTCAAAGCGAGCAGTGTTCGATCGGATGCGTATGTGCGACGAGACGTCGTAAAACAAATCCCGCATGAGGTTTCTCGTTTCGCGTTATGAATCGAGGATCTGTCCCTCTTGATATGTAGACATGGTCGTTACTTTTTCAGGGGGGAAGAAGCATTGTTGGAGAACGTGGATGCGTTCACGCCTCGGTTGGTTTCTGACCGTAGGGACAAGAAGCGAACGGCGCTACTTTCCGCGGCGGCTGTCACAGCTATCGCTATTGCCGGTGCTGTTGCATGGGGAGTTCCTGCGATGGCCGAGAGTCGGGTGCACGATAAGGCGGTGTCGGCTCACGGTCAGGCTCTCAGCGACTACGACCAGGCTGCCCAAGATGCCCAGGCTGCCACTCTTGTGTACGAGGCCGCGCTCACGGAAGCGCAGCTCAACACGAAGCCAATCAGGGACTGACGCACGTTTTGGTGACAGGTGTGGTTTAGGCCGCGAGGGCCTTGTTGGTGTTGATTTTGGTTTCGTATTCGATGGGTGTCAAGCCGCCGAGTCGGTCT
>NZ_VRSW01000006.1 GCF_008017445.1 Microbacterium mitrae | reverse complement strand
GAAGCTAAGCCTCTCAGCGCCGATGGTACTGCAGGGGGGACCCTGTGGGAGAGTAGGACACCGCCGGACTCCTTTTAAAGTCAAAATGGCCACCCAACGCTGGGTGGCCATTTTGCATTTACACCCAGAGAGAAGGGCCACCCATTGCGGGTGGCCCTTTTTTGTTGCCTGACGGCAGCGAGCGGCCGGCGTCGCTGCGCGCTGAGCCACACGTAGCCGCTGCGCGCTGAGTCACACGTAGCGCGCGACGAGGCGTTGTAAGCAGTGCTCCCAGCCCTGACGCAGGCTCTCGAGTTCGTCGCTTGCCGCCTCGTGCACGATCTCAACGGACGTGGTTGCGTCATCGGCGTCGGTGAAGGCGATGCGCACGGTGCTGGGCGCGGGGCGCGGAACCACGGGGTCGTCGTCTTCCCATTGCCAACTGAAGTCGAGGCGGTGGGTGTCAATGACGCTCAGGTAGCTGCCATGCACGCCAATGCCGGCGCTCTCGGAGGCGAATCGGTAGGTTCCGCCCTCGCGCACGTCGGCGACGTAGGTGGTGTCAGCAAACGGCCACCACCACTGCGCAAATAAAGACATGTCGACAAAGTCTTGCCAGAGCTCGTCGCGGTGGGCGGCAACGACCACGTGTAGTGCGAGTTCTCCCATGCCTTGAGGGTGTCACATGCGGGCATGCGACGTAACCCCACAAGCTACTCGACGAGGAGGTCTTCGACGGCGAAGTCGGGGTCGAGCTGCACGTAGATGACGAGGTCGGGGTAGTTGTTCTCGGCCGCGTATTCGAGGGTGACGACGCCGTCGGTGAAGACGGTGACACCGGTGAGTTCCATGTCGCCGGCGAGCTTGCGGTAGTCCTCTTCTTCGACGTCGCGCTCGGACTGTTCGAAGGCCGACTCGGTCAGCTCCCGCACGACGTCTTCTTCGATCGATTCGAGCTTTTCGCCGCTGAGCCCATCGAGCGCGTCATCGGCGAGTTCGCGCAGACGCGCCTCGTCGGTGGTGAGGTTGTCGTCTTCATCAACCCAGCGCAACGAAACGCTCTGCCCGGTTGGCAACAGAACCAGCGCCACCGGGTCTTGGTCCTCGTCGAGGTGAAAGTCGGTGATGTCAGCCATGTCGCTCCAATTCATCGGGTACACCGTCAAACGTCATCGGGTACACCGTCAACGCTACACAGCATCGGGTTCTCTCAGGGGGTGCGCGGGATAATGGAACCATGTCTGTTTCGTCGCGTCTTCGCTTGGTTTTGGTGGGTACAGCCGTTGCGCTGCTGGCAACGGTCGGTCTCGCAGCTCCCGCTTCCGCGCACGATGCGCTGGATGGTTCCGACCCGGCGACGGGTGCGAGCGTCGAGGTTGCGCCGACTCAGATCACGCTGACGTTTACCGCCGACCTGATGACTGATGGCGCGGAGGCGCAGGTGTTCGCGAGCGCGGATCCGGTTGCGGCATCGCAGGCTGGTGAAACCGATTGGTCGGCTGGTGCAGCCGTTGTCGACGGCGCGAGCCTCGTGGTTCCGTTGCGCGACGATATGCCGGCGGGCACCTATTCGGTGAACTGGCGCGTCGTCTCCAGCGACGGGCACGCCATCTCGACCTCGTCGGCCGAGATCGTGAGCTTTACGGTGACGCAGGGCGCGGCGGCCACCGAGACGCCGTCCGCAACTCCGAGCGCAACGCCCGCCGCAACTCCCGCGCCGCAAGCCACCGCGTCCGCCGATGCAACGGCTGAGCCCACCGGCGCCACTGACGAGATGCCGGGCCTGTCACCGATGGTGATTTGGGCGCTCGTGATCGGTGGCGTGATCCTTCTTGCGCTGCTCGCTGTCATCGTGCGTCTGACGCGCAAGCCGTAATACGCGCACATACACGCCGCAATGCGCGGGATGCGTGTTGACACTGCCGCGTGCGTTCCGTAACTTGAGAGAGCGGAACCATGTGAGCCTTGGCCCACGCGGAGTCGCCGCTCCTTCATGGTGACGTCAGTCACGGTGAAGGGCGAGGGGGAGCAGTTTCTGCATTCGTGCGCGTGATAGCACGATGTGCTGAAGCCCCTGAGCCTGGAGCACGAGGCCCAGCAGGGGAAACTGCACTTGATCACGATCCCCCCTCACGTCGATGAGGTGCTTCCCCTGCTGGGTCTAGATCAGTGCGGCCTCAGCTTGCGGCAGTCCGCGGCGTCTTGATAAGCACGCCCGCGACCAAGAAGGTGACGGCGGCGATGGGTGCCGCGACAGTGAAGAACGCCTCGCCCAGTTGCAGCGGATATGCGGGATTCCAGATCACCGCGATGGCGGCGAGAATCGGCAACCACCACCACTGCCGGCCCTGAATCGCGTACCAGCCGACGATAACGGCGAAGATCGTGACCACGAAGCGCGTGACCAACGGCCATTCGCCCGAGACCAGCAGCGGCGAGACGAAAAGGTACGCCGCGACGAGCAGGCTCGGCGCGAGAGCATTGCGCTGGTAGGGGGGAAGGTCTGCTGCCGCAGGCATGTCACGTCACTTTCTCACGGACATCTAGCTGGGCGAGTCCATGTACCACTTTCCGTCAATCTTACGCAGTGCAAAGACGCTGGTTTGGCCGTGGAAGATGTCGCCATTGATGTCTTCCAGCTTGATCGTGGCGGTGTCGCCGGTGACCGTTGCTTTGTCGATGGTGACTTCGGTGATGCCCTCGGCCTCCAGCTGGGGGGCGAGCGCCTCGCTCAGAATCGCGATCGATTCAACGCACCCCGCCCAATCCGGGTCGGACGAGGTGACGACCTCGCCTTCGCGCAGGCTCAACCCGCACACCGTTTCGCCGTCACCGGCGATCATGGCGTTCATGAAGGTCTCGGCAGTCTGCGTGACCGCGTCCTCTTCGCTGGTTCCGCTGCAGCCGGCCAAACCCAGCGCTAGGGCGGCGATGGTGCTCACGGTCAGCAGCTTTTTGATCATGATTCCTTGATAACACGCCCGGCTATGTGCGCGCATGGAGTTGCCGGAACCCGGACGGAACCACGGCATGCGGAACCACGGGGCAGCGTACATCGCCGCAGGAACGGCAAAGGGGGGCGGCTTCCGCGTTGGAAGCCGCCCCCCTTTGATAAGAATTAGCCTGCGAACGAGTCCTGGCTGAGGTACCAGTCGCCATCGACCTTGGTCATGGTGAGCGACTCTTCGCCACCGAGTGCTCCAGCACCCTTTGCGGTGACCGTTGCGGTGTCGCCGTCGATCTCGACCTTGGTGACCTCGATCTTCTCGACGCCCGAGTCCTTCATGGCTTCCTTCATGGTGTCGCCGAGGCCCTCGTAGGTCGAAACGCACAGGTCGTACGTCGTCGCGTCGTCCTTCATCGGGGTGGTTGCGTCAACGAGCATGACATCGCACGTTGCCTCGCCGTCGCCCGCGATCAGGCCGTCGAAGAACTGCGTGAAGCGGTCAGCGACCTTTGCTTCCTCGCCGCCACCAACGCCGCCGCCCGAGCAGGCTGCAAGGCTCAACGAGAGAGCTGCGACTGCACCCAGTGCCATCAGTTTGCGCTTCATAATATTCTCCTGGTGTAAGTGGAACCTCTTATCCAGGGGTGTGCGCACGGCGCACAAGTCTGTTCCCCTCAAATCGCGAGCGTCCCGCCTCGCGACATCCTTCTCATTCTATGGTGCGAGGGCGACAACGCCATATCGTGCGCCTGACCTCTCGGTGAACACTCCGCTTCGGTAACAACGCCGCCAAAAGTGAACGGCGCGGGCGGAACGAGGGGGCGTTATGCGCCGATGGCGGTGCGCCAGTGCGAGAGAAGGCGGGCGCCGGCCTCATCGTGAATGAGGTCGTCGACGGTGAGCACGGGGTAGGGGCGCTCCAGCATGCCGTCGGCTGGGCGCACGTCGACGTGCGCGACGCTCATTCCAGCGCCGTGCACGTAGTCGGCCATCTTGTAGTCGCTGCGCGAGTCGCCAACGCTTCGCCACGAGGCGGGCAGATCGCCGAGCGCAGCGAAGTACTCGATCGCGCGCTCGGCGCCGCGGTCTTTGTCGAGCAGTACCGACTCGATATCGGTGGAGATGATCGTAGGATCCACGCGATACGGTGCCGCCCCCGCCGCATCGGGGTGTGACTGCTCGCCATAGGTGAGCCCAATGCCGAGGTCGGCGAGAAGTTCGAACGCCTCCTGCTGAAAGGCCCGCTGGCGCGCGTGGTACTCGGCGGCGGTGACATCGGTGCGCTGCTCGACGGAAATCATCGCGCGCTTCGTCTCGTCAAAGAACATGGTGTCGTCGAAGCGCGCGGCAACGAGCTCACGCACCGCGCCGATCGCCTCGGGGCTGAACGCCACCGATTCGTCCACCACCGTCTCGCTCATGCCGTCGGCGTCGATCCGCGCCCATGCGCCGCCCTTTTCAAATACGCCAAACATGCGCGCCCCCGGCATCCGAAGCGCTTCACCGAGCCCCGCGGCCCAGAGCGGGGCAATCACCTGCTCGGCAATAAAGGCGTCTGAGCGCCCCGTGATGAAGGCGATCGGAACCCCGGCTGCGGTGAGCGCGACCAGGTCGTCAACAATGCTGGGGATCGCGATGGAGCGCGTGATGGGGCTCGCGATCGGCCCATCGACGTCAAGCAAGAAGCCGATTTCGGGTGTCGAACCGGCCGCCGCAGATGTCGAATGAATGCGTTCCATGACGCCAGCCTACGCGCCGGGCCCGATGCATTGGTTCCGCCTCTAAGCTCGAAGAAACGGAAGGAAGACGCATGACTACTCTCGATGTTGGCCCCCTGATTCTCGGCGGAAACGTGTTCGGCTGGACGGCCGATCGTGACGACAGCTTTGCAGTTCTCGACGCGTTTGTTGCCGCCGGCGGTCGCGCTATCGACACCGCCGACGTCTACAGCGCGTGGGTTCCTGGACACACCGGTGGCGAGAGCGAGACCATCATCGGCGAGTGGCTGGCTGCCCGTCCGGGCGTGCGCGAGCAGATCGTCATCGGCACGAAAGTCTTTCAGCACCCCGAGCGCGCGGGCCTCGCCCCCGCCAATCTTCGCGCGGCGCTCGAAGATTCGCTGCGCCGACTGCAAACCGACTTCGTTGACATTTACTACGCTCACCGCGATGACCCCGACGTCGCTCAGCTGGACTACCTGACCGCCTTTGACGAGCTGGTACGCGAAGGCAAGGTGCGCACGATTGGTATCTCGGCGTTCAGCCCCGAGCGCATTGCGTCGGCCGTGAGCACCGCGGCCGGTGCGAATCTCACACCGATCAGCTATTCACAAGACGAGTACAACCTGGTGTCACGAGACATTGAAAACGGCGCTCTGCCCGTGATTGCCGCTGCCGGCATCGCCGAGGTTCCCTATTTCGCGCTCGCAGCCGGCTTCTTGACCGGCAAGTACCGTCCGGGCAAGACGGTGCAGTCTGAGCGACTGAACCGCGTGACTCCTCACCTCGAGAACCCGCGCGATGTGGCTGTGCTCGACGTGCTTGATGGCATTGCCGCAGCTCACCGGGTTCCGGTCGCGGCCGTGAGCTTGGCATGGCTGCGCGCTCAGCCCGTCGTTGCCGCACCGATTGCGTCGGCACGAACCACCGAGCAGTTGGAGGCGCTGGTGGCGTCGTTCTCGCTGCAGCTCACCGACGTCGAGGTGGCAACGCTCACGCAGGCCTCCGCCTAGTCATTTCGTGATGGCGGAACCACATGGTTCCGCCATCAGGTGTGCGTGCGAATGCGGGGGATTCCGGTGAGCGGATCAATGGGGCGATGGTGCGTGCCGTCGGCATTTTCAACCAGGTATCCCTCACGCACCCAGTATTCGAAGCCGCCGATCATTTCACGCACGTGGTAGCCGAGGCGTGCAAATTCCAGCGCACCCTTGGCGCCCGCATTGCAACCGGGGCTCCAGCAATAAACCACAACGTGCGCGTCGGGGGCGATCTCATTCGGTGCACGCCGCGCGATCTCGCTGTAGTGCATGTGCACGGCGCCGGCGACCCGCCCCTGCGCGAAGGCTTCGGCCGAACGCACATCAACTATGACCAGGTTTTCACCCGCCGCGCGGGCGGCGTGAACATCGCTGGGGTCTGTCTCGCATTGCAGCTTGGCTGCAAAGAAACTCGCGCGATCCATCGTGCCTCCGTCGTTCTGGCTGAGGTTCACCAGATGTAGCTGATTTCGATTTCGATCTCGTCACCGTCGAGGCTGAACGTGCCACCAACGGCGAACTCGATCTCCTGCGGTTCGGGATTGGGTTTTGCGGTGGTGGGATTCGCCACGATCGTGATGGTCGCATTGTCTGTCTCAAAACTCAGATCGCTCACGTCGAGCCACGCCAGCTCCGACACCTGCGTTGTCAGTTCGAGCGAGTCGAGATTCTTGTCTCTCACGTCTTCGGGGCAGTCATGCGACATATTCGTCGGAACCTCGGCACACGCGGCGACAAATTCCTTCACCTTCGCGAGAACCTCGTTTTTCGTCTCATCGCTGAGCGACGCCTCTAGATCGACGTAGATCGGCTCTCCCGGAGCGGCGAGGAGCGACGCCTCGTCGCCGGAGAGATACTCGCTGTCGGGATTCAGCGTCACCGGGTAGATCCCCGGATACAACGTGAACGTCGCTGAGTAGCCGAACTCCTGCTCGCTCAGGGTCTGTTCGCTGCCCGCAATCTCGACGTCGGCAGCCCCCGTAGCCCACACTTCGGCATCGAAAACCAGCGGATCATCGATCACCCATGTGCGCAGCAGCCCGAATTCGCTCTCACCCGTCGAGACCGCAATATCGACCTCGTACGATTCGCCGCCCAGCGTGAGCTCGGCCGTCACGACGCCGCTGTCACCATCGACCTCGCTCGTGATGTCGCCGACCGTGAAGTGTTCGACGCCCTCGGCGTTATAAACATCGTTGCGGGTCAGATCGGAGGCATCGCCAGACGACAGCGGAACCATCGCGCTCGCGGCGTCTGCGTCGCCGGCAGCGAGATGGTCGAGGTACTCCTGCACCACGCTCTCCGGGCCACGATTCTCGTTGATCACGGTGAGGGCGATCGCCGCGCCACCCACCAGCACGCCGATGACACCCACCGACACGACGGATGCGATGACCGCGCGCCTTGCCTTTCGAGACATCGGCGCTCGCGGCGGCGGCGGAACGGCCATGGCCGCCGGCGCCGCGTAACTGTAGGGGGCGTGGCCGGGAGCGGAGGGCGCTTGGCCGGGGCCGGAGGGCACTGTCGGGTAGCCGGTTGGCGCTTGCGGGTAGCCATTCTGCGCTGGCGGGAACCCGGTCTGCGCTGGCGGGAACCCGGCCTGCGCTACCGGGTAGCCGATCGGCGGCGGCCCGGGTGGCTGATACCCGCCACCCGCGTACCCGCCGCCCGGGCCGCCACCGGGCGCCATCGGCACGCCGGCAACCCACGCCTGAGCGACGCGCTGGCCAACGAGAAAGGCGAAAAACTTCGGGCTCAGCGTGTACGCAATGCCCGGCATGACCTCGGCGAGTAGCGAAACCGCCAGCGCGAACACCGCGACGATGAGCGAAGTCACGAAGGTCAACCCGATCCATACGTCGCCGCCAACCTTGGTGACCGCATCGCTGACAATGCCACCCAGCGTGACCGAACCCAGTGTGTAGGTAAAGGCGATGCTCAACACCAGCACGCCGAGCGGCAATTGCCAGACGCGGTGCGGCGCGAAGGTCATCACGCGGCCGCGCCTCGCGCCCAGGAACACGCCGAGATACAGCAGCACCAGCATCGTCACCAGAATGAGCAGTATCGCGAAGCCGCCGAGGATGTCCCACGCCATCGCGATGCCGGTGGAGGTCATGCCCGTGCCCGCGAGTTGCCCGAACTGCCCCAGCGCCGCGGTGTACGCCGCCGCGTTGAGCCCGTACGGCAACCACAGCAGGGCGACGAGCGTTCCGTCTTTGATGCTGACGACGATAAACGCGATCAGAACGACGATCGACATCGCGCCGACCAGGATGGTGGCGTACCAGACCGGTTCGCGCACCAGGGCGCTTGCCCCTCCCCACCGGGAGACGCCGCGAAAGCGCATGCGCGCAAAGAATAGTGCCAGCGCTACGGTCAGCCACACCGTGAACAGCACGCCGACGAGCGCGGGCGAAACCAGCAGCACCGTATTGCCGGCTCGACCGAAAATCGCGAGAAACAGGGCGATCAATGCCGCAGGCAGAGCCTCAACGAGCGAGCGCACCAAGACGGCACCAGCGCTACCCGCCGGCCCCGACTCTCGCTGCGCGACGCGACGCGCGACGAGGTAACTCCCCATGCCCATCGCCGCGATGGTTCCGAGGCTTGCGACGCCAACTCCGCCGCTGAGGGCCGCAGCGCCCTCCATCTTGACGCCGCCGCCGAGAACAATGCCGAACCCCAGCAGGAGCTTCTGCACCCAGGGCACACCGCGCGCGATGAAGTCGGTCGCGTCGTCAAGCATCGCCAGCAGACATGCCCCCATGGCAAGACCCACGAGCAGCATGATGGCGACGGCCATCGCAGGTACCTGCCACGAGGTTCCGATTTTTCTGAGCTCCAAGGCCAGTGCGCTGGCCGGTATCGGCTGCGCAAAGCCGGGGTGCGGGGCGTAGCCCGACGGTGTCGGCCCGGCGGGCGAAACCCCCGACTGCGTCGCGAAGCTTGGCGGCAGGGAGGGGGCCGGTGCATGCTCAAAGCCGGCTGCGGCCGTCGTCGTCGGTGGCGCTGGCGGCGTGGGCGGGGGTGGCAGCACCGGCTCGGCGCTGGCCGCGCTCGGAACCACGCGCGGCGGTTGCTCTGGATGCGGCAGGCTCGGATCCGGTGTCGTCGTCATGTTTCCCCCTCGGTGCCGCCCCGTTTCTGAGGGTGAGGCGCACACCTTGCTTCGACCGTAGCGGCAGATGCGGGCTTGGGAAACAGTGAATTTGGCAGGGATTGCGCGCAATCCGGGCATGCGGCGGCATCTCGGGCATGTGCTCAGCCGCGACCGCCTAGCCTGGAGGGGTGACGAACGAAACTCCTGCAGCCCAGCCAGACGCCGCCGATGCCTCAACAGCCGAGGCCGTCGAAAGCGTCAACACCCCGAGCGAGACCGAAACGCTGACTCGCAAGCTTCGTCGTTCGCGCACCCTCAACATCGTTCTCGGTGCGGCTGCAGCCTTTCTTCTCGTCGTCGCGATCGCCCAGCCGCTGTCGCAACAAAACCCCGCGGTGAATGCCGATGCGGGCAAGGGGCCGAGCGCAGGCAGCACCGAGGGTGTAACAGGTGGCGCCACCGACGGTGCCGCCCCTGAGGCTGACCCCAACCGCCCACCTCTTGCCGAGCAGATCGCACGCGCCGACCCCAACGACCCGATGGCGTATGGCGATATTGATGCCCCGCTGACGGTGATCGAATGGACCGACTACCGTTGCCCGTTCTGCGCAAAGTTCACCAACGACACCATGCCGGTGCTGTTGGAGGAGTACGTGGATAAGGGCCTCGTGCGCTACGAGGTGCGCGATGTTTCGTTCTTCGGCGATGACTCAACCGCTGCCGCCGTCGCCGCTCGGGCCGCAGGCAACCAGGGCAAGTTTGCCGAGTACTTTGAGGTGCTCTACGCGGCAGCTCCCCAGTCTGGCCACCCCGATATGCCGCGCGAAAAGCTCATCGCGTTCGCCGAAGAGGCGGGCGTGCCCGATATCGCCCAGTTCACGGCCGACCTTGATGACCCCGCGCTCGCCGAAGCCGTTGCCGCCTCGACGGCAGACGCCCAGCAGCTCGGCGTGACCGCGGTTCCGTTCTTCGTTGTCGGCGGTACCTACTTCTCGGGCGCGCAGCCCATCGAGACGTTCCACAAGGTGTTCACCGAGCAGCTCGAACTCGCCAAGGCGGAGTAGTGGAGCTCGGCTTCGCTGGCGCCTTTATTGGCGGCGTACTGACGCTGCTGAGCCCGTGCTCGGTGCTGCTGCTGCCGGCCTTCTTTTCATACGCCTTCGGTTCGCCTACCCGCATCGCGGGGCGTACTGGCGTTTTCTATCTCGGACTCATCACCACCCTGGTTCCGCTTGGCGTGCTTGCCGGCACCCTTGGCGTCTTCATCAGCACGCATCGCAATGCGTTTGTGCTGTGGGCGTCGATTTTGGTGATTGTTTTTGGTCTGATTCAGGTGGCAGGCATTCGGCTGCCGTTCTTGAGCCGCAGCGCGGCGGGGGAGGGAACCACGACGCTGTCTGTCTACCTCTTGGGCACCGTTTACGGCATCGCCGGGGTGTGCGCCGGGCCCCTGCTAGGGGCCACACTGACGGTCGCGGCGCTCAGTTCGAGCACGCTGTATGGCGGACTCATCATGGCGATCTTCGCGGCTGGCATGACGCTGCCTCTGCTGGTGATCGCCCTGATCTGGACGAGCGTGCCGGCGATTCGCTCGGTGCTGAAGCCGCGGGAGCTCGTGATTGGGCGCTGGCGCAATGCGTGGACCAATATCGTCGGCGGCCTGCTGATGATCGGCATGGGAATTCTGCTGCTGGTGACGCAGGGCACGGCCGGGCTCCCCAGCATTTTGGGTGCAGACGATCAGGCCGCCATTGAAGCGAGCGCGATGCGGGCGACGGCCGGGGTCTCCGATATTGTCGCGATTGTCGTTGCCATCGTGGTGTTGGGTGGCGTTGCGGCGCTTCTCACGTGGCGCACCCGCCGCCTTGCCCAGCGGGGCGCTGCGGCATCGGCCGCGGAGTCTTCACACCCGGGGCGATAATAAAACCTATCCCCAGGCTCGGCGGTGTTCTCTGCCGAGAATGCGGCCGCGCTGGTACCGTGCGGCTATGACGAATTCTTCGCCAGGCCAGCCGCTTCGCGACTATCGCGTGCACCGATATGTGAACGCGTTCTGTCCGGTGTGCCACGAAGAAGAGCCGGATCGATCGCTCGATCAGGTGGCGCGGCTGTCTGGTTGGTTGGCCGTCGAGGGTGACACGGTGTACCTCGAGCGTGGCTGCCAAACGCACGGGTTGATTCGCACCCTCTACGACGAGTCCGCCGAAATCCTGAGCTACCTCGAAGAGTGGACAGCCCCCACCAAGGTGCACGTGCCCGATGTGCGCGGCAACTTCAAGCCGGTGCCGAGCGCCTACCTTGATGGCCTGCCCGAAATGCAGACGCAGCACACCTGCATTCTGCTTGAAGATCTCACCGACCACTGCAACCTGCGCTGCCCCACGTGCTTTGCCGAGTCGGGTCCTGCGGCCTCGGCCGTCGCGCCGCTTGCCGAGGTGCTGGCCTCCGTCGATGCGCGTCTCGCGCGGGAGAACAATCGCATCGACGTGCTCATGCTCTCCGGCGGCGAGCCCACACTGTACCCATGGCTCGAACAGCTCATTGAGCAGTTGGCCGCGCGCCCGGTGGTGCGCATTCTGCTGAACTCCAACGGTCTGCGCATCGCGAACGACGACGAGTTCGTCGCGTTCTTGAAGAAGCACCGCGAACGCGTAGAGATCTACCTGCAGTACGACGGAACCTCGGCTGAGGCTTCGAAGTTTCACCGCGGCGCTGATATCCGCCGTTTCAAAGAGCGCGCGATCGAGCGGCTGAGCGCGGCAGGCGTCTTCATGACGCTCACCATGACCGCCGCGAAGGGCGTCAACGATGGCGAAATCGGTGAGGTCATTCGCGTGGCTCAAGCCACCCCCTACGTGGGAGGCGTCACCGTTCAGCCGGTCTTTGGTTCCGGCCGCAACTCCGGCATTGATGCCAATGATCGCCTGACGCACACGGGTGTGCTCGCGCGGCTGGCACCGCAGACTGACGGTGCCATCACGTCGCGCGACCTCACGGCGCTGCCGTGTTCGCACCCGCACTGTTGTTCTGTCGGTTACTTCTTGAAAGATGACTCCGGCCAGTGGCGGTCGTTGACCTCGCTCATCGGGCACGACAAACTCAAGCAGTTTCTTGACCTTGAGCCCGATCTGATCGCCAATCGCATCGCAGACAGCTCCATCAACGCGTCGATGAAAGAGGCGGTGAAAAACTCGCTGCTTGATCTGTTCAGTGAGCAGTCGAGCCTGTCGCACCCGTCGATGTCATCGATTTGGCGCGATATCTGCGTCAACTGCGATATCGGCATCGGAACCTTGACGGCGTTGGCAACGACGGTGCTGCCTGGGCAACACAAGCGGTTGCGCAAGATGCTGGGCGAGCGCATTCTGCGCATCACCGTCAAGCCCTTTATGGACATCAACACCATGATCGAAGAGCGTCTCACGCAGTGCTGCGTGCACGTCGCGACGGTCAACGACGAGACCGCAGCCCATCAGTGTGCCCCGTTTTGTGCCGTGCAGGCGTGGGCGCCGCTGTCACGGCAACGCATCTCCACTGCGACCGCCCGCAACGCACAGCCGGTTGGTCTTGGCCCGGTAATCAGCGTGCGCGGTGGCGACGCTGATGGCGGTGGTGGCGCTGTGGGTGCTGACGTGGGTGTTGGTGGCGGCCTGGGCGGCGGCGGCCGTGTGACGGTTCCGGATGGTGCGGTGAGCGCACATGACTGAGGCGGGGCACACGCGGCAATACGACGAATCGGTGGGGCTGCCGTTTGACCCGCTGCGGCTGTGCGTGTTCGCGACGATTGCGGCGATCGCCGCGCTCACCGGGCCGATCGCGGTACTGGTGTTCTCGCTGATTGCGATTGGCGGCTATCGCAGAGCGCGCGCGGCTGGCCTGCTTCGCTCGCGCTGCAAGCTGGGCGATACGCGCCTCGTGCTCACCTACTTGATCGCGCTCGCGGTGGTGGCGGCGGTTGCCATTCCGTTTTGGGTGTGGGGCATCGTCACCGTCGTCAGAGGCTGGCTGGGCTGACATGTTCCCCACCACCGACACCCTGCTTGGCTTCGGCCCCGCCATCGACACGCACTCCGCGTTTGTGATGCTGGGGCTCGCCGTGGCGGGCCTGTTGTACTGGTGGGAGTTGCGGCGGCGCAGGGTGAGCGATCCGCGCATGCCCTGGCTTGTGATCGGTGCGCTCGTTGGTGGCAGCATCATGGCTCGCCTCGGAACCTGGGTGCAGCACCTCGATTTCTCGCAGAACCTCCCCTTCACCGAGCACATGATTCGCGGCAACGCGTCGATTCTGAGTGGACTGGTCGGCGCATGGCTCGGGGTTCATGTTGCAAAAAAGATCGTCGGCTATCGCGAACGAACCGGCGACTACTTTGCTCCGGCCGTCTGTGCGGCGCTCATACTGGGGCGCATCGGGTGCTTTCTTACCGAGAATCCGGGTGCGCCGACCGGCGGCGGCTGGGGAGTGGTGCTCACGCCTGAGCAAGCGGAGTACACAGGTTCCGTCGCCGGCGCCAGCCTGCACCCCTCGTTCATCTACGAGATCGCGTTTCACCTCGTGATGTTTGTGCTCCTGTGGTTTTGGCTTCGCCACTCGCGTCTCGCGCCGGGGGAGATGCTTACGGTCTACATCGGCGCGTACGCGGTGTTTCGCTTCTTCGTAGAGTTTGTGCGGGCCAACGAGGTGGCATTTGCCGGCCTCACGCGCCCGCAAATGTTCCTACTCGTGACCATTCCGCTCTTTGCCGCCCGGCTCATTTGGCTTGCCCGTCGGGGGCGCCTACTCGTCGCGCGTGCGCCAAAGAAGAGCGGAACCAATGTTGTGGAGGTTGTTGGATGACGGACGAACACAGCGGCCCTCGCCCGGGTTGCTACGGCTTGGGGGCGCATCATGACATCAGATGAGAAAGAACCGCGGGCGGACGACGAAAACGCGAGCCCCATCGTTCCGCCCCTCCCGCCCGGAATGGGCAGCCCCGCGGGCGCGCCTGGATTCACCGCGCCCGGCTCAGCCCCTGGTTCCGCGCCCGGCTCAGCCCCGGGTTCCGGGCCTGGAGAACCGGCCTCGCCGCAGCCGCCGGGGCCTGCGGGTCATGACCAATATCGCCAGGCTCCCCCGGGTGCTTACGGTTCGCCATCGCCTGGTGGCTACCACCCGTACCGACCCTGGGGCGCCCCGACGCCTCCGGTGGTCGATACCCGCCCCGGCATGTGGTGGGGAATTCTGGCTGGCGTCGTCATCGTGGTGCTCTGCACGTTAATCGTTGGCGGCAGCAGCATTGGCCAGTATCCGACAAGTGCACTGTTTATGGGTATTACTGTTGCGTTCGCGGTTGTGCCGCTGGCAGGCATCGCGACTGTCATCCCGTACCAAACCCGCAAGATTGGTCAGGGTATTTTCATCGTGCTCGGCGCGATGCCGCTGGTCTGGTTTGGAGTGTGCATTCAGGCGCTCTCCGGGCAGCGCTGAGCAGCGTCGTTGACGGTTGGCCGGTGCGTCGCACACGTTCCAGGGCGCCATTGGCCCGTATTTCTGCGAGATTAAGGCAAGGCAACGATTACGTCACCTTCGTCACAATCCATTTTCACCCGGTCGCGAAACCACTAGGTTAGTCACACAATCTCAAGACCAGGCCCGTCAATCGAGGGGCCCTAACGAACGGCAAAGAATGAGCAGCACCACCGGAACCGTCAAGTGGTTCAACTCGGAGAAGGGCTTCGGCTTCATCTCCCCGGACGAGGGCGGCGCTGACGTCTTCGCACACTACTCGGCGATCCAGACGTCCGGCTACCGCACGCTGGAAGACAACCAGCGCGTCGCCTTCGACGTAGCGCAGGGCCCCAAGGGCCTGCAGGCCGAGAACATCACCGTTCTCTAATTAGAAGAACCCGCACCTCGCGCAAACTGCGCGAGAGCCGTGGCATCCTCCGCGTGGCGGATGGCGCGCCGCACGGCGTCTAGCGCCGCGACTGCGTCATCCGCCGCGCGCGATGCCGCCAAGGCATCCGTCGCTTCCGTCAGCCGCACGCGCGCGTCGGCGCTGGATGACTGCATCACCATCGCCTCGGCGTGCGCAATCGCGCGACGGGCCGTCGCGGTGGTTCCGGGCAGGGCGTTGCGTGCGCCCTCAATGCGATCCCGCGCGGTGCGCGCGTTGCCCAACGCAACGTCGAGGCGATCGCGAATGCGTGAGATTTCCGCGATCACCGCTGTTGGCTCGGCGCCGGCGCGAGGCTCAATCGCCTCCACCGCGTTCAGGGCTCGTTCAAGCTCTTCACCCACGCGCTGCGCCGCATTCGCCGGTACGTGCTGTTGCAG
The DNA here is from genome assembly GCF_008017445.1 of Microbacterium mitrae. Taxonomy (GTDB): domain Bacteria; phylum Actinomycetota; class Actinomycetes; order Actinomycetales; family Microbacteriaceae; genus Microbacterium; species Microbacterium mitrae. The sequence goes on along the minus strand of NZ_VRSW01000006.1, from coordinate 89,235 downwards.
CGCAACGCCCTTGGCAATGTCGGCACGAACGCTGGCGAGTTCATGGGCAACCGCGAGGCTCGCGTCAACAACAGCCTTGTGGGCAACGTCTGCGGCCAGCGATGCGGCCTCAGCCGCGCGCAGCGCACGCTCGGCCGCGGCAAGATCGGCCATCACCGAAGCGCCCGGCGTGTGCACATTGCGCTCCGCACGCTGCAATGCGCCGTCGGCCGAGGCGAGGGCATCAGCCAGCGAGCGATTCGCCGACTTCACCGGCTCCCATTCGTCATCGGCAAACCGCGCCGACAGATCGCGCTCCAAGGCGCTCGGGTCCCCAATGCCGGTCGTCAGCGCGGCAAAACGTTCACGCGCGGCGACCACCTCGGTCGGCGCGTCCGCGTTTGCGGTGAGCCACTTTTGGTGTTCGAGCTGGGCAGATTCCAACTTCAGTAGCGCGCGGTTGGCTAGGTCACCGACATGCCGGGCCTCGCGGACGGCACCCGGGTGCGTGTCTTTGCGTTCCAGAGCCAACTGATACCGGGCGAACGCGTCGTCGCGGGCGTTCGCCGCGCGTGCCCTGGCAGCAGCCAGCGTTCGCGGCGCGGTTCCGCCGTACATCGCCCCGGCAAGACCAAGCTCGATGTCGCTCTCTTCGATGGCGGTATCGAGGCGCAGCAGTGCCGTTCCGGTGTTCTGCCAGGTGACCTCTCGTCGAGCGCGCGCTCGCGGCGTACGGCGAAAGCCGCGAATACCCAGCCCGAGCACGACGCACAGCACGCCGGTGGTTCCGAACACAACAACCCAGGGCAGCAGGTCCATCGTTACGCCGTCAGAATGAGGTCTCGAAGCTCTGCCGTGGTGGTTGCGGTGGCGATGGCGCCGTCACCTTCGCCGGGGTAGCTGAAGCCCCACGTGACGTGAATCACCGGAACGCCGCACTCCGCGCCACCCTCAATATCGTGTCGTCGGTCACCGATCAGCACCGGACGAGACGTGTCCACTCCAGCTTCGGCCAGGCGCCGCAGCGCCTCGCGCACAACGTCGGCCTTGCTCACGCGAGTCACGCCGTCATCAGAGCCACCCACCATGGCAACGAAGTCGGGGCTGATGCCGAAGTGCTCGGCAAGCGGAACCACCTGAGCCTCCGGCTTGGAGCTTGCGATCGCCTGCGCAACGCCCGCTGCGGCAACCTCGTTGATCAGTTCGGCGACGCCGGGATAGATGCGGACGCCCGCGGCGAGGTCGTCATAGTCATGCAACGAGCGGTAGAACTCAACCGTGCGCAACGCTTCTTCTGGAGTCAGGTTTGCGTTGTGCTGAAACGACTCCTGCATCGGCGGGCCGATCCATTTGATGAGGTCGTCATGGGTTGGCGCCGGCTTGCCCAGGTGATCAAACGTCACCTGCAGGCGCTGCAAGATGCCCTCCGAGGCGTCGACGATGGTTCCGTCCATGTCCCACAAAATGCAAGACCACTGCGATGCTCCACTCACTCTGCCACCCTACCGGGGGTTGGTTGGCCGGTGACCAGTGTGAAGGCTAGAAAAGCGTTGGTGCTCCGGAGTCGACGCCCTTCATCGCGTCGTAGTCGAGCACGAGGCAGGCGATGCCGCGGTCGGTGGCCAGGGTGCGCGCCTGCGGGGCAAATGCCTGCGCCGCCAGCACGCCGCGCACCGGTGCCAGCACCGGGTCGCGGTTGAGGAGTTCGAGGTAGCGGGTGATTTGCTCGACGGCGTCGATGCCGGCGCGGCGTTTGACCTCGACCGCAATGTGCGTGCCGTCGGCCGCGCGCACCATGTGATCGACCGGGCCGATCGCGGTCATGTATTCGCGACGCACGAGGCTTGCGCCCTCTTCGACCAGTTCAACCTGCTCGGCAAGCAGGCGCTGCAAATCGGCCTCCACACCGTCTTTTTGCAGACCGGGGTCGATGCCGAGGTCGTGGTTGGAGTCGTGCATCATCTCGTAGATGCGCACCGTGAGCGCATCGCCAGACTTCTTGTGCACCACACGCCACCGCTCGATGACGCCCTGCGACTGGTCATCCTCGTCGAGCTCTTCAATGGCGAATGAGCACGGCGGGCTCATCCAATTGAGCGGCTTGTACGAGCCGCCATCGGAGTGCACCAGAAGGGAACCATCACCCTTGTGCATGAGAAGGCGCGTGGCCTCCGGAAGGTGCGCATTGAGGCGACCGGTGTAATCAACGCTGCAGCGGGCAATAACAAGACGCACCTGATGAGCTTACTTTGTCTGCCGCTCAGGTCCGCCCGAAAATCTGCCCGATCGCTTGGAACAACCCGAGTTCAACGGCGGCGGCGCGAAAGATGAGAAACCCGATAATGCCGATGATCCACGCGGTTGTCTCGGCGCCCGAGCGTTGCATCCACGCGGCAATGCGCTCGAGAGGCCCCTGCACGAGCGGGGCTGCCACTACTCGCAAGATGAGCAGTAGGAGGGCAGGCAAGATCATCACGAGGCAGTATCCGGCGAGCGCGGCGACCTTCACGGGTGCGCTGGTTCCGGCATCCGTCAATGCGGTCATCGCCGCGATGTACGGCAACATGGTCGCCACTTCAACGAGGCCGGCGGCAAGTGCGATCGCCATCACGGCGGCGACATTGGTGCCGGGGGCGAGGAGTCGTTCGCGCCAGAGGGTGACACGTCCTGATGGCTGGGGTTCCGCGCGCTCCGGCTCCTGTGCGGTCGGTTTTGCGGACGAGGTCTCGGTTGACGGAGATTCTGCGCGATAGTGCGGGACGGGCTTCTTGGCGGGAATCAGAAACGATGTCGCCAAGAGTGCCGCGCCCAGCACGAGGCGAGTGATGGTTCCGGCGGGCGACGCAAGAAAATCACCGGCGACGTCAGCAACGTTCACCAAGCCCCACAAGAACAGCAGCCCGACGACAAGGTAGAAAGTCGCGATCGTGGCGAGGTACACGACGATGCGGCCCGCCTTCACCCGCCCCGGGCTCAGGAGCAAGAAGGCCGGGAGCAGGAGCGTGCCAACGCTCAGGCTGTCGATGAGCGCGAGCGTAGCCAGCGCGAGAGGTAAGGGGAGCCCGCCGAAAAGATCCATAGCTCCACACTCGCGACATGCGAAGCGGCGCGGATCAGGCGAAAGACCCGTTTTTTGTGCGCCCCTCATCCCTTTGACGGATGCGGCCAGCACGCGGCTCATGGTTGCATGAAGGCATGAGCGAGCAGGCTGAGCCCCGACCTTCCGGCGGCTATCGGCGATACCGGCTGGTAGTTGACGCCGTGGTCGTCGTGGCGGCCAGCGCCCTGCTTGCCGCGCTCGGTTTTGGTGGCAGCTGGCGCTCGTTCTCCGTGGTCTCGGGGGATATCGCGCCGTGGGCGCCCATGCTCACCGCGATTCCGGCGGCGGTATTCATGCTCACCAAACGGCGGGCACCCTGGTTGTCGCTGATCGGCGCCACCATTGTGTTCGCCATCGACCTTCTCACCTTCGGCGGCATCGGCCCGCTGCTGGTTCTGCTCGATGTGCTCTGGCTGGCGGCGTATCAAGCGTCGGCGCGCGGCCGCCGCGGCTTGCTGTGGGGAATCGGTATTGCCTCGGCGGCGCTCGCTGGCTGGGCGATCCTGTTGGGGGAGACCGATCTACCGCTCGCCCTCGTCGTCGGTGCGCAGTTCGGCGTCATCTTCGCCACCGACTACTGGTGGGCGGTCGCGATGGCGCAAGCGAACGAGCTGACCGAGCTTCATCGCCAACGCGCCGACGACGCGGCCGCCGCGGCCGAGCGCGACCGCGCGGCCGCGGTGCGGCATGAGCGCGAAGTGATGGCGCGAGAGCTTCATGACGTGGTGGCCGGGCACGTGCTGGCGATGGCTATTCGGGCCGAGGCTGCGCTGTCGACGCCACCCGATGCTGACGCCGACCGGGCAGCGTTGCGCGCCATTCGTGACGCCGGGATCGACGCGCACGCGGCACTACGATCCATGATTTCGGTGCTGCGCCGCGGCGATGGTGATGCGCTTTCGACTCCCAGCCTCGCCGATCTGCCTGGCATCCTTGCCGACGCTCGGCGCGCGGGTCTTGACGTCGCGTTCACCAGCTCAGCCGTGGTTCCGCCCCCGGCCGTCGCCGTCGAGCAGGCCATCGTGCGCGTGGTGCGAGAGGCGCTAGCGAACTGTGCTCGCCACGCCAATGGCGCAGCCGTCGCCGTCGCACTGGATGACGGCGTCGACGGTGTTCGCGTTCGCGTCGTCTCGCATGGCGGCGCGCCCGCCGTGAGCGGCTACGCCAGCACCGGATGGGGGCTCAGCATGCTGCGGGAGCGCGTCACGGCGCTCGGCGGAGAATTTCGTGCGGGCCCGACCGATCGCGGCTGGGTTGTGGAGGCCATTGTGCCGCGGGAGGTGGTGGCGGCATGACGGAACCATCAGTGCTGGTCGTTGACGATCACGGGGCGATACGCGCGGGGTTGCGCATCATGCTGGAGTCGCACGGGATTGTGGTTGTCGGTGAGGCGGCGGATGGCGACAGTGCGGTGCGAAACGCCGCGGCCCTTCGGCCAGACGTTGTGCTGATGGATTTGCGCATGCCGGGGCGCGATGGCGTCTCGGCGACACGCGAGATCGTGGAGCGAGGCCTCGCTGATGTGTTGGTGTTGACCAGCTTTGATGAGGATGAGTTGGTGCTGGCGGCGATTCGCGCCGGCGCCGTGGGGTTCTTGCTGAAGTCGGTTGAAGCGCGAGCGCTCGTTCAGGCGGTGCGTGCCGTGGCCGCAGGTGACGGCGTGCTTGACGCAAAAGTGACCAGGCGTGCGCTCGCGGCCGTCTCGCCGGGTGAGGGGGTGGCCCCCAGCGCAACGACACACGCCGAGCTGACCGCGCGCGAGCAGCAGGTGCTCGATGGCATTGTGCGCGGATGGTCAAACCGTCAGCTCGCCGAGAACCTCAGCATTTCGCTGCCAACGGTGAAAACCCATGTCTCCAGCGTGCTTGCCAAGCTTGGCGCTCGCAGTCGCTCGCACGCTGCAGCGCTTGCGCGCGGCGACTGAGGTTACTCGACCGACGTGGGCTTGGCCGTGGGCTTGGACTCGCGCGCGGCGGGGGAGGCAAGCCCCGAGATGATCGCGAGCGCCACCAGAATGTAGAGCGTGTTGAGCAGCCCGATGTGTTCGCTGATCAGGCCGAGCAACGGCGGGCCGCACAAGAAGGCAACGTAGCCGATCGTGGCGACGGCGCTAACGCGAGCGGCAGCACGAGCCGGGTCGTCTGCGGCGGCAGACATGCCGAGCGGAAAGCCCAACGAAACGCCGGCGCCCCACAGCACAGCCGCGACGAAGACGAGCTCGACCGATGGCGCCAGAATGAACAGCACCATTCCGGTCGTCGCGCTCAGTGCGAGCACCCGCAGAATGGCTACGCGACCGAAGCGGTCAACCAGCGGGCCGCCAAACAGGCGCACCACCGTCATGCTCACCGAGAATGTCGCCAAGCCCAGCGCCCCCAGCGCCTCCGTGGTTCCGTGGTCTTCAACCATCGCCAACGCGAGCCAGTCGTTGGCGCCACCCTCGGCAAACGACATGCCCAACAACACCAGGCCAATGCCGTAGGTGCGTGGGTCCTTCCAAGCCTCCAGGGTGAGCGCCAGGCGGTCGCGCCACGTGGAGCGACCGGTCGCCTCAGGCGCTTCGACGGCCGAGCGCGGCACGTTTGTGTAGGCCAAAACGGCGGCGACGCAAATGACGGCGGCCATGATGCTGGCGTGCGCTGCGACGCTGAAGTCGAGGCGAATCGCGAGGGCACCCAGCGAGGCGCCGGCGACCGTTCCGAGGCTGAACAGGCCGTGGAACATCGGCAGCAGAGTCTTGCCGGTGTGGTTTTCAATCGCGGCACCCTCGACGTTCATCATGACGTCGGTGGCGCCATTGCCCAGGCCAAACAAGAAGAGTCCGGCCATCACCAGCGGGTAGGCGTGCGCCACATCGGTACCAATGCCGATGACGACGAGGCCGAGCGCAAAGGTCACGATGGTGGTGGGCATGGCGCGGCGGGTGCCGAGGCGCGCGATCAGAAACGACGCGCTGCTCAAGCCGATGAGTGAGCCGACGCCGGAGCCCAGCAAAAGCAGGCCGACCTGAAGATTGTCGATGCCGAGCGCCACCTTGATCGCGGGCACGCGTGCGGCCCACGTTGCGATGCTGAGGCCGCTTGCGAAGAAGATGGCAAAGATGGCGAACTTCCAACGCAGAAGCTGACCTTGAGTTGACACGGTATCCACGCGCCCTACTTTACCGAATCGATTCGATCCGCGATACTGTGAGTTGGGAGGCACGGTGGCAAGCAAGGTAACGATCGCCGACGTGGCGCGTGCGGCGGGAGTCAGCGCGTCAACGGCATCCGTCGTTTTCAGCGGCAAGATCAAGGTTTCTGACGAGACGGCAGCGCGAGTGCGCGCGGCCGCCGCCGACCTGGGTTACCGCGGCCCCGACCCACGCGCCGCCTCGCTGCGCACCGGGCGCAGCGGCATCGTCGGTGTCGTGATGACCGCCTCGCTGCGCACCGCCTTTCTCGATCCAATTGCCATCGCCACCATGGATGGCATTGTCTCCTCGGTGGCCCACCTGGGTGCTGGCATTCTGCTGCTTCGCGACGACGGCCACACGCCCGCCGCCACCGAGGTTCCGCTCGACGCCGCCGTCATTTTCGGGTCTCATCGCGAGTCGAGTGAGCTGGTGAAGAGCCTCTCCGAGCGGGGCATTCCGGTCGTCACCGTTGAGGGCGATCCCACGTGGGGGGTTCCGGTGATTTCGCTCGATAATGCTGACGCGCAGGCGCAGTTGGCGCATCATGTCGCGGGGCTCGGGCACCACGAAGTTGCCGTTGTCTCGTTGCGGTGGAATTCGACGGCGGAACCAGGGTTTCAGTCTGCAAGCGAGGCGCCGACCATCGACTTCACGCGGGAGCGACTGGCCGGGGTGCGAGAAGTTTTTGACAATCCCATTGTTTTTTCTGCGCGCGGATCATCGGTGGACTTCGGTATCGAAGCGGCCAACGCGATCCTCGATCACCATCAGCCGACGGCCATCCTGGCGCAGAGCGACTTGCTTGCCGCCGGCGTTATTCGTGCGGCGATTGAACGCGGCCTTCGTGTGCCTGAAGACCTGTCGGTGACAGGGTTTGACGGGGTGGTGGTTGACGGGCTCGCGCCATACCAACTCACGACTATGCACCAACCGGCATATGACAAGGGTCGTGCCGTTGGCGACGCGTTATCGCGCCTGCTTGATGGCGAGGTTGCGCCCTCGGTTCGCTTCACCTGCACGTTCCGCCCTGGCAATACAACGGCGCCACCGGGCAGATCGCCGGTAAGCTAAAAGAGCCCTGCCCGCCAGTCCGTTAAATCGGCGCGACGAGCGAAGACGAACCCATGCTCACGATTCTCGCGATTTTCGCGGTTGCTCCCCTGGTGATCGTGTGGCTAACGCGCGTCTGGGGTGCGCGGGCCTTTGTGATTGCGGCGCTTCTTCCGCTGGGCGCATTTTTTCATGCCGCCACTCTCGCGCCGCAGGTTCTTGCCGGTGAAGCCATCACCGAGAGCTATGCGTGGATTCCACAGCTCGGCATCAATATCTCGATGCGCATGGACTTTCTGGGGCTGTTGATGACGTTCATCGTGACGGGTGTTGGCGCCCTCGTGATGATCTATTGCGCGTGGTACTTCTACGGCAAGACCAATAACCTGCCGCAGTTCGCAGCCGTCCTGCTCGCCTTCAGCGGCGCCATGTACGGCCTGGTGTTGACCGATGACATCGTCATGCTGGTGATGTTTTGGGAGATCACGAGCATCCTGAGCTATTTGCTCATTGGCTACTACCACACGCGTGCCGCGAGTCGTCGTGCGGCGCTGCAGGCGTTGTTGGTGACCACGCTCGGCGGCCTGGTGATGTTTGTGGGCGTTGTGCTGCTGGTTGTGCAAACCGGAACCTCGTCGCTCAGCACAATCTTGGAGCTCGCACCATCCGGCCCCGTGGTCAGTGCGGCACTGGTGCTCATCATCATCGGCGGCCTGTCGAAGTCGGCCATCTTCCCATTCCACTTCTGGCTTCCCGGCGCCATGGCGGCGCCCACCCCGGTGAGCGCGTACCTGCACGCCGCCGCAATGGTCAAGGCGGGTATCTACCTGTTTGCGCGGTTCGCGCCCACGTTCGCCGAAGACCCGGTGTGGCGCCCCATCATCATTTCGCTCGGTGTTTTCACGATGCTGCTCGGCGGCCTGCAAGCCATTCGTGAGACCGACCTGAAACGTATTTTGGCGTTCGGAACCGTGAGCCAGTTGGGGCTCTTGACCACCGTTTTGGCCATGGGAGTGCAGGCAACCGCGCTTGCGGGCCTCGGGCTTCTGCTCGGGCACGCGCTGTTCAAATCGGCGCTGTTCTTGATCGTTGGCGTGATCGACCGCCAGCTTTCAACGCGTAATATCACCGAGCTCAGCGGCGTCGGCCGGCAGGCGCCGGTGATGGTCGTGTTCTCCACCATCGCGGTGGCCTGCATGGTGGGCCTGCCCCCGACCATCGGATTTGTCGCCAAAGAGGGCGCGCTCACCGGCTTTTTGACCGAGGGTCAGGGCGGCTCGATCTGGGGCTGGGTGGGCTTTATCGGTATCGCCATTGGTTCCGTGCTCACCATGGCGTACGGCTGCCGATTCTTGTGGGGTGCCTTCGCGACGAAGCGCGCGCAGGACGGAACCATCGCAGAGCGCACCGAATGGCCCGATCCGCCGATGGGGTTCTTGGCCGCGCCGATTATTCTCTCGTCGCTCTCCCTTATCGCCGGTCTCGCCGCCGGATGGCTCGACACCGGGTTCCAGCTCTACGCGCGGACCGCACCTCTCACCTCCGTCGGATCTACCGCCCAGCCGCACGTCGCCCACCTCGCGCTGTGGCACGGCTTGGAGCCCGCTCTCTTCGTCTCGGCCGGTGCGCTGTTGGTCGGTCTTGGCCTTTTCTTCCTCACCCGCAACTCGGTGAGCACGAAGCGCCTCCTCGGCTTTACCGCAGCCGATGTGTACAACGCCGTGGTTCGTGGCGTTGACCGCCTTTCGGTGATCACCACCTCCCTCACCCAGCGCGGCTCGCTCCCCATCTATGTCGGCATCGTGTTCATCGTGTTTGTGGGTGCCGAGGCCACGGCCCTGCTGGCCTCGCCCGAATGGCGTATCGACCTGGCCGCCTGGCACAGCCCCACCCAGATCGTGGTGGCGCCGCTCATGATCATCGCGGGCGTGCTCGCCGTTCGGGCTCGTAAGCGCTACACCGGTGTGGTGCTGGTGTCGGTGACCGGCATTGGCATGGTGGTGTTGTTCGCGACCAGTGGCGCGCCGGATCTCGCCCTCACGCAGGTGCTGGTTGAGACGGTAACGCTGGTCGCGTTCGCGCTCGTGTTGCGCCGTATTCCGGCGCGGATGGGGCAACACAACCGCTCGGTTGCCCCGATCGGCCGCGCCATTCTCGCGGCAGCAGCCGGTCTCACCATGGCCGGCATCGCGATTGTGGCGACCGGCGCTCGCATCACCGAGCCCATTTCCACGCAGTTTCCGTCGCTCGCGTATGAGCTGGGTCACGGCAAGAACGTGGTCAACGTTGCCCTCGTTGACCTACGCGGGTGGGACACCATGGGCGAGCTCAGCGTGCTGATTCTGGCCGCGACGGGCGTTGCCTCCCTGGTGTTTGTCACCGACCGCACCGATCTGCTCTCACAAATGCGCGCGGTTCCGAAGACCTCCGGGCGCCGTGCTCGCAGGCGTCCGCTGGTCGAGACCGGCGACGGCGTCGCCGCGCAAACCCTTCACAACCGCAGTAGCCCACGAGCCTGGCTCGTTGGCGGTCAGATGATGAAGGAGGAGTCACGGTCGATCATGCTCGAAGTGATCGTGCGCATTCTCTTCCACACCATCATCGTGGTGTCGATCTACCTGCTCTTTGCCGGTCACAACCTGCCTGGCGGTGGGTTTGCCGGCGGACTAGTCGCGGGCATGGCGCTGGTGATGCGCTATATCGCCGGCGGTCGCCACGAGCTGGGTGCCGCTGCTCCAACCGACGCCGGAATGCTCTTGGGTGCCGGCATGACGATTGCCGTGCTCACCGCAATCGTTCCCATGTTCTTCGGCATGGCGCCGCTGGAGAGCACCTTCTGGGAGGCCGAGGTGCCCGTGCTTGGCCACATCGAATTTGTGACCTCAACGCTCTTCGACATTGGTGTCTACCTGGTGGTGATCGGTCTGGTGCTTGACGTGCTGCGCAGTCTCGGCGCCGAGGTCGATCGCCAAACGCAAGAACGTCGTCAGCGATTGGAGCGCGTATGAACGCTTCAATGACCCTCATCGTGATCATGGCAGTGTTGTTTGCCGCGGGCGTCTACGCCATGATGGAGCGCTCGCTGACCCGCGTGCTCATTGGCTTCCTGCTGCTGGGCAACGCCACCAACCTGTTGCTACTCATCGTGATGGGCGCACCCGGAATCGCCCCGTTTTATGGTTCCGGCGATCCAGAAGAGATGAGTGACCCGCTGCCGCAGGCGCTCACGCTCACCGCCATCGTGATTACCTTCGCCGTCAGCGCGTTCCTGCTTGCCCTGATCTATCGATCGTGGCAATTGGGTGAAGCCGACATCGTTGAAGACGATGAGGTCGACATCGCCGTTCGTGAACGTGGTGCCGAAGAAGACGAGGTCATGGACGACGAGGAGTTCGGCGACGACGACGTCGCCACCGACTTTGTCGGAACCGAGACCTCGCCCATCACCGTCTTGCACACCCGCGACTTTGACGGCATTGACGACAACGCTCCCGTTGATACGCCAAACCCGCCGACCCAGAACGGAGGTGAGCGTTGATGGATATGAGCATCCTGGTTCCGCTGATCGTGACGCTCCCGTTGCTGGGGGCCGCCATCACCCTGATCTTCGGCCGCATGCGGCGCGTGCAGATCATCACCTCGATCGTCACGCTGACCGTGGTGTTCGTGATTGCGGCGGTGCTGTTGGTCGCCGTCGACGCGGGTACGCCGATCGCGGTGTCGGTGGGCGGGTGGCCTATACCGTTCGGCATCGTGCTGTACGTTGACCGGCTCGCATCGCTTCTGGTTGCCGTCTCGAGCCTCGTGCTGCTGGCCGTGTTGTTGTTCTCCGTTGGCCAGGGTGCGGCCGATGGTGACGGCGAAACCCCGGTTTCGATCTTCTTCCCCTCGTACCTGATTCTCGCCACCGGAATCTTCAACGCGTTTATCGCGGGCGACCTGTTTAACCTGTACGTCGGGTTTGAGATTCTGCTGGTCGCCTCCTATGTGCTCATCACGCTGGGCTCGACCGAATCGCGCATTCGTAGCGGCGCCGTCTACATCGTCGTCTCGCTCGTCTCCTCGATCCTGTTTCTCGCCGCGATCGCGATGATTTACGGCGCGCTCGGCACGGTCAACATGGCGCAAATTGGCGAACGCATGGCGGAGTTGCCCGAGAGTACGCAACTCGTGCTGCACCTCATGCTGGTGATCGCTTTTGGCATCAAGGCCGCGATTTTCCCGGTGAGTTTCTGGCTGCCAGACTCCTATCCAACGGCGCCGGCACCGGTTACCGCGGTGTTTGCCGGCTTGCTGACCAAGGTCGGTGTCTACGCGCTGATACGCACCGAAACGCAGTTGTTTAACTCCTCAGACATCAACACGCTGCTGTTGATCGTGGCGCTCGCGACCATGGTGGTTGGCATTCTCGGCGCCGTCGCACAGGCCGAGTTGAAACGAATCTTGTCGTTCACCCTGGTCAGTCACGTCGGCTACATGGTGTTCGGTCTTGCGATTGCGACACCGGCCGCGATTGGCGCCACGGTGTACTACACCGTGCACCACATCATCGTGCAGACCACCCTCTTTCTCGCCGTCGGCCTCATTGAGCGCAGAGCTGGTTCCACCTCGATCCTGCGGGTGCGTGGGCTGATGAAGGCGGCGCCGCTGATTGCCGTGCTGTACTTCATTCCCGCGATCAACCTGGGCGGTCTGCCGCCGTTCTCCGGCTTCATCGGCAAGTACGCGCTCTTTGGCGCGGCGGCCGATGAGGGAACACCGCTCATGATGGTGCTGATTGTGGGCGGCATCGTGACGAGCCTGCTCACGCTCTACGCGCTGATGCGCGCATGGAACCTGTCGTTCTGGCGTGAAGAAGACGACTCGGTTGAGACGGAACTGCGCATCAGCTACCTCGGCAACGCACCTGCCGCCGATGACAAGTCCGAACAACGCGTCATTCCGCGCATCATGACCGCGGCAACGGCAGGCATGGTCGCGGTCACGGTTGCGCTGACGATCTTTGCCGGCCCGCTCTACGATGTGTGCATGCGCATCGGTGATGCGCTGACGACGCCGGTCACCCTGCAACAGCTAGAGCCGGAGGTGTCTGATGGTTGAGACCCGCAGAACCGCGGCGCGTCATCTGTGGACGCAGCTACCGTTTTTCATCTGGCTGATTCTGCTGTGGATGCTGCTGTGGGGTCAGTTCACCCCGCTGTCTCTGATCACCGGAACCATTGTCGCCATCGTGACGACACGCGTGTTCCGCCTGCCGCCCGTCGAACTCTCCGGCCGCATCAACCTTTGGTACGGCCTGATCTTCATGGTGTCGTTCATCGGTGCCGTGATTTCTGGCTCGCTGCAGGTGGCGTGGCAAGTGTGGAACTGGAACCGCCAACCCGGATCCGCCATCATCGCGGTTCCGCTGCGCACCGATGATGACCTGATCATGACGCACGTCGGCGTGACCGCGTCGCTCATTCCCGGCTCGCTGGTGGCACAGACCGACCGCCAGAATCGCGTGCTCTACCTGCACATCATTGGCGTGCGCAACGCCGCAGACGTCGAGCGTCAGCGGCGTTGCGTGCTGCGGTGGGAGGACCGCATCGTGCGTGCCGTTGGTTCTCGCGAACAGTTCGGAGCCCTCAAGGCGCGCGAGGCCGAGAGCCGCAACGCACGAAACGGGGTGCCCGCATGAACGTGCTGCTTTTCGTCATCATCGTGGTGTTCGGCATTGCCGCGGTGCTCACGATTATTCGCCTCGTGCAGGGTCCATCGATTCTTGACCGCGCAGTGGCAAGCGACGTGCTGCTGACCGAGGTGATGTGCGTGCTGGGGGCAGAAATGGCGATCAACCATCACACGCGCTCGCTGCCGGTGCTGTTGATCATTGCCGCCGTCGGCGTCTTCGGCTCCATCTCGGTCGCCCGGTATGTCGCGCGAAGGGACAACCAGACCCCATGAACGGTGACCAGATTCTTGACCTTGTCGCAGTGATCCTGATCCTGATCGGCGCGCTGCTGTGTTTGTCTGCTGCCGTCGGTCTGCTGCGGTTTCGCGATGTTCCGACTCGACTGCACGCGGCAACGAAGCCACAGGTGCTGGGGTTCTTGCTGATCTGCATTGCCATCGCGCTGTCGGCGCGCTCGGTGGCGGTCACCGCCATGCTCGCGGCCATCGTCATTATTCAGTTTGCGACCGCGCCGCTTTCGGCGCATATGGTGGGTAGGCAGGCCTATCGCAACGGAACCATCGACGAAGATTCGCTTCTCGTCGACGAGTTGAAAGATGCGAAAGACGCTGCGTCTGAGTAGGGGACTTGAGGGGGAGCGCGCGTGATGAACATTGCGCCTGGCTGGTACGGGGTAAGCGGAACGAGCGACGTGCGTTGGTGGGACGGCGCCAAGTTCCGGCCGATTCTGCTGCGGGATGGCCTGCCGCACTATGAGAAGTTTCGCTCGATCTCACCGGTGCCCTCGATCGTGCTCGGCGTGCTCATGGCGCTGTTGGGCATTGGGCGGTTTGCCATCAGCGACGATGACCCGTACGCGTTCGCCTTGGGCATCGCCTGGGTCTTGATTGGCGTGATGAGCCTGGTGCTTGGCCTGCTTGGCCTCGTGATCGAGAGGCTGCCGGCGCCGATCCACGGGCCCTACCTCGATCCGCGCACGTTTCCGTGGCCGGAGCAGGTCGAATACGGCCCGATACCGCCGGGGTGGTACCCGGCGCCGTCCAAGCGCATTCCCCGCTGGTGGAGTGGTGCGCGCTGGAGCGAATACGTCGTGCTGCGCAGGTTTCCACTGCCGATGGCCGGCCAGCGCAAACGTCAGATCGCCACAACCTGGACCGTCGCCATTGCCTTCATTCTGTTGGCCGGTGTGGGCGTCGCCCTCGCCTTCTACGGCGCGCGCCTTCACGACACCAGCACGATGGTGGTCGGCGTGACCTTGGCCGTTTCGTTCCTCCTGCTGGGCGGCATCCTCACGGCCTACATGGCGTATTTGGTGCGGGTTTATACCCTGCCCGTGGTTCCGCCGGGCGTCACGCGATGACAACCGCGAGCGTGAGCATTCCCGCCGGCTGGTACTCGGTTGCCGGAACCAACGATGTGCGTTGGTGGGACGGCCGCGGTTTTCGTGAGGTCACCCTCGTTGACGGAGCGCCGCGTTATCGCTTTGCCTGGGGTTTGCCGGCGGGCAACTATCTGCTCGGCGCCGTGATCGTGCTGGTGTTCGGGGTTGTCAGCCTGTTTGTTGGCGACAGCCTGCGGGGCGGCGGCTGGCTAGTCTTGCTCGTGGCTGCTCTCATCGCCGTGGGGTTTGGTGTCGTCGGCGTGCTCGCGATGAAGACGCTGCGGTTGCCGCCGCCGACCGGGGAACCGGTGCGGGCTGATGCGGTGCAACCGCTGCCTGGAGCGGCCGAGCCCGGCCCGATTGCCCCCGGATGGTACGCGGGGCCCGCGCGAGACAAGCCGCGCTGGTGGACGGGTGCGCAGTGGACCGACTACCTGGTGTACGCCGGTGTTCCGTACCCGGCGCGCGGACAGGATGAGCGGGTGCGCCGCCAGTCGCGGCGGGTAGCGCTGGGTGCCGCCGGGATCTTTGTCGCCTCGGTCGTCGGTGCCGTCATTGCGGGTGTGTCTGGTGCGGTTGGCGTTGCGATCGTGCTGAGCGCTATCGCGGTGATTGCGCTGGCCGTTGCGATCGGGCTCCGGCTCGGCGAACGCCGGGCCATGCGCCCCTTCATCCGGCCGCTGCTGCCGCCAGCCGGCCCGCCGATCGCCTAGGCGAGCTACCGCGTTAGATCCAGCCCTTTTCCTGGGCGAGACGCGCCGCCTGAACCCGGTTGGCGGCGCCGACCTTGCCGATGGCGGCGGAGAGATTGTTTCGTACCGTGCCCGCCGAGAGGAACATCTCGGCGGCGATAGTGCCCGCGCTCCTACCGTCGGCGGCGAGCCGCAACACCTCGCGCTCGCGCTCACTCAACGGATTCGTGCCCTCAAACAGGCTCGCCTCGGCGAGGGTGGGATCCACCACGCGCAACCCCGAGTGCACCCGGCGCACGGCGTCAGCCAATTGTTCCGCTGGCGCATCTTTCACGACAAAGCCGCTCGCGCCCGCGTCGAGGGCCGCACGCAGGTACCCCGGCCGCGCGAACGTGGTCACGATCAGCACGCGGGTGTGCGGGCTGCGCTCACGCACCAGTCGGGTGGCCTCGATGCCGTCAATGTCGGGCATCTGAATATCCATCAGGCAGACGTCGGGCGCCGTCTCGGCGACGACGTCCGCCGCCTCGGAACCGCTGCCAGCGGTTCCGACGACCGTCAGGTCTGCCTCCAACTCGAGGAGCGCTGCTAGCGCGCCGCGGAGCATCGCCTGATCATCGACGATGACGAGGCGGATCGGGGCTGTTGGCTGCGTCACCACGTCACCTCCACGCGCGTGCCGCCGGCAGATGTGGCGAATACCTCAAGCTGGCCTGCACCCATGGCGGCGCGCTCCTTCATTCCAATGATGCCGTTGCCCTGCTCGCCACCGAACCCCGAACCGTTATCGGTGACGGCGAATCTGCCCGGCGCGATGGAGACTGTCACCTCGGTGGCGTTGGCGTGGCGGAGCACATTGGTGGTTGCCTCGCGCAGAATCCACGCGGCGGTCAGCGATTGCGCCGCAGACAACGCGGTAATGTCACCATCGATGTGCAGGCTCACGCCGGCGGCGCGGAGCGCGTCGCGGCACGAGCGCAACTGGTCGGCGAGCGTTGCGCCACGCACGCCCGCGACGGTGGCTCTGACGCCCGCAATCGCTTCGGTCGTGAGGGCCTCAATATCGGCGAGCTCTGCTTTGGCGCGTTCCGGGTCGGTGTCGATGAGGCGTCTGACGAGTTGGGCCTTGAGGCTAACTACGGTCAGGGAGTGACCGACCAGGTCGTGAACATCGCGGGCGACGGCCTCGCGCCCCTCGCTGGTGGCAAGCTCCAGGCCGAGCTGCTCGCCCTGGGCCGACTGAATAATCAGCGTCGTAGAGACCGTGTTGACCACGCCCAGCAGCACGATGATCGCGAGCACCGACAGATATCTCATGCCGTCCGGCGCCGTGAAAACGTAGACGGCCGCCGCCGTGACGCACACCCCCAGGGTGACCCAGTGCGCGGCACGGGTAAGGCCGTAGGAGGCGAACGACATGATGAACGGGATAAAACTCAATACCGAGCCGCCGACGGCGGGAATCGTGACCACGGCGCAGACAATGAGGAGCGCGAACGCCGCCCATTGAATCGGTTGGGGAGGTTCAACCAGCCCACCCCCGCCGAAGCTCATTCCGTTGATGAAGCCGGCGACGTAGACAATGACGAACGCCACCAGCGCGATCCAGCCGGCGAGGCGCCACCCGAAGTCTGCGGGCGAATTGATCAGTGTGATCAGTGGGTAGATAAGAAAGACCAGCCAGACGATGGCCATCACCCAGCCAAACCGCTCCCACGGCGCTCCGCCGCCTCTGGCGCGCCGCATGGCTTGCGCGCGAGAGGCGGCAGACGTTTCAGGCGGCGTTACTGATCGCGCATCCCGTGTCATGCTTTGAGCCTACCGACGCGAACGTGAGCGACGAATGCCTGCGGCCACCAGCAGTGCAAACAACGCAGACCAGACCACGACGTTCACGATAGGCACCCACAGTGCGTCGGTCTGCCCCGTCGTGAGCATGCCCTCCGTCAGCGGCCAGCGGCTCAGCGCGACGAATCCGTACACCGGCGTGAAGCGGGCGATATCGAGCATGAGGCCATCCAGCGGAATGAACACATTGCCGAAGAACGCGAAGAACGTCATGGAGATTGACGCCAACGCCGCGGCCGAATCTGACTTGAAGAACAGCCCGACGCCGAGCCCGTACAGGCCAAACATCAAGCCGAGCGTCAGGATGATCGCCGCGCACGCCAACCAGCGCCAGCCGTCTGAGGCCTGAGCGCCCGTCAACCACCCGGCAACGAACACGGCCAGCAGCGCGACGATGGCGAAGGTGACGGCAGTGATCAGTTTGGTGATGGCATATCCGGTCGAGCCCAGCGGCGTCATGGCCAGTTGCCGGCCCCACCCCTGCTGCGCCTCCGCGGCAGCGAGCGAGGTGAGCGAACTCATGGCGACCGCGGTTCCGTACGCCGCCATCGAAACCATCACGTAGAAGGCGACGTTGCCGTTGCCTGCGGAGAGGGAACCATACCCCGCGGTCGCGCCAAACAGCAGGTACATGGCAACCGGCATCGCGATCGTGAAGGCCAGCGTGTAGGGGTTGCGAATCTGCCGGAGCGCCTCGACTCGCAGCATGGTGGGGGAGATCGTTACGTTGCTCATGACTTAGTCCTCTGTGAGTGCCGTGAAAGCGGTTTCGAGCGTCGGGGCAGCGACCTCCAGGTCGTGCGCTCCGGCAGCGAGCAGGAGAGCGGCTGCGCTGTCTGAGTCGATAGCGCGCAGGCTCACCCGTTTGGCGTCGACCCGAAGGTCGGTGACCCCAGGCGTGTCGTGCAACTCCTGCAGGGCGGCCTGCGGGTTGGTGTCTGGCAGAGTCGCCGACACGGTGCGGGCGCCGAGGCCGGCACGGAGCTGCGCCGTCGGGGCGTCGGCCACGATTCGACCGTGATGCATCACAACGGTTCGCCGGGCGAACTGTTCTGCCTCTTCGAGATAGTGCGTGGCAAACAGGATCGTGCGGCCGGCATCTGCCTCGTCGCGCATCACGTTCCAAAACAGTCGCCGCGCGGTGACATCCATCCCCGCCGTCGGCTCATCGAGCACCAGAATGTCGGGGTCGGCGACGATCGCGAGCGCAAACTTCACGCGCTGCTGTTCACCGCCGGAACACTTCGAGATGCGGCGGCGCGCGAGACCCGTCAGATTGGTGCGCTCCAGCACCGCAGGTACCCGCGCCAGCGCGTCCCGCCCGTACAGTGAGGCGATCACCTCGACGGTTTCGCGCACGGTCATGTCAGCGAGCAACCCACCCGTCTGCAGCACTGCGGAGATGGTTCCGCTTGCCGTCGCCTTGGTGGGCTTCTCGCCGAAGATCGCGACGCTTCCGCTGGTCGGCTGAGTGAGCCCGAGCAGCATGTCAAGCGTCGTGGTCTTGCCTGCCCCATTGGGGCCGAGAAGCGCGACAATCTCGCCGCGCCGAATCGAGAGGTTGATGCCATCGACGGCGGTGACCGCGCTCTCGGTGGAGCCGAATTGCCGCCGCAGCTCGTCGAGCGCGATGACAATCTCGCCACTTTCGGCCGATTGCGTCGTTGCGCTGGGTTGCGTTGATGCTGTCATGCCTCCAGCGTCGCGGATCGTCGCGGCGCTGTCTGTGGCCCAGCGTCACGAGTAAATCGTGACAACTGTCATGACACCCCGGCGCCTATTCCTTCGGCGTGAGCGTGAGCGTGTCGGTGGTTTCTGCCGCGACGGCCTCCGGGGTGAAGGCCCAGGGCAACTGCCCGCCATCTGCCCAGATCGGTGCCTGGTCGACGTAGTTGGGGTGAAACGCGTGGCCGCTGGTGCCCGTCAGGTTGATATAGGTCGACGCATCCCAGTCGCTCACATCGATCACCATGCGCATTGACGGAACCGTGGTGGTCGCGAAGCTCTCACCGATCGTCCATCCGGTGGCATCAACGACGCTGGCGCCTCCGCCGACATCGTAGGGGCCGCGGTTGAACAGCCACTCGATGGGCGCGATACCGCTGGAACCAAAGGTGTCGGAGCGCAGCGTGATGGCGTGGAGCGAACCCCAGTTCCACTTGGTGACGTCTTCGCCCTGGAGCTCGGCCAGGCGGTCGTAGGCCTCGTTGACCGCGTAGTCCAGCATCTCCGCTTGGCTGCTGATGCCCAGCTTCTCGTTCACCCACCACTCGGATGAGGGGTCGCTCAGGAGGGCGTCGACCGCCTGGAACAGGCGCGACTGGCCGGTGACCGGTGCCGGAACATCGCGCTCGGCAAACATGGCCATCACCAGCGTGTCCCACAGCACGTTGGCGTAGGCGGCCGCGGCGCTGTCTTTCGCATTTTGCGCATCCCAGCCGGCGAGCAGTTCGAGGGCGGCCTGCACACCGGGGCGATCGCTCTTGATGTCGGCGACCGCCGTGGTCAAACGCTTGCCGATGAACATTTCCTGATCCATCTGGATCGCGCGCATTTGCTCTGCGGTGATGGGGCCTTCGGCAATCGCCGCCTCGATAAGGTTCACGATGCGGTCGGCGCGGTAGCCGTCATCCCAGTCGCGCGAGAGAAAATAGGGGTAGGAGTCGTCAACGATCGCGGCGTTTGCCGTGACGATGTAGCCCTCCTTCGGGTTCTCGCTCGCGGGCAATGCCGCAAACGGAATGTATCCCTGCCAGTCGTACGCGCTGTCCCATCCTGGTTGCGGAATCCAGCCGTCACCCGCGCCGCGAATCGGCAGGTTTCCGGGCGCCTGATAGGCGATGTTGCCGTCGACATCGGCGTAGATCAGGTTCTGGGCGGGCACCGAGAACATTGCTGCCGCGGCGCGGAAGTCTTCCAGGCTGTGGGCCGTGTTCAGCGCAAAGATCGCCGCCGGGGTCGTGGTCACTTCCAGCGCCGTCCACTTCAGGCTCACGGCGTAGCTGTCGCCCTCCGGCGCCGCATCGAAGTTCGCGTCGTCGGCAATCGCGGTGAAATCGCCGGTGAGGCCGGAGACGACCGGGCCATGCACGGTTGACCGGATGGTCAGCTCGACGTCATCGCCGCCAGCCACCTTGACGATTTCGGTGCGCTCCTCAAAATCAACGAGGGCACCGTCACGCCAGTATTGGTCGTCCTGCACCCGCTCGATATACAGGTCGGCAACGTCGGTGGTGAGGTTGGTAAAGCCCCACGCCACCGTGTCGTTGTGACCGATCACGATGCCGGGAAGGCCGGAGAAGCTGAAGCCGGAGACATTGAACGGGCACGCGGGGGACGGCTGGGCGCACTTGAGTTGCATTTGCGTCCAGACGCTGGGCAGCGCCGCCCCCAGGTGGGGGTCATTTGCCAAGAGCGGCAGCCCGCTCTCGGTGTGCTCGCCAGAAACCACCCACGAGTTCGAGCCGATTCCCTCGCCGGCATCACCGACGAGCTTTTCAACCGCCTCCAGCACACCGGAGGCGCTTTCCCACTCGATTCCCGCGGCGCCCACCGTCGGCACGGCCACGCTTGCGTCGTCAATGGTTCCCGCGTTCGCCGTTGCGGCGCCGGAACCGTCACTGATGGTTCCGGAACCATCGCCATTGCCCTGAATCACGGTCGGCAGCGTCGCGGTGTCGACAATCGTGGGGTGCTCATCAAACGGGTATGCGGGGTAGAGGGCGGCGACCTGCTCAGGGGTGAAATTTTGCAGCAGCAGGGCGCGGTCGGTTTCGTCTTCGATGTTGGTGCGAAGGTCCCACGCCATCGCCTTCAGCCACGCGACCGAGTCGGCCGGGGTCCAGGGCTCGGGCTCGTAGCCGGGGTTGGTGAGGCCGAGCACGCTGTATTCGAGCGCCAGGTCACCGCCCTTGTTCTCGGCAAGGTAGGCGTTCACGCCGGCGGCATATGACTCGTAGTAGCTGAGGGTCGTCTCATCGAGAGCGGCCACCTCTTCTTCGGCAATCTCATGCCAGCCGAGCGTGCGCAAGAACATGTCGGTGCCGACCTGCGACTCGCCAAAAAGTTCGGCAACACGGCCGGCGGTGACGTGGCGGCGGAAGTCCATCTCCCAGAAGCGATCTTGCGCGTGCGCGTACCCCTGCGCGAAGAAGAGGTCGTCGGTGTTCTCCGCCGTGATGGTGGGAACGCCCTGCTCATTGCGCTGGATCGTGACCGTGTTGGTCAGACCGTCAACGGCCACCTCGCCGTTGTAGGTGGGAAAGGGGCGCTGAATCGTCCAGCTGATGAGAGCGGACGCGACGATCACCGCGACGGCAATCACCGCCACAATGGTGAGAAGTGACCGCCGAACAATGGTTCCTGCGGTCAACGGTCTTTTGGTCACAACGGCAGTCGCGTCAGTCGTCATCGAATTACCCCCTGCTTGGTGGAAGCGGTGGCTGCGTACTCAGCCGGTTCCGACTCCCTGTGGCATAGTACCCACCTTTTTTATCGATGTCCTCAGACGCGTTTGGTGTCTCGTCTGAAGAACAGCACGGCGAGTGCGGTGAACGCGGCGAACCAGAACAGCAGATTCGGAACCGCCCAGACGCTCGGCGAGGCGCCAATAATCGCGCTCTGGGCAAGGTTTGCAATGCCCCACAGCGGCGTGAATTGCGCGGTCACCTGCACCATGGCGGGGAGAGCGGAGAGCGGAACAAAGAGGCCGGCCATAAAGGCCAGCACCGGCAGCAGCGGGCCCATGTATCGCATCGCGTTTTGTGAGGGGAACGCATACCCCACCGCGAGGCCGAGGCTCGTCATCGACAGCGAGGTCAGCCACGCGAGGGTGCCCGCCGCAATGAGGTTGGGGAGCGGCGCGGTGATGCCCAGAATCGCGCCCGCGATGAGGGTAATCACCACGGCGATGGCGGAGAGCACCATGCCGGTGCCCACCTTGATCAGAATGTAGACCAGTGGGTTCAGCGGCGTCAGGCGTAGTTGGCGCGACCAGCCCATGCCACGCTCATAGGCGACCGTCACGCCGGTCATTGTCGAGCCGACGAGGGCGGCGTACACCGCCATGGAGATCATGATCGGAAGGGCAGCGGACGTGCCGCCTGCGGCGACCGGAACCTCGGTGAGCGACGTGTTTTTCAGCGGCACGGCAACGAGCAACAGCATCGCGACGGGGAACACCACGGTGAAGATGATCACCGAGTAGTTGCGGAACAGGCGCTTCAGTTCGAGGCCGAAGAAGGTCCAGGTGAATCCGCCGAAGGGGGGAACGCGGCGGTTGGAGACATCGATGCGATCCACGTCAGCCCTCCTGGCTCGTCAGACGCAGGAAGGCCTGCTCGAGGTTTTGACTGGTGATCGTGACATCGCGGGCTTCGGTCTGCGTGAGCAGATAGCGGGCCACGGCGTCGGAATCGCTGGTGTGGATCACGACGCGATTGCCTCGCACCGTCACGGTGTCAACCGCCTCGAGGGCTGCCAGACGCTGCTCATCGGCCCCCGGCAGCTCCGCCTCCACCCGACGACCGGCGGCCATCGCCTTGATCTCAGCCGTGGTTCCGTCTGCCACAATCTGCCCCTGGCGGATCAGTACGATGCGGTCGGCGTACTGGTCGGCCTCTTCGAGGTAGTGCGTGGCGAAAACGACGGTGCGGCCACGCTGCGCATCGGCATGGATGGCCTGCCAGAAGGAGTGGCGGCCTTCAACGTCCATGCCGGTGGTCGGCTCATCGAGCACGATGAGAGCCGGGTCGCTCACCAGCGCCATCGCAAAGCGCAGGCGCTGCTTTTGGCCTCCGGAACACTGCTGCACCTTTTTGGTGGCGATGTCGGTGATGCCGGCGCGCGCCATCGCGTCATCAATGCTGATGCTGCCGACGAAGAGTGATGCGGTCATGCGCATGGTGTCGCGTACCGTTACGTCGCCCAGCAGGCCGCCGGTTTGCATGACGGCGGAGACGAGTCCGCGCGCGATCGCCGCGCGCGGTGTCATGCCAAACAGCTCAACGGTTCCGCTCGTCGGCTGGCTGAGGCCCAGCAGCATGTCGATCGTTGTGGTCTTGCCCGCACCGTTCGGCCCGAGAAAGGCGACAACCTCACCCGGGTTGACGGTGAGATTCACGTCGTCGACGGCGGTGTGAGAGCCGAACGTCTTAGTCAGCGACGTGGCGCGCACTGCTGGTGTCATGGTTCCAGCCCACTCCTGTTTCGTGTGATTCGCAAATCGACGGCCGATATGCCCGGTGTGAAAGGCGCCGGAATGAAAACGGCGGGGCCTCAGCTGTTGCGCTGAAGCCCCGCCATCACGGATGTGCCTAGTCGGTGCCGGCGTCGAAGGCGGCGGACTCGCCCGCAGCGTCAAACTCTGCGGCTTCGGCCTTCATTTCGGCCGTGCCCTCGGCGATTTCTGCGGCGTCGCCGGTGGTGTACCCGCCGACGAGTTCGCCGGTGGGGCCGCCGATCAGGCCGAGGGCGGCGTACTGCTCCAGGCGCGAACGCGAGTCGGCAATGTCGAGGTTGCGCATGGTGAGCTGGCCGATGCGGTCCTTCGGGCCGAATGCGGCATCTCCCACGCGCTCCATCGAGAGCTTCTCGGCAGCGTACGACAGGTTGCGCGACTCGGTGTTGAGGATCGTGTAGTCCTCGCCGCGGCGCAGACGCAACGTGACGGTTCCGGAGATGGTGGAACCAACCCACTTCTGAATCGACTCGCGCAGCATGAGCGACTGCGGCTCCAGCCAACGGCCCTCGTACATGAGGCGACCGAGGCGGCGACCCTGCTCGTGGTAGGTGGCGAGGGTGTCTTCGTTGAGGATGCCGTTAACGAGGCGCTCGTAGGCGGTGAACAGCAGCGCCATTCCGGGTGCTTCGTAGATGCCGCGGGACTTTGCTTCGATGATGCGGTTTTCGATCTGATCGCTCATGCCGAGGCCGTGGCGGCCGCCGACGCGGTTGGCCTCGAACACCAGCTCAACCGGGTTGGCGTATTCGACGCCGTTGAGGGCGACGGGGCGGCCGGCGTCAAACGTGACGGTGACGTCTTCGGTTTCAATCTCCACCGACGGATCCCAGAACTTGACGCCCATGATCGGCTCAACCGTTTCGAGCGAAACGTCAAGAAATTCGAGGGTCTTTGCCTCGTGCGTTGCGCCCCAAATGTTGGCGTCGGTCGAGTACGCCTTCTCGGCAGAGTCGCGGTACGGATAGCCGTTAGCGACGAGCCATTCGCTCATCTCCTGGCGACCGCCGAGCTCGCCGACGAACTGGGCGTCCAGCCACGGCTTGTAAATGCGCAGTGAGGGGTTGGCGAGCAGGCCGTAGCGGTAGAACCGCTCAATGTCGTTGCCCTTGTAGGTGGAACCATCGCCCCAGATGTCGACGCCGTCTTCCTTCATGGCGCGCACCAGCAGCGTGCCGGTGACGGCGCGGCCGATCGGCGTGGTGTTGAAGTAGGTGCGTCCGCCCGAGCGAATGTGGAAGGCGCCCGTTGCGAGGGCAACGAATCCCTCCTCGACGAGCGCGGTCTTGCAGTCGATGAGACGCGACAGTTCGGCGCCGTACTCAAGCGCGCGACCGGGGATCGCTTCGATGTCGTCTTCGTCAGGCTGACCGAGGTCGCCCGTGTAGGTGAAAGGAACCGCGCCGTTGTGTCGCATCCAGGCGACCGCCACGGAGGTGTCGAGCCCTCCCGAGAATGCGATGCCGACGCGCTCGCCGACCGGAAGGGATTCGAGGACCTTTGACATACCGCCAGTCTACCGGCCGCCGCGCCGCAGTTTTGCGGGTGGTCGCGCGCCCCCATACCCGGGGGCGGCAGGGCATGCAACCCCCTTGGCATCACGCGATGCGCCCGCTAGCGTTGAGTCACAAACAGTGGTGTGCCCCTCACACGATGATGGGCATATCGGATAGGAGTTCTGACATGACTTTCCTCGGATTTTTGTTGCTGGGTTTGCTTGCCGGCGTTATCGCCAAGGCCATTTTGCCCGGGCGCCAGGGCGGCGGTTGGTTCGTAACCCTCATCCTCGGCGTTGTCGGCGCCATGCTCGGTGGCTGGCTGGGTAGCCTGCTCTTTAACCGCCCGTTGACCGAGTTTTTTGACCTGCAGACTTGGCTGCTTGCCATCGCTGGCTCATTGATCGTGCTGCTGATCTACGGCGCACTGACCCGCGGCTCGTCGAAGGCTTCATAGGCCGTTGCCGCTGGCGCACCCACTTCGTTCTCGATCGCCGATCGAGCGCCGAGGTGGGTGCGCCAGACAGCGAGACCGGCGACGGCAAGAATCGCGGCCGCAATGCCGATGACGTAGACGCCGACGCCGAAGTATCCGTTGGGCTGAAGGTACGGGTTAAGAAACGGGTACGGGTACCAGAACGGATCGCCCGTGGTGGGGTTGGTGACGGTTTCGCCGCGCAGCAGCGTGTAGATGACCCAGGCAATCGGGAAGATCGCAGCCACACCCATGGCGGTCCAGGCCAGCGGACGCCGCGCGATGCAGAGCACCAGCTCAAGCAGAAAAATGATGGGCGCGATGAGGTGCAGCACCTCATTTGACCAGGCAACCGTCGCGCCCTGCTCCAGCACGTAGCCGCGCAGCAACAGGTTGTACACGATGCCGGTAATGACCATGTAGGTCATCACGCTGATCCACGCGTAGGAGAGCGCCCGCGGCTCCCACTGCCTGCTTCTGCCGCGGGTGAGCAGCCACAGGCCGCCGATCAGCATGATGATCGCGCCGAGGCAGTTCGAGAGAATCGTGAAGAAGCTGAAGAAATTCACGACGGTCGTCGTCACATCGCGGCCCTTGTCGCTGGCGAGTGTGAACGTGGTGATGAACTGCGCCACCACCGCCGCCACGATGAGCGCCGCGGTCACGAGCCGAAGCAGCGCCCACGCGACGCGGATGTTTTGACCAGGACGCACCGCGTGGCTCTCGCTCATGCGGCTTAGCGTAGCGATTCGCGGCAGTGTGACGGTAGAGCGCGCCGCGGATTACCCAACCACCTGCTAGCTTGCGCCGAGCCAGGCGCGGTAGGCGTCGAAGCTGTAATCACGCCCGAGGAAGTCGCGCACGAGCACGGCGGCATCTTTCGTGCCGCCGGGTTCGAGCACACGCTCGCGGTACCGGGTGGCGACCGCCTGGTTCATGAGGTCGCCGTCAAACGCAGTGAGCAGGTCTCGCGCGATGACCAGGCTCCACTGGTAGGTGTAGTAGCTCGCGCCATAACCGGTGAGGTGCCCGAACGACGCGGTGAAGTGGCTACCCTCGAGGTTCTTGACCGGCGAGGTGGAGTCCACCCAGTGCGCGGCCGCCGCGGTGATATCGGCCGGAACATCGTGATGCAGCTGGTAAGAAACGCGGGCAAAGCCGAGTTGGCGGCGCACGAGCAGTGCGCGGCCGAACGCGTCAGCCTCCACCATGCGCTTGACCAGGTCGGCCGGAATCGGCTCGCCACTGTCATTGCGGGCAAACGTTGCCAGCACGTCGGCGTCCCAAGCCCACTCTTCGAGCATCTGGCTGGGTGCCTCAACGAAATCCCACTCCGTGGCGATGCCGCTCTGTGCGGTGAAGCGTTGGTGACCGGCCAGGATTGCGTGCACCAGGTGCCCAAATTCGTGCAGGAACGTGACGACCTCATCGTGCTCCATGGTTCCGCGCGCGAAATTGCAGAGCAATACGCCTTCTGGCAACTCGACACCCGCACGCCCCACGACCAGGTCGAAGCACGCGGCGTGGTTGTACTTGCCGTCACGAGGGTGCATGTCGAGGTAAATGCGGCCAATGGTGGTTCCGCCCTTCGTCACATCGAAAACGTGAACGTCTTCGTGCCAGGACGGAACCTCAACACGCTGATACTCGATGCCCAGGAGTGCGCCGGTGAGGTCAAGAACGCCCTGCATGACGGCCGGGAAGGAGAAGTAGGAGCGCACCACCTGAGCGTCGACATCGTGCTGCTCGCGCTTGATCGCCGCGAGAAGGTACGCCAGGTCGGCGGTCGTGACCGCGGCAGCGTCTGGGTCGTCTTGCCGCAGGCGAGCCAGCACGATCTCGTATTCGGCGCTCGCGGCGTCGAGCGAGGCACGATCAACCTTGGTCAGAAACGCGTCGACGTTGGCCGAGGAGCCGGCCATACGCGTCGCCGTCTCCACATCAGACCAGTCACCAAAGCCGAGGAGCTGCGCGCGATCGCGGCGGACGCTCAGAAGCTCGGCCAGGATCGGGTCGTTGATCGGCCACGCCAGGTCATTGTAGAGCTCAGAGATGGCGATGCGGGTTGCGCGGTTTGTGGCATATTCCCGCACCGGCACGTAGTCGGGGTAGTCGGTCGTGAGTGTGATGAGACCGTCGGCATCAACCGGGTGGTTATCGAGGAAGTCTTGGGGGAGCCCGGCGAGTGCATCAGGGGCGATGCGCATGGTGCGCTTGCCGTCGCGAATGTTCTTACCGAACTCCACGCCGAGCTGCGAGTCGCGGTCGGCGAGCTGTTGCGCCCGCGCACGGCCGGCATCGTCCAGGCCGACGCCAGCGAGGCGGAAGTCGCGCAGCGTGTGCTCCAGCAGTCGCGCCTGTTCGCTGGAGAGCGCGGCGGCATCGGCGGCATGGCTCGCGTTGGTGAAGATCTCGTAGAGCTCGCGGTCAAGCGACAGCTCGGTTTCGTACGCCGTCGCGGCCAAGTACCGCTCCGACCCGGCGTCACGAACGGTCGCGTCTGGGTGGCATTCACTCAGCACATAGCTCGCACTGCCTGCCGACCGCAACGCCCACGTCACCTCGTTCCAGAGGTCGAGCACCTCCGCCGTGCTTCGTTCGATGCCATCCTTGAGGCCGGCGACGTGCTGTCTAGCTGCGGTGAGAAACGCGTCGGGCCGGTCGGTGACGAAGGCCTCCCACGCGGCGGCGGTGGTGGGCAGTGTGAGCAGCGGGCTGGTCATGTGTCGAGGCTATCTCAGCGGCTGATCGTGATTGTTTCGATGTCGACCGCCGTGACAGGGGTGACGCCGTCGGCGGCAACTCCGGTGGCAGCGACGTCGCGCAGCGTGGCGAGCGACGCCTCATCGAAAGACCCGAACGACGTGTAGCTGGGCGCCAGTGCCCCCGGAGCCGATTCGTAGACGAAGAAGAATTGGGAGCCGTTGGTGTTGGGGCCGGCGTTGGCCATCGCCAGGGTTCCGGCTTCATACTTTTCGGTGCCGGTTAGCTCGTCAGCGAACGAGTAGCCCGGGCCGCCCATGCCTGTGGCGGTGGGGTCGCCGCACTGCAGAATGTAGATGCCCTGGGTGGTCAGACGGTGGCAGGACGTGTCGTCGTAGTACCCCTGCTCAGCGAGTGACACGAAGCTGTTCACGGCGCAGGGGGCGGCGTCGGCGTCGAGCGTGAGCACGAGATCGCCGACGGAGGTCTTCATCGTGGCGGTCACCTCGCCCGTGACGGCCGGCTCAGCAGGCGGAACCTGCGTGCCATCTTTCGCCGACGCCGATCCGTCGGCGAAGTAGTCACAGGTTCCGCTTGCCGCAGGCTCTGTGGTGGAGGTTGTTGCGCTGTCGCTCGCATCAGTGCCACCGGAGGTGGACCCGGAGTTGGACGGCGTCGAGGCGCAGCCCAGCAGGGTCAACGCGAGCAGGGCAGTGGCGGCAGTCGAGGCGAGAAGGCGCATGGGTTCGAGGGTAGTCGGTCGGCGCGACGCCACAAACCGGGGCGCCATCGCAAGCGCGAGCGCGGCGCACTCGGGCCCGGCTTCGGGCCTTTCAGGTCAACCGGATAGGATTGGGTGGACCCACGCCCGGGTCCCTTTCAGGGGGTGCAAGCCAAATGCCAGGAATCGTGATCGTCGGCGTCCAGTGGGGCGACGAGGGCAAAGGTAAAGCGACAGACCTTCTCGGTGAGCGTACCGACTGGGTCGTGAAGTTCAATGGCGGCAACAACGCCGGTCACACGGTCGTGGTCGGCAACGAAAAGTACGCCCTGCACCTGCTGCCCAGCGGCATCCTCTCTCCCGGCGTCACGCCCGTCATCGGCAACGGCGTCGTCGTTGACCTTGAGGTGCTGTTCGCCGAGCTCACCGCGCTCGCCGCTCGCGGCATTGACGTTTCGCGCCTGAAGGTGAGCGCCAACGCGCACATCATCACGCAGTACCACCGCACGCTCGACAAGGTCACCGAGCGTTTCCTTGGCAAGCGCCAGATCGGAACCACGGGTCGCGGCATCGGTCCGGCGTACGCCGACAAGATCAACCGCGTTGGCATTCGCGTGCAGGATCTGTTTGACGAGAACATCCTGCGCCAGAAGGTGGAGGGCGCGCTCGACCAGAAGAACCACCTGCTGGTGAAGCTGTTCAACCGCCGCGCCATCACCGCCGACGAGATCGTCGACGACCTGCTTTCCTACGCGGAGCGTCTCAAGCCCATGGTGGCTGACACGGCGTTGCTGCTGGCCGAAGCGCTTGACCGCAACGAGGTCGTCGTGTTCGAGGGCGGCCAGGCCACCATGCTCGACGTCGATCACGGCACCTACCCGTTTGTCACCTCGTCTTCTGCTACCGCTGGCGGCGCGGCAACTGGTTCCGGTGTCGGCCCCAACCGCCTGGACCGCATTGTCGGCATTGTGAAGGCGTACACCACGCGCGTCGGCTCTGGCCCGTTCACGACCGAGCTGTTTGACGAGTCGGGTGACATGCTGCGTTCGCGCGGTTTCGAATTCGGAACCACGACGGGTCGCCCCCGCCGCGTTGGCTGGTATGACGCGCCGATCACCCGCTACGCGACGCGCATCAACGGACTCACCGACCTGGTGCTCACCAAGCTCGACATTCTGACGGGCATCGAGCAGATTCCGGTGTGCGTCGCTTACGACGTTGACGGCGTGCGCTTTGACGAGGTTCCGGTCAACATGACCGACTTTCACCACGCGAAGCCGATCTACGAATACTTCCCGGGTTGGACCGAAGACATCTCGACTGCCCGCACGTTTGACGACCTGCCGCAGAACGCGCAGGACTACGTGCTCGCCCTCGAGAAGATGAGCAACACGCGCATCTCGGTCATCGGTGTGGGCCCGGCCCGCGACGAGGTCGTCGTTCGCACGCCGCTGCTCGACTGATGCGGTTTTGGCTCGGCGGCTACACCGCTGACATGGGTGGGCATGCCGCGGGCGTTGGCGTGCTTGTTGCCGGCGAGCCGGCCGCACAGTCGCCTCGCGGCTCGTTGACCTTTGCCGGCACCGCCGCGCACGCCGAGTCGCCGTCGTGGCTCGCCGCGCACCCGACGCTCGATGTTGTCTACGCGACGCTCGAAGAGCGCGGCGTGGTGCAGGCGTTTCGCCGCACCGGCGAAGACACCCTTGCGCCGCTTGGCAAGCCGCTGGCGACCGGGTATGCCACGTGCCACGCGGCCATCGCGCCGGGGGCGGGCTCGCTGGTCGCTGCCGCGTACGGTGACGGAACGGTCACGCGAATCGCGGTGAACGCCGATGGTTCGCTGGGCGCAGCGGTTGCGCTCGCATCGACCACCGACCCGTACGGCTTTGAGGCGGAGAACCCGCCGGCGAGCCTGGCGGCGGCCGGAACCATAGACCTGAGCGCCGCGGCCGCAGCACTTCGAGAGGCGGCTGGCCCCGAGTTCGCACACCTGGTTCCGGATTATGACAACCCAGAACCCGTCGAAACCTTGCCCGTGGTCGAAGACCCGAACGCACGCGTTTCGCGCGCACACCACACCACGTTCTTGCCCGGTGGGTTGTACGCGACAACCGATCTCGGCTTTGACCTGGTGCGATTCTGGCGCGGTGACACCGAGATTCAGCAGGTGGCGCTGCCAAAGGGCTCCGGCCCGCGTCACGCGGTGTGGCACCCGAGCGGTCACCTGTATGTCGCAACCGAATACTCGGCAGAGGTGTACGCCCTTGCCGCCGATCGCGATGGCACGTGGCGCATCGTCACGGCGGTGCCGGTTTCACGGGAAACATCGTTTGGTGTCGACTTTCCGGCGGAAATCTCGACCACCGCAGACGGTCTGTTCTTGCACGTCACGGTGCGCGGATCGAACACGATCGCCACAATCGCTGTGCTCGACGGTGGGGCGCGGCTAGAGGGCGTATCGCTCGTCGAGTCTGGCGTTGATTGGCCCCGCCACCATGTGCTCGTTGGTGACACTCTTTTGATCGCAGGGCAGCGTTCGGATGACGTGGTGTCGCTGAGCGTCGACGCCCGCACCGGCGTGGTCGGCCAGCTTCTGTACCGCGCCCCCGCCCCGACCCCGACGGCATTGGTTCCGATCTTCGACTAACGCGGATTCGCGGCGTGGGTTGGGTTGCCGGTGCTGTGGGTGTTGTTCCGTGGTTCCGGTGCCGGGGGTGTTGTTCCGTGGTTCCGCTCGCCCCGGTTTCAAGCAGGTTGGGCAGGAAAAATTCGCCTGCCCGCGAGAAAACCCCTGGTCAGCTCCCTGCGGGTGAACGTTTTTCCTGCACAACCGGGGGAGGGCCCGGATGGCACGGCGGAACCCGGGGCGGAGAACCACGGCGCGAAACCACCGCGCGCGGCACGGAACCACGGCGCATGGAACCACCGGGCACGGCACGGAACCACGGCGCAGGGAACCACGGCGCGCGGCACGGAACCACGCCGCAGGGAACCACGCGGCACGGAACAGGGAACCACGGCGCACGGAACAGGAACCAGGGCACACGTCGGCCGCGCGGGGCGCAGATCGCCGCGCTTGGGCACAAAAAACCGCTGTGTGGGTGGCCCCTTAGCCCACCCACACATCGGTGATGATGATTACTTGACTTCTGACTGGCAGGCGGAGATAACTTCGCCGAGCGCTTCTTGCGTCGCGGGGTCGTTCACGTTCTTCTCGAGTTCGGTGAACTCTTCGAGCGTGTACTCCGACTGCAGCGCCTCAAGCGAGCACTCGCAGTAAGCGGTCTGGCCGCCGCTGCTGGCCTCACAGCTGGAGATGAAGTTTTCGGTGACATTGGCGGGCCACGATTCGGTGCCGCCGTTGTCACCGCCGCCACCAGCGGAGTTGGAACAGCCGGTGAGGGCGGCAATGGTCAGGGGAACAGCAAGGATGAGGGCTGCGAGACGTCGATTCATGCTCACAATTTACCAGCCCGCTGAGAATCTCAGAAGAATTGCATGCGTTCGGATCCATCGAACGCCCTGAGTGTGTATATGGCCGGTGGCCAGCAAGCACGGCGGACTCTGACCCGCATTCGTTACGCGGAATGAACGCGCGCGTCATCGGCGCGATCTAGGCTAAGGGCATGACCGCGGAAGACCCCACCACCACGCTCCTGCGCTTGCGCGCGACGATCGACAATATCGATGCCGCCCTCATTTTTATGCTGGCCGAACGGTTCCGCGCGACGCAACAGGTGGGCGTCCTCAAGGCCGAGCACGCGATGCCGGCGTCTGATCCCAAGCGCGAGGAACAACAGGTTGCGCGCCTCAAGCAGCTCGCCGAAGACGCGCACCTTGACCCCGAGTTCGCCGAAAAGTGGTTCAACTTTGTCGTCGCCGAGGTGATTCGTCACCACACCGAGACGGCAGAAGAGCGCGGCTAGCAACGCGGTTCCACCCTCGCCGACGCAACCGCCACCGCCACCGCCAACCGTCAATATCGACCGCCAACGCAACCGTCGCGCTACCTCGCGGGTCGCCCCACGGCCGCGATAATCTCGGCGACCGCCTCCCGGCCCAGGTGAAAGACCTCGCTCGCCGGCTCGATGCGCTCGACAAACGGAACCACGCGCGTGCGTGAGCCGCGGATCTCAACGACCGCGCCGCCAAACGCCAGTTCCGCCGATTCTTCGGCCGGGTCATCGAGCGCGCGCGCAATATTTGCCACGCCCGGCGCGACGACCACCGGAATTCCCTCAATCGTCTCGACAACGGGGTGGTGGTAGTGACCACTGAGCACCACGCGCACATCGGAACCACGAATCAGTCGAACAAGCGCGTCGCCGTCAGCAGGGTCGAGGGCGAGTGCCTGCAACAGATCGGTCTGCGCATCGATAGGCGCATGATGCATCACGATGACCGTGCCGTGCTCGGCAGGCTCAGCCAGCGTCTCACGCAGAAATTCGAGCTGTTCGGGTTCAAGGTTTCCGTAGCCGCGGGTTGGCACGGAGGTGTCTAACACCACCACACGCCAACCATCATGCTGCGTCACCGAGACGACGGGCCGTGCCGGGTCGTCACCGACCGGCAGGCGCTCCTCGGTCCCGGGCTGGCCGCCACCAAGCACGGCCCGAAAGGCTTCACGACGATCATGGTTGCCCATGGCAAACACGGCCCGCCCCCCGTGCGCCTCAGCCCAGTCGCCCACCAGCTGTCGCACGCGCTGGTACGACTCGATGGTTCCGTCTTCACTCACGTCGCCCGAAACGACAACGAGGTCGACGGCCAGATCGCTCACGTGTGCGAGCGCGGCGGCGAGTTGCGAGGCGGTGTTGACAACGCCATAGTGGCGCGAATCGTCGCCAAAGAGGTGGGTGTCGGTGAGGTGAAGAATGCGAAGCGCGCTCATGGCAATACCGTCCCTGATGCAGGTTTTTGGATGGCGACAGTAACGCAAAGACTAGCGCCCGACCGCGACAGCGGCGCAGCCAGCGGCGCGACAGCGGTGCACACGTCAGTCCACACGGCGGTCAGTCAACGGTGTGGGAGGTGCGTCGCAACCCGTTAGCGCGAGCTGATCTCGCGCGGCGCGCGGCGCGCGACGAGCGCGAGGGCGAGCGCGACGGCTGCGGTGGCGATGACCCAGACGGCGCCGACGGAACCAATGATGAGGGTGGCCACGACGCCCGCGATGGCAAGGAGCGTCGCGGCGACGGTGGCGACTCTCCCGGCGGGCGCGGTGACGCGGCGACGCTCCAGCCGACCGGCGAGGGAAGCGACCAGGAAGACCGCGAATCCGACGGCGACAAACCACAGCGGCCGGGTCAGCCACCAATCGAGGCTGACCGGAGTGGGCAATGAGAACGGCGCGATGATGAGGGCGCCGGCAATCGCGATGGTCACCAGCATGTGCCAGCTGTAGATCGTCATTGAGCGGTCGCCGATCCAGCAGGTGACGCGGGCGATGCCGGGCAGGGCGCCGAACCGGCGCAGGCCAGCACGCAACTGCAGAAAGAGCATGGTTTGCGCGATGCCGAGCAGCACCAGCGCGGCCATCGGCGGGTTGAGAGCGGCGTACAGGTCGGTCGGGTAGAAGCCGGTGAGCATCGTGAGGGCAAGGGTGGCGACGGCGCCCACGCCGATCACGCGCTGGGCGCGAACACCGAGGCGGTCGAGTGTTCCGTCGGCGAGCGCAAAGCCCAACTGCTGCGCAAACAACCACACAAAAGCCAGGTTGAGCAGGCCAATCGCCGGAATGTCGGTGGCCACGCGCACAATATCTACCACAACCGCACCGAGTGCCAGAGTGAGGAGGCTGAGTGTCGTGTTTCGTTCGTGTAGCCAGACCATGGCCGGAACCAGGGCGGTGACTCCGATGTAAACCGCTAAGAACCAGAACGGCTGGCTAATGCGAAAACCCGCCGTCGCGATGACATCGGGCGAGACGCCGGTCACGGTGAGTACGGCCAGAAATACGGTGACGGCCGCGATAGCCGCTCCTGCGGGAATGAGCAGGCGTACGAGGCGTGACGAAATGTAGGCAGATGCCGTGGTTCCGCGAGCCCGGAGGCGGCTGTACTGCGTGTAGGAGGCGAAGCCGCCGAGCACGAAGAACAGCGGCATGACCTGCGCGAACCAGGTCAGCACGGGCCAGCCTGACCAATGCTCCATCGCGTTTTCGAGTAGCGGCGTACCGTTGACGTCGAGGCTGACGCCGACCATGAAGGCGTGCAGCGCGACGACGATCACCAGCAGTATCGATCGGGTGGTGTCGATGGCGATGTCGCGCGCGCCGCCGATGACGGGCAGCTCGCGCCGGGGAGCCCGGCTCGGGGTGGGAGCGCCGGTGGTCGTTCGCGCTATTGCGTCGGTGCTCGTTCGCGCCATTGATGCGCGGCCACCGAAGGGGGCGGCGGTGGTTGTTTGGCGCGGGGCGATGTCGACCATACCCCTACGGTGCGGCACAACAGGTGGTCGGGGCATCACCCTACGGGGGTGACCTCGACAGTACTGCGGTAGGGGGTGTTGGCTTTCGGGCTAGTCGGAGCGTTCGACGAGACCGGCGTCATACGCGAGGATGACGGCATTGACGCGGTCCCGCAGGTCGAGCTTGGTGAAGATTCGGCTGACGTGACTCTTCACGGTCTGCTCGGCGAGAAACAACGACTCTGCGATCTCTCGGTTGGAGAGGCCGCGACCGATCAGCACCAAAATTTCGTGCTCGCGTTCGGTGAGGTCGTTCAGGCGCAGGGAGTGTCGGTTGGTCGCTGGCCGTGTGGCGGCAAACTTCTCCAGCAGGCGCTTGGTGATTCGAGGGGCGAGCAGCGCGTCGCCCGCGGCAACCACGCGCACCGCATTGACGAGCTCTTCTGGAAGCGCGTCTTTCAGCAGAAAGCCGCTCGCGCCGGCCGCCAGCGCGTCGTGCACATACTCGTCCGCGTCAAACGTTGTGAGAATCAGCACGGCGGGGCTTGTCCGCCCGTCACGCTCCGCGGCCGCGAGAATTTCGGTCGTCGCATCAATGCCATTGAGGTTGGGCATGCGAACGTCCATCAACACCACGTCGGGGCGCATCTCGCGCGCCAATGCAACGCCTTCGACGCCGTCGCCCGCCTGGCCAACGACGGTGATTCCGTCGTGCGCGCCCAAGATTGCGGCGAACCCGGCACGAACCATGGCCTGGTCATCAACAATCAACACGCTAATCATGACGATGCTCCTCGGGTGCTTGCGCGTGGAATCGCAACCTGCACGGCAAAGCCGCCGCCAGCTTGCGTTGCCGTTGTGACGGTTCCGTTCAGCACATGCAACCGCTCACGCATGCCGCGCAGGCCCTGCCCGCCGGTGCGGCTGGGGTGCGCGTCACCGGCGCGGGCATCGGCCGGACGAGTGGTGGCCTCATTGGTGATGGTGATGTGTCGCTCGTTGCCCGATTCGTGCCAGGCAACGGTGACGGCGGCTCCGGGCGCGTGGCGGGCGGCGTTGCTCAGCGCCTCCTGCACGGCGCGGTACACGGTGAGCCCCAGGAGCGGGTCGGCGCGCTCCGCGGGGGTGAGGTTCCATTCGCCGGTGACCGTTACCGGCGCGAGCGCGCGCGCCCGCTCCACGAGCGCGGAAAGATCGGCAAGCGTCGGCTGCGGGTTCGATGCGGCGCCTGTTGTTTCGTCGCGCAGCACCCCAAGAATGGAACGCATATCGGCCATCGATGAGCGCGCGGTGGCGGCAATATCGTCAAACTCCGCAATCGCATCGGGTGGGAGATCGGCAAGGCGGTACCGAGCGCTGGCGGCGCGAACCTGAATGGCCGACATGCCGTGCGCCACCACATCGTGCAGTTCGCGGGCGATGCGGGCCTTCTCCTCTGCCGCTTCGCGGTGCGCGATTTCAGCAGCGGAGAGCGCTCGTTCCGCAACGAGCTGGGCGCCCACAATCTCCCAATTGCGCATGATGATGCCGGCCAGGGCCAACACCAGGGATGCCGCGGCGAACACCACCAGATCGGCGATGATCGCGCCGCTCGGGGCATTGGCGCTGAGAGCCTCCGTGGTGGAGACAATCACCAGCAACAACCCGCCGGCCCAGGCGATCGTCACCACAAACCATCGTGCCCGCCAACCCACCAGCAGCCAGGTCAGCGAGACCGCGATCGTGGTGGTGACGGAAACGGGCCATGGCGCCTCGGTGGTGAAGGTCGACCCACTCGTCAACGCGGTCGCGCTCACGATCGCCGCCGCAACTCCGCCCCACGGCAGCACGATGGCAAGCGGCATGGCTCCCGCCAACACCAGCGAGAACAGCATGGCGGTGACCACCGGAACCTCGTACACCGTGACGCTGAGCGGCGCCGAGACGGCGAGGAGGGCGACGGCGAGAGCGCCGACGCCCAACCACAGCACGACATTCGCTCGCCCCGGAAGCACCCGCCACCGAGACGTACGTTCGGTGGCGGCGCTCTGCTGCGCAGTACGGGTCACGCGGTCTCCGATCTTTGTTCCAGGCTAGCGCCCGTACCGCTTGGAACCCGTGGCTTGTAGTGCCGGGGCGACCGGTTTACGGCACCGAGCGGCGTAGCGGCAGGTAGGCGGCGACAGCGAAGATGAGCATGAGCGCCAGCAGCATGAAGGTGAGTCCGGTGACGCCGGCGGCGAGGAAGAACTCGGCCACCGCTCCCCAAATCTCGAGCCGAGTGATCGCGCCGATGATCAACACGAGCACCAAACCGAAGCCGACCAGCCCGAAGGTGAGTCCGCGCGCTCCCCAGCGGCGGTAGACCGTCGCGAAGAAGAAGCCGATCGTGAACAGCAACATGGTGACCGTGAAGTAGAACAGCCCGGCAACGAATGGGCCCGCCGTCCACAGCCATGGCAGACGGAAGAAGAAGCCATTGACTCCCCACCCACCGGTGACCTCTTCGATGAGTCCGCCAACGACAACGATCAACGCCAGAATCGCTGCGGCGATGGCACCGGCGCTCAGCGTTCCGATGTAGAACTCGCGCCTGGTCACGCTCATCGCCTGGGAGAACGGGAAGGTCGCCGCCATCGCCATGATGCCCGCGCTCAGCATGTACCACATGGGCGCTTGCGATCCGCCGCCGAACTTCGGGCCGGATTCGGGGATCAAGATGTAGACGAGAAGCGAGACCAGAAAGGAGCTGCCCAGAATAATCAGGGGGATCCACACGAAGGTCCAGCGGTTGACGAACTGCATGCGGGTAACGGTGCCGATGCGACTCATCGCACGACCTCCTTCTGCTCTGCGGCGGCCTGCGTGAGCCGCACGATGAGTTGCTGAAGCGAAACGGGGGCAAGATCGACGCCGGCCGCGCTCAATGCGTGACGCTCGTCCGGTGAGATGTGACCGAGCACGGTCAGGCTGGTGACGCGTCCGAGCGATTCACGGTGCAGCACCTCACGATCCGCCGCGAACGCCTCGACAGCCGCGGTGTCGCCGACCAGGGCCGTTGCACGATCGCGGAGATCATCGGTGGTTTCATCCATGATGATCTTGCCGGCGTCGATCACCAACACGCGTTCAATGAGGTTAGAGACTTCGTCGATGAGGTGGCTGGAGAGAATAATGGTGCGCGGATGCTCGGTGTAATCCTCAAGCAGTCGGTCGTAGAAGATTTGGCGAGCGACGGCGTCCAGCCCCAGGTAGGGCTCGTCGAAGAAGGTGATCTCGGCGCGGGAGGCGATGCCGATAATCACGCCGATCGCCGAGAGCTGACCGCGTGAAACCTTCTTGATATCGCGGTTGAGCGGCAACTGGAAGTCTGCGATGAGACGCTGCGCCAGCTCCTCATTCCAATTCGGGAATATGAGTGCTGCGGCCGCGATAGCGTTGCGCGCAACCCAGCCGTCGGGGTATCGCTGACTCTCTCGCACGAAGCACATGCGGTTAAGAACCTTGGCGTTTTCGTACGGTGCCTCGCCGAACACCCGCACATCACCCGACGTCGCGAAGTTCTGCGCGGTGATAATCGACATCACCGTGGTCTTGCCAGCGCCGTTGCGGCCAAGCAGGCCGTAGATGGTGTTCTCCTCCAGCGAGAAGCTCACGTTCTCGACCGCGGTCGTCTTGCGGTATCGCTTGGTGAGGTTCTTCACTTCGACAACAGTGGTCATCGGCTTTCCCCTTCAGTTTGTGTCTGTGCGGCACGATCTCGGATGAGAGCGGCCAAGTCGTCCGTCGTGAGCCCGAGCTTGCGAGCCTCGATGATGAGCGGCTCAACAAAGCGGTCGGCAAAGATGCCTCGCCGCTCAATCAGCAGGTTTTCGCGCGCTCCCTGGGCGACAAACATGCCGATTCCGCGGCGCTTGTACAGCACACCTTTGTCAACGAGCATGTTCACTCCCTTCGCGGCGGTCGCCGGGTTGATGCGATAAAACGCGGCGAGTTCATTGGTGGACGGCGCCTGACCCTCTTCGACGAGCGAGCCCTCGACGATGGAGTCTTCGATCTGCTCTGCGATCTGGACGAAGAGCGGTTTGCCTTCTTCGATCACGAACACCTCCCACTTACTTGGTTAGTTACTCGACTAACTAACCACATAACCACGCGAGTGGCAAGAGGGAGCGCCTGAATAGTTTGACGCGATCTGCAAGCCCCAGCGATCCCCCGGTGGCGAGTGCAGGTTCCGGAACCTACATTGCGGCGCGAAGATCGGCGCGGCCGGTAGCGTCACGGCCGAGCCAGAACGCCGCGATCAGCATCGCGACCAGAATGAGCGCGCCAACGGTCGCGGCGACGCCGAGCCAGCCCCACGGCTGAAACGCCAGGCCGACGGCCCACCCGAATAGGCTCGAGCCGCCGTAGTAGGCGAGGTTGTAAAGGCTCGACGCCTGTGCCCGGCCGACGTGTGCGATCGCCGGAATCCAGCCAGAGGCGGTGGCGTGTGCCGCGAAGAATCCGGCCGTGAAGATGAGCAGGCCGATGATGACCGCGACGATGGCGTTGGAAATCGTGATCGCGAGGCCGACCAACATGAGCGCCGAGGAGCCAATCAGCACCCGGTATCGCCCCACCCGCAGCGCCGCGCGCCCCGATTGCGCCGATGACCAGGTGCCGGAGAGGTAGGCGAGAAACAGGAAGGAGGAGATGGTCGCCGGAATCAGAAACGGCGGCGCCTGGAGGCGGAACCCGAGATAGTTGTAGACCGCGACGAAGCCGCCCATGAGCAGTCCGCCCTGACAGAACAATGCGACGAGGCGGGAGTCACGCAGGCACGTCATGATCTTGCGAGCTAGCGGAATATCGCGAGCGGAACCACGGATCACCGGTTCGAAGCCGCGCGGCGCGGGTGCCAGCAGGAAGAACACGATGCCGGCAATGGCCGCGATGATGGAGACCACCAGGGTTCCGGTGCGCCATGTGAAGACCTCGCTGAGCGGGCCCGAAATGATGCGTCCGGCGAGGCCGCCAAGAGACGTTCCCGAGATGTAGGTGCCGCTGGCGATGGCGGCGGCGCGTGGCGAGATCTCTTCGGCGAGGTACGCCAGCGCGACGGCGGGGATGCCGCCCAGCGCCGCACCCTCAATGAATCGCAGCACCAATAGCGCCTCGAACGTGGGGGAGAACGGCACAATAAGGCCGAGAACCACGGCCGCGGAGATCGCAACGCGCATCGTGAAGCGGCGGCCGCGGCGGTCGGCCATGCGCGACCACGGAATCACCGCGATGGCCAGCCCCAGAGTCGCCGCCGAGACAGCAAGCGCTGCGGTTGATTCGCTCACGCCCTGATCGGCGGCGAGCTCAGGTAGCACTCCCTGCACCGAGTACAGCTGCGAAAACGTGGCCACGCCCGCCGCGAAGAGTGCGACGATGAGCAACCGATAGCCGCGCGTTCCGCGGTCGTGCCCATCCCACGCCTCACTCACGCGCGGCGCCTCTCGAATTCATGAACTCAGGCTAGTGCCGCGGCGCGCATTCGCGGGATTCGGCGTGCACTCGCTGCGCTATGGTTCCGGTGTCTGCGTCTGCGGCTTCGCGGGCGGCTGTGCCTGCGCCGGCGTCTGCGTCTGCGGCAGCGGGGGAGTATCGCCGCTCGTGATTTCGCCTGCGACCTTCTTTTCGAGCACGCTGATGGCTTCGTCGGAGATGACGATCAGCCCGTCGAGCTCTTCGCGCACGCGGCGGTAGGCAACCTGGCGTTCGGCCTGCGTCGCGCCCTGGTCTTCTGCGACGCGCAGCAGCTGTAGCGCGCGATCGAGGCGTTTGCGCTCGTCGTCGCTGAACGCCCGATTCTTCTGACGCTTGGCATCGCGCTCGGCCACATCGAAGGCCGAGCCAAAGTCGATGACGGCCTCGCGATAGGCGCGAATCGCGTCGGCATCAACCTTCGCGTCGGCCGACTCGGGCCGCAGCGTGTCGGCGCGACGCTTTGCCCGCAAGAAGGTAGCCGTGAGCTCATTGCGGCCATCGCTCATCGCCGGGTAGGCAATGAGTTTGGCCACGTCGAGTTCGTAGTCCAGCCATCGCTTCACGACGTCATCGTGCTCCGCCATCAGCCGTGTGATCTCTTGCTCGCGGGTCGTAGGGATGGCCGCCGCGTCTGCGGCGACACTGCCGAGCGGAACCGGGTGCTGGTACTGCGGAATCGGCAGGCCCTGGCGCTCGGCGCGTTGCGTTGCCCGCGCTTGGATTTCTGCCGCCTTGAGGTCTCGCTTGGCGGCCAGGAGCTCGAGACGTCGCTTGTGGCGCGCCTTCGACGCGCGACGCATGTTTCCGGCGACGGCGCTACCCACGCCCATCAGCGGAAACACCAGCCACCAGTAGGCGGCCGCAAAGTTCCAAAAGTCCACGCCTCCACCCTACGTCGCGCGGCGGCTTTCCCCTCGAAATTCGCGCTAGTTCAGCAGGAGCGCGAGAACGGTCGCGCCGCCGCCACCGAGCACCAGCGCGATGATCACAATCCAGGCCACCATGCGCGTGCGGCCGAGGCGCGATTCGCGCATGGCTTCGAGTTCGTCGTCTGCTTCAGTCATTACACACCTGCCGGGATGACGGCGCCGAAAGCGGCGGGAAGGGTGGCGCGGGAAACCTCGCGAAGTTCGTCGACCGAGACGGTGAGCACATCTTGAATCTCAAGCGTCGCGTTCTCCGAGGCAATGTCGGTCACACCGATGCGCAGCACCGGGTAGCCGCGACCATCGCACAGGCCACGGAACTTCACGTCTTCTTCACGCGGAACCGAGACGATGACGCGACCGGTCGACTCGGAGAACAGGGCGGCGGCGGCATCAACACCGTCGCGTTCCATGATCTCGGTCAGCCACACGCGGGCGCCAACACCGAAGCGCGTGGTGGTGTCAACGAGCGCCTGAGCCAGGCCACCCTCGCTGAGGTCGTGCGCTGCAGAGATGAGGCCCTGCTCGGCACCCGCACGCAGCAGGCCGGCGAGCGTCTTCTCAGCCGCCAGGTCAACCGCCGGCGGGCGCCCGCCGAGGTGATCGTGGATGACGCCGGCCCACTGCGAGCCCGAAAGCTCGGTGGCGGTGACGCCCAGCAGGTACAGGTTTTCGCCCGCGTCTTGCCAGCCAGACGGAATGCGGCGGGCAACGTCATCGATGATGCCGAGCACACCGACAACGGGCGTCGGGTGAATCGGAACATCGCCGGTCTGGTTGTAGAACGACACGTTGCCGCCGGTCACCGGAATGCCGAGTTCAACACAGCCGTCGGCGAGACCCTCGACGGCGCGGGAGAACTGCCACATCACCTCGGGGTTCTCGGGGGAGCCGAAGTTCAGGCAGTCGGTGACGGCCGTCGGAATCGCGCCGGTGACGGCGACGTTGCGGTATGCCTCGGCAAGAGCGAGCTTGGCGCCCTCGTACGGGTCGAGGTAGCAGTAGCGGCCGTTCGCGTCGGTCGCGATGGCAAAGCCCAGGCCCGACTCCTCGTCAACGCGAATCATGCCGGCGTCGTCGGGGAAGGCCAGGGCGGTGTTGCCGCCAACGTAGTAGTCGTACTGGTTGGTGATCCAGCTGGTGTCGGCCAGGTTCGGCGACGCGGTGAGCTTGAGGAATTGCTCCTTCAGCACGGCGGGGTCGCTGGAGCGCTCAAGAGCGGCAGCCGAGTCGGTCTGCACCGCGTCGATCCACGCCGGGTAGGCGACGGGACGCTCGTACACCGGGCCGTCAACGGCGACCGTTGAGGGGTCAACGTTGACGATCTCTTCGCCGTGCCAGAAAATCTGCAGGCGCCCGTCGCCGGTGACCTCGCCCAGAACGCTGGTCTCCACGTCCCACTTGTTCACGACGGCCATGAACGCGTCGAGCTTCTCGGGAGCGACGATTGCCATCATGCGCTCCTGCGACTCCGACATCAGAATTTCTTCCGGCGTCAGCGTGGAGTCGCGCAGTAGGACGTTTTCGAGGTCAACGCGCATGCCGGAACCACCGTTTGCCGCGAGCTCGCTGGTTGCGCAGGAGATGCCGGCAGCGCCGAGGTCTTGAATGGCCTCGACCAGTTCGCCCTTGTAGAGCTCAAGGCAGCACTCGATGAGCACCTTCTCAGCGAACGGGTCGCCAACCTGAACGGCGGGGCGCTTGGTCGGGCCGCCTTCGTCGAACGAGTCCGACGCGAGGATCGAGGCGCCACCAATGCCGTCGCCACCGGTGCGCGCACCGAACAGCACAACCTTGTTGCCCGCACCCGTGGCGTTAGCCAGCTTGATGTCTTCGTGGCGCATGACGCCAACGGCAAGCGCGTTCACGAGCGGGTTTGCCTGGTAAACCGAGTCAAAAACCGTCTCGCCGCCGATGTTCGGCAGGCCGAGGCAGTTTCCGTAGAACGAAATGCCCGACACCACGCCGTGCACAACGCGAGCGGTGTCGGGGTGGTCGATCGCGCCGAAACGCAGCTGATCCATCACGGCAACCGGGCGCGCACCCATGGAGATAATGTCGCGGACGATGCCGCCAACGCCGGTCGCGGCGCCCTGGAAGGGCTCGATGTACGACGGGTGGTTGTGCGATTCGACCTTGAAGGTGACCGCCCAGCCTTCGCCGATGTCAACAACGCCGGCGTTTTGCCCCATGCCAACCATGAGGCGTTCCTTCATCTCCGGCGTGACCTTCTCGCCGAACTTGCGAAGGTACATCTTCGACGACTTGTAGGAGCAGTGCTCCGACCACATCACGGAGTACATCGCCAGCTCGCCCGAAGTGGGGCGGCGACCGAGGATCTCCTTGATCTGGTCGTACTCATCGCTCTTGAGTCCGAGTGCCGCGTACGGCTGCTCCTTCTCCGGGGTAGCGATGGCGTTTTCGACAGTGTCGGCGACGGGGCGAACGGGGTTCTCAGCTGCGGCAGTCACGCGTGCTCCAGAGTCAAGGCGGCGGGAGTCTGATCAGTCTATCTGTGCATTGGGATTCCCGAGACCCCGTGACTTTTGCTCGAAGAGCGGAACCAACCATCCGCCCGTCGAGCGAGCGGAGCGAGACGAAACGCAGCGAGCCGACCTCGGAACTTCGATTCGTTCCGGCTCGGTCGCTGCGCCATGGTTCCGCATCGTGTCTATTCGGCAGGATCGACGAAGGGGCCGAGGCTCTGTTTCAAACGCACCACGATATTGGGATCGAGAGGCGTCAAATGCAGGGCATAGGTCGTGATGACTCGATCCACGTCTTCGGTGCCGCCGTCAGGGTGAAACTCGATCGAACGCACCTGGAGGCGCTCGACAAACTCTTCATCGGTACCCTCCCAGCGCTCGTTGATGTCATCGCGGTACCCGTCTTGAACGATCCATGGTTGTGACGTCTCGTCGGTGATCTCAGTGGCGATTGCCTGTCGAGACATCTCATCGATCGAGGCGAACACCTCGAGCGCGCTATCGATCAGTTCGATGTAGCGGTCGGTGAAGGTATCAGGGTGGTGCAGAAAGATGGTGACGGGCAGCTCGCGCGACTCATAGTCCATGAGGGTTTCGAACACTGCGCCGTTGACGAGTTGCGTGAACGTCACCTCGCCGAGGAATCGGCTCGTGGCCATTGTTGGGACCTTTCTTTCCGGTGGGGCGCCCATTTGCGGCGGGGCGCCCCACCGACGACTAGTTGTTTCCGGTGAGCGCTTCGTCGGCGATAAGAGCGTTGACCGTCGTTGTTGCGGCGGCGTCCGATGAGAAGAAGTCTTCAACGACGGCGTCGAACAGGTCTTGTCCGCGCGCGTACTCCTTCGCCGTGGCGTTGAGGTCATTGACGACGGCGTTGTGCACATCGACCGCGGAAACCAT
This sequence comes from Microbacterium mitrae, assembly GCF_008017445.1. Taxonomy (GTDB): domain Bacteria; phylum Actinomycetota; class Actinomycetes; order Actinomycetales; family Microbacteriaceae; genus Microbacterium; species Microbacterium mitrae. The sequence continues at coordinate 44,487 of NZ_VRSW01000006.1, read as the reverse complement.
GGGCCCGGTCGCGCCCATACCGATGGACTCGTGTCGTTGAACGGCATAAGTTGACGGAACCATGCTGAGGGTACTTTTTGCGGTCGCCAGCGCATCGGCAATGGTGCCCATGTTGCGCGACACGTGATTGGTGTCGTTCCGATCCATCGTCATGATTCCGTCTGCGCCGGGAAAAAGCCCCAACGAGAGTTTGTCCAGATTGAAGCTCGTGGGCTCTTGAGCGAACGCGTTCTGTGCCTTAACGAGCATCGTGTACATCTGGTTCTCAACGTCGTAGATCGACTGGTTGAGCTTGCCGAGAGCGTCGAAGAACGAACCCCAAATCTCTTGGTAGCTGGAGCCGCTGACGGTTGCGCTTGCCGAAACGGCGGCGACGGCGGTCGTTGCGGCCGCGGCGGTACCCGCCAGCGCTGCCACTGCAGGCGCCGCAGCACCAGCGGTCACAATGCTGGCAAAAACGCCGACGACGGCGCCAACGAATGTGAGAGCAACGGTGGAGACGGCACTGAGCCATGCGTCTCGCTCTCGATCTGCGGCAAGTGCGAACGCGCTTTGGGCGTTGGCCATGATCTCCGCGACATCTCGACGAACGGGCTTCCACATGGCCGACTGGGCAGTGTAGACGGTCTGGAGAACGCCGCAAGCGGCTCCTGTGCCACCGATCACATTGGCGAAACCTTCATCGTATTTAGCCAGGAACGGGGAGGTGAATGCGCCCGAAATCTTGTTGAGCGTGACTTCTTTGACGGTGTCTTTCGAGTTCAGGATGGGGCTCGGCAAGACCGTTGTTCCCGCTGCCGATGTTCCGAATGCGGCGGCAGCGCCGGCGCTTGCATCCCTCGCGCTGTCGCAGCTCGACCCATCGGGGAGACCTTCCCAAGGCCGAAAGGCATCGTCGACAGCAGAGCGAACGGTGTCGAAATCACCCGCGATCGACGGGTGATTGGCCTCAACCAAACCCGTGAACTCGCCTCCTCCCTCACCGGAAGACGGGTCTGGCCGTTGGTAGGAGTTTGCGGCGACTACGCCCCAAAGCGCATAGCAGTCGTCGTAGAGAAAATGCACGGGATAGTCAGTTTCAGACATCCAGCAGTCGATGGCTGACAGGTACATCTTCTTTTTGATGTCTGGTAGCTCGTCATATGAAACCATTGTTTTCCCCCTTGATGAGTCCCGGCACTGCGATGCCGATTTTACTTTACGAGGCGTGCGCGCGTTGGTGCGAGTTCGTGTGGAAACTCTCATGCACAGCTCACGGGTTGCCCCGTAGGCTCTGTGGAGAGCTTGAACCACGGGGGACACGATGAAGAAATTGATTCTCGCGCTTGGCCTTTTGGGGGCTGGGGCGCTGGCCGTTCTCTTGTGGATTCTCGTGCTCGCACCGGGGGAGCAAACCCCGCCGAGTCAGACAGTTGTGTTTGAGGCCGTGGCGACGACACAAGATCCGTTCGCGGTTCGCTACATCGTCGGGGCGGACGATGTGACGCAAACGGCAACCTCGCAGTTTGTTGCCGATGTCAGCACGAGTGAAAATCACGCCCAGTTCATTGTGAGCCTCGAGCCATCAACCCAAGGCGACCGCACGGTCACCTGTCGGGTATCGATTGGCAACGACGTCATTGTGGAGCAGACCAGCGAAACCGGGTTTGTTGACTGCACGACCGATCTGCCGCGAGCCAACGACGGTAACTAGCCGCACGCACTCCCACGCTGCGGGTCGGCCGGGCGAACCCACCCATCCGCGCATTGAACGAGTGGGGCGAGACGAAACGCAGTGAGCCGATCTCGGAAACTCTGCCGCACTCAGCCCCGCAAAAACGCGATGCCCGCCTCGCGGAAGGCCCGCGAACCCGGTGCGTTGATGTGGTGCCGGGCCGGAATCTCGAAGAACTCACTGTTCGGAAGCGATGATTGCAGCAACCGTGAGTCTTCGAGAATCGCATCGTCGCTGCCGGTCGCGATGAGCGTCGGCTGGCTCGGCGGGTTGTTGACCGGTGGCACGTCGTCGGCGAGATTCATGCCCTCAGCGAGGGCCAAGAGCGCATCAAGATCGTTGCCCGGCAGACGCGACGCGAGCGAAACGTACCTCGCCGTCGTCTTGTCTTGCACCGTGGTTCCGTCGTCCAAAAACGCGCGTGCTTCGTCAACCTTGAGGCGGCGCAGCGGCTTGCCATCGGGGATTCCGCCGAGCACGCCGCGGCTGATGTGTTCGGGGTGGTCGGCCATGACCTGCCAGCCGACGCGGCCGCCGAGCGAATAGCCGAGATAGACGGCGTCGGTGACGAGGTACGTGTCGAGCACGGCGATGACGTCATCGGTGAGCATGGTCATGCTGTACTGGTGCGCATCGTGCGGCTTGTCGCTTGCGCCGTGGCCGCGCTGATCCATGCCGAGCACGCGAAAGCCGGCGTCAAGCAGCTCTCGAACCCAACCGGTGTTGACCCAATTGTCGCGGGTGCTGGAGGCGAAGCCGTGTACGGCGATCACCGTGGGGTCAGCGTCATCGCCCCAGGAGTACGTCGCGATGCGGTGGCCCTCGGCCGACATGACGAACTGCGGATCGGGCATTTCGGTGAGCTCACGAAGATCCATGCAACTAGTTTGCCCCCGTTTTTACCCGGGTAGCTCTTGCGGGGGCATCGCCACGCGCAGCAGCTGGTCAAGCACCGCATGGGCGGCGGCGCGTGAGTCGGCATCGTCATGCTCGATGATGAACAGCGCGGCGTCATTCATCGCGCCAGACAGTTGAGCGGCCATGGCTGGCAGGACCGCATCGGGTACGCCGACATCGCGTAGCCCCTCGATGAGGTGGGATCCCGAGTGGGTGGCATCGATCTCGCGCCATTGCGACCACCCCAGCACCGACGGCGCGTCGATCAGCAGCACGCGCGGTGCGGAACCATGAGTGATCGCCTCGAGAAAAGCGTGCGACCCTGCGACCAACTGCTGCCATGGTTCCGCACCCGCCGCTTCGGCGGCCGCGACGACCGCCTCGGCAACGTGCTGTTGTAGTCGGTCAACCACCGCGCGGAACAGCCCAGCTTTGTTGGTGAAGTGGTGGTAGATGGCGCCTCGCGTGACGCTCGCGGCCGAGGCCACATCGTCGAGCGCGACGTCGGCGAAGCCTTGGGCGGCGAAGAGTTCGGTGGCGCAAGAGAGCACGTGCTCGGCGGTCTGGGCGGCTGCGGCAGCGCTGGCGCGGGGCATGGGGCTTCCTTTACATGCAGAGCGTATGTATAGTGATCGTGTTACATACACATTGTACGTAAAAGAGGAGAAGATCATGACCATGACCAGCCTGTACCCGGTCTTGATGTCGCGGCAGGTCACCGAAACCGCCGCGTTCTACCGCGACACGCTTGACCTAACGGTCACCTACGAGGCCAGTGACTACGTCAGCATGCGCAGCGGCGCCTTTGAGCTGGCAATTCTGGCGCACGATCACCATTCGATTCCGGCCGGCTACCACATGGTTCCGGCGGGCCTCATTCTCAACTTCGAGGTCGACGACGTCGATCCGCTTCACCAGCGGCTCGCTGGGCGACCCGAGGTGATGATCGTGCAAGCGCTGCGCGACGAGCCCTTTGGGCAACGCCACTTCATCGTGGGTGCGCCGGAGGGCATGTTGCTCGACATCATTCAGCCGATCGAGCCGGCCGCGGAGTTTGCGGCGAACTTCACCGCAGACGCCTGAGTCGCACACGTCGCGGGGCGTCAACGCGTGCGACTACCCGGCTGGCGCGGGCGGAACCGTGGGCTGGGTGATACGCCGAAGCTCGGTTTCAAGCGCCGCACGTTCATGGGGAGCCGGGCACTGCGCGATAGCGGCGGTGAGCGTGGCCCTGGCGGTCTCGATATCGCCGCCATCGAGTTGCAGGTGTGCGGCGAGCACCTGAACGCGGTAGTGGTGCGGAATCTCTGCCATGAGCTGCGCAACGGCGCCGGGGTCGATGGACCTGCCAGAACTGGCCCTGGCCGCCTGGCGATTGAGGGTGCTGAGGGGTGAGCCGGTGAGGGCTTCGAGCTTCGCGTACGCGCGGTCGATCGCCTGCCAATCCGTACGATCGGCGGAGGGTGCGAGGCAGTGAAGGGCGGCGATCGTCGCCATGATGCGAAGCTCTTCGGCGAACCCGGTCGTCGGCTCAATCGCGGCATAGGCGCGAAGACCGGCCGCGATTTCATCGTGGCGCCACAGCGTGCGGTCTTGATCGCGCAGGGTGACGAGGGTATCGGCATCGGGGTTTCGGGCAGTCCGCCTCGCGTGCGTCAGCGTCACGAGCGCGCGCAAGCTGGCAAGCGTCGGGTCATCAATCGCGCTCGCGGCGGTCGTGATGAGAGCTACGACATCGGAAGCGACTGCCTGGTCGGTCGCGTAGTACGCGGCAGTGTACGCGAGATACAGTGCATGAGCCACATCGGGGGCACGATCGGGGTCTGGGGTGGCATCTCGCGTGGAGAGGCCGGCAGCCGCGATGCGCTTTTTCGCGCGGGTCAGGCGCGCCGCAAGCGTCGGTGCGTTCACCAAGAACAGTGAGGCGATGCGCTCCGTATCGATGCCCAGCACAAACCGCAGGGCGAGGATGGGGCGAACTTCGGCGGCGAGCGCGGGGTGGCACGCCAGCCACAGCAGTTCGACGCGGTCGTCGGCGGGTGATGTCGGCGCCACGGCGTCGCTGATTTCGTGCTCGATGGCCTCGGGCCGCGCGATGAGGTGACGACGACGCCGCAACACCTGTTCGTGACGCAGGCTGTCAACCAGTCGGTTTTTTGCGGTGCGATACAGCCAGCCTGCCGGGTTATCCGGTGGCGTCGCACCCCACAGCCGCACGGCTTCTTCAAACGCGTCGGCCAGTGCCTCTTCTGCGAGATCGAACCGACGCGAGTAGGCCGTGAGCCGCCGCAGAAGCGGCGCCCAGTGTTGCTGGAGCGCCGCTTCTGTGCTGCGAATGTCGCTCATTCCATGGCGTCGATCGGGCGTAGCTCCATGTCATACGGCGGCAGTGTGTCACTCAATGCGAGAAGCGTGTCGAGGTCGGGCACATCGATCAGGTAGAACCCACCAAGGCCTTCGTAAATGTCGGCATAGGGGCCCTCCGTAACGACGCGGGTGCCGCCGCTACGCCGAATTGTCGTCGCCGTGAACCCGGGCTGCAGGGCGCCGCTGGAAATCAGTTCCACACCAGGCGCCGCCGCACAGGCCGCATCGAACTCTTCGAAGCGCGCGATCAGCGCTCCCTGCTCCTCCTCGGTCAGAGACGTCCACGCCGGAACATCGCCGTCACCGGTCAGCATCAGAAGGTATTGCATGTTGTCACCACTTTCTCGGGCGGGCGCCCGTTATTAGAGTGACGGATCAGCCCCGCATAAATCGACAACCCGAGAAAAATTGGGGCGAATCGGGTGGTGATCTCCGTGAGGGAACCAGTTAGATGAGGCCGGTCTCGCGGGCGACGTGAATGGCGCGGGAGCGACTGTCGACGCCGAGCTTGGTGAAGATGTGCGCGAGGTGACTCTTCACGGTCGCCTCGGTTACGAAGAGCGCACGCGCGATTTCGCGGTTCGTGGAACCAGTGGCCAGTAGGCGAAGCACTTCGACTTCACGGTCGGTGAGCTTGGGCATGGGCTGGCGCATGGTGCGCAGCACGCGTGAGGCGAGGCTCGGCGCCAATACCATGTCACCGGCCGCGGCGCGCACGATGCCGTCGGCGATCGTCTCGGGCGCGACATCTTTGAGCAGGTAGCCGGCAGCGCCCGCCTCGATGGCGCCGAGAATTTCGGCGTCGCGGTCGTAGGTGGTGAGGATCAACACGGCAGGCGCGGGCTGGAGTGCGCGCAACGCGGCCGTCGTCTGCACGCCGTCAATGCCATCCCCGAGGCGCAAATCGCACAGCACCACGTCGGGGTTGAGGTGCGTGGCGAGCGCGATTGCCTCTTCGCCCGTCGCCGCCTCACCGATCACTTCGATGGTGTCGCTGCTCAGCACGGCGCGCAGTCCGCTGCGCACCACGGGGTGGTCATCGACGATCAGCACGGTGGTCACGGGGTACTCCTCAGCATGGGGAGATGAACGGAGAGCGCGGTGCCTTCGCCGGGTGCGCTCTCGACATCGAGCCCGCCGCCGAGCTCTCGCAGGCGTGCCCGCATGAAGCGAATGCCAAAGCTGGATGACCGGGCGTCGGTGCTGGTCTCCCAGGCCGCCGCGTCGAAGCCGGAACCATCGTCGATAATGTCGAGGCGCACCGTGTCGCCGGCATCGACCATACTCATCACGACGCGCTGCGCGTTGGCGTGCAGGCGCACATTGGCGAGTGCCGACTGGGCGGTACGCAGCAGGGCGACCTCGATGTCGGTGGGTAGCAGTGGCAGGGTGTCATCGACATGAAGTGTGGTGCCGATACCCGTCTCGTCATGCAGACGCGTGAGCATGCGGCCGAGCGCTGCGGTGAGCGCATCGTCTTCGAGCTCGCGCGGTGCGAGAGAGGCGACAATGCGTCGCACATCGGAGAGGCTGTCGCTGGCGAGCGACTCCACCTGACCGAGCGTCCGTTCCGCCTCGGGGTCGGCGGTGCGGTCGGCGCCGGCGTGCGCGAGCAGTCGGATGGAGGAGAGCGCCTGCGCGACGGTGTCGTGAATATCACGGGAGATGCGGGTGCGCTCGGCGATTGCACCCGACTCCCGTTGCGCCGTCGCGAGCTCGCCCTGCAGCTGCGTCATTTCTTCCTGAGCCCGGGTGAGCGAAGCGACCAGGCGCTCGCGCTCCGCCGCGTCGCGCAGCAGCTTGAGGTAGCCGCGGGAGATTCCGAACGCAAAGACGCCGCCGATCAGGGGGCCGAAAACGTTGGCGTAGCTCGTGGTTCCGTGGTGCAAAATCGGGGCGACGATCACGACGGTCAGCACGAAGGCCGAGAACGTGAGACCCCACGCGAGCGGCAACAGGTGCCCGGCGAGAATCCACAGCACAAACGAAACCCAGACGAACTCGGGCGAGACGGCCACGGCAACGAGCCACGCGATCGCGAAGCCCACCAGCCACAGCGCGTACCACCGGGTGGTGCGGGCGCGCTTGGGCATGAGGCTCGCGACGGTGTGCCAGGCGATGAGGGCGAGCCCAGCGGCGATCGCGGCGGCGGGTGCCGTGCCCTGTGAGATCGCCCGCACGATGCCGATGATCACCAGCAGGAGCAGCATCGCGTGCTGGCCGATCGCCATCGCCCGCACCGTCGCGCCCCGTGCTCCGGCGACCGCCGGAGTCGGGTGCGCGAGCGGTGTGTCGATGAGACTCATGCGCTCATTCTGCCTCGTTGAGCGCGAACTCGGGGGCTGCGATGGTTCCGTTGTCGGGGCTCTCAACCCCAGCAACGCTCGCGCTTGCGGCGCTTCGGCCTTCGGTCTCGGGGTTGGAGGGCCACCACATCTTGTCGCCGACGAGCGAGAAGAGTGCCGGAACAATCACGGTGCGCACCATGAGGGTGTCAACGATCACGCCGACGCCAACGATGAGCCCGAGCTGGCCAAGAGTCACGAGCGGCAGCACGCCGAGAGCGGCGAACACGCCGGCGAGCACGATGCCAGCGCTAGTGATGACGCTGCCGGTGCGCGCGACGGCCTCGACCATGCCGGCACGCGTGCCGCGGGTGCCGGCTTCGGTACGGGCACGATGCACCAGGAAGATCGTGTAGTCGATGCCGAGCGCGACCAAGAACAAGAACGCGAGCAGCGGAACCTGCAGATCGAGAGCGTGCTGGTCAAAGAGCACGCGGCTGAGCCACGCACCCGCGCCGATGGCGGCGATCGCGCTGGCAACGTTCACGATGAGCAGGATCACCGGCGCGACGATTGAGCGCAGCAGGAACAACAACACGATAAAGCTGACCGCGAGAATCAGCGGGGCGACGAGCCACAGGTCGGCCTGGTTGCCGGTGCGCGCGTCAACGTCGGTTGCGACGGCTCCGCCGACCACGGCATTCGCGCCGTCGATCTCGTGCACGGCGCCGCGTAGCTCGTTGATCTGCGCCAGGCTCGCGTCGCTACTGGGGGCGAATTCGCTCGTCACCATGATCTTGCTGAGGGCGCCATCCGCCGTGGTTTCGATGGAATGGGCGCGCACGACGCCATCCACATCGGAGACGGCCGCAACCACCTCATCGGCGTAATCGGCGTTCGCGATCACGTAAATCGGTTGCGCCTCACCGGGCGCAAAGTGCTCCGAGAGCACCTCGAGGCCGGTGGCCGACTCCGACTGCACGCGGAACTTCTCGACCTGATCCAGTCCAATCGTGGTTCCGAAGAGCCCGGTCATCATGATGCCGAGTACCGCGACGCCCGCGATCAGGCTGGGAATCGGGCGTCCGACCACCGCGCTCGCAACGCGGCGCCAGACGCCGGGGCGGGTGGTGCTCGTGACGGAACCACGTGGTTCCGCCGCGCTTGCGGGGCGCGGAACGAAGGGCCAGAACACGCGGCGGCCGCACACCGCGAGCAGCGGCGGCAACACGAGCAGCACGGCGGCGAGGGCGATGAGGAGGCCAAGGGCTGAGGAGACGCCGAGGCCGTGAGTGCCGGGAATGACGGCGAGCACCAGGGTCAACAGCGAGAGTACGACCGTGACGTTCGAGGCGATGATCGCCGGTGCCGTCTTGCGCCAGGCGGTGCTGAGCGCTGCGCGGTGATCGGTGTGCGCGAGGAGTTCTTCGCGATAGCGCGAGATCAGCAGCAGTGCGTAGTTGGTGCCGGCACCGAACACGAGCACGCTGATGATTCCGGCGTCGAACTGCAGGTCAAACGCAGCGCCAGCGGCGGCGGTGACGCGGCCGGCGAGACCGTCGGCGAGCGCGACGACGGTGAGTGGCAACAGCCAAAGAATGGGGGAGCGGTACGTGATGATGAGCAGCAGCGCAACGATGAGGATCGTCACCAACAGCAGGGTGAAGTTGGCGCCGTCGAACGCCGCAGCAATGTCCGCGCCAAACGCCGGACCGCCCGTGACGAGCAGGCTCAGCCCGTCGATCGGATTGGCCGCGAGCGTGGTGCGTAGCGCTTCGACGACATCGGCGGTCTCGGTGTTGTTCGCGCCAACCGTGATCGGGTTGAGCATGATCGCAGCCTCGCCGTCTTCGCTCATGATCGGCCCCGATGCCGGCGCGGGCGCCGACTCGTCGAGCGCGGGCAGCAGTGCGGTGAGCGCGTCGGTGTCGGCGGGGGTGAGGGCGGAACCATCGGTGCGGGTGGCGAGCACAATCACCGATTGTTCGTCAGCGTCGGGAAACTTCGCCATGAGTTCGCTGGCGACCGCCGACTCAGAGTCGGTTGGTGCCTGTGCGTTGCCGGCCGGAGCGTGCGCCGAGCCGAAGGCGCCGAACAGCAGCACCATGACGAGCAGGCCGAGCGTGAGTGAAACCCAGGCGCCCTTTCGTGAGGTGAGCGTGCCGGCGAAGCGGGAGAGTGTGTCAGAGCGAGCCATGGTTCCAGCCCACCAAGAATGAGGCGTCGAAACATCGCGAATGTGGGGGAACTAAACATCATCCAAATGGGTGATGCGCGGGAGGCTTCGCTGGGTGGCGGCGCTGGTTGGTTGCCTTGGGCGGTGGCCCTGCGTGGCGGTTGTGGTGGCGGCGTGCGCGCCCGGACTACAGGCTTTCCAGAATCGCGGGCAGCAGGAAGGGGAGGAAGATAATCGCGCCAACGACGATGATCCCGAGCAACCCGAGAAGACAGCCTTGAACGCCGCTGCCACCTCTGAGCCGGCGGCCTTCTGGGGCGACTTCGGTGGCTGTCTGGCTGCCCGAATCCGTGCTGTTCGTTACTCGGTCATCACGCCAGCGCGCCCACTGATCCACTTTCGCGAGGATCGCGTTGACGGCGGCGACTCGGCGGTTCCATGCTTCAGGGTCGAGCCGATCGAACGGGCCGGGTGTGGAGAGAATTGCCCAGTTGTCGACGAGTTCGACGTCGAAGGCGCTGGCGCCATCGACAAAGTTGGCCATCACATTCGGCCTACCCATCCTCCGCGCACGCTTGGATCAATCGGTGCGGACAGCGCCGTCGTGTCGAGCGTGTCGATCAAAGGGCGGACCTTTCTGTCGCTATCTCGCGTCGAGTATGTGGGTCAATGCTAACCGCGTGAGGGTGTGGAACCTGTGGATGAGTTGGGCAGGACGGAGTATCAGGCGCGGTGAAGGGAACACGTGATCAGCGATCAAATTACATGCGTGTAGTTTCGATGGTGCTTTCGATTTACACAGTTATCCCCGGGTCTATGAACAACCTATGGGCGCTTCTTCACAGGTTATCCACCGAGTTATCCACAGCTGGGGAGAACTTTCGGTGTTTTGCTCGCATGGCTTGTCCTCGGCGATGAGCGTTGGGAGGATGCTGTCATGGGTGAGCAATTCGCGGTTGGTGACCACGTTGGGTGGAACTCCGAGGCGGGGCGCGTGAGCGGAACCATCATCGCGGTGCACACGGCGAACTTCGATTACAAGGGCTACACGCATCACGCCTCGCCACACGAGCCGCAGTACGAAATCAAGAGCGATAAGACCGATCACATCGCGGCGCACAAGGGCAGTGCGCTCACCCACCTCGATGAGTGAATCCTTCTTCACCATCGGCCATTCCACGCTGGCTCTTGGCGACTTCATCAGTCTGCTTCATGGTTCCGACATTCAGCTCGTCGTTGACGTGCGCAAGTTGCCGGGCTCGACGCGGTACCCCTGGTTCAACGCCGAGGTGCTGGCGCCGGCGCTCGCGGCGGAAGGCATCGCGGTCGAGCGGTTTCAGGCTCTGACGGGCCGTCGGCCGGTGAGTCACACCGTGCCGTTCGCGGTGAACGCGTGGTGGCAAAATCGCAGCTTTCACAACTATGCCGACCACGCATTGTCGCCCGATTTTGCCGCGGCGCTGGATGAGGTGATCGCGGCGGGGAGCGAGCGGCGGCTGGCACTGATGTGTTCGGAGGCGGTGTGGTGGCGGTGCCATCGCCGCATCATCACCGACTATCTGCTCGCGCGCGGGCATGAGGTTTGTCACATCATGGGCGAGCGGAACCTGGTCTCTGCCCAGTTGAGCGAGGGCGCGATTGTGGGCGCTGATGGAGAGGTGACGTACCCGGCGTAGGGACGGCGCCGGGTACGTCGGAGGTGCTGCTTACAGACCGGGGTCGTCGGCGAGCAGCAGGTTTTGGCCGAGGGCTTCGCGATCGATGACCGCGCCGTCTTTCATGACGGTGTCGATGTGTTGGTAGTTGCGGGGGTCGGCGAGGGGATCGGCGGTGAGGATCAACAGGTCAGCCTTCTTGCCTGGCACGAGCGTGCCGATCTGGTCATCAACCTGGTACGCCTCGGCGATGTAGCTGGTTGCCGAGCGGAGCGCTTCCATCGGGTCGAGCCCACGCTGCACGGCGCCGCGAATCCAGAAGAAGTGGCTGATGCCGATCTGGGTTGGCATGTCGGGCACGTTGTCGCGAATGCCGGGGCGGAACCCGGGGTGATTCTTCACGCGCTGGCCGTAGGCGAAGCCGTCGGTGGTGAGCAGCACGCGGGCACCCTTGGCGATGAGGGCGTTGTCGTTTTGGATGAGGTTGTTCATCATCGCGTCGATCGCGCCACCCGACTGCTCAATCAGCCAGTCTTCGTGCTCTTTTGTGCGCACCAGTGCAGCGCACGGAATCTGGTTCTGCACGATCGTATCGAGCAGGTCATCGGGAATGAGGCGGCCGATGGTGGCGTCGGGGTGTTGCAGCAGGTCGGCGCCGAGCTCGACCTCGATGCGCAGGCTCTCCACCGTTGTGGTGTGTGCCTGCACGGTGAGGCCAGCTTCGTGTGCCGCCTCGACGATGGCGCGCTGCGATTCTTCTGAGAGCATGAGGTAGCCGGTTGCGACGTGGTCGGTCGCGGCATATTTGATGAAGTCGGGGCGCGTGCGCTGGATATAGTCGCGCACGACCTCTTTCACCTCTGCGGGGGTCAGGTACGCGAGGTGCGTGCCGGTTCCCTCCTCCCAGATCGCGTTGATGCGCGCCATGGTTGCTGGTTCCAGGATGGAGCCGATGGGGAAGAAGTCGTCGGCGAGCGGGCCACCGAGGCCGAGGATGTTGCCGGCCATGTAGATGCGCGAGCCGACGAGTTCTCCGGCGTTGATGCGGTCGCGGATCGCGGCGGTGGGGCCGGCCGGACCCCACGTGTCGAAGATGGTGGTGAGGCCGTATTTGAGCGCGATTTCGGCGGCTTCGCGCACGAGTTCGTCGTAGCGGCCCTCGAATTCGAGGATCGTGTCGGGCGTGCGGGCGGAGACGAGGTGGACGTTGGCGTCCATGAGTCCGGGGATGATCCACTTGCCTGCGGCGTCGATGATCGTTGCATCGGCCGGAACCGTGATGTCTGCTGCGGGGCCGGCTGCGGTGATTGTGTCGTCGACGATGACGATGACGGCGTTATCGACGGGCGCGGCGCCCGTCGCGTCGATCAGGACGCCGTTGACGATGGCTGTGGTTGATGCCACGAGATGTTCCTCCGCTCATTCCCACGCCTGGCTTGTGGGTTGTTTTTCACCCTATCGACGGGGGTGGTTTGGGCGCTCGGATGGAGTTTTCTTCCTTTCGACCGGCGTTTTGTGTCGCGTTTCACCCGAATCGGCGGCGCGTTTGCGCGAAGTTTTCGATCGGTCGTTTCACCGTGGTGCTCCACCGGGTGTTGGTTGCCCGCCCGGGATTGCCCCGCCCGGGATTGCCGGGCTGCCGGGCTGTCTTGCCGGGCTGCCGGGCTGCCGGGTTGTATTGCCAGGCTGCCGGGTTGCCGGGCTGCCGGGTTGTCTTGCGGCTCCCCGGTTAGGCCGCGAGGTCGTAGCGGGCTCGTCCGCCGAGGCGGGGTGTGCCTTGCGGGTCGATATGGGGCGGCGGGACGAACCACACTTTGGCCTTGATACCTGTGCCGGTGATGCGGATATTCCAGTCGTTGTCGTGTATGCGGTGATGGCAGGTTTCGCAGAGCAGGACGCCGTTGTCGAGGTCGGTTGGGCCGCGATCGCGTTGCCACCATCGAATGTGATGCGCGCGGGTCATTTCGGGCGGTAATCCGCACATCGCGCAGCCTCCGTCGCGTTCGGCGAGCGCGAGGCGTTGCGCGCGGGTGAAGAGCCGCTTTTCGCGACCCCAGTCGAGAATTTCGCTCTCGCTGCCGAGCACGCAGGGGATGGTTCCGCCGTTGGCGGCCATGCGGCGTGCGGCGCTGGCGCTGATCGGCTGGTCGATACCGTCGATGGTCGCCGACCCGGTGTTTGTTTCGTCTTGTAAGTCGGTGAGCGTCATGCGAACGATGATCGTTGCGCCGGCGAGATTGGGGCCTTTGGCCTTGCATTCGAGCATGTGCGCGCAGAACAGGCTGAGCGCGTCGGCCTGCAACATCGGGACGGAACGCTTGTCTCCCTCGGGGTCAACCGCTTCTTTGCGCGCGGCGAACGTTGCACTCACATATCCCCGTAGCGCCGAGACGATGGGTGCGGCCGACTCAACATCGAACTTTGCGGTGAGGTGAACGAATCCGTCTCGCTCGAAGAGGGTGAGTGATCGTTGTGCTTGCCGTTCTTGCTCGCGTGGCTCAATCCCGTCTGGATCGAGCCACGCCTCGGCTCGCACGATCAGCTTGCGTACGTCGTCGATTGCGAGGCCGGTGGCCGACTCGACCAGTATGCGTTCGCCTTCTTGGGTTTGCGCCGCACCGGCCGCCATGCGACACCGGTCGAGGAGAACCGTGATGAGTGACGCGGCTGGCGCCCCGAGTGTTCCGGCTTCGAGGGCCGCGGCAACGAGTGGGTACTTTGCCGGCAGTCGCGCGCCAAGGAGATCTGTGCGCGCTGCGGTGCTCTCGCCGACCTTGATGAGACGTATTGCGTCGCCCGTCGAGACGCCGAGGGTCGTGGAGAGCATCTTCGCCGGTGTGCGAAATCCGTGTTGCTTCGCGAGTGAGTCTGCCCCGAGATCGGCGCGTGACTCTTTCGCAAGCCCCGCCGCGATATCGACCTGCACGGCATCGAGGCGTCGCCTCGCGACTCCAACGGCCTCCATCGCCGAAATGAGTTGCTTTCTCGAAAGATCGTTCGAATCAGAAGCATCGGCCCATGCCTCGGAGAGGCTTGATATTGCCTCTAAAAGGAGCGTCAACTTCGACATGCCCCCATTCTACCTCGATCTGGTAGCTTTGTCGAATAAATCTTCTAAAAAATGTCCAAGTGATCGTGGAGAACCTCGAATGTTGAGACGCGAGCCCCCGGGCAATTCGAGGGCGCGCAAGCAGCTCCGCATATCTCTCGCGAGGATGGCGCCCCGGTGCTCGACGGCGACGCCCTTACGCATCGCAACGCAAAGGGGCGCCCGAAACCAAACGGTTCCAGGCGCCCCTTTCGCTCACCGGCTCACGCCGCCGCGCCAGCACACGCCAACGACGCCACGCGTGCGGGCAGAGCCTACTTACGCGGCGACAACCTCGGCGCCAGCGAGCGAGAGCTCATCCAGCATCGATGCGAGGGTGTCGTTGAGCTCAACGGGTGCGACGAGCTTGCCGTCGTTGTCGAGCATGGTCCACGGAGTCTGCACCTGCAGGTCGATGCTGGTGCGGTCCAGCTTGAGGTTGCGCAGCACGAAGTCGAGCTGGCCGATCATGCGGCTTTCGGGGTAGGCGCCGTAGCCGATGATGCCCGCCGGCTTGCCCTGCCACTCGGCGAGGAGGTAGTCAAGCGCGTTCTTCAGCACGCCGGGGTAGGAGCCGTTGTACTCCGGGCTGACGATCAAAAAGGCGTCCGCCGCGGCGACGCGCTCGGCCCAAGCGAGGGTGTGGGGCAGCTCATACTGACCCATCATGGGCGGGTGCGCCTCGTCGAAGAACGGCAGGCCAATCTCCTGCAGATCAGCGACATCGACGGTCAAATCTGCGCGCTCGTTAGCCGCACTGATAACCCAGTCTGCGACGGTGTGACCGATGCGGGCCTGGCGGGTGCTGGCGACGATGACCATAAGAGTGGGCACGAAAGACTCCTGAGGGGGTTGTGAAAACAGAAGACACCGCATCCTCGCGGACTGCGGCGTCGAAAGGGGGTAACGGCGGTATTCGGGGGAGTATCCCCGCAATCGCTCACGAATTGCACGTCGATGCGCGCAGTGAGGCGGAACCATATGGTTCCACCTCCGCACCGGGTTGCACCCCAGAGCCGCTTACGGAACAGCGCCGGAACCAAACACCCCACCCACCCCCACCACCAACCAGCACCCCCCAAACCCCCCGAAACCCGGCCCCGGAGGGCATGGGCGGTAGGCTCAATGCTGATTCAGATAATCAACGCATGGGAGAGCTAGTGGCCGAGCGCAAGTCATCGCGGCAACCGATCGCTGATCAGATGTATGACCTACTTCTGCATCAGTTCATGTCGGGGGAGCGCGGAGCGGGCGAAAGCCTGAACATTGGCGCCCTCTCGCGCGAGCTTGACGTCAGCCAGACGCCGCTTCGTGAGGCGCTTGCGCGCTTGGAGTACACGGGTCTCGTTCAGCGGGAGGCGCTTCGCGGATACCGCGTCGCACCAATGATGACGCGCGCCGAGGTTGAGCAGCTGAAGGAAGCACGTCTTGTGCTGGAGCCCCGTCTTGCGCACGATGCCGCGCTGCGTATCACGCCCGAGTTTCTCGCCGCGTTGCGCGAGAGCATGGATGAGTTTGAGCGCTCGGCCGATGCCGCAGACATGGAGACCGAAGGGTTTGACATGTACTGGCGCTCGGACAACCGCTTTCACACCCTGATCGCCGAGCAATCTGGCAACCAGTTCTTGGAGCTGGCATACGCGGCGCTTGCCGGTCAGGTGCAGCGGTTCCGACTCTTCTCTAAGTTCGGTCGCACGGGTGCGCGTCAGGCTGCGCCGGAACACGGTGCGATTTTCGATGCGCTCGCGGCGGGTGATGCAGATGCCGCGGCAGAAGCGATGCGCTTGCACGTTGTCGGCGCTACGCAGCGCCTACTGGGTAGCTAAGACGGCGACAACCATAGACAAAGCCATGAGGAATCCAATACTATAGTGAATAATATAGGACTGGAGGTGCAACGATGCAGACACAGCAGACCCCGGCGCGGTACGTCGCGCACCCGCTCGTTGAGGGCTTTCCCGGCAAGTCCGCCTCGCACGGCGCCTTCGGTTGGAGCAGCCTCTGGCTTCTCGACGACGGAACGCGCCGCGTCCTGATTGATGCGGGGCAACCCGCGTACATTCCGCTGATTCACGAGTCGCTTGATCGCCTCGGCCTCGCCTCGGCAGACATCACCGACGTTCTGCTGACCCACATGCACTGGGATCACGTCGCCAACTTCACGATGTTCCAGAACGCCGTCACCTGGGTGGGGGAGCAAGAACTCGCCTGGGCGGCAGAGCAGCCGGCCGGAACCAAGTTCATCCCCGATTTGCACGTGCAGGAGCTGATGCGCCGCACCGAAGGCGTCGAACGGATGCGGGAGGGCCAAGAGGTGCTGCCCGGAATCCACGCGATTGCCGCCCCGGGCCACACGCCACATCACCTCGCATTCTTTACCGACCGCGCGGAAAATTCCCTCGTCTTCGCCGGCGACTCCGTGAAGAACATTCACGAATTGGCCACCTCGCACGTCGACTCCACGATGGACGAAGACGCCAGCGTTCGCACCATCGATCGCCTGCGCTCGCTGATGACCGACACCGACGCAACCCTGCTGCCCGGCCATGACGTCGGCCTCAGCATCATCGACCGTGAGGTGCAGCGCCTGCGAGAGCAGCGCGCCCAGATCAGCTTCTTTGCCGACGCCCTGAGCCCCGAGAGCGACCGCAGCATCGGCTGAGCCGGTGCTGCCACGAAAGGACACTCATGACTTCCGTCCTCTATACCGGAGGCGCTGGCCGTATGGGCCGCGTGATTCGCGAAGGACTCGCCGGTCGATACGAGCGCGTCGTCCTCTACGTGCGCAGCGAACCCGTCGAACCCCTCTTCGCGGGTGAAGAGGTCGTCGTCGGCGACCTCGGTGACCTGCAAGCTTTGACCGCCGCCGCCCAGGGTATTGACGTCATCGTGCACCTCGGCGCTGTCGCCGACGAAGCCTCATTTGAGCGCATCCGCGAGGCCAACATTGATGGCACCTACAACGTCTACGAGGCGGCCCGCCTCGCGGGCGTGCGCCGCGTCGTGTTCGCCAGCTCCAACCACATCATCGGTTTTCACCCCGCCTCCGAGCGTCTCGACGAGACCGCTTCGATTCGCCCAGACACCTATTACGGCGTCTCGAAAGCGTTTGGCGAAGCGCTGGCGAGCCTGTACTACGACAAGTGGGGCGTCGAGTCGGTGCTGCTGCGCATCGGAACCTTCCGTCCCGCTCCAGAGGATGTGCGCCAGTTGGCGCTATGGCTGAGCTGGCGCGATGGCATCGAGCTCACCCGGTGCGCGATCGAGAGCGGCCCCGTCGGCTGCCAGGTCGTCTACGGCGTCTCGGCAAACACCGACAGTTGGTGGGACGCGCAGGCCGGCTGGGCCGCCATCGGATTTACCCCGCAAGACAATGCGGCAGACCACGCGCAGAACATTGACCGCAGTGTTCCTGCCCCCAAATATCACGGCGGAGCATTCACCGCTTCCGAATACCAAGGAGGAATCTGGTGACCGAAAACACCACGTCCCACGATGTCCTGATCACGACCGCCTTCCTCAACCCGGGCGACGAAGTTGACGCGATGCTGCGTGGTTCCGGTCTCACGACCCACCACGAGCCGAACCTCACCGCCCTCGCCGAGGCCGACCGTCGCGCGCTGCTGGCCTCCACACGCGCCATCATCGCCGGTACCCAGCCGCTGACGGCGGGTGACCTCGCCAGCGCCCCGAACCTGGAGATCGTTGTTCGCACCGGCGTCGGCTACGACAGCGTTGATGTCGCCGCGGCGAGCGAGCAGGGCATTCCGGTGTGTGTCACCGCCGGCGCCAACCGCCAGGCCGTTGCCGAACACGTCTTTGCCCTCATGCTGGGCGTTGCCCGTCGTATTCCCGAGAACATCAGCAATCTGGCGGCAGGCACCTGGCAGCAACTCACCGGCCGCGAGCTTCGCGGCGCGACACTGGGCGTGCTGGGGCTTGGATCCATCGGCAAGGCCGTCGCCACGATTGCCGCGGGCTTCGGCATGAACGTCATCGCCTATGACCCCTACTTTGACGACGTTTTCGCCGCGGCACACAATATTGCTCGCGCCGAGCTTGACGACGTTCTTGCCCAGTCCGATTTCGTCACGCTGCATCTGTTCCTCGACGATTCGACGCGCAACCTCATCAACGCGGAGCGCCTGCGTCTCATGAAGAACGACGCGATTCTGGTGAACACGGCCCGTGGCGGCATTGTTGACGAAGCCGCCCTCGTTGACGCCGTTCGCAACGGTGTTATCGGCGGCGCCGCGCTCGACGTCTTCGAGCACGAACCCCTGCCCGCAGACAGTGCGCTGCTGCACACTCCTGGCATCCTCGCCACCACCCACGTTGCGGGTGCAACCCGTGAAGCTCGTGGCGAGTCTGGCCGGATGGCTGCGACCAACGTCATCAACGTTCTCGCCGGAGGCGATGCACAGTTCGTCGTGAACCCGGCGTACCAAGAGGGTGCCGCATGATCATCCAGACATCGGGCGGCCCGCTTCGGCTGGCGGCCAACCTCAAATGGATGTACACCGAGCTCCCCTTCGAAGCGCGCTTTGATGCGGCGGCCGCGGCAGGATTCACCGGGGTTGAGTTTGCATCCCCCTACGAACTGCCCGCTGCCCGCGTGCGAGAGCTGCTTGATAACGCGGGCCTCACCCAGGCCCTGATCAACACTCCGGCCGGCACCGCTGGTTCCGCCACCGTCATGGGCGCCGCCTTCGTGCCTGGCGCTCGCGCTGAATTCCGCGAGGGCGTCGAGCGTGCTCTTGAATACGCGGATGTGCTGGGCAACCCGATCGTTCACGTGATGGCTGGCCTGCGGCCCGTGGATGCGGAACCAGAGCTGGCGTTTGCGACGTATGTCACCAACATCGAATGGGCGGCAGCGCAGGCTCGCGAGGCGGGCGTTCGCATCGTGCTTGAGGCCATCAACAAGCGCGAACAGCCCGCGTATGGCCTGGCTTCGATGGAGACGGCGGCCGCGGTAGCAGCCGCGGTTGATCCGGAGACTGTCGGCGTGCTTTTCGACGTGTATCACGCCCAGACAGACCGCGGAAATGTGATCGAACGTTTCGAACGACTTGCCCCGCTGGTTGGGCACGTACAGATCGCAGACAACCCCGGTCGCGGTGAGCCCGGAACGGGCGAAATTGCGTATGAGCGGGTGCTCGCGCGGATCGCCGCCAGCGGCTACGCCGGATGGGTTGGCTGCGAATATGGCCCGGTTGGTGACACCGACGAAGGCCTCAGCTGGATCGAAAGGATTGCCCAATGAACGATGTGAAAATCGCCCTGATTAGTGCGACCCCGCTGGCCATTGCTCCGGCGGCTTCCGCCGTAGGCGCGGTTTTTCCGAACAGCACGGTCTGGAACCTTCTCGATGACCGACTGCTTGCCGATCTGGGCCAGCAGGGTGAGATGACGGCGCCGCTGGCCGCTCGCATGGACACCCTCATCGACTCCGCCATCGCCGGCGGTGCCGACGGTGTGTTGCTGACCTGCTCGCAGTACGGCGTGCGCGCCGATCATCGTGATCTCGCCGCCGACGGTGTGGTCGTGTTCTCCGCCGACGGACCACTGTTCGACAAGACGGTGTCGCTCTCACCCGCCAACGTTCTCCTCGTGGCGTCTTTGGAGTCGGCGGCCGCTGACAGCTCGGCGCGCCTTGAGGCGGCCTTCGCCGCCGCCAACAAGACGACCTCCATCCGCTCTGTCGTGGTTCCTGCTGCGGCAAAGCCCCTCGCCACCGACGAGCTGGCCGATCACCTTGCTGCCGCCATCGCCGAGGTCACCGAGCCGTACGACGTGGTCGTGCTCGCTCAGTATTCCCTCGCCCCCGCGGCCGAGGCGTTGCGTACCCGCATCACGGTTCCGGTTCTCGACGGCCCGAGCGTTGCCGCCGCCAGCCTGCGCGATGTTATCGAGGCGTCCCCCCGATGATTGGTGTCATCGCCGATGATGTGACCGGTGCCACCGATGTGGCTGCGGCGCTCAGCCGTGAGGGCCTGCAGACGTTGCTCGCCTTCAACGCCGAGACCTCGGTCACCGAGGATGCCGACGCGATTGTGATTGGGCTGAAGACACGTTCGATTCCGGTGGCAGAAGCTGTCGCGACGAGTCTGGTGGCGCTGCGCTCCCTGGAAAATGCGGGCGCCACGCGCTTCTATTTCAAGTACTGCTCGACGTTCGACTCCACGGACGAGGGCAACATTGGGCCCGTCACGGAGGCGCTCGCCGAGGCGCTCGGGGTGTCCACCGTCGTGACGACCCCTGCGGCTCCGATTCACGGCCGCACCGTGAATGACGGCAATCTGTACGTCTTTGATGTTCCGTTGCACGAGACGCACATGGCGCACCACCCGATCACGCCGATGCGCGACTCAAATCTGGCGCGCCTGCTGACGCCGCAATCGCGCGGTGCCGTCATGACCCTGCCGCTCTCTGCCGCGCGCGATGGAGCCGTTGCCGTACGTGCAACGATCGCCGCGGCCGAGAGCGCAGGTGTTACGCAGGGGAGCGTGAGCGTGACGCAGGTGATTGCCGACGCCGTCACCGCAGCCGACCTGGCGATCATCGCCGAAGCGACAGATGACGCCGTGCTGACGGCCGGATCCGCCGGGCTCATCGGCGCCATTGCCGAACGTCAGGCCGCATCCGGTCGCACCGTTTCTGCACCGCCGGCCGGTCGCACCGCGATCATCGCCGGAAGCTGCTCGCGCCGCACTCTCGAGCAAATCGCCGCGTTCGAGTCGTCGGGCGGATTGTCGCATCGCGTCGTCGCGGCACCGGGCCAGACCGCGGCTCAGCTGGCTGAAGCAGCGCTGACGTGGTGGGACGAACAGCCCACAGACACGTCGGCGATGATCTACTCGTCAAGCTCTGCTGAAGAACGCAATGACGAACTGCCCGAGGCCGGAGAACTGTACGAACAGGTGGCAGGAATCGTCGCCAACGGCCTGGCTCATCGTGGCGTTCAGCGCATGCTCGTCGCGGGAGGCGAGACGTCGGGTGCCGTGATTCGTGAACTCGGAACCACGGTTGCCGTGGTGGGAGATGAGGCCGCCGTGGGTGCGCCGTGGATTCACGACGTTGCCGGTGGCGTGCATCTTGTGCTGAAGTCAGGAAACTTTGGCGAGGTCGACATGTTCACGTCGCTTGCCGGAGGCGCGAGCCATGACTGAGTTGCGCAAGACTCTCGAACGAGTCGCGCACTCGATCCACCGGCGCGGTCTCACCCACGGTCGTACGGGCAATCTGGCCGTGCGCGAAGGTGATCACATTCTCGTGACGCCGACCGGCGTGAGCCTGGCCGATGTCTCGGCCGCCGAGCTTTCTGTTCTCGACGCTGACGGCCGTCATCTCGATGGCCCGCCGCCCACAAAAGAGGCGTTCTTGCACGTCGCCGTGCTGCAGTCGAGGCCGACGGCACAGGCAATTGTGCACACACACTCGGTGCACGCGGCGGCGCTCTCGTGCTTAGCCGACCTTGATCAGGCGCAACCACTGCCGCCGCTCACGGCCTACTACGGCATGCGGGTCGCACCCCTCGAAGTGTTGCCCTACTTTGCACCCGGCGACAAGGCGGCGACCGAGGCCGTGCAGCAAGCGGCCACGCGCTCGCACGCGCTGCTCTTGCGCAACCACGGCCCCGTTATTGCCGGGAGTGATCTGGAGTCGGCGCTGGACGCGCTCGAAGAGCTCGAACACACCGCGCAAATCTTCTTCCTCACCCAGGGGATGCGCACCGCACCCCTGACGGAACATCAGCTCGCTGCGCTGCAGCCTCAGACCCCTCAGGAGCCCCGCCCATGATCACTCTCTACAGCGGACTCGTTGTTCGACAGCCTCTCGTTGAAGAACTCATCCCGGCGTTCGAAGCGGCCACCGGCGAGCGCATCGTGGCAACGTTTGAGCCGACGACCGTGCTGCTCGAAAAGATCGCAGCCGGTGAGCGCCCCGATCTGTTTCTCGGCGTTTCGGCCTCCGCGCACGATCTGGCCGCTCAGGGCATTTTGAACGCGGACACCGTCGTAGACATCGCGGTTTCGGCCGTCGGGTTTGCGCGGCTGGCTGACAGCCCTGCGCCGACGGCCGACACCGAAGAGGCGTTTGTGCAGTACCTGCGCGACTCGCGCGTCGCGTACACGCTCTCCGGCGCCAGCGGAATCCACTTCATGAATGTGCTCCGCGAGCGCGACCTGCTCGACGTCATCGACGAGCGCGCCGTGCGGTTCCCCGCGGGTCTCACCGCAGAAGCAGTGATCGACGGTCGCGCTGACGTCGCTATCCAGCAGGTCTCGGAGTTGCGTTCGGTTGCCGGCGAGCACGTGGTGGCGCCGATTCCGCACGCACTGCAGTCCTATGGTCGCTTCGCGATCGGCGCTGGCGTTGCTGCACCTCCATCCGCGCTGGCATTCGCGGCATCGCTCACCGAAGCCCGCGCGCAAGCGGCCTTCGCGAGCGTTGGACTCAGCGCGCCGTAAAGCTTCACCCTCACACCTGTTGCATCGAAGCAGCGGAAAGGCAGAAATCATGACGAAGAGAAAAGTGATCATCGACACCGACACGGGTGTTGACGACGCGCTGGCCATCATGCTGCTCGCAGCAGACCCCGAGGTGGATATCCTCGCGGTGGTCAGCGTCTTCGGAAACACCACGGGTGAGCGTGCGGCCGATAACGCACGCTACGTTCTCGACATCTGCGGGCGCCAGGATGTTCCGGTGTACCGTGGCAGCGATGTTCCGATCAAGCAGGAATTGCGCATGAACCCCGGCATTCACGGCGAGGACGGATTCGGAAACACCGGCTTGCGCCCCGAAGTATCGGTGGCGACCGAGCCCAACGGCGTTGACGTCGTGCTTGACCTGGTGTACCAGTACCCCGGCGAGATCGACTATCTCGCCATTGGCCCGCAGACCAACCTTGCCCGCGCGTTGGAGCGTGAACCCGAGCTGCTGCAGAAGCTGCGCAGCACGACGATCGTCGGCACGCTCGGCCCTGCGCTTTACCGCGACACGGAACCATGGGCTGATCGCCGGTTCCGCGTCTCGCGCGACCCCAACGTCACGTTCGACATCGACGCTGCTGAGGCCGTTGCCGCTCACGAGGGTGACGTGACGTGGTGTGGGCCCTATGTGACCCGCCAGGCGCTGGTTCCGGAGGACTTCTTCATCGAGATCGCGCAGTCGACGGGCTACGCGCCCGCCGAGCTGATCACCAAGATCAGCGCGGACTACGCGGGCTTCTACAGCCGCTCGTACCCGCAGCCCGGCGATGAGCGCGTTATGGGTATCAACGACAGCATGGCCGTCGCCGCCCTGCTTCGCCCTGACCTGATCACGGCATCGGTGATGCGCCCGCTGCAGACGTTCGAAGACCCGGCGACGGGTGACCGCTACCTGGCCGGCGTGCACCCGGTTAAGGATGAGACGCGTCCGGTGCAGCGGGTTGTGGTGGACATGAACTTTGACGGCGTGCTGGAGATGATCGGCGAGACTCTGCGTCGCCCCCTTCCCTGGCGCTAAGCCGCAACGAAGAATGCCCCCGAACTCACGCGAGTTCGGGGGCATTCTTCGTGGTTCGAAGTCTTCTTAGTCTTCGTACGCGCGAGCGCGGACCCATGGCATCGGCAGGAGTTCGTCGGGGGAAGCCGCGGCGACAACGCCGTCGCCGGTGTCGATGAGCACACGCAGTTCGTGGCCAAACTTCGGGATAAGTTCGCGGCACACCCCGCACGGGTTGATGACGTGCGGAACATCGTCAGCGCCGAGTCCGACAGAAACGATCGTGGTGATCGCCTCGTCGCCGCCGATTTTCGCGTTGGCGACCGCGCTGCTCTCGGCGCACACCTTGACGCGCGGGGTGGCGAGGCTCACGCCGAGGTACACGGCGCCCGAGACACCTCGGGCAGCGGCGGCAACCCGCACGGCGCGAGGGTCGTGCACGCGCGAGAGGAGGGCGGAGGCGGCCTCGATGAGCTCCGCGTCTGAGGGGAGGAGTGCTTGGGTCATGTCGTACCTTTCCTAAGTTCACGCGAAACACGATCGGTTCACGCAATACACGAAAGCCTTCGGGCGTGGTGGGGGGAGATCCACGGCCGAAGGCTTTCGCTGCTGACCATGCTCAGAGCAGGCAGCGGTCAATCACGCTAGTTGCTGGTTCCGAACGCTAGTTGCTGGTTCCGAACGCCGTGACGGCCTCAACGAGTGCATCGGCGACGGCCGGCGCGTCAATGTCCATCAGAACGTCAACGTTGGGCACGCCGCCCCAGCGGTCGATCATCTGCACGACGGTCTGGCCGCGAGCGTGCTTGCCGTCGAGCTCGACGTCGACGCGCAGGTGACGCACCTCGAACCAGTCGGGGTTGATGGCGTAGGCAACACACGGAACATCGTTCAGGTGCATGCCTTCGGTCTTCCACTCCGGCATCTCAGTGATGTCTTGGTGGCGGTCGGGGTAGCCGATCATTTCGCACAGCGCGCGACCCATGGGTGAACCCGATGCCCACAGCTTCTCGACGCGGTCAGGGGTGACCGAGAACTTGCGGCACACGTCAAGGCCAACCTGCGTCAGCTTGGCGCCAGACTGCACGACGATTTCGGCGGCTTCTGGGTCGTTGAAGATGTTGGCGCTGGCCACGGGGGATGCGTTGCCCCACGTGAGGGCGGCGCCGCCCATGTAGATGATGCGGCGCACGTTCTCTGCGAACTTTGGCTCCAGCGAGATCGCGAGGGCGACGTTCGTGAGCGGCGCGAGTGCCATGATGCTGATTTCGCCCGGGTTTGCCATTACGAGCTCGATCATCTTCTGCACGGCCTCGGTCGGGCCGTCGGTGCCGGGAGCCGGGTCGGGGTACTCCCAGAAGCCAACGCCGCTGGGGCGGTGGATGTGCTCGGCAAAGTTTGGTTCGCCAACGAGAGGGCGGGGCGCGCCCAGGTAGATCGGCAAGTCGGAACGACCCGAAAGGTGCGTGATCTTGCGGGCGTTGGCGGCCGCCTTCTGCACGTTCACGTTTCCGAAGTTGATGGTGAGCGCCTCGACGTGGAACTTGTCTGTGGCGAGTGCCCAGAACAGTGCTCCGGCGTCGTCGATGCCGGGGTCGGTGTCAATGATGAAGCGTTCCATGGTTCCGTTCTTTCTATGGTTCCGGTGTCTGTGCGAACCTGCGCGGTGCCGCCGACGTCGCCGACGGCACCGCGCAGAGAGCCGGACTACTTACCGACGAAGATGCCGTTGCGCTTCTTGGCTGCGAGATACAGGATCACGCTAATTGCGCACAGGATGGCGATGTAGACGGGGAAGACCCAGAACATGCCCTCGCCCTGAAGCCACAGCAACAGGTATGACGCGGTGCCACCGAAGAGGGCGACGCCAACGCCGTAGCCGAGGCCGAGGCCCGTGCCGCGGATGTGCTTGGGCAGCAGCGAGTTGGAGACGGTGACGAAGATCGTCATGTTGAGCAGCAGCACGATGGCGCCACCAAACATCACGCCGGCGAAGGTTCCGATGCCCGGCGCCGAGTACAGCAGCGAGAGGAAGATCGTCGGGATAGCGAGGATGCGAGCGATCACGAAGACCTTCGACATCGGGAATCGGTCGAGCACCTTGCTGAGCGCGAGAGCACCGAGCGTCATGAACACACCGAAGCCGGTCGTGATGCCGAAGACAGCGCTGGGGTCTTCCTGGTACGCGGCACGTGCCAGGTTGGGGAGGCCAGCGATCCACGTGTAGTTGTAGGCCTGGATGGCGCCGACGATGAAGACGGTTGCCAGAACGCTCAGCCAGTACTTGCGTACGTCAGCCCAGATGGCGCTGGAGGAGGCCTTCTTCTGTGCGGTCTCGGCGCGAGCGGTGTCAACGTCGAGGGTCTCGGGAAGGGTTGCGCGCAGCCACAGCACCAGCAGACCGAACAAGCCACCGATGATGAACGGAATGCGCCAGCCCCACTCAGCGAGGTTGTCGCCCGTGAGAATCTGCGTCAGGAAGAAGATCGACAGCGGAGCCAGCAGGTTGCCGAGGTTGTTGAAGAAGCCGAAGAAGCCCGAAACGTAGCCGGGGCGGTTCGGAACCAGTTCCAGCGCGTATGCGGTGCCGAGCGGCGCCTCAATACCTGCGGAGAGACCCTGCAGCAGGCGCATGGCGACGACGATGATCGGAGCCGCGACGCCGATGGTCTCGTAGTCGGGGAGGATGCCGATCACGAAGCTACCGAAGGCGACGGCGGCGATCGCGAATATCATGATCTTGCGGCGGCCGAGACGGTCGGCGATGGAACCAAAGATCACGCCACCGAGGGGGCGGGCAACAAAGCCGACGGCGAAGACGGCGAGCGCATTCAGGGTCGAGGCGAGTTCGTTGTCGGCGGGGAAGAAGTGGGCTCCGAGATACGAAGAAAGCAGGCCAAAGATTGCCCAGTCGTACCATTCGAGCGCGTGGCCCCAGCTGAGAGCGCGGAGGTGCTTGCGCTCGGTTTTGGTGGCTTTGCCTGTCAGCTGTGCTGACTCGGGCGCCGCGACGTCTTGTGCGTTCATGGAGCTCCTTTGCTCAACTCTCCGGGGGGATAGTCCGTGATTTCTGCGAACGCCTCGGGTGGGCGGCAGGTTTCAATCACTATAGTATAGCGCACGCTATTTGTGTGAGTTGGATTTGGGTGGAGGGGTAGGAACGCCGAAATTCCGCGTTATCTCGCGGCGAAGGTCACACCCCTTCGGGGCGTGTGTTGTGTGATTCAGTCGGCGAGCGTCGCGTGCTCGGCGAGGTATTCCGCTCGCACTTCGCTCAGCGAGCGATTGGTTCCTTCAAGAACCCACCACCACCAACCGTTCGCTGGCCGACCCGTCGCGCGTTGCGCGGCGCCCGAGGGGGAGTCCGCGACGGCGTCTCCGACCTGAAGCGACCCGTCTTCGAGCACGATGGCGAGCGCATCGGTGTGCTGCGGGTCTTGAAAGCGTGAACGAAGCCGCGACCCTGCGGGGAGAAGTCCCGAATTCACAAGGTGATGCACGTACACGCCGCTGAGAGTGGTTGGCCGCGTGCGCACCTCGGCGACCCGACCGACATGACCATCAGGAACGGGCCAGATGCCGAGAACCAGCTCAACGAGCTTTTCTGTGCGCGCCTCAATGTGCGCCTCGTCCCATGTCGCAGGGGCTGAACTGAGGACCTCGGATGTCAGTCGATTCACATCTTTGGTGAGCTCGTTGCGCTTGGAATCCCAGCTACCGTGGCTGAGCGAGCTGTTGAGTTTTTGGCTGGTTAACGTCAGGTTGCCAAGCTGATGGAGAATCACATCACGTGCTTGTTGCTGCTCCTCCGTTAGGTCAGCCACCCAGTGCTTGCGCCATTTTTGTGGCATGAGGTGTTCGATGGTTCCGCTATTGCGTGGAACGGGCTCCATCGCAAATCGCTTGCCGTCGGGATAGCCACGCTTAGAGTCTTCGATAGCTTCGAGCACCATGCGGAGCCGGTTGCGGCGGTACTTGAGATATGCCTTCGTACCGACGAGCGCTTCGCGAACCTCGCTATCGCCGGGCCAGTATCCGTGAGCGAGGTCCGTAGACGCGAGGTGCTGGGCGACAGCGTCCGCTTGTTCCGCTGGTGGTAGCGAGCGCAACGTTCTCAGTAGTTCAATGATGAAGCGGTTGGTTCCTTGCGAGGGCGCCTTCACCAGCGACCGACGAACAAACCAACTCTCCAGGGTCGTCACGATCTGGTTCTTGTCGGCCTGAGTGAGCGCGGCTTGTTCGGGCTCGTCAAGCCAGATAATGAGGGGGCGCGAAACCTCGGAGTCGAGGGTTCCGACGCGATAGCTGAAAAGTTCGACCCGGCTGAGCACGCCACTGTTCTTCTCGGAAGCCTCGATGATCTCGCGATAGCGATCCGCAGAAGTGCGAATATGAGCGAGGAGCGAGGGTATGTCTTTTGCGGACGTGTTCACGTAGTGCTTGAACTGCGTGAATACCTCGCGGATGGGGAACTCTTCGAGCGTTCGAGCGGTGAGCCATTGCCAGAGGAAAAGCGAGGCGCGAGGGTTGGTAACGCGACCCGTCGTGACCAACTCCTCCCACCACGGAGTTTCGAAGTCGGCCCAGTATTTGAGGTAAGCCTCTTCAGCGCCTTGCGGCGAGCCGGCGAAATTTTGGAAGACGAAGTTCTTGATGAGGTCGGCGGCGGACAGCGGAGTGCCTCGAGCGTTGAGTGTTTCGAAGATCGCCTGCGCGTCTTCGTACGCGTCGAGTCGAATCGCGGCGATTTCGAGGCGCTCAGTGATAGCCGGCACGAGCATTCGACCGCGCTGCTCCGCGATGTCGCCATCACCGAGCCAGGCATCGATCGCTTCGGAGAAATACCGGTGAGCGATGCTCAAGCGGGAATGCAGAATTGAGTCGTAATCGACGGGCGCCGGCGCAGCCATCACCGCGGCATAGCCTTCGCGGTCGCGGTTGGTGGGCCAGAGTTTGAAGCGGTCGGATTCATCGACACGGAAGTCGGTGGGATTCTCGATGAGGGGCAGAATCTGACCCGCGAGCTGTGACCATCCGCGCTGCTCGAGCTGACCGTGCAAGGCATCGAGCAGAATCTGCAGCGTGGTAAGTCGCTGTTGGCCGTCAATGACATTCCACGTCGGCAATGCGCCGAGCCCGGCCGGGGTCTGCTGCAGGACGATCGCCCCAAGAAAATGCGTTGCATTCTGATTGTGTTGCGCGATCACCTCGATGAGCCGAGTGATGTCGTTCCACAGCGGTTCCCACTGCAAGTCCTTTGACCACACGTACGGTCGCTGAAAGAGCGGAACCACGAATCGCGTTGGGTTGAAGAATACGTCTCGCGGCTTGACGACATCTGTTCTCATGGCGGCACCTAATCTGCTCGGTGGCGGCAACGCTGTCATCCGGAGCGTGTGTTCTTCCAACCCACTTCTCGTGGCACTTCCATCCTGGCGGATGCTGCCGCCATCGGCGTCAGCGGCTCGCCACGTCTCCCGACGCCTCCGAAAGCAAGGGGCGCCCGCAACCCCATGGTTCCAGGCGCCCCTTTCGCCCGAAGACGAATGCGCGAATGTTATTCGTTGGGCATGACGACGGCGCGTGCCGAGAGCTTGCCCGATTCGAGGAGTTCGTAGGCTTCGAGTGCTTGGTCCATGGTGAAGCGCTGCACATCGGGAACGATTTGGCCCGCCTGGTACATCTTGACGACCTCGTGGAGGTCTTCGATCGTGCCCCAGTAGGTGTTGGTGATGACGGCTTCGTAGGGGTTGGTGAAGAACGACCACTCAACGACGCCGCCGGCGATGCCGACGACGGTGAGGCGCCCGCCCTGCGCCATGGTCTGCTGGCCGAGTTCGATCGTGGGCTTGATGCCGACGAAGTCGAAGATGGCGTCGACGCCGCGTCCGCCGGTGATTTCGCGGATCTTCTCGACCTGGCCTTCTCCGCCGGGTACCGTGATGGCGCCGCGCGAGGCGGCGAGTTCCATCGCTTCGGGCTTCATGTCGGTGGCGATGACGGTCGCGCCGGTGAGGGCCTTGATGATCTGTACGGCGATCTGGCCGAGGCCGCCGAGGCCGATGACGAGAGCGGTCGCGCCGCCCTTGTTGAGCTGGGGGAGTGACAGCTTCATGGCGTGATACGGCGTGAGGGCAGCGTCTGCGAGGGGTGCTGCGGCGACCGGGTCTGCGTCGCCGAGGGGGATGAGGTTGCGAGCCGGAACCGTAAGGTATTCAGCCATGCCGCCGTCGCGACCGAGGCCGATGCCCTGGTACGGGTTGGTGGCGGCGTTCTCGCAGTAGGTGTCTTGGCCGCGCGAACATGCGGTGCAGTGGCCGCAGCCGATGGGGCCGAACACGAGGTAGGCGTCGCCCTTGGTGAATCCGGTGACGCCCTCGCCAACCTCTTCAACCCAGCCCGAGTTCTCGTGGCCGAGCGTGTATTCGGGGTCGAGCCCGTGAACTATGCCAGCCTCAAAGTCGGCATAGATCGCGACGTCCGAGTGGCACGCGCCAGCTCCCGCAACCTTCAGTAGCACCTCGCCCGGGCCGGGGGTGGGCTTAGGAACCTCTTTCAGCGACGGCTTGGTCTTCCAGTCGGTGAAACGTACGGCGCGCATGATTTGCTCCTTGTTTTTGAGCCCGCTGTTGGGTGTGTTGCGGGGTCTACTTCAAGGCTATGCCTGGGTTGTTGCCATGGGGCCGGATTCGGCAGGGAATATTCGGGTGAATAGAATCCTTCGAGACTGAAATCCAGAAAGAACCCAAACAAGCAAGCCGTGCCGTCTCTGCACATCGGTTGATGCGATCGAACCGTCAGTCGTGTGTGCCATTAGAGAGCCGTGCTCCCGTGTGCACAATGATTTGGCGGGTCAGGCTGCATAGATCGCTGAGCCAGTCGAGTATCTGGTGAGCATCGTCGAGTGACCGGAACTTTGGGTGTGACTGCCACGTGAAGGTTCCGTCGTCTGACACGTCGAGTGTATGGAAACCGCCTTTGCCTGATGGATGCGCGATATTGCTCCAGTGCGCATAGAGATCCTTGAAGCCCGGGAGGGACTTGTTCGCCGCGGCAATCACGCGTCCAATTGGGAACCCTTGGGTTGCGCCTGGACCAAGTTTCTGAACCTCGCTGGGCCGATCGGCGAGGTAGTACACAACAGCGAGATTCTCTGCAAATGCCCGCAGGAGCGTCACGGATGCGATTGGATTTCCGCGTTCAACCAGATCGACAACTCCGATGTGCATTGCTTGTGCACGCTCCAAAAAAGCGAAGTATGCGAGATCGTCTTCGTGTAACGCATCGTCGTGGAGTAGAAAATCAAGCGCGCCAGCAACCATCGCGCGACCTTCGGACCGCGCGATGGAAATCTCCGCAGATATGGCCGATGCGTCGAAAGGCTCTGACCTCTTCATGCACGAAGCATAGTACGTTCGTGGTGAAGACCGCGGCGGTGTGTCGCGAGCGGCGGGTCTGTGGTTTCTGCGAACCAGCCGTAGCGAAACGTGGAGAGGAAGCACGTGGCTTTGCCTTCGTCCGAGTAAGTCGCCGGCCGTGGATGAGATCGGGATAGGCCATCCGTCCGGGATACTTAGATGTGCTGAAGAACTGGCTCCCGCAACAGCTCGCTCCGATCGTCGCGAGGCTTTCGCGCGCCGACGACAGCTTCTATCGAATTGCTATGCGATCGCTCGATTGGTCGAAGTCCGATCCGATTGAGCTAACGGAGCTGCGTTCAGCTGACGGACGTACTCGCGTCGAGGTGTCGGCAATCTCGCCAGTACCGTATGATGTAGCACTTCTCTTTTCGGAAGGCATCCATCATCTCCGTACGGCACTTGACAACGTTGTCTGGTACCTGGTCGAGCTAGAGCAAGGTTTACTCTCGGACGTGGCATCGCGAAAGGTAGCTTTGCCGGCCTACCAGGAGAAGTTGAAATTCAATGAGTGGGCCAAGCGCATCCGGAAGGATGTTCCGGCGTTGGGTGACCCAACTACGGAACTCCACGAGCGAGTGTCATCTCTTCAGCCATTCCGCGATGACAGCGGCATCCCGTCCATCCCGCACCGCCTAGTCGCAGCGGCCGGACGCAACCCCGAAGTTGTACACCCGCTCATTCTTCTTCAGGAGTACTCGAATACCGACAAACACCGATCGATTCGTGCGAGCGTTGCGCGACAGCTCATCCACGGCGAGGACGGTGCTCTCACTGGTCTCGGTCTCCTTGCCGAGCCGGTGACCATCGGTTCCCGGGCGGCTCCAGATGGGCGTGTTGGCGAGGTCCGGTTGATCGACAGTTACCCGAGCTTATGCATCGCGCGACCAGCACCTTCCACGTGGGTGGTCTCGCCAGCAGCGGAACTATAAAGATTGGCTGCGTGGGTACGCGACTATGCCATGCCGACTCTGGTAGCGGGCACACTCAGCGTCGAACCCTTCCCTTGCCGCGTAGATGTTGAAGCTAGCAGCGAGATCGACGTTGCGGAGTTGGCAGCGCTTGCGGCGCCCACCTCGCAGTCCCGGCTAGACGAATTTCACTACCGTTTCGTGCGCCCAGCTCTCCTCGATGCGGCGCTGTCGCCGATGAAGATACGGCACGTTGAGTTCCCGGATTAGGGCATCGGCCCGCATTGTTGGTGAAGTGCCAGAGATCGCCCCTGTAGAACGGAAACTGCATGATGCTCCCGCTCGGTCAGAAGCTGGGCTCTCCTCTCATCAAGTAACGTCCCGGTCGGCTCCGGCGGCAGTTTGTTTCTTGGCGTCTCTGAGGTCGCGTGAGAGGAATCTTCGGCATAATTCGGGTCCGGCTATCTGGGTGATGCGAAGTCCTTGAGCGTCAGGATCGCTCGCCGAATGGCGCGTCTGTCTTCGGCTGGCACATCTACTGTTGCAAACGTTGAATCATCATTGCCGATAGCGAGGGCGCCCTGCGGCGCGTTCTTGGTGCGTATGAGGTCGACATAGGCGCCGAAATCAATGTTCCAGATGTTGTACCGCACACCAGGATCGTCTTGCGCAGAATATCCCCGCCGCACAAGGTGCAACACGCGTGCGTCGAAGAGCGTAAGAATCTCTGGACTATGCGATTCATCTTCTGTGACAAGGAACGCACGGGCTTTCTTCCCTCGGATAACCTCATCGATGATCCAATGCAGTAGCCTGATTGCTTCTTGTCGACTCTCGAGCGCCTTCAGTTTGTCAGACTGGTACCAGTCGCGTGCAGCTTGACGAACTAGGGGAACCGTGATTTTCGTGTCGAGCGCATGGGTGGCTGCGATGCCAGCAATATTCAGTGCGTCGCGGGGTACACCCTCAGCCGCGCGGACAAGCTCCGCGAATGCGCGGGAATCTGAGAAAGCCACGGTGATTACCGAGGACGGAACCGAGGTGTCGATACCAGGCACCAGGCCCTCTCCCGCAGCGACGTGGCGCGTGAACAAGTCGCTGAAGAACTCGACGCTCCGCTCCTCGTTTCCTTCATAGACCATGAAATCATCAAGGTTGACGTTCGCCGATATATCGGCCCCGACTTCGAACCCGATGGTTGCGTCTCCACTTGTCGTGCGGAATACGGACTGGTGCTCGATAGCCGCGATCTTCACCACGATTTTCTTAAGCGGAAGAACCGAGCGAAGAAGGAATTCTGCAAGGAAAGGCTGCAGTTCTGGCGGAAGGCTCGACCATTCATCGATCAATATCCACAAGCGTTTGGTTGCCAAGCTCTCGGTGAGATCACGAAGCGCTCGTGAGACCTCACCAAAGTGGATTTCGTGTGTTTCGACACCATTGACCTCCTCCCGGTGCTCATTCGAGGAAGTCTCGCCTGCGATAGTCGCCGCTGTTACACGACCACCGTGAAAACCCCCAGATAGCTCGGCAGCGAAATTGGATCCCGATGATGTTGATTGGCGACTTGTGCGCCCGCGGGACACCGTCCCCTCGACGCGAACGCGAGCAATTGCTTGCGCGAAGGCGTTGGCGCGCGCAACCAATAATTCGTCCCCGGTGGTGGCGCCTTCCAGGGCGCTGGACAGTAACTCCTCGTGCAAGGCTCCGAGAATGTCAATCAGCAGTCGCGTTGCGCGCTCGGCTCGATCAGCGGGAGGGCCACCAGTGACCCCCGTTGGGCTACCAACAGTGCGGAGATCGAGGTAGACAGCCAACTCACCGCTTTCACGTTTCTCGCTCGCTAGGTAGTTCAGCGCGTGGGTTTTTCCTGTTCCACGGCGCCCGTAGATGATCTGGCTATCGACGGTGTCGATGACATCAAAGACTCCCGAATCAGAGAACGTGCGGTGGAGCACCTCGATTTCTTGCTTTTCGGCTCGCTTTGGGATGCGAGAGAGTGTGCGATTGGCGACGCTCAACTGGGGCATGGCTTGAGGGTAGCGTATGCATTGAAGCGAGAACGCTGCGCGGTGTCGGGTTCGTCCGATACGCAAAGGAATCAAACCAGACCGAAAGGACCGGTACGGGCGCGGGCAGATGAAGCCCGGAGGAATCCTGCGGCGAGCATTGTGTCATCAGCCAAAGTCGAACAGTCGACCGGCCGGAAAGTAGACCACTCCACGGTTGCCTGGCCGTTGCGCTCGCGTCTGTGAAGCGACGTACCGAAAACGACACAATCCCCACCGGGAAGGTAGACACATGACCGCCGATTTTGACCTCGCCGCTATCGGGCGCGGGTTGGCGTTCAAGGGTGCTCTTGGCAACGTCGACACCGCGCTCGACGCAACTGACGCAATCGTCATCACAGCCGCACCCGGAACAGGAAAGACCACCCTGGTCCCGCCCCTTGTCGCCAACCGTGTCGAAGGCCGCGTCATCGTGACCCAGCCGAGACGGGTGGCGGCCCGCGCCGCGGCGCGTCGCCTCGCGAGCCTCGACAATTCAAACCTCGGCGACCGTGTGGGGTTCACTGTGCGTGGCGAGCGCTCGATGACCGATGAAACACGGATCGAGATGGTGACGCCGGGGGTTCTGCTGCGGCGGCTCATGGATGATCCCGGACTCACCGACGTTGGCGCCGTCATCCTCGATGAAGTTCACGAGCGCGCAATCGACACCGATCTCCTCATCGGGTTGCTGGGCGAAGTGCGCCAGCTCCGCGACGACATCGTCGTTGTCGCCATGTCGGCGACCGTCGACGCCGAGCGGTTCGCCGCTGTTCTGGGCGACTCCGATCCGGCGCCGATCGTGTCGCACGATTCGGTCGCGCATCCGCTCGACATTAGATGGGCACCACCGCCGGGCGACCGCATGGATGAACGAGGCGTAACCCCCGGCTTTCTGCGCCACGTTGCGCAGGTCGCGGTAGACGCGCATGGCCACGAACCAGACACCGACATCTTGGTGTTTGCGCCAGGCGCGCGCGAGGTAAGCGTGATCGCGATGCATCTGCGCGACGATGTGCGTGACGCCGATGTGCTCGAACTCCATGGTCAGGCACCGGTTCGCGAACAGGATCGCGCCGTCTCAGAACGCGGTGCTGGCCAGCAGACACGAATTATCGTCGCGACTTCGATCGCTGAGTCGTCGCTCACGGTTCCGGGCGTGAGCATCGTGGTGGACTCCTGCCTATCGAGAGTTCCGATGTACGACTCCGGCCGCGGGATGTCAGGCCTTGTAACCGTCTCAACCCCACGCGCATCCGCCGTGCAGCGCGCCGGTCGTGCCGCGCGTCTCGGGCCGGGCACCGTGATCCGCTGCGTCGATGAACGCACGTTCGCTGCCGCCCCCGCATTCGGTACCCCAGAGATGTTGTCCACCGACCTCACCGATGCCGCGCTCCTGTTGGCCTGCTGGGGCGCTCCACGCGGTGAGGGTCTGCGTTTGCCCGACGCGCTGCCAGCCACCGCGGTGGCGCGTGCCGAAACCGCACTCCAGGCCCTGGGTGCTGTCGATGCCCAGGGGAAGGCAACGGCGCTCGGCCACAAGCTCGCCCGCATACCCGCTGACCCGCGGCTCGCGCGAGCGCTGCTCGATGGGGCTGAGCTTGTGGGTTCACGAGTCGCGGCCGAGGTCGTCGCCGCGGTGAACGACGACATTCGCGCCGACGACGCTGACCTCGACGCCACGCTGCGGGCGCTGCGCGATGGCAGGCATCCGCAGCATCGCTCCTGGAGCCGTGAGGTTGATCGCTTCACCCGCCTCGCGGGCCGAGCAAATGGTTCCACCCGCGCTGATTCCGTCGGCCTCATCGTGGCGCTCGCGTTTCCCGATCGCATCGCGCGCCGGGTGGCAGACGGGGTGTTTCAGCTGGCGTCCGGAACCAGGGCAGGAGTCGCAGGAGAGCTGGCGGGTGGCGAGTGGCTGGCCGTCGCCGACATCACGCGCGCGACGAGTCGGGTCGCCGCGGGAACGGGTGCCGTCATCCGGTCCGCGGCGGCGCTTGATGAAGAGTCTGCGCTCGTCGCCGCAAAGCACTTGACGACAGATCGGATCGAAGCGACCTTCACCGACGGTCGCGTGGTCGCCCGCCGCGAAAAGCGAGTCGGCGCTATCGTGCGCTCCTCGGTTCCGGTGTCTGTGAAAGCCGGGGTCGAAACGGAAGCCGCTGTGCGTCGCGCTCTGCAAGCTCGCGGGCTCGACCTGTTCGAGTGGGCGGAGAGCGCGGTCGCATTGCGCTCGCGGCTCGCGTTGTTGCACCGCGTGATCGGCGAACCGTGGCCGTCGATGTCGGACGATGCGTTGCTCGCTCGACTGGACGAGTGGCTCGCGCCCGAGATGTCCGCGCTCGCGGCAGGCAAGTCGGTGTCGAAGATCGACTTGACCTCGGCACTGCGACGGTTGCTGCCATGGCCCGAGGCCGTCGCCTTTGATGAGCTTGTTCCGGAACGTCTGCGGGTGGCGAGCGGCGCGATGATCCGGGTGCAGTACTCGCTTCACGACGACGTCAACCCGTCGGCCGTGGTTGCGGTGAAGCTGCAGGAGTGCTTCGGAATGCTGGAATCTCCGCGGGTCGCTGGCGGGAGAGTTCCGGTCATCTTCCATTTGCTGTCTCCCGGCGGTCATCCGCTGGCGGTAACGGCAGACCTGGCCTCGTTCTGGGCCGGGCCCTATGCGCAGGTTCGGGCTGAGACGCGCGGCCGGTATCTGAAGCACCCCTGGCCCGAAGACCCTTACACCGCTGTGGCGACGGCTAAGACCAATCGGAGACTGGCGGCAGAGAAGGGCGATTGAGGGCGTTCGGAAATCCGCCGCGCCTTCCCCGCGACGCTAGAGCGCTTCGATCGCAGCTGCGATGCGATCGTCCATGACGGCGACGGACCGAGAATCGGCGCCGTTCGCCGTCGCCAACCGGCTGGCATCGGCGAGTGCGGCGCGCAGTTCAACCGCGAAATCATCTGCGTCGGCCTCGTCCACGTCAAACAGCCGGAGTGAGTCGCGCTGTCGTATCGCCTCGATGGTGACGGAGTTCTCGCCGGCCAGCGAGAGCTGATGATCGTCGCCGTCACCGAGCGGCTCTGGGTTGACATCGAAGACGGGGGAGAGCTGCCAGCTGGTTCCTCGGCGCAGGAACCCATGGTTCCGTAGGTGGTCATCGAGGTTTCCTACTGCGGCGCCGAAGAGAGCTCGCCGCCAGAGTTCCCGGGTGTCGGCGCCGTTCAGACGCGCAAAGTCGACGACGTCAACCCAGTCGCCGCCTTCACCATCGCCGGCTTCCAGAGCCGTCATCGCCGAGATATACGGGATTCTGACGCCGTCGACGGAACGGTCGAATCGCTTCAGTAGCAGCACCGTGCGTCGCTCGCCGTCGACGGTGAATTGCTTAGCTAAGTGTGTGGGGGTGTCGATGCCGACGCGCTGCATGAGTTCGAACATGACCGCCTCCCACGCCATCTTGTTCCAGTCGTCGCCGTTGGGCTTCGGAAACTTGGCCAGCCACAGTTCTGACCCAAGTCGCACATTCGCCTTGGGGCGTGCTCCACCCAGTGATCCCGTCGCACGGAAGAGTCGACGCACGGCGGCATTGTCGATGTCGCGCTCGTTGCGTTCGATCTGATCGGCGACGCGCATCAAGGCGGTGAGGTCTGATTCTGCAGGGACGCCGTTTTCGTCGGCGCACGGGATTCCGTTCTCCCAGAAACGGGTGGCGCCCTGACGGCTCTCGTCGCTGACACCAAGCATCAGGCTGATCTCATCGAGTGTTCGCCCGGCGGCGCGGTTGAGTACCTTTCGCCCCCAGGTATCTGGCGCGGAATCGCTGAAAGGGTTCGCTGCTGCCAAGGGGAACGCGCCGCGATGGAGGCTGAGCATGGGTGCGAGCGGGAAGGCCGCCCGGTTGCGGAGATAGTCGTCGTCGTACGTGAAGGACCCGGTGGCGCGTGTGCGGTGAATTCGGCCGGCCAGCACGTCTTGGCCGGAGATCACTGTCGTGACCTCGATTGGCTCAGCCATCGTCACGTACCCGCACCCGAATGGGGAGCACCTCGTCAGCCATGAGGCGACCGCGGTCAGTCTCGTACGGATCTGTTGCCGTGACTACCTCGTTCATGAGGCCCAGGACGCGAAGAACGCTCATCGTGATCTCCAGAGATGCGCCGTCGCCCCTCTCCAGTTTGCTGATGGTGGGTGGCGTGGTTCCGGCACGCTCGGCGACCATCTTCGCGGTCAGGCCGAGGAGCTTGCGCTGCGTGGCGATGTTTTGCCCAATAGTGCGCAGCGCGCGCTTCACGGGGAGCGGGGTAGATTTCACTCCTCCAGGATAAAGGATGTTTTTCTTTATGCAAAGTCTTATTAGATGCAGTATTTTTTATCTAAATGTGACCGGGCACCTTTTTCCTGGCCGGAGGCGACGCAACGAGAATGGCCCGGCCGAATCCAAAGATCCGACCGGGCCACCCCGTTGCTAAACGAACGTCTTACAGAGCGTCGATCGCAGCGTTGAGCGTTGCCGACGGGCGCATCACGCGGTAGGTGAGAGCCTCGTCGGGGCGGTAGTAGCCGCCGATGTCAACGGGCGTTCCCTGCACGGCGAGCAGTTCGTCAACGATGGTCTGCTCGTTCGCACGCAGCGTTGCGGCCAGCGGCGCGAAGGCCGCAGCCAGCTCGGCGTCAGCCGTCTGCGCGGCGAGCTCTTCGGCCCAGTACAGCGCGAGGTAGAAGTGCGAACCACGGTTGTCGATGGTTCCGAGTCGGCGACCCGGCGACTTGTTCTCGAGCAGGAACGTACCGGTTGCCTTGTCGAGCGTCTCGCTGAGAACGCGTGCCTTGTCGTTGCCGTTCACGTTGGCGAAGTGCTCGAACGAGGCTGCCAGCGCGAGGAACTCGCCGAGGCTGTCCCAGCGCAGGTAGTTCTCTTCAAGAAGCTGCTGAACGTGCTTGGGGGCGGAACCACCGGCACCGGTCTCGAAGAGGCCACCACCGTTGAGAAGCGGAACAATCGACAGCATCTTTGCCGAGGTTCCGAGTTCCAGAATCGGGAACAGGTCGGTGTTGTAGTCGCGGAGGACGTTACCGGTGACCGAGATCGTGTTCAGACCCTGGCGGATGCGCTCGACCGAAAGCTTGGTTGCCTCGTACGGCGCGAGGATCTCGATGTCGAGGCCGGTCGTGTCGTGCTCGGGCATGTAAGCCTTGACCTTGGCGATCAGGTTCGCGTCGTGTGCGCGGTTCTCGTCGAGCCAGAAGACCGTCTTGTCACCGGTTGCGCGTGCGCGCGAAACAGCAAGCTTGACCCAGTCGCGGATCGGGATGTCCTTCGTCTGGCATGCACGCCAGATGTCGCCCGCCTCAACGTCGTGCTGAATGAGCACGTCGCCAGCCTGGTTGACGACGCGAACGGTTCCGGCTTCTGCCAGCTCAAACGTCTTGTCGTGCGAGCCGTACTCTTCAGCCTTCTGAGCCATCAGGCCGACGTTCGGAACCGAGCCCATGGTTACCGGGTCGTACGCGCCGTTGGCGCGGCAGTCGTCGATAACGGCCTG
The DNA here is from genome assembly GCF_008017445.1 of Microbacterium mitrae. Lineage (GTDB taxonomy): Bacteria > Actinomycetota > Actinomycetes > Actinomycetales > Microbacteriaceae > Microbacterium > Microbacterium mitrae. Next base: position 4,898 of record NZ_VRSW01000006.1, on the reverse strand, counting down.
GTAGATGCCGGCGTAGGAGGAGTCGGGAATGACGGCGAGCGTGTCGTGCTCGGCGCCATCGGGGCCCCACATGTGACCCGACGTGCGGATCATCGCAGGCATCGATGCGTCGACGATGACGTCAGACGGAACATGCAGGTTGGTGATGCCCTTGTTAGAGTTGACCATCGCGAGGCGCGGGCCATCCTTGATGCCCTGCTCGAAGGCGCGGCGAATCTCTTCACCGTTGGGCAGCTCGCCCAGGCCGTCGAGAATCGCGCCGAGGCCGTTGTTACCATCGAGCCCGGCGTCGAGCAGTTCGGTGCCGTACTTTGCGAACACATCGGCGAAGAACGCGCGAACAACGTGGCCGAAAATGATCGGGTCAGAGACCTTCATCATCGTGGCCTTGAGGTGCACAGAGAACAGAACGTCTTCATCCTTCGCGCGCTGAATCTGCGCAGCGAGGAATTCGTCCAGCTTCGCAACCGAAATGAAGGTTCCGTCAACGACCTCACCCGGGAGAACCTTGAGCTTCTCCTTGAGAACCTTCACGTCGCCCGCAGCGTTGACGTGCTCAATGCGCAGCACGTCGTCAGCCTCGATGATGACCGACTTCTCGTTCGAGAAGAAGTCGTTCTGACCCATCGTGGCAACGTTGGTCTTCGACTCGGGGGTCCATGCGCCCATCGAGTGCGGGTTCTTGCGTGCGTACTCCTTGACCGACAGCGGAGCGCGGCGATCGGAGTTGCCCTCGCGGAGAACCGGGTTTACAGCCGAACCCTTGATCTTGTCGTAGCGAGCGCGGGTGTGCTGGTCTTCGACCGTCTCCGCTTCGTCGGGGTAGTCAGGAATGTCGTAACCCTTGGCCTGAAGCTCAGCGATGGCTGCCTTCAGCTGCGGAACCGATGCCGAGATGTTCGGTAGCTTGATGATGTTGGCCTCGGGCGTCGTGGCCAGGCCGCCGAGCTCTGCCAGAGCATCGCCGATGCGCTGCTCGTCGGTCAGCTTCTGCGGGAACTCCGCGATGATGCGGCCAGCGAGCGAAATGTCGCGGGTCTCGATCTCTACACCAGCGGTGCCAGCAAAGGCGCTGATGATGGGAAGGAGCGAGTGCGTTGCCAGAAGTGGCGCCTCGTCGGTGTGGGTGTAGATGATCTTGGCCATCGTGCGGCAAGCTCCTCGCGTGACAGGCTGAAAAGTGTCTTGATATCAAGATACCTGAGTGGGCGTGTTGCCCAGGAATCAGCTTAGTTCAGGGGTAGGGGATGTGCGAGGTGGGGGTGGGGGCGTGGGGGTAGCGGAACCATCGGGTTGCGTGGGGGTGGAACGGTTGGGTCGGCGGTGGTGGAACGGTCTGGTCGTGATGAACGTCCGTCCCCTTCGGTACGCTGCCAGTGGGAGGCCAAGGTGAAAAAGCAGATCAACGTTGTCGGCGCGGTCATCGTGCGAGACGGCGAGGTGTTGTGTGCACAACGTGGCCCAGGCGCCCTTGAAGGAATGTGGGAGTTCCCCGGCGGCAAGATCGAGGCGGGGGAGACGCCGCGCGAAGCGCTTGAACGGGAGATTCGCGAAGAACTCGAATGCGTAGTCTCGGTCGGTGAGCAGGTTGAAATCACCGCCCACGAGTACGACTTTGGCATCGTCACGCTGACAACGTTCTACTGCGAGCTGATAGAGGGCACACCAAAGCTGACCGAGCATGCTTCGGTCGTTTGGCTCAAGCCCGAGCGGCTCCTCGACCTAGAGTGGGCGCCGGCCGACGTGCCTGCCGTTGAACGAATCCAGCGAGACTTCGATTCCGTTGGCGCGTGACTTTGATTGGTCGAGCGACTTCGCACTCGACCTTGAATATGGTTTCGCGAACCGTGCTGTAGCCGCTCCAAAAGCAAATGGTCCTCGGCTGGTAGACAACGCCGACGACAACACGATGCTTCGCGCCTTGCGAGAAGAACTCAAGACATCGAGTCAGTTTGTATTTTCGGTGGCTTTCGTCTCACCCGGTGCGATCTCGCTGCTAAAGCAAGAACTCGTCTCTTTTCGCGGAGCCGGGACGATCATCACGTCGGACTACCTGGGCTTCAACTCGCCGGGTGCGTTCCGTGAACTTCTTGCCCTGCGTAACCACGGCATCGATGTTCGCCTCCACAGCGCGGCAGCCTTCCACCCAAAGGGTTACATCTTTGAGCACGACAGCCGAGTGACGATGATCCTCGGCAGCTCAAACCTGACCAAGAGCGCGCTCGTGACGAACCATGAGTGGAATCTACGGGTGTCTGCTTTGGAAGGCAGCGACCTCGGAGACCAAATCGACCACCTCGTCGATGGCCAGCTGTCAAACTCAATTGAGCTCACCGAGCAGTGGGTTGACGAGTACGAACTCACCTACGTTGCACCGCCTCGCAATTCGCGCACGCGCACGATTGTGGGCAGCGGAGATACTCGCATGCCCGACCCGGATCGGCCCCTGCCGCTGATCGCTCCCAATGCGATGCAGGCCGAGGCACTTTCGGAGCTCGACGCTATTCGACGATCAGGCAAAGACAAGGCCATCGTCATCTCCGCCACGGGCACGGGAAAGACCATCCTCTCCGCCTTCGACGTGAGGGCGGTCGACCCAGACCGATTTCTCTTTGTCGTTCACCGCGAGCAGATTCTTGATAAGGCAATCCAAGAATTTCAGCGCGTGCTCGGAGCCGCACCGTCCGACTTCGGCAAGATCAGTGGTTCCGAACGCGCAACGGACGCCCGGTACGTCTTTGCGACCCGCCAATCGCTGTCGCGCGACGATGTGCTCCAATCCATCGACCCGCACGCGTTCGAATACATTCTCATCGACGAAGCTCATGGCGCCGCGTCCGAGTCATATCGGAAGATTCTGAGCCACTTTCGGCCCACGTTCTTGCTGGGCATGACAGCAACGCCCGAACGCACGGACGGTGCCGATTTGTTCGAGCTGTTCGACTACAACGTCGCGTACGAGATCCGGCTCAATCGGGCGCTTGAAGAGAACATGCTCGTGCCTTTTCACTACTTCGGCGTCACGGACTACACCACCGACGACGGATCGACTATTGGCGACAACTTCGCCGACCTCCCCAAGCTGCTGTCGCACGCGAGGGTCGACCATATTCGCGCCACTTTGGAGACCTACGGGCACAAGAGCACCCCCGTCAAAGGTTTGATTTTCTGCCGCTCCAAAGCAGAGGCTCATGGTTTGGCTGAAGCGCTCAACCGCTCCAGCGTGGATGGCAAGCCACTTCGCACGCGGGCTCTGACAGGTGATGACACGATTGAGCAGCGAGAGGCGGCAGTAGCACTGCTCGAAGGTGGCGAACTCGACTACATTCTGACCGTCGACGTCTTCAACGAAGGCATCGATATCCCGTCCGTGAACCAAGTTGTGATGTTGCGGCAGACCCAGTCGGCGATCATCTTCGTTCAGCAACTCGGTCGCGGGTTGCGAATCGCGCCGGACAAGGAATTTCTTGTCGTCATCGACTTCATCGGCAACTATGCAAACAACTATCTGATCCCGGTCGCGCTGTTCGGAGATGAATCACTGAACCGCGAATCGGTGCGAAAGAACCTCATCGCCGCGGAAGAAATCGGCGTGGTTTCCGGGCTTTCCAGCGTTCGATTCGACGAGATTGCGCAGCAGCGAGTGCTCGAGGCGATCGCCGCCGCGAAGCTGGACAGCATGGCCAATCTGCGGGCCGCGCTCGAAAACATGCAAGCGCGCTTGGGGAGAGTGCCACTGCTCGCGGACTTCCAGCGCTTTGACGCCGCCGACCCCGTTGTGCTCGGAACGGTCCGCGGAAACTACCCGGAACTCGTGTCCAAGCTGCTGAAGGTTCCCACCGGTCTCAGTACCGAAGAGTGGGACGCTCTCGCGTTGCTTTCTCAGGAGGTTCTCGCAGCCAAGCGCCCCCACGAAGCGATCGTCGTTCGTGAACTGTTGGCGCACGGAGAGCGCAGCGTCGATCAATTAATTGACGCAATCGTCAGCCAGGGGTTCTCCGCAACACCTGCGCAGGTCGACACTGCCGTGCGCGCGTTGACGTTTGAGTTTTACACTGAGCAAGAGCGGAACAAGTACAAGATTCCCCTCGCGGAACGGCGCGACGGCATCATCGCCGCGACCGGAGTCTTTGGTCGGAACGCATCACGGAGCGAGTCGTTTGTTTCCGCGATTGAGGACTTACTCGAAACAACGATTGCAGTCGTCAGCGAGCGGTACTTCTCCGATGTTCCGTTCGTGCAGGGGCGGCAATATTCACGAAAGGATGCATGTCGACTGCTGTCGTGGAGCAAGAACGTTTCGGCGACTATCTACGGCTACAAGGTCGACGCGCTGACTCGGACATGCCCGATCTTTGTCACGCTTCACAAGAGCGACGAGATCTCGGCGAGCACTGCTTATGGGGATGAGCTGCTAAGTCGTTCGACGATGCGCTGGTTCACGCGGAGTCGTCGAACCCTGCAGAGCGGTGAAGTGCGCAGCATTGTAGAAAATGAGGTCGACCTGCACGTCTTCGTGAAGAAGGACGATGCCGAAGGAAGCGACTTTTACTACCTCGGCAAGGCGCGATCCGAGGGCGCGGCAGAAACTGTCATGCCGGGGGACACTCCGCACGCAGTGGTCGAGATGATTCTGCGGTTCGATCAATCGATCGACGCGGCTCTGTTCGACTACTTCCAGCCGATGCTGACGTCGGCGTCGTAGCGTGAGGCGTGGACCGCTGCTTCTAGCGGTCCAAAATCCTCTCCTATTGTTCTCATGTTTTTGCGCCTCAATCTGGGGAATATCGATACTTGAATGTCGGTGGCCCCTGGGAGAATGGAGGCATGAACAGCAACACGCACATCCTCGCCGACGCGGTCAGCGTCGTGCGCGAGAGTGTTGCTGATTTGTTGGT
>NZ_VRSW01000005.1 GCF_008017445.1 Microbacterium mitrae | reverse complement strand
ACGAGCACGGGCAACCGCGACGACATCGTCACGGAACTCTTTCGGAAACGGTGCAGGCATGAAGACATCCTCTCCCAGAGGCGCTCGGCCTCAAAGGTTAGTTGTCACCGAAACCTGCGTCAGTCCCCTCCCGATCAGATGTGACCTACCCGCGCAGCAGATCCCGCCGAATCCCGTCACGCCCCCTCTCCGACTGCGCACAGATACGAGTTCGTCAAACTGCGCGAAGAATGTGTATCGAATAACAACGACGGCTACGGTGTTGCATTTGTAAGTGCAAACAGATAATTTCAGAAACAGCGAACGATTTCAGATGCAAAGAAAAGCAACGACAATACTGGCATTCATATAGCAACTATTTAGCAACCAACAAAGCAACCAATAAAGCAACCAAAAGAGTAGCCATGAACACGACGCTTCTTCCAGCGACCCATGCAAGCACTCAGAGACTCCTCCTCGATGAGCGAGTTCGGGAGGATGCCCGGGCAGTACATGCCTGCGCTCACGACCGTAAGCTCCGCGGGCTGAAAGTCGAACTCGACGATGGGTCGGAGTTCCCGCTCCCGGCCGAGTTGACCAAGGCACTTCTGTTTACGATCAACAGCTTGACTCAGGGCAACCTAACGCTTCAAGCAATGCCCGAGCAACTGACGACGTCAACAGCCGCTGGGATTCTCGGTATCTCACGCCCAACACTGATGAAACTCATCTCGTCAAACGAGCTACCCGCGGCGAAGGTCGGCAGTCATCATCGGTTGAATCTCCACGATGTGCTCGCGTTGCGTGACAAACGTGCCGCCGTTCGTAAGATTGCCTTCGACGAGTTGCGTGATCTTGAGGACAAACTCGACTTCGAGTGACACATCGGTGCACTTGCCAATTCATTCGCAGAGCGGTCTATCTCATTGATGTGCACCTGATTTTCCTCGATTCCAACATTCTTTACAGTCGCACGCTTCGCGACTGGGTATTGATGTTGAGTGCGGAAGGTAGTCGATTTGCCGCGGTGAGTTCATTGGACTGCATCATCGAGGCGATAGGCAATGTGCGCGAGAACCACCCTCATCTCGACGGTGGCACGATTAGGGACCTTCACCAGAAGTTCTACGAATCGCTTCACGATGTTCTGGACGAATATCCCGGCGGCGCGATCGACGATGTCACAGACAATAAGGACTGGCACGTCATCCACGCGGCAAAGTTCGGAGGGGTGGATATCTTGGTCACTCAGAACATCAAACATTTTGCACCCGTGGTCGACAAAGTGCCGTTCGATCTGTACACAGCCGATGAACTTCTGACAATGATTGCGGAAAACGACCCGCAAGCCGTTGAAGCCGTGACCATGAAGCAGATCACTTACTGGCAGCGGCGCAACGCTGACAAGACCGGCCCGCAGATGACTCTCTCAGACGCTCTCCGGTCCGCTCAAGCCCCCGAATTCGCGCGCATCATCGAGGGTGTCGTTCGAAAACTCAGTGGCGAACCGCATGTTCAGGAATTGAACCAACCTGAAGAGAATGGCGCGACATCGCCTGCCGAAGATGCGGACCCCATCGGAGAGGATGTTCCGGCACCAGCTTGATTGCGACTCACGCTCGCTTCGGCGCAATATTTGGTCACCCCAGTAGCGACCCAGGGTGTTTACTTGTCATCGACACCGTCAAATCTGACCCGCTCCGCGAGAGCGCTGAGGCTGTAAGGATTGAACCCTCAGCGACACAGCGAAACAGCGGGATTGCAACCGATTCCGCGACTGCCGGAGCCGCGGCGGTGTAGGGCTGACGGAAACATGATCGATTCCGTGAGGCATGCGCTCTTGACCGCCCCGGCGCAGCCGCATTGCCCCAGCTGCAGAGTTGGCTCACCGGGGCGCGCACATCTCGGCGGCGCACCCCGGGCTACCCCAGCACGGTCATCGGGTCGATGAAGGCGCCTCCGCGCTCGAGTGACACGTGAACGTGGCAGCCGAACGACTGACCAGTATCCCCCTCCAACGCGATCAACTGCCCCGTGATGACGGTGTCGCCGACGGCCACAAGCATGCCGTCATCGACGATGTGTGCATAACCGCTAACGAGTCCATCGCCGTGATCGATGCGCACCTGATTTCCATAACCACCCGACTGGGCCGCACTCACGACCACGCCAGAGCGAATCGCATAGATCGGCGCGCCACAGCCCGCCGAAAAGTCGACGCCCTGATGCACGGTCGAAGCGCACCCCGAATCATCACACTGCGCCTCACGAGGCCCAAACCCGGAGGTGATCTCGCCGTCGCTTGGTTTGCTCCACCCCGACTGCGCCCCACCTGAGCTAGTGGCCGGCACCCCAGCACGCGCGGCAGCCGACACGTCAAACCCGGCGAACACGGCGTACACCCGCACCGACACCGTGGTTCCGACCACTCCGCAATCGGCAACCGTCGCCCCATGCGCCGCCGCGACGTGTGCCGCCGCATCGCACGGCTCGCCAGAAGCAAACCCCGCCGCTGTGTCGGCCCCTGCGAGGGCAGCCGCGTCGGCTGCCGCGCTCATGCGCTGCGCCGTCACGGCCGCCCCACCCGCCGCTACCGCGCCAAACGCCAGCATGCCGACGACGGTCATGGTTCCGATACTCATCACGGCGCTCATCAGCGCCCTCCAGCGAGCGCGCATGATCGCGCACTGAGGGTGAGCGGAACCATGACCGTGACGGTTGCCGACGCGGTAACGCACACCAGGGTTTCATCGGCCACGATGTTCATCTGCGCTCCGGCGACCGCGGCGTCAATCGATGCTTCGGCACGCGCAATATCGTCATTTCGCGCGATGAGCCGTGCCGCATCGGCCGCGGCGTCCTGCAGCAAGATCTGTTGCCCCTGCGCCGAGATCAGCGCCGACATGAGAAACAGCACCAGCATGACCGCCGGGAGTGCGATCGCAAACTCTGCGGTCGCACTCCCCCGCTCTGATGTCAAGACCGAACGCACACTCCGAAACGCACGGTGCGGGCGCTTGGCACGAACCGCTACGGCACAGTCAGCGCGCGCTCGATTAGATCGGTGAGCACCTGCTTGATCTCGTCGGAGCGCATGATCGCAACCAGTAGCCCGGCAAAAGCAACCGCCGCCATCGTGGCAATGGCGTACTCCGCCGTCGCGGCGCCTGTTTGATCGTTCGCCACCGTGTGGGCGCGCCTCGTCCACGCCCGAACGCGGCCGCGCCAGGTGAGCGGACGGGCGGGTTTCGCCGTCGCGAAGTGCGGCGACGCAGTGATGTCTGTCATGACATTCCTTTCTGTTGTGGGCACGAAAACGGGCGGGCACGGTCATAGTGGCACCTCGGTGCTCGTGATCACGCTGAGCATCATCGGCGCAACACCCAGCAGGAAAAAGGCGGGGAGCGTGCACACGCCAAGCGGCAACAGCAGTCGGGTCGCCAGGCGCGCGGCACGGAGGCGCCCGGCAGCTCGCACCTGCCCCACCATCGCGGTCGCGCTGGCGCGCAGCAGGTCGACCGCGGGCACGCCCGCGATAACCGACAGGCGCAAGATCTGCTCAATCTCAGCCGAATCGTCGCCATTTCCGAGTTCGACGTCATCAACAAGCTGACGTGCTCGCGCGGGCGAGGAGCCTCCGGCCAAAGCGATCGCCATGAGTTCGGCGCGCAATCCAGGAACCACGGATACTGGGCTCGCGGCAGCGACAATACGGCGCGTCCACCATCGAGCAAGAATGATCAGGCCGACGCCGAGAACGAGACAACCGATTCCGATGGGATTGGTGGTGAGCACCGCGAGGGAATTGAATCCCAGCGCGACGCCCATGATGACCGAAACCGCCGGCAGCCACATCATCAGGCGCGCGGTGGCGGCAGGTTCGGCGAGCGCAATCCGTACGTCGTCGGACGCTGCTCGCGAGTCATTGGCGACTCCGACCATCGAGCGCAGCGCTGGTGACACCGGCGCGCCAACGGCGACCGCGATTCGCCACGCACAAGCCACCCAAACCCATGAGCCGCCTTCTGCCTCCACAGCATCGGCGACCGTGACCCCAGCCTGAATGCGAGTATGCACTCGACTCGCCCACACTCCGATGTGGTCGCCATCATTCGCCTCAGCGAGGTACCCAAACACGCGCTCGGGAATAGCGCCTGACTCCAATAAGACCGCGATTCGAAGCGTTATCGCCGCCACGTCGGCCGCATCACTCTCATGCCGCATGGTGCTCACTCGTTCTGCGTAGTGGTTCCGTCGCGACTGCCGCCGTCTGCGCGAATTTGGTGTTCGAGCTCTGGTCAAGATCGGTGCGAGTCACAGTCAGGTGACCGTCTTCCAGCACAAAAGACCCGATCGCGTCGACGCGCCGCGTTCCGTCGGAACCTCGCGACAGATGAACGACAAAGTCCATCGCGCTCACCACTTGGCGAGCAAGGGCGCCGGTTTCAAGCCCGGCGAGCGCCCCCAGCGCTTCAAGCCGGGTCGGAACGTCAGTCATGCTGTTCGCGTGGATGGTTCCGGCGCCGCCGTCATGTCCCGTGTTGAGAGCGCTCAGCAGCTCGCGAACCTCCGCCCCGCGACACTCTCCGACGACGAGCCGATCTGGCCGCATGCGGAGGGCCTCGCGAATGAGCTGCGCCAGCGAAACGGCGCCCGCGCCTTCGACGGTGGCCTGACGCGACTCCAACGCGACATGATGTGGATGCCGCAATCGCAACTCAGCCACATCTTCGATGGTCAGCACGCGCTCGGCTGGCGACGCTTCGCTGAGTAGCGCCGAGAGCAGGGTGGTTTTTCCGCTGCCACCCGCGCCCGAAATCAAGAAATTGGCTCGCGTGCGCACCGCCTCCCGTAGCCACAGCACCTGATCGGAAGTGAGCATCCCCGCCGACGCCAGTTCGTTCAGACTCTGCTGTGTCATGCGCGCGACGCGGATGGAGATGGTGGTTCCGTCGACGGCGATGGGGGCGAGAACCGCGTGCACGCGTACGCCGCCTTCCAACCGAACATCGACGCAGGGGTGCGCGTCGTCGATGTGTCGATCTCCCGCCGCCATCAGCGCGACCGCAAGATCACGCACTTCGCGTTCGGATGCTCCCCACGATTCATCGCGTTCGCTGCCACGACCACGGTCAACAAAGAGGCCGCGGGAACCATTGATAAAGAGGTCAGTAACGTCGGGGTCATCGAGATAGCGGGCGAGCGGTTGCAACACGCGCGCCCGCTGCTGCGGCGGCGCCGCGGAGCGCTCTGCTCGAATAACGAAGGCTTCAACCATGCCCTTGACGCTAGGCAAGCACCTCCGGCCGCACGACGCCACCCACGGTTCCGTGGAAAATATTCTCGCGAGTGCGCGCTGTGGAGGAAGCCGCCAGCAGCATCGGGAAATGAGACGAGCGGCGCTCCAACCGGGGGATGTGGAGCGCCGCCGCAGCAATGACCCCGGCTTGGGGGAACCGTGAGGGCCATTGCGATGCCAAAATCAGATCGTTCGGCTCTTCGACTATAGGGCCAACTGAACACTGGTCGTACCACCGAAGTCAGATATCGCCGTGTTGCGCGCAGATGCGCACGGTCAATAGCCGCTCACGCACCCTGATGACTAACTTTCGGCAGTAGTCATCCGCGGGCGCCACCGATAGGTTCACCCCATGCCGCGAAGAAGCGGCGTTCGTCATTTTCGCAAAGGAGCAAACGCGAATGAGCAGTCAGATCGATCACCTGTTGAACGAGACCCGCAAATTTGCACCATCGCCCGAGTTCGCCGACAACGCGATCGCCACTCAGGAGATGTACGCAGCGGCCAAGGCCGACCGGGAAGCGTTTTGGGCAGATCAGGCTCGTGAGCTGTTGACCTGGAGCACCCCGTTCACGCAGGTACTGGATTGGACCAACCCGCCGTTTGCAAAGTGGTTTGCCGATGGCAAGCTCAACGTCGCATACAACTGCCTTGACCGCCACGTCGAAGCCGGCAACGGCGACCGCGTTGCCTTGCTGTTCGAGGGCGAGCCTGGCGACTCCCGCGCCGTGACGTACGCAGAGCTCACCGATGAGGTTAAGCGCCTCGCCAATGTGCTGACCGACCTCGGCGTTGGCCAGGGCGACCGCGTTGCAATCTACCTCCCGATGATTCCCGAGGCCATCGCCTCGATGCTCGCCGTCGCGCGCCTCGGCGCGATTCACTCCGTGGTGTTCGGTGGCTTCTCGGCTGACAGCCTGCGCTCGCGCATTGACGACGCCGGCGCGAAGGTCGTCATCACCGCAGACGGCGGCTACCGCAAGGGCCGTGTCTCCCCCCTGAAGCCCGCGGTTGACCAGGCGCTCGCCGACCGTGGCAACGGAACCCAGGCAACCGTTGAGAAGGTGTTGGTCGTCAAGCGTGGTGGCAACGACGTGGAGTGGACAGCCGGCCGCGACGTGTGGTGGCACGACGTGGTTCCGTCCGCCTCCGGCGAGCACGAAGCCGAAGGTTTTGACGCGGAGAACCCGCTGTTCATCCTTTACACCTCCGGAACCACCGGCAACCCCAAGGGCATTCTGCATACCTCGGGCGGTTACCTCACCCAAGCAACATTCACCAACCGCACGGTTCACGACCTCCACCCCGAGACCGACGTGTACTGGTGCACCGCCGACATCGGCTGGATCACCGGCCACACCTATGTCACCTACGGCCCGCTCGCCAACGGCGCCACCCAGGTGCTGTACGAGGGCACACCAGACAGCCCGCACCCGGGCCGCTGGTGGGAGCTTGTCGAAAAGTACGGCGTCACCGTGCTCTACACGGCGCCGACCGCGATTCGTTCGTTCATGAAGCTGGGGCGTCAGGTGCCCGAGCAGTTCGACCTGTCGTCGCTGCGCCTGCTCGGCTCGGTGGGTGAGCCGATCAACCCCGAGGCATGGATGTGGTACCGCCACGTGATCGGCGGCGACACCGCACCCATCGTTGACACCTGGTGGCAGACCGAGACGGGCGCCATCATGATCTCCGCGCTCCCCGGCGTCACCGAAACCAAGCCTGGTTCCGCGCAGGTGGCACTTCCCGGCATCTCGATCGACGTTGTCGACGACAAGGGTGTCGATGTTGGCGACGGCAACGGTGGCCTGCTTGTCATCACGGAACCATGGCCCAGCATGTTGCGTGGAATTTGGGGAGACCCGGATCGCTTTGTGGAGACCTATTGGAAGATGTTCCAAGACAAGGGGTACTACTTCGCAGGCGACGGTGCGCGCCTTGACGACGACGGTGATGTCTGGTTACTCGGTCGCGTTGACGACGTGATGAATGTCTCTGGTCACCGCCTGTCGACCGCAGAGATCGAATCATCGCTGGTTGGCCACGAGGCCGTCGCCGAAGCCGCCGTTGTTGGCGCCTCTGATGAAACGACCGGCCAGGCGGTTGTCGCTTTCGTCATCATCAAGGAGAGCTACCTCAAGGCGCATCAGCCCGACGGCCTCGCACAGCTTTTGCGACTGTGGGTCGGCGAACAGATCGGCCCCATCGCGCGCCCGCGCGATATCTACATCGTGGGTGAGCTGCCTAAGACGCGCTCCGGCAAGATCATGCGCCGCCTGCTGCGCGACGTGGCCGAGGGCCGCGAAGTCGGCGACACGACAACGCTCGCCGACACGATGGTCATGAGCACGATCAAGGGACAGGTCACCGGCAAGTAGGTGCATAACCGAGAACGACCCGCGGAACCATGTGGTTTCGCGGGTCGTTTGCGTGCGCCTAGTTGGTGGTGAAGATGACTTCAACCTCAACCGGCGAGTCAAGCGGCAGCACCGGAACACCAACGGCGGAGCGCGCGTGGGTTCCGGCTTCGCCGAAGATCTCCCCAAGAACATCGCTTGCACCGTTGATCACGCCCGGCTGACCGGTGAACTCCGACACTGAGGCAACGAAACCCGTCAGCTTGAGCACGCCCGTCACGTTGTCAACGCCGCCGGCAACGGCAGCCGCGGCGGCAAGCGCGTTGAGCGCGCTCTGGCGCGCGTACGCCTTCGCGTCAGCTGCCGGAACCAGGCCGTGACCGTCGCCGACCTTGCCCGTTGCGGGGAGGGCGCCAGAAACCATCGGCAGCTGGCCAGACGTGTAGATCAGGTGGCCGTCGGCGATCGCCGGAATGTAGGCCGCGACGGGAGCCGCGACGGCGGGAAGCTCAATGCCGAGCTCGGCCAGGCGTTCAGAAATCGTCATGATCACTCCTCAAACTGCTTTGCCGCGGCAGCTGCCGACGCCAGACCCGCGTTTTGCGGCGCCTGCTCCGAAACCGGGCGCTTGAAGTAGGCCACGAGGCCGCCTTCGGGGCCGGTCACTACCTGCACAAGTTCCCAACCCTGCTTGCCCCAGTTGTTGAGGATCGCGGCGGTGTTGTGAATCAGTAGCGGCGTGGTGAAGTACTCCCAGGTCGTCATAGATCTCCCGACTCTCATTCACCCGTGGGCGGATCCCCAGGGTTGTCAATTACGATCTAGCCTATGCCTGGAAAGAATCGCACGTTTAAAGGCGTGCTCGGAGGAATCCTCGGGTTCACCGCTCTGAGCGCCCTCGCCGGTCTTTTGCTGACCGCAACGATCACTCCCGCGATCGCCCTGACGAGCACGGCAACGTCCAGTGCCATCTCCGTTTTTAACAACATCCCCGGGTTTCTCGCCATCGACAAGCTCATGCTGCCGACCGAGATCTACGCGACGAACAAGCAGACTGGCCAGCCACAGCTCATGGCGCAGTTCTGGGAGCAGAACCGCATTCCCGTGACCTACGACCAGGTATCGCCGTATATCGTCGATGCCCTGCTTTCTTCTGAAGACCCGCGCTACTTCGAGCATGGCGGCATCGACATGATCGGTACCGCCCGTGCGCTCCTCTCCAACGCGTCGAGCAGCGGCGAAACGCAGGGTGGTTCCTCCATCACCCAGCAGTACGTCAAGAACGTTCTCATTCAACGCTGTGAGGCCGAGAAGGAGACGCAGGAGGAGAAGGACGCGTGCTGGACTGAAGCCACCAACGCCGAGGGCGCTGAGGGCTACAAGCGTAAGGTGCAGGAGCTGCGCTACGCGATCGCCCTTGAGCAGCGCTTCTCGAAAGAGGAAATTCTGCTCGGCTACCTCAACATCGCCAACTTCGGCGGCGTGACCTACGGCATTGAGGCCGCAGCGCAGCGCTACTTCGGAGTCTCCGCCGCAAACGTGACGATCGACCAGGCAGCGATCCTCGCGGGTATGGTGCAGAACCCGAACTCGTTCCGCATCGACCACCCTGAGTGGGAGCTGAACGGTGATGCGACCAACTACGCCGAAACCAAAGATCGCCGCGACTACGTGCTGTGGCGACTTTACGAAGACAAGAAGATCACGAAGGCTGACTACGACGCTGCGCTCGCGTTGCCGATCGCGCCGAACATTCAGCCGCAGAACTCGGGCTGCGTGACGGCCGTTGACGCCGAATACTTCTGCCAGATGATCAAGATCAAGGTTCTCAACGACCCCGCATTCGGCGACACCGCCGAAGCGCGCAAGTTGATGCTTGACCGCGGTGGTCTCAAGATCTACACCACGATGGACTGGGATCTGCAGTGGAACAACATGCGCACGATGCAGTCCACCGCTCCCCCGACCGTTGACGGCATCGGCGACTTTGGTGCGGCCATCGTCAACGTCGAGGTCGGCACCGGCCGCGTGCTCTCCATGGTGCAAAACACCCACTTCAGCGAGTCATCGGCCGATGCGGAGACGCCCGGCTACACCAGCCTCGTTTATGGCGCCGACCAGCGCTATGGCTACGGAACCGGTATCGGCTTCCCCGCCGGATCGACGTTCAAGGTGTTCACCGTCTTGGAGTGGCTGAAAGAAGGCCACTCCATCCGCGAGGTACTCAACGGTAAGAACCGTAAGGCCTGGACGGTTGGGTGCGAAGGCGCCAAGTCGAAGTTTGACCCGCAGAAAATGGTTGGCAACTACGGTGGCGCACCGGGTTACACCGGCGATGTCGTGCGGTTCACCCGTGACTCGCTGAACTCTGGCTTCTTCGCGATGGCAGAAAAACTGGATATGTGTGGCATCGCCAACACCGCCATGGACCTCGGCGTCTACAACGGCAACTATTGGACTGGCACCGAGAAGACCACAGAAGACACCGAAACCACGCCGGCGGGCACCGAATACCGCGTCTTCCTGAAGGCCGACGGCACTCCGAACTATGTTTTGGACGAGAACGGCGAACGCATCATCGACGAGTCGGGTTTCGCGCTCACTGAGCCCGATGCCCTGACGCCGATCGACATGACCACCGGCCCGTTCTCGGTGCTCGGCTCCCACAACGTTGCCCCCCTCGCGATGGCAAACGCCTACGCGACGATCGCTGCCGGCGGCAAGTACTGCGAGCCGCGCTTCATCGACCGCGTTACCGACGCAGACGGAACCGATCGCCCCGACCTGGTTCCGGTCACCACCTGCAACGACAAGGCGCTTGACTCTGGAGTTGCATCGACGGCGATCGTGCCGCTCAGCGCCGTCATGAACGATGGCAACGGAACCGGCCGCCAGGCGAACAACTGGGACGGCGTTCCGGTGTTCGGTAAGACGGGTACGCACGAAGAGTTCCAGACGTGGATGGTGCAGTCCAGCAGCCGGGTTGCGACCGCGGCGTGGGTTGGCAACACCGAAGGTGACAGCGACATGACCGGCATCTGGTTGGAAGCCGGTAAGCTCACCGACCTGCGTTACAAGCTCTCGCGTGAATCGCAGGGTGTCGCCAACGCCGTGTACGGCGGAACGGCCTTCCCCGAGCCCGACCCGAACCTCTCGCGTCAGGTCTACAAGGATCTCCCCAACGTCGTTGGCATGAGCATCGCCGATGCCGAACGCACCCTCCAAGACGCTGGCTTCAGCGTCACGGTTGGTCCGGAGATTCCCGGCAGCCAGCCCGCGGGCATGATCGAGTCTCAAGACCCGGGTGCTGGTTCCGTCGTCGCCGGATCTACGGTCACCATCTCGCCAAGCAATGGCCAGGGTGGTGCGGTGCCCGATGTCATGGGCATGTCGCTGAAGGATGCGAAAACCGCGCTGATCAACGAAGGCTTCACCCTCATCCAGGAGTCGTGTAGCGAGAAGGCCGATGCCCCCAAGGAAGGCGTCATCACTGCGCAGTCTCCGGGTGGCGGAACCGTCACGCCGAAGACATCGCCGGTGACCATCAGCTACGACCGAGATAAGTGCAAGTGAGTTCAGCACGACACACCGCACGCCGTTTGGTTACTGCGGCCGGCATCGCCGGTGCCGCCGCAGCAACCTGGGGCTTTGGTATTGAGCGGCACCTTTACACGCTGCGCCAGCACACCGTAGCGATCCTGCCGCCGCGCACTGATCCGATCCGCATTCTGCACCTGTCTGACGTGCACATGGCGCCGTGGCAGGGGCGCAAGCAGGCGTGGCTGGCGTCGCTCGCATCGCTTCGGCCCGACCTCGTCATCAACACCGGCGACAACCTCGGTCATGAAGATGCGCTGCGCGGTATCAAAGCCGCATTCGCGGGCCTCGCGGGCGTTCCCGGGCTCTACGTGCATGGTTCCAATGACCTCGTCGCTCCCCGCCCGCGCAACTGGCTGCGCTACTTCGCCGGGCCGAGCGAGCCGTCGGGCGGCTCGGTAGAGCTACTCGACACCGGCGCGCTCGATGAGTACTTCACCGAGGTGCTGGGCTGGCGCCCGCTCAACAACGCAGCCACGACCCTTGAGGTTCGCGGTCACCGGGTTGGCGCGTACGGAGTCGATGACCCGCACGTCGGCCGCGACCGCATGGACATGGTTCCGGAACTTGCGGCGAGCGTCGCCGACGCCGACCTGAAACTCGGCGTCGCTCATGCCCCCTACCGCCGCGTGCTCGACGGGCTGATGGCCGGCGGTGCCGACGCACTGTTTGCCGGTCACACCCACGGCGGCCAGGTGCGCGTGCCCGGCTTCGGTGCGCTGGTTGCCAACTGCGACATTCCGCTACACCAGGCGCGAGGCCTCTCCACGTGGCACGACAACAGCCGCGCCATCCCGCTCAATGTGAGCGCCGGTGTTGGGCACTCGATCTACGCCCCGGTGCGCTTCGCCTGCCGCCCAGAAGCGTCACTCATCACCCTGGTTCCGCGTTCCGCCTAAGCCGCGGGCGCCGGAACCATGAGAGGCGCGGCAGAAACTTGCGCGCCGGTTTTCACCCGGTTCCGCCTAGTTTTTCGTGAGCCAGCCGCTCCGCGTGGTCAAAGGTCAGCGCGAACATGGGCTAGACTAGAACAGTTGTCACGGGGTATGGCGCAGCTTGGTAGCGCGCTTCGTTCGGGACGAAGAGGCCGCAGGTTCAAATCCTGTTACCCCGACAATAGTCAAAGGGCCGGATCGAAAGATCCGGCCCTTTGTCGTTCCCGCACCCGGCCTGGTTCCACCCCCACACCCGGCCTGGTTCCACCCGCACCTCCCACCCTTTTTCGGCGAGACACACTCTGGTCGGCGAAACACCGCCGCGCCGCATGTGTCTCGCCGACCAGAATGTGTTTCGCGCGTGAGGTGCGCGCAAGCCGGGCGAGATGGTGCGCGATTGTGGTGTTTTATGATTGAATAAGCGCATTAACGATCAAAAATCATCACAGTGATCTTCAAGGGAGTCGACGATGACCGAACCGCTTGCTGGCGCACACATGCGCGCTGAGCTCAACTCTCAGCCCGACACCTGGGCTCAGGCCGAGGCGCTGCGTGATACTCAGGCGCTCCTTCCGGCTGCCGGCGCTCGCGTCGCCGTTGTCGGCTGCGGAACCTCGTGGTTCATGGCGCAGTCGTACGCCACCCTCCGAGAGCGTGCGGGGCACGGCGAGACGGACGCATTTGCTGCGTCGGAGGCCTTCGTTGACCGCGGTTACGACGCCATCGTGGCGTTGACGCGCTCCGGAACCACGACCGAGGTGCTGGAACTCGTGGAGCGAGTGAAGGGCAAGGTGCGCACGATCGGCGTGATCGGTGACCCCACCTCTCCCCTGGTCTCCTTGGTCGATGATGCAGCGCTTCTCCCCTTCGCTGATGAGCAGTCGGTCGTGCAGACGCGCTTCGCAACCACCGCCCTCGCGCTGTTTCGCGCTTCGCTCGGTGAAGACCTGACCGGCGCGATCAACGACGCTGCCGCCGTTCTGGCTGGCACAGACGACGACGCCCTGCGTGATGCCGAGCAGTACACCTTCCTTGGTCGCGGTTGGGCGATCGGCCTGGCACACGAGGCCGCACTCAAGATGCGCGAGTCATCCCAGTCATGGACCGAGTCGTACCCGTCGATGGAGTACCGCCACGGCCCGATGGCGATTGCCGCACCGGGCCGCGTGGTCTGGCAGTTTGGCGAGGCGCCAACCGGGCTCTCCACCGAAGTGGGCCGCACCGGCGCCCGCTTTGTGCAGCACCCGATTGACCCGATGGCCGACCTCGTGCGCCTGCACCGCGTCGCCCTCGACCGTGCCGTGGTGCGCGGACTCGACCCGGATCAACCACGCAACCTCAGCCGTTCCGTCATCCTGGATGCATGAATGGTATGAACCGTCACGATCCTGCGGCTGGTTCCGCGCCGCCTTTTGAGCCTTCCGGCGCGGAACCATCGCGCGTTGCCGCCATCGGCCCCGGCGCGCCCGTACTCGCCTTTGACGTCGGCGGCACCGATATCAAATCCGCCCTATTTACCGCCGAGGGCACTGCACTGGGGTTGCGGCGCACACCCACGCCGGTGGTCGCGGGCGACCGCACGGCGGCCGTGATCGATGCGCTCGAGGCGCTTGCCGATAACCTCCGCGCGACCTACGCAGACGTGGTTCCGCAGTCGGTCGGCCTCGTTGTTCCCGGCATCGTTGACGCGACCGCGGGCGTCGGCGTTATCGCCACCAACATGGGTTGGCGAAACGCGCCGCTGCGCGATCTCGCCGCCGCGCGACTCGGGCTGCCCGTCGCGTTTGAACATGATGTCAGCGCCGCAAGCTGGGCAGAACGCATGCTGGGCGGCGCGCGTGGATATGATGACGCCGTCGTGCTCGTCATCGGAACCGGCATCGCTGGCGCGCTTCTGATCGGCGGGGTGCCCTACACAGCCGCCGGCTACGCCGGCGAGATCGGCCACTCACCCATCGCCGACGGGCCGCTGTGCGTGTGTGGCGCCCGCGGCTGCCTGGAGGCGGTTGCCTCCGCCGGAGCCATCGCGCGTCGCTACTTCGAGGCGACGGGTATCGAGCCGCAGGGCGCCAAAGACGTCATCGCCCGCGCCATGACTGGCGATGCGGCCGCCGCGGAGATCTGGAACTCAGCGCTTGACGCACTCACTCTGTCGCTGGCGCAGCTCACTGCGGTTTTCGCACCGCAGGCGATCGTGATTGGCGGCGGGCTCTCCCGCGCTGGCGGAGCGCTGTTCGACGAGCTTCGCACTCGCCTGCGTGAGCGGCTGAGTTTTCACCGTATCCCCAAGCTGGTCGCGGCCGAGCTGTCGGGCAACGCCGGGCTCCTCGGTGCCGCGCTACGCGGGCGTGAGCTCGCATGATCGTCACCGTCACGCCCAACCCGGCACTTGATCTCACCTGGCACGTCGACCGGCTCGAGACCGGTGAAACCCATCGCGCCGACGCCGGAGTCTCCCGCGCCGGCGGCAAGGGCCTCAACGTGGCGCGCGTCGCCGCAGCGCACGCGCCAGTTTTGGCCCTGACGACGGCGGGCGGAACCACGGGCGCAGAGTTCGCCGCAGACCTCGCGGCCAGCGGCGTGCCGCACCGCCTGGTTCCGGTGCTCGCACCCACACGCCGCAGCATCGCCATCGTTGATCGTGCTGCGGGCGACACCACGATCATCAACGAGCGCGGCAGCAACCCCAGCGACACGGAGTGGGGCGCGCTTATTGCCGAGGTCGTCGAAGCTATGCCGGGTGCGAGCGTGCTCGTGGTTTCGGGAAGCTTGCCGCCGGGCGCGCCGCCTTCCCTGCTGCCGGTTCTTATCACGATCGGCCGAGATGCTGGCGTTCCGGTGATTGTCGACACCTCTGGCGCCGCGCTCCTGGTGGCGGCTGAAGCCAGTGCGACCGTGCTCAAGCCCAACGCCGCCGAACTCGCCGACGCGACCGGCCTCACAGACCCGCTGGAGGGGGCACGCGCCCTCATCGCGCGCGGCGTCGAGCTGGTGCTGCTTTCACTTGGCGCCGATGGCATGCTCGCCGTGACCGCCACCGAGGCGCACCACGCCAGCCTCGACTCGGCACTTTCGGGCAATCCGACGGGCGCCGGCGACTCCGCCGTGGCCGCGTGCGCTGTGCTCTACGAAGCCGGCGAGCGCGATATCGAGCAGGTACTGCGCCGTGCGACCTCGTGGTCTGCGGCCGCTGTCTTGATGCCGTTGGCTGGCGATATCCACGAGTCGTGGCCGGAGCTGGAAAGCCGACTCACCATTTCACCGTATCCCCGAGAGGACTAGTCATGACCCTCGTGACCGCCCGTGAACTCGTCGCCGCAGCCGCAACCGCAGGCACCGGCGTTGGCGCGTTCAACGTCATCCACCTGGAAACCGCCGAAGCTCTTGTGCGCGCATCTGCCCAGGCCCAGCTGCCGGTGATTCTGCAAATCTCGCAGACTGCGCCGACTACCACGGCGGCCTCGAACCCATCGCGTTGGCAACGCTCGCGATCGCTCGTCGGGCGCAAACGCCGGTGGCGGTGCACCTCGACCACGCCGAGCGCCCGGAACTCGTAGGCGAGGCTGTTGCGCTCGGCTTCGGCTCCGTCATGTTTGACGGCGGCGCCCTCCCCTACGAAGAAAACGTCGCCATCACGGCCGCTGTCACCCAGAATGCGCATGCCGCTGGCGTTTATGTTGAGGGCGAGTTGGGCGAGGTCGGTGGCAAAGACGGCGCCCACGCGCCCGGCGTTCGCACCGACCCGGATGAGGCCCGAGCGTTTGTCGAGGCAACTGGGGTCGACGCCCTGGCTGTTGCCGTTGGCTCCTCGCACGCCATGACCGACCGCACTGCGTCGCTTGATCTTGACCTGATCGCACGCCTGCACAACGCTCTCGATGTTCCGCTCGTGCTGCACGGCTCGTCGGGGGTGGCCGATGACGTTATCGCCGCGGCGGTGCGCGCCGGAATGACGAAGATCAACGTCTCCACTCACCTCAATGGCTTCTTCACGCGGGCGGTGCGCGAGAAGCTGGCAGCCGACCCTCATCTCGTCGACTCTCGAAAGTACCTGGCGCCCGCGCGCGATGCCCTCGCAGACGAAGCGGCGCGCATGCTCCGGCTGTTCGCCCTAGACTCGCAATCGTGAAGCGGGCCGCACGACTCAACACGATTCTTGACCTTCTCGCCGCGTTCGGTGAGGTCACGGTCGATGACCTCGTCGAACGATTCGAAACGTCGCCCGCGACGATCCGGCGTGATCTCGACTCGCTCGCCGAGCAGCGCCTCCTCACCCGCACGCATGGTGGCGCCGTGGCGCAGACCGTCGCGTACGAGCTGCCCATCCGCTACAAAAGCCACCTGCGTACGCACGCCAAGGAGCGCATTGCCGCGGCTGCCGCAGCACGCGTGCTGCCGGGTTCCGTCGTCGGCTTGTCGGGCGGAACCACGACAACAGCGATTGCCGCGGCTCTCGCTGCGCGCGAAGACCTTGCCGAGCGTGGCGGCATCACCGTCGTCACCAATGCCGTGAACATTGCCGCGCAGCTGGCGACGCGCCCCGACATCAAGGTTGTGGTGACCGGAGGGGTGATTCATTCGCGTAGCTACGAGCTGGTCGGCCCGTTTGTCGAGCAACTGTTGCGCGGCGTGCACCTCGATCTGGCCTTCATCGGCGTTAACGGCATCGACGCCGCGGCCGGAGCCACCACGCAAGACGAGCGCGAAGCCGCCGTCAACCGCATCATGGCCGAACAAGCCAGTCGCGCCTTTGTCGTCACCGACAGCACCAAGCTGGGATCAACCGCATTCGCGCACGTCGGCGGCGCAGAACTGTTCGCGGGCGTCCTCACCGACGCTGACGCCGATGACGGCGTCGTTGCAGCACTGCGTGGCGCGGGCTACGACGTCTTCATCGCCGAATGAGCGAACCTCGTCGCGGGTGACGGCAACCCTCCAGGTGCCGCCGCTAAGATGGAGCGGTTCTGCCCCCTGACCCGGAAGAGTTATGACGACGCCACTGCTGGTCGCCTTTGACCTCGACGACACCCTTGCCCCTTCGAAGACCGCGATTGACGCGCGCATGGGTGCGCTGCTCGCAGCCCTCAGCCAGCGCGTTGAGGTGGCCATTATTTCGGGTGGCCAGTGGGAGCAATTCAACAGCCAGCTCGTCGCCAACCTGCCGGCCGACACCAACCTCACGCGCATTCACCTGCTGCCCACGTGCGGCACACAGTACTGGCGCCACGATGGTTCCACCTTCGCGCCGCTGTACGCAGAAAACCTCACCGAGCAGCAAAAGGCTGACGCCCTGCGCATTGTGGAGGCCGAGGCTCGCGAGCTGGATCTGTGGGAGGCGGAACCATGGGGCAACATTCTCGAAGATCGCGGCTCGCAAATCACCTTCTCGGCCCTCGGCCAGCAGGCGCCGCTTGACGCGAAGAAGGCGTGGGACCCGGACGGAACCAAGAAGGCTACGCTGCGCGATGCCGTCGCCGTGCACCTGCCCGAGCTTGAGGTGCGCTCCGGCGGTTCCACCTCAATCGACATCACCCGTAAGGGCATCGACAAGGCCTACGGCATGAACAAGCTGGCTGCTGCCACCGGCATTGCCCTGGCCGACATGCTGTTCTACGGCGATCGACTCGATGAGGGTGGCAACGATCGCCCCGTGCTCGACATGGGCGTCGCCTGCGTGAGCGTTGAAGGCCCGGCGCACACCGCCGACTTCCTTGACGCGCTCATTCCCGAGCTTTCCTAACGCATACGGCAATGGCGGCCAGGATCACTCCTGGCCGCCATTGCCGTATCTGGGTGCTACCCGATCAGACGTTGTAGCCCTGCGGGTTCTTGGTCTGCCACGTCCAGTAGTCGCGGCAGGCATCGTCAATCGTGAGTTGTGCCTTCCAGCCAAGCTCGCGTGCGGCCTTTGCCGGGTCGCAGTACGTGGCCGCAACATCGCCGGGGCGGCGCGGCTTGATGTTGACGGGAAGTTCGCGCCCGATGGCACGCTCGAACGCCGCAACGACGCCCTTCACGCTGACCGGCTCGCCGGTTCCGAGGTTGTAGACCGCGTACCCGGGCTGGGCCTGCTCCAGCGCCACCACATGGCCGGCCGCGAGGTCAACGACGTGAATGTAGTCACGCAGTCCCGTGCCGTCCGGAGTGTCGTAGTCGTCACCGAAGATGCCAACTTCGCTGAGCGTTCCGATGGCAACGCGCGAAACAAACGGCATCAGGTTGTTGGGGATTCCGGCCGGGTCTTCACCGATGAGGCCCGAGGCGTGCGCACCCACCGGGTTGAAGTATCGCAGCACCGTGACGGCCAAATCGGGCGTCACGGCCGCCACATCTTCGAGCACCTTCTCGTTCATGCGCTTGGACTTCGAGTACGGGTTGGAGAGGTCAACGCTCGTCGTTGACTCCTCGGTAAACGGCAGATCCGCAGGGTCGGAATACACGGTTCCGGTGCTGGAGAACACAAACGACTTGAGCCCGCGCTCGAGCCCCACGCGCAGCAGCGCGAAGGTGCTGTCGAGGTTGTTGGCGTAGTACTTCAGCGGCAGCTGCGTTGACTCGCCAACAGCCTTGTGTGCGGCGAGGTGGATGATCGAATCGAACGGACCATACTCGTCAAAAACCCGGGCAACGGTGGCATCGTCTTTCGCATCGCCGATGACGAGGGGTGCCGGCTTGCCGGTGATTTCTTGAACCCGCTCGGCCGCGATCGCAGACGTCGCCGACAGATCGTCAAGCAGAACAACCTCGTGCCCGGCATCGAGCAGGGCAACGGCCGTGTGAGTGCCAATGTAACCGGCTCCGCCGGCAAGAAGAACGCGCATGCACCCAGCTTAGTTTGCCGAGGCGCGCGAGCCGAGGCGATTGCGCGCTCTCTGGCGCGACAGCCAGGCTATTCGGCGGCTGCCGGCAGCAGCACGCCGCCAGACTCCTCCAGATAGCACGCACCGCACAGCGACTCATACGTGACGAAGTGCTCGTCGCGCACGGTGGCGGTGGCGGCATCAATGGCGACCTGGTCACCGTCGAAGATGAACCGACCGCCAATCACGCGGCCGTTAAAGACGGCCTTGCGCCCGCAACGGCAGATCGTCTTAAGCTCTTCAAGCGAATGCGCGATCTCCAACAGGCGGCGGGAACCAGGAAAGGCCTGGGTGCGAAAGTCCGTGCGGATGCCGTAAGCGAGCACCGGAATGCCATCGAGAACGGCGATGCGAAACAGATCGTCAATCTGCTGCGGTGTCAAGAACTGCGCCTCGTCGACCAGCAGACAGGCCACGCGGTGCTCGCCCGGAACCAGGGCCTCCGCGGCGTCGCGCACCAGGCGCGCGCACTCGGCGGCGATCACCTGACGAGCGTCGTCGTCTGGGGCCAGCAGAATGTCGACCTCACGCGTCATGCCGAGGCGTGATTCGACCTGACTGGCGCCCTTGGTATCGATCGCCGGCTTCACCAGCAGCACGTGTTGACCGCGCTCTTCGTAGTTGTAGGCCGCCTGCAACAGGGCAGTCGACTTGCCGGAGTTCATCGCGCCGTAGCGGAAGTACAGTTTGGCCACCAGAAGAGTCTACAAAGGTGTGACGCGCTCCCACGCCGCAATCGGCCCCTCAACCAACACGAACGTGGTTCCGCACCTCGGCTCGCCGGCCAGCCGGTCTAACCAGGCGGGGTCGCGCACACTCACCTTGGCGCGCAGCCAGTCACGCTCGTACGCGAGCTGACCTGTCGCGACGGCGATATGCGGGTTGGCCGCGCTGGGCCGCAAGATGCGCGTGATGTCAAAGCGATAGCCACGAGCGGTCGCCTCCCGCTGTAGATCGGCGAGAAAGTACCCAATCGCATCGAGAGGGTCGGCGCACTCACGAAAGCGCTCCAATTGCGGGTGGCGTGTGTATCCGCGCGTGTTGCCCGCCAGCACCTTTTGCGCGAGCAAAGCTTCGCGCCAACAAGCGACGAGCGCCGCCCTGTCAAGCAGGGCGGGCTCGAGCGACCACAGCCGCATTAGCGGTTGATGTGGAGAGCCTCGGCGGTCTCGGTGACGATCTTGTCTGCCTCGGCCGGCTTGTCGTTCAGCGTCTCGCCGTAGCTCGGAATGAGCTGCTTGAGGCGCGGCTCCCACTCGGCGATGCGGTCGGGGAAGCACGAGTTCAGCAGGTCGAGCATGATCGACACGGCGGTCGATGCTCCCGGCGATGCACCCAGCAATCCGGCAATCGAGCCGTCTGCGTGGGCGATGACCTCGGTTCCGAACTGCAGCTTGCCGCCCTTCATCACCTGTGCGCGCTGGCCGGCGTTGAGCAGCACCCAGTCTTCGTCCTTCGCGGTCGGCACAAACTCGCGCAGCGACTCGACCTTGCCCTTGTGGGTCTTGGCGAGCTCGCTCACCAGGTACTTGATCAGGTTGAAGTTGGTGAAGGCGACCTTCAGCATGCTGAAGACGTTGTGAAACCGCACCTGGGTTACGAGGTCAAGCATGTGTCCGTGCTTGAGGAACTTCGGCGTGAACGTCGCAAACGGGCCGAACAGAATGGAGGTCTCGCCGTCAACCACGCGGGTGTCAAGGTGCGGCACCGACATCGGCGGGGCACCAACGGCCGCCTGCGAGTACACCTTGGCGTGGTGCTGCGCGACGATCGCGGGGTTCGAGGTCTTGAGCCACTGCCCACCAATCGGGAAGCAACCGTAACCCTTGATCTCAGGAATGCCAGAGGCCTGCAGCAACTTGAGCGCCCAACCACCAGCACCAACGAACACGAATCGTGCGTTCATCGATCCCGGGGTCTTGCCCAGCATGTCGCGGAAGTTGAGCTTCCAGGTTCCGTCTTTCTGACGCTTGAGCTTGCGCACCTCACGGTTGGTGTAGAGCGTCGCGCCCTTGGCCGTCAGGTTGTCAAAAAGCTGGCGGGTGACGGAACCAAAGTCAACGTCGGTTCCGGCAGGAACGCGGGTGGCGGCGAACGGCTCGCCAGCGACACGCTTCTGCATCAGCAGCGGCGCCCACTGGTTGATGACGCGGCTGTCTTCGCTGTACTCGATACCGGCGAACAGCGGCTGGTCTTTCAGCGCCTCGTAGCGCTTGCGCAGGTACTTCACGTCTTTTTCGCCCTGCACAAACGTCATGTGCGGGGTCGGGTTGATGAAGGTATCGGGCGCGTGCAGCACGCCCTCCTCCATCAGCGTGGTCCACAGCTGGCGGCTCTGCTGAAACTGCTCGTTGATCGAGATCGCCTTGGCGGGGTCGACGGAACCATCGGGGGCTGCCGGCATGTAGTTCAGCTCGCACAGTGCCGCGTGGCCCGTGCCAGCGTTGTTCCACGCGTTGGACGACTCCTGCGCGACGTCAGAGAGTCGTTCAAAGACGACGATCTTCCAGTCCGGCTGCAGTTCTGAGATAAGGGTGCCGAGGGTGGCACTCATCACTCCGCCACCAATAAGAACGACGTCTACAGTTTCACTCACCCGACTAGTTTACGGCGCTTGGCGCGTGACCCTTGCCCGTAGCGAGGTTCTCCCTGTGCCCAATTGAGCTGACGCGAAAGAAGTCACCTTCTTTCGGCAGTATTGGCGCTACGAGGCGAGGCGCTGAGCGACGACCTCGGCGATTTGTACCGCGTTGAGCGCCGCACCCTTTCGCAGGTTGTCGTTGGAGATGAACAGCACGAGACCCTTGTTCTCGGGTGCAGACTGATCGGCGCGAATACGGCCAACGTAGCTGGGGTCATTTCCGGCGGCCTGCAGGGGGGTCGGAACCTCTTCCAGCGTCACGCCCGGTGCGTTCGCGAGAATCTCGCGCGCCTGATCTGGCGTGATGTCGCGGGAGAATTCGACGTGGATCGACAGCGAGTGCCCGGTGAACACCGGAACGCGCACGCAGGTTCCGGCGACGCGAAGGTCAGGCAGACCCAGAATCTTGCGGCTCTCGTTGCGCAGCTTCTTTTCTTCGTCGGTCTCGTTGAGCCCGTCATCGACGAGGCTGCCGGCCAACGGAATAACGTCGAACGCGATCGGCGCGATGTACTTCTCCGGCTGCGGAAAATCTACGGCCGCGCCATCGTGCACCAGGTCAAGCGTGTTGCCCTGGGCGAGAACGCCCTCGACCTGGCCGAGCAACTCTTGTGCGCCGGCAAGACCCGAACCGCTCACGGCCTGGTAGGTCGAAACAATGAGGCGCTCGAGCCCAGCAGCATCGTGAAGCGGCTTCAGCACGGGCATAGCCGCCATCGTGGTGCAGTTGGGGTTGGCGATGATGCCCTTCGGGAGGGCAAGGGTAGCCTCGGGGTTGACCTCGCTAACGACCAGCGGAACCTCGGGGTCCATGCGCCAGGCGCTGGAGTTATCGATGACGACGGCGCCTGCCTCGGCGAAGCGAGGCGCGTGTGCGCGCGAGCCGGTCGCACCCGCGGAGAACAGGGCAATCTCGATGCCTGCCGGATCGGCGGACGCCACGTCTTCGACGATGATCGAGTGGCCGCCGAAGTCAATGGCGGTGCCTGCGGAGCGAGCGGTGGAGAACAGGCGGAGCTCTCGAATGGGGAAGGCGCGCTCCTGCAGAATCTCGCGCATCACGGTGCCGACCTGACCGGTCGCGCCGACGATGGCAACGGAGTATCCAGTTTCAGAAATGCGCGTCATGTCGAACCCTTCTTGGGAGAGTGCACGCGCCAGGGCCGACGCGTTGCCACGTTCGGCGTTCATTGCCGTTTGCTGATCTTACCGCCGCGCGCTGGGTGGCATGCATTTTGTGACGTTGCGGGTGCGTGTGAGGGTGCGGGTGCGCGTCCTTGCCGCGCCACCCGCGCGACGAAGAATATTCATGGGAATGGAAATCATGGTTCCGTGGTTTCATAGAGCATGAAGAAAATCGGCTTCCTTTCCTTCGGGCACTGGACTCCACATCCCGACTCCCAGACTCGTTCAGCACGCGACGTGCTGCACCAGTCGATTGACCTGGCGGTGGCTGCTGAAGAGATCGGCGCCGACGGCGCGTACTTCCGCGTGCATCACTACGCACGCCAGCTCGCCTCGCCGTTTCCGTTGCTCGCCGCCATCGGCGCGAAGACCTCGAAAATCGAGATCGGCACCGGCGTCATCGACATGCGTTACGAAAACCCGCTGTACATGGCAGAAGACGCGGGCGCCGCAGACCTCATCTCCGACGGCCGACTGCAGCTCGGCGTGAGCCGCGGTTCACCCGAGCAGGTCATCGACGGTTACAAGCATTTCGGTTATGACGCTCCCGAGGGCATGACCATGGCTGATGTCGCTCGCAACAACACCGAGACCTTCTTGCAGGTCATCGACGGGGCACGCTTTGCCGAGCCGAACCCCCGACCGATGTTCCCCAACCCCTACCCCGGCGCGTTGGGCATCGAGCCGCAGTCCCCCGGCCTTCGCGACCGCATTTGGTGGGGCGCAGCCTCCAACGCGACCGCCGTGTGGGCAGCAGAGGCAGGCATGAACCTGATGAGCTCCACGCTGAAGGCTGACGAGAGCGGCAAGCCGTTTCACGTTCAGCAGCGTGAGCAGATCGACCTGTTCCGCGACGCATGGAAAGAAGCAGGGCACGAGCGCGAGGCTCGCGTATCGGTAAGCCGCTCCATTTTCGCGCTGACCACGGACGAGGACTACCGCTACTTCGGCTTTGACCGCGACACCGACGACCAGATCGGCACCATCGGTGGGGACCCCATCGGACGCGCCATTTTCGGCCGCTCGTTTGCCGCCGAGCCCGAGGCTCTGATCGAGCAACTGCGCGGTGACGAGGCCATTGCCGCCGCAGACACCCTTCTGCTGACAGTCCCCAACCAGTTGGGCGTTGAGTACAACACCCACGTGATGGAGAACATCATCAAGCACGTCGCCCCGGCCCTCGGCTGGCGCTAACGTCATACCGCCACCTGACTGGCGCAAGGGCGGGGTCGGAACCATGTGGTTCCGACCCCGCCCTTCGTGCGCTCCGTGGTCCCACCCGGCGGCACTCTGGCGCCCCGCGGCGTTCCCAAATGTCGAACGACTCGACGCAACACGCCGCTAGAGCTGCCCGTCGGGCCCCCTCGGCACCATCGGTTCCGACATTTGGGAAGAACCGGAACCGCGGTGCGGGCACAGAACGGTGTGGGCGCAGACGAAGCAGCCCACCGGAACGCGCCGCGCGGCGTTCCCAAATGTCGAACGACTTGACGCAACACGCCGCTAGGGCCGCCCATCAGGCCCCCTCAGCACCATCGGCTCCGACATTTGGGAAGAACCGGAACCACGGAACGGGCAGAGAACGGTGCGGGCCGCAGACGAAGCAGCCCGCCGGAACGCCCACCGCGGCGTTCCCAAATGTCGAACCACTTGACGCGACACGCCGGTAGAGCTGCCCGCTTGGACCCCTCGGCACCATCGGCTCCGACATTTGGGAAGAAGCGGAACCACGGTGCGGGCAGAGAACAGTGCGGGCAGATAGCGGTGCGCCCGCCGACCACGGTGCGCGCACCACGGTGCGGTCACCGATCGCGGTGCGCTCCGGCTGACGCGGTGACCGTGAAAATGTGGGGCTCCGTGAAGCCGGCGGCAGCAAATGCCGCTCGAACCGCATCCGAGACCGCGCCGACCGCGTGATCTTCAACGAGAGCGATGGCGGCGCCGCCAAAGCCGCCGCCCGTCATGCGCGCGCCGAGCGCGCCGACTGCGAGCGCAGACTCGACCGCCGTGTCGAGCTCGGGCACCGAGATTTCAAAGTCATCGCGCATCGACGCGTGCGAGGCGGTGAGTAGCGCGCCGATGCCGCGAACCCCCTCGCTTCGCAGCACCCGCACGGTGTCGAGCACGCGCTGGTTCTCTGTCACGACGTGGCGCACGCGGCGAAAAGTCACATCGTCCATCAGCGCTTGAGCGCGCTCGAGGTCTGCCACAGTCAGGTCTCGGAGTGCTGGCACGCCCATGATGGCGGCGCCACGCTCGCACGCCGCGCGACGTTCGCCGTAGCCGCCCGTCGAGTGCGCGTGCTTGACGCGGGTGTCGATGACCACAATGCTGAGCTCGGCGTCCGTGAGGCCGAGCGGAACCAGTTCTGCGGCAAGAGTGCGGCAATCGAGAAAGACGGCAGCATCGGGCTCCCCCAGCGTCGACGCCATCTGATCCATGATGCCGGTGGGGGCACCGACCGCCTCGTTCTCAGCCATGCGCCCGATCGACGCCAGCTCCGCGCCACGCAATTCGAGGTTCCACACATCGCTCAGCGCCAACGCAACGGCGCCCTCGATGGCCGCCGATGACGACAGCCCCGCGCCGACCGGAACATCGGAGGCGATGGCAATGTCCACGCCAACAAACTCATCGGGTGCTACCCGAACGCCGTGTTCGTGAGCGCGCTGCGCCAGTTGCATGACCGCCCACGCAACACCGAGCGGGTACGCCGCCCATTCTGGAACGGCCGGATGTTCACCCACCGGGGTCGGGAAGATGGTGGCCAAATCGTCGAGTGCGACCTCTACCGCTTCTTCTGAAAATGCCGACGCCACCCGAATCATGCGGTCGGCGCGAACGTCAACGGCGGCCACCGTGCGCTGCGCGATGGCAAACGGCAGTACGAACCCCTCGTTGTAGTCGGTGTGCTCGCCGATCAGGTTGACGCGGCCGGGCGCCGACCAAAAGCCGCCGGGCAAGCGGCCAGTCATCGCCACGAACAGCTTCGCCGCCGCGTCGTGCGTTGCCTCAGCAGCGCCGGACACGGGGGCATCGGCGGCCGAAGATGTCGGTTCAGTCACGTTGTTCTTTCGTGTTGAGTCGGGTCGGGCGACGCGCGCCTCAGAGTTGTATGCGCGGCTCAGAGTTCTACGGTTTGCAGCGCGTCGCGGAGGCGCGCGGCACCCTGTTCCGGCGTGACTTCGGTTGCCCACGCCCACATCGCAGCCTCCGACCCCGCCAAGAACTTCATCTTGTCGGCGGCTCGCCGCGGACTGGTCAACTGCAGGTGAAGGCGCACGGTGTCACGGCCAACATGAACGGGTGCCTGGTGCCATGCGGCAATGTAGGGCGTCGGAGTCTCGTAGAGCGCATCAACGCCACGCAACAGGCGCAGGTACAGGTGCGCGAGCTCATCGCGCTCGGCCGCACTGGTCTCGGCAAAATCTGCAACGTGGCGGTGCGGCATGAGGTGCACCTCGATGGGCCATCGCGCGGCAAACGGAACGAATGCACTCCAGTGTTCTCCGGCGAGCACGACACGCTCAGAGCGCTGTTCGAATTCGAGAATGCGTTGAAACATGTCGGGCGCCGTGCGGTCAATGCTCTCCAACACACGCGTCGTTCGCGGGGTGATGTACGGGTAGGCGTAAATCTGGCCATGCGGGTGCGGCAGCGTCACGCCAATGGCCTCGCCACGATTTTCGAACGGAAAGACCTGTTCCACCCCGGGCAGCGCCGAAAGCGCGGCGGTGCGATCGGCCCAGGCCTCGATCACGGTTCGCGCGCGTGTGACGCTCTGGGTTCCAAACGATCCCGATGGTTCCGGGCTGAAGCACACCACTTCGCATCGCCCCACCGCGGAGCGCGAACGTCCAAGCCCCAAAGCGGCGAGGTCATCAAGCCCGCGCGTGGGGTTGATCGCCTCCGGCGCTCCCCCGATCGCCTCGTTGAGCGCCGGGCCGAACGCTGGCGACTTGTTCTCAAACACCGCGACGTCGTAGCGCGACGGAACCTCGGACGGGTTGGTTGGTGACTGCGGCGCGAGCGGGTCGGCTTCGGCACCCGGCATCATGACGCGGTTCTGCCGGTTGGCCGCGACCGTGATCCAGTCGCCGGTGAGGATGTCTTGACGCATCGATGAGGTCGCCGGACGCGGGTCGAGCTCGCGCGCGTCGATCGCACGTTCGCCACCCAGCGAGGTATCTGGGTCGTCGTAGTAGATGAGGTCGCGGCCATCGGCGAGCACCGTGGAGCGCCGCACGACACCCGCGGAAAGTGCGGTGACATCCTGATACGTGTTCACGTAAACATGGTTCCACACCCGCCGTGATAACGTCAACATGCATCGATCATGTCGAGGGAGCACGATGATGAGCCAACCGCTCGAACCAGAGCCCAGCCCAGCGCAGCCAACGCATCCCGCACCGGGTGCCACCGGGCGCGTTTCAATGGCGATGGTTGCCGCACGCGCCGGCGTCTCCGGCCAGACGGTCTCGCGCGTAGTCAACGGCAGCCCCCGCGTTGATCCAGCCACACGAGCGCGGATTGAAGACGCCATGGCGGCGCTCGGCTACCGCCCGCATCGGGCCGCACGCACCCTGCGCACCGGCCGCTCGCAGACCATCGGCCTCATCGTGACCACCCTCACCACCATCGGCAACTCACGCATGCTTCAGGCCACGGCCGAAGCTGCCGCCGAGCGGGGCTACGCCCTCACCCTGGTCACCGCGGCACACGGCATCGCCGCCGCCTTCGATTCGCTCATCGCACAGGAGGTCGATGGCGCGATCGTGCTCAACGAAGCCTCGGCGCAGGTTGCCGCCGCCACCCTCCCACCCGACCTCAGGTTGGTGATCGTCGACGCCCCCAAGGCCGCCAACTCCACGTCTGTGCACAGCGATCACGCGCGCGGAGCCTTCACGGCCACCACGCATTTGCTGCAGCGCGGCTACCACGTCGTTCACCACTTGGCGGGCCCCGCCGACTCCTTCGCCGCGAACGAGCGCGAGCGCGGCTGGCGTGAGGCACTGCTGCAGGCGGGTATCGGGGCCCCGGAACCAGTGCGCGGCAATTGGAGCGCCGAGTCTGGGTACAGCGCCGGCGCCTTGCTAAGCGGCGCACCCGCCGTCTTCTGCGCCAACGATCAGATGGCGCTGGGGTTGTTGCGTTCGTTCGCGAATCAGGGCCGCCGCGTGCCTGAACAGGTGGGAGTTGTTGGCTTCGACGATGTTCCCG
This sequence comes from Microbacterium mitrae, assembly GCF_008017445.1. GTDB lineage: Bacteria > Actinomycetota > Actinomycetes > Actinomycetales > Microbacteriaceae > Microbacterium > Microbacterium mitrae. The sequence goes on along the minus strand of NZ_VRSW01000005.1, from coordinate 100,163 downwards.
ACGCAGCAAACTACCAACCACCCCTCACCACCATTCGTCAGGATTTCACGGCACTCGCGCACCGCGCGGTCCAGGCGCTGGTGGCTGATATCGAGGGCACCAGCACCACGTGGTCGACGACCGTCATTCCCACCACGCTGATCGACCGCGACAGCACTCGGTGACGCCTCGGCGCCCACCCGCCGCGAATCGCGGATGTCGTCGGCAGCCGATAGTGTCGCAACCGTGTCAATAACGCGTGATGAGCGAGTGCGCGCCGCGCGATCCCTGCCGAGCCGCCCACCGCAGTATCGCAGGCCAACCCCGCGGCGACGACGGCGGCGTCAAACGCACTGGGGGGTCACGGCAGCCCTCATTTTCGTGATCGCCGTTGTCGCGCTCGTCATTTCCTCCCTGCTCGCCCCCGGGGCTTCCGCCCCAACCGGTGTGCACACCCCGAGCGCATCGTCGGCCACCCAACCCGCACCCGCACCCACACCCGCGCCCGCGCCCGCTGCTCCGGCAACCATCGCCTCTGGTTCCGTTGCCGACCCCGCAGGGGCCATCGCGGCCCTCGCGATGGTGCCGTCCAACGACGGCTACTCAGCACCCGACTACGATCGTGACCTCTTCGGGCAGCGCTGGGCAGACGTTGACCGCAACGGCTGCGATACCCGCAACGATGTGCTCGCGCGAGACCTGGTCACGCCGACATTTAAGCCGGGAACGCGCGACTGCAAGGTTCTCTCCGGCACGCTCACCGACCCCTATTCGGGAGCATCGATCGCGTTTGTGAATGGCCCTGATACGTCACCGCACGTACAAATCGACCACGTCGTTGCGCTCGCTTGGGCGTGGCGCCAGGGCGCACACGAATGGACCCCCGAGCAGCGAGAAGCCTTCGCCAACGATCCCCGAAACCTCCGGGCGTCAGGCGAGGTAACGAATCAGGCAAAGAGTGATTCTGGGCCGTCGAAATGGCTTCCGCCCGCGCCAGAGCTGCAATGCCGGTTCGTGATGGAGTGGGTTTCAGTCGTCGTTGACTACAAGCTCACCATTAACGACTTCGATCGCTACTCCGCCCACCAGGTGCTACAAACCTGCCCCACACCGTGAGGCGCAGGGCAGGAGTTCGTCTCGCCTGTTAGCGGCCGGTGCCTGCGTGAACGATGGCTTCGGTCTCCGAGTCGAGACCGTACGCCGTGTGAACCGCCTTGGCCGCCACCATGATGTCGTCGGCGCGCAGCACCACCGAGATGCGGATCTCTGAGGTGGAGATCATCTCGATGTTGATGCCCGCGGTGCTCAGCGCCTCAAAGAGCGTCGCCGACACACCGGAGTGCACCCGCATGCCCGCGCCAACCACGGAGAGCTTGCCGATCTGGTCGTCGTGCACCAGGTTTTCGAATCCGACCTCGGCCTGATCGGCGGCAAGCGCGCGCAATGCAACAGCCGCGTCGGACTTCGGAACCGTGAAAGAAATATCGGTGCGGTTGGTCGCCGCCGCCGACACGTTCTGCACGATCATGTCGACGTTTGCGCCCGATTTGGCGACAATCTTGAAGATCTCGGCGGCCTTGCCAGGCACGTCTGGCACACCGGCAACCGTGATCTTGGCTTGGCCGAGATCGGTGGCAACTCCGGCGACGATGGGCTCTTCCATGGCAGCTCCCTCGAGATTGTGGGGCAGGGTTTGGCCCTCCCCCAGAACATATGTGCCCTCGTTCGACGAGAACGTCGAGCGAGCGTGGATCAGAACGTTGTGGCGGCGAGCAAACTCAACCGCGCGAATGTACAGCACCTTGGCGCCGTTGGCGGCAAGTTCCAACATCTCCTCGCTGGAGATCGTCGACAGCTTGCGCGCGTTCGGAACCACGCGCGGGTCAGCGGTGAAAATGCCGTCAACATCGCTGTAGATTTCACAAACATCGGCGTTCAGCGCCGCCGCGAGGGCGACAGCCGTCGTGTCAGAGCCGCCGCGGCCGAGAGTGGTGATGTCACGGGTGTCGCGGTTGAAACCTTGGAATCCGGCGACGATAACGATCGCGCCCTCGTCGAGCGCTTCGCGCACGCGCACCGGGGTGACATCGACGATGCGAGCGGAACCATGGTGCGAGTCGGTGATCATGCCGGCTTGGCTGCCGGTGAAGGAGCGCGCTTCAAAACCCATCGAGTGAATCGTCATGGCAAGCAGTGCCATCGAAATGCGCTCGCCGCTGGAGAGCAGCATGTCGAGCTCGCGCGGCGCCGGAATCGGTGCAACCTGGTGCGCAAGGTCAAGCAGTTCGTCGGTGGTGTCGCCCATCGCGCTGACGGCGACTACAACATCGTGACCGGCACGGCGGGTGTCAACGATGCGCTTGGCGACGCGCTTGATGCTCGCGGCATCCGCAACGGATGAGCCACCGTACTTCTGCACGATCAACGCCACTATGTCACTCCTGAGTTTGGTGAGCACTGTGCTCAGTTCTCACCAGTTTACGACCGCTCACATGCTCGAACTGCCATGTGACGGTCGGGGGCACCGCCGCCCGCTATGCGCGCGTTGGGTCAGGCTCAGGCAGGATTGCGTCCTTTTTCTTGCCTCCCATGGCCGCAAGCCAGCACCCGAGCAGCACAATCGGTGCACCGATCAGCAGCTCAACGCCGAGGTGCTCGTTGAGAATGAGCACGCCCGCCACCAGGGCAACGATGGGGTTGATGTAGGTGAACAGCGGCGCGTTCACCGGGCCAACTTCGCGAATGAGAGCGAAGAACAGAATGAACGCGACGGCGGTGCACACGACGCCTAGAAGGATGAGCGCGACGGTGGCATCGAGAGTCGGAACCTCGTGTTGGGTGAGCAACGCGAAGGGCAGGTAGCCGACGCCGATCATCAGTAGAGAGAGGGTGATCGAGCCGAGGGCCGGAACATCGTTGAGCTTGCGTGCGACGATGAACGGCGCGATGGCGTACATCACGGCGACGAGCAAGACCTCGCCGGCCGCCAGCAACCATCCGTTGCCGCCGACACCGAGCCCCGGCACCAAGACAATCACCGCGACACCGATGAACCCGAGCACAAGCCCGGCGACGCGGGTGGGCCGCAATGCTCCCCGCTCCCCGCCGAACAGGGCGATGATGGTGGCCCAGAGCGGAACGGTGGCCACGAGCAATCCGGTAAGACCGGAGGGCAGGCTCTGCTCGGCGTGGCCGAGAAGGAAGAAGGGCCCAGCCATCTCAACGAGACCAAACGCCAGCACCCAGCGCCAGTGATTGAGGGCGCCGCGAAGTGCACCGCTGCGGATCGCAAAGGGCAACAGGATCGCGGCCCCGATGAGGGTGCGCCCGGCCACAATCGCGGCGGGCGAGTACGACTCGACCGAGATCTTGATGAGCAAATAGGGAATGCCCCAGATCGCCGCCATTGCGAAGAACAGCAGCCATCCACGCTTGGTGAATGAGCGCGACACGTTAGATCGCAGACCGGCGGCCCTCGAATGCGCGGCCGAGGGTCACCTCGTCGGCGTATTCGAGGTCGCCGCCGACGGGCAGACCCGAGGCGAGGCGTGTGACCTGAATGCTCATCGAAGTGAGGAGTCGGCTCAGGTAGGTCGCCGTCGCCTCTCCTTCGAGGTTGGGGTTGGTTGCCAGAATGACTTCTTGCACCGTGCCGTCGGCAAGACGCCCCATCAGCTCGGTGATGCGAAGGTCGTCAGGGCCACGGTTTGCGATGGGGCTAATGGAACCACCGAGCACGTGATAGAGGCCACGGAATTCCCGTGTGCGTTCAATTGCCGCAACATCTTTGGCGTCTTCGACGACACAAATGATGGTTTGGTTGCGTCGGGCATCGCGGCAAATCGCGCACCGCTCTTGTTCCGAGACGTTGCCGCAGATTTCACAGAATCGCACTCGGTTTCGCACCTCGGCGAGGAGTTCTGCCAGACGGGAGACGTCAAAAGACGGCGTCTGCAGAATGTGAAACGTGATGCGCTGTGCAGACTTCGGGCCGACGCCGGGTAGACGCCCGAATTCATCGATGAGTTCTTGAACAATGCCGTCGTACATCAGTTAAACCTCGTTGGTGGGTTGTACGTGTCTTCGCGCACAAAGGTGGCACCGAGCACTTGTCGCACCACGGCCTCGCCGTAGCGCTGGGCACCTCCGGTCATGAGCGGGCGTGACCGCACGGTGGGCGCCGGGCCGCGCTGCTGAATGGCGAGGTCTTCGTCGTCGCCGTCGGGGCCATCCGCGTCGATCGGCGTCTGGTCGCCGTCATGGGGCGGGGCGACCGGCTTGGCGAGGGCTTCCTCCGGCTCGTCGTCGACAGGCAGAGGCGCGGAGGCGCCACCGGGAATCGCAACAACGGCCCACTCCGTGACGGGTGCCACACGAGTCGGTTGCGGCGCCCGCGGCGGCGCCGTGACCGGCTGCGGAGTCGATGGCCGTGGTGATGGTGGGCGCTGCCAGCCGTCATCGGGCGGCAGCGACTCGGGGTCGTACGGTGGTTCGTCGTCGTGCCAGCCGTCACCCGATGGAGAAGGCTCCGACGGCGACTCACGCGGAGGATGCTGCGGTGCGAACGCGCTCTCGTGCTTTGCAATGTACTTCACGCGCACACCGAGCACATCGACAATCACCTGCCGAAGGTCTTCGCTGACGCCCGCGCCAGCCTTCAGCTCTTTGAACTTCGCGATGTCTGGGTGGTTGGAAAACGCGAGAGTCAGCACCTCGTTATCGAACTGCACCACGCGCGCGTTCGAGACGACCATGAATGCGGCGCGGCTCGTCTCCTGCAGGCGCTGAACGATGCCAGACCAGTTGGCCTCGATCACAGCCTGCGTGACCGGCTCGTCGGCAGAACTTGCTTCTACCGTCTCCGGTGCCGACTCAACAGCGGGTGCCGAAGCGGGTGAAGCAGCCGCCGCGGGCTCCGTTTCTGACCGCGCCTCAAGCTCGGGCTCGGGCTCGGGCTCGGCAGGTGCCGATTGCGGCTCTGGTTCCGGCACAGACTCGGGTTCGGGCTCTACCAAAGCAGGCGCAGCCTCCGACTCAGGTGCAGACTCCGCCTCCGCCTCCGCCTCCGCCTCCGGTGCAGGGTCGGGCTCCGGCACAGACTCCGCCAAAGCCAGCTCCACCGGCACATTCCGAGGTTCCGGCGCGGGAGCAGCAGCCGCCACCGCGGGAGCAGCAGCAGCCGTGGGAGCCTGCTGCGTACCCGCACCAGCATTGCGGTGGCGGGCATCGGCCGACAGCACGCGGGCGACCAGAAGCTCAAGGTGCAGTCGCGGCGACGTTGCGCCAGACATGTCATCCAGCGCCTTCGAAACCACATCGGCCGTCTGCGACAGTCGGATGGTTCCGTAGCCCATTGCCTGCTGCGTCATGCGAGCGAGTTCGTCTTCGGCGATACCGCGAAGCACCGCGCTCGCCTCGGCGCCCGTGGCAGAAATAATGATGAGGTCGCGGAGCCGCTCGAGCAGGTCATCAACAAACCGTCGCGGATCTTGCCCGGTCTGGATTACGCGGTCAACGGCGGCGAACGCCATCGCGGCGTCGCCCGTCGAGAACGCACTGATCACATCGTCGAGCAGGGCGGTGTGCGTGTATCCGAGCAGCGCAACGGCGCGCTCGTACTCCACCGTATTGTTCTCTGAGCCCGCGATGAGCTGGTCAAGAAGCGACAGCGTGTCACGGGGCGACCCGCCACCGGCGCGCACCACAAGCGGCAGCACACCGGTTTGCACGGTCACGCCCTCTTGCGCGCACAGCTCTTCAATGTAGGCGAGCATCGCGGCGGGCGGAACCAGCCGGAACGGATAGTGGTGCGTGCGGGAGCGAATGGTGCCGAGTACCTTCTCGGGCTCGGTCGTCGCGAAAATGAACTTGACGTGGGGCGGCGGCTCTTCGACGAGCTTGAGCAGGGCGTTGAATCCCTGCTGGGTGACCATGTGCGCCTCATCGAGGATGAAGATCTTGAAGCGGTCGCGTGCTGGCGCAAAAACGGCGCGCTCACGCAAATCACGAGCGTCATCAACACCGTTGTGGCTGGCCGCGTCAATCTCCACCACATCGAGCGAGCCGCTGCCGCCGCGTGCCAGCTCGACACAGCTATCGCATACGCCACACGGCGTATCGGTGGGCCCCTCAGCGCAGTTCAAGCAGCGCGCGAGAATGCGAGCAGACGTCGTCTTGCCACACCCGCGCGGGCCTGAAAAAAGGTAGGCGTGGCCAACGCGATCTGCGCGCAGGGCAGTCATCAGCGGATCGGTCACTTGGGATTGACCGATCATCTCCGCGAACGTCTCGGGACGGTAGCGGCGGTATAGAGCGGTGGTCACCGAACCAGCCTACGGGGTGCCACCGACGTTGGCTTCGCGCTGTCGTAAATCACTCCGCGTACGGCTCAACGGGCGTGTGGTGATGCCCCTCATCGTTGATCGCGTCCAGCAACGTTATCGGCGCCGTCGACGTCGGAACCGACACCGAAATCAGCGAGCCATCCTCCAACCGCTGGTCTTCGATCTGACGCACTGAGGGCCGGCCCTGCAGATCGGGCCCCTGCCCCTTGAGCGGAACCACGACGCTGCCGCCGGCGGGAGCGAGGTATCGTTCGCCGCGCACGTGGAAGACCACATCTTCGCCTTCTGTCACGGTCGCCGTCAGCGCATCAGCCGTGATCGAAATGTCAAGCACGCTCGACCCCCAGCGCAGCGGGTAGCGCAGTTCCGGCCAGGAGCTCGGCAGGCGCGGGTCGAAGGTGAGGGCGCCGCGGTGATCGCGCATACCGCCGAAACCACTGACGAGCGCCGTCCACACACCGCCGGCAGACGCCACGTGCACACCATCGGAGGCGTTGTGGTGCAGATCGGCGAGGTCAACGAACAGGGCGGCGGTGAAGTACTCCATCGCCAGATCCCGATAGCCCACCTCGGCAGCCAGAATGGACTGCACCACCGCGGAGAGGGTGGAATCCCCCGTCGTCAGCGCGTCGTAGTAGTCAAAGTCGGCGCGCTTTTGCTCAGGCGTGAACTGGTCGCCTTGCAAGAACAGGCCAAGCACCACATCGGCCTGCTTGAGCACCTGGAACCGGTAGATGACCAGTGGGTGAAAGTGCAGAAGCAGCGGCCGCTTGTCTTTCGGCGTGTTTTCTAGATCCCACACCTCTTTTTCCAAGAAGGCGGAATCTTGCGGGTGAATGCCCAGCGCGTCGCTATACGGAATCGACATCGCATCGGCCGCCACATCCCACGCGTCGGCCTCGGTGGGGTCGAGCTTGAGACGATCCGCCATACGGATGTAGCCCTCAGGGTCAGCCGCCGCGAGCGCGCGAACGCTTTCGGCCGCGTACCGCAGGTTGAACCGTGCCATCACGTTGGTGAAGAGGTTGTCGTTCACGACGGTGGTGTACTCGTCGGGACCGGTGACTCCGTGAATGTGGAAGGAGTCTTCGCCATTCATGGAGCGCCAGAAGCCGAGCGTCGCCCACAACCGAGCCGTCTCGACGGCAATGTCGATGCCCTCGTTGAACAAGAAGTCGGTGTCACCCGATGCCCGAACGTACTTCGCCAGCGCATACGTCACGTCGGCGTTGATATGGTACTGCGCGGTTCCCGCCGCATAGTAGGCGGAGGCCTCTTCGCCGTTGATCGTGCGCCACGGAAACAGGGCTCCCGCTTCGTTGAGTTGACGCGCGCGCTTACGCGCGGACGGCAGCATGAGCGAGCGCATGCGCAGCGCGTTTCGTGCCCACAACGGCGTGGTGTAGGCCATGAACGGCAGCACATATACCTCGGTGTCCCAGAAGTAGTGCCCGGAGTAGCCGCTGCCCGTTACGCCCTTCGCTGCAATGCCCTGCGAGTCGGCACGTGCCGCAGCCTGCGCCAATTGCAACAGGTTCCATCGCACGGCTTGCTGCAACTCGTCTTTGCCAACGATCTGCACGTCAGAGCGCTCCCAAAACGCGCTCATCCACACGGCCTGCGCGCGGAAGATGGCGTCGGCGCCCTGAGCCAGCGCGCGATGCAGCGTGCGACGGGCGCGGTCGATGAGCTCACGCGTCGGCACGGATCGTGAGGTGTGGTACGCCAAGAACTTGGTGACGGTCGTCGGAACACCCGCGGTGGCGTTGACGTGGAACACCACCTTGGCGGTGTCGCCGTCGGCGAAGCCATCCACCACATCAACGTCGTTTGCCGTCTCGACAACGTGATCGGCGGCAACCGCGAGCGTCATACCGGAGTGCGCGACTCGGTACGACAGCGACATCTGTGTGCCCTCGCTGTGGTGCTCCTGCGGCAGCAGCACTCGCCCGCCGACACGCTCCGCCTTGCGCGGGTCAAAGCCCGCAGCGCCGGCCGCCTTGGCCGTGCCGTATACGTCGCCGCCGTCCTGACGGTTCACGAGCTGGCTGCTGATAACGATGGAGGCATCCGCGTCAAGCACGGTCACGCTGATCTGCTCAAGGGCGAGGTGGCGCTCATCAAACGAGACGAGGCGATCCATGTCGATCACCACATTCTTGCCCGAAGGCGTACGCCACAGAATGTGTCGGTGAAGCACCCCCTCACGCATGTCTAGCGAACGCTCGTATTCGCGCATTTCGGCAACATCGAGGGTAAGCGGCTCGTCGTCGACGTACACCCGCATGATCTTGCCGTCGGGCGCGTTAACGATGGTCTGTCCGACCTCGGCGAAGCCGTACGCCTGCTCGGCGTGCCGAATCGCAAACGTCTCGTGCAAGCCGTTGATAAAGGTTCCGTGCTCGTGCGCGTTTCGCCCCTCGGGGTGATTGCCGCGCATTCCGAGGTACCCATTTCCGATGGCAAAGAGGGTCTCGGTTACGCCCTCATCGGTGCTGGAAAATTCGGTCTCTACGAGGCGCCACGGGTCAACCGGAAAGCGGTCGCGATCCATCATCATGCGTTGTGATTCCTTGTCGACAATGCCGGAACAAATTCTGCGAGATCAGACACCACGAGCGTTGCGCCGTGGCTCAGGAGGGCCTCCGCGCCAGCGCCGCGATCAACACCGACCACGAGGGCGATGTCGGCGGCGGCGGCCGAGGCAACCCCGCTGTGCGCGTCTTCAAACGCCGCGATGCGCGAGGGTGAGATGCCGAGATCGTGCGCTCCGCGCGCGAACATATCGGCGGCGGGTTTTGAGGCCAGGTCGTCGTCTTCGGCAACAATGCCGTCAACAATCGTGACGAAGCGGTTGGCGATGCCGGCCGCGGCCAGCACGTCGCGCGCGTTCTTGGAGCTGGAGACGACACCGAGCGGGTAGCCCTGAAGCTGATCAAGCAGTGCGAGGGAGCCGGGGTACGGCGCGATCCCCTGCTCGTTCAGCACGCGCGTGAAGACCTCGTTCTTGCGGTTTCCGATGCCACAAATGGTGTCTGCGGTGATCGGATCACTGGGGTGGCCCCACGGAATTTCGACATCGCGCGAGCGCAGCAGCGAGGCAACGCCGTCGTAGCGCTTCTTGCCGTCGACGTACTGGAAATAGTCGCTGTCGGTATACGGCGGCTGAATATCCCACGCTTCAAAGAGTTCGTCGAACATCGCCTTCCATGCCCTCATGTGCACCTCGGCGGTGGGGGTGAGCACCCCATCGAGGTCAAACAGAAAGGCATCGAATGATGTGAGATCTGGCAACTGAGACACAACACCTCCGATTCGTTTGTGGGACGATCCAGCGTAACTCTGTGGAACGTTCCAGGTCAGCACTCAGGAGATGGCTTGTAGCGTCTGCCGCGCGATCTCCAGTTCTTCATTGGTCGGAACCACGAGCACGGTGACGGGTGAGTCCTCGGTGGAGATGACGCGGATGCCAGATCCGCGCTCCTCATTGCGTGCCTCGTCCATCACGATGCCCGCCCACTCCATATTGGCGAGCGCCTCCGCGCGCACCGGCGCGGCGTTTTCACCGACGCCAGCCGTGAACGAAATCACGTCGACGCCGCCGAGTTGAGCCAAGTAGGCGCCAATGTAGGCGCGCAGGCGATGAACGTACACATCAAACGCGAGCGTCGCCGCCTGATCCCCCGCCGCACGCCCGGTCAACACGTCGCGCATGTCCGCCTTGCCCGTCATCCCCAGCAGGCCGCTGCTCTTGTTGAGCAGGTGATCAAGCTGATCGACTGACATTTCGGCGCGACGGTGCAGCTGAAACAGCAGCGCGGGGTCGATGTCGCCCGAACGCGTTCCCATCACCAGGCCCTCCAGCGGAGTGAAACCCATGGAGGTATCGATGGAGATGCCACCGTTAATGGCACACATTGACGCGCCATTTCCCAAGTGCAGCACGATCTGCTTGAGCGTCTCGTTCTCGCGCCCCAGATAGTCGGCGGCAGCCTGCGAAACGTACTTGTGACTGGTTCCGTGAAATCCGTACTTGCGAATGCGGTGCTGCCGCGCGAGTTGCGCGTCAATGGCATAGGTGTATGCGGCCGGCGCGAGGGTTTGGTGAAACGCGGTATCGAAGACGGCGACGTGTGGCACGGAACCAAAGGCTTTGCGGGCGGCGATGATGCCTTCCAGCGCGCCCGGGTTGTGAAGAGGCGCGAGCATCGAGAGATCTTCAATGTTGATCTCGACCAGAGGTGTGATGATCGTCGGCTCGAAGAAGCGAGCGCCGCCGTGAACAACGCGATGACCGACGGCGATGGGGGCGTTTTCGGTGAGCGAGGGACCATCGAGAGCGAACGCATCGAGCATGGCCTGAAAGCCAACGGTGTGATCGGCAATCGGCTGCTCGCGCTGGGTCGTCTGCTTCTCGATGGCCGGCACGGGCTCACCGGGTTCGGCCCAAAAGTACCGCGTGTGGGTGGTGATTCCCAGGGGCTCACCAATGCGCTCGACGAGGCCAGCGGCAAGAACGCGCTCGTTGGTCATGTCGAGAAGCTGGTATTTGAACGAGCTCGATCCGCTGTTAACGACGAGGACGGTGCTCACGTTTCTCCCTAACCCTGCGCCTGAATCGCGGTAATCGCGACGGTATTGACGATGTCGGCGACCAGCGCACCACGCGACAGGTCATTGATGGGCTTGTTGAGCCCCTGAAGCACCGGCCCGATCGCTAGCGCTCCCGCCGACCGCTGCACGGCCTTGTAGGTGTTGTTTCCGGTGTTGAGGTCGGGAAACACAAACACGGTGGCTTGGCCGGCGACCGCCGAGCCCGGCATCTTCTTCGCGGCAACGGCGGCGTCGGCGGCTGCGTCGTACTGGATGGGACCCTCGACGAGCAGGTGCGGGGCGCGCTCGCGCACCAGCTCCGTGGCTTCGCGCACCTTGTCGACATCGGCACCGGAACCAGAGTCTCCCGTTGAGTACGAAAGCATGGCAATGCGCGGGCTGATGCCGAACTGGATGGCGGTAGCGGCGGAGGAGACCGCGATATCGGCAAGCTGGTCGGCCGTCGGGTCGGGAATCACGGCGCAGTCGCCGTATACCAGCACCCGATCGGCCAGTGCCATCAGGAAGACGCTGGAGACAACGGAGGTCAGCGGCTTGGTTTTGATGATCTCGAACGCCGGGCGAATGGTGTGCGCGGTGGTGTGGGCAGCTCCCGACACCATGCCGTCAGCCAACCCCAGGTGCACCATCATGGTTCCGAAGTACGACACGTCGGTGACGGTGTCGGCCGCCTGCGCGAGCGTGACGCCCTTGTGCGCACGCAATGCGGCGTATTCTGCGGCGAATCGCGCGACATACTCGGGGTCAAACGGGCTGATGATGTGCGCGCCATCGAGCGAAATGCCGAGCTCGGCGGCACGTGCATGAATGGTTTCGGCATCGCCGAGAATCGTCAGATCGGCAATGTTGCGAGCCAGCACGGTTGCTGCGGCGCGAAGGATGCGATCGTCGTCGCCCTCAGGCAACACGATACGTTTGCGGTCAGCGCGGGCACGCTCGACGAGCGCGTACTCGAACATCAGCGGTGTGACAACGGCCGGTTTCGCCAAGCCCACCGCCGCCGCGAGCGCCTCTTCGTCGACGTGGGTGGCAAACAGCGCCAGCGCAGTGTCGTAGCGCCGCTGGGCATCAAGTTCCATGCGAGCGCGGGCGTTCATGACTCGCACGGCGGTGTCGAACGTGCCGAGGTCGGTGGCGATGATCGGCAGCGGCGACGATAGGCCTTCGAGCAGTCGGGTGACCTCGGCGGGCAGCTCGAAGGGGCCGTTGAGGATCACGGCGCTGAGCGCAGGGAAGGTGCCCGACTTGTGTGCGAGGAGCGTCGCGAGCAGCACATCGGTGCGGTCGGCCGCGATCACCACGACCGCGTCGGCGGTGAGGCGCGGCAACACGTTGACCATCGACATGCCTGCGACAACAACGCTGAGCACCTCGCGGGTGAGCAGTTCGCGATCGCCGCGGATGAGCGTGCCGTCAACGGCCCGAATCACATCGCGAACCGACGGTGCGACCAGGGTGCGGTCTTCTGGCACGGCCCACACCGGAACCTGGCGGCCAAGGTCAACCTCGACCGCGTGAGCGACGGCACCGGCAATGTCGACGAGGGCATCGGGGTCGGCACGGTTGACCACGATGGCGAGCAGATCGGCGCGGTTGGATACCAGCTCGGTGACCGCGAGATCTGCCGCCTGCGCAACCTGCAATGCGCTGCGCGCTGTCGTGGTTCCGAGTCTCTCCGCTTGCGCCTGCTGATCCCGCCCACCCAGCACCAGCAGCACGGGCGCGCCGAGGTTGGCGGCAATGCGCGCGTTGAAGCTGAGCTCGGCCGGGCTTGCCACGTCGGTGTAGTCGCTACCGAGAATGACGACGGCGTCGCACTGTGCTTCTACCGCCTTGAAGCGGGCAACGATCGTCGCGAGCGCGGCCTCGGGGTTGGCCCGCACATCGTCGTAGGTCGCGCCAATGCAGTCGTCGTAGCTGAGGTCGGCTCCATCGTGCGCGAGCAACATTTCGAGCACGTAGTCACGCTCAACAGTGGAGCGGGCGATGGCGCGGAACACGCCTACGCGCGGCGCAGATCGAGCCAGGGTGCGAAGCACACCGAGCGCAATCGTTGACTTTCCGGAGTGCCCTTCGGCAGACGAAATATAGATGCTCTTAGCCACGCTCTAACCCTACGCGCCCCACGATATGGGGCGCCCGGGAAAATAAGGCTCTCCGCAGGTCCGCGTCGCACGCCGCGGGCCGTACCTGCACGCCGCGGGCCGCACCTGCACGCCGCGGGCCGCACCTGTCCCCGCACTCCGCGGACGCAGCTGTCCCCGCGCGCGCGTTTCCCCTGCGAAACACATTTTGGTCGGCGAGAAACATGCGGCGCGGCGGTGTTTCGCCGACCAGAGTGCGTTTCGCGGCGGGGCGCGAAACGCGGGTGCGAAGCGCGGGTGCGAGGGGCGCGGGGCGCGGAAATGAAGAAGGGCGCCCGGGCAAATGAGGCTCTCCGAGCACCCGGCCGTCCCGCACTCCGCGGACGCAGCTGTCCCCGCGCGCGCGTTTCCCCTGCGAAACACATTTTGGTCGGCGAGAAACATGCGGCGCGGCGGTGTTTCGCCGACCAGAGTGCGTTTCGCCGGAATGGGCGGGGGCGCGAGGCGTCGGGCCGTGCGGGGAGGGCGCGGGCCAGGGGCGGGCGCGGGCGCGGGCGGAAATGAAGAAGGGCGCCGGGGCGCCCACCACGCGCGGGGGGAACCACGCGCGCGGCGAAGCGCGCGGGAAAAATAAAGACCCTCCGCGCACCCGGCAGAGCCTGGTTACCCTTGCTACGTTTCCGTCCTGGGGGAGTTGGCCTGGATGCCGCCGCGCGGAGAGCTGTTTCTATCTTACAGGCTCATGGGAGTGCTCTCGTTCGCGGGCCGCCCCGATGGCGTTGGGACTACCATCAAGCCAACGATGTTGTTGATCCGGATGGGTGGCCCAATGCAAGACTCCGATACTCCCGAGCTGATGTCGCCCACCGAGTTTCGTGCTCTCACCACGGCCATCACCGACTCTGTCGGAACCGTGATCGACGGCAAGCCCGGTGCTCTGAACGCCGCTCTGGTGTGTCTTCTTGCCGAGGGGCATTTGCTTATCGAAGACGTTCCGGGTGTCGGAAAGACTATGCTTGCGCGCGCACTGGCGTCGTCAATGGATGCCGTCGTGCGCCGTATTCAGTTCACCCCCGATTTGCTCCCCGGTGACGTCACGGGCGTGTCGGTGTTTAACCCGGTGTCTCGGGAGTTTGAGTTCAAGCCCGGCGCGGTGTTTGCCAACATCGTCATTGCCGACGAGATCAACCGAGCCTCCCCCAAAACGCAGTCCGCATTGCTTGAGGCGATGGAAGAGCACCAGGTCACTGTCGATGGCGAGACACACCTGCTTCCCGCTCCGTTCCTGGTGGTCGCGACGCAAAACCCGTTGGAGATGGAGGGAACCTACGCGCTGCCCGAGGCGCAGCGCGACCGTTTCATGATGCGGCTCTCCATGGGATATCCCGATGCCGCGGCCGAGATGGCGATGCTTCGTCAGCGCGATGTTCGCAACCCGCTGGAGGGTATTGCTCCCGTCGTTGACGCCACGACCGTTCGCCGTCTCATCTGGTTCGCGCGCAATATTCATGTCTCCCCTGTGATCGAGTCGTACGCGGTGCAACTGATTCACGCGACGCGCTCCCACCCAGAAGTTCGCCTCGGCGCCAGCCCCCGCGCCACACTTCAGCTCGTGCGGGCGGCAAAAGTGTGGGCAGCGTTGAGTGACCGCGAATTTGTCATTCCCGATGACATCACCGACCTGTTGGAACCAGTGCTGGCGCACCGACTCATTCCGACGCGCGCCGTGTCAGGATCGCGGTCTCGGTCAACGACGGATGCAGTCGCCGACATTCTGGCGTCGATCGCCCGGAGCACTCCGGTTCCGATCGCAACCCGAGGCTAGTGTGCAAACCCGTCTCGTACTGACGATTCGCGGTTGGTGTCTGCTCATCATCGGCGCGGCAGCGCTGTGGGGCGCAACGCTCATCGCGCTGCCTGACCTCGCGTACATCGGATGCATCTTTCTCGCGATACTCGTCGCTGCCGCGCTGTGGCAGTTCATCGGCCGCAAAGCCGGTGAACTCACGCGTAGTGTCTCAACCGAGATCCTGAGCGTCGGCCACGAATCGACCATTGAGGCGCGGTTTCGCGCGCAATCGCTCATGCCCACCCCCGTCGGCTCCTGCACCGATGCGCTGCCCGACGCGCTCCGCGGCGATGCCACCGGCACGGTGCCGACGATCGGCTCGTCGCTGCGACGGGGTGCGCAGACTCTGACGGTGCGGTACCCCGTCACCGGCGTACGGCGCGGTGTGCACAAGATCGGCCCGTTTCGCATCACGACGACCGACCCTTTCGGTCTCGTGCGTCGCCACACCTCACTGGGCGAGGCCACTCCCGTCACTATCGCACCTGCCCTGGTTCCGATCGCCGCACTCCCCATCTCCGCGGGCGAATCTGGCGGATCGCTGCACTCAAGCACATCGCACCTCGGCGAGGGCGCCGACAATCTCATCGCGCGGCCCTACGCGCCGGGCGACTCCATGCGCCGCATTCATTGGCGCGCCACCGCACACCGCGACCAGCTCATGGTGCGCCAGGAGGAGAAGGAGTCGACGCCGCGCGCGATCATCGTCTTGGACCGCGCCGTGACGCGTTGGCACGCGGCTGCCGGACAGTCGGAGGCGAAAGACGCGGCGTTTGAAACCATGCTGTCGATGTGCGTTTCGGTGGCCGCTCGGCTGATGTTTGAGGGGTATCTGGTCGTCGTCTGCGACCAGGACGGCGTGGAGCTGTGCGATCCGCTCACCGACGACGCTGACATTCCCGGCATGCTGTCCGCATTCGCCACCGTCACGACGCACGGCGGCGATCGTTGGGAGCAACTGCGCGCCCTGGCACCCGAGGGCGGAGCTGGGCCGCTCGTGTTGCTGACGCGCGGCGTCACGCCGCAGCAGACCGCGGCCATCGCCCCGCTCGCGCACTCATCGACCTTCGCCGTGCTGTTCGCGGCAGACACCGAAGCCACCGTGCTTGACGAGTGCCACCATGCCGGATGGCGCACCAGCGCCGTTGACGCCGCCGATATTCGTCGCCGCGACGACGCCGTCATTTCAGCCTGGCTGACCGCTCTGGAGCAGGGAGCGTCGCGTGTCGATTCGTGAGGCCGAGCCGCAAGCGTACGTCGAGTCTCTCCCGTCTGGCGCGACGGGCGGAACCATGAGCGGCGGTTTCGAGTCAGAGGCGGCAGCCCCAAAGCGCCGCGCGCCGCGATCGCGCCCCGACCTGCTCCTCAGCGCGCTCACCGCGACGCTGCTGGGAGCCGGAATATTCTCCCTGCTCGGCCCCATCGTGGTCGGCATGTGGATGATGATGACGATCGTCATGATCGCTCTGGTCTTTTCCGCCGGCTACCTGCTGCGCCGCTTGCGGGTTCCGCTTGCCGTGGTTCCGCTGATTCAGGCGCTACTTGTCATCGGCGCACTCACCCTGTTCTTCGTGCCGTCGACGGCGGCGCTAGGCGTGGTTCCGACCGCGAGCGCGATCGAGGGCATGGAACGGTTGTTGTCGCGGGCCGTGAACGACATTGTGTTCGGCATCGCGCCGATGGTTGCCACCGACGCGCTGACCTTCTTGCTCGTCGCCGCTACCGGTGCGCTGGCCGTCGTGCTCGACACGCTCATCGTGAGCGCACGCCTGCCTGTCTTGGGTGGGGCGATTGTGTTGGTGGTGGGACTCATTGCGCCGCTCATCGTTCCGGGCGCGGTCAATCTCAATGCGCTGATCCTCATGCTGGTGCTGATGTTTTTGGTGGTGCGGCGCGTCACCGCGCTCGGGGAGCGCCGGCTGAGCGCCACTGCCGAACGCGGCGGCCCGGCGGCGTCGGCAGCGATCATCGTGGTGTCGGCGCTGGTCGTTGGCGGCGCGATTGCACCGCTCGTCGAGGGGCCGCGTTCTCAGATCATTCCGGGGTTTGGCCCCGCGCTGAGCATCTCCCCCTCTCTCAATCTCGGCAATGACCTGCGCCAGCCGCGAGAAACCGACGTGCTCACCGTCTCCGGTGACAGAACTACTCCGCCGTACTTGCGCATCTCCACCCTCAGCATTTTCGACGGCGAAACGTGGGTCGCCAGCCCCGACAGCGCGGTCGGCTCACTCGCAACGCTGGCGGCATCGCCCACGGTCGAGGTGGGGCCCGATATGCGCGTAACGGAATACACCTCGATGATCGACGTGAAAAACCTGGCGATGGCGTGGCTGCCGTTGCCCTACGCTGCGGTAGAAATTTCTGGTTTGACGGGCGAATGGCAGACGGGCTCTGACACGCGCACGGCCAGGTCAGCTGCCGAAAGTACGAGTGCTGGCAGCCAGAGCTACACGGTGCTCAGCCGCGAAGTGCGCCCGTCGGCCGAGCAAATTCGCGCCGCGGCAACCGGCAGTGCCCGCTATCCAGACCTCGCCGAGTTGCCGGCGGGAACGCCCGCGAGAGTCAGTGAGCTGGCGGCGGCCGTCACAGCCGAGGCAACGAACGACTATGACCGCCTCGTGGCGCTGCAAACCTGGTTCCGCTCATCAGAGTTTGAATACTCGCTCGACGCGCCGGTTGAGGATGGTTTCGACGGCGACAGCATGGCGGCGATCGACCGCTTTCTCGAGGTGCGCGCCGGATACTGCGCGCATTTTGCCGCCGCGTTCACGCTGATGGCGCGCTCCCTCGACATGCCCGCACGCATCGTCGTCGGATTCCTGCCCGGCTCCTCGACGAACGACGTTGACGCCGACAATCAGCGCGTCTACAAGGTGACTTCCAGCCAACTGCACGCGTGGCCCGAGGTGTATTTCGAGGGCATCGGGTGGGTGGCCTTTGAGCCAACACAGTCGCTCGGCACCCCGACGGCATTTGCCGCAGACCAGCCCGCCGAGGCTGGCGGAACGGAGGTGGGCGCCACGGCCGCGCCAACCGAGGCTCCGGTGGTTCCCGAGGCGACAGCGCGCCCGACGGTCGCACCTACGACGGCGGCTGCCCCGGCAACGCAGACGCCGGCGTTCCCGTGGATGCCCGTGCTGCTGGTGGCGCTTGCCGTGTTGGTTGTGGCGCTGATTCCTGCCGGCGCGCGCGCCGTACTCGGTTCCTCCCGCGCGGCGACCATTCGCGATGGTTCCGCCGCCGCCGCATGGCGGGAGGTGGTGGCAACGGCCGCCGACTACGGAACCGCGCCATCGCCCACCATGTCGGCCCGCGAAATGGGGGTGCGCCTCATCGACCGCGGCGCGCCGGCTGACGCCGTGACGACGCTCGTGACGTCCATCGAGCGCGCATCGTATGGTTCCGGAACCACGTGGCAGGCCGATAGCGGCGGCGATATGTGGGCGGCGGTGCAGGAGGTTCGCCGCGGCCTCCGAGCGAAGGCGACGACGCCGCGACGTATCGGCGCGTTCTTCGCTCCGCTCTCGCTGGTGTCGGTTCCGCTCATGAACCTCGCCACCCGAGGCGATGCAACCGCGCGCGATCGATCGATCGATTCACAACAATCGGTCGATGTGGTTCGTCGCACCCTCCGCGACAGGGTAGGCTAGTCGAGGCTTACGCCGAGGAGAATTCGCCTAGTGGCCTATGGCGCACGCTTGGAAAGCGTGTTGGGTGTTAAAGCCCTCGGGGGTTCGAATCCCCCATTCTCCGCCAAAAGTTAACGCGCCGCCCCCAGGGCTGGCGCGTTAACTTTTTCTTCCGCCAGAGTGAGCTACCTCCTCCTTCAGCCAGAGCGAACTCCGACTTGCACGGTCATCCCGGGCGAGCTCGGACTTCCACGGTCACCGCGGGTGCACCTCCACACTCCCCCTCGACTTGCCCGCGGTTCCACACCCCACGGGAGAGCAGGAGATTCACCTGGCACAAAGAGAAAACCGCAATAATCTCCTTCTTTCACGTGAGTCTCCTGCTGTCGCGTCGAAGGTGCAGCGCACCAGGCCGCCACGGCGCGGGTTCGGCGCAAAAGCCTCCACATCGCGGGCGAGCCCCCGCGATCTCCTCAACCTGCTCCGTGGTTCCACACCCCACGGGAGAGCAGGAGATTCACCTGGCACAAGGAGAAAACCGCAATAATCTCCTTCCCTCACGTGAATCTCCTGCTGTCGCGTCGGAAGTCCGGGTCGCAGGGACGGCGCACAGGTTTCCTACCCACACCGGGCCAGACCACATTCCCCCTCCCGCGCGGCGGGGTTGTGTGGGAGGATCAACGCCCAGAGGGCACGATGGTCGGCGAGGAGAAAACGTGAGTGAAATGAAGTTGCCGGCTGCCGTGCAGCGGGTAATCGATGCGATCAACGATGGCGACAGTGATGCGTTTGTCGCCGCATTCACCGACTCCGGAACCATTGATGACTGGGGACGATTGCTCACCGGTGCGAGCGGATTGCGTCAGTGGGCACGAACCGACGCGATCGGCGCCAACGCCACGATGACGGTAATGACCGCGGTGACACACGGAGCGACGACAGCCATGCGGTTCGCGTGGGCGAGCGAAGTGTTCAACGGTGAATCGTCCGGTGTGTTCGAGGTCGAGGGCGACCGCGTCACCCGTTTCACCATTCTCGAGGCCGACGCCGAGCCCGCCGACGCTTAGCCCGACCCCGCAAACGCCGCCGCTAACTAGCTAACTGGCTAGCTACCGCTGCGCCTCCGCGCCGAACGGGCTCTTGCGGGTCGACACGATTCGTGCGCCCAGCGGCATCAGCGACACCGGAATCATCTTGAAGTCTGCGATGCCCATCGGAATTCCGATGATCGTGACGCACAGCGCAATGCCCGAGAGCACGTGTGCGAGCGCCAACCACCATCCGGCCAGAATCAGCCAAATCACGTTGCCGAGAAGCGAAGCAATGCCCGCGTCTTGCTTGGGAATCACGGTGCGCCCGAATGGCCAAATCGCGAACCGCGCGATGCGGAACGACGCGATACCCCACGGAATACCAATGATCGTGATGCACAACAGCGCGCCAGCCACCATGTAGCCGACGAACAGCACCCATCCAGAGAGCACCAGCCAAATAAGGTTCAGAATGAAACGGAACATGTGGCTATCGTCGCACGCATCGCGCGCGGTGGGGTGAGCCGAACCGCGCAGCCCATGAGCCAGACCGCTCAGCCCAGCTGACGGCGCAGCTCAGCACTCGACAGCGTCGCCCCAAACAGCGCCTGCCCTGGCTGCAGCGCATACGTCGACGCCAAGTCTTCGATAACGACAGGATCAAACCCCAACGCATCAACCCACGCGGCAACAATGGCAGCGGACCGGGTATCGTCGGCGACGACCGCAATGCCCCACCGATGGGGGTCACCCGCACGGCGAGATCCGCCCGCGAGGTCTCTGTATGCGACGTGGTTGAACGCCTTCACAACGCTCGCGCCGGGCAGCCAGCGCTTCACCAGCACGCTCGTCGGCATTGCCGCATCATCAAAATCAGGGCGCGGCCCGTCGGCCTCTTCCCAATAATTCATCGGATCCACCACAACGCCGTGGAACAACGCCGAGTCGAGCTCTTCGGCATCGCTCAACCCAATCGCGAGCACCACAATGTCGGCGGCCACCACCTCGTCGAGCGTCGCCGCGACCGCGCCGGGAGCGAAGGTTTCAATGATTCGCGCAGTGCGGGCACGAGGGCCGGAACCATGAAGCAGCACTGAAAATCCGGCGGCGAGCGAGAGGCTCGCGAGGGTTCGCCCGAGCTTGCCTGCGCCGATGATCCCGATCGACTCGGGGTGTGCAACGGGCATTGCGCTCTCTTCCGGGATTGTGCGCGGGGCGTTCCGCGAATAGTGCCAAACTCGGCTGCGCTCTCAGACATTGCCGATAATAGAAGTATGGCCTCGTCACATCCTGGCTACAGCGCGATCTCGAGTGAGTCGCGAGTCCAGATTTTGCACCTGCTTCAGACCCGACCCTTGCGCACCATTGACGAGTTAGTAGAGTCCACCGGGCTCCACCCCAATACGGTGCGCGAACACTTGCAGCGACTGAGCGATGACGGCTATATCGTCTCGCAAACCGAGCGTCGCGAAACACGGGGGCGGCCACGCACGCTGTACAGCGCCGCCACCGGCGACGAAGAGGCCATGAGCCCGGTGGCCCAGCGCAAGGTGCAGGAGGCTGCCGAGCGCGGTGACCTGATGCGACGGGTCTTGCCCGACACCGACAACGGCGACCTCAACGACGACGAGTTGCACCAGATCGACGCGCTTGTCGAAAACCTCATCGACTCCGGCTTTGACCCGATCGTCGACCCGACAGACCTCACCATCGACCTCTCCCCGTGCGCGCACCTTGGGCAGGCCGATGACGCGCCAACAACCCGGTGCGCCGTTCACGTCACGCTATTGCAGGCCATCGTCACCCAGGCTGGCGGACCCCTCAACGTTGACGGCCTCCGCCCCGCCTGCAATCCGCAGGACTGCGTGATTCAGCTGCGCCGTGGTTCCGCCGCAACGTAGCTTTTTATTCACGGCCATCGGGGGTGCGGGTTTGAAACCCGCGTCGTACGGTTGAGCTATGCGTGACAGATCGATGCCACGCGCTCTCGGAGGCCCCCATGGATCTGCTTGACCCACTGGCTCTCGCCCGATGGCAATTCGGGTTGACGACCGTCTATCACTACCTGTTTGTTCCCCTCACCATCGGCATGGTTTTGGCGGTCGCCATCTTCCAAACCGCGTGGGTACGAACCGGCAAGATTCACTACCTGCACTTGACGCGATTCTTCGGCAAGATCTTCTTGATCAACTTCGCCATGGGCGTCGTCACCGGCATCGTGCAGGAGTTTCAGTTCGGCATGAACTGGTCGGACTACTCGCGCTTTGTGGGCGATATCTTCGGCGCTCCGCTGGCCTTTGAAGGTCTGATCGCCTTCTTCTTCGAGGCGACATTCATCGGACTGTGGATTTTCGGTTGGAACAAACTCCCGGCCAAGATTCACCTCCTCACCATCTGGGCAACCGCGTTCGGATCGATCATCTCGGCGTACTTCATCATCGCCGCGAACGCCTTCATGCAAAATCCCGTCGGCTTCGAGCTCAACGCCGACAAGGGGCGCGCTGAGCTCGTCGACTTCGGCGCGCTGATGACCAACCCGGTCGCACTCGCCGCCTTCCCGCACACCATCTTCGCGGCCTTCATGTTTGCCGCCGGCGTCATCATCTCCGTCGCGGCATGGCACGTCTCACGTGGCCAGCACCTCGACTCCATGCGCACGGCATTGCGGTTTGGCCTGTGGTTCATGATCGCTTCGACGATCGGCGTGGTCATCACCGGTGACCAGCTGAGCCTCGCCATGTACGCCACGCAGCCCATGAAGATGGCGGCGGCAGAAGCGACCTTCAATACGGTGTGCGGGCCCGACGCCTCGTTCTCGTTGTTCACGCTCGGAACGCCCGACGGCAAGACCGAGCTGTTCTCCATTCGCGTGCCGTACCTGCTCTCCCTGCTGTCAAATCACACTTTCGACGGCTGCGTGCACGGCATCAATGATCTAAACGCGGAGTACGCGGTGACATATGCCGGAATGGGAATCGATGACTTCACCCCGACCCTGTGGATCACCTACTGGGCGTTTCGCTGGATGATCGGCCTGGGTCTGGTGCACTGCCTCATCGCCGTTGCCGGCCTGTGGGTTACGCGTAAGAAGGCGAAGAAGCCGGTCGCGAAGTGGATGTGGAAGATTGCGATCTGGTCGTACCCGCTGAGCCTGCTGGCCTCCATCGTCGGGTGGATCTTCACCGAGATGGGCCGCCAACCGTGGATCGTGTTTGGTCTCATGACCACGCGTGACGGAGTCAGCCCCGACGTCTCCGGCGGTGAGGTGCTCACCTCGCTGATCGCCTTCACCGCCATCTACGCGGCACTCGCCTTCGTCGAGTTCCGTCTCATCATCCGCACGGCACAAAAGGGCCCCGACGACACGGAACAGGTGGGCGTCGACGACAAGCCTGCCTCGGTCGTCTACTAAGAGAGGGACATCATGGATCTCAACACCCTGTGGTTCTGGATCGTCGCCTTCCTCTTCGTTGGCTACTTCGTTCTGGACGGTTTCGACTTCGGCGTCGGCATGTCGTTGCCCTTCCTGGGCAAAGACGATGTCTCACGTCGACAGATCATCAACACCATCGGCCCGGTATGGGACCTCAACGAGACGTGGGTGATCGTTGCCGGCGCCTGCCTGTTTGCGTCGTTCCCCGAGTGGTACGCCACCCTCTTCAGTGGCTTCTACCTGCCGTTGCTGTTGATTCTGCTGGCGCTCATTCTGCGTGGCGTGTCGTTTGAGTACCGGCACCAGCGGCCCGATTCGGCATGGCGCAACCGCTTCGACTGGATGATCATCATCGGCTCTGCCGTGCCCGCGCTGCTGTGGGGCGTGGCCTTCGCAAACATCGTGCAGGGTGTTCCGCTGGATGAAAACCACCACTTCACGGGCACCCTGTTCACGCTGCTGAACCCGTACGGCCTGCTCGGCGGTCTCACCACCCTGCTGTTGTTCTTCGTACACGGCGTCACCTTTGTCGCACTCAAGACCGACGGCGAACTGCGTGAAAACGCTCGCAAGCTGGCGCTGAAGGCCGGGCTTGTCACCGTGGTCGTGGCCGCAACCTTCTTGGTGTGGACGATCGTCGCGAACTTCTCGGTCGCTGGCCTGATCTTCGCCGCTCTCGCCGCGGTATCGCTCATCGGCTCGGTCGTGGCCAACTGGCGCGGCCGCGAAGGGTGGGCCTTCACCGGTGGCGCACTCACGGTCGCGTTCGCCGTGATCGCGCTGTTCGCTTCGCTCTTCCCGAACGTCATGCCCTCCACCACTGACCCGGCGTTCAGCCTCAACATTTACAACGCATCGAGCTCTGACTACACGCTGGGCATCATGAGTTGGCTTGCCCTCATCGCCCTGCCGCTCGTGCTGCTGTACCAGGGCTGGACGTACTGGGTCTTCCGCAAGCGCGTCACGCGTGCCTCGATTGAGGCGGCGCCCCACCAGGCCAGCGACACCACCCCCGACGAGAAGGTCACCGCATAGGCGGAGTGCGCCACCCGCACTGAGGTTTCATCATCAGCACGAAAGCCCGCTCCGGGCCCGTTGACCCGCGGCTGCTGCGCCACGCACGCAGCGTCCGCGGGTTCTTCGCCGCTCAGGCCGTGATCTCCTTCATCAACACCGTCGCCATCATTGCCTTCGCGTGGCTCATCACCGACGGCATCGTGGACGCGGTAGACGGCACCGGAACCATCGGCTTGGTGCTGTGGCAGCTCGTGGTTGTCGTCGTGGTGCGGGCCGCAATGGTGTGGGCAACTGAGCGGGTAAGCGCGCGAGCCGCGGCGGGAGTCGGCTCCCAACTGCGCACTGCACTGATCACCGCGATCTCAGCACGTGGTTCCGCGTGGCTCGCCTCACAAAACTCGGCGAAACTCACCCTCACCGCCACGCGCGGTCTTGGCGCTCTCGACGCGTACTTTGGCCGGTTTCTGCCCCAACTCTTCGCGACCGTTGTGACCACGCCCACCCTGGTGGCGGTGATGTGGGCGAGCGATCTCCCCACCGGCATCACGCTGATTGTGACGTTGCCACTCATTCCGGTGTTCATGATCTTGATCGGCCTGGCGACCCGCACCGTGCAAGAGAAGCAGTGGAGCACGCTGCAGCGTCTGGCCGTGCGGTTCTCCGATACCGTGCAGGGCCTGGCGACGCTGCGAATTTTCGGTCGTGCCGAACGCGCGGCGACCTCCGTTGAGCGCTCGAGCGACGAATACCGCGTGGCGACAATGAAGGTCCTGCGGGTGACGTTTCTCTCCGGCTTTGCCCTTGAATTGCTGTCGTCTCTTGCCGTCGCGCTGATCGCCGTCTCCGTCGGTCTGCGACTGCTCACCGGAGACCTTGACCTCAGCGTCGGCCTGTTCGTGCTCTTGCTCGCTCCCGACGCCTTCTTGCCGCTGCGACAAGTGGGAGCCCAGTTTCACGCCGCGACCGAGGGCGTTCAGGCGACGCGTGATGTGCTCGATCTGCTCGATGACGACGAGTCTGCCCCGCCGCGCAGGGTCGCCCTGCCCGGCGGCGAATTGGTGCTGCGAGACGTGCGGGTGATCCGCGGCGAGCGGGAGCTTGCGCCGGTGTCTTTGGTGGCGACGCCCGGAACCATCACCGCGTTGGGCGGGCCGAGCGGGGCAGGTAAGTCCAGTGTTTTCGCCGCGCTCCGCGGTGCTGCGCCCTTCACCGGTACGAGCGTGTTTGGTGGGGTTTCTACGGCAGAGCTTGACCCGTCATCTTGGCTCGCGTGGGCCGGGCAGTCGCCGATGCTGTTTGCCGGCACCGTTGGTTCCAATGTGACGCTTGGTTCGTCGCCGGACGATGCGCTCACGGCGTGGGCGTTGCGTACGGCAGGAGCCGCGGAGATCGCGACGAGTACGCCCATCGCAGCCGATGGTTCCGGCCTCTCCGGCGGCCAAGCGCAGCGCGTCGCCGTGGCCCGCGCGCTGTATCGGTGGCGAGTGGGTGCTGCGTCGGTCATCGCGCTGGATGAGCCCTCGAGCGCACTCGATGCCGAGGCCGAAGCCGCGCTGTGGGCAGGGCTTCGCCAGGTCGCCGATGAGGGTGCCGCGGTGCTGCTGATCTCGCACCGCCCGTCGGCGTTTGAGCTTGCCGACGCGGTCGTTGTGATGGCGGAGGTGCCCGCATGACCACTCGCGAGGTGCTGCGCGCAGCGATGCCGAGTCGCAAGAAGTTTGCCCTCGCCCTGTTTTGGGGCTTCCTTTCGGCATCGGCCGCCGTTGCCCTGCTGACGGTGAGCGGCTGGCTGATCGTGTCGGCCGCGATCGTCAATTCGCTCGTGTATCTCAATGTGGCGATCGTTGGCGTGCGTTTTTTTGCCACTTCGCGTGCGGTGTTCCGTTATTTGGAGCGTCTGTCCGGGCATGACGCCGCCTTCGGGCAGCTCGCGAAGAGCCGCGCCGATATTGTGCGACGGCTCACCCCGCTCTCCCCCGCCGGGTTGGGGCGTACCGATCAATCCGGCGTTCTCGCGACGCTCGTCGACGATGTGGATGAGCTGCAGAATCTCTCATTGCGCGTCGTGCAGCCCCTGGTCGTTGGTGCCAGCGTGTCACTGGGTGCGGTCGTCGTGGTGACGATCATTTGGCCGCTAGCAGGCCTCACGCTGTTTGTTTCGTTGGCCGTAGCCACGGTCGCCGCGGTCACGCTCGGCTGGCTGGCCGGCGGGCGGTCGGAACGTGCCATCGCCGGTGCCCGCGCACACCTGTCGCAAACGGTGACGGCGTACGTGCAGGGCTTCGATGTGCTCACCGCCTACGGCACCGAGCCACAGGTGCGAAACGATGTGTTCGCCGCCGACGCGGCGCTCCGCTCAGCCCTCACGCGGGCGACGAGCGCGCAAGGGTTGTCATCGGCCATGGTGTCACTCGCCGCCGGGCTGGCATCGATTCTGGCGCTGGCCGTTGGCTCCCCCGCCGTGATTGCCGGAACGCTCGATCCGGCGTGGTTTGCCGTCACCGTGCTCGTGCCGATGGCCGTCTTTGATGTGTTTGCAACGGTTCCGGCAGCCGCCAGCGCCTGGCGAATCGTGCGGGCAAGTGCCGAGCGCATCGCCACGGTGGTGCCCGAGCAGATTCCCGCGGGCGTCGTCGTTGATACCGATGGCGCCGCGCCCTCCGGAACGGCCATCCACATGCGGGAGGTCAATATCTCCTGGCCAGGTGGGCCCGACGTATTGCACGGCGCAAACTTTGATATCGCCCCCGGTGAGCGCGTGCTGATCACCGGCTCAAGCGGAACGGGCAAGTCGACGTTGGCATATGCGCTGACGCGGTTCTTGGCGGTGCGGGGCACCTTCACGATTGGTGGCGATGCGGCGTCTGACCTATCGCCGGTGGCGGTGCGCACTCGCATCGGACTGTGCGAGCAGCGCCCCTACCTGTTTGACGAAGACCTTCGCCAGAACCTGCTGTTCGCGAAAGATGATGCCACCGACGCCGAGCTGTTCGCCGTGCTCGATCGTGTGGGCCTGGCCGCGTGGGCGCGAGAGCGCGGCGGCTTGGATGCCCGCGTGGGCGAACGCGGCGCGCTGGTGTCTGGCGGACAAGCGCAGCGCATTGCGCTCGCGCGGGCGCTGCTGCGCGGGTTCGACGTGCTGATTCTGGATGAGCCCACCGCGGGCGTCGACGGTGACACCTCCGACGCCCTCCTCACCGACCTGCTCACGGCGGCCGGTGTCGATGGCCGCACCGTGGTGCTCATCTCCCACGTCGCCCCTCCCGCGGGGCTCGTTGACCGCACCCTGCGCCTGCGGGACGGCAAGCTCGTCGTGTGAGCGGGGAGCCTGCGGCGGGCAGGTGTGGGATGCCTGCTGGGGCGGCGGCGGAACGAGTGAGGTGATTGGGGCGGCGGAACCAGTGCCGCGGTAGCGTGCGCCGGAACCAGAACTGGCGCTAGTCGAGTCGCATGCCGTAGGCGGCCGCGTCGCCCGCGTCAAGGCGCTCGAAGCCCAGCTTCTCGTAGAACCGTTGGGCGTTCTCATTGTCGAGTGATGCCACCAGGTGAACGCCGGGCACGCCGTGCTCGCGCAGCTGCGCGGTGAGGGTTTCGATCAGGGTGCGCCCCCACCCGCCGCCACGCAGATCGTCCAGCAGGTTGATGTGCAGGTGCGCGGGGTAGGTATCGGCATAGCGGGCGGCATCTTCGCGGCGGCGCGCCACCCCGTCGATGAGGGCGAGCGTCTCAGCATTCGCGTCGGCACGATAGGCCGCGTCGCGCTCGGGCCACCATGAGGTGATAAACCACTCCTCAAATGCCGTGGTGTCGGGGGTCGCCACCAGATATCCCTTGGCGCCCTCGCCATCGTCAACAACCCACGCCCAGTGCGGATCGCGCACCGCGTACGGCACCGCGTAAATGTCACCCAACACGCGATCGTCGCTGTACCGGCCGGTCGCATCGAGGCCAGAGGAGCCCGTCAGCAGGCAGATGCGCGTGAGGGCATCGGCGTCGTGGGGCTCATACCGTCGCAGGGTGGCGGGCATCATTCTCCTTTTCCAGCTGCGCAGAAAACACACCAAGCATCACCAACGCGGCACCGGTTCCGATCGCAATTCCTGCAATCGTATCGGTGAGCCAGTGCGCGCCCAGATACGTGCGCGACCAGGCCATCGCGATGATCCACACCACGCCGATGATCGTCATGACCGGGTTTCGCAGCAGCACAATCAGCACCACCATGACGGTGGCGGCATTTGCTGCGTGCCCGGAGGGAAACGAGCCGAAGTCACTCACCACGAGCATGTCTTCTGGCCGAGCCCGCGCAAATATCGATTTGAGAAGTTGCACGAGAATCACGGAGAGCAGCGCCGACGACGCGAAGAAAGCGATCCCCCACGGCCGGCGGAGCAGCGCCAGCGCCGCAACGACAATTCCCGGAACCAGCAGCGTTGCGCGCCATCCGCCGCCCAGCCAGTCGAAGAAGCGACCCACCGCCACCATCGGATCAACGCGCGCCTCGACCATGAGCGCCATCCACCCGCGATCCAGCGCGTTGACCGGGCCAATTGCGGTGACCACAACGCCAATCAGCACGCCCACCAGAATCAGCGCGACGCCCCACAGTGAGATGGTCAGTGCCCGCGTCCGTTTCATTCGACCATTGTGCCGCGAGCGCCCCGATTCGCACGCCGCCGCGCAACGAAACCCGTGGTTCCGCCCGACCTTCTCCGACTCTTCCCCCTGCATTCGCCGGAATTTGCGGTACGCGCGCTCTCCTTGCTTACACGAGTTTCCGCGACGCTCGTCATGGTTCTGCAGGATCCGTTGGGGCTGGTGTTACTGAAGTGACAGGTGAGGCACTTTTCGGCCCAAAATTCGCGAGCGATCCTGCAGAACCGCCGCGCGGCGTTGTTCCGCGGCCGCTGGCACCCCACCGCGGCGTTGTTCCGCGGTCCGTTCTTCCGCGGTCGCCCGCACCCCATCCGCCGGCACCCCGCGGCGCCTCCGGCGACCCGCGCCCCGTGGTTCCGCTCGGCGCAGCCGCGTCTTAAGGGTTGAGTAGCCCGACGGTGCGGGGGCGCACCAGGGTCCACAGCGAAATGATGCCGATGGCCGCACACCCCACCATCACGACAGCCATGGTGGTCGCCGTGATACCGGAGCCCGCCGAAATCAGGCCAACGAGGGGTGAAATCAGGGCGGCGACCGCGTTGTTGCTGGCACCGAGCAGGGAGGCCGCGGTTCCGGCGGCGCTGCCGTGACGGTCAAGTGCCAGCACCTGAACGCAGGGGAAGGTAAAGCCGCACGCCGTCATGAAGACGAAGAGCGGAACCACGGTGCCCCAGAGCCCGAGATCCAGCGCGTCGGTGATGAGAATGGCGACGCCAGCCAGCAGTAGCGCTACCGTCGACCAGGCCAGCACCCACTGCGGGCCGAAGCGCGCCGCAAGCCGCGCGGAGACCTGGTTGCCGGTGATGAGGCCGATCGAGTTCGCGGCGAACAGCAGACCATACTGCACCGCGGTGAAGTCGTAGGTCACCTGAAAGAGGAAGCTCGATGCGCTGAGATAGCTGAACAGTCCGGAGAAGGTCATGCCGCCGATAATGAGCACGCCGACATAGACGCGGTCGCTGAGCACATTGCGGTATCGGCGCCACACGGTCTCGTTGCCCTTGTCGTGGCGACGTTCCTTCGGCAGGGTCTCTGGCAGGAAGAAGATTGAGCAGATGACCATGAAGAGGCCGTAGCCCATCAGCACCCAGAAGATGCCGCGCCAGTCCATGTGTTCGAGCAACCACGAGCCGATCAGCGGCGCCACGACGGGTGCCACACCCATCACCAGCGCCAGGCGTGACAGCATCACAACAAGGCGTTTGCCGCCAAAGAGGTCGCGCACAATCGCCATCGCGACCACGCTGCCGGCCGCCGCGCCCATGCCCTGCACCACGCGGGCGCCAGCCAGAATCTCCAGCGTCGGTGCGATAGCGGCGACCAAACTCGCGAGAATATGGAGCGACGTTGCGACCAGGAGCGGAATGCGCCGGCCGATCTTGTCGGTCAGCGGCCCGACAATGATCTGCCCGAGCCCGAAGCCCAGCATGGTTCCGGTCAGGGTCAACTGGATCGCCGACGGCGAGGTCGCAAAGTACTCTTCGAGCACCGGGAAGGCCGGCAAGTACAGGTCAACGGTGAACGGCCCGAGAGCGGTGAGCGCACCGAGCAGAATCACGTAGAGCACGCGGCGCCGCGACGACAGCGCGTCGCCGGGGTGCAACATGATCGGCGCCGTGGCGGGGTTTGCGCCGAGCGAGCGGATGGCGCCCGTGCTGGTGGGAACCACAATTGACCCGGTGTGCGTTGCCGCGCCAGCGCGGGTGGCGGCGTCAAAGGGTTCGTCGGCCTGCCGTGCGGCGGAACCTGAAACCGGGTTGCCGGAGGCGTCGCGGGTATCGCGGTGGTCTGGGTTAACTGGGTGTCTTGGGTCTTCTGGGAATGCGGCAGAGGTGGGGGTGCTCACGATGGCTTTCGGCTTATCTAGTTTCGAAACGATTCGGCGCTGGGCGGTACTATGTTACTCCTGCGGGCAGCCGAGCGAAACGCCTGGCGCTGGCGGGTGGGCGTCGGATCGATCGCCACATCCCGTGCGGTCGAGAGCAATACCACAGCCCGTTACCGCGGGCTCTGCCGCGGCCAGGTCTGTGCCTTTTCACAGTGATGTTTTCATCCACTCGCATACGATGACGACATGAGCTCGACGCCTCCTCGAAAAAGCGGAAACCCCGCTAAGAACAACGGCACGATGAATGCCGCCTCGCAGAAGCAGCAGCGCCAGGAAGAACGACAGGCGAAGCTCGCCGAGTATCAGCGCAACATCGCCCGCCGCAAGCGCAATAAGACGCTCGCCTGGGTGCTCAGCGGCGTCGGCGTGATCGCGGTCGTTGGCCTCGTGGTGGCTTCGTACATTATGACGCCGCGCCCGGTGAGCTATGAATCGGCCAACGGCTCGATGACCATCGAGGGCGTCGAGACCTTCGAGCACCAGACCCTGCACACCGAAGATCCGGTGGACTACGAACAATCCCCGCCGGCTGGCGGTCCGCACTCTTACCGGTGGTTGACCTGTGCCGTGTACGAAGAGCCCGTGCGTGACGAGAACGCCGTGCACAGCATGGAGCACGGCGCCGTCTGGGTGACCTATGACCCCGCACAGGTGACCGATGAAGACGTGCAGAAGCTTAAGAGCATGACGCCCGACACCTACGCGATTCTCAGCCCCTACGAGGGCATGGATACTCCCATCACGATGAGCGCTTGGAACGCGCAGCTCAAGCTGGACTCGGTCGACGACGAGCGCGTCACCGACTTCTTCACAAACTACTGGCGCAGCAACCAGGTGCCGGAGCCCGGCGCCCTGTGCGTAGAACCGAATGGCGGTTGGCCCGAATAATGTCGGCTGACGCAATCGATTCGTCGACCCTGCCCGCGGAACCTCCGATGCCGCGCTGGCAAAAGGTGCTCGCGGTCACGGTCGCTGTGGCGACGATCGCGGCGGCGGCCTTCGCTATCGGCCGCTTCAGTGCCTTTGACTCGACACCCGCAGCCCAGGTTCCGCTTGACTCTTCGGCAGAAGCCGG
Source organism: Microbacterium mitrae (assembly GCF_008017445.1). GTDB lineage: Bacteria > Actinomycetota > Actinomycetes > Actinomycetales > Microbacteriaceae > Microbacterium > Microbacterium mitrae. The sequence continues at coordinate 68,564 of NZ_VRSW01000005.1, read as the reverse complement.
CTTCGCCCGCGACATGCAGAGCCACCACCAGCAGGCGGTGGAGATGGCGATGATCATCTACCCGAAGACGCAAGATGCAGACCTGCGTGCGATCGCGTACGACATCGCGACGGCGCAGTCGGCGCAGCTGGGCCAGATGCAGCAGTGGCTCATCGACTGGAACCTGCCGGCGTATGGTTCCGCCCCCGCGATGCGGTGGATGGCAAGCAGCAGTGAGCACAGCGGCCACGGCGACCCGGCACTCACCCCGGAGGAGCTCAACGCCCAGATGGGCATGGCGACCGACGAGCAGCTGAAGCAACTCGCTGCAGCAAGCGGAACGGCCGCCGACTGCCAGTTTCTTGAGCTGATGATCCGCCACCACGAGGGTGCGATCGACATGGTTGATGCGATTGAAGAGCTCGGCTCCAACGCAAACGTGCTGGATCTGGCCGGAAAAATGGCGGCCACCCAGACCAGCGAGATTTCTGCCATGCAGTCGCTGCAGAGTCGGTTTGGCTGCTCCGGCTAAAGCCGCCCGCCAAAAATTCAGGGGGCCCGTGACAATGTCACGAGCCCCCTTCCCCCGTTTTCCCCCTACCCCTTCGTCGCGCCTGCGAGCAGGCCGCGAACGAAGAAGCGTTGCAGAGCGAAGAACACAATCAGCGGAACGATGATCGCGATGAACGCACCCGCCGACTGCAGGAACCATTGGTCGCCCCAACTGCCGGAGAGCGAGTTCAACGTCTGCGTTAGTGGTAGCGACGTATCTGGCGCGAATATTGTCGCGACCAGCAGGTCGTTCCAGACCCACAAGAACTGGAAAATACCGAACGATGCGATAGCCGGCATCGCCAGCGGCAGGATGATGCGGAAGAACACCTGGCCGTGGCCGGCACCATCCACACGTGCTGCCTCAATAACCTCGTTCGGAATTTCCGAAATGAAGTTGTGGAGCATGAAGATGGCCAGCGGCAGTGCGAAAATCGCGTGAGCGATCCACACCGTCGCGAAGCTGTGATCAGCATCGCGAAGCGCTAGACCCGGGAAGATCGTCACGTCGTTGATCGTGAGTCCGCGAGAGAACATCGACAGCAACGGAACCAGGGCCATCTGAATCGGCACGATTTGCAGCGCGAAGACAAAGATGAACAGGCCGTTGCGACCCTTGAACGGAATCCACGCGAAGGCGTATGCCGCAAGCGATGCGACAACGATCGGAATGATGGTCGCCGGAATCGAGATCGCGAGGGAGTTGATGAACGACTCCCCCAACGTCAACGAGGTTCCGCCTGCCGTCAGCGCCTGGAAGTAGTTGTCCAGCGTGAACGACGGGTTGACGAAGACTGTCCACCAACCCGTGCTCGACGAATCAGCACCCGGACGGAACGAGGTCACCAACAGTCCGAAGGTGGGGATGCTCCAGAAGATTGCGATAATTGCTGCCGCAATCGTGGCACCCTTCGAGGTCAACCGCTTGTGAGCGGTCTTCTCGTTGCGGCGCGTTTCACGCTCAATCTGGCGCGCATTGCGCTGATCCATGACGATGGCCGTTGTTTCGCTCATCAGCGGATCTCCCTCTGCTTCGCAAGCTGTCTGGCGTTGAAGATGATCAACGGCAGCACGAATATGAACAGCACGACCGCAAGCGCCGACGAGTGGCCGTAGCTCTGGAATCGTTGCTGCTGGTTCACCATCTCAAAGCCCAACACGGTGGTGTCTGCGCGGCCACCGGTCATCACCGCGACGATGTCGTAAACCTTGAGCGACATGATGGTGATGGTGGTGAGCACGACGATCAGCGAGCCGCGAATGCCTGGCACGGTGACATTGACGAAGCGCTGCCACGAGTTTGCGCCGTCGAGACCAGCGGCCTCGGTTTGCTCGGTGGGAACCGCCTTGATGGCGGCCGACAGAATCACCATCGCGAAGCCGGTTTGGGTCCAGATGAACACGATCAGCAGGAACAGCGTGTTCCAAATGGGGCGTGCATCGAGCCAGCTGACCGGGTCGCCGCCGAAGGCAGTCACGATCGCGTTCAACAGACCGATCTGCTCGCCCTCGCGAACGTCGTACATGAACTTCCAGATGATACCGGCGCCCACGAACGAGATGGCGACCGGCATGAAGACGAGAACCTTGAGCACCTTCTCGCCACGAGCGCGGTCAATAAAGACCGCGTACGCGAGACCAATCGCGGTAGAAATCGTTGGTGCCAGCAGCGCCCAAATCAACGTGTTGATGATCGACCAGGTGCCCTCTGGGTTGGTAAGCACCCAGTGGTAATTCTCGAGCCCGACGAAGTTGTCACCCGTCTTGTCGAAGAATGACTGCACGACCGTGGAGATCGCTGGGTAGATCAGGCCGAGGGCCAGAAGAATGGTCGCTGGGGCCATGAAGAGCACCAGCTGGAACAGGTAGCCGGAACCTTCGCGAGCGCGAAGGTCTGCGAAGAACAGCAAGCCACCGCTGGCGAGTGCGATCGCGACGACGTACAGCAGCGCGTTCGCATACGGACGCAGCAACATGAAGGCGATCAGCGGAATCACGAAGCACGCGATGAGGCGGATCCAGAAGTACACCGGACCGCGGCGAGGCGCGTACTCCACCAACAGCAGGATCAGACCAACGACCGCCGCGAAGACCAAGACCACAATGGGGATCTGCACGAGCGGGCCGAGATTGCCCAGCCACTGGAAGAACGAGTTGAGCGAGAAACCCAGCGACCGCGGATTGGCATCCGGGTTCGGGGTGCTGAAGACGAGCGCGACGATCAAGCCGACGATGAGAATGATCCCACCGACCACGCCGAGCGTCGTCACCTTGGGGTTGTACCCACCAGATTTCGCTTGTGCTTCGGTAGCAACGCTATGGGACATGAAGACCTCCTTCTGAGTGCGACAGTGAACTCAAAGTCCGCCAGGGTCACGTGAGGGGCCGGGGCGCTGGGCCTCGACCCCTCACGTTGTCTGACGAGACCAGACTAGTTCTCGTAACCAGCCTGAATATCGCTAAGCACGTCCGGCGTGCTCTTGCCGTCGATCCAGCTGACCATTCCCTTCCAGAATGATCCGGAACCAACCGTGGTCGGCATGAGGTCGGAGGCGTCAAAACGAACAACCGTCGTGTCGTCCTGCAGCACCATCATTGCCTCGGTCAAGAACTCGCTCGAAGCCAGCGACGGGTCGGCGTTCTTGTTGGCCGACATGGCGCCACCAAGCTCAACGCGAGCGTCAGCGAACTCCTTGCTCGCCATGAACTCCAGCACAGCCTGCGTGGCAGCGTCATCGCTGAAGCCAACGACGAACTCGCCACCAACCTCAACCTGCAGCTCGCCCTCGGTCATGCCGGGCATGATGAACGCGTAGACGTCGCCGTCCGGTGCGATCTCGGGCGTCTCGCCATCCGCGGTCTTGGTCGTCAGCAGGTTTGCCGTAAGGAACGATCCCTGGTGCGTCAGCGCACAGGTTCCGTCTGCCAGCTTGGCTGCAACGTCTGCAAACGCGGTGGTGTTGATGCTCTTCACATCACCAAAACCGGCGTTGACGTAGTCGGGGTTCAAGAGAATCTCACCAACGGCGTCGAAGGCACTCTCGATCTCCGGGTCGGTGAACTTGACGTCGCCGGCGATCCACTGGTCGTAGACATCGGCGCCAGACTGACGCAAAACGAGGTCTTCAACCCAGTCGGTTCCGGGCCAGCCTGAAGCGGCATCGGAGGCGAAGCCCGCACACCACGGTGCGTCCCCCGTGGTCTCCTGGATCGTCTTGGTAAGCGTGAGCATTTCATCCCACGTCTTGGGAACTTCAACACCCCACTCCTCGAACTGCTTCGGCGAGTAGAAAACGTAGCCCTTCACGTTCGCAAGCATCGGTGCCGCGTAGAACGTGCCGTCGACCGTTCCGTAGCCCTTCCAGTCTGCTGACCAGTTCTCGTCAACGAGCGCCTCAACGGCTTCGGGGGCGGGCTTTGCCTCACCCGTCGCGATGAGCGTGTTCATCAGACCAGGCTGGGGAACGATCGCGATGTCGGGGGCGGAGCCACCGTCAACCTTGGTGACGATGTTGCCTTCGAAGCCCTTGTCACCGGTGTATTCCACCGAGATGCCGGTGTCTTTTTCAAACTGCAGGAACGAGTCATTCAGCGCTTCTGCTTCGGTTCCGGTGATGCCGCCGGAGATCTTGACCGTCTCGCCCTCGAGCGAGGAGCCATCGCCCGGTGCAGCGCCACCGTCTTCCGACTCGGCGCATCCGGCGAGAGTTAATGCAGCGATGCCAGCGACAGCAAAGCCAACCAGCACACGACGTCGGCGTGGAACACCCATGTCGACACTCCTTTCTAGCGCGAGGAGCCCTTCCTTGCGCTCCCGGTTCCGAATGAGGAACCGCTTCCAGCAGAATCTATTGATACTTCGGCTTGAGCACAAGACTTTGGTGTATTACGACTCGATAACCTCTGTGAAACGCGTTTGGGAGCGCTCTCACGACCAGGATGCTCAAGCCGACCCCGACTCGTCAATGTGGAACCGGTTCCATTTCGGCTGTGATTCACCTATGCTGGAAATCACGTTCGAGAGGAGGAGCCGGAATGAGCGGAATTGCAGACGTTGCTCGGAGAGCCGGAGTATCCAAGTCCACCGCCTCGCGCGCGCTCACGGGCAGCGGATACGTGTCTGACGCCACGCGGCAGCGCGTGCGCGATGCCGCAAACACGCTGGGATACGTGCCATCAACCCACGCCGTTTCTCTCGCAACCGGCAAGACCCAAACGATCGGCGTGATTGTTCCACACGTCACCCGCTGGTACTTCGGCGAAGTGGTTGACGGCATCCAAAACGCGCTGATCGCCCGCGATCTGGACTGCGCCCTGTTCTCCGCCGAGCCCGGCTCCGCCAACCGCCAACGAATGTTTGACACCTACCTTGGGCGTCGCCGCTTCGACGGCCTCATCACCGTCGGTCTGGAACCATCAACACGCGAGCTGGACCGCATCACCACGATCGGCAAGCCGTTGGTCACCATTGGCAGTTATGACGCTGGCACCAGCGCCGTGTCGATCGACGACTTTGAAGCCGCGCTCAGGGCAACACAGCACCTCATTGCGCTCGGACACTCCAACATCGTCTTTCTCGGCGGCGCGCCAGAAGACTCCGATCACAGCTTTGGTGACGCCCGGCGCGTGGGCGGTTATCGAACCGCCATGACCGAGGCGGGGCTCGCCGAATTTGTACAGCACATACCCTGCGACGTTGACATGCCTGACGGCTACGCCGTGGCGGTCGATTTTCTCAGCGGTAGCCACGCCCGACCGACCGCCATCGTCGCGGTGTGTGACGAGGTCGCGATCGGCGCGATTATTGCGGCCCGCCGCCAGGGAATCGGGGTGCCGAACGACCTCAGCGTCATCGGCATTGACGACCACACGCACGCCGAGATGTTCTCCCTCACAACGCTGCGCCAAAGCCCGCGCGAGCAGGGCGAGACGGCCGTCGAACTCCTCTCCCGCCTGATCGCCAAGCCGCGCAGCACGCCCGAGCGCGTGTGGGCGCCCGCCACAATGGTCATCCGCAGCTCCACTGCCCCACCGCCCGAGCCCGCCCGCCTCTGACCCTGGTTCCGTGGGTCTGTGGGTCTGGTTCCGTGGTTCCGTCGTTCCGGCGTTCCGCAGCTCTGTGGTTCCGAGGTTTTGTGGTTCGGGGATTCTGAGGTTCTGAGGTTCCGTGGGTCCGCAGGGCGTGTCGGACGTTCCCAAATGTCGGAGCACTCGGCACGACACGCCGACAACCACAGCGCCCAGGGCATTGCCGACGGCACCGGTCCGACATTTGGGACCGGAACCACGATCGGCCGGGGCACGCCGCCTGCGGAACCACGCAAAGCGTCGAACCACGCAAAGTACGGTCGCGGGGTTCCCAAATGTCGGAGCGTCCGCGCCGACACACCGAAATCCGCGGCGCTACGGGCTCAGCACACGGCGCCGGTCCGACATTTGGGACCGGAACCACGAAGCACCGGGTCGCGGCGCCGGTGGAGCCACAACAGGCGCGCCTCCTGCAGAACCGCGGGGACGGAACCACGGAACCACAGATCCACGGAAACAGTCGCCTGCGCGAAACGTCTCACAAACGAACACAGGGCCCCGGGAAAACCCGGAGCCCTGTGCGAAACGCTAAAGCGTAATTACTTAACGGAAACCGTTGCACCAGCCTCTTCGAGAGCTGCCTTAGCCTTCTCGGCCGTCTCCTTGTTTGCGCCCTCAAGAACAGCCTTGGGTGCACCGTCGACGACAGCCTTAGCCTCGCCGAGGCCGAGCGAGGTGAGCTCGCGAACGACCTTGATGACCTGGATCTTCTTGTCGCCAGCTGCCTCGAGAACGACGTCGAACGAGTCCTTCTCTTCTTCAGCCTCAGCAGCGCCAGCGCCAGCAGCGCCTGCAACAGCAACCGGAGCTGCAGCGGTAACGTCAAACTTCTCTTCGAAAGCCTTGACGAACTCGCTCAGTTCAACGAGCGTCAGGCCGGCGAACTGCTCGAGCAGCTCCTCAGTGGTGAGCTTAGCCATGGTTTATCTCCTAGATATATGTTTTTGTCGAAGAATCGGGGGCTGCTTACGCAGCTTCGGCCGACTCCAGCTTTTCGCGAAGAGCGTCGATGGTGGCAGCTGCCTTGCCCATCGTGGCCTTCATCATGCCCGCAGCCTTCGCCAGCAGAACCTCACGGCTCTCGAGCGAGGCGTACTTGTTGACCTCGTCAGCGGTGAGAGCGTTGCCCTCGAACACGCCGCCCTTGATCACGAGAAGCGGGTTTGCCTTGGCAAAGTCACGCAGAGCCTTCGCGGTGGCGACGAAGTCACCGTGCACGAATGCGATTGCCGACGGACCCTTGAGGTCGTCGTCAAGCGCCGTGATTCCTGCCTTGTTGGCAGCAATCTTGGTCAGCGTGTTCTTCACCACGGCGTACTCAGCGTCCTGGCGGATAGCCGTACGCAGCTGCTTGAGCTGGGCTACCGTCAGACCGCGGTACTCGGTCAGCAGGACGGCGTTGGAGTTCTCGAAGTTCTTCGTGAGCTCAACGACCGATGCATCCTTCTGCGCCATGGTCACTCCTTGATGTGTACATAACACCTCGCGGGTGCGGGGTGTCTGCCTTGACCTCACGCAACAAAAAAGCTCCGGCGCAAGCGCACGGAGCAAAATCTTCAGAAGATAATTCGTGTCACCTGCGTGGGCCTCTGCGATGCAGTGCTTCGATTGTCACGCGAACATGACAATGACCGACGGTCTTTGGCTTCCCCCAGAATAGCCCACCGATTCGGTCACGCCAAATCGAGCGCGTGGTTCACGCGACCCACGCACACAACGCCAGCCTCGAGCGCAAACAGGCGTAGCCTCGAAGGGTGACTCCCGAACTTGCCGCCCGAATTGTTGCGGACTCCCGCGATCGGGTGGCGTGGGTGCGGGCCCGCTCGCGCGGCATCACCGCAACCGATGTCGCAACGCTGACCTCCGCCGCCTCGATTCAGCGGGCGGCCACCGCAAAACTCGGCGGCGGTGCCCGGTTTGGCGGCAATGCTTACACCGATCACGGGCGTCGTCGCGAGCCCGAAATTGCCGGCTGGATGGCCGCCACTCACGGCATCGTGTCGTCGTCGGCGCTGTTTCACGCCGAGGTTGAAAAGCGGCACCTTGCGACGCCCGACGGCATCAAGCAAGACGGCGAAGGCCGCGTAACGCTGGCCGAAATCAAGACCACCAACAAGCCGTTCCGCTCGATTCCGCGCAACTATTTGCGCCAGATCTGGTGGCAGCAGCACGTGCTGGGCGCCGAGCGCACCCTGTTTGTGTGGGAAGAACACGACAACTTCGTACCGTTGCATGACGAGCCAAAGTGTCAGTGGGTTGACCGCGACGACGCCGAGATCGCCAAGCTCGTTGGCCTCGCCACCACCCTCATCGACGAGCTCTACCGCCGCACCACCGGCAACGTGGTTCCGCAGCGCGCCGCGCGCGAGCAGTATCGCGCGCTCGCCCTCGCAGACTAGCCACGAACACTAGTCACGAACGGAACCACGGCACCCGCGGGAGCGGAACCACGGAACCACGGCACCCGCGGGAGCGGAAGTGCCAGCGGAACCACATCACGCTCGCCGGCCGAGCACCGCCCTACAGGCGAACCGTGTGCGCGACGGCCTTACGAACCTCTTCGCGGTCGTCGATATCGATGAGGGCACCCGCGATGTCTTGCACGGTCTCGTGACCGCGACCGGCGACCACGACGACGTCATCCGGCGCCGCCATCTCAATCGCCGCGGCGATGGCATCTGCCCGCGGGAAGATTTCGAGAACCTCACGGCCGTCACGAAGGTTCGCCTGCGCACCGTGAAGCACCTGCTGACGAATCGCGGCGGCATCTTCGGTGTGCGGGTCATCATCCGTGATGATCGCGATGTCGGAGAAGCGCGCGGCAATCTCCCCCATTGATGCCCGCTTCAGCGCGTCACGCTCTCCGGCCGCACCGAACACCAAAATGACGCGACCATTCGTGGTCTGCACCGTCTCCAGCATGCGCATCAGACCACCGGGGTTGTGCGCGAAATCGACGTATACGGTCGGTGAGGTGTTGACGATCTCCATGCGACCGGGAACACCCTGCGATAGCGGCTGGGCGGCAGAGGCTGTAGCCGCCGCCACCGCGTCAACATCGAAGCCAGCTTCAATAATCATCACGAGCGCCAGGGCTGCGTTTGAAACGTTGAATCGACCCGGGAGCCCGACGGTGGTGGTGAGTGAACGCCCGTCACGGTGAGCCAGGGTGAAGGTGTACCCGATCGGTTGCGGCACAACGTCTGTGACAAACCAGTCGCCGTCGCGCGTTTCGTCGGTGCTCAGGGTGACGTGGTCGACGCTCACTTCTCGCGCCATCCGCTCGCCCCATTCGTCATCGATCACGATGACGGCGCGCGCGATGTGGTTCGGGTCAAACAGCGCCTTCTTGGCCTGAAAGTAAGCCTCCATGGTGCCGTGCAGGTCGAGGTGATCCTGTGACAGGTTGGTGAAGCCGGCGACGGCAAACTCCAGCCCAGCGGTGCGCTGGAAAACCATGGAGTGCGACGACACTTCCATCACGGCGGCTCCGAGGCCGCTCTCTGCCATGCGCGCCATGAGACCGTGCAGTTGTGGGGCTTCTGGCGTCGTCATGGTGGAGGGCAGGTAGTCCTCGCCGACCGTAATGCCGATGGTTCCGATGGTTCCGATACTGACGTCAAGCGCCCGCAGCAACGACGAAATCATGAACGTCGTCGTGGTCTTGCCGTTGGTTCCGGTGACGCCAAACAATTGCGGCTGCAACTGCGCGGTGTTGTAGACGATGCCGCTGACGACTCCGAGTTGGCGGCGCACGTCGTCGATAATGATCGCGGCAGCGCCAGCCTCGCGAGCGGCCCGCAGGCCTGCGGTGTCGGTCACAACGGCACGCGCACCACGCTCGATCGCCGCGCGAATAAAGTCGCCGCCGTGAACGTGCGCACCGGGCAACGCGGCGTACAGATCGCCGGGCAATACCGATCGGGAGTCGAGCGAGATTCCGGTCACTTCGACCGTGCCGTCACCTTCGAGTCGGGCGCCGCGCAGGCGTGCGGCGAGGTCGGCAAGAGATACCGGAACCACGTGCTGCGGTCGAAAATGCCGTTCTCGATCGGCTGCTACCGCGAATAGATCGCGCGGTTCTTCAGCGAGCGCCAACTTCGTCCCATCGATCGGCCTGTGAGGCGCCTATGGAACGCCAATACGAATATCCACATTACTCCTGCCCGCATCAGATTCCTGAGAGTCTTTGCGCAGTTACTCAGCTAGGCGCCGCTTTGGGCGTTTTCTCGAGATCCTCAACTAGTTGATCTTTGTCAACATGTTTGCTGTATAGTTGACCTACCTCAACTAATGAATGGCAACACTCCCCTATGACGTCACCCGCAACGACCCCACAGATGAGCCACAGGCAGGTTCTCGAGGCGCTGTCTGGCCTGCTCCTCGGCATGTTCGTCTCGATGATCGCCGGCACCGTGGTTTCCACCTCGCTGCCCGTTATCGTGCACGAGCTCAAAGGCGACCAAACCGCTTTCACCTGGGTCATCACCTCCACCCTGCTGACGACAGCGATCTCAACCCCGATCTGGGGAAAGCTTGCCGACCTCTTCAACCGCAAGCTGCTGATCCAAATCGCCCTCGTGCTGTTCGTCGCCGCAAGCGCCGTCGCGGGCTTCTCCGACTCGGCAACCTCGCTCATCGCCGCCCGCGCCGTGCAGGGCATCGGCGCTGGTGGCCTCGCCGCCCTCAGCCAGATCATCATGGCCGACATCATCAGCCCGCGCGAGCGCGGCCGTTACGCCGGCCTCTTCGGCGCGGTCATGGCGCTGGCAACGGTCGGCGGCCCGCTCCTCGGCGGCCTCATCACCGACACGCTGGGGTGGCGCTGGAACTTCTTCGTCGCCGTGCCTTTTGCTATCGCGGCGCTCATCATGCTTCAGCTCACACTGCACCTGCCGCGCTACCCCAAGCGCCGCGTGCACATTGACTATCTCGGCATTGTGCTGCTGTCGGTATCGGTGTCGCTCCTGCTCGTGTGGGTCACCATGGGCGGCTCGCAGTTTGAGTGGAACAGCCTCACCTCGATTCTCATGGGCGTCGGCGCCGGCGTCGGCATCATTGCCTTCGTCATCGTGGAGCACTTCGTCAAGGAGCCCCTGGTTCCGATGTCACTGTTCCGCAACCGCACCTTCACGCTGTCTGTCATCGCCTCGATCGCCACGGGCCTTGCCATGTTTGGCATGTCGGTCTACCTCAGCCAGTACATGCAGATGTCGCGCGGCGCCTCCCCGACGGAGGCGGGTCTGATGACCCTGCCGATGATCGGCGGCCTGCTGATTTCAAGCATCGTCATCGGTCAGCGGATTAGCCGCTACGGACGCTGGAAGGCCTTTATGGTCACCGGTGCCGCCATGCTTGCCGTCGGCTCCTTCCTGCTGACCACCATCCACTACGACACCAACTTCTGGCTGCTCTCGGTCTTCATGTTCTTGGCAGGCGCCGGCGTCGGCGTGACCATGCAGAACCTGGTGCTGGTGGTACAGAACACGGCCAATCCGTCTGAAATGGGCGTCGCCTCCTCCGGCGTTGCGTTCTTCCGTTCGGTGGGCGGCACGGTGGGTGTCTCCGTCATGGGCGCGATGCTCGCGTCGCGTCTGCTGGAGGTTTTCGGAACCAATGCCGCCGCCTTGAAAAAGGCCGCGGTCGCCGCGGGAGACAAGGGCATTGAGGCGCTTGAGCAGTTGAGTTCTGGCACGATTCCCGAAGTACGTTTGCTGCCGGACGGCCTCCGCGAAATCGTGGAAGACTCCTATGCGCAAGCCATTGCCTTCTCGTTCTGGATCGCGGTTCCGCTCGCCATCATCAGCCTGATCGCGATCATTGCGTTGCCCAACATTCCGCTTGCTCGCCAGACAAATGTGGAGCGTCTCGCCGACGATGAGGCGGCCCTCGCCGCGGTCACCGCCAATGTTGCGGTGACAACCGGAACCATTGATCTGCGTGAGGTAGCGGCGCGCGCCGCCGCTGATGGCCGCCGCACAGTAGGCGCGACGCCGCCCAGATCGAGCGACACACGCTCACCCGATGGCACCGGCGGATCGTCCGGACAAACACCATGACCGAGACCACGCCCGACGCCTTCGATACCGCGATCCGTGGCCTCGAGAGTGAGTTCGCTCATCTGATGGGTCACATTCGCCGGTCGTTTCGAGAGACTGCGCATCGTGTGTCTCCCGGCATGTTGCCCGGCACCTACAAGGTGTTGTCGTTTCTTGCCTCGGACGGCCCACTGACCGCGTCTGATGTGGCTGAACGGCTCATGATCGACAAGGGTCACCTGAGCCGCATGATCAAGGATCTTGATGAGCGAGGCCTGGTGCAACGAGACGTTGACCCCAGTGACAAGCGGGCTAGCCTGTTGTCGGTTAGCGATCTCGGGCGCGAACGCCTCAACGCGGCGCGTCGCCCCACCCGCGAGAGCCTCAAGATCGCCCTCGTCGGAATCGACCCGGCCGATATCGACACAACCTCACGGGTGCTTCGGGCACTGTCGGAATTGTCGGCAGAAAGCCAGGGGTTGGTGCAGTAGCACGCCATCGAATGGTTGCTGTCGCGCCGGGAACCAGGCGCGCCAGCAACCAGAAATGCCATACCTGGAGGTATGGCATTTCTGGTGTTGTGACTCGTGCGGCCTCTACTGATTGGAGAACGCCGCGTCGAATGAGGCGGTCGGCGGGGTGAACAGCAGCGATCGCACGAAGTTCACGGCCTGGGCTGCTCCCTGCAATCGATCCATGCCGGCGTCTTCCCATTCGATCGAAATCGGGCCGGTGTATCCCACTGAATCCAGCGCACGAAACGCGTCTTCCCATGGCACGTCACCGTGCCCCGTGGAGACGAAGTCCCATCCGCGACGCGGGTCACCCCAGGGCAGGTGCGAGCCCAGCACGCCGGCGCGACCATTGTGGGGGCGCAGGCGCGTGTCTTTGCAGTCCACGTGATAGATGCGATCTTGAAAGTCCCAAATAAAGCCAACGGGATCGATGTTCTGCCACATCATGTGGCTCGGGTCCCAGTTAAAGCCAAACGCGGCACGGTGATCGATCGCCTCCAGCGCGCGCCTGTGCATCGGCCGCGGGCTCGGCGCCAAGGGCCGCCGCCGCTTCTGCCGAGCGCTCCGGCGTCGACGCTGCCACGGCAACAACGGTGCCGCCAGCGCCTCGGATTGCGGTGGCGTGCACACGCGCCATGAAGCCGGCGCCGATCACGCCCGCTCGAATCGTGGCGGTGTGGGCCATTCCAACACCGGTCAGGGTGACATCCATTGTCATGTCGGCCATTCTGACACGACACAACAGACTTTTGCTAGCCCGTCGTCAAAATTATTTTCTTGGTGATCAAAAGTCGCTTGTTTGACGTCAGGAGTGCAAAGATGGCGCCATGGCTTCAGACGTGCGTGCGACAACCTCGGTGACCGGCGCGGGTGAGATCTTTCAACTGCTGCGCGACGGCGTCGCCCGCACCAAAGCCGAGCTCGCCGCCCTCACGGGCCTGGCTCGTTCCACCGTGTCTTCACGCGTCGACGCCCTCCTGACCACCGGCCTCATCCACCCTGCCGGCGAGGCGATGTCAACGGGTGGTCGCCCGCCCGCGCGCGTGGCGTTTAACCCACGCGCCGGAACCATCATCGCAATCGACCTGGGAGCCACCCACGCCACCGTCGCAATCGCGGATCTTGGCGCCACGATCCTCGCCGCCCACACCCGTGAGCTCGATATCGCGCTCGGGCCCGAGGCTGTGTTGCGCGCCGTGCTTGATGATGCCGCCCGTCTGCTCGCCGAGACGCACGCTTCGGAACGCCTCGTGGGCGTTGGCATCGGGGTTCCCGGCCCCGTCGAACATTCCACGGGCACACCAACCAACCCGCCGATCATGCCCGGGTGGGATCAGTTCGATGTGCCCACCTTCGTGCAGCAAACCTTCGATGTTCCGGTGCTCGTCGACAACGATGTCAACCTGCTGGCGCTCGGTGAGCACGCCCTCCGCTGGCCAGGCACCGACAACCTCATCTTCATTAAGGTCGCCACCGGCATCGGCGCCGGCATCATTCTTGGCGGGCGCATCCAGCGCGGCGCGCAGGGTTCCGCCGGGGATATTGGGCACGTGCAGGTTCCGTACAGCCACGACTCGCCACGCGATGCGGCCGACGAGCGCGACCTTGAAGCAATCGCGAGCGGACCGGCGATTGCAACCGAACTACGTCGCGCCGGCGTAGACGCGACGGGAAGCGCTGACGTTGTGGCGCTGGTTCGGGCCGGAAACACCGCAGCCATCGATGCCACCCGCCAAGCCGGACGCGAGGTCGGCGAGGTGTTGGCAACCGTGGTCAACATGCTCAACCCGTCGGTCATCGTGATTGGTGGTTCCGTCGCCCGCGCCGGCGAGCACCTACTCGCCGGCATTCGCGAGGTGGTCTACCGACGTTCCATCCCGCTGGCGACGAAGCATCTTGGCATCGTGCAGTCTGAGGGCGGCGACCGCGCCGGCGTGCTGGGCGCCGTGATCATGGTGAGCCAACTCGTGCTCGCGCCCGCTCACGTCGACGCGCTCGCGTCAGCCCCGTAGCCGCAGGCCTGCGCCGCCCCGAGCGGGGGCGCCACACCCCTACCCTCCCGCGAAACACATTCTGGTCGGCGAAACATCGGATGGCCGCATGTTTCTCGCCGACCAGAATGTGTATCGAGGTGGGCTGTTGCCTGCTTAGGCTTCGGAAGCTTCTTGCTTTCCGGCCTGCTGCTCGGCAATCTGGCGACGCACATCGTCCATGTCGAGGCCCTTGACGGCGGTAATGACCTGCTCCAGGCCCTCGGCGGGCAAGGCGCCCGGCTGCGAGAACACCAGGATGTTGTCACGGAAAGCCATCAGCGTCGGAATCGACGTAATCTGGAAGGCGCCGGCGAGCTGCTGCTCGGCCTCGGTGTCAACCTTGCCAAACACCACGTCTGCATGTTGCTGTGAGGCCTGGTCGTAGATGGGGGCGAAGTTGCGGCACGGGCCACACCATTCTGCCCAGAAGTCAACGAGCACAATGGGGTTGTCGATAACGGTCGATTCGAAGTCGGCCATGGTCAAGTCGCGAGTAGCCATGCCACCACGCTACCCGCCAACGCGAAGGTGTGGGCCGGTGTTCGGCGTTAGCGCAATGCGGCCAGCAAATTCTCAGCGCCGCATCACTCCAAAACGGCGCGCGCGTGGCGCAGCACGGCGTCGGCCACGGCATCGAGCAACTCCGAGCGCATGTTCCACTGTTGCCAATACAGCGGAACCTCGACGTGCGAGTCATCGAGGGCGTGAAGTCGCCCTGCGGCGATCGCTTCGTCCATCTGAAACGGCAGCAGTTGCCCCCAGCCGAGGCCCATGCGAATCGCGTCGGCGAAGTCACTCGATGCTGGCACCCGGTGCCGCGGCGGCATGGCAGGATCAACACCGCGCTCGATCAGCCAGCGCGTTTGCAGGTCATCGCGCCGGTCAAAATCCACCAGCGGAGCGCGCTCCAACGCGACCCTGGTGACACCGTCTGCGAACCACCGGGCATGAAACGCCGTGGTGGCGACGGGCGTATAGCGCATGCTGCCGAGCGGAACCACGCGGCAGCCAGCCAGTGGTTCCGCTCGGCTGGTGACGGCCGCGACCACGACGCCCTGCTCTAGCAGCCGCTCGGTGAAATCCTGGTCGTCGCGGTGCAGGTCAAAGGTCACCGGAAGACGCTCGGCAAGCTCGACCAGCGGCGGCAGCATCCAGGTGCTGAGCGAATCGGAGTTGACGGCGATGGGCAGGCTCGTGCGCGTTGCGGTATTGCCCATGCCGAGCGCGGCGATGGCATCGCGCTCTAGGTGCGCGAGTTGCCGCGCGAAGCGAATAACCGACTCCCCCGCCTCGGTGGGGCGCACCGGGCGCGATCGCACCAGCATGACCTGGCCGGTCAGCGCCTCAAGCGCGCGGACGCGCTGACTCACCGCGGGTTGCGTGATGCCTAGCACGGCGGCCGCTCCCTCCATGGTTCCCTCATCGACAACAGCCGCCAGGGTGAGGGCGTTTTCGGGTGGGATTCTCATGCGACCTCCGATCGACCGCTGCGACGTCGTCGCCGCGAGTATAAGCAAGCCTAATAGTCACTAAGCAATCTCTATTCGATCTTTTGTTCAGGCGGTCGCAGAATATTGACATGTCATTCTTGATCGGCCTCGGAATCGGCCTCTCGCTCATCATCGCCATCGGCGCACAGAACGCCTTTGTGCTGCGACAGGGCGTACGCCGCGAACACGTTTTCGCGGTCGCCCTGGTGTGCGCCCTGTCGGATGCGGTGCTGATTCTGCTCGGCGTGGCCGGCGTTGGCGTCGCGCTGGAAGCCGCCCCGTGGCTCATCGTCATCGCACGATGGGCGGGCGTCGCCTTTTTGGTGACGTACGCCGTGCTGGCCCTGCGCCGCGCACTCAAGCCGGCAGACACCGGCCTGGTAGCCGAGGCGGAACCAGCAGCTGGCGACAGCACCGCTGGCACCGCAGCGGGTGGTTCCGTTGGAACACTCACCGCGAAGAAGACGCTCACCAGCACGGTGCTGGCGGCCCTTGCGATTACGTGGCTGAACCCGCACGTTTACCTCGACACCATCGTGTTTCTGGGATCAGTCGCGCAGACCGAGGGCGACGGCCGCTGGCTGTTTGCAATGGGCGCTTTCACCGGCAGCTTCGTCTGGTTCTTCGCGCTCGCCTACGGCGCCCGCTACCTCGGCCGCTTTCTCAGCAGCCCGCGCTCGTGGCGCATCCTCGACATCATCATCGCCGTCTTCATGCTGGTGATTGCGGGCATCCTCGCCTTCGGCGGCTGAGGTAGCGGCGGCTGCGCAAACGACAAACGGCTCTCACCCGAAGGTGAGAGCCGTTTGCGTGAAGCGAATTAGATCGCGTTTACATCGAGCGGGATGCCCGGGCCGAACGTGGTCGACACAGCACCCTTCTGGATGTAGCGGCCCTTCGAGCTCGAGGGCTTGAGGCGAACGATCTCCTCGAGAGCTGCCTTGACGTTGTCGTCAAGCTGCTCAGCGGTGAACGATGCCTTGCCAACGATGAAGTGCACGTTTGCGTGCTTGTCAACGCGGAACTCGATCTTTCCGCCCTTGATCTCTTCAACAGCTTTCGCAGGGTTCGGCGTAACGGTGCCGGTCTTGGGGTTCGGCATAAGGCCGCGCGGACCAAGAACCTTACCCAGACGACCAACCTGGCCCATGAGCTCAGGGGTCGAGACGGCTGCGTCAAATGCGGTCCAGCCGCCAGCAACCTTCTCGATGAGCTCTGCGCCACCGACCTCGTCAGCGCCAGCAGCGATTGCTGCCTCTGCTGCCGGGCCCGTTGCGAAAACGATCACGCGCGCGGTCTTACCCGTGCCGTGCGGAAGCATAACCGTGCCGCGGACCATCTGGTCTGCCTTACGGGGGTCAACCGAGAGCTTGAGAGCAACCTCAACGGTCGAGTCGAACTTTGCCGAACCGGTCTCCTTGGCGAGTGCAACAGCCTCGGTGGGCGTGTAGAACTTGCCTTCTTCGATCTTGGCGGCAGCAGCCTTAAATGCCTTGGACTTCGTAGCCATGATGTTCCCCTTAGCCCTCGACCGTGATGCCCATGGAGCGAGCGGTACCGGCGATGATCAGCGAAGCTGCATCGAGGTCGTTCGCGTTCAGGTCGGCCATCTTCTGCTCTGCGATCGCGCGAACCTGGTCAGCGCTGATCTTTGCAACCTTGACGGTGTGCGGCGTGGACGAACCCTTGGCAACACCAGCTGCCTTCTTGATGAGCTCGGCTGCCGGCGGCGTCTTCAGGATGAACGTGAAGCTGCGGTCTTCGTAAACGGTGATCTCAACCGGAACAACGTTTCCGCGCTGCGACTCGGTCGCTGCGTTGTAAGCCTTGCAGAACTCCATGATGTTCACGCCGTGCTGACCCAGAGCGGGACCAATCGGCGGAGCGGGGTTGGCTGCACCGGCGTTGATCTGAAGCTTGATCAGGCCGGTCACCTTCTTCTTAGGTGCCATTTCCTTTTCCTTTCTTCGAACGAAACTTGCGCCTCGTTCTCCCGCATTTCCGGCCGTTCCGGAACGCGGTTTGCTTGCACGCGCCAAAAGCGGCGCACAAACCACACAAGTCTACCCCATCTACAGCCTCACGAGCGACGCCTTCCGCGCGCCTTCATCCGTGGTTCCGGCGCTCCGGTTCCGGGCCTGTGGTTCCGCGCCTGTGGTTCCGCGCCTTTGGTTCCGCACCTGTGGTTCCGCGCCTGTGGTTCCGCGCCTTTGGTTCCGCACCTGTGGTTCCGCGCCCGATTTCTCGCCGGCAATTCCTGTTCTGCACGATGAACACGCGCCACGACCGCAAAATCACGGCGTGTCGCCGCAATCGGCGCATCTCATCGTGCAGAACAGGATTGGCATCGTGCACAACAGGAGGCAGCGCGGAACCATGAGTGCGGGGCGGGACGGAACCATGCCACGCGGCAGGGCGGAACCATGCCACGCGGCAGGGCGGAACCATGCTGCGCGGCAGGGCGGAACCACGCGGCAGGGCGGAACCATGCTGCGCGGCGGAACCATGCCACGCGGCAGGGAGGGACGACGCGACCCCGGAAATGCAGAAGGCCCCGGCGAACCGGGGCTTTCTGCAGGAAAAGTCTTAGATCATCTTGGTGACCTGGTCGAACGACAGCTCGACCGGGGTCTCACGCTCGAAGAGCGACACCAGCACCGTGAGCTTGCCGCTTTCCGGCTTGATCTCGGAGATGGTTCCGGGCAGACCCGCGAACGAGCCTTCCTTGATGGTGATCGTCTCGCCGACCTCGAAGTCAACCTCGGCGGCCACAGAGCGCACGGGAGCGGCGATGCCGTTCTTGCCTGCTGCCTTCGCGAGCTGAACGTCCTTCACCTCGACGAGCGACTTCAACATGTTGAAGGCCTCTTCGAAGCGCAGGGGGGTCGGGTTGTGGGCGTTGCCCACGAAGCCCGTAACGCCGGGCGTGTGGCGAACAACCGACCAGGTGTCTTCGTTGAGCTCCATGCGCACGAGCACGTAACCCGGGATGCGCACGCGGGTCACCATCTTGCGCTGGCCGTTCTTGATTTCGACGACGTCCTCCATGGGGACCTCGATCTGGTAGATGTCTTCTTCTACCTCAAGCGTCGACTTACGCTGCTCGATGTTGGCCTTAACCTTGCGCTCGAATCCAGCGTACGAGTGGATGACGTACCACTTACCCGGCAGCGTGCGCAGTTCAAGGCGGAACGCCTCGTACGGGTCTTCGTCGCCAGCCTCTTCGTCGCCCGCCTCGTCCTCGTCGCCATCGATCTCAATGTCGATTTCGATGCCGTCGGTTCCGGGCTCGGGGCCCACGTAAGGGGTGACCTCGTCGGCGGCCTCAGCGGCCTCCTCTGCCAGTTCGTCAGCGAGCGAATCGGTGAGAACCTCGGCTGCCGCTTCTGCTTCTGCCGTCTCGTTGATGTCGAGCGCGTCGTTCACGATTGCGTCAGCCTCCGGGTCGTTAATGTCAATGTCGTCGAGATCGCTGTCATCAGCATCTTCGTCGTCGACGATGTGCATAGCGGCCGTCTCTGCGGCGTCGCTAGCGTGCTCTTCTACGGCGAGGATGTTGCCCTCTTGGGCCTCGTCGTCCTCGCTGGACTGCTCTGCCGCGGGCGCCCAATCGGCGTCGTCGTGAATACGTTCAGTCACTGGAATCTCTTTCGTCGATGATTGGCGGAACCCCTTCCGCCAATGGGTTCGCGAAGCGAACCGTGCGTCAGGATGGGACTCCGAAGACGATGTTGGCCATTGCCAAGAACAGCGTATCGAGGCCAAACACCAGGGCCATCATGACGACGACGAAACCGAGCACAACCGCAGTGAACTTGATGAGTTCTTTGCGTGTCGGCGTGACGACTTTGCGAAGCTCGGCGAATACCTGGCGGAAGAACAGCGCAATGCGCGCGAAGACGTTCATCTTCTTCGCTGCTACTGCACCATTCGTCGCGAGCTCGCCGCGCGAAGCGTCATCAACCATCGTGAATGTACCTTTCGTGAGCCAGCGTGCGCTGACGCGCAGGGCGGACAGGAATCGAACCTGCAACCTGCGGTTTTGGAGACCGCTGCTCTGCCAGTTGAGCTACCGCCCTAGAGACCTTGCGATCTCGAGGTGAAACCTACAACCCCTCACCATGACGGGCATGGCAAAAGAATGCAGACTTCAACTGCATCACCAAGCATACGGCATGCCACAAGCGTCGGCGAACCACGACGGAATCCCGCGCGCGTCGAAAGCGGCACTCTGCACCGCAAACCGCGCCGCTGGTTCCGCCCCACCGCCAGAACCGCGTTGCCCACAGCGCCCGCATCGTTTCGCGTGAAAGTGATGCGCCGCGTAGAGTCGAAGTTCTGGTGAGAGCGCGAATTTGGGAGCCCATGTGACCTCGTCCCCACAACAGTTTCAGGTGGATCTGCGCGGCGTCGTCGACCTACTGAGCCGCCATATTTACTCAAGCCCGCGGGTGTATCTACGCGAGCTGCTACAAAACGCCCGCGACGCCATCACCGCACGCCAGGCGCTTGACGGCGGCGGCGGTTCCATCCGCATCACCCCCATCGCGCCAGCCTCAACCGAATTTGTGCTGCGCGATGACGGCATCGGTCTCACCGCAGACGAGGTGGCCGAGTTGCTCGCCACCGTTGGGCGCAGCTCCAAGCGAGACATTTTCGACCTGCCACGCCAAGACTTTCTCGGCCAGTTCGGCATTGGCTTGCTCTCGTGCTTCATGGTCGCCGACGAGATTGTCATCCGTTCCCAAAGCGCAACCGGCGCCCCCGCCGTCGAGTGGGTCGGCAAGACCGACGGCACGTTCACGGTGCGAGAACTCGCGGAACCATTGGCTATCGGCACCAGTGTTCACCTCTCGCCGCGCGCGGGTCAAGACGAGCTGCTGCGGTCGGCGACCGTGCGCACGCTTGCCGAGACGTTTGGTGAGTTTCTCCCCTACCGCATCGCCATCGATCTCCCAGGCGGCGGCGACGACGTCGTCAATCACGAGCCACCGTTTCTGGGCGCGACGGAACACCCGGAGCGCGCCGCGGAGTACGGAACCACGCTGCTCGGCACCCAGCCGTTCGACATGATCGACCTGTCGGCACCCGCAACCGGCTCCCGCGGCATCGGCTACGTGCTGCCCTTCATGCCTCCACCGAGCGCTCGACAGACCAGTCGCGTCTACCTCAACCGCATGCTGCTTGGCGAGCGCATTCCTGACCTCCTGCCCGAGTGGGCGTTCTTCGTGCGCGCCGTGGTCGATTCGACCGGCATGCATCCGACGGCGAGCCGTGAATCGCTCGTCGAAGATGACGCGCTCGAAGAAACCCGAGAGGCGTTCGGGCAGGCCATTCGCCGCTGGGTGCTCGACCTCGGCCTGACGCAGCCGCACCGGTTGCAGCAGTTCGTCGCCATTCACGAGGTTTCACTCAAGTCTCTGGTGCGACACGACGAAGAGCTCGCACAATTCATCGTGCGGTGGCTAACTGTCGAGACAACGCATGGCCGCATGGCAATCGGCGATATGGTGCAGCGGTTCGGGCGCGTGCGCTATGCCGAGACCGTTGACGAATATCACCAGGTGGCGAGCATTTCTGACGCCTCAAGCGTGCTCGTCAACGGCGGATATCTCTACGACGCCGACATCGTTCGCATGCTGCCCGCGCTGTACCCCGCCGTGCTCGTTGAGCGCGTCGACGTGGTCAGCGAATTTGAACGCCTCGACCCGCCACCGCTCGATGATCGTGACGCGACGGTGGCGCTCGAGGCACGCGCTTCGGCCGTGCTCGCCGATGTCGACACCACGGTCATCGTTCGCACCCTTGACCGCCAGAGCCTGCCAGCGCTGTACGTTGCCGACCCCGAAGTGCTGCGCAAGATCGATCGCACCCGCGCGCAGGGCATCTCCGGTTCGCTGTGGTCTGGCGTGCTCGGCAAGCTCGATGAAATCACCTCATCGATGCGATCAGATGACACCGATCTGTCTGCCCGGTTGTGCCTCAACTGGGGCAACAAGACGGTTCGCACCCTCACCAGGGTCACCGATGACGCAGTGTTCAGCCGCACCGTGCAACTGCTCTATGTGCAGGCATTGCTTGCCGGCCACCGCCCGCTGTCGGAGCGCGATCGTTCGCTGATGACAACGGCGCTGTCCGATCTCATCGCGCTGTCTGCCGGTGAGTTCGAACCCGACTTCCTGCCACCCCTCGAGAACGGCGACGCATGACAACGGCCGACGACATCCACGCCCTGTTTCAACAGATCGACCACACGCCCTGGGGCGCCGAAGAGCGTGAGCTCACGGCCCGTGCCGTGGCGATGGCTGTCGAGCTCGGCGACGAAGATCTCGAGTATCGTGCCCGCATGCGCCAGACCTCGTCTGCCAACCAGGGCGGCGATACCACGTTGCTGCTCAGCTCGTTTGCCTGGTGCCTGGCCAAGCACGATGCCGACCCCACGCGCTTCCCGTCCGACATCGGCAACGGTGGCGCCGACCTCATGTGGCACTTCAAGTGGATGGCCTCCACCCTGCGGGCGAGCCCCGAGTTCAGCACCGAGCAGATTCAGGCGGTGCTGGACGACATGGAGGCACACTTCCGCGCCGAGGGTCTCGGCCTGAGCGCCGTCGCCATGGCGCGTTTCGAGGACGCGTGGGGCTCTGGCCGCCTTGCTGAGGCGGAAGAGCGGCGGCTCGTGCTGGAAGCAACTCCCCGCGACGACCACAGCCACTGCGACGCGTGCGGTCGCAGCCAACTCGTTGGCTACTTCGCCGACACCGACCGCGACGCCGACGCTATTCGACTCGTTGAAGAGATGATCGAAGGCGGTTTCGGCTGCGGCGAAGAGCCTGAGCACGCCCTCGCCCGCTCGCTCCTCCCCTTCCTGCGTGCTGGTCGCTTTGCCGACGCGAAGCGCGCGCACCTTCGCAGCTATCGCCTTGCCCGTGACAACGCCGACAACCTGGGCATGGTCGCCACCAACATCGTGTTCGCCGCGATCACCGGCAATGAGGCTCGCGCTCTCGCCATGGTTGAGCGTCACGTGCGCTGGCTCGCCCACGATGCTCTCAACGTTGCCGGTCACGCCCGGGCACTGCGTTCCTTCGGCGTCGCGCTTGATGCCGTCACCCGCTCGGGGCACGGAACCAGCGTTGTTCGCGGCGCGGATGCAGCCGAGCTCGTGCGCTTCTTTGGCGAGCACGACGGCCCGTGGACGGCCGCCGAATTGGCGCCGATCGCGTGGGCGAAGGCGGCTGAGATTGGCGCACGCTTTGATGCGCGCAACTCAACCACGGCTTTCGCTGACGTCTGGGCGCGCGATCGCCAGGTGGCTGAGTTGCGTTTTGATGTGCCGATTCTCTCTGAGGCTTTCACCCCGGAACCGGCAGCCCTGGTTCCGCAGACCGCCGCGGAGCGCTTCACGCGCGCCATCGAGCTGAGCGATTGGGGCGACGCCGCCGGCGCACTGACCGCCCTGCAGGCAGCTCTCGACGACAACGATCCGAAGCACGCGGCCGACCTGCACGGCCTCATGGTTGGTGCGTTGCTGGCCTGTGACCGACAGGACGACACCAGCCCGCACTTGGCCGCCTACGCCGCTGCCAGCCGTGCCGACGGTCACGATGAACTCGCGGGCCTCATCGAAGACCTCGGGCTCACGCTGTTCGGCGTTGAGGGCGAATCCTCGGTTTCACGCATGATGCAGGCGGCCGAAACGGCCGTCTCGCCGGGCGTTCGCGCCGTCACGCTGAGCGGCATCGCAAGCGCGTATCTGCGCGACGGCAAGGTGCAAGACGCGCTCGACATGGCGAAACTGTCGCACGAGGCTTTCGTGTTGCACGGCGACCGCGAAGACATCGTCGACGCACTCGCCAACATCGCGTTCTACGCCGGTATCGCCGGCGACACCGCTGCTGCCCGTGCGGCCGCCGATGCTGGCCTCGAGATGCCCGAAGCCTCGCAAGGTCAGCGCGCCTCGCTGCTAGAGATTCGAGGCCGCATTCGCGGCGGTGAGGGCGAGTTTGTTGCCGGCGCGGCTGATGCCGATGAGGCTTCGCGCCTGATCGCGCTGATCGGCGCAACATGGGGCGCCGCTCGCGTTTCCGTTCTTGCGGGCGCGATGTATGAAGATGCCGGAATGCCCAGCGAGGCAGCGGCGCGCTACCGCGTGACGCTGCGCCAGGTCGAGCGTGACGGCGACGATACGTCGGCGGTGCGGTTCCGACTTGCCCGCGCCCTGCTCAGCTCCGGAAACGCCGGCGAAGCGGCGGAACTACTCTCGGCCGTCCACGAAGAGGAGGCCGCAGCAGATGCCCCGCCCGCCAGCCGCGCCGAAACGGTGGCGCTTCTGGCCGAAGCGTTTGAGGTTGACGAGCAGTACGGCAATGCGGTCGGCGCCTGGGGCTACGCCGCCGATCTGTTCGAGCAGGCGGAGAGCGTCACGGGCCGCGCGCACGCGCTCTCCATGCAGGGACGGATTCTCGGCCAGTTTGGCGAGACGGAGGAGTCGGTCACTCTCCTGGAGCAAGCAATCGACCTGGCCCGCCAAGAACCCGACAACGTGGTGCTGCTCAGCCGCTCGCTGCACCTCCTTGCGCAAACGCTTGGCGCCGTCGGGGACGAACGTGCCCTGTCGGTTCTCGACGAAACCGAACGCCTGGCCGTCGAGCACGACGCCCCCTGGCTGCTCGCCGACGTCACCGATTCCCGCGCCCGCGCGCTCGGCGCGATGGGTCGGCTTGACGATGCGATTGCGGCAGCCCTGCGCGCCGCCGACGGCTACGACGCGGAGTCTGACACCGAATCCGCAGGCGGTGCGGAACTCTTCGCCGCTCGCGTGCTCGCTGGTTCCGATCGTCTCGATGAAGCGGTCAGCATCTATCGCTCGCTGTTGGCGCGCCCCCTCGCCGGCACGCCGGTGCACCAGGTCGGAGCGCTCGAACTCGGCAATCTGCTGACGGCACTCGGCCGCCACGGCGAAGCCGCCGAGGTCCGCGCGGCGCTCAACGAGTAGCGAACTACGAGTAGCGCAAAGGCGGGGCGGAACCATGTGGTTCCGCCCCGCCTTGAGCTCGCGTCGTCGCGTTATGCGACGCGGATGAGCTTCTTGTTGACGAATTCTTCCGTCGCAAGCGACCCCATTTCGCGGGCCGTGCCGGAGCGCTTCACGCCACCGAAGGGCAGCTCAGGCGAGTCAGCCAGCACGATGTTGACGTAGACCATGCCAGCGTCGATCTTGTTGGCGACGCGTTCGGCCTGCTCGGCGTCCGTCGTGAAGACGTACGACCCGAGACCGAAGGTGGTGTCGTTAGCGAGATCAATGGCCGCGTCTTCGTCGGCGACGCGGTACACAACACCGGCCGGGCCGAAGAGCTCTTCGCCGTACACGTTCATGTCGCGCGTGACATCGGTGAGAACCGTCGGCTGGAAGAAGGCGCCATCGCGCTTGCCGCCGGTCACGACGCGCGCGCCCTGCGCGACGGCCGTGTCGATCTGCTCCTGCAGACGCTCGGCAGCCGCAACGGAAGAGAGCGGGCCAAGCACCGTGTCTTCTTCCAGGGGGTCACCGACAGAGGCGGCAGCCATCTTTTCGCTGAACTTCGCCAAGAACTCGTCGTACAGCGAGTCGACGACGATGAAGCGCTTGGCGCCGTTGCACGACTGGCCGGTGTTATCCAGGCGCGCATCCGTTGCCATTTGTGCGACGCTGTCGAGGTCGTCAGTGGAGAGCACGATGAACGGGTCAGAGCCACCCAGCTCCAGCGCCACCTTCTTGAGGTGACGGCCAGCCACCTCGGCAACCGCAGCGCCGGCGCGCTCGGAACCAGTGAGCGAAACGCCCTGCACGCGCGGGTCGGCGATGATCGTCGCCGCCTGCTCGTTCGTGGCGTACACGTTCACGTAGGTTCCACCGGGGAAGCCGGCGTCAACGAACATCTGCTCAATGGCGGCAGCCGACTCCGGGCACTGCGGAGCGTGCTTGAGGATGATCGTGTTGCCGTTCATGATGTTCGGCGCCGCGAAGCGGGCGACCTGGTAGTACGGGAAGTTCCACGGCATGATGCCCAGCAGCACGCCGAGAGGCGCCCGACGAATAACCGCGGTGCCCTCACCCAGAATGTCGATCGGGGTGTCAGCCGTGAACTTCTCGGCGTTGTCTGCGTAGTACTCGATGATGTCGGCGGCGAAGTCGACCTCGCCGAGGCCACCCTCGCGGGTCTTACCCATCTCGCGCACGATGATGTCAGCAAGAATCTCGCGGCGTTCGCGGTGCAGCTCTGCCACGCGACGCAGCAACGCTGCGCGCTCGCTCACGGCTGCGTCACGCGCCCATGAGGTGTAGGCCGAGTGGGCAAGGGCAATGGCGCCCTCGATTTCGGCATCGGTTGCTACCGGGTAGCTGGCAACGGTTTCTCCCGTTGCCGGGTTGATAACGGTGTAGTCACTCATCTCTGGTCCTTTCAGATCAGCTGATAGGGATCAGCGTGTACTTCGTCGACAGGTATTCGTGGATGCCCTCGAGCCCGCCTTCACGGCCGACGCCCGACTGCTTGACGCCACCGAAGGGAGCGGCAGCGTTCGAGACGACGCCAACGTTCAAACCCATCATGCCGGTCTCCAGCGCGTCAATCATGCGGTGACCGCGTGCCAGGTCTTCGGTGAATACGTACGACACCAGGCCGTACTCGGTGTTGTTGGCCATCTGAACGGCCTCTTCTTCGGTTTCGAAGGTGGCGATGGCGAGCACCGGCCCGAAGATCTCCTCGCGGAGAATGGCGGAACCATCGACAACGTCGGTGAGCACGGTCGGCTCGTAGAAGGAGCCGTCGCCAACCAGAACCTTGCCGCCGGTGGTGAGGGTGGCGCCACGGGTGACCGCATCCTGCACCAGCTCGTCAGCCTTCGCGACAGCGTCGTTGTCAATCAGCGGACCAATTTCCACGCCATCTTCGGTGCCGCGGCCGATCTTCATCGCGCTGACGCGTTCGGTGATGCGGCGAGCAAACTCGTCCTTCACCGAAGCGTGCACGATGAAACGGTTCGCTGCCGTGCAGGCCTGGCCGATGTTGCGGAACTTCGCCGCCATGGCGCCGGTCACTGCCTTGTCGAGGTCGGCGTCATCAAACACCACGAACGGAGCGTTGCCGCCGAGTTCCATCGATACTCGCAGTACGCCCTCTGCGGCCTGCGCGATGAGCTTGCGACCCACCTCGGTCGAGCCGGTGAAGGAGAGCTTGCGCAGGCGCGGGTCGGCGATGATCGGAGCCGACAGCGCCGACGAACGCGAGGTCTGCACGACGTTGACGACACCGGCAGGAACACCAGCCTCTTCCAGCAGCTGCGTGAAGAAGATGGTGGTGAGCGGCGTAAGCGCCGGCGGCTTGATGACGACGGTGCACCCTGCCGCGAGCGCGGGAGCGATCTTGCGCGTTGCCATCGCGAACGGGAAGTTCCACGGCGTCACGAAGAAGCAGGGGCCAACCGGGCGCTGCGAAACCACCATGTGTCCGGTGCCCTCGGGGTTGGTTCCGTAGCGACCAGCAATACGCACGGCCTCTTCGCTGAACCAGCGGAGGAATTCGCCACCGTAGGCGACCTCGCCGCGGGCCTCGGCCAGCGGCTTACCCATCTCCAGCGTCATCAGCAGGGCGAGGTCTTCCTTGCGCTCCTGCACCAGATCGAACGCACGGCGCAGAATGTCGCTGCGGGTGCGCGGAGCGGTCGCCGCCCACGCATCCTGCGCGGCGACGGCGGCGTCAAGCGCACGCAGGCCGTCAGCGGGCGTTGCGTCAGCGATGGAGGCGATGACGTTGTTGGTCGCCGGGTCGTGCACGTCGAACGTTGCGCCCGACTCGGCCGGCACCCACGCTCCGTTGATGTACAGGCCAGACTGCACGCCTGCCAGCAACTGAGTTTCGCGGTCGCTCATTATTTCTCCTCTTCGGATCGGGGGTTAGCGGGTCGAACGCACGCGTTCGCTGGGCGGTGCGTACACACCCAAAGTCTTGCCGCGGAAGAAGTCCGGGGCGCGGAAGTACTGGATGATCATGATGACGACGCCCAGCAGAATGACGCCCATTCCCAGCACAAACACCAGGCTCATGCCGAACAGGGTGGCATCGCTACCCAGCTCGCCGCGCCATGCTTCTCCCATGGAGAGCACGAACAGGCCGAGCAACATGACGCCACCGATGAGCGGGAACAGGAAGGTGAAGAAGGTGTTGCGCACCGAGTCGAACCACTGGTGACGGAAGTACCAGACGCACGCGAAGGCAGTCACTCCGTAGTAGAAGCAGATCATGATGCCCAGCGCCGCAATGGTGTCCCACAGCGCGTCTTCGCTGACGAAGCGCATCACCGCGTAGAAACCACCGGCGGCAACGGCCGAAGCAATCGTGGCGTAGCCCGGGGTGAAGAACCGCGGCGAGACGCTCGCGTACTTCTTGGGAAGAGCGCCGTAGTGCCCCATCGCCAACAGCGTACGTGCGGGCCCCACCATCGTGGACTGCAGCGAGGATGCCGATGAGGTCAACACCGCGAGCGACACCAAGAACGCCAGCGGCCCGAAGATCTCACCGGAGAGATAGAAGAACACGTTGCCGCTGATGTCGGGGTTACGAAGGCCGAGACCATCCGTTCCCATGCCGGCAAACATCGTCATACCGATGGTGAGCAGCAGGTAAACGATGATGATCGACACGATCGTCAGCGCCGCGGCACGGCCGGGGGTGCGCTCCGGGTCTTTCGTCTCCTCGTTCATGGTGAGGGTGACGTCCCACCCCCAGAACATGAAGATCGAGACCGAGAGTCCCGCAACGACCATCATCAGATCGGGTACCGCGAACGGGTTGAACCAGCCCCAGGAGAACGGCGTCGGGTCATAAGCGTCACCCTGTGAGGCGCGCACGATGGCAACGATGGCAAATGCAATCAGCACGAGCAGCTGGAAGCCCACCAGCCAGTACTGCAGCTTCTGCGAGGTCTGCATATCGCGGTACGAGATCCACGCGGCCGCCGCCACAAACAGTAGGCACACAGCCACGTTGATGAAGGGGTTCAGCGTGATATCGGCGATCTCGGGGTTATTGGTGATCTGCGCGATCAGCAAGAACAGAAAGTCCACCGCGATTCCGGCGAGGTTAGACAACACCAGAATGGTGGCCGCAATGAGGCCCCATCCCGCCATCCAACCCACCCACGGACCGAACGCGCGCGCCGCCCACGTAAACGAGGTTCCGGAGTCTGGCATCACGCGGTTCAGCTCACGGTAGCCGAAGGCCACGAGCAGCATCGGGATGAAGCCGACCAGCAGAATCGCGGGAATCTGCGTACCAACCGCATCCGCCGCGCCGCCGACGCCTGCGGTAAAGGTGTAGGCCGGCGCAATGCACGAGATGCCGATGACGACGGCACCAATCAATCCGACGGTTCCGGTGCTCAGACCCTTTTGAGAGATCCCGGTTGTTACCGGATCCACCTCTTTGTGGATGTCAGTCATGTCAGTTGCCTTCGTTACGGGTTCGAGGAACCACAATCATGGGAACGGGCAGCACGCGCAGCATTTTGCTCGCGGTGGAACCCAGAAACAGCCGGCGAGGCTGAGCGAGACGACTGGAACCCACGATGACAAACTCGCCATCACTCCAATCGAGGCGAGCAACCGCGTCTTCGATGCTGGTTCCGCTGGCGATGATGGCCTCGGCCTTCACCTCTGCTGGCAGCGTGGCCGTGGCCTGCGTCAGCAGTTCGTTTGCGTGGGTTGCCCCCGCCAGTTGCAGCGCCTGCGTGTCCAGGTTTGCCGGCATGTCGATGGCAACCAGCGACACCAGACGGAGCTCCGCACCGGTCGCCGTCGCCAGGCTCACGGCCTCTTCGAGGAGGGCATCTGACCCTGCGCGCTCCCCCACCGCCGCGGTAAAGCGCGTGATGGGGGTGGTGACTCCCGCGTAGCCGGCGGGTGCCAGCACCACGGCGACGTCACTCGCGTGCAGTAGGTCGTTGGCGACCGACCCCAGACGGTGCCGCCCGAAGGATCCGGAATTTGCCGCGCCGATAACGATGTGGCTCGCACCAAACTCGGCGGCGGCGTTCACCAGGCCCTCGGCAAATGACTCAGCCCCGCGCACGTGCGCCGCGGTCGAGATGCCCTTCGGAACCAGTGCCGTGGCCTCACGCAGCCACTGTCGCGACTGCTCGCGCAAGTGGTCGGTGTAGCCGTCGAGCGGCGGAACCACGCCGCCGCGTGCTGTGAGGGGCGTCACCATGATGAGTTCCAGCGGCGCACCCAGTGCTGCCGCAAGGCGAGATGCGACGGCAATCGCGTCGGCACCCGCCGGAGTCGCGGTGTAACCGACGACCAGCGGGCGGGTCATGCCCGTGCCAGTTCGATGAGCTGGTCAGCGACCAGGCGACCCATGCGAATAGCGCCATCGACGTGCTGGTAGCCGGCGCCGGCGATGTCCGAGCACGCGAAGTGAATCGGGCCCACCGCGGTGCGAACGTCCTTGCCGTAACGGTGCAGGCCGCCGAAGTCGAAGCTGGCGGCGTAGGCGCCGCGCGTCCACTCTTCGCTACCCCAGTCCGATTCGTAGTAGACGACGGGGTTCTTCGCCTCGTCACCGTAGTAGTGCGAAAGCGACTCAAGAATGCGCGCCTTGCGCTCCTCAGCCGTCAACTCAAACACCCCATCGGCGTTCTTGTCACTCACAAAGCCGACGAGGGTTCCGCGCTCGTCCTCAAAGTTGGTGTTGTCGTAGGCCTCGTGCGAGAGCTCGTACGGGCCAAACGCGGTGCCAGACAGGCCCTGCTCACGCCAGAACGGTCGGTCGTACACGGCGTGAACCTTGATGACGAAGCCCATCGAGAGGTGCTGGTGCATCTGGTGCTGGCGGCGCGGCAGCGGCGGAACAAACGAGATGCGCTCGTAGAGCACGGGGGCGTGAGCAAGAATCGCATAGCGAGCACGCACCGTAATGTCGCCGTCAGCGTGCGCGACAACACCGTCGTCGCCCCACTCAAGGGTGCGAACCGGTGCGTTCAAGAACACGTCGTCACCGAGACGCTCAGCCAGGTGAATCGACACCTGCTGCAGACCGCCAACGACGCGCTTGTCGAGAATGAAGTCTTCGTCAACGAGGTTGGAGAAGCTGCCGGCACTTGCCGCCATCAGCAGCGCCTGAAGCAAGGAGAAGGCCTTCGCGGGCTTGGTGAGCATGGCGCCAGCAATGAACAGCGCGATGTTGTCTTGCGCCTCGACGTCGTCGGTCTGCTGGGCGAGCCAGTCGGCGAAGGTGATCTCGTCGTATTCTTCGGCGCGGGGGTGTGCCCACGGCTCGTCGGGGTCAACCTCAGCCACCAGCACGTCAAGCTGCTCGATCAGTGCCAGCATTGCGGCCTTGGTCTGCTCCGCCACCGGAAAGATGTCGCCGGTGTAACGGTGTGCTTCGCCGTCGGCACCGATGTAGATCGATTCGCCCTCGCGGTAGCGCGAGTAGGTCTCCAGCCCCAGCTCCTCAATCGTTTCGATGAGGGCATCCTGGTCGGGCGAAACCCACTGGCCGCCGATCTCCAGCATGGCGCCGTCGATGATGTCGGTCCAGGTGCGACCGCCAACGCGATCGCGCGCCTCCAGCACGGCAACCGAAAGGCCGGCCTTCTTCAGCTGGTTTGCCGCCGTGGTGCCCGCGGGCCCCGCTCCGATGATGACGACGTCTCGAGTGATTTCAGTCATTACATGCTCCTTTGCAGACTCCGGAGACCTGCGCCACCGGTCACGATTTACCGAGGATCCGCCCCCTCCCCACGAGTTGACGGATCCTCGGGGGCTTTAGTTTGCGGCCAGGGCCGCGGCGACGACGTCGAGGCCGTCGTTAAGCAGGGCGTTGTCGATCGACAGCGGCGGAAGGAAGCGAATGACGTTTCCGTAGGTTCCGCAGGTCAGCACGATGACGCCTTCGCTCATCGCCTGCTTCGCGATGGCGCCGGTGAGCGCGGCGTTGGGTGCGCCGTTCTCGTCAACGAACTCAATGCCGATCATGGCGCCGTGGCCACGAATGTCGCCGATACGAGCGTCGCTGGCGGCGAGTGCGGCGAACCGGCTGGTGATGATCTCGCCGATCTCACGAGCGCGTGCCGCCATGTCTTCTTCTTCGTACGCCTCGATGGTGGCAAGCGCTGCCGCACACGCGATCGGGTTGCCGCCGTAGGTGCCACCGAGGCCACCGCCGTGCGAAGCGTTCATGATGTCTGCGCGGCCGGTGACACCGGCCAGCGGCAGACCGCCGGCGATGCCCTTCGCGGTCGTCACGAGGTCGGGAACAATGCCGAAGATTTCCGAGGCGAACCACGCACCGGTGCGTGCAAAACCGGTCTGTACCTCATCGGCGATGAAGACGATACCGTTCTCACGGCACCAGGCGACGACAGTTTCGAGGTATCCCTCGGCCGGAACGATGAAGCCACCCTCACCCTGAATGGGCTCGATGATGACGGCAGCGGTGTTTTCGGCGCCGATCTGCTTCTCGATCATGGAGATGGTCTTGGCCGCAGCCGCAGGGCCCGTCAGGCCATCGCGGAACGGGTACGAGGCGGGTGCGCGGTAGACCTCGGGGGCAAACGGGCCGAAGCCGCTCTTGTACGGCATCGCCTTGGCAGTCAGCGCCATTGTGAGGTTGGTGCGGCCGTGGTAACCGTGGTCGAAAGCGACGACGGCCTGACGACCGGTGAACTTACGCGCGATCTTGATCGCGTTCTCCACTGCTTCGGCTCCCGAGTTGAACAGCGCGGTGCGCTTCTCGTGGTCGCCGGGGGTCAGCTCGTTCAGCTTCTCGGCGACGGCAACGTAGCCCTCGTAGGGCGCGATCATGAAGCAGGTGTGGGTGAACTGCGCGACCTGTGCCTGCACGGCTGCGACCACCTTGGGGTGCGCGTTTCCGACGGTGGTGACGGCGATACCGGCACCGAGGTCAATGAAGGAGTTGCCGTCGGCATCGACGACGACTCCGCCGCCTGCGGCAACCGCGGCGATCGGAACGGTGTGGCCGACGCCGGTGGGCACGGCAGCAGCCTTGCGGTTCAGCAGTTCTTGCGAACGGGGGCCGGGGATCGCGGTGACGACGCGGCGCTCCTGTGGGAGGGTCGGTCCGCCGAGTGGGGTCTGGACGGTTGCATCGATGGTGCTCATACCGCGACTGTAGGCCGATCCCCCGCGCAACGCACTATCCCGGCTGTATAGTGTTGGCAACGCATATATACAGAACGGACAACAATGCCGTCGTCGCCCTCCGAGCTCACCCCGACCCTGCGGGCACTGCTTGATCGCCCCGCCCTCGGGCTGCGGCTCGTCGGGTCGGCAGGCGATGTTCCGGATGGCGCATTGGACCGCACACTGCGGTGGGTGCACACCACCGATCTGGCTGACCCGACGCCGTTTCTGGCCGACGACCTCCTCTTGCTGACGACGGGCACGCAGTTCGCGACCGGAACCATGCACGAGGCTCAGCAGTACGTACAGCGGCTTGCTTCGCGAGGTGTTGCCGGGCTCGGCTTCGGCACCGAGGTGGTGCGCAACGGCGTGCCACCTGCCCTCGCTGAGGCGTGCGCGCAGGCCGGGTTGCCGCTGTTTGAGGTGCCCTACCGCACCCCCTTCATCGCGATCGCCCGCGCGAACGCCGAGGCGGTCGCCGCGCAGGCCTACGCCCGCCGTTCGTGGGCGCTGGATGCCCAGCGCGCGATCTCTCTTGCGGCGCTGCGCCCCGACGGCCTGGGAGCCACCGTGGCAGAACTCGCGCGTCAACTTGGTGCCTGGGTGGCACTGTTTGATGCCGCCGGAACCATGACGCGCGAGTCGCCGATGGGCGCGCTTTCGGCACAAACCCGCGCGGCCGTTGACGACGAGGTTGCCGCCGTTCTGCGCCGGGGCGCGCGCGCTGGTTCCGCTCTGGCCATTGATGATCAACCGTTCACGCTGCAAACGCTCGGGCGCGGTGGCCATTTGCGTGGCGTGATTGCGATCGCCTCCGCGGAGCTTGACCAGGAGGGCCGCGGCGTCGTTACCTCTGTGATCGCGATGGCCGGGCTTGCCCTCGAACAGCATCAGTCACTCGGGCGATCGCGCGCGGCTCTCCGCGGCGGACTCATCGACGCGCTGCACGCCAGTCACACCGCTTTTGTGCGGCGCGTCGTTCGCTCCTCCGGTGACGCGCTGCCGCCGGCGCCCGTCATCGTCGCGGCTGCGAAAGTGCCGTCGCGACTCGACGCGGTGACCGAATGGCTAGAACTTCGCGGCGCCGAAGCACGCGGCTCGGTGTTTTTTGGCAGGCACGAGGGCGATCTGGTGGTGATCGTACCCGCCGATGACCCCACCCTGGTGCGCGAACTTGCGGCCCGCTTTGACCTGACGGTGGGGCTCTCCGACCCGAGCGACTACGACGGCTTTGCCGACGCGTTGGCGCAGGCCCGACTCGCGCGAGACCGCGGAACGCCGGGCATCAACAACTTCGCCGACACCCAGGCTTCCGGGGTGTTGAGCACCCTGGGTGCCGAATCGCGCGTGGTCGCCAACGGCGTGCTGGCGCCCCTCATTGCCGCCGACGAGAATGGTGCAAGCGAGCTGATGCGCACCGTTCGCACCTATCTCGAATGCAATGGTTCCGCCGAGGCCACCGCAACAGCACTCGGCGTGCACCGCCACACCGTCCGCGCCCGCATGAAGGCCGCCGAACGAGCCCTGGGCCTGAGCCTTGAAACATTCGCCGCGCGTGCTGAGCTCTGGGCCGCCTTCATGGCCCACACTCCCCCCACCCGCCGCTAGGGCCGCGCGCTTCCGCGCGCTGAGCCACGCATCGGCCCCCCACCCCACCAGTTGCGCCCATACGGTTCCGATCTCGGAGCCACCTTCACGGCCCACACTCACCCACCCGCCGAGACCACGCGGTTCGAGCTCTGACCCACCTGCACCACCCCACACCCATCCTCCGAGGCCAGCCGGTTCCGCCCCAGCCGCACCGTGGTTCCGCCCTTTGGGTTGTTTCAGGTCGGAGACGTTGCTGAATGTTTCGAGACACGCCGGGAATCCGCCTCACCAGTCACAGAGGTTCCGACGAAGGGCAAGCGGAACCACGAGACTGGGCTGCGAGCCAAGGGGTCAGCAGTACGGGGCTCACGCGAACGACTCCTGGCGAGCGAGTCCGACCCGCGCTGCCGCGAGCCTCGCCGCCTCCCCCGCCTCACCCGTCTCACCCGTCTCACCTGCCTCGCCGCCTCGCCCGTCTCGCCGCCTCGAGCATCACCCACCTCCCAGCCGCACCGTCTCGCCGCCTCCCCCGTCTCACCTGCTTCACCTACCTCGCCCGCCTCACCTGCCTCGCCGTCTCGCCGCGCGTCGGAAGCGGTGTGATCAAAGTGACAACTCCACCGCGTGTCGGGGTACACTGCGCACGATCTCCGACGTGAGACAAGGCGCCCCCGCGAAACCTCTGACGGGAAGCAAAGCGCACCGCGCGAGCAAACGCGCACACGCGAAAAACCACCGAGGTGGGCCAAAGCGACCCGCGCGGGCAAAAAGCACGCGCGCGGGCTCCCATGTCGATGACGCAAGCACAGTTCGGGATATTCTGATCACCGACTTTTGAACCCGGGGATAAAAGGGGAAACTATGGCAAAGCGATCGGCATCCGGTGAGCTCATCTACAACACGCGGCCCAGCGCTCGCGCCCTTGGTGGGTTTATCTTTGCCAGCCGCTGGCTGCAGGCGCCCATCTACCTTGGCCTCATCGTCGCCCAGCTCGTCTATGTTGTCGTCTTCGTCTTTGACCTGATCGGTCTTGTTGGTGACGATGTGATCGGCAAGATCGCAAGCGGTCACCACCCAGAAGAAGCCACGATCATGCTGGGCGTTCTCGGCCTGATCGACGTCGCGATGATCGCGAACCTGCTCATCATGGTGATCGTCGGCGGGTATGAGACGTTCGTCTCCAAGATCAACCTCGACGAGCACCCCGACCAGCCCGAATGGCTCAGCCACGTCAACGCCAACGTGCTCAAGGTCAAGCTCGCCATGGCGATCATCGGCATTTCGTCAATTCACCTGCTGAAGACCTTCATCGAGGTCACCAACATGAAAAACGGCACCGCCCCCGGCATCAACGAAGGCGGAACCCACGGTCAGGGCGTCACCGAAGAGGGCGCGTTCTGGCAGGTCATCATTCACATGGCCTTCATCTTCTCGGCACTCGCCCTCGCGTGGATCGACAAGATGCAGGTGACCGCCGACCTCAAGGGTCGCCTGGCCGAGGCCGAAGCCGCACGCATGCGCGCGGAGACCACCGTCATCGCAGAAACCCGCGTGCTTCCGGCCCCCGCCGTCGTCGCACCGCTTCCCGCATCACATGATGCGGGGCGCGATTCGGCCTAGCCTGCGAGCGCGTCGATCGCCGCAGGGGTGAGCTCTCGGGTGTTCGCGCCGGGGTACTGCGCGAGAATCGCACCGGCGGCGGAACCACGGCGCAGCGCCGCGGGAAAGTCGGCGCCGATGGCGATCGCGGCAGCGAACGCACCGCAGAACGCGTCGCCAGCACCCGTGGTGTCAACGGGTGTGATGGCAAAAGCGTCAATGTGAATGGGCTCGTTGCCGATGAAGTAGCCATCGACGCCGTCGCCACCGCGGGTGACGACAACCATCTCAACGCCCAGACTCTGAAGCGCCTCGACACCGCCAAACTCGGCGCACTCGGTTTCGTTGACGACCACCGCATCGGCCAGCGACAGCACGGTGAGAGCGTCGGGATTCGCGGGTGCGGCATTCACGATCGAGAAGGCACCGGCTTCGTTGGCGGCGGCCAATGCAGCCGCCACCGTCTCCAGCGGAACCTCCAGTTGCGCCAGCACCACCGCGGCGCCGGCGACGGCAGCCTCGACGTGCTCGGGCGTGAGGTGCGAGTTGGCGCCGGCGGCGACCACGATGGAGTTGTCACCGTCCGGGTACGAAAAGATGTGCGCGACTCCGGTGGGCGCCTCTTTCGTGATCAGCATGGTTCCGCTCACCCCAGCCGACTCCAATGTCTGCTGCAGATACGCGCCCGCATCGTCGTCGCCCACCATGGCGGCGAAGCGCGTGGGCGCCCCGGCGCGAGCTGCCGCGATCGCCTGGTTGAGCCCCTTGCCCCCGGCGTGGCGTCCGAGCGCATCGCCGAGAAGGGTTTCGCCTACCTGCGGCGGGCGTGCCACGCCCACCACGAGATCGAGGTTGGCACTGCCTACGACAACAACGTCACGCGACATCACATCTCCTTCGTTCCAGCCAGGCTAGCGCGCCCGCCGGGCGGCATGCACACCGCGTGACGCCTGCACGTCGCGCTCAGTCTGCGCGATCAGCTCGTCGACGTGAGCGAAGGCGACGGTCGTGCGCAGCAGATCCAGAATCTGCACGGTCATGGTGTGGCCGTAGAGGTCAATCGTCACATCGTGGAGGTACACCTCAACGCGGGGCGCGCGCTCCCCACCAAAGGTGGGATTGGTTCCTACCGATACCGTGGCATCAAACTCGTCATGCATGCCCTCGATGGTGGCGATCGCGACGTAGACGCCGTCGGCCGGAACCTCGTGCTGCGCTAGTTGCAGATTGGCCGTCGGAAAACCGAGCACGCGACCGCGACCGTCGCCCGGCACGACAACGCCGCATACCTGCACCGTCGCGTCAATCGCGAGTGTCATCGGTCTGGATGGCACGGTAACGGCTCTGGTGAAACAGCAGCGGTTCGACATCTTCAAAGACCGTGACGTCCAGAATTTCGTACAGGCCAATGACGTGGTCTCCCGCGTCGACCGTGTTGTACGGGCGGCAGGTCAGCCACAGCGCGGCACCCTCAAGCAGCACGGCGCCGCCAGCCGAGGTGTTCCACACGTGGTGCGCAAAGCGGTCTTCGGCGTCACGAGATGACAGCAGGCGGCTCAGCGGCTCCTGCGTGTTTGCGAGCACGCTCATACCCAGCTCTGGCAGGGCCGAGAGCACGGGCCAGGTGCGCGACGTCTTTGCCGCGCTGACGGCTACCAGCGCCGGATCGAGTGAGATCGAGGTAAACGAGTTGACGGCCATGCCGACCGGTCGGCCATCAACAACACCCGCGAGCGCCATGACGCCTGTCGGGTACACCGAGAAGGCCCTGCGAAGGTCGTGGCTGCGAGACGCGTTTTCAGAAGTAGCAGTGGACATGGTCCCTCCCGTTCATATAGTCAACATTGACTAGTTTGAAGTCTATTAAGTTATTTCCGGTATGACAACCTTCAATTGGCCAAATCACGCCTATACGATGGACGCATGTCAACGACGCGACTCATTGTGCTTGGTGCCGTTAAGCAGTTCCAGCCCGTTCACGGATACTTCCTGCGCCGGGAGCTCATGACGTGGCACATTGACGAATGGGCGCACATTCAGCCCGGGTCTATCTACAACGCACTGCGGGCGCTCGAAGTCGACGGCTACATCGAAGAGCGCAGCACCGAGGCCGAGGGCAAGCGCCCGGCCCGCACCACCTACCAAATCTCCTCGGCAGGCGAGGTCGAGCTGCAGCGCATGCTGCGGGAAAACCTGTGGAATGTTGCCCCGTTCGACACCCAGGCCATCATGACCATTGCCTCGTTCATGTTCGTACTCTCGCGCCAAGAGGTCATCGCGGGCCTGGAAAACCGACTCACCAAGATTGACGCCCTGGTGCTCACCAATGGTTTCCAGGTGCAAGACACCCTGGTCTCCCCCACAACACCCAAGTACGTGCGCGAGATCTTCGATCTGTCGACGGCACGACTGCTCGCCGAGAAGCAGTGGATTCTCTCGCTACTGGAACGCCTCAAGCACGGCGAATACCACTTCGCTGGCGAGTAACCGAAGCGCAAAAATGACAAAGCGACCTCGGGCGATTCAATCGCCCGAGGTCGCTTTTCGGTTCTAGCGGCGGTACGCCGAGCCGGGGTGCGACTCTGCCAAATCTGGGCTATCGGTGCCCAGCAGGCGCTCACGCAGGGTCGACGTCTCCTCACTCACCGGCGCCACGACACCGCGCTCGCGAAGAATCGGCAGCACGTGCTCCACGAAGTCCTTCGTCGACGCCGGCGGAATCGTCGGCGCAAACAAGAAGCCGTCCAGATCGCCGCCATCGGCGAGCTCGATCATCTTGTCGGCCACCTGCTCCGGCGTGCCAACGATCGGGCGCGCGCCAACACCGTGTGCGTGCCAGTCATCCAGCACGTTGCCAACGGTCTTGTCGGCAAAGCGCGCCACCTGCGTCTGCGACAGCTCGGTGTGCAACTCCTTCATGGGAGTGTCACGGTCAAAGCTCGACAGGTCAAGACCGGTGAACCAGGCATATGACGCCACCGTGAGCGCGGGATCCTGTGCATCGGCAACGGACGCGTACTTGGCCTTCGCCTCCTCCTCGGTCGAGCCGACGATGGCGGCCATCGCCGACATCACCTTGACCTCATCGGCACGACGCCCATTCTTGACGGCCTCCGCGCGAATAGCCGATGAGTGCCCCAGCAACTGCTCCGCGGTTCCGGAACCAACAAAGATCGCTTCGCCATGCTTGCCGCCAAACTCCCGACCCGCAGGCGATGCGCCCGCCTGGAACAGCACGGGCGTGCCCTGCGGCGAGCGCTGCGTGTTGCCGTAGCCGTGTGAGCGGAAGTACTTGCCCTCGTGCGCGATGCGGTGCACCTTGTCGGCGTCGGCGAAGACGCCGTTCTTGTCACGCACCAGCGCGTCGCGCTCCCAGGCTTCTTCCCACAGCTTGTAGACGACCTGCATGAACTCATCGGCCATGACATAGCGCTCGTCGTGACCAACCATGTCAACGCCGAATGCCTGCACGGCGGTGTCTGCGGTTCCGGTGGTCACAATGTTCCAGCCGATGCGCCCACCCGACAAGATGTCGAGCGTAGCCATGCGACGTGCGAACGAATACGGCGGCTCCAGGAGCACCGATCCGGTTGCCACCAGCCCCAGCCGCGTCGTCTGCGGAATCAGCGCTGCGAGCACGATCGCCGGGTCAAGCCGCGGCAGGTCGAGCCCCTCAGTGGTGGCGATATCGGGGCGGGTGCCATTGACCTCAGCCCAACCCCACGCGTCAGCGAGGAAGAGGAAGTCGAATCCGGCATCTTCGGCCAGCTTGGCCGTCTGACCCCAGTAGTCAAGACGATCAAAGAGGTAGCGCTGGTTGTCGGGGTGGCGCCACGTGGACGTTCCCGAGTCGTTCGCCTGCGCGTTCTCAAACAGTCCGAGTCGAAGCTGCTTGACCATGGATATTTCCTTACCTTCAGGCGGCCGTCGGTTGACGGCCCGCTGGATTTATTAGCCCTTGGCGACGATGTCGCCGTCAGCCCACCACAGCACGCGCTTGCGTACCAGGGCGAGGATGGCGATCAGCGCGACACCCATGACACACAGCAGGGTGATTGCGCCCCACGTGACGGGCAGGTTTGCTTGGGCGGCCGATGTGGTCACGAGCGAGCCGAGACCGGCCTGCTGACCGGCTGCCACAAATTCTGCGACGGCCGCACCAACAACGGCGAGCGGGAGTGCGATGCGAAGGCCCGCGAACACGAACGGCATGCAGCCGGGCAGACGCAGGTCGCGGAAGATCTCCCAGCGGCTCGCGTGCAGCGTCTGGAAGACGTCAAGAGCACGCGGGTCAACATCGCGCAGACCTGCCAGGGAGTTCACCAGCATGGGGAAGAACACCACGAGACCGGTGACGATGAACTTCGGGATCATGCCGAAACCGAACGCCACAACCAGGGCCGGGGCGATCGCCACAATCGGGGTCACCATGATGATGATGACCAGCGGCATGACGGCACGCTCAATGATCTGAAACTCGGCCATGATGACTGCCACCAAGAAGCCTGCAATGATGCCGCCGCTCGCGCCAACCACGACTTCGAGAAGCGTCACCAGGAAGTTCTGCCAGTACATGCCGGCGTCTTCCACCAGGGTTTCGACGATCGCATCGAGCGTGGGGATCACATACGGATTGGTCCACGCCACGACCTGCCACAGCACACCGGCGATGACGAAGGTGATGAGGGTGGGAACCCAGTTGGCCCATTTCAGCCACGACGGAATTGTCCGTGGCTGTGTCGCGCGCTCCTGTGCCGCCATGGTTGCTGTTGCGGTTCCAATTTCAGGCATATGCCTTCTCCATCTGCGTGTGCAGCGAACGACGAACGATGCCCTCGAGTTCACGGAACTCTTCGGTGGCGTACGACTCAGCCGTGCGCGGTCGGGGCAGGTTCACGTCGATAATCTCGGCGATGCGGCCGGGGTGGGCGGCCATCACCACGATTCGATCAGAGAGCACGATGGCCTCTGGCACCGAGTGGGTGACAAACATCACGGACTTTTGGTTGGACTGCCAGAAGTCCAAGAGCGCGATGCGCTGCTGGTCACGATTGATCTCATCGAGGGCCGAGAACGGCTCGTCCATCAGCATGATGGTCGGGTCGAACACGAAGCCACGGGCGATCGCCGCACGCTGCTGCATGCCACCGCTGAGCTGACCGGGGAACTTGTTCATCGCCTGGCCGAGCCCGAAAGACTGCAGAAGCTCGGCCGGATCGCGAAGCTGGCGCCCCGCGTTGCCCTTGCGGTTGACCTTGAGCGGAACCTTGACGTTGTCGATCACAGACTTCCATGGCAACAGCGCCGGAGACTGCGGAACCAAGCCGATGAGCTTGTCGCGCGATGCCTCCTTGACGGACTTGCCGCCAACGGTCACGGTGCCCTCGTCTTGTTCCACGAGCCCAGCGACGACCTTCAGCAGCGTTGATTTGCCGCAACCAGAGGGGCCAATAACCGAGACGAACTCGCCGGAGTTGATGGTCAGGTTGATGTCGTGAAGTACCGTGACGCGCGAGCCGGGCTTACCAAAAGCCTTGCTGACGCCACGAACCTCAACACCCGAGTGCGCGGTCATTCGCTCGGCCATGTCAGCGTGTCTCCGTCGTAGAGGTCGGCCACGAGGTCGGTGTCCATCATGTCGGCGATGGCCGGGAGGTCTTTGACGTCGCCGTACTTCTTCACGAGCGCGTACTCGGGCTCCCACATTTCGGCTGTCTGCACACCGGGGTTTCCGCCCTCAGAGGTGCGGATCCACTCCGATTCGACCGCCCAGGTGCGTGCCAACTGCTCGCGTGGGAAGGCAGCGCCCTGACCGTTCTTTTCCGCAAGCTCAGCGATCATGTCGATGCACTTGTCGTCTTCTGTCAGGCAGAAATCGAGAGCCTTGAGGGTTGCGCGCATGAAGTCGGCGGCCACTTCGCGGTTCTCCGCGAGCCACTTCGAGTTCGTCTCCATGACGTTATAGGTGCCCTTGACGCCGAACTCGCTCGGTAAGAACTCAACGAACGGTTCGCCCGCGGCCTTGAGCGCCTGCGGCTGGTTGGAGGCGTAGCCAACGATCGCGTTGACCTGATCGCGCACGACAACGGTCGGGTCGTAGTTGGTCATCTTGACCATCTCAACCTTGGAGGTGTCAACGCCCGCCTCATCCAGCATCGCCGAGGCGATGGGCGTGAGGTTGATGAAGTAGCCGAGCGATCCGCCTTCAAGATCCTTGAGGCTATCCAGCTTCTCGTTGCCGAAAATGGAGAACGGCGGGGTGGTGCCGTAGGTGGCAACGGCCGTCAGGTTCTTGCTGTTCGCGGCGGCGAGCATGACGTCAGAGGCTGAGCCGAGCGCAGTGAACTGCGCCTGACCTGATGCGACGAGCTGCTGGCCGTTTGCGCCGGAGGCGTTGATTTCGACGTCAAGGCAGAGATCGTCGAAGTAGCCGAGCTCCTCGGCGAGGAAGACCTCAAGCTGTGCGGCACTCGCGGAGTATCCGTAACCGGAGATATAGGTAATCGTGCCGGCAGCCTTGTTGCGTTCACAGAAATCGCTGGACGATTCTGCTCCCGCACTCGGGGTGTCAGCGGGTGTTCCGGCGCAGGCGGCCAGCAGCAAGCTGGCAGCGAAGACGCTCGTCAGGGTGGCGACTCGACGTCGAGTCATTCCTGAAAAGGAAGTAGCCATGGTGGTCCCTTCTCGGCCGTTCATCATTGATGGCTCTGCGAAAGTAACATAGTCAAGATTGACTAAGCAAGATCAAATTACTTCGTTCTCACCTTTTGAGACGATTCCGCACTCTTTTGAGGCTGCTTAGGCTTCCGCTTGATCCACCCGTGACGAGTACGCTGGGATCGTGAGTTCTGAGATTCCCGAGGTTGACGTCGACGGCGACATGATTCGTCTCGGACAGTTCTTGAAGTACGCCAGTCTGGTCGACACCGGCGGCGACGCCAAGGCTGTTTTGGCAGACGGGCTGGTCTTCGTCAACGGTGAAGTAGAAACCCGTCGCGGCCGTCAGCTCCACGATGGCGACATCGTGGACGTTGCCGAATCAGCCATCGCGCGCGTCCGACTGCGCGGCTAACCCCCGCACCCTACGCGCCCCGCACCCCGCGTCAGATTGCGCGAGACACATTCTGGTCGGCGAGACACAATGAACCACGCTG
Source organism: Microbacterium mitrae (assembly GCF_008017445.1). Taxonomy (GTDB): domain Bacteria; phylum Actinomycetota; class Actinomycetes; order Actinomycetales; family Microbacteriaceae; genus Microbacterium; species Microbacterium mitrae. The sequence goes on along the minus strand of NZ_VRSW01000005.1, from coordinate 25,341 downwards.
TGTTTCGCCGACCAGAATGTGTTTCGACGGGGATGCGTGCGAGAGCGTGACGCGTGCGGCGGGCTCGACCGCGTGTAGCGTGTCGAAAATGACTGATGAGGGACGAACCCAATGGCCCGCTGAGTTTCGACCCTTCGCACGGCCGTTCCGCCCGGTGGCCTACGCGGCCACCGGCATGATCTGGGGGTTGCCGTTCGCCAACGTATGGCTAGCGCTGATACTGCTGCCCCTGGTTCCGGTGTTGGGAATCTTCGTGAGCGCGGTCGAACGCCGCCGCGTGGCGATTCTCGGCATGCCAACTATCCCCTCGAGCCACATCCCGATCCCCCGTGAGGAGCGACGACGCTGGCTGTCGATCCGACTGCGCGAACCCATCACGTGGCGCGAAGCCGTACTCACCCTCATGGCCTCGGCAATGGGATTCGCCACCGGCGCCCTCGTCGCTTTCGGGGTACCGCTGGGGTTCGTCTTTCTGCTGGCGCCCGGGTTTGAGTCGTCGGATGGGTCGGGCGCCATCATCATGGTGCCCGTAATTCTTGTCGCAATGGTGTACGGGTGCGCCTGCGTCACCTGGGCGCAGTACACCCTCACGCGAAAGATCTTTGCACCGTTCATCCCGTCGCCGCCCGAGATCCCGCGGCCCCCGCGCTACTGAGGCGCGTGCGCCGAAAGGAACTCGTAAACGTCGGTGGTGTCGACGCCCGGAAAAGCGCCGGTCGGCAGCGTTGCGAGCAACGTTCGCGGGGTGCGCACGTTTGGCCACGAGTTCTGCCGCCACTCACTCTCCAGCTCGGCCGGCGCCCGACGGCAGCACACCTCGACGCCATGACGTGAGAGGCCGCGGTGTTGGGTATCGCGCCCCAGGAACCACTTGGTGTCGTCAAAACGCACGCCAACGCTGACAGAGTGCGTGCCTTCGCTGGACTGTTCCACGCGCGCGGTGCACCAGTAGGTTCCGTTGCCGGTATCGGTGTACTGGTAGTAGGGGTTGAACTTGTCTTCAACCTCGAAGACCTCGCGGCTGGTCCACTTGCGGCAACACATTTGACCTTCGATCGACCCGAAACGGTCGGTCGGAAAGTTCACGTCGTCGTTTTCGTAGGCCTTGGTGATGGTTCCGGATTCGTGCACCTTCAAAAAGTGCACCGGAATGTCGAGGTGACGGGTGGCGAGGTTGGTGAAGCGGTGCGCCGCCGTCTCGTACGACACCGAGTAGGTGTCGCGGAGGTCTTCAATAGAAATGGCGCGGCGGGACTTCGCGTCTTGCAGGAAGCCGGCGGCATGGTCTTCTGGAATCAGGATGGCGCCGGTGAGGTAGTTCGTCTCGACGCGCTGACGCAAGAAGTCGGCGTAGCTTGTCGGCTCGGCATGGCCCAGAATGCGCGAGGAGAGCGCCTGCAGTAGCGCAGTGCGCGGATCGCCCTTGGCTGTCAGCGAGCGGGAGAGGTAAAGCCGGCCGTTTTTGAGGTCGGCAATCGAGCGCGTGGACTGTGGCAGGTCGCCGACGTAGTGCAGCGTAAAGCCCAGGTGGCCGGCAATGTCGGCGGCGGTTCGCTGGGTGAGCGGGCCGCCAGGGTGGCCAACGGCGGCAAGCAATTCGCGTGCCTGCGACTCCAGGTCGGCAAAGTAGTTGTCTTGACTGCGCATCAGGTGGCGAAGCTCGACGTTGGCGCGCCGCGCCTCCTCCGGTGTCGCCGACCGCTCATCGCGCAATCGATCGATTTCGCCGTGTAGTGCAAGCATCGCGCGCAACACCTCAGACGACATCGTCTTAGTGATACGAAACGCATCGATACCCAGCGCCTGAAAGGTTTGCCCAGACATCGCGCGCTCGAGCGCGATCTCCATCGTGGCGCGCTCATCCAGCGTCTCCGCCTCCCACAGCGATTCCATCGTGACGCCCAGCGCCTTGGCAATGGTTCGCAACAGCGTGAGTTTCGGTTCGCGCTTGCCGTTCTCAATCATCGAGATCTGACTCGGGGCTCGATCGACGGCGGCGGCGAGCTGTTCCAGGGTGATCCCGGCGGCCGTGCGCACCTGTCGAATGCGGCGGCCCAGCGTCAGCGCATCCAGTTCTTCCGACTCATCTGCGAGTGTCATGCGAGCCATTCTGTCACAACAGCAGAAATTTTCAGAAACTTCTCTTTGAAATTGGTCAATCATGCCTCACTTCTTCTCGCAGAGTGGAACCAGACCAAGCAGCTCCCCCGCTCCCTCCACTCAATTCGAGGAGACAAGACGATGACGAACCCATCCCGCGGCCTCCGCGCCGGCGACCAGACCCAGACCGCAGCAGAGCTCCAGGAGATCTGGGACACCGACCCGCGCTGGGACGGCGTCGAGCGCACCTACACGGCAGAAGACGTCATTCGCCTTCGCGGCTCGGTCCGTGAAGAGTCAACGCTTGCTCGCCGCGGCGCCGAGAACCTGTGGAACCTGCTCCACACCGAGGAGTACATCCGTGCGCTGGGCGCATACACCGGTGGTCAGGCTGTGCAGCAGGTGCGCGCCGGCCTCAAGGCTATCTACCTCTCGGGATGGCAGGTCGCAGCCGACGGCAACCTCGCGGGCCAGACCTACCCCGACCAGTCGCTCTACCCGGCAAACTCGGTTCCGTCGGTCGTGCGCCGCATCAACAACGCGCTGATCCGCCAAGACCAGATCGAGCACGCTGAGGGAACCATCACGCAAGACTGGCTCGCACCGATCGTCGCCGACGCCGAGGCCGGCTTCGGTGGCCCGCTCAACGCATACGAGTTGGCAAGCTCCCTCATCAACGCTGGCGCGGCTGGCATCCACTGGGAAGACCAGCTGGCAAGCGAAAAGAAGTGTGGCCACCTCGGCGGCAAGGTACTGGTTCCGACTCAACAGCACATTCGTACGCTCAACGCAGCACGACTGGCGGCCGATGTCGCTGACGTTCCCACCATCATCATCGCCCGCACCGACGCTCTCGCAGCAGACCTGCTCACCAGCGACGTTGACGAGCGCGACCGCGAATTTACGACCGGCGAGCGCACCAACGAAGGCTTCTACCGCGTCAACCCAGGCCTGGACGCCGTCATCTCGCGCGGCCTCGCCTTTGCGCCCTACGCAGACCTGATCTGGGTGGAGACGGGTGAGCCCGACATCGAGCTGGCTCGCGCATTCGCCGAGGCTATCCACGCAAAGTACCCGGGCAAGATGCTCGCGTACAACTGCTCCCCCTCCTTCAACTGGAAGCGCCACCTGAACGACGAGCAGATCGCAACGTTCCAGGCCGAGCTTGCGGCGCTGGGCTACAAGTTCCAGTTCATCACGCTCGCCGGCTTCCACGCCCTGAACTACTCGATGTTCGACCTTGCTCGCGGCTACGCCGAGCGTGCCATGAGCGCGTACGTCGAGCTGCAGGAGGCCGAGTTCGCCGCCGAGGCTGTTGGCTACACCGCCACCAAGCACCAGCGTGAAGCTGGTACCGGCTACTTCGACCTCGTCTCCACCGCTCTGAACCCAGACAGCGCCACCCTCGCGCTCGTTGGTTCCACCGAAGCCGAGCAGTTCCACTAAATCACCAGCTTCTGGGGGTGCCGCCCCGCAGCGGCGGCACCCCCGAATACTCCAAAGGACACATCATGAGCACCGCAATCCTCGACGACACGACGACCCGCCCCGCAACGGGTTCGATCCCGACGGCTGGCCCTGACGTAGAAATCACCGGCCCCATCCGCGAGCGATACGAAGAGATCCTCACCCCCGAGGCCATTCGCTTTGTCGCGGAGCTCCACCACCGTTTTGCCGGCCGCCGCCACGACCGCCTCGCCGACCGCATGCGCCGCCGGTTTGAGATTGGCAACGGCCGCGACCCGAAGTTCCGCAAGGACACCGCGCACGTTCGCGAAGACGCCCGCTGGCAGGTTGCCGGCGCTGGCCCGGGTCTCGAAGACCGTCGCGTTGAAATCACCGGGCCGACCGACCCGAAGATGACGATCAACGCCCTCAACTCGGGCGCCAAGGTATGGCTGGCTGACCAGGAAGACGCCACCAGCCCGACCTGGCGCAACGTCATCGAGGGGCAGCTGTCGCTGCGCGATGCGATCCGAGGCGAACTGACCTACACCAGCCCCGAAGGCAAGCGCTACGAGGTCACCGCGACCGAGACGCCCACGATCGTGATGCGCCCCCGCGGCTGGCACCTGGTCGAAAAGCACATCCGCTTCACCGACCGGCTGGGCCGCCAGATGGCCACCAGCGGATCACTGGTCGACTTCGGCCTCTACTTCTTCCACAACGCGCAGGCACTGATTGACTCTGGCCGCGGTCCGTACTTCTACATCGCCAAGCTCGAATCCAGCGAAGAAGCCCGCCTCTGGGATGACGTGTTCAGCTTCAGCGAGGAATACCTCGGCATCGACCACGGGACCATCCGCGCGACCGTGCTGATCGAGACGCTGCCAGCAGCGTTTGAGATGGAAGAGATTCTGTTTGAACTGCGCGATCACTGCGCCGGTTTGAACGCTGGTCGTTGGGACTACATCTTCTCCATCATCAAGAACTACCGCGGTCGCGGCGCCCGCTTCGTGATGCCAGACCGCAGCGAAGTGACCATGACCGTTCCGTTCATGCGTGCCTACACCGAACTGCTGGTGAAGACATGCCACAAGCGTGGTGCACACGCGATCGGCGGCATGAGCGCCTTCATCCCGAACCGCCGCGACGCCGAGGTCACGCAGCGCGCGATGGAGAAGGTATCGGCAGACAAGCACCGCGAGGCTGGCGACGGATTTGATGGCACGTGGGTGGCACACCCCGACCTGATTCCCATCGCTCGCGCCGAGTTCGACGCTGTTCTCGGTGACCGCCCCAACCAGATCGACCGCAAGCGCGACGATGTCAAGGTGAAGGCCGCCGATTTGCTCGACGTTCACATCGGACGCCCCATCACGGCGCAGGGCGTGCACGACAACGTGTCGGTTGCGATCCGCTACATCGAGGCGTGGCTGCGCGGCCAGGGTGCGGTCGCTATCGACAATCTGATGGAAGACGCGGCAACGGCCGAGATCTCCCGCTCACAGGTGTGGCAGTGGATTCACCAGGATCGCACCACGGAAGACGGAACCCCGATCACGCGTGAATACGTCGAGCAGTTGATCCAGCAGACCCTCGCCGAGGTTCCGCGCACCGCAACTGACCGCTTCGATGACGCCGCCGAGGTGTTCCGCGAGGTGTCGATGGGTGATGACTTCCCGACCTTCCTGACCACGGTCGCTTACGCGAAGTTCCTCACCGACGAAGACTAAACAACGCAGCAAAAATGACGGGCCCTGGCATTCGCTTCATGAATGCCAGGGCCCGTTGTCGTATGGGTGTTAGGTCATCGGAATGACGGCGTACACCGCCCACGTGATCAAGAATCCCGCGATGCCGAGAATCGTGGTCATTGGGGTCCAGGTGCGCAGGCCGTCCTTAACCGACAGGCCGAGGTAGCGGGTGACCACCCAGAAGCCCGAGTCGTTGACGTGGCTGAGGCCGAGCGCGCCGTAACCGATCGCCACGGCCACCAGGGCGATGTGAATGGTGTCGAGCCCGAGAACTGCGAGCGACGGAACCAGCAGGCCGGCGGTGGTGGTGATGGCCACCGTGGCGGAACCTTGGGCCGCGCGCATGATGAGGGAGATCAAGAAGGCGGCGAGTAGCAGCGGCATGCCGGAACCAGCGATCACTTCTGCGACAGCGCCACCGACGCCCGTTTCGGTCAGGATGCGACCGAAGGCGCCACCGGCACCGGTGACCAGGATGATCACGGCGGCAGCCGGAAGCGCCGACTCCATGACCTCACCCAGCTTCGCAGCCGACCAGCCACGACGAACACCGAGGAAGAACATGGCGGCGGCGATCGCCACCATCAGCGCAAAGATCGGCTGGCCGATCATCGCGAGGAAGCCGTTCCAGAACGATCCCTTTTCAAACTGCGGCGCAACGGCCGTGCCCAGCATGATGAGCACCAGCGGCAGCAGAATCAGCGCGAGAACGGTGAACGCGCTCGGTGCCCGCTCGCCGTCTTTCAGACCAGCGTGGGGCGAGCTCTGTTCGGTGCCGAAGCTGTCAAACATGGCCTTGGTGGCGGCCAGCATCGGGTACTCACGACGGTTGAGAATCTTGCCAACCCAGTAGGCGAGGGCTGCGAGCGGAATCGAAATGAGCAGGGCGAAGATCGTGACCCAGCCGATGTCTGCGCCAAGAAGCGTCGCGCCACCAACGATGCCGGGGTGCGGCGGTACGGCCACGTGGACGGCCAGCATGATGCCGGCAACCGGCAGGCCGAACTTGATCGGGTTCAACCCCGCCACCTTCGAGAACGCGAAGATAATCGGAACCAAGATGATGAAGCCGGCGTCGAAGAACACCGGGATCGCCAGGATGGCGGCCGCGATGACGAGGGCAACGCCCACGCTCTTGGGGCCAAGCCACGAGGTGAACTTGCCGGCCAGCGCCTCGGCGCCACCCGAAAGCTCAATGATCTTGCCGAGCATGGAACCCAGCGCAACCAACACGGCAACCGAACCGAGGGTTCCGCCGACGCCGGCGATAATCGCCTGAATAACACCGAGCTGTTCTGGCGTGGTTTCTGTCGCCGGAATTGTCGTCATCGGCAGGCCAGCAGCAAGGCCGACGACGATGGAGACGAGGATGAGGGCGTAGAACGCCTGCACCTTGAATCGGATGATCAGCACCAGCAGCAGGACGATACCTGCCAAGCCAATCGCAATGAGTGCGGATAGAGGGAGCATCTTTGGATCTCTCGTTTGATATCAGGCGGGAAAGCCGGAGGGGTTGGTTCAGGAACGGCGGGTGGGTGCGATGACGCGAATGACGGCGGAGTCATCGAGCGCCCCGAGGCCCTGAGCCTCGCCGAGCAAGAACAGCTGCTCTGCCGCGTTTGCGACGGGGGTAGACAGGTGGGCGCCTCGGGCGGCATCGCCCACGATTCCCATGTCTTTGACGAAGATGTCTAGGCGGCTAAGCACTTCGGCGCCGCCGTCGTCATATGCCTGCAGCGCGCGGGGGCCGCGGTTGCCGAGCATGAACGAGTTCGCAGCGCCCGCGGTGAGGGCTGCCAGGGTCTTTTCGCGATCGAGACCGAGAGCGTCTGCCAGCGCCAGCGCCTCCGCGGCGGCGGCAATGTGTACGCCGCACAGCAACTGGTTCACCGTCTTCAACGCCTGACCATCGCCCGGCTTGTCGCCCACGATCGACAGCGTCGATGCCAACTGGTCAAGCACAGGGCGGGCCACCTCGAGTGCGGCGGGCGTCGCGCCAACGACAATCAGCAGGTCACCCTCACCGGCGCGCACGGGGCCGCCAGACAGCGGGGCGTCAACGAGTTGGGCGCCGTGCTCGGCGAGGCGCGTTGCGATCTCGTCGATGCCGTCGGTGCCGACCGTGCTGGTGAGAATCACCACGGCGCCGTCGTCGAGGTGGGTGGCAAGGCCCGCCTCGCCGAACAGCAGGTCGTTCAGCTGCGCGCCGGTGCGTACCGCGACGAGAACGGCCTGCGCGCCGGCAACGGCATCGGCTGCCGAAGATGCCGCCTGCACGCCCTTCTCCGCCGCGAGCGCAACGCGATCGGCGGCAATATCGAAGCCACGCACGCTAAAGCGCTCCGCGAGGCGTGTGGCCATGGGCAATCCCATGGCTCCGAGACCGATGACGGCAACGTTGGTGGTCATGTCTGTTCCTTTCACGATTTACTGTTCGTCCGCAAGCTTCGCGACCACGCGAGCAAGGGAGTCTTGGGTGCCGACGTTGCCGGCGAAGACGATGTAGGGGATGCCGACGGCGGGGCCGGTCTCCGGCTGCCACAGCGACACAATGCCCGGGAGCATGGGGCCAACGACCGTCGCGCGACGAATTTCGAGCGCTTCGCTGGCAACGTCGCTGGAGGTGATGCCGCCCTTGGCGATAACGAAGCGCGGCGGTGCGATCGCCAGCACGCGGCGAACCAAATCGACGACGCCGCTGGATACCTTGCGGGCAATTTCTAGGCTCTCCTCGCCCGAGGCGCCGGTGAGAAGCTCACGGGTCGTATGTACGATGACGGCGCCAGAAGCCAGGGCCTCGGCAACGGTGGCGGCCTGCTCATCGAGGTAAGCGTCGCGGCTGTCACCGATCAGGCTACGAACATCGAGTTCGATCGTCGCGGTGGTGGGTCGCTGGCGGCGCAATTCGGCAAGCTGAGCCGTGGTGAGCGGCACGTGACTGCCGACGACGATGAGACCGCCGCGGTCGTAGGCGAACGGAATATCCGCGGTCGAGACCGGCTCGGCGATGTCTTGGCCGATGTGCGCGCGAACGTAGGGCGGGCCAACGCGCAGCAGCACCGCCCGGCCCAGGCCGTGAAGCGCCAGCGCGACGACGCGCATATCGCTCTCTTCGACAACGTCGACGGCAACGACGGAACCAGTGGGCAGCTCGCGGAGGAAGGTACGCACGGCCTCGACGCCGGAACGGATGATGTCAATGGTGAGCGCGGCGACCTGGTCGGCCGCGATGCGCCCCGCCGTCTTCTCCGCAACCCAATCGCGCAGGTTGGACGATGTGAATCCAAACGTTGCGTCTTGCGCGAAGGCCGTTTCACCGACCGGCACGGCTTCGCCGTCTGTGACCCAGTAATGCACCGAGTTGACGGTGATGCGACCGGCATCGGGGAACGCCGGAACCAGCAGCGTCAGCTCCGGGGCCGCGCCACCGCGCGCAGTGATTTCTGCAGCCAAGACGTCGGTTTCCAGCGGGAAGTGACCGCGCAGGGTGGAGTCGCCGCGGGAGACGAACGTCACCTGCTTGCCGGCGTCTGCCGCCGCCGAGAGCGCCACCTCAACAACTTCGCGGTTGCGCTGTGCGGCGGTCGCCTCATCGAGGGAGCGCGTGTTGGTGAGCACGTAGACGGCGGGGGCGCCGGTGGCGAAGGCGCCGTCAAGATCACTCTTTTCCCAGCGCGTGAGAACGGGTAGGTTCACGACGGACTGGGTACCGGTGGGGTCATCATCCAGCACGACCAACACGGTGCTGGCGTCGAGCGCCTCGCGAACCTGCGCCGCAGCGATTTCGAGCGGGGCCGGGAGAGGGGCCAGAAGCGCGTCGATCTGCACGGGAACTCCTTCGTTCAGTAGGTCTGGGTTCGATCTCGGCGTTATCCGATATCAGATATCGATGGTACGCCCAGTTTTCTCTACAGGCAAGACCCCAGCGGTTATTCCCCCAGCACGTAGTGCAGCAGATCGTCGCGCGTCTGGCGCATGTGGCTCGCCATTGCCTCACGCGCGGCCTCCGGCGATCGCGTGCGCATGGCCTCGAGCACGGCGGCATGCTCAGCCAGGGCGTGCTCGCGAATGTCAGAAACCGCGCTGGTTTCGGTGCGCGAATCTTGCAGGATGGTGGTGAGCGGGCGCACCGAGGCGACGAGAATGCGGTTGTCTGCTGCCGCGAAGATCACGTCGTGAAACGCGAGGTCTGCCGCGACAAACCCGGGCACGTCACCGTGCTCGTGGGCATCATGCATGCGTTGCAGCAACGTCTCCAGCTCTTCGATGTGAGCATCGGAACAACGGGGCGCGGCAAGTTCTGCGGCCCCCGTCTCAAACATCACGCGCATGTCGAGCAGGTCAAGCGAGGAGCGCCTGCGCGCACCACTGCTACGCGAGTAGCGCACCACGGCTTCCAAGCCCGTCCACTCATCAACCGGCGCGACGCGGTGCCTGCTGCCGGGAACCGGAACGATAACGCCCTGGGCTTGCAACAAACGCACGCCCTCGCGCAGGGTGAGCCGCGAAACCCCCAGCAGGTCGGCGAGGTCGGCCTCTGCCGGCAGGGGCTCGCCCGCCACCATGCGCCCCGCGATAATTTCGTCCAGCAAGCCGTCAACGACGGACTGTGTGCGGGTGATGCGCTCGACCTTCATACGACAACGGTACTGGCCACAGCGCCCGAGGCGGCCACTTGCGTTCTGGCGCCCTCCCCCAAGCCGCACGCCCAGGTTCCGGCGATCTATATGGTTCCACCGAAAAAGTCGCGATCTTTCGCCGTCATCGTCCTGTTTCCGCCGCGCACCGCAGAGTAATCTCGAAGGGTGACTGAGCGTGCACCCCTTTCTCGTAAACTTTCCGCCATTGCCGAGTCGGCGACCCTCAAGGTCGATGCCAAGGCCAAAGCCCTCAAGGCCGAGGGCCGTCCGGTAATTTCTTATGCCGCCGGCGAGCCTGACTTTCCGACGCCACAGTTCATCGTGGATGCCGGCATCGAAGCCATGCACAACCCGGCGAACTTCCGTTACACCCCGGCCGCGGGCCTGCCGGAGCTGCGCGAAGCGATCGCGGCCAAGACGCTGCGCGACTCTGGCCTGGCCGTCGAGCCGAGCCAGATCATCGTGACCAACGGTGGCAAGCAGTCGGTGTACCAGGCGTTTCAGGCGGTCGTGAACCCGGGCGATGAAGTCTTGCTGCCCGCACCGTACTGGACCACCTACCCCGAGGCCATTGCCCTCGCCGACGGCGTGCCCGTTGAGGTGTTCGCCGGCAGCGACCAAGACTACAAGGTCACCGTCGACCAGCTCGAAGCCGCCCGCACCGACAAGACCACCGTGCTGGTTTTTGTCTCGCCGTCGAACCCGACCGGCTCCGTCTACACGCCGGAAGAAACCCGCGCGATCGGCGAATGGGCACTGACCCACGGCATCTGGGTCATCACCGATGAGATCTACCAGAACCTGGTCTACGAAGGCATCAAGGCCGTCTCGATCGTCGAGGCCGTGCCGGAGCTGGCAAACCAAACCATTCTCGTAAACGGTGTCGCCAAGACCTACGCCATGACCGGATGGCGTGTGGGCTGGATGGTCGGCCCGAAGGACGCCATCAAGGTGGCCGCCAACCTCCAGTCGCACCTGTCAAGCAACGTCAACAACGTGGCACAGCGCGGCGCGATTGCGGCACTCACCGGCCCGCAAGACGAGGTCGAGCAGATGCGCCAGGCATTTGACCGCCGTCGTCAGCTCATCGTTGCTGAGCTCAGCAAGATCGACGGCATGAAGGTGCCGAACCCCCTCGGAGCCTTCTACGTGTATCCCGATGTCACGGGCCTGCTGGGCAAGACATGGCGCGGCAAGACGCCGCAAACGAGCCTGGAGCTTGCCGACCTGATCCTCGATGAGGTGGAGGTTGCCGTGGTTCCGGGCGAAGCCTTTGGTCCGTCTGGCTTCATCCGTCTGTCGTACGCACTCGGCGACGAAGAACTGCTGGAGGGCGTTCGCCGCCTGCAGGAGCTGTTCTCCTAAAGCCTCAGATCACCGGTGGGCCGGCTCTTCGCGAGCCGGCCCACCTTTCTGTTTGCTAGGAGCAGCCGCGCGCGGCGTCAATCATGCTCTGCGGCGGCTCGCCGTAAACGCTGACGCCATTGCCTTCGCCGGTGTAGCCCTGCACGATCGCCCACGCGGTCGCCCACTGCTCGATACTCTCTTGCGTTGACCAGTCGTACAGATCACCGCAACGGATCGTCAGCGCGTGGCCAATTTCGTGAGCCACCAGCGCGCGAACCATATCGTCGTATCGTGAGCCCCACAGCTCCGCCACCGAGTCACTCAGCGTGATGGTGGCGTAGCCCGGATCCATCCACCAGTGCGTGGTTCCGCCGACCGAGAGGCCATCACCGGCACCCGCAACGATCGGCGCCCAGTCAAAGTCCAACATGAGGCCGGGGGCAAGGTCTCGGGCAAACTGCTCAACCTCCAGCCGGTCGGCGAGGAGCGGCCCCCGCTTTTCATCAAGCTCCGCCTGCTGCGATGCCGCGAGCGCCGCGGCCGCATCGACGTAGACGGTGACTACAGAGGCGGTGGAATCATCGAGCTCGTCGAGCTGCGCGACGTCGTCTGCCGCGCGTTGAAACGCAACCTTGGTGGGGTTCTCAGCCGAGATGTTTTCGTCGAGCAGGGCTTGGGCCGTGTCGGCAGCGGAACCAAAGAGGTCGGCCGCCGCTGTGTTCACTGCCGTCGTTGCCTCGGCGACCGTCTCGATTTCTTGCGCGTAGTCGTCGAGGTCGTCGCGCGTCTCGTCGGCCAGCGCCTCGATCTGCTCTGCCGTCTGAGCACGCTCCCACGGCATCGCCGGCAGGTCAGCTGGCTCGCTCGGCGGCAGGATCTCCGCCGGCGCGGCGGCAAGAACGGTATCGAGCGTGGTGATGCTCACCGTGAAGTCGTCATACCGCGCCGCGTCAAAGAGGCCATCGACGGACTGGGTTTGAATCGTGTCGGCCGCGAGCTGCTGCTCGCCGCCGTATTCGATCACGTCGGTGGCGGCGGTGCTTGCGGCGACGACGTTATCTCGCGCCTCGTCAAGATCGGCAACGGCCGCATCGTATTGCGCCTTGGTCGCGTTCTGCCACATCACAAAGCCCGCAACGCCACCCGCGACGAGGAGGGCTGTCACGCTCAGCGTCACCCACGCGGTGGCCTTGCGACGCTTCTTCGGCGGCGGAGGCGGCGGCACCGCGGCGTAATACCAGGGCGGAGGCGGCGCGGAACCGGGATACTGCGGATCCGTCATCGCGCCTCCCTGCACTTAAATTTCGACGCCCACCAAGATGGGTTCCGGCTCCATGAGGAGTCCGTATTCTGAATGTACGCGACCCCGAATGTATCGGGCGAGTTCTGCCAATTCTTCTGCGCGCGCGCCGCCCCGATTAGTCAGTGCGAGAGCATGTTTGGTTGACAGCCCGGCGCGCGAACCAGGAAAGCGAAAGCCCCGCTTCACTCCAACGCTCTCAATAAGCCAGGCGTTGCTCACCTTGAAGAGTCGCTCGGTGTGAATCACCGGTTGCAACACACCGTCGTATTCGTCCAGCCCAATAACGCGGTCAGCCACCTCGGCGACGCCCGGCATGAGCCAGCGCGGGCATTCTGACGGCAGCGTGCGCACGAAAGACTCCGGAACCACGGCGTTTTGGAAGAACGATCCGGCGCTGTACGTGTCGGGGTCGTCGGGATTCAGCACCATGCCTTTGGAGGCACGGGTGGCGAGCACCGTGTCGCGAATCTCGGCGAGCGAAATCAGCGCATCGTCCGCAAGTTGCAGTGCTTGGCGCAACTGCTCCCCCGCGACGGCAACCGGCTCGGTTCCGACGGCGCGAAGATCAAACGTTGCCGACAGAATGACGGCGTCACGTTCGGCGACGGAACCATAGTGCGCCTTGAGCACGGAGGTGCGAAATCCGAGCCCCAGGCTTGCGGCAGGCTCGGTGGTGACATCGCCCGTCGCCGCGTCGATCAGTTCGACCTCGTGCAGGGTTTGCACGACCTCTTGACCGTAGGCGCCAATGTTCTGCACCGGGGCGGCACCAACGGTTCCGGGAATACCGGAGAGTGCTTCGACGCCGGCGAGCCCAGCCTGCACCGTCCATGCCACGAACGCATCCCACTCGTGGCCAGCTTCAACGCGCACTCGCACGACGCCGGGCGTGGGTGAGCCGACGACGGCGATTCCCTCGTTGCGGAGTCGAACAACGGTCAGTTCGAGGTCATCATCGCCGACGAACAGATTGGAACCACCGCCCAGCACGAGCACATCCTCGCCGCTGTTCCACGTATCGCGGAGTACGTCGATTGCCTCATCGCGTGAGGTCACCTCGATGAGGCGCCTCGGGATGCCACCAACACGCAGGGTGGTGAGTTCGGCGAGCGGCCGGGGCGTAACTTCGGGCACGTTACGCCGTCTCGGGTGTGACGAAGACCTGAGCCTTACCCAGCACGGCCTTGCCGTCAAACACCACGGTCAGATCAATGCGGATCGCCTCATCGGTGATGCTGGCTACCTTCGCGGTGATGTCAATGTCGGCACCGTTTCGAGCGTCAACGACAACCGGACGGGTGAATCGAACACCGTACTCACGAATGCGACCCGAGTCTCCCAGGGCCGAAATGATGGTTCCGACCGCAATGCCCATCGTGAGCATTCCGTGCGCCAATACGCCGGGCAAGCCGACGGATTGCGCGATGTCGTCACGATAGTGAATCGGGTTAAAGTCGCCCGAGGCGCCGGCGTATTTGACCAGCGAGTCACGCGTGATGTGGAGCGAGCGCTCCGCGACAATGTCGCCAACCGTGTACGTCATGCGCTGGCCTCCCCCGCGAGCAGAACCGAGATGGCGGTCACCACGTGGTCGCCATTGGCATCGACGATCATGGTCTCGCTGTTGATCATGGTGGCTGGCCCCATGGCGCGCAGCCCGGTCACCGACAGTGTGGCGGTGAGTTCGTCGCCCGCAACGATCGGACGCGAGTATCGAAACTTCTGCTCGGCATGAATCAGGTTCTGCAGTTCAATGCCGGAGCCTGGGGAGTTGAGCAGTTGGTGAATCGTGAGGTCTTGAATGACCATCGCGAAGGTGGGTGGCGCCACAACGTCGGCGTATCCGAGCGCACGGGCGGCCTCGGGGTCGTGGTGTTGAGGGTCCTCGGCGAACGTGGCGCGCGCAAACTCGCGCACCTTCTCGCGGCCAACAAGGTACGCAGCGGTCGGCTCAAACTCCTGGCCGACAAGATCCGGATTCACGGGCACGTTGCCAGTCTATCGGGCTGCGCTCATCCGCTCCGGTGTGGTGGACGCGCCTTCTGGTTTCAGTAGGCTGTGGGGGTGAACACCGCCTCACGTGACGTCGCCGAAGACGTGCCTGAGCGCGCCCCAAAACCCGTGGCACGAAAAATGTCTCGAGGGCCGCGGTCAGCGATCCTCGGAACTGCCATCGCTGTCGTAGCGATCGCGGCGTTCGCGATCGGCGGAGGGCTCCGCGCCGCTGTTCCCACCCCGAGCGATGCGGCTTACGGGGTTGAGGTTGACACCACGTTGTACAGCGCGACGGTTATCGACGCCGAAGCGGTTGCCGAGGCCGAAGAGCAATATTGGGAGGCGGAACCAGGCGAAATCCTCGTGCTGGTCACCGTGCGGATTGAGAATCGGGCGAGCTACCCGGTGATGGTCTTGGGCGCCGTCGATAGCGCGGCTTCGCGGCTCGTGCAGGGCGATGAACCGTTGCTGCGTCTGGCAGGGGTGGAACCAGTGGACTCCCCGCGCGTGTGGCGCGCAGATGGTTCCCCCCGCGGCCCGATCCTGCAGCCCGGCGTTCCCGCCGATGTCGTCATCGGCTGGCCGGTTGACCAAGAGCAACTCGCTGACGCGGGTGCGGTGCTTGAGGTGTACGACGCGAGCGAAAAATTCGGGCGGTTCGTGGTTTCGTCGAGCGCCGTCACCTGGAAGGCAACGGATATCGCGGCTCGCGTCGAGTTGGAGGTTTCGCGATGAGACGTAAGGCGGTGGCGACGGTGGCCGCGGCTGGGCTCATCGTTGGCGCGCTGGCGGTGACGGCGGCAATTCCCGCCGAGCAACGCCTCACCGCCCCGTTTGTGATTGCCGGAGACGGCTCAAGCACGCTCACGTCTCGCACCATCATTGCCACCGTCACCGAGTGGAACTTCGCCGATTCGATCACGTTCGATGACGAGTGGAGCGCCGAGGGCAATTGGCTCGTCGTGACGCTTTCGGCATCGGCGCCGCACACCGAAGATGACGCGCAGATTGGCTTGGCAACCCTCACCGTGGATGGCCGAACCTACACGGCCAGCGAGCGGGTGCCGGAGTCTCTGTGGCGATATCCGTTACGCGTGGGTATCGGTACCAGCGGCGTGCTGGCCTTTGAGCTTCCTGCCGGCGTGCGCAGCGGTTCCGCCGAGCTTCGCCTGTCATCCAATGACACCACCCCCGCGCTTGACGACGTGATTTCTATCTCGGTCAACCTGACCACGCTCGATCACCGCGAGCGACTCACGATCTCGTCCCCCACGGTGGGTGCGCCATGAGCTGGTGGCGCAGGCAGCGCACGGCGGCGATCGCGCTCATGATTGCCGCGATGGTGGCCGCCGGCACGATCTGGCTATTTGAGGTTGTGCCCTCGCGCGACGAGCCGACCGTTTCCACCACCGTGGCAACCACCACCGTCACGGTCGACGGCAATACGATCGACCCGCCGACGGTACGCGTCGACGAATTCGCTGGCCCGGCGGGTACCACCACCGTCAGCGTGCGCGTGCCGGCCCGCAGCGACGCGGATGCCTCGTCGTGTGGATCGTTCACCCTCACCGAGCAGGCGACCGGTCGTGTCTGGGTCACCGCTGGCTCCGAGGTCGACGTTTCTGACGACGATGCCGAACGCTCCTGCGTGCCCGATTCTGCCAGCTACACGATCTTGGCGGTGTTCTTGCTACCGGATGATGTCCCGGGGCTCTTCTGGTTCGACATGACCTTTGACGACACCGTCGTTCGGTTCGAGCTGACGGGGTGAGGAAACGGGCTTCGCGGTAGGCGGCTCGGGGAGCGTGCGACTGCGTGCCAGCACCGCATCGCAGGCGGTCGCGACAATGGCAACGCGGAGCGGCTCTGCCACCATGGCAACCGCAAGCAGGGCGAACGGCAGCACCGCTTGCCAGAAGTCGGGCTCATGGGCACCGATGAGGGCGAGCGTGCCACGGGCGACGCCGCGCTCGGCAGATGCCCACAGCGCATAGACCAGCGCGAACGCGCCAAAAATCAGCGGCCCGCCGCGCCAAATCGCCGAGACCGCCGCCCACAGATCTTCGACGCGGCGTGCGAACGGGCGAAACAGCGCGACGATTCGGCCGTGTCGCGGATGAAGCTGCAACACCAGCGGCGTCAACCGGGCGCCGTAAATGACCGCGGCGATTGCCAGCCACGCACCCGGAACAATGAGAGCCGTGATCGCGAGGGTGACGAGCTGCAACAGCCCCTCCCATGCGGCAGCCACTGGCGGCGCATTGATCGCCAAGGCGTCGCCGATCTCAACCAGCCACACCACGCCCGCGCGCGTCGAGAACCACGACGTGAGTTGCGCCAGCCACTGCACCACCATGGTGAAGAACATGAACACCCACACCAGCTCGGCGTAGGAACCAACAATGGCGGCGGCCGTGGGAAGTCGAGAGGAGACCCGTCCGAGCACAGACCGAATCACAAAGGCGACCAGCAGAATCGTCACCGGCAGCCAGCCCACCGCCAAGAATCCGCCGCGATCACCGAACGCCTCATCAACGCCGTAACCCGTCTGCAGAAGCGCATTCGACATCGCGATGCGGATGAACGCCGTCTGATCGCTCTCGAGCATTCCCCACGCGGTATAGAAAATAGTGAAGGGCAGAATCGCCACGCCCACGGCATGCAAAAAGGGTCGAACGCCCGGCTTGGCCAGACGGTCCGTCGTCGTCAATGACGGGCGCACGGTGAGATACATCGCAACGTAGGCGACGAGGCGAGCACCGACCGCGAGCGGCAGCAGCAACAGCCCACCCAGCGTCGTGTAGCTTCCCACGAAGCCAGCCAGCTGCAAGAGCGCGCGATGCGCGGCGTCACCGGCGAGGTACCACGCCATGAGCGCGAGCCCATGCTGGCCCACGATTGCGCCGAACGTGCGCACCGGGTTCGGCGCTGTGCGCCAAAGGGCCGCGATCCGACGGGCACCACGGCGCAGCGCCGGCGCACGCTCGGTCATCGGCCCCGCCCCTTGATGGCCTTCATAGCCATCTGCACGGCGATGAAGACGAGGTAGCCGGCAAACAGTGCATTGGCCAGGCGTGGGTCAATGTGCACGGCAATCCACGCGCCACCCGCGGTGGTAGCAGCCGCCGAAACGCCAATCAGCAAGCCACCCAAAATGTCCACGTTGTTGCGACGCAGGTTGCCGATGGTTCCGCTGATCGCCGTCGGAATCATCATCAGTAGCGACGTGCCCTTGGCGATAAGGTCGCTCGCGCCGAACGCGACCATGAGCACCGGCACCACGATGATGCCGCCGCCAACGCCCAAGAGGCCGGCAAGAACGCCGGTGATGAGGCCGAGCAAGACAAGCCCCGTGATTGTCACGGCGGTGAGGTGCAGTTGCGCATCGCGTGAGGGCACCACCACAAACAGACTGACAATCACAATCACGATGAAGGCAACGAACCCCCACCGCAGCGCCGTTTGCGAAATTTTGGGCAGTAGCGCGGTTCCGATTTGTGCGCCAACGACGGAACCAGCGGCAAGGATGAGCGCCGGAACCCACGCAACGGAGTCAGACATCGCGTACGAGATCACGCCAACGGTCGCGGTCGGCACGATGGCGGCGAGCGACGTGCCTGCCGCCAAGCGTTGATTGAAGGCGAGAAACATCACCAAGAACGGAACAATGATGGTTCCGCCGCCAACACCGAAAAGCCCCGACAGCAGTCCGGCGGTGACGCCGATTGCAAGGTAGGTGACAATCGTTCGCGGCGTGCGGGCTGGGGCGTCTTGATGCATGTTCTTCTTTCGTGCTCCTCGATGGGGCGACGATGGCTGGTGGGTTTGGCCTACACCGTGCTTCGCAGGGCGAGCAGTTCGCGCGCGTGGGCGAGGGCAGCGTCGGAGTCTGCCATGCCGGAGAGCAGGCGCGCCATTTCTGCCTCGCGTTCTGCGCCATCGAGGGTTCGCACGCTCGATGCGGTAACGCTGCCGTCGCTCTGTTTCACCACGCTCAGGTGATTGTTGGCAAAGGCGGCAACCTGAGCGAGGTGGGTGACGGCGATGACCTGAGACGATTCGGCCAGCCGGGCAAGGCGGCGCCCCACCTCAATCGCGGCGGCGCCGCCGATGCCGGCGTCGACCTCATCGAAGACGAATGTTGGCACCGGGTCTGACGCGCTCATCACCACCTCGATGGCGAGCATGACACGGCTCAGCTCACCACCGGACGCGCTCTTTGCGACGGGGCGCGGCTGAGCGCCGGGGTGTGGTGCGAGCAATAGTGTGACCTCGTCGCGACCGCTCATGGTGGGCGCGCCAGCCGCGACCTGCACCTCGAGCCGCGCGTCGGGCAGCGCTAGTTCGCGCAGCTCCGCCGTGACGGCCTCGCCCAACCGAACGGCCGCCTTCGTGCGCGCCGTCGTCAGCGTTGTCGCGCGGTCATCAAGTTCGGTGTGCAGCGCCTCGCGCTCGGCGGTGAGGCGCTCCAGCGTGTCTGGGTCATCATCAAGTTCTGCCAGGCGAGCGGAACCCGTTGAGAGCAGGTCAATCGCCGCGGCCAGCGAACCATGCGCACGCACGAGCGAGCCGAGCACGGCACGGCGCTCTTCAACCGTCGCGAGTTCGTGGGGGCCTGCCTCATCAAGATCGGCGAGGTAGCCAGACAACTCCTGCGCAATATCGGTGGCCCGATAGCTCAACTCAGCCAGTTGTTCCGCCAGCGCCACTAGCGCCGGATCGTGGGCTCGCTCGAGGGCACGACGGGCCTCGCTGATGAGCCCCAAAACATCGGGCACGTCTTCTTCGCTGGAGAGCGCTTCGTGCGCTGTGGCGGCGGCCACACGCAAATCTTCGGCATTGGCCAGGCGCTCGGCGCGCTGGGCAAGCTCCTCATCTTCACCCGGCTGCGGATCTGCCTGCTCAATATCGGCGAGCACCCCGCGAAGGTGCGCGGCCTCGGCCACGCGGGCATCATGGTGTTCGGTAATTTCAGCGATGCGCGCATCGAGCGCGGTGAAGCGCGCGTAGGCGTCGCGGTAGGCGTCGAGCGCGCGGGCAATCGGTTGCCCGCCAAACCGGTCAAGCGCATCCCGCTGCGCACTGGCCGACCGCAATCGCAGCTGATCAGACTGGCCGTGCACCACGATGAGTTCATCAGCCAGATCGCTCAGCACGCTGGCGGGCGCCTTGACGCCGCCGACGCTGGCACGGCTGCGCCCCTCGGCCGTGATGCTGCGCGAGAGATACAGTTCGCTCGTCGCGCTGTCTATGGCCTCCAGCTCGCCACCGGCATCGGCGACGCGATCGGCGACGGCGCCGGTCGATGGAACCACCCACACGCCGGCAACGCTGGCTTGTGTTGCGCCGGCACGCACGGCGGAGAAGTCTGCGCGCTGGCCGAGCAGCAGGCCGAGTCCGGTGACCACCATGGTCTTGCCCGCGCCGGTCTCACCGGTGATCGCGGTAAAGCCCGCGCCCATCGGCAACGTCGCCTCGGCAATGACCCCGAGATCGCGCAGCCGCATCTCTTCGATCATGCCGGCGCGTCCTTGATGGTGGGAATCGCCGATGTGGTCGGCTCGGCACCGCGCCAGCCGTCGACCGGAAGCTGAAACTTGTTCACCAGTCGGTCGGTGAACAGTGCCGTGTGCAGGCGTGCCAGACGCACCGGCTGCGCAGAGCGACGCACAATCACGCGAGCGCCGGGCGGCAAATCGTGGGATCGACGGCCATCGCACCACAGCACTCCGGTGCCGTGATTGCGCTGCAACACCTCGATCGCGACAGACGATGACGGATCAATCACCAGGGGGCGCGCAAACAGCGCGTGCGCAGAAAGCGGAACCACGCTGATGGCTTGCACGGTTGGCCAGATAACAGGGCCGCCCGCAGAGAAGTTGTAGGCCGTTGAGCCCGTCGGGGTCGACAGCACCACACCGTCGCAACCGAAGCTTGAAAGGGGGCGGCCATCAATCTCAATGACAACCTCAAGCATGCGTTCACGCGATGCCTTCTCGACGGTGGCCTCGTTCAGCGCCCACGTCTCGTAGATCGTCTCGCCAGCGCGGTTCTTCACGCGCACCGAGAGCGCCAGGCGCTCCTCAACGGTGTACTCGCCTGCAATCACGCGGCGAACGGCCTCATCCATGTCGTCGCGCTCGCTTTCGGCGAGAAAGCCGACGTGGCCCATGTTGATGCCAAGAATCGGCGCCGCGCGGCCCCGCACCAGCTCTGCAGCCCGCAGGATGGTTCCGTCGCCACCCAATACGATCGCAAGCTCAACGTCGTCGACGGCAACCTGCTCACCCAACACCCGGAAGTCGTCAAGCATGACGGGGTTGCCCGCCACTTCGCGGAGATCTCGCAGGTCGTCTGCGCTTACAACGCAGCGCGCGCCCGCCGCCGTCAGCGCGCGATAAATGCGTTCAGCTGCGGCCACGGTGTCGTCACGGTGGGCGTGCACGACAACGAGGATGTTGCGTTCGCTCATGCTCGCCTCGTCATTCGTTGAATCTGGTCTCGGTATTCTGTCGGGTTTTGACCGTTGGCGTCAGAAAGATACACAAGGTACTCGCAGTTGCCGTGCGTTCCGACGAGGGGGCTCGGCGCCAGGCCGCGAACCCCGAGGCCAGCATCCCACGCCGACCACAGCACGCGACTGACAGCGTCGGCGCGAGTGTCATCGTCGGTGACAAGCCCACCCTTGACGGCGGTGCGGCCAACCTCGAACTGGGGCTTGATCAGCAGCACGATGTCGGCGCCGGGTGCGGCCGTCGCGGCCACCGCGGGTAGCACGTGCTCGAGCGAGATAAATGAGAGATCGGCCGTGACGAGGCTCGGGCGCTCGGTGATGCCCGTGACGCCAGCGAGGTTCTCGGGGGTCATGTACCGAACGTTAAAACCCTCGACGGCGATAACGGCGGGGTCGCTGGCAATCTGAGGGTCAAGCTGGTCGTGACCGACATCAACGGCCATCACGGTTGCGGCGCCGCGTTCGCGAAGCACCTGCGTGAAGCCGCCGGTGGAGGCACCCATGTCAAGGGCGACGCGACCGGTCGGATCGATCGCAAAAGTGTCGAGGGCAGCCAGCAGCTTGTGGGCCGCGCGACTCACGTAGTGGTCGGCACCGGCGACGGCGAGCTGATCGCCGTCGCTGACGGCATGCGACGCCTTCACGACTCCCCGACCGTTGACGGTCACGAGCCCATCGGCGATCAGTCGGGCAGCGTGAGTGCGCGATCGAGCCAGCCCGCGATCCGCGAGCGCCGCGTCAAGCCGGGTCATTCCGCGGTCTCACTGGCATGACGAATGATGGGCGCATCGAGACGCTTTGCGAGCTCATCGTGCAGGCTGGCGTAGCCGACGGCGCGCGACTCAAGCGGTTGCTCTTCAATCACACGCACACGGCTGACAAAACCCGCACTCTGCTCACTAGACGCGTTGCTCACGCCTCCAGACTACGCGTTTCCGGCGGGCTGTAACCGTTAGCGGCGAACCAGAAATGGGTCTTCGTAGAGCTTCTCCGGCACGTGGAATCCGAAGATCTGCCGTCCGGTCGCCCAGATCGCGTGCGAGGCGGCACGCAGCAGGTCGATCTGATCGCCCTCGGAGACGATGCGAACGTCGTTGCCGTCAATGCGCACTGACGCACCGCGCACGCTCACAACGTCACCCTTCACCGTCGTCACCGGATACGGCTCAAACAGTCCACGTAGATCCGGCAGGATGTACGTCGGGTGCGCGTGTGATGGCGCCGCCAGCACATGCTTGGGCCGGTCAATGCCGGTGAGCACGAGCACAGATTCGATTCCGGCCCGCTGCGCTCCGGCAATATCGGTGTCGAGTCGGTCACCGATGAACAGCGCCTTCTTCGCGGCGAAGCGATCAAGCGCAACGTCGAAGATCGGTTTCTCCGGCTTGCCAGCGACCGTCGCGAGACGCCCGACGGCGGTGTGCACAGCCGAGACGAGGGTTCCGTTGCCCGGCGCGGTTCCGCGTGCCTGCGGAATCGTCCAGTCGGTGTTGGTCGCGATCCACGGGATGCCACCGTCAGCTTCTGGCAACGCAAGCGCAAATGCCGCCTCAGCCAGTTGGTTCCAATCGACGCTCGGCGCAAAGCCCTGCACAACGGCCGCAGGGTTGTCTGCCGACGAGCGGGTAACGACGTACCCGGCCTTCTCCAGTTCGAAGACGAGGCCTTCGCCGCCCACCACGAGCACGGTGGAACCAGGTGCAATGATGGTGCGCAACAGGCGAACAGCCGCCTGAGGGCTGGTGACAACCTCATCGGGAGCGGTCTGCAGGCCAAGCTCCGTCAGGTGCGCGGCAACCGTGGCGTCGGTGCGCGCCGCATTGTTGGTGATGTACCCCAGGCGCGCGGTTTGACGCGCGCGATTGAGTGACTCAACAGCGTGCGGTAGCGCGCCGGGGCCAGCATAGACGACGCCATCAAGGTCGGCGAGAATCGTGTCAACGCCGTCCAACGGCATGACCGTCGACGAACGGGAGAACAGACCCATCAGTCCTCGGCCGCCTCGACAGCCGCAACCTCGGCAGCTTTAGCCGCCTTCTTGGCCTTCTTCTTCGCCTTCTTTTCTGCGTCAGACTTCTTGGACTTCTTGTCCTTGTCCTTCTTCGACTTCTTCGACTTCTTCTTGTCGTTGTCGTCGTGGTTGTCGGCCTTCTCGGCCTTCTTCGACTTCTTCGACTTATTGGCGGATGCGTCGTTGTCGTCGGAGTCTGCAGGTTCCGAGGCCTCGTCGTCGCCGGACTCGGCGAGCTCCGCGGCCTCTTCGTCGATCGAGTCAGCATCATCGGAGGCCGCTTCGTCGGTGACGGCGGAACCCTGTTGCGCGGCCTGCTCAGCTGCTTGCGCTGCTTCCGCCTCGAGGAACATTGCCTCTTCGGCTGCGTACGCGGCCTCGCGCTCGGCTTCCTTCGCGGCGCGCTCCTGCGCTTCAAGCTCGCGAACCAGCTCTTCGTCTTCTGACTCGTCGACGACGATCAGTTCGTCGGAGTCGTCGGTTGCGGTTGCTTCGGCCGCGACCTCGGCGCGGCGCATCCATTCGGCGGCTTCCTCAGCGCGTCCGAGATCTTCAAGAACCGCGGCGCGGGCGGCAAACAGGCCGGCGCTGTAGCTGTAGGCGACGTCCGGGTTGAGCTCTGGAATATCGAGCTCTGCGAGGGCACTTTCGGTTTGACCAAGGTCAAGACGGGCACCCGACATCGCAATAGCGAGCTCAACACGCGTCGATGCGTCAAGCTTCGAGCGGTCGACGGCGCGTCCTTCCTCGAGAGCCTTCTCGGGGCGGCCGATGCCACGCTCGCTGTCAACGATCAGTGCGATCTGCTCGTCGCTGCCGGTGATGCGACGGTAGGTTCGCAACTCGCGAAGCGCGAGTGCAAAGTCACCGGTGGCGTAGGCCGTGATGCCGACAGTTTCGCGGACGACGCCAACACGACCGGCGCGACGCGACGCAGCCATGGCGTGAGCGTGCGCAAGCTCGGGATCGACATCAATGTACGTGGACGCGGCGGCGAGGTGGCGGGCAACAGCATCGGCGTTCTCGGCCGACAACGTCTTCAGCTCGTTGCGGGCCGAACCGTGCAGGCTACGCGCGGTGATCTCGTCGGGAAGTTCGGGGTCGCGCGGGCGGTCGGCACGCACGTCCTGCGGCGGACGCGAAGCACGGCGATCGTCGCCACGGTCATCACGACGCTGGTATCCGCCTTCGCGGTTACCCTGGTAGCCGCCCTGTCGGCGGTCGCCATCGCGGCGCGGGGCTGCACCGTCACGACGCTGGTATCCGCCTTCACGGTTACCCTGGTAGCCGCCTTCACGGCGGTCACCCTCACGACGCGGAGCGCCGCCATCGCGACGCTGGTAACCACCCTCGCGGTTCCCCTGGTAGCCGCCCTCACGACGGTCGCCATCACGACGCGGAGCGCCACCATCGCGACGCTGGTAACCACCATCGCGGTTGTCACCATCGCGGCGCGGAGCTCCACCATCACGACGCTGGTAGCCACCTTCACGGTTACCCTGGTAGCCACCCTCACGACGAGGAGCGCCACCATCACGACGCTGGTAGCCACCTTCACGGTTACCCTGGTAGCCACCCTCACGACGAGGAGCGCCACCATCGCGACGCTGGTAGCCACCTTCGCGGTTGTCACCATCGCGACGCTGGTAGCCACCTTCGCGGTTGTCACCATCACGACGCGGAGCAGCACCATCACGACGCTGGTAACCACCGTCGCGGTTACCCTGGTAGCCGCCCTCACGACGGTCACCATCGCGACGCGGAGCAGCACCATCGCGACGCTGGTATCCGCCCTCGCGGTTACCCTGGTAGCCGCCTTCACGGCGGTCACCCTCACGACGCGGAGCGCCGCCATCGCGACGCTGGTAGCCACCTTCACGGTTCCCCTGGTAGCCGCCCTCACGACGGTCGCCATCACGACGCGGAGCAGCACCATCACGGCGCTGGTAGCCGCCTTCGCGGCGGTCACCGTCGCGCTGCGGGCGACGATCACGGCTAGAGCCGCCATTGTCGCGGTACTGCGGACGCGAGGAGTCGCGAGATGAGCGCGATCCACCTTCTCGGGGCTCGTGCGCTTCTGTCATTGCGATCTCCTCTGTCAAATTTGTGGGTGTAAATGCAAAATGGCCACCCAGCGTTGGGTGGCCATTTTGACTTTAAAAGGAGTCCGGCGGTGTCCTACTCTCCCACAGGGTCCCCCCTGCAGTACCATCGGCGCTGAGAGGCTTAGCTTC
>NZ_VRSW01000004.1 GCF_008017445.1 Microbacterium mitrae | reverse complement strand
GGAACGCGACCTCGGTCGCGGAGGGTCATGCTGGGCGGGCGTTCTGCCTTGTAGAGCCCATCCAGGGCGTCAGCGAGGCGATGTAGTAGCTGTCGTCGACGGTGCCAACTGAACCGGTGATTTGAGCGGTCAAGTCCCGCGTAGTGGTGTAGCGCGGCGTCCTTCGATTTGAGGGGTTAGGCGCTGAGTTCGAGGACGGTGTCGGTCACCTCCTCGATGTCGGAGTCGGCGATGAGGGTGAGCCTGCTCTTGGTGAGGATCTCGAGCCCGAGGTAGCGGCGGCCTTCGGCCCATTCGTCGGTGATCTCGGCGAGGACGGCGCCGACGAGGCGGATGATCGCGTCGCGGTTGGGGAAGATGCCGACCGAGTCGGTGCGGCGGCGGATCTCCCTGTTGAGGCGCTCGTTGGGGTTGTTCGACCAGATCTGCTGCCAGAGACCCTCTGGGAACCCGGTGAACGCGAGGATGTCCGCCCTCGCGGCGTCGAGGTGCTCGTGCGCGTCGGGGAGCTTCCCGTCGACGTAATCCAGCAGCCGGTCGAACTGGGCGTTGACGGCATCGGCGTCGGGCTGGTCGTAGACCGAGTGCAGCATCGCCTTCACCGCCGGCCACATGGTCTTCGGCGTCACCGACATCAGGTTCGCGGCGTAATGGGTGCGGCAGCGCTGCCAGACAGCGCCGGGCAGGTTCGCAGCAATCGCCTCGACCAGTCCGGCGTGGGCGTCGCTGGTGACGAGGCGGACCCCGCCCAGGCCGCGGGCGACGAGGTCGGCGAAGAAGCTGTTCCAGGCCGCCCCGGTCTCGCTGGTCGCCACCCGCAGGCCGAGGACCTCGCGGCGCCCGTCGGCGTTGACGCCGGTCGCGACCAGCACGACCGCATTGATCACCCGGCCGCCCTCGCGGACCTTCATCGTGAGCGCGTCGGCGGCGACGAACGTGAACGGGCCGGCGTCGCCGAGCGGGCGGTGCCGGAACTGGTCGACGTGCTCGTCGAGGTCGGCGGCCATCCGTGAAACCTGCGACTTCGACAGCGAGTGGATCCCGAGAGTCTTCACCAGTTTGTCCATCCGGCGGGTGCTCACTCCGGCGAGATAGCAATCCGCGACAACGGTGATCAGCGCGGTCTCGGCCCGTTTGCGGCGCTCCAGCAGCCATTCCGGGAAGTACGTCCCTTGCCGGAGCTTCGGGATCTGAACGTCGATCGTCCCGACGCGGGTGTCCAGGTCCCGGTGCCGGTAGCCGTTGCGTTGCGCGGTGCGGTCGGGTGAGGGCTTGCCCCATTCCGCGCCGACGACGGCGTCCGCGTCAGCGGACAGCAGCGCGTTGATCATGGTCTGCAGCAGACTGCGCATCAGATCCGGCGACGCGTCGGACAGGGCTTCAGCGAGCACGCTCGCAGGGTCGACAATATGAGGTGCGGTCATCGTGATGATGCCTTTCGAGTGGGATGTGAGAGTTTCCTCGAAGGATCACACGGTGACCGCGCTCACGTCATAGCGACGAGGCGGGCCACCGCGGGCTACACCACGATACGGGGCACTACTTCCTCCGTCTTCGCTACGGAGTAGGTGATGGTTCAGATCTTGCCCGAATCAGCAACCAACAGCAGTACATGTCGAAGCTGGTCAACAAGCTAATGAGTGCACAAGTTCTCTCGAATCCTGCAACACTCCTTCGGCTCAGCAAGGTTGCTGTCGAGGCAATCGATCCCTCCACGAGCATGACGGATCCGTACAAGTTGATGCAGATTGCACTTGCGGTGAAGGATGTACCTTTTCGCGATTTCGTTTTCGTTCAATACCCCGTGGTTGACTACGCGCCAGACCCAAATCGAGTTGCCCCGAACGAACTGGATGCCGCTGCACTGTGGGCGGCGCTCGAAGCTAACACGTCGCTCTCCGTCACCGGTGGGACCGGGGGCTCGCTCACCGTGCAAGATCCGCTTTCACCGGAAGGCGAAGCCCAGGACACCGGAAGCGGAGCCGTTGACGGAACAGATCCAACTAACACGACGGACATCCCGGTGGCCGAAGGAATCACTGAACTCCCGTCTACCATCACCGGCACTTCGGCAGCCCAGAACACATGTTCCGATGGAACCGTGAGTAACGAATAGGGGGCCGCGGATACGGTCGAGTTTATGACCGTGCCCTCTGGATCACCCAGCCGAGGGCAGTCTTCGTGCGATGCGATGGAGTCTGCCAGGTGATGGAAGTCGCTTCCCCGCGCGACAAAAGTGGGGACAAATCGGGTCACCAATTCGGTGTTGGTCGAGGTCGTTATCGGCCTCGAGTTGGCTACGGCATTCAGCGCGTTCAGCTTAGGCACCACCTATTGATTGGCCACTCAGATGATGACCACATCATGTTTACCCCAGCCGTCGGGGAATCCCATGCTGCTAATGCCGAGAAATGGGACTTTGGGAAACTCGTCGACGGTCTCGCGCAGGCGTGGTCCACGCGGCGTCTCCAGAGATACTGCGAAGTAGATAGGCCATTGGAATCGTATCGATGGCTACGCCGGCAAGCCCTGCACAAATGCTCTCCCCGCTAGCCAGTGTGGCCCCGCCATCGTCTCTGCATCCATCGAAATGCGCGTTGGCAACGACGGCACGACGATGATGTCTCCCGTGTCAACGGAGCCTGTCGATTCCAGATTCAGCTTTCCTTCGAGTGAGCGTGAAAGAAAGTAAGCAGTTCTTCCAGTGTTGGCTGTTCTTTAGGCGAGGGAGGGAGAGGTTCTGTTGCTCCGGCGGCCCGGTAATCTGAAACGATCGTGTAGACGCTTCTGACGAAGCGTCTATGCCCTGATTCGCCGTTGCGATCGATGGAACGCAGCTCATGGGTCAGCACACCGCGATCGACAAGTTCCTTGAGTCCCTTTTTGCGCGTTGACTCTCCGAGCCCGTACTCCTTACGAAATAGCGTTGGGGAGAGCCAAAACGAAGGATCGTTACCCCACCCAGCCCGTGACATCGCGATCAAATACATTGCGAGTCCAGCTCCGCTGAGGTCGGTACACAGCCCAGATGACCAGAACGTCTCGGGCACCCGAAAGTAGCTCGTGCTGCCCGCTGCTCCTTCCTCGATTGCTTGGAGATATGGCAGCTTATAATCCACGCCCCGCAGTGATTCATCTCGCAGGATGATCTCTGGCACCTTGCCTGGACCGCGTTCTTCGGTTCGGATGAAGCCCCGACGTTCGATCTCGAGCAAAGTGCTACGGATCGCACGGGAGCCCGCACGATCCGGGTCCTCCAACTTGAGCAGAACTGCCCAGTAGCGAGCTG
Source organism: Microbacterium mitrae (assembly GCF_008017445.1). GTDB lineage: Bacteria > Actinomycetota > Actinomycetes > Actinomycetales > Microbacteriaceae > Microbacterium > Microbacterium mitrae. The sequence continues at coordinate 257,123 of NZ_VRSW01000004.1, read as the reverse complement.
GCCGGATGGTCGTGTGGGGGCTCTTAGCGAGCTGCCAGATAAGAGTGATTACGAGCGCGACCCGTAATCTACCGCCCCGGCCGCCGCCACCACGAGAGGCGTTCGCTCCGCTGAGCAACAGGCTTAGGGGGGAGGGGGAGTCGTCGGTGCGCTCAATGAATGCGCGACGTACAGGTGCCCCCGCACCCTTCCTGTGCCCGAATGGCTGTGGCGCCCCAGAGGCACGCGACGACTCAGAATTCTCGTTTCGCACTTTGGAGCCTGTGGTATATTCGGGCATCAGAGGGAATCTCCTAGGAGGTTGCGCTAGCGTACATTGCCAGGTTTCACAAAGGGTAGTACATGGGTTGCACTGATTCTTGCAGTTTCGATTCTACCGGATTTTCCGGGTTTGAGGGACTTGTCTCCGCTATAGTGGAGACCGCAAGGAATCCTTCTGAAACACCCTCGGGCATCTAGGAAGGTCGCCTCCGTTGATGGTGGTCACCATGTAAGTGGTCCCAGCAGAGACGGGAAAGGCATTTCCGTCACGCAGTAGGTGGCTGGTGTTTTACACCGGCTCTGCTAAGTCCCGGAGAGCACCTTGCCGGAAGGCCAGTCTTCGGACTGGCCTTCCGCAATTCGACGATGCGGTCACCTGGGGTGTGACGGTGATCCGATACACGTCATGAAGAAGGTTCCGAGTAGGCGTAATTGCGCGACGCACAATATCGGCGTCTTCTGGACAATAACTATCCGGGAATGCCTACTTCCCACGCAGGCCTCCGCCAAGTGGACTCAAAAAGCCCAGGTTGCAACCTGGGCTTTTGTTTTTGAACCGGGGTGAATCTCGGAACTCCCGCAGCGAGCATATTCAGCATGGGCTGCTTCATAGGCTGAGACAGAGATCTCACCAATTTTGCCGCTTCCCAAGAGTACTGAGACCTCACGTGCCGACAAATCGGGTAGCTCGAGCAACGTTTCGATTCGTTCTGTGAAGGCTTGTGAGCAACCGGATACTCCAGGTTCGAAACGCTTGCGATTCAGAACGTCCCCAACCTACGATCATCCATACAGGGGCGTAAGGTCGCTAAAAGTCCGATCAAAGGAGATTGTGATGAAGAAACGGTTGGTAGCTGGTGCTGCGATGGGAGCAGCAATAATGGCAGGTAGCTTGCTCGCGGCTACACCCGCAAACGCGGCGTGGGCTTTCTGTAACCCGGGGTATCTGTGTGCGTATTACGATTCAAACGGCAACGGGCCAAACTTTGCCGGACAGTATGACAATCCATCATGGAACGGCTCATGGGGCTACTACAACAATGTGACGAGCTCTCTGTGGAACAACGGCACCATGAGCAACGTAAACGTGTATGTCAACATGAACTACAGCGGTGCGAACTTCACGGTTTATCGCGGAACGACCAAGCGCCACACCGATCTTTTTTGGGACACGACCGGGGGAAGGCCAGCAGGCTATTGGAATGACAATTTGGAAAGCAATCTCTGGCTCTAGTGGGGCCTGGAGGGATGACCGCACGTGACAATCAATCGGAAGGCCATCCTGATGATCCAGCTGGCTACGATCAGTTTGCTGGTCGTAGCCTGCGGATCCGACGGGGGGGAGGTGGACTATAGCAAACACGAAGTCATCTCAGGTCAAGCACAGCTGGATCCGGTAGCTGGTACGGCGCAGCTTCCGCTTGACGCGTATTCCGCATCGTTTGCGGAAGATAACATCGTTGATTACGCCATCGATCTCAAGTTGGCCAAATGTGCGCAAGAGGAGGGCGTCCCCTTACAGGCGATTGATCGGCGCACATTTTCACCGCGAGTGGGTTATCGGACTTTCGGAATTTGGGTATTAGACGAAGCCGCGAAATATGGGTACGATGTTCGGCCGCGCACTGCCGACGAGCAAAAGATACTCGAATCTAATACCGCGGTTGCTGGCACGGAGGACACGATAGAGCGATGCCTGAATGAGGCAGTCGATTCCTTCCCTCGCGTGCAGCAGGTGGAGACGCTCGCCGGGCGTGGAGAAATTGAGAGCTACGACCTCACGATGAGCGATGCCGAAGCGAAAGCGATTATTGCGGACTGGAACTCGTGCGTTGAAGAGGAAGGACTGTCGCTCGTTGAGGGTGCGACGTTGCAGCCCAACACCGAAGGTGCTTCGACCGAGCAAGTACTGGAGATTGCAATCATCGACGTGCAATGCAAACAGAAACTTAATGTGGTGCAGCAGCTTGCCGACATTCAGGCCAGCTATCAGACAGTGTTCATCACAGAAAATCAAGCCGCTCTCAACGCTGAACGCGCGAAGATTGACGAGACAATTGCAATTGCTGAGGCCTATATCGGCGAGAACGGATAGCTGTGACGGATAGCTGTGACGGATAGTAAGCCCGTGCCGGCGACGCGGCGAGACTCTGTGCGGGTTCCGCGGTTCCCTCGTCCGGTGCTGACATCATTGATCGCGGCCGCGATCCTGCTGTCAGGGGGAGTAGGCGTTGTGGTCGGTTCTCTCATGCAGTCGGGGCTGAAGCAGGAGATCGCGGAGGCTTCAGTACCGCGCGAGGTCATCGCATCTGTTGAGCTAAAACCGTACGCACTTCCCCAATCTGTCGGCACCGTCGCTCCAGCGACGACGTTCGAGTATTTCGCGACGCAGCAACCTGCCATTGTGACAGCCATGGCCGCGGAACCCGGGAAGGTTATGGTTTCGGGCGAGATGCTTTTCAGCATTAACGATCAACCGGTTTTTGCTCTCGAGCTTGATGTTCTGCCGTGGCGTGACCTTGTTGTCGGCACAACCGGGTCTGACGTGGCAGCGCTCAACGATGCGCTCCATGAAGCGGGGCTTCGGTCTGACCCAGGTGGCAGCGCATATGACGAATTGACCGTGCGGGCTGTGAGCCAAATGTATACAAATGCGGGCTCCTCCGCCCCCGGCGAAACTCCGGGGGCGAGTCTTGCTCGCGATGCGATCGCGGCCGTGCCGCGCGGCGACTTCGTCGTTGTCACGGCCGTCGGCCGGGGTATCGCGGTGACGACTGGTCCTGTGGTCACCGCGCAGCAAAATATCGCGGTAGTGCAAACCATCGTGGATCCGCTGACCGTAAAGGCGATCGAGGTTGGTTCTGAAGCGGAGATCACGCGACCGGGTAGTGGCTCGCTAGGAACTGGGCTCGTGACCGAGATCGGTGATTTTGCACCCGCCGACCCCCAAGCGCAGGGAGGATCAACGAAGTCCGGGTATCCGGTGGTAATCGCGCTTGACTCCCAAGACGTGGCGGCAGCTGGGGAACAAGTTCAGGTGCATTTCTCCTCAAACGAGGCGACAGACCTTGCTGTCCCGACCATCGCGATCAGGCAAAGTTCGGGCCGAACGTGGGTCGTCCTCAAAGAAGGAGATGTTTACACCGAAGTTGACGTGACACCGATCTGGCAACAGGGCGGTTGGACCGGTGTGACGGGTAGCGAGGCCATCCAAGACGGCGCCAGTGTCGTTGTGTCCGCTTCTGTGAAATAAACGATGCTTCCTCTCCTTCGTCTTCAGCAAGTCGAACGCACTTACACAGGCGCGGCGGCTCCCGCTCTCCACGACATCACGCTTGATATCCACGCGGGTGAATACGTGGCGATTGTGGGTCCATCAGGTGCGGGTAAGTCCACGCTCCTCAATGTACTGGCGCTCCTTGACTCCCCGGATGGAGGCTCGTACGCCGTCGGCGGCAAGGAGATGGCGCATGCCTCGGACCGCCAGCGTCAACAACTACGGTCGCAGCGGTTCGGCTTTGTATTTCAGCACTCCAATGCTCTTGAGGCGCGCACCGTAACAAAGAACGTGGAAGTCCCCCTCATCTCTCAAAGCGTGCCATTCGAGGAACGTGGTGCCGCAATATTTGATGCGCTCGAGCAAGCGAACATCGGGCACCGTGCGCAGCACGTGGCGAGGCTACTATCTGGCGGTGAGCGGCAACGAATGGCAATCGCGCGCGCGCTGGTCGGAAAGCCGCAGGTTCTATTTCTCGACGAGCCAACAGGCAACCTCGACGAGTCGAATGCGCGCCACATCTTTGACCTCCTAAGCGAGCTCAACGCGAGCGGTGTCACTATCGTCGTTGTTACCCACGACGCGGCACTCGCCGCTGAGGCCTCGCGACAGATCACAGTTGCCGAAGGAACCGTTGTATCTGATACATCGAGCCTGCCCCCGCAAACCATCGAATTCGGGCGAACCGAGATACCGAGCGCCACGAAGAGGCGATGGTTACGCGCGGCCATTGATGATGTGTGCGAGGCCGCTTGGAGTTTGTGGGACAACCCTGGGCGTAGTCTGGTTGCGATCCTAACAACTGCCATTGCCGTCGCTGGGCTAAGCGCAACGGTCAACCTCAGCCTCTCGGCAAGTAACCAGGTGGATTCCCTCATCTCGGACGCCGCAAGTTCGAACCTGCGGGTCGCGTTAACTGACCCGCGAATGGATACGTTCTCGGATGATTCGCTTCTGACAATCAGTGCGATCGACGGTGTCGTAGCCGCGGGTAGAGCCGATCTTTATGCGCCCGCTGATGCGAGAGTCGGGCGCTATGCAGCGGCGCTACCAGGCGATCCCGGTGGTGTCGGTGCGGTTGGAATATCAGGCGGCACTTTTGCGACGCTTGACATCCACATTGCCGAAAACGTCGCATCGCTATTTGATGCGCCAATTATCGGCGAACGAATTGCTGTGCTCGGAGAAGAAGCGGCCGACTCGCTTGGCATCATCGACGGCGTCGAGGCCGTCGTCTTCGTCACGGGGGTGCCGTTCGATGTCATCGCCGTTGTGAACGCTGCAAGCCTCAACTCCGATGTCATGATATCGAATCAGGCGGCGGCAAACCTTGGGCTGCAGACGAGGCAAGAGATTATCGTTAGAACGAAACCTGGCCACTCCTCGGCGATTGCTGACGCTATTCCGATTTCCCTCGATGCGGTGAGTCCGGGGCGATATTCAGTCGCAGGGGCTGCGAATCTTGCCCAGTTGCGTAGTAGCGTTGCAACGTCGTTTAACGTTCTCACCCTCGTTGTTGCGGCAGTTCTGTTAGCCGCGACGATCGGAACCATCGCAGCAATGATGTCGTCAAACATCCGACAACGTCACGGTGAAATTGGTATCCGAATGGCCACCGGAACGCATCGTTCGCGAATTGGCGCGCTCTTCATGATTGAAGGCTTCGTGATTGGATTAAGCGGCGCCGTGGTTGGAACCATCGCCGGCATTACAATTGTGATTCTTGCGAGCGCCTTCCAAGGAAATGCGCCATTCTTTGACTTCCTCGGTATGCTGCTTGCGCTTGCCGTGGGTGTAGTCGGAGGCGTCGTCGCCGCTATCTTGCCCAGCTGGCGAGCAACCCGAATCGAGCCTGCCGAAGCGATTAGGTCGTAACTCGCGAACATCAAGCAAGGAATGACGATCGCGGTCCGTCGCATCCACAAATGAACGTAAGAACCGAGCGATCGCGGCTGCCGAATTCACCGGCTCTACCCACGTACTCTCGAGCGTCGCGAGATGTCTTGGACCTCTTGACAGCCGCCTCTATCCGTCGCAGGGTTGACACGCCACCTCACCGATGAAGGCAGAGAAGTCCTCACAGACGCACGGCTTACTTCGACTGCGGATTAGTGCGCGCTGAAACAGCGCAGGCAACAGCGAAGATCGCCGCGAGCGAAGCAGAAACCATTAACCCTGCGGTCGGGTCATCCGCGACACCCAGCCCGAGGCCGAGCCAGGTTCCCAGTAGCGCACCGGCAGCTGAAAAGCTATGCGACCATCCGACAGCGAAAACAAACGTCTTCGACCGCAGGCGAACTTGACGCTCTGTCCGAACGAGCGTCAGCATCGCCGTCGCGCAAATCCCGAGAACGGCCAGCCCCAGAATGCCGACGAGGAGAAGGCCCACGCCGGTGAGGTTGGTAAGAATGACGCCCGTGATCGCCATGAGTAAGAATGCCTCGACGGCAGCAACCCATGCCAACGTCTTGACCGTCGACGTAGAAAGGTCACGGAGCCAACGAGCGATTTGAGGTCCGAGAACTGCTCTCGCCCCAATACCAAAAGACACAAAGCCAGATTGAGGTTGTAGTTCTCTGTCGCGTGCGAGATGAACAGCGCCAAATAGGTGCCGTAGATCGCGGTAATTAAAGCCAGTGTTCCAGATGTCAGGGGTGATACGACTCCGAGAGATGCAGCCTGAACAACGCGCACTTTGAATCGTTCACGTGCAGTGGCGGGTGCGTCACTCTCGACTGCATAGGGCTCCGCACTCGTCGGAAACAGCATTGCCGCGCGGCGACGTAAGAACACTGCCGCTAGCGACAAAAGAGTATTCGCCACCAGGACCATGACGATGCTGAGCGAGGAAACATACGAACCGATAGGGCGCGCGATAAGTAGTCCTATACCTGCTGTCAAAGAGGCGAGGGCTGCGTTAAGTGCCATCGCCGACTTCGGATCTGCTTTCGCAACTTGCTCTGCGTAGAATTCCTCCGATAGATCTTTTCGAAGGTATCGTCGGTCGTGAACCATTCGGGAAACACCTGCCCGTTAGGGGATCGGTTAGTGAGACACATTTCGAAGCCCGGCGCGCGCTCGTCTGTGACTTGCGCCGGTAAATGTCGTGTTTCCCGCGTCGCTTATCGTCCGATGAGGAGTGCTTCCTGGGCGGCGTCGACGGCCTCAGGGATGAGGCGCGTCTGCTTGTTGATCTCGAGTATGCGGTTGATCTGGGTGACGAGCCGGTCGGCGAGACGGAAGTTCCCGTTGGTGGCGCGGACGATTGCGGCGAGAGCTGCGGTGTGTGCGAGTTCGGAGTCGTCTGGGTCAGGGTCCGGGAGGCGCTGCGCGACGACGGCGGTGAGTTCGTCGTTGCGTAGCGCCCGGTACTCGTGGGCGAAGCCGATGCGGCTGTAGAGCTGGGGGTAGCGGGCGAGGCGTTTTTCGATGCCGGGCATGCCGATGAGGATGACGCCCATCCGGTGGCGGTCGTAGAAGTCGCGGACTTGTTCGAGGCCGGCGGTTTTGAGTCGATCGGCTTCGTCGATGATGAGCAGTTCGGTGTTCCCGCTGTGTTGGGACTCGGCGTGAACGAAAGGATCGACGTGCCCGTGCTGCGCGTAGTCGATGGCCCAGGAGATTTGCTGGCACGCACGGGGCAGGCCTTGATCGATCTGTTTGACGGTTGCGGCGACGGTGGGTGTGAAGAATGCCGTGCGGCTTCGTTGGACCGCTTCGGGCACGGGCGGCAGTGGGCCCTTGCCGCGGGAGAGCGGGTACCACTGTTCCCATTCGTCGGTGCCGGCGTAGTTGCGTGCGGAGCGTGTCTTGCCGACGCCGGGTGGTCCGTAGCAGAGGCCGATGTAGCGGTGGGATCGGACGGTATCTGCGAACTCGGTGAATCGTCGGTGCTCACGTGTGGTCACGAATGCGGGCAAGGTGTCCGCGTGGGGCGGAGGCGCATCGGTGAATTCGTCGAAATGGCCGTTGAGGAATCGGCGTCCGTCATCGTCGGGCGTGAAGAGAAGAGACTGGGGTTTGCTGTCTGCGTCAGTCACTGGCGTAGGTCCTCAATCCGTGTCGTGCGGGAGGTATCGCGGCCTGGTCAGGTGGGTTGTCGAAGGCCGTTGCAATCTCAGGTTGGTGGCGAGTGTCTTCGGGAAGGGAGCCTGCGTGAGTCGTGAGCTCCCGGAGTTGCTGTTTCAGAGCGCGACGTCGCGTGTTCCTCGCGGCTTGTAGGTCCGCGAAGGAGACAGTCTCGGAGGAGCGTTCGGGGGCGATTGCGCGGCAGAGGAATATGTTGTCGTGGAAGATTCGTATCTCCCCGAGATCGCGGGGGTCGTACCGCACCGTGACGTCTTCCCCGACGTACGCGGCGAGGACTGGGGAGATGTATCGGGTCGATGCGAACCGGATCCCATCGCGTTGCACACGACGGGTCGTCGCTGCGGTGAGTAGAAGCAGATCGATGTCTTCAAGGCGGGCGGGTGTTCGAGGGATGAAACTGTCGCTGCGCCATCGCTCGTGCGGGGCAGCACCCGTCGACGAGTGAATGCGTTCGTTGTATTCGTCGACGATGAATCGCTCGAGAACGTCATCGAGCTGGTGCAAGGTCAACGCGGGTTCGGTGATGGGCGATCCACCGGTGCCGTGCGGGATGAAGCCGGGCAGGTGCGGCAGCAGCTCGGTCGTGATCGTTCGGTAGAACCGTTCGATCTTGCCGCGCCCCTGCGGGACGCCGATCCGTGAGTGAATCAAGCGGACGTGCACGTCGAGGCACACGTGCTCGATCCTGGTCGAGGTGAAGTCGGACCCGTGATCGCTGTAGAGGATGTCCGGGAGACCTGACACCACCCACTTCGGGCTTCGTTTCCGAGCAATGGCCTGGTGGAACGCCAGCGCGGAATGCTCGGCTGTGGGTGCTGGGACGCTGACCGCGTAGCCTGCGATCGCTCGCGAGTAGTCGTCGAGCACGATCGTGAGCCACGGACGGACGGGCTGCTGCCGGTCATCGAGGATCATTACATCCAGCAGAGTGTGATCCATCTGCCACTGCTCATTCGGCGCGGAGGCAGTGCGGCGGTAGACCAGCTCGAACTTGTCTCGATAGGCCGCGTCCCCGCCGTCCGCGAGAGCGGTCAGGCCCGGGTCGAGCGCGTGCACGATATCGCGGACCGTGGTGTATCCCGGGGCGGATAGTCCTCGGCCCCTGGCGATATCACCGACACGGCGGTGGATATACGCGATCGTCGGCGCGGGACGCCGCACAGCAAGCGCCTCGATCGCCTTCACCAGCTCGGCGTTGATGCGCGTCGAACCCTTATCGCTGCGAGGTGCCCGCGAGAGCTGTCCCATTTCCATCCGGGCTGCCCAGCGTTGCAGGGTCCGTACTGCAACGCCGGAGTGTTCCGCAATGCGCGTCCACGGCACCCCGTCCTGGTGTTGGCGCACAAGCTCGGCTTTCTGCCGGTCGCTGAGGCGCGCCATGATTCCTCGTCAGGCCCGCTCGGCGTGCTCGGCCAGGTGCCGGTAGATCGTGGGTCGGGATACCCCGAACGTGTCGGCAATCTCTTGGACGGTGTGGCCGCCCTCGTCATACATCGCCCGGGCCTGCCGGATCTTCGTCGGCGTCATCTTGAACTTCGGGCCGCCCTTCCGGCCCCGGGCGCGCGCGGCCGCGAGACCGTCGTGGGTGCGCTCCACAATGAGGTCGTGTTCGAACTCCGCGATCGCGGCGAGCATGTGGAAAAACAGACGGCCTCCCGGCGTCGTCGTGTCGATGCCCTGCGAGAGGGCCTTCAAACCGACCCCACGCTGTTGCAGTTCGTCCGCGACCTGTTTGAGGTTCCTCACCGACCGGCCGAGCCGGTCAAGTTTCGTCACGACGAGCGAGTCCCCCTCGCGCAGATACCCGAGGGCTTCCGTCAGCGCCGGCCGCTTCGCCAGGGTGCCGGATGCGTGCTCGACGAAAATCTTGTCGCAGCCCGCCGCATTGAGCGCATCCGTTTGGCCGTCGGGATTCTGTTCTCGGGTTGAAACTCGGGCGTAACCGATCGTGGCCATGCCTCAGTGTAACGCGAACGCTGCTTGTTTTACATAGATTGCTGACACGGGTCGTGAGACACGACTCGCCGACCTAATCGATGTGAGTTTTGGCTGTCTGTGGCGGTGTTCTGTGATTGCTCGGTGTCGTTGGGGGTGGTGCGTCTCCTTTTCGTGGCCGTCCATTTCTACGGGATCGCGTGGCTGCTCATTCCCGGCTTCATCTTCGCGGTACGGACGGTGCGCGTCACCGTTGCGGAGTTCGCAGACAACGGAATTCGAGGTCGCCGATGAGCTGTGTTCGCCTCCTGGAAGTCACTCGAAAAGTTCTCTATTTGCGCATTGCGGGTACGGGATTGCCAGCCTCGTTCAGGGCGACTGCTAGGTTCCTGGGTGCCGACTTGCCTTTCTGTAGGTTCGGGCTATGGTGAGGGCATGTCCATGACCGCCCCTTTCGCCAGCGCGCAGCGTCTTATCGACGCCACCGTTGTGCGGGCCGTTCTGGATATCGCGGGAGCCCGTCATGAGGTTCTCCCGCCGCGGATGACGGGTGCGGGAGCGGTATCGCTTTTGCTTTCCACCCGTCGCGCTCCGCCGTGAATGAGTCCGTGTTCCCACGGCTTGTCCGGCGACCCAGCGCGTCGCATATGCGGCGCTTTTTTTGTACCCAGGAGGCAGAGATGCCGATCACACAAATGCGCAAGTCAACGCCACGCGCCGACCCCAGGCCGCGCCGCTCGGCGCTGTCCGCCGCCATCGGCGGCGACACGGTCACCGAGCTACCGACACACCGCTCTGCCGGAAGCAAGGCCGGGCGGTCAGCGCTACGGGTCGCAGGGATCCTCAGTGTCCGGGCATGGGGCGGAGCGGGATCATGAGGTGTCGTTGGACGCCGGACGCGTTGCGGGCTCGTCTTCGCGCCTGGTCTGTGCTGAACACCGTTGCGGGGCCAGTTCCTGTGCGGACCGCGATAGACGTCATCGCGGAAGCTGCCACACCCGACGAAGCGGTTTCCGCCGCAGAACACAGCAACCCTGACGTCGTACTGATGGATCTCCAGTTCGGCGCTCACGCCGCAATGACCGGAGCCGACGCGACACGGCGGATCCGTGCCCTCGACGCAGCCCCCTACGTGCTCGTACTCACCAATTACGACTCCGACGCCGACATCCTGGGAGCCGTCGAAGCCGGCGCCAGCGGCTACCTCCTCAAAGACGCCCCACCCCACGAGCTCGCCGCAGCCGTCCGGGCCGCCGCCGCAGGGGAAAGCGCCCTCGCTCCCGTCATCGCCTCAAGGCTTCTGAGCCGCATGCGAGCCCCCGAAGCAAGCCTCAGTAGTCGCGAGATGCAGGTGCTTGAGCTCGTCGCGGCCGGCCACTCCAATACCGACATCGCAACCGAACTCTTCGTCAGCGAGACCACCGTCAAATCCCACCTCGCCCACATCTTCACGAAACTCGCCGTCACCTCACGAACCGCAGCCGTCTCCGCAGCCAGACAATGCGGCATCCTGCGCTGAACCTGCGTCACACCGTCATCCCGCGTGGCACCAAATTCGCAGCACGGTCGGGCAGCTGGTCGGCGCACGGATAGCTCGACTGGGTCTGTCCGATAACGGTGGATCTGATCTGGCGGTCATCAGGTGATCCGGCTTTCGAATGCGATCGCGAAGTGGTTCAGTGCCGGCTTCGCCTGACCCCTTGACGCGACAGAGGAAGCGCCCCCGCCTCAAGGCGGAAGCGCTCCCTCTGTCCGACTCGGTGAGACTGGTCAGTACACGACGGTTAGCGTGTTGGAGACCGAAATGATCGTCACGACGGCGGCGTTGATGAAGCCCCCGATATACGGGTTGTTCGTCGCACGGTAAATTTTGCGCGAGATCACGGCCGAGACCGCCAGGATGAGGATGACCGGGAACAGCCAGATGCTGAAGATGCCGCCGAAGCCGGGGATGGTCTCACCGGTGATGAAGAACGTCGCATACTGGGCGATCACGAGTACGATCGGTGCGATCGCGTTTGCCAGGGCGAGCACCAGCGTATTGAGCCATTCCTTGCCGCGCAGCGTGAACCGGTTGAAGCCGTTGATTGCCACCGAGTTCGCGAGGAAGTACACGAGGAAGAACGGCACGTAGAGCAGGCCGATCCACAGCTTGTCCGCTCCGAACGCCTTGACGGCCACGACCCAGAACCGGAAGTCGGTCTTGAAGAAGTAGTCGAGCACGAAGACGATGCCGAATCCGGCCGCGACGACGACCGCTCCGAGGCCGATGCCGTGGAAGAACTTCCTCCAGCCGGGCAGAACCCCAGCGGCCCGCAGGTCGACGCTGTTCTTCTTGCCGAACGCGAAGTAGGAGACCGTCATGATGATCAGCCCCGCGACGCCGTTGATCGCCGCCCAAGTGGCGATGAAGAACACGGCGCCCTGGGTGAAGATCGTCGGCACGGCATTGAAAGCAATGCCCTGCATCACAGGCTGCTGGCTCAGCCAGACGTAGCTCCAGCCCGAGAACAGCGCCGAGACGACCAGGCCGCCCCAGAACCAGGCCAGGCCCTTGCGGCTCGTGGCCGCGAGCGGGGCGGGGTCGGTGACCCGGAGGCCCGCGAAGGCGCGCGTGCCGAGGAGCGCACGCGCGAAGGCGACGAGGAAGATGCCGAAGCCGATGAGACCGAACGCGGTCGCCGTCTCTTTGACCTGCCACACCTGGGTGCCCGGATCGATCGCGTTCGGGGCGGGGAACACGCGCTCCCAGAACTCGACCTGACTACCCACGGTCGTCTTCGAGATCGTGCCCCACGGGTGCGTCTCGGCAGGGGTGTAGACGATGCGATCGGCATCCCCCTCTGCGTAGAACTCACCGGCCGAGCGCGGGTCGCCTTCGGCCGGGTCGGCGCCGAAGTTCAGGAAGGACTGCGCGTTAGGGGTCGAGATGTAATCGCGCGGCGGGGTCAGTGCGACACCCTCCGGGCTGTAGCTGCGGAAGAAGAACTCGTCGTACTGGTCGGCGACGAGACCGACGTCGCGCGTGCCGTAGATGTTCGTGTACGCGCCGTCGGCGTCCGTGTAGACCGGGTCGTTGTCGACGAGGAAGACTGCATCGATGAGCTGCTCGTCGGCCTCGTTGTCCAGGGCCACCGAGAAGTTCGCGGCCCGCGCGCCGTTGGAGTGTCCGGAGACGCCGATCATGTCGGGGTCCACATATGGCAGATCGGCGACGAGCTTCACGACGTCGTACATGCCGGTGCCGCCCAGTTGTACTTGGTCGTTGACCAGTGGAGATGAGTTGCCGTGCCCGTACATGTCGATGGACACCACGACGTACCCGCGACGAGCGAGTTCAACAAAGTTGGCGTCCTGCATCTCGCGGTTGTTCCACCAGCCGTGCGACACGATGATGGCAGGGGCCTGCGAGTCGGCGGTCGCCGCGTCGGGCTTGAACAGAAGGGCGCTGATCATCTGGCCCGACGACGTCTCCCACCGCATGTCCTTTACCGCGACGGTCCCGGCGTTCGTCTGTACCGCAGATGCGACTATCGCTGACATCAGCATCAGCACCAATGACAGCGCGAGCCAGAATGGGTTCCTTTTCAGGAAGGTTGCTTTCATGAGATCCCTACTCCTTCGTGGGTATCGGTTGGGTTTCGGTCTGAGCGAGTGTCGGGGGTCAGGTGTCCACGTCACCGTCCACCCAACCCATGGTCTTGGTGACCGCTTTCTTCCAGTTGCGGAAGAGCTGCTCGCGCTCGAGCAGCGGCATCGAGGGGTTCCAGCGCTGGGCCTCGCCCCAGTTCTCGGTGACGGAGTCCTGACCGCCCCAAAATCCGACAGCAATGCCGGCGGCGTAGGCCGCACCGAGGGCGGTGGTCTCGAGGACCTCGGGGCGCAGCACATCTACACCGAGCTGATCCGCCTGGAACTGCATGAGCAGCTCGTTGGCCACCATCCCGCCGTCGACGCGAAGCTCGGCCAGCGCGATGCCCGAATCCGCGTTCATCGCCTCGACTACCTCGCGCGTCTGATAAGCGGTGGCCTCCAGGGCCGCACGGGCGATGTGCTGCCTCGTGACGTAGCGGGTGAGCCCGAGCAGAGCACCACGGGCATCCGGCCGCCAGTACGGGGCGAACAGTCCGGAGAACGCCGGCACGAAGTACGCGCCGCCGTTGTCTTCGACCTCACGGGCCAGCGGCTCGATCTCTGACGCGTCCGAGAACATGCCGAGGTTGTCCCGCAGCCATTGCACGAGGGAGCCTGTGACGGCGATCGATCCCTCGAGCGCGTAGACGGCCGGGGCGTCCCCGATCTTGTAGCAGACGGTAGTGAGCAGTCCGTTCTCAGAGTGCACGCGCGTGGGGCCCGTGTTCAGCAGCAGGAAGTTCCCCGTTCCGTAGGTGTTCTTGGCCATGCCCTCGCTGAAGCAGGCCTGACCGAACATCGCTGCCTGCTGGTCCCCCAGAACTCCGGCGATCGGGACTCCGGGGAGCATCCCGTGCTCGCGACCGACACCGTAAACCTCAGACGAGGACCGGATCTGCGGGAGCATCGACATCGGGATACCCATGTCCGCCACGATCTGCTCGTCCCAGGCCAGAGTGTCGAGGTTCATCAGCATCGTGCGGGAGGCGTTGGTGACGTCGGTGACATGGATGCCGCCCTCCACGCCGCCGGTGAGGTTCCAGAGGACCCAGGTGTCCACCGTGCCGAAGAGCAGGTCGCCGTCGTCGGCGGCCTGACGGGCGCCGACGACGTTGTCCAGGATCCACTTCACCTTGGGGCCAGCGAAGTAGGTCGCCAGCGGCAGGCCGACGCTCGCCTTGTACCGATCGACCCCGTGCTCGCGCGAGAGGTCCTCGACGATCCGCTGCGTCCTCGTGTCCTGCCAGACGATGGCCCGGCACACGGGGACTCCGGTGTGGCGGTTCCAGACGATGGTGGTCTCGCGCTGATTCGTGAGTCCGACCGCGGCAATGTCGCCGTGCGTCAGGTTCGCGCGGGTGAGCGCGAGTCCCACGGCCTCGCGCACGTTGTCCCAGATCTCGATGGCGTCGTGCTCGACCCATCCCGCCCGGGGGAAGTGCTGGAGATGCTCGAGCTGTCCACTGGCCACGATCGACGCCGAGTGGTCGAACACGATCGCGCGAGTGCTCGTCGTGCCCTGGTCGATCGACAATACGTATCGTGTCACGGGGTGCTCTCCATCGAAGCGTGTGAGGGGTGGGATGGGGGGGATCGGCGATCAGGGACGCGGCGACATGGCGGCGACTCCGGGGGCGGCCGCCCTGGCGCGCGCGGCCGCGGCGTCATCGCTCGTGCGCGCCGCAGCGGCGACCGCGTCGGCCACGGCGGTATACGCCGCGACCTCCTCGTCGCGCCGCGCGTCTGACCAGCCCAATTCGCCGGCGACGATACGGGCGACCTCGGGAAGGGCCGCCAGCGCTTCGTCGGCGTACTCGTAGACCATGCGGGTGCGACGGTGCATCACATCCTCCAGGTGCAGCGCACCCTCATGGCTGACGGCGTACGCGATTTCCGCGCGCAGATAGGCGGGCGCATGCTCAAGCGGGCGGGACATGGTCTCGTCGCGGTCGCAGATCTCGGCGATGTCGCGGATGTCGGAGCCGTACCGGTGCAGCAGGTGATCGACCATCGCCGCGTCCCAGCCGAACTGGCGTGCGAGGGCGCCCGGGGCGCCGTCGGTCGAAGGGCGCCCGCCCACGAGCGGGAGGGTCTGTGTGATCGATGGTCGCGGGGCGGCCGCTTCGGCGCCTAAGGCGAAGTCGACGGCATCCCGCGCCATGATCCGGTACGTGGTGAACTTGCCGCCGGCGATGACGGTCAACCCCGGGACGGGCGAGGCGACCGTGTGCTCGCGCGACACCTTCTCTGATGCGGTGCCGTCCTTGGTGCCCGGCTGCAGCAGCGGGCGCAGCCCGGCCCACGTGCCGATGATGTCGTCGTGTGTGAGCGCCTTTTCCAGCACCGCATTCGCCTCGTCGAGCACGTAGTTGATGTCGCGGGCGTGTGCGGCGGGATTGACGAGGTCTTCAGTCCAGGGGGTGTCGGTCGTGCCGATGACCCAGTACCGCGACCACGGGATCACGAAGAGGACGCTCTTCTTCGTCTGCAGGATCAGACCCGCGTCGCCCTCGATCCGGTCGCGGGGGACGACGATGTGGATGCCCTTGGAGGCCAGCACCCGCAGCCCGCCGGTCTCGCCGGCGAGAGCCTGAGACTGCTCGGTCCAGACACCGGTTGAGCTGATGACATGGCGCGCCTTGACGGCGATCACGCGATCCGTCTCGAGGTCGCGCAGCAGCGCCCCGTCGACGACACCGGCGCCGTTCTTGGTCAGCTCCACCACCTGTATGCGCGTGGCCGCCTGTGCCCCGTACCCCGCCGCGGTGCGCACGAGTGTCGTGACGTATCTCGCGTCGTCCACCGTCGCGTCCCAGTACTCGATCGCCCCGACGGCCGCCCG
The DNA here is from genome assembly GCF_008017445.1 of Microbacterium mitrae. Taxonomy (GTDB): domain Bacteria; phylum Actinomycetota; class Actinomycetes; order Actinomycetales; family Microbacteriaceae; genus Microbacterium; species Microbacterium mitrae. The sequence goes on along the minus strand of NZ_VRSW01000004.1, from coordinate 241,086 downwards.
CGCGCTGAGGTCCGGGAAGACCCGGTCGAGGTCGGCACGGCTGAGGTGGCGATGCCAGGGGAGGGCGCGCTTTCCCCGTCGGAGGGTCGCGAGCACGTCGTAGAGGGCGATGCCCGCGCCCACGAAGGCACGCTCCCATACCCGGTGGCGCAATGGGTAGAGGAACGGCACGGGGCGCACTAGGTGAGGGGCCACGGTGGTCAGGAGGAGGTCGCGCTCGGCTAATGCCTCGAACACCAGCTTGAAGTCGAGCATCTGCAGGTAGCGGAGACCCCCGTGCACGAGCTTGCTCGAGCGAGACGATGTTCCCGCGCCCCAGTCCTGCGCCTCGACTACCACGGTCTCGAGACCCCTACTCGCCGCATCGAGGGCGATGCCGGCACCGGTGATGCCGCCTCCGATCACCAGGACATCGAGCTCTCGCCCCGGCCGTGAGCTCTCGGATAGACGCGCGAGGGCGCGGTCGCGGGATTCCTTCGTGAGGCGAGTGTCGAGCATGGCGTTCCGTTCTTGAGGACCGGCGGAATCTCCCGCGGACAGCCTGAAGCGTATTAGCCTTGGGCGTATGATGCCAAATCGCGCATGGATCCTGCACGAATGTGCAGAAGAGTTATGAGTAAGGACGAATCGATCCTGGCGGCGGCCTCGATGTACTACCTCCAGGACATCAAAATGGAGACGATCGCTCAGCGGTTGCACATGTCGAGATCGACCGTGTCACGACTTCTCAAAGAAGCCCGGTCGTCAGGGCTCGTCAGCGTGACGCTGCGCCCGACCCCCTCACATGCCCCGGAGGTTGCCCACCTCATCGCGGAGCAATTCGGCGTCGAGGCCTATGTGGTGCCCGTCAGCGACTCCGCATCGATGCAGGAGCGTCTGGATCAGGTGGCCACCGCCACAGCCAAGATGGTGACCGACTGGTTCGATTCAGACATGATCCTCGGGATCGCGTGGGGAAGAACTCTCGGCGCGGTGTCGCAGCATCTCACGAAGAAGCCGACGCGCGGAAGCGTCATCGTTCAGCTCAACGGGGGTGCGAACAACCGCACGTCGGGCGTCGACTATGTGGACAACCTGATCTCTCGATTCGGTGAGGCGTTCGATGCGCGGGTGCAGTCGTTTCCGGTGCCTGCCTTCTTCGACTATGCCAGCACGCGACACGCGATGTGGCGTGAGCGCTCCATCGCGCGGGTGCTCGAGGTGCAGCGGCAGGCGGACATCGCCCTGTTCTCGATCGGTGCCGTGACTGGCCAGGTGCCTAGCCATGTCTACTCGGCGGGGTACCTCGAACCAGACGACATTCGTGTGCTCGAGTCGGCCGGAGTGGTCGGCGACGTTTGCACGGTGTTCCTCCGAGCCGATGGGACGTACGAGGACCTTGCCTTGAACGAACGTGCAACCGGTCCCACGCCAGCGGAGCTCACGCGCATACCGCGTCGCGTGTGCGCCGTCGCCGGAGAAAACAAGGTCATCCCTCTACTGGCGGCTCTTCGCGCGGGAATAATCACGCAGCTCATCCTTGATGAGCAGACCGCCCGCGAACTGCGGCGCCGTATCACCTAGATCCATCGAGAACTCAGCTCACGCCGACATCGTGGACGTGGTAGCAGATCGCTGACCCCCCGATCATCGACAAAACAGTGACTCATCGGAGACTCACACCGACGAACACAGCGCGATCACGAGCAGGTCTAAGTCGGCCGCGGGCTTGGGGTTTGAACATGGTCGGCGCGATCGCCGAAGATCGCCCGCACATGGCCTCCGGAGAACTCGGCTTCCATGTGCTCGACGTACTGCTATCTGCCGCCGAATCGGCCTCCGTCAGTGAACGGGAAAGATCCAGAGCACAGTGGAGCTCATCCCGCTGCTTCCCGCCTGCTTCAAACCCTTTCGCATAGACGCTCTGACTTAGCTCCAGGACTTGGGTCGCCTCGCCGCACACCAGACAGATGCATCGACACGTCGCAAAATACAACAGCTTTTTGAGACATCGTCGCCTCGCTCTGAGCGACTGTCGGCGTCCGCATGATTCCGTGGCGCTATGTGTCTCGGAAAGTTGTCTTGCCGTGATCCGTCTTACGTGGGTGCAGGAGAGGACTTTCTGAGGCAAACTGACCGTATGAGGCTTCTGGGTTACACGCGAGTCAGCACCTCCAGCCAGGATGCGCAGCTGCAGCTCGACGCGCTGGTTGCGGCGGGCGTGCAGAAGCGCGATGTGTTCGCGGACGTCACGTCGGGGAGCCGGGCCGCGATCGAACGCCCTGGGATGAAGAAGCTTCTCGAGCATGCCGCCGAGGGCGACACGGTGGTCGTGTGGCGGGTTGACCGTCTCGGCCGATCTCTGGTTGACGTATTGAACACGGTGAATCTGCTGCGCGGGCGGGGCGTGCACGTGCGGTCCATTTCGGACGGTATCGACCCTGCGACGTCGACGGGGCGGCTGATGTTGAACATGCTCGCGACCCTCGCGGAGTATGAGCGGGAACTGATTGTCGAGCGGGTTACGGCCGGCATCGCTGCGGCCCGGCAGAACGGGACGCGGTTCGGCCGCCCAGTGTCGGACCCCGCGGTGATCGCGGACAAGCTCCAGTTGGCGAGGGAGGCGCGGGCGAGGGGTCGCACGGCCGAGGACGCTGCCCGCCTGGTCGGGTGGAGCCGCGCCACCCTCTACCGTCATCAGCAGGCCGACGCTGCGCGCGGAAGCGCCGCGATGTAGGTGAGTAGTGGACGCCGAGGAGCGGTGGCGGGTGCTTCGACTCCATGTCGAAGACGAGATTCCGCTCGCGGCCCTCGCCCGGGGCACGGGAATTGGCGTCCGCACGCTGCAGCGCTGGCACCGCCGATACCGAGACGGCGGACTGTCGGGGCTGGACGATCATCCTCGCGTCGACGCGGGGCGTCGGCGAACGGCTGCGGAGACCGTCGCGTTCGTCGAACGGATCGCGCTGACCAGACCACGTCCGAGCTTGGCGACGCTACATCGGCTGACCGCGGCGGAAGCGACCCGGCAGGGAAACCCAATCCCCAGCTACGCGACGGTGCGAGAGATCGTCCGAGCACTTGATCCGGCGCTCGTGACGCTGGCGTTGGAGGGGCCGGCGTCGTATCGCGACCGGCACGAACTCGTTCTCCGCCGTCGCGCTGACCGGCCGAACCAAACCTGGCAGTCCGATCACACCGAGCTGGACATCGTCATCGTCGGCACCGACGGGAAGCCGGATCGACCGTGGCTGACGACGGTGATGGACGAGTACTCGCGCGCGATCTGCGGGTACACCGTCTTCACGGGGGCGCCATCGGCGTTGAACACGGCACTTGCCCTCCGGCAGGCGATCTGGCGAAAGGCCGACCCCGCCTGGGCCATGTGCGGTCTGCCCGACATCCTGCACGTCGATCACGGCTCCGACTTCACCAGCCACCATCTCGAGCGCACCGCCATCGCGCTGCACATCCGCATCATTCACTCGATCGTCGGGCGGCCCCAAGGTCGCGGCAAGATCGAGCGATTCTTCGGCACCATCAACACCGAACTCCTCGCCACACTGCCCGGCCACCTCGGACCTGGCAGCCGCACCCCCACGCCGTCAATGGACCTTCCCGCGCTGGATCAAGCGATCGGCGCCTTCATCGCCGTCTACAACGACCGACCGCACTCCGAACTCGGCGTCTCACCGAAGGACGCGTGGGTCGCCGACGGCTGGCTCCCGCGAATGCCCAACAGCCTCGAGGACCTCGACACACTCCTCCTTACTGTCCCCAAGATCCGGATCGTGCAAAGAGACGGGATCCACTTCCAGGGCCAGCGCTACCTGGCACCCACACTCGCCCCGTTCGTGGGACACCCGATCACGATCCGGTACGACCCGCGGGACATCTCCGAAATCCGGGTCTACGACCACGACACCTTCATCTGCGTCGCCATCGACGAAGCCCACCCCAACCTCCGACTCAGCCTTCGCGACATCGAAACCGCAAGACGAGCCCGCCGACGCGAGCTGCGCAAGACCATCAACGATCGCATCCCCACAACCGCCACCCGGCAAGAACCACGCCACACCCCGCCTCCGGCGCGGCGGAACCGGCTCCGCACATACGAAGAGGACGAGTGATGGCCCAGGCATTCATCGTGACCAAGGAGCACCGGCGCTTCACCGAATTCGCGAACGCCGTCCGGAAGGAGAAGACAATCGGGATCTGCCACGGTGATGCCGGCGTCGGCAAAACCCAGTCCGCCCGCAGGTACGCCAACTGGGACACCCTGGAGCCGTACATGAACGAATGGGGCCCGCGTAGCGATGTCGACGCCGCGTTCTACGCCCTCGCCAACCGATCCCGCACCGTCTTCTACACCCCCGAAGTCCTTCCTCGACCCAAGGAACTCGTCCGCGAGATCGGCTACTGGCACAACAAGCTGGACAGCTGCATTGAGGAACACCAACGCGCGATCGGCAAAGTCACCGGCCAGCGCGCACACACTCATTCCTTCCTCGAGCTGCTCATCATCGATGAAGCCGAACGGCTCACCCCCATGGCCCTCGAACTACTCCGCGACCAGCACGATCGCACACACGTCGCCATCATCCTGATCGGCATGCCCGGCATCGACCAACGCTTCCGCCACTACCCGCAGCTCTACAGCAGGCTCGGGTTCTCCCACCACTATCGAGCCCTCGGTCGCGACGAACTCCTCTTCGTCCTGGACAGACACTGGAGACGAATCGGACGCTCCCTCGACCCGGAAGACTTCACTGACGCTCAAGCCATAGCTGCCATCGAACGCATCACCCGCGGCAACTTCCGACTCCTCGAGCGGCTCTTCCCCCAGATCGCGCGTGTACTCAAGATCAATCAGCTCGAAACCATCACCGACGACGTCGTCGAAGCCGCAGCCAGCATCCTCGTCATCGGCGACTAGGAGCAACTTCCTCACGAAGGCGCGGCCATGAGACTAATCGGGTATGTGCTGACGTCGACGCCACAACCATCAGAAGACCGTCAGCGACTTGACCTCATCAATGCGGGCGTCGACTCCTCCGACATCTACACCGACCACGACGGGGAATGTGCCCGCCCTTCTCGGCCCCAGCTGAACCGGGCGCTCAACGCCCTCCGCCCCGGAGACACACTCACAATCGACACGCTCGAACGACTCGGACGATCGACGCAGACCGTGCTCGCGGTCGCGGCGCAGCTGCAAACCCGCCGAGCTGAACTAAGAGTGTTGGACCTTGGCGGCAACACCGTCGACACCTCGACGGCGGCGGGCTCGATGCTATTCACCACCCTTGCCGCGCTGACCCAAATGGAGCGAGAACTCAATCGCGAACGCGCCCACGACTCGATCGAACGACGTCGTCAGGCCGGCACTAATCTCGGCGGCCGCCCCCTCGTCTTCACAGATGATCAAATCCGAAGAGCGGTACGTCTCGTCGAGGAAGGACAGCCAGCCGCCGAGGTCGCTTTCGATCTAGGAATGTCACGCGCGACGTTCTATAGGAGGTCCAAGGCCCTCGACGAATGAACCCAGACCGACGACACCAAGCGACCACGGAACCCCGCCACAGACCGCTGATCTTCACATAATCGACGAGGCTGCCGGCTGACTCATGAACGGTCGATTACGGACAGGTCCACGACCGCAGTTGGCTCAAACTGCAGGCACGGTCACGGTGCCCCATGACGAGTATGCAGCTGATGGCGCGATGTCGTTCCATAGTGCGAGCCATTTTCGGCGGAGCGTGGTGGGTCGCCAGGGAGAGTGGCGCAGGTCGAGGGGGATGAGGGGGTCATTGCGGAGCGCGGCTTCGAGGGCGTCGGCGAGGAGGATACGTCGGACGTCAGAATGGGCGGTGGGGTCGTCTTGTTTGATGGCTGCGTCCATGACGTCGTATGCGGCGTCGATGGGTCCGGCGGGCCAGAGCTCTTCCGCGATCGCCAGCGGATCTGTGACGCCTCGAATGTTGAGATCCCTCGCGGTTGCTGAGATCACGTACCGCCCCATAGCCGGGTCCAAGAGTGGCCGGAGATCGTGTGGACTCAGAAAGGTGCCGGTGGCAAGCGCGGCGGCGCCGGAGGCGAGGAGGGTTCGGCGTAGTGAGTCACGGGCAGCGCGTTCGCGCTCTGGTGCACCGACCGTGTAGAGACTCCACGAGCTATCCCACTGCAGGCGCCCGGCATCTTGTGTGAAGGCTAGGGCGAGTGCGGATCGATCTCGGTCTATGCGCCCACGTCCGGTATCGGTGAGTTGAAGCGTGCCTGAGCGTCCGCGTCCGCTTTGTGTCAGCTCGCCGGCTGCCTGCATTCGACGGATCGCGAGACGGACGGGCTGATCGCCGGTGCCAAGAAGGTGCGCCGTGTCGTATACGGGCGCAAGAGGCGCCTTCCCGCTCATCGGGAGGAACGCCTCGACGATGGTGCGTCCTGCGATCCGACTGCTCACGCGTTGACTCTCCGCTCCATGGTCGTGTAGCGATCAAAACCGTACACGCTGGACAGTGGGCCCATCGACCCCGTCGCGACCTGCTCGAACCCACGGCGTCGATACAACGCTTCGGCACGAGGGTTCGTGTCCACGACCGACAGGCGAACAGAGCGCAGGCCTTCACTGCGGGCGAGCTCGACGGCAGCCTCCAGGAGGGCGGTACCTGTCCCCCGGCCCCGGCTCGCGCCGTCCACACAGATCCCATCGAGCACCAACGTGTCATCCATGTCTCCACGGGATAAGGGGCTGAGTACGAGCGTGGCCCGTACCGCGGCGAGCCAGGGCAGGCTGGCCCGCAGAGAGCGCCAGGTCACAGGTACGGCGCCTGCGCCGTCGCGGTGGAAGCCGCACATTCCTACGAGATTGTTGCCAGACCGGGCAATGAGGGTTCGGTCCGACCGGAGCGACGCCGTCACGACGCTCAGACCGCGTTCTACTGAGGCGAAGGCGGGGCCAAGTTTGCGGCTGAAGGCCGCCCAGTAGAGAGCGGCGACTCGACCCCGCTCCGTCGCGGAGAAGCCGCGCCCGATAGTAATCTCCATCCATCGATAATATCGAATCATGTACGATCGTGCACATGAAGATACTTATCCGGTGGGTAACCATCGTGGCCGTGACCGGGCTGGTCGTTACTGTGGGTGCTGTTGGGGTCGCCCTAGTCGGCAACTCCTTTGCGTTCGATGAGCGTCAGGTTGAGATCCCGGTGGCCGCTGGCAGCTTGTCGGGCGTCTTGACGACGCCCACGAGCGGCGAGGCTCACGGAGTCGTTGTGATGGTGCATGGGGACGGTCCCGTCGATGCAACGCAGAACGGACTCTACGACCCGTTCTTCGAGGGCGCGGCCGCCAGCGGGTACGCGACGCTCTCATGGAGCAAACCCGGCGTCGGCGGGTCGGATGGCGACTGGCTCACGCAGAGTCTTCCCGACCGCGCCGCGGAGGTAAGCGCTGCGATCGACTGGGCCAAGGCGCAGCCGGACGTTCCGACGTCGACGATCGTCCTGTGGGGTGCAAGCCAAGCAGGCTGGGTACTCCCCGCGGTGGTCGCCGACCGCAACGACATTGACGGCGTTGTAGCAGTCGGCACCGCCATCAACTGGCTGAGGCAGGGGCAATTCCACCTTCAAGCGGAACTCGACCACGCGGGCGCAGATGCCAAACGGCGCGCCCGCGCCGAAGCCGCAAGCGCCAACACGCATGCGCTCCTAGAGCGCGGGGCAAGCTACGAAGAATATCTCGGTGAGACCACCGAGACCAACCCCATGACCCGCGAGCGGTGGGGATTCGTCCAACGCAACTTCCGCGCCGATGCCACAAACGATCTCGCCCGAGCGGCCACACGTCACATACCCTGGCTACTGCTGGCCGGCGAGCATGACCGAAACGTCGACGTCCACGAAACTGCCGAGGTTTACCTTGAAATCTTCGGCGGAGACGTCAAGGTCACATGGGTTGACGCGGTGCACTCTATGGCGCGCCCAATGGTCGATGATTCCGAATTCATCGGCTTCGTGACGGGAGTGTTCTGGCCGCGCGCGCTCTTGGCACACGGCGTCATCGACTCATACCGCGGATTCCTCGATCAGGTGGCAGACTCCCACTGAGGCATGCCACGAAATGCGAACTGAGGCATGCCACGAAATGCGAACCGAGGCATGCCACGAAATGCGAACCGATCGCTTGTGCCGTCGCGGGGTGTCTTGTCGCCGCGCGACGGCTATCACCGCCGAAGCCGCGCCATCTAATTCCGCGACTCACACGCTCGTCCTTTCGTGATGTTGGAAGTCTCATACGACCTGTCCGCGTGAAGTGTCGGGGAAGGCACCTTAAACGCATGGCGCCGTGAACGCATACGACCGGGCTCAGATGGGTCGGTGGAGCACGGCGCTCGCGGTCACGCTCTTGGCGGGCACTCCGGCGCTTCTGTCGCCGCCATCTACTTGCCAGCCGCTCGATGGATATCCAGCGCGCAGAGACACGTCAGGACGGTTGACGGGCACAAATCATGGCTGTGCGGGGGCGGCTGTGCGAGACTTTGGACACTATGCGATTCATCACCCGTGTTGCCATCAACGCTTTTGCCCTGTGGATTGTCACGCTGCTGCCGATGCTTCAGGTCTCTGTCATTGCATTTGCTCCTGGCGAGACTCTGCAGTTGGTCTTGACGTTGCTCGCTGTTGGTGCGGTGTTCGCCCTCGTCAACACCATCATTGGCACGGCGATCAAGATCGTGGCCTTCCCGATCTATCTGCTGACGTTCGGGCTGGTCTCCTTCCTCGTGAATGGCCTCCTGCTGTGGATCACTGCGTGGATCACCACGGGCTGGGGCTGGGGTCTTCGGGTTGAAGACTTCTGGTGGGGCGTCGTGGCCGCAATTGTCATCTCACTCATCAACTTTGTGATGGGCGTCATTCTGCGCCCGCAGTTGAAGCGCTGATCCCCCAGAGCCATTAGGCCGGCCACCGTCCGTCTACACGAGCCACGGGCCGACATGGTACTCATCGTCTTTGATGGGCGGCCGGTTGACATTGTCGACCAACACCGGCGGTTGCGGCTCGGGGTTCGGTGACGGCTGTTCGCCGAACTCAAAGATGGGCCCACCGGGCTCGGGCGGCGGCGCCACCGAGAACTGATCCGGTGCGATCGGATCGCTGAACTCGAGGAAGGATTCGCTCACCGACTGCGCTCCCGGCACGCCATCGCCGCCCATTCCGCGTGCCGCGGCCGGGCCGGTCGTCTTGTCGGCGTCATACCCTCGCAGTGGCTCATCGAGGCCAGGCGCCAGGTGCATTTCTAGCGGCGACTCCTCAAAGGTGTACTCGGTCGTGGTCACACGCTCCGCGTCTGCAAGCTCGGCGAGGGGCTCGCGTAGCGCATCCAGGCGCGGGTCTTGCGATTGGTCTATCAGGGTGCCTGTCTCGATGTAGGCATTCATGAAGTGCGCGCCAAACACGCCCGCTTCGCTGCTGCGACTGACCTCAAAACTGTCTGGGTGGCCCGTGGGCACCGGATACTCAGACCCGCCCAACATCCCGACCGGGTCGTTGGTGTGCTTGATGTCAATGTTGACCACGTCATCAGGAAATGGCATCTCCATCGGATCACCCCAGGTCACCACATACTCCGGATCGACCGTGGGGTCTGGCGCGAGTTGGTCGCTGATCATCGCGGCCTGTGAATGTGCGTTCAACAGCACCCAGTCACCGGGCTGCACGCCAGCGTCTTCAAGCGCAACGCGCACTGCCTCAGCGGAAGCCGAATCGTTGCCAAGATACAGGGCCGCATTGGAGCCCATATCGAACGGCCCTGTCTCCGAAAAGAACTGCTGGGTTCCGACGATCGAGACGACAAACCGCTGCGATCCGTCAGGCATGTCGTAGCGATCAACGCGAATCTGCGTGCCATCAGACGGAATCGCCTTCGCCAGGTCGGCGGCGCCGTGCGGCACGATCGACTTCACGTTCGTCGTACTGCTCTCGGAACGCTCGACCATGCGCACGTCGATACCCGTGCGCGGCAGCGCGCCCAGCCGCGAAAAGAACTGAAAACCCGCGCGCGGATTCGGCGCCTTTTGCAACCCGATCAGCGCCACAATGCCCATCGCCTCATCGAGCAGACCAGGGTTGTCTGCTTCAAGATCGGCCAATCGCTGCTCTGCCGCCGGGGTCGATCCGTGCATTTCGGTGGTGATGAGCAGTTCAACGGCCTCGTACACATCGGCTGCGCGCGCCAGCTGCGCCGCAAACACCTCGATCAGCTGCGCGATGACGGCCGACTTAACGGCGACCTGTTTGGCAGTGTCTGCCGAGGGCATTGGTATCGTCATGCAGTCGAGGTTGTCACTCGCCCGCGTCGCGGAGGTGACCGTCTCACGCAGCAGATCGGCGACGGCAATCGCGCGGCTTGCCGCATCGCGCAACGATTCAGACGAAACCGCGGTGTAGCCGCCCTCAGAGATCGAGATGTCGTCGCTCATGCCACACCCCACGCCATCGCGACCCGATCAAACTCCGCCCACAACGCTCCTTTCGCGTCGCCGACGAGTGCGCTGAGGTGCACCACCTGCGATCGAAACTCGGCGATCAGGTCGGCCGCGGCGAGAAACGACGGCGCATCCCACCGGGTGTCGTCAAACAGGGTGTCAAGCCCGTGCGCGGCGAGCCCGGCCTCGCCATACGCGACATCGAGGTGGTCAGCCGCGGCCGCGACGTACCCGCTATTGGCGCTGTAAAGATCAAAATTGAAAGACATGCCGCCATCGTGCGCGGCTGAAGGGGCTCACGACGCGAAAAAGCAGCGTCTGGGGGAAGGTGCGCCCCAGCCGCGACCGGGGGAGGAACCTTCTCCCGCCGCACTCGCCGCCGCACCCGCGGTTCCGCCCGCAAGCCGCAGGTTCCGCGCCTGCACACACCCGTCGTTACGCCGTCACCAACAATTGAGACTTGCGCCGCAACGCGCCAGCAACAGAATGGAGTAATGGCCCCGCACGATACCCGCTTTCGCGTGGTCTTTGTGTGCACTGGAAATATCTGCCGCTCCCCCATGGCCGAAGTGGTGCTTCGCCATTACGCGCAGCGCGCGGGGCTCTCTCATCGCGTCGCCTCCACGAGCGCCGGAACCGGTGATTGGCATGTTGGGGAACGCGCCGATGAGCGCACGCTTGCGGCACTGCAGGCGCGGGGCTATGACGGAACCACGCATCGCGCCCGCCAGTTCACCACCGCGCAACTGCAGGACAGCGACCTCATCGTGGCGCTCGATCGTACGCACGAGCGGGTGCTGCGCAACTGGGCAACAGAGGAGAGCGACAAAGACAAGGTCGCGTTGCTGCTGAGTTTCGACCCTCACGCCGACGGCACTCTCGACGTGCCTGACCCGTACTACGCCGGGCAAGAAATGTTCGACGACGTGCTGGGTATGATTGAACGTGCGGTGAAGGCATTGTTTCAACAGCTGGAGCCGGCCATCCGCTCTACGTCTTGAACGGGAGAACTACCCTGACTTCTCTGCCGGCACAGCCGCTTAGCCCACTCGACGGACGCTACCGCGCGGCCGTCGCCCCGCTGTCTGACTTCCTCTCTGAGGCAGGTCTCAACCGCGCACGTGTGGAGGTCGAGGTGGAGTGGCTGATCGCCCTCACCGACCGCTCCGTGTTCGGCACGTCGCCGCTGAGTGATGACCACAAGGCGCAATTGCGCGCGCTGTACCTCGACTTCGGCCAGGCCGAGATCGATTGGCTCGCCGAGCGCGAAGCCGTCACGCGTCACGACGTGAAGGCCGTCGAATACCTGGTGCGCGACCGGCTGTCGCAGCTCGGCCTTGACGCTATCGCCGAGCTCACGCACTTCGCATGCACGAGCGAAGACATTAACTCCCTCTCGTACGCGCTCACCGTTAAGCGCGCGACGCTTGACGTGTGGCTGCCCGCGCTCCGTCTGGTGACCGCGAAGCTGTCAGACCTGGCCCGCGAGCACGCCGATGCGCCGATGCTCTCGCGCACCCACGGCCAGCCGGCAACGCCGTCGACCATGGGCAAAGAGCTCGCGGTATTCGTCTGGCGCCTGGAACGCGTCGCGCGCAAGATCGAAGCGAACGAGTTTCTTGGCAAGTTCTCCGGCGCCACCGGAACCTGGTCGGCGCACCTCGCTGCCGACCCGGAGCTGGATTGGCCGACCGTCGCTCGCGAATTCGTCGAGTCGCTTGGCCTGGATTTCAACATCCTCACCACGCAGATCGAATCGCACGACTGGCAGGTGGAGCTGTACGACCTGATTCGTCACGTTGGCGGCATTCTGCACAACCTCGCGACCGACATCTGGACCTACATCTCGCTCGGCTACTTCACGCAGATTCCGGTTGCTGGTGCGACGGGCTCGTCGACCATGCCGCACAAGATCAACCCGATCCGGTTTGAGAACGCGGAGGCAAACCTCGAAATTTCGGGTGCGCTGCTGAACTCGCTGTCGCAGACGCTGGTCACCAGCCGCCTACAGCGTGACCTCACCGACTCGTCAACGCAGCGCAACATTGGTGTCGCCTACGGTCACTCGCTGCTCGCGATCGACAACCTGCGACGCGGCCTCGGCGAAATTCTGCTGGCCCGCGATGTGCTGCTGGCCGACCTCGACAACAACTGGGAGGTGCTCGGCGAGGCGATTCAGACCGTCGTGCGCGCCGAGGTTGTCGCCGGTCGCTCCAGCATCAGCGACCCGTACGCGCTCCTCAAGGAGCTCACCCGCGGCCACAAGGTGGGCGGCGACGAGCTCCGCGCGTTCGTCGCGGGCCTCGAAATCGGCGATGACGCCAAGGCCCGCCTGATCGAGCTGACCCCGCCGACCTACACCGGACTTGCCCAAAAGCTGGTCGACGAGATCTAAACCCGCTTTCACGAACGACCCCGCTGGTTCCGCCAGCGGGGTCGTTTCGTTTGCCCTGGTTCCGCCCCCTTGACGGTCTGTGACACGATGCGCCGAGCGGGGCAGAAAGGGTGCCAGAATGGTGCCATACACTTACGTGCTCCGGGGTCGGTGTAATTCCGAACCGGCGGTGATAGTCCGCGACCCGAGGCCCTTCGAGGCCGAGGTTGATTCGGTGAAATTCCGATACCGACAGTTAAAGTCTGGATGAGAGAAGCACGAGTGCGTTTGCAGAGCGGTCGGCGGCGACCGCAACCGCCGACGTATTTCCCCCGGACACCTGGCTATCCGAAAGGGAAAGACAGTGGATGTCCTGCAATGGTTGATTGACCTCTTCAATTCACAGATCGTGTTGCCCGGCGGGCAAGCGCTCAACACCCGCGAAGTCGTCGGCAATGTCTTTGGCCTGGCGTCTGCTCTCGGCGCGATGCAACGCAAAATGTGGGCCTGGCCGGTCGGCATCATCGGTAACGCCCTGCTATTTACGGTGTTCATCGCCAGCATCCTCGACCCGAGCGCCTCAACCCCGAGCCTGCTCGGTCAGGCCGGGCGACAAATCATGTTCATCGCCGTGTCCATTTACGGCTGGCGACGCTGGCAGCAGTCCAAGCGGTCGGGCGGCGGCGGCGCCGGCGATACCGCCATCGTTCCGCGCTGGGCGGGCCTAAAGGTGCGCATCGGCATGGTCGCGTTCATGGCGATCGGAACCGTGGCCCTCACGCCGCTGTTCCGCGCGCTCGGATCATACGAGCCCGTCTGGGCAGACGCGTGGACGTTCGTCGGCTCGCTTCTGGCAACGTTTGCCATGGCGAAGGGATGGACCGAGTTCTGGCTGGTGTGGGTCGCCGTCGACGTCATTGGCGTACCGCTGCTGTTCAGTGCCGGATACTACGCCACCGCCTTCATGTACCTCTTCTACGGCATCTTCACCGCGATCGGCTTTGTGGTGTGGGCTCGCGCGCAGGCCAGGGAGAAACCATCGGTTGAGACAGCACACCTCGACCCGACGGTCACCAATCCCGACTCGGCAACTCCCAGCCCCTAGGTTCCGAACCCGAGGTTCCGCCCCTCAACGAAGAATCGGGCAGCGTGCTGATGCGCGCGGCCCGATTTCGTTGAGGTGACTACTTGTCGTCTTCTTTGTCGAGCAAGACGGGGCGGTCGATCTGCTTCTTGACGTCGGCAGGGTCGACGGCCAGCAGCAGCATCGACAGCAGCAGCAGCACGACGATAAAAGTGGAACCTGTCATCACCAGAGTGAGAGTCCACACGTTTTCGCCCTGGAACATTCCCGACGACATGGCGGTGACGAAGCCGGCGAACAGCGCAGCACCGAAGGCGATGCTCAGCAACTGCACCGGACGCATCAGCTCGCGGCGCGACGCTTTCTTATCGGTCATGACGAAACCTCCTGCGCAGGCGCCGGTTGTGGCGTGACTACGTCGTTCTTAGGTGAGAACCCGGCGATGCCGAGATACACAGCAATGATGGCCGCGTAGCCACCGAAAACACCGACGGCGATGGTGATGCCGGTCAGGGTGCCGCCCTCTTGGATCGCCTCGTTGAAGTATTCCAGCGCAAAGGTGGGCTGAATAAGAGCAATCGCGATGGCGAGCACCGCGGTGATGATCGCAACACCAAGCGAGTCTTTCGCCTCGGCGGCGTGCGGGCCGCGGCGCTCGTGAAGCGCCCACCAGCCTTCGACAATGGCGGTCAAGGCAGCCCACGTGATCACCATCATGAAGAACATCGTTGTGGTGCGCGCCATCGGCGACGAGGCAATAATTCCCGCGCTGCCGTTGATGAGAGCCAACAGAATCGGAACCGCGCGGCGGCCGGCTGGGTAGACAAGCCACGCCGACAATGCCCACACCAAACCCGTCGCCACGGCGAAACCGCTGAACGCAGCGAGGCCGATTGGGGCGGAGTGATCGCTCGTGAAGGTGATCATGATCGCAGCCATGGCGGCGAAAAGAGCGCGTGCACGCTGAAGGTGACGCACAGTAAACGTCGGGGTCTTGGCGGCGGGCATGTTGTCCTCACGAATCGCGGTCTCTCCAGTCTACCCGCGCCCTCTCTGTACGCTCGCCCGCCAAAATCCGCCTCGGTTTGAGCAGAAGTTTCGATAATTGTGTGGCGAATTGCGAAATGTCCGCCGAAAGGGGGACAGACATTGGGGTGTGAAACTCTCTAAGTTTGTTTGTGGGGGATCAACCGACGCGGTGTCCCGGCCTTCGGGCTGGGCACCGCGTCAGTCCGTTTCGGGGTACTTTTCGCGAAATGGTGCGGCGTAATCAGGGGCATCCCGGAGATAACCCCCACATTGCTGAGACTTTCTGCGCGGCGCCGACACCTACTGTTAGATGGATTCTGTGCGCCCCAGCCGCACCTCGACCACCGGAGCCAAGGACCAACGATGCGTACCACTCGACTTCTCCTCGCAGCTACCGCCACCGTGGCGCTCGCACTTCCACTTGCCGCCTGTTCTGGCGGCGGAGATGGCGGCAACGAGCTCTCGTGGGAAGACTCGCCGCTCGCCGAGTACTGGAACGCGGGCTACGACCCGAACAAGACCGAAGAAGAGATGCAAGCGGAGATGGACGCGCAAAACATCGAGCGTGAAGAGCTCATTGCGCAGTGCATGACCGATGAAGGGTTTGAATACAAGCCCATGGAAAACTCTGGCGGAAGCGTCTCATTTGGCGAGGATGTCGAGTGGGAGCCAGACAAGAAGGAATGGGTCGAGAAGTACGGCTACGGCATCATCAACAGCCCGTACAACGAGCAGATGGCCGAAGAACCCCAGCCCGAGCAGACGGAGTGGGTTGACCCCAACCAGGAGTATCTCGACACCCTCTCGGAGTCTGAGCGGGAGGCCTACTCGGTCGCGCTCTACGGCGAGCCGATGACGGAAGAAGAGATGGAAGAGGCTGCCTCTAGCGAAGACGGCGGAATGGTCGAGTACGACTGGACCCAATACGGCTGCCAGGGTTACGCCGACAACGAGGTGTACGGCAGCTCGCAAGACATTTGGACGCAGTTCGAAGATCTCACCACGCGCATGAGCGAGCTCTACACCAAGGTCGAAGAGTCGCCGGAGATCGAAAAGCTGGAGGCCGACTGGTCTGCGTGCATGGCGGAGGCCGGCTTCGACTTCGCGAAGCAAATGCAGGCTCAGGAGAGCTTCTACGAGGAGCTCAACAAGCTCTACGAGGGCTTCACCGAAGAAGACTGGGCAAACGGTGACCCCATGAAAGACAACAAGGATGCCCAAGAAATCGGAAAGCGCGAAGTCAAGACCGCTCTCGCCGACCTCGAGTGCCGCAACCAGACCGACTACCAAGACACCCGCCTGAAGGCTCAGTTCGCTCTCGAAGAGCAGTTCGTCAAGGAGAACAAGAAGGAACTCGACGAGTTCAAGGCAGCTCAGGAACAGGCCGCTAAGGGATGAGTGCCAAGCGCCACAGTGATGCCGCAGCGCCAGGAGATGGTTCTGACGACGAAACGACGGTGATCGCCGAGCTCGAAGACGACGCGCCGCGCACTGAGGTGTTGGAGTTTGATGAACTCACTGCCGCCGCAGGCGATGCGGAAAAAGGCAAGAAGGGCTCCGGCTGGAGCCGCGTGTTCCGCGGCAACAAGGGCCTGTGGATCAGCGCCGTCGTAGCCATTGTCGCCCTGATCGGCGGGTTGCTCATCGGGCATTTCATCACCTCGCCTGCCGACGCTGCGAACAATGCGAAGGCGCCAGACGCCGGCCTCATCACGGTTCCGGTCGAATACGGCAAGCTCTCCAACGACGTGACGATTCGCTCCGACATCAGCTTCGCCGACTCCGTCGACGTCAAGCTCGACACGTCATCGTTCAGCGGTGGCGCGATCGTGACCGGGCAGGTGCCGGCAGTCGGCACCGAGCTCAAGGCGCTGTCGATCGTCGCCGAGATTTCGGGTCGCCCCGTGTTCGTGCTGCCCGGCGACCTGCCGTCCTATCGCACGCTGCGCATCGGGGTCTCCGGACCAGACGTGCTGCAGCTCAAGCAAGCGCTGGCATCGGTGGGGATTGCTGCGGGCGACGTGAGTAACAACGTCTTCGATCAGGCACTGGCCGATGGCATCGCGGCGCTGTACGCCCAGGTTGGCTACCCGTTGCCTCCCAGCGATGAGGGCGCCGATGACGGCTACCGCGCAGCGCAACAGGCTGTCACCGACGCGCAAACCAACGTCAATCAAGCACAGGCAGCCTATGACAAGGCCGCTTCCGGCACCGTTGACCCGGTCGCGTTGAAGCAGGCGGATAACGCCGTCGCCTCGGCGAAGCGCACGCTGGCCGACCTTGAGGCGAAGACCGGTGAAGAACGTTCCGAGTCGGCAATTGGCGACGCCCGCGACAACCTGGCGCTTGCTCAGCTTCAGCGCGACCAGCTTTTCGTCGCCGCCGACACGTCAAGCGAGTGGTCGGCGCTTGAGTCGGCACGCGCCGGACTGAGCTCCGCTCAGGAGTCGTTGGAAGACGCTCGCCAAGCCGTTCAGCCCTACTTGCCATCGAGCGAGGTGCTCTACCTGACGCAGCTGCCCCGCCTCGTTAACGAGGTGAACATTGCCCGTGGTTCCGCTCCGGAAGGCGTCGCTATGACGGTTTCCGGCGCAACGCTAGAGCTGGCGGGGTCGGTTGCGGCCGCCGATGGCAAGCTGCTCGCCGTCGGAACCGTTGCCACGTTCGCGATGCCGGATGACTCCGAACACACCGCGACCATCACCAAGGTGGAGCCGGGCAAGAACGCTACCGACCGGTGGTCTGTGACGTTGGAGCCGGCACCCTTTACTGCGGAACAGATTCAGCAGGTGCAGGGCAGCAACGTTCGCGTGCAGATTCCGGTGGGCGCGACCGAGGGCGACGTGCTCTCTGTTCCGCCGTCGGCGTTGACCGCGGGCCCCGGTGGCGAGAGCCGCGTCGAGGTTGTTGTTGGTGACCCGCGTGACGGCGAAGACGCTGAAACGCGTCTCGTGACCGTCGAGACCGGCCTTGCCGCCGGGGGCTACGTCGAGGTGAAGCCGATCAAGGGTGAGCTAGAAGAGGGCGATCTCGTAGTGGTGGGTTCATGACCGACCCCGTCGTGGAGATTCGCGACGTCACACGGTCATTTCCCGGGCCGCCCGAGGTTCAGGCGCTCAAGGGCATCAACCTGACCATCGAACCGGGTGACTACGTCGGCATTGTCGGCCCCAGCGGTTCCGGCAAATCCACCATGCTCAACATTCTCGGCCTGCTCGATCGCCCCACCGTCGGTGAGTACAAGTTGTCTGGTGCCCTCACCAGCAACCTGTCTGAAGACGACCGTGCGGCGGCTCGAGCGCGCTTCATCGGCTTCGTGTTTCAGTCATTTCACCTGATGCCCAGGCGCACCGTGCTCGATAACGTGCTGATGCCGATGCTCTATAGCGGGGTTCCGCGTCGCGAACGCGACGACCGGGCACGCGAGGCCCTTGACCGCGTGGGGTTGAGTCATCGCGTCGATTTCTTGCCCGGCTCGCTGTCGGGTGGTGAGCGCCAGCGCGTAGCCGTGGCGCGCGCGGTGGTGTCGCGGCCCAAGCTACTGCTGGCCGACGAGCCGACCGGCAACCTTGACCAGCGCACGTCTGGCGAGGTGATGGAGCTGTTTGAAGAGCTCAACGCCGACGGTCTGACCCTCGTCATCATTACGCACGATCAGCACGTCGCCGATCGTGCGCGCCGCCGAATTGAGATTCGCGACGGCCGACTCACGGAGCTGGCATGATGTGGCCATTCAAGCGCAAGAAGCGTGGCGCCAAGAAGAACGCGGCGACGGAACCAGCGGCTGCGATTGAAGCGTCGCCGCAACTTCTGGAGCCGGTGAAGCGAGCGGATCGCTTTAACTTTCAAGACCTCGTGGTGGAGGCGACGACCGACATTGGTTCTCGCCCCGCGCGATTGTTCATGACGACGCTCGGCACGGTGCTTGGCATTGGGTCGCTGGTGGCGACGCTGGCGTTTGCGCAGACGGCGGCCAACCAAATTGCCACTCAGTTCAACGCGGCGGCGGCGACACAGGTGATCGTGACGCCGGGCGAAGCCAACCGCGGCCAGTCGACCATCGCTACCGGCACCCTGCCGTGGGATTCGCCCTCGCGGGTGGAACGTCTCGTCGGGGTTACCGGCGCCGCACTCACGGCCGATGTTGAGGGCATCACTGCCATCACCGCGGTTCCGATCAACGACCCGTCCGTTGCCGCGAAGACTCCTCCCGGGTTGACGGCAGCGTCGAGCGAGCTGTTGACGGTGCTGGGCGGCACCCTGCAAACCGGGCGAATGTTTGACGAGGGCCACGACGAGCGCGGCGACCGGGTTGCGGTGCTGGGCAAGAACGCGGCCACCCGCTTGGGCATCTCGCGCGTGGAGACGCAGCCATCGATCTTCATCGACGGCATCGCGTACAGCGTGATCGGCATTGTCGACACGCTCGATTCGCGCGGGTCGTTGCTAGAAACCGTGTGGATTCCGATGGGTTCTGCGCGCGAAGACTTCCGGTTGGTCGCGCCCGCGCAATTGCAGATCAAGATCGACTACGGCGCGGGCCCGGTCGTTGCCGAGCAGGCTCCCATTGCGCTGGCACCCGAGAAGCCAGACTCCTTCGAGGTCAAGGCGCCTCAAGGCGCGAGCGATCTCAGCAGCAACGTGCAGGCAGACATCAACATTGTGTTCTTGATTCTGGGTGCCATTTCGCTGCTGGCCGGTGGTCTCGGCATCGCCAACGTCACGCTGCTCAGCGTGTTGGAACGCACCGGCGAGATCGGATTGCGGCGCGCGCTCGGCGCGACGCGAAAGCAGATCGCCGGACAGTTCTTGGTGGAGTCGATCGTGATTGGCCTATTGGGTGGCCTGATCGGTGCGGCGCTCGGCGTCATCGGTGTGGTGATTGTCGCGGTGACGCAGGGCTGGACGCCCGTCGTGAATCCCGTCGTTGCCATCGTTGGCGCGCTTCTCGGCGCGGTCGTTGGGTGGGCATCTGGCTGGTATCCGGCTAGGCGTGCGGCCAAGATCGAGCCCGTCGAGGCACTGCGCTCGACGTAGCCGTGGGGGTGCTGCGCTCGACGTAGCCGTGGGGGTGCTGCGCTCGACGTAGCCGTGGGGGTGCTGCGCTCGACGTAGCCGTGGGGGTGCGCATGAGGGGGCGGGCGCGATCAGGCGCCCGCCCCCTCAGCTTTGCCGTCAGAGGGTGATGATCTTCTCGTTAGAGCGCGATCATCACGAAGTAGGCGGCAAATAGCGCGAGCGGCACAATGCCGCGAGCGCGTGTGGTCTTGCCGCCCCAGAACGCCCAGATGGTCGCTGCAATCATGGCGCCCACCAGCAGCAACTGGGTGAGTTCTGGCGCCAGCACCACGTGTGCCCCGGTGATCTCACCGATCACCAACACCACCGGAATCGTCAGGCCAACCGTCGACACCAGCGCGCCAAGGCAGAGGTTAACGACGCGCTGAAACTCGCCCGCCCTGGCCGCGCGCAGCGTGGTGAGCGTCTCCGGCATGAAGACGATGGCGGCGATCACCACACCAGAAAGCGCCAGCGGCACCCCCGCCTCGGTGAAAGCGGTGTTCATGAGGGTCGACATGTCATGGCTCATGAGAACAATCGGAACCACGGTGGCGACGAGCAAGAGCGTGCGCGCCACGAGTTCGCCGCCGTGGGTGCGCACGACCTCGCGCACATAGCGGTGTTCGTGAGCCGACTCGCCGATTTCGCGATAGTCGGCGGCGTGCGCGCCGAGTTGGCGCGCCAAGAACAGCCCGTAGCCCACGATCGAGACGGCGGCGACAACCAGTGCGAGGGTTCCGGTGTACGTGCCGCCGGGCAAGAAAGACGGAACCACGAAGGCAACCGCTGTCAGCAGCACGATCATCAGCAGGTAGCTGTTGGTTCCGCTCTGCTGCACCCGCGCGCCGCCGCGAGCGCCGACCACGAGCGACAGCCCGACGACCAGACCCAGAATGATCATGGTGACCGCCATCACCGAATCGCGGGCGATGGTGGCGTGCTCGCCGGGGCCGAGCAAGACGGAGGCGATGAGAATCACCTCGACCAGCACGATCGAGATGGTGAGGATCAGCGAGCCGTAGGGGTCACCCAGCCGGTGCGCAAGCGCTTCGGCTTGCGCCACAACGCCGAACGCGGCGACCAGAATGACGGCGACAACGCCGGCGAGGGCAAGCCACGTAATGGCGGGCGGGGCGGCGGCGAGCATCGGGGCGGCGGCCGCGAGCGCGAGCACGCCGAGCCAGCCGAGCGCCAGGCTGGTGAGAGCGCTGGGGGTGAGTACCGTGCGGAGAACAGTCATGAGCATCTTCCGTGCGGTCGTCCGCTGGGGGTGGGGGCGGAACCGGTCGTCCGGGCGCCTGCGATGGCACTAGTTTATCGAGGTGCTTGGCGCCGCTGCCCAGCGGGTGCCCAGGCTCCTGACGACGCTGCGTGGCACGTGGCGCCCGCGTGCTTCAGGCGGGCGCGACCGGTTGGCGAAGAATCGTGCGTAGTTTCTTGGGCGCCGTCTTTCTGGCGTCTGAGAGGTAGATCTCGTGATGCGGCCCGGTCATGCGCAGCCCGGCCGCGGGAATGTACTCGTTGTGCAGGCGCTCCAGCGTTGGCGCCTCATCGTCATACGACCCAATGTGCAAGATTTGCACGCTCAGACCCTCGTCGTACTCGGCGAAGGTCAGCCGATCAATCGCGGGCGCACCCTTTGCCGCGGCACGCGCGCGAGCCTCGTCTACCATGCCCGGCGTGATCCACTCCGGTTGGGCGATCATCATCGTCCAACGCCACACGTCTTTGTCGCGGGTGGTGAAGGCGGTGTAGTCGTCTGCGGTCCACAGGCCTTCCAGCGGCGCGACGGTATGTGTGCGCCCTAACTCCGCTTTCGCGAGCGCGCGCACCGCATAGCTCGTCATATAGAGCGTCTCGATCGCCAACCGATAGGCGGGGGCGGTGTTGGGGTTTCCTTCTCCGCTGATCTGCAAGAACGACATCGGCGGAACAACCACCTGCGCAAAGGCGCGGGCACCGGGCGCGTAGAGGTCGCGACGTACTTTTTTGAGGTCGTAGTTCTCCATGCGCGTCCTGTCGTGTTGCTAGCGTGCGGTGGCCACCCACATTCGGCCGCCACCAGAAATCGTAGCGACGGCGCCGTCGGTGAGGAAGTGCGCGGAACCACGAGCAAGGTGGTGCTCGGAACCAGCGGCAAGGGGGGGCTCGGAACCAGGGAGCGTGAGGGTGAAGTCGCCGTCGGTGACGACGAAAATCGAGGCGGAGGGCAGCGTGAGCGTGGCCTGGGCCGTCACCTCCCAGAGTTCGAAGGGTACGCCCTCGCCCGATGGCACGGATGCCGGTCGGTAGGTGCGTACGCCGTCGGCCAGTTCGATCGGTTGCAGGCGCGGATCGGCGACTTCGTCAAACACCAGCGTGTTCATCAGCTCGGCCTCGTCGATGTGCTTGGGGGTGAGCCCGCCGCGCAACACGTTGTCGCTCGGGCCCATCAGTTCTATGCCGCTGCCGTGAAGGTACGCGTGCACGTTGCCCGCCGGCAGCCACAGGCTCTCCCCTTCGCGGAGCGTCAGATGATTGAGCAGCAGCGCCAACGCGATGCCATCATCGTGTGGGAACGCCCGCTGCACGATGCCGATAACCGGAGCAATGGTTCCATCGACCTGGTCTGCCGCAACCAACGCGGCCACCAGGGTTTGCACGTCGGCTGTGCGAGACAGCGTGAAGGCGACGGTGTTTCTGAGGCCCTCGGTGGTGAGTAGCTCGCGAAACGCGCGCACGGGTTCCGGTTCTGGCGCAATCTCAGCGAGCTGGGTCAGGACCGCGGCGGTCTGGGCGATGGGGCGGAACCCGCACAGCGCTTGGAAGCCGTCGTTCAGCGCGACGATGAGCTCCGGCTTGGCGTACGGGTCTTTGTAGCTGCGATCGAACGCGGTGCGGGCGATGCCTGCTGCCTCTTCGCGGGCGAATCCGGCGGCGGCCTGCGCGGGGTTGGGGTGCGCTTGAAGCGAGAGGGGGTGTGCGGCGGTGAGCACCTTCAGCAGATACGGCAGCGTGGTTCCGCTTTGCTTCTCCCACTCATCGAGAGCCTCGAAGTCGTTCGCTTCGATCGGGCGAGCGGGAGCCGACGGGTGCGCGCCCAGCCAGAGTTCGGCCTGCGCGTCGGTGGTCTCCGGCCACCCCAGTGCTCGCGAGATACCCCCCGGCATGCCCCACGAGGAGGAGACGATGTCGTTGTGGATAGGAATCAAGCGCACAGCACACACCCTTCCATTCTGCCCGGTCGCGACGACCCCACCCGCCTCGCCACGTGCATTCGCATGGGTCTTGAAGCCAGGCGCGAATGGGGAAGCCCCCGAAATTCGGCGACTCCCCCACCGGTGCCGACGATGAGGCGATTCTCCACACGAATGCCACACCGATTGACACGGCATCGCCGAGCACAGGGCCCGGATCGACGCCTTTCCCACCCACCAAGGGAAGGTCTATGTGCAATCACACCACGAGATCGGCCGGATGTGGTGCCAGATTTGCAGTTTCACCGCGACGCGGTGCGCTGGTGTGGCGTGATGTTGTGATGCGGTGGTGTGACGCGGCGCTGGCGGCTAGGCCTCGGCGGTTGCCTGGTGAAAACGTTGTGCCCACCCGGTGGTGGTGCGCACCCAGGTCGAGGAGCGTAGCGCCGGCGTCTCGCCGACCGATCGCCACAGCAGCAGGATCGTGTTGGCGTCGATCTGCTCGGCGCTGATCACCTCGAGCGTGACGGGTGGGTCAAGAGGCGCGATGTGCGCAAGAATCTCGTCGCGGGTGAAGAGTCGCCCCGAGCGTCCGATCTCACGAAACTGCGTGTGTAACAGCGCGGCGACCCGGGTGGGATCGCTACGCACGTCCGCTGTGAGCAGCGCGCGTTCACCCGCGATGACGGTATCGATCGCCGATGCGGCGGGCTCAGTGATGAGGCGGGGTTCGGCGCCGGTGGGTCGGGGTGCGGCGGGGGCGGCCGGCGCGGTAGCCGGCGAATCAAGATCGTCGAACAGCGAGAACAGGTCGGCATCCGCCGGTGCGGGCGCCGCCGCGGGCGGAACCACGGGGGCGGTCGCGGAGGCGGCCGGCATGATCGCCGTGGCGGCCGGAACCTCGGGCGCGGCGCCCGTGACGGGTGCCGCAAATCCCGGGCCAGGGTTCGTGGCACGACCGGCCTGATAGGCGGTGGCCGCGGCGTTAGCGAGGGCGTCGGCCTTCTCGTTGAGGTGATGACCGGCGTGCCCCTTCACCCATTCAAAGGTGACGGGACGGCCAGCGATGGCCTCATCGATGGCCTTCATCAGGTCGACGTTGAGCACCGGCTTGCCGTCTTTTTTCTTCCAGCCGTTGCGCTTCCAGCCGGGCATCCACTTGGTGACGGAGTTAATGACGTATTGCGAGTCGCACAGAATGTGCAGGGTCGCGTCGAGGTGCGCAGTCTGCTGCAGCAAATCCAGCACGGCCATGAGCTCACCCATGTTGTTGGTTCCGTGCGGCCACCCGCCACTCGCCCAGTGTTGCTCGTCGACGTACCATCCCCAGCCCGCCGGACCAGGATTACCGAGTGCCGAGCCGTCTGCCGCCGCAATGATCTTCACCCCTTGATCTTTTCACGCGCATGAAGTCAGCACTGCGTGCACGTTGACGCGGCTCACTAGCCAGAAACTCAACCTGGGATTTTCCTGAGTATTACGATACCGGCGTTATCTAATGGTTCCGCGCGCGTCTCTTAGGCAAACCGTCTATTCAGAGGAACGGAACATGCAGAACAGACTTCTCGCAGCCCGCAAGGGACGAATATTTGCCGCGGCATCCACCGCGCTACTGCTGCTCGTGGGGAGCGTATTTGGGGCAGTAGCCGCAGCGAATGCCGCGCCTGTCGTCACCTACCCAGACGCCATCTCCAACATTGCGCTCGAACGCGATGACAACACTGACGGCCCGCTTCACCAGTGGAACCGCGTCATGATCAGTGCCGATTGGAGCGTGCCGGACGGCGCGATGGAGGGTGAAACCTTCGGGATGACGCTCCCGACGGAGTTTCGCCGCTGGGGTACCGGCGAATTCCCGATCATTGACCCCGTGACGAAGGCCGTCATGGCCAACTGCGTGGTCTCCCAAGACGTCGAAGCCGAGGTCGTGTGCACGCTGACGGCGGAGGTGAACGGCCAAGAAAATGTCGGCGGATCGTTCTGGATGAGCGCGAAAGCCTCCCGCACCACGACCGAAGAAACGGTGCGGTTCGAAGTCGGCGATCAAATTGTGATCGTTGATCTTCCCGGCGAGGGCGGGATCATTCCCGAAGACATGTCTGCTCCGCAGAACCCGTACAAGTACAGCGAACTGACCACTCAGCCTGGTCGCATCTCTTGGACGGTCGGCATCCCCGGAACCTACGTTCACAACGGCACGTTCACCGTCGCCGATCAGCTGGATCTGGAGCAGGAGTACCACTCCTACACGGGCGAGGTCGTGCTGTATCAGCGCGCCGTCGAAAACGGCCAGCTTGTCGGCAACTGGAACGAAGTCGCTCCGTCGAACTACACGATCGAGTTCACCCCCGACATGAAGTCGTTCAACTTTGTGGCCACGAATGTCGCCGAGGGCCCGAATGTCGCCTACCGTCTGCAGTACATGACGGAGGCCGACGGCATCGTCGTCGAGGGGGACGTCTTCGGAAACACCGCCACGGTTGGCACCACGACCACATCATCGACCTCGACCGTGACGCCTGATGGCGGCGGCGTCGGCACCGGCGAGCAGTACACCCGCTTCACGATCACCAAGGCTGTGACGGGTGAGCAGGCGGCGCTGGCGCAGGATGCGACCTTCACGGTTCGCTACAGCGTCAAGGAATCAACGGATGAGGCCAAGACGCTGAACGTTTCGGTTGGTCAGCCGGTGCGCAGTGATCGCATCCTGCTTGGGTACACGTTCGTGATCGAAGAGATCAACCTGCCGTCAATCGCGGGCGTCGAGTGGGGTGCGTGGACGCTGACCGGCGAGGGCGTGGTTCCCGGTGAGAATGGCACGTACGAGGTCACGCCGGGTAGCACGGGTGGGGTCGAGCTGACCCTGACGAACACGGCGAACCCGGTTGTGCAGCCGCTCGGCGCGGTCTCGTGGACCAAGGTCGACCCCGATGGTGCGGCGCTTGCCGGATCGGAGTGGGAGCTGACGGGGCCAAGCGGAACCATCACCGTGGTTGACAACGGCACGAACGACGCAGACGCAACAGTTGGCGCCCTGCAGGTTGTCGAGCTGGCGTGGGGTGAGTACACGTTGCGTGAGACGAAGGCTCCCGCCGGGTATGACCTGGCGACTGGTGCATTCACGGCCGTTGTCAACGCTGAGCAGTTGACGGCAACGTTCGGCGCGGTCACCAACACACCGACGGTGACTCCCCCGGTGACGCCTCCCGTAACGCCGCCGGTCACTCCCCCGGTGACGCCGCCGGTCACGCCTCCGGTGACGCCGCCGGTCGTGACTCCCCCCGGTGGTGTGACGCCGCCGGTCGTGACTCCCCCCGGTGGTGTGACGCCGCCGGTGGTTGTGACACCGCCGGTCACGCCGGGCGGGTCAGACCTTGCGATGACGGGCTTCGAGGCAACGCCAGCAGTGTGGGCGGGCGGCGTGCTCTTGCTCGCCGCGGGCGCCTGCATCATGCTGGGCCGCCGCCGCTCGGCCGTCGCGCACGCTTCCGAGGAGGGCTAGGCCCACCCGCTGAGGCCGACCCCTCGGTGGGGGATGAGCTCGCCCCGGCGAGCTCATCCCCCACCACTTTTTCCCCACCACTTTTCCCCACGCGGCAGCAGGAGATTACGCCCACAGAAGGAGATCTCCACAAGAAACACCTTCCCCCGGCGGAATCTCCTACTGTCGCGTCGGCGCATGACGCGAGGCAGCCAGCCCGAACACCCCGCGCTGGGCCAGCTCGAGGCAGCCACCCCAAACACCCCGGGTTGGAGCCAGGCACGAGGCAGCCAGCCCAAACACCCCGCGTGGGGGATGAGCTCGCCCAGTGAGCTCACCCCCCACCGCTTTTTCCCCCACGCCGCAGCAGGAGATTACGCCCACAGAAGGAGATCTCCACAAAAAACACCTTCTCCCAGCACAATCTCCTGCTGTCGCGTCGGCGTCGGGCGCGAGGCAGGCAGCCAGGCAGCCCAAACACCTACGGCCGGGCCCGGAGGGGCGGGCTACAACGAAACACGCCCCGGCTACAACGATTCACACCCGGCTACAACGAAACACACCCCACTCCTCAGGGGAGCGGTGTGTGTTTCAGCCTGTGGGCTAATACCAGAAGCTCAAGCGGGGCTCGGTGGGGGTACGGAACATCGCGTCAATGCGCCCGGTGACGCTGTCAGGGCCGGTGGCGCCGGCGTCGCGCACGGTCACCCGGCCGGCCGATACCAGCGTTGCGGCGGATGTTCCGCCGATGAACAGCGCCGACAGCTCGACGGTCGTGAGGGTGGCATCAGCCTCGGCCGTCGCATCGCGCGTGACGACTGCCTGGCCGAAGTCGTCGACGTCGATCGCGAAGCGCCCTGCGTCGATTCCGAGTGGATCGGTCACCTCAAGAACGACGCGACCGGCGGAACCATAGGTGCGCGATTGCAGCGCAGTCACGATATTGAGAATGCGCACGTACTGGTGATCGACCACCGTGACAACGGCCGCGCGTTGGTCGGCGAGCATCCATCGCACCGGCTCATCGACGCTGCGCAACGACAGGGTGATGTCACCGATGAGGTCGTGTTCAAACAGGTACCGCCACATCGCAGCGTAGGCCTCGTCGGTCGCCGTCATCAGCAACGAAACGTCAAGAGCCGTCTTGGTGTAGTCGGCGTCGTTCTCGCGCAGTGAATACACGACGAGGCCCTGCACCACGCCGTCGCTGTCGCGGTATTGCACAAACCGCAGCGCCTCGGTGTTCTTCACACCAGGAAGTGTGCCGGCAAAGCGATCCCAGTGCATGCCTGTTGGCACAATCTCGCCTGGCGATGCCAACCGAACACGATCGTGAAGCACGGGCGCGAGCTCGCGAAACTGCTCGCGCGAGAGGTAGTCAAGCCTGCCCGCGGTGGCGGGCGCCGAAAAACCAGCTCGCTTGCGGTCGATAACCCAGGTTGCGGCCGGCGCCGACGGCGCAAAGCCGTAGCGTTGGTAGATCGATGATTCGCTCACCGTCAGCACGGCGACCGAGAGCCCTGCCGCCACGGCGGCGCGCAGCTCACCCTCCATCATTTGGCGCGCAATGCCGCGGCGCCGATGAGTGGCAGCGACCGTCACAGCGGTGATGGCGAAGGCTTCAACTGCCGACTGCCCCGGAACCGTCAGTTGCGTAACGAACGACCCGAAGGTTCCGACCGGCAGTTGCGGCTGCGCGGTTGTGGGGTCGAACACCCCGATGTTTCGCCGTGCGACAAATGCGCCATAGCGCGATGGCAGGGATTTTTCGTCGGGCTCGGCGTCAAGGAAGCCACGCGAGACGCTGCGAAGCCAGTCGGCAAGAGCCACGACCTCAGGAAACTCGCTCGAGATTGCCGGCTCCGCCGGCACGTCATCGGCAGAGGCGGGCGTTGGGATGAGTCGCAGGTCAAGACCGTGCGCGGCCAGCGCTTCGGCTGCCGCAGCGTCTGGGCCAGCCTCGCGCAACGCGCTCTCAAAGTGTTGTTGCGGCGTCTGAGTCACAGTGCCTCCCTGGCCATCATTGATCGGAGAATTCACGCTAGCACGCACCTCAGACACGGCGTTGGGGGTGTCAATTTCGCGCCGCCACTCCTAGACTCACGCATGTGACGACTCTTGTTTTGACTGTTATCGGCGACGACCGTTCGGGCCTGGTGGCCGACCTGTCGGAGATCATCGCGAGCCACGGCGGCAGCTGGGCAACCTCAGAAATGGCGCATTTGGCCGGCAAATTTGCCGGCATCGTGCTGGTCGACATCGCCGACGACAACGTCGACGCGTTGACCGACGCGCTTGCGCCGTTGCAGCAGCACCTCGCCATCACTGTGCAGCGCGGAACGCCGTCACCGATTCCCGCGGTGAACCGCCTCACCATCGATTTTGTCGGCGACGACCGCCCCGGAATCGTGCGGCAGATCACCGATGTCATCAGCACCGCGGGCGCCAGCATTGAAAGCCTCTCCAGCGACGTCGTCGAAGCGCCAATGGCCGGTGGCAATCTGTTTATCGCCACCGCAACCGTGCTGCTCGATGACGCAGAGGCCGACAGCCTGCAGACCAAACTCGAAGACCTCGCCGACGAACTCATGGTGGAATTCACCTTCGGGCGTTAACGCCCCGGGCTTCGGCTGATTAAGAGATCGGCGGAACCATAGCGCCGCGCTCGCGAGGCTGGCTTGCGTGCCGTGGCGCCCTGCCACGAGGCTGGCTCGCGATGCCGCGGTACCGCCAAGACACTACACCCGCGGTACCGCCACAACGCCACACCCGCGCCTCACCCCGTCGTGCCGCGTTACCGTTCCAGCACGACGGCAAGCCCCTGACCAACGCCGATGCAGATCGCAGCGACCGCCACTCCCTCGCCGCGGCGCGCCAATTCGTGTGCGGCGTGGCCAATGATGCGGCCGCCCGAAGCCCCCAGCGGGTGGCCAATCGCGATCGCGCCGCCGTGGATGTTGACCTTTTCTGGGTCAAGCTCTGGCCACAACCGCAGACACGCCAGCGACTGCGCGGCGAAGGCCTCATTGAGCTCAACAACGTCGACGTCTGCCCACGTCTTCCCGGCCCGCTCGAGCGCCCGGTTGGCGGCTTCAACGGGCGCAATGCCGAAAATGTCGGGATCATTGCCAAACGCACCACGACCAGTGATGCGGGCGAGCGGTTCAGCGTCGAGCGCGCCCTCCGAGCCGAGCAGAATCGCGCTGGCACCGTCGTTCAGCGACGACGAGTTGCCGGCGGTGACGGTTCCGTTCGCCGCGAAGGCAGGCTTGAGCGCCGCCAGTGACGCCGCCGTCGAGTCGTCACGAATACCCTCGTCGCGCGTCAGCTCATGTCCGTCAACCTGCACGATTTCGCTGTCGTAGAAGCCGGCAGCCCACGCATCCGCCGCCAGACGGTGGCTACGGGCGGCAAACTCATCCTGCTCTTCGCGAGAGATACCGTACATCTCAGCCAACTTTTCTGCCGACTGCCCGTTGGAAATTGACCACGGCTCCGGCCATACCGGGTTGACCATGCGCCACCCGATGGCCGTGTTCCACATCGTCGCATTGCCGCCCGGAAATGCGCGCTCAGCCTTCTGCACCACAAACGGCGCACGCGTCATCGATTCGACGCCACCGGCCAAGACAAACTGCGCGTCACCGGCGTCGATGGCTCGGGAACCATGAATCACGGCGTCAACGGATGATCCGCACAAGCGATTCACCGTGGTTCCGGTCACGGACGTGGGAAACCCAGCCAAAAGCGCCCCCATGCGCGCAACATTGCGGTTGTCTTCGCCGGCCTGATTGGCGTCGCCAAAGATCACGTCATCAATGCGTGCCGGGTCAAGGCCACTGCGCTCGATCGTCGCGCGCATGACGACGGCCGCGAGATCGTCGGGACGCACGTCAGCGTATGCCTTGCCAAAGCGTGCAAATGGCGTGCGAACGGCGTCGTAGATGACAGTGGTCACGGGTGCCCTTCCGGTGGCGTTGGGCAAACGACGGCGTCTCTGCCTCTCTTATTCGACCCTATGGGTGCATCCGGTGGTGTCAAGATGAAGGCATGGCTTTTGTGATCGAAGCGCCCGAACCCCACTCGCTGCCTGTGTTGGGTTCTGACGAGAGCTTTCCGGTTCGGCGGGTGTATTGCGTCGGGCGCAACTATGCCGATCACGCACGCGAGATGGGGCATGACCCCGACCGCGAGCCGCCGTTCTTCTTCATGAAGCCCGCGGAGGCTGTTGTCGCGTGCCCGCCTGGTTCCGTCGCCGTTGTCGCCTACCCGACGCAAACCGCGAATCTGCACCACGAAGTTGAGCTCGCCGTCGCGATCGGTGCCCGCGCGGCCGCCGTTTCGCCCGCTGAGGCGCTCGACGCCGTGTGGGGTTATGGCGTTGCCGTTGACCTCACGCGCCGCGACATGCAAGACGAGGCCAAGGCGTTGCGGCGCCCGTGGGATCTCTCAAAAGGATTCGACGAATCGGCGCCGATCTCGGCGCTCGTGCCGGCGTCTGCGGTTGGGCATCCAGCCGCCGGCCGCATCACGGTTGCCGTCGATGGCACGACGCGCCAAGACGGCGATCTCAACCAACAGATCTGGACGGTACCCGAGGTAATCGCCGCGCTCTCGCAGGCCATCACGCTACTGCCCGGCGACATCATCCTGACCGGGACCCCCAGCGGCGTCGGCCCGATTGAATGCGGTCAGACGGTAACGGGCAGCATCGACGGCATCGGAACCATCGCCTTCGGCGTCGAGTAGCGGCGGAACCAGGGGAGAGTTGCTAGAACCCCAGGAGGGAGGCGGCGGCGCTGATGGTGGCGAGCACGGCGACAACGGTGGCGAACCGGCGAATCGGTACGTTGTTGAGGGTCGTGGCGAGCACAATCGCGACGAATGAGATCATCAGCACCGCGAACGAAATGAGTGAGAGGCCGATGACGCGCAGCGTTTCAGCGCCAGGGCTGCCGGTATAGACCGTCCATCGCGCGGCACCGAGCCAAACCACGGCGACAATCAGCGCGAGCGTCGTCAGCCACATCGAGACCATGCCGATGCGCCGCCACAGAATCTCGCGCGGCGTTGGCGGGTCATTCGGGTTGCGGTCAAGTCGATTCATCGTGGCAACACCTTACCTGGCGGCACCGCCGTGTACCCGCCGGCACCGAACTCTCTCGCGTCACCCGCTGAAACGTGGCCGCTCGCACGCGCATGCACTCGGTAGGCTGAGGGCACCGAAATCGGTGAGAGTAAGGCGGCGCTGTGCAATACGTATCCACACGCGGAACGGCCATGGGTCCGTACCAAGACGTCATCGTTGAGGGCCTGGCGGCCGACGGCGGGCTTGCCGTGCCCGAGTCGCTTCCGCAGATCGGCGACCGTCTCGAAGAGTTGCGAGCCCTCACCTACCCCGAGCTTGCCGCCACCGTCATCGGCCTGTTCGCCACCGATGTACCGCCGACGGAGCTTGCGCGCATCGCCCACGAGTCGTACAACACCGAGAAGTTTCGCTCGGCTGACATCGTTCCGCTCAAGCAGATCAACGGCGGCATGACGCTGGTTGGCCTGTCTGAGGGCCCAACCCTCGCCTTCAAAGACCTCGCAATGCAGTTTTTGGGCGGCGCGCTTGACTACGTTTTGACGCAGCGCGGCGAGGTGCTCAACATTGTCGGCGCCACGTCTGGCGACACCGGCTCTGCCGCCGAATATGCGATTCGCGGGCGAGACACGCTCTCGGCCATCATCCTGTCGCCGCAGGGCCGGATGAGCGATTTCCAGCGGGCGCAGATGTACTCGCTGCTTGACGACAACATTCACAATGTGGCCGTCGAGGGCAATTTTGATGACTGCCAGCACCTCGTCAAGCTCGTCTCGCAAGACCTCGATTTCAAGCGCAAGCACCATATTGGTGCCGTCAATTCCATCAATTTCGGCCGCATTTCCGCGCAAATCACGTACTACGTGTGGGCGTGGCTGCGCGCCACCGATGCCGTGTCAGCGACCGACCGCGCCGGTTTCGAGGTCTCTTTCGCGGTTCCGTCTGGCAACTTCGGCAACATCCTGTCGGGCCACTACGCCCGCAGCATGGGGGTTCCGATTCGCCGGCTGGTGCTCGCCACCAACGAAAACAACGTGCTGCACGAGTTCTTCTCCACCGGCATTTACCGGCCGCGCTCGGCCGAGCAGACGCCGGCAACCTCCAGCCCGTCGATGGATGTCTCGAAGGCATCCAACCTCGAACGCTTCGTCTACGAGGTCGTCGGCCGCGACCCCGAGCGCACCGCCGCGTTGTGGCGCGAATTGGATGAGACCGGAACCTTTGATTTGTCGAGCGAATTGGCTCGCTTCTCGGAGGAGTACGGCATCGTCAGCGGAACCTCAACCCACGCGCACCGCATTCACACCATGCGTGCGACGTTCGAGGATGCCGGCGTCGTGATCGACCCGCACACCGCAGACGGCGTGTACGTGGCCGCATTCTTCGTGGAGCCTGCCGTGCCGATGCTGGTGTTGGAGACCGCGCTGCCGGAGAAGTTCGCCGCGACCGTGACCGAGGCGCTCGGTGAGGCACCCGTGGTGTCAGCCGAGCATCAGGCGCTGTTGGCGCTGCCGCAGCGCACCACCGATATTGCCAACGATGAGGCGGCGCTGCGCGCGTTTATCGAGGCCAACGCCAAGCACTAGGCGGTAGCGCGCGCCGTGGTTCCGCTTCTCGCGAGTGCCGTTACAGCCAGTGGCGCTTCTTGAACACCACGTACAGGCCGATGCCGAGCGCCGCCATCAGGCCGATCGCGAACGGGTAGCCCCACGCCCAGTGCAGCTCGGGCATGACCTCAAAGTTCATGCCGTAAATGCCGCCGATCAGGGTCGGAGCAAACAAAATGGCGGCCCATGACGAGATGCGCTTCATGTCTTCGGCCTGCGAAATGCTCTGCTCGGTGAGGCGCTTCATTTCGTCGTTTTGGCGCTGCGCGACCAGGGTCGCCTGCACGGCCAGCGCGTTTTCGAGAATCGAGCGGAACGCGCTGGCACGCTCCACAATGCGCAGCACGTGATCGAGCACATCGCGCAGCGCCCGCTGCAGTTCCAGCGGCACTTCGTATTTGTCGGAACCACGCAGCAGGTTTTCGAGCATCGGAACCAGCGGCTGGGTGGCGCGCTGAAAGTTGATGACCTCGCGCAGCAGCTTGTAGATGCGCAGCGAAACGCCCTCGTCACCGGCGAAGAGCTGATCTTCAATCTCATCGATGTCGTTTTCGAGGCCGGCGATAACCGGGGCGTACTCGTCAACAACCTCATCGAGAATCGCGTACAGCACCGCTTCCGGCCCCATCCTCAACAGGTCGGGCGCGGCTTCGAGGCGCTGACGCACCTTGGCAAGGTTGGGCGATTCGGCGTGACGGATCGTCACCACAAAGTCGGGGCCGACGAACACGTGAAGCTCGCCGAACTCAACCTCTTCGACGTCGTCGAGGTATCGGGCGGGGCGAAGCACGACGAACAGTGTGTCGGCGTACCGCTCAAGCTTGGCGCGCTGATGGCCGGCCAGGGCGTCGTCAACCGCGAGCGGGTGCAGCGAAAACTCTTTCGCCAGGCGACGAATCTCGTCTTCATCCGGGCGGTACAGCCCGATCCACGCCATGCCGTCGCGCTCACGCATCAGCGTGAACGTTTCATCCAGGTTGGTGGGGTTGGGCGTGCGGTGCCCAGCGACGTAGACCGCGTTATCAACAATGGCCATCATGTCTCACCTCGAGTTCGCTCGTATTGCGACGCGGAGGCGTCGCAAGAAGGGTGTGCTGCTCACACAGCAAGCCACTGCTCGCGGATGATGACCTAGTTGATGGTCGGGTGCACCACAGGCGAGCCAATGGCGTGGGGACTATCACCACACATCGTGCATCACCTGCTTTCGGTAAATCGGGGCCATTGCCCCGTTTACTTTAGGCCGTGCGTCTGGGGTGCGCCTAATCGGCGCCGCCGGTGTTACGTCTGAGCGAGCTCGGGTGTGATCAGGCCGTGCCGCCGGCAACGAGGAGGCCGCCGTCGAGCGTGAGAATCTGCCCCGTGATCCACGCCGCGTCTGGGGAGGCGAGGAAGGCGACAGCCGCCGCGATGTCGGCGGGGGTTCCGAGGCGCGCCAGAGGATAATCCTGCGTCACCTCTTCTTCTTTGCCCTCGTACAGCGCGCGCGCAAAGTCCGTTTTCACGACGGCCGGTGCGACCGCGTTCACGCGGATTTCTGGCCCGAGCTCGACGGCGAGCGTGCGCGTGAGGTGCGCATTTGCTGCCTTGCTCACGCCGTACCACCCGATTCCCGCCGACGGCACTTGCCCTGTGACCGAGGAGACGCCAACAATCGCACCCCGACGCTCGCGGAACGAGAGACCCGGATGCTTGATGACGTCTTGCACCCATGCGAGCGATGCCACGACATTGACTTCAACGATCTTGCGCGCGGCATCCAGGTCGATATCGACGATCGAACCGTAGACCGGGTTGATTCCGGCGTTGTTTACCAAGATGTCGAGGCCACCCCACTGCTCGGCAACGGTTGCAAGGGCCTCGGCGCGGTGATCCGGGTCGTCCGCCTTGCCAGCGATCGCGAGCACGGTTCCTGGTTCAAACTGGTCGGCTGCCTCGCGAAGCGTTTCCGGCTTGCGGGCGGTGATCACCACGCGCGCGCCCTCCGAGACGAGGCGCTGCGCGATTCCCAGTCCGATTCCGCGGCTACCGCCCGTCACGATCGCGGTCTTGCCCACCAGCCGCCGCGTCGCGCCCGCCAGCGATCCTTCCGCGGACGTGGTTCCGCTCGCGTTGTTCTGCCCCGTGTCACTCATCTCGCTCCTTCGCGCAATGACCATGCCCCGACTCGCAAGGGAGAATCTCGCCAGGAGCGGCATCGGCGCCGAGCAGTGAGACCGCAGCCTTGAGACAGAGCGAGGGTCAATCGACTCGAATCAATAGTCAGTTGGTTTCATCCGATGCTAATCGGATTGCCGGGCCCGCCCGGGCCGACTATAACGGCGATAGCGTCAGCTACTCACGCGTCAGTCAGACGCCATCGCGGCGTCAATCGCGGCGTCGACGTGGAGTGACGTGGTGGGAAACACGGGCGCGGCAACGTCATCGGCACTGATCAGCAGCTCGATCTCCGTACACCCGAGAATGATGCCCTGCGCGCCCCGCGCGATGAGTCGGTCGATGATCTCGACGTAGCGCTGCCGGGATTCCTCACTGACAATTCCGTGCACCAACTCGTCGTAAATGACGGCGTGCACCGCGGCGCGGTCGGCGGACTTCGGAACGATCGTGGCGATGCCGTGGGTCGCGAGTCGTTCGGCGTAAAACGGGCGTTCCATCGTGAATGCAGTGCCGAGCAGGCCAACGGTCGACACCCCCTCAGCGGTGATCGCGGCCGCCGCGGCGTCGGCGATATGCAAAAACGGAATATCGACGGCGGCGGCGATTCGGTCGGCTACGAGGTGCATGGTGTTGGTCGCGAGCACGAGCAGTTCGGCGCCCGCCGCCTCGAGGGCCTGCGCCCGCGCGGCCAGCAACGCCCCCGCTCCGGCCCAGTCCTCGCGGGCTTGCATTGCCTCGATCTCGGCAAAATCCAGTGAATCAAGAATGATACGAGCCGAATGATAGCCACCGAGGCGCGCGGCAACCCGCTCGTTTGCAAGGCGGTACCACTCGAGAGAGGACTCCCAGCTCATCCCCCCGAGGACGCCGATTGTTTTCATGCGCACAGCCTATCCCCCGGTTTCAGCATCCAACGATGGGCCCATTTCGCGCCGGCTCAGGTGCGCGAAACGCGAGGGTCGTTCGGCGGAACATGCGATCCCGGCGAACGGCACCCTCATGGTTCCGTCGGCAACGAGCGCCAGGGCGGCTGCGTCAAGGAGGCGGATCAGTCACCAGATTGCAGACCGAAACCCGCGGTGAAGAGCGGATCGACGGTGTCGAAGGGTACATCCTCACGCGACGCTTCGACGGCCGCCATCGAGACGGAAATGTCGAACGGCAGAGTGCCGGTCCCGCTTGGAGGGACGCGCGCGGCGCGTTCGCGGACTTGCGCAACCCGCCGAACGACGTCAGCCCTCCTCGTCGCTGTCACCTCGCCGTCTTGACTCGTAGGCGAGCGCCCATCGTGTCAGCCGCCCCGTGTTGTTTTCGGCGACCGCAATTCGTCCGTCGGCCAGAATTACTGAACCGCACTCGATTGCGTTCAACACGAGTTCGTCGCCATCGAGGGCCACCAGGTGAGTCCGCAGGAGGCGATCTCATAGTTGAGCGGGAGTAAGACCTCGCTTGGCTAGAAACTCGATTAGCTCGCCATCAGACAAACTGACGCGCCGCCCTTCGCACAACTCTGCGAAGATCACGAATTCGGTGTCTGTTAGAAACGCCGGTTCCCAAGGTGTGTGGCTCGGCGCAGATGCTAGCTGAGCCGTGGACGCCTCGACAACCTCAACATTCCATCCTTCGTTCGTACCTCTGCCGAGGAGTAGAGGATGAGCAGCCTCAAGTTCCAGGTCATTCCCCCAAGGATTGCCCAGGCCGAAGAGGTGATCCAGGCGAGTCCAGATCATTTCGAGCAGGAGCAGGAGGGGGCTCGCCGATGCCGAGAAGAAGAATGGCCAATGTCCATCGACCATCGGCGCCGAGTACGGGTTGCCATTTGCCTTCACGAGCGCGAAGTCGCCCGAGACGATCAATTGCGGCAGCCCGCTCGGACCGAAGCCACGGGAGCCCTTCGTCTTTCTGAGCAACTTGATGAAACCGCTTCGCAAACCCGCCTCAGTTGCGTAACCATGGAAGCCATAGGCGATTCGGAGAACGGAGAACTGCTCCAGGAGCAGAGTGTGATAGACCTGCTGGTCGTGCAGTTCGAGTTTGTGCAGCTCCGCTCGGTCAGGCGCAAGTCGACCGGTCACTTGTGCAAATGATCGAAGCGCGGGCGACGCATCGATCTTGAGGTCAGGCCAGCGCTCAGCCTGCTGTCGGACGTTGTTCAATTCGAGGCTCTTTACTGTCGCAAGCAAAGCAATGCTCTCTGCAAGCTCGGCGCCTTTGAGGGTCTTCTTGACCTCGACTACCGCAATGATGTCTCTCACATGCCAGACGAACGCGCCCGTATAGGGAATTGGCTCCCCGTCCCCGCGGACGAGCATGCGATCGATCTGACCGGATCGGTTTGTACCATCCGTTGCGAACCCCGTGACGACCCGCAATTGGAGATGGCGGGGAAGTCCTCTCGCCAGGATCTCCTCACTTAGCCCTTCATACATGTCGCCGATCGTCGGTCCGTGCGTCACGGAATGGGAATCGAGCTTCGGGAGCTCGATGTCCAGAAACTCGCTCAGCAAGTCCGCCATTGAACGGATCATTTCGCTCCTCCCAGCACGCCAAGATCATGAGAACTCAATAGCTCCCGGGCTACGATAGTTGACCGGTCGGCCGACACCGACAGCCTCATGCAGGGGATCGTCGGGCGCGCCGAGCCTCTCGAGATTGGAGCCGCGTACCATCCCGATTGCCTTGCGGCATCGGACCGGGCGAATGTTGAGCAGCAGCCCGGTCGTCGCTTCCGACATTCCTCGGCCATTGTTGTCTACATCTCGCTGGAGCGTTGGCGTCCGACCGTGGACTGACCGACCTCAAACGCGAGAGTGCGACCAGTTGTGCCGAGCGCGTTATTCTTCCCTACCCAGCAGACCATCTCCCAGAATCGGTCAAGGGCGTCGGCAACGCGGCCTTGGAGCGCGACGTGGAACTCATTCCAAGCTGCCTGGTTTGAGACATCGGCCATAGCCACGGAGTACTTCAGGTTGACGGCTGGGTCAGTCAGGGTGATCGACTCGACCCTCGACCAATAGGCCCAGGGCGGGTCGTCCTTCTGTGTGCGCTCGGCGAGGCGGTCCAGATTATAGAACCGCCCCTCGCGGGCGTATCGGTCGAGGACAGCAATGAGGGCAGGGATGACCGGATCAGCTTCTACGCTGGCGACGTGACCCTGTACGAACTGGCTCTTGTCGAGCGTCCTCGCGCGGATCGCGGTCATAACTCCGTCGTACATAGCCACGATGTCGTGGCCCTTCATCGCCTTGAACGGTGGCCATGCGCCTGTTTCGTCGATGCCGATGACCCCACGGATGAGCTTGAGATGCTTCTCGATGCCAATGGACAAGAGGCTCAGGATTGGGTCGAGCGTCGTTTCGATGAATGGGGCATCCCGGAGGGACTTGATTCCGTAGGCGAGCAGGTTGCGGGTAGACGTCATCTCGTTGATGAGGTCAAAGGTTTGCTCTCGGCTGAGTCCGTCGATGGCCACTCACCCATGCTGGCATGCATCGCTCAATCGCCCGCGTCGGCCGCTGGCGTGCCGTCCAGGTGGCCGCTCAGCTATCGCTCTCCGGCGCGGCATTTCACCCGCCCCGTCGACTCTCTTGACGACGGGCCCCGATGAACGCGAACACGCGCTCATCGGTGAGTTCATCCAAACAGCGCGCACCCGCTACGACAGGTGAAAGGCCCAAGTGTTCGGCAACCACCCGCAGGACGCTGCCATCTCAGCATCGAACCTACACGCGATCCGGCGACATGAAATGACCGTGTGAGCATCAAGTGACAATCCACCCGCCACACGCGCATCTCAAGACCGCCTACGCCCCGTAGGGCGGCGGTGCATCGTACGGGGGTGGCGCGTCGTACGGGGGCGGAGCATCGGAACCATAGGGAGCGGGCGCGCTGGCCGCTCCCCCACCGCCGTAGGCGGGTTCGCCGCCGGCCATGTCGGTGAAGCGGGAGAAGTGACCCTGGAAGGCAACCTCAATCGTTGCCGTCGGGCCGTTACGGTGCTTGGCGACGATGAGGTCTGCCTCGCCCGGGCGCACGTCTTTGTCGTAGGCGTTCTCGCGGTGCAGCAAGATCACCATGTCGGCGTCTTGCTCAATCGAGCCCGATTCACGCAGGTCGCTGATCGCGGGCTTCTTGTCTTGACGCTGTTCCGGACCACGGTTCAACTGCGACAGCGCGATAACCGGAACCTGCAGCTCCTTGGCGAGGAGCTTGAGGGCACGCGAGAACTCCGACACCTCTTGCTGACGCGACTCGACGCGCTTGCCGCTCGACATCAGCTGGAGGTAGTCGATGATGACCATACGCAGGCCCTCGCGCTGCTTGAGACGGCGGCACTTGGCGCGAATCTCAACCAGCGACATGTTGGGGCTGTCGTCAATGTACAGCGGCGCCTCGCTGATGCGGCCGCGTGTGGCGGCAACGGTCGTCCAGTCGCGGGAGTCAAGCTGACCTTTACGAATGGACTGCAGCGGGATTCCGCCCTCGGCGCTGAGAAGACGCATGGCAATCTCGGCGCGACCCATTTCAAGGGAGAAGAAGATGGACGGCATGTTGTGCTTGATCGAC
Organism: Microbacterium mitrae; assembly: GCF_008017445.1. Taxonomy (GTDB): domain Bacteria; phylum Actinomycetota; class Actinomycetes; order Actinomycetales; family Microbacteriaceae; genus Microbacterium; species Microbacterium mitrae. The sequence continues at coordinate 201,000 of NZ_VRSW01000004.1, read as the reverse complement.
GCCGCGCGAGCAAAGTCGAGCGCGAGCGTTGACTTACCCATGGCGGGTCGCGCGGCAACCACGATCATCTGACCGCCGTGCAGTCCGTTGGTCAGCTCGTCCAGGCCGCGAAAGCCGGTCGGAACGCCGGTCATCGCACCGTCGCGACCGCGGGCAGCCTCGATCTCTTCGAGCGCGGCATCAACGGCAACCTCAAGCTGCACGTAGTCTTCTGCCGTCTGCGTGCCGGTCACGCCGTAAATCTCAGACTGCGCCGTGTTCACCAGTTCGGTGACATCACCCTCACCCTGGTAGCCGAGCTGCACAATGCGGGTTCCGGCGTCGACGAGGCGGCGCAACAGCGCACGCTCGGTGACGATGCCGGCGTAGTACCCGGCGTTGGCGGCGGTCGGAACAATGGAGGTCAAGGTGTGCAGATAGTCCGCACCGCCGGCTCGTTGCAATGAGCCCGTCTTGATGAGCTCGTCGGTAACGGCCACGACGTCAGTCGGCTCGCCGTGCGAGTACAGCGACAGAATCGCCTCGTAGATGACCTCATGCTTGGGCACGTAGAAGTCGGTGCCACGTAGCGACTCGATGACATCGGCGACAGCGTCTTTCGACAGCAGCATGCCACCGAGCGTTGACTGCTCGGCCAACAGGTCGTGCGGGGGTGTGCGTTCAGCCTCTCGCCGACCGCCCATGCGCTCGTCCGAGATGTCTGCAATCGACACGAAGCACTCCCCTTTCATCACGGCACAACAAGGCAATGATCCAGAGACGTGCCGCTTTGTTCTCTGGATCGCAGTACACCACGAGCCTCAGACATTGCGTCAAGAATGCGACGCGCGCGGGAGTAGCTGTGGGTGCGCCTCAACGCTATGCCGCCAATGTCAAGCCGTCAAAGAGACGAACCCTCCACCTGTGGATAACTCTGTGGACAGCCTGGGAGGAACTCGGGCGATTTTGTTGATAACCCCTGGGGATAACTGGGGATAACATTTCTAACGTTTGTCGCTTTAACCCGCATGACCTGGGATTAATTCATGCACAAGGCAACAGAATCTATCCCCCTCAACTACACATTTAAGGTTAGCGAGCGACGCGCCCGGGTGTGCACAGTTCGGTGGACAAATGCCGCAATTTGTGGCCTCGGAGGCCTGTACGAAAGCCCCGGCCAGCCTCTACAATCGTTGATCCAGTTTTCTCGGTCACAATTCTTGTTTGGACTTTGTCCATCAAATCGGCGCGCTATTCAACCGCGGTGAGAGTGAACACGTCGGTCATCAGGGAAAAGATCTCCGTCTGTGCCTGCGCGACCGCAGCCGGGTCATCACCGGAGGCCATCACCACCACCGTCAGCGTGGTTCCGTCGACCGCGACAGCCCGCCAGCTTCCGGTCAGCACACCCATCGATGATCCCCCTTTGAACGCAACGTGGGGCCACGCGGCGGGGTCAATGGCGATGCCAGGATTCGCGGTGAGTGCGGCGTTCACTTCGGGGTCATCAAGCTCTGCAAGAGCCTCGTGAACCGCAGCCACGTCTGCCGGCGACGCAAACCAGTCCAGGTCTTGCTGCCAAATCGCCCCCGGGTTGACCGTCGCCAGGTCGATGGCCGGCAAATCGATCGTCAGCGACTCAAGCATCAGTCGACGATCCGCCACCGAACTTGCCGCCCACCGCTCGATCACGGGGTACTCGGTTCCAAACCCCAGCTGAAACATCTCGCGCGTCATCAAGAACGGCGTGAGCGCTGTCGGATCGTGATGACCGCTGTTTAACACGGCGCTCTCGACCGCATCACGGCCGATGCGCTCGATCAGCATGTCGGTTGCGGTGTTGTCGCTGATCGAGATCATCTTGAGGGCAGCTTCACGAACCGTGACCTCGGTGCCGTTGGGTTCGTTCTGCAGCTCACCACTGGGAAGGCTGCGGTTCTCGTCGCTGACCGTGAGCACGTCGTCCCAGGTGATCGTCCCCGCAGACACCTGCTCGTGTACGGCGAGCAACACGTAGAGCTTGAACATCGAGGCCATCGGCGCAAGCGCGGTGGAGTCGTGTTCGAGGAGCACTTCGCTGGCCCCGTCAGGCGAGGTGCGAACGACGGAGTACCGCACGGTGAAGCCCAGGTCATCGAGGCGCTCCTTGACCTCGTCAAGGCTCTGCGCGGGGTCAGGAACCTCCGCCGGTGCCAGCACGAAGCCGTCGATCAGCCCGGCGGCGGTCAGCGACATTTGAATGGCAAAGGGGTCACCGACGGCTCCTGTGACCTGCGCGACTGCCTGCGACTCGGAACCCTCGTACGCGGTGACGACGATGGGCTGCGCGGGGCGAATCTGCACATTGAGCAGTTCGACGACGTCGGGGAGCGCGACAGCATCGGTAAACGTTGAATCGAATGCGCCGTCGAGGTCAGCAACAGTGATGTCTGCGTCTTGATTGATGAGGTCGATCATCCATTGCACGCGCTCGCCGACGGGTGTCGACGGTATCGTCACGGCCACCGGGGGAGTAGTCTCCGGTGGGCTCGGATCAAGCGTCGGCTCGGTGGCGGTGCAGGCCGAAAGTGCGAGCGCCGCGGCTGCGACCAGGGCCACGGCCCCCATCAGGCGTGACATACGGCCAGGTGTTCGAAACATGTATCCCCCTCGTGCGATGGCCAGGCAACGGCCAATGGTGGGGCCTGCGAAGCCCCGCCTCCACCTTCACGTGCGCACCTGAGTGACAGCCGAAAGCTGCGCACATCGGCACGTGGTTCCGCGCGTCGCTGTGCGTGGTTCCGGAACCACGGCGTGCGTCGCCAGCATTTGGTTCCGGAACCACGGCGCTCGTCGCAAGCATTTGGTTCCGGAACCACGGCGTGCGTCGCAATCATGCGGTTCCGCGCACCGGGGTGCAACGCAAAAGGCCGCCCTCCCGAAGGAGAGCGGCCTTTCAGATCATCGCGCCTTACTTGGCGGCGACAACCTGGAGCTTGATCGTTGCCGAGAGCTCGTCCTGCAGGCGGACGACAGCCTCGTGCTCGCCGACGACCTTGATGGCCGAAGGGATCGTGATCTTGCGCTTGTCGAGGTCACCGAGACCAGCAGCCTTAACGGCGTCTGCGACATCGGCGGGCTTGACCGAACCGAAGAGGCGGCCTTCGCCACCCGTCTTGACGGCCAGGCGAACCTTGGTGCCCTCAAGAGCGTTCTTCAGTGCGACAGCCTCTTCGTGGTTGTGGATCGCACGAGCGTCGCGAGCTGCGCGGATCGAGGTGACCTGCTTCTCGCCACCCTTGGTCCATGCCACGGCGAAGCCCTGGGGGATGAGGTAGTTACGGGCGTACCCGTTCTTAACCTCAATCACGTCACCGGCGCTTCCGAGCCCGGTAACTTCGTTCGTCAGAATCAGCTTTGCCATCTTCGTACCCCTTACCGGCCAGCGCCAGCGTAGGGCAGGAGTGCCATTTCGCGTGCGTTCTTGATTGCCTTGGCAATCAGACGCTGCTCCTGAACCGAAACGCCGGTGATACGACGGGCGCGGATCTTCCCGCGCTCCGAGATGAACTTACGAAGCGTTGCAACGTCCTTGTAGTCAATGACGCCAACGCGGATTGCCTTCGCGGGAGCGGCGTTCTTCGCGCCCTTCCGCGGCTTGCGGCGGTCGCCGCTAGACTTTCCAGCCATGGTTTTCCTTAGTCAGTAAACGTTTGTGATGATCGCGTAGATCAGAATGGGGTGTCGTCGCCGTAGGCGCCAGGTGCGCTCCATGCGTCAGCTCCCGCAGAGCCCGGGGTTGCCCACGGCTCCTCTGCGACCTGCTGACGGGGTGCGCCACCGCCGAAGTTGGAACCGCCGCCTGCGCCGCCGCTGGCAGCACGGGTTACCTGTGCCGTTGCGTAGCGGAGCGAGGGACCGATCTCGTCGATCTCCAGCTCAATAGCGGTGCGGTTGTTGCCTTCTTTGTCCTGGTACGAACGCTGACGCAAACGGCCGGACGCGATAACGCGCATGCCCTTGGTCAACGATCCAGCGACGTGCTCGGCGAATTCACGCCATACACTCGCGCGCAAGAACAGCGCTTCGCCGTCCTTCCATTCGTTCGCCTGGCGATCGAAGGTGCGCGGAGTTGAGGCGATCGTGAAGTTTGCCACGGGCAGGCCGTTCTGCGTGTAACGCAGCTCGGGGTCTGCCGTGAGGTTGCCCACGACGGTGATGACGGTTTCGCCGGCCATCGTCGTTACGCGTCCTTCTTAACGGCCTTGGGCTTGCGAGCGGCCTTCTCTTCGGCGCGCTTTGCCTCGGCAGCAACTTGAGCAATAGCCTCTTCAGCGCGCAGAACCTTCGTGCGCATGATGAGTTCGCTCAGCTTGAGCTGGCGGTCGAGCTCGTTGGTTGCCTCGCTCGTAGCGGTGAAGTTAACGACGGCGTAGATGCCCTCGTTCTTCTTCTGGATTTCGTAAGCAAGACGGCGCTTGCCCCAGACATCGACGTTCTCGATGGTGCCACCGGACTCGGTGATGACCTTGAGGAACTTGTCGAGGTTGGGGGCTACCGTGCGCTCGTCAATCTCCGGGTGAAGGATCACCATGAGTTCGTACTGGTGCGTCACTGTCCCACCTCCTTCGGACTTGAACGGCTGTGAGGACTTTCCCCACAGCAGGAGGGTGTGTTGCACGTGTCCGGGCATAGATCTGCCCAGACAACCTGAACAGTCTAGCAAACTCTGCCGGTCACTCATTCCGCGGGGTGGTTTTGGTGTGTGGGTTGGGGTGGTTTGAGGTGCACGGGCATGGGAACGCGCACGGGAGAGCAGGAAATCACGCCGAGAGAAGGAGATACAGCGCATATTCTCCTTCCACCGACGTAATCTCCTGCCCTCGCGTTGCGTGGTTCCGGAACCACGGGCCTCGGAACCGCCGCGGCGCGTGGTTCCGGCGCCGCGGGCCTCGCAACCACGGGGCTGGGTGATCGGCGGTAGCGTGAGTTGCGCTGATTGTGGGGGAGGGCGAAGTTGCTGACTGTGCCGTTTGCTGTGCGCGCGCTCACCGATCCGATCGACCGGTCAGCGGCGCGGGCGTATGCGCAGCGGGTGCGGCCGACGTATCCGGCTGATCTCTACCCGGGCGGTCAGTGGCGTGAGATGCTGGCGCCGATCGCGCTATTGATGAGCAGCGTTGGCGTCCTGGTCGCCGGCTTTCTCTGGGTGACCGACGCCGCGGTTCCGATCATCGGTGGCTGGATTCTGCTGGTGTGGGTGCTCATTCCGGTGTCGCTCGGTTTCGCGATCGCTGCCGCTCGCCGCCGGCTCGCTGGCCGATGGTTCCGATTGCAGCAATTTGCAAACGCGAATCGGCTGCAGTTCACTCCGGCGTCACCCGGCGGTGCGCGGGGTCGTTCCGGGTCGAAGTTTACGGTCGGTGGCGCGCGCGTCGATGTGCTTAATGTTGTGTCGGCGCCCGGCACTCGCAACCTCATGGTTGGCACGCTGCGCGTCGAGACCGGCAGCGCCAAGCAGAAGACGGTCGCCGTGACCGAGTTCGTCAGGATGAGCCTGAGCCGACACCTGCCGCACATCGTGCTCGATGCGAAAAGCAACAACGGCATGGGGCAAAACGGACGCCTTGGGGCAGAATTTGATCGCCACCAGCGCCTGTCGCTCGAGGGCAATTTCGACGACGATTTCACGCTGTATTGCCCTGCCGGGTACGAGGCTGACGCGCTATATCTGTTCACGCCAGACATCATGGCGCGCATGCAGGATCACGCCGCCGACTGGGATGTCGAGATCATCGACGACGAGCTGTACCTCTATTCACCGCGAAGGTCGCTCGGAACCAACCCGCAACGCTGGCAAGAGTTGGGCACCACGGTCAACGCGCTGGCGCAAAAGCTTGACCAGTGGGAGCGGTGGAGCGAATCCCGCGGCGCCGCTCCGATCGACCGTCTCGGCCGCGCTGACCGTACCTTCGTCGCGTACGAGGGTCGGCGTCTGAAGCAGCGGTTTCCGTGGTGGATGTGGATTGCGATTCCTGCCGGCCTGGCGTTGGCGATCTTCGGCGTGGTGCAGCTGGGCATCGACATCGTCGCCGGCATCAGCGACCTCCTGCGCATGCTCTTCGGATAGCGCCCGGCGATCTGTCGGCGCCGGTGGGGGCGGGTTGTAGATGCGGTGGAGGCGAGCTGTTTTGGTGCGGGACGCGAGAGAAGGGGATTACGCCGAGAGAAGGGGATTACGCCGAGAGAAGGAGGTACGGCGCATATTCTCCTTCCGTCACCGTAACCTCCTGCCCTCGCGTCGCGTGGTTCCGGAACCTCGGGGCTTACGGACCGGAACCTCGGGACTTGCGGACCGGAACCTCGGGACTTGCGGAACCATCGGCTGCAGGGGTGAAACCGCGGGACTGCGCACGTGAGACCACGGGACTGGGCGGGTGCCGTCAGCGGGCACGGGAGAGAAGGAGATTACGCCGAGAAAAGGGCGCAAACTGGCTAATCTCCTTCTCTCAGGTGAATCTCCTTCTCCCGCGTCACTCCGAGTCCCGCGTCACTCCGACTGCGGTGCCACCTGGTTCCGGAACCATCGTGGCGGGACTGGCGAGTGCAGCCAGCGGGCACGGGAGAGCAGGAAATTACGCCGAGAAACGGAAAAGCGGCCCACAATCTCCTTCCACCGCCGTAATCTCCTGCCCTGGCGTTGCATGGTTCCGAACCACGGGGCTCGGAGCCGCTGAGATGCGTTGGGACCACGTCGCGCGGTTCCGGAACCATCGGGGTGGAACTGGCGGGTGTCGCCAGCGGGCACGGGGGAGCAGGAGATTACGCCGAGAAAAGGACGCAAACTGGCTAATCTCCTTCTCCCCGGTGAATCTCCTTCCGCCCCGTCACTCCGAGCCCCCCGTCACTCCGAGTCCCCCGTCACTCCGAGTCCCGCGTCATGCTCAGGGCGGCGTTGCCCCACAAAACAAGAGCCCACCCCACAAAACAAAACCACGCCCCACAAAAGATGTCACCGCCGCCCTCGGGGTGGGGCGGCGGTGACTGCGCGGGCGTCGCAGATCGCGACGCGTCACGCGCTTAGTTGGTCGCGGCAGACGGAACCGAGGCCGGGGTCGCGGGCGTCGGCGGCGTTGCAGGCGTCGGTACCGAAGCGACATCGGGAGCGGAGACCGCCGTGGGCGTCGAGTCCACAACCGGTGCAGGGGCCGGAGCCGCGGGGGCGGACGGCGCCGTGACGACCGTGACCGAGGTGGGCGTTGCGACCGATGCGGCGGTGACCGTTGCGGTCACGGCGGCGCTAATCGCGGTGACCACCGACGCTGCACCGTCAGTCACGCGCAGGGTGACGGCACCATCAAGAACCGACTTGCCCTGCGGAACATCAACGCCAGGAATCTGCTGACCGTCGTCATCGCTCAGATCCATCGAGGCGGCAGCCGCGCTCGCACCGCCGGCGATCAGGCCGAGTCCGACGATGCCGGTTGCGCCGAATGCAATCCACTTCTTCTTGTTCATGTCTGTCTCCTTGTTTTGGGCTGTGCGGCCCTGGGCTTGCTGTGTGATTCCACTCTGTCGCGCCGGTCTAAGCGCGATCACAGGCATTCGTGAGACGCCCCTTATGGTTCGCTCGGTTTCTTTAACCGTGCGTCGCCGGCGCCAAAATTGCCCGGAAAATCAAAGATTTCGACCGGTCCAAATCTCCCGACCCTCACAAAAGTTCTTCTGCGATTCGACTGCCTGCCCACCTCGAGACCGACCGCGACTGCGTGCGGAACCAGGGGAGCGGAACCAGGGGAATGGAACCAAGGGAGCGGAACGGCGCGAGCGAGCACCCGAATCACTCGTGGTGGATGTTGAGCGCGGCCGCGCAGCGACCGAGGCGGAACGTGACTGAGTGTTGGTGTGGGTATCGGCGCTGGGTGTGGGTGCGGGCGTTGGGTGCCGGTGCGGCGTTTCGACTCGCTGCGCTCGCTCAACGGGCGGCGGGGGACGGGGTGGACGTTGAGCGAGAGCGCGCAGCGCCCGAGACGAAACGGGGCTGAGCGTTGGGAGCCAGTGCAGGCGCTGGGCGTGGGTGCGGGTGTGGGCGCAAGGGGCAGGTGTGGGCGTTTCGACTCGCTGCGCTCGCTCAACGGGCGGCGGGGGACGGGGTGGACGTTGAGCGAGAGCGCGCAGCGCCCGAGACGAAACGGGGATTGAGCATTGGGTGCTGATACAGGCGCTGGGTGTGGGTGCGGGTGTGGGCGCAAGGGGCAGGTGTGGTCGTTTCGACTCGCTGCGCTCGCTCAACGGGCGGCGGGCGACGGACGACGGGCGACCGTCAACGGGCACCCGACCCGAAATGAACGTGAGGTCGGGGCTATTCGCCGCTGGCGGCGGAGGGCAACGAGATGGGGCTGGCCGGGTCGACCGGAACCGGGGCCGGTCGCTCAGGCGCGGGGGGAGCAGGGGGAGCGGAAGGCTCTGCCGTTGATGATCCCGGAATCGTCGTGCTTGACGGCGAGGGCGAAACAGACGGGGACGGTGTTGCCGAAGGGCTGGGAGTACTGCCGTTGCTGCCAACCAAGCCGATGGTTCCGGCGTCGACACCGCCACCGTCGAGAACGTTGCCGTCGTTGGTGTGGAGTTCCATCGCGGCGGCCGTCAGGGTTGCAGCACCAGCGATCAAGCCGACGCCAAGCGCGCCGCTTACGCCGTACAAGACCCACTTCTTCGTCGCCATCAGATGTCCTTCGGTTGTCGAACTGATACTCAGCATGCCCGGGCGTCGTAAGCCGGGCAAAAGTCAATCTTGAGAGTGTTCTTATTTTTCGAACTTCGCGGGGGCGCCAGCCCATTGTTCCGCCTGCGCGAGCAACCGATGTGCGCGCTCGATGTGACCGCTTTCCAACGCGCTCGTGGCATGTCCCAGAAGTTGGGCGGCAGCCCGCCCGCGCACCGCCGGGTCAGAGCCCCAGCGCGCACTCGCCGCCGCAACCAACTCAGCCAGTCGCCGCACCGCGGGCGAGCCAGCCCCGCCATACGTCGCCGCATCCATCGCCACCGCCGCCGAAACACCCGAAGCTCCCGCACTGGCCTCTACCGCGAGCGCCCACGACGCGACGGCGTGCGACAAGAACGCAGCGGGGTCTTCGGCGACATCGCCCACCCCGAGGGTGTCGACGTCGATCACTCCGGTGATGTCGTCGCCGGCGCCGTTAAGAAAGAGTTGTCCGAAGTGCAGGTCGCCGTGAATGGTCGCCTCACCCGACGACGGCGTCGCCAGCAGCGCGGTTTGAAGCGCCGAAACTCGTTCGGCGAGCGCGGGGTTGAGCGAAATCACCCGAGCGGCGTACCAGTCAACGCGCGACAGGGCGGCGCTTCGAGCGCGGTGCTCGGTGGTGGTCGCGGCGATCGCCACACGCACGCGTTCGACGGCATCAATCAGCCCTTCGGCCGTCCAAACAGCGCTCGTGGCCGGGGTTCCGTTCGCCTCGGCGATCACCAGCAACCCCGTCGGCGACCACGCCCGAACCTGCGGCGCCGCAACGCCAGCATCACGCAACGCGCGATGCGCCGCGACGATGCGCTCGACGTGCCGGGGCCGCACAATCTTGATCCACAGCACCCCCTCGGCACTCGACACCCGCAGCACGGCACGACGCCCGGGGCGATACGCCACCATTTCGGGCTCGCCCACATCGGCGACGCCGAGGCGAGACAGCAGGGTTTGCACGGCGGAACCAAAGGCTGCGGCCGCGAGCGCGGGCAGGTGTGGGTCGGCGGGGTGCGTCCAGATGCGGCCGACGCCTTCCTGCGCCAGCCCGGTTTCTGCCGCCACGGCGATGCCGGACGTATCGACATAAGCCGTCACCGTGTGGGCGCCGTCGTGCACCTGAAAGCCGGCAACGGTTCCGTCGCCCAACGGCTCGCGCGAAAACTCGTGCAGCTGCGATTCGTCAAGCTCCAGTGCTTCGCACAGCAGCGCGGCCTCCGCGCTGAGCTGCGCCGCACCGTTGTCGCGCGCCGCAGCACGGTCGAGCGTCGCACCGTTGTCGCGCGTCGCACCGTTGTCGCGCGTCGCACCGTTGTCGCGCACCGCAGCTCCGCTGAGAGCCGCAGCAGAGGAGTCACCCGGATCGGTCATAGCAATAGTTGACCACGCCCGAATAAGCCGACCATAAGAGTAAGAGCGCTCTTACGATGCACCCCGGTGCGCGCCACAAGTCGCCATACTGGCTGTGTGAGCGCATCGAACACCACGCCGACGACGCCAGGCAAACGCCAGCGTATCGTCTCGGTGCGCACCCGCATTGTCGCCACGATCACCCTCGTTGCGGCCCTCGGATTTCTCGCCGTCGGGGTCACGCTCTACGTCGTCGAGCACGGCAAAATCCTCGCGCAAATTGATGAACGCCTCGAGGCAAACCTCGAATCCGCGCGCTTCATTGTTGAGCAGGGCGCCGTGACCAACGGAACCACGGAGCCGTGGCCAAGTGCCACGGCGGCACTGGAGGCCGTGGTGCAGCGGATGAGCCCAGACGACAACACCGGCGCCGCCGGCATCGTCAATGGTCGCGCGGCCCTGGTTCCGGGCGTTCCGCTCGATGTCGACCTGCTCGTCGCTCCCGGCTTTATCGACCACATCGACGCGACGATCAGTGATCAGCCCCGCCGCGGCACCTACGCCGAGGAGGGCGTGACGTGGCGCTACGTCGGCATTCCGATCACGCTCGCCGGGTCGCCCGCGCCGGAGACGGTCGTGTTCACGATGGTGTACGACGTTAGCGCCGAGCTCGAAGAAATCAACGAACTCGCGGTGCTCTATCTGGTGACGGCTGGCATTGTCTTGGTGTTGACGGCGGGCGCCGCGTGGGTCGTCGCCGGGCGACTGTTGCGGCCGCTGCGTCAGATGCGCCGCACGGCCGAGCGCATTTCGGCACGATCGCTCAGCGAGCGGTTGCCGGTGCATGGTCGCGACGATGTGTCGGAATTGGCCGGAACCATGAATGCGATGCTGGATCGGCTGGATGCGGCGATGGACTCGCAGCGGCAGCTGGTCAGCGATGTGGGTCATGAGTTGAAGACGCCGATGACAATCGTGCGCGGCTATCTCGAAGTGATGGACACCACCGACCCCGCCGACGTGCGTGACACCCAAAATCTGGCGATCGACGAGCTGGATCGCATGGCGCAGCTCGTGCAGGATCTCGCATCATCGGCCCGGCTGCACGGGCCTGCGCCCATCTCACCCGTGGCTACCGACGCGAGCGATCTGCTGCATCAGATCATCCGCAAAGCGGAGGGGATCGATGGCGCGACCGTCACCGCCGGACCCATCGCCGATGTCGTCTTTCCGGTTGACCCGGCACGGATCACTCAGGCCCTGCTGCAGTTGGCGCAAAACGGCGTCACCCACGGTGGCGGTGAGCTCATCATCGGCAGCACGGTACGCGACGACACCGTGCACCTGTGGGTTCGTGACCACGGGCGAGGCGTTCCGCCCGAAGCCCGAGACACCATCTTCGAGCGTTTTCAGCGCTCCGACGCCGGCGGCAGCGGACTCGGGTTGAACATTGTCGACGTCATCGCTCGCGCGCACGGTGGTTCCGCCGGCGTTGCCGACCCTCCCAGTGGTTCCGGCGCCGTCTTCTATTTGTCTCTCCCGCGCCTCGCCTCAGCGACGGCTCCCGCAGAAAGGACTCCCGGCCATGGCGTCGATTCTCATCGCCGATGACGAAGAGCGAATCTCCGGATTCATCAACAAGGGGCTGCGCGCTGCCGGGTTTGCCACGCAGGTCGCCACGAACGGGTTCGATGCGCTCGCGCTCGCCCAAACCGGCGAGTTTGACCTGTTAGTGCTCGATATCAACATGCCGGGCAAAGATGGCTTCGCCGTTCTTGACGAGCTGCGTGGTTCCGGCAACCGCATTCCGGTGATCATGCTGACCGCGCGCGTCGAACTGCACGACACCGTGGCAGGCCTTGAGGCTGGCGCCGACGACTATCTCGGCAAGCCCTTTCGCTTTGATGAGCTGCTCGCGCGCATTCGACTGCGCATGCGCAAGGAGGATCAGACGGTCACGCAAGAGCTGTCGCACCGCGACTTGTCGCTCGATGTGCGCACCCGCCGCGTGCATGTGGGGGAGACGTCGGTCGAACTCTCCGCCCGCGAGTTTGCGCTGGCCGAGGAGTTCATCCGCCACGCCGGGCAGGTCTTGAGCCGCGAACAGCTCCTGAGTCGCGTATGGGGTTATGACTTTGACCCCGGCTCCAACGTGGCCGATGTGTACGTCGGATACCTCCGCCAAAAGATCGGCACCGACCGCATCGAAACCGTGCGCGGCGCCGGCTTCCGCCTGGTGTAGCGCCGCTGGGCGGGCGCGGCGGCGGCGTGGTGCGGCGCGGCGGCGGCGTGGTTCCGAGCCGCGGCGTGGTTCCGGCCTCTCGAGGCGCCAATCTCCTGTTGTGCACGAGGCGAATCCTGTTATGCACGAGTCGAATCCCCCGCGCCCGCGAAACCACGGCGTGTCGCGCCGAATGACGATTTTGCTCGTGCAGAACAGGACGGCGATCGTGCAGAACAGGGGAACGGAACCAGGCGGGCTATCGGAACCAGACGGGCTAACGGAACCAAACGGCGGATGGAACCAAACGGCGTACGGAACCATGGGGTTGCGCACGAGGCGAATCCTGTTATGCACGAGTCGAATCCCCCGCGCCCGCGAAACCACGGCGTGTCGCGCCGAATGACGATTTTGCTCGTGCAGAACAGGACGGCGATCGTGCAGAACAGGGGAACGGAACCACACGGCGTACGGAACCATGGGGCTGTGCACGAGTCGCGCACAGAACGACAGAACCAGGGGCGCCACTCAGGGCACCCCCGGTTCCGGCTGTGAGCGACAGGTACCGCTACGAGGCGATCTTGAGCTCGTTGCCGGGGATTGAGGCGAGCAGGCGGCGGGTGTACGGGTCGCGCGGATTGGTGAAGATCTCTTCACTCGAGGCCGCCTCGACCAGTTCGCCGTCTTTCATGACGCACACGTAGTCGCTGATCAGGCGCACGACGGCAAGGTCGTGCGAGATGAAGAGGTAGCTGAGGCCACGCTCTCGCTGCAGATCACTCAACAGCGTCAAAATCTGATCTTGCACCAGCACGTCAAGTGCCGAGACCGGCTCGTCACAGACGATGAGCTCGGGGTCAAGCGCCAGCGCGCGGGCAATCGCGACGCGCTGACGCTGACCGCCAGAAAGCTCCGACGGATACCGGTGCAACATCGAGTTGGGCAGCGCGACCGACTCCATGAGCTCACGCACCTTCGCGCGCCGCTGCGCCGAGTTTCCGCGCTTGTAGAACTCCAGCGGCTCGGCGATGATGCGCTCGATCGTGAACATCGGGTTCAGACTCGAGTACGGGTCTTGAAAGATCGGCTGCACCTTCTGGCGAAACGAGCGAAGCTCTTTGCCCTTGAGGTGCGCGACATCCTGCCCGTCAAAGCGCATCACGCCCGCCGTCGGCTCAATCACCTTCAGCAGCATGCGCGCGGTCGTCGTCTTGCCCGAGCCCGACTCACCCACGATCGCGACCGTCTCACCGCGCGGAATCGACAGCGACACGTCTTTCACCGCGTAGAAGTCTTCTTTGCTGCCACGCTTGGGGTAAACCTTGGTCAGCCCCTCGATCTCGACGATGTTGTCGATAGGCTTCGCCGTCGCAGAACCACCGGAACCATCAGAGCCCGCGAAACCATCAGAGCCCCCGGAACCATCGGAACCATCGGCCACGCCCCGCTCGGTTGCAAAAACCTGCGGCTGCAGTCGCGCTGCCGCCACCGACGGCGCGGCCTTCACCAACGCCTGCGTGTACGGATGCTGCGGGTCGTTGAGAATCTGCTGCGCCGGCCCCTGCTCCACCACGCGACCGCGGTGCATGACGACGACGCGTGCGGCACGCTCGGCGGCCAAACCCAGGTCGTGCGTGATCAGCAGCACACTGGTTCCGATCTCCTGCGTCATCGTCGCAATCTGATCGAGAATCGTGCGCTGCACGGTCACGTCGAGGGCGCTCGTCGGCTCGTCGGCAATCAGCAGACGCGGGCGGCACGCAAGACCAATCGCGATCAGCGCGCGCTGACGCATGCCGCCGGAGAACTCGTGCGGATACTGCTTGGCTCGGCGCTCGGCGTCTGGCAAACCCGCCGCGGTGAGCGTTTCAACAACCTTTTCGTTCACGTTGTGGCGCGTCGCCTGTCCGTGCGCGAGCAGCGTCTCGGCGATCTGCGTGCCGATCTTCGCCACCGGGTTGAGGTTTGACATCGGGTCTTGCGGAACCATGCCAATTTGATTGCCGCGCACCTTGCGCAGCTCGTTTTCGCTCAACCCGACCAGCTCGCGACCGTCAAACGAAATGCTGCCGTTGGCAACGGTTCCGCCCTTGGCCAGCAGCCCGATCACGGCCATTGCCGTCGTTGATTTGCCCGAACCAGACTCGCCAACAATGGCAACCGTCTCACCGGGGTACACCTCAATATCGACGCCCTCAACGGCATGCACAATGCCGTCTGTGGTGCGGAAGTCGACCGCCAGGTCGCGCACCGTCAGCAGGGGAGAGCGGGTGTCATTTTCGGAGACCGTCATGTCATCGGTCATGCGATCCATCCTTTCGTCATCATGTCGCTCTACCTCGCTCGCGTGCGCGGGTCCATCGCCTCACGCAACGACTCACCAAACAGGGTGAAGCCGAGCGCCGTGATGGCGATACAAATACCGGGCAAGAAGGCGAGCTGCGGTGCGATTGCCAACTCCGCCTGAGCGTAGGTGAGCATGCGACCCCACTCAGCCGTCTCGGGGCGACCGCCACCGAGACCGAGGAAGCTGAGCGCCGCGGCGTCAATCACGGCGGTAGCCAGCGATAGGGTTCCCTGCACGATGACCGGGCCGATCGAGTTGGGCAGCACGTGGCTCATCGTGATGCGGCCACGGCCAAGACCGAGGGTCTGCGCCGAGAGCACGTAGTCACTGGAGCGTTGTTGCAGCATTGAGGCACGCAACAGTCGCGCGAAGATCGGCACCTGGCTGGCACCAATAGCGATCATCACCGCGAACTGGCTCTGCCCGAGGATGGCGGCAATCGACACGGCCAGCAGCAGGTTCGGAACCGACAGCAGAATGTCGACGAAGCGCATCACCAGGTTGTCGACCCAGCCGCCGAACATGCCGGCGATGAAGCCGAGCGCGAGACCACCGAGCAGACCGAATGCCGTCGAAATGACACCGATCATGAGCGACGCTCGCGCACCCCAAATGAGCTTGGAGAGCACGTCACCACCAAAGCGGTCAAGGCCGAGAGGAAACTCCGGAATCTCACCGGGCCCCGGAATATGCGTCGGCGTGATGTACTTCGCGCCGGGCAGTGCCGTCTCGGGGTAGGGCGCAAGCCACGGGGCGAGAGCGGCGATGATCACGAAGATCAGCACGATGGCGGCGCCGATCCAGGCCACCGGGTTGCGACGCAGGCGACGGAAGGTGTCTTGCCAGAAGCCGCCGGTGCGCTCCTTGGTTGCTGCCGTCGAGACCACAACGGTCTCGGGCAGAGTGGGCGTCGAGTCAGGCTCGCCGCCGGGGTGCGGAGGAAGTGTGTTTGTCATGTCGAGCCTCCTTACTGAACGCGCACACGCGGGTCGATCAGGCTGTATGAGATATCAACCAGCAGGTTGATGAGCGCATAAGCGATGGCGATAAAGATGATGAAGCCCTGCAGCACCGGGAAGTCTCTCGTGAAGATTGCTCTCGCGAGGAAGGAACCAATGCCGGGGAAGGCAAACACCGTTTCGGTCAAGACGGCGCCCGAAATGAGCAGGCCGGTCTGCAAACCGATCGTGGTGACCACCGGAAGCATGGCGTTGCGCATGATGAAGCGGTTGCGCAGCGTGCCGGTCGAGATGCCCTTCGCGCGACCCGTCCGCACGTAGTCGGCGTTTTGCACTTCGAGCACCGAGGCGCGGGTGATGCGCACGATGATGGCGAGCGGAATGGTTCCGAGCGCGATCGCCGGCAAGATGAGGTGCAAGAAGGCATCCCATGCGGCGTCGTACTCGCCGGTGATGATGCCGTCCCAAACGTAGAACCCGGTGACGTGAGTCGCATCAATGCGTGGGTTTTGGCGGCCGTCGCTGGGCAGCCATCCCAACTGCACGGCGAAGACGTACTTCAGCATGAAGGCCAGGAAGAACACCGGAATTGTGATGCCGATGAGGCTGAAAATCACGGCGGCGTGATCGCTCATCTTGCCGTGGCGGCGCGCTGCCCAGTAGCCGAGCGGAACGCCAATGCCGACCGCGAAGATCAGGGCAAGGATGGAAAGTTCAATCGTTGCGGGAAAACGGCGGAAGAACTCCTCAACAACCGGGCGACCGGTTCCGATCGAGTTTCCGAAGTCGCCCTGCAGGAGGCGACCCATCCAGGTGAAATATTGCTCGTAGATGGGGCGATCGAAGCCGTACAGGGCGTTGATTCGTTCAACGGCTTCGGGGGTGGCCTTCTCACCGAGAAGGGCAACGGCTGGTCCGCCGGGGAGGGCACGAACCCAGAAAAACAGAAGAAGGCTAAGGCCAAAGAGGGTGGGGACGAGGAGCAGAATCCTCTTGCCAATAGTTCGCAGCACGCAAAACTCCGGTGTTGTGAGGGCTGAATAGTGGTGGGGAGAGCCGCGCGGTCCTCCCCACCACTCCGGCTTACTTAGTCAGGACGATTTCGCTGAAGACCTCGTCGTTGACCGGGCTGGCCGGGAAGCTCTCAACACGGTCGCTGAACGCGAGCGTCGGAGCGGGGTGTGCCAGCGGCACACCGGGGATGAACAGAGCAACCTGCTCGTTGATGTCCTGGTACAGAGCGGTCTGCTCGTCCAGGTCGGCGATGCCACGTGCCTCATCGAGTGCTGCGAACAGCTCGGGGTTGTTGAAGCCCCACTCGCTTGACTCCTGGCCAAAGAAGACGCCGACGAAGTTGTCGGTGTCGTTGTAGTCACCCGTCCACCCGAGCAGGTGGATGCCGTGGTTCGGCGTTCCCGTGGTGAGGTCGAGGTAGTCAACCCACTCGTTGGAAACCGGCGTGGTCTGCACGCCAACCTCAGCCAGCTGGGTCGAGAGAACCGTGAAGATCTGCTCGGGGTCTGGCATGTACGGACGCGAAACGTTGACCGGGTAGTTGAACTCAAGCTGGAGCGGGTTGGCTTCGGTGTAACCAGCCTCGGCCAGCAGAGCCTTCGCCTTCTCCGGGTCGTAGTCATACGTGGTGACGTCATCGTTGTATCCGTTGACGACCGGCGGCATGAACTGCGTTGCCTTCTGGGTGCCCTCGGGCAGAACCTGCGAGATCAGCGCGTCCTTGTCGATGGCGTAAGACAGAGCCTCGCGCACCTTCGGGTCTTGCAGCTCGGGAACGGCCTGGTTGAACGCCAGGTACAGGATCGTGAACGGCGGGCGCGAAACCATCTTGTAGCCCGCGTCTTCGAGTGCCTTCGAGTCGGCCGGACCAACGAGGTCGTAGCCGTCGATGGAGCCCGACTCGAGTGCCTGACGGCGAGCCGTCGGGTCGTCGATGACACGGAAGATGATCTCTTCGATCTGGCCCTTGTCGCCCCAGTAGTCTTCGTTGCTCACCAGGGTGACGTTCTCACCCGGCGACCACGACTCAAACTTGAACGGACCGGTACCAACCGGGTGACCCTCGCCGTACTCCGACATGGTCGGTGCTTCAGCGGTTCCGCCAACATCGTCAGCACCGAACTCTTCGAGAGCCTTCGGCGACTGCATCGAGAATGCGGGCAGGCTCAGCGACGGAACGAAGCCGGCGAACGGCTTTGCCAGGTTGATCGTGACGCTGTAGTCACCATCGGCCTCGCACGATTCGTAAACCGCCTTCGACGGGTCAGACGCGTAGCCCTTGTAGAGCTTGTAGTAGTAGTAACCGAGAGCCTCAGACGCAGCCAAGCCCTCCCAGTCGTACCAGCGGTCAAAGTTTGCGCAGACGGCTTCTGCGTTGAAGGGCTCGCCATCGTGGAACGTGACACCCTCCTTCAGCTGGAACACCGTGCTCAGGCCGTCTTCTGACGTCTCCCAGCTTTCGGCGAGCAGCGGAGCCGGGTCGGCCGTTCCGGGTTCGGTGCCAACCAGACCTTCAAAGATCTGACGTGCGACACGGAAAGTCTCGCCGTCTTGAGCGAAGGCCGGGTCGAGGGTGGCCGGGTCACTTGATGCGGCGAAAACAAACGTGGTGTCAACCGCGGCGTCGCCGCCGTCTCCGCTCGTTCCGCCCGTGTCGTCACGCTCGCTCTGGGCACATGCTCCCAGCGCGAGGGTGATTACAGCCGCTCCAGCGATGACAGCCGCAAGGCGTCCTCGTGATTTTTGCATTTGCTGTGGATCCCTCCTGGCGCGCCTCTTTGCGCACCGTCATGAGTGAGTACCGAACCTACCGGGCGCCCCGGCCCAGCGCCACTAACGACACCGAAGCGATACTCTTTGCGCAGTGCAGGGGCCGGTGCGTGCTCAGAAGCCCAATACCAAAGCCATCTCATGCTCAATAGAGTGAAGGCATGCACTGGCAGTCTGACGTTTCTGTGGCCGACTGGATTTCCCCGCGCCTCAGCGACGACTGGTCACGAGACTTCACGATGCATATGGCCGTGCCCCGCGGCTTTGACGCCTACGCCCGCATTTTTCATCCCGCAACACGGCGCACGGTGCCCGGCGGCGTGGTTCCGTCTGCCGACGACATCGCGCGCATGCCGCACGACGAGGCGATGCGGGTGCTGGAGCAGTTTGTCACCGCGCGGGTGACGTGGGCCGAGACGGCCGAGACTTTCGGAACCACGATGCACGCGTTGGCGCAGTGGCATGCGGTGACGGGGGCGACGGAACCATACGGCGCCGATGGGCGCGTGAATGGCGCCGAGTACCAGGGTGGCGAAGAGGGATTCTTGGAGCCCGAGTTGCTCACGGCCGTGGTGCAGACAGCGGTGGAACACACCACCACGCCGCGCGCGGGGTTTGCCGCGGTGTGGGAGGGGTGGGGGGATCTGGTGGGTTCGATGCGTCAGATCGGCCAACGTGCCGCGAGATTTGGTGATGACGGCGCGATGATCGGCGACATTGAGACCACACCGCATGAGTCGTTTTTGGCGCGCATTCGTAAGTCGATGATGAACAACCCGTTTGGCAAGGAGACCTGGCACCCTGGCATCTTGAGCGACGATATTTCGCGCGGGCCGCGGCTGTCTCTTCCCAACCGCGACTATGTGCTGTTCGCGATGTCGCCGGGGGTGTTTATGTACCCGACCTGGCAGGAGTCGGTGCTGTGGCAACACCCCGATCACACCGCCTTTACGCACGGGCCGGCGCTGTTGTGGCCAGAAGATCGGGCCTGGGTCATTGTGAGCGAGATCGACTGGGATTCGACCGTCGTCGGCGGCAGTGAAGAGCTCATTTCTGCACTCCTCAACGATGACCGACTTGAGGCGTGGCGCCTGCCGGCGGAGTCGCTGTTGACGGCGGATGCGGACGAGATCAACGGCTGATCTTCAGGCTGCTGACTACGATCGAATCGTAGGGGGACACAACATGACACGTGATGAACGCTGGGCTCGCGGCCCGTTGCATCCAGAAATTTTGACCGGAACCATCAGCCCGCAGTGGGTCGCTGAGTTCAAGCAAACGCCGTACGCGCCGACCAACGCGACCGCATGGTGGGCGCTGGGCGCGTTCTTCTTTCTCGGTTTTGGTGGACTCATCGTTGGCGGGGCGCTTTCGCGCGGACACGCCTCGGCAAACGGACTCGGCGCCGGTGTGGTTATGGGCCTGGTTGGCGCCCTGCTTGCCGGACTCGTGGCGTGGTACACGTATCGGATGCGGTTTGATCAGGCCATGCGGTTGTGGGCCTTCGCGCGCGCCAACGACCTGACCTACGTGGGCCGACACACCGACAAGTACAACGGCATGCTGTTCGATGTGGGTGGCGGCCGACTGCACACCAGCGTGCTGCGCACGAACACGGTGCGCCCGGTGGAGTTTGGCAACTATCAGTACACGACCGGTTCGGGTAAGTCGCAGCAGACGCACCACTGGGGCTATGTCGCGGTGCGGTTGGAAAACCTGCTGCCCCACATCGTGCTGGACGCCGAGGGCAACAACGGCTTCTTTGGTTCCAATCTTCCGATCCGCATCGACCGAGACCAGCACCTGAGCCTCGAGGGCGACTTTGATCGATACTTTCGGCTCTACTGCCCGCAGGGCTACGAGCGCGATGCGCTGTACCTTTTCACGCCCGATGTGATGGTGCGATTTATCGACAACGCCGCCGAACTCGACGTTGAGATCATCGACGACTGGGTGTATTTCTACGCAAAGAACCCGCTCGTGGGGCTCGACCCGCGCATGTGGGCGTGGTTGTACTCGGTTGTCGACTCATTCTTGGTGAAGGTTGATCAGTGGGAGCGCTGGCGCGATGACCGCCTGCGCCTCGAAGCCGAGCAGTACGGCGCTGGATATGGCGGGGCTGCGGGTGGCGGGTATGGGGCTGGTGCTGGTGGGCTTGCGGGTGGCGATTTCTCCGGCGGGCAGGTTTCCGACCCGGGCTATGCGCCCGCGCCGTTTGCTGGTTCCGTGCCGCCGGCCGCCGCGTATCAGCCCAACGTTGGCGCAGCCATGGGCATGACGGTGGCGCAAGCCGCGCATATGGTTCCGCCCGGCACACGCCCGCCAAACAACCCGTATCTCGGGCCGAAGGGGGTCGCCATGGGTGGCCGCCGCCTGCGCCGGGGTGTGCCATGGGCATCGGTTATCGTTATCGCCACGATGATCATCTGCTGGATCTTCTTCCAAACCATGATCCTGCGCTAACCCGCGGTTTCGCGCCCCCGCGCCCTCGCGCTTCCTGCACCTCCCGAGCCCCTGCACCGTGGTTCCGGGGCCTCGCCGCGTGGTTCCGGGCCCCTCTTCGGCCCTGCGGGCCCACGCGGCAGAAGGAGATTACGCCCGCGCAAGGAGAATCTGGCCCAAATCTCCTTCTCCCGGCGTAATCTCCTGCCCTCGCGTTGCCGACAGGCAGACCAGCGGGCCGGAACCACGCCACAGGCCGCCGGGCAGGAAGCGGAACCATGGGTGCCGACTCGCCGGGGAGTCGCCAAGGCCCAACGCGGGCAGTAGGCGCGACCTAACGCGACCGTTTCCGAGTCACTTCAGGCTGCGAGCCCACGCGGCAGAAGGAGATTCCGCCCACACAAGGAGAATCTGGGCGAATCTCCTTCTCCCGGCGCAATCTCCTGCCCTCGCGTTGCCGACAGGCCGAGCAGCGGGCCGGAACCACGCCGCGGGGCAAGGGTTCCTCCGCTGTCACTTCAGGCTCCGAGCCCACGCGGCAGAAGGAGATTCCGCCCGCGCAAGGAGAATCTGGCCAGAATCTCCTTCTCCCGGCGTAATCTCCTGCCCTCGCGTTGCCGACAGGCCGAGCAGCGGGCCGGAACCACGCCGCGGAACCACGCCACAGGCCGAAGACCACGCCCCAGGAACCGCGCCACAGGTTGCGGAGGGGCGGCGGGGTGCCAGTACATTTATTTCCTTACCTTGGGAGATCGAATGTCTACACCCAGCTACTACCGCCACGGCCTGCAGCGCATGGTTGGCCGCAATCCGCATGAGGGTCACCGCGGCGCGACGACGCTTGAGCTGTTCTTTGACCTGACCTTTGTTGCCGCGTTCGGCGTGGCTGGTAATGAGCTCGCCCATGGCATCGCCGAGGCTCATTATGGCAGTGCGATCGGGGGTTTTGCCTTCGCGATGTTTGCAATCGTGTGGGCGTGGATCAACTACTCCTGGTTTGCGTCGGCGTTCGATACCGACGACTGGCTGTACCGACTGCTGACCATGGTGCAAATGGTGGGCGTGGTGATTCTCGCCATCGGGTTGCCCGCGATGTTCAAGTCGCTTCACGAGGGCGGTGCCATCGACAACGGCGTGATGGTTGCCGGATATGTGGTGATGCGCATCGCCATGATTGCGCAGTGGCTGCGCGCTGCGCACGGCAACCCGCAATACCGCGCCGTCGCGAAAAGCTACGCCATTGTGGTGGGCAGTGCGCAGGTTGCCTGGGTTCTCATTCTGCTGTTTCCGCTCGATGCGTCGGGCTTCGCGATCGCGGCGCTGTTTGCCGGCGCAATTGATGTTGGCGGCCCGATCATCGCCGAATCGCGCGGCGGTCGGCGCGGCGGCATGACTCCGTGGCACGCGCACCACATTGCCGAACGCTACGGTCTGCTCGCCATCATCGCGCTCGGTGAGACGGTGCTCGGAACCCTCGCCGCCGCCCGCGTGCTCACCGACACCGAGGGCTGGACGCTCTCCTCGATCATGGTGATCGGTTTGGGCATCGTGGTCTCATTCGGTCTGTGGTGGGCGTACTTCCTCGTACCGAGCGCCGCCGTGCTGGCGGTGCGGCGCTCGAAGGCGTTCGTGTGGGGCTACGGTCACGTGCTTGTTTTTGCCTCCATTGCGGCCATCGGCGCGGGATTGCACGTCATCGGATACGTCTACGACGACCACTACCACGTGAGCAACACGGTCGCGATCGCGTCGATCGCCATCCCCGTCGTCGTCTTCATGCTCTCGCTCTACCTGCTGCACTCGTGGCTGGTTTCGGCGTTCGCGAAGAACGCGTGGCTGCAAACCTCCGCCCTCGCGCTGCCGGTGTTGGCGATCATTTTCGCGGCCGTCGGCTGGCCGCTGTGGGCGTGCCTCCTCGCACTCGCGCCGATGATGATCGTGCTCTCGTTCGAGCTCGGAGCTTGGCGCACGCTGGACGCGCAGGTCGCCCGCGCCGTGGCGCGCGCCGAAGCGTTCCAGAAGTAGCGGAACCAGAAGAGCGGAACCACGAAAGCGGCACGCAGAAGCGGGGCCTCAATGCCTCCGTTTTCGCGCGGTTCCGCTCTGCGCAGCCACAATTCACTTGGTTCCGCCCAAGCCGCAACTCAGAGCGGAACCAGGGATGCCGCAGCTCAGGTGAGCAGCCCGAAGTGCGCCACCTCGGCGTCGGTGAGCATGCGGGATCGAATCAGGAATCGCTTGCCGGTGGGGCTTTCGACGCTGAATCCCGCGCCGCGGCCGTCGACGATGTCGATGGTGAGGTGCGTGTACTTCCAGTATTCAAACTGCGATTCAGACATGTAGACCTCGATCGCGTCGAGGCCGTCAACGTGAATCGTTCCGAGGTGTACGTCGACCGCACCGAGTTGGTACATGCCGACCGGGTAACACATGGGCGCGCTGCCATCGCAGCAGCCGCCGGACTGGTGAAACATCAGCGGGCCGTGCTGGCCGGTGAGCTGCCGCAGCAACTCACCGGCCTCAGCCGTCACGGCGACGCGAGAGTATTCGGTCACTTCGTGCTCCGTTCGCGTGGATCGGCGGTTCTCGTGTAAGTCAGCCGTTCGCTCGAATCGGCCGTTCGCTCAAATCGCCCGTTCGCGTGAATCGGCCGTTCGCGTGAATCAGCCGTTCGCTCGAATCGGCCGTTGGTGCCGGTTTAGAAGAAGCCCATCGGGCCTTCTGCGTAGCTGACAAGCAGGTTTTTGGTCTGCTGGTAGTGCTCGAGCATCTTGAGGTGGTTTTCGCGGCCGATGCCCGACTGCTTGTAGCCGCCGAACGCGGCGTGCGCCGGGTACTGGTGGTACGTGTTGGTCCACACGCGCCCGGCCTCGATCGCCCGGCCCGCGCGGTATGCGGTGTCTCCGGAGCGGCTCCAGACGCCGGCGCCCAGGCCATAGAGCGTGTCATTGGCGATGGAGATCGCGTCATCGAAGTCGGTGAAGCTGGTGACCGAGAGCACCGGACCGAAGATCTCCTCCTGGAAGATGCGCATGTCGTTGGTGCCTTCGAACACGGTCGGGGCAACGTAAAAGCCGTCGGCGAGGTCGCCGCCGAGATCAACGCGCTCGCCACCGGTGAGGAGTTTGGCGCCGCCCTCTTGGCCGATCTGAATGTAGGAGAGAATCTTCTCCAGCTGGTCGTTTGAGGCTTGCGCGCCGATCATGGTTTCGGGGTCGAGCGGGTTGCCCTGCACGATCTTGCCGACGCGTTCCAGTCCGTCGCTGAGGAAGGAATCGTAGATCGACTTTTGCAGGAGCGCCCGCGACGGGCACGTGCACACCTCACCCTGGTTGAGCGCGAACATCGTGAAGCCTTCGAGGGCCTTGTCGTAGAACGCGTCGTTGCTCTGCGCGACATCTTCGAAGAACACGTTGGGCGACTTGCCACCGAGTTCAAGAGTCACCGGAATGAGGTTCTGCGACGCATACTGCATGATGAGCCGGCCGGTGGTGGTCTCACCGGTGAACGCGATCTTGCGAATCTTCTTGTGCGACGCCAGCGGTGCACCGGCCTCAATGCCGAAGCCGTTGACAATGTTCACGACACCGGCTGGCAGCAGGTCACCGATGATGTCGAAGAGAAACAGAATCGATGCCGGGGTCTGCTCGGCGGGCTTCAGTACGACACAGTTGCCTGCCGCGAGCGCGGGCGCGAGCTTCCACACCGCCATGAGAATCGGGAAGTTCCACGGAATGATCTGCCCAACCACACCGAGCGGTTCGTGAAAGTGGTACGCGACCGTGTTTTCGTCCAGCTGGCTGAGCCCGCCCTCCTGCGCGCGCAGCGCTCCGGCAAAGTAGCGGAAGTGATCGATCGCCAGCGGAATATCGGCGGCCAGCGTCTCGCGCACCGGCTTGCCGTTCTCCCACGTCTCGGCGACCGCGATCGACTCGAGGTGTTGTTCCATGCGGTCGGCGATCTTGTTCAGCAGGTTCGCGCGCTGCGTTGGCGAGGTCTTCTTCCACCCCTGAAACGCCTGCCACCCCACGTCAACCGCACGGTCGATGTCTTCAACGGTGCCGCGGCCAACCTCACAGAACGGCTTGCCGTTGACCGGCGAAATGTTCTCGAAGTACTGGCCCTTGATGGGCTCTACCCACTCGCCACCGATGTAGTGCCCGTAGCGGGCGCGATAGTTGGCGAGGGATCCGGCCCGCCCGGGAGCGGCATAAATGCTCGATACGCCTTCTTCAACAATGGTCATGAGCTGTCTCCTTTGACATCGGGGTATTCACAAGCTGACGATGTGAATCACGTTGCCCAGAAGCTACGCCCCGCAACGTTGCACTCCCTTGCACGCTGCGCCCTGGTTCCGGCTGTCGCAGCCGTTATGCACGACCGAAAACCGTGTGCACGCAATATTCGCCTCATCCGTCACGTCAGCATCACCAGTCACACGGATGCGTGCATAACGGCTGCTGCGGGCCAGCGGAACCAGCAGTCGCGCGGAACCAGCAGTCCTGCGGAACCAGCGGGCCTGCGGAACCAGGGGCTACGGAACCAGCGCGGCGGTGGCGGAGGCGGTCGCGCGGGCGGAGCGCGCGGCACGCCAGCGTTGCATGCGCGGCAGAATCAGCCCGATGAGTGGGCCGACACCGAAGGCGAAGATGACGGTTCCGACTCCCACCGGGCCGCCGAGCAGAAAGCCGATCAACAGCACGGAGCCTTCGATGACGGTGCGCACGAGCCACACCGGACGACCGGTGCGACGCACCAGGCCCGTCATCAGGCCGTCGCGCGGGCCAGGGCCAAAGTCGGCAGAAATGTAGACGCCGGTCGCGACCGCCAGCACCACGAGCCCCACCAAGAACAGCAGTGAGCCCACGATCCAGTTGGGGGCGGCGGGCAGCACGTGAAGCGTCACCTCGGCGGCCGGCCCGACGATCAGGGCGTTCAGCACCGTGCCGATACCGACGCGTTGGCGCAGCGGAATCCACAGCAGCAGCACCACGACCGACAGCGCCACCACCACGGCGCCAAAGCTCAGCGGCACGTGCATCGCGGTGCCGACGGCGAGCACATCCCACGGCGCCAGGCCATTGCCGCCGCGAATCATGAACGCGAGGGCGACGCCATACAGAATCAGCCCGACGAGCAGCTGCACAACGCGCTCGGTGGTGTCACGCACACCGGTCAGGTGCACCGGCAGAAACATCGCTCGAAGGATTCGCATGAACACATGGTGCTCCCGCCGACTGGCCGCAATGGCGGTCCACTTCACGCAAAGTGGACTGTCATAAACATGCCAATTTGAGCGACGATGGAACCATGACGTCACGTTTGGTGGGATTGCTCGGCTCGTGGGATGACGGCCGCGCCGTTGCCGCGAGCCTCGCCGACCGCATTCGCTCGCTCGTGCTTGATGGCCGGCTCACCGTTGGCGAGAAGCTCCCCAGCGAGCGCGCCCTCGCGGCGGAGCTTCATCGCTCGCGCGCCACCGTCTCCGCCGCCTACGAACGCCTCGCTACCGCCGGCTTCGTGGTGCGCCTGCACGGCGGCAGCACGCGCGTGACCCTGCCCCACGGCACCCGCGTCATGCCCGACAGCGATACCGCGCTGGTCGATTTCACCATCGCATCCACAGGTTCCACCCCCGGCCTGCACGCCGCCACCGAGCGTGCCCTCAATCGCCTTGCCGAACTGCGTGGAACCAGTGGGTACCTGATTGCCGGCATGCCGGAGTTGCGCGAACGCATCGCCGCACGCTTCTCGCAGCGCGGCTTGCCGACGTCGGCCGATGAGATCATCGTGACCTCCGGCGCGATGCACGCTCTGGCGCTGCTGTTTGCGACCTTCGGCCAGCCGGGCCGCACGGCGCTCGTGGAGCAACCCACGTTTCCGCACGCGTTCGAGGCGTTGCGCCGTTCCGGACACCGCATTCTCACGACGCCGGTGACGTCCGCAGGGTGGGATGTGCGCCACCTCACCACCACGCTGCTGGATGCCCGGCCGCACCTCGCCTACCTCATTCCCGACTTTCAAAACCCGACGGGCGCCTCACTCACCGACGACGAGAGGCGGCAAATCACGGCCACTGCGCGCAGTTCGGGCACCCTGCTGATCGCCGATGAGACGTGCGTTGAGCTCGACATTGATCGCCCGTTCACGCCGCACCCGTTCGCGGCGCATGGCGCGGCCATCACGGTGGGGTCGTTGTCGAAGCTCGCGTGGGGTGGGCTGCGCATCGGCTGGATTCGTGCCAGCCGCGACCAGGTGGAGCGCATCTTGTCGGTGCGCCCCACGATTGATCTGGGCACTGCCGCGCTAGAACAGTGCATCGCAATCGAGCTGTTTGACGACATGACGACCCTGCGGCGACACATTCGCGCGCGCCTGGCCGCCGGCCGCACCGCGCTGGAAGCGAGCATTTCGGCGATGCCGGGGGTCGAGGTTCCGCGAGTCGCCGGTGGCCTCTCGGCGTGGATTGACCTCGGCGAGCCGCTCTCAACCGCGCTCTCTCTGGCCGCGCAGGATCGCGGCCTGCGGGTTCCGGCCGGCCCGCGGTTTTCGGCGTCTGGCGTGCACGAGCGATTCATGCGCGTGCCCATCACGCTCGCGCCCGATGATGTGTCGGCGGGCATGGCGATTCTCGCCGAGGCGTGGGCAGAGATTCACGCCGGCACGCGCTCGTCGAGCCGTGCCGGGCACCTCACCGTCGTTTAGGTTTGCTGCTCGGCCGCGAGGCGTTCGATGCGGGTGACGAGCAGTGAGCGCTTGGGGGAGCGGGGCGGGAGCAGTTCGAGCGCCAGTTGCAACACCTCAAGATCGTCGCGACCGGCGTCGGTATCGGCGTATTCGAGCAGCACCTCGGCGCTCGCCTCGGCAATCAGCGCCTCGCGCAGCGCCGTGCGCACGGTGTTGCGGAACTCCTCGACGCCGGAGGCGACGGAACCAGCGAGCGCGTCGCCGCTGTAGGCCGCGAGCGCGACGCGATGCGCTCCGCGATCAAGCAGTGAGAGCACGTGGTGCGCGTCAGACTCGATGGCTGGCTTCAGGCGATAGGGGCGCGACTCCAGCTCGATGAACGGCGCAATTTTCGCGAGCACTTTGCGCAGGCGCACCATTTCGGGACGGAGGGTATCGATGCTGGCGCCCTCACCGTAGACGAGTTCGGTGAGGCGCTCGGCCGATAGCCCCTGACGATGCACCACCAGCATCAACAGAATTTCGGAATGACGTGCGCCGAGGGGCGTGAGAACGCTCGTTGCGTCGCCCTCGACACAAAGGTAGGCGCGCTCGTTGCCAAGCACGCGCAGGCTCGCGCGCGATGCTCGCGAGGCGGCCCGGCTGGGGGCGGGGCGAGACGTGCGCGGTTCTGCGCGGCTGCGCAGGCGGGCGACCAGCAGTTCAGACTCCACCGCGCGCGCCGTGGCATCGACCAGCAGCTGTGCCTGCGGCGTCACGGCCTCGACACCTCCGGTCACATCAATAACGCCCAGGATCTCGCGGGTTTCTGGGTCTCGCACCGGAGCTGCCGTGCACGACCACGGCTGCACGAAGCGGTTGAAGTGTTCGGCGCCCTGAATCTGCACCGACCGGCCCAGCGCCAGCGCGGTGCCCGGCGCCGAGGTTCCGACCGCCGCCTCTGACCAGTTGGCGCCGGCAACAAAGCCCATGTCGCTGGTGAGGTTTTGGATGGCGTGATCGCCCTCGACCCACAGCAGGCGTCCGGCGGAGTCGCCCACCGCGACAACGACACCGGAGGTGGCGGCCTCCCCCGGAATGAGCAGGGCGCGAATCATGTCGCGAGCGCCGGCGAGCGGATGCTCGCGACGGTACTCCTCGATCGCGTCTGGCGTGAACTCCAGCGGAGGGAGGTCTTCTGCCCCGACGGCGGAGGCGAGTGAGCGACGCCACGACTCACGCACCAGCTCACGCACGTCGAGCAGGCGCGAGTCGGTGAGGTTGCCCGCGATGATCTCTTCGTGGGCACGCTCGATCAGCAGGCGTGATGTTTCGGGCGCAACACCGCGCGAGCCTGCCCACTGTGACGTCATGGTGTTCCTCTGTGAACGATGGCCTCCAGTGTAGACACGGGCGCGCCCGCACGCGATGGGGAAGGTGTGGTGTGACCGGCGCGATGGTGGGGTCTTTTGGTCGAATGAGAGGAAGTTGGTCACTTACCGACTATGGGTAGTAACCATGTTCACAAGCAGTTGAGGGTTGGGCTTTATAACGCTTTGGCTCTCGGAAAAAACTTATTTGAGTTTTAGAGTGGGCTGTGAACGCATATTTAAATGCCTTTGACCAGGTATTTAGTGGCGTATTAGAACTAGATGAGAATCCTCTCAAGTGAAAATTGTGATTGTAAAGGCGCTTGACACTGCCAATTCCGGTGTCCTAGTAATGGAGTGCGGAGGATGTCTCGCCCCAAACGGACTGCTCTCGGCGCGAGAAGAGCGACCCAGAAGGGGCGTTATTTGGCGTGCCCGCACACCGTGCGACAACCGAACGTGACATCCCCACCCCCATCCCTGACACAAGGAGCAGGTTTACGTCGATCACGCGTTGAATGTCGTCCATTGCGATGATGTCTGACGGATCGACCATGCCGAGCACAATCGATCGGCGACGACGCTCAAGCGGAATCACCTTGTAGCGACGACACAGGGCACTCGGAACCAGGGCAACGACTGCCGGGTCAAGCTCACGGCTGGTGAGGTCGGTGTAGGGGAGGTCGTGCATCGCCGCCACGGCGTGGGCGAGCTGGGTGGAGGTGATGGTCTTGCTTTCCAGCAGGTGTGCGTGCAGGGCCGCGCCGTCGCCAAACGTCGCGACGGCCGAGCGCATCGTCTCGGGCTGCACTGCACCGGTCAGCACCAGTGTTTCTGAAATGCTGTTGAGCACTCACGTACCCCCATCTCCCCTAGATCTCATCTTAGGGTTTGACAAGGTTTGACGGCGTAACGATTTTGACCCTCTTTACCTAGCTGACCAGCACGTCGCCGGTTCCTCGACACGAGTGAAGAGCGTTGCTTCTGTGGCGGGGTGGGGGTGCAGTAGCGTGTCTGCATGTCTGACGACGCCGGCGCCCGGAGCGCAGCCCCGAACAGCATTCCTCTGAGCGAAGCGCTTCGCGCGTGGTTCCGGCGCGCCCGCGCGCCCACGGCGAGCTGCTCTATCACCGTCGAGTGACGTGGCTCGAACTGTTTTACGACCTCGTCTTTGTGGTGCTGATCTCACAAATCACACATCGACTGGCGGAGCACATCAGCCTCACGGGCACGTGGGAGTACCTGGTGATGTACTTCTTGATTTGGCTGGTGTGGCTCAACGGCTCGTACTACCAAGAGCTGCACGGTCAAAACGATGGCCGCAGCCGAATGTACATCTTTGGCCAGATGGCGTTTCTCGTCGTGCTGACCGTGTACGCCGGGCATGCCGTTGAAGACCGGGCGCAGGCAATCGGATTCGGCATCGCATACTTCTTGCTGATCGTGCTGCTGTCATATCAGTGGTGGTTTCTGCGCCGCATCGACCAAGCACAGTACCGCGGCGGAGTCGCAACCTATGTGACGTTTCTGCTTATCACCGGCGTGCTGGTGCTGGGCGGGTCATTTATCGCCGACAACACGCTACGCACCGCGGTTTGGGGAATCGCCGCGCTGCTCAACATTGTTGCGACGCCACTCTCAGCCGCCCGAAGCGCCGCCGGCGAAGGCGTGACCGATGTCACGGAGTCGTGGGCGGAACGCATGGGGCTGTTCATCATCGTCGTGCTGGGTGAGGTGGTTGTGGGCGTGGGCGACGGTTTGGCCGACGGCGAGCACACTGTCACGAAGCTCATCACCGGCATGCTGATGCTCTTTCTCGGCTTCGCGATCTGGTGGACCTACTTCGACTTCATCGGCAGGCGCGAACCACGAACCGGGCAGCGCGTGCGGGCCGTCTGGATCACAACCCACATGGTGCTGGCCGGCGCGATCGCCGCGGTCGGCGGGGGCATGGTGTCGATGATCGAACACGCAGACGACGCGGTGGTTCCCGTCGAATCGCGCGCGCTCATCGCATGGTCACTCGCCGTCACGATGCTCGCAATCGCCGCGCTGGTCTGGACGATGAAGCCGCGCCCCGCCCTGCGGCGCGCGATACCGACCCTCGTCATCGGCGCAGCCTATGCGGCGGTGCTCGCCGTGGTTCCGGTCGCACCCGTCGCCTTCGCGATCTTGCTGTCACTGACCCTGTGGGTCAGCTGGTGCTTCGCCTTTGCCGACGCCGCTCGCGGCGGCGGGCTGATCATCGAGATAGACGAATAGCGCGGCGCGGGTCAGGCGCGGGTGCTCCACCAGGTGCGGAGGCGCTGCTCGGCGGCTTCGGAACCAATGATGCCCTCGTCGAGGCGAATCTCCATCAAGAATTTGTAGGCTTCGCCCACCTCGCGACCGGGGCCGATGCCGAGGGTTGCTTGAATCTGGTTGCCGTCAAGCTCGGGCCGAAGCGAATCGAGCTCTTCTTGCGCGGCCAGCTCGTCGATGCGGTTCTCAATATCGTCGTACGCGCGCGCCAGCCGGGCAGCCTTCTTCTTGTTGCGCGTTGTGACATCGGCGCGCGTCAGAATGTGCAGCTCGGCGAGCAGGCTACCGGCATCGCGCACGTAGCGGCGCACCGCAGAGTCTGTCCACGCGCCCTCGGCATAGCCAAAAAAGCGCAGGTGAAGTTCGACGAGCTTCGCGACGGCGGCCGTGGTGTCGTTGTCAAACCGCAGCGCCTGCAGGCGCTTTTTCACCATGCGAGAGCCGACCACATCGTGGTGATGAAAGGTCACGCCACCGTTCGGCTCCAGCTTGCGGGTGCGGGGCTTGCCCACATCGTGAAGTAGCGCCGCCAAGCGCAACGCAATGTTTGGTTCCGCGTCGGGAAAGCGCTCTTTTTCGTGCTGAATCGCCTGACGGAGCACCGTGAGGGAGTGTTCGTACACGTCTTTATGGTGGTGGTGCTCGTCGACCTCAAGCTGGAGGGCAGAAACTTCGGGCATGAACTCGTCAATCAGGCCACTCTCGACCAAAATGCGGATGCCGCGCGACGGGTCGTCCGTTTGGAGCAGGCGCACCATCTCAGACTGAATGCGCTCGGGCGAGACAATGCGAATCGTCTCGCGCAATGCCGCAATTGCCTGCAGCGTGGGCTCCGCGACGGTGAACTCGAGCTGCGATGCGAAGCGGGCAGCACGAAGCATGCGTAGCGGGTCGTCACCGAAGCTGATTTGCGGGTCGATCGGCGTGCGCAACACGCCCGCGACGAGGTCTTCGACGCCACCGGTCGGGTCGACGAGGGTGACAGACGGAACCTTGAGCGCCATCGCGTTGACCGTGAAGTCGCGACGGGTTAGGTCGGTTTCGAGGCTGTCGCCAAACGCCACCACGGGCTTGCGGGTAATGCCGTCGTACTCGTCGGCGCGATAGGTGGTGATCTCAACGTTCTCACCCTTGACGCGCGCGCCAATGGTTCCGAACGATCGCCCAATATCCCACTGCGTCGTCGAAATCGGGGTGACGATCGCCAAAATCTCGTCGGGTCGCGCGTCAGTCGTGAAGTCGAGGTCGTGAGTCGGCCGGCCGAGAAGCGCGTCGCGAACCGGGCCACCCACGAGTGCCAAATCTTTGCCGGCCGCGGCAAACGCGTGCGCGACGGCTTCGACGACGGGAGAGGTTGCGACCGCTTGAAGGCGCGCAAGACCCTCCACCATGTTCAGCATGTTTCGAGCCTACCGAAACCGCGCTGAAGGGATGGTGGATGGGGGTGTCGCGGGGTGTGGTATCGCGGGGGTGGCGGGGCGGTGTGTCGCGGGGGCGGGGCGGAACCATCGCGCACCGCTGATCGGTTGCTTACAGCTGGTCGTTGGGGAGCTGAGTTTCAGTGCGGGTGACGCGGGCGCCCGACGCCGGATCAATCTGAGTCGAGGAGACGGTGGATGATGAGCGGCGGCTAAACATCACGGCGAGTCCGATAGCAAACATGAGGAACCCCGCGCCCATGAGGATGTACCCGACGAGCTGAAGGTCGATCCAGTCGACCTCAAAATTGAGCGCAAACGCCATGATCGCGCCGACGACAAAGATGAAGATTCCGAATCCGATAGTCATGTTGCCTCCTTGTGGGACCGTCGCCGCGAGTTTAGGGGAGTAGCGCCCGAACCGAAAGGGGTTAGCCCGACGCGGCTGCTGCTGCGTGACGTCTACGGTGGATTCGCACGCGGTGCGGGCGGGTGCGGCTGCGGTCACCCCAGGGTCACCCCCAGCGGTCACTCCCCGTGGTCACTCCCAGCCGCTGCGTATTGTTCGGCAATGGCACGTCCGGCTGATCTCCCCTGTTCTGCACGAGTGATTGTGCGATTTGGGTCAAAAACACGGCGTGTCGCGGCGATTGCCGGTTTTGCTCGTGCACAACAGGGGTGGCGGCGGGGCGGAACCACCCTGCTCGTGCAGAACAGGGTTGGGACGGGGCGGAACCATGCTCGCTCGTGCAGAACAGGATTGGCGGCGGGCGGAACCATGTGAGGGGTGGGCTCTCCTCCCTCACGAATGAAATGCGGGATGGCAGCGATATTGGCTGGTCTGGCTGGCCGCCCGCAGGGCGGTTTGTTCGGCAATGGCAACTCTCCGGCTGATCTCCCCTGTTCTGCACGAGTGATTGCGCGATTCGGGTCAAAAGCACGGCGTGTCGCGGCGATTGCCGGTTTTGCTCGTGCAGAACAGGATTTTGTTCGTGCAGAACAGGATTGGCGGCGTTGCAGAACAGGATCTTGCTCGTGCAGAACAGGATTGGCGGCGGGGCGGAACCACCCTGCTCGTGCAGAACAGGGATGGTTCCGCTCTTCTGCACGGCCGTTCCGGTTTTCAGCAACCCATGGTTCCGCTCTTGTCCCATGCGGCACTGGGTTTCAGCAACGCGTGGTTCCGTTGGTCAAACGGCGAGGCGCAGGAACCCGGTCATGATGAGTTCGCGAACGCGGGGGAGGAGGTCAGCGCGGAGGCTCGTGGCGTCAAGCTCCATCAGCTCGGCGATGGCGTCGTTGATTTGTTGCACGGAGAGTTCGCCGTCGCAGGCGCCGACGAGGGCCGCGAGGTCGGGGTCGACGGAGAGGGCGCGGCCGAAGCCGGAGCCCTGGTTGAGTTCGATGACGGTGGGGTCTTCCGCGCCGGGAAGGTAGTGGCGCTTCTCGGTGACATCGGGCGCGGTGATGAGGTGCAGCGCCGCGAGCTCATCGTCGCTCAACGCGACGGTGGCGTCGTGGGCGGCGAGCATGTCGGCGAGATGTGCACCGATGGTTCCCTCCGCCGGAATCGGCGTGGTGACGCGCTCAAAGCGGCGAAGTGTCGGCTCGCCGTCGAGGGGTCGGCGCAGCAGCACATAACCAAACCCGATGGCGGTGACGTTGCGGTGCGAGAAGTCGTCGAGCCACGCGTCGAGAAGCTGCTCGTGCGCGGCGGTGCCCTGCACGGTTCCGCCGTCGCGAATCCACAGTGCGGCGTATTCGGCGGGGTCGAGTTGTTCGCGCTCGATCACCCAGGCGTCGAGCGGAACGGGGGAGTTTTCGACCCAGGCCCGCACGCGGTCGAGGCCGTCGGTACCCCAGCGGTACTCCCAGTTGCCCAGAAACTGCGCGATGCCGCCGGGTGCGAGGTGCTCGCCGACGCCCGCGAACACCGCCGCGACGAGGTCATCGCCCTGCATGCCGCCATCGCGGTATTCGTACGCGGGTACGTCGTCGCGGCGCGGCGTAATGACAAACGGAGGGTTAGACACGATGCGATCAAACGTTTCGCCAGCCACCGGCTCAAACAGGCTGCCGGCGCGCACATCAATGTCGGTGACGCCGTTGAGGAGTGCGTTGAATCGGGCGAAGGCGAGGGCGTTCTCGGAGATATCGGTGGCGACAACGCGCTCGGCATGCCGACGCGCGCGCAGGGCCTGAATGCCGCATCCGGTGCCGAGGTCGAAGACGCTGCGCGCGGGGGTCGGAACCTGCAGTGCGGCGAGCGTGAGCGATGCGCCGCCGACACCCACGACGTGGTCATCGGGGAGCGCGCCGCCGAGCGCCGTCTCGTCAAGGTCGCTCGCGACCCACCATTCGCCGGCGCCGGCTTCATCGACGAAGGATTGCGGCCGGATCAGCACGGTCGGCGTGCTGAGGTCAGCGCCTGCGACGAGACCGAGGGTGTGCAAACCGTCGAGGCCGAGTGTCGGGAGCGCGGCGGCCAGGTCGCTGCTCGGCTGTGCGACGCCAAGCACGAAGAACCGTGCGAGCACGGCGGTGGCATCGGTGCGGTTCTTCAACGCACGCAACGCGGGCACCCTGGTTCCGCGGGCGAAAGCGTTGTCGGCGGCGACGCCCCACGCCGCGCGAATGCTCTCCGAGGTGAATCGCGCATCGCGCAGGTCGGTGGCGAGGGCGGCGATTAGAGTGGCGTCAGCGTGAATATGCACCTCTCTATTGCAACACGCGTTGCTTCAGGTCGCTGGTACGCAGACGGAACCACAAATCTGCGGAATTTGAGGGCGCGAAGTATGAAGTATTCGCAGATCACTCGCCCCCATCGCAGATCACTCGCCCCCAACACGGCACCGACGTAATCTGCGGGGGTGACGTAGCGCACGCCACTTGTCCCCACAGGAGGTTGTATGTCAATCAAGCGCATTGCCGGCACCATCATGGTTGCCGGAATTCTCACGTTCGGAGCGATGCCGCTGGTGGCTACCTCCGCCACTGCCGCCCCTCATTCCGAACAGATGGACGGTAGCGACCACGGCAACAGCAACAAGCCGGCTCGCGTTGACCCGCAGCCCGACAAGGGCAAAGACTGCATGGACCACGGAAACTGGGGTGGCGTCAACGAAGACCACTGCGGTGGAGAAAAGTAGTCCGCAATAAAAGTCGAACGGTGTCGCGCATTTCGGATCTGCGCGGCACCGTTCGCTATGTTCGAAGCGTCTTATTCTTTGAGCGACGGAGGAACCATGGCCGAAGTTGAAAGCTTCACGCTGGATCACACCGCAGTGCTGGCACCCTACATTCGCCTCATCGGTGTTTCTGCCGGGCCTCGGGGCGACGAAATCTCCAACTTTGACGTGCGCTTTGTGCAGCCGAACGAGGGCGAGATTCCGACGGCCGGCCTGCACACGATCGAGCACCTGCTCGCTGGATTGCTTCGTGATCGTCTCGAAGGTGTCATCGACATTTCGCCATTTGGCTGCCGCACCGGCTTTCACCTCATCACGTGGGGTCAACCGTCCGTTGAAGACGTTGCCGTCGCGGTGACCGAGAGCCTCGAATTTATTGCGAACGAGGCCGAATGGGGCGACGTGCAGGGCGTATCGCCCGAAGGCTGCGGAAACTACCGCGATCACAGCCTGCACAGCGCACGCGAGTGGGCAAAGCTCATCGTGGCGCAGGGCCTCAGCCGCGACGCGTTCCGCCGCGTCGGCGTTTAGCACGGCGGGGCCGCACGCGAGCTCCGCGAGACGGAACGCGCTACCCGGGGAGGCGTGGTCGGATTCTCGCCGCGCTGCCAGGGTGGCGACAGGGTTGCGCCATAGAATCAAGGCAGTCGTGTGGCGTGTGTTCACCCGACCACTGTGACTATGACCACGACGCGACCTCTATCTACAGCCCTGCGCTGGCGCCACGCGGCGACACTGTGCACCGCGGCGCTTGTGGTTGGTTCTGGTCTGATCATGGCTCCCGCCGCTTTCGGGGCGACAACTCCGACGCCCACCCCGAGCGCTTCGGTCACACCGACCGACACGACCCCAGAGCCTTCGCCTTCGCCCACCGCGGGTCTTGGTTCCATCGTCGCCGCCCCCCGAGCCGGTGGCATCTTTCAGCCCGGCAGTGAGCTCATCGTCGACATGCGGCTCGACAACGGTGCCGCGGCGCTCGTTGCCGGCACGGCGACCCTGCGCATTGGTTCCGCCCCTCTCACCGACGAGGGCGCGATTAGCGATTGGCTCAGCAACGACCCGGCCGGGGTCACGCTGACAGACGTCGGAACCCTCGCGGTCGACCCGCAAGCTGCAGACGCCACGACCGATATCGAGGTGCACGGCTCTCGAATTCTCGCGCCACTCACCAGCCTCACGCCCGGTGTGCACCCGATTCAGGTTTCGTACGTTTCAGGCACGGTCACCTACACGGACAATGCCGTCATCACGGTGCCCGAGCCCGGCGACAACGTTTCTGTCGTGGTTCCGTTTACCGCCCCCGCCATCTCAAGGGGCCTGCTTTCGGCCGACGCACTCGCCGAACTCACCGCCGAAGACGGCGACCTCACGCTCGCACTGCATGCGGCGCAACAGGCCAATGTGATCGTGGTGGTTGATCCGGCGATCCTCGCATCGATGCGGGCTCTGGGGGCATCGGCACCGACGTCGGTGCAGAACTGGCTCGATGATTTTGACGAGCTCGATAACGACATCTTTGTGTTGCCCTTTGCCGACGCTGACGTTGCGACGCTGGTTGCCGCGGGCGTTGCCGACCTTGCCCCCACCTCGCTCACGCGTTACCTCGACGCCAGTTTCTCGCCGGTCGTCGACGGCACCACCCCGGCGCCAACGGCAACGCCGAACGCCGCGCCGACGCTCGAAGAGCTGTTGACGATCGACGGTGCCGTTGATGACTTGGTATGGCCGGCGGGCGGAACCATGACGCAGGCGACGGCAGAGTGGGCGGTTAGCGAAGGCAAGACGGTGCTCGTTTCTTCGGCACAGGTTGATACCTCGCAGGTGCATGTGACGTTGGAGGGGAGCGGAACCGACGCCCTGGTCTACGACGCCGAGCTGTCGGCCGCAGTCTCGCTCGCGGTATCAGAAGCCGACGCCGTTGTGCGAAACGATGACCTCAGCGAAGTGCTTGCCCAGGCGAACGTCACCGGCGACGGGCGGGCGCTCATTGCGCTCGATCGCGACGTGGAGTGGAACGAAGCCGCTGCGACCGAGACTCTGGGCGCACTGCGCGATGCCTCAAGCGGCCGTTTGGCCGGTGAAGTGATCTTGCGTGCGCAAACCGCCGTTCCGGCCGCACTGACCGGCGCACCGGAACCAACGGATCGCGCCGCCGTACTCACCTCACTGCTGCAGAATGAGAAGCCGCTCGCCGAGATGGCCGTGGTGTTGACGGACCCCACGCTGATCACGGGCGCCGAGCGTGCGGAGATTCTGCAACTGTTCTCAGTCGCGTGGCTGGGGGAGAAGAAGTGGGATGAACAGATTGCCGCGCACCGCGAAGCAGTTCATCAAACGCTGACGGCAATCGATATTGCACCTGTCTCGACCATCCAATTTTTGACGAGCGGCTCGTCTATTCCGTTGCAGGTACGTAATGATTTGCCGTTTGCCGCGACCCTCAAGTTGTGGGCGCAGCCCGATGACTTCCGGCTTACGGTGGAGTCTCCCACGACAGTTCAAGCCCAGGCTGGCGCGGTGACAAAGGTGTTGATTCCGGTGACCGCGGGCCTCGGCAACGGCGACGTCACCATTCGGTTCTGGCTCACCGCCGAGAACGGTCACGAGATCGGTGGCCCCATGTACACCGACGTTCTGGTGCGCGCCGAGTGGGAGAAGTTTGGCATCACCGCACTGATCGCTCTCGTGGTGTTGCTTTTCGCCGGCGGTATATACCGCACGGTGCATAAGCGCAGGCGGGAACGGGCGATAGCGGCTGATTCGGTTGAGGGTTCGGCTGAGGTTGAGGCTGGGGCTGGGGATTCGGCTGCTGATTCGGCTGGATCCGACGCTGGCGCCGACGCAACGAGTGACGCGGGTGACGCGGAACCATCAACGCAGGCGAGCGACGAAAACCACAAGGATTCGCATGGCTAACATCGGGCGCGCAAGCGCGTTTATTGCGGCGGGCACCCTCGTCTCGCGGCTCACCGGCCTCGTGCGCACCATGGTGCTCGTCACTGCCATCGGCGTGTTCGCCGTTGGCGACGCATTTAACACCGCGAACGGTCTGCCCAACCAGATCTATGCTCTCGTCTCCGCTGGCCTACTGACGGCCATCGTGGTTCCGCAGGTCGTCAAGGCCGCGCGCAACGCCGACGGCGGCTCAGCCTTTATCTCCAAGCTGTTCACCATCGGTATCGTCGGGCTCTTCGCCGTCACGGTGGTGGCGATGATCGCCGTGCCCTGGCTGGTTGAACTGTACTCGCCAGAATTCTCACCCGCGCAGAAGGGGCTTGCCACCGCGCTTGCCTACTGGTGCGTGCCGCAGCTGTTCTTCTACGGCGCGTTCGCCCTTATTGGTGAGACACTCAACGCGCGAAACGTGTTCGGCCCGTACGCGTGGGCGCCCGTGGTCAACAACATCGTCTCGACCGCCGGCTTCGCGCTCATCATTTGGTTGTACGGCGGCAATCTCACCGACATCGCAGACTGGACGCCAGAGCGCATTGCACTGCTTGGTGGTTCTGCCACCCTCGGCATTGCGGTGCAGTTCTTTGCGCTGCTGCTGTTCTGGAAGCGCGCCAAACTGCGCGTGCGCCCCGACTTTCACTGGCGCGGCGTCGGCCTCGGCGAAGTGGTCAAGATGGCCGGATGGACCTTCTTGATGGTGTTGGTAGGAACCATCGGTGGCATCGTGCAGAGCCAGGTTGTCTCTGAGGCATCGGGTGCACTGGAAGGCAACCCCGCTGGCCTCGTAATGAGCAACGCGTGGCTCGTGTATATGGTTCCGTACTCGGTGATCGTGCTCTCCATCGGCACGCCGTACTTCACGCGCATGAGCGAACTGGGCAGTGCGGGGGAGACGGAACGGCTACGCGAAACGATCGACTCGTCGATTCGCACCCTCGGCTTCTTTATTGTGCTCGCGACCGCCGTGCTTGCCGCCGGCGCGCTGCCCGCCACCAGAATCTTCACCAACTCGGCCGCGGAGGCCGCTGTTTCGGCGCCCGTGCTGCTGGCTTACCTCGTCAACCTCATTCCGGTGGCGATTCTGTTTGTCATTCAGCGCATGTTCTACATTCTGGGCGACACCCGCACGCCGTTCTTCTTCACGTTGCTGCAGGGTATGCTCGTCGTCATCTCGGCCTACTTGGCGGCCGCCTTCTTGCCACTCGAACTGCTGGCAGCGGGCGTTGCGCTTGGCCAGTCGGTGGCGACGATCGTGCAACTCATCGTCGCAACGATTCTATTGCGGCGTCGATTTGGCTCACTGATGGCCGGCTCGTGGCTGCGCGGATACGCGCGATTCGGTGTTGCCGGCCTCATTGCCGGTCTGGCCGGGTGGGGCATTTGGCAGCTGCTCGGCGGTGCCGACAGCTGGATGCTTGACTCCAAGATCTTCGGCATCGTCGGCCTGGGCATCATCGGTGTCGTCGCCGGTGCCGTGTACATCGGGGTGCTCGCCATCGTGCGTGCCCCGGAACTTTCCGTCGCAACAGACACAATCAAACGGTTCCGCCGCCGCTCGGCGGAATAACCCGCGGTTACGATGGGTTTACATACCTGAAAGCCAGGAGGAAAAGTGCGTCAGGTCACCATTATCGGATCCGGTCCCGCCGGATTGACGGCAGCCATCTACACCGCTCGCGCGGGGCTCGAGCCGCTTGTCATTGCGAGCTCGGTCGAAGCCGGCGGTGAGCTGATGAAGACCACTGAGGTCGAGAACTTCCCCGGTTTTCCCGATGGCATCCAAGGCCCCGAGCTCATGGAAAAGATGCAGGCCCAGGCCGAGAAGTTTGGCGCCGAGGTCGCTTACGCTGACGCGGTTGAGCTTGACCTCAACGGGCCCGTGAAGAAGATCACGCTCGGCAACGGCACCGTCGTTGAGTCGCAGACCGTGATCTACGCGACCGGCTCTGCCTACCGCAAGCTGGGTCTACCGGGCGAGGAGCGCCTCTCCGGTTACGGCGTCTCGTGGTGCGCGACGTGCGACGGCTTCTTCTTCCGCGACCGTGTGATTGCTGTCGTTGGCGGCGGCGACTCGGCCATGGAGGAGGCAACCTTCCTCACGCGCTTCGCGTCGAAGGTCTACGTCATCCACCGCAAAGACACGCTGCGTGCCTCCAAGATCATGCAGGAGCGCGCCATGGCGAACGAAAAGATCGAGTTCATTTGGAACACCGAGGTCGTTGACGTCGTCGGCGACGGCGCTGTCAACTCGCTGCAGCTACGCAACACTGTCGATGGTTCCGAGGGCACGCTCGACGTTCAGGGCCTGTTCATCGCCATCGGTAACGACCCGCGCACGCACCTCGTGCATGGCAAGGTTGATCTGACGGCCGACGGAACCATCTGGGTTGACGGTCGCTCGTCGAAGACCACGGTTCCTGGCGTTTTCGCGGCCGGTGACGTGCTCGACCCGACGTACCGACAGGCTGTCACGGCGGCCGGCTCTGGCACCGTTGCCGCCCTCGACGCGGAGCACTACCTCGCAGCGCTGGCCGATGGTTCCGCCGCTGACGTGGCGACCGCCCCGGTCTAGCGGAACATTCGCCGGCACGCCGGCGTTACAGACTCTGAGGGCGCTCGCGCCCCAACAACAGAAAGAAGAATCATGACGGCACAGGCAACGAGTTCGGCAACGTGGGACGCCGACGTTCTGCAGGCTGAGGGCCCGGTTCTGGTCGACTTCTGGGCGGAATGGTGTGGCCCGTGCCGCGCAGTTTCGCCGATTCTCGACGAGATCGCAGCCGAGCACACCGGCAAGATCACCATCGTCAAGCTGAACGTTGACGAGAACCCTGACCTCGCGATGAAGTACCAGATCACGTCGATTCCGGCGATGAAGGTCTTCAACAAGGGTGAGGTTGAGACCACGATCATCGGCGCTAAGCCGAAGGTCGCGCTCGAGGCTGACCTCGCGAAGTACCTCGGGTAATTCCGCGCGTCACTTTTGTGACGTAAGGGGTCTCCGGAACCATTGACGTGGTTCCGGAGACCCCTTTGTTCGTTGAGCGAGCGCCCTTGTTCGTTGAGCGAGCGCAGCGAGTCGAAACGTCTTTAATCAGATGTCTCAGCCCGTCGTTCACGGCGCTCAGCTGCACTCCAGCCCACGACAGCATCGACCCCGCCTGCGGCGAATGCGAGCCGTTTACGGCGGCTCCATCCCTGTATGCGCTTTTCCCAAGCGAAGGCCTCGTCGATGCGTTCGAACTCAGCAAACCAGAACAGCTCAACGGGCAATCTTCGTCGGGTATAGGCAGCGCCGTCACCGACCTGATGTTCTGCGAGGCGTCGTTCGAGATCTACCGTGCTGCCGACGTAGAGTGTGTCATCAGCGCAACGAAGCATGTAAACAAAGGCCATGCGGTGGAGCATAGGCTCCCGCATACGCATCTCATCCATACTGTCCACAGCTCAACCCACGCACCCAACCCGGTCGTTGAGCGAGCGCAGCGAGCCGAAACGCACCCACGACCCTCACAACGACACAACGTTTCGACTCGGACGCTACGCATCCTCGCTCAACGACCACCCCACCCCGGACGTTGAGCGAGCGCAGCGAGCCGAAACGCACCGAAACCCTCACAACGACACAACGTTTCGACTCGGACGCTACGCATCCTCGCTCAACGCCCGACCCACCCCGGACGTTGAGCGAGCGCAGCGAGCCGAAACGCACCCACGACCCTCACAACGACACCACGTTTCGACTCGGGCGCTACGCATCCTCGCTCAACGACCACCCACCCCCGGTCGTTGAGCGAGCGCAGCGAGCCGAAACTCACCGAAACCCTCACAACGACACAACGTTTCGACTCGGGCGCTACGCATCCTCGCTCAACGACCACCCCACCCGGTCGTTGAGCGAGCGAAGCGAGCCGAAACGCACCGAAACCCTCACAACGACACGACGTTTCGACCCGGACGCTACGCGTCCTCGCTCAACGACCAACCCACCCCGGTCGTTGAGCGAGCGCAGCGAGCCGAAACGCACCGAAACCCTCACAACGACACAACGTTTCGACTCGGGCGCTATGCGTCCTCGGGGTGTGTCAGATTAACGGTGGATCTGGCCTGGCGCATTTCAGTTGATTCGGCCTTCGAAGGTGATCGCGAAGGCGTTGAGTGCGGGCTTCCACCTCGTCACCCAGCGTGCCCGACCCCTGCCAGTGGGGTCAAGCGACCGAGTCACGAGGTAGAGGCACTTCAACGCGGCGGCGTCGTTCGGGAAGTGCCCACGCGCCCTGACCGCGCGGCGGTAGCGGGCGTTGAGGGACTCGATCGCGTTGGTGCTGCAGATGATGCGGCGGATCTCGACGTCGTAGTCCAGGAACGGGATGAACTCCGTCCAGGCGTTCTCCCAGAGCTTGCGGATCGCGGGATACATCGTGCACCACTTCTCGGCGAACTCCTCGAACCTCGCCTTCGCGGCGGCTTCGGTCGGCGCGGTGTAGACAGGGCGCAGGTCACGGGCGATCTGGTCCCAGTACTTGCGCGACGCGAAGCGGAACGTGTTGCGGATCAGGTGGATAATGCACGTCTGCACGACCGCGAGCTCCCACGTCGTGGTGATCGACTCCGGCAAGCCCTTCAGCCCGTCGCAGACCACGATGCACACGTCCTCGACACCGCGGTTCTTGATCTCGGTGAGCACGCCCAGCCAGAACTTCGCGCCCTCGCCGCCATCGCCGGCCCAGATCCCGAGGATGTCGCGCTCCCCGGCCGTGGTGACGCCGACGGCGACGTAGAACGGCTTGTTGCGCACCTGCCCGTCCCGGACCTTCACCACGATCGCGTCGATGAACACCACCGGGTAGACCCGGTCCAGTGGACGGTTCTGCCACTCGGTCATCTCCTCGATCACCTTGTCGGTGATCTTCGAGATCGTGTCCTTGCTGACACTCGCCCCGTAGACGTCGTCGAAGTGCGCCGCGACCTCACCAGTCGTCAGCCCGCGCGCGGTCAGCGACAGGACAATCTCGTCGATCCCGTCCAACCGCCGCTGCCGCTTGCGCACGATCTTCGGCTGGAACGACCCGTCACGATCTCTCGGCACGTCTATCTCGACGGCACCGACCTCGGTGAGCACGGTCTTGGACCGGGTCCCGTTGCGCGCGTTCTCGCCGTTCGATGACGCGTGCTTCTCATAGCCGAGATGCTCGGTCATCTCCGCGTCGAGCGCGGTCTCGAGCACGGTCTTCGTCAGCCCGCCCAGCAGGCCTCCCGGCCCCACGAGGCTGACGCCCTGCTCCTTCGCCTGCGCAAGCAGCTGCTCGGCGATCTGTTGCTGATCGATGATCTCTCCCGTCACAGGATCGATCATCTCGATGGTCTGGCTCATAGCCCTTCCTTTCGGTCAGGCCAGTCCCAGATCCACCGTTTTGCTGACAGTCCCCGTCCTCGCTCAACGGGCGGGGAGTGGTGATGTTTCACGTGAAACGGGGCACTACGTGGCCTCACTCAACGGGCGAGGAGGGGTGATGTTTCACGTGAAACGGCGCGCTACGCGGCGCCGGGGGAGTCGGTGACAACTGCATCCCAGGCGCGATGCGTGTTTGTCTGCCCGAGGAGCTTCCAGACCGTTGGAGTGAGGTCTGGGTACTCGAGTGCGATCTGGCGTAGCACGCGATAGTGTCGAACCTCGTTGGGGCGCCGGCCACCGTTTGACTCGATATTCTCGGCGCGCAGCGAGTACACGACGAGTTCGTCCACCGTGGGCAGCTCTTCCATAAACTCCCACGGGTCTTCGCCATGGCGCAGTCGC
Source organism: Microbacterium mitrae (assembly GCF_008017445.1). GTDB lineage: Bacteria > Actinomycetota > Actinomycetes > Actinomycetales > Microbacteriaceae > Microbacterium > Microbacterium mitrae. The sequence goes on along the minus strand of NZ_VRSW01000004.1, from coordinate 156,489 downwards.
TCGTGAATGAGCACGGCACGCTCGTCTGCCGCTTCAGCTCGAAGCAGTTCAAGACTGGCGCGCCGTGGAATACCCTCGGTCACTGCACTGCCGTTCTGGTGTTAGCGAGAACCAAATTCGGCCTCGCCCAGCTCGGTCAGAATTCGATTGAGGTCTTGAATGCTCGCGAATTCAATGTTGACCTGGCCTTTTCGTGCGCCAAGCTGAACCTTGACTCGCGTGTTGAGGCGGTCACCCAAGCGGCTCGCCACATCGTCGAGGTAAGCGCGTCGTGCGCCAGCGCTGGGCTTTGGCTTGCTGCCCGGTGCCGTGCTGATCGTCTTCGCGGCAGCCTCTGCGGCGCGCACCGACAGGTCTTCGTTCACGATCTTTTCTGCGAGCTTCGTCATGCCTTCCAAGCCCTCAACGGAGAGAATGGCGCGGGCATGACCAGCCGAGAGCACGCCGGCCGCAACGCGCTGCTGAACCGCAACGGGCAGCTTGAGCAGACGCAGGGTGTTGCTGATCTGGGGGCGAGAACGACCGATCTGCGTCGCAAGCTCTTCGTGCGTGATGCCGAAGTCTTCGAGAAGCTGCTGGTACGCCGACGCTTCTTCCAGAGGGTTCAACTGCGAACGGTGCAGGTTCTCCAGCAGAGCGTCGCGGAGAAGGTTCTCATCGCTGGTCTCGCGAACGATCGCGGGAATCTTGGAAAGGCCGGCCTCGCGCGAAGCGCGGGTGCGGCGCTCACCCATGATGAGCTCATAGGTTCCGTCTTCCAGCGTGCGCACCACGACGGGCTGCATGACGCCAAACTCCTTGACGGAGTGCACGAGCTCTGCGAGATCTTCGGGGTCAAAGACCGTACGCGGCTGACGCGGGTTGGGAACGATGTCATTCGGGTCAATCTCAATGAGCCGCAGCCCCGGAATGCTCATCAGCTCTGGTTCCCCCACCTCCGTCACCGGCTTTGTGGCGGGGGAGTCCTTCGCAACCGAGGCTCCGGGGAAGAATACGTCGACCGGACGCGCCTCTGCCGCGTCTGACGTCGGAATAAGTGCTCCTATTCCCCGACCCAGTCCCGTTCGCTTAGCCATTAGGCCCGACCTTCCGCTTCGCGTGCGCTCTTGCGCACAATTTCTACTGCTGCCTCACGATAGGCGATTGCGCCCGCCGACTGAGGATCATATGCAACGACCGTCTGACCGAAGCTTGGCGCCTCAGACACACGAACCGAACGCGGAATCACGGTGTCAAGCACCTGTTCCGCAAAGTGTGAGCGTACCTCTTCTGCCACCTGCTGCGCGAGTCGCGTGCGGCCGTCATACATCGTCAACAGAATCGTCGACACATGCAGACGCGGATTGAGGTGCTTCTGAATCATCTGAACGCTGCCGAGAAGCTGGCTAAGGCCCTCGAGAGCGTAGTACTCGCACTGAATCGGAATGAAGACCTCATCAGCTGCGGTGAAAGCGTTGATGGTGAGCAACCCGAGCGAGGGCGGGCAGTCAATGATGATGAAGTGCGGCTTCTCGTCAACCGAGGCGAGGTATTCTTCCAACGCCGTGCGGAGACGATGCTCACGCGCCACCTGGGACACAAGCTCAATCTCGGCGCCGGCGAGGTGAATCGTGCTGGGCGCGCAGAATAGGTTGTCAGACTCGGGGCTCGGCTGAATCACTTCGGCGAGCGGAAACTCGTCAATCAGAACGTCATAGACACTGGGAACATCAGCCGTATGCGGAACCCCGAGAGCTGTCGACGCATTGCCCTGCGGATCAAGGTCGATGACAAGAACGCGGGCACCGAGGTTTGCGAGTGCAGCGGCAACATTTACCGCCGACGTGGTCTTACCGACGCCACCTTTTTGGTTCGAAACCGTCAGAATACGGGTGCTCACCGGGAGATCCACCTTCGTGCTCTCCAACACGCGACGACGAGCGCTGAGATCAGCAAGCTCGCGCGCCAACGGAGTGTCGTCACCAAACGTTGTGGTGTCGTCAGCGGGGGACTGTTTCACGTGAAACACACTCCTTTACGCGCGAAGACCAGCTTTTCTACTCTAGGCGATGCGGGGGACACTTGGCGGGCGTGTTGGGGATTGGGGGAATGGTTCGGGTATGCATCTGACTGTGGAGGGGTGGAACCATGCGGCGCTGGGTTGGTGGGGTTGCGCGCGGGGGGCTGGGTTGCAGGGGTGGGGTTGCAGGGGTGGTTGCGGTGCGGGGCGGAACAGGGGATGAGGGTAGGGCGCTGTCTGCCAGTGGGGGTGGGAATGAGGGGGGCGCTGGGCATGAGTGTGCCGGGGGAGTCGGGGGGAAGTTGGCTTCACGCTCAATCGGACTGGGGTGGTTTCACGTGAAACATGGATTCCGACGGGGGTTAGAGGGGTTGGCCGGTTGGGTACTCGAGGGAATCGGGAGTTGTGGGAGAGGGGGAGGGTGACGATGAGCCGGCCTCGAGTTCATTCATTTCACGCTCTTCGCGGAGAACTTGTCGGTTGCGTCGGCGTTCTGCATTACCCCCGAGACGGAGGTAGATGGTATATCCGCCCAGAATCAGAACCACAACAAGACCGAAAATGCTGAGGAATGGTGCAGCAGCCGGCGTCTGGATGAGCAGGTAGAGCACGCCAACGATCGCCACCAACGCGATGAACGAGAAGATCAGCTTCTTCATACGTGGCGACACCCTTCAACACTTTCGCGGCGACGTTTCACGTGAAACACGCCGAACGGAATGTTCGCATCTTCCACCGAAAAGCCACGTGAGACCTCGGCCAGTACCTGCGTGGATGAGCCATTAACCATTCACCCATCTTGTCATGCCCAGGTTCCCGCCATGTTTCACGTGAAACACTCATCCACGTACGCGAGCCGCATGGTTTTGCAGCCTGAGCCCCATGCCCTCCCATCTCGGCGCTGATCCCCGCCCTCCGCCCGACATCACCACGTTTCGTCTCGGCCACTACGTGTCCTCGCTCAACGGGCGAACCCCGCAATAGCCCGCCGCTCCAGCCAACCCCACCGCGTTTCGACTCGGGCACTACGTGTCCTCGCTCAACGGGCGAACCCCGCGATAACCCGTCGCTCCGCCCGACAACACCACGTTTCGTCTCGGTCACTACGTGTCCTCGCTCAACGGGCGCACCTCCGGATAGCCCACTGATCCGCACAACATCACCACGTTTCGACTCGGGCACTACGTGCCCTCGCTCAACGGGCGAAACCCCCTGTTTCACGTGAAACAAGGGGTTTCTTCAGTGGGCTGAGACCCACCCACCGGACGCGCAGGAGTGGGAGATTAGCCGCGTACTACGCCGCGGAAAACGCGGGTGGATTCGTCGAGGATGCCTTCGCCGAGCACCGAGACCGAGATGTCGGTGACTTTGTGTTTGCGCAGCACCTTTTCGGCCGCGTCGATTTCGTTCTGAACGGAGGCACCCTTGAGGAAAATGACCTCGCCCCCATCGCGCACCAGAGGAGCGGTAAACGGAATCAGGGTACGGAGAGCTGAGACCGCGCGAGCGGTCACGGCGTCAAGCACGGCGCCTTCGGGCCATTCTTCGCCACGGCCGCGGAAAACAGTCACGTTCTCGAGCCCGAGCGCCTCAACCTGCTCGTTCAACCAGGTGACGCGGCGTTCCATGGGCTCGATGAGCACCCACTCCACATCGGGTCGAGCGATCGCCAGCACCAGGCCAGGTAGGCCGGCGCCGGAACCAACATCACCGACGCGTCCCGAGAACAGGGGAGCAGTAATCGCGCTGTTGAGAATGTGTCGGGTCCAGAGGCGTGGAAGTTCCAGCGGCCCGATCAGGCCGCGCTCTTCACCCTGGTCTGCGAGTGCCTGGGTGAAGGCGCGTGCCTTATCGATGTTGTCGCCAAACAGCGTGACTGCCGCTGCGGGTTCTTGTTCGAGCGTCATAAATGTTTCACGTGAAACTAGGCGCGGCGCAGCACGGTGTGGCGCTCGGCGCCGTCACCATATGACTCAGAAATCAAACCGCGGTCCGACACGATGTCGTGCACCAGCTTGCGCTCGTACGATGACATCGCCGGCAGTGACGCCTGTGATGCACCTTCGTCGAGACGGGCAATAGCGCGGTCGACGAGCTTCTCGAGCTCCACCTGGCGAGCATCGCGCGATCCGCCGATGTCCAGAATTACGCGGGAAAAGTGACCCGTCTTGTTCTGCACGGCGAGGCGCGTGAGCTCTTGCAGAGCCTGCACCGTCTCCGGGTCCGAGAGCGTGCGCAACGAGGTTCCGTCGCTCTCAACCGAGACATAGGCCCGACCCTGGCGAACATCAAGCTCAAGGTCGCCGTCGATGTCGGCAATGTCGAGCAGACCTTCGATGTAGTCGGCCGCGATGTCGCCCTCTTGCTCGAGGTCGGCAGCTTCGGTCGGTTCGTTCGTGGGTGCGTCAGTCATCATCGCGTCCTACTTCTTCTTTGCGCCGGCAAGGCCGTCATCAGTGCCGTCGTCGGAGCCATCGGTGGGCTCTTTCGGTGCCGGATTGTTCTGCTTCTGCGCCTGCTTCTTCGCGCGGTTCTTACCCATGGGCTGCTCGCGCTTGGGCTGCTGTGCCTTGCGCTTTTCAGCCTCTTCGAGGAGGCGCTGCTGCTCAGCCTCGTACTCGACGAGGGAGATGACGTTGCCCTTGGCATCGAGTGCCTTGCCACGCTTGAGCAGACGAGCCTCACGGGCCTTTGCGGCGTCGGAACCAGGAGTCGGCATGTTGCGGATCACGATGAACTGCTGGCCCATGGTCCACAGGTTCGAGATGAACCAGTAGATGACAACACCGAGCGGGAAGAAGACACCGGAGAATACGAAGGCGAACGGAAGGACATAGAGCATGACCTTCTGAATCTGGTAGGCCTGACCGGTCTTAGCCTCGGGGGAGAGGTTCTTCGAAACGATCTGCAGCTGCGTGAAGAACTGCGAAGCGATCATCAGCACAACGAGAATCACGAGGATCGTGACGGTGGCTTCCCAGCCGGCGTTCTTCGCTTCAAGCGACCCCATCAGCGAGTCGTGCAGCGATGCCACACCAAACAGCTTGGCGTCGTAGAACTGCTGCGTCAGGGTCTCGTTCAGCAGGCCAACACCACCGTCGCCCGCCTTGGCGTGCTTGGTGACGTCGTTGAGCACCGAGAACAGCGCGAAGAAGATCGGCATCTGCACCAGCAACGGCAGGCAGCCAGAAACCGGCGTGGTGCCGTGCTTCTTGTACAGCGCCATCGTCTCGCGGCTCATCGCCTCACGGCTGAGCTGATCCTTCTTGCCCTTGTACTTAGCCTGTACTTTTCGCAGTTCAGGAGCAATTTCCATCATGCGGCGCTGGCTCTTGATCTGCTTCACCGTCAGCGGAACAAGCGCCGAACGAACGACGATCACCAGACCAACAATGGCGAGCACCCACGTGGTTCCGCTCGCAGCGTCCATGCCAAGGGCGGTGAGCACCCAGTGCCACGCAACCAGGATCGCTTCGACGGCCCATTTCAGGGGCCAAAGAATGATGGAAAACAGATCCACGGATCAGTCCTTTCCAGACGGCACGACAAACCCACGCGGCGTGAGTCCGTGTCGAAAATGCGGATGAGGGGGAACATCGTCTTCGCCGCCCTGAGCCCAGGGATGGCAGCGGGCGATACGCGCCGCGGCCTTCGCCGACCCCTTGACGAGGCCGTGTTGCTGCAGAGCACCAACGGCATAGGCGGAACAAGACGGGTAGTACTTGCAAACATCGCCGTAGATCGGGGAGATCACCGCACGATACGCGGTCATCACACCGATTGCCGCGTTGCGCGGCCACAGCGGAACGGAACGGAAGAAATCCGGAACCGCGAATTGAGCGGTGCCGCGAGCGTACGTTGGCAGCGCGCTCGTCATGATGCCTTCTTCTCCAAAGACCGTCGAACCTCGTCGCGTAATGACTGATAGTCGTTGTCGGCAGACGACGGAAGGGCGCGGATGACTACATCCGCGCCCATTCTCACCGAAGGCAATGCTTCGGAACAGATCGCTTTGAGGCGACGGCGGATCGTGTTTCTGACGACCGCCGTGCCAACCTGCTTGCTCACGATGAAACCAAACCGTGCCGGACGCTCTTCACCCGTCAGGGTGACGTACGTGATGGTTTGGGCGCCCGCACTTCGTACCCCGCGTCGCACAACTGCTTTGTAGTCGGCTCCGCGGGTAATTCGGTGTGGTCTCGCGAGCACCGCGGGTGTTACGCCGAGATCTCGGTGCGACCCTTTGCACGACGTGCAGAAAGGATCGCGCGGCCCGCGCGGGTGCGCATGCGGGCACGGAAGCCGTGCTTCTTGGCGCGGCGGCGGTTGTTCGGCTGGAAAGTACGCTTGCTCATGGGTCACTCCGGAGATGCAGTCACCGGGATGAGTGCTTCCGGGGACTTACGGACAAGGGTTGATGCACCTGTAAAGGGGCATAAGTCAACCGATTTAGGCTACGACTTTCCCGGCCAACAAGCAAACTGAGACCCAAACTTGTGATTATCCCCATCTTGGGCCCAAACCCCCGAAGACACGCACAAATCCGCCGTAGAGTGGAGGTTGCTCTTGCAATCCCGGCTCGCTAGCGTTGCACAAACGCCGGGTTATCCACAGCATGAACTCAGGTTCTTTGCGCAATTCCGTTGGGGGAACAACAGCCATGACGCAGCACGACATTCCGGATGTTCCCGTCTGGAAAGCCGTATTGCAGCACCTCGCGACGGATGACCGTGTCACACCTCAGATGCACGGATTCCTCAACCTTGCCGTCGCGCAAGGTGTCATGGGCGGAATGCTGTACATCCTGGTTCCAAACGATCTCACCGCCGGCCAGCTCAAGCGCATTAAGCAGCCGATGAGCGAGGCGCTCGCCGCCGTCGGCGGCAACGAAGCCACCGGTTTTCGGGTGGCGGTTGACCCCGAACTCAACGAAACGCAGATCACCGCACCGGTAACCGTGCACGAAACGTCGATTCCGCGGCCCATTGAAGAGCCGGCTCCGGAACCAGTACAGATGCACAATTCGCGTCACGATACGAGGCTGAACCCGAAGTACACCTTCGACAGCTTCGTCATCGGCCAGTCAAACCGCTTTGCGCATGCGGCGGCCGTTGCTGTGGCTGAGGCGCCGGCCAAGGCATACAACCCGCTGTTTATTTATGGCGATTCCGGCCTCGGCAAGACTCACCTGCTGCACGCGATCGGCGATTACGCCATCAACCTCTACGCCGGGGTGCGCGTTCGCTACGTTTCCAGCGAAGAATTCACCAACGACTTCATCAACTCGATCGCCAACAACCGTGGTTCCGCTTTTCAGGCGCGCTACCGTGACGTCGATATTCTGCTGATTGACGATATTCAGTTCTTGCAGGGTCGGGCCGAGACGCAAGAGGCGTTCTTCCACACGTTCAACACGTTGCACGACCACGACAAGCAGGTTGTGATCACGAGTGACGTCGCCCCGAAGCTGCTCACCGGGTTTGAAGACCGCATGCGCTCACGCTTCGAGTGGGGTTTGATCACCGATGTGCAGGCACCCGACCTTGAAACGCGCATCGCCATTCTGCGCAAGAAGGCGCAGAGCGAACGTCTGCAGATTCCCGATGAGGTGCTGACGTACATCGCCACGATGGTGTCGTCGAACATTCGTGAGCTCGAGGGTGCGCTGATTCGTGTGTCGGCCTTCGCGAGCCTCAACCGCTCGACGCTTGATATGGGTCTGGCGCAAACCGTGCTGCGCGACATTGTTGATCAGACCGAGGCGAACGTGATTTCGCCGACCGACATCATCACCGTCACTGCCCAGTACTTCAAGTTCACGGTCGACGACCTTTATGGTTCCAGCCGCTCACAGGCGGTGGCGACTGCCCGCCAGATCGCCATGTACCTGTGCCGTGAGCGCACGAGCCTGTCGCTGCCGAAGATCGGCCAGCTTTTCGGCGGCCGCGACCACACCACCGTGATGTACGCGTACAAGAAGATCGCTGAGCTCATGAAAGAGCGTCGTTCGATCTACAACCAGGTCACCGAGATCACCGCACAGCTGAGCCGCCGCTAACGCGCACAATCAATCTCAGCGCGTTAATTTTCGACTTCGCGCCAAAAACCCGGCTTCCATTCGTGAAGCCGGGTTTTTTAGCTGTCAGAAACGATTCTGCGCCCGCTGAGCACTACGGGCCGCGGGCGGTGCGCTACGTCTCCCTATGCCGGTTCAGCGGCCCGGCAGTGCCCGCCAAGCACCGAACATGCAGCGCTCGAAACGATTGCACCGTCAAGCACCGAAACGTCGCATCGAGAGAACCACGCTCAGCGCCCTATTTCGTCGAATTTGGTTCCGGAACCACGTGCTGCGGTCAAAACTCTCGAATTAGGTCGTCAGAACGGATTCTCCGCAGCACGTCGATAACGCTCTGCAGCCCTCTAACGCACCCAACTTCTCGATATCAAAAGTGACCTGGTCGCCTCAAAAACGCGTCAGAAGCCCCGCGACGCGCCCGAGAAGGCTCGAAAACGTAGTTTCACACAGTGTGGATAACTTGTGGATAAATCCCATTTCCTGTCGACGGATTGTGAACGAACTCCGGCAGCCTGTGGAGAACTTGTGATTTCACACGGTTTTCCACAGGCCAGTTCTCCCGCGGAATTACACTGGTTTCCACAACTGACAGCTTTGTAATTCCTTACTCTCGCTTGGGATCCACAGAGTTGTCCACAGTATCCACAGCTGTTAACACTGTTAACCAAATCTCTCTCAATGGGTGTGACTTCCGATGACCTTGACGGATTTGGCTGTGGGCTGTGGCTTGTCCACACAGTGGCGCTAGTGTTGTAACCCCAAGCAGGGAGTTCTAGGGAGCGAACGTGAAGTTCCACGTGAATCGCGACGTTTTCAGCGAAGCCGTCTCGTTCGTCGTCAAGTTGTTGCCGCAGCGCAATCCGCAGCCGATTCTGGCCGGTGTGCTCATCGAGGCCACTGACGAGGGTTTGTCGTTGTCGGCGTTCGACTACGAAGCGTCGGCACGCACCGTCATTGAGGCAACGATCGAAGAGCCGGGCACGATCCTGGTGCATGGTCGTCTGCTCTCCGACATCGCCAGCCGCCTGCCCAACGCCCCCATCGAGCTGGCCACCCAAGACGACGGTGGTATTTTGCTGACCTGCGGTTCGGCGCGATTCACCCTCGCGTCTATGCCGGTCGCGGAATACCCCGCCATCCCCGAGGTGACCGGCGAGTCTGGCCTGGTCCCGGCAGACGAATTTGCAACCGCGATTTCGCAGGTCGGCTTTGCCGCATCGCGCGATGACGTCACCCCGGTGCTGACCGGTGTGCTGCTCGAGGTTTCTGGCACCGAGCTCAGCCTCGTTGCCACCGACCGCTACCGCGTTGCGCTTCGCGATGTGCAGTGGGATGGCCAGGCCGTCGACAGCACCGCCCTGGTTCCGGCTCGCACGCTGCTCGAAGTCGGCAAGACGTTCTCGCACGCCGAAAACATTTCGGTCGCCTTCTCCGGTTCCGGCGATCGCGAGATCATTTCGTTCACCGCCGGCAACAAGACGGTGACGTCGCTGCTGATCAAGGGCAACTTTCCGCCGGTTCGCCGCCTGTTCCCTGAGCAGACTGAGCACTACGCCGTCGTCAACACGGCCGATCTCGTCGAGGCCGTTCGTCGCGTTTCGCTCGTGCTTGACCGCTCGGCGCCGCTGCGTTTCACCTTCACCAACGACTCGGTGACGATGGATGCCTCGGGCAACGAGCAGGCTCGGGCCTCCGAGTCGATCGATGCCACGCTTTCGGGCGGCGATGATGTCGTCATCGGCCTCAACCCGCAGTTCTTGACCGAGGCGCTCGGTGCCGTGAAGAGCGAATTCACGCGCATCACGTTCACCTCGACCGACAACGCGAACAAGCTCAGCCCGGTGCTGATTACCGCGCAGACGTCGGTCGACGGCGCAGGCAACGATAACTTCAAGTACCTGCTGCAGCCCAACCTGCTCCTTCGCTGAGCTCGATGTTTGTCGAGCACCTCGGGCTTCAAGACTTTCGCAACTACGAAACCGCGGAAGTCTCGCTTGCCCGAGGCGCGAACGTCTTTGTCGGCCGAAATGGTCAGGGAAAGACCAACCTCGCAGAGTCGCTGGCGTATCTCGCAACCCTCGGCTCGCACCGAGTTTCGCAAGACGCGCCGCTGGTTCGAGAGGGCAAGGATGCCGCATTTGTGCGTGCCCGCCTCGCCCACGGTGAGCGACGGGTCACCCTCGATCTGCAAATCAACAAGCAGGGTGCCAACAAGGCGCGCGTCAACGGCGCACCGGTAAAGCCCGCCGAGCTGCCGCGATACGCGCACGTGGTGCTCTTTGCACCGGAAGACTTGCAAATCGTGCGCGGCGATCCGTCTGCGCGTAGAAAATTTGCCGATCAGATGCTGATTCAGCGTCGCCCCCGCATGGCCGGAATCATCGCTGACTATGAGCGCGTGCTGAAACAGCGCAACGCGCTGTTGAAATCGGCGCGGTCTCGCGGCGTCAAGGGCGAGGGGCTCTCCACTCTGGACGTGTGGGATGACAAACTCATCACCCTCGGCTCGCAGCTGATCGATGCGCGCCTCGCCTTCGCGGCCGAAATGGCGGCGCCGGTGGCAGCCGCCTACACCGCCATCGCCGGCGCCGATCATTCCCCGACGCTCAGCTGGGTGCTTTCCATTACCGGCGCTGATCCCGAAGAAAACGAGACGTCAACCGCCGGCGCGGAGAGCGGAACCACGGCTGAGCAATTTCGCGCGGCGCTCGCGGCGAAACGGGGGAGCGAGCTGGAGCGCGGCCTCACGCTCGTCGGCCCCCATCGTGATGACCTGCTGCTCACCGTTCGCGGACTCCCCGTCAAAGGCTACGCGTCGCATGGCGAATCGTGGTCGGTCGCCCTCGCGCTGCGCCTTGCCTCGGCCGAACTTCTGCGTGAAGAGCTGAGCGCGGGAGACCCGATTCTGATTCTCGATGACGTTTTCGCCGAGCTCGATGCTCAGCGTCGCACCCGATTGGCCGATCTCGCGGCCGGCTATGAGCAGGTCATCGTGACCTCCGCGGTGGAAGAAGATGTTCCCACCCAGTTGCGGGCACACGTCGTGCGCGTGCAGTCTGGCCAGATCATCGCGATCGAACCACGCGAGACCCCCGAAACATCGGAACCACGCGAGACCCCAAAAACCCCAGAGCCTCGCAGGACGCCCGAGGAGGATGAGCCGTTTTGACCGACAACGCTGACCTCCCCGAGACGCTCTCGACCTATTTACGACTGCGCGGGCTCAAGGCCCCCAATCGCCGGCGCAAGCGCGTGCGCATCGACGAAGATGATCCGGCGGCGCCCTTCATGCCCGGGCGCGACCCACACTCAATCGACAGCGTGCTGGCAGACCTCACGAAAAAGTCCGGGTGGGACCCCCTTCTCGCTCAAGAAGACCTGCTGCAAAACTGGCAAGAAATCGCGGGAGAAGAGACCGCTCAGCACACCACTCCGGTGTCATTGGCCGAGGGCGTGCTCACCATTCGATGCGACTCAACGGCGTGGGCAAAGCAGCTGCAGCTGATGCGTTCCGTCATCATGACGCAGATCGCCGTTCACCATCCCGCGGCCAAAGTTTCATCGATCCGCTTCTTGGGGCCGGACGTACCCTCCTGGAAATGGGGTCCACGCACAGCGCCAGGCCGGGGCCCTCGCGATACCTACGGTTAAACCACCTACGGCGGTATCCGCAACCATTTTCGCGCGGCACAGGGCCATATGTGGCCGTGAGCGGTCGCTTTCTTGATAGACTGAACGCTGACTAACTCAGATTCGGAGCACTAGTAGCGATGACGTCGAAAACCCCTGAAGAACAGCCGGAAACGACTAACCCGCAGGGGAAGAATGCCGTCCCAGGCGACTACGGTGCTGACGCGATTCAGATTCTGGAGGGCCTGGAGGCCGTCCGCAAGCGCCCCGGTATGTATATCGGCTCCACCGGACCGCGCGGTCTGCACCACCTGGTGTACGAAATTGTCGATAACTCCGTCGATGAGGCCCTCGCCGGCCACGCCGACAACATTGACGTGACAATCCTGCCCGATGGCGCCGTGCGCGTTATCGACAACGGCCGCGGAATCCCCGTTGATGGCCACGCCTCTGACCCGTCGAAGTCGACGGTTGAGGTGGTACTGACGATCCTGCACGCCGGCGGTAAGTTCGGCGGCGGCGGCTACGCGGTCTCCGGTGGTCTGCACGGCGTGGGCTCGTCTGTCGTCAACGCGCTGTCGACCCGCTTTGACGTTGAGGTCAAGCGCCAGGGCAACGCATGGCGCATGAGCTTTGAAAACGGTGGCAACCCGATCGGCAGCCTCCGCAAAGAAGAAGAGACCGAAGAGACCGGAACGATGATTACGTTCTGGCCAGACCCGGAGATCTTCACCGAGACGGTCGACTTCGAATACGAAGTGCTGCGCACCCGATTCCAGCAGATGGCGTTCCTTAACAAGGGTCTGCGCATTGCGCTGCGCGATGAGCGCGAGGCTTCGCGCTACGAGACGCAGGCAGAAGACGGAACCATCGTGCAGGTGCAGCCGTCAGATGTCTTCCTCTATGAGCGCGGCTTGGTCGACTACGTCGAATACCTCAACCGCGTGCGTAAGGCCGAGGTCGTTAACGACGTCATCATCGACTTCGAGGCCGAAGACACCGGCCGCGATGGCAAAGACATCTCGCTCGAGGTGGCCATGCAGTGGACCACCTCATACTCCGAAAACGTGTTCACCTACGCGAATACCATCAACACGCATGAGGGCGGAACCCACGAAGAGGGCTTCCGTGCAGCGCTGACCACCCTGGTCAACAAGTACGCGCGCGCGAAGAACCTCCTCAAGGAGAAAGACGACAACCTCACTGGCGACGACGTGCGCGAGGGCCTTACCGCCGTCATTTCGGTCAAGCTCTCCGAGCCGCAGTTTGAGGGTCAGACCAAGACCAAGCTGGGCAACACCGAGGCGAAGGCCTTCGTTCAGAAGGTCGTTGGCGACCAGCTCGGTGACTGGTTTGACCGCAACCCCGACCAGGCGAAGAACGTTGTCAAGAAGGCGATCGACGCCGCAACCGCCCGCATGGCCGCCCGCAAGGCGCGCGAGACGGCGCGTCGCAAGAGCGTTTTCGAGTCGGCCGCGATGCCAGACAAGCTCAAAGACTGCACGAGCAAAGACCCGTCCATCTCTGAAATCTTCCTCGTTGAGGGTGACTCTGCTGGTGGTTCCGCCGTTCAGGGCCGCGACCCGCACACGCAGGCGATTCTGTCGCTGCGCGGCAAGATTCTTAACGTCGAGCGCGCACGTCTCGACAAGGCACTGGCCAACCGCGAAGTTCAGGCCATGATTCAGGCCTTCGGCACCGGCATCGGTGAAGACTTCGACATCGACAAGGCGCGCTATCACAAGATTGTGCTGATGGCCGATGCCGATGTTGACGGCCAGCACATCACGACGCTGCTGCTGACCATGCTGTTCCGCTTCATGCGTGGGCTCATCGAGGCCGGCTACGTCTACCTTGCGATGCCGCCGCTGTACCGCTTGAAGTGGTCAAACGCCGATCACGAGTACGTGTACTCCGACGCCGAGCGCGATGCCCTCATGAAGTACGGCATGGAAAACGGCAAGCGTCTCCCGAAGGATGCCGGTATTCAGCGCTACAAGGGTCTCGGCGAGATGAACCCGAAGGAGCTGTGGGAGACCACGATGGATCACTCCACGCGTACCCTGCGCCAGATCAGCATTGATGATGCCGCCGCTGCCGACGAAATTTTCTCGGTGTTGATGGGTGAAGACGTCGAGTCACGACGTAACTTCATTCAGCGCAACGCCAAGGACGTCCGCTTCCTGGACATCTGATTCCGAGACTGAAGAACAAGAAACGACATCGATATGACTGACGAAGACCGTCCGGATCAGACCCCCACTCACGACCACGGCAAGATTGACCAGGTCGATCTCCAGCTGGAGATGCAGCGTTCGTACCTCGACTACGCCATGGCCGTCATCATCGGCCGTGCGCTGCCCGACGTGCGCGATGGCCTCAAGCCCGTGCACCGCCGCGTGATTTACGCGATGTACGACGGTGGCTTCCGCCCCGACAAGAAGTTCTCCAAGTGCGCCCGTGTTGTCGGCGAGGTGATGGGTCAGTACCACCCGCACGGCGACACCGCGATCTACGACGCCCTGGTGCGCCTCGTGCAGCCGTGGTCGCTACGCTACCCGTTGGCGCTCGGCCAAGGAAACTTCGGTTCGCCCGGAAACATGGGGGCTGCTGCTCCCCGATACACCGAAACGAAGATGGCTCCGCTCGCGCTGGAAATGGTGCGCGACATCGAAGAAGACACCGTCGACTTCCAGGAGAACTACGACGGTGAGACGCAAGAGCCCACCGTTCTGCCCGCGCGCTTTCCCAACCTGCTGGTCAATGGTTCCGTCGGCATTGCCGTCGGCATGGCGACCAACATTCCGCCACACAACCTGCGCGAAGTCGCAGAAGGTGCGCTGTGGGCACTGGAAAACCCCGACGCCTCGCGCGAAGAGCTGCTGGAAGCACTGCTGCAGCGTGTGCACGGGCCAGATTTTCCGACGGGCGCGCAGATCCTCGGAACCAAGGGCATCCGCGATGCGTATCGCACCGGTCGCGGGTCGATCACGATGCGCGCCGTCGTCAACATCGAAGAGATCCAGGGGCGCACGTGCCTGGTTATCACCGAGCTGCCGTACCAGGTCAACCCCGATAACCTCGCGGTAAAGATTGGTGACCTCGCTCGCGAGGGCAAGGTCACCGGCATCGCCGACATTCGCGACGAGACCAGTGACCGTACCGGTCAGCGCCTCGTCGTCGTGCTCAAGCGTGACGCCGTGGCCAAGGTTGTGCTCAACAATCTCTACAAGCACACCTCGCTGCAAGAGAACTTCGGCGCGAACATGCTGGCCATCGTCGACGGTGTGCCGCGCACGCTGACGCTTGACCAGTTCATTTCGCTGTGGGTCGCTCACCAGGTTGAGGTGATTGTTCGTCGCACGCAGTTCCGCCTCGCGAAGGCAGAAGCGCGCATGCACATTCTGGCTGCCTTCCTTAAGGCGCTCGATGCGCTCGACGAGGTCATCGCGTTGATTCGTCGCTCGGCGACAACGCAGGCTGCCAACGAGGGTCTGCAGGCGTTGCTTGACATTGACTTCGAGCAGGCAGATGCCATCCTGTCGATGCAGTTGCGTCGCCTCGCGGCGATGGAACGCCAGAAGATCATTGATGAGGCTGCCGAGCTTGAGCTTCGCATCGCCGACTACAAAGACATCATCGGCTCGCCAGAGCGCCAGCGCACCATCATTGCCGAAGAGCTCACCGGCATTGTCGACAAGTTTGGTGATGACCGTCGCACGCACATTCTGCACGGCTTCGACGGTGACATGTCGATGGAAGATCTCATCCCCGAAGAAGAGATGGTTGTCACGGTTACGCGTGAGGGTTACGTCAAGCGCACGCGCAGCGACAACTACCGTCAGCAGCACCGCGGCGGCAAGGGCGTGAAGGGTGCGCAGCTGCGCGCCGACGACCTGGTCGAGCACTTCTTCGTGACGACAACGCACCACTGGCTGTTGTTCTTCACCACCAAGGGTCGCGTTTACCGCATCAAGACGTACGAAATTCCCGAGGCCGGTCGCGACGCCAAGGGTCAGCACGTTGCCAACCTGTTGGCCCTGCAGCCCGACGAGCAGGTCGCGCAGATTCTCGACCTTAAGGACTACGCGGCCGCCGAGTACCTGGTGCTGGCAACCCGCGAAGGAACGGTCAAGAAGACGCGCCTCGTTGACTACGACACCAACCGCCAGGGCGGCATCATCGCGATTCGTCTGCGCGAGCACGACGAACTTATTGGCGCACTCCTGGTCAACAGCGATGACGACCTCATCCTGATCTCCAGCCACGGCATGTCGGTGCGCTTCACCGCGTCTGACGAGACACTTCGCCCCATGGGCCGCGCCACCGAAGGTGTGCGCGGAATGAAGTTCCGTGATGGCGACTCGCTGCTGTCAGCATCGGTGGTGCAAGACGACAGCTTCGTCTTCGTTGTCACCGAGGGCGGCTACGCCAAGCGCACCGCGGTGTCGGAATACCGTGTTCAGGGCCGTGGCGGTCTTGGCATCAAGGTGGCCAAGATCACCGAAGATCGTGGTGTTCTTGCGGGCGGTTTGATCGTCGCTGAAGACGACGAGGTCTTGGTGGTTCTTGCCAGCGGCAAGGTGGTACGCTCTGCCGTGGCTGAGGTG
Source organism: Microbacterium mitrae (assembly GCF_008017445.1). GTDB lineage: Bacteria > Actinomycetota > Actinomycetes > Actinomycetales > Microbacteriaceae > Microbacterium > Microbacterium mitrae. The sequence continues at coordinate 140,174 of NZ_VRSW01000004.1, read as the reverse complement.
CCCGCTAAGGGCCGCGACACCATGGGTGTTGTGTTTACCCGCGCCGCTGACGACGACCGCATCCTTGCGATCGCTCGAAACAGCGAACGGGGCCTCGGTGACGAGACCGATGAGTCGACCACCGACTCGACCGAAAACCCGGAGGAGAGCACTCAAGCATGAGCACCGTAGCTGACAAGCTCGCCAAGAAGTCGAGCCGTAAGACAACGTCAAAGCAGGTTCGCCTGCGCGTGGTCTACCTTGACTTCTGGTCGGCGGTAAAGCTGTCATTCCTGGCGGGCATCGCGATCGCAATCGTCACGCTGGTTGCGTTCTTCATGATCTACACGGTCTTGAACGCAACGAACATGATCGCTGACGTTGACGAGCTTGTCGTCACCATCTCCGATGGCGAGCTGAAAATCGCCGAGTTCTTGACGCTGCCTCGCGTCATGGCGGCTGCCGCCGTTATCGCCATCTTGAACCTGATTGTCACGACCGTGATGGGTGCCGTTATCGCCGGCCTCTACAACATGGCCGTCAAGGTCACCGGCGGACTGCTGATCGGATTCAGCTCCAACTAGTCATTTACTGCGACTCAAAAACAGCTGAGTGAGGCCCTGGGATATCCCAGGGCCTCACTCATTTTCGGTGCGTTCACAGGCGAAGAAGTAAGCTGGTGCTACTTCTCGCAATTGTCCTAGGGGGACACATGTCAGACTCCAACCTCCCGCCGCAGCCGCCACAGGGATGGCAAGACAACCAGCCAACCGTGCCGGTGCCGCCCGCTCCCGCTGCGCCACAGGTTCCGACCACCGCACCGACGCAGGTCATTCCGCCGGCGCCGCCCGCAGGTTCCGGCCAGCCACCCTTTGGCGGCGCGCCGCAGCAACCCGCATTTGGTAGCGCGCCGCAGCAGCCGTTTGGCGGCCCACCGCCCCAGCCGCCCTATGGTGGCGCACCCGGTCAGGCGCCCTATGGTGCCGCACCCGGAGCCCCGGGCTACGGCGGTCAGAACCCCGGCGGTTTCGGCGGCAACGGCTTGCCCCCGTATGGCACGGGCCCCGCTGGTGGTGCGCCGTCTGGTGGCAGCTCAGACAAGAAGAAGCTGATCTGGATCATCGTTGCGGTTGTCGTTGCGCTCGCGCTCGCGGCCGGCGCGGTATGGGCGTTCACGGCCGGCCCGTTTGCCGCCAAGAGCGATAAAGACACCACGACCACCGACGGTGATAAAGACACAGACACCGATACGGATACCGATACCGACACCGACACAAAGCCGAAGGCGGACTCCGCGCCGGGCGCTGTGCAGGCCTTCCTTGAGGCACTCGCCGAGGGTGATGTCGCCACGGCAAACAAGTACCTCAGCAAGAAGATTGAGGGCGCGTTCGGCAACGAGAAGGTCGTCAAGGCCTCGATCAAGGCCGCACCCATCACCGACATCGAGGTTGAGGGCACGAGCGACTACGACATCACCGGAACCTTCATGGTGGGCGATGAAGAGGTCTCGATGGACTTCTCGGTCAGCAAGTCGGGCAAGAACTACAAGATCGACGAGTACAACCTCGGTTCGCTCTACGTCACCGACGAGCTGATCAAGCTGCAGCCACTGGTGAACGGCCAAAAGGTTGAGCTGAAGACGACCGACGAGACGGCGTTCCCGATTCTGTACGAATTCACCAGCAGCAACGACCGCATCATCCTTGACGGCACGACGAGCTTCATTCCTTATGACTACTCGACGAGCCTGTACGACACCGAGTTTGTGCTGACCGATGAGGCCGACGCTGAGGTTCGCGCCGCGATTCGCAGCGCACTCGAATCGTGCATCGCCGAAAAGACGCTGGTGACCACGTGTGGCATGGATGTGCCGGCAACCCTGAGCGGCGGCGAGACCGTCGCCGAGGGTAGCGTCACGCGCGTGCTCGACGACAGCGAGTGGGCGCAGGTCGACTCAATGGACCTCGAGTTTGACTGGGACAACCCGATGCTGGTCACGACCTGGACCTCGTTCTACCCGGAGTACACCGGCACCTGCACCGACACGTCGGGTCAGACCGGCGCGTGCGAGATTTGGGCCTTCGGCGGAACCAAGAACGCCGTTGCCGACATCTCTGGCGACGAGATCGTCGTGAGCTGGCAGTAACGTCAAGCAAACAGAACGGCCGCGACATGATGTCGCGGCCGTTCTGCGTTTCCGGGCTCTTTCGCCCGCGGCGCCTACTAAATCGGGGCTTCTTCTAAACGATGCCCGTGTCTACACGATGCCCGTGGTTCCGAGCAGCGTGCCGATACCCCAGGTTGCGGCGAGAGCCAAGAGTCCGCCGACCACGAGGCGCACCATGGCGACGCCCGGTGCACTCTTGCCGATCTTGGCTGAAATCCAACCGGTCAGCGCCAGGGCGAGCAGCACCGTAGCGAAGGTGATGGGAACGCGCATCTCCGCCGGCGGCAGCAGAATCGCGAGAAGTGGCAACAGCGCACCAATCGTGAACGCCAGGGCGGAGGAGAGCGCCGCTTGCCACGGGCTCACGAGGTCTTCTTGGTCGATGTGCAGTTCGACCTCAAGGTGTGCGGCCAACGCGTCGTGCGCGGTGAGTTCGGCCGCAACCGTACGTGCGGTTTCGGGGGAGAGACCACGGCTTCGATACATCTCGGTGAGCTCTTCAAGCTCGGCCTCCGGCATCGTCTCTAGTTCGTGCTTCTCCTTCGCGATCAGCGCGCGCTCGCTGTCGCGCTGGCTGCTGACCGAGACGTATTCGCCAAGCGCCATCGAGATGGCGCCACCAACCAGCCCCGCAACACCCGCGGTGAGCAACGCCGCAGAATCGGTCGTCGCGCCGGCGACACCGACCACCAACGAGGCGACCGAAATGATGCCGTCATTGGCGCCGAGAACCCCGGCGCGCAGACTGTTGAGCCGGGCGCTGATCTTGTCGTCGTGCGCCTCACCGGAATGTGTCGTCATGCCACCATTGTGGCCTCACAGTTCAGGCGTCGGTAGCCGTGGCGCGAGAATCGCCGACGTGATCGGACGAATTTCATCTGACCCCGCGCTCGATTCGCGAAACTCGCCAGGATCGGGTAATCTCGATGAGGTTGCGAACGTAGTTCGAGACGGGGCTATAGCTCAGGTGGTTAGAGCGCTTCACTGATAATGAAGAGGTCCCAGGTTCAAGTCCTGGTAGCCCCACCAACGAGGCCAAGTAAGAAATTACTTGGCCTTTTGCGTTCCCCCGGCGCCTGTGGCGGCGCGGGGCTGGCTTATAGGCCCGACGGTGGCGTTCGGTGCGGCGGGATCGGCTTTGGGGACGCGCCCGGGGGGTCCTTGCGTCGCTGCCGCCCGGGGTTCCACCCCGTGGGTCCGCCCCGTGGTTCCGCACACCATGGTTCCGCACCCCATGGTTCCGCTCCATGTCGCCTGGCCTGCACCGTGGTTCCGCCCCCATTGCCGCAACCGTTCTGCACGGTCGTTCCGGCGTGATTCTCGGTTGTGCAGGAAATTTCTCCAACACCACCCCGTTTTGCCGCGACTTTTCGGTTTGCATCGCGCGATTTTCCTGCACAACCACGGCGCGACCGGCGAGCGTCGTGCATAACGGCTGTGATGAACGCCGTACCATCGACATGCCCGCACCCCGCCTACGCACCATCGACGAGCTCCCGCATCCGTCCACACCCCATCGACACTCCCGCACCGGCGCCGATTTGCGCATTCTCAACCCCGCGGATAAAGTAATTGAGTCCGGTTGAGAAATCACCGGAATGACAACAAAACACGGGGCCTTAACTCAGTTGGTAGAGTGCCTGCTTTGCAAGCAGGATGTCAGGAGTTCGAATCTCCTAGGCTCCACGAAAAACCCGGACTCCACTCCGGGTTTTTTGCTTTTCCGGCCTATTTGCCAGCGATGCGGCGGCGGAACCACGCGCTGCGGCGGCGGAACCATGCGCTGCGCCGCAAGGTCGGCACGCCAGTAACAAGGTGCGCACCAAGATCTCCGACACGCCCCGCAACAGACCGTCGGCAACGCTAGACGCTGAGCGCGCGAGCCGCCAGACTAGTCGCTACGTCACCGCCGCGGGCGGGGAGGGGAGACGAGCGATGACCAGCACGCGCGACGACGCAGCCAACCACCGGCGCTTTGCCCTGCAAATGCAGCAGCCACTACCGACTTCGACGATCGTTGACCGCGTCTTCTTCCTCGTCGCCACCGCGGCGGCCATCTGGCTGTCGGTCATCGTTGCGATGCAGGGCTTTCGCACGCCGTGGTCGCTGCTGCTCTTCGTTCCGGTCTGGGGCATCCTCGCGTACCTCGCCCTGCCGCGCCTGCACAAGATGTTGTCTGACCTCTACGTTCCCGACTACTTCTTCGGCCGCACGCGCACACCCGACGGCCTGCTCGGCGACCCCGTAAACATGGCGGTCGACGGAACCTTCGAGCAGCTTGATGAGGTCATGACGAAGGCGGGGTGGCACCGAGCGGAGGAAATTACGGCACGCTCCACCTGACTCATCATCGCCTCCACCCTCACCGGGCGAAGCTATCCTGGGCCGCCCCCGTTGTTAGGTCCGCTCAGTATGTGAGTCGATTTCTTCTAACGTGTGGGCGCAGGATCGAGCGTACTCCAACGGGGTCAGGTAGCCGAGCGATGAATGCCGTCGCTCGTGGTTGTACTCGTGCTTCCAGTCGCTGATCACGACCCGAGCATGAAGCAGCGAGTAGAAGCTGTTGATATTCAAGCACTCGTCGCGGAGCCTCGAGTTGAACGACTCGACGTATCCGTTTCGCCAGGGCTGACCTGGCGGAATGTATGACAACCCGGTTCTTGTGCCCGCCCAGTCTGCGACGGCGTCGGAGATGAATTCCGGCCCGTTGTCACTTCGCAGCACCATCGGTGCCCCCTGTTCAGTGACGAGTTCCTCGAGATGCTCGATGAATCGCTCGGCGGTGATCGACCGCTCGACCAAGCCACCCAGGCACACCCTGGTGTGCTCGTCCACGATGGTACAGATCTTGATCGCTTTCCCACGTTCGTCAACATCGGACTGGAAATCGACCGCCCACACCACTCCTGGCGCGACCGCAGCAGGCGCCGTGACGGTTGAGGCGCCCACGCGTTTGCGTCGGCGCTTCTGCGGTACTCGCAGTCCTTCTTCACGCCAGAGGCGTTGGACTTTCTTGTGGTTCACGTTCCACCCCTCAGCACGGGCGCCATGGTACGCGCGCCGGTATCCCCATCGTGGGTGATTCTTCGCGAACTTCCGGAGCCAGTCTCGCAGCGCCCGATCGGGATCTGCGGGGGTGTCGCCCTTGAGCGGTCTGCGCCATGCGGATCGGGAGAGCCGGGCCAGGCGGCACGCCATACGCTCACTGATCTGCAGCGTGCGAATCAGGTGAGCGATCGCGGCGCGCCGCCTGCCCGGGCCTAGAAGTTTCCCTCCGCAAGCTCCTTGAGCGCAGCCTTCTCAAGTTCAGCCTCGGCGAGGAGACGCTTCAAAGTGGCGTTCTGCTTCTCGAGTTCCTTCAGGCGCTTCGCGTCGTCGGCTTTCATTCCGCCGTACTGGTTCCGCCACCGGTAATAGGTTTGCTCAGTAACTCCGAGCTCACGGCAGGCATCGGCGACGGTATTGCCCTCCCCGAGCAGGCGGTCGGCTTGCCCGAGTTTCCGGACGATCTGCTCCGGGGTATGACGCTTTCGTTGGTTGCTCATCGTGTGATCCATTCTCCCCGCGTACGCGGATCTCTGGACTCACATAACGAGTGGACCTAGAAAATGGGGTCAGCCCACCTTTGCTATCGCCCCGATCGGAAGGGGCAAACAAATAGGAGGAGAGACCACCCGCACCATGCTTGGCATCGAAGGGCGCGGCCGCGCGGCCGTCGCACAGTATCTCGCTGGCCACCCGACGAAGGCTCAGCACGTCACCCTCGCAATGATCCTCGGAGCCGTCGAGGACAAGACCAGTCACGAAACCTGGCGATACCCCAGCCCCGCATTCGCGACATACCTGACAGCAATCAGCGAATGGGGATACACCCTCAGCGACGTCGAGAAGATCGCCGCCATGATCGAGCCCACCGAATAACAACCAGGGCACCCGCCCAACCGGGCGGGTGCTCACAACGAATCCGCTGCACGACGCGCGCAGCCGGTTCCGCTGTTCCCTCCTCTGGCAGCGGAACCGACTACACGAATTGACGCGACAAAATCGTGTGCAAGGGGAGCTGCTTGGGAAAGCAACGACAGCAAAGCGGAGGCTGGCATCGCCTTCGATACCAGCCTCCGCTTGTGTCCAGTGAATGGCGCCTGTAGCGGGTGCGGCGATCATATCGCCGCACCCCATCACCTCAGAGGTACACGTTGATGAAGGGCTTGACGAACATTTCCAATAGCATGAAGCAAACCCCGACAGAGGTCATCGCCAACGCGACATTGCTCTTTGAGAGTGATGACGGTTCCCTGCGCATCGCGATCACGCTGGCGATGAGAGCTATGACGAAGAGCGCGATTGCGATCCACGACGACATGCTGACCGCTAGCGCGGCCTCGTCATAGCGGTTCTTCTCGATTAGGTCGCGGATCCATTGTCGGACGAAGGTTTGTCTGAAGAACTCGACCGCAATCGCGATACTGGCAAGAACGAGGGCTATTTTGCCCCAGCTGCGGTCGCCAGAATCGTTGCGCCTAGCGGAAGAAATTACTTCGACCTCTTGTTCTTTTTCAACCATCATGTGTCTCCGTTTCGTGGCCTAGTCAACTCACTCAGCGGGAATGGTGCAGGTGTTCCTATCCAAGATCGAACGCTGCAAATCCAGCACCGTACATACAGTCATTATTGCGTGCTTCGTACTGGGGGAATGGGAATTCCATTGCTTTGTAGTCCGACCAGAATTGGTCGGGGGAGTATCCCTCGGGTACGGAACCGATCTCGCTCAAACACTGAATAGCCACAATGCGGGCATCCACTTCCATCGTTGGGTTCATCTGTTGAGTAGTGAACAGTGAATAAATTGCGTCACTGTCTTGCGAGCAACTGATGACCGCCTTGTCGAGGCCCTCAGGATCTACTACGTCGCGGTACGGAAGTTCCACGTAGAACCCCTTATCCGCCTTGCGGAACTCAGGTTTGAACCCGAGGTCGCTCACACAGCGAGCATATTCAGCATGGGTTGCTTCATAGGCTTCGATCGAGATCTCGCCGGTTTTTGCTGCTTCCGAGAGTACTGAGACCTCACGTTCAGACAAACCGGGCAGCTCGAGCAAGGTTTCGATTCGTTCCGCGAAGGCTTGTGAAGGATGCGATTGAATGGTAGCGGCCTGCGAGATTCCTGCCGCAGTTAGAACCGATGCAGAGGCAAGAAGAAGAGACACTGCCGCGATAGCAATTTTGTTTGTTTTCATGTTCGTTCCGTTCTTCGCTATGAGAGTTTTTGGCAGAACCACGATCCTTGTAAGGCCGCGACTCGACGCAACGTAACAAGACTGTCGCCATCGCCGTATGCATTCGTGGGGCCGAAAGCGATGGTTGATCCGATGCTTACTTTTCCTCGGTAGGTATACGCCTGCTTCGGTCCCCAGTCAGTGTTGCATTGCGTGACGTGGGCGTAGGAGATGTACGGGGAGGCAGTTGGGAAGTAGGTGCTCCCCTGTCCAACTGTGCCTACGTCCGCCCCCGAAGCGTATGTCACGGTCGGAAATGATAGAGCTGTTAGGGCAACGATCAGCGAGACCACTGAGAGCGCGCGAGTCTTCGATTTCTTTTTCATGAGACCTCAATCAGTGTGGATCAGCTCAGTTTTTTGCAATACCAAGAACCGTGGTAACTTCCTACCTTTCGAATCGTGACGAGGCTTTCGGGGTCGCCTGCAGTTGCCTTGGCACCGTATGCAGTATCGGTTCCAAGGGTCGCTTTACCTCGCACAACAAAGGCAGCTCCAGGAACCCCCAGCTGCGGTATGCACCGAGTTACATGCGCATACGAAATGTATGGAGAAGCATTGGGATACGTTGTATAGCCATCTCCGATAGTCCCGACATCTGCTCCACTTGCGTAGGCGGCAACCGAGCCCGTGAAAAGCAAGGCCAATGTGACCCCACACAAGGCAAGCCGTCGTCGCAATCGCGGACGTTTGGGAAGTGTCGATCTGATCGCGGGGGGACGAGCGTGCGCTGAAATAGGTGGCTCACACTCGGTCTTTGCCGCGCCATTGAGGGGGGAACTTCTAGAGCCGCCCCGTCGATTTCGGAGGTTTGTAATTATGTCCAGCATTTCGTCAGTACCTCTCTCATCATTGAGTTGGGTTCCGTAGAACAGCTACTTGGCCGATGAGCCTATGAGTTTCTTATGAGCCAGTCAAGGGTTAACGCGTCTGATTTGATAGCCCAACCCGCTTCGGATGCAGCGCGCTTCCCATCTCACTCGCACTTGACGAAACCGATTCCAGCCACCGCATACGGCCATGAAAACATCCCGAAAGCGGCCTGATCGCCACCTGCCCCGCTCGTTTACGGTGCGCTGCGCGCCCTGAGCTGAAAGGGTCGGCGTTGCCGGCCCGGGTGGGGGAGTGGCGCGCTACGCGTGGGCCGCCCCCGTTGTTAGGTCCGCTCAGTATGTGAGTCGATTTCTTCTAACGTGTGGGCGCAGGATCGAGCGTACTCCAACGGGGTCAGGTAGCCGAGCGATGAATGCCGTCGCTCGTGGTTGTACTCGTGCTTCCAGTCGCTGATCACGACCCGAGCATGAAGCAGCGAGTAGAAGCTGTTGATATTCAAGCACTCGTCGCGGAGCCTCGAGTTGAACGACTCGACGTATCCGTTTCGCCAGGGCTGACCTGGCGGAATGTATGACAACCCGGTTCTTGTGCCCGCCCAGTCTGCGACGGCGTCGGAGATGAATTCCGGCCCGTTGTCACTTCGCAGCACCATCGGTGCCCCCTGTTCAGTGACGAGTTCCTCGAGATGCTCGATGAATCGCTCGGCGGTGATCGACCGCTCGACCAAGCCACCCAGGCACACCCTGGTGTGCTCGTCCACGATGGTACAGATCTTGATCGCTTTCCCACGTTCGTCAACATCGGACTGGAAATCGACCGCCCACACCACTCCTGGCGCGACCGCAGCAGGCGCCGTGACGGTTGAGGCGCCCACGCGTTTGCGTCGGCGCTTCTGCGGTACTCGCAGTCCTTCTTCACGCCAGAGGCGTTGGACTTTCTTGTGGTTCACGTTCCACCCCTCAGCACGGGCGCCATGGTACGCGCGCCGGTATCCCCATCGTGGGTGATTCTTCGCGAACTTCCGGAGCCAGTCTCGCAGCGCCCGATCGGGATCTGCGGGGGTGTCGCCCTTGAGCGGTCTGCGCCATGCGGATCGGGAGAGCCGGGCCAGGCGGCACGCCATACGCTCACTGATCTGCAGCGTGCGAATCAGGTGAGCGATCGCGGCGCGCCGCCTGCCCGGGCCTAGAAGTTTCCCTCCGCAAGCTCCTTGAGCGCAGCCTTCTCAAGTTCAGCCTCGGCGAGGAGACGCTTCAAAGTGGCGTTCTGCTTCTCGAGTTCCTTCAGGCGCTTCGCGTCGTCGGCTTTCATTCCGCCGTACTGGTTCCGCCACCGGTAATAGGTTTGCTCAGTAACTCCGAGCTCACGGCAGGCATCGGCGACGGTATTGCCCTCCCCGAGCAGGCGGTCGGCTTGCCCGAGTTTCCGGACGATCTGCTCCGGGGTATGACGCTTTCGTTGGTTGCTCATCGTGTGATCCATTCTCCCCGCGTACGCGGATCTCTGGACTCACATAACGAGTGGACCTAGAAAATGGGGTCAGCCCAATCCCACCGCCCCCGTGTCAACACTCATGCTGTTTGGCCGACGCCACGATGTCGCCTACCAGCAGGAGGTCGCAGGCAACCCCAAGCAGCGCCACCACGTGCGGTTCTGGCACACCCCGGCCGGGTGGATGCTGCCCGGCGGCGCCGAGGTCGACTGGCTGGGAGCCGGAACCTACGACACCGCCGTCGGAATCTCCTGGTTCACACTGCAGGTCACGCACCGCATCGACGAGAACACCGATATCGAACGCGATTTCGTGGTCTCCTCCATGATCGATGCCGACACCAGCGTCGTGGTCAACAGCCTGCCCAATTTCACCACCGGTTACCACTCCCGCAATGGCGGCGGCGACCGCTTCATCACCGACGGCGCGTTGCCCATCGTTAATGTCTCCGACGTGGTCGCCGCACCGCCCGAGCCGCAACACGATGAGCCGGCGTCCACCCGCAACGCGTATCGCCGCGCCCCACTGTCGGCCATCGCGGCGGCACTCCTCACGATTGCGGTATCGATCCTTGACATCATCGTGATCGCCGTCGGGCTTTTCACCGAGCAGGTCGATGGCGTCACCGCCGAAGACGAGGCTCTGCTGCAAACAGCGCGCCTGGTGATCCTCGGATTCTTCGTCGTGCTGCTCATCATCGAACTGCTGTTCGTGCGCGCATTCTTGCGCCGCGGCCGCCGCGCCCGCGTCGTGCTGATGACCCTGCTATCGCTGTCGATTCTCACCTCGGCACTTAACTATCTCTACGGCGTCTCCGCGCTCAAACTCGACTGGACCCTCCTCTCCGCCACCCTGCAGTGCATCGCCCTCATCGCCTTCGCCACCGAATCCACCGCACGCTGGGTGCGCAGCCGCGCCGAAGACGAAGAGAGTGGCGCCGCCGCGGTTCCCGCCTGAATCGGCGCAACCACGCTGCCGCAGAGACCGCAACCACGCTGCCGCAGAGAGCGGAACCACGCTGCCAGGGAGAAGATTGCCGCGCAGAAGAAACACCCAAGGTTCTAGGCTGTACGAATGGATCTACGCGTTGCGGCGTATGCCGTCATTCAAGATGACCTTGGCCGAGTGCTGTTGAGCCATTGGACGGGCGGCCCGGCGTGGTCAATGCCTGGCGGCGGCATGGATCCGGGCGAGCACCCGCTCGAGACGGCCGTGCGCGAGGTGCGCGAAGAGACCGGCTACGACGTCGTGATCGACGAACTCCTTGGCGTTGACTCCGCCGTCATTCCGGCATCGCGCCGCATCAGCGAGGGCGCAGACGTGCCCATGCAGGCACTGCGCATCGTGTACCGCGCCACGATCACCGGCGGCACCCTCACCAACGAAGTCGATGGTTCCAGCGACCGCGCCGAGTGGTTCGATCTCGACAACATTCCGTCCCAGCGCGTCAGTCTCGTCGAATACGCGCTGCGAGTCGCCGGCCTCTGGCGCTAGCTGCCCTGGAACTTCGGCCCGGCAACTTAGGCCGGGGTATTCGCCGAGCCGCAACGTTATGCATCACGAAAGGCAGGTTTTGGTGCTCATGCGCCCCACCCGCCACTCTGGCACCAAGGCTTGATGCATAACGTTGCGCGCGCCGGCACGACGGAACCAAGAACGACGGAACCAGCGAAGGGTAAAACCCCGAACCCGCCCCAAAAGCCCAGAACAAGGCGAACAACAAGTCAGGCCAAAGCCCGCCCCCAGAACCTACTCGATGGGCTTGGAGATGTCCGCAACGATCGCGTCGTAGGCGGCGATGAGGTCGTCTGCCTCGACGAAGAGGCTGTAGCCGTGCGCGCCGGCGCCGAGGCCAATACGGCGGCCGACGATCGACTCGTCGGCATAGATTGGCCACGCGGTGCTGGAGCCGATCGGAACAATGGTTCCGCGCTCATAGCCCGTGGCGGCAAGCGCCGCGGCAGCGTCGGGCAACTGCAACTTGTTCACACCAACGAGGGCGCGAAGCTTCGGCCAGGAAATCGCCTTGTCGCCGGGAATGAGGGCGAACAGGTATGTGTCGTCTGACCGCTTGACGACGAGCGTCTTGATGATGTCGGCCGGGGTCAGGCCGAGAATCTCGGCCGCCTCCGCCAGGCTGTTTGCGACCAGCCGTTCTTGCACATGAACATTGAGACCGCGCTCGCGCGCGGCCTCAATGACACGGTCAGTAGGGTTGGTCACGCCTCAGGAGCTGCCAGCGGGTCATCTGCGACCCAGAGCTCGTCGTCAGCGCGCAGCGTCTGCCATGCGGCGTACAGCACGCCGATGGCGGCACCAACGCCGAGGATGATCGCGATAACGCTGCCAGCGCTCGTGCCCTTCTTCGGTGCCGGGGCGGGTGCCGAGGCGAGCGTGAAGACGGGGCCGCCGTGGGCGACGCGTTCACGCGTGGTCTTCGCCGCGTCCCATGCGGAAATCGCCGTGCCAACAACGCCGCCAACAACGGGAACAACGCGCTTGTCGAGGAACGACTTTGAGGCGTTGACGCCGCGGTTCACGTATGGCGCCACGCGCTCTTCATACTCGTGTTGCACGGTCGGTACAACCTGCTCGCGGCCGTACTTGCCGAGCTGGCGACCAGCCTCACGAGCAACATTTGCTGCGTCCCCGAGCAGTACCTGCTGCGAAGCCCACAACTGGTTGGCTGACTGCTGAAGCTTCTTCAGTTCTTTCTTGCGCTTTCGAGTGATGTTCACGCGAAGCCCTCCCTACCTGTGAGTTCGAGTCCATCTTGTCACGTTGCCCCCTTGACAGCGCAAGAGATTGCCGGTCACTGCCGACTTCTCAGCGAACTCTGCGAGAATTACACCATGGCTCTTCACAGCGCAGTAGCGACAATTCACACCAACCACGGCGACATCGTGGTCAATCTTTTCGGCGACCACGCCCCCAAGACCGTAGCCAACTTTGTTGGACTGGCTGACGGCTCCAAAGACTGGACCGACCCCCGCACCGGCCAGCCCGGTGAGGGCGCCCTCTACAAGGACGTCATCTTCCACCGCATCATCCCGAACTTCATGATTCAGGGTGGCGACCCCCTCGGTCAGGGCATCGGTGGCCCCGGCTACAACTTCAACGATGAGATTCACCCTGAGCTCACGTTCGCAAACCCCTACCTGCTTGCCATGGCAAACGCAGGTCTTCGCCGCAACGCCATCACCGGCGCCATGGAGGGCACCAACGGCTCGCAGTTCTTCATCACCACCGACCCGACGCCGTGGCTCACCGGCAAGCACACCATCTTTGGTGAGGTTGCTGACGAGGCTTCGCGCGCCGTCGTCGACGCGATTGCCGTGGTTCCGACCGGTGCCAACGACCGTCCTAAGCAAGACGTCGTTATTTCGTCGATCGACGTTCAGGCCGTCTAAGCGCCGTGACAGCGGCCGACTTCTCGCGCAATAGCGACAACTTTTGTTACCGCCACCCCGATCGGGTGAGCTTCGTGATGTGCCAGCGTTGCCTGCGCACCATCTGCCACGAGTGCCAAACGCCCGCTGCGGTCGGCGTGGTGTGCCCGGAGTGCATGAAGCAACAAAAGGCTGACCGCACTCCCGCGCAGAAGAAGGCCGACCGCCGCTGGCGCGGTGGTTCTGCCGGTATGTCACTGGTGCGCTCCGGCACACCAGTGACATACGGCATCATCGCGATCACCGTCGTCGCGTACTTCTTCGACTGGATCACCAATCGCGCGGTCAGTGGCGCCCTGGCATACAACCCGTTCGCGCTGAGTGAGCCCTGGCGCTTGCTCACCGTGGCCCTCACCCACGCAGGGATCTTCCATGTCGGCTTGAACATGCTCGCGCTGTACCTCATTGGCCGGAGCTTGGAACCATTGATTGGTTCGTCGCGCTTCTTGGTGCTGTATCTCATCGCCACGATCGGAGGTGACGCGGCCGTGTCGCTGCTCAGCCCCGGTTGGGTGGTAGGCGCGTCGGGTGCCATCTTCGGCCTCATGGGCGCACTCATTGTGATTGCGCGCCGCCTCGGCACAGACATCACCGGCATGCTGGTGGTGTTGGGCATCAACTTCGCCTACGGGTTCTTGGTCGGCGGAATTTCCTGGCAGGCGCACCTCGGTGGCGCCATTGCCGGCGCCCTCGTTGGCTTGATTTACTACAACACTCGGCAGCGATCACAGCGCACGGCGCAAGTCTTGTGGCTCTCGGGCCTCACCGTGGTGCTCGTCGCGCTGGCGTACGTCCCGCTGATTCGGGTATTGGCCGCGCTCGGGTAGCGGAACCATCGCGCGGCTCTTGGAGGCCGGAGAACAACAAAGAGGGTCAGCTCGTGAGCTGGCCCTCTTTGCGTTGTGATCGAGATTCATCCACACGTTATCCACAGGTGGGGATGAATTACACCGATGTTATTCACCGGTGTTAACAAGAACTGTGGAGAACTTCTACCGCCACCGCATGGTCATCAAGAAACCGATGAACGCAATGCCGAAGCCAATCACGATGTTCCATCCGCCAATTCCGGGAATGGGGAAGGCTGAGTTGGAGAGGTAGAAGACGATGACCCAGATGAGTCCGAGCAGCAAGAAGCCCACCATCACCGGCTTGAACCACACCGGGTTCGGCGCCGCATCGTAGTTAGCGGGATCGACGTCATCGTTTTTGGTAGCACGTGCCATAAGCCACATCCTATCTAGTCGAGCACTCCACAACCACGTCTTGTACACTCAGCGTGTGAGTGAGCCCCACCCGAACCGACGGGCACGCCGACGCAAACCGCGCCGCCGTGCCACGGTGACGAGTGTGCTTGGCGAGATCATGCTCACCGCTGGCGTGGTCGTATTGATGTTCGTGGCCTGGCAAATGTGGATCGGCGACATGATTCAGGGCGCGCAGAGCAATCAGGCGGGTGCCGCCACCGTTGAAGAATGGGCAGACCTCCCCGACGACGCGATTGCGCCCCCCAAGCTGGTGCAGCCAGAAGATGGAACCCCGGCGTACTATGAGCCGCCGGTGATGGCGCCCGCGGCCTCCGGTGAGACGTTCGCGGTGCTGCGCATTCCGCGCCTCGGCGACAACTACTTTTGGGACATCAACGGCGGCGTCCAGACCTGGGAGAGCCTGAACGTCGGCGCTGTCGGTCACTACCCGGCAACGCAAATGCCCGGCGAGGTCGGCAACTTTGCCGTTGCCGGTCACCGCGGCAGCCACGGCGGCGCATTCATGAACTTGCCCGGCATGCGCGCGGGCGATGCGGTGGTGGTGGAGACGCCAGACGGCTGGTACACCTACCGCTTCCGCAACCTTGAATATGTAGCGCCGACGGCAGGAGACGTGCTGGCACCCGTTCCGCACGAGGCGAGCCGCATCGGCATCGGTCAGTACCTCACGATGACCACCTGCTCGCCCCGCTACGGGTGGGATGAGCGAGCCATTGGCTACGCCGAGTTTGAGTACTTCACGCCGCGATCCGTTGGCGAGCCGGCATCCCTTGATCCTGTGACCGTGGCGGTGGGTTTCTGATATGTACGCAGCTCTGTGGCGCGCTCTTCCCGGGCCCGCGGTGATCCGCCTTCTGATCCTGCTGATCGCGGTCGCCGCGATCATTTACGGTCTGTTCTACTTTGTCTTTCCCTGGGTTTCGACAACGCTGTTGCCGACGCCAGACACCACCGTTGAATAGCGCAGCGGCGTGACGCGCATTCTCGTTGTCGACAATCACGACAGTTTCGTCTTCACCCTCATTGGGTATCTTCGTCAGCTCGGCGCCGACGTGACGCTGGTCGAGGCCGATGCGCTCGAGGCCGCCTCACTGACAGCAGAGGTGACGCGGTGGGATGGCGTGATGATTTCACCGGGGCCCGGAACGCCGGAACATGCGGGTGCGTCGGTCGCGGTGGTCGCCGCGTGCGCACAGACAGGCACACCCCTCATTGGCGTGTGCCTGGGGCATCAGGCGATCGCCGTCGCTTTTGGTGCGACCGTGACGCATGCGCCCGAGCTCAAGCACGGCATGGTGTCGGCGATCACTCACGAGGCGACGAGCGTATTCAGCGGGCTCGCGTCACCGCTTAACGTCGGCCGGTACCACTCGCTCGCCATTGACCCCTCGACCCTGCCGGCTGAGCTTGAGGTCACAGCCCAGACTGAGTCCGGTGTGATCATGGCGGTGCGCCACCGTACCCTGCCGATTCACGGCGTGCAGTTTCACCCCGAAAGTGTGCTCACCGAGCACGGCTACGACATGCTTGCGACGTGGCTTCACGAAACGGGCCTGCACAGCGCGCCAGCGCGCGCCACAACTCTCTCGCCACTCGGCGCGTAGAACGGGCTATCCGAGACCCTCGGGAATCGCCGTTCCCTCGCACACGTGCAGCTGCACGGTGGAGCCGATGGCCACGTCGCCGACCTGGTCTTGGCTCTTCACCTTGGGAACTTCTTCCACGTCACACGCGACGTCGGCAACAACCTTGACGACGAGCTTCAGCGTTGGCCCCTGCAACTCTTCTACCGCCGAGGTGAGGGTGAACGTGGGGGCGTAGTTCTTCACGGTGACCTTGCCGGTCGCGATCTCCAGGTTCACCACGGTGCCGGGCGCAACCTCCGCACCCGAGGCGGGGTTGGAAGAAATGACGGTGCCGGCCTGTAGATCGGGGTTGTTCACGCGCTTGATCGAGCCGTAGACCAGCCCGGCCTTTGACAGCGCCTCCTTGGCGGTCTGTTCAGACAGGTCAACAAGCGTGGGAATCAGTGCGGTGACGGCGCCAGAAGACACATACACCGTGATCGTCTCACCCTTGGTGACGTCCGTTCCGGCCTCCGGGTCGGTACGAATCACATGACCCTCTTCGACCGTAGAACTTGACTCATCGGTGCCGCGCTTGGCGATCAGGTCGAGCTCTTCGAGCGCGACGACGGCATCGTCGTAGGTCATATCGGCGATCGCCGGAACCTCGCGAGCGTTATCGGGAACGGCATCGACCGACTTGAACGACATCGCCCAGATCAGCACCGAGACCAGAAGCACCGAAATAACGGCTACGGTCGCCCAAATCCACGCCACCGGCGGACCCTGCTGCGTGCGCGTGGTTCCGGTGTCTGACGACATTTGTCGCAGGCTCCGCGCCGTCTCGGCGGCGGCGCGTGGGTTTGCGCCATACAGGTCGTTGGTCAACTGGTCGAGCTGGCGCTGCGATGGAACCTTGCCCTCTGCGGTGCCGACAAGGGCGGTGCGGAAGGTGGCCGCGTCGGGAAAGCGGCTGAACGGGTCTTTGGCCATGGCGCGCAGCACCACGGCGTCAAGCGAACGCGGAACGTGGTGATCAACCTGGCTCGGCGGCACGGGCGTCTCGGAGACGTGCTGGTAGGCAACAGCCACCGGGGTGTCACCGCGGAACGGTTGGCGCCCGGCGAGCATTTCGTACAGCACCACGCCGGTCGAATACAGGTCGGTGCGGGCATCAACCGGCTCGCCCTTGGCCTGCTCGGGCGAGAAGTATGCTGCGGTGCCGAGAATCGAGGTGGTCTCGGCAACGGTCGATGACGAGTCAGATACCGCGCGTGCGATGCCAAAGTCCATCACCTTGACGCGGCGATCGGCCGTGATCATGATGTTGCCCGGCTTGATGTCGCGGTGAATCACACCGGCACGGTGCGAGTACTCCAGCGCCTCCAAGATGCCGGCAACGTAGTGCACGGCGTCGTCGGGGGTGAGCTTGCTCTCAGAGATGATCTCTTTGAGGGTGCGCCCACGCACCAGCTCCATCACGATGAACGGCGTGACACCGCCCTCGGCGACGTCTTCACCGGCGTCGTACACGCGCACGATCGAGGGGTGTGACATGCGAGACGCTGCCTGCGCCTCCATACGAAACCGGGTGCGAAAGGAGGTGTCTCGGGAGAGATCCTTATCGAGAATCTTGATGGCGACAGAGCGACCCAGCTTCAAATCGAAGCCTTCGTACACCGTTGCCATGCCACCGTGCCCGATGGTTCCGTCGACGCGATAGCGCCCCGCAAGAACTCGCGACTGATCGGACACGGCAAACCCCCTTATGCTGTGTCACAACCTTACCGGGTTGGTTATTCGTTCGACTGGTCAGAACCTGAGTCTTCGCCCCCACCGCCGGAGCCCGCTGAGGGCGACGGCGACGGTGTTGGCTCTTCAGACGGTTCAACGGCCGGGTTCACGAACACCTGGGTAACGGCGGCGGGCGAGGTGCGGGTCTGTCCGTTTTCGGAGCAGGTGGCAGCCAACGATGCCGTCAGCGTCTCGATGCCATCCGGAACCACGTACTCGGTCGACGACGTGCCGGTGTCAAACGTGAAGCGCTCGTTGTTGATCAACAGGTCAAAACCGGTGTGGGTGCCAGTTCCGCAGGCGCCGTAGTTGGTCAACCAGCGCACCTGAACGTTGTCGCCCACGGTGACAGAGCCGTTGGCTGGAACCTGCGTGCCGTTGACGTAGAAGACCGGTGCGCTTTCGGGAGCAGTGAGCTCGCTTTCGGCGGTGTAGACGGTGAGAGTCACGGTGCTGTTGACCGGAACGTTTCCGCCCGGAGCCCATTCGTAGACGGTGCCGACGTCTTCACTGTTCGGGCTGGACTGACCATCGACGCACGTGACGTTCGTGCTGGTGAAGCCACTGTCGACGAGCTTTTGCGTCGCGTCTTGGCACGACAGGCCAGTAAGGCCGAGCGTGTCAACGTCAACGAGGGCCGCGGTCGTCGCCGACGGTGTCGGCTTGGGTGTCGCTGATGCCGAAGCGGTTGACGAGTTTGTCGGTGTCGGCTCGCTGCCGCCACCGTTCAACATCGAGAACACGGCGACACCCAGGGCAATCAGCAGCACGGCGATCAGCGCGATCAGCGGCCATAACCAGGGGCTGCGCTTGGACTTCTTCTCGTCTTCGCGAGCCTGGGTGTCGAGAGCCGCGGTCTGCGGGAGCATCTGCGTCGCGGTTCCGCCCAGCAGCTGCGTCATCTCGTCGGCGCCAGCGGCGGCACCGACAGCGGCAACGCCAGCAATGGCGGGGACGGCGGCAGCGGCGGCGGCAACATCGCCACGGCGAAGCGCTGCGCAAGCGCGGGCAACCGTCGCCGACGATGCGGGGCGGTCTTCGGGCTTTTTGGCGATCATCGCCATCACGAGGTTTTGCACCGGAATCGCCACGGTCGGCGGCAGCGGCGGCGGCGCATCGTTGATCTGCGCCATCGCGATCGCGACCTGCGATTCACCGGTGAACGGACGCTTGCCTGCCAGGCACTCGTACGCGACGATACCCAGCGAGTAGATGTCGGTTGCGGGCGATGCCGGGTGACCGGAGGCCTGCTCTGGCGACAGGTACTGCACGGTTCCCATCACCTGACCGGTTGCCGTCAGCGGCACCTGGTCGGCGATGCGAGCAATACCGAAGTCGGTGATCTTGACGCGGCCATCGGGGGTGATGAGCAGGTTGCCTGGCTTGATGTCGCGGTGCACGAGACCGGCGGCGTGCGCGGCCTGCAGGGCAGCGGCAGTCTGACCGATGATGTCGAGCGTCTTGTCGGTCGACAACGACCCCTCGCGCTCGAGCACGGTCGACAGCGCCTCGCCGGGCACCAGTTCCATCACGAGGAAGGCACTACCGGCCTCCTCGCCATAGTCAAAGACGCTGGCGATGCCCTCATGGTTAACGAGGGCGGCGTGGCGGGCCTCGGCGCGAAAGCGCTCCAAGAATCCCGGGTCGCCCATGTACTCGTCCTTGAGGATCTTGATAGCGACGGTACGTCCGATGACGTGATCCGTTGCCTCCCAGACCTCACCCATACCGCCGATAGCAATCCGCGATACGAGCTCGTAACGACCGCCGAAGGTCACACCCTGTGTTGGCCTCATTGGTTTAGCACCGCCTCCATGACCTGTTTCGCGATGGGAGCCGCGATTTCATCCCCTGAACCCGTTTGGCCTTGACCGCCGCCGTCTTCTACAACGACCGCGATCGCAATCTCGGGGTCTTCCGCCGGCGCGAAGCCGGTAAACCAAAGTGTGTACGGCCGGTCGTCGTTCTCTGCAGTACCGGTCTTTCCGGCCACAGTGACTCCCTCTATTCTTGCACCGCCTGCCGCGCCGTTTGCGACATTGGCGGTCATCATAGAGACCAACGTTTCATTGTTCTTTTTGTCGACGGCACGACCCACCTCAGAAGCGACCGTTTCAAACTCGATCGCGAGGTCGGGCGCGATGACCCGGTCGATCATCGTTGGCGCCATCACGACGCCGTCATTGGCGATCGCCGCAGACATCATCACGATCTGCAATGGCGTTGCCGTGACATCGCCCTGACCAAAGCCGCTGAGCGCCGTGCGGGCGTCATCAAGGGTCGGCGGATAGAACGAGGGCGTTGACGTCAACGGCGTCTCAAACGACTCGTTCCAACCAAACTTTTCGGCCTGTTCGCGAATTGTCGCGTCGCCCAGTTCAACGGCAAGCTCGGCAAACGGAATATTGCAACTCAGCCGCAGCGCGTCGGCGATGGTCACCGTCTCACCCGGGCCACAGGTTCCGCCGCTCGCATTCGTCACAATGTTCGTCGACTGCGGCAACTGGTACTGCGCAGGGTTGGGCAGTGCGGAGTTGGCGGTGTATTTGCCCGACTCGAGAGCCGCGGCGGCAACAACCACCTTGAAAGTGGAACCAGGAGGGTTGAGGTTGCCGGCGATGGCGCGGTTGAACAGCGGGTCACCTTCGGCATCGAGCAGTTGTTGATATGCCTCTTCGACCGCCGCAGAATCGTGTGAGGCGAGCAGGTTCGTGTCGTAGCTCGGGGTGCTCACCATCGCCAGAATGCGGCCGGTCTTCGGCTCCATCACGATGACCGATCCCTGATAACCCTGCAGGGCATCCCATGCCGCCTGCTGCGCGACCGGGTCTAGCGACAGCTGAACGGAGGAACCACGCGGCGGCTGGCCCGAGAGCAGGCGCTCAATGCGCGCAAAGAACTGGCTGTCGCTCTGCCCGGTGAGGTAGTCGTTTGCGGCCGCCTCGATACCCGTGGAGGACTGAATCACGGGGTTGAGGTAGCCCGTGACGGGCGCCCACATTTCGGGGTTTTGATACACCCGCTGGAAAGAGAACACGTCGTCGGAGGGAACGCTGGAGGCGATCACGGTGCCGTCGGCGAGAATGATGTCGCCGCGCTGCACCTCATAGCTGTCGTACAGCGTGCGCTTGTTTTGCGGGTGCTCGGCGAGGTTGTCTGCGGCGATCGCCTGAATCCAGGTGGTCGATGCCAGCAGCACCATAAACATGACGAGAATCACGATGCTGAGTCGACGAACTTCTTTCGTCATCCGATCACCACCCGGGGTTGGCGACGCACGGCGTCAGAAATACGCAGCAGCAGCGCCACGATGATCCAGTTGGCAACGAGAGAAGAACCACCGGCAGCCAGGAACGGTGTGGTGAGGCCGGTGAGCGGAATGACGCGGGTGACGCCGCCGACCATGATGAACACCTGCAGTGCCATCGTGAAGGCCAGGCCCGTTGCCAGCAGCTTGCCGAAGTCGTCTTGCCCCGCCATGCCGATGCGCAGGCCCCGGCTCACGAAGATCATGTACATCGCGAGAATCGCGAAGACGCCAACCAGACCCAGCTCTTCTGCCAGTGACGGCAGAATGAAGTCGCTCTGCGGCAGCGGCGTCTCGGTCGGCCTGCCCTGGCCCCAGCCCTGGCCGAACAGGCCGCCGTAGGCCATGCCGAACAGCCCGCGCACGAGCTGATAGCTACCGCCGTCGGCATTCATCACATCGGGGTTGAATGCGTCGAGCCAGCTCACAAATCGCCAGTGCACGTACGGCAGAATCTGCGAGGCGATAACGGCGCCGACACTCGCCAGCACCAAACCGATCAACACCCAGCTGGTCTTGCCGGTGGCAACGTAGAGCATCGCGACAAACATGCCGAAGATCAGCAAACCGGTACCGAGGTCGCGCTGCAGCACGATGGTTCCGAGCGACACCAGCCAAATCACCAGCAGCGGGCCGAGCTCGCGGGCACGCGGCCACGTCATGCCCAAGAAGCGGTGACCGGTGGAGACCAGGCTCTCGCGAGTGCGCACCAGGTAGCCGGCAAAGAAGATCGCGAGGCAGATTTTCGCGATTTCACCCGGCTGGAAGCTGAAGAATCCGCCGATCGAAATCCACACGTCGGCGTTGCCATCCGCGCTGAGAAACGGCACGAACGGCAGTAGCAGGAGCAGAATTCCGGCGAGTCCGAACAGGTACGTGTAGCGAAACAGCACGCGGTAGTTCTTCAAGAACACCACGACGGCGATCGCGGCAACGAGCGAAATGATGGTCCACATCACCTGGCGGGTGCCGGTCGCCTCCCAGCCGGAGGTTTCGACGGCGAGGTCGATGCGATAGATCATCGTGAGGCCAAGGCCGGTGAGAATCGTGGCGATCGGAACCACGAATGGGTCGGCATCGCTGGCAACGAACCGCAGCAGCACGTGCAAGCCGAGCACCAGCACCGCAATCGGAACCGTGAGCCACAAGAAGTCCGGCTGGATGGTTCCGATCGCCCCCAGCTGTACCAGCACGATGGCCGTCGCGATCACGACGAACGCAAAAAGGATGAGCCAGAGCTCGCGGTTGCGTTGCTTTTGCGGCTCGCGAATCTTTCGCAGCGCCTTAAGCACGGCGGTGTCGGTGTTTTGCGCCTGCGCGGTCACTGGTTTGCCTCCGCGGATGCGCGCAACCGGTCAACGATCGCCTCGGCGTCGCTCAGTGAGCGGGCACCCAGGGTCGCTTCGACGCGGCTGCGGTCAAAGTCGGTGAGGTCGGCCAGCATGATGTCGGTGTCGTTGTACGGCTGTGAGAGTCGGAACGGCCCGACCGATTGCTGCACGCCCTGGTAGATCACGACCGAATCCTCGTCGGCGCCGACGTAGTAGAACGTTTGCGTCCACTGGTAGCCAAGGTAAAGGCCTCCGGCGATCGCGCCGATGACCAGCACCAGGGCGGTGAGCCAGCCCAGGCGACGGCGTCGGGCGCGGCGGCGGTCTTCTTCGATGACCTCTTCGAGAAATTCGGCGGCGGGCTCGAAGTGGCTGGGCTCGTTTGCCGCGGTGCGCACCGGGTGCAGCCAGCTGGTGCGGGGCTTTGCCGCCGGAACCTCGATGCCGGTGGGGTTGGCGGCGGAACCAACGATGGTGGGGGTTCCGGAGAACATTTGGTGAGCGCCGCCCACGTCGACCATGACGATCGTGACGTTGTCGGGGGCGCCGCCATCGAGCGCCTGCTTGAGCAGAATGTCGGCTGTGCGACCGGGGGCGTAGCCGTGAGCCAGCGCCTTTTCGGTGTGAGCGTCGTCGACCACTCCGCTGAGACCATCGGAGCAGAGCAACCAGCGGTCACCCTCCTGCGTCTTCATGACGAAGGTGTCGATCTCGGGGTTGGGATCCATGTCACCCAGCACGCGCATCAGCACCGAGCGGCGCGGGTGGTAGCGGGCTTCTTCGACGGTGATGCGACCGGAGTCAACGAGCCGCTGCACGAAGGTGTGGTCCGTGGTGATCTGCGTGAGCACGTTGTCGCGGTACAGATAGATGCGACTGTCGCCGATGTGGGCGATGACCGCGTAGTCGTCGACCATCACGATCGCGTCGACCGTGGTTCCCATGCCCGCAAGCTCTGGGCGCTGCTTGACCATGTCGATCAGGTCAGTCGCGGCCTGCGTGATGCTTTCGCGCAACGCCGCTTCGGCCTCATGAGGCGCGGCGAACGCGTGATCGAGCCCTTCGAGGCGGGAGATTGCAAGCGAAGACGCGACGTCGCCACCGGCGTGACCACCCATGCCGTCGGCGACCACGAAAAGGTTCGCGCCAGCGTAGCCGGAGTCTTGGTTGTTGGAGCGAACCTTGCCGGTGTGGGAGATCGCGACGCTTGAGCCCTCGAAAGCCATGCGTTACTTCCGCAATTCGAAGACGGTGGCGCCCACCTTGACGGGTGCGCCAGCGCGAATCGGGGTGGGCGTGAGAACCTTCTCGCCGTCGTGCCACGTGCCGTTGGTGGAGTCGAGGTCTTGAATCATCCACTGCTCGCCCCACAGCACGAGGCGCGCGTGGTGGCTGGAGGTGAAGTCGTCGCGAATCACGAGGCCGGATTCACGCGAGCGCCCGATGGTGAGGGGCTCGTCACCGAGCGGAATCTCCAGGCCAGCCTTGGGGCCGGAGGTAATGACAATGCGGCTGACGGTGCTGGTCGTTGCCGCATCGCCACCCGTGTGCGGCTGAGGCTTGGCCTTGGCAAGGTTCGCGGGGCGGGCAGGCTCGGCCTCGGGCATCTTGCGCGCTCGAACGCCGAAGAGGTCGGCGCGCAGGGAGTAGACGACCGCAAAGATGAAGAACCACAGCAGCACGAGAAAGCCGATGCGCAACAGCAGGAGAGTCAGTTCTGTCATGCGCCGTACTCCCGAGCGTCGAAGATGCGAGTGGATGCGTCGGGCTCGCGACGCGCGGGCCGCGATGACTTCGGAATCACTTGAAACGTAATCGTCGTCTCACCGATAAGGATGCTCTGCCCTGCCGAGAGCGGCGCTTTCGTGAATCGTTGCCCGTTGATCTTTGACCCGTTGGTTGAACCGAGATCGATCGCCATGGCACGTTCGCCATCCCATACGATCTCAACGTGTTTGCGGCTGGTTCCGGCGTCTGCGACGGGAATATCGCTATCGCTCCCACGGCCGATCACCGTGCGAGCCTTCGTGAGCGGGTAGCGCCGCCCGTTGATGTCAACGGCGGCTTGCCAACTGACATCCGCTGTCTGCGCCGTCTCTGATTCGACGCGCAAGGTTCCGGTTGCCACGTTATCTCTCGCGTGCAACGTGATCGAGACCGGGCCGGCGAAAGAGTAGCCCTGCTTTCGCGCGTGAACCTGCACGAGCTCAAGCAGCTCAGTCTCAAGCGATGAGCCGAGCGACAGCATGCGCTTGTGGTCTGCGGGGTTCAGAAAAACGTCGAGCGTGTTGGGCGCGAGAATGCGCTCGCGGCTGACGACGGCGGCCTGGGTGTCGAGTTCGCGGCGCAGGGCAGAGGCGATTTCCACCGGCTGGATGCCACTGCGGAAGGTGCGAGCAAAGGCGCCATTGACGGCGCGCTCAAGCCCCTTCTCGAAGCTGTCAAGTAATCCCACGGATCTCCTCGGGCATGGTGGATCGGGTCTGAGACCTAACCGACAGAATAGACGCTAACCCTGGGCAGACCTGGAAAACGGTACCCGGATCAGCGAAAGTCATGGAACTCGCGGTGCTTTCCCGGCATGTTTTGCAGGCGCTCGCTCGCCGGCCATGGCGCGATCCTGCTGTGGAGTGATGGGGGCGGAACCAGGGTGCACGCGCCCGGGGAACGCCCGGTTTTTCGAGAGCGCGTTGTGCGTGATACGCTCGGGAGGTTCCGTTCGAGAAATCGAACACGCGCGAGTGGCGGAATAGGTAGACGCGCTGGCTTCAGGTGCCAGTGCCTGCAAGGGCGTGGGGGTTCAAGTCCCCCCTCGCGCACGCGAATGAAATGGCCCCTGACCTGGGATTTTATCTCTCGGGTTGGGGGTCATTCGCGTCGGAAGTGCTAGAAAAAGTGCTAAGGCCTTCGGAGGGTGGCCGCGGTCGCCGCTTGTGTGCGTGGGAAAATGGGGGCATGTGCTCACCTCTCCCGCCCGGCCCACTTCATGGTTGAAGCAGCGACCCTAAAGAACACTGCTGGGCGTGCGTGGCGTCTGCTGGCGGTGCGGCTGGGCCTGATCCTGGTCGTGACCCTGGTGATATGGCTTATCATTCGGGCTACCAGCGGGATCGAGTCGTTCCCACCGAGTACGACGTGGGCGACGCTCGGCCTCTTGCCCGTGAACGTGCTCTGCCTGGTGATGGTGCGCAAGTTCTATCGTGATGAAGGAGTGTCGCTCAGCGCAGCGCTCGGCATTCAGAAGGGGCGCATCGGTCGAGACGTCCTGTGGGGGCTGCTTTGGCTCTTTGTGCTGAACGTGCCGTTCATGGCAGTGGTGGCTGGCACGGTGTTCGCGCTGTACGGAAGCGATGCACCCTCCGCGTTTGCCACGATCTTCTTCGACGCGGAGTCATCTGTTCAGATGGAGCCAGCGCTTCTGCTCGTCATCTCGCTCGTGGCGGTGGTGCCGTTCATGCTGATCAATGCTCCGACAGAGGAGCTTGTCTTCCGCGGCTACAGCTTGGACGGGATCGCGTCGCGCTGGGGCGGCGCAGCAGCGATCCTCGCAACGTCACTGTTGTTCGGCGCTCAGCACATCCTTTTCGCGGCCACTGTTCCCGGCATGCTCGTCTACTTCATCGCGTTCACCGTGTGGGGTCTGTGCGCAGCGATCATCGTGCGCAGGCAAGGACGCCTGTTGCCTGTGGTGATCGCCCACTGGATCGTGAACATCATGATGTCCTCTCCGGCGATCATCCTTCCGATCCTGCAACTCTCGGGTGTCATCCCGGTGTTCTGAATCTGTCACGCGTTCCCGAGATGGGCGGCGAAGCGGGTCACTGCCGACCTCTGCATGGTCGGGGTGACGTGGGAGTAGATGTTCATTGTCGTCGTGATCGTTGAGTGACCAAGACGCTCCTGCACGACCTTGGGGTGCTCGCCGAGTTCGAGCAGGAGGGTCGCGTGGGTGTGACGCAGCCCCTTGATCGTGACGCGGTGCATGGTGTCGTGTTTCGTGGTGAGCCAGTTCATGCGGCGATCCCATCGGCTCGTCATTGCGTCGGGTGAGCGCAGCTTGCCGTCGTCGTCGCCGAAGATGTAGGCGTCGGCCTTGGCGAGTTCGAAGGCCAGTTCCGCGCGGGCGACTTTGTAGGAGGCGAGGACTTTCAGGGTGTCCTCGTCTCTGTCGATCACGCGGGCGTTGCCGGTCTTCGGGGGCTTGGTCTTCGTCCAGTCGTCGGTATCGACCGCGCGGCGGATGCTGACGCGCATCGCCTTGGTGTTGAGGTCGTTCCATTTCAGGGCGAGGGCTTCGCTGCGTCTCATGCCGGTGTAGGCGATGAGTCTCCACAGTGGGAACAGTTCGTCTTCCAGTTCGTCGCGGTTCCAGGTGAGGAAGGTCTGCAACTGCTCGGCCGTCCAGGTGACGATTTCGGGTTTCTGCGCCCGCACCTCGCTCGTGGTCGGCGGCTTGACGGTGCGCTTCTTCTTCGCCGGGTTCACCGTCAGGTGCCCATCGTCTATCGCGGCGTCGAGGATCGCACCCAACACGACATGCACCTTGTGAACCGAGTTCGCAGAGAGCGGCTTGCCCTTGCCGTAGGTGTCCTTACGGCCCGACTTCTCCAAGTCGCGGTAGTGGCGGGCGATCCTCGTGGCGGTGAGCTTGTCGAGCCGGATCGTGCCGAGCTGTGGGCGGATGTGGTTGCGGATGATCTTCTTGTACCCCTTGATCGTGGACGCCGCGAGCTTCAAGCCCGCCGCCCACTCATCGGCATAGACGCCGAGCGTGGGCACCTTGTTGCCGAACTTCTCGTTCTGCTTGCGCTGCTTCAGCGCCTCCTGCAAGGCGTCGTTGGCCTCGTCGGTGCTGGTGAACCCGGAGCGGGTGAGCCTGCGCGATCCCATCTCGGGGTACTCGGGGTCTTTCAGGACGTAGATCTGGAATCGCCACCGCCTGCCCTTATCGGTGTCGTAGGCCTGGATCGAGCCGGGCTGCCGGGAGCGGGAGCGCCGCTGCTGCTTCTCACCCCCGCCGCTCTGCTCGGCGGGCTGCTTCGTGGTCATGACAGGGTGCTCCTTGCGGTGGTCTGTCCGGGCTGGTGGGTGTCGGCGTAGTTCTCGGTGTAGTCCTTGGCGTTGAACACGCGCCCGGTCGGGTCGATCTGCACGCCCCGCTCCCGGATGGCCTGCTCGCGCGCTCTGGCGGTCTGTAGGCGCTCGGCATAGGCGGCGATGGTCTTGGGGTTCGCTCGCGGCCTCTCGGGATCGTCCGGGTCGGGCGCGGTCATGCCCGCGAGCGTGGTTTCGAGGTAGTGGATGCGGTCGGTGCAGATCACCCATTCCTGCTGCCAGTAGTTGAACAGCCCCTCCTCGGTGAGCACGAGTTCCCCGCGCATCCACCGGTCGATCTCTTCCGGCTCATACCCCTCCGGCACGCCCGTGAGCGTCGTCTGCTCATCCGGCGGCGTCAGGAGCGCGGCCGGGGTCGTGCGCAGCAGGTAGGCGATCACGGTGAGGTCGTCCACGTCCACGCGGCGATCCCCGGCCTCTAGCTTGCTGATGCCCGAGGTGGAGAGCTTGCGCCCGGCGGCTTTCAGGCCCTCGGACATGGTGCGCAAGTCCATGCCGATCGCTTGGCGGGCGGTGCGGATGTTCTGCGCGACGTGCGTGTTCGTGATGCCTGCGGGGTTGCCCCGCACTCTCTCTGTTTCCATAGTAGAAATCTACAGTGCGATACTTGACAACGCAAGTGCGATTCTCTACGGTGTTAGGAACCACATTTCTCGGCGATGACACGAACGGATGGTGTGACGATGCGGCAGAGCACCCTCGACATGGACGACCTCCGCAAGCGGCGCAGCCTCGTCATCACCCGCAAGGAAGCCGCCGAAGCACTCGGCGTCGATCCCCGCACGATCACCACGAGCATCAACGAGGGCACGATCCCGCATGTCAAGCTCGGACGGCGCATCGTGATCCCGCGCGAGAAGTTCCTCGCACTCTTCGCCAGCTCCCCGAGCGAGAGCAGCGAGTCCTGATGCTCCATCGCCCGTTGTGCCGGATCGGTACTCCCGTGCTCTGCTTCCATGTGAATGTCGGCCTAGCGCCGTAAACTAGACGAAGAACGCCGACCATAAGGAGGCACCCCGCATGGCTACGAAGACTCGCGTATCCGAGGCGCACGTTCAGCGCGTCCTCGCGGAGGTGCAGGCCGGGCAGCAGACCGCGGGCGCGGAAATGTCGCCCGAGGGCCTGGAACTGCTGGCGCGGCAGGTGCGCGGCGAGGTCACCGCTGACGAGGCCGTGGCCGAGGTGATCGCACGGGCCGAGGCTCGTTTCGCTCCTGCGCGGTAGCTCGCGCTCATGCCGGATCACTACACCTATCCGGGTTCTGATGTTCTGGTCAACAAGCTCGGCATCACGGACTACGAGCACTGGAAGTTCGTGGAGACCGAGGTCATCGGGCAACGAATGGGTGAACTGCGCGAGCACCCGATCCCTGGCGACTACGACCTCCCGCATCTCCTGGCAATCCATCGGGCGCTGACGAGCGATCTGTACGCCTGGGCGGGCGAGGTCAGAGACACCGACACGCACCCCGGCGGCACCGGCATCATTCATTGTCGCCCACAGTTCATCGTCGCGGAGGCCGAGCGCGTCTTCGGGCAGCTCGCCGCCCGCGACTACTTGCGTGGGCTGGATGCGGATGCGTTCTCCGACGGGCTCGCCTGGGTGTGGGGCGAGACGACTACCGGTGGAAGTGCATTATCCGAGCGGGAACTATTCGGCAGATTCTGAGTTGTCGTCGCGGTTGGACAGGATCCGGAGTTCTGAGCGCGTAGCCGTTTGCGCGGAAGCGGATTGCTCAGTGTTCGTAGTCTGCGGTCACGATGCGGTGTGCTCCGTCGAGCGCGATGGTGCCGCCATGTGGGACGATCCACTGCGGGCGGGTGTGTCCGAATGGCACCCCGACACAGATCACAGCATTGGGGTTGTATGTGGTGACCTGCTCGATGATCGCGTCCCGTTGTGCCTTGCGCAGGCGTGCTCGTTCTAGCGCAGGCGGCACGGGTGAGTGCAGGTCGCTGACCGGTGGCCGGGCGACGAGCACACCGGCAACAGAGCTGAGGGTCCCGCGCTCGCCCAGGGCGCGCACCCAACGCTTGACCTCGTCTGCGGACGGTGTCTCCTCACTGGTTTCCAACATGAGGATCGCACCGTCCAGGTCGGCGTTGTCAGGCATTCGTCCAGCGATGGCGATCTGGTCGATGACTTCGATGCAACCGCCCCAGGTGGGGCCTGACACGGCCTTGTCTGGCCCACCCCAGGTCCACGGTTCAGTGGTCTCGCGGTTGCCGAACTCCGTCAAGGACCGAGGATCGTCCCACGGCCATCCGAAGTCCTCAGACTCGCCGGGTTCGGTGAGATCAAGGGTGCCGCCGTCGAGCAGGGCCGCCCGCAGCGATCGCACATGGATGTCATCAAGGTGCGGGCCGGGCCCGAGGTGTACCTGGGTCGAACCGCCGTAGAAGCTTGGCACGCCGAGGTTCCACAGCAGGTTGTGCAGGTTCGTGTTGTCGCTGTATCCGAGGAATGGCTTCGGGTTCGCTGCGAGCACGGCGGTATCGATGTGCGGGATGACGGTCAGTTGGTCGTCGCCGCCGATCGTGGCAAGTACGGCTTTGATGCTCGGGTCCGCGAACGCCGCGGTGACGTCGGCGGCACGTGCCTCCGCGCTTGCGCCGAGCTGCCGCGTAGTTGGGTACTCAACCGGGATCAGGCCCGTGGCTTCGGTCAACCGTCGCATCGCTTGCTCGTGCAGCGTGAGCGAGACCGCTGGCGCGGCAAACGCTGGAGAAATCACTGCAACCCGATCACCTGGACGAGCTTTGGGAGTTGTCTCAAACGACTTCGGAGCCATACACCCATTAGAGCAGAAGCCCGCAGCGCGCAAATCGATCGGTCAGCCTGCCGGAGCTGCCCGTCGTTTGCTGACTTCTCGTAGCGCTGGGTAGTCGCCGCGGGTGCTGCCTGAGAGGCGGGCGTAGTTCTCGAAGGTTGCGACGCTGAAGTCGAGCATGTCGGCGAGGACTTTGGCTGGGACCGCGCCTGCGAGGCGGAATCGTGCGGTGCTTTGCAATTCGGAGATGGTAACGCCGAGCGGGCGGAGTCGCCGGTTGAGATACTGCGGGTCACGCGGCTGGCCGGGTCGAAGGCCGGGGAACAGCCAGGCATTGGGCGGTGCCTCCGAGAGGAGATCGAGTTGTTCTCGCGCGAGCACGGCGATCGGATCGGGGAGCGCGAGTGGGCGGTCCCCGATGAGGAGGTCGAGGGCAGCGTCTTGGTCGCGGAGCTGGTCGCGGCGCAGGATGAGAACCTTGCTGGCTGGGAGACCGTAGACCGCTATCAGTAGCGCCGCGAGACGTGCGTCGAGCGCGATCGTTTGATCCGTGGCAAGGACGCGAATGACGTGTTCGAGGTGCTCTTCGGACGTGCTGATCGTGGGAACTTGGCGAGGGAGCATCGAGATGTGGAGGTCGGGCGTGATATCTCGTTCGGCTGCCCAAGCCAGGAACTGCGGGAGCCAGCGGCGGGCGGTGCGGAGGGTGGTGAACTCCTCAATCTGTGCCTGAGTGAGAGCGCGCAGGGGTGTCTGCTGTTCCTCTGCCCAGGTGAGGAAGGCGACCAGGCCGCGCAGGGATGCTTTGACGTGCCGAGCTGCGCCCGCGGAGATGTCGCCGGAACTATCGCGACTGGCCCTGCGGAGTAGCACCCAACGCGTGTATGTGCGTAGCATCTGGTGGTGCTCGGCCGGGGCTTCGTTGATGGTCTGCGTCGCCCAGGCCATCAGTTGCCTGGTGGCCGCCGCGTCGCGGGGCAGGGCACAGGCGTCGAGGAGCAGCGTCCTCAGGTAGCTCAACGGCTTGCTCGGCCGCGGCGTGTCGAGCACCGACTCGATTGGTGTTCGGCCGGATGCGATGTCGCGCAGCAGCTCCGTGCTCGGCCCCATGTGCAGCCACTTGATGATCTGAGCCGGGCGGGGCTGCGCGGCCAGGTAGTCACGCAGTGCCCGCATCGGGGGAAGGAACTCACCGTCGGGGCCGGTGAGGATGTCGTCGCAGCGGTCGCGGAGGACGCACTTCCCGCAGAGGCGACCGTAGTGGTGCTCTTCGCTGCCGCAGCGGCGGCAGGCGTAGCGGGCAGCCTGCCCGGCGCAGTCCGCGCAGCAGGGGCGCTCGTCGGTGCCGAGGAACGCGAGGATGCGTTTCTGAGCGCATCCAGGGCAGGGTGCCGCGTTGCGGAGAATGCGATTGTGGCAGGCGAAGCAGTGCGGGCCGTGGAGCATGTTCGCGGCGATCTTCTTCTGCTGTCCGCAGGAGACGCAGCGACGCAGGCGCGGCGGCAGGCAGTTCAGGCAGACTCTTCGCCCGTTGATGCGCCCGACGGTGGTGACCGTCTTCCCGCAGTCGTCGCAGGTGAACGTCGGGATGCCTTCGGGGCCGCAGCGCTGGCAGACGCGCTGCCCATCGGCGTTGGTCGCGGTGAGCTTCTTTACTCGCAGGCACTGGGGGCACTCGGCGTAGGCGCGGCGTTGTGAACAGCGGAAGCACTCGCGCTCACCGTGCTCGTTGCGGACCTTGACGACCTTCCTGGTGCGGCATGACGGGCAGAGCGGTAAGCGAATGCCGGTTGCGCCGCCGCGGGCGAGGTTCGCCAGCAGCGCCTGAACGTGTACCGGAGTCTCACCGTCCAACGCGGTGGGATCGAACTGTTCACTGGTCAGCAGACGCAGCACCCCGTTGCGTTGCCGTGAGTCGATGAGCCGTTCTGCCGCGTCAATGATGGTCTGTTCCGGCGCGGTCCCTCCCTTGGCGCTCAACGCCGCCGCAACACGCCGCCCGAACACTCCATCCGGCTGTGGTGTGCCGCGCGGGATCGTGGTCACGGCTTTGGACGCTGGATACGCGCAGGGACGGGTCGTAGATCTCCGATGTCTTCGATCTTCCCGCCCGTCCCCGTCGCCTTCACCGACTGCGTGGCGACTTGCTCAAGGACGAGCAGATCGCTCGGGGTGCAGTCCAGGATCGTGCAGAGCGCGGCGAGGACCTCGACGTTGAGCCGTTGCGGGGTCTGCGTGACCAGCCGGAACACCTGTTCGCGGGAGAGCGCGACGCCCTCGGCTTTGAGCGGTTCGAGGAGGTCGGTGGTCTTGAACATGCCCCGCTCGGCCATCAGCGTCCGCAACCGCCAGGTGATCGTCTTCGTCGTCATCAGGTGCTTCCTTCCGGGAAGTAGAACTTGTCGATCGCCGCCGCCAGGACGCGGTTGCGGTAGTCGTCGGTCACCGAGGTGTAGATCGCCGTCGTCGACGCGTAGGCGTGCCCGACCTGGGTCTGCACGAACTGCTCTGCGTAGCCCAGTTCGATCAGATGCGTCACGTACGAATGTCGCAGGCTGTGCAGGGTCAGCTCGCTCGACAACTCGGCCTCGTCGCGGAGCTGCGCGAACCGCCGGTCGAGGTAACGGTCACCGACGCGGGTGCCGCGCTCGGTCGGCCAGAGCCCCGGATGATTGCCGGGACTGAACTTCTCCCGGACCTGCTCGACGTAGACGCGCAACCCGTCGATCGCCCAGTCGAACTCCGGCAGCGACAACACCGAGCGGCGCTTGGGGATCGACCCTTTCGATGACTTCCCGTGGCGCACGTGCAGCAGCCCGAGCCGACCCCATTGTGGTGTCTTCGCGTTCGTGCGCAGATCGACCACATCCAGCCCCAGCACCTCGCGGCGACGCAGCCCCCACGCATAAGTCGTCTTCAGTAGCTGGGCATCCCGCAGCGCGGCCAGCGCGCCCTTGCGGCCCTGCTGCCGCAGTGTCTCCACGCGGGCGTCCGCGACGGCGAACAGTGCGTCCAGTTCGTCGTAGTCCAGCGGACGACGGCCCGGCGTGCCCTCGAAGTCGACGGTGTGCGCGACCGTGTTCCACTCGAAGCACACCTGCGTCGGCACCGACCCGAACCGAGACCGACACTCCGCTACCCAGCCATAGCGCTGGTCGGTGATGAAGTCGCAGAACGCGCGCAACGTCAGGTGATAGATCCGCACCGTCGAGCGCGACAACGGTCGCGGGCCGCTGAACAGGCTTGTCGTGAAGTCCTCGACATCGCCCGGCAACCACTCCCACGGGTATGAGTCCGCGAACCGTTGGAACCGCTGCACCTGCCAGCGGCGCATCTGGATCGTCTGCTTGGCGAGGCCCCGGCTCACCTGCTGGCGGGAGAACCCATCGAGCATTCCGCTGAACACGGCCGCGTCCTCGTGCAACGGTACGACGCCCGGCTGCCGAAGCAACAGCACCTCCGCATCCTTACTCATCCCATCATTATTGCATCTAACGCAACGCTATGATGGATGACATGGCTCGCAACGCGGATCACGCCCTCGCGAAACCACACGGAATCGCGAGGCTGAGCACCAGTCGGGGGCATCGGCGCGCCCTACTCCACCGCTCAGCTCGCAAGCAAACGCGGGCTTGGCGACGCCAAAGCCCGAAAACACCCGGAAACACGGGTTGTTGCATCAGATCGAAAAGTTCTCGCTTCTCGATCCACGCGACCCGCGACGTAAACACGCGCAGTCAGCACGTCTTCTTCAACCAGCTCGCCCGCGATGCCGGATGGGTCATCGACTGGTCGCAGATTCCCGGCGACGTGTTCGCCCACGCCCGCACCCTCGCCATCGTGGAAGACCACTCCGGCCTTGACGCGCTGATCCGCCCGAACCTCCTCACCGTCGAGGACGCCGAACAACGCGACCGACTGATGGGGCTGCTACACGAGCACGCAGAGAGCTTCACGACGCGCAAGATCGTCCGCGACCCTGGCCTGCTCGACCGCGAACTGCACGCCGCACGCGAACACCGTCGCACCCTGCCTCCGCCAGATGCGTTCGAACACCACGACCCGCCCAGCGGCGGGCGCGGCGGCCCGAGCCTCGGACGGTAGCCGAGGGCAAGGGCGCGACGCGCCCGCGGCAGCCCGACCTCGCTGGCTCATAGGCCGCGAGCCGGGCCTTTGTGCCCGGGTGCGCTTCGGTGGTGCCGCCCGTAGTCGTGTGACAGGGCGCGCTCTCGCTCCGCTTGCTGGGCGTCGCGGGTGGCCTGCGCTGCGCGGGTCTGCTCGATCCTCTCTACGGCTTCGGTAGGGGTGAGTGTGCGCAGCAGGGCGGCTTCCTCTCGCGCCTGCTTCGCGGTCTTCGCGGCTCGTGCGGCCTGTTGCGCGGGGTTGGTGGCGAGGTACGCCTGCTGATTGCGGATCACCGTCTCCGCGCCGAACGCTCGCGCGTATGCCGCGAGTTGTGCGGTCTGTGCGCGCTCCGGCCGGTGCAGCAGCGCGTCGCGCGCCGCCTGGTGTTCCTGCTCGGCGTCGATCACGCGCGGGTCGCCGTCGATCCGGGGCCGGGTCACTCGCTCCACCCAGCTATCGACGCGCTCGTTCCACCTCGGCGGCTCACCCCACTTGCTCGTCAACTGCTGGTGCGCTTCGCGGGTTCGTGCCTGGGCGTTCTCGTGCTCGGTACGGGCGCGGCGCTTCCCGAACCACGACGCCGCCCGCATCTGCTCGCCCGCCGCGTTCTCGGCGGCGTTGGCCTGCTCCCATTCGGTGAGTGCCGTTCTTGCGGCCGAGACGACGGGCGCGGTGACCTCGGCGCGCACCTGCTCGGCCCGCTGCCGTGCGGTCTGCTCGGTAGCGCGTGCGTTCTCGCGTAGTGCCGTCTCCCGGTCGCTGAGGTCGGCAAGGGCGGTACTGACTTGCTGCCAGCGTGTCGCCTGCGCCTCGGCCGTTTCCGCACGCTGCACGAGGGCTGCTATCTCGTCGTTCACGAGCTGCACGGGGCCGTGCTCGGTCAGCCCGGCGACTTCCTCGACGGCGCGGCGGGTGGCGTCGGCAAGACCTCGGTCGGCGCGGTCGCGTTCCATCGCCTCGATGAGCTGCGCCCGCGCGTCGGCCAGGTTCTCCGCGGCGATGTGCAGCAGGTTCTCATTGCGGCCTCGCGTCATCCCGACATACACGCCTGCGGCGCTGGCGGCGTCGGTGAGAATCGTGTGCGACCCGGCCGCGGTCGCGCCCTGCACCCCGTAGGCGGTCGCCGCATACGACAGGTGCGCGTGCTCAGCCACATACTCGGCGGGGAGGCGCACTGTGCGCTGCCGCTTCCGCCCGTTCCCGGCCTCGCGCACGGAGAGCGCCCCATCGTCTTCGACGCGCTGCACGACCCATGTTTGGCGGTTCGCCACCCCCACATCGGCACTGTTCTTCCGCGTCTGAATCACATCCCCGGCTCCAACAGGGAGACCGTCGCTCCCGTACACGGTAGTCGTGTCGTCGACGAGCCCTTGCGAGACTCGTTCTTCGCGGATGCGGGCGTTGACGGTGCGGGCCTCGTCGTTCGTGCTGACGGTGACAGCTTCGCCGTCCTGCCGCTGCTGCGCGATGTGCTGGCGCGCATCGTCGCCGCTGTCGTGCAGGCGGATCAAGTCGAGTGCGGCGAGCTGGTCGAACACCTCGCCGGGGCTTCTGCCGTCGCGCATCCGTAGCGTGACCTCGGCGTAGGCGGGGTCGGTGAAGCGGTGTACCTCGGCCATGTCGAACGTGCCGCCCCGAATGTGCGCGGCCATGTCGAGCACCCCGCCGCGACCGACGGCCGCGAGCTGCGCACGATCCCCGACAAGCGCGACCGTCGCGCCCGCCTCGGCGGTGACGGTCAGGAGGGCGATTGCGGTGTCTTGGTCGAGCATTCCGGCCTCGTCCACGATCACCCGCTCACCCCGCGCGAGCCGTGCATCCTCGGACGGGCCGCGATAGGTGCGCCCCGTCTCCGGGTCGGTATCGCCCGGTGCGAGACGCGTCCATACGCCGTCGTTGTTCCAGCGCCAGCCGTGCGCGTGCACGAGCGCCGCAACACTGGTCGCGGGCACCCGGAGTTCTTGCTGTGCGACCTGTGCGGCGCGCAACGTCGGCGCAACTACCCGCGACACCCGCCCATGCTGCGCTGCGACCTCGATTGCGACGCCGAGCATGGTGGTCTTGCCGGCCCCGGCTGCGCCCTCAACGATCACAAGCGGTTCGGCGGAGGCGACTTCAGCGGCGGCGCGTTCCTGCCCGGCATCCAGGCCCCGCGCCTGTGCCGCCTCGCGCACGTCCGGGTGCCTTGGCTCCCGCTTCGGTACTCGTGCGGTCAGGAGGTCGTGCAGCTCCGTCTCGGCCTGCACCACGCGCAGGCTGGTCAGGTGCGCCACATGCTCCGGCGTCGGCACACCAGGCGGGAGGATCGAGAAGCAACCCTCCATCGCCAGGGCGGTGGCGATGCTGACGAACTCGCGTATCTCGGCGGGTGCGGCTTGCACGCCGTACTCGGTCATGATCCGGGTTGCGTGCTCCTGCACCGTGTGCCGCGTCCACGCCGAACCCCCTGCCGCGCAGCGATCCAGCGCCCTGCTTGCGACGGTCTGCACGGAGAGGTCATCCAGCGACGCCGGCACACGACGCACAGGCCGGCGCAAGGTCTCGGGGTCGTAGCCGGCGTCGCGTAGCTCGGTCACCCAGGCGTGTTCTTCGCGGAGGGTGGTGGGCTTCTTCGCTGGCCGCTCATACGCCCACGCTTTCGCCGCGAGCCGGGCGGAGACGACCGGCCCCATCGCCTCGCCCGGATGCGCCGCCTCCCACTCCGCTTCGAGCCGTTCGAGATGCTTGCGTACTTGCTCGCCCCGCTTGCTCATCACACCGTTGAACCGCTCGATCTCGACCACCTCGCCCGATACCGGATCGAGGGTGAGGCCGTGCCGATCCAGCACCTCCGCAAGCTCCGGGTGCGCGGCGATGACGGCGGTGCCGAGGGCGCGGATTGCGCCCTGCTGCCGGAACAACGCCGCCGTATCCAAGGCTCGCCACTTCCCGGCCGCCCACACGCGGGTGCCGACCTGGAAGTGGATATGCCGGTGCGGGTCACCCGCGCGCGACGTGCGATGCGACACCGCCACGGTCTGCAACCCCTCGACGGGCACGACCTCCTGCTTCCCGCGCGGCCCGACGCGAGTCACGGAGTGCTCGGCGAGCCACCGCTGAATCTCCGCCACCGCGTCCTGCTGCGCCCGGTCGAGCGCTGCGGAGACCTCCGGGTGCAGGGCTGCGGCGATGGAGAGCGACTTCGGGGCGTTCACCACCATCTCCGCAAACCTGGGCGATCCCCGCCGCCCCTCGCCCGGCAGACGCGGCCTGCCCATCGACTCGCCCGTGAGCGGGTTCACCCAATCCACCCACGTCGCATACGCCTCCGGGTCGAGCCCCAGCGCAGCGGTCACATTCCCCTCACTGTCGAGCGCGGTGAATGCCGCCACGGACGCATCCGCGCCGAGGTAGTAGTCATCCGCGCGGGAACGGTCGGCCTCGACATAACGGCGCGCGTCGGCTCCGGTTCCCCGGAACAGGATCACACCGCCATGCATGTCGATCACCACCTGATATTTCTTGTATAGCAACTGATGTATCTACTACGGTAGGATACGTTCATTCAGAAGAACAGGGGTGGTGTTCGGTTCGGTAGAGAGCGGGAAGCGTGGGCCAGTGGGCTTGGCGGTTAACCGTGAGGGTCTTGGTTGAGGATCTGTATGTGAGTGACTAACATTTGGAGTATGGATCGTTGGGGTCGGACGCATGAGGCTTTGAGGCAGGCGGCGTTGGAGCTGTTCACGGAGCGCGGGTATGACGCGACGGGCACGGCTCAGATCGCGGCGCGGGCCGGGGTGAGCGAGATGACGCTGTTCCGGCACTTCTCGTCCAAGGAAGCGTTGTTGCTCGCCGACCCGTTCGATCCGCTGATCGCGGAGGCGGTGCGCGCACGACCCAAGGACGAGCCGCCGATGCGGGCACTGGCCGAGGGCATCCGGCAGACATGGGCCGAGGTCGATGCCGAGAGTATTGCCGCCCTGCGTGTCCGCCTGCGGATGGTGGTGGCTGCGACCAGTCTCCGGGGAGCGGTGGAGCGCAACAGTGAGGCGACGATCACCGCCCTGAGCGGCGCGCTTTCGGATCGGGGCGTGACCCCGGTCGCGGCTCGGGTTGCGGCGACTGCGGTGATTTCCGGATTGAGCATCGCGCTGCTGGATTGGGCGCAGTCTGAGCATGCCGCTCCGGGCGACGCGCTGGCCCGCGCTCTCGACATCCTGGGAGGTGCGGCGAATGCTTGAGTTCGAGAACGTCGGCCTGCGCTTCCGAGGCGGCGCCGGCGTTGAGAACCTCACGTTCCGCGCCCTGCCGGGCGAGATCGTCGCCCTGATCGGTCTGAACGGTGCGGGCAAGACCACGCTGATGCGGCTCGCGCTCGGGATGCTCCGCCCCCAGCAGGGCACGGTACGACTGTTCGGCGAGTCACTGGAATCTGCCCCTACGTCGTCTTGGGCGGGGGTCGGGGCGTTGATCGAGGTGCCGTTGGCCTACCCCGAGCTGACCGTGCGGGAGAACTTGCGTATCGCCTGCCTCTTGCACAGCACCGACCCCGGCCGGGTCGAGAACTCGCTGGACGCCTGGCGGCTGACGCCGGTCGCTGCTCGCCGATTCCGCCGTCTCTCCCTCGGGAACCGGCAGCGCGTCGGCCTCGCCGCCGCGCTCCAACACAACCCCCGGCTGATCGTGCTAGACGAGCCGAGCAACGCGCTCGATCCCGCGTCGGTGATCCTGCTGCGCGACCAGCTCACCCGCCGCGCCGGAGAGGGTTCGGCGATCCTGGTCAGCAGCCACCACCTGGACGAAGTGGCACGGATCGCTGATCGCGTGCTGCTGATGAACGCGGGTCGCCTGATCGGGGAACTCGACACCACCGGCCCCGACCTCGAACGCGCCTTCTTCGAGCGCATCCGAGAAGACGACGAACACCATCTGACAGCAGGGGAGGTTGCACGATGAACGCGGCGATCCGTGTCGAAGCTCTCAAACTTGTGCGCTCCCCGGTCGGCACGATCGGCACCCTCGCCCTCGTCGCAGGCACGCTCGCACTGCTGGGCGGGATCACTGCGGCCCTGGCAGACGGCAACCCCGAACTGACAGCCAAGGCCGGTACTGCGGCGACGCTGGACTGGAACGGCCTGCTCGCCAGCGCCGCGCAGATCACCGCCGCCGGAGGACTCCTCGGCTTCGGCGTCGTGCTCTCCTGGATATTCGGCCGCGAGTTCACCGACGGCACGATCACCGGCCTGTTCGCGCTCCCCGTCAGCCGCAGCCGGATCGCGCTCGCCAAACTGACGGTCTACGCCGCGTGGTCGATCACGGTCAGCGTCGTGCTCACGCTCGGCATCCTCGCCCTCGGACTCCTCCTCGGCTACGGCACCCCGACCGACGACGACTGGGGAGGTCTCGCCAGGCAGGGCGCGCTCACCATGCTCACCGCCGCAATCGCCGTTCCCGTCGCGTGGATCGCCTCCGTGACACGCTCGCTGCTCGCCTCGGTCGGCGGTGCGATTGCTCTCGTCATCATCGCCCAGGTCGGAGCCCTCGCCGGAGCCGGAGGGTGGATGCCTCTCGCAGCTCCCGCGCTCTGGGCGATGAGCAGCGGCACCGCCGTGACTCCCGCCCAGCTCGCCCTCGCAATCGCGGTCGGCATCGTCTTCGCGGCACTCACCTGCGCTGCCTGGGCGCGACTCCAACTCAACCGATAACCCTCCGATCACGATGCGTCCATCATGTCCACAGGAAGCAGGCTTCGAGTAGCAGTAGCTCGTACCGATACCGGCCGCCGAGAAGTGCCGCCAGCGGCCTACGACCATGTACGGCTGGTGGTCATCCGTGACGGCTCGACGATCCTCCAAGGCGAATGCGACGCTCGGCCTATCACGGTGGGGGATGCAGCTCTTGTCGCCCCACGAGTGGTCTTCGGGCACACGCCGGAGGGCGTGGCAACCGCGACAACGCTGATGCTGGACACGGACTATCTCATTGAGCACTTGTTCTGGCAGCACCTCGATCTGATCCCCGACCGCGACGCCGCCCGCGACCTCGCCGCCAAGCTCTACCCCGAACCCCTGCAAGTGCTCCACCTCGGCGAAGCAGAACTCGCGCGTCTGGGGCCGATCCTCGATGAACTCGTGAGCCGAACCGAGACGGGGCAGGACGCGGCAGGCTACTTCCGCGCTCAGGCGCTCCTGTTCTCCGTGCTCGAAGCAGTAGCACCGCACGTCCGGCAAGTGCCGGTCGCGGTGCTGCCGCTCACGTCGCGGCAGCGGGCCGCGCGGATCGCCGCTCCGCGTTGGCAGAGGTTCCGCCCGGTTCGCCGTGAGGCGGCGCGGGTCGCCGCGCTCATGCACGACGACATCACGCAACCCTGGCGGCTGGATCATCTCGCCGCGCACGCCTGCCTCTCAAAGAGCCAACTCACCCGCGTCTTTAGGGAGTCGTTCGGAGTGACGCCGCTGGTGTATCTCTCGATGCTGCGAGTGCAGGAAATGGCGCGCCTGATCCGCGAGACCGATCTGCTCATCGCCGTCATCACCGAACGAGTCGGCTGGTGCTACCACAGCGGATGCGCCACCCGAGCATTCCGCCGCTACATGGGCGTCACCCCGATCCACTACCGCCACTACGGGCCACCGAGCGCGAGTCAGGCTGGGCCAGGTGTCGGCGCCCATCACGGCGTTAAAAGTGCTAACGAAAGTGCTAAGCAACCTGTAGGTCGGGGTATCGCGGTGGAGTTATCCACAGGTCAGATGCCGTAGATCCTTGATTTTATGCGGTAGAACGCCCTACCGAGATTCGCGGCGCGAGGGGGTCGAGGTCAGTTCAAGTCCCCCCTCGCGCACACAAGATGTGTTTAGGAAACTGAGCAAATCTGATTACGAGTCTGGCCCCGAGTTATTTAGGTAACTCGGGGCCAGACTCGTTTCCCACGCGATTTGCGGTTCGTGGAGCCGCTTCAGCCTTTAACTCCCGCTTACTGAGGAGGCTGTGCGGCGGATACTGCGCCGCAGTCTTGCCTAGATGTCAAGCGCCTGCTGGGCGTAAGCGAACCCCGCACGAGCGATGCCAAAGTACGCCCATTTGCCTCGTTGTTCACGCGTCACGAAGCCCGCTTCGGTGAGGATCTTCATGTGGTGCGAGACCGTTCCCTGAGAGAGCCCAACCGGCGCGGTGAGGTCACAGATGCAGGCTTCCTGCTCGGGGCTCGCTGCAATGAGCGAAAGCAATTTGATTCGCACCGGGTCGCCCAGCGCCTTGAAGGTGCGTGCCGTCTGCTGTGCGGACTCATCACTCATCGGTACGAGGGGGGACGTGCGGCAGCTGGTGTCGACGGTGGTCATAGCTCCATCCTAATCCTCATATTGACATTCTTCAATGTGAGGCGCAGACTGGATGTATTGACGTCAATCAATGCGAGGAGAATTGTGTCTGAGTATCCCGTTGTTGTCATTGGTGCAGGTCCTCAGGGTCTGGCTGCGGCAGCTCATCTAGTCAATCGAAACCTGCCTGTCATGGTTCTTGAAGCGGGGCTTGAAGCCGCTCCAGCCGTCCGTGAGTGGTCGCACGTGCGGCTGTTTTCAGCGTGGCCGGAACTGACCGATGCAGCAGCTCGGGAAATCTTGGAACCGACTGGCTGGAAGGCTCCGACTAAGGGTTACCCGCTCGGTGGAGAATGGGTATCTGAGTACCTAGAGCCACTGGCGCAAGCGCTCGGCGACGTCGTTCGATACGACAGCCGTGTAACCGCTGTGACTCGCCAGGGCCGCGACCGCACGGTGTCATCGACACGTTCGCGGACGCCGTTCGTACTGCACGTCACGAATGCCGACGGTGACGAATCTCGTGTTCTAGCGCGTGCCGTCATCGACGCAGGCGGCACGTGGCAGACGCCGAATCCTGCAGGTGCTGACGGATCCCCAGCGCTCGGTGAATCGGCCTTGAAGGAGCGACTGAGGCAGGATATCCCCGAAAGCGTGAAGGAGTATGCGGGCAAGCACATCGTCGTGGTGGGCGCTGGGCACTCGGCATCGCACGCAATCATTCGCCTTGCCTCATTGGCCAGACGCGACAAGGCCACGAAGGTGACCTGGCTCTTGCGTCGAAAGGCGGGCTTGGGGGTTTTTGGTGGCGGCTCTGCAGATGAATTGCCGGAGCGGGCGGCCCTGGGCAATGGTGCGCAACGCGCTGTCGAGACGGGCGCGGTAGAACTTATTCGCGGCTTCCGTGTCGCGCAGTTCGTCGAATCGGAAGGAACTCTCGCGATTCTCGGGGAAGAAGGCGAGCGCATCGAGAACGTCGACCAGGTCTTCGCCTTGACCGGTTTCCGCCCCGATTTTTCGTACTTGTCCGAAGTGCGAACATCAACGGATGAGGTTCTACAAGCGGTGTCTGGCATCGCTGCGGAGATCGACCCGAATCTGCACTCCTGCGGCTCCATCGGGGCAACCGGGGCACGCGAGTTGGTGCAGCCCGAGACTGACTTCTATATCGTCGGAGCAAAGTCCTATGGACGCGCGCCTACCTTCCTGGCGCTCACCGGGTATGAGCAAGTTCGTTCGGTAGTTGCCGCGCTGGCGGGTGATAGCGAGGCCGCTGCGCGCCGTGAGCTTGTCCTTCCCGACACTGGCGTTTGCGGAGGGGCCGGCGATTTCGGTGATGCCCCGTCAACGGGCAGCTGCTGTGCCGCCCCTGCGCCCGAATTGATTCAGTTGGGTGCCATCGGAACCCGATGAGTGTATGAGAAGCCGCGAGCACGTTGCTCGCGGCTTCTAATACGTGCAGGATGCACGCCAGAATGTGGGCATGGGTAGTCGACAACTTCCGAACTTCACGCCAGCTCAGGTCATCGCGCTCACAGATGCGCTCTTGGAGAACGCCCATAGCCTCTTCAACGCAGCCCAGCTTCTTCCTGGTCAATGAGGACTACTGGTTTGGTGTGGAGGCCGCAGACCCTGAGGCAAATGAGGCAGAACTCGGCGCCATCCGAGGGTGAACGAGCAGGCACGACCGGGCAAAACTGCGAGGCTTCTATGTCGACGTCTCAAAGACGGGCGATGTCATGAAGCCAGGTGACGTCGCAGACAAGGAGATGCTGGAACGCGTATTGGCTGCCGTGCATCAGATTGGGTGGCAGTTGCGACTCGGAGAACACATCGAGGGGAAGCGACAGGACCAGCAGGAAGAAGGCATTCCAGCGGCCTCAGCTGAGCTGATTCAATACATGTTCGAGCCTGGGGATTGACATTAACGGGCGCGAAGATGCGATTCCGGGAACCCCGTTGAGGAATGCGTCTTATCGCTTCAACGACCCTGAGAAGAAGAGTAGTGAGCCGTTTCAAAACATGGGCAAACCGGGTTATGAAGCAGAAACCCGCGAACTGCTCGCACTCATGGTGGAACACTCTGCAGATTCTGGGCCTCTGCCAGACGGGGCAGAGACCCCACAGCCTACGAACGAGGATGAAGGCTTGCAATAAGCCCTTCAATGCGCCCGCGAATTTCGTCTCGAATTACACGAACTGGCTCGATGCCCTGACCCGCCGGGTCGTCGAGTTTCCAGTCTTCGTAGCGTTTGCCCGGGAAGAACGGGCAGGCATCGCCACAGCCCATCGTGATGACGACATCCGATTCCTTAACGGCTTCGGTAGAAAGAAGCTTGGGCTGCTGTCCGGCGATGTCGATGCCGACCTCCGCCATGGCCTCCACCGCAGTGGGATTGATCTGGTCTGCTGGGATTGAACCCGCCGAGAGGACACGGATGTCGGGGGCGAGTTCGCGGAGGAAGCCGGCGGCCATCTGGGAGCGTCCGGCGTTGTGAATGCAGACGAAAAGTACAGTGGTGGCGGTCATTTCAAGCCCTTTCCAGTGATGAGATTAGTGTGTCAACGCGGCGTGCAATGTCGTCACGAATAGCTTCGACCCCTTGCGGCGAGGCAAGTGCGGGGTCACCGACGGCCCAGTCTTGGTATTGCACGCCGGGAACGATGGGACAGACATCGCCGCATCCCATGGTGATGACGATGTCAGCCGCG
Source organism: Microbacterium mitrae (assembly GCF_008017445.1). GTDB lineage: Bacteria > Actinomycetota > Actinomycetes > Actinomycetales > Microbacteriaceae > Microbacterium > Microbacterium mitrae. Next base: position 95,693 of record NZ_VRSW01000004.1, on the reverse strand, counting down.
CGAACGGCGTCGTCAGTGAGCGGCTTCGGGAACGCGTCGTTTACGCCGTCGGGGTCGATGACCTCGACGAGCGAGCGGACATATGGATTTATGCTTCCGGCCGGGGTAGACCCTGCTGAACGAGCAACGATTCGCCCTCCTGAGCGCTGATTAACCAGCGCCGCAGCGAGCTGTGAGCGTCCGGCATTCGCTACACAGACGAAGAGCACCTGTGGCTTGGTCAGCGTCTTGTCGCGCGAGAGATCGGTCAGTCGCTGCCGTGCGAACTTTTCAGCCAGCGGCAGTATCAGAGTGGACACTGTTGCCCGCCGGGCAAGCCCTGCATAGGACTCACGGACGACAAAAGCAACGAGCTGCGCATCGAGTGAAGGGTGGGCTTCCTGCAAGTCGGCCGCGATGTGGTCGAGGCGCGCATCCACGTCAATCACCTTCGTCTCAGCCGATTCTGGAGATACCGCCGCTGGCGTAAACGAGTCGAGTAGAGCTGTCACTGCCGCCCGCTGTGATGGCGTGATGCTGTAGTACACCCACGTGCCACGGCGTTCGGATTCAAGGACGCCTGCGTCACGCATCACCTTCAGGTGGTGAGAAATCGTCGGCTGAGAGACATGCGCAAGAGCTTCGAGGTCGCAGACGCATGCCTCACCGCGCGGGTCGGTCGAGATTGCTGACAGCATCCGGATGCGAAGGGGGTCAGAGAGCGCTTTGAGCGTCGCCGCGACGGTCGCGGCAGACGATTCGCCCATAGCCGAGACCGCGACAGGCGGGCATTCCGTGGTCATTTCATTGCCTCCTGCCGGAGTGGGTCGGTGTGAAACCAGCGCCTCGCGACCCAGAGGGACACGTAGACGAGTCCGACGAGCACGGGAACCTCGATGAGTGGGCCGACGACGCCGGAGAGTGCTTGCCCCGAAGTTGCTCCAAAGGTGGCGATAGCGACGGCGATTGCGAGTTCAAAATTGTTGCCCGCTGCGGTGAACGCGAGGGTTGTGGAGCGTGCGTAATTCATTCCCAGTGCTTTGCCAAGCCCGATACCCGCGAACCACATGATGGCGAAGTAAGCGAGCAGAGGTAGCGCGATGCGTGCGACATCCCACGGATGGGAGGTGACCTGCTTACCCTGCAGAGCGAACAACAGGATGATAGTGAACAGGAGTCCGTACAGAGCCCAGGGACCAACCTTCGGGAGGAACTTTTCTTCGTACCACTCGCGTCCCCTCACCTTCTCACCGACGAGGCGAGACGCGAAGCCCGCTATGAGTGGGATGCCGAGGAAGAACAGGACGTTCAGCGCGATCTGCCAGATGGAAACGTCAAGACCCTCGCTGTCTAGGCCGAGCCAACCAGGCAACACTGTCAGGTAAAACCAGCTGAGCAGCGAGAACGCCACCACCTGGAACACCGAGTTGATGGCGACGAGCACGGCGGCCGCTTCACGGTCGCCGCAGGCAAGGTCATTCCAGATGACGACCATGGCGATGCAGCGGGCAAGACCGACGATGATGAGGCCCGTCCGATACTCGGGGAGGTCGGCCAGGAATAGCCAGGCGAGAGCGAACATCAGCGCTGGGCCGACGAGCCAGTTGAGTACCAGGGAGGAGATGAGCAGTCGTTTGTCGCCGGCGACTGCAGCGACGCGGTCGTAACGCACCTTCGCGAGCACGGGGTACATCATCACCAATAGACCAATGGCAATGGGCACCGAGATGCCGCCGACTTCCAGGAGCGCTAGCGCCTCCGAAAAAGCGGGGATGAAGCGGCCAATGAGAAGCCCGGCGGCCATAGCCGCGCCAATCCACACAGGAAGCCAACGGTCGAGCTTGGAGAGCCTGTTCCGTGTGGGTGAGGGGACAGCGGTGGTCGCGCTCATGCGAACTCCTCCTGGACCGCGCGCTGGCTGAGGGGGCCGTCGAGTGCGGCGAGGAACTGTTGTGCGTCTTGAGCGGCAGCGCATCCCGTGCCGGCGGCCGTGATGGCTTGGCGGTAGGTGTGGTCGACGAGGTCTCCAGCTGCAAAAACACCCCGAAGATTGGTGTGGGTAGACGGGTGGTCAACTCGAACGTAGCCATCGCTGTCGGTGTCGACCTGTCCGATGACAAGTTCGGAGCGAGGGTCGTGACCGATTGCAATGAACAGACCTGTCGCGGCTAGGTCGCGAATTTCACCAGTGACGGTGTCGCGAAGAGTGACCGCGCTTAGCTTTTCCGCGCCCACCAACGAGTCCACCTCGCTGTTCCACTGGATGCTGATTTTCGGATGGCTGAGGACTCGTTCAGCCATGATGCGGGATGCGCGGAACTCACCCCGGCGGTGGACCACGGTGACTTTCGCGGCAAACCGGGTTAGGAACAGAGCCTCTTCCATTGCGGAGTCGCCACCGCCGACGACAACGATGTGTTGCTCACGAAAGAAGAATCCGTCGCAGGTCGCGCACCAGGACACGCCATGGCCGGTGAGGCGGTCTTCGTCAGCCACGCCAAGCTTGCGATACGCGGAGCCCATTGTGAGGATGACGGCTTTTGACCGGTAAACATCACCGCGCCCAGTCGCGATGACTTTGGTGTCCCCGGCGAGGTCAAGATTCGTTGCATCATCAATGACGATGCGCGCACCAAAGCGTTCAGCCTGTGCCTGCATTGACGCCATGAGGTCAGGCCCTTGCACGCCGTCGATGAAGCCCGGGAAGTTCTCGACCTCGGTCGTGGTCATTAGTGCTCCACCGGCGCTGACGGAGCCAGCGATGACGACGGGCGTGAGGCCAGCTCGCGCGGCGTAGATTGCAGCAGTGTAGCCCGCGGGGCCAGACCCGACGATAACCAACTCGACATCTTGTATAGACATACTTCTATATTGAAGAACGTCGATGCGAAGTGCAAATGCTGGACGGAAGTGTTCACCTAATGGTCACGTGCGCCTCGAGAATGTGGACGAGATGGGCGTGGCATCGTTGATGCGAGATTCCGGGGCCTCAACCCCAGCTTTGGGAAAATTGCGCGCCAAACGTCGGAAACCGCGTTTTTCCGGGATTCTCGGCTCCATTAATTCGTTTGAGATCCCAGCAGAAAAATAAACACACCACAGAACAACGAGGAAGGCCCCGGATGAAAATCTGGGGCCTTCCTCATTTTTGTGTACCCGCCTGCGGTGGTCGCGACGTTGTTACGGGTTTCGCGATCCCGTAGCGCGCGTACAGCGGGCGCCACGAAGGCCAAACGAAGGGCCCACCACGTCGAAACGTGATGGGCCCGGTGAACGAGCGACTCATCGCCCGCCACCCGGACTCAGCCGAACTGGTTCATCGTGTTGTCTTTGCCACCGGCCTTGAGGGCGGCGTCGCCGGCGAAGTACTCCTTGTGGTTGTCGCCGATGTCGCTACCAGCCATGTTCTGGTGCTTAACGGTGGCGATGCCCTCGCGGATTTCGCGGCGCTGTACGTCGCGAACGTAGGTGAGCATGCCCTCGTCACCGAAGTAGCCCTTCGCCAGGTTGTCGGTCGACAGCGCAGCCGTGTGGTACGTCGGCAGCGTGATGAGGTGGTGGAAGATTCCGGCGCGAGCGGAACCATCGCGCTGGAACGAGCGGATCATCTCGTCCGCCTTGGTGGCGAGCTCAGTGTTGTCGTATTCGACGTTCATCAGCGCGGCGCGGTCGTATGCCGAGACATCCTGACCCTGCTCCGCGAGCAGGTCGTATGCCTGCTGGCGGAAGTTGAGGGTCCAGTTGAACGACGGGCTGTTGTTGTAAACGAGCTTCGCGTTCGGGATGACCTCGCGAATGCGGTCAACCATGCCAGCGATCTGCTCGACGTGCGGCTTTTCGGTCTCGATCCAGAGCAGGTCGGCACCGTTCTGCAGCGACGTGATGCAGTCGAGAACGCAGCGGTCTTCACCCGTTCCCTGACGGAACTGGTAGAGGTTGCTGGCGAGGCGGCGCGGACGCAGCAGCTTGCCGTCGCGCTTGATGATGACGTCGCCGTTGCCGAGCTCGGCCTCAGAAATCTCTTCGACGTCGAGGAACGCGTTGTACTGGTCGCCGAGGTCACCGGGGGTGTTGCTAACGGCGAGCTTCTGCGTGAGGCCGGCTCCGAGCGAGTCGGTGCGTGCGACGATGACGCCGTTGTCGATGCCCAGCTCAAGGAAGGCGTAGCGCACAGCGTTGATCTTCGCGATGAAGTCCTCGTGCGGAACCGTGACCTTGCCGTCTTGGTGACCGCACTGTTTCTCGTCGGAAACCTGGTTCTCGATCTGGATGGCGCAGGCGCCCGCCTCGATCATCTTCTTGGCGAGCAGGTAGGTTGCCTCGGGGTTACCGAAACCAGCGTCGATGTCGGCGATGATCGGAACCACGTGGGTTTCGTAGTTGTCGATTTGCGACTGAATGAACTCGATTGCCGTCTCGTCGCCGGCGGCGCGTGCGTTGTCAAGCTGCGTGAAGAGCAGGTCGAGCTCACGGGCGTCAGCCTGACGGAGGAACGTGTAGAGCTCTTCGATGAGCGCCGGAACCGATGTCTTCTCGTGCATCGACTGGTCGGGCAGCGGTCCGAACTCCGAGCGGAGGGCGGCAACCATCCAGCCGGAAAGGTAGAGGTAACGCTTGTTGGTCGTCTTCAGGTGCTTCTTGATCGAGATCAGCTTCTGCTGACCGATGAAGCCGTGCCAAACACCGAGCGACTGCGTGTAGACGGAGGAGTCGTTGTCGTACTCGGCCATGTCGCGGCGCATGATGTCTGCGGTGTACTGCGCAATCTCCAGACCCGTCTTGAACCGGTTCTGTGCACGCATACGGGCGACGTATTCCGGGTTAACGCTGTCCCAGCTGGAACCGTTCTGCTGCTTGAGCGAATCCACGGCTTCTTTGTCGTTTTGGAATGCAGTCACGATGACTCCTTCGGCGGGTGGTGACTCGGTCACTCACATTGGCGTTTGCTTATTCTCACAATGGGGCAGTGAGAAGGCTTCTTCTGACCAATCCGGAGGAGAAGTTTCGCGAAAATTTTACTGTTGTGCAGAATCCTGTGCTCGGAGCGGGCAAATCCGTCCGGCGCCGCGGTTCAACACGACCCGAAGAATCACGGGCGACCGGAACGCTTCACCACGTCATACGCCCCCAGCGCAGCCTTGCGTGTGAGCCCGAGATCGACAATCTTCAACGGTGAAGCGTCGGCGGCCCACTGCTGCACGTACAGCCCGTGCGGGTCGAACTTTTTGGCCTGTAGTTCGGGGTTGAAGATGCGGAAGTAGGGCGCGGCGTCGGCTCCGGAACCAGCCACCCACTGCCAGTTGAATGGATTGCTTGCGGCATCGGCGTCGACGAGCGTGTCCCAAAACCACTGCTCGCCGATGCGCCAGTCGATCAAAAGATTCTTAACCAGGAACGACGCCGTGATCATGCGCACGCGGTTGTGCATGTGGCCGGTATGCCAGAGTTCGCGCATGCCGGCATCGACAATGCCGAAGCCGGTGTTGCCTTCGCGCCACGCCCGCAATGCCTGCGCGTCAGGTTGTGGCCAGGGAAAGTTGTCGAACTCGGCGCGCAAGTTCGCGGTCGCGAGGTTCGGGAAGAAGAACAGTGTGTGCCAAGCGAATTCTCGCCACCCCAGTTCACTGAGAAATCGTGCCGAACCGCCGGCACCGGTGGCCGCATGCCAGGCGCTGAACGGACTGATCTCTCCCCACCGCAATCGCGGCGACAGTAAAGATGTGGCGCCAGCGGAAGGCTCGTCGCGCGCCTGGTCATACAGGGGGAGGTCGGTCGCCACGAACTCTCGCAGGCGGTCGTGCGCCGCGGGTTCACCCGGCGTCCACGTTTCGCGCAACCCCGCCGCCCAGTCTGGTGCCGTCGGCAGGAGGTTCCAATCGGCGAGGGTGTCGGAGGCAACAATTCTCTGCACACCGGCGGAACCCGGGTGCAGGAGTTGTGGTTCCGGGAGGGGGAGGCGCGGCGCAGGCAACGCCTGGCATGCTCGCCAGAACGGGGTAAAAACCGAGTAGTGCGTGCCTGCGCCGGTCTGAACGGTCCACGGTTCGAAGAGCAGCGATGCGGCGAACGACTGCACCTCGAGACCATCAGAACGCAGACCGGACTTCAGTTCGCTATCGATCGCGCGTTCCGCGCTCGCGTACCGACGGTTCCAGAAAACCGCGCTCGCACCACTCTCGCGCACGATGGCACGCACGACGACGCCCGCCGCGCCTCGCCGCAACACGAGAGGAACCCCCCGCTCGGCAAGCCGGGCACGCAGAGACTCCACCGAGTGGTGCAGCCACCAGCGACTCGCGGCTCCGAGAGGGCGCATTCCCGCGGACTCCTCGTCGAGGATGAAGAGGGCAACAATGGGGGCGCCGCGCTCGGCCGCCGCCGTCAGCGCCGGATTGTCGGCAATGCGCAGGTCATCGCGAAACCACACGAGGGTTGGCGAAGTCATGGGGCCTCTTCCATCATCCTCACCAGACTAGGCGAGCGCCGTGCAGCGGAGCCGCGACGCGTGGGCGTCTTTATGCTTGATGGTGGCGGGCGAACACGTGCTGCGCCGAGTTCGCCGTCATACCGAAAGCCTCATGAGTTCGTCTACCGCCTCGTCGCCCATCGTTCTTCCCCTGCACCCGGTTGTGACGCGCGCGCCCATCTGGCTTTTGCTGGTTGCGCTCGCGTGCGGCGGGTTCGCGATCGGAACCACGGAATTCGTCGCGATGGGGCTGTTGCCTCAGCTGGCCGCCGGGGTGGGCGTATCGATTTCGGAGGCCGGGCACGCAATCTCGGCCTACGCGCTTGGCGTTGTCGTCGGCGCTCCGGTGATGGCGTTTGTCGGCGCGCGGTGGCCGCGACGGGCGGTGCTGGTTGGGCTCATGGCGCTGTTCGTCCTGGGAAACGGGCTCACCGCGATCGTTGACTCATACCCGGCGCTCCTCGGCGCGCGTTTCATCGCGGGGCTTCCGCACGGCGCCTATTTTGGTGTCGCCTCGCTTGTCGCGGCATCGGTGGTTCCGCCACACCGTGCCGGGCGCGCGGTGGCGGGGGTCATGTTGGGGTTGAGTTTTGCCAATCTGGTGGGCGTGCCGGCTGCGACCTGGCTCGGACAGAATTTTGGCTGGCGCGCGGCCTTCTGGGTGGTCGCGGCGCTGGGGGTCGCAACCATTGTCGCGGTGATCGCTGTGGTTCCGAAGGTTGCCGGCGAGGACACGGCATCATGGCGCACCGAACTCGCCGCGCTCGGCCGGCCGCAGGTGATCTTGGCCCTCCTTGCCGGCGCCATCGGCTTTGGTGGCCTGTTTGTTGTCTACACCTACGTGGTTCCGCTCATCACCGAGGTGGGTGGGCTCCCCGAATCGACCGCACCCCTGTTTCTGTTTGCCTTCGGTCTCGGCATGGTCTTTGGCACCTGGATCGCAGGCCGACTCGTCGACTGGTCGGTGTTTCGGTCGTTGATTGCCGCCGCTTCGGCTCAGGCGTTGTTGCTGGCCGGTGTCTGGTTGTTGGCGCCGACCGGATGGGCACTTTTGCCGCTGTTTTTCGGCATGACGACGGCAAGCTCGGTCTTTGTTCTCGCCCTGCAGATTCGGCTGATGCGTGTCTCCGGCGATGCACAAACGATCGGCGCGGCCATGAATCATGCCGCGCTGAATGTCGCCAACGCGCTCGGCGCCTTCCTGGGCGGGCTTGTGATTGCCGCCGGTTGCGGCGTGCATTCCACCCCGCTGGTCGGCGTGGTGCTTTCCGTGCTCGGTCTGATCGTTGTGTTGGTGTCGCTGAGCCTGCAGCGGCGCTCGCGGCAGCGATCGTCCTGCACGGCCAACGCGCGTTAGTACTGCACCGCCAGCTCGCGCTCGAGCGGCGCGCAGAAGAACGCGAGTTCATGACGCATCGCACCCTCGAAAGCGCGCACCATGGCTGCACGTTCAGCCGGTGACGCCTGACGCGCAGCCCGGTCAACGATCGCGCACGCGCTGCGCGTCGCCTCCGCAAACTCGGGGTCTGAATAGGTGACGAGCCAGTCGCGGTAGGGGTGATCGACCGCGACATCGCCGCCAAATACGGTGCCGACTTCCGTGTAAACCCAATAGCAGGGCAGGACCGCAGCGACGATCTCCGCGTACCAACCACGGCCGACGGTCGCGAGCAGATGGTTGAGGTACGCCGTCGTGGTTGCGCTCGGCTCGGGGGCTGCGGAACCCACGTGCGTGCGATGGAGATTGGCTTCCTCTGCGAGAGCGCCCGCCGATCCGCGTGCCCAGAAGTCTTGTTCTTCGCTGGTGGGCGCAAGCATGGCGGCCGCCGCGAGCACACGGGCGTAATCGCGCAGATACACGGCGTCTTGAGCGAGGTACCAGTGAAACGCGTCGCGGGGGAGGGTGCCGTCCGCCAGCGATGCAACGAACGAGCACGTCTCGATGTCACGCTGAACGGCGGCGTTCGCGCCCCACACGTCGGCCGTGAAGGATCGACCGAGATCGATGTGGGGCCGGATCTCATGCAGGTGGTCGACCGGTCCGTTGCCGCTGCCGACACCGAGCTCGGATCCTGCTTTAATCGCGCCTAGCAGCCACGATTTAGCCCGAACGAGCGCATCGTTCCACGTGAAACCAAGCGCGCCGAGAGTCGCCATCGCCGACGACAGTGAGCAGCCGGTTCCGTGCGTGTTTGTGCTGGCAATGCGCTCACCCGGCACCTCGAAAACCGTCGTGGGGGTGACGATCGCATCGGGCGCTGTGTCGCCAGGCAAATGCCCACCCTTAACGAGAACCGTCGTGTCGTGCGTGAGGGCCAGCGCCTGCGCTTGAGCGAGCGCCTCCCTCCATGTTTGCGCCTCGGGCTGGTCAACAAGAATGGCCAGCTCAGGAAGATTGGGGGTGACCAGGTGGGTGCGGCCGCACAACGCTCGAAGCGCGGTCACGGCTGCGGCATCGAGAAGGCGATCGCCGGAGGTCGCGACCATCACCGGATCGAGAACCACCAGAGGCGGGCGAACACTCTTGAGCCAGGCATCGACCACGGTAATCACGGGAGCGGAATGCAGCATCCCGAGCTTGACTGCATCGATCACAACATCGTCACTGACCGCCTCGAGCTGTTGCTGCAAGAAGGCGAGCTCGGGCACATGAACCGCGCGCACGCCATGCGTGTTCTGTGCGACGAGTGCGGTCACCACCCCCATGCCGTATCCGCCGAAGGCATCGATCGACTTGAGATCAGCCTGCAATCCGGCGCCGCCGGAGGGGTCGGTACCGGCGATGCTGAGAATGCGGGGGATCATGCGAGTTTTCCTGACAGGGCGACGTTGGTTGGTGCGGTGTGCTGACGGCGAGCGGAACCATGCAGGGCCGCGCGTAACGCGGCCGTCGCGGCGCCGGGGTCGGGAGCGCTGAGCACCGCCGACACCACGGCGACACCAGCGGCGCCAGCCGCCGTCAATGGCGTCACATCGTCGATCGTGATGCCGCCGATCGCGACGCAGGGCAGCGGCGTCGTTCGAACCAGCGCCGCGAAGCCATCGACGCCGAGCGCATCCGGCGCGTCTGGCTTGGTGGCTGTCGGGTGAATCGCGCCCGTGCCCAGGTAGTCGAGGGTCGCAGCCGGCATTGCGGCGGCCGCCGCGACGTGCGCCGGGGTGTCGGCCGTCCACCCAATGAGGGCAGCAGGGCCGAGCAGGGCCCGGGCGGCGATAGGGGAGACGTCGCTCTGACCGAGGTGCACGCCATCGATGCGCGCCCCGGCAAAGCGTGCGGCGAGGGCGACATCGAGACGATCGTTCACGATGAGAGCCGCACGACCGTCGATCACGTGGGAGAGGGCGGCCGCAAGCGCGACCTGCTCCCGAGCCGGCTGGTTCTTGGCACGCAACTGAATGACCGTCGCACCCGCAGAAACGGCCTGGCCGACGATATCGATCAACTGGGTGTCGGCAACGGAATCATCCGTCAGCACATGCAGGGAAAGATCCCACGTCATGCTCGGGCCTCCCAACCGTCGAGGTCAGCCGGCTGCAGGGCGGCGAGTGCATCAATGAAGCCGACGGCAAACGACCCAGGGCCGGTGGCGCTCGCGGCGGCGCGTTCCGAAGCCCGCGCGTGCACGACGCTCGCCGCGACAGCCGCCGAGAATGCATCGGTGACACCTAAGAACGCGGCCATCGTGGCACCGAGAGAGCAACCGCCACCCGTGACCCTGGTGAGCAACGCCGACCCACCGGCGACCCGCACGGTGTGCTCCCCGTTTGTGATGACATCGATCGGTCCGCTGGTGGCCACGACGCAGCCAAAGCGCGCCGCAAGCGATTGCGCTGCCGGAAGTGCCGACTCAGCATCGTCGGTCGCGTCGACGCCGCGACCCCCGGTTCCGGCCCCGGCGAGGGCCATGATCTCCGACGGATTGGCGCGAACGATCGCGGGCCGATGCTCCACGAGCTCGTGCGCCAGGGCCGTGCGCACCGGCAGGGCGCCGATCGCGACCGGGTCGAGCACCCAACGCGACGTTGCGGTGGCGGCTTCGCGAGCCGCGCCCTGCTGTTCGGGCGTCGGCGTGCCGAGGTTGATCAGCACGCCATCGGCGATGCCGGCGAACAAGCCCGCCTCGCCAACGATGTCGCACATTGCCGGAGCCGCACCCAGCGCGAGCAAGACGTTCGCCGTGAAATTGGTCACCACGGCGTTGGTGATGCACTGCGTCAGAGGCGGAGTGGTGCGGAGAGCCTCGAGGGCTTCGGCGGGCGTGCGGGTAGGCAGAACAGCGCTCATATGACATTCCTTCGCGAGCATGATCTCGACAGGTTCGGCGGGTGTGATCTCAGTCCCTGGCGGGACACCCCGAGTCACCAGCCACGCTAGCAGACGCGCACGGGCGTGCCGTTCGTGCGCGCTCACGTTCTCCGCGTTGGGTGGAGCGCGCGTTAGTCGTGGTGCTTGTTAGCCGTGGTGCGTGGTGGCGGTGGCGCGCAGGTCGTCGGCCGCAGCCTTGAGGGCTTTCACGACCGACGGAACCAGTGCGCTGGTAATGCGGGTGACGGGGCCCGACACGGAGATGGCGGTGGGTTGATCGAGCCCGGGCACCGCGACGGCGATGCAACGCACACCGACCTCTTGTTCGCTGTCGTCTGCGGCGAATCCGCGGCTGCGGGAGAGCCGCAGATCGGCGAGGAAGGCATCGACCGTCACGAGCGTGGCTGGGGTGAACCGGGGGAGTCCGGTGCGCTCGACGAGCGCTTCGACGCGATCTTCCGGCATGAGCGACAGCATCGCCTTGCCGACGCCGGTGGAGTGTGGCAGCACCCGCCGACCCACCTCGGTGAACATGCGCATGCGGTGTCGCGACGGCGTCTGTGCAACGTAGAGCACGAGGTCGCCGTCAAGCACGGCGAGATTCGCGGTCTCATTGAATTCGTCTTCGAGGCGCTCCAGTAGCGGCGTCGCCGTCTCGGCGAGCGGAGGCACGGCGCGTTTGCCGAGTCCGATCAGGCCGGCGCCGAGCGCATACCGGCGCTGCTCGGTCTGGTGCACATATCCGAGTCGCTGCATGGTTCCGAGCAGGCGATGCGCTGTCGGCACCGCGAGCCCGGTGCGTTCGGCCGCGACGGCGAGCTGCAACCCCCCATCGGCGACGGCAATCGCCTCGAGGAGGGCGAAGGCGCGGGTCACGGATTGCACGGATCCGGCGGGTGCCATTTCGGTCATGATTCCACGATATGAAACTTACGCTCCGGTTTGTGGAAGATTCCGTACCGTGGAGCGCACGCCGCCGGTGGCCGTTCGCCGGCGCAGCACAAGACGTCGTACGAAGGAGTAGAGCCGTGACCGAGTCGCTCACCGCAGAGTCCCGCACCGAATACCTGACGCGCGCTGACCTTGCCGTCGCCCGCGAGATCGCCGACTTCGCGGAGTCGACGCTCGCGACCTTCGGGCTCGACGCCGACGATTTCTGGGCGGGCGTCGCGGCGATCATCCGGGACCTCACCCCGCGCAACGAGGAGCTCCTCGCCAAGCGCGACACCCTGCAACAGCAGATCGATGACTACCACCGCGCGAACCCGGGCCAACCCGACGCCGAGGCCTATCGCGAATTCCTCACGCGCATTGGCTATCTCGTGGCTCCGCCCGAGCACGTTGCGATTTCAACGACCAATGTGGACCCGGAAATCGCCACCACCGCCGGACCGCAGCTCGTGGTTCCACTGCTCAACGCCCGCTTCGCGCTCAACGCCGCCAATGCCCGCTGGGGTTCGCTCTATGACGCGCTGTACGGCACCGACGCGATTGCGCAGGAGGGCGATTTGGCCCCCGGCGCCACGTACAACGTCGTGCGAGGCGCCGCGGTTATCAGCCGTGGTCGCGCGCTGTTGGATCAGGCCGCGCCGCTCGCGCAGGGCTCGCACGCCGATGCCCGCAGCTATACGGTCGATGCCACCGGCGCGTTGGTTGTGCAGGTGGCCGACGGAACGACGGGGTTGGCTGATGCGGCGGCATTCGTCGGGTACGCGGGATCACCCTCGGCGCCCTCCGCGGTCTTGCTGAAGCACAATGGTCTGCACCTGGAGATTGTCATCGATCGCGCGGGCACTATCGGATCTACCGACCGGGCTGGGGTGCAAGACATCGTCGTGGAGTCGGCGATCACCACCATCATTGACCTGGAAGATTCGGTCGCCGCCGTTGATGCGGAGGACAAGGCACTCGGCTATCGCAACTGGCGAGGCCTGATGGATGGCACGCTCAGCGAGTCGATCACGAAGGGCGGCCAGACGATCACGCGAGTGATGGCCGCCGACCGAACGTTCGTCACGCCCGCCGGTGCAGCGCTGACGCTGCCAGGGCGTTCGGTGCTCTTCATTCGCAACGTCGGCCACCTCATGCGCACCGATGCTGTGCTCGACGCGCAGGGCGAGCCGGTGTTCGAGGGCGTGCTCGATGCCATCATGACCGTGCTGGGGTCGCTACCTGATCTCCGTGGCGAGCGCGCCGGCGCCAACTCGCGCACCGGGTCGGTCTACATCGTGAAGCCTAAGATGCACGGCCCTGAAGAGGCAGCGTTCGCCGCCTCGTTGTTCGGTCGGGTTGAAGAGCTGCTGGGGCTTGATGCGAACACCATCAAGATCGGCATCATGGACGAAGAGCGGCGCACGTCGGCGAACCTGGCCGCGTGCATTGCCGCCGCATCAGACCGTGTCGTGTTCATCAACACCGGCTTCTTGGACCGCACGGGCGACGAGATTCACACCTCGATTCACGCGGGCATCTTTCCGCCGAAGTCGGTCATTCGATCGCGCCCGTTTATGCAGACGTACGAAAACCGCAATGTGGCGATCGGGTTGGATGCGGGTCTCGACGGTCGCGCTCAGATCGGTAAGGGCATGTGGGCCATGCCTGATCTCATGCACGACATGATCGAGCAGAAGATCGGTCACGTGCGCTCGGGCGCCTCGACCGCGTGGGTGCCATCGCCGACGGCCGCCACCCTGCACGCCCTGCACTACCACCAGATCGACGCCTTCGCTCAGCGCGACGGTATCGTCTTTGATCCGGCGTCTCTTGAGCAGTTGTTGATGGTTCCGCTCGCTGTCGACGAGGAGCTGACCGCGGAGATTGTGGCGACCGAACTCGACAACAACGTGCAGTCGATTCTGGGATACGTCGTGCGGTGGATCGACCAGGGTGTTGGCTGCTCGAAGGTGCCCGACATCAATGGTGTGGCGCTCATGGAAGACCGCGCGACCCTGCGCATCTCCAGCCAGCTGTTGGCAAACTGGCTCGCGCACGGTGTGATTACCGAGGCCGATGTCGACGCCAGCTTGCGCCGATTGGCGCCGGTGGTTGATGAGCAAAACGCCGGTGACGCGGCCTACGAAGCGTTGCTCGTTTGCGATGAGCCTGGCATCGCATTCGCGGCCGCTCGTCGATTGATCATCGAGGGTGCGGCACAGCCCAACGGCTACACCGAGCCGATTCTGCACGAAATGCGCAAGGTAAAGAAGTCGCGCGGCTGACAGGCACCTGCTGACCCGCTACGTCGCGCATGGCTTGTGTGGCGTCGCGGGTCTTGGGCAGTGTTCCGTGTCTTGTACGGCGTTGCGCGTCTTGTGTGGCGCTGCGTGTCTTGTGCGACGCAGCCCCCGGAGGATGGGCTCCTCCGGGGCTCGCGCATTTCACCGAAACACATTTTGGTCGGCGAGAATCATGCGGCCAGGGTGGGTTTCGCCGACCAAAATGTGTTTCGCAGGAATTGGTAGGAAAGGGGAGGGGTTGCGGGCGAGAGGCTGCGAGGAGGGCGCTGGGGCGGGGCTGAAGGCAGCAGCATTGCTGGGGGAGCAGGGGTACAAAAGCAGAAGGCTCCGGAACCATCTGGGCACGACGTGCGGGATGGTTCCGGAGCCAAAAATGCCCAGACGCGTCAGTCGACGATGGAACCTGCCAGCACCGAGAGAGCGGAACGGCGGGCGTCGTGCCCGCGCTCGCCGCGGCGGGAGATGAACAGGTCGACGAGTTCTTCCAAGAACAGCAGCAGCGCGCCGCGCGACGTGTGGATGAGTTCGTCGTGGAACGTTTCATCCGTCGGCGGCATCACGAACGTTACTTGCCCCCGTTCACCGCGCGATCGACGCACGGTCCGTCCACGGCGGTGAATCCCAATATTGCAAGACGACGGGGTCGCTCTGGAGCCGGTAGATGTCGTCGCCGTCCGCCGCTGTGAAAGGGCGCAGACGGGGGCGTTCTGTGCGCAAACTCGGCGTTGAGACAGACATGCGCCTCACTCTTTCAGGGAACACGGCGTGCCGACAGGGTGGCCGCGTACGCTGGGGAGAGATCAACCGACTCCAGAGGACGACGACTGTGAAACTCATTCAGCTGCGACACTTCGTCGTCGTTGCCCAAGAACTGCACTTTCCGCGGGCGGCTCAGCGCCTCGGCATCTCGCTGCAGGCGCTGTATTCGTCGATCGAAAAGATCGAAGAAGAGGTCGGGCACCCGGTCATCACGCGCGGCGCCAACACCCACCTCACGCCCTCCGGAGTGCTGCTGCTCGATGAAGCTCACGCGGGGATCGCGGATGCTCCGGAACCATCCGGGCAGAAGGCGCCGGCCGGCGGTAAGGCGAAGGCAAACAAGGGCAAGGGCCGTGCGCCCGTCGTGAAGGGCCAACCGAAGCCCTATAAGAAGCGTCAGGGCCGGTAGCCCGCCACGCCGCTCGGACTCGGCGGGCTACCCCGCACGCGGAGAGCCCGGCCTACCCGCACGCACAGGCGTCGTGGGCTCCCGGCCGTTCCCGACCCGCTCCTGCCGCGAAAAACAGTTTGGTCGGCGAAAAACATGCGGCCGCGTCGTGTCTCGCCGACCAAAATGTGTTTCGGCATTTTGAAACGTGTGGAACGGCGTTGGGACTGCGGAGGAGGGCGCGGAGGACGGCGGCGGGCTAACGAACCCGTAGTCCGTCCAACCCGATCGCGACGACGTCGCGGGCCAGCTCTTCGGCATCGTCACCGCGATACCACTCGACCACCGAGTTGACGATGCCGAACAGCAGACGGGCTGCGGTGCGTGAATCAACATCACTGCGCACGGAACCTTCGGCTTGCGCTGCGCTCACCAGGCCGGCGACGCGTGCGTCAAAGTCGCGACGGCGCTCGAGAGCCGCCCGCTCGGTGGCGCTGTTACCGCGCACCCGAAGCAGCAGCGTGACCGACGCCTTCTCCCGCACTAGCAACCGCACGGCTTCGGTCATCGCGTGGGTGAGGCGATCGAGAGCGGAACCAGGTGCTTGCTCTGCGGCGGCAATCACGGTGTCGAGGCCGTCGAGAGCGACGCTGAGCGCCTCGGCGAGAATGGCCTCTTTGGAGTCGAAGTGGTGGTACAGCGCCGACTTCGTGACGCCGAGCTTCTCTGCGAGCGCGGAAATCGAGGTTCCGTCGTACCCCTGCTCGATAAAGACGGCGACGGCGGCGTCGAGGGCCTGGGTGCGGTCGTACCCTGGGCGTCCGCGGCGGGGCGCTGCTGTCATGAGGTGGCCTTTGGCTGGTGGTCTTCGAAGATCAAGAATGTTTGCGTGCTGGTGACGCCGTCGATGGACTGAATTTCTTCCAGCACCACCCGGCGAAGGTCTCGGTTATCGCGCGCCCGCACCAACACCATCACATCAAAGTCGCCGCCGACAAGAGCAACATGCTCGATTTCGGGCAGTGCGTCGAGCGCCGCACGAATCTCTTGCCAGCGGCGCTGATCGACCGACATCGACACGTACGCGGAGGAGCGAAAGCCCGCGCTGACCGGGTCGGTGACCACGCGGTAGCCGAGAATCACGCCGTCGTCGGTCATGCGTTTGATGCGCGCATACGCGTTGGCGCGGGAGATATGCACCTGCTGTGCGATGACGTTGACCGACGTGCGAGCGTCGGCTCGCAACACATCGAGGATCGCGTGATCGAGAGCGTCCACAATTCTCCTGATGATCTGTTTGTAACGCCGGTGCGGGCGAGACGTATTGCCGAACTTTGTGAGTCAAGCATAGGTAATGTCTACCGCCTATGCCATAACCGTGACTAATTGTTCTGCTCGTCGCATGCTGGGATGACGAAACGTCTACGGCGCCGATGCCGTTGGCGTGCACAACGCGACCCAAAGGCGGGAACCGTGAGTACCTCACTTGATCATGCGCAGGCCCTGCTGCCACGGGAGACGCCCGTGCGGCTGATTGACCAGAATGGCGCAGCGTTCGCTGATGACACCTACGCCCTGCCATCGGCGGAGCGTCTTGTTGCCGCGTATGGCGCGCTGGTGAATGGTCGCCGCCTGAATGATCAGTGCTCGGCGCTGGTGCGGCAGGGGCGCATGGCGGTGTATCCGTCGTCGCACGGTCAGGAGGCGTGCCAGGTCGCGGCCAGCCTCGTGCTCGGTGAGAATGACTGGCTCTTTCCCACCTACCGCGACACCGTCGCCATTGTGAACCGTGGCGTCACGCCGGAAGAGGCTCTCGTGCTGTTGCGCGGCGATTGGCACAGCGGATACGACCCCCACCGCACGCGGGTGGCTCCGCAAGCGACGCCCCTGGCGACGCAGCTTCTTCACGCCGTGGGCCTCGCACATGCCGCCACACTGCGCGGTGAAGACACCGTCGTGATGGCGCTGTGTGGAGATGGCGCCACCAGCGAGGGCGACTTTCATGAGGCTCTCAACTTCGCCGCCGTCTTCATGGTTCCGGTCGTCTTTTTCGTGCAGAACAACGAGTTTGCGATCTCGGTGCCGCTCGCAAAGCAGACCCACGCGCCGTCGCTCGCGCACAAGGCCGTGGGCTACGGCATGCCAGGCCAACGTGTGGACGGCAATGACGTGGCCGCGGTGATGGCTGTGCTCACCGAAGCAGTCGATCGCGCGCGGGCCGGTGGCGGGCCCAGCCTCGTTGAAGCCCACACCTACCGTATGCAGGCCCACACCAACGCCGATGACGACACCCGCTATCGCGAGCGCGACGAGGTCAAGGCGTGGGTGGAGCGCGACCCGCTCACGCGTATGCGAGCGTATCTCTCGACCGCCGGACTGTTGTCTGCCGACGATGAAGAAGCGCTCGCGGCAGAGGCCGAGACGATGGCCTCCGACCTGCGCGATGCGCTCAACCGCGAAGTGGAGGTCGACCCCGAAGATCTCTTCAAATACGTGTACGCCGACCGCCCCGCGCATCTGCAGCGTCAGTGGAGCCAGTTGCAAGACGAGCTCGCGCGCAGCGACGCGTGGGCCTCCGGCGCCGACGCAGAGACGAGCGGAACCCATGGTTCCGCTCAGGGGAACAACGGAACCAAGGAGCTGGCGTCATGACGTTGATTGATCACCCTGTGGACGCGAAGGCGACCGCGCAGGTCGAGACGATGACGATGGCGGCCGCGCTCAACCGCGCGCTCGCGGATGCGATGGCTGCCGACGAATCGGTGCTGATGTTTGGCGAAGATGTCGGCGCGCTCGGTGGTGTGTTTCGCATCACCGATGGGCTGACGGCGCGGTTCGGCGAGAAGCGGTGCTTTGACACGCCGCTCGCGGAGTCGGGCATCATGGGCTTCGCCGTGGGCCTCGCGATGAACGGCATGCGCCCGGTGGTGGAGATGCAGTTCGATGCGTTTGCGTACCCCGCGTTCGAGCAGGTGGTTTCGCACGTGGCGAAGCTCGGCAACCGCACGCGTGGTGCCGTGCGTATGCCCATGGTGATTCGGGTTCCGTTTGGCGGCGGTATCGGTGGTGTGGAGCATCACTGCGACTCGTCGGAGGCGTACTACGCCCACACGCCGGGCCTGACGGTGGTGTGCCCGGCGACCCCGCAAGATGCGTATTCGATGTTGCGGGCTGCTATTGAGTCGCCCGACCCCGTCGTGTTTTTGGAGCCGAAGAAGCTGTACTGGTCGAAGGGGCCGGTCGACACGTCGGTGCGCGAGCCGTTGGGTGTTGCGCGCACCGTGCGCGATGGTTCCGACGTCACGGTGATCAGCTATGGGTCGAGCGTGCAGATCGCGCTCGATGCGGCCGCCGTCGCTGAGTCGGAGGGTCGCGGCGTGCGGGTGGTTGATGTGCGCACGCTGACGCCGTGCGATGACGACACGATTTTCGCCGCCGTGCGCGCCACGGGTCGGGCGATTGTGGTGGCGGAGGCGGCCGGGTTCGCGTCGGTGGCATCTGAGCTGGTCGCGCGCATTCAGGAGAACTGCTTCTCGCACCTGGAGGCCCCGGTGCTGCGGGTGACGGGATTCGATGTTCCGTTCGCGCCACCGAAGCTCGAAAAGTACTACCTGCCCGACGTTGACCGGGTGCTCGACGCTATCGACCGGCTGGGGTGGGAGTCATGAGCCGCACGTTTCTGCTGCCCGATTTGGGGGAGGGGCTGACCGAGGCCGCGATCGTCGCCTGGCACGTTGCGGTCGGTGACACGGTTGCCGTTGACCAGGTGATTGCCGAGGTCGAGACCGCGAAGAGCATCGTCGAGCTGCCGTCTCCGTTTGCCGGGGTTGTCGTTTCTCTATGCGGTGACGTTGGTGATGAGGTGCGGGTCGGGGCGCCGTTTATTGAGGTTGGCGTCGCGGGTGGTGCGGGTGCTTCGGGTGCTGACGCCGGCGGCGCTTCGGGTGCTGGCGACGGTTCAGGCGGTGCGGGTGAGTCTGGCCCGACGACGGCCGAGATTGCGACCGTGCGGGTTCCTGATGATGCTCGGGAGCTGGAGGGGTACCGGGCTGAGGAACGTGCGGGCATCAAGGAGCCGGTGGCTGCGTCTTCCGGTTCGGGCAACGTGTTGATCGGGTACGGAACCTCGTCACACGGCGGAGCGCCGCAGCGGCGACGGGCACGGATTTCGTCTGCTGTGGGGGCGCCGGAACCGGGGGCTCGCAACGGAGCGCCCGCAGCACGGCTGGGCGGACCGGTTGCGGTGAAGTCGCCGCTTGTTCGTCAATTGGCACGCGAACTGGGCGTTGATGTTGCGCGCGTGCAGGGCACCGGCGCGGATGGCGTGGTGACACGGGCGGATGTTCTAGCTGCTTCGTCTGTCGCGTCTGTCGCGTCTGTTGCGGGGGTGAGTCGTGGTTCCGCTTCTTCTGCTCCCGCCCAGGGTGCTGGTTCCGCATCTCTGTCGACGCCGGCCGGTTTGGAGGTTGCCGCGCGTGAGCCGATGTCGATGCTGCGACGTGCGGTCGCGTCGAAGATGTCGACGTCGCGGGCGGAGATTCCCGAGGCGACCGTGTGGGTCGACGTCGACGTGACCGACCTGTGGGCGATGCGCGCGCAGATGGCGGCCGGCGACCAGCCAGCTCCGAGTCTCACGGCGCTCGCGGCGAGGTTTGTACTGATGGCGCTCGCGGAGTACCCGTTGTTGGCGTCGCGCGTTGAAGGGTCTGACTTGGTGACGTTCAATGGTGTGAATCTCGGCGTCGCGACGGATACCGAGCGTGGGCTCATGGTTCCGGTGGTTCAGCGGGCTGACGCGATGTCGGTGGGGGAGTTGGATGCGGCGTTGCGTGCTGTTTCTGCCGTTGCGCGTGAGGGGTCGTTGGCACCCGCCGAGCTGACCGGTTCAACGATCACGTTCAACAACTATGGGGCGCTGGGTGTGGACGGTTCGGCCGCGATCATCAACCACCCCGAGGTCGCGATTATTGGCATGGGGCGTGCGATTGAGCGTCCGTGGGTTGTTGATGGTGCGATCGTCGCGCGCCGGATCGTTCAGGTGTCGCTCGTGTTTGACCACCGCGTGTGTGATGGCGGGTATGCGGCTGGTTTCTTGCGTCACTTGGTGACGTCGCTCGAGAAGCCGATGGTGCGGTTCCGGGAGGTTTAGGCCTCTGGTTGCCCGCGAGAACGCGGAGCGCCCGAGTTTCAACGTGCAGGCCTCTGCTGTTCCCGGCGGCGTGGACCCTCACCGTCGAGGCCTTCTTCTACGCGCTACACCCGCTTCTCATCCGCATGATGGTTCCGCTCCGCAAGTACGGCGCCCTCGGCGTTGGCGCGCTGATCTTCGCGACGTCACTGTTGCTGAAACTCGGGGCGCTGACGTGGCCAGATAGTGTGTTCGCCGCGTTGCCGCAACCGATTTACCATGTGCCTGCCTTCATCATCGGAATGCTCGCAGCGTGGGCCTTCCGCAACGGATGGCGCCTGCGCGTTCCTGTGCTGATTCCGGGTGGTGCGCTCATTCTGTGGTTGCTGGTCAGTGTTCTTGCTGGTCGTTCGACCGGACCGCTGTCGGTGCTGAGCGCGATGACGGCCGAGGTTGTGGCGCTGCTGTGCGTCTTCGTGATCGCCGCGGCGGCCACGAGCGATATCAACGGAACCACCCGCATCGGTAGCTGGCGTCCGCTCGTTCTGCTTGGTGAATGGTCGTTCGCGTTTTACCTGATCCACGCAACGTTCATGTACGCGGCGATCGAGATCTTTGGTGGCCAGCACGGCTCGTACTGGCGCACGCTCTTCTGGGGCGGCCTCCTCCTCGGCCTCTCAATTCTCGGCTCGTGGTTCCTGCACCGCTTCGTCGAGAAGCCTGTGGAGAAGAAACTCCGCGGCTGGCAGGACCGTCGGTTGCGTGCGAAGGCCGTCAAGGTTTCCTGATTTTCCAACCGCGTCGCCCTCCGGTCGTTGAGCGAGACCCGGTCGAGATCTCCTACCGCTACTTCATGTAGATTGACGCGAAGGGGCTCTACGAACTTAGGCGGCGTCGATGCCCGCGTAGGCTGCCTGCATTTCGGCGGTGATGTCCGTCCCAAATGTCCGCACCTGTGTGAGGCTAGGCTGCCGGCCGGCGACATGAGGGATGAATCGCACGTTCTCCTCGATGAGGTCGGACTTGACCTCGAACGCCTCCACGATGTCGAACTCCGCATCAAACACAAGGAAAACCGCGGTGTCATAGTCCGCGCTCCGGAACGGGCTGAAGCGCGCCGCGGATCCGGCCGCTCGATTGGCCATCGCCTTCACCTGGATGCGATGCCCCGACGCCGTCGTAATGTCGTGTGATTTGGTCGAGTTTGGTTCGAGCACACCGCCTCGCGCTAGCCAGACAACGTGTTCGGCGATGTCACCGAGAGGCTTGTTATTCGTCCGCACCAGATCGCGCCGCCGCAGTTCCCTAACGACGCTTGCCTCCAGCCTCAACAGGTTCTTCACGGATAAACGACTCACATCGGGCAGGGCTGCTGCTTGACTCGCATCGTGGTTAGAAACGTCATTCATAGGGACCCATCCTCCAGGGGCAGGCCGTCAAAGCCGATCAATCCAGGTGTCTTCCTCCCGGTCGTCCCAGGAGTTCCCGGTCTGCTGGCGCCCGGCGCTGGCAGCGCGCGAAGTCAGCATCTTGATGAGGATGTTCGCATCGGATGACGTCAATTCGCGGACCGACGAGATGCGCGCGCCGGTGAGTTCTGCGACCACCGCAAACTGCCCCTTCGCATCGTTCACGCCGATCCGAGCGAACAGGTCGCGAATCGTCGCTCGTTGCACATCCGACATCGGCGTCGGCGCCGACTGCGGAGAGTTGTCGTTCGGGAGATCTACCTCAAAGAGTCCGTGGTCCACATATCTATTCTGCTCTCCCATGGATAGAAGCCACCTCAGCCGCGCGAACCTGCTCGCCGAACAGCCTGCGGCGCTGTACTCGCAGAGGGCGCAGCTAGCCGCTTTTAGACAGGACAATTCGTTTCTGTTTCTGAACCTCGCTGGCACCGGCCCGATCAGCGAATCGCTCCCCAAGTGTTGTGACGGCCATCGCCAGTGGAAGTGCCTGAGAGAACTTGAGGCCGTCAACAGCTTCGGGGGAGATGCGGGGAACTGCGCCGGATACTGAGGCTTCATCCAAGAGCTGGAAGTCGAAGTCGGGACAGAAATGCATGGCGTCGTTCGTGGTGCTGATGACACTCGTCGCGGGGAGAGCAGCCGAAAGAGTTTCGTGTGCGCGCAGACCCGCGAAGCTCCACAGCACTGAATCGTTCTGGCGGCGTTCCACAACGGAATACTCACGGTCAACGAGGAGAGCCCATTCATCCCGGCATTTGGCCAGCTGATTCATTGCGCGACGCGACAAATCAGCGGGTGGGTTTGCGCCGAGAAGAACATCGCGACGAGCACGCACCAAGTCGAATGATTCGGGCAGGGATTCGGAGGCCCATCGCGTCTTCCCCTTGGAATGGTCCTCCGAGACCTGGATGACGCGTCGATCCCATGAGATGTCACTGACGAGCCACGACCGGCCACCGAGCAAAAGCGGTTGGATCCCCTGCTTGACGGACGACGTCAGCGATAGCGCGGAGACAGTACCGATCTCCTTGGTTCCCTCTCTGACCGCGAAGTCGAGCCCGGTGATAAACGTGCTGAGGAGCTCCATAAAATGGCGGCCGCCGAACTCTTGTTCAGCCCGTGGCCCGAGGAAATACCAGTCCCCGTCGCGGGCGAGGAATTGCTCGTCGATCAGGTAGTCGAGAATCACGTCCGACTCTGCCATCACCGGGCTGCCTGAGAACCATGACTTGATGGCCGAGCGCGTGATCCGCCCCTCCTGAAGCGTCAGCGCGAGCACCTGCTGTGCGGTGATATGGCGAGGGTGCGGCGGAGGTTCGATCTCTTCGACGAACCCCCGTCCCCAGAGGCTCAAGAGCGCGGCGGCGCTAAGCAGTGTTTCTTCGTCTGTCGAGAGAAAGAGAGCGTTCCTTGTTGCTCCGGGTCGCCGACCTGTTCTCCCGAGGCGCTGGAGAAAAGATGCGACAGTGCGGGGAGAGTCGAGTTGGATCATCCGGTCGAGATCACCGATATCGATACCGAGTTCGAGAGTTGACGTTGCGACGATCACACAGTTCTGGGCCTCGGCGAACGCACGCTCGCTCTGGCGCCGCTGATCAAGCGACAGACTCGAATGGGAGACGAAAGTAGTCACCCCGCGTTGGCGAAGGGCGAACGCCAACTCCTCCGCTGACGAACGGGATTCACAGAATACGAGTCGCTTCTCACCAGGGTGGAGAGCAGAGATCACGGTCGCAGCGTTCTCCACGGATCCCACATAATCGAGTGCAATGACGGGATCTGCTGGCGGAACTCCCGCCGATACGACCTCACTCGCGCGCCGTGCTGCGTTTGAACCTTGGAACCATTGAAGTACCGACTCGGGGTTCCCCAACGTCGCAGAAAGGCCGATGCGTTGGATGGGTGTGTTTGCAAGTCGCTGGAGACGTTCCAGCACCGCAACCAGATGCCACCCGCGATCGCTCCCTGCAAAGGCATGAATCTCATCGGCGACGACTGCTCGAATATCTCTGAAGAGGAGGCGATGATCGATCCTTCGCGACACGAGCATCGCTTCGAGAGATTCGGGCGTCGTCAGCAAGATCTCCGGCGGGTCACTCAGGATCGCGCGGCGGGCGGAGTCACCGACGTCACCGTGCCACAGCGCCACGCGTCGTCCGAGCCAGCCCGCATATTGTTCGAGGCGAGGTAAAAGGTTGTTCAAGAGCGCTTTGAGCGGCGCAACGTACACGACGCTGAGGCCCGACCAACCTTCATCGATCATTCGAGACAGCACGGGAAATACCGCTGCTTCGGTCTTGCCGCCAGCGGTTGGGGCGATGAGGAGACAATCCTTGTCAGCACGGACAGGGCTGATCGCCGCTTCCTGGAGCGGCCGCAACGATGACCAGCCGAGCGTATTGACGACGTGGTACTGGAGCCCGGAGCTGAGCTGTGCAGCGGCGTGCTGGTCAGACATCGATGTCGATCGCGTCGAGCCCGGTCGCGGCGCGTTCATCGTCGTTCAGTTCTGCAACGGCGATCGGAACGACGCCAGAATGATCGGGCGTGAAATCCGGGAACTGGTCGATGCGGTCGAGAATATCGACGAGCTTTCTGAGGAACACTCGAGGAGCAACGCCCACGCGACCGCCCAGCTGCCCAGCAATCGATTGCGCCAAGCGTGCGACATACTCGTCGGTCACAAGAGCCGAGATGCGGTCGTGCGCGCGACTGTCCGACGCGTAAATGTCTCGCACCCTGCGACCGAGTTCGACCAGGCTGTCTTGCTGAAAGCCAAGCAAACGAATCTGTGGAGCGCGAGGGTTGTCCCACCGTGGGGCGCCAGTGAAATCGACGGAAATACGTGAGGCGAGCGGTGGTAGCCGCTGCACGCCCTGCGTTCCTTCGAAGAACGCTGGTGTGCCTGTGATCAATACGTAGAGGCCGGGAAAGCGGCCGGCGTCCACCTCATCGAGGAGCTGACGGAGCGCATTCAACGACTTCTCTCGCACATCACTGCGGACTCGTTGCAGGGTCTCCACTTCGTCAAGCACGAGAACGAGCCCTGCATAGTCTGAGTCTCGCAAGACAGCGAGAAGTCCTTGGAGAAATCCAAACGCCGCGAAGTGATCGATATCGCCGCGCACGCCGGCGGCACGTCGCACTGTGGCAGCCACGGACGGCTGCCCTCCGAGCCAGGCGACGAGGCCATCGGCAGTTGCAACGTCGCCATCGCGCAGCGCCGAGTGATAACCGCGCAGGGCAGCAGCAAAGGCAGGTGCGGTGCGGCTTACCGTCGCCAGGCGCTGCTCCAAAAGCCCCGCCGTTTTGGATTCCAGGTCGTCGGGGGCAGACAGATTTGCCCCTGCGGCGATGGCATCCTCTTCAAGCACCCGGAACCAGCCGTCAATGACCTCGCGAAATGCACTCGCGGAGATGGCTTCGGTGGCGAGGTTTTCGGTGATGCGTCGGTAGATCGTTTCGAGTTTGTGGAGCGGCGTTTCCGTCTCGGAGATCTGAATTTCGGCGGTCGCGAACCCTCGCTGTTTGGCCGAATCAGTGAGCCAACGTGCAAAGAACGTCTTACCCGACCCGTATTCGCCGCGCACTGCTTTGAAGACGCCGCCGCCCGCCGCGACGGTGGTCAGCTCTTCATTGAGTGTGGCCTCGAATCGATCGAGGCCAACGGCCATGACGTCGAGCCCTCGCTGTGGCACGGTGCCGCGACGCAGCGCATCAATAATCTCCCGACGTCGGCGAGGGCTGACTGTAACCATGGGGCTATCTTCCCAGGCCGAACTGCTCGCGAAGAAGCTGCTCGTCAAGGATCACGGTGACGCGATCTGGATCGACCCGAATGACCTCATACCCATCGACGTTAAGGGCGCGGCGTAACGCGGTGAGAATTCCGCGGAAGCTATGCGCTGGTACGCCCAGACGTGTTGCCAGGGTGTCCTGGTGGGCGCGTCCCCCGCCCGCGAGGAGCGCGTCGATGACGGCAATCGTGTCTATGTCATCGATCGGATGACGACCGCCTGCATCGCGACGCCGGCCGTATTCGGCCGCCTGCGTCAGTCGTTCGCCCAGGGATGCGCCGGGCTGTGCAACAGCATCGCTGTTGGTGGGTTCATCGACGGTGTCGAACAGCGCGACTGCTCCCGAAACGCTTGGAGTCTTGCTGGACTTACGTGGTTTCGGAGCAACCGGAACCACGCGGTCCGGTTCTTGCACATCACGCAATGGCTCATTCCACCAGGTCGGCTCTTGCGGGGGTGCCTCTACCCAGCCGTCCGGCGAAGCAACCCCTTGAGGCTGAAGAACAGAGATGGGGATGACGAGTTCAGCCAGTGATGCGCCGCCGTGATAGCCAGCCTTCTTGGAGGCGTAACGCAGCCCGTCACTCACGGCAAGGACCGCTTGGCCTGCAGAGGAGAGCACACGCGGCCCCTGAACCAACACTTCGTCTTGAGCAACTGGACCACTTTCAGGAGTGCGCCAGCGCGCCGGAGAGCTCGGGATATTGCGTAGCTCCCCTCCGCGTTCCACAACGTGGCCGTGGTCCGAGGTCATGATCACAGTCCGGCCGCTCCGCGCCGCCTCGTTGAGCAACGCTCGGAGGTAGGCGATGGATGACGCATTCCACTCCAACGCGTCGACGTCTGCACTCGCGAGGGAGTCATCGATTGTGTTGAGCACCGCGGCGACAATCTTCTGCTTCGTGTCAGAGATTGTTGATGTGACAAGTGGCGGGAGCGCATGCCCTGCTTCCGACCGCAGGTCATCCTTGTGGAAGACCATGCCCCGACACATGGCAGCGAAGCGCGACTTCTCTGTCTGCTGGTTGCCGGCCATCGGCTCACCTGCAAACAGCGAAGTACGCGAGAACTCAGTCACCGTCGGCAACATTGCCACTGCAACGTCACGCTTCTTGGATCCCGCACGAACGATCTCGCCCCACCCGGACTGAGTAAGTTCCGAGATGAGTGCCGATGCTGTCGGCACGCTCATCCCATCGAGGACGAGCAGCAGTACGTTGGTCTGCGACGACAGCGGAACGACGTGCTGAGCCAGGATTGCTTCGATCGGGAAGAACTCATCGCCGTGGAACGCTGCGCCCGACAACATTTCCGCGGCACGAGCGTCGTCTTCGCGACGTCGAGCCTGGATGGCATGGGCCAGGTCGCGGTAGGAGCCTGCAAGCACGGGGTCGGTGTCTCCAGACCACAGGCGTCCAAGTGCACGCTCCGCCCAGGCGCCATCCGTCGCGAACGTTGTGACCGCAGATCCAAAAGAGTGGGGGACGGTGTTTGGTGATGCAAGCCAACGCGTGGCGCGCACGGCCGTCGCGGCGGTATCCAGCGCGTCGCCTAGGGATGCGCTCGCATCATGCGACTTCAGCACGGCGAATGCCTTGTCCACGGCGATAGACGCGAGGGTAGAACGATCCTGCGCTGCGTCGCTGACGCGAGCGGCAAACGTTTCGACTCGGAGACGCAGACCGGCAAGAAGGAACGATGACGCGGCCGCGCCTTCTGTCCATCCAAGGTCGGCACAGATGGCTTCCGCTTGAGCCAATACGTTTCGAGCATCCGTCGAGTTGGACACGAGCCACCGAGAGGTGACGGTTCGTGCCGCAGCTCCGTAGCGCGAGGCGGCCGTGGCGCTGGGGTTTGTGCCGACGTGTCGTTCGATACGAACGCGCGCTGCCGCGGTTGGAGCACTCACCGTCGAGGGTGCGGTATTCCCGGCGACAGCACTCGGCCACAGCTCAGCGAGTACGAGGCCTACGGCAACGGGAGAGACAGCTCCTGCTCGTCCCGCAGCGCGAAGTGCGAGGCCGAGGCTGGGATCAATCTCCGCACTTGTCGCACGGATCAGGCCATCGAGAACCTCAGAGTCGAGCTGCCGAAGACAAGCTTTCACAGCATCGCCATCAAGCGGCGTCAGCGCTGTGGAGAGCACTTCGAGATCATCGATACGGGCTAAGCCGAGGAGTGCGGCGAGAAGACCGCGCACGACGTGACGAGCGGAGAGTATTCCACCGGGCGCGGGTAAGTATCCACGCTCCGGCCTCCACGCCGCCAAGACGTCCGGTACCCAGCTCCCAAGCGCACGAACGGGGGGCGGAACCTGCCGATCGCGGACTCCGAAATAGCCGGGGACGCTGTCCCACTCATCGAGAGTTGCGACCTCGTGCCGTTCTGCCTCGACCCAGACCGCTGACCCAAGCTCGGCAGCACCCAGGCCCGTGAGGACGACGACAAACTCGTCGGCAGGAGCCTGGCGGATCGCGTCGAGAGCGGCGAGTCCAGACACCCCCTCCGCAACGTGCACTCGTTGGCCGGCGATGCTGAGGACGGACTCTCCCGTCCACACGGGCTGCGCGCGCACCAACTTCACTCGGGCCGTGCGGCGCGGATTTTCGAGCCACTCAGCGATGTGATCGCGGAGCGCGCGCTCGGGGGCAACTGGCAGGTTCATGATTCATCGACCTGCCAGGTGATCGTGACGCGGTCGGTGTCACGAGCCTGAGTCTCTGAGCGAATAGCCTTGCCGAGCTGTGCGAGCGCCGCATCCAGCTCGGCCACCGTGGTGTGGGTGGTGTGGCCGGTGAGACTGATCTGCGATTGTTCAGGTCGCGCCGATGGCTCCGGTTGCGGCGCCGGTGCGGGTGCTGGCGGGGTCTCGGGTCCCGAGGCATTCATGAGGAGTGCGCGCGCATCGGCTGCGAGCTGGTGCAACTGAGGCTCGAGCTTGGCGATGGACTCGTCCACGCGGGCGGTTTCTTGGAGTGCCGTGACCGTCGCTCCAAACTTCGCATCGTTTCGACTCAGCGCGGCCGTGACCATATCCCAGTCGAGCCCGCTCAAGTGCTGGACGATGTGTTGGGCCGTCGCGTGCGTGGCAGCGAAAGCCGTCAGTTCGTCGGGTAGATCGAAGCTCGCCAGCGTCTCGATGAGTGCGGTATCGGTCAGATTTCCGCTCAACGCGGCCGTCAAGCCGCGCAGGCGCCGCGCGGTAGCGAGACGCCCGAGCAGAGCGGCAGTATCCAGGCCGAGCACGTCAGCGTGGGCTTCCAGTTGGCCCACAAGGTCGGAGAACGTGCTGGTCGTTGCGCGTGCACGAATGTTGTCGGCAAAGCGTGACACCGCGCGCACCGTGCGGTTGTGCTCGGGGGTGATCCCAAAGATTGTACCGGCACGGGATCCCGCCAGGCTCCAGTCCTCTTCACTCGGGATGTCCGCCAGACGGGGTACGGCTCCGGAGCCGAGGCCGCCGATCGTGAGCGTGCCGGTGCTGCCAAGATCGTAGTTGCCGAGCAAGGCCCAGGTGATCAAGACGGCGTCTTCCATGTGTCGGGTCATACCCCATTTGTGCATTTTCTCGCGCAGGCGGTCGATCGTGATCGATTCGCCGAGTTCCCCCTCCCATCGCGCGAACTCGCTGCTCCACCCGAAGTTTGCTCGGTCGACGACGAGCACGTTTTCATTCACGGTTCCCAGCTTGAGTTTGGAAACCACCTCACGTGCGACACGCTGCTCCGCGAGTGTGAGGCCCTGCCTTCGTCCACCGGCTTCGACGGTGGCGGTCACGAGATCGACGGCTTCGGTGAGACGTCGCACCGTGACTTCGTCGGCGCCGAGATCTGGATGATCGGGAAACTCTGCCGCCCACGCGGTATCGAGCGCATGGTGAATTCCTTCGAGGAGGGTGCCGGTCGGCGGCGGGGCGATGGTCACGCCAGGGAGGAGAACCTGGAAGATCTCGCTGCCACCAAGTTCGTGGCTGACGTTGACTTCCTCCGGGGTATTGACGTGGTACGCCTGGCGGATGGCGCCAGCGATGACTTCGCGCAGGGTGCGACGCTGTGCCTCCAGATTCTGCCGTGCCGGGCCGCGGTCAGCGACGGGGAGGTGAATTGCGTTTTCGTCGAAGTGGTTGCCTTTCAGCAGGAACTCCAGCTGAACGAGCTTGCCGAGATCGGTTTGACGCGGGTCGGATAGGAAGTTCGGCACCCAGGCGATCGTGTTCGCCCGTCGATCGTCGTCTTTCACCTGTCGGAGTCGAGCCAGGTCGTCGGAGGGCCGGCGATCCCCGCTGTCGTAGGGGAAATCAATGATCACATGCCAGTCGGCATCGCTGTGGACGAGGTCGCTGTCGAGGACGTCGCTGGTGTCGCGCACGTTTCCGAACTTCACGACCACATTTCGCTTCTGACCGCGCCACACATGCGAGAGGCGGCGCCCGACCAAGCTTTCGGAGCTGAGGTTCAGTTCATGCGCGATCATTTTGCGCACGAGTTCGCGTCGCGCTTGAGGGTTGTCTTCAGTGACCACGCGTTGAAGGATCGAGTCATAATCCACGCCGCTGAGGGTTGCCGTGATGATCGGGTCGGCGCCGTCACCGACGCTGACCTCACCGAACTCACTCGCCCATTCGCGCACGAGCGTCAGAGCTTGGCTGGCTTCTTGTCCGGGGATAAACGCGTCGATAGTGCCGTAATTGAGCGCAGCCAGTTTTGCTGCCGTGAGATTCGATAGCGACTTGGCTTCTGGGGCAAGAGCCGCAATCAGTACGGTTTTCGCCAGTCGATCTTCAGTCACGAACGCATGGTTGCGGTCGAGTGCTTCGGTCGTGGCTTCGGTGAGCGAGTGCTTCCGAAGCAGGTACGGACGCATCTTCTTCAGATAGAAGTCAGACGAAATCTGGAAGTGCTGCTTCATTTCATCGGTGAGGGGCTGTGACCCACCGAGAACGACTGGAGCGTACAGATCACCGACCGGAATAACATCCGACACCCGAAGCGTGTTGCGTCCGTCACGGAGCAACTCGGCCATCAGCTTGAGTGCAGTACGTTCGCGTTGCATGAGGCTGGAGAGCGCCACCATCGTATCGACGAGCGCGGGTGAGAATGGGTAAACGTCGCCGAATGCCTTCTCGTCTGAATGCGCATCGTCTGACAGCAGATAACCCCAGGCTGCATAGTCGCGCTTGACCTCGGTGAGTGCCGACTGCAGTGTTGCTGCGGCCGCCGGGTTCTTGGGCTGCAACAGACGCTGTTTCACGATTTTCGGGAGGTCTGCAGCCTGCAGCTTGATCTTGGAGAAGCGTTCTTCCCAATACTCGAACACCTGAGCATGCGCCGCGCGCTCGGCCCCGGAAGCATGGGTGCCCAGGAAGTCGCGGAGGTCACGCTGACGGGCCAGGAAAGACGTGATTGGGATGGGCAGGTTCGCGGCCGCATTCTCTGCGAGCTGTACGACCTTTTCGGTCTCGGTGCGGACCCAGTCTTCGTTGGTGAGGTGTTGCCCTAGCCAGAGCACAATCTCGTCGATCATGAAGACTAGTCCCTGATATCCGAGTGACTTTGCATGGGCTGAGAGGGCCTGCAGGCCATCTTCCATGGGTAGCCACTGGCCGGCGCGCGCATATCCAGAGAAGTAGCTTTCGATGAGATCACCGACCAGGCGATCTCGATCAGGTGAGCCCGGACGCTGGGTGCTCGCGGCGTCGAAACTTGCAGCATCCCAAGCGCTCGCGAGTGCACCCCACGCCGAGTCACCGCTCCCGAGCCCCGCGAAGAACGCGTCGTCTCCCATATGGGCTCGCATGTTCCGCGCGTCGACCAGCAATGCGTCACTGGCGTGCAAAATTGGTGCCGGGGCATCGGGATGCTTTTCCGCGACCGTCTTGAGGTACCCCTTGAATATTGCATCCTCGAATGAGGTGGCGCCGAGCAGGTTGTAGTCCAGAGCGAGGAGTTTGTGCCCGAGGAGGTCCTGGCGTGCCGCGATCGTTGGAGCCAAACCAGGAATCTGCCGTGCTTCGAGGCTGCCAGTGAGAAGCAGGTGCAACACGGCCATGTAGTGCGATTTACCGGAACCAAAGGAGCCGTCAAGGAATGCGCCGCGTGAAGACTGCCGTGCAAGGGAGGCCGCCACGAGGTCGAGTCCCTCGCCGATGGCCTCAGCGATAGCGTCGGTGACGACATAGTCCTTCACTGTCTGCGTGTGACGGGCCACTCCCTCATCGAGCTTGATGACGAAGTCGGCGGCTTCAACGCGCTCCGGGATCTCAATGAGGTCACGAAGCGGTGATTGCTGTGTGAATTCGGTCATGCGCGATTCCTTCCACGCTTGGGGGCTGACGGTCGCCAAGAGAGCACTTCGTCACGCCCCGTGTTGAGGCGCGCGAGCAGTGTATTGG
The DNA here is from genome assembly GCF_008017445.1 of Microbacterium mitrae. Classification (GTDB taxonomy): domain Bacteria; phylum Actinomycetota; class Actinomycetes; order Actinomycetales; family Microbacteriaceae; genus Microbacterium; species Microbacterium mitrae. The sequence goes on along the minus strand of NZ_VRSW01000004.1, from coordinate 63,774 downwards.
TCGTTTGTTGGATCGCCGTAGAAGGTTTGATTCCGCGGCTGTCCATGTCGTTGTGCCACTGATCGAGCCAAGGCTGTAGTTCGATGAGTGCTCCGAGGAGCGGCACCAACTGGTCTTGATCTGCGTCTGACACCGACGGCGCCACCTGCGTGGCGAATCGAGCGATCGCCTGACCACGCTCACTGTGGTTCCACCCGGCCCAGCCGTAAACCGCCGTTCCGTCCTCCGCATACGTGCTGCCAGGGAAAGCGATGAAGCGTTCCTTTGGCACGTCGAGCTTGCCGCGGGCGCTCCAATAGCTCTGCTTGAGGAAGTCGGCTGGTTTGTACTTCGGCGGCACCGGCACATCAACCTGCTCGCCCCGATCTTGAGCGCGCTGCAGCTCCCACGTTTGTTCCCAGGCGCGGAACTTCTCGATGCCCGCGGGCTTATAGCGAAGCGGAGCGAAAGCCGGAACTGCTTCATCCTGCATGAGCTTCCCGAGCTCCACGACGAGGTCGTAGTCTCGCGAGCCCGTGTGAATCGTCATGAGCTCGCGGAGCCGTTCGTCATGGCGCAGTTCATCGGCGATCTGCGCGACCGAACGTACGAGAGGGCGTTCCGCCGAGTCGGTCCACAACTCCAGTGATTCAAGATTATCGAGCATTGCGTCGCGCACAGCTGCCGCGAGCAATTCGTCCCAACCTAATCCTGCCCATCGGCGCTTGTAATCGGGCTGCTCCAGCAATCGAAGGTCTCGGCTTCGGGAAATTGCAGTGAGTCGTCGCTCAACTAAATCGCGATACCAGCTGGGCCAATCCGACGATACGGCAGTGACTGGCGTGCGGTGATGGCGATCAAACCAGGATGTTACGACCCTGCCTCCAGAGAGATCTCGGGCGAGCGCGATTTCGAAGGGCCGGGCGGCTGGCTCAATTGCCAAGCGCGATGTAGCCTCGGGTGCCAGGCTCGCATCCACAAGTCCGTACGACTCGTAAGTGTGCCAATCAAGTTCTTCCTGCAACCAGACGAGCTCCCCCCCGAGCTGTTCCCACCTTATGCGCCCCTCCGCCAATGAAGAAGCATCGGCCTGCTGTTCGATCAGTGTTGCAGGCTCGACGGTCTGACGCTCTCTTGCGGCGTCATCAATCTGCCGAGTGAGTTCTCGAGAATTCCTTGCAGGGAGTGGAAACTCCTTTAGTTTTGTGCTGGTGAACTCATACGTGTCGAAGGCAGGGTCGCCAGTCACTCGCGCACCGCGGCTGTCGGTCGAGTCTCCCTTGTTGTGGCTGACCTGTTTAAGCCAGAAGCAAGCGGTGGACGAATTGAGCACTCCGAGCAAGTCGTAGTGGTCGTCCTCCGACGCGCCCTCCGGTAGCTTGATAACCGGCGCGGATTGCTTGAAAACTTTGCCGCCCCGATCGAGCACAAAGTGATTGTGGGTGGCCACGAACGCAAAGGTAATCGACAGGGGCGTGGCGTAACGCTCACCGACCCACCTGTACCAAGCCCACCACGCAGAGTTCGTGTCAGCCATGGTCTCCGAGCCGAATCCCTTGGTTGAAGCTAGCGTTGCTCTGAAGCGCCAGAGATGTCGGGCCCAAGCCGAATCGGCAACCAGTTTCGCAACGGTAGAGTCAGGGTTTCGCGGCGCAAGTGCGACTACTCCACCTGTGACATTCCAGTCGCGGACATACTCCCCAATCACGAGCGGTTTGCCGTAAAGTGACGAGTCAGTATTGCGGTTAAACCATGCGCGATCCAAGAAGAACGGTTCGTCATTTCCTGGGAAGCTCGCGAACCCGATTGGCATTGGCAAGTGCGAATGGAGCGTCGTCGAAGCCGCAGCTTCAATTCGGGTCTTCAGCTCGCTCGCGCCGCCTCCGGACATGGACCACGGGTATGTGGAATATGCGTCACGCGTCGCATCGATAACCGATACGTATGGGCCGTCGTAGCCCGGCGCGTCGAGGTGGTCGACGATGTCGCGCCAAACCTTGCCGTCGGCGGGAACCGCAGGCTGACCGGGTTCACCGCGCACGCCGAGCACTGCGCGCACGGTGTCGAGCTGTGGTTTCTGCGGTCGTCCGACAAGAATCACAGTCGGTGTGCCATGTCCCGGAATATACGCGCCCGAGGTGTCGATGATGTGGGTGAGATCTACATAGTCCGGTGTGACGCTGGTGTATGTGCCGGACAAGAAATTATGAATGAGCTTCTTGCCGAACTCGCGCTTCATGAACGAGTTGGCGGTGATTTGGCCAACGTACCCGCCGCCAGCCCCCGTTCGAGCAGGCTTGGCGAGGCGGAAGAGTAACTCCATGAAGGGAACTGACAGTGCGTACTTGCCATGGCAGGTCGAGTACATGGCCCGGTAGCGTTCGCTGAGCTTGCCGTCTTTGACGGTGATATATGGCGGGTTCGCCACCACAACGTGGTACTGACCGTTTTCGAGGATGCCCGAATACTCTGTGAGGTCTTCGGTGTTGTAGGGAACGTACTCGCCGTCACCCAAATCCAGATGCACGCTACTGGCAGAGCCGCCGAGCAATGAGTCACCAATCGCGAGGTGGAACTTAAATGCAGGCGCGTTGACGAGTGAACCGATTCTGGCTGCGCGAAGGGCAGCGACCGTGAGCCGGAATCGGGCGATCGCGATCGCGAAGGGGTTGAGGTCCACGCCATGAATTGAATCGAGCGCGCGCTGCACTCGTTCGCCGCGATCGGCGCCGGGCGCGGCCGCATCCCACGCATCGACAAGGCGATCGAATGCACCGAGAAGGAAGTGCCCTGAGCCGCAGGCCGGGTCAATGAGCTTCAAACCGGTGAGACCGAACTCCTGAATTGCCGGTGTGAGCGTCTGGTCGAGAATGAACTCTTCGACAAAGTCTGGTGTCTGCAGCAGAGCGAACGTCTTCTTCGCGTAGTCAGACAGGTCTTGGTAGAGGTCGCCGAGAAAGCGGGTGCCGAGATCAGCGTCCGAGAAATCGTGTATCAACTCGCCTTCAGCGTCAACCCTGCGGAAGAACGCAAGAAGGCGGTCGGCGGCGGAGGCAGAGATCGGTGCATTCCACACCGGAGAGTGCTTGGGGTCGACGAGAGTTCGGCCCGCCGGCAGCTCCGCGAGAGCGTCGAAAGCAACTTGCAGCCAATCGCGACCGGTCATCGTGGGGGTGGCGGTGTAGAACGCCGACTCGTTCTCTACCGCACGTTCGAGCCCGTCTCCGGGAGCGGCGATCCAGGGCTGCGGCAGAACGCGGCCATCTCGCTTTGCACCCGAAAGAAGCCGGTTGTCTTCACAGAAGCGGATGAAAACGGTCGCAATGATCCACGCGACCGCCGCTTGGGCGACTTCACCGTTGCGCCAATCAATCCACGAGAGCCCGGTGCGGTCACGATCCTTCGCGCGGTCGTACTCCTCACGGAGCTCTGCCCCCCACGGCGCACCGGAGTTTTCTGCCAGCACGGTGAGGTCTTCCTCCAGGGCCGAAAGCTCTCGCTTGAGATCGGATAGCAATGACTTCGAGTCAATCATTGTGCGGCGGCCTTTCGAGCAGGAGCAGATGGCGCGGGGAGGAGAGGGAGTTCGAGCGGCAGGTTTGTCCAGCCGTCGGCACCAAACGGCATGGGGATCCCGTCCAGATCAGGGGCGCGTCCCGACTGCGGCTTGGGAAGCAGAATCCATCGGGCCGCCGCTCGCGGAGTTGCCAGGTCACACAGGTGCGCAACCAAGTCCGTGAGCCCGAGTCGCGCGAGCACAGCGGTATTTATGAGCAGGAGCGGTTCTGCGGTCGCCATCAACTCTTGCCAACGGGGGCTGACGGCCATTCTCGCCAGTTGCAAAAGGTTCCGACGATTCTGCGTGCCCTCACCCTCTGAGTCAGCGCGGAGCACAGCATCCCATGAGACGCCGTTCTGGTCGGCCGTGCTCTTCAACGCGTTCAGCGTGAAATCGGCCAGGTCAATAACGCGAACACCAGTGCTTGCAGCCAGCACGTCAGCAGCCTGACGTAAGGAACGGTGACGCACGGATGTCGCGAACACGAGCGCGCTGTGGTCACGCAATGACGCGGAAAGCTTCGTAGCGAAGGCAGGGTCGCTACCGGTCTCCGCCATGCTCGTTGACGAAGCCGTGTACGTCGACGACGTGTCATTGATTTCGCGAAGCACATACTTGCTTTGTTCCGCACGCCATTCCAAGTGCGGGAGTGCTGCGCGCACTGCGTCGTCAAGCTGAGGGCGGGACGGAATGACGGTGACGTTGGGGAACCGCGAGCGCACGCGCTGTTCAATCGTCACCATTGCGAGTTCGCGCGTCGCCGCCCCGCGCAGCGCGACTTCTACGGCGCGGGATGCATCGAGATCGCTTCGGTACGCCTCGCCCATCGATGAAATTCGGCCAGCATTAGACAAGCCAATCGCGATCTGTGCGATGCGCGCATCAGGAAGGGAAAGTGACTCTTGAGCTTGCGTCACGAATGCTTCACGCAGCGCGAGCGCAGGAATGATTTCGGTCTCGCTGAGCAGTGAATCAACCTTGTGCGCGTGACGCACGAGGGCCTCGATGTGGGTCTCGGCGGAGTCAAAGCTCAGCCCCTCGCCGCTATCAGGGGTGAAGGCGATGACCGCTTCGCCGGTGTCTCGCATTCTTTGGGTGAGGAATCGGGGTGACTGGGCGCGAAGATCGAACTTGATGAGCGCATCGATGATGCCCCGCGCGGCGTCTTGCCGGGGGCCATCGCCGAGCGTCGATCCATATTCTCGAAGCAGCTTCGTGGCCAATTCGGAAACGGTCGCGACGTGACCAAGTTCTGCGATCCACGTAGAGACGTCATCGATGGGTTGACGGAGGAGGCTCTGTTTGCGGATGCGCGCTCGCCACTGTTCGTCAGTTTCACCGTGCTTCTGCGTGAGAGGGCTGATGAACTTTTCGACAGGGCGACGGCCCGGGACGTTGGAGGTTTCGCTGACTGTGGTCGTCTGGGACAGCCGAGCACGCCACTCCCGGATGCGAGAACTGATTTCGCGACGTACCTGCTCACCGAGGCCGCGGATTTGGTTGATGGCCATTGGCGGAACACCGAGGAGTTCGCCGACAGTCGTTGCACCCGATCGGGAGAGCGCAGAAAGTGCGCGCGCGCTCAAGCCAGATTCGCGAAGCAAGGTCGAGAGTTCTGCCTGCTCCGCCTTTTGATCATTAGCAGCGAAATCGCCGTCACCAATCTCGGCCGTACTTAACGCGTGTGCCCAAGCCTTACGCATGGCTTCGAGCGACGGGTGGCGCGCAGCCGCGGATGGGTGAAGCGCGGTGCGGAAGAAATCAACCATCGCCTCGGCGATGCTGGACTCGAACTGACTCAGTTCAATGACCGGAGGGTCTGTGGGGCGAGCGGGACGGTCTCCTTCTTCCCACCACAGCGCGTCCGCGCTCGCAAGCTCGAACAGGGTCGCCGCAATGGCGAAGCGCTCCGCCGCACTGTCGTACTGGGGGCGCTCCCGAGAGCCCAAGTAGGGATCGAGGTATGGCTTGGAGCCCGACTTGATGTTCGCGACCGGTTCGTCGGACAACGAGAAGTCGAAGAGCTGGAGATGCGGCTTGCGTGTGCCGGGGTCTGGCTTGACCGCGAGGTTCGACGGCTTGATGTCACGGTGGAAGATGCCACGTTCTTCGATATGCGCCATTGCGGAGAACAGGTCATCACCGTATCGCTCGAGCTGTTCGAGGGTGGCTCGTCCCTCAAGCCGGATTCGGTCAGCAACGGTTTCGGCGCCGGCGTCCGTCATGACGATCGCTTGACGGGTACCGACAGTCAGCGGGCCGTCGACGCGCTTGACGATACGCGGATGATCGAGGCGGTCGAGCGTGGCCGCTTCGGCATGAAGCCGCGCGGCAGACGCATCGTCTTTCGCGAGCTTGAGAATCACGCCTTCGCGATCAAGGGTGTAATCGTCGACTTCAAGCGCGATACCGGTCGACCCTGATCCTCTGCGCTTCACGATCTCGAACCGCTCGCCGACGATGTCACCCGGCGCAGCCTCAAGAGGATCGATATCCGTGTCGGCGGGAGTCAATGCCGGTGCCGAGCGGGCATTCGAAAGGTCATCGAGCAACGCGCCCATGTCAATGATGCGGTGCAGTTCCGAGAATGCGGTTGCCCGCAGGATCACGTCGGCGTAGGCGTCGGAGATCTCGGGCAGCACGGCTCGCGGATCGAAGCCAGCCGCCTCAGAGTTTAAGAGCGCTTCGAGCGCAGCGTGGTTTACGGCTGGTGGTCGACCCGTAAGTATGAGGAAGGCAAGCGCCCCCACGCCATAGACGTCAAGCGCCTGCGGGGACGACGAATCGGAGGCGTTCCTGAGCGTCTCGGGCGCAAGGTAACAGAAAGCGTCTTGGCTGACTGCCGCGGCGACGTCGGTTACGCCGCGAGAGATCAAGGTTTCGGTAGTCGTGCCTTCGCCCGGGCGCTTTCCGAGATCCCAGTCCCGGATTCGGACCTCCCGCCCGCCCGCATCGCTCGAGTGAACGCGAACGCTGCTGGGCGAGAGTGCTCGATGCGTAAGCCGCTGACCGTGGGCAAACCGCACCAGTTCCGCAAGATCTTGGGTCAGGGATTCCCGGTCGGCGAACGTGAGCGAGTCGCCATTTTGAGCGAGGTAGTCGGTGAGGCTTAACTCGTGCGCGTCGTAGTTGAAGACAAGAGCAGGACCCTCGTCTGTGGTCAGAAGATCGGCTGGGCCGATGATGCCGGGATGCCTGATGCCGTCGGTTAGACGGAATTCACGAGTCGCCCGCCGATCCGTCTCACCGCGGCTCTCTTTTGAAGCGCCCTTCGGATAGGGGAATAGGCGGATACGGCGCTTGGTCTTTGCTTGCGGATGCGTGACAAGGAAGTCTTGCCAGCCGACACCCTCGTCAAGCGTTTCGCTGGAGTCGAGTGCATACTGGCCAATCATGCGTTGCTTGGCGCGAGGCATCAGACCGGCGCGGTTCATGAGTTGGTCAATGTTGTTCGCGCGCGGGATGTCGATGGGATCCCGGAAGGCGGGCTGCGACACCAGGTCGGAGAAGTTGTGGCCGGCGCCAAGGCCTTGTACTTGGAAGCCGTCGAGTGCGAAGACTTGTTCAGCACCGTACTCATCGAGACGAACCGTTGATCCTTGACCGTGCAGGACGATCGCTTCGCCAACGAACGGAACAATGCGGTCGTCAATGCGATTCCGGCGAGCCACGTCTTTCAGCACCGATGCAAGGCGCTTTGCCTTAAGGTTCGCCAGACGGCGCGGATTACGCTGAACCCGTCCAGCGTGAACCCAATCCTGCTGGTTGCCATGGATCTCTCCATGCCAGCCTTTGAGCTCCACAATGTACATGCCGCCACTCGTAATGAGCAGAACGTCGACTTCATTGAGGCGGCCGCTGGCGTCGGTGAACGTCACGTTGGCCCACGCGCGCGCAATCCCGTCTTCGGGCAGTAACTCGCACACGCGGTCTAGCGCGGCAGCCTCCTGTGCTTGGGCCGCATCCCCCATGACACGCCAGAGCGGCGAACTACGCTTCAAAGTGCTCCCTGATCGCGTCCAAGTGCCCGCCCGAAAGGGCGCAACACGCTAATAACCGATTCTTGCAGACGGATGCCACCTTTTCGGGTGTTTGGTGCGGTGGCATACCAAACAGCCGCACCATGGTTCCGGTACCCGCTCATTCGGTGTTGAGATACAGCCGGAGGTACGAAGTCACTCGACCGAGAGGTTTGCCTCGGCGCTTCGCGCTGCCACGACCGCGTTGGCTTTGCGGAGTGCGGGGAGCCAGCCGTCGTAGAAGTTGCGCACAGATGCAGGCGAAGGGCGGCGCGTGCCATCGGCGGCCTGCTCCTTGACCCACTCGCCGTAGAACGCAAAGGTCGGCTCGGCTCCAGCGGCCGCCGCAGCCGAGATGAAGTCGATGACGGCGTTCGCGTAGTCGTCTTCGCTGAACGCCAGAAGCCCCTTCGGGCGGCCGAGGGACGCGGTTGCGAGGCCCATGGCTTCGAGCGCGTCGCTCCACCCCTGGTAACGCTTTTGAAGCGTCTGTCTGGTGGGCGGCCAGGGCTTCGTGCCCGTGGCAGACTTCAAGCCGATGGCGTCGAGGAGTTCGCTACGCAACTCGTTGTATCGCGCGCCCGTGATTGTGAGGGTGGGGTCAGACATGGCGGCGTTCTGAGCGGCGCCAATGATTCCGAGAACGGTGGCAAGCTCATCGGGCGTGACGGAGGCTTCACTCAAGTGCGTGCCCAACTCGTCGAGTAGCTCCTGCGGAAGATTCACGGCTGCCCATGCATAGTCGGGCTTGAGACGCAGTTCAGACCCGAGGAGGAACCACACGCCGGCCTCGAGGGCGACATTGGAGAAGACGTCGGTGTCGTTGTTCTGGTCGAAAACGATGTTCGACGCGCGCAGTGCCTCGTCGGCGACGTCGACATCGATGCTTGGGTAAAGCACCGAAATACGCGAAACGGTTTCAGCGCGTGTGAATCCCTGGTGGGCGAGGTTCGACGCGATGGCTTCGTACTCAGCGAGGAACTCAATCTGGGCGCGTTGTTCACCCGCTTCCTTGGCGGCTTGGCGGGCGGCGCGTGAAGTTTCGGCGTCGGCGCCACCGTGCTTGCGAACGATCTGACGCACTCGCTCGCGGGTCAGGTTGATGCCGTCGGCGATCTCCTGGAGAGTAGCGCCATCGGCATAGCGCTCAATCACATCACGGTCGCGGTCTGTGATCATAGGGGGCGGAGTCATGAGGTTTCGCTTTCGTTTGGTGCGCGGGACCCGTGCTGCTCTGCAGTGAGCCGGCGCGCAAAAGTTGGGAGATTGAGCCCGCAGATCATTGGGCTTGAAGGATTCGGCTCGTCACTAGGGACGTGCGCTTTCAGGAGTTGGCTTGCTGTCGTGGGGTATCCCACCCCGTCGCGGACCGAAGTCCGGCTCCTATCGCTGGGTTCGGCTCCGGTCTTCAACCACGCCCGCCATGACTTCCATCTGCACGCGGGAGAGCGCCTCGAGGCGGACCGACGCGGGGAGGGTCTCCAGCTCTCGTACGGCTCGATCGATCGCTTCATCGATCGATGGCCGCACACTCCGAGCGGGAGCTACCGCAGCACGCAATGCGGGGAGGGATTCGGCGGTGCCGAAAAGATCGTCGAGCGAGATTCCGAGCACCCGAGACAGTGTGAGTTGGTGCTTCGCAGACGGAAGTCGGTACCCCGTCTCGATCTGGGCAATGTGAGGGTACGAAAGCTCTGTCGCCGCGGCGAGATCCTTACGGCTCATACCCAGCTCCTCGCGGCGCGCGGCGATGCGGCGACCAAGCGCCAGATCACCCGTGCGCGGGGAAGAGCTGTTCGACGGAGGCGTCTGACTTTCGGGGGACATATTTCTATGCTTTCAGAACAGTTCACCTCATGCAATGCGAACTGCATCGGTGCATCAGTGCGTGCCAGCGTCCTCCACGTTTGGTTCCTCCGAGCGCCCGCGCTTGCGGTTCATCTCGTGATACGACGAGCGGCTGAGCTTCGACATGTACCGGGTGGACTGCCGATCTGCCATGTGAATCATCTGCTCCACCGTGGCAATCTCTCGACGAATGTCATCTGACGAGCTCGCCGGCGCGGTAGAAAGCGCACTGACGAGATGTGATTTCGCGCGTGCGAGGTGATCGCGCGCGGGGGAGACATGGTCGTTCTCGAATGCCTCGGAAGCCAACTTCTTGCACTCCTGTGCTTCCTGGAAGAGCGTCTCCGACACGACAATCGGGTTCGAGAGCCGCTCGGCAGCTTCACTACCGGGCACGACGTTGACCGCGATCGGGAGTTTGGCGACATGCTCGATGAGCGCTGGCAGCTCGATGTACTCCAGGGCAAGCGTTGCAACCTTGGCGGGGCCGAGCGTCGACTTTCCCGGCACCTTGAGCTTCAGAAGCAGGCGCCGCTTCTCATCGGCGTACAGATCTCCAATCTCGATCATGATTCGCCCGCCGGGGAGAGCGGCCGCGGGAAGGTCGTTGTAAAGACGGACCATCTTCACGCTCGGCTCGAGCTCAACGGTGAGAGTCATCGCTTGGAGCGCTTTGGTGAGAAGCCCCGTGACCTCGCGCGAAATTTCTGCGCCTGCATCGTCGGGGTTGCTAGCAAAGACGTGATTGCCAGCGCCGGCCTTGGCGAGCGCGGCCAGCAGCGTCTCGTCGTAGTGCTCGCCATATCCGAGCGTGGAAATGACAATGCCGTCACCGTAAGCACGGGCAGCGACGCCGGAGAGCTCGCCAGCGTCGCGGATGCCCGCGTTGATGTGCCCATCCGACACCACGAGAAGAGTGCCGCCCGCCGTGGCCACCCGCTTGATCTCTCGGAGTCCGCGAAGGAGGCCAGCGCCGAGATCTGTGCTGCCGCCGCTGGCGACCTGCCGGATCTTCGCGATGACGGACTCCTTGTCAGTGAGCGGGCCGGCCGGAACCACGACTTGCGCTTCGTTGTCGAAGGTCACGAGTCCGAAATTGTCGGTTGGTGCGAGACGCCGAACAAGCGCGATGAGTGCGTCCTTCGCGCCCTCAAGTGGTGCGCCCGACATTGACCCGCTCCGATCAAGGACGACCTGCAGTGAAGCGGCGGGTCGCACGAGATCTGCGGCGAGCGGAGGTGCCTCCAGGTCGAGCATGACGGTGACTTCATCGTCAGTGTCAAGCGCGATCAAATTGACGTCGAGCTGGGTCGTGATGTTCATGATGCCTCGATTCGCAGAGAAGAATGTATGCGCTGAGCATAGCACCAGTCTAACGCGTAAAGCAACGGGGAGATTATGCGCTTTGCATAATCTCCCCGTTGTGAGGAGTGTCCCGCTAATTGTCGGCGTCGTGCGGGAGTCGCGAATGAACGGCTAGCAGTCGCGTTCTGACGTGCGCGCCCAGCCGGGAAATTCCGAAGATCTCGGCCGTGCCGCGAATGAGCGCGTCGTCGTCAAACCCGGGATTCGCGCTCCGAACAGCCAGCATCGCGTTGCGAATCTCCTCAGGCGCGATTTCCTCGAGCGATCGCGAACCGTCAGCGTCAGCGGTGCGATAAGCCGTCCAGGTCGCGGGGTCGATCGACTCGGGCCACGCGAAAGTACCGAGGTCGCTCTTCTTCACGTGTCCGCGAGGCACGATCTTTGTAATGTGCTCGGCTCGCGCGGCGCGCACCGCATTCAGGCCAAAGCGTTTTGCAACGATGCGAATGAGGCGCCCGAGTTCGATCGGTCCTTCGAACTCAATGACATCGACAATTTGCTCCCGAACCTTCGCCACGGAGGCTCGGCGAGACAACGAATCGAGCACCTCGCGCGGGCCAACAACTTCGGTGTTCGCGGGCTCGAAGACGCGGACAACGTCAGTGACCCGCGGCTGGGTGTCGCCGGCGGGCGGCGCGCTCGCGATCGGTTGACGAGGTTCCACTACCCCGACTGAATCGGTGGCGTCTGTTGCTGCCGCTGCGAGGGATCCCGGCGTGGGCGCAGCCACGCGGAATGCCTCGACCGGCGATTCCAGAGAAGTAGGAGCCGCGCGGAGTGCTGTCGCGGGAGCGACCGCAACCTCGTCGACAACCGTCGCGTTTACGACCTCCTCGGTGCCAGCATCGTTTTGCCCAGCCTCAGCAAGTCCAAATGCCTGTTCCGCTTCGTCGACCTGAGACAGGATCTGAGCCACGACAAGGTCGCGGTTCTGCAGCCACATGGGCCACCAGATACGCGCAACGGCAGGCCATCCCATCAGCCCCGTGAGAACTTCCAGCGGGAGCACGTCGCGATCCGACACCGTGATGCGCCGGGTCCAGCTTTCGCCGTCGAGGAGGATGGGAAGCAGGAGGCGGTCGGGGGCATCGGGTCTCGCCAGCACCAGATCCAACCGGAAGTTGGACATGCCAACGTCGGTCAGAACGTGTAGTCCTGCCTCACGCAACGCCGACGCGATATCGTCGCGGTGGCGATCACGAATGGCGGTTCGGCCAGCGATCTCCGTGCTTGCGCCGGTCGCGCGGGCAGCTTCGAGGAGGAAGTCCTTGAAGTGCTTGGGGCCGTCATAGGCAGACCCGGAGACATCCAGGTCGGATGGATCGAAGCTACAGAACACGATGTCCTTGCGGCGGGCTCGCGTAACGGCAACGTTTAGGCGGCGCTCCCCGCCGCTATTGGAAAGCGGGCCGAAGTTCGTCGGAATCTTTCCGTTGGCCTGTTTTGAGAACGCCACCGAGAAGATGATGGTGTCTCGTTCATCGCCCTGCACCTGTTCCAGTGCCTTAACGAAGAGCACGTCGTTGCGCCCCATCTTCAGTTCATTCATGATGGTGCGGATGCCGGGGTCATCGCTGGCGATGAGCAGGTCTTCGATGAGTTCGCGTTGGCGCTCGTTGAACGTGACGATGCCGATTGATGGGCGACCCTCGGGGTCAAGACGGACCAGCTCGCGCACGGCATCGACGATCGCAAAGGCCTCAGCAGGGTTTGTATTAGCGCTCGCCGAAATGTTTCCGCCGAGGGAGATCGCCTTGCTGCCGGCGCGAAGGTAGCGGCCGTCATGGAAGCCTTCGGGCTTCTTGCGGTAGCCGCGCGCCTTCTCATGGGCGTCCTCGCCGGGCATTGCCACGCGCCGAAACTCGATTCCTGTCTCGGTCGACATGAGAGTCGGTGTCGGGAAACTGCTGAGATCGCCCTTGTAATACTTGTGGTTGCTGAACGCGATGAGTTGCTCGTCCTGGCTGCGATAGTGCCAGCTAAGGCTCAGCGCCGGCACGCGTGCCAACTCGCTCTCGGAGAGGATGGACTCCTGATCCTCAAACACCTCTTCGATGTCGGCGTCTTCGACCTCTTCGTCGGTGGCGGAACCGCCGACGCGTCGGGTGGGAGGCATCTGCTTGCTATCTCCCACGATGATCGCCGCGCGCGCCCGACCAAGGCTACCGATCGCTTCCGGCACCGTGATCTGCGAGGCCTCGTCAAAGATGACAACGTCGAACTCCATGAGCCGCGGATCGATGAGATCGACGACGGAGGCCGGGCTTGCCAAGACGAGCGGCGTGAGTTCTTGCACGACATTGCCGTACTTGCGCAAAATGGCACGGGTGCCCAGTCTCCGCGTGGTCTTCTCAAGCTCGCGGGCAAGGCCGCCGGTCTTAGTCCCGCGACCAGCGCCGCCCCGTTGCTCCAGGAGTTGAGCGGGAACGGCTGTCGACCATTGCTCCCGCACCTCGCTCTGAGCCGCCGCGTAGGACTGCGCGCGATGATTGTGCGCGACAGCATCAAAACGATCGAGGCCTGCGGAACGTACTCGCTCGCTCAATGAGGCGCGAGCGATTCCGCGCGCGAGTGCGTCCTCCGCATCCTCGGGGTGGAGGCGCCCTTCGAGAAGAGATGCGCGAGCGTCTGTCAGGCCAGCGACGCGCATGGACTCGACGCGGCGGACGAGGGCGCACCACTGCTGCAAACCAAGAAGTCGGTTGAAGCGTGCGTCCCGCGCCCACTCTTCCGCGTGTTGTGACGCAGTACGGAGAAGGGAGGAATCCCCAACCCAGGCACGGAGATCGTCGTCCTGCACATCGAGCTCCTGCACGAGGGCTACCCAATCGCGGGCGAGCTGAACGAGTTGGTCGCGGTAACCGTGCAGGTGTCCGCCGCCAGCCAGTTGTCGTACCTTCATGGTCCAGGAATCGGTGTTGCGGAGAACTTCCGTCTTCTGACGCAACTGTTCGATGCGGCGGTACGCAGCATCGAAAGCACCCGGACTGAACGGGTTGGCGGGCGCGGTTTGCGCAAGCCCAGGCATGTTGACGATTGCGGCCCGAATCTGACCGGCGACATTGCGTGCTGCGAGCAGGTCGCTCAGGATCTTTGGAGCGGATGCTGGCGTTACCTCCAGGCCCGCGGGGGCGGCTTCAACGAGCGGCGCTATGGCGGCGGCCTGACGGTTCTTGCGCCCGAGGAATCCTGAGGCGTTCGCAGCTTCGAGGTCTCGTGAGATCCCTTCGAGATTCATGTGGATGGTGTCGGGGGCAAGCCCGTGCAGTTGGTGGCGCCATCCATCAGCAGACTGTGCGCAGGAATGAATGGTGCTGGGGGCTCGGTCAAGCCACGCGGAGTCGAGGATCCATGCCAACTCGTCACCGATCGGTAGCCCGGCATCGGTAGCGGCGGCGAGAACGGTCAGCTGTTGCGGGTGAGATGCCTCTTCGAGGGCGGCCGCAAGCGGTGCCGGCACGTCCGTCCAGGACGTGGCTGCGAGGATCCCTTCGACAGCAAGACGCGTTCGCTCGACATTGAACGGTTCGCCAGCGCCTGGCCCGGCAAATCTCCAGGGGTGGTTCGGTCGCACACCCGCGGCGCTCGTCCATCGTTGGAGGTCCGCGAACACCTCCTTGACCTCGCTGAGTGCTGACGCCAGGCGGTCAACGGAATCCGTAGGAACGTCGACAGAAGGCCCGTCTCCTAGGACGAGCAACTCATCTTGCGCACTGTAGGCGGAGTGCCCGGCTGCATTGCGCGAGTGGAGCGCGGTTGGGTACTGCGTCAGTTCGAAGCGCGCATTTCGTAGCCGACGGCGCGCACTCTCCATGGCGAGAGCATCTGGAGTGACGCTGGCGGTGAGGGCGCGCTGCAACGAGGCGCGCACCTCCACAGAATTTGACCCTTCGTGGTGAAGGTTCAGCGCGAAAGGCGCAAGCCCGATGGAATCCAACCGACGTTGTACGACGGAGAGGGCGGTTCCCTTCTCCGCGACAAACAGCACACGGAGCCCAGCGAGAACGCATTCTGCGACCATATTGGTGATCGTTTGAGACTTCCCAGTTCCAGGAGGTCCCTGCAGAACGAAGGTGCGGCCCTGCGACGCCCACAACACCGCGCGCTTCTGTGTGGAGTCTGCGGGAACTGGAGTTTCAACCTTCTCGATATCCTCCGGTGTGATCTCCGGGGCAGCCGCGATCGCTGCATCGACGAACTCTTCAGCCGGGGTCTCCACAAGGTGGCGGATGAGCGGTCGTTCGAGATAGATATCGGCATTGGCATTCAGGTCTTGCCACATGCGGAACGTTGAGAGATCGAGCGTCGCCAAACGTGCTTCAGCGAGTACCTGCGCGCTGAGGTCACCATTGTGCCCCAGCAACGCGTTGCGAGCTTCGGAGAGAACCGCGTTCACGTCGATTCCCGCGTGGTCAGCAATCGGTTCCGCGAGACCGGGAATGGACAGACCGTGCTCTCGACGAAGCCACTCGATGAGTGCCGCGTTGGTCGTTGCTTGCTGCGTTGTGTCTAGTGAAAGCGTGAAGTCGCGACCACCGCGGCTTCCAACGAGGTTCACAGGCACAAGAATGATCGGGGCATCGGCGAGTTTGCCAGGACCGGGACTCCAGCGGAAGACACCGAGGCACAAATAGAGCGGGTTCATTCCGCGCTCTTCGCGGGCGGTCTTCGCATTGTGAGCCATCGTGCGGAGTTCACGAATAGTGACGTCTGGCGAGACAGCTCGCAGACCGTCTGCGACTCGTCGCAAGCGCTGGACATACAGCACCCTTGACCGGAGCATGCTGGTGAGCTCCGCGTCAGGATCACCGGCGTCGAGTATCTGCATGGCGTTGCGGGTGCCACGCGCGGTCCACACTTCGGGTAGGTCGAAGGCGCTGTGAACCATGAACGACTTGTCCTGATGGAGCATGTCTTCCAGCTCAGCCAGGTTGGTGCTGGGAACAACGAGCGGTTGAACGCGGGCGTTCATGCCGAGGTTCAGGAGGGGGTTGGTGGCATTCAGGCTGAACAGCGAGGACTTCCACGTTCGGTATCGCGGGGGGTGAGCATCAATGCGGCGTTCGCGGACGGCTGCTTCCGGTGCCTGAGTATCGACAACTGAGACCGTGGCCGGAGCATTCACACGGTACTCGAATACCTCCGTCACGCCGTCGGGCCGTTCCGTGACTGCGGGAAGCGGGGATACTCCCAACCTGCGTGCAATTGCGAGATCGATGAGCGTGACATCGTTTTCCGCGAGGGCATGAGCAAATCGAACGTGCTTTGCCTCCAGCCGCGCCTTTTCCGCGTTCATGTCAATGTCGACAGTAAGTGCGGTGGTTTCAATGAGGCCAAGGTAGCCCGCCTCGACGAGAGTCGCGATCTTCGGTGCGTCAGTGACTACCGGTAGCCGTGGGTGCCAGCTCGGGTGGCCCGAGGAGCCACTGGCGGTCAAGTCATGGCGCCAGTAGCCAATGAAAATATGATCACGAACAAGAACCAATACAGGGTTCAGGCCGACTTCTTCGATGACCGCGGCTGTGAGTACGGTGGTGTCCATACACGTGGCCAGCCCCCCGGCGGCGACGTCGCCGTGATCACGGATGCGTTGACCAGTTGTGTAGTAGTCCCACCCGGGGGGCGGCTCCGAATATGAAATCTTTCGAGCGCGTAATGCTTCATAGATGGCGGTGACGGATGCATCAACTGCACTGGGCGCTTCCGCTTCGGAGAGCTGGAACGCATGAAAAGAGGATTCGCCGAAAAGACTTGCACGGAGATTTGCGGCTTCTCGTGCGATAGCGCCGACTGCGGGGTGGTTGGGGCGAACGAAAGACGCGAGGAGCGAATGGCTGAGGGCATGTGGGTTCGGTTGTCCCTGTGCTGCGCGAAGCGGATCGCCTTTCCAATTCCATAGATCGCGTGGTTGAACATCGACAGCGGCCTCGTACCGCGCCAGGACTTGCCCGTCAGCTTCTAGGCTGACTTCGCAGACGGCTCCCCGACGGTCATCGATCTGCGACATGACGCGAGCGGAAAGTGGCACATGGATTTCGCCCGTGCGTCGTGCGCCAGCTTCGATAGTTCCTTCAAGAATGACGGCGCGGCCGAAGACAATATCCGCATCCACGAGCGAGACAACGACACGCGCGTTCTTGACCTTCTCGGCCAGATGGATCTCGATCTCAGCGATTTGAGGGATGCGCGCGTTCGCCGATGCCCAGGACCACTCTGGACTGACGGCAGCACGGATACGTGCGATATGGAGCGGTTCAACGGGAACTGCTTCGCTGCCTACAGGTTCATCGGCATCCGAAGAAGTGAGGTGAGGATCGCTCCGCGCAACGACAATCGCGGGAGGAGCGGCTTTCGCTGTGGTGGTCGCAGTGGAGTGCCAATAAGCAAGGGCGTCATCGAGATAGGTGATGATTAGGGCGGACTGGGAAGGCTCGACGATTGCTCCCGCATCGAGCACAATTTCGTCTGCATCATCGAGCCAGGAAGCGCCCGCAGACGTCACAAATGTCTGTTGCTTTGCTTCGTTGGAGTCGCCGAGAAAGGGAATGATGCGGAGTTCGCCACCTTCGAGTTCGGCAAACGCGAAGGTACTCGCCATTTCCTCAAGTGCGAGCCACCCTCGTGAATCATCCGCAATGACCTCGACTCGCCCCGTTCGCTTCGACGCGTAATCCGCAACGAGGGTGGCGATGTTTTGGTTGCCCATGACGGTGACTCCTGCTCTACCGCACTCAGTGAGCTGCGCGATGACCGCGTTCGGGGTCAGCTACGAGTGCCTGATGTCTTTGGCTCAGATTATCGGCACGCATGCGTGGGGGACGAGTAGGAACGGAAAGTTTCCCGCTGAATGTTGAAACTCATATTCGCTTTCATCTCGACACGGCCGCGCCTCGATGCGGCGGGCGCAATTCGCGTCCTTGTGTTCCAGTAATGTCCGCGGACGCTGGCAAGATGGTCCTACGTGCCAACCCGGAGGCAAAATGAACGCTCATGAGGATGCGGTTGTTGTTCCGCTCGTCCCGCTGCACAGCGAACCGACCACTGAGGTCATGTTACGGATGTTGCTAAATCGCGAAGCGCTTCTGATTGATCGTGTGGAAGCACCTGACCGCATCTATAAGTCAGGCATGGTGGCCCAATCTAGTGGTGCCTTCGCCAAGGCGCTCGGGCAGGCCGTCGGTCATGCCGGACGGGCCGTTGGCCAGGCCGGACGCGCGGTTCCCGCCGAACAGCTGTACCGCGTGATTCTCCCGACAGGTGCGATGGCACGTGACCTCGTTCCGGCCATCGGCGGAGGTTTTCGAGGGATGGTCCGTGCGGCTGGATCCACCAAGTTCGCTGGGCATGCAAGGCTCGTTCCGGCTGCTGGGGCGGCGGGAGTGGGGGGCGTTGCGGTCGCGGCTGGCCCTCTTATTGCGGCGGTTGCGCTCGCAACGGCCGGGGAGTTGCTCGCTCAGCATCAGATCAATAGAAAGCTCGATTCAATCCGTAGCGTGGTAATAGATCTAATCGTTCGGCAGGACGACCACGAACGGTCGGTATTGACGACAGCAAGCCAGCAGGCCCGCAAGGTTGCGAGCTACCTGCTGGATCAAGCACAGATTCCGTCCATTTCATCGGCGCCACATGCATTCGGTGAACTGGATACCCTCACGAACACATACATTGATCGCCTCGGCCGATGGCGTGACGCTGTGGCAAAACATGAGGGTTCCGATCGCGTTTACACCCAGGACCTCATGACGGCTCTCGTCGGAAAAAAGGACAACCCAATCCAGGAATTTGAACGCATGGTTGTGCAGACGTACGAGGCGCTGGCCCTCAGGGCTCGCGTCGTCGTACTCGAAAAGATTGCGACCGAGTTCTCAAATGCAGATCGATCGTTGCCTCACGTCGAGAGTGTGCTTCGTGATGAGCTGTCATTGCTCGCGGATCACCAGGCGGGCCTCGTTGGACTGTTAGACGACCTCAACGTGGTCCAGATCGACTCGAGCAGGGTGCCGATCGCGTTTGCCGGTAAGGGAACCTTGAACGCCCGCACGAGTTTCGGTCGCCTGTCTCGCGCCCTGCACGCCGCACCCGATAGCCTGCCGATGCTGACCAGCGCCGACCAAACTGTTCTCGAACTGAGCCCATCGCGGGCGGGATTTGATGTCGTAGTGCCGCAGACTGCCTGACTCAGCCTCCAACGACGGCCAAAGGCGCACGACCGGAGCTGCAATTACGAAGGTCTTACCTCCCGTATCGCGATTTGCTGCTGATAGCGGACATGGCGAAGAGAAACAGACCGTTGTCGACACGCTGACGGAGTTCTTCGAACCATTCTTTAGGCTTGGCTCGACGTAACCGCGCGGAGGGGCGGCCCGACACAAACGGCCCGCTGGACGCAACCCCCGGCGAGCTATCGCAGCTTCACGAGTTTCTGAAAACCGCGAAAGACCCCATCACCATCTGCCGCGACAAACAGTTCTGGCGCGGACTCTAAGCATGGAGACTCGACAGTTCCTTATCGAACCCCTTCTCTGCGACAGTACAGACGTTGCGGCACTCAGAACTGTTTCCAGTCGTCAATCGGCTGAAGAGTCCTTTCCTGTGCTCGAATGAACGCGGCGCTACCGGCTGGATCGCTTTGACCCACGCACATTGACGGTGAGCAGTTAGTCAGCGTCAGACTCGTCTTCGATCATCGCTTCATCCACGAACTGTGACGAATCCTCGCTTGCCTCGCCATTATCTACGTCACGCGGCACGGCCTTGCCCATCGCACGTTCCACAAGCCGACAGATTCGTTCGCGACGCTCGATGAAGAAGCTGTCGAAGTCATCTGTGCGCAGAAGTTCCGCCGGAACAAGGTGCGCCTCAAGAAGAGAGTCGAGACGCTCCGAATCGATCTGGGCCTTCTTTTCAATCACGCCCAGATACGACGACGGGGCCGCGCCAAGAATCGTGCGGTTCGTCGACGCCGCGATGGCTGTCTTGTTGACGATGCTCTCGCGCCGTTCGTTGTCGATGTCGTGTTGTGCACACCACTGCTTCGGGAAGATGTGGTGGATGTCGACGGCGAGTTGCGCGTACTGCACCATGTCGAGTGCCTGGTCGTACATCCAGTCACGCGCCTGGTTGCCAAGAAACAGGGCGTAGATGCCCTTGTATGCAGCACTGTTTCGGCTGCGTAGGGAGTGCAAGCGAGATTCGACGAAGGTCGCGTCGTTGATGGTGTTCGGAACCGTCGCGTTTGGTTCCTTTCGGGCCCACGCCGGCACCTGTTCAAGGTCGCGAACGAACCGCGTCTCGATGGTGCTGCCGTAGAGCTCGCCGAGGATTCCGCACCAGAACCACCGCACGAGGTGGTCTCGCACGCCGAGCAGATCTGCGTCTTTGCCGAGCACAACGCGGAGCGCCGCGAGCGGAACCAGTTGCTTCTGATACGGAAGGAATCCCTGGTCAAAGATGTGCTGATCTGCAAGAAACGTTGAAGCCCAGACGAAGGCTTCACGGAGTGGATCAACCCATTCGAGGTAGTCCGGCAGCGTGAGCTTGAGCACATCTTCACGTTTGGCGGAGACGGCAGGCGGGCGGTTGCTGGTGTCTTGCAGGTTGCGTTTGCGCGTCGTGAGGAGCGTGATGGCTTGCAAGAAGTCGGTGTTCTCGACGCCGTTGAGCACTCGATGAGGAGCGAACTTGTCTTTGGTCAGGAGCCAGTCGTCGTTGAGACGGAAGTCAGTGCCGTGTTCGTTGAAGTAGTCGGCGTCGCCGGCGAACGTTGCTGTCAACAGTTCGAAGACATTGAGGGGGAGCCCGCCGACGTTGACCTTCTCAAACACGGTCGCCACGGCCGCTTTGCTGGTGTGATTGTCCAGTTCGATGGCGGGGATGTTGTATGTGCCAACAGGGACGATGACCTTTTCGTTGAAAGCAGCCCCCAGTGCGCGATCTTCGATGTTGAACAGCCACGTCAATGCATCACCGAAGAGTCGATTCACGGGGAACAGCTTCTGCTCAATCTCCCTCTCCATCGTGGAGACGTCGCGGGTGATGTCGCGCCCGAAGTTTGTGCGTTCGATTCCATCGCCCGGAAGGGAGAGTACGGCTTCGTCCAGTCGGTCTTCGCCTTGGACGGCAAGCTCCATGTCGATGTAGTACTTGCGCTCGAGCAGCTTTCCGCGACTGTCTGTGGTGTGCACGACGCCCGTTCCCATGAGCGCTTGCGTCAGTGACGTGAGGCGCTGCTGGCCGTCAAGCAGGAGGAAGTCGGCGTGAGTGTCGGCGGGGAAGTCCGTGCCCTCAACGGCGCGGGGCTTGAAGCGGATCTGGTCGTTGCCGGTCTTCAGTAGCATCACGACGCCCAGTGGGTGCCCACGCAATACGGTTACGAGGAGCTGGCGGATGCGTTCGTCATCCCACTTATAGCCACGCTGAAAGTCGGGAAGCTGAATCTTGCCCGACGTCGTCCAGTTCATGTACTGGCGAAGCTCGTGAAGAGGCGTCTGAAAACCCATTCCACAGTCCTTTGTTCAACGCACGCTTCGTCGCGCACCTCGCTACCTCGCTCGTCGGGTGTGTCCTCGAGCAAGTATCAGCGGCGCTGCCCACACTATCGCGCGCCACGCGAAGAGCTGGCGAGCGCCGCCCGCGCCGTCTCCGAACTCACGCACTGGGAGGCCGACAACGCCTCCGCCTGCATCCTGTGGACCGTCGCGATTCGCCACGCCATCCTCACCGGTGAGCTCGACATCGCGCGCGGCCCCGACCTCCTGCCCGCAGACGACGCGTCGCGCTGGGCCGAGATCATCGACGAAGCGCTCGCGCCGGGCGCGCACCCGCGCGACTTCCGTGCCCAAAACGGCTGGGTTGTTCGCGCGTTTCAGGGTGCGCTCGCGGCGGTCGCCGGGGCAACGTCGCTGGACGATGCGATCGAGCGCGCCATCCGCGGCGGCAACGACACCGACACGGTCGCGGCGATCGCGGGCTCGCTTGCCGGCGCGTTGTGGGGCGGAACCGCGGTGCCGCTGAGCTGGAAGCGCAAGATCCACGGGTGGCCCGGCTACAACGCCAACGACCTCGTGCGCCAGGCGGCACTTGCCGCTCGCAACGGCCGCACCGATGGTTCCGGCTGGCCCTCGAGAAGATGGCGCAACCCGATGTCCGCCGCTCCGGAACCCTCGAGCAACACCCGGCCGACCCGGGCGTGCTGCTGGGTTCGGTCGCGACGCTCGACACCCTGCCGATCGAGGTTGATGCGGTTGTGTCGCTCCGCCGGGTGGGTGCGCAGCAGGTGCCCGCGCGCGTCGAGAGCATTCAGGTGTGGCTTGTTGATCAGCCTGACCGCAACGCGAATCTCGACTTCACGCTCGCCGAGGCCGCCGACATGATCGCCGCGCTGCGTGCTGAAGACAAGACGGTGTTCGTGCACTGCGCGGAGGCCCGCAGCCGCACGTCTGCGGTGGCTGCGCTGTACAGCGCGCGGAACCTCGGGGTTGCGCTGGATGAGGCATGGGCCGGCATCCGCAACACGCTGCCCGACTACGACCCCAAGCGCTTTCTGCGCGACGCCGTCGCCCGCATCGTCAGCGGCGAGTAGAGATTGGAACCACGATGAGCGTTCACAAATCAGCTGCGAACCAAGACCCGTCGCTGTACTGCGCGTACTTCGGCGGCCCGCGCGACGGATGGAAGTCAGGCGATTTGCCCGCGTTCATGTCGGGTCAGAAGCTCACCGGCATGGTGATGAAAGCCCCGCTCAGCCAGCCCCACGAGTTCAGCCTGTACGCCGTTTACGAGTGCACGAGCGAAACGCAGGTTGATGGGTTTTGGGTGTTCGAGTTCCAGCGGATGGAAGGGCCGAACGGGGAGACGCTGGTGGCGGTTGAGTCGACTCCGTTGCAAATCAAATCCGCCGCGCGCAGTGGCGGAGCCTGACTAACGGAACGATGTCTCCACGGGCTCGAGCAGGAAAAGGCATGACTGCTGCTCGTACTTCTCGACGGTGGCCACCACGTGCAGGTTGTCGCCCACACCGAAGGACTCGCGGTCGTTGTCCGTGAAGTTCAGATTCGATGCGTTCACGTCACGGAATTGAAAGGCGGGGCCGACCGACGCGGTCTCGCTGAAGTCGCCTGCACCAATCAGGAGGTCGTGGCGAGTGGTGAAACCCTCGTGGTTGTTCATCGCGCCGATGCTCGCGTCGAACTCGATCGTCTTCCCCTCATACTTTTCCGCGAAGTCAGACACGAGGGGTGAGCAGTAGTCTCCCTCCTGCAGGATCGCCGCAAACTCCGCGTTGTTGTCGACGGTGATGGTCTCGACGCCTGCTGTCTCGGTCGGCGTCGGGGAAGGTTCGGTGGATTCCTCCGGGGTCGCGGACGGTTCCGTGGGCGCCTCGGAGGAGCTCGGCGCGGTGGGGTCGGTTGCGGGGGAGCTTTCACCTCCGTTGATCGAGCTAACGACGACGCCGATGACCAGCCCGACGACAGCCAAGCCGCCAAGAATCGCGAATGGAATGATCGGGAACTTCTTCTTCGGCCGACGCAGTGCGATTTCGGTTTGAATCTTGCCAGGAGTCTGGGAGACGAGCTCCCAGCCGTCCTTCTCCCACTTCTCGATCGTTCGGCCCTCGCGTCCGCGAATGGACTTGACCGTCATGGTCTCGTACTTGATTTCCGTTGCCTCGGACACGTCTCTCCCCACGTCGGGTATTCGTTGGTCGGGCACCAACAAATCGAGCGTATCGCCTGCTGTCACGCGCTTCGCACACAGCGGTTCGGGGTACGAGCGTGCGCGGGCGAGTAGCGCGCACTGCTCGTAAGTGGGCGACGTCTACGCCGTCGCGCCTGAAGGCTTGTAGGACTTTTCGAGCAGTGCTCGATCGACCGTGAGCACCGGTGCAGAAAACATGTCCGAAGTCAGGTCGACGAGGAAGTCGCCCGGAGCAGAATCGAGCGCCTCGGCGATTCGAACCAGGGTGAACACGCTAAGCATTGAGCGCCCAGATTCATAACTCCGGATGTTCGAAGAATCGATACCGCTGAACACGGCGAGCTGATCTTGTGTGAGGGCTCGTGCCTTTCGTAGCGCGGCGATGCGCTGACCGATCAACGCAGCCGCAGGGGAAGGAGTTCGAGCCACTCTTCAAGCCTGTTCGGACACGGTGAAGTACACCAGGGTTCATGTCACCGGGTACGTGTACCCTGACAACCGTGGCAAGGGAGAATGATGCTGCCCCCGAGCAGCTTGTGAAGTCACGCCAGCGGGTCGCCGATCACGGAGAAGTGTTCACGCCTCGGTGGCTGGTCGACGACATGCTTGATCTCGTCAAGCATGAGACTGAGCGGATCGACTCGCGGTTCCTTGAGCCCGCAATTATGCGCAAATCGGGTGTCTCACGAGACATCAGGGCGAAGTCTGCTGACGTTGCGCTCTCCGTCAGTTCTCCCGCGTTGGGTCGTTTGAACCGCTCGCTTGGTGCGATGCGTTTTCATGGCAGAGCTTCGTCCACAAATGGCGCCAGACCGAGCCGTGGGAACAGCCATTCGTACACCTCCCGAGTCGCGCCATGATGCCACCATGCGGGGACTGACGACATTCTCACTGGGCCCCCCATTAGATCGGGGAAATGCTCGTTCGCGGGCGAATGTCCAACTCCAACGAAAGGTTCAGTGCTAATGCCCGGGAACTGGTGCACTGTGGCATCGATCGAAGCAACGACAGCATCCTCGGGCGCCAGCACAAGCCACGTGTGTGTGTACTCCGGACCAGATCTTGACACGAGGGACCAGTCCTCCCCGTGTCGTTCGAGGAGAAATCGTCCGATCGCAAAGGACGTGACCGAACAACTGCCCCGAGGGTAGTCCTTGAGCCAGATGTTGCTGGACTTGCCGGGGAAGCGTCCGATCGCCTCAACGACCGTTGTCATGGCAGTTTGCCAATGTGCTTGCGGTTGCATGGGTCAGTCCATCGACCAGTCGTCGTCGCTGAAGCCGAGCGTCTTGAGATTCTCGCGAATCGCCGACCGCTGGTCGTCGCTGAGGTTGGTGAGTTGGTTCGATTCGATGTCGATGGTGACGCGCACCGGAACGTTGGCCGCCACGAAGTGGGAGATGATTTCCTCGTAGATCTGGCCGGCATCGCGCACGACTCTGTTGACAGTGAGGTCCTTCGTCGCGTGAAAGCGCGTGGGCACGGTTACCGCGGGCCGTCCACTGGGCGTTGGCGCTGTCGACACCGGCGCGCCGTCGTGGGGCGAGGTTCCCGAACCGTCCAAGGAGGCGCCTGAGTCCTCGGAACCGCCATCGCTGCTGGCACCTTGCGCGTCTTCAGCGATCTGCTTTGATGCGATCACCGGGTCGACCAGGAGCCCGCTCTGGCGGACCGCGGCTGGGGTGGTAACCGTGAGGCCGTTGAATCGACCTTCCTCATACGAGTCGGCGTAGGCGAAACCATCGAGTTCTACAACGAGGGCGTCATTGAGATGCCACACCGCATCGACGATCACCTTAGGCTGGACCACCTTCGGCATATAGACGTATTGACTGAAATAGCCGACGAGGACGTCAAGCGGCACGTATGGCTTCTCACGCCACAGGTCTAGACGGTTGATCTGCATACGCAGCAGCGACGGTGAGAAGGTGCGGACCACGAACTCACCCGCATCGGCCTTCTTCGTCACCCGCTCGGCGAGCGTGCCGTCGCCGTTCATGAGGATGGACTCCAGTTCGATCGCAGAAGCGCCAGGATCCTGCGTCGGTACAAGGATCCAGCGGTAGGCCTCGCGGATGGAGTCTTTCACCGTCTGCTTCTGCTGGGCGACGCGTGACTCGGCAACCTTGATGTTGTGTTGGTCAAGATTGAGCGAGTCTCGATTCTCGAGGATGTACTCCCACGCCATGCGCTGGCGCACGGCGTTGAGCAAGATGTCGATGCGGTCGACCTCGGGAGCCAGGAAGACGAGCGAGTTCTTGTGGATACGCGCGTTGGTGCCACGCTTCGTCAGGAACTCGATCGCCGCGTCCTCGGCCACGGATCGCCCGCGCTTCGAGAACGGGCGGTCGGGCCCGAAGATCACGAGACCGATGCCCGGGTCGTCCTCGACGTCGATGCTGCCGTGCGGGAAGCGGTGGACACGCTCGAACAGTCCCTTGTCGGTCTCCTGTCGAACGACCTGGGCCAGCTCGTCGAACACCTGCTCCTCGTGGTAGGAGTCGGCGCGCTCTTGCACGATCTGTGCGACGGTCTGCTGCAGCGACAGCCAGTACCGGTCCTGGTCGCGGTTCATGTACTTGCCGAGGTCGCCGAGTCGCCGCAGACCGTCGGCAACATGTGCGGGGTTGTCACCCGGGTAGGTCGAACCGAGTACAACGCGCTTCTGCTCGATGCCGCGGATGGTCGCGGCGCTGCCGTCACGATTGCGGAGGTTGGCCATCGGTGAAGTGCCAAGGAACACACACCGCGCGGCGCGCTTGGTCGCCATGGACCGCCCGAGGATCTTGATGTCGCTGTCCACCACGTTGGCCGTCGATGTCTCGCCTGCGACGTCGGCGTCTACGATCGGCTTCCAAGAGTCATCCAGGTGGTTGGCAAGCTCGTCGAAAACCTTCGCGTTGTCAAGCGGGACCGAAGCAGGGAGAATCATCGGCGATCGGTCGCCGCTCGTCCAGAGGGCGTAGACAACCGTCGCCATCAGGCGCAGTACGCCGCGAGTGCGCTGGAAGCGCTCCAGGGTCGACCAGTCCTTGTAGAGCCGATCAAACAGCTCCGGGTGGATCGGGTAGGCAGTGCGCATCGATGCGCGGTAGCCGGGCTGCATAACCTCGCTCGGCACGTCAGATCCGTAGCGCATGTAATGATCCATGAATTTGTGAACGACCAGGTCGCGCGCGGCATCCTGTTCGCGCCCGAACGGCTTGAAGATGCGCCGCCTGACGATCTCGAACGACTCCTCGATCGTCGCCGGCTGCCAGGCGGACTCCAGACGGTGGATCACGGAGCGGAGGTGTCGCAATGCCTCCAAGCCCGCAGTGCCGCCAACCTCGTGCTCATTCTCGATCGGCGTCTCAGCACCTGGCATGTCGCGGACGACATCGGACGCCGGGAGCGAAACGACGAGGAGCGCGGTCGGGACGGCTTTCACCGCCTCGGTCAGCGACTGCACGAAGGTCATGTGGCCGTCGAACGTTCCGGCAGGCGCGACCTTCTCACGTGACCAGAGCTGGCGCAGATACGCGACCCACTCGTCGATGAGGATGATGCACGGCCCATACTTCTCGAAGAGGTCGACCAACGCGGTCGTCGGCGGCGGCACCGACTGCTCGTCGTACCGCTTCAGGAGCTTGTGCCCCTCGACGCCCCCGAGCTGGTACGCAACCTCGCCCCACAGCGTATTGACAGTGAAGCCCTCGGGCTTCGGCATGCCCAGGATCGAGAGGTCGTT
Source organism: Microbacterium mitrae (assembly GCF_008017445.1). Taxonomy (GTDB): domain Bacteria; phylum Actinomycetota; class Actinomycetes; order Actinomycetales; family Microbacteriaceae; genus Microbacterium; species Microbacterium mitrae. The sequence goes on along the minus strand of NZ_VRSW01000004.1, from coordinate 36,578 downwards.
GCCGACGAGTACCGCACGGTTGACGCTGGTGGGAAGCTCCGCGATGCCAATGCCGTCGAGCAGCTCTCGCATGCCCGGCATCCGCTCAGCAGGCACCCCTGCTGCTGCGTGGTAGACGGCCAGCAGCGAGTGCGTCTTGCCGCCACCGAAGGTCGTCATCAGATCGATGACAGGCTCCCCGCCGCCGCCGCTGAGGCGCTTGATCGCCTGTTCGAGCAAGTAGCGCAGACCGCGTGTGAGGTAAGTGCGGCCGAAGAACTCGACAGGGTCGCCGTACTCAGGGCCAGCCACGCCCTGGTGCACTTGGCGGAGGTCGGCGGCGAACTGGGCCAACTCGAACGTGCCACGGGCGACATCGTCGTGAGGCTCGACAACGTCGCGCCAAGCCGGGAGGCCGGTCGAATCCACCTGTACCGAGAGCGACTTCTCCTGTGCACGCTGGAGTCGCTTCTGGTCTTCCTCGAACATGAGGCGACGGAACTCGCGCCGCATCGCGTCGGCTCTATCTGCGTGTTGGACTGCACCGATCGAACGGAGGATGTGCTCGCCATCCATAAGCACGCGCTCGGTGCGTTCTGACGAGATGCGCTCCCCATGCGCCCACTCCTTGCGGGCGTCCCAGAGCGCAGAGATTACTCGCTTGTCCTCGAAGGTGAGTTGCTCCTTGAATACCTGGTGCCATTGCTTGTCGAATACCCAGAACAGATAGGCGGGGTCAGTGGGACTGGGCGACCCGTCTCGTCCTGTGAGTCCTGCCGTGCGTCCTACTTCAGACGCCCAGTCAACACCGTGCTTGGCCTCAAGGAGCGCGATCATCCAAGGGCCAAGCCCTTCGGCTACAAGGTCGATTGCGCGTCCGACGCGCTCCTTATTCGTTAGCGATGCCATCAGAACAAGCCTCTATCTGTCGATGCTGTTGACCCGAGCCGCAAGAGTTCGTTCCATGCGCTGATAAGTGCGTTGTAGCGCTCCTGATCCCCAGCGCGTGAGGCTTTCGCCGCCAAATCATGCAGACGGTAGACCAGTGCGCGTGCTGGGTCCTGTAGATTAGCAAGAGCCCCCATGAGCTGTCCTGCTTCAAGCTCTCCACGGCCATCGATTAGTCGGTCAGCCAGATGGTGCACCGCTTCCCACGCGGTTGGATTTGAATCTCGAGATGGTAGCCAGTCGCGATCGAGACCAGTCCTCCCGAGCAACTGGACCTTGTTCGCCTGACTTGTTGCTACCTGAGCGCGTACCACATCGTCGACACTTATTCCGAGGGGCCGCACCGCCTTGTCTGCTTCCCCGAAAGACGCCGCGGACCACCCGTACGCTTCCCACCAACGCACGGCGAACCTCGACTCCGGATCAAGTTCGCCTTCCTGCTCATCTAGTACCTCCCCAAGCGCGTCATTGATCAGACGCAACGCATGGTCGACAGGAACAGGGTTTCCGGCTTGGTCAAGAACCGCGCGGTATCGCGAGTAGATCTGCATCCCTGGCCCCATGGCAGCCTGCGCGAGGTCGACGGGAAGAATCGATGCCGCTTGAAGGTCACGCACCGCGGTACTCAGCTCACGACGCAGTGACCGCGCGAAGTCTGCAAGGCTGCATGTTTTCGCACTATCGTCTCGGGGTCTACAGACCATCGCGATGTAGGAGGAGACTGCGTTAGATCCAGCCGAACGCATTCGAGCCTCAGTCGTGCCCCGTATAGGCCAGGTGCCCGTGATCTCTAGTTTTGCGGCAACCATTGCCGACAAGATCGATGACCAACGCGTTTCTTCCTCACGACCTCCCTTTTGTTCCTTCGACGCATAAACAATCACTAATGGCACATCTGGTGTTGCAAGGTGCTGGAGATGCTCAAACGTCTCTGTGAACCCGTCGATGAACGCCGCGCGGGCAGCGTCCTTGGTGCCTCCGTGATGCCATGCAAAAGCGGTCAGCTCACCAGTCTTAGGCGTCGCAATCGTGCGGTATAGATCCGGGTGGACATTGCGCAACGCGCGACGATGCCACATGTAGAAGTAGTCTGATAGGTCAGCATAGCCGATCGCATCGAAGTAAGGCGGATCGGTTGCCACGACGACGGGGCGGTTCGATGCGATAGACCTCGCGTCAGCCAGAGCCACTCGCCCGCTCCCCATCGGAGCAAACTCAAGGGCACGGAGCAGGTTCTGGCACACGGTTGCCCATGACCCAACCGAAGAACCAAACGGGTACGTCTCGGCGAAGTCCCAAGTCATCGGCAAGTCAGCCCGACCGAACGCGCCAGTTGCTGCAGAAGGACCACGCCGTGTGCGAACAAAGGTCTGTGTCGAGTTGTACTGTGCCATCTTCCCGACAGCGAGGCCGAGTAAGGATGAGACGGCATCGGCAAGCTCCTTCGATCCTCCGTCCGTGATGACCTTTTCCTGTACTCGCGCGACATGGCTCGCGAATGTAGCGAGCGCCAGAGCCTGGCGCGAGGTGTACAAATCCAGAAAAGTCTCGATGCCGTAGCGCGGCGGTGCGATGTACTGGTTCGCCTCGCCAAGGGAAACCTCGGGCAGGTCCTCGGGAGCAGTCACGTTTGCCGCCAGGATTTCGGACTCTGTTGGCGCACGGAAGAGGCGCCGTGATCCGGTGTCGATGTGGACTGCGATCAGGCGTCGCCCCATCAAACCGTCTAGTGCCAACTGCCTAATGTCGGCCTCCCTGATCACCTGGGAACAGTTCAAACACTGAAAGTCGGCGCCCCGCCCAACTTTGGGGGATGTTGGCGCCTGTCCGTCTCGCTGACCAGAGATGACATCCAAGACAACCTCGCCATCCGCGACCGATGGCGAAACCCATGCGAGCTCTCCAACTTTTCGGGAGAGTTGCCACGTAGTAGTCAACACGGTCTGAATGCCGCAAGCAGGATTGGTACAGGGGACTGTACGTCCCCAGAGCCAGAAAATGACGGTTCCGTCAGACACGGCTGGGTAGGCTGGGCGCAGATCGCTGAGAGCCTCTTCCATTACCCAATCTGCGTAGTGGTGAAATGCGTTGATGACGCCCGCATAGTGTCCTCTGCGTTCAGCGGCAGCGAATAGTGTTCCAGCTTCATCTTCGGCTTCGAAGCTGGCATCGGCCGCCTTCGGCAACACTTCAGTAAGCGTGCGCGTGATGAGTGCGGGGACAGGGTTAAGGTCCGACCCAAGCGTTGACAGACCAAGACGCTGAGCCTCCACAAGTGTCGACCCACCCCCGCAGAACGGGTCGAGAACTGTGGGAAGCCCATCTGGGAACTGTGCAGCCAGAATATCGGTCGCGCGACGTAATGCTTCCTGCTCAGGTAGGCCAGCGCCATTCTCAACAAGACCCCTTACCACGTCCAGCAGTTCGGCACGACGAACTTCCTCTCCAGGGTCATCGACCAACGCCGCAAAGAGTATCGCCCGCCACGCCGGCAACGGCATAGGGGCGAACCACTTGTGAAGGTTGCGCAACGTACCTGTTTTCACAGCCTTGTCTGCGGCACACGCGGCATTGATCTCATCCAGCGGTAGCGCGACCTCGATCAGCTTCCTCTTACGAATTCTCTCGGTCAATGTTGACTCATCTCCGTTGCGTCGCTCCAGAAGGGCTCCCAGTCGTACTCGACGCGCGCCGCGCGAGGATCGATGGGCTGGTCTACAGGGTGTCGCAGGTAGCGCACTGTCGTCGTGTCATCCTCCGCGACCTGGACGAGCGCGAGCACCGAGTGCTCGGCCTTGTTCAGCGCAGTGACCGCTTCCTGCCGGGTGAGCACGAACGTCCGGCCACCGACGACACGGCCCTTCACCTCGATGAAGTCGAGACTCTGTCCAGTGTCGGACTCAATGTCGTAGCCGGGGTTGTTGTGGTGCATCTCTGTCGGATCGTGGCCGAGCGCGTGCTCGACTCGGAGAACGGCATCGACGGCCAGGCGCTCCACCCGCGTCGTCTCCCTGGCACGGTGAGCTGCGCCTTCAGGGTCGGTCTGAGCATCCAGCCATCCCTGCGTGACGACCAGACAAGCGCCGGTCACTCGTGGCGGGCGAACCGAAATGTCACGTTCTTGCTCAAGCTCTCGTAGCCGTCGGTCGAGTCGACGGGCCAGCGCTTCGGCCCGTTCCTGCATTTGAGATGCTGGGAGGCGGGTCTTCCTGCCCGCTCGCTCCTGCTCGCTCAGCTCAAAGGCGCGGCGGTCCCAGTAGTTGATCTCGCGAGTCAGGCGTTCGCGGACGAGGCGTTCGGTCTTGTCTACGCGCTCCACAGTGCGGTGGCTGACCTCCTCGGCGTGCTGGCGCGCGATCGTGACCGACGCCTCTCGGATCACGCGGCGATCGAGGTCCGTTGCTTGCGCCCAAGGTTCGGACAACAACGGCCGACTCAGGTTCAATTCTTCGTCGTCAGGGGTCTCGAAGTTCGGAATCGGCGAGCCTGTGAGCGGGGTGATAGTTCCGGCTTCATCGATCCGTACATACTGTGCACGACGGGATACGACGCGCGGCTGACCCTCAGGTGCCGCTCTCCCGTCAGTGACGTCGTGCTCGAGCAAACTCACGACGTAGGGCTGTAGCGACAAATCGGATCTGTCGACGAGGACCGCGCCGCGGCGGAGCGCATCGTTGTAACGGGCAGAGACGACGCTCATCGTGGCTGACATGAGCGGGTGGCCGGGGTGCAGGAGAGTTGCGACATGGTTGTTGCCGCTGACTCTGACATATTTCGGGTCGAAGGCGACGCGATAATACTCGTTGACAACGGGCTGGCCGTAGCCGGTGACGCGGTCGCGTTCCTTGATCTCGGCGGGCACGCGTCTGATCTCGAACCGGTGTCCTTCACGCATCCGCAGTTGGCCGCCGATATCAGCGAAGGCGCGATGGAAGAATGATTCGACGTGATGCGGCTGGAGCCTCGCGGCCTCCGCACGCTCCATCTCGCGTCGCATCACATCGATCTCGGTGTCACTCATGGCGGAGGGCACGAGTTGGTTCGCCTGCAACAGTTCGGGGATGCCGTCTGCGATCCGCGGATCGACAACCTCAGTCAGATAGCGCTGACGCTCGGGCTTGTTGGCCTCTCTGATAGCCGCGATCATCAAGTCGCGAAGCGCGTTGCCTTGGAATAGCTGGCCGAGCACGTCGTAGACGCGTCCGCCCAGGGTGGCACGTTGCTCTTCGAGTTTCTCCAGCAGTCGCGTGTAGACGTCGCCCTCTCGAGTGTCGTCCGCCACGAGCGACCACATGAAGCACGTGTTGGGCTGCCCGATGCGGTGTACCCGGCCAAAGCGCTGCTCGATACGGTTCGGGTTCCACGGCAGGTCGTAGTTGATCAGCAGGTGAGCGTTCTTGTGAAGGTTGACGCCTTCGCCGGCCGCATCGGTAGCGATCAGGAAGACGCACCGTTCATTCTGCTCGAAGGTCTCCTTCGCCTTCTTACGATCCTCTCGCTTCGTGCCGCCATGGATCGTGATCACTGCATCATCGCGGCCAAGATGCTGCGTTAGACGCATCACCAGATCATCGAGCGTGTCCTTGTGCTCCGTGAAGATGATCACCTTTCGCCGGGTGCCCGTGTCGTCGCGCATCTCGTCAGCATCGTCCAGGGTGTCACGCAGCGCGTCCCACTTGGCGTAGGTCGGTGACGACTTCACCGCCGACGACTTCACGAGGAGTTGATCAACGACGCGGATCTCGGTCTCGAGCTCCTCGGGGGTGCGGGCTGTCGTTGCTCCTGCGATCGCCTGGTCCTCGAGGGCTTCACGTTCCTCGTCGGTCAGATCTTCGAGGTCGTCCCAGTCTTCGGGGACATCGGGAGCGTCGGATCGCACCGCGGCGTAGATCCTGGCTTCACGCAGCTCGGACTCGAGCCGAGCCTTGCGGCGCTCGAGCGAGCGGTGGATTGCCGCCGGCGACGACGCGAGCCGGCGCTGGAGAGTCGTGAGAGCGAAGCCGACTGCGGTGCGTCGGCGGTTGTCGCCCGCGATCGCGTCAGCGCGGTTCATCTCCTCGCGGACGTAATCCGTCACCGCGACGTAGAGGTCTTTCTCAGGCAGGGACAGCTCGTACTTAACCGTGAATGCAAAGCGCTCCGGAAATAGGCGCGTCCCCTCGAAAGTGCGCAACTCCTCCTTCACGAGCCGACGCATCAAGTCGGAGACGTCGACCTTGCGACTACCCTCCCGAGCGACTCCTTCGAAGCGGTCAGAGTCAAGCAACGCCATGAAGAGTTGGAACTGCTCCTCCTTTCCCGAGTGGGGCGTCGCGGTCATCAGCAGGAGGTTGCGCGTGTGCTTGCCGAGCTCTTCGGCCATCTGGTAGCGCTTGGTCTTCTTTACCTCGTTGCCCCAGACCGTGGCCGACATCTTGTGCGCCTCATCGAAGATGATGAGATCCCAATCGATCTCACCGGCCTTGTCGAGAATGCCCTCGCTGTTGCGGGCCAGGACGTCGAGCCGAGCCAGCCACAGGCCTCCACGAGCGAAAGGATTGCCTTCGTGGAGGATCTTGTCGCGGGTGAGCGTCTCAAACTCAAGGCCGAACTTCTCCCGCATCTCCTCGTCCCACTGGTCGACGAGTACGCCCGGAGAGACCACCATGACGTTCGCGGCGTCGCCACGCAGTAGCAGTTCCTTGATGAGGAGCCCTGCCATCACGGTCTTACCCGCGCCAGGGTCATCCGCCAGTACATATCGCAGTGGCTGTTTGTGCAGCATGATCTCGTACACGGCACGGAGCTGATGCGGCAGCGGCTGGACGTCGCTAGTACCGAGCGCTGCTTGCGGGTCGAACAGATACGCAAGCTTCATCCGGCGCGCCTCAGCGGCAAGCAGGAACGCGTTGGGATCAGCATCGAAGCTGAAGGCTTGCCCGGCGACGACCTCGCGTACCTGAGAAATCGCGTTGGCGAAGACGATCCTTTCGGCCACACCAGTTTCGGTCCGATAAGTGACGTATGCGGAGTCGTCTGTCAGCCGTTCGACGGCGATGATCTTGACCGGGTCGGGGCCGGCAAGCCCCGTGAGCGTCGCGCCAACGCGGACGCGATCAAACAGCGATGATGTCGACACGGCTCTCGTTCACTCCTTCAGTTGGCAAAGTCGATCAGGCGGGGTTGGGCATGCTGGCATGCGGCGGGGGCTAATTCGGGGTTGCCGCGTCTCCGCGTCGCACCCAGTCATCAACCTCTCTGGTTTGGAACTTCCACAGACGCCCGACCTTGTGGGCTGGCATCCCCTTGTCGGCGATCCAGGCGTAGATCGTGTCCTTGGTTACGCCCAAGTAGTCCGCGATATCGTCGGCAGAGAGCCATGGTTCAGACACGCGGACTCCTCGAGGCAGGTTGAACCGGATCTTTCCGGATACGTCCGAGACTAGCCGGTCGATCCAGTTCCGGGGCGAGATGCTGGGCGAGGACTATGTGGCGGAGCCTCCGCCGCTCGAATCGTGGCGCTGTGATGCTCGGGGCAAAGTACAGAAACCCATAGGTTGACGACGTACTGGGCGCCTGGTGATCCGCACTCCTCGCACGTTTCGATGCTAGTTGAAGGTGTTGTCGAGCACGACGCACACCCAGTTGAGATGCTTCTTGGACTCTGATTCCAGGTGCTGCCGCATGCGGCCTTCAGCGTTGAGCGATTCGCCAACATAGACGTCCCGGTCGCTGTTCATCACGTAGGCAACTGGCCAGTTGCGGTGGCGCGGATCCGAATCGCCCCACACGCGCACGTCCTCATGCGTCAACGGGAAGCGTTCAAGCTCGAACGAGGTCATGAATCCAACTTGGTTGTCGAAGCCTGGAGATCTGAAACCACTTGGGGGGTCGACTTCAGGTAGGAACGGACGGCACTGAAAGCGGCCTCGGCTTGCGCCTTCATTTCTGGTTTCAGACGCTTGCCCTTCTCATCGAGCAACCCCACAACAGCCTCTTTGGCGCTTGCAGGCTTGTCGCGCACATCTGCGGCAGGAATCTCCTGCACGAGGTAGCCTGGGTGATTTGCGCGGATCCTGTCCGCAGTGTGGTGGACATTGTTGTCGAGAATCACTGCCACGCGCTCGAATCCGAGTTCGTTCAAAAGCGCTGCGAGCTTCTCGGGATTTCCTTCACCCCCGGATCCCCATCCGAATATTGTCCCCGGCATCTCGATTCCCACCTGCTCGAAGGCGCGCGGGAACAATGCGGCGTCCTCCTGACCCTCGACGAGGATCACGCCGTCATCGAGGAAAAGAACTTCGTTTGCGTCGACGCCAAGGATATGCGGGTTCCGCCAGCTTCGGCGTAGGTTGGCGACCTCCATGACCGTCACGCGTGTCGGCTGAGCAATCTTTGAATCGGGGCCCGACTTGTAGACGCGAGCAATTTCCGCACCATTCGCGATGTCGTCCCAGGAAAGGAGGTGAGGCGAGTGCGTGAATACGACAATCTGTCGGTCCTTTGCGAATCGTGCCAGCACTCTGCCAAGCCGTTTCACTAACTGCGGATGAAGCGAAAGTTCCGGTTCATCGAAGACGAGAAGCGTCTCGGGTTCTGAGTCGTAGAGCGCGTTCAGAATGAACAGCAGACTTATGATGCCATCGCCGAGACCCTCGCTCGAATGATCGACCCCGTCTCCAGTCGTCACTTTCAGGTAGTACGACTGACCGTACTGCCCTTCTCCCAGATCGATGGTCCATTTCAGTTCATGGCCAAGCACCTCAGCCATGAGTTGATCGAACTTCTCCTTCTTCGCATCGTCGTTGTGAAGATCAAAAAGCCTCCCCGTAAATTGGTCATTCTGACGAGACCTAGTGAAGTCGTTCTGTTGTGCCATCCAATCCCGTTGAGCTGTGCCGCCACGGCTGAACGTGGCCTGAAACTGTCGACGCGAGGGAACGGTGACGATTTCTGGTAACAGATTGGGTTGTGACGGGCTCCACTCATCTTTGGTTTCGCTGGTGTCGTTATTGCGGCTAAGGACTTGGTAACTGACGCCAGTATTGAAATCCATCCTTATGCGGATTCCATTGAGCGTCGCACGGTTGCGCCGACCCGCTGAGAATGACACGTCATTCTTTAGCTTGCGTGAGACCGCATCAAATGACTCCCAGACGGTTGACTTGCCAGCGTTGTTCGCGCCAACGACGAAGGTCAAACCACTTCCTTCGGCGCCGTCAGGGCATGCCATGCGAAGAGTGGCAGATTCGCGGAAGCCGCGGAAACCCTCAACTGAGATTGTGCGCGCATGTGAAGGGATGAGGTTCTCCTTGCTCGTTAGTGAATCCATTTGTTCAGCTGCCACCCGATTTTGAGTGTCGCGTTGGCTCATCTCGGGGATGCGTATCCGCAAATCCACGTCAAATCTTGAGGGTGGAATGCGGTGCGCTTGATCGTCTGCATATTGCGCGAGCTTCTCGGACGCACTGCCGATTGCGATGAAAGGGGCGCGCCCCGCGGCGCGATCTTCATGTGACCAGACGAGTGAAAATTCTCCGGGGAGGTCTTCGTTGTTGACGGTGTCCCATTTGATCCGGAACATCGTAGGGGAGCCGCGACGAATGTTCACAACCTCGAGCCGATCAAAGACCGAATAGACAGCATTGGAATACGAGCTCTCGTCGCGCACGAAGATGTCGATGCTGTCTCCCGGGCTCAACGGTCTCGGTCGAAATCCGTCGCCAGAGGTCGCTTTGAGAACATCCGAGAGCGTCGTGCGTTGCATTGCCAGCCCACCGAGCGTCTTGCCTGGTTTGGCGACCAATGAAATGAAGTCAATGGGGAACAGGCTTCGATTGAGCTTCACACTGATTGGCAACCGCCGAAGTGCCAACCGGTCTCGCACGGCGACCATAGCAAGCCTAGTCAGGGTCAGTCGTTGCGTGGTGAGCCATACAACCCTCCGTTTCTGAGTTGATTATGGCATCAGGCCACGCGTGAGCAGTGAGTGTGAGCAATCAGCTGGCGAACAACGGCCATTCACTAGCGGAGTTAGCGGCGCATACGTTCACGCTTGCCGGCCCCAGGCAGAGTCGAGAATGGCGGCGGATGACTTATCGGAAGGGAACCAATGTCCGCCGCCCCACCCATACTTGTCACGCACGGACTACGAGGGCCGTGTGTGACTAGTGAGGGATTGACTGTGATTACGAAGACTGACTTGACCTGGTGGCTGGAACTCGAGCGGGAGCTCGATTGGCAGTTCGCCACCACTTATGCCGAAGGCGCGCCCCACGAGTACGTTGTGGGTGGCAAGACGCCGGGTCTCTCGGAGGAAGACGTCGCGCGGGCTGCCCACGTCATCCGGACATACGGCGAGCCAATGAAGTTCCTCAAGAGCACGCGCATCTACCTCGTGACACCCATGGGTTGGAAGCATTGGGACATGCAGGGCGGAACGATCGAAGACGAGAGCGTCACCCTAATCAATCGCGGTCGTGTTGAACACGTTTACGGTGTGCAGAACATGCCGCGAACGAAGTCACCGTGCGGGACCGCATACGACGGACTGGCCACAACGTGGGATCGACACCACGGCATGACCGTTGAGGAGCAACAATCCGCGGTCGACTTGATTCGATCCACCTTCGGTGACCGACTTGGCCGCACGCTCGACGTCGGATGCGGGACGGGGCTTCCGGTGGATCTCGGATTGGTCGAGCCCGTCCGATACGTCGGAATCGACCCCTCGACCGCGATGCTGAACGCGCTCGTCATGAAACACCCCGCTATCGCGGGCGTGCATCCGATGACCTACTCCGAAGCGGAGCAGAAACACGTGCTCTGCGGAACCATCTATGACTCGGTGCTCGCAATTGGTGGTTCCGCCTCCCACCTCGCTGCGGATACCATCAATAGCCTGCGCGCACGCTCGAAGCGGGACGCACTTCTCATGCATTTTGCAGCTGAGGCGGTGCCGAGTACAGCGGGAATAGACGCGACCGTGGCAGCTGAGTCACTGGCGATGGCCAGTTCGCTCGCGGTGCGTCAGGTGCGGATAGGGCGATTCATTGCTTCCGTGATTCCGGGCACGCATGGTTACTAGACTCGGACTCAATCGCGCGATACGCCAGAATCCGGGGGACTCATGAGCGCCAATGAACTGCTGACTCAGTTGCTCCCCGTGCTCGGAAAATCCGAGGCGGTCGGATTCAACGTCTTCGACGTCATGCACCACGGCACGCATGAGAAGCAGCTGTCGAACATCTTCCGCTGGATCTTCGAGATCGGCGGAACGCACAACTTCGAGGGGCTTGGCCAAGATCTCTTCGTTGAGGTGATCAATGAGGAGCTCGGCGAAGGTCTGCCTGCGGGCCCCTACACGGTGCGGCAGGAGGTCAACACGGCCAAGCCTGGCCTTGAGTGGGACATCGCCGACATTGTGCTCGAGAGCGACTCCGCCGTGATCGTGGTCGAGAACTACGGAACTTCGGACGGACACGGCCACGAGTACGAGGGATACCTGGAGTTTGGCCGCCGCGGTGGGAAGCGGAGCGTCGTCGTTCTGCTGTGTGGCGAGGAAGACCGCGCGCTGCAGACAGACGGGTGGGAGAACGCACCTGTCGTGACGTACGAACGACTTCTCGACCGGCTGATTCGCAAGCTTGATGACGACTCCACCTACGCCAAGCGCAACGCCGAGCAATACACATTTCTCAGCCAGGTGCACCGGAAGTTTTCGAAAGGAAAGGCGCGCATGAGCGACAAAGACGTGCTCGACTTCATCACCGCAATGTGCGCGACAGGCGAAGCCCGGCGCTACCAAGAACGTGATCGCGACGTAGCGGCCGAGCGACTCGCAAGCGACCTCGCGCAGCAGGCGCGGGAACGCTACGGCGAGAGTCGCGATGTTTTGCAGCACGTGAAGTCTCGCCTGCTGACGTATGTCAACGGCGTGCTCAAGGGTCAGCTCAATGCGGCTTTCGGCGAGGGTCGCGTTGAGCGAGTCGTCGCGAACCACCAAGGCATCTACCAGTGGGCCGTGATTCTTGAGCCGGCACCAGGACACGATGCTTCGGGTAGCCCCATCCAGATCAAGCTCGGCCCGTCAGCTTGGTTTGTGAACGAGCAAGAGCCCACGTGGAGGCGGAAGGTAGACCCGCGCCTCGCCGACTACTCGCGTTTGTTCCTCACGTACGCAGGAAACCACGAAGTCCGGCAGTCGGCGGTGACATTGCATGAGGTGCTTTATGGCCTCGACGCTGGCGACACGCGACTGCTTGACGAAATAGTTGCGCTGGTGCGGGGCGAGTAGCTCACCGGCTAAGCACTCAACTCGTCGTGCGACCCAGCGAGCCAGTCTTCGAACGCGACGTCATCGAGTTTCGCTTCTGAGCTAGGCAAGATCGTGCCGTCGCGAAGGCCCTTGCCGAAACGGCCAGGAAGGGGCAACTCGAGCACTCGACGCTTGTCGCCGCGTGCAACGAGTAGCTCGCGCATGAGGTGGGCAATCTGACGTTCCTCCGGGCCGGCGACTTCGTGCACACCGTGCGCATCATTCGAAGCGCCCTGCACCGCCGACTCTGCGAGCCGCACGAGCTCGGCGGCGACCGACGCCGCAGCGATCGGTTGTGAGCGCACCTTGGGAGTCACCACCCACGGGCCGAAGGGCATCGAGACCTGATCGGCGAACTCAAAGAACTGGGTGGCGCGCAAAATCGTCCACGCAATCGATCCGGCGGTCACCACATCTTCTTGGGCACGCTTGCCCGCGTAGTAGCCAGCATTGACCTGTGCCGCACCGATGATGGAAAGCGCGACGTGATGACGAACGCCCGCGTCTGCTTCTGCCTTGAGCAGGTTTGTCGAAACCCGCTCAAAGAACTCGACGACATTGCCGCGCTCGCCCTTCGACGGCCCGGAGGCGTCGATCACGACGTCTACGCCGGTTAGGCTCAGCCCCTCGCCGCTAACGAGATCAACCCCTTGGGAGCGGGTAAGAACGACGGTCTCGTGACCCGCTTCACGAGCGATCCGCTCGACATGACGCCCGACAACTCCGGTTCCGCCCGCAATCGCGATTTTCACACCTTCACCCTACGCAGGCGCACTGGTGGTTAAAACCCCAACGTTTAGTTCTTGGGCTTTAACGCGGGAGGCCATCTTCCCCTCCACCAACAACCCCGCTACTATTTACTGAACGATCGGTCTGTAATTAGGGAGTTCGACGATGACGTCGCAACCGCTGGCACCTGACGAGCCGGTGATTCGCGCGCGCGAAGAAACCCACGGCGAAGCAGAGGCGCCACTCCTCACTGAGCACCACGCCGACCGCGTCGTCGCCACGCTCAACCGCCTAGATCATCGCAACGCGATCAACAAGGCGACGATCGACGCCCTCCACGACCTTTGTGCCGAACTCGAGCAGCGCCCCAAGACCCTCATCATCACCGGGGCTGGCCCACACTTCGCGGGCGGGGCCGACATCGCCGAACTCCGCGACCGCCGCGCCGCAGAAGCCAAACAGGGCATCAACCTCACCGCGTTCCAGCGCATCCACGCTCTGCCCATGCCGGTGATCGCCGCGCTCAGCGGCTATGCCCTCGGTGGCGGAGCCGAACTCGCCTATGCGGCCGACATCCGCATCGCATCACCCACGCTAAAAATCGGCAACCCCGAACCAGGGCTCGGCATCATCGCGGCCGCCGGCGCGACTCTGCGCCTCCCCGAAATCATCGGTCACGCCCGCGCCGCCGAACTCCTCCTTACCGGCCGCACCCTCACCGCCGAAGAAGCGCTCGCCTACGGCCTCATCACGAGCATCACCGACAACCCGCTCGCCGAAGCGCACGCCATCGCCGACCGCATCGCGAAGCTCGAACCCCGCGCCGTGCAGCACACCAAAACCGTGCTCCACACGCCGAAACAAGACCAGCCCAAAATCATCGGCGAACTCCAGGCCGAACTCTTCGACAGCGACGCCAAAATGCGCCGCATGACCGCCTTCCTCGAGAGGAAAACCCGATGACCGTTCCCTCCCACGTCGCCGTCGTCGGCGGCGGACGCATGGGCGCAGGCATCGCCCACGCCTTCATCCTCGCCGGCAGTCACGTCACCGTCGTCGAACAAAACGACGCCGCAGCCCTCGTCGCCCACGAACGCATCGCCACCCTCCTCGCCCGAACCGCCGAACGCGCAGCCCAACAAGCCACCGAACACGCCGCCGAACACGCACCCCAACACCACCCGCGCCACGACGCCGCCCCGCACGTGCCAGCCGATGGTTCCGTCGCCGCAGGTTTCGCGTCCAACGCAGCCGATGGTTCCGGAACCACGACAGTCGCCACAAAAGCGGGGGAGGGTTTCGAGACATCGGCAGACATGCATGCGCTCGCCGGCGCGCAACTCGTGATCGAAGCCGTGCCCGAATCGCGCGCGCTCAAGGCTGTCGCGCTGGCCCGCGTGAATGAGGTCGTCGCGCGCACGGCGGTGATTGCGACGAATACATCGTCCATCTCGATTGACGACCTCGCCGGCGCCATCGACAACCCGCAGCGGTTTGTGGGGATGCACTTCTTTAACCCGGTTCCGTCGTCGAGTCTCGTCGAGATTGTGCGCGGGGCGCACACCGCACCCGACGTGATCGCGCGGGCGCAAACGTGGGTCGACGACCTCGGAAAGACCGCGATCACGGTCGCGAATGCCCCCGGTTTTGCGTCGAGTCGCCTCGGCGTCGCGCTCGCGCTCGAGGCGATGCGCATGCTCGACGAGGGCGTCGCATCCGCCGCCGATATCGATACCGCGATGCAACTCGGCTACCGTCACCCCACCGGCCCGCTGCGCACCACCGACATCGTCGGACTCGACGTGCGCCTTGACATCGCGGAAGAACTGCACCGCGCGTACGGCGAGCGGTTTGCGCCGCCGGAGATTCTGCGGCGTCTCGTCGCGGAGGGGCATTTGGGCCGCAAAACCGGCCGCGGATTCTACGAATGGAGCACCGAATGACTGCCGGTTTGTGCGGCGTTGCTCAGGGGCTGGACATGTAAAGCCGATTGACATGTCGCCATGACGTGTAAAAAATTCGCCTAATTCTTTACACGTTATGGGGCGGTCGCCTCGGGTTGAGCCGCGTGCGCAAACCGAGGTGCACCGCTCCGCGCGATCTGCGCGAGGAGGGTCTCGATGTCTACTGGGGGAGCTTTCATGGACGCCGCCTGCTCGGCGATGACTTGCTGAACTACCGAGCGCGATAGTCCCAGCTGGTCCAGGAGGAAGTCATCGGTGCTGACGGCATCGATCCCGAACGGAGACAGGACCTCAGAAGGGAAGTCTTTTAGGTTCTGCGTGACAATCACGTCGGCGCGGCCGAGGATGGCGGCCGCGAGCACGTGCGCGTCCCCGGGGTCGGGGAGTGCGAGCCCCGTCGTTAGTGGCTCCCAGCCAGTGATCAGAGCATCATCAAAGGCTTCGTTCATCGAAGCGAACCGATACTGGAAGCGGTTCGGGTCGACGCCTGGATGAATTTTTTCCAGCGCGATTTGCGCTTCGTTGATCACCTTCTCAGACCATGTGGGGCGAAACAGCCCACGTTCCGCAAGTCGCAGCATCGTGTCTGCGGGCGCGATGGGAACGAGTACACAGGCGTCGAGGAAGGCGGTGAAGCGAGCCAACGGCTAGCCTTTCCGTGCTTTTCGGAGTGCTTCGCTGTAGTCCGTAGCATCCACGTCGTACAGGCCATCTTCTTGGGCTTGTCGGGTGAGCTCTTCAAGCCGGCTGCGGCGCTCGTCGCTCTTGCGATCGCGGTAGGCGAGCACGTCATTCAATCGCAGCCGACGATGCCGTGCTTCGCCGAATCGTTCGAAGGGGAGCTCCCGCTCCTCGAGCAGTCGAAGCAATGTGCTTCGACTCACACCAAGAACGGATGCGGCTTGTTGCGTAGTCAGTCGGCGGTCGACTGGCTGGATGCTCACGGAAGCGCCCCGCTCCATCGCATCAACAACTTGTTGCAACACCTGATAAATAGGCAGGGGGAGTGGGAGTTGCTCACCATCAGGGCCGAGCAGAATGGCTGGCGTTTCGTGGCTACCCAGAAACTTGGCCAGGTTCATCATCTCGTCGAGATCGACGGGAGGGTCGACAACAACAGAATCACGGGTGGGGGTGCTCATGACGCCAGTATGAACTAATTCGGCCAAATCGTCCATATCGATCAAATCGTTCACAGCCAGTTGGTGGCTGCGTGTTGATGCGGAATTCGTGGCAGTGAGTCTGCGCTCGCTGTCGCGGGCCATGGTTCCGTGCGCGTGTTCCGCACTCCTGGTTCCGCACCTCTTCCGCATCGGACTCAACGTCGCTACGCTCTTTACTGAACGATCGGTCTGTAATTAGTTCGACGACGATGTCGGATCCGCGCACTACCATCGCCGCAAGCTACAGGCGCGAACACGAAATGGAGCACCGAATGACTGCCATCCTGCCTAGTTTTGTTCGCGGCGAATGGGTCACGCCCACGGGCGATGACGGCGTCGACGTGCGTGATGCGTCGACCGGCGAGGTGATCACGCGCGTGTCGAGCACGGGCATCGACCTTGCTGGGGCGCTCGACTACGCCCGCACGGTCGGGCAGGCGAGCCTCGGAGAGCTCACTTTTCCGCAGCGCGCGATGCTGCTGAAGCAGATGGGTCAGGCCCTCACCGAGCGCAAGCAGGAGCTGTACGAACTCTCCAAGCGTGCCGGATCCACCGTGCGCGACTCGGGCGCCGACATCGACGGCGGCATCGGCGTGCTGTTCACTTACTCCGGCAAGGGGCGTCGCGAAATGCCCGCTGGTTCCGTGTACCTCGATGGCCCGGTCGAGCCGCTGTCGAAAGACGGAACCTTCATCGGCCGCCACATCTACACGCGGCTGCCGGGCGTCGCGGTGCAGATTAATGCGTTCAACTTTCCGATGTGGGGTGCGCTCGAAAAGTTCGCGCCCGCGTTTCTCGCCGGCGTGCCGAGCGTGATTAAACCGGCTACCCCCACCGCGTACATTGCCGAAGCGTGGGTGCGTATTCTGCTCGAAACCGGCCTCGTGCCCGACGGAACCCTCCAACTCATCAACGGCAGCATCCCCGGCCTTTTCGACCACCTCCGCCTCGGCGACCTGGTTGCCTTCACCGGTTCCGCCTCCACCGCCGACCGCCTGCGCACGCACCCCAACGTGCAGAACAAGACGGTGCGATTCACGAGCGAAACCGACTCGATCAACGCGTCGGTGTTGGGGCCCGATGCGGTGCCCGGAACCCCGGAGTTCGACGCGTACGTATCGCAATGGTTTGTGGAGTTGTCGTCGAAAGCGGGGCAGAAATGCACCGCGATTCGCCGCGCGATTGTGCCTGCTGGCCTGGTTGACGACGTGGTTGCCGCGTTGCGCGCGAAGATCGACCAGCGCGTTGTGCTCGGCGACCCCCATGCAGACGGCGTGACGATGGGCCCGCTCGTTTCTGTTGAGCAACGCGATGACGTGCTCGCGCAGGTCGCGAAGCTCGTCGACGCTGGCGGGGAGCTCGTGATCGGAGACGTCGCCGCACCCGAGGTGACAAAGGCAGACGGAACCAGGGGAGTGGTTCCGGAGGGGGCCTTCGTCGCGCCGATGGTGCTGACGTTCGCGGGCGCGGTGCCCGACGCTGTGCATGCGGTGGAGGCATTTGGGCCGGTGTCGTCGGTGATCGGGTATTCGTCACCGAGCGAAGCCGCATCGTTGGTGGCACGTGGCGGCGGATCCCTTGTCACCAGCGTCGTGACGCACGACCCGGCGTTCGCAACCGAGCTGCTCTCTGGTTCCGCTGCGTATAACGGACGCCTGCTTTTTCTCGACCGCGTTGACGCGAAGACCTCGACCGGGCATGGCGCACCGGTTCCGCATCTCGTGCACGGCGGGCCCGGGCGTGCGGGAGGCGGCGAAGAGCTGGGCGGCATTCGTGCGGTTTTGCACCACATGCAGCGCACTGCAATTCAGGGCTCACCCGACATGCTGACCGCGCTCACGGGAGTGTGGCACGCCGGGGCTTCGGCCGTGAATGACGGGGTGCACCCCTTCCGCAAGTCGCTGGCCGAATTGCGTATTGGTGACCAGTTCGCTTCGCCGCTGCGGGCCGTGTCGCTGCAAGACATCGAGACGTTCGCGCACTTCACCGGCGACACGTTCTACGCGCACATGAATGAGGAGGATGCGGCCGCGAACCCCTTCTTCCCTGGTCGTGTTGCCCACGGCTACCTGCTCGTTTCGTGGGCGGCCGGACTCTTCGTCGACCCCGCACCGGGCCCGGTGCTAGCGAACTACGGACTCGAGAATCTGCGCTTCATCACGCCGGTGTCGCCCGGCGATTCGATTCGAGTCACGCTGACTGCGAAGCAGATTTCGCCCCGCGAGACCGACGAATACGGCGAGGTGCGGTGGGATGCCGTGATCCACAACGATCGTGATGAGGTCGTGGCGCAGTACGACGTGCTCACGCTGGTTGAGAAGCGGGTCGGGGCCGCGGTGGGCGCTGCGGTTTCGGTGATGGAGGGGTGATGCGGCGGTGCACCCGTTGAGCGAGCGTAGCGAGTCGAAACGTCTTGACCTGACCGATCGCGCCGGGATACCCCGATTCGTCTCGGTCGCTGCGCGTCGTCGCTCAGCGACCCATGGTTCCGGTGCCTGATGACTTCAGCTGACCGACTCATGCGCGACGATTACGCCTCGCAGGCGCTTGGCATCGAGATCGTCACCGCCGAACCGGGCGATGTGACCCTCCGCATGACGGTGCGCCGCGACATGCTCAACGGATTCGGCATCACGCACGGCGGCATGGTGTTCGCGCTCGCCGACACCGCGTTCGCGTTCGCGTGCAACGAGGGGGAGACCGTGACGGTCGCGGCCGGCGCTGACATCTCCTTCCTCGCGCCCACCCGCGAAGGCGACGTGCTGACCGCGCATGCACGCCGCGTTTCACTGCGCGGCCGCAGCGGAATCTACGACGTCACCGTCACCACGGCCTCGGGTGATGTGATCGCCGAATTCCGCGGACGCTCCCGCACCACCAACACAGCCATCGACTAGCAGCGCAACCACATGGTTCCGCTCTCCGCCTTGCGGTGTCAGCCCATGGTTCCGCTCTCCGCCGCTCGGCGATCGTCGGGGGTTCCGCTCTCATCCACCGCGGCGAGGAGTGCGCCGAGGATTTCTGCGTGACGGAGGAGGAAGGCGCGTTCGTCGAGCTTTTTGCGGCGCAGCCACGATGTGACTTCGCTGTTGTGTTTGCTCGCGTTGCATGATGCGCACGCCGGAACCACGTTGCTGAGTGTGTAGCGTCCGCCGCGGGAGACGGGCTGAACGCAGTCGCGCTGCAGTGGGACGTCGGCGGCTTGGCAGTAGGCGCACGCGCTCCAAGCGGTGCGGATGCTGCTCCATTGCTCGGGTGTGAGGTCGTTGTCGACACGGGCGAGGCGATTTTGCCGGCGCTTGGCGTAGCGCGCGCTGGTCGCCGCGGAGCGCTTGGCGGGGAATTTGCGGCGGGTCGTCACGGCTCAAACCTAGCTGGGCTGGTGTCGGAGGGTGGGTGTTCCGTGGTCTTGTTCTGATGTCTGCGTGATGGTACTGCTGGCGGTTTCGAACCATCTCAGACTTCTTTCCACAACTTTATAGAAACTATTTACTAATGTCGGTGACTCATGCGAGAATAAAGCATGGTACTTTTAACCGACGTTGCGGCGCTGATACCCACCCTGTGTGGGCACGGCGCGGTCGGTGATGCGCCTGCCATCGGTGCCGCGATTGACGAAGATGCGGTGGCGGCTTCGAGTGAGATGCAGTCGCGCATGCTCACGATGAATGACGCTGAGATTCACGCAGTGATGCAAGAGGCGTCGATGCTGGAGCGCCAGGCCGCGCACCTGCGGCAGATCGCGACGGGCATCGCGTCGGCGCGATCGAGCCGGCAGTTTGGTCACGATGGGCTCGCGGCGAAGCGGGGCCATCGCTCGGCGGTGTCGCTCGTGCAGGAGGTCATGGGTGTGACCAAGGCTGAGGCGGCCCGGCAGGTTCGGGTCAGCGAGTCGCTTGTTGATGCCGCCGGTCTTGCGGCGCTTCCCGACAGTGCCGTCTCGGCTGAAGAGCGCGGGCTCGAATCGGTTGAGGAGTCTCCCGACTGCGCTGTCGCATCGCCGCCGCCTCCGTGGCATCAGCCGCTGAATTTCGCCTTACGCGCAGAGTTGCTCTCGTCGGCACAGTACGACGCGATTAAGAACGGGCTGGGGGAGCCGCCCCGCATTGAGCGACACGTATCGGGCCGTGGTGTCGGTACTGGCGGCGTGATGTCGGCTGATGAGGCCGACGAGTACGACACGCAGGCTCGCGAGGCCTGGTCGGTCGCGGCCGAGGTGCTGATTGCGGAGGCTCCCGTCACGACCGTTGGCGACCTTCATCAGCACGCACGCACCATGCGCGATCAGCTCGACCCTGACGGCGCTCGGCGCCGGTTCAATGAGCGCTACGAGGGGCGCTCGTTTCGCCTGTATCAGCTCGAAAATGGTGCTACTCGCGCCACCTGGACTCTCGACGACGAGACCGCTCTGTTCATCGCGTCGATTCACGATGCCGCGCTGCGTCCGCGACGGGGCGGGCCGCGATTCGTCGACTCCGCGGAGCGTGCGCACGCCGCCGAGCTCTCGGCCGACCCGCGAACCAATGATCAGCTCGCGCACGACCTGATGGTCGACATCCTGCGGGCTGGTGTGCTCGCCGACGCCAAGGCGGTCTTCGGAACCAGGCAGGCCGGCGTGAGGCTGGTGCAGGTTATCGACGGGGCTGGTGAGCGCGCGAACATCGCGCACACCGAAGACCGACTCGTGTCGCTGCCCGGTGGGGTCGCTGACCAGCGGTTGTGTGACAGCGAGAGCGTCCACGTGACCGTTGATACGCACGGCAACCCTCTCGACCTGGGCCGCGCGAAGCGCATGTTCTCGGCGGCACAGAAGATTGCACTCTCGATTCGCGACGGTGGTTGCCGCTGGACCAACTGCGACCGCCCAGCCTCCTACTGCGAAGCGCATCACATCGATCCTTGGTCAGAGGGCGGAACCACCGACGCCGACCGTGGCATCATGCTCTGTCAGCATCACCATATGAACCTCCATAACGGAGGCTGGCGCATCACCCGAGAGGGCAAGGGGGAGTTCATGCTCACCCATCCTGACCATCCGCCGCGCGAGCTCCCACCCAAGGCTCCGCTCGAACATGCGTGGCGAAACGTCACGCTGCCATGCCCGCGATTCCGCCCCGCCGAACACGCCGACGCGGCCTGACGATGCGGGTAGTCCGGTCGTTGAGCGAGGGAGCACAGCGACTGAGTCGAAACGCGCCGAGGTTTTCGAGGCAACGTCACCTCGTTTCGTCTCGCTACGCTCGCTCAACGACCACGCGGGCGCGGGTAGGTCGCCCCGCGAGGGAGCGTGGGGCCGAGGCAGAATGCACCGGGGTTTTCGAGGAGCGTCGCCTCGTTTCGTCTCGCTACAGCTCGATCAACGACCAGGCGGCCCGAGCTGCACCCGCGTGCCCGCCGCGCCACCCGGTTCCGCACCCCCATTCCTAGCCCAGCATCACCAGTGAACCCCACCCAGCCCCTTGGTTCCGCACCCCCCATTCCTAGCCCAGCATCACCAGTGAACCCCACCCAGCCCCTTGGTTCCGCACCCCTTCCCTAAACCCAGCACCCGCCGTACACTATTTACTGACCGATCGTTCTGTAAATAGGAGTCGATGATGACTGCCGCACAACTCGCCGCCGTGGAATCACCCGATGAGCAGCAGGCTTTCGACGCGCTCATCGCCGCCGAACAGCGCATCGAACCGCGCGACTGGATGCCTGACGCCTACCGCCGCACGCTCATTCGACAGATTTCGCAGCACGCGCACTCCGAGATCATCGGAATGCAACCCGAGGGCAACTGGATCACCCGGGCTCCGTCCCTCAAGCGCAAGGCGATCCTGATGGCGAAGGTCCAGGATGAAGCCGGCCACGGCCTCTACCTCTACTCCGCAGCCCAAACCCTTGGCATCACCCGCGACGAAATGACCCAGCAACTCATCGACGGCAAAGCCAAATACTCCTCAATCTTCAACTACCCAACACCCACCTGGGCAGACATGGGGGCGATCGGCTGGCTCGTCGACGGCGCTGCCATCTGCAACCAGGTTCCGCTCTGCCGCGCATCCTACGGACCGTACGGACGCGCCATGGTGCGCATCTGTAAAGAGGAATCGTTCCACCAGCGACAGGGGTTCGAAATCCTTCTGACCCTCATGCAGGGCACCGAAGCCCAGCGCGACATGGCACAAGACGCCGTTAACCGCTGGTACTGGCCGAGCCTCATGATGTTCGGCCCGCCCGACGATGAATCGCCTAACTCGGCGCAGTCGATGGCCTGGAAAATCAAACGCTTCTCGAACGACGAACTGCGCCAGCGCTTCGTTGGCATGCTCGTTCCGCAGGCTGAGATTCTCGGCATCACGCTGCCCGACCCCGAACTTCACTGGGACGAAGACCACTGGCACACCAGCGAGATCGACTGGACCGAATTTCACGAAGTCCTCTCCGGCCGCGGACCCATGAACGGAACCCGACTGCAGAACCGCCGCGCGGCACATGAAGAGGGTGCCTGGGTGCGTGAGGCCGCCGTCGCCTATGCCGCAAAGCAAGCCAAGAAAGCAGAGGCCGCAGCATGACCTCCCCCGGATCAGACAACAAAGACACCTGGCCACTCTGGGAAGTGTTCGTGCGATCCAACCGCGGCCTCAGCCACGTGCACGCCGGCTCACTTCACGCACCCGACGCCGAACTCGCCCTCCGCAACGCCCGCGACCTCTACACCCGCCGCAGCGAAGGCACCTCCATCTGGGTGGTTCCGGCCGACGCCATCACGACGAGCGACCCCGATTCCCGCGGCGCCTTCTTCGAGAGCCCTGCCGGCAAAAACTACCGCCACGCCATCTACTACACGGCGTCCGAGGGGGTGCCCCACCTATGACGAGCGCACAGAACGGAACCACAGAGCTGGCTCCCGAGGATAGTGAGAACCCGCACGGTGCCGTCACCGTTGACCAACTCGACCTCGAAGCAGAACTCGCCGGCGATGCCGATGCCATCGCGACCCCCGAGACCGCCGAATACGTACTCTGGCTCGCCGACGACGCGCTCATCCTTGCGCAACAACTCAGCCGCTGGATCGCACATGCACCGGAGATCGAAGAAGACGTCGCGCTCGGAAACATCGCGCTCGACCTCCTCGGCCATGCCAGATCACTCCTTCGCTACGCGGGATCAGCCAGCGGCCGCACCGAAGACGATCTCGCATACTTCCGCAACGAACCAGAGTTCCGGTGCAGCTGGATGGTGCAGCAAGACAACGGCGATTTCGCCCACACGATCATCCGCCAACTCGTCATGGCCACCTACATGTTCGCCCTCTACACGCGCCTCGCGGACTCCACCGACCCGACCCTCGCCGCGATCGCCGCGAAAGCAGTCAAAGAGGTCGAATACCACCGGGACCACGCCGTGCAGTGGACCCTCCGACTGGCCGGCGGCACCGACGAATCCCGCACCCGCACCCAGCGCGCGCTGGAAAATCTGTGGCCATTCGTCGGCGAACTGTTCCGCGACGACACCTCGATAGAACCGCTCATCGCACGCGGCATCGCCGCGCGTCCCTCCAGCCTCCAAGAAGAATGTGAAGCCATCTTCACCGCCGTGCTCGCCGAAGAAGATCTCGAAGTTCCGCAGCCCCAACCATCCAGCGCCGGAGGCCGCCATGGCAGCCACTTCTCAGCGCTCGGCTTCATCCTCGCCGAAATGCAGGTGCTCGCCCGCCAACACCCGGGGGCGACATGGTGACCACAACCCAACTCGACCACGCCCGGGCCATCGCGGGTGCTGTCGCAGACCCCGAGGTTCCGGTGCTCACGATCGCCGACCTCGGAGTCCTCCGCGATGTCGGCATCGAACCAGAGACCGGCACCGTCACCGTCACCATTACGCCCACTTACTCCGGCTGCCCGGCGATGGAGACGATCCGCGACGACCTACACCTCGCGCTCGAAGCCGCCGGCTTCACCGACGTCGTGATCGACCTCACCCTCACACCCGCCTGGACGACCGACTGGATGAGCGACGAAGGCAAACAAAAGCTCACCGCCTACGGCATCGCCCCGCCCACCGGCCGATCGGCGGTCAGGGGCCCCATCCCGCTGACGCTCGCCGTCAAGTGCCCGCGCTGCTCGTCACTGCGCACCAAAGAGCTCGCACGATTCGGATCCACATCCTGCAAGTCGCTCTGGCAGTGCGAAGACTGCCTCGAACCCTTCGACCACTTCAAGAATCACTGACATGGCAACCGACGAAACAGCCGCCACGCTCCTGCAAACTGCAGTCGGAGGCGCCCCCGCCCGCCGCCGCGCCCGGTTCCACGCGCTCGAAGTTGCCGAGGTGCGTCCGCTGACGGAGAGCTCCGTCGAGGTGACGTTCGTGGTTCCGGAACCATTGGCTGACGAATACGACTACTTGCCGGGGCAATATGTCGCGTTACGCGCGCACTTCGAGGGCAAAGAGGTGCGGCGCTCCTATTCGCTGTGTCGTCCGCCGACACCCGGCAGCCTCTCCGTCGGCATCAAACGCGACGACGGCGGCGTCTTCTCCACGTGGGCACAGACCGAACTGCGCCCCGGCGACACGATCGACGTGATGAGTCCGCAGGGCATGTTCACGTCCACCCTCGCCGACGTTGACGGCACCCACGTTGTGGGAGTTGCCGCTGGTTCCGGCATCACTCCCCTCATGGCGCTCGCAACCGCCATGCTCAAGCGATCAGCGACGTCGCGATTCACCCTCATCTACACGAACCGATCTGCCCACGACATCATGTTTTTGCAGGAGATCGGCGACCTCAAAGACCGGTACCCGACGCGTTTCGTCGTGCACCACATCCTGTCGCGCGAGCAGCGGGGCGCTGAACTGCTGTCGGGCCGCGTCGATGCCGAGAAGTTCCACGCGATCGTCGACCGACTCGTGCTGCCGGAGACCGTGGACGAATGGTTCCTGTGCGGCCCGCTCGAACTCGTCTCGATGTGCCGCGCCGTGCTCACTGAGATCGGTATCGCGCGCGAACATATCCGCCACGAACTCTTCACGATCAACGCTGATCGCGGCCCCGCCCGCCCCGTCATCACGCGCACCGACGAGCCCACGATCACGATCGACTTCACCCTCGACGGCCAGCGCGCGACGGTCGCCTCGCCGGTCAGCGCGCGTGAGGCAATTCTCGACGCGGCGATGCGCGTGCGGCCTGACGTTCCGTATGCGTGTGCGGGAGGGGTCTGCGGAACCTGTCGTGCGCTGCTGAGGGAGGGTGCCGTCACGATGACGGAGAACTATGCGCTCGAGCCCGCCGAACTCGAGCACGGATACGTGCTGACCTGCCAATCCCACCCGACGACCGATCGCGTCGTCGTCGACTACGACGTGTGAGGTTCTCATGATCGAGCTGACCATTGCTGACCGAGTGGCCACGGTGGTGCTGAACGCCCCCGACAAACTCAACGCCCTGAACGAGGAGGCGCTCGCGGAACTGAATGACGCGTATGACGAGGCGCAGGGTGCCGGCGTACGCGCTCTCGTGTTGCGCGGTGAAGGTCGGGCGTTCTGCGCCGGACGCGATATCGCCGGAGTCGACCCGCGCGACGACGACGTCTCCGGATACCTCGGCGAATTGGTCACACCGCTGCTTCGCAAGATGTCGTCGTTTCCAGCCCCAACCTTCGCGATGGCTCACGGCGCGTGCCTCGGCGTCGGACTCGGACTATTGATCGCGACCGACGTCGTATACGTCGACGAGAACGCCAAGATCGGCTCCCCCTTCGCCAACCTCGGCGCGACCCTCGACTCGGGTGGTCACGCCCTCTTCTTCGAGCGCCTCGGAGCACACAAGACGCTCGACCTCATCTACACGGGGCGACTCATGACGGGTGCAGAAGCCGTGCAGTCCGGGCTCTTCTCCCAAGTGTTCCCGGCAGGGGAGGCGCTCGCGGCAGTCGAAGCCGCTGCCGCCCGCACCGCCACCGGAGCCACCCACGCCTTCGTCGCCTCGAAGAACCTCATCGCCCAACTGCGTGACGAACGCCTCGGTCTCTGGGAGTCCGTCGCCGACGAGAACGCCGCCCAGGCCGCCCTCTGCGACACCGACGACTACCGCGAAGGCTTCGCCGCGTTCCAGGAGAAGCGCAAGCCCACCTTCCGCGGCAACTGACGCGCTCGACCCGGCGTTCCGTGAGCCGGCGCCAGCGTGTTATCGTTCCGAAACTTGGCGTTCGTGGGGAGCGTCGAGGCGTAACCGGGGGCGCATGAATGTGTTGAAGTTTGTGGGGGCAGTCGCAGTCTTGGCCAGTATGAGCCTGGTGATGTCGGCATGCACGAGCGGGACTCCGATGCCACAGACGGAACCAGCGGTCGCCGTTACGATCGCCATCGACCGTGACGGCGAGGCTGATATCGAGATGTTTAGCGTTGACGCGGTTGAGTGCTCGGCCAAGTCGATTGCAACCGCGCGAGCAGGCAGAGTGTCGAATTACCTCGATGTCGAGTTGTCGGGCGGCCAGGTGTGAGCATCGTCGCGTCGTGGGACTACTTCCGCTTCACCGGTGATGGCCTTATTGAGCCCACCGCGAGCGGCTTCACCATCACAGCTGATGGCGAAGTGGAGGAGCCAGACGCCCAGATCAGAAACTCGAGTGCACTGCGCCCGCTCGATGCGCCGGTCTTCAACGACGGTTCACTCACCGCGACCGTGCGCCGCGAGAGCGACTGAACGTCGTATCCGTCGTCTGACGAAACCTCGGCGGATAACCAAATGTGTGTGCGAACTGCGCGGCATGGAGCATGAATCAATACCGAAGGAGCCCGGATTCCCCGGGTTCCTTCGGTATTTGACTTGCAAATCGCGCCATCGCAAAGAGTCAATTTGAAAGAAACTCTTGCCCATTCATCATAGGACGTGTTAGAACGTATTCACACGTTATAACGAAAGGGCAAACGTGACTGTCACTGTTTCAACCGAATCTTCCGTCATCGATCAGCAGCTCGCAGAGGCGCGCGCAGCCATTGCGGCGCTTCCCACCCTCGAGCGCGTCTTCTTCACCGCATGTGGCGGCTCCTACGCCGTCATGATGCCAAACGAGTACTTCGTGAGCTCGCGATCCACGTCACTAGAAACAGCAGCGTTCAATGCTGCTGAGTTCACCGCACGGGCGTCGCGCCGCGTCAATTCGCAGAGCGTTGTCATCCTGTGCTCGCACTCCGGGACCACCCCTGAGACTGTTGAGGCCGCTCGCCATGCGCGTGCAGCGGGCGCGCTCACGGTCGCGTTCACGCACGAACTTGGATCACCGCTGGCCGAGGCTGCTGAATACGTCATCGCTTACCAACACGGCGAGGGCAAGAGCGAAGCATACGTTGCTCCGTCACTAATGCTCCGTCTTGTCGCTGGCCTCTTGGACGACCACGAAGGTTCGACGCACGGGGCTGCGGTCGATGCGGCTGTCGCATCGCTACCTTCCGTGGTTCCCGCCGTAAAGGCGAAGTATGCCGACGCCGCCGATGCTTGGGGCTTCTCGTACCGTCGCGAAGAGCTCATCTACACGATGGCGTCGGGCTCGAACTATGGCCCCGCCTATTCCTTCGCGATTTGCCTTCTGCAGGAGATGCAGTGGGTTCATTCAGCGGCTATCCATGCCGGCGAGTACTTTCACGGTCCCTTTGAGATCACCGATGTCGATGTCCCCTTCATTGCGCTCCTGGGCCTCGACGAGACTCGTGCTATCGAAGAGCGCGCCGTCAAGTTCTTGACGGCGCACTCGGAACGAACCCTCGTGATCGACGCGAAGGACTTCGGCCTCGACCACCTTGACGAATCGGTTCGCGGTATTGCCGCCCACCTCATCTTCGGCGTCGTGCTCCGCACATTTGCTGACGCACTCGCCGACCACCGTGGACACCCACTGAGTGTGCGTCGCTACATGTGGCGCATGGACTACTAACCCGAAAGGAACCATGATGCGCAAGACACATCGCGCAGTTGGAGCTGTTATTGCAATCGCCGCCCTCGCGCTGCCGCTCGCTGCTTGTTCTTCCTCATCGGGAGATAGCGAGGGTCAGGTCGAGATCAGCTTCTTCCACCGCTGGCCGAATGAGCCCAAAAACTCATACTTCGCTGAGCTTGTTGAGGAGTTCGAAGCCGAGAACCCCGATATCAAGGTCAAGGTTGAAAGCGTTCTCAACGATTCGTACAAAGACAAGGTGAAGGTTGTCGCAGGAAGCGATAACGCACCCGATGTCATGTTCTCGTGGAGCGGCTCGTTCATCACCGAGCTTGTCGAGGGCGGCAACGTCATGGATCTCAGCGACTGGCTCGCCGAGAACCCTGAGATCAAGGACCGGTACTACGAGAGCCAGATGGAGCCATTCCAGGTGAATGGCGGCCAGTACGGCATCCCGGTCGGCATGCAGGCCAAGCTCTTCTTCTACAACAAGGATGTGTTCGCAGAGCTGGGACTCGAAGCTCCGGAAAGCTGGGATGATTTTGTGTCTGTGCTCGAAGCCGTTCAGGCCGACGGCATGACACCGATTCAGTTCGGTGCACAGGAGCAGTGGCCGATTGCGCACTACGTCGGCACATTGAACCAGCGCATGCTCCCCGCAGACGTCTTCGAAGCCGACCGCGATCCGTCGAAGGGCGAATTCACCGACCCCGGATACGTCAAGGCTCTTGAGGTGTTGCAGGAGATCGCGAGCTATGCAAACGCAGATGCCACGGCTGTTGGTCATGAAGCTGCGCGAAATGCGTGGATTGCGGGCGAGGCCCCGATCATGTACATGCAAGGTTCGGAGATCGCGTACTTTGGCGATGCTGCCTTTGAGTACGGAACCTTCAACTTCCCGGCTGTAGATGGTGGCAAAGGCGACCCGCTCCAGCTCACCGGAGCTCCTGAAGGGTTCGCGGTGGCCGCGAACACCAAGCACCCGGAGGAGTCGTTGCGGTTCCTCGAGTTCATGCTCAACAAGCAGAATGGTGTGGCCTACACGGAGAAGACCGGCGAACTCAGCGCGGTCGTCGGAGCCGTGGAAGAAGCTGACGCCCCCGCCAGCCTCAAGGCAATCTCGTCAGAGATCGTGGACGCGAGCGCGATGACACCGTGGCTTGACAACGCGTACGACCCGCAGATCGTGCAAGCGTATTTGGCAGAGACGCAGCTCATGCTCGCCGGCCAGCAAACACCGGAGGGCGTGATGGCCGCTGTGCAGGCCGCCGCTCAGCGGGTTCGCGACGGGGCGTAGCCCATTGGAGGTGTGGGCTGGTCGACACGTTTCCCGGTCCACACCACCTCTCTCGTATACGCGAGGCAACGTCGCCTCACACGAAGGAGCTCATTTTGGTTAAACGCTCACACTTGTTCCCGCTACTATATGTTGCCCCCGCGCTGATCCTCATCGGGCTATTCGTCTACTACCCGCTCATCGCCAACATCGGGTTCTCCTTCTTT
Organism: Microbacterium mitrae; assembly: GCF_008017445.1. Taxonomy (GTDB): domain Bacteria; phylum Actinomycetota; class Actinomycetes; order Actinomycetales; family Microbacteriaceae; genus Microbacterium; species Microbacterium mitrae. The sequence goes on along the minus strand of NZ_VRSW01000004.1, from coordinate 7,075 downwards.
AGCTTTGGGGCTGGCAATGCCGAGATGACATGGGTTGGCGTCGACAACATCACCCGCCTGTTCGGGGATCCCGTCATCCACACGGCGCTGAAAAATAACCTCCTCTACGCGGTCGTATCCGTGATCGTCCAAGTGGGCGGTGGCCTCGTAGTCGCTGCGTGGCTCACGCACCTTCTCGGACGTCGCATGGGTGCGTTCCTGAGAAGTGTCTACTTCATGCCAGCGGTGATCTCCATGACCGTTATCGCGTTGCTGTTCACGTTCATTTTTGATTCGCGCAACGGGCTTCTTAACGCGTTCCTTGGCGTTGTTGGTCTTGAGGGGTTGCAGACTGCGTGGCTGGCCGACGTAAACACCGCGATGGGTGCCGTGATTGCCGTTTCACAATGGCAGAGCATCGGCTACATCTGCATGCTCTACGTCGTCGCCCTACAGCAGATACCGACCGAACTTTATGAAGCTGCTGCGCTTGACGGCGCAGGTAAAGTCCGACAGTTCTTCCACATCACCGTTCCGCAGGCTAAAGAGATGATCTTCGTCGCCATGATCTTGACCGTTTCAGGCGCATTCACCGTGTTCAACGAACCGTACATCCTGACCAAGGGCGGCCCTGGCAACACCACTCAAGTGCTGGCCACCTACATGTACAACCAGGGCTTCTTCCAGAACCAGATGGGCTACGCATCGGCGATCGCGACCTTGATCTTTGTGATCACGCTGGTGCTTTCGGTCATCCAACTGGTGTCGTTCCGAACAGGAAAGGACTGACATGTCCACCAACCTTCGAGACACGGTTCTTGGTGACCTTGACGCCACACCGCAATCAGGCCCGCTTGACACGACTTCCGTTGCGACGCTCGGCCGCCAGAAACGGACGCGCAAGCACACATCGACGCCATGGAATATTCCGGCGTATGTGATGCTCGCGGTCTATGCAATTGCGATCGCATATCCGCTGTTTTGGATGGTGATCTCATCGTTCAAGACGTCGAGCGAGGTCTACCAGAACCCGTGGGGCCTGCCGAGCGAATGGCTCGTTAAGAACTATGCAGCGGCGTGGGAGCGAGGTATCTCGGACTACTTCGTCAACTCCCTCATCGTCACGATCGTTTCTACGATCGCGACGGTGGCAATCGCTGCGCTGTGCGCATACGGCATGGTGCGGTTGAGGTCCCGCGTTAGCGATGTGATCCTGATCGTCTTGATGGGCGGGCTGGTCGTTGCTCCGCAGGTGAGCCTGATTCCGCTCTACAAGCTTCTAGATTCGATGAATCTACTCGACACATATTGGGCGATGATTCTTCCCTACGTAGCTTTTCGCCTGCCGATGGCGATCATCCTCATTCGCTCCGTCTTCCTTAGCGTCCCGCTCGAACTCGTAGACGCCGCAACGATTGACGGCTGTTCATCGCTGAAGACCTTCCGTCACGTCTACTTGCCGCTGAGTCGTTCGGTGCTGGTGACGGCTGCCGTGCTGACCGCCTACTTCGCGTGGAATGAATTCCTATTTGCGATCGTCTATGTCGACAGCGACGCGATTAGAACCATTCCCGCGGGCCTGATGTCTTTCCGCGACGCACTCTCCACCGACTGGGGCGTACTACTTGCGGGCCTGGTGATCGCCGCGCTCCCCATCATCGTGGTATTCCTCCTCCTCCAGCGGTACTTCGTCGCCGGCGTTGCAGCCGGTAGCGTGAAAGGCTAGTTCGATGTTCACTCCCGACCAACTCATCGAGCAGCTGTCGACAGTTGCGTCGCCATCAATCGCTGGCGTTGGCGACAATGTTCTCGACACCTACCTGCACGAAGATCTGTCGTACCCCGGCGGAAATGCGCTAAACGTTGCCGTGTACAGCAAGCTCTTCTTCCAGGCGAAGAGCGGCTTCATCGGAGTGATGGGCACGGATAGATTCGCCGATCACCTCCGCGCCGTTCTTGACACGACTCACGTCGACTATGCGCGTTCACGCCGAATGATCGGGTCGAACGGCATGGCATTTGTCGCATTAGATGATGACGGGGATCGTCGATTCGTCGGATCGAACTGGGGTGGAGTGCAGAACGAGGTGCGACTTCGACTAAACCACCACGACTTCGCCTACCTTGAGGAGTTCAACCGGGTACACACGTCCGTATACTCGGCCATCGATGGCGAGCTCGGGAACCTCCGCGAACGGGGAATTCGTGTCTCCTATGACTACTCGAATGATGCGCGTCCGGAGACGATCGTTCACTCAGCCGAACATGTTGACGTTGGCTTCTTTTCCGGTGGCGGACTCTCGGAGGGTGAGGTCCGGGCGCTCGCTGACTTCGCGCTTGAGTCGGGCATGCAACGCGTCGTTGTTACGCTGGGGGCACAGGGCTCGAGAGCCTTTGAAAGTGGGGCGTCGGCCGCCGTCGGTATCTTCCCCGTTGAGGCCCTCGACGCGCTCGGCGCTGGCGACGCATTCATTACCGGTTTTCTCGCTGCCACTGAGCAGGGCTCTGAACTCGATGATGCGATGAATATTGCGGCGATGACCGGGGCGTTAGCGTGTACCTACCGGGGGGCGTTCGGATACGCTGTGGACGCAGGAGATGACGCCCGCGCGCAGTTGCTGCGACGCATTGACTGACCAGAGAAAGGCAGATGCGTGAACCGACCTGTTTCGATGTCGCTTCATGAGCAGGTGCGAACCACGTTGCTCTCCGAGATTGAACGTGGCGCTTTCTCCGACGATCGACTTCCGCCAGAACCCGAGCTATGCCAACGCTTTGGAGTGAGTCGAATCACTGTGCGGCGTGCGGTCGCAGATCTCGAAGAGCTCGGTGTCGTCACCCGGCGTCAGGGGCTCGGCACTTTTATATCCCCACGCTTCACGCCTGTCGCGTCCATGTCTGTGGGAGGGTTCGCTGATTCGCTCACCGGTAAGGGAGCGATCTCTCGCACCATGATTCTCGCGGAGGAGCAGCCCGCCGATGAAGAGACCGCTCGTGCACTCCGCATTGAGGTGAACGCGCCGACCTTCCGACTCGTTCGAACGTTCTTGCTGGACGGCGTCCCGCTGTCGATGGACGACAGCCGCTACTCACTCGCCCGCTTTCCGGGGTTTTCAGAGAAGGTCACGCCACAGAGCAGCACCTATCAAATTCTCCGCGATGACTATGGGGTGATCTTTCACAGCGTCGAGCGTCGAATCGGCGTGAGTTTTACAACGGAAGAGTCGGCAGGATGGCTCAAGAGGCCTGAGCATGACGCACTTGTGCTCATTGAGAAGGTGGCAACCGATCGCACCGGTGACGTCATTCACGTTTCCCGCGTAGAAACCGTGCCAAGCCGGATCGAACTGAAGATGGTGGCGTTGGAAGACGAGGCCGACTGAGTCACTGCCCCATTTCGGCGCGAATCACAGCGGCCGACGCCGTAAGGCGGGCGCCAACCGCGGGTGCATCGGCATCTTTACCGACGTAAATCACCGAGATCGCCGCCGGACGCTGCCCCCGCAACGCGAGCGGAACCGCAATCGCCTTCACCGTCGGAATCACCTCATCGTGACTCACGGCGTAGCCCGATCGATGCACCGCATGCACTTCGTCACGCAGCTCATCGGAGATATCCGCGGGCCAATCCGACTCTGGCATCGCCGCCAGAATCGCCTTACCCGTCGCCCCCAACCGCACCGAGTGCCGTGCGCCCGGATGCTGGGCCACCGAAGCGATCGAATGCCGTGGAGTCACCGTCGCAAGAGTCACGGCTTCCTCCTGGTCGAGCACGCCCAAGAAGCACGTCATGCCCAGTTCATTCGCGATCGCGGTGAGCTCGGGCAGGGCCTGAGACTGCAGATCGCGCGCGACGCCGGCGGCCAACGCGGCCATGCGCGGCGCCAGTTCGATCACACCGTTGGCGTCGCGCGTGACGAGACCATGCTCTTCGAGCGTGCGCAACAGGCGGTACGCTATGGACCGGTGCACGTCGAGTTCGCGCGCGATATCGGCGATCACGAGCGGTTCACGCGCAGCCGCCAGGATCTCCAGGATGCGAATGCCGCGGCTCAGAGTCTGCGATGCCGGCGCCTCAGCCATGTCACTCCCACTTGTCGTATACGAAACGCTCGCGTACCATGCTCGTGTTCACTATACGAACGTCGCGTTCGATAATAGAACACAATAACCCCGAAGACAACACTCAGCGATGTCGCTGATTAGGGATGACAACGATGCAGTTTCACCACCACGGATACGTCTCAGGCGAGCCCCGAGTTCTCCCCGCCGAGGGCACCGGCCTCAACCGCCCGACCGACCTCCCCGACGAGACCGACGTGCTCATCGTTGGTTCCGGCCCCGCAGGCATGCTGCTTGCCGCCCAGCTTTCGAGGTATCCGAGCGTCACGACACGAATCATCGAGCGCCGCCCTGGCCGCCTCGCGATCGGTCAGGCAGACGGAATCCAAGCCCGCAGCGTCGAGACCTTCCAGGCATTCGGCTTCGCCGAGCGCATCGTCGCCGAGGCCTTCCAGCTCTCTGCGATGAACTTCTGGTCACCAGACCCCAACAACCACGGCAGCATCATCCGCACCGCGATCGCCGAAGATGACCCGCACGGCATCAGCGAGTTTCCGCACCTCATCGTCAACCAGGCCCGCGTGCTCGACTACTTCGCCGAGTACGCAGCCAACGGACCAGCACGCATCCACCCCGACTTCGGCTACGAGTTCGTCACCCTCAGTGTGGAGGAGGGCGAATACCCCGTCACCGTGACGCTCAAGCACACTGACGGCGAGAAGGTCGGCCAAGAACAGATCATCAAGGCGAAGTACGTCGTCGGCTGTGATGGTGCCCGCAGCGCCGTGCGCGAGTCGATCGGACGCAAGCTTGTCGGCGACCAGGCATTCCATGCCTGGGGCGTCATGGACGTGCTCGCCAACACCGACTTCCCCGACATCCGCACCAAGTGCGCGATCCAGTCGACCCACGGTTCCATCCTGCTGATTCCCCGCGAGGGCGGATTTCTGTTCCGCATGTACGTCGACCTCGGCGAGGTTCCGGCCGACAACAACGGCGAGATTCGCAAAACCACGATCGAGCAGATCATCGCGAAGGCGAACGAGATCCTGCACCCCTATACGGTCGACGTGAAAGACGTGCCGTGGCACAGCGTCTACGAAGTGGGCCACCGCGTTACCGACAAGTTCGATGACGTCTATGACGAAGAGCGCACGCCCCGCGTCTTCATCGCCGGCGACGCCTGCCACACACACTCCGCGAAGGCGGGCCAGGGCATGAACGTTTCGATGCAGGACGGCTTCAACCTCGGCTGGAAACTCGGCCAGGTACTCGAGGGCCGCAGCCCCGAGTCGTTGCTCGCCACCTACTCGAGCGAGCGTCAGGTCATCGCGCAGAACCTCATCGACTTCGACAAGGAGTGGTCGACGCTCATGGCGAAGAAGCCCGAAGAGTTTGAAAACCCCGACGACCTCGCCGAGTTCTACACGACGACCGCGGAGTTCCCGGCAGGCTTCATGACCCAGTACGAGCCGTCGATGATCACGTCGGGCGCCGCCCAGCAGCAGCTTGCCACCGGGTTCCCGCTCGGCAAGCGCTTCAAGTCGGTCATGACTACGCGTGTCGCCGATGCGAACCCGATTCACATCGGACACCACCACCGCGCTGACGGACGCTGGCGCGTGTACGCATTCGCTGACGGAACCACGGGGCAGTCGCCGAAGCTGGACGCGTGGGCAGAGTGGATGAACACGTCCCCCGAATCCCCGATCGCCCGCTTTACGCCGGCCGGCGCCGATAAGGATGCGGTCTTCGATGTCAAGGCCGTGTACCCGACGCGCTATGAAGACGTAGACCTCACCGCAGTTCCGCGCCTCTTCTTCCCGCAGGTGGGTCCATTCCAACTCGATGACCACGAGAAGGTGTACGCCGTGTCGCCCGACGCCGACATCTTCGCCGAGCGCGGCATCGACCGCGGCGGTGTCGTCGTCGTGGTGCGCCCCGACCACTACGTCGCGCACATCCTTCCGCTGGATGACGCGACCACCGAGCTCGCGACCTTCTTCGCGGGGCTCATGATCGACCAGTAAGACCAGCTCGCGAGCACTGCGCTCGCGAGGATACGTGCGGCGCCCGGGGTAAAGATTCCCCGGGCGCCGCATTTGTCCTTCCGGGTGCATCTGTCTATCCGGGTGCATGGGTCTTTGCGGGTGCATTGATCTTTACGGGTGGTCTTCCCTCCTCTTTAGCCGAGTCCCTATGGTTCCGCTGCGCAATCCTGTTCTGCACGACGGGAGTGCGCGCACGCGTCGAAATCGCGGCGTTTCGTCGGATCGCGGTCGTTTCATCGTGCAGAACAGGGTGAGCGTGCTGAGGCCAGAGCGGTCAGATATGGCCCTGGGTGGCGGGTAAAGACCGCCGAGTTGGCGGAGATTCATGGCCTACTCAGGTCTTTTCGCCTCGCCGCCGAACGCTACACCCAAGGCGACACGCCCGAGGGTTGAGTCTGATTTGCCGGAACCCCAGAACCCGCGTAACTTATTACTTGTTCGCCCCACAGGGTAGAGCGAAAGGCCGGAAGGCCTGGCTCCCCTCAAGCGGCGGACCACCTCCCAAAACACACTTCACACCGAAGAAATTCGGTTGAGTTTGTGTTGGGAAATCTTATTTCGCTTGAAACTGTCGATTTGACAGCGAGAGCGAAACATATAAGATAGAGAAGTTGCCCTTTGGCAGGCCAGGAATGGTTTGGTGGGGGAGCATCCGATCCTTGAGAACTCAACAGCGTGCACTTGTCAAATGCCAAATTATCCTCGGGCAGTCTTTTTGGGCTGTTTGAGAATTCCTTTGGATCAAAGACCTAGCCTTCTTTGTGGAGGGTTAGGCAATGGATAGTCAGCAATGATTTATCTCTTTGGTCATGATTGAACTCGCTGCATTTCCTGCCTTTTTCCGGTGGGGGTGTTGGCAATCGTTTTTTACGGAGAGTTTGATCCTGGCTCAGGATGAACGCTGGCGGCGTGCTTAACACATGCAAGTCGAACGGTGAAGCAGAGCTTGCTCTGTGGATCAGTGGCGAACGGGTGAGTAACAC
>NZ_VRSW01000003.1:108278-283366 GCF_008017445.1 Microbacterium mitrae | reverse complement strand
GTGTTACTCACCCGTTCGCCACTGATCCACAGAGCAAGCTCTGCTTCACCGTTCGACTTGCATGTGTTAAGCACGCCGCCAGCGTTCATCCTGAGCCAGGATCAAACTCTCCGTAAAAAACGATTGCAAACAAACCAACCGGAAAAAGGCCGGAATGCTGCGAGTTCAATCATGACCAAAGAGATAAATCATTGCTGACTATCCATTGCCTAGCCGAAAACGACTAGGTCTTTGATCCAAAGGAATTCTCACCCAGCCGAAGCTAGACGAGGATAATTTGGCATTTGACAAGTGCACGCTGTTGAGTTCTCAAGGATCGGACGCTCCCCCACCCGATCATTCCTGACCAGCCGAAGGGCAACTTCTCTATCTTACCCAGCCGATTCGTTCTGTCAAACCGACACGCGGTTTGTTTGGAACTGTTTGGGCTGAGTTTCCACTGTAGCTCATCCTTGCGGATCTTGCTAACCGGGATGTTCGCCAACTTGAGGGGAGCCAGGCCTTCCGGCCTTTCGCTCTACCCTGTGGGGCGAACAAGTAATAAGTTACGCGGGTTCTGGGGTTCCGGCAAATCAGACTCAACCCTCGGGCGTGTCGCGTGAGCGCTTCCGCGGAATCACGCTACTTTTTGTCTTTTGGGCTCATGTTTGGCACACAAGGCTGACCGACGCACTGCTTCGTCCGTACAGTGAGCACATGTGCTCTGCCCGTTCTGGTCGCCTGTTTCGCGCCGCCGGCGTTGCCGTGGGAGCAATGCTGATTCTTGCGGGGTGCACCGCGAGGGATGATCACTCCCCCACGCTTCCGCCACCGCTCGGATCGCTGTCGTATCAACTCGGTGGCTCCTATCCGCCACCCCATGAAACCGACATCGTGGTGCGCGACCGCGTGGACTCCCCCTCACCCGCGGCCGACTACAACGTGTGCTACGTGAACCTTCTTCAGACGCAACCCGATGGTTCCACCCCCGAAGCGACCGCATACGGAACCACCGCCTGGTGGCTTGCGAACCATCCCGATCTCCTGCTGCACGACGACGCCGGCGCGCTGGTGATCGATCGCGATTGGGACGAAGCCCTGTTCGACGTATCGACCGCGCAGAACCGCGACGCCCTGTTTGCGATTCAGCGCGAGTGGATTACCGAGTGTGCCCAGAACGGGTTCGATGCGATCGAGCCCGACAATCTCGACGCCAATACCCGCTCGGGCGGCCTGCTCTCCCACCAACACATTCGCGACTATCTGACCCTCGTCGTTCAGCACGCGCATCATGAGGGTTTGGCGATTGCCCAGAAGAACGCGATCGACGATGGCGACGGGTTCGGCGACAAGGGCGGAACCTTCATCAACGGCACCGAGGGATTCGACTTTGCGATCGTGGAACAGTGCGGATACTTCGACGAGTGCGCGGCATACGCGGCGGTATACGGCGAACGCGTGTACGACATTGAGTACGATCGCGAGGGCTTTAAGCGTGCGTGCGCGAGCTACGGCTCGACCGTTTCGGTGCAATTGCGCGACCTTGACCTCACGGTGCCCGGCGACACGGCGCACATCGAGGAGCGCTGCTGAAGGTTAGAGCGCCGCTGAGCGCTAGCTCGCCGCTGCGCGCACTAACAACGCGTCAAGTTGCGCGCGCGTTGGCGCTGTCGCTGGCCCGCGTCGGGTGACGGAATCGGCCGCCGCGACATTTGCGCGACGCAACGCCGTCGGCAAATCAAACCCCTCGGCAAGTGCCGCAGCCATGGTTCCGGTGTGGGTATCACCCGCGCCCGTGGTGTCAACAGCGACGACGCGCGGCGCCGACACGTGGCCGTGTGCGCCGTTGGAGCGCCAGGTGCAGCCGGTGGAACCACGTCGAATGACGGTCGCCGTCTCGGGGCGCAGGCGCAGCAGCTCGCGGAGGGCAAAGTGCTGGTCGGTCGGCACGACGCCGGGCGTCAACTGCTCGGCTTCGGCGTCATTGAGGGTGAGCACGTCGGTGCGGGCGAGGAGCGCGTTCCAGATGGACTCGGGAATCTCGTCAACAAGCGGGCCCGGGTCAAAGACAACCGTGGTTCCGAGCGGGAGCGATTCGACCCACTCCGTGAGCGCATCGCGGGAGCCCTCATAGACGGCGTCGTAGCCCGAGACGCAGACGACGTCGTCTGATTGCGGGCGCACGGCGTCGAGGTGTTCGGGCGCGAGCCGTGACTCGGCGCCTGGCGAGGTGATGAAGGTGCGTTCGGCCTGATCGTCGACGAGCGTGATGCAGACACCGGTGTCGCCCGAGGCTGCAGCGCCGGGAACCCGCGTGATGCCCTCGCTCGCGAGCGCCGCCGAGGCGAGTTGCCCGTAGGGGCCCGATCCGATCACTCCGGCGTAAACGACGTGCGCTCCGTGCCGGGATGCCGCGGCGGCGAGGTTGAATCCGCCTCCCACGAGCGCCTGCAACGGCGAGGCGAGCACGTCGCCACCGGGCAGCGGCACGGCAGACACGCTCACCGTCAAATCGACAATGATGCTGCCCGTGCTGATGACGCGGTTCATGCGCGCTCCCTCAACTGCAGGAGGCCGTCGACCAGCTCGTCGGGATCCAGGCCCGCGTTGACGGCGAGAAGCTGCTCGCGCACGGCGATGGGAAAGGCTTCGGAACCATGGTGCGCGCCGAGCATCGCGCCGGTCATCGCGGCAATGGTGTCGCAGTCGCCGCCGATGCTGGCCGCTTCGCGCACCGCACGCCACGGGTCGCCGCGAAACAGGTGCGCGATGGCGATGGCCGCCGGCACCGACTCCTGGGTGGCGACACTCGTGCCAACCAGATCTGCGATCAGGTTCAGAGCCGTCGCCTCATCGTTTTCGTCGACGAGATCGAGCGCCCACTGCACGCGCGCCAGCATGTCGGGCGCCGGAACATAGTGGCCGCGAGTGGAACCATCGGCAATGGCGTCGAAAGAAAGGTCAATGCTGTCGTGCCAGTCAAAGCCCGAGATGCCGGCCGAGACGATGGCCGCGACCGCTGCGGCACCGGCCAGGGCAACACCGGTGTTGTGGGTGACGAAGCTGGCATCGACAACCGCGTCAACCAGCGTGCTCACCTCGTGCACGGGAGTCGCGATGCCGACGGGTGCGATGCGCATCGCGGCCCCGTTTGTGTCGCCCCATCGCCCTGATTCGTGCGGCGAGGTTCCGGCGGCTACCGCAGTCAGCGCGCGAATCGTTGACGGGCCGAGGAGGTCTTCGGAACCACGGGCCTGCATGCGGTGTTGCCACGCCAGGAATCGCTCGGCGAGTTGATGCGGGTTGACGCTGCCATGGCCCTCAATGAGGAGCTCGGCAATCATGACCGCTTGGTCGGTGTCGTCGGTGACGCGGCCGGCCGCCATGCCGTGGCTGATTTCGTTGTCGGCGGGGGCCGGCTCAAAACCCGAGAGCACGCCGTAGCGTTCGGCGATCATCTCGCGCGAAAAGCACTGCGTCGGCATGCCGAGGGCGTCGCCGATGGCAAGGCCGAAAAAGGCACCGAGCGCCCGATCGCGAAGTACCGCTGTCATGTGCTCAGCGTAGCGCGGCGTATTCCGGCCCGCGAGGTTCCACCCGCGCACCCCTCCTGCGCCGCTCGCGCTCGTGCATCTCGCGCTTCCCTCGTATCTGGCGCGAAACACATTCTGGTCGGCGAGACACATGCGGCGCGGAGGTGTTTCGCCGACCAGAGTGTGTCTCGCGGATCAGAGGGCTTAAGGCAAAAGCAAAAGCCCCCGGGGATCCGGGGGCTTTATTTGGTAGCAGGAGCGGGGCTTGAACCCGCGACCTCACGATTATGAGTCGTGCGCTCTAACCAGCTGAGCTACCCTGCCACAGTCATCCAGAAGATGGCTGAGCCCCGAGTCAGGATTGAACTGACGACCCCTTCCTTACCATGGAAGTGCTCTGCCACTGAGCTATCGGGGCGTACCTGAGCGATTCAGGCAACTAGAAAATCGTAGCATCACTTTTGAGTGGTTTTGACCACTACCCAGCGTGCTCCTTGAGCCACGGCATCGGGTCGATGGTGGCACCGTTGACGATGAGCTCGAAGTGCAAGTGGGCGCCAAAAGAACGACCGGTGTTGCCGGTGAGACCGATTGGGTCTCCGACCTTGACTTCTTGTCCTTCGACAACGGCAAGTGAGCCGTACTGCATGTGCGAGTAGTGGCTCGTGATGACTTCACCGTCGATCACGTGATCAACGTAAACGGTCACGCCGTAGTTGCCACCATTTTCGGTAGCAATACGAACGACACCGTCGGCGATGGCCTGAATAGGTGCGCCAGCGCCGGGTGTGAAGTCGATTCCTTCGTGCAGTCGGCCATCACGCATGCCGTATCCGTACGACATGTCAACACCGACCGCGAACGGCCACTGAATCGCAGCCGTGCGGTCGTTGGTGAACACGTTTGACGAGTAGCTAATACCCGTCTCTTCGGCAATCTGCGCGGCGGTCACCGGAGCGTATTCGCTCTCGCGATCAACGGCCGCGTTCTGCACATCGCTCGAGGCGACGAAAGCTTGAATCTCAGACTCTTCGATGGGCGTTGCCGACGCGGCAACGGTCTCTTGCACAGTCGCGCTCGCCCCCATGAATGGCATGCTCATCGAGAACACAAACGCGCCGATGATGCCCATGACGCTGACGGAGAATCCGGCCGTCGCGATTTTGCGGAAGTTGGAGCGTGCGGTGCGGGGCGCGGAACCACGCACTTCGCTGAGCGGGTCTTCTGCGGCCGGCACTGTGCTTGGCTTTTCAACCACGTCAGTGATGGCAACCTCGTCGCTAAACGCAAACAGTCGCGCGGCGTGTTCAAACGCGTCCGAGTGTGACTCGGCAGCCGACTCTGCGGCTGCGCCGTCCAGACCGAATGCCGCGCCTGTCGATGTGGTCGTTGCGGCCGGCGTTTCGGCCAAAACCTCGACGGCAGGCACCTCAACCGATACCTCGGGAGATGCGACCTCGGGGGCCGAAGCGGCGGGCGCTTCGTCGGCAACGGCAACGGGCGGAACCACGGCTGCGGTTGCTGCGGTATTCGCACGTGCAACCGACGAGCGGGAGCGGCGGGTGGGCGCCGGAACCAGCGGAGCGGAGTTCGCGTTGGAGGACGATGCGTCGCTCACGTTGCCGAGCTCTGTCGCGGCTTCGCCAACGACGGCTGCGGTCGCCAAAGCGCGCATGGCACGACGAGTCAGAGGGGAAGCTAAAGCCTCTGATGGCCGTGCGCCATCATGTGCGCGCGATGCAGTCGCGCGCTCAGCTTCATTCGTCAAACGGGGAGGACTTTCGGGTTTTCGCCACTCGGGGGATGGCGATGGGGGACTTGCACTCTCTCAGACGAGAAAGTAACGAATAGATAAACACTACATGCGAGCGCCTGAGAACTCTATGGCAACGCCCGATTTTGTTAGGAATCGACCCGTTCAAGAATTTCACGCACGAGTTCTTTTGTACCCGCTACACACATCGGCCGCTCGGTATCGAGCATCGTGCGCTGCACCACTCCCCCGGCCTCGGTCACGAGCAAAGCGCCGGCAGCGTAGTCCCACGGCTTGAGGCCGCGCTCGAAATATCCGTCGAGGCGGCCCGCCGCCACAAACGCCAAGTCGAGAGAGGCTGCGCCCATCCGCCGCAAATCACGCGCCATCGGCATGACCCGAGCAACGTTCGCAAGGTCTCCCTCGTGCGTCGCCGGGTCGTACCCGAAACCCGAGGCAAGCAACGCGCCTGCTGGCCACGAGGTTGACACGGCGAGACGCCGCGGGCCGAGCCACGCGCCGCCGCCGCGCGATGCGGTGAACGTTTCGCCCAGCGCGGGCGCTGCCACCACTCCGGCACGTGCCGTCCACGATTCCAGGGCCGCACCACCGGTCACCGCGGCGATACTCACCGCATACGACGGAATGCCAAACGAGTAGTTAACGGTGCCGTCAATCGGGTCCACCACCCACGTGACGCCCGTGGTTCCGCTGGCATCGCCAGACTCTTCCCCCATGAAGCCGTCGCCAGGGCGCTCGGCCGCGAGCCGCGATCGAATCAGATCTTCGACCTCGCGGTCGGCTTCGGTCACGATATCCGCGAGGCTCGATTTGCTCGCAGCCACCGCCACGCCTTCCGATCGCCGCCGAGCCGCCAACGCCGCGGCTTCTTGCGCAATGTCTACGGCGAGGGCAAGCAGCTCAGCGTCAGAAGTCATGGTTCCACGCTAGCCGCTGCACTCCCCTGCGGCGCGACCTGTTCCTCCGCCGCAACGTCGGCCCGCTCCGGAACCACGGTGTCGGTTGGAACCACGGTGTCGGTTGCGTCCGCGTCATTCGGTTGCGCTTCGGCACCCTCCGGCTCATGCGCCTCGACAGGCGCGTCGGCGCTTTCACCCGCGTTGTCGATGCTTTCCAGGGTGTCGGGGCTGGTGACGGCCGAACGCACTCGGTGGTTGCGACGCGCGAGCCACGCGGCCACGATCGTCACGATCATCGCGCCGACAAACCAGACACTCAGCGCGAGGATGGCGGCACTGACCCCCAGATCTCCCCCGGCGATCATCGAACGGAACGCCTCAAGCGAGTGCGTCAGCGGCAACGCGTTGTGGATCGCCTGGAAGAAGCCCGGCGCGGTCTGGATCGGGTACGTGCCGCCCGCGGCCGAAAGCTGCAACACGATCAGCACGAGTGCGAAGAACCTGCCGGGCGCACCGAGGAGAGCGATGAGCGCCTGGTTGATGGCAACAAAGGTCAGGCTGGTGAGAAGCGCCATGCCCCACAGCCCCCACGGATTGACCGCGTGAATACCGACCGGGCCGAGCAGAATCAGAATTGCCAGCACGCTCTGCGCCAGCGCCATGATTGCGCCCGGAAGGTACGAACGCACGGCGGCACCGAATGCGGTGCGCGAAGTGACGAGGGCGCGCTTGTTCATCGCGGGGAACATCAGGTAGAACGCGAGGGCACCAACCCACAGCGCGAGCGACAAGAAGTAGGGCGCGAGGCCGTGGCCGTAGCCTGCAACTTCGTTCATGCGGGTGGCGTCGGTGATGACGGGGTCGCTCGTCACGCCGCTGAGGGCTTCGGCTTCGGCTTGCGTGTAGGTCGGAACCTCGTCTGCGCCGTCGACAAGACCGTCGTGCAGCTGCGTGGTTCCGTCGGCGAGCTCGCTCAAACCGCTGGCGAGATCACTCGCTCCGGTCGAAGCGTCTTGAGCGCCACTCTCGAGCGTTGCGGTGCCGCTGGCCAGCGAGTTGGCGCCGGTCGACAGCGCGCCAAGGCCTGTTGACAGCTCATTGGCGCCCGTGGCCGCGCTCGCGATTGCCGAGGAAAGGGTCGGGGCAGCATCGGCGAGTTTCTGCGTGCCCGCTGCCAACGTTGTGGCGCCGGTGCTGAGGGTTGTCGCCGATGTTGCGGCCGTGCTTGCGCCTGTGTCGAGCGTTGCCAAACCGTCGGCGAGCGCCGACAGCCCTGTTCCTTCTTCGCTCGAACCAAGCAGCAGAGCCTCGCCGGCTGCCAGTTTTTGCACGCTGGCATCGGCGTCAGTGAGTCCGTCGGCGAGGTCACCCGCGCCCGCGCTCAGTGTGCTGAGAGCGGCAAGCTTCTGCTCGTCGGTCAGCACGGGCCATGCAGCCACCAGGTTGTCGATGCCAGTCTGCAGGGTTTCAGCACCGGTAATAGCGCCCGGGGTTTTTGCCGCGAGCGCGGTCAATCCGTCGCTCAGCAACTGTGCGCTGTCGCGAGCCGTTGCCGCACCCGTAGCCGCTTTCGTGGTTCCGCTCGACAGCGTTGCAAGCCCATCAGACAGTTGGGAAGCGCCGGTGGCGATCGCACCTGCGCCGGTGTTGAGTTGCGTGGCCTGATCGGGCAGGTCTTCGGCATTGACCGACAGCAGCGCAAGGCCCTGCGCGAGGGTCTGTGCGCCGGTCGCCGCACTGTTGGCGCCGGTGGCGAGCGACGCGGCACCACTGTTGAGCGTCACGGTGCCATCGGCGAGATCTGTCAGCCCAACGACCAACGCATCAGAACCGTCCTTGGCTTTGGTGGTTCCGTCGGCGAGGTCCGCGGCGCCGTCCCGAGCGTCGGTCATGCCGGTATGAATGTCGCTGAAGCCGAGGTAGATCTGTTCGAGGTAGGCGGCGCTCACTTCACTGGCGAGACTCTCGCGCACGTTGCTCGCGATCGTGCTGGCAATCGTGCCGCTGATCATATTGGCGCCGTCGTTCGTCTCAATCGACAGTGTCGCCACCGATGCCTCGGTCGGGTCATTCTCGGCCGGGGATGCGGCGCTTTGCGAGAAGTTTTCCGGGATGGTCAGCACGGCGAGAACATCGCCGCGTTCGAGGGCTGCGGCTGCGTCCGCCTCGTCGTATTCCACCCAAGCGAAGTTGTTCTTGGCCGTGGAGTCGACCAGCTCGTCGGTGACCTCATCACCCAAGTGCAGGGTGGTGTCACCGGCGACGGCGGGGGTGTCATTGTTGACGACGGCGGCCGGAACCTGGTCGAGGTTGTGCGTGGGGTCTTGGTTTGACCACGTGAGGGCGCCCGCATAGATGAGCGGAATCGCGGCGATGGCGACCACAACGACGCCGGTTCGCAGGCGAGAAATGAGGGTGGAGTGGGAGCGCTTCTGTTTCGACATCGGTCGGCTTTTCTGGGAGGAGGGCGTCAGTCGGTGACGGCGCGCGAGCTGAAGGACTGAAAGACGGCGACGATGCGCTGCGTCATTTGTGCCGGCGGCGTGGGGTCGTCACCGTCAAGCCAGCGTCCGACGAGGGCGAACAGGCCGGCCGCGAGCACCAGGATGTGATCGGGCACATCGCCTGGGGCCAGATCGCGATAGGGGGCACCGAGCGGCGAGAAGCGAATGATGCGCTCTGCCACGAATGCAATGACGCGCTCGCTGAGCCGGCGTGAGCCCGCCTCACGCAGCGCCGTGCGATAAAACGTGTGGTGAGTGTAGAGGTGAGTGGTCAGGGCCATCCAGGTCGGCTCGACCTGTTCGTCACCGGCGCGGTCATTGTCGGGAGTCGGGATGCAGTCAAGCTCATCTTGGATGCGTGCCAAACCCGTCTCGGCGTACGCCGTTTGCAGGTCGCCGAAGTGCTGGTAAAAGGTGGGGCGGCTGACGCCGGCGCGCGTGACGATATCGGTGACGCTGGGCGCGATGCCCTGCTCCAGGTACTCCGCGATGGCGCGCATCAAGACTTCGCGGGAGCGTACGCGACGGGGGTCGTCCACTTCAAACCTTCTTTACATGTGTAAGTGACTTACATTTGTAATTTAGTTTGCGATGTGGGTGGGTGCAAGATGACAGCGCACTTTTCAGCAAACACAAAGCCTGCGTTCGAGGTGGAACGCAGGCTTTGTGTTTTCGACGTGTGGTGCGCGGCTATGCTCCGCGCGGCTCACCATCTGCGGGCGACGAGCTCTGTGGTTCCGCGCCCTCCGTGAGCCGTGGTTCCGCGCCCTCCGTGAGCTGTGGTTCCGCCGCTTCCAGCGCCGCCACAGTCTCAGGCTCTGCCGCTTCGAGCGCCGCCTGTTCGGCCTTTTCGTCGGCGTCGCGCTGCGCGAGAATCACTTCGATCTGCCCGGTGCGAGCGTCGTCGTACCACTCGGTGAGCTCGGGGTTTTCGGTGTCGAGCCACGCGCCAGCGCCCTCATCGGGAGCCGTGGCGTGCGCCTCGAACACGAAGTCATCACCGTGCTCTTCGATGCCGCGCTTGATGCCCTGCTCGATCGCCACTTCGGCGAAGCGGTTGCGCAGCACCAGTGGGTCGGTGGAGAGATCGCGCCACCACGCGATCATGATGCCGATGATGACCAGGGTGAACGGCAGCGCCGACACCGTAACGAGCGCCTGGAGGGCGGTGAGGGCGTCGCGTCCGCCGGCGAGCAGCAGCGTGGTCGCGATCGAAGCCAGCGCGATTCCCCAGGTGATCGTGACCCATTTTGATGGTTCCGGCTTGCCGTGTTGGCTCATTTGCCCCATCACGATGGACGCCGAATCGGCGCTGGTGACAAAGAAGATGACGACCGAAATCATCGCGACGACCGAGGTCACCAGCGGCAGCGGCAGGTTGCCGAGCACGGAGAACAGAATGTCTTGGCTGTCTTCTGCCCCGGCGATGTTGAGCCCGGCTTCTTCCATGCGCATCGAGGTGCCGCCGAAAATGCCGAACCAGATGAGGCACACGATCGACGGAACCACCATCACCACAAAGGTGAACTGGCGAATGGTGCGTCCGCGTGAGATTTTCGCAATAAACATGCCGACGAACGGCGTCCACGACACCCACCAGGCCCAGTAGTAGGTTGTCCAGGTCTTCATGAACTCGGCGGTCTCGGGGCCGTCGACCGGCGAGCGCTGCAGCATCGTGGCGAGGTCGTGGAAGAAAGCGACGCCAGACGACGGAATGAAGTTGAGCAAGAACAACGTCGGGCCAACGATGAAGACGAACGCGGCGAGAATCGCGACCATCAGCATGTTGATGTTTGACAGCACGCGGATTCCGCGCTTGACGCCCGAGACCGCCGACAGGATGAAGGCGCACGTCAGTACGGCGATGATGCCGATGATGAGGCCGTTGCCGACCGGGCCAATGCCGCCGACAATCTCCACGCCACGTGCGATCTGCAACGCTCCGATGCCAAGCGACACCGCGGTTCCGAACAGCGTGACGATAATCGCGAAAATGTCGATAACGGCGCCGATGGGCCCGCGCGTCTTCTGGCTGAAAATCGGGTCGAAGATCGACGAGATCAGGGGCGAGCGGGCGCGGCGATACGCGACGTAAGCAATTGCGCCGCCGACGAGCGCGTAGTATGCCCACGCCAGCGGCCCCCAGTGGAACATCGTCTGCGCCATCGCGGCCAGCATCGCGTCGCGGGTGCCGGGGTCGGCATTCATGCCCGAGGGTGGGTCGAGAAAGTAGACCAGCGGCTCGTACGGACCGTAGAACAGTAGGCCGATTCCCATGCCGGCGGAGAACAGCATCGCGACCCACGACACGGTGGAGAACTCGGGCTTTTCATCGTCAGAGCCGAGCACGATGCGACCGCGCTGGCCGATCGAGACGATCAGCATGAAGAAGAACACGACGATGGTCAGCAGCGAGAACAGCCATCCGAAGCCGGTCGAAACGCCGTCGAGTGCAGTGCGGGCGAAGGTGCCCATGCCGACGGTGTCAACCAGACCCCACGTCACAAATCCCACCGCGAAAGCGGCCGTGAGCACGAATACCCACCAGTTGGTGCTGAACTTGCGCCCAGTGTCGTCGACGCCGATTCCCGGAATCAGTGCGGGGTGCACGCCGTAGGGCGTGTTGACCTCACGAAAGATTCGCTTTGCAGCGTCTTTTCGCTTCGCCGCCTCTTTCCGCTTTTCGGCGTCATGTTGCCGCGCGGCGTCGGCTTGTTGCGCGGCGTCGGCGCGTGTGGTGGTGATGCGTTTCGCGGCGTCGGTGCGCGCGCGCTTGGTATCTTCTGGCTCCGTTGACGATGTCATGTTTTGGCCCCCTAGATCCATATGTGCCTCACTAAGCATACGGAGCCAGTTCTCAGCCTGATTTGTGGCGACGCCCAGGCAACTGTGTAAAGGGCGTGGCCAATACCCCACCGCGACGATCTTGGTTCCGTCATTTTGTCGGCGCTTTTGGTTCTGCGGGGCCCAATCGTGCAATTTCCGACGACAAAATGATGTTCTGCCTGCAAAATGCGGCGCGACGACGCCCCCGAGAGTCGGAACCATGGCTCAGCACAGCGCCGATGGCCGTAATACAGGGGCCCCGCGCCGCCGCCCCGGAACCACGTGGCCGCAAACGCCGAAAGCCTCGGAAAATCCGAGGCTTTCGTCTGGTGGCAAGTGAGGGATTCGAACCCCCGAATGCAATGCAGGCTGATTTACAGTCAGCTCCCTTTGGCCGCTTGGGTAACTTGCCAGGTGCATCCCCGTCCGACTTGTACAGCCGACCGGAGGCGCGATTATTGATACTACCCTGCGAAGGCCGTAGGTAAAAATCGAAAGTGTTGCCCGCGAGTGTCAGCCGCGAGCGCGCTCTCGCCGCCCAAAACGCGCCACAATCTAGGTGCCGATGTGGTCGTAGTTTTCTCCCGGTTGCGCCGGAATTTGCAGCAGAGCCCCCTCGTGTCGCACGGTCGCTGCGGCGATATCCATCGCGCGCTGCAAGCCAGCAGCCCAGTCGTCCGCGTCGCTACCGAGCGCCCACGACACCATCGCAGACAGCACGGAGTCCCCCGCGCCCATGGTGTCGATCACGGGGCCGGGCATCGCAGCGATGCCACACTCCACGACTCCCGAATCGGTATCCACACGCGCACCACCTCGCCCGCGGGTTGAAACCACCACGGGTACTCCGCGCTCGCGCAACCAGCCGCGCACTGGTTCCACGGTTGACTCATACAACAGCTCGGTGTCGTCATCGCCGATCTTCACCAGGTACGCACGCGGCACCAGCGCTTCAAACCCGGAAATAAACGCCGCCAGGTCGCGCATCATGCCGGCGCGCGGGTTGGGGTCGATAAAGAGGCGTGCGCCGGAACCACGCAGTGCGGCGCTGAGGCCGGCTACCTGCGCCGCGTCGTCGAGTGCCATACAGCTCACCACCACGCCGCGCGCGGCGGCGATCGCCTCGCGCTCTGCATCGCCAAACACAATCGAACGATTGCGTGAGGCGCTATTGAAAACGTAGGTCGGCTCACCGTCACGCCGCTCGCTCACCGCGCGCGCCGTACCGAGGCGAGACGGGGTTGCGATCAGCGTGACCCCGAAGGTCGACAAATAGGTGCGCACCCGGTCGCCGTCGGCGTCATCACCAACCATCGCGATCAAGGCGACCGCATGCCCCAAGCGTGACAGCCCAACGGCAACGTTGAGTGCGGCGCCGCCCACGAATTCCCGCACGCCATGCTCATCGCGCAATTCGTCAATGAGGGCATCACCGATGACAACAATTTCCGCGTTCATGCGATCACCTGCGCAACCAGTCGTTCGGCGCGTGCGCGCGTTTCATCAATGCGTCGATCAACACTGGCGCGTACTTCTCCCGGCGCGAGCGGCGCTGCTAGTCGCACGTTGTCGTGACACGAGAGATCTGCACACATCATGGTTCCGATACTGTCACCGCGCTCGCCCGCAGGCCCCGCCTTGCGAGCGGTGAACATCGCCACCTGGTCGCCGGGCTGCATGGTGTGACAGACGTTGCATAGCGCCGCTCGCGCCCGCGAATGACCGTCGGCGCGGCGCAACACAATGCCCGTCGTTTCGCCGTCGAGTTGCACGATGAGGTAGCCGCGACCGGCGAGCCGAGGGTCTCGCCACGCGTAGAAGTCGTGGTGATCCCAGTCGGCAATGTAGAAAGCGATCGGAACGGTGACGTGCTTCGCCTCTTCGCTGGTCGCGTTGATAAACGCGTGAGCGACATCCGCTTCGGTGAGAGCCTGCATTCGCCGAGTCTATGATCTACCAGGCCTCGTGGCACCCTCTGTGACGCCACCCGCAGGTTCCGACCCCGTCACCCGCCCGTTCCGACCTGCCCTTAGCTAATGCGCACGCCGGGCAGTTGCCACATCGCGAAGGCGGGGCCTTCGGCTTCGATCAGCACGGAACCATCGTCAGCGGTTGCGAGCAACGCGTCGCCATACAGCGCCTCAGCGTGT
Organism: Microbacterium mitrae; assembly: GCF_008017445.1. Lineage (GTDB taxonomy): Bacteria > Actinomycetota > Actinomycetes > Actinomycetales > Microbacteriaceae > Microbacterium > Microbacterium mitrae. Next base: position 269,701 of record NZ_VRSW01000003.1, on the reverse strand, counting down.
GAGGCTCCGGGCAGTTGCACATCGTCGAGCTCAACCGAGAGATCACCGCGCGACGCGACAACCAGCACCGTCTCTTCGGCGCTTTCTCGCACGAACACGAGCGCTTCATCGTCGACGTGCACGAAACGCATGCCGCCGGTCTGTAGCGCCGCGTGCCCGCGCCGCAGCGCGATCAGCTCACGGTACAGCGAGATCCGCTCGGCGACGACGGGGTCGCCCTCCGTGCCCCACGGAATCGGCGTGCGGCTGCTCTCGCCGTCGGCCCCCGTCAACGCGTACTCGTCGCCCGCGAACACCACCGGCACCCCCGGCAACGTGAGGGACAAGCCCACCGCCACCGGCATGGTTCCGGCAGCCGCGTTGGTCTCAAACCGTGCGGTGTCGTGGGTGTCAAGCGGCAGCATGTTGCCCAGTCGCACCCGCCACGGGATGCCAGCCGTAAACCGCGTCATCGCGGCGGCAACATCACGCGCCGTGTACCGCGGAATGCCGCCGATCGGCTGCGTGAAGAACCAGGGTTCGGTGACCTCTTCGCCGTCATAGGTGAGGTACGGCGTTCCTTGCGGGTCGCTCAGCCACCCCCATACCGGTCGCGTGAACGACGGATACGTCATGGCACCGTGCCAGGCGTCGCCCTGCAGGTCGCTCGTGGCGTCGTTGGTCGATTCGCCGAGCAGAATGGCGTCCGGGTTGGTCGCCAACACCGTGCGCAGCAGCGTCTCGCGCACCTCGGCGTTGAGGTCGATATCGCGGTATCGCCCGGTCATATTGGCAACGTCGACGCGCCATCCGTCGATGCCAAAGGGTTGCTTCAACCAGTGCGCGACGACCGAATCTTCACCCTCGATAAAGCGTTGACGAAGCTCTTGTGAGGCCCAATTGAACTTGGGCAGGGTGAGCGAGCCCAGCCACGACACGTACTCGGTGTTGTCGGCGTTAGTGAAGTAGTAGAAGGCACTCTCCGGCGCCGCCGGATTGCCGTAGGCGGCGCGGAACCATTCGTGGCGGTCGCCGGAGTGGTTGCTGGTCAGGTCGCCAATAATGCGCATGCCCCGTGCGTGAACGGCGTCGATCAGCCGCTTGTAGGCCTCATCACCGCCGAGCAGCGGATCAACCGTCATGAAGCTCGAGGCGTCGTAGCGGTGGTTGGAGGCCGCCGGGAACACCGGGGTGAGGTACAGCAGCGTGACGCCTAGGTCTTGCAGGTGGTCGAGGTGCTCGATGATGCCGTCGAGGTCGCCGCCATAGAACTGCTGCGAGCGGCCCGGAATGACCGGATCAACCGGGGTATCCCACTCGGCCGGAATAGCCCACTCGGGCGTGGGGCGCTCATCGGCCAGCGCCGAACGGGCGAACCGGTCGGGAAAGATTTGGTACATCACCGACTCCGACAGCCAGGCGGGTGGCGGCGTGCTGGCAACAAACGCGAAGTCTTCGGCGTCAAGCGTTTCACCGGTGTGCAATCCCGACTGGTTGAGGGTTTCGACCGCACCGTTCGTGTGGATAAACAAGAACCGGTACCCGTGACGCGGGTTTTCAACGACAATGTCGGCCTGCCACCAGTCCCACCCGTCGGCGCTCGAAACCAGCGTCGCTTCGCTCCATGCCGGCTCGTGGTCGGGGTTAGAACGGGTGCGCACCGCCGTCAGTGGGCCGTAGTGTTGCGGCACGCGAACGCGTACCTGCACGGTGTCGCCAAGCGCGGGCGCCTGCGTTGAGACGTAGAGGTCGGAACCATCATGGTGGGGCTGCAGCAGCGTCACGGATGCACCTTTCGTTGTGTTGTCATTGTGTCAGGGTCGGCGCCGCCGCCTACGCTGGGGGCATGCTCGCGCACGAAGACCGAGCCCTGTTGCCCCGCACACTGTGGCGCCCGCGCCCGAAGACGCGTGCCGAGTTGCACGCCTTCATTCACGACATCCTGCGGCACGGCGGCGTGCCAGAACGCGACCTGCGCCGGCTGCACATCGATGGTTCCATCGATGGCGCCGACATTCCGTCGCTGAGTATCAGCACCCGCGATGCGGCTTTCCGTTTCGCGCCCGAGGACGATCCCGAAACCGCGCTCGAGATTCCCGCCGCGACTGTGACAACGGGCCTGCTGGGCCGGCTCAGCGTTGTGTTGGAGCGAATCACGGTGGAGAAGGCGCCGCTGTCGCTCATCGCAACCGCCACCGAGGTTCCGCTGGCCTGGCTCGAAGCCGATGGCCTGGTGATGGGGTTCGACGGAGTCAAGACCTGGCGCGGTCGCGCGACGGTGAGCGTCGACACCGACCTCGACAAGCTGGCAAAAGCGGCGCGTGAGGCCGCCAACAGTTCGGGGGAGGTCACGGTCACCAAACTCGCGGTGAGCGGAACCTCGCAGAGCGACCGCAGCGCCGACGTACGCGTCGCGGTGGGGGCGCGCAAGGGATTCTTGGCGTTCTCGGGCGCGGCAACCGCGCACGTGGAGATTGACGAATCGCTCACCGTGCGGGTTTCGAACCTCAAGATCACGAGCCGCAACCCCATCGTAGCGATCGCTGCGCGCGCGTTCCGTCGCAAGATTCGTGAAGCTGTCGAGGGCGAGCACACCATGGCGGAGTTGGTGGGTCCGGCGATCGAGGTCACCGATGTTCGCATGCGCTTTGGCCCCTCGTTCAGCGCCGAGATCGCCGTGCGCGGTACGGGTGTTGCTTCCGCCTGACGCGGTTCCGCGGCTCCCGCCCGGCGGGGCGTGAACGACGAAGCCGCCCCGCGCTGGTGACCAGACGTAGGGGCGGCTCATCGGTGCCGTTTCGGCGATTACTTGACGGCGCCGGCGGTCAGACCACCGACGATGTACTTCTGCAGGTAGAGGAACAGCGCCACCACTGGCAGAGCCGACATCACCGCACCGGCCGAGAACGCCGACCAGTCGGCGTAACGCGGGTTGGAGACCAACTGCGTGAGGCCAACGGCAAGTGTCTGGGTCTCTTTGTCGGTGAGGATGACGGAGGCGACCACAAACTCGTTCACGGTTGAAATGAAGCTCAGCAGCGCGACAACCGCGAGAATCGGGGCCACCAGGCGCAGGATGATCGTGAAGAAGATGCGCGCGTGGCTTGCGCCGTCGATCTTCGCGGCCTCATCGATGTCTTTCGGCACCGTGTTGAAGAAGCCGTACATGAGGTAGGTGTTCACGCCGAGCGCGCCGCCGAGGTAGACCAGAATCAGGCCGGCGTGGGTGTTCAGGCCAATCGCCGGGAACCATTCGCCCAGCGTCGACATCAGCAGGAAGATCGCGACGACCGCCAGAATCTGCGGGAACATCTGCACGATCACAATCGACATCAGCCCGACGCGACGGCCAGCGAAGCGCATGCGCGAGAACGCGTAGGCGGCGAGGGCGCCGAGGAAGACCGTCGACACGCTCGTGATGCCAGCCACCAGCATGGTGTTGCCGAACCACTGCATGAACGGAACCTGTGGGTCGTTGAGCATGCGGGCGTAGCTGTCGAGACCAATCGCCGAGAACAACGCGTTGGAGCCCGTGAGCGTGCTTTCGGGATTCAGCGATGACGAGATGACAAAGATGATCGGAAAGAGCGAGAAGATCACCATGATCGCCCCGACGATGTGGCGCCATCCGGTGGCCGCAAACCAGCGTCCGAAGTTAAACGGGCGCTTCGTTGGGATCGTGGCGATGTCAGTGGGAAGTGCTGCGGTAGTCATTAGTTCAGCTCCTCCAGGCTCTTGGTGCGGCGGAAGGCAATGATCGAAATCACCGCGACGATGATGAAGATCAAGATGGAGTAGGCACTGGCGAGGCCGTAGTCACGGGTCTGCCCGGTAAAGGCCACCTTGTAGACCATCGAGATCAGAATGTCGGTGAAGCCGACGGGGATCGGGGCCGCGGTATCTCGGGGGCCACCGTTGGTGAGCATGAAGATCACGTTGAAGTTGTTGAAGTTGAACGCGAACGATGCGATCAGCAGCGGCGCCACACTCACGAGAAGTAGCGGCAGCTTGATGAGTCGGAACACCGCCCACGGCTTTGCGCCGTCCATCTTCGCCGCCTCAAGCGCGTCTTCTGGGATCGACTGCAAAGCACCCATGCACACCAGGAACATGTAGGGGAAGCCGAGCCACAGGTTCACCAACAGGATGGAAACCTTGGCGAGCCACGGATCGGTGAGCCACGGTATATCGGCTCCGCCCAGCAGCACCTGGTTGATGAAACCGAACGACTGGTTCATCATTCCCGCCCACACCAGCGCCGACAGGAACGACGGAACCGCGTACGGCAGGATCATGAGCGATCGGTAGACCTTGCGGCCGCGCATGCGCATGTCGTTAAAGACGATGGCGAGGAACAGACCGAGGAAGAAGGTCGTGGCGACCGACAGAATCGCGAAGGCGAAGGTCCACGCTGTGACGTACATCAGCGGCTGTGCGAGACGCTGGTCGGTCACGGCTCGGATGAAGTTATCGAAGCCGACGGTGACGGTCCAACCCGGAGTCAGCGCGGTACCGTCGGGGGCGACAAACGAGCCTTCGCCGTTGTCGGAGAACACGGTTCCGTCGTTATCGGTCATGGTGTCGGCAACGGGGTCGTACGTCAGCGACGAGGTGTACAGGTACCCCTTCTGGCCGTCGGGGCTGCGCAGGGCGCCGTCGTTCGGGTCGTCGGAGAGCGGAACCGAAAGGGCTTCGAGCTCGTCAGAACGGTTGACGACGTCGGCGAACTTCAGGGAGGTCCAGCCTTCGAGCGCGACAGCCTTGCCGCCGTCCATTTCGGCACCCGAGACCTCTTCGAGGCCCGACTCCGTGGTTCCGACCGACACGTCTCCGTCAGGGTCGGTAACCAGCAGGCCCAGCTCGCCCGCGCCATTTTCTACGACGGTGACGTCGTAGGTGACAGAGTCTTCGACGCGCTCAAGCGAGGTCGCCATGAGAGAGCTGATCGCCTGATCTTTGTTCAGGCTGTGGCCGGTGCCCTGGTTGGTGAAGGCGATGTACCCGGTGTACCCGAGCACGAACACCTGGAAAATCAGGAGGAAGATGACGCCCGGAACCAGGTACTTGGCGGGCAGTTTGCCGCGCGAAAAGTAAATCCAGTTGACGAGAATCGTGACGGCGATCACGAGGGCGGCAACGCCCCACTGCTGATAGCCGACCAAAACGATGACCGCGTAGATCGCGATGGCATCGACGATTCCGAGTAGCGCAAGCTTGGCGACAATCGCCCAGATGCTCCCGCTGGCGTGCTCGGCGATATGAGCGGCACGACGCTGTTGTTTGGTGCGACGAACCGGTGGTTCGACTGGCGCCTCTATGGTCATGCGGCTGACCCTTCCCCGTCCGAACGTGTCTGTGGGTGCGACGCTAGCGCCGCACCCACAGAATTGCTACTACTTGATCGCTGCCGCGACGTCTGATACGAGCTTTGCCCATACCGTCGTCGGGTCGCCACCGTTGATGATCTCAGCCTGGGCGATGCCCCAGTACTGCCACACGGCACCCATGGCGGGAACGGCGGGCATCGGAACTGCGCTCTCACCGGCGGCTGCGAAGCCAGCGACGATCGGGTCGTTCGATGCTTCTTCGGCTGCTGCCGTCAGAGCGGGCAGAACGTTGCCAGCCTTGAACAGCTCAAGCTGAACGTCAGCGGTTCCGATGTAGTTCACCAGGAAGTCGTTGGCAGCAACGGTGTTCTTCGACTCGCTCGAGACGTAGAAGCCCTTGACACCAGCGAACGGCTGAGCCGGGTTTGCGGTCGGGCTGGGGATCGCGTCAACGGAGACGTTGATGCCAGCGTCAACCGCTGCGCCAACGTTCCACGGGCCGGTCAGCCAGTAAGCCGACTTGCCGGAGAGGAAGTTCTCCTTAGCGATGGCACCGTCGATGTCGGTGTTCAGCGCGCCGGTTCCGTTCTTGCCCTGTGCTGCCAGCCAGTTAGCGAACTCGGTGCCGCCAGCCGAGCCGAGCTCGAGCTTGGTGGGGTCGTAGCCGCCGTCAGCGTCAAGGCCGAAGACCGGAGCGCCGAATGCCGTCTGGAACGGGTACAGGTGGTAGGGGTTGCCCTCAACGCCCTGCTCAACAACGAAGGGCTGCTCGAGGCCAGCGGCGGTGCCGGTGGCGAGCATGTCGTCGAACGAGGTCGGCGCGTTGGGAGCGATGTCGGCGTTACGCAACAGCGCAATGTTCTCGACAGCGTAGGGAAGCAGGTAAACGGTACCCTCGTAGGTGGCGGCGTTCAGCGCAACATCGAGGTAGTCGGCGGCGGAGTCGCCAAGCTCGAGGGGAGCAACGACACCGTTGGTGGCGAGCTCGCCGGCCCAGTCGTGTGCGCCCATGACGATGTCGGGGCCCTTGCCGGTCGGAACCTGCTGGATGAAGTCATCCTTGATCGTGTTGACATCGCGACCAACGATGTCTACGGCGATGCCGGTCTTCTCTTCGTAAGCGTCAGCGGCGCCCTGAAGTGCGTCTACACGCTCAGCGTCAACCCAGACGACGAGGGTGTTTTCGCTCGACTCTGCGCCGGTGGAATCTTCAGGCTTGGTGGTGTCGGCGGGGTTTGCCGATCCCGAGCAACCAGCAAGCAGTGCGCTCGTTGCCAGCAGTGCGCCAAATACAAGGGCGCCCTTCTTGTTCACCATCATTGGTGTTGCCTCTCTGAGTTTGTGGGCCCAGGGTGTCGACGCAAGTGCCGGCCGACGTTGCCCTGGCGATGTGATTGCAAGCGCTTACAGTATGCACACCCTTCACCCAGATGCGCAACAGAAAATTGTGCCAAATAATCACGCTGTATCCAGATTGTGATTGTGGAAACGCTTACACGCGGGCATGCGTGGGGCAGGTGCGCGGCATGCATAGGGCAGATTGCGCGTCAGACGGATACCATGTGCGTATGGCTGACTCCTCATTCGACATCGTCTCCAAGATCGACCGCCAAGAGGCAGACAACGCTCTGAACCAGGCGAAGAAAGAGGTCGAGCAGCGCTACGACTTCAAGGGCACCGACGCCTCTATCGACTGGAGCGGCGACTCGATCATCATCAAGGCGAACTCAGAAGAGCGCGCAAACGCGGTGCTCGATGTCTTTCAGACCAAGCTCATCAAGCGCGGCATCTCACTGAAGAGCCTCGACTCGGGTGAACCACTCGCCTCCGGCAAAGAGGTGCGCATCACCTCGACGCTGAAGGAAGGCATCTCGCAAGAGAACGCGAAGAAGATCAACAAGATCATCCGCGACGAGGGTCCCAAGGGCGTGAAGAGCCAGATTCAGGGCGACGAACTTCGTGTGAGCTCCAAGAGCCGCGACGACCTGCAAGAGGTACAGCGCCTCCTCAAGGCCGCCGACCTCGACGTCGACCTCCAGTACGCCAACTACCGGTAATAGGCCTGTTTTGCTCGAACGACCCCGCGCATAGCGTCGGGGTCGTTCGGTGTTTAAGGTGTGTCGAGGTCGGCGGCCATGTTGCGCAGAAACTCGATCACGGTCTCGCGTTCGGCCGGGCTGAGTCGCATGACCGACGGCACGCGCTTGGCGTGCTGGCGACCGACCGACTGCATGGCTGCCTCGTGCGTTTCGGGGGTAATAGCAATTGCGAGCGCGCGTCGATCGGTGGGATGAGCGGCACGCGTCACGTGGCCGCCGGTCTCTAGCCGATCGAGCAGCTTCGTTGTCGAGGCCGTTGAGATTCCTAGATGCGCGGCAATCGCGCCGGGCGTTGCCACCGTGTCGGTGTGCAAGCACGCGGCGAGAAAGTGCAGCGCACGCATATCGGTCTCATTGAGCTTCATATAGCGCCGCGATGCATCGGAAATTCGTTGCTCGGCGGCGCGCAGAGCGCCGAGCGCTTGCATCACTTCGCTGACCTGCGCCACATCGTCGGCCGACATGCCTGAACGATCGACAAGTCGACCTTCCGGGTCGCTGGCATCGAGGCGGTAGATGCCATCTCCGCTCACGCCCTCGCGCTCTGTCATTCCCCTAGCTTAATCGATCGTTAGCGAATAGTATTTCTTGCTAAGCTAGCAATCTGTTTGGCGAGAGATGTGACGAAGAAACGGTGAACGATGTCTAGTCGGCGAGAGCTTCGCGAGCAAGCTACTGACGATTCCGTCCGCGAGCAATCCGCCCGGGGCGAATCCACCCGCACCCGCACCCGTACGCGCGGCGGCGCGCGATGGTTCCGAATCCTCATCCCCGCGCTGCTGATTCTGGCGTGGTTCGCGGGCGCTGGCCTCGGCGGACCGTTGTTCGGCAAGATCGATGAGGTCTCTTCGAACGACTCGACCGCCTACCTGCCCGACTCTGCCGACGCCACAGCCGTGCAGAAGGTGCTCGGCGATTTCAGCGGCGAAAACGCGATTCCCGCCATCGCGATTTTCACGAGCGACACCACCCTCACCGACGCGCAACTCGCCAGCATCACCGCCGCGCTCGACAAGGCGCCGACGGTGGAGGGCGTGACCGACAACCTCTCCCCCGCCATCCCCTCCGATGACGGGCTCGCCGCCCAAGCCTTCATCCCCATCGATGCCGACAGCGACATCGGCGAGGTCGTCATGACCCTCAGCGACCAGCTGAAAGCCGACGTTGCCGACGGCGTCACCGTTGCCATCACCGGCCCCGCCGGCTTTACCGCCGACCTCATTTCAGGCTTCGCCGGCATCGACGGCCTCCTGCTTGGCGTCGCCCTGCTCGCGGTGTTCGTGATCCTGATTTTGGTCTACCGCTCGCTCCTGCTTCCCGTTGTCGTGCTCTCGACCAGCCTGTTCGCGCTCTGCGTTGCCCTCCTCACGGTGTGGTGGCTCGCCAAGTGGGGCGTGCTGCTGTTGAGCGGACAGACGCAGGGAATCCTGTTCATCCTGGTCATTGGCGCCGCGACCGACTACTCGCTGCTGTTTGTCGCGCGATTCCGCGAAGAGATGCGCGTCACGCAAGACAAGGGGCAGGCCACGATTCGCGCATGGAAGGGGTCGTTGGAACCAATTCTCGCGTCGGGTGGCACGGTGATCGCGGGTCTGTTGTGCCTGTTGCTGAGCGACCTGAAATCCAACAGCACGCTAGGCCCGGTCGCCGCGCTCGGCATCGTGTTCGCGATGCTCGCCGCCCTGACGCTGCTGCCCGCCCTGCTGTTTACGTTCGGCCGCGCGGTGTTCTGGCCGCGCCGCCCGCGCTTCGAGCCCGACGTGGTCGAGGCCGAGCACGGCATGCCGCAAAAGGGTCTGTGGGCGGGTCTTGCTCGCTTCGTACGCAAGCGCCCCCGCGCCATCTGGATCGCCACCACCCTGATCCTCCTCGTCGGCGCCGTCGGCGTCACCCAGCTCAAGGCTGATGGCGTCGCGCAGTCCGAGCTGGTGCTGGGCACCTCCGAAGCGCGCGACGGCCAAGCCGCGCTCGGCGAGCACTTTCCCGGTGGTTCCGGCAGCCCCGCTTTCGTGCTGACTCCGGAGGCCAAGCAACAAGAGGTCGCCGACATTCTGCTGGCGCACGACGGTATCTCCAGCGTCTCCATTTCGGCAAAAGACTCGGTCACGGGTTCGGCCACGGTGACCGCCGATGGCATCGTCGCGCAGGGCCCTCCGGGGGTGGAACCACCGGCACCGACGGTCGTTGATGGTCACGTCTTGTTGCAAGCAACCCTGACAGATGCCGCCGACTCCGCGGCCGCTGCCGAGACGGTGCGCGACTTGCGCGTTGAATTGGCGGGCACCGATGCGCTCGTCGGCGGCGTGACGGCCACCGCGATCGACACCAACGACGCCTCGATTCACGACCGCAACCTGATCATTCCGCTGATTCTCGTGGTGATCCTGCTGATCCTGATGCTGTTGCTGCGTTCGATCGTCGCACCCGTGCTGCTGATTCTCACGACCGTGCTCTCCTTCGGCACCGCGATGGGAGTGTCGGCGCTGGTCTTCAACGGCGTCTTTAACTTCCCCGGTGCCGACGCCGCGGTTCCGCTGTTCGGATTCGTATTCTTGGTGGCCCTGGGCATCGACTACAACATCTTCTTGATGACCCGCGTGCGCGAAGAGTCGATCAAGCACGGCACGCGCCACGGCGTGCTGCGCGGGCTCGCGATTACGGGTGGCGTGATCACGTCGGCCGGGCTCGTGCTCGCCGCGACGTTCGCCGCGCTGTCGGTCATTCCGATTCTGTTCTTGGTACAGCTCGCGTTTATCGTCGCGTTTGGCGTGCTGCTTGACACGTTTGTGGTGCGCACCCTCCTGGTTCCGGCGCTCACCTACGACATTGGCCCCGCCATCTGGTGGCCGTCAAAGCTTGCCCGCGCCGAACAGCCGGAAGACCCGGCCGTCGATGGCGTGTCAGCGGGCCGCTGATACCGGGCGGCGCACGCGAGAGACGAGACGCGGAACCACGCCCTGCGTGGGGCTGAAGAGGTAGACGACTGCGAAGATGGCGCCTTGGGTGAGCACGACGAGCGCGCCGGAGGCGGCGTCGAGGTAGTAGCTGAGCGTGATGCCGACGACGGCGGCGAGCGCGCCCAGCAGCGGCGCGATCCACAGCATGCGGCCAAAGCGGTCGGTGAGCAGGTAGGCGGTGGCTCCGGGAATGATGAGCATCGCCACCACAAGCACAACGCCAATAACCTGCAGCGCGACGACACTCGTGAGCGCCAACACCCCGAGCAGCAGCGCGCCCAGCAGGCGCGGGCGCAGGCCAATCGCGAAGGCGTGCGCCGGATCGAAGGCGTAGAGGGTGAGGTCGCGGCGCTTGATGAGCAGCACGGCCATGGCGATGACCGCGAGAATGGCGATTTGCAGCAGGTCGGCGTCTGAGACGCCCAGAATGTTGCCGAAGATGATGTGGCCGAGATCGGTTTGGCTGGGGATCACCGACACCAGCACCAGGCCCAGCGCAAACAGCGTCGTGAAGACAATGCCGATCGCGGCGTCTTCTTTGACGCGGCTGGTGTCACGAATCAGGCCGATGAGCGCGACGGCGAGCAGACCGAAAACCAGCGCGCCGATCGCAAACGGGGCACCAAAAAAGTAGGCGAGCACAACGCCGGGCAGCACTGCGTGCGAGACCGCGTCGCCCATCAGCGACCACCCGATCAGCACCAGCCAGCACGACAACAGTGCGCACACGACGGCGGCCAGCACCGTGGCGCCGTAGGCCCGCAGCATGAACTCAAACTGAAACGGCTCAAACAACACATCGACCCAACTCATGCGCCCTCCTCCCAGCCGAATGCGCGCGCCAGAATTCGTGGTTCCAACCCCGTGGCCACATCGCCGTGAAACAGCACGCGGTTGCGCAGCAGCACCACGTCGCTGGCGAGGCCCGGCAGACCCGCGAGGTCGTGGGTGGAGACGATGACACCGCACCCCTCGGCGGCGAGCTCCGTCAGCACCTGGGTGATCATGGCCTCCGACGGCTTGTCGACGCCGGCGAAGGGCTCATCGAGCAACAGCACGCGCGCATCTTGCGCGATCGCCCGAGCGACAAAGGCGCGCTTCTTCTGCCCGCCCGACAGCCGCCCGATTTGGCGACCCGCGAGACTCGTCAACCCCACCCGCAAGAGCGCCTCATCGACGGCGGCGCGATCAGCCCGCGACGCACGGCGAAGAGGGCCCTGTTTGCCGTACCGCCCCATCATGACGACGTCTCGCACGCTCACCGGAAACGACCAGTCGACCTCCTCGGCCTGCGGCACATAGGCGACGGCGCTGGCGGCGCGCGCCGCCCCGGGAGTTTCGCCGTCGATGAGAACGGAACCAGCAGCGGGGGTGATCACGCCCATGATGGTGCGAAACAGTGTTGATTTTCCGGACCCGTTCATGCCAATCAGGCCGGTGACGGTGGCGTGCGGAACCTGCAGGTCAACGTTGTCGAGGGCAAGCGTCTCGCCGTACCGCACGGTGACACCGCGAACGTCGATCGCGAGAGTCATGACCCCTCACCCGCGAGTGCCGCAACGATCAGGTCGACGTCGTGGGTGATGAGGTCGAGATAGGTGGGAACAGGACCATCGGCCAGTGAGAGCGAATCAACATAGAGCGTGCCGCCAAAGCGTGCGTCGGTCGCCGAGACGACCTGCAACATGGGCCGCTCTGACACCGTTGACTCGCAAAACACCGCGGGCACATTCGTGCCGTTCACAGTGTCGATGATGGCGGCGAGGCGCTGTGGCGTGACCTGTTGCTCGGCGTTGACGGGCCAAATGAAAACCTCGGCAAGGCCTGCGTCTCGGGCAAGGTAGCTAAACGCGCCCTCACACGTGATGAGTGTGCGGTGTTGCGGCGGAATGCTCTCGATCGCGCTGACCAGCTCGGTCTGCACCTGCTCGAGCTGAGCAATGTACGCTTGCGCGTTGCTCTGAAAATCGGCGGCATGCTCGGGGGCAAGCTTGGTGAACTCGGCCGCGAGCACCTCGGCGAAGTGCTGCACGTTCTTCGGGCTCATCCAGGCGTGAGGGTTGGGCTTACCAGCGTAGGCATCGCTGGCGATATCGATGGGATCGAGACCGTCGGTGAGGGTGACAATAGGCACATCGAGATCGGCGGTGAACTGGTCAAACCATGCTTCCAATCCCCAGCCGTTATCGATGAGAAGATCGGCCTGCACCCCTTGCCTAATGTCACCGGGGGTGGGTTCGTAGCCGTGAATTTCGGCGCCCACTTTGGTGATGGATCGCACGTCAATATGCTCCCCCGCGATCACGCTGGCGATATCAGCCAGCACGCTGAACGTCGCCACCACCACGGGACGGCTTTCTGACTCGGCCTCGACTTCGGCCTCGGTCACGGCGGGCGTCGTGCATGCCGCGAGCGCGAGCATCACCAAACTGAGCACGGTCGCGCTCAGTACAGTGTGAAGCTTGCGATTTTTAGGCACACCGAAAACGTACCTTTTCGGTGTGCCTAAATCAACTGGCCGCGGTGCCGCGCAGGCCGGAAACACGCGGAAAGTAACGGAACGGTAACGGCACGGCGCCTGCGCTGTGGACGGCGCTTTTCGGGCAGCTCGGGCCGCGCAGGCGCGGCCCACACACCGTTCGCTCAGCTTGTTCATCAGCTTTGCCCAGATCAGCCGCTCAAGGTTGCTCAGGTGTTGCCCCGAACAACACGCACCGCTCCCGATGAACTGCGTACCCGAACGCAGACTCCGTGTACCCGAACACGCTGGGCGCGCCCGCCACCGAAAGTCGGTGGATCCCAACCCGAGGTTTTGAATGTCTTTCTCGTCTCACACTTCGCGGCCCCAGCCGCCCGCTCCTTCCAAACGCCGCGCCAGCATCGCTCTGGTGGGTGCTCTCGTCGCACTCGGCACGCTCGGAGCCTCCGCTCCCGCTGTCGCCGCGGGCCTGGTTCCGCCCGTCCGCCAAATGTTGCCCGCGGTCGAACTCACCGAGCTGCGTGCCGCCACCGATGCCGCCGACGCCGCGGTTGCTGACGCCGACGCCGCCAACGCCGAGGTGGCCGCCTCGGGCCTCACGATTGCCACTCCGGCCGTTGACGCGCAGCAGTTGCGGGAGTATCTGGCCGACTCGCTCACGGTGACGGGCGCCGCAGACGAAGCCCTCACCATGAACACCGCTCAGCTCGTGGCCGCGACCGAAGAGGTTGTGACCGCTACCTCCACCATTCGCGCCGACCTCCTCGTTACCGCGCAGCGCGTGGCCGCCGAGCAGGCAGCCGCAGAGCAGGCCGCCGCCGAAGCCGCCGCGGCCGAAGCGCTCGCCGCCGCCAACACCCCGGACGGCGCACGCGCCACGGCCGAATCCATCGCGCTGAACGACTACGGCTGGGGCAGCGACCAGTTCGCGTGCCTGGAGTCGCTGTGGAGCAAGGAGTCGGGCTGGAACTATCAGGCCGAAAACTCCTCGTCGGGCGCTTACGGCATTCCGCAGTCGCTGCCCGGTAGCAAGATGGCGACCGTCGCCGATGACTGGGCCACGAACGCCACCACGCAGATCATCTGGGGTCTGCAGTACATCGATGCCGTCTACGGCAGCCCGTGCGGCGCCTGGTCGCACTCGCAAGCCACCAACTGGTACTAAATCGGCCCTGTTTCTGATGCGGTGCGCTGGTTCCGCCCCTTGGATGGGTGGAACCAGCGCGCGGCTGTCTGAGGCGCCTGCAAGAATCGACGAGTGAGCGAGAAAACCGAATCTTGGCGCGACCGCCTGGCCGTGACGGCTCCCGCCGCGGCAGACGGGCACGCCGATCTCGGCCTGCTGTTTCAGTTGCGAACGCTCACCCGCCCGGGCAGTCAGTGGACCTCACCGCAAGCGACGCCCGCCACATCGGTCAGAAAGCGCGGCACCCAGCGGCTGGGCGTGCGACCGGCCCTGCGAAGCAAGAGCGGCAACTGGGTCACCAGCGACATCACGTGGGGCACCCTGACGTACAAGGTGGAGCGACTCGGGCTTGATGCCGCGCAGGTTGCGTGGTTCACTCAGTTCGCAGCCCTGCACCGCGCCAGTGGTTCCGGCTACCGCGCGTCGGAGAGCGATTGGCTTTACCTCGACGATTTCGCCAGCCCCCTGCTCTGGCCGCTGCTTGATTCTGCCGCCACCACCGGCATCACCCTGCTCACTGGAAAGAAGGCCACGAGGGTCGATGTGGCGCCCGCGGCTCGGGTTGTGGCAGAGATTGCGGCCGACGGAACCTCGGGGCTGCGCATCGCGCCGACGGTCACGATTGACGATGTGGGAGTGCCCCCCACCGGCGTCGTCGCCGACCATGGCGTCTACATGTGCGCGTTTGACCCCGACCTGCGCGTCATGCTGGCGCCCGTTCGCGGTGCGGGGCTCGAGTTGGTGCGCGATGAGGCTGGCGCTATTCGGGTGCCCGTCGCCGATGTCGAGGAGTTTTGGGAGCAGGTTTACCCCGCACTCAGCACTCGGATCGGGCTGCAAGGACGCGGCATCGATTTGCCCGAGGTGCGCGAAGAGACCGTGCTGGTGGTGGAGTACCGGCCCCAAGACGTTGTGCTGTTGCGATGGGAGTCTTGGATTGGTTCCATCCATCAGCCGCTACTCAGCGGACCGATTGATCTGCGAGACAAACTCAGCGGCGCTGACGCTGCGGCGTTTGTGGCGGAAGAGCTACCGGCGATCGCCGACAGTGGCGTGCGCATCGAAAGTGTCGGCGAAAAGCCGCACTACCGCGCAACGGCCGAGGCGCCCACTCTGCGGCTCACGGCGGTGCCGACCGAGGGTAACGACTGGCTCAGCCTCGGCTTTGTCATCATGCTGGGCGACTACATCGTGCCGTTTGCCCGCGTCTTCGCGGCGCTGAGCCGCGGTCAGACCAAACTGCTGCTCGTTGATAAGTCCTACCTCTCACTCAAGCAGCCGATCTTTGACAGCCTGCGTGAGCTGATTCACGAGGGCGCGCACCTCGAGGAGTGGGAGACGGGTGCAATTGTCAGCCGCTACCACGCGCACCTTTTTGAGCCGTTCGAAGACGAATCGGATCAACGCCCCGAGGCTGTGGCATGGCGCACCGCTGCCCGCGCTCTCGTCGGCACACCGGTTCCGATCGACGCGCCTGACGGGCTGACAGCGACACTCCGCCCCTACCAACTCGACGGGTTTCGCTGGCTCGCGCACCTCGACGAGCACCGTCTCGGTGGCATTCTGGCCGACGATATGGGTCTGGGAAAGACTCTGCAAACAATCGCGCTGATGCAGCATGTGCGGGGCAGCGGTCGGCCGTTTCTGGTCGTCGCGCCCACCTCGGTCGTTGGTGGCTGGGGCGATGAAATTCGCCGATTCGCTCCCGCGCTGACGGTGGCGATGGTGGGTTCTACGCGCGACCCCATTCCGGCTGATGCTGACGTTGTGGTGACCTCATACGCGCTGTTTCGTCTGGAGTTTGATCGCTTCGAGCGCCAGAGCTGGCGCGCGCTCGTGCTCGATGAGGCGCAGTACACCAAGAATCCGGCGTCGCAGGTGCACGAGTGCGCGTACGCGTTGCGCGCTGATATCAAGATTGCGCTCACCGGCACCCCGATGGAGAACAGCCTGCTCGATCTGTGGGCGATTTTGCGCGTCGTTGCCCCCGGGCTGTATCCCTCACGATTGCGATTCACCGACCGCTACATCAAGGCGCATTCTGCCGAGCGCATCGGCGAGCTGCGCCGACGCATTCGGCCGCTGATGCTCCGGCGCACCAAGCAGAACGTGGCGCTGGAGTTACCCTCACGCACCGAGCAGGTGGTCACCATTGATCTCGGCCGCGAGCATCGGCGCCTCTACGACCTCCACTTGCAGCGCGAGCGCCAGAAGATTTTGGGGCTCGTCGAAGATCTCGACCGCAACCGCTTCATCGTGTTCCGCTCGCTGACGCTGCTGCGCATGCTGGCGCTTGATCCCTCGCTCATTGGCGACGAAGATGTGCGCCCCGGTGCGACGACCAAGCTGGATGAGCTGCTGGATCGCATCGAAGACCTCGCCGCCGAGGGGCACCGCGCGCTGGTGTTTAGCCAGTTCACGTCGTACCTCGCGCTGGTGCGTTCGCGGCTCGAGGCGCGCGGCATCCGCTACGAATATCTTGACGGAACCACGACGAAGCGCCCCGAGGTGATCTCCCGTTTTCGTGATGGGGATGCGCCGGTGTTCTTGGTGAGTCTGCGCGCCGGCGGCGTCGGCCTCACGCTGACCGAAGCAGACTCGGTGTTCTTGCTTGACCCGTGGTGGAACCCCGCCACCGAGGCGCAGGCCATCGACCGCACGCACCGCATTGGGCAGACCAAGCCCGTGATGGTCTACCGTCTCGTCGCGCGCGACACGATTGAGGAGAAGGTGGTGACGCTCGGCGAATCGAAGCGGGCACTGTTCTCCGAGGTCATCGACGGCGGCGACCTCTTTGCCGGCTCACTGACGGCAGAGGATGTGCGGGCGCTGTTGGAGTAAGGGTGCGTGGGTCTCTTCGCGCGGGTGCTGGGAGCGATGGGGCGATGCGCGCGGTCGGGTCGCGCTACGGTCCGGGCTCGCGCCACGGCGACGCGCGGCCCGTTGCGCAATTTCGTCGGTATCGCCCCACGACATCGCGATTCGCGTCAGACTGGATTCCTCGGTTTCGTCGGCGACTGCTTTCGCCGACTGCTACACGCGAAGGAGAATCATGCGCGGAGTTGTCATGCACGCCCCCGGAGATGTGCGGGTTGAAGAGCGAGCAGACCCGGTGCTCGAGCACCCAACCGACGCCATCATTAGCATCACCGCGACGTGTATCTGTGGTTCCGATCTGTGGCCATATCGCGGGCACGACCGCGTGCACAACAAGGTCATGGGGCACGAATACATTGGCGTCGTGACCCAGGTGGGCGCCGAGGTGCGCACTCTTGCCGTCGGCGACCATGTGGTGGGCTCGTTTATGACGTCTGACAACACGTGTGAGATCTGTCAGGCGGGCTTTCAGTCGCGTTGCATCCACACGACGGGCATGGGTGCGATTGGCACGCAGGCCGAGTATGCCCGCATTCCGTTGGCTGATGGCACGCTGGTGAAGATGCCGGGCGAGCCGCCGGCGGATCTGATTCCGTCGTTGCTTGCGGCGAGTGACGTGCTCGGTACCGGGTGGTTCGCGGCCGTTGCCGCCGAGGCTGCCCCCGGCAAGACGGTCGCCGTGGTTGGCGACGGCGCCGTGGGCTTGCTCGGGATTCTGGCCGCGAAGCAGCTGGGGGCAGACCGCATCATTGCGATGAGTCGTCACGCTGACCGTCAGGCTCTTGCGCGCGAATTTGGCGCGACTGACATCGTCGAAGAACGCGGCGACGAGGGCGTTGCCCGTATCAAGGAAATGACCGGCGGTTACGGCGCACACAGCGTCATCGAGGCCGTCGGTACACAGGAGTCGATGGAACAGGCCATTCGCGCGTGCCGTGCTGGCGGACACGTCGGCTTCGTTGGAGTCTCGCATGGCGTATCGCTCAATGGCGGCGAACTCTTCGGAAAGACGGTTCACCTGCTGGGCGGTCCGGCACCGGTGCGCCGCTTTCTTCCCGAGCTGATCCAGCTGATCTGGGATCGCAAAATCAACCCCGGCGCCGTCTTCGACATGACCCTCCCGCTGGCAGACGCCGCCGAAGGTTACCGAGCGATGGACGAGCGCCGCGCCATCAAAGTGCTCCTGACGACCTGAGAAGCGCGGGGCCCGTAGCGCGCGGGGGCGGCGGGCCCATCGCGCGTGCGGCCGCCATGCATACACAGGGGCAATGCACTCCCAGAGTGCTGCTTCATTTTCCGCTTCATTCCACGTTGCGGTCACTCAATAATTCCGCTTCATTCCACGTTGCGGGTCAATCCATGGTTCCGCTTCGCACCTCCCCCTCCGCTGGCGCGTACCGGAGCGTGACGATACCTCGCGGCGATGTTGTGGCGGGCGCAATCAGGCGCAGGTTTCTCGGCGGTGTTCCGCGGTCGAATACCCGTTTGCCCTCGCCGAGCACAACGGGATACATCCAGAGCTTCAGCTCATCAAATGTGCCGTATTCGAGGAGCGTTCGTACGAGTTTGCCGCTGCCAATCACGTGAATATTGCGATGCCGGTCACGCAGCGCGTCGAAGCCCGCGGGCGTGGGTTCAAGCACCGTGGTCTCGGCCCACTCAGCCGCGGGTGCACCGCCGGAAACCAGATACTTGGGCACCCGGTTCAGCAACTCGCCAATCGGGTTGTTCGCGTGATGCGGCCAGTAACTCGCAAAGATGTCGTAGGTCTTTCTGCCTAGTAGCAGCGCATCGAGCCCCTGCATGCCTGCCCAGATTTCGTCGCCAATGACATCATCGTCAAGCGGAACCTGCCAGCCGCCATAGCGAAACCCACCTTCGCGATCTTCATCGACACCGCCGGGCGCCTGCATCACGCCATCGAGCGTCGTGAACAGGTCGATCAGGATGCGTCCACGCTCAGCGGACGCATCGCTCATGACGATTCACCCGCCGATGCCGACCGCTCCTCTTCGGAACGCCCAACGCACATCTGAGTGCCATCGGCGTCTTCAACGGTGAACCAGCCGGCACCGTCCGGCGTGCGCGCATCAGCCACAAGCGTCATGCCGCGCGCGAGGAGGTTCTGCAGCTCTTCGTCACGGGTGTTCCCGGAGGCCATCGCATCGAGGTGGATGCGCGGCACAAACCCTTCCCCGATCTCACCGTTGTCGGGCGGCTGGAAAGCGAAGAAGATCTCGGTGTTGGGGATGCGATAGAGGATGAAATCGTTGGCGGCCGAGACATCTCCGTACGCCTCCAACCCGAGAATTTCGGCCCATCGGGCGCCGCTGGCGGCGTGGTCACGACAGGTGATGTTGATGGCTTCGAGTTGTGCTGACATGATGCTCCTTTGCGTCACGGTGGACGATACTCCGGGGTTCGGACATTGCGTAAGGGATGGCCGAGCCACAGAGCACGACGTTCGCCCACACAGCGCAACGCCACAGCACGCAGCGAGAAGCCACGCAACCCGATTTGCGTGGCTTCTCGCGGTCGGCCGCAGTGGCCCGGCACCCCGCGCTATTGCGTCGGGGCCGGCGCCTCATCAACCACGGTCAGCGTGAACGTCATGGTCGTTTGATTGAGGTTTAACACCGCCGGATACTCCGGGCTATCGATCATCTGCACGATGAGCCCCTGCGCCGTATCAATGACGAACTGCTGACGTGACTCTCCTGCGCGATCCGCATCAACCACCCGTTCCAGCGTCGCCAGGTCCCCCTCCTGAGCAACGAGCGCGTACTCACCCGACTCGGCGAGCGCCAACAGCATCGCGGCACGAACATCCGCCGGCGGAAGGTTGAGCCACAGCGCGTTGACAATCGCGAAACCCGCATAGCCGTTGGGAGCCGCATCGCGGAACCACTGCAGCAGTTGCTGAGGATCGCGCGGCATCTCGTCATACTGATCCCGATACGTCTCGACGGGCTGCCCACTGGCTTCAACCCCACCAGGCAACGCCGCAACGGTCGTCGCCTGGTTCATCCACGTCTGCGATTCGCCCTGCACGGCCTCCAGCCACTCCTGCCCGCCTACGCCGTACACGCCGGTGACCTCGCCAGGCAGCGTCTCCAGCAGCCAATCGTCAGCACGGTCAGCCGGCACGTAGAGCACGCTGTCGCGTTGCAGGCCAAACGCCGCCGTCTCGGGGTTCGCAATGTTCTGGTTGAACATCACCTGGTCAAGCGTCGTCTCAATGCGCAGGTATTGGCCGTCGTCAAGCGGAACATCGACACCCGTCACCGAGGTGAGAGTAGCGTCGGCTGCCGCCTGCAACACTTCGCTTGCGGCGGCAGTGTTCTCCGTCGACGGCGGGGGCGCAAACACGCTGGTCGCAACAAACGCGACGGCCGCGAGGGCACCGACAGATGCGACGCCGCCAATTCCGACCCGCATCCGGCGACGGCGAGCGCCCGCGCGCGTCGTCTGCGCCGCCTCATTCATGGCGCGATTGAGCGCCCCGCGGGCGTGCGCCAGATCCTGCGGCTCAACCGTCGATTCTTCTTTTCGCGCGTCACGCACGAGATCCAACTGATTCATTGGTGTCCTCCTTTGCCATCCACGTGAGCCGGGCTTGTCCCTGCGAGCCGGCGGGTGCGAGCTTCGTGCGAACGCGATTCAACCGCGATCGCACCGTTCCGACGGGAACCCGCAGCGCATCGGCAATCTGCTCATAGGTCAGATCCCCCCACGCGTGCAACAGCAGTACGTCTCGCTCCTTCTGCGAGAGCGCGGCAATCTGAGGCGCCAATGCCCGTAGGGCCGCGGACGCATCGAGTCGGGAGTCGGAGCGCCGCTCGTGAGAGGCAACCTCCTCTGGTTCCGCCGTCGCTATCGCACGCCATTCACGCACCTCGGTGCGGCGATATCGATGCATGACCTTCGTCGCAATTCCCAGCAGCCACGGCCGCGCAGACTCCCGGCTCAGGTCATAAGACTCGCGCCGTTTGAACGCAATGAGAAAGGTCTCACTGAGAATGTCGTCGACCGCGTCAATGCCGACGCGACGCCGGGCGTAGCCGCCAATCGCGGCGGCGTGACGCTCGAAGATGGCCCCAAATACCGTCGGGTCATCCACCGATGCGCCAATGATTTCACTGTCGTTGCTCACACTAGGTATTGCCGCGGTGTCTGAGGGCGGTTCCAAATTGCATCAACACGCTGCCGTGCGCGCGGCGCGATAATCACGCCGCCGACTGCCAGGCGCCGGCTACCGGAACATCGTGCCCCAGCACGGCGCATGCGGCGCGGTGCCCGGAGAGCATGGCGGCTGGCACGGTCGCGGGGTCATCCGTCCAGGTCGCCTCGCCCGCAATGTGCACCACCCCATCGATGGGCTGCGCCAGCGCATCATGGTCGGCCGCGGTGGATGCGACGGTCATGAAGGCGTAGGAACCATGACTAAACGGATCGTCTTGCCAGCGGGTGACGCGCACCGCGCTGGGCGGCTCGGCGGCGGCGCCGTATAACCGAATCAGCTGCGCCATCACCGATGATGCCACCTCATCATCACCCCAGGTGCGGATCGCGAGCGCGGCAGGCCCCGCGGCAAATGTCAACAACGTCGGCTCGCCATGCAACGGCGTGAGGTCGTACCAGGAATGCCACCACTCACCCTCTGGCCCCTGCTGACGAACCGCATAAACCTCGTCATCCCAAAACTTGTTCTCAAACCGCAAGAAGACCTTCTCAAACGCGTTCATCCGAAGTCGAGACAGCGCGCCAGCCTGCGGCTCTGGCAGCGAGGGTCGAAACACAAACTCCGGCGACTGCAGCACCCCGACCGGAACCGTCACCACCGTTTGCGACGCGGTGAAGGTTCCGCCGTTTGCCACCACGACAACGCCATCGCTCGTGTACGCCACCTCGGTCACAACGTGATTGAGGCGAATATCAAGTCCCGCGGCCAGCCGTGCGGGCAACACGTCGTACCCGTCAGGAAACACCACCTCGTCACCATCGATCGTGTCGTCATCGAGGCCGTGGGCGGCGAGGTCGTGCACGGCAGCGCCATACTGCTCCTCCGCGCGATGTGCCATGTACTCGCGCACCCGCTCGGCGCGCGTCTGGTCCCACCCCTGCTGTGCGATCGTCGCGTCCGTCACGTCACGGTAGGAGGATCCCGGCGCCGATGCGGCGATCACCTCAACAAGCGCGGCATCCACCGCGCGAATGTCGGCGACATACTGGTGCGCGGCCTGCGGGCCGAGGCGTTGCGCATCGGGGCCGTAGTGCGCGATGGGGCGACTATCTGGCTGATACCCGCCCACCGTGAACTCGACCATCGGCATGCCAAACGCCTCGGCCGCCGCAGCCACCGGGCTGTCGGTGATGCCGTGAATCCATGAGGCTCCCATATCGGTGACAAACCCATCGGCGCGCTCGGTGTAAACCCGCCCTCCCACCCGTTCTCGAGCCTCAAGCACCACAACGCGCTTTCCTGCCCGCTCCAACAGCCGCGCCGCGGTGAGCCCCGAAACGCCGGCACCCACCACAATCACATCGAACGCCTCAGACATGACAACTCCTGATCTCGGCAACGGCAAGCACACGGGTGCGATGAGCATATCGGCCACCCCTGTCATCGCGGCCGCGTCACCACTATCGACTCAACCGGGGTTGCCTCTATCGGCTCGCCCCACGCCACCAGTACCGTGGGGGCATGCGGTCGCCAATGCAGTACGTGCGCGGGGTGCGACACCCCGAGGGTTACCACGGTCGCGGCCGCACCCGCGAATATTTCGAGGGCTGGTACATCAAACTGGTCTCCCCCGATCTCACTCAGCGGTGGGCGCTGATTCCCGGCATCTTCCGCGGCGACGCGAGTGCTGGTTCCGTCGACGAAGCCTTCATTCAGGTGCTCGACGGCGTGAGCGGACGGTCGTGGTACTTCGCATTCCCGCCCGACGAGTTCGAAGCCGACGAAGGCCGCATGGCGGTCACGATCGGCGGCAACCGGTTTGATCAGAGCGGGGTCATGCTTGACCTGCCGATGATCAGCGGATCGCTCTGGTATTCGAGTGCCATCGACCCGTACCCAGTGACCATGCGTCGGCCCGGAATCATGGGCTGGTACGGCTATATACCGATCATGGAATGTTTTCACGGCATCGTCTCGTTTGGCCATGGTCTCGCCGGAACCCTCGTGATCGAAGACCGGCTGGTGGAGTTCACGGGAGGCCGTGGTTACATCGAAAAAGACTGGGGAACGGCGTTTCCGCAGAGCTACGTGTGGCTCGCGAGCAACCATCTGAGCGATCGCGACGGCGCGAACATTGCGGGCTCTCTCGTCGCCTCGTGCGCGATTATTCCGGGGCTTGGCCGCACGTTTCGCGGTTCCATCGTTGCGATCAAGTATCCCGACCGCCTCAGCACCTGGGCAACGTGGAACGGCTCGCGGGACGATGAGCTGACCATTGATGATTCGCATGTGCGGTGGCGTATGCACGGCCCCGACGGCACCCTGAATCTCCGCGCCGAACGCACCCGCGGCGGCCTGCTGCACGCACCGCTGCGTTCAGCCATGCACCGACGCGTCGAAGAAACTCTGGATGCGACGATCGAGTTTGAGCATATTGGCCGCGACGGAACCACGATTGCCGCCGGAACCGCGGGGTGCGCGGGTATGGAAGTGTTCGGCGACACCGCACGGCTGATGGCGCTTCGCCAATAGCCCGGGGGAGGTTATGGCGGGGCGGACGCGGGCTCAACCCGATGTGAGTTCAACCCGCAGCACGCGATCGTCACCGGCGGTTGGGTCGCCGCGGCCGTCGGTGTTGTTGGTGAGGATCCAGAGCGAACCATCGGGAGCGAGTTCCGCATCCCGAAGCCGACCGTACACACCATCGAAGTGCGCGACGGCCGTGCCAGGGTGAGAAGCGGCAACCTCGTAGAGCACGCGCCCTCGCAGATTCGCGATGAAAATGGTTCCGCCCACCACCGCCAAGCCGCTCGGGCTGGCGTCGTCGGTTGCCCACACCTGCACCGGGTCGATGACGCCTGTGGCGCCACTCATGCCCTCGTATTCGGGCCAGCCGTAGTTGCCCCCGGGCGTGATGATGTTCAGTTCGTCCCACGTGTCTTGGCCGAACTCGCTGGCAAACATCGTGCCATCAACTGCCCAACCGAGCCCTTGAACGTTGCGGTGACCGAGGCTATACACGGGGCTGCCAGCAAACGGATTGTCGGCAGGAATCGCGCCGGTGGTGGTGACGCGCAGAATCTTGCCTCCCAGCGAAGTCAGCTGCTGTGCGGTTGCCGTGGCGGAACCATCGCCGGTGGCAATGTAGAGGTGGCCATCGGGGCCGATCGCGAGGCGTCCGCCGTTGTGGTTGCGGGCCGACGGAATGCCGTCAATGATCGTCGTCACCTCGCCGAGAGACAGGGATCCGGCGGCGCCGGTGAGCTGATACCTCTCGACGCGATTGCCGTTCTCCCCCGTGGAATAGACGAAGAGCGCGCTTTCGTCGGGATGCGCGGCGAGCCCCAACAGCCCACCCTCGCCGCCGTGCACAACGCCCGCCACGATGCCAACGACCCTGGTGGTTCCGTCTGCCGACACCTCAGAGATGGTGGCGGTGTCACGCTCAGATATCAGTGCGGTCTCGCCGACAAACGCAATATCCCACGGCGCGTCAAGATCGGTCACCAGTGCGGTCGGCTCCCTCGTAGGGCGCATGGCGGCGGGCGGCGCCTGCGTTGTGGGGAGCGCGGTCGGCTGGGTTGCGGGCGACGACGGAACCTGTGATGACGGTGGCGCGGACGGCACCGGAGCGGGTGCGCTGGTGCACCCCGCCAGCAGACCCAGCACGCCGACGGTAAGCAAAATCGTGCGCCGTCTTGACGCGTGAGTACGCGCCGGGGTTCCGAGAGCACGGGACTCGACGTCCAACGCGCGCGGCTCGATGGTTCCGGTCATCTCGCCATTGTGCTCTGCCGCACGGCGCTACGGAAGAGCCGGAGCCGTGGCGGTTACGAACGCCGCGGTACTCCAAACTGAAGCGAGCTAGTCAGTAGCGCCGTCTTCTGACGTGGCGACAGGCGCGCCCTGGCGCGGGCGGCGAGGGGCAGCGATGAAGGCAGAGAGAGCCGTCGGCGTTGGATGCCGGAGCAGTCACCGAGTATCCCTGCACCGACATGGGTACGGTCGGATACGAGTTGGTGTACACGGCCGTGCCGCAGGTCCAGCTGGCGCCGAGGCCGCCTGGCATTGCCCCCTTGTTGCCCGCGTTGTACGCGCCACAGACGGGGCCGTACAGTTTCTGCGCCTCGGGATTGTTATTGGCGGTCCAGGTGATTTCAGTCGAGGTGGCCAACCGAATCTTGGTTGAGAGGTTCGGGTTGGCGAGCCCGCCGATGTTGTAGAAGTGGTCGAAGAAGTTGATCGCCTCGGTGCCCGTGGGCGCGGGGATGCGGCTTGTACCCCGAGTTGGGGACCCGAGCTGCGATGAGTCCGTCATGCCGATCGGGAAGAGGATGATGTAGCCCTCTTCGCCCGTAGCGGTTCCGCCTGACCGCGCCGGCGCCACCTTCGCGGCGCCCTTGATCCAGTTACCCATCGGGGCGGCAGAGACGAAGACGTTAGGAGCGACGCTGGAGGGCGTGGTCGTCTGCTGGGACGACGTTGAAGTCATGGTGACCTTGGCGCCGATCTGCGTGGCGTCGACGCCGTTGCTGAGCGCAACCGTCGGTCGGATTGTGCCCTGCGTGCCCTCGGGAACGTCGCCCAGCTTGCAGTACAACGTCGCGCCGACGATGCGCGTACCGGCGGGATCGGCGTTGTTCGGGTTGGGAAGGCAGCCGGTAAACCAGCCATTCGCCGCCATGTCTGGGTCTTGGTTCCACCGAACGTTGGAATTCGGGTTGGGGTTTGCCGAATTCGGGTCTGCGAGCGCCCCGCCGGTGCCGTTGGTCAGCTCGACCGTGAGCATGACGTTCTTGCCCTCAGCCTCGTTGACGTTGTAGTTAATGACGTAGCCGTACTGGTCGTACGTGCGCACGACGCGGTTCTGGAGCGAGTGGTCAAGACCCGGAGTGTGCGCACCCGTGTCGAGCGCGGTATAGGTCGACGGCGACGCGTCAACAAAGGCGGCATCGGCGGCCACCGGTGACGTACCGTCGAAGTTGAGTGCGATGACCACCTCGTTTTGGTTCGCCGCGGTCGCAGCGGGCCCGCCAACGAGTGGCGAAAGCACCATCAGCGCAGCGAGCCCACCGGCTAATGCCAGTCGGCCACCGCGGCGTTCGGGATCAAAAAAACGCACAGCAATTACCCCATCCAAACGCAGGTGATCTTGAAAGCTGACGTCACACCTGCACCCCCGGAACCGACAGCGGCCGGTCCGAACGCCATCACCCTGGATACGGGGCTTTAGCGCTTCGCGGAATCCTGGCAACTAGAAGTTTCTAAATGCAACACGAATGTGTGCCGTGAACAACGCGAGTAGCCTGCTCAAATTTGACGACGTTCAAGTAATTACGCTACAACTGCTTCGACGGAGTGCAACGAGGGTCGCGAGAAGCCCGGAAAACCGCGAATTTCAGGCCATTGTTCCGCCTATTTAGTTAGCCTGGCGGCGTAATCCAATCGTTGTGAAGTATTTGTCGCGGGGGCTCTAGTTAGAGAGCAATCCGTGCAAAATCTGGAACACCACGGCGAGCACAAGCGCGTTGAAAAAGAACGCCATCACGCTGTGCACGAACCACTCGTCGCGCGCGCGTGCTGATCACTTCGACGTCGGACGTGGCGAACGAGGTTCCGAGTGTGAAGGCGAAATAGAGGTAGTCCATCGTCGTCGGCGGGGCCTCTCCGGGGAAGATCAGGTCGTTGCCGTCGCCCGAAGCGGCAACTGCTTGGTACATCTCTGAGAAGCCGACCTGCAGCAGCATCCAGGAGATGACAATGGCGGCACTAGCGGCGATGACCAGGAGCAGCGCGTTGACATCGTCGCCGCCGAACGCCCGAGCGAGGAGCGCCGTCACGGCCGCGTTGGCGCCTGCGAGGGCGGCAAGAATTGGCGACACCCACATCCAGCCGACGATCGTGCGCGCCGTGTCGCGATCTGGTTCGTGCACGCGCTTGCTGCGCCACACCACGATGAATCCCACAAAGAGGTAGATCGACGAGACAACTTCCCACAGCAGCAGCGCCCACACCTCGTCGCTGACGACATACGTCAAGCACGTGACGAGGATCAGCAAGCTGGCGAGCGCACCGATCCAATCAACCCAAGAACGGCGAACCACTGCCTTCATGCGCCCCACCCTTTTGCTCCATCGACAAGCGCTCGTCAGCGGCTCTGGTTGCTGCCCCGACGTGTGGCTCAGGGTAGCAGGGCGTTGGCCGCACGCGCGGGCACGGCGCCCCTCTCCCGTCGCTTCGCCGTGAGGCACGGCGCTCACTTCCGGTCGGGCACGGCGGCCCGTTGCGCTCACCTACCCGTCAGGCGTGGCATTGGACCCATGCTCGTGCGGCGCTCTCGTCGCCCGCCCGCCGGCGGGCTTCACTCGGTGTGCGCGACGCGTGAGACGCAACGACGAGCGGGTGTTGCTCCGCCAGCGCCCCGTCGGGTCGATCCACCCCGGCGCGCGCACCTCCGGCACGCCATCACGCATGCGGATACTCCAGCCCGATATCTCCAGATATCGATGATGAAACCAGCACAGCAGCACCCCGTTGTCGGTGTGCGTTGGGCCGCCTCGCGCATGCTCCTCGACGTGATGAATCTCGCACCACGCCGCCGGAATTTCACAACCCGGGATGACGCACCCGCCGTCGCGCAGCGTGATTGCTCGCCGCTGATGGATCGTGAAGATGCGTTGCGGGCTTGAAATATGCGTAACGCGACCTTCGTTCAGCGTGACGCGCTGCGTGGTTCCGGCGCATGCGGCGTGATGTGCGGCAGCAAGCGGAACCGTTGCTCCCGTTGCGGGCAGATGCGCGGTTCCGCTACCCGCCGCGAGCGCTGCTTCGTCGACCATGATGAGTAGCGTGGGCGCCGCTCCGCCGAGAAGTGGGGCGTCTTCGCTGCCCGCAGCGAGCGTGAAGGCCATGACGAGCGCGTCGTGCCGCTTTTGGGTGGCGGTGCGGGTGTCAGCGACGCCGTCGTCGGCGCACCTACAGGCAGATTTGTCTTCACACGAGCAATGGCCGGGCTGATGCGCGGGGTCGGAGAACGAGACGCGGGTGTGGCGGGGCGTGCCGACCGCATCGAAGAATCGCTGCATCTGCTCGGCTCCCTCGGCCATGATCAGCCCGTGGAGTTCAACGAGCCCATCACGCACCCGACCGAGGGTGACGCCGCGCTTACGCATCGCCGCCTGCTCAATGGGTTCGGCACCGTCGGGGTCGATCGCGCTGGCCCACGCCGTCGCATGAATGCGCAAGACATCAGCCGTTGCCGGCATGATGGCGTCGGGCCGGGTTTGCCCCGTTGCGGGGTCGAAGTCATCTCCGCGGGCGGCGGCGGCAAGCGCGTGATCGGCGATCGCAACCAGCTCAGAATCGAGCGTGCGACCCCGGGGTTGCAGGGCCGCCGTGACGACGATCGCGCCATCGAGCCCGACGGCTGTGTCGTGCAGGGCGGCGCGCAACGCCGGAAGCGCCGGGGGGAGCGCGGAACCAGAGCTCAGCGACCGCCCGGGAGCGACCGCCTGCGCGACGCGAGTGAGTTTGCGAGCGGTGCCCGACGAAACCAGCGTCGTCTGTTGAATCGCCTCGGCGACGGAACCGCAGCCGAGTCGGGTGGTGAGGCGCTCGGCAACATCGGCTGTCGCAGAGCGCTGCTGCACTTCACCGGTCGCTGTAATCATGAGCGATTCGGCAGCGCGAAGCGCCTCGCCCGAGGCAGTAAGCAGGGAGACAACCTCAGCATCAGCGCATCGCTCCATGGTTCCGGAGGCGTGAAAAGAACGCGTGGCAGACGCGAGCATCGCAATGGCATCGCGGAGCTGCGATGCCGGTGACTGCGGTGTCGTTGTCATGGCTCTAGCCTCTCACCAACCTCCGACATTGGATCGTGGTAAAAGGCCGATCAAGAGGTAGTTGTATGAGAGTTTGCCGGGATCTCTGAGATGGCCCACTCCCGCCATGCGTGGCCGCCCCGTCTCATTCCACTGCGAGCGTCCGTGGGATCTCGTGACGAAGGGCTGCTGCTGTGGGAGCGGGGGTTGCCGCAACGATGAGGACGAAGCCGCCAGCAGCGATGAGCGCGAGGCAGAGCGCACCGCCGCAGGCGAACGCCGCAGTGGTCGGGCCTGACACAACACCGCACCCAGCAAACAAATCACAAAAACATAACGACAGACTCTTCCCTTCGTTATCTCGCCGTTATATAGTCAGTGCACGGTAGTTGTTTTGCTGTGGCAGCTACCGACATGTGATTGCAGGACACTCTTGGTGCAAGGGATAGAGCCGGTCGGAAGCCTCTCCGACCGGCTCTACACATTCCCCGCCACATTCAGCGTATTGCCCCGTCACCGGCATCATGGTTCCGCACCGCGCCACATGGTTCCGGAACCATCGCGCGGCGCACGCCGGCTCGTCACGCGCGACCGTTATGCACGCACCGGTGTGACTGATGAGGCTGATGTGACCAATGAGGCGGATTTCTCCTGCAGACCGTTCTCAATCGTGCACAACGGCTGTGCAATGGATCAACATGGTCACCCCGCGACCCCTAAACCCCGCCGCCACCTCCGCCGCCGCCGCCACCGCCGACGGAACCGCCGCCGCTCGAGCCGCTGCTCGAAGACGACGCCGATGACGCCGCGGTGAACGAGCTCACAACCGACCCGAGCGATGCCGCGGTGAACGGCGTGGTTCCGGCGTACCAGAGCGGAACCGCGTTGCCGATTTCGTAGTAAACCTGCATGTTCTTGGTCCACTGCTTTTCAATGCCGAATGCCACGGCGAACGGCAACAGCGGCTCGTACAACCGCAGCATCGAGGCCGGATCGCCAACATTGACGCCCACGCGCTCGGCCCCCTCGGGCGATTGCAGCATGCGAATGCGGTCGGCCTCGGCCCACGTCATGAACTCCTTGAGCCCCAACAGGTGGTCACGAAGATTCGCTCCAAACGACGTAAACGGACGCTTGAATAGCATGCTGATGCCCACCAGCGAGAGCGCGAACGCACCGCCACCAATCAGTCCCGCAGTCGGGTTGAAGGTGGTAGCGGAAATCACGATGCCAACCACAAACGCAGCCACCCCAAGCAGCACAAGCACGATCGGCAATTGCACTCGCCACCTGGCGGGCGGCGTGTACCGCACCCCGCCCGCCAACTGCTCGGCAGCCGTGGCCGACACCATCGCGGGCAGCTCGGTCGCCAGCTTCTCGTTCTCCTTCAACGCCACCTCAGCACCGGGCGCCGCGCCCGCACCGAACAAAATGTCGATGAGCTTTTGCCCATTCGCATCGCCAACGAGGGTTGGGTCAGCGAGCACCAGCGAAAACTCCTTACGCTTGGCGTCATCTTCGCGAATGTAGATGGTTCCGCGCACCGCCTGCTCAAGAATTTCGGCCGTCGTCGCGGAGGCACGGCGCCCGAGCATGACGGCGGCGTTCATGGCGTCTACCCCGGCTGGCGGCTCATACTGCGCAACCACGACGGGATGCCCCGGCGCATCACGCATCTTCGTGCGGCGCACCACAATCGCTCCGATAAAGCCAGCGATTCCCAGTCCGACCAGCCCCAGTTGTACGGGCGTCGCGCCCTGCGTCAGATACGAACCGTCAAACGGCACAAAGGTTCCGGGCTCAAAACCCACCGCGATCGTCACACCCTGATGCGGCAGCAGCGACCCGGGCGCCACAGAAATCGTGCGCCCGTCGGCCGACGCCGAAATCTCACACCGATCGGTCGAGTTCCACCCGCCCACGTAGCACGACATGTCACCGCTAAGCGCCTCGGCCAACGTTTCGTCGAGGTGAAGCGTCATCGATACCTCACCGAACGGCTGCGCCCACTCGGCACCCACAACGTCCCAATAAAACTCGTCGACGTTCGCGTCTGCGTAGAAGCCCGCAACGTTGTCAAGCGTGTAGGTGAAAACGTAGGTCTGCTTGCCGATAACCGGGTCATCGGCGCGTGAAGTCATCAGGTAGTTGCCGTCGTCAGTCTCGGCGTCGGACGCGCGGGGCTTGCCGTTTTCGTCGGTGATCGACACCAAATGCGGGTGCAACGGCGCACCATTGAACGTAGTCGGCAGCACCCGCTGCATGCCGCGATGCGTGTCCACATTCGTGAAATTCGCGACATACGTCTCAACGACCGTGAGGTGCCCGGCGCCGTCCTCCCCCGCCGTCAGCTCGTACTCCACCTCAACGCTGTCGAACGTGAAGTCATTGACATCGCCGGCGGACGGAACCACGTGCGCCGCCGGAACCACGGCTGCGGTCGCGGGGCTCGGAACCACGGCCGCAGGAGCGGGGCTGGTCACCGCCACCGCGGGAAACGGAGCAAACCCCGCGACAACGGCTCCCGCCGCAATCCCCATCAACAGCAAAAACTTTCTCAATCCCCTCATGGCACTATCCTATGAACGCGGCACCCACGCACCCTCAGGCGTCGTACGGCTCGCGGAGTCGCGCGCCCGCTGACATCACGCACGCTCCGGCACCCCACATCCGCAGGCGTCGCCAAAATCTATTCACGCGTATACAATGGGGTCATGAGCAACCGACGACTGGCGATGGATGCGTGGGAGAGCCTGTTTCGCGCGCAGCACGAGATCTTCGCGGAGATCTCCTCCGACTTCGAAGGCCGCGACATCATGCAGGGCGAATACGACGTGCTCCTCACCGTCACGCGCGCACCCAACATGACCGCGCGCCTGCGCGATGTGACCGCTCAAATGCTCATTAGTCAGCCCAGCGTCTCGCGCCTCGTTGACCGCATGGTCACCCGCGGACTCCTCACCAAGTGCGCCGACCCCGAAGATGGCCGCGGCGCCGTGCTCACCGCGACAGACGCCGGCGCCCACGCGTTCCGTCTGCTGGCAACCGCTCACGGTCGCTCGATTGCCCACCGCATGTCGGTGCTCAGCACAGACGAACAGCGCGCCTTGCTCGACATCACCAGCAAGCTGCGTTCCACCAAGCCTGAGGCCTAAAGCCACTCACCGCGACCTCACTCAGCCGCGGTTCCGGCGCCCTTCGCCGTGGTTCCGGCATCCCTCTCGGTGGTTCCGGCGCGCTTGCCAGCAAACACCGCCCGCAACTGATCGTTGATGGCGAGCACGGCTCGCTCATCAAACTTCACAACCTCGCGGTCGTAGGTGACCATGCCGTTCACTTCGTCTTCAACGTCGCTGAGCTGGGTATAGATCGTGGCCGCCAGCCCCTCGGCAATCGCGGGGGCAATCTCGTCGCGGTGAAGTCGCTGGAAGCCCGCCAGCAACGCCCCGGCCGACTCAAACTTCTTGTAACCGCTGGGGTTCGTGCCCCACAGGTGTCGCCCAACCGCGTAGCCGAAACCGCCGTACTCGGTCAGCGCGACGACGCGCTCATCGCGCTTCCAGGCGCGACGCACGCGCACCGGCCGAAAATAAATGTGCTTGCTGAGCACATCGCCGCCGCCCTGGTCGTGCCAGCCGCTCGCGTGGTCGACGAGACGCGATGGGTCGATCGTCTTCACAACCTCCGCGATGCGCGCGGCGTCAAACTGCCCCCAGCCTTCGTTGAACGGCACCCACGTCGAGATACTGGTGATCGAGCGCAGGTGCTCAACCATGTCGATCAGTTCGGCCTCGCTCATCGCGCGGCCAGCCTCATCGCGGCGCCCGAACAACCCATACGCGCGGTCGCTGATCGTGGGCGAAGCGATCGATGGCATGGTGACAATCGGCCTGCGGTACTGCTCGCCGCCGTTGACGTGGTCTTGCCACACCAGCATGCCCAGGCGATCACAGTGGTAATACCATCGCAGCGGCTCAATCTTGATGTGCTTGCGCAGCATCGTGAATCCCATGCGCTTGGCGAGCTCGATGTCACTGACCATCGCCTCATCGGTGGGCGCCGTCAGCCCGCCATCTGGCCAATACCCCTGATCGAGCAGCCCAACCGGAAGGTACGGGCAGCCGTTAAGCGTGAAACACGCGTGGCCGAGTGGGCTGGTTCCGACCCCAAACGACCGCATGCCGACGTAGCTCTCGACCCGGTCATTCCCCAGGCGCACGGTGACGTCGTAGAGAAAAGGGTCCTCCGGAGTCCAGGTGAGCACCCGCTCGGTGAGGCGCACGCGCGTCGGCACGTTGGCCACGACGCTGCCGGAACCATGAAGCTCGCCGTGCGCAAAAATCTCGACCGTCGCCTCCTGCCCGGCCGTCGCGCCATGACTCACCACGGTCACCTCAACTTCGCCGGCCTCCAGCAACGGAGTCAGCACCAGTCGGTCAATAGCCACATCAGGAACGTGTTCCAGCCATACGGTCTGCCAGATTCCTGACTGCGGCGTGTACCAAATGCCACCGGGCGTCGACGACTGCTTGCCGCGGGTGAGCCAGGATGCGTCGGTCACATCCCGCACCGCGACGACAACCTCGTGCGTGTCATGCGCCCCCAGCGCGTCGGTGACGTCGAGGGTAAATGGCAAGAACCCACCGGTATTGCCGCCCACCTCCACACCATTCACGGCCACCCGGCATGATTGGTCCACCGCGCCGAAGTGCATCAGCACGCGGCCACCCGTGCCCGTCGGTGCGGAAAACTCGCGGCGGTACCAGAGCAATTCGTCGACACCCAAGCGCCGATTCACGCCGCTGAGCGGCATCTCAGGAGAGAACGGAACCACGATCTCGCGATCGAAGACTGGCGGGTGTTCTGGGTCGCCGACGTCAAGCGGATCGGACGAGTCGTACCCCGTGAAGGCACACTCCCACGTGCCGTTGAGCAGCGCCCACCCGTCACGCACCAACTGCGGGCGAGGATATTCCGGTAACGGAATATCCTCTATGGCGGCCGCGCTCCACGGGGTCAGCATGCTCATGCGATGGGCTCCGTGGGAGGCGAGACAACGAAATGAGCCACCGAGCGCGCGCCAAGAGAAAGACGTTTCGAGGTGGCACCTAATGCGGGGGCCATCGGAATCCTTGCTGAACTACCGGAGAAACACCGGTTGCCTCTAACAGTAGACAGCATGCAAGTTCTTTACAACGTCACGTAGGCGCCGTTTCGTGCACGACTCCCCGGCAAAGCGTTAGGGCGTGCGGCGGCGCAGCGTCAGCGAGGCCAGCACGATGGAACCAATCACAAACGCGCACACCACGCCGAGCGGAACCAGCAGGTCGCCGATTTCGTCGCCGCGCGTCACGGCGTTGGCCGCATCAATCGCGTAGCTGAGCGGCAGCCAGTCGGAGATCGCCTGCAAGGCTTCGGTCATCTGATCCCGCGGCATGATGACGCCTCCCAGCAGAATCTGCGGAAACACCAGCACCGGCATGAACTGCACCACTTGAAACTCGGTGCGCGCGAATGCGCTCGCAAGCAGCCCCAAAGCGGTTCCGAGCAGCGCGTCAACAATCGCAACCAGCGCGAGTTGCCATAGCGGCCCATCAACCTCCAGCCCGCACACCGCCACCGCAAACGTGACGGTGATGAGAGACTGCACGATCGCAGCAGCCGCAAAGGCCAGCGCGTAGCCGCCGATGAAATCGCCCCGCCCCAGCGGCATCGTCATGAGCCGCTCCAAGGTTCCATCTCGCCGCTCGCGCAGCGTCGCAATCGAGGTGATGAGAAACATCACGATGAAGGGAAAGAGCGCGAGAATGGCGGGGCCGACGGTCTGAAAGACCTGATCTTGTTCGACGAAGAGCCACGCGAAGAGCCCAACGAGAAGACTCGGCGCGATGATCAGCAGCGCCAACGAGCGGTGGTCATGCAGCAGTTGCATGAGCACCCGGCGGGCGGTGGCGAGTGTGCGGCCCAGGTTCATGATGCTCGCCGCCGAGTCTCACCCGCATGCCGCTTGATCAGCGCCAAGAAGGCGGCGTCGGCATCGGTCGTTCCGGTTGATTCGAGGAGTTCGCTCGGTGCCATCTGCCCGACGAGGCGCCCATCGCGCAGCAGAATCACCTCGTCACAGCGCATGGCTTCGTCCATGACGTGGCTTGAAACGATGAGTGTCTTGCCCTCATCGGCGAGGGCTCTCAGCACGGTCCAGATCGATTCGCGCAGCAGCGGGTCAAGCCCAACGGTTGGCTCGTCAAGCACCAGCAGCTCGGGGTCTGCCAGCATGGCAACGGCCAGCGAAACACGACCACGTTGACCGCCGCTGAGGGTGGCAACACGCTGTCTTGACTGATCGCACAGCCCAACAGCCGCGAGCGCGCGATCGGTGTCGGCGCGCGTGCCGCCGAGCACCCGGCCGAAGTAGTCGAGGTTCTGCCGCACCGTCAGGTCGTCATAGACCGCCGCCGATTGCGTGGCGTACGAGACCCGCTTTCGCAGCCCCGTGGTTCCGCCCGGCTGCCCCAACACCGTCACCTGCCCCGACGCAATCCGTTGCGCCCCAACAATGCAGCGCATCAGCGTGGTCTTGCCGCAGCCAGACGGCCCGAGCAGGCCAACCAGCTTTCCCGGCGCGATGTCGAGGTCAAAACCGCGAAACACAGACGTATTGCCGCGCTTGACGTGAAGGTCGCGCACGGTGACGGCCGGATTCGTGGTCATGGCTCGAATATGCTCCGCAGAGCCCAGCCCGTCAAGAGACCCCAGCTTGTCAAGTGGGGTTGGGCCGTCGGGCGAGGTTGGGCCGTCGAGAGTGCGCGGTTAGCACTCGATGACGTTAACGGCGAGGCCGCCCTCGCTGGTCTCCTTGTACTTCGTTGACATGTCGATGCCGGTCTGGCGCATGGTTTCGACCACGGCATCGAGTGAGACGTAGTGCGTGCCGTCGCCACGCAGCGCGAGGCGCGCGGCGGTGACAGCGGTGGAGGCGGCGATCGCGTTGCGCTCGATACACGGAATCTGCACGAGGCCACCAACCGGGTCGCACGTGAGGCCGAGGTGGTGCTCCATCGCAATCTCGGCAGCGTTTTCGATCTGCCGGTTGGTGCCGCCCATCACAGCGGTGAGGCCGCCGGCCGCCATCGCGCACGCGGAACCAACTTCGGCTTGGCAGCCGCCTTCGGCTCCCGAGATGGAGGCGTTGGCTTTGAAGAGGGAACCAAGGGCCGTCGCCGTGAGGAGGAATCGGCGAATGCCGCGGCGGCGATTCGCGTCGGCAAGCTCTTCTTCGCTCAGGTTGTTGGGATTTGGTTCCGTGGCCTCTGATGTGAAGCCGAGCAGCGCACTGCCGACGAGCTCGCCGTGCGGGGTGACGGCGTTGCCCTGGCCGAGGCCGGAGTCAGCCAAGAAGCGCCACCAGTACATCGCGACGGCGGGGAGGATACCTGCGGCGCCGTTGGTGGGAGCGGTGACGACGCGGCCACCCGCGGCGTTCTCTTCGTTGACGGCGAGTGCGAACGCACCGAGCCACTCGCCGGGAAGCTCGCGATGGCCGTCAGATTCTGAGGCCTCGAGCTGCTCGCGGATGGTGTTGGCGCGGCGCTTGACGCCCAGAATTCCGGGCAGCACGCCGGGAGTGTGCAGCCCCGCGTCGACGCAGCCAGCCATGGCGTTCCAAATGGCGTCAAGGCCTTCGGCGACTTCCGCTTCGCCGCGCAGCGACTCCTCGTTGTGACGTGCAATTTCGGCGATGCTGAGGCCGTGCTCATCGCACAGCTCAAGCAGCGATTCGGCGTCGCGGTAGGCGTAGGGGAAGGATCGCGTGCCAAGGCTTTCGCCCTGACCCTCGCGGCGAATAAACCCGCCGCCGACGGAGTAGTAGGTCTCTTCTGCGACGACCTCGTCGCCGCTGTAGGCCCACAGCGTCATCGCGTTGGGGTGACCGGGCAGGCGCGTGCGCGGCTCGAAGGTGATGTCCGCCTTGACGAACGCGACCTCGTGCTCGCCGGCAAGATTCAGTGGCTCGTTCTCGGGGTAGTTTGTCCAGGCGTTTCGCACCGCGGCCGGGTCGACGGTTTCGGGGTGCAGGCCGCGCAGCCCTGCGACCACGGCATCCGGGGTTCCGTGGCCAATGCCGGTGGCTCCGAGCGAGCCGTACAGTGCGCAACTCACCCGCGTGACGCGAGCAATGGTTCCGCTCTGCTGCAACCGTTCGACAAAGTCGACGGCGGCCCGCATGGGGCCAACGGTGTGGGAGCTTGACGGTCCGACACCAATGGAGAACAGGTCAAAAGCAGAGACGTACGCAGTCACCTCCCCAGCCTAGATCTGTTAGCGGTTGCACCGGCGCTTTGGGTGGCGTGGGTGATGCTTTGGGGGTGGCGCTTTGGGGGATGCTTTGGGTGGGGCGCGGGTGATGAGAGAGGATGGAACCACCGTCAAACTCAACACGTCAGGAGCGTGCCGTGCCTCTTCGCACATCCGTCATCAAGCTGGGCGCCATCGCCGCAACGCTGTTGCTTCTCACCGGCTGCGCCTCGGGTTCTTCTGACGCGGTGGCCGCCACGGGCGAGACGACCGAAGTGACGGTCACGGTTTCTGGCATGAGCTACGTGCCCAACGTCATCGAGGTTCCGGTCGGCAATGAGCTGGTGGTCACGTTTGAGAACACCGGAACCGTGATGCACGACCTCGAGTTCGCCAACGGTGTGAAGACGGATGACCTGGCACCCGGTGCGAGCGAAACCATCACGGTCGGTGTGATTGGTTCGGATCTCGAGGGCTGGTGCGCCATCGGAAATCACCGCGAGATGGGCATGGAACTCACCGTTGTCGCGGTGAAGTAGGAGCGGTTAGCTGCTGGCGACTAGCATCGCGGGTCGGTGCGGCACGCATGTCGCACCGATCGACAACGAAAAAGCCCCTGCCACTGCAGAGGCTCGATGGCGCGGGGTTAGTCCGACCCCCTTCGGTGTCGGTCTAGATCGGGCGGCAAGCTGCGGCGACCCCGCGCATCAGCTCAGCCCACCCTCCTGCGGCGGGTAGGACGGAATGTCGAACGGCTTCTGCGCGCGTGTTCGCGCTTGCACCTCGGCACGGCCCTGGGTTTCGGCGGTGGGCTTGTAGCCCTGCCAGTGGCGCCCAATCGCTCGCAACCAACCCGATTCGGTTTCGATTCGCGGCGCAGTGGGAGCGGCGTGCCCGCCTTCGTTGTCCCACCGCTCGGAACTTCTTCTATCTGACTCCCGGTCAGTTCGCTGATTTCTTCTCATTTCTGGACGTTACGCCCCCAAGCTGTGTGCGCTCACATCTCACCCGAGCCGGCGCACGGAACCACGCCCGCGCCGCGCGCCGTTGCCAAATGTCGGAGACATGGTTCCAAATACCCTCACCGGGGCCCATCCACCGGCGCGTCGCCAAATTCGTCCGACATTTGGGAACTCCGCCGCGCCCGAAGCCTCGGGAATCGGCACGGCGCTACACGGAACCACGCCCGCGCCGCGCGCCGTTGCCAAATGTCGGAGACATGGTTCCAAATACCCTCACCGGGGCCCATCCACCGGCGCGTCGCGAAATTCTTCCGACATTTGGGAAGCTTCGCCGCACCCAAGGCCGCCGGATTTAACGCGGAACGACCACCGCGGGTTACGGAACCACCCCCGAGGCTCGCGGAACCACCCCCGCGGCTCGCGCCGTTGCCAAATGTCGGAGAAGTGGTTCCGAATACCCCCACAGGGGCCGATCGGCCGGCGCGTCGCCAAACGCGTCCGACATTTGGGAGACTTCGCAGAGCCCGAAGCCGCCGAAACCGGCACGACGCTTGCCGCGACGGGCGCTTCGCGCCAGACTCAAGGCGTGACGCCGCGCCTCCCTGACAACCTGCAGAAACGAAGAAAGCCTCTGCTTTCGCAGAGGCTTTCTGGACTGTCTCAACACAGTGTGCGCTCGAAGGGACTCGAACCCCCAACCTTCTGATCCGTAGTCAGATGCTCTATCCATTGAGCTACGAACGCCCGGCCGTTGCTTTCGCTTGGCCGTAGATAAGCTTACAACACTCTCCGCCTAGGAGCGAATCGGCGGCGGCGCAACGGAATCCCGGGCGCGCCGCACATACCCAGCCCCGCGGTTCCGCGACGCGCACGCAGCACGCCGCACACCCCCACGCCAGAACCTACTGCCCGGCCCACTCCTGACGTTTCTTGGCCTGGGCCTCGAGGTTTTGCAAGTCAATCATCAACAGCGCTTGGATTCGGGCGTCGCGCATGCTCTCGTAGTCGGGGTCGGCGTCGGGGCGCATGGCCTCAACCCGCAATCGATTCTGCAGATTGTTGGCGACGTCGGTCCAGGCCGCCTCGCGGCTCGATTCGACGAGGGCGCGCACGGCGGATTCGTCGTCCATCATTTCGCGCAACTTCGCGGCGACCTGTTCGGAGTGTTTGCGTCGCTGGCGGAGATTTTTCACGTCGCGATCACGGTAATCGTGCGTGCCGTCAGACAGCGAGTAGCGCCCGAATGCGGCACGCTGCATTTTCTTGAGGCGTCGGGCCGCCTTCTCCGACTCTTTCGCGAGCGTCTCCATGGCGTTGCGAGCGACCGCGTCAAAGTGCCCTACGTCAAAGTTTTCGCCGTCGGCGATGGTGTCAACGAGGATGTGATTCTTCACAATCAGCCGGGCTGCCGCGAGCGCAATGGCGACTCCTTCGGCAATCGCGTCGGCGTGTTTTTTCCTCATTGAAACCTCCCCTCACTGACGAGAGTAGTCGCACCGGCACGGGAGGTCATCACAAATCGGAACCTCGGCATGGCGGGCGCGGATTCGGCGGGCGGTGCGCCACGATGAGACTGCGCGCAATGATGCCGCGGAAGGATCCCGATGCCCCGACTTAATGCCACCGGACACACCAGCGCCATCACCGGAGCCGCCGCCGGCATGGGCGCCGAAGTCGCTCGCCAACTCGCCCAGCTCGGAGCAAACCTCGCCCTCATCGACCGCGACGCTACCGCCCTCGCCACCGTCGCGGCCGAAATCCAAGCGCTCGCACCCCAAGCGGTCATCACAACCCATGTCGTCGACCTGGCCGACGATGACGCGGTCGCCGCCACCTGCACCGAGATCATCGCCGAACACACCGCGCTGCAGTCGCTGATCACGTGCGCCGGCTCATCCATGCTCGGCTCGCTCGAACAGCTCACCATGGCCGAGATGCGCTGGCTGATGGATGTGAACCTGTGGGGAACAGTCAACATCACCAAGGGCTTGCTGCCGGCCCTCCACGCGTCTCGCCGCGCCCACATCACCCACCTTGCGAGCATCTACGCGCTCGCAGCCCCGGGCGGACGCATTCCCTATTCAATGAGCAAGTTCGCGGTGCGCGGTTTCTCCGAAGCCCTGCGCCACGAACTCGAAGGCTCACCGATCACGGTCGGCGCCATCTACCCAGCCGGAGTGAAGACCGGCATCATCTTGCGAGGTCGGTTCGCCGCAGCCCTCGACCCGGCCATCGCCGACCGCGCCGCCACCGCACAAGCGCGCATGTACGACACCGAGCCCGCGGTCGCGGCAGGCATCATCGTCAACGCCACCCTGAAACGACGCGCACGCACCATGATCGGCCGCAAGGCCTACATCGTTGACGTGCTCGTGCGCGCGCTCCCCGTGCGGCACTGGTCTTTCATGCGCGGCCCGCTGCGCGAGGCCACCGACACCACCACGCCGATTGCCTAATTCTCGCCACCGCAGGGGTTCGCGGAACCACGCACCAGGTTCCAGCGCCGGCGTACGTTCGCGCAACCACGCGGCAAGTTCCAGCACGGGCGCACGGAACCACGCCGCGGCTTACGAGAATGCTGTGCCACCTCGAAAAGGTCATAGGCTATCTCGGTGACCAATCTGCACGATGTGAACGTACGCGGCTTCGCTTCCGACAACTACTCCGGCATTCACCCGGAGGTACTCGCGGCCATCGCCGAAGCAAACGGCGGGCACCAGATCGCGTATGGCGATGACCAGTACAGTGAGCGCCTGCAGGCCGTTTTTGCCGCTCATCTGGGCGAGGGCGTTGAAGCTTTTCCGGTGTTCAACGGCACGGGCGCAAACGTTGTCGGCCTCCAGTCGATGATCCCCCGTTGGGGAGCCGTTATTGCCGCCTCCACCGCTCACATCAACGTTGACGAGGGCGGCGCCCCCGAACGCGTCGGCGGCATCAAGCTGCTGACCGTAGACACCCCCGACGGCAAGCTCACGCCCGAGCTCATCGACAAAGAGGCGTGGGGCTGGGGTGATGAGCACCGCGCGCAGCCGCTGGTTGTTTCGATCACTCAGACCACCGAGCTCGGCACGCTGTACTCCATCGATGAGATCCGCGCGATCGCGTCTCACGCTCACAGCCTCGGCATGACCGTGCACATGGATGGCGCTCGCCTGGCGAATGCCGCCGCGGCGCTGGGTGCGCCCATGCGTGCCTTCACCCGGGATGCCGGCGTTGATGTCATGAGCTTCGGCGGAACCAAGAATGGCGCCATGCTGGGCGAAGCGATCGTGGTGATGAACCAAGAAGCCGCGACGGGCCTCAAATATCTCCGCAAGCTCAACATGCAGCTCTCATCGAAGATGCGCTTCGTTTCGGCGCAGCTCATCGCGCTGCTCGAAGGCGACCTGTGGTTGCGCAACGCCTCGCACGCCAACGCAATGGCTCAGCGTCTGCGCTCCGCTCTCGAGGCCGGCGCTGCCGATGGTTCCATTCGCGGCGTCGGGTTTACGCAGCCCACTCAGTCCAACGGCGTCTTTGCGACCCTGCCCGAGGGTGTCGCCGATCGCGTGCGCGAGACGTTCCGTTTTTATGACTGGAATGCCGCCAACCGCGAAGTGCGCCTGATGTGCAGCTTTGACACTAGCGAAGCCGATATCGACGCTTTGGTGCAGCTCATCGCACACGAGACCACGCGCTAACCTCCCCGCTGCACACGTCGTCCTCGGAACCCGCACTGCGGTTCCGAGGACGACGTTTTCTGTTTCTGGGGCCGCTACGCCACTGCACCCTCACCGTCAGATCCGCGGCGCTCAGGGCCTGAAACATCAGATGTTGTCTCCGTACTGAGTGCGTCACATTCCCTCTCCGAGGAGAGGTAATCGTGAGCATTTGTCGCTGTAGGGGGTGATTGTACGGACTCAGGCACTTCCACTTACGCAGACACGCTGAGAAAATTACGGCGATGGGGTCATATTTCACGGAGAAACCCGTGAATCTGTGCCAGGGAAGCCCTGAGCATGGGCGAATTCGGACAATTCAACGCCGATTCGGAATACGGTCGTTGAAAATCCGAACATGGCATATCTGGTTCCAATCCTCTTTTCCGAGAACGCGGTTTTGGGCACGCAACCACAGCACCAAGAAGTAGCAGTTCACGCAGCACCAATTCACCTCCCACAGGCAGTTCGCAATGTCACACACAGATCTCTCGTCTCCGAGGACGATACTCACCGACTCTTCTACGCCGATGTACTACGGCCGCGCGGAGACCGTCGCGGCGATCCTCGACAATCTCGCGTCGCAGCGCGATGTCATCGTTGAGGGCGAAACCGGCCTGGGCAAATCGATGCTGCGAGCCACGGTGGCACGGGTGGCGCGTGCCGAGGGCTGGCGCACCATTCGTCTCGACCAGCCGGCAACCGTTTCGGGTGGCGAGCGCGCGATCGTGATCACCGACCTCGACACCCTGAGCTCGGCCGACCTCAACCGCCTCTCCGAGTTGCAGCGGGTGGACGGCGTGCGCCTGTTCGCCACTCGCCGACCGCCGCACCCTTTCGCGTCAACCTCGAGCCAGACGCGCGCGCCGATCATCTCGCGCGCCACAACAATCACGTTGATGCCTCTGACATTGGCTCAGTGCGACGCCCTCATCGAAGAGCAGGTTGGCATCACGCCGATGCCAACCGAACCAACTCTCGTCGAGCGTCGGTGGATCTGGGCGCAGAGCGGCGGATTTCCGCGTATCGCGATGTCGCTCTTGCAAAGCCTCAGTGAAGCTCCGGTTGAAGAAGACAGTCTGTCGACGCCATCGCGACGCACACTGATCGAAGCCTCATCCGTTCTCGCTGGCTTGCCGCCGGCGCTGCAACGCTTCGCCGGCAGCCTGCTCCCCCTGGTCGGGGTGAGCTTTACGCGCATCCGCCGCTTCTTTAATCGAGTCGAACTGTCACTCTTGATTGAATCTCACGTCATCAGCGACCACCGCGACACCCTGTGCATCCCGGGGCCGATCCAGGCGGCACTGCGCATGATGACCGAGCCAGAGATGACACCGCTCGCGCAAGACATCATTGCCGACATTTGCGCGTCGGTCGTCATTGACGCCGAGTGTACGGAGAGCGAGGTTGGTGTCGCCGCGCGTGCTCTCACGATCGATGCCACTCTTCGCGCCCTGATCGACCCCGATGCACAGCTTGCCGTGCTCAGCATGGCCATGTGGCTCAGCCGCCGTCGCGGCGAGTCGGAACAAGCTGCCGCGCTTGCCCGACGCATTCTCACCATGCATCCTGCTGCCACCAGTGACGGACTGCTGCGCACGGCGCGGCAAGAGGGCGACGACTTTGAACGTCTCACCGCCGATCTTCGCGCCGGCATGAACCTGCCTGTCTACGACCTCTGCCTCTGGGCGCTGTGTTTGCAGATTCCGCTGACGTCGGGCGCTGAAGGTGTCGATGAACTTCTCGTCGAAATCGGTGTTCAAAGCGCGCGGATTGATCGCTATGGCCTCGAAACTCATCGCGCCAGCCTGGTCGCGGCCGCGGCTCTCGATCGCGGCGAATTCGATGAGGCACTGCGCCTCACCGCGCCGCTGCTGGTTCCGTCGCATCGCGACACGTTGGCCGCCCTGCGCGCCTACAGCGTCGACTCGCTCGTGCACGCGCAGCGACTCGATCACGCAGCGTTGCGCGCCACGGCCGAAGGGTTCGCTCAACTCGCGACCGCGACCACGTTCGAGCGCGGGCTGAAGGCCGACCTCACCCGCCGGATGACGCTCGACGCGCTCACCGTCATTGCCTGCGCATTTGGCGCCGCCGGCCAACGCGTGCCGAGCAGCATTGAGCAGGTCACCGACCGCTTCTTGACCGAGGGCTTGCTGCACGACGACCTCTCCATGAGCACGTCGGCCACCATCTGTCACCTCATCAGCGCCGCCCAGCATGACCAGCAGGAAGAGCTGCACGGCGGCCTGCGTTTTCTCACCCGCGAGAGCCGTACCGACACGTCGGCATGGGTATTGGCGGCGGCCGCTGGGCGCGAGCCCGCTCCCCTGTTCTCGCCAGTAACCTCCGCGCTGTCGCAGGCAGTGTCACTCGTTCTCGCGCTCACCGTCGAGATGCAGCGCGGGCAGCACACCTTCACCGAGGCCATCGACGCCCTGCCTGACCAGTCCATTCCGCTGACCCGCCTGGCGCAGCAGTTCATTGCCACCGCCGCCACCGGCGCCACCGGCGCCACCGCACAGGTAGACGAGATTGCGGGCCTCGAAGACGCCACGATTCCGGGCGCCATGGTGGACTTCTGCATCGGTGTGGCCAATGCCGACCCCATGCGTCTGCGCCGCGCCGCGTTCACCTTTCAATCCATGGGCGGCGGCGAGCAGGCTCAGGCCGCCCTCACCGCACTCGCCCCCCTCGTCTCCGGCGATCACGCCTTCGAAAAATCACTGCGCCCACTCAAGCGCACCGTGAGTTCTCGGT
This sequence comes from Microbacterium mitrae, assembly GCF_008017445.1. Lineage (GTDB taxonomy): Bacteria > Actinomycetota > Actinomycetes > Actinomycetales > Microbacteriaceae > Microbacterium > Microbacterium mitrae. The sequence goes on along the minus strand of NZ_VRSW01000003.1, from coordinate 225,079 downwards.
TGCGGGCAATGGATGAGAAGGCGGAACCATTGACGCCGCGCGAGTACGAAATCGCGTTGTTGGCAGCCCAGGGGCACCGTAACGCCGACATCGCCCAGCGTCTGTTTCTCTCGGTTCGCACGGTCGAGTCGCATCTGTACCGGGCCATGCGCAAACTCGCCGTTGACCGTAAGGGTCTGCACCCCTCCGTGCTGTTGCGGATCGGGATCGAGTCGTAGCGCTGTTCACCCGAGGCCGGTATTCAGCAACCGCACCTATGCTGTGCCCAAGCACTCATCGCGGTCGAGAGCGCTTCGGCGCGACGACCGCGCACCGAAGGATGTCACCATGAAGCGTTACTTGGCCGCCACCGTCTGCGCCGCAGCACTCCTCCTCGCCGCGCCCGTCGCAGCATCTGCCGCCGCTCCCACCGCCGTCGCAGCCCCGGCGGCTGCCGTCGTGGTTCCGGCCGTCGGCCCCGGCCCGCTGGTCGAACAACCCCTGGAAGGCTTCTTCCCCACGGTGGGTCTGTGCAACGCCGAGCGGCTGAGTTTTCGCAGTCAGGGTTACTGGACCGGCGGGTGCTTCTACTCGTCTACCAATCGCGGCTGGGCTTTCTATTACAGCCGCTAGTCTCAACGCTCTCGCCTGTTGAAAGCCCGATCAGAGGCGTTCAATGATGGTGACGTTTGCGAGCCCGCCGCCTTCGCACATGGTCTGTAGCGCGTATCGCCCCTGGCGGCGTTCGAGCTCGTTGAGCATGGTCGCGAGAATGCGCGTGCCGGTGGCGCCAATGGGGTGACCCAGCGCGATGCCTCCGCCGTTGACGTTGACCTTGCCGTGCGGCGCGCCGGTCTCCGCCATCCACGCAAGCACAACGGAGGCGAACGCCTCATTAACTTCGAACAGGTCAATGTCATCAACCGTCAGGCCGGTCTTCGCAAGCGCGTGCTGCGTTGCCGCGATGGGCGCCGTCAGCATCAGAACGGGGCTGTCACCCCGCACCGACATGTGGTGAATACGGGCGCGCGGGGTGAGGCCGTGATCTTTCACTGCCTGTTCTGAGGCGATCAGCACGGCAGATGAAGCGTCAGAAATTTGCGAGGCGACGGCCGCTGTCAGGCGTCCGCCTGGGGTGAGCGGTTTGAGCCCCGACATGCGCTCCAGTGTGGTGTCGCGACGCACACCCTCGTCGAAGTCCAAGCCGTTAAGCGGCGCGATTTCGTTGGCGAACCGCCCCGCTTCTTGTGCGGCTGCCGCCCGCTGATGACTCGTGAGCGCGTACTGTTCCATCTCCTCGCGCGTGATGTTCCACTGTTGCGCGATCAACTCAGCACCACGGAACTGCGAAATCTCCTCACCCGGGTATCGCGCGTTCCACGCCGGAGATTCGGCGTACGGCATCGAGAATCCGAACTGCTCACCGACGGTTGCCGCCGAGAGAATCGGAACCTGCGACATGTTTTGTAGACCACCAGCGATGACGAGGTCTTGTGTTCCGGACATCACCGCCTGCGCCGCAAAGTGCACGGCCTGCTGGCTTGACCCACATTGGCGGTCGATCGTGACACCGGGCACGTGCTCGGGAAAGCCTGCGGCGAGCAACGCGGATCGCCCAACATTGCCCGATTGCCCACCGATCGCGTCGATGGTTCCGACGATCACATCGTCAATCGCGCCCGGGTCAATGCCGACTCGATCAACCAGCGCACGCAATGAGTGTGCCCCGAGGTCGATCGGATGAATCTGGGAAAGCGACCCGCCTCGCTTGCCAACCGGTGAGCGAACCGCGTCGACGATATATGCCTCTGCCATGGTGCCCCACTCTTGTTTGAGTCTGTGCGTCGTGCCTGCCAGCGGCGTCACCGCGGCGTCACCGCAGATACACCCGCGTGAATCACCCTAACCCGCGAGCCCTGCCGCAGGCTCGAACCGCTCACTCCGCAGAAAGTCCATGATGCGGCGGGTGGTGGGCCCGGCGTTGCGGATCATCGACTGGTGGCTCGTGTCAGGCAGCGTGTCAAACCGCGCGTTGGGAATGAGCGCTGCCGCTTGCCGTGCCCATGGTTCCGGAACCACGTAGTCGCGTTCGCCGCGAAGCACGAGCGTTCGCTGGGTGATGCGCGGGTAACTCCTCTCCGGCCGATGCACCATCATGGCGCGCATCTTGCGGATGAGGTTGGGACCCGCTCGCAAATACTCGAAACCGCCGAGCATCACGACCTTGGGGCTCTCGCCCCACAGGTCACGCACCAGGCGGGCTGCCTGAACGGCGATGTGCCGCGCCGACACATCGACCGTTGGCGCGATCAGTACGAGGCGGTCGACAAGGTCGGGGTGGCGCACCGCGAGCTCGGCCACGACCTGGGTACCCATCGAATGCCCAATTGCCGTGACCTGCGAGACACCGCGCTCGCGCAACAACGCAGCCACCATGTCGGCGGTGCGCTCCATCGTCGGGGTGCGCGGTGGTTCCGGCGAATCGCCGTAACCGGGCTGATCAATCGCGATAACGCGGCCGAGGCGCTTGAGGTCATCGATCAGCTCGGCGAACACCACGCGCCCCATGCCAATACCGTGAACCAGCACGAACACCGGGCTGCTACCTGCGCCGAATTCTTCGTACACGAGCTCGGCGCCCTGCCACAAAAAGGTTCCGACGTGACCTTCAAGAGCCGGCGCGCCCGCGGCCTCCGTCACAGCGTCCGACAGGCTGTCGTCGGGTGCGCCGGGGTTCGTAGCCATGTTGCTAGCCTACGGAACCAGGGCGCACCTCACGACGCCAGCGTGTGACCCGGTCGTATCGACCACCTTTCCATCTCGGGATCTGCCAGCATTCCCGCCGTCTTCGGCGTCAGCACGGTTCCGGGTGCAACCGCGTTGAGCGGAATGCTCGAACGCGATCCGAAAGTCGCCGAATTTGGCCCCGACTTCTTTCGACTCGTGATGACCGAGCCAGAAATCGCGGCGCTCGCACCGAGCGCACACAGCCCGTGGATCGCCGAGGTGGCTTCATTCATCGCCTCGCGACGGCCCGCGCTGCCACCCGCCGTGGCTCACGCGATCGCCGCCGCCTACCAATCCGTCATGTTTGCGGCACTCATTGAGTGGGCGGCAAGCGGCGCGCCCGGCAATGCGGACGACGCGGTGGACGCCATGCTCGTTCACCTCGGCCCACTCGCCGATGGCGAATAGTCCGGGCCAATCACTCCGCGGGCGTCAGAATGCCGGTGTGCAGCAAGCTCAGCAAATGATCGGTGAGGGTTTTCGTCGTGTGGCGTCCGTCGGGGCGGAACCAGCGCGCCGTTGACCACGCCGCGTCACGGATAAAACGGAAGGTGAAGGCGGCATCGAGGTCGGCCCGAAAGTCCCCAGACTCCTGCGCCTCCTCGATGGTCGCGATCCAAACGGCCTCGATGCGTTCGGTATCTTCGCTCAAGAATTCGAAGCCCGAAACGGTCGCCAAATAGGCGGACTCCTGCTGGTACAGCCCCACCGCTGCTGGCTGACGTTCAATGGTGTCAAGAACCACGGCGACGAGTCTGTCGAGCCGCTCCAGCGGACTACTCGTTTCTTGCGCCAGCAGTTCCACCTCTGCAACGAGTGTGCTCGTAAACCCGCGCAGCACCTCGAGCAGAATCGCCTCTTTTGACGTGAAGTGGTGGTACAGGCTGCCAGACAGAATCCCCGCTTCATCCGCGATTTCGCGAACCGTCGTCGCCGCATAGCCTTGCCTCGCCATCAGGCGTGCGGCGATGGCTAGAATCTGCTCGCGGCGCCCTGAACTCGGCTCATCACGTGCGCCGACACTTGCTGGCATCGTTGTCTCCTCACCAAGCGTTTGTTTCGTATCTGTCCTACCACTGTTCGCCGCGCATCGAGGTGCCCTCCGCCAGAAGCGTCGCCCTTTCCGCCCCCTGGCTCCTCCCCCGTCCATATGCGAGCGCACCCGCCCCTGCCTGGTTCCGCCACCGCGCACCCTCCCACCTCCCCGAAACACATTTTGGTCGGCGAAACCCCACCGCGCCGCATGTTTCTCGCCGACCAGAGTGCGTTTCGCGCGCCCAGGAGACGAAAGACGGAACCACGTGCTCGGGTCGCGAGCACGTGGTTCCGGTTCTCAGAGGGGTGAAGCGTTAGGCAACTTCCCCCGCGGCGACCGTCTCGGCGAGGGCGTGCACGCGCGGCAAGTGGTGGCTGCCGTAGAAGTCGGCGATGGTGAGGCGCTCGGACGTTGTCTTGCCATCGTCGAGCACGGCGATCGCCGCGAGCGCGTGCATCCAGCCGCCCGAAAGAGTGCCAAGCAGCATGAGATACGGCACGCTCACCGCGTACGCGTCACGCGGGGAGGCGGCGAAACCGACGAGCGCCGCGGTTGCCCGGCGCGCGGAGTCAATGGCGCGGGTGAGGCGATCGGCCAGGCGGGTTGCCACCGGGTGGTCGAAGGCCGAAAGGGCCGTGACGGTCTCACCCATGGCGACGAACAGCGCCTCGGCGGTCGCGCCCTGGTTGCGAATCACCTTGCGACCGACCAGGTCGTTGGACTGAATCGCGGTCGTGCCCTCATAGATCGGCATGATGCGCGCGTCGCGGTAATGCTGCGCAGCACCAGTCTCTTCGATGAATCCCATGCCGCCGTGCACCTGAATGCCGTCGCTGGTGACGATGAGCGCGTCTTCTGTCGCCCACCCCTTCAAGATCGGAACAAAGAATTCGGCGAGTTCACCGGTTCCGTCTTCGGCGGCACGGTCAAAGAGATCGGCGGTGTAGACGCCGAGCGCACGCATCGCATAGATGTCGCTGCGCATCGACAACAGCAGGCGACGCACATCCGGGTGCTCCGAGATGGGCGCCCCGCCGTCACGGCCGATGACGGGACCCTGCAGGCGCTGCGTGGCGTACTGCAGCGCGCCCTGGTAGGCGCGCTCCGAGATGCCGGTGGCCTGAAAACCCATGCCAACACGTGCCGAGTTCATCATCACGAACATGCCGGCAAGACCGCCGTGCAGATCGCCAACGAGGTAGCCAACCGCGCCGTCGTAGTTGAGCACGGCCGTCGGGCTCGCGTGAATTCCGAGCTTGTGCTCGAGCGACACGGTGCTGACCCCGTTGCGGGTGCCGAGCGTTCCGTCTGCATTCACCAGGTACTTCGGAACCACGAAGAGCGAGAGTCCGCGGGCACCTTCGGGGGCATCTGGCGTGCGGGCAAGCACAAGGTGCACGATGTTTTCGGCCACCTCGTGGTCGCCCCACGTGATGAAAATCTTGTCGCCCTTGAGCGACCACGAGCCATCGGGCTGCGGGGTCGCCATCGTGCGAATGGCGCCGAGGTCGGTGCCAGCCTCCGGCTCCGTGAGGTTCATGGTTCCGGTCCACTCCCCCGAAACCAACTTGGTCAAATAGGTCTCACGGATCGCGTCAGATGCCTTGGCATCGAGCGCGTGAATCTGACCCTGCGTCAGCAGCCAGCTGAGCGCAAAAGCGGCGTTTGCCGAGTTCCAAATCTCGCCCAGCGCGGCGCGCACGGCGTCGGGCAGGCCGTCACCGCCCGCGGAGGCGGGCGCCTCGGCGCTGATCCATCCGCCTTCAACCATCTCGCGATACGCCTCGGCGTAACCGTCGGGCAACTGCACGGTGCCATCAACGAGGCGGGCACCCTCGGTGTCGCCAATGCGACTCAGCGGCGCCAGCACACTGGCGGCAAAATCGCCTGCGTGCTGAACAATGTCGGTTGCGTCTTCGGCGTTGAGGGCACCATCGGTGGAACGGGCGATGAGGTCAAGCCCGAACGCGCGCGAATACAGAAAGCGGTAGTCGTCGACAGGGGCGGTGTACAGCGATTCACGCACGGCAATATCTCCTTCTGTGGGCAAGCCCTCCGAGTATACGAACCCTCTCACCCGAACCCGACACTTTAGGAGGGGTTCTACAAATGGGCGCGTCCGTCGACATCGTGAAGAATGTACCGCGCGATCCTGTTCTCGCGCGAGAAAAGGATGGTTTTCACCGCGATAGCCGCCTGTGAGCGCCACCCGAATTTAAATGCCAATATCGTTATGATCAGGCAGTATCGTCAGGTAGAACCAATAGAATTGGTGATGATCACGGGGGAATCGGTTCTCCCTGCCTGCTGAAAGGGGGCCCGAGATGAATGACGACGCCGTCACGGTCAACGCGCCCGCAGAACCCAACGAGATGACGCCTGACGCGAGCAACTTCGCCGCAAGCCTCATCAACGATGGGGCGCTGAGTTCTCTGGTCAATCTGCTGCTCACCATGCAACCGGGCCAGCAGCTTCCGAGTGAGCGTGATCTCACGCAGCAGCTCGGACTCAGCCGCAATACGCTGCGCGACCGGATCGCCCGCCTCGAGTCGATGGGGGCGCTACAGCGCAAGGAGCGCCTCGGCACGTTCTACACGGGCGTGCAACCCAAGCAAACGGGCGATGTGCTGGTGCTCAGCATGATGTTCCATCAGATGACGCTTGACTCACTGATTTCGGTACGCCATGCCCTCGAACGCCAGGCTGCCGTCGAAGCGGCGAAGACGGCGACGGAAGAAAACCTGGCGGCACTTGCCGCGAGCGCCGCTGCCATGCACTCGACCACCGACGGCAAGGCACTGTTCGATGCCGACATCGAGTTTCACCGTGCGCTTTTCGCCGCCTCAGACTCCCCCGCCCTGGTGTTCTTTTCCCAGGCCCTGCAGCCGATTCTGCAGGGCACGCTGCAACATCTTTCGCTCGCGCAAGACTTCGAGACCATGCGCTCGGTACATGACAGCATCTTGCACAGCGTCACGGCCGGCGACACCCATGGCGCGACCGAGGCGATTGATGCCCACTTCGCGTGGCTGGACGTGCTGCGCGATCGCGAGAGCGCGGCCGACGCCTAGAGCGGAACCACGCAAGCGGCGGACCGCCTCCGAAAACGAATCAAGGCGGCGCCAGCACGAGCTGGCGCCGCCTTTCGCGACTCCTACCGCGCGTGTGCTGGCGGAGCAGAGCTCTGCACGAGACCGCCGTCAACGGGCAGGCACACGCCGTTGACGTATCGCGACTCGTCAGACGCCAGAAACAGCGCGGCATTAGCCACGTCAAACGAGGTGCCCATGCGACCCGTGGGTGACAGGGCGTCTCGAGCGGCCACCATCTCTTCGACGGTGTCGTACGCCCCGCTGATCTGCTTGTAGATCATGGGGGTGTTGATGTACCCGGGAGCGATGGTGTTGGCACGTATGCCCTGAGCGGCATACTCCAAAGCCAGGTTCTGCGTGAACTGCGTTACCGCGCCCTTCGTTGCCGAATAGCTCGGGTAGTTGTAGCCGATGTAGCGCATGCCGCCCACGGAGCCCACGTTGATGATGCTGCCGGAACCCTGGGCGACCATGTGCGGAAGCACATGCTTGCAGGTCAAGAAGACGCTGGTGAGGTTGACGTTGAGCATGAGGTTCCACTCGTCGATGGGCTGCTCAATGGGCCCACCCATGCGGGCGATGCCGACGTTATTGTGCAACACATCGATGCGCCCAAACCGTTGTACGGTGGTCGCAACCGCCGCGCTCACCTCCGCATCATCGGTGACATTGCCGACGATACCGAGCACTGCGGGCTGCAGGCCAAGCGCGGTGAGATCGTCGATGATGCGCTGCACAGCGCCGTCGACGGCGTCTTGATTCATGTCGACGATGGCGACATTTGCGCCCTCGCGAGCGTAGGTCAGCGCAGTCGCCAGCCCATTGTTGATTTCGCCCCCGATGGATCCACCACCAAACACCAGTGCGGTCTTGTTGAGCAGCCGGTTCACGTTCTTGCCTTTCACGTCATCATGCGTTTTTCGCGGAGGGAGGAGCGCATGAGACTCCTCCCTCCGGCTACGGCGTTACGCCAGCGTCTTCTTTACGGCGGCGACGATGTCGTCCTTCGACGGAATGACTGCCTCTTCCAGCGTCTGCGCGTACGGAATCGGTGTGCGGGCCGCGCCAACGCGAACCGGAGCGGCGTCAAGCTTGTCCCAGGCCGCTTCCACGGTCTGCGCAACAAACTCGGCACCCCAGCCATAGTCGCGAACCGCCTCGTGGCCGACGACCAGGTGGCGCGTCTTGCCGACCGACGCGTACACGGCGTCCATATCGAACGGGTACAGCGTGCGCGGGTCGATAATCTCAACCTCGATGCCCTCGGCCGCCAGCTCTTCTGCAGCAGCCAGCGAGTAGTTCAGAATCTGCTGCGTTGCCACGATGGTGGCGTGCTGACCCTCACGAGCAATGCGCGCCTGACCGAACGGGATCGGCTGAAAATCGACCGGCCCCTTGTCGTAGTACATGTTCTTGTGCTCAAGAAAGATGGTCGGGTTGTCGGACTTCGCGGCCGTACGCAACAGTCCATACGCGTCGCCGGGGGTGCCGGGAACCACGACCTCGAGCCCAGGAATGTGAGCAAAGAGCGTCTCCAGCGACTGGGAGTGCTGGGCGGCCTTGCCGATGCCGGAACCACCATTGCTGCGGATCACGAGTGGCGTATCAAACTGCCCGCCAAACATGTAACGCGCCTTCGCTGCCTGGTTGATGATGCCGTCAAAGCCGAGGAACGAGAAGTCCGAATACATGATCTCGAGAATCGGACGGACTCCACGCGTTGCGGCAGCCGAGACGGCTGCAAGCAGCACCTCTTCGCTGATGGGGGTGTCCATCACGCGTTCCGCACCGAACTTCTTCTTCAGCCCGCGCGTCACGCCGTAGGTGCCACCGCCCGTTCCCCACGTGGTGATGTCTTCACCCAGGGTGAATGACTCGGGAAACTCCTCCATGATGTCGTGCATGGCGGCGTTCAACGCGCGCCAGGTCACCAAATCTTTCGTTTCGGCCATGATCATGCCCCCTTCGCGTAGACATCGGTGAAGGCTTCGGAGGCCTCCGGAAATGGCGAGTTGCGAGCAAACTGCTCGGCGGCTTCAACCTCGGCGAACAGCACGTCGCGGCGGGCCTCCCACTGCTCGGCCGTGATGATGCCCTGGGCAATCAGCTCGGCGAGCAACTTCTCGATGGGGTCGTTTGCCTTCGCGGCTTCGACCTCTTCCTTGGTGCGGTAAATCTCGGTGTCTCCGGCCATGTGGCCGAGGTAGCGATAGGTCTCAAGCACCAGCAGTGTCGGCCCCTCACCCGCGCGGGCGCGTTCAACGGCGGCCGTCGCGAGCTCAAAAACTTCCTGCAGGTTCATGCCATCGCCGCTAAACGACGGAACACCGTATGCCTCGCCACGGCGCGTGAGATCGGGCTGCGCCACCATCTCCTCGACCGCCGACGACTGCGCGTAGTGGTTGTTCTCCAACACGAAGATCACCGGCAACTTCCAGATCGCTGCGAGGTTGAATGCCTCGGCCAGCACGCCCTGGTTCGATGCACCATCACCAAAGTAGGAGACGGCAACCGTGTTGTCGCCCTTGACCTTGGATGCCAAAGCCGCACCGGTGGCAATGCCAATTCCGGCGCCAACGATGCCATTGGTTCCGAGCACGCCAATCTCTTTTGCACCGATGTGCATCGATCCACCCTTGCCCGAGCAGTATCCGTCAGCCCGGCCCAGAATCTCAGCCATGGTGCGACCAAAGTCGGCACCCTTGGCGAGCGTGTGCGCGTGGCCACGGTGGGTCGAGGCAATCGCGTCGTCATCGGTCAGGGCGAGCGAAACGCCAACGGCGATCGCCTCCATGCCCAGTGATGGGTGGGTCGATCCGCGAATCAATCCTTCATCCGAGAGCAGCGGCATGCGGCGCTCGAACTCGCGAATCTTCGCCATGAGTTCGAGGCCTGAAAGGCCCTGCTCTGCTGCGTTGTAGTCAGCCATGGTTGTCCTAGTCGATCGTGGCGATGGTCTCGTCGAGTTCGACGAGTTCGCCCGCTTCCTTCTTGATCGTGATGACGCCGTCAGCCGGAGCTTCCAGCTCGCTCACGAGCTTCGACGTCTCAAATGACGCGATCGGCTGGCCCGCGGCAACGGTTGCGCCGTCTTCGACGAGCCATTCCACGAGGTCGGCTTCTTCTTCATCGCCCAGCAGGTCTTTGGTGAGGTTCACGTCCATGGTGGTTCTCCTTTGTCAGGTCTTAAGCCGCGCGACGAATGACGTCGACGGCCGGGGTATCAATACGTTGGATGGTCAGTTCAAAAGTGGCTGCGACCAGGTTTTCGCCTGGAACCAGTTCGCCGGCGTGAATCACGCCGTGGCGGTCAACCAGTGTCGCGGTGAGCCGCACGGCCAGTTCGCCACCGATCGTGCGTACATCGCCGACGAGCGCGATGACTTCGGTCGCCGGACCGTCGGCGAGGCGGATCTGGCCGGTAGCACGGTCGATGAATGTGGCGCCCACGAAGCTGCCGAGGCCCGCACGTACCGAGGCGGTCTCGTAGCCCGCCTCGCGGCATACCCGCAGCACGGCGTCGGTGATGTCGATATTGGGCAGCACCCGGGCGATAACGGTGCCCTCTGCTGCGGTTTGCGCCTCGTACATGGTGCTCCTCCGCTTCACCGGCGTAAACACCGGCATGTGGGTTTCTGGGTCGGTTGTGCTCTGCCATTGGGCTCCGTAAATGCCGGTCACAACGGCAAACGGGGCGTTGTGACCGGGCTCGGTTTCAAGCCACACATGGCCGCCCTCGAAGGTGCCGTCTGTGGTCTGCCAGAAGCAGTGACTGTGCATATAGGGCGCGCCATCGCGCACGCCGAGAGTGACGGAACCGTACATCAGGTGCGCGGCGTCGTGCTCGCGGGTCTCGGAGAAGCTGAGCGCCTTTTCGGCGGTCGCAACATCGGGAACGCAGTAGCTCAGCGGGGCGTAGTCGCCGCCGTGAATCTCGGCGAAGCCGCTGTCGGTTCCGAGCGCCGCCAGGGTTTCGTGCAGCTGGTCGATGAGGGGGCGGTCATCGGTCAGCACGCACATCGCGCGCCGCGTTGCGACGTTTTGGGCGATGATTCGGGGTTCGGTCTTGGGACCGGGATGAACCAGAGGTTGCATGAGGTCTCCTTTCAGCTTGTGACCTGTGAAAGGTTTTTGGGGTCCGCAGTTAGCCCCTCTCGTGTGGGGCTAACCGGTGTGCTCCCGGGTTGGGGAGCACACCAGACGTTCGGCAGGTGCCTGGATCAGCCGATCGCGGTTCCTCCGCACACCTTCAGCGTCTCGCCCGTGATGTACGTGGCGCCGGAGGAGGCGAGGAAGGCAACGGCTGTTGCGATGTCTTCGGGCTGGCCAATGCGCTTAATCGGCTGCGCATCGACCGGGTAGGGAACGCCCTTAGTCATCGGTGTCTCGACGGGCCCGGGGGCCACCGAGTTGCATGTGATACCCAGCGGGCCAACTTCTTTCGCCACCCATTTGGTGAACGCGATCACGCCACCCTTCGAGGCGGCATAGGCGGGCCCGGTGCGCGCTGCGCCGTCGCCGCCGGAGTTAGCTCCACCGATGATGCCGGAGATGGAACTCACGTTCACGATGGCTCCGGAACCAGCGTCGCGCATGTGCGGATACACCGCGTTCTGCGTCATCAGGAACGTTCCCTTGAGGTTTGTCTCGAGGTCGCGATCCCAAATCTCATCCGTCATGTCTTGAAGGCTGAGGCGGCCCGCCGTGCCGGCGTTGTTCACCAGCACGTCGAGCGAGCCCCAGTCTGCGACAAGCCCGTCGAGGCAGGCTTTGACGGCTGCGCGATCACGAATGTCCACGATCTCGCTCCGCGCTCGCGTGGTTCCGCCCGTCGCCTGCGCAATGCGCGAGACGGTGTCTGCGCCGTCGATCACATCGACGATCAGAATGTCAGCGCCACGGCTGGCGAGTTCAATGGCGATGGCTGCGCCGATGCCGCCGCCAGCACCGGTGACCACGGCCACCTTGCCTGCGAAATCTTGTGACATGTCATGTCTCCTTTGCGTGCGTTACAGCCCGAGCAAGTCAGGCAAGAAGTTGCTGATCGCGGGCACGAAGGTGACGAGCATGAGCACGCCAACGCCACAGGCGATGAACGGCAGCACACCCTTGGCGGCCTCGGCGAACGAGATCTTCGCGATGCCCGCGGCAACGAAGAGGTCGATACCGACGGGCGGGGTGATGAGGCCGATGGCGAGGTTCATGGTCATCATCACGCCGATCGTGGTGAGGTCCATGCCCAGCTCCAGCAGCACCGGAACGAACAGCGGAATGAACAGGTAGAAGGCCGAAATGGCGTCGAGGAACATACCGGCAATCAGCAGCGCGACGTTGATGATCAGAATCAGAATCACCGCGTTGTCGGTGATGCTGAGCATCCAGTCAGCGACGTGCTTGGCAATCTGGTTCCGCGTGATCACGTACGCAAACAGCGTCGCCGACGCGATGATCAGCATGATGCGGCCGGAGAGCATACCCGCCGAGGTGAAGATCTTAAAGACGTCGGAGAACTTCAAGTCCCGCGTGATGAACAGGCCAACAACCAGGGCGTACACCGAGGCGACGGCTGCCGACTCGGTCGGCGTGAAGACGCCGCCGTAAATGCCGCCGAGAATGATAACCGGAACCAGAAGACCAGGAACAGCGGCCAGGAACGCCTTGAAAATGACGCTGCCCGGGGCGCGTTGCGTTCGAAAGCCCAAGCCGCCGCCTGATTCAGCGTTGACGGGGGTGACCTCGTCAATCGTGATGAGGCCGGTGTTGTCGGCGGTGCTTGCGATGCCGCCCGTTGCGGTCACCGTCTGCGTCTTCTGGCGCTTGTTCTTACCCATGACCTTGCTCAGGTGGGCAGAGGCGTTGCCGCCGGCCACCGCCATCTCACGCGGCAAGAAACGCGCAAGCAGATACAGCACAACCACGAGGATCAAACCCGGAACCACACCCGCCATGAAGAGGCGGCCGATGGTCACACGCTCGCCAGAGGAGCCCGCATAGTCTGCGGCCACGACGGCAAACACGATGTACGCGATCGATGGCGGAATGATGATGCCGAGCTCGCCCGAGGTAGCCACCAGCGACGCCGCGTGGCGCTTGCTGTAGCCGTGCTTGACGAGGGCGGGGATCAGAATGCCACCGATCGCCGCGACGGTCGCGGGGCCCGATCCGGAGATCGAGGAGAACAGCAACGCCGTCAAGATCGCGGTGATCGCGATGCCGCCTTTGAGGTGCCCAAAGCAGGCATCAGCAAATTCGATGAGGCGTCGCGAGATCCCGGTGAGCTCCATGATGACGCCGGCCAGGATGAAGAACGGAATCGCGAGCAGCGTCTCCGACGACATGCCGGCGTAAAGAATGCTCGAGGCGGGCGAGAGAGCTTTCACTCCCCCGGTAAACATGATGGTGGCAAAGGCCGACAGGCCCATAGACATCGCCACCGGAATACCGATGAACAGGCACACCAAGAAGGTGCCAAACAAGACGAGTTCAATCATTTCTGTGCACCTTCTTTCGGGTCTGCATCATGGTCATGTGCGTGGGCCTTTGCCGTCGCGGCGTCAACTTCGGCCAGATCGGCGTCGAGTCGGGCCTGCTCCTCGGCCTGAACGCGATCGGCCATTTCGATGGCCTCTGCCTCTTCGCTTGAGAAGGCTTCGCCGCCGCGCAGTTCGATCACCGCGATCTGCACGGTGCGAATCGCGCCGAGCAGAGCGCCCAGCGGCAAGCCCATGGAGAAGATCCACTGCGGAATCTGCAGCGCCGGCGTCAGACGCCCAGATTCAAGCTGCTTGAGGGCCGTTTCGATTCCCAGCCACAGGAAGATCACGAAGAAGATGAGCATGCCGAGGCATACCAGCACCACGATGATCTTGCGGGCGATGCCGCGGGTGGAGTCGCGCAGCAGGGTGAAGGCGGGGTGGGTGCCGAGGCGGGTCGCCGCAGAAGCGCCGACCATCGTCAGTAGCACCGCGAGGTTCACGAGAAGCTCGCTCGTGAACGAGAACGAGGCGTGGAAAACATACCGGGCCACCGCGTTGGCAAAGGCCAACAGCGTGATGAACAAGAACGTGATCGCGATGATCGTGTTTTCCACCCTGCGAAGGATGATGTCAAACATGGGTTGCTCCGATCCTCGAAGGGGCGGCGCTCTTGCACCGCCCCTCCAGAGAACTACTTGGGCTGAACAGCCTCGGCGACCTCGGCGGTCCACTTGCTTTCGTAAGCGTCGTAGACCGGCTGCAGTGCCTCACGGAACGCGGCGAGCTGGTCGGCGTCCAGGGTGCTGACCGTCATCTGCTCTTCCATTTCGGCGAGCTGCGAAGCTTCCTTCTCACGGCTCAGCGTGATCTGGTATTCGTTGGCCTCGGCGGCAGCCTCTTCAACGATCTTCTGGTCTTCAGCACTCAGGTTCTCGAACATTTCCTTGTTCATGCCGAGAATCAGCGGGTCATAAACGTAGTTCCAAACCGAGAGGTACTGCTGAACCTCCATGAGACCGTTCGAGTAGATGACGTCAAACGGGTTCTCCTGACCGTCGATGGTTCCGTTCTGCAGCGAGGTGAACACCTCGGAGAAGTTCATCGTGACGGGGTCGGCACCGAGCTCCTTATAGATGTTGAGGAACAACTCGGAACCAGCAACGCGGAGCTTGAGGCCCTTGATGTCGGCCGGCTCGAGGATCTCGTGCTTGCTGTTGGTGATCTGGCGGAAGCCAGACTCACCAAAGCCCAGCATCTTGATGCCCATGTCATCCGTGAGGGTCGCGTACGCCTCAGCGCCGCCGTCTGCGATGGCCGCGTCAGCCTCGGCGTAGTCGGCGTACAGGAACGGCGCAGTGATGGCCGAGAATCGGGGGTCGATGCCGGAGTAAATGATCGGCGAGTTGTAGGAGAACGCCTTGTCGCCGTTGGCGAGCATCTCAACGCCGGCAGCGGGGTCGCCGCCGGAGAGCTGCTCATTTGCGAAGATGCTGAGCTTCATGCGGCCGTCTGACTTCTCGTCGAGGAGCTCACCAAACTTTTCCGCACCCGCATACCAGGTCGACGTCTCGGAGACCGTGATCGTCATGTCCCATTCGTACGTCTCGCCCTCAGCCGAGCCGCCGTCGGTGCCGCCAGTGGCACCGCCGCCGCAACCAGCGAGCAAAAGCGCGGAAGCCGCGAGGCCTGCTACCAGAGTGGTTTTCTTCACTGTGATCTCCTCCTTGAGATGTGGGTGACCGGTGGGATGTGTGTGTCCGCCCGGATCAGGCACTGTTTGACAGCGGTGATTCCGCGAGATACCCGTTCCGCTTTGTGCCCAGCGGAGGGCATGAACCCATTATGAACCTCCTGGTAGAACCAGGCAAGCCTCTGGTTCGACCAGAGATTTTTTATAGCGAGTTCAAAAACTGCCCATGCGTCGAATCGCCGCGGAATTTCGCGCACCGCCCCGTTATAAAGTTGTTATGTTTAGCCTCGACGGATGGTGACGGCAGCACCGAGCGGCACCCTCGCGCAGCGAGGCGCGGCTACGCGAGCAACCCAATAGCGATCGAGGCGCGGGCTACCCGAGCAGCCCGATGATGAGCGGAATCGTTGCGACCGCAAGCACGCTGGTGACCAACGTCGTCGCGCCAACCAGGCGACTGTCACCGTCGTATTCAAAGGCGACAATGTTCGCGGTAGACGAGACGGGCATCGCCGCCATGATGACGGCGGCGGCACCCCACTGCGGGCTCAGTGCGTCACCCATCAGAAGCACGGCGGCCAGGGTTGCCAGCGGCAGCACGGCCAGCTTGAGCACGGTGGCGACCGCAACCCCACCGGGCGAGACACTGCGGGTACGAAACCCCTCCCACGCCGGCTTGATCGTGAGTCCAACGGCAAACATCGCGGTGGGAATGGCGGCGTTGCCCAGCATCTCGATGCTCGCGGTAATGACCGCGGGCGGGCGCACCTCGGTCACCCCCACAATGACACCCGCAACCACGCTCAGCACCACCGGGTTAAACACGACCGACCGCTTGGCAACCCGCCACAACAACATGCCAATGCCGCCAGCTGCCCGAGCGCGCGTCTCGCGCCCCAGGGTCTTCATCAGCGGATAGCCGACCATAAACAGCACATTGTGAAGGAGTTGGCCCAGCGCCGCGCCGAGCGCCGCTTCCGGCCCCAGCACGCTCAGCACGATGGGCACACCCAGATAACCCACGTTGCCGTAGGTTGACGCGATGGCAAACGCCCCCGGGGCGACGCCAGCAACGTCGTCCGGGCGCTTTCGCACGCGATTGATGGCGATGGCGCCCAGGTAGGCAATCGCGAAGACGAGTGCCGTGACACCCAGCGAGATCGCGATAAACGCGAGCGGAACCCCGTCATTGAGGGGCGCATTAGCGACGGCGATGAAGATGAAGGCGGGTAGCGAGAAGTAGAACACGAACGCATTGAGCCCGGGCTGGGCGCTACGAAATCGTTCGGAAAAGCTGGCCGCCATGCCGACGCCGAGCAGCAGGAACATCGGGGCGATGATTCCGAGTACGTGCAACATGCTGAGTGCCTTTCGCTTCTTCGCGAGTGCCGAGGCGCCCAAGGCGCGTTGACCTGAAGAAGTGTCCGTGTCAGGATACTTCTGGTTCTACCAGCCTAGTCAACGAGGATTCGATCGTGCACAACACCGCCCAAACTCCCGCCGCACAACTCGCCGGAACGACCGAAAAGGTCTCCCGAGTACGCGCCACCATCGCCAAGCGCATGATGGAATCTCTGCAGAATTCCGCGCAACTCACCGCGACCGTCGAGGTCGACCTCGGCGCCGTGTCGGAGATTCGCCAGCGCGAAAAGGAGGCGTTCCGCGAGCGCGAGGGTGCGAGCCTGAGCTACCTCCCCTTCATCGTGCGCGCGGCGATTGAGGCGCTTCAGGAGTACCCCAAGGTGAACGCGACGGTCGATTTCGAAGAGGGCGTTATCCGCTACGCCGAGGCCGAGAACATCGGCATCGCCGTCGATACTCCCCGCGGCCTCCTGGTTCCGGTGATCCACGAGGCGGGCGCCATGAGCGTCGGCGATATCGCGAAGCAGATCGGCGAGATTGGCGGCCGGGCGCGCGAGGGCAAGCTGGGCCTCGCCGACCTCGCAGGCGGAACGTTCACGGTCACCAACTACGGCTCCGTCGGCACGCTGTTTGACACCCCGATCATCAACATGCCGCAGGTCGCCATTCTCGGCACTGGCGCGCTCGTGCGCCGCCCCATTGTGGTGCGCGAGGAGGCTGGCACGGAGACCGTGGCCATTCGCGACATGATGTACCTCTCGCTTAGCTACGACCACCGCCTGGTTGACGGCGCCGACGCCGCCCGCTTTCTCGGCCACGTCAAGGCGCGACTCGAATCCGGCGACTTCACGCTGTAAATACCCAAAAGGGTTGCGGTAGCTCGACGAGCGCCACGGGGCGCTGGGGGTGCGGCGTCATGCCCACCATTTTGTCGTCAGGTTTGTGAAAAACCCGCCATTCTCGTGCAAATTCTTACGACAAAATGATGCTCTGCCTGCAAAATGACGGGCCCGCCTCGGCGTCGCCGGCAACGCGAAAGCCCCGCGTCCGGAAGGGATGCGGGGCTTTTCACGTGGCGGAGACGGAGGGATTTGAACCCTCGGTCCCCTTGCGAGGACTCCACCTTAGCAGGGTGGTGCACTAGGCCTGACTATGCGACGTCTCCGTGGCTTCTCCGGTGAGGAGAAGGCACTCAGCAATACTAACGGGTTCCGGAGCATGATTCGAACCAAAGCGACCGAATACCCAAATCGGCAGCCAACTCCCCCGCAATTTCGGTGCCGCTACGGGCGTCACTCGTTGCTGATGGTTCCGTCTGAACACGTGTTCTGAGCGGCGTTCGTGCCGGTGATCGACTCGGGCAGTGCCCCCGGAACCTCGGTGCCGGGGTCGACGGGAGGCGGAGTTTCTTCGACGATTTCGGTCGGCATCGGCTGACCCGTCGCGTCGTCGAGGCCGTCGCCATCACCGTCGTACATGTTCTCGGCCTGCTGCGCGGCAACTTCGGCCTCGGTGAGCGAGCCACCGGTTCCGCCCGTCACGGTCAGCGTCTGGCCGGAGGCGATCGCCGCCCACAGCGCATCAGCATCGTCGTAGATCGGAACCACGCGGTTCTCGTTGTCGGGGTCGGTCTGCACCGGGTACTGCACAAACACGAAGTCTTCGAACGGCACGTCTTTTACAGCCAGCGCGATCTGCATCAGCGTGTACGGGTCAGCCATGCTGGTCGATGGGTCGATCGCCTCGACGGCCACCTTCGCGAGTCGCAGCAGCGTGCCAGGGTTTGACAGCACCTGCTCGCTCATCAGCTTCTTGACCAGGTTTGACATGTACTGCTGCTGGTTTGAGATGCGGCCGAGGTCGGAACCATTGCCAACGCCGTGGCGCGTGCGCAAGAACTGTAGCGCCTCATAGCCGGAGATCGTACGGGGGCCGGCCTTCCAGTCAATCCCCGTGTGGCGGTCGTACATGTCGCTGCCGATACACACGTCGACGCCGCCGATCGCGTCGGTCATCTGAATGACGCCACCCCAGTTGATCGAGGCGGCAAACTGAATCGGCTGACCGGTTAGCTCGCGCACGGTGGCCACCGTGCAGGCCAGGCCGCCCGTGTTAAAGGCCGAGTTGATCTGCTCTTTGCTCTGGGCCCAGGTGGAGTTGCCGTTGGCGTCGGTGCACTCGGGAATCGGAACCATGAGGTCGCGCGGGAACGAGATGACGGTCACCTTGCGCGGCGGGGCTGAGATGTTCAGCAGCATGAGAACGTCACTGCGTGCGCCGTCTTCACCGTCGCTGCAGCGCTCGCCAAACAGGTCGGCGTATTCGGGCTCGCACACGTCGGTGCCCGCCACCAAGATCTGAACCGGGCCGTCGTAGGCGGCGATGTCGGGCGGCGCCTCGCCGCCAATATCTACGGCATCGGCACTGAACGACGCCGTGAGGTCGGTTGCGATGAACGCGGCGACACCGGCACCCGCAACGAGGAGCGTTGCCAACCCAATGCTGACAAAGCGCACGATCGAACCCCAGGCGCTGGGCGATTTCATCGAACCGTGACGAGCAATGGTGCGGCGGCGGTCGATGTCAGACCGGGTCGTTTCACTCACTCGTATGTGCTCCTACGCTTGCCAAACTTACCGCGCAGTATGTGCGGAAGGTGTGGGATTCGAACCCACGAGACATTGCTGCCCACTGGTTTTCAAGACCAGCTCCATCGGCCACTCGGACAACCTTCCCGAACGAGCGCACTCGTTCGTATGAATGAGTCTAGCCGACTCTTCATTGTGCAGAATGCGCCTGAGCACCTGCTGATGAACGCATGGTCGCACGCTGAATGCCAACTCACGCCGTCACCGGGCAAAAACCGCTAGATCGGCGTGACAGAACCACCAACGCCGTAGCTTCCCGACGCCCGATCTCCCAGCCGCCCGCCCTTGCGTGCAACCGCGGGCGCCATCGTCAGACCCAACTGACCGATGAGCGCCGCCTTCGCCTGTGCCGCCGCGTGGCTTGTGATCAGGCGCTTGCGCTCCAAGACGTCAACGGCCCCGCCAAGGTCATCGCGAACCGCGATAACCGCACCCGGCGGCATCTCGGCCACCTGCTGCTCAAGGTACAAAACCAACGATGATGACTGCTTCGCGGCCGGCGCACCAATGGTTCCGGCAATCATGAGTCCGAGCGGAATGATGGCCATCGCCGCGAACGGAATCACCGTCCACAGCACCTCGTCACTCCAGAGCGAATCGTCGCTGTCGCTCTGCACGCGGCTCCAAATCAGCCACCCGCCAACGGCAGCCGGCACGCTGACAAAAACCGCCATGGCGGCCACGGCACGAAACAGTGTGTGCTTGCCCGCAAATCGTTCGCGCAGCTCAATGGCGGCCAGGATGAGACATCCGACGCCAACGGCAATGGCGAGCGGAACCAAAAGATCGGCGATGAGGTCGGCTTCGGCGAAGAGAAGAAAGCCCAGAGCGACCGCGGGCATGATCAAACTGAGCATGCTCAACAGCCCCAGAAAGCACCCGCCACCGCCGGAACGCATTCTCGCGTTGTGCTCCGCGGGGCCGATCACCATCACGGCGTCATGGACCTTTTCGGCGCCTTCGGCGTTCAGCGCGGCGCGTTCCAATGCCCACCATGATTCGGGTGCCCAGGTGGCGGCTGCCTCCGCATAACTACGCGCGTTCGTGCTCATGCACTCGACGCTATCTCACAGCGCGGGGCGGAGCCCTCGTAGCACCTCGGTTACGCCGCCGTCTTGCACCCGGCGGGTGATGTAACTCGCGGCGTCTTTCACCTCTTCCGGCGCCTGACCCATCGCCACCGCGGTGGCACCATTTTCCTGCGCCCACTCGAACATGCCGAGATCGTTGCGTCCGTCGCCAATCACCACGGTGTTCGCGCGGTCATGTCCGAGCCACGCGCACACCAGATCAAGCGCCGAGCCCTTGTCAACACCCTGCGGTGCGATGTCGAGCCAGGCGGTCCAGCCGACGGCATACGACACCTGGTTGAGGCCGATCGATGACACCAGTTCTGCGAAGGTCTTTTCGTCATGCTCGGGCGATACCACCACAATGCGCGACACCGGCTGCGCCTTGAGCTCGTCAAAGCTCACCTGGTGGGCGAGGTTCAGGCTCCAGTCGTGCATTTCATCGGTATACAACCGCGTGCCGTCGCCGTGCTCGACCATGTAGTGCGCATCAGGAAGATGCTGCTCGAGAATGTCGAGGGCGGGCGCCGGATCAAACACCTCCGTGTGAAATCGCTCGTACTCGCCGCTGTCGGTGAGCTTGTAGATGGCGGCGCCGTTGGCACACACCGCGTACTGCGGCGTGATGCCAAGCATCGTCATGATTCGTCCGGTTGCCGCCCACGAACGCCCGGTCGCAAGCATCACCTCGTGGCCGTCGCGCACCGCCTCGGCAACGGCGTCAAGCACGCCGGGGCTGGGCGATTCGTCTTCCAACACCACCGTGCCGTCAACGTCAAGCGCGATCAACAATCGGTGGCCGCTGGCGTTATCAGTCACGAAAGCGGTTCAAACTTTTCGAGGCCGCCGAGGTAGGGACGAAGGACCTCCGGAACCACGACAGAGCCGTCTGCTTGCTGGTGCGTCTCGAGCAGCGCCACGATCCATCGGGTCGTGGCCAAGGTTCCGTTCAGCGTCGCAACCGGCGTGGTCTTGCCACCATCAGGGCGGTACCGAATGTCGAGGCGGCGCGACTGGTAGGTCGTGCAGTTCGAGGTCGAGGTGAGCTCACGGAAGGCATCCTGGGTGGGAACCCACGCTTCGATGTCGTATTTACGCGCCGCCGATGAGCCGAGGTCGCCCGCGGCCACATCGATCACGCGGTACGCGAGCCCCAGCGACTGCAGCATTTCTTCTTGCCACTGCACCAGGCGAAGGTGCTCGGCCTCGGCCTCCTCTGGCGTCGTGTAGACAAACATCTCCAGCTTGTTGAACTGGTGCACGCGAATGATGCCGCGGGTGTCTTTGCCATGCGATCCGGCCTCACGGCGGTAGCACGTTGACCAACCGGCATAACGCATCGGGCCGCCTGCCAGGTCAAGAATTTCGTCTTTGTGGTAGCCCGCGAGCGCGACCTCGCTGGTTCCGACCAGGTAGAGGTCATCGTCGTCGAGGTGGTAAATCTCATCGGCGTGCTCACCCAAGAAGCCGGTGCCCGCCATGATGTCGGGGCGAACCAAGGTCGGGGTGATCAGCGGCACGAAGCCGTACTTCAGCGCGGTGTTGAGCGCGTGCGTCATCAACGCGATTTCCAGGCGGGCGCCGACACCTCGCAAGAAGTAGAACCGAGCACCAGAAACCTTGGCACCGCGTTCCATGTCGATGGCGCCGAGCATTTCGCCGAGTTCGAGGTGATCGCGCGGCTCGAAATCGAACGACGGAACCTCGCCAACGTGGCGCAACACCACGAAGTCTTTTTCGCCACCGGCGGGCACGCCGTCAATCACGATGTTCTCGATGCGGCGCATCGCCTTGTCGGCAACCTCTTCGGCGGCCGTTGCGTCAGCCTGTGCGGCCTTCACACCTTCGGCAAGCCCCTTGGCCTGAGCGACCAGTTCGGCCTTCTCATCCTTGGGCGCCGCGGCCACCTTCTTGCCGAATGCGTTCTGCTCCGCGCGCAGCTCTTCAAACCGACTGATGGCCGCGCGACGCGACTTGTCTGCTTCGATGGCTTCGTCGACGGTGTCGGCCGAGTGGCCGCGAGCAACCTGCGACTGGCGAATGACATCAGGGTTATCACGAAGGAGCGCGGGATCAATCACAGATGAAGTCTATCCGCAGGCCGCTACCCGTATGCTGTCCCCATGTCCGACGCAGCGGCACCCGCCCCCTCTCGAGCCGCCCTGATCTACAACCCGATCAAGGTTGATTTCTCAGAACTCTCTGAAGAGATCCTGCGACAGTCGGCGAAGGCGGGGTGGGCAACCCCGCTCTTTCTTGAAACCACCGTCGAAGACCTGGGTCAGCAGGTCACCGCCGACGCTCGCGAACTCGGGGCAACGCATATTCTGGTCGCCGGCGGCGACGGAACCGTGCGTGCGGCTATGGAGGCACTCTCCGGCACTGAGGTTCCGCTCACCATCATTCCCAGCGGCACCGGCAACCTGCTCGCGCGCAACCTGCATTTGCCCCTCAACCGCCCGCACGAGGTTATCGCCGCAACGTTCAGCGGCACCGCCACCCCCGTTGATGTCGGCTTTGCGGAGGTGGAGCGCGCAACCGGCTACACCGAACGCCACGGGTTCGTGGTGATGGCAGGCATGGGGTTGGATGCCACAATGATTCAGAACACCAGCGACAAAATGAAGGAGCGGGTCGGCTGGATCGCCTACGTCAGCGGGGCCGCGCGCTCGCTGAAGGGCGCGAAGCCGTTTCGCACGACCTATCAGCTCGCGGGGCATCGCGAACACAGCGGCAAGGTGCACAGCATTCTGTTTGCCAACTGCGGCCAGCTACCCGGCGGCATCGCGCTGCTGCCCGACGCGTCGATTGTCGATGGCCTGCTCGATGTCGCCGTTTTCAAGCCGACGGGGCTCTTTGGCTGGCTGTTTGTGTGGCGCACCGTGTGGTGGGATCACAGCGTTCTCAGCCGCTTTCGCGCCGGGCGCACTCTCGCCAAACGGCGAGCAGGCAACTCAACGCACGTCCATTTTTTGCAGGGCCGTTCGTTAGAGGCAGTGGCGACGGAACCACAGCCCATTGAGCTTGATGGCGATGAATTTGGTGAGGCGGTGCGCATGCGGTGCTTTGTCGAACCCGGCGCGGTCACCGTGATGTTGCCTGCGCCGCACAAGAACGCCGCCGACGCGCGGCTCTGAGCGGCTAGAAGCCGTTCGCGAGCACCTCAACATCGGTCGACGTTTCGCCATCGACGACGGTGAGCGTCTTGACCCCGGCATCGGCGGGAACAAGCGTCACCCGTGGTGCGTAATCAGCCGTGCACGGCGCCATCGGGTCGAGCGCCAGCAGCGTGACGACGAGCGATTCGTCGGTCGTGCCCGCCGTGGTGGATTCGACCTCTGGGACGCAGGTTGACGAGCCATACGTGACCAGGCCGATCGCATTGGGCCCGACGTAGCCGGCCGATGGCATCATCGCCGTCGCATCGGCGATCGGCTCGTCGGCAGCCGCAAGCTCCAGGTTTGTGGTCGCGTCGTTGTAGGTGACCTCCACCGTGACCGGATTGGTCACATCGACTTCCGGCGGCACAGCCACCCCGGTGACACGCGGCTGGAGGTCTCGCGTGCACGGTTGCAGAAGCTCCGGGTCGGTCAGCGCGACGGCAATCGTGTCGCCCTCGCCGGTGACCGTCATGACGGCAGGCACGCAGCTGCCGCTTCCCGTCGTCACGATGCCAATCATGGTTCCGTTCGCCACCCACCCCACGGTGATATCAGCCGGCGCGACGGCCATCTCGTCGGGGGTTTCGGTTGGCGCTGCCGTCGCGCTCGGCGAATCGGTTGGCGAGGTTGATGCCGTGGTGGCACATCCGGAGAGGAGTGCGGCCAGGCCGAGAACAGACGCGGTAACGAGAAGACGATTCCGCATGCTCTAACGGTAGCGAGATTCTGCCTCCGCCGCCTGGTGGTTCCGTGCAGGAAAAACCCGCGGAATTACGCGATTTTTCGCACCTTCGCCGAGAAGTCTCCGCAGGCTTGAGACGATTACTGCAGGGCGGACGTGAGGCGGGCCAGGTTGTCTAGCACCGTCGAACGCAGCGGCTGCTGAGCCCACTCTTCGGCGGTGAGCTGACGGCTGAGTCTGCGGTACTCGCTGGCCACCTCGTCGAGTTCGGCGATGAACTCCTCGCCGCGCACCAGCAACGAAACTTCGAGGTTGAGGCCGAACGAGCGCATGTCCATATTGCTTGACCCGATGACGGCAACCTCATCGTCGATCATGAGCCCCTTGGTGTGCAAAATGTAGGGCTTCGGGTACATCCAAATGGTGATGCCGGCGCGCAAGAGCGCCTCGTAGTAGCTGCGCTGGGCGTGATAGACCAGGGCCTGATCGCCCTCCTCAGAGACGAAGAGTTCGACGGCAACGCCGCGCGCGGTGGCCGCAGTGATTGCCCCGAGCACCGAACTGTCTGGCACAAAGTACGGGCTAATCACGCTGATGCGTTTTTGGGCGGCGTGCAACAGCTCAACGAACAGCCGCTGGTTGTTCTCAAACTCGAAGCCAGGGCCAGACGGAACCACCTGGCAGTCCAGGTCGCCGTCGCTCACCGGCCTTGCAGCCTCGGTTCCGTCATCGGGGATCGTGTCGGTCTCGGAGTACCAGTCGGAGAGGAACACCGCCACCACGCTGGTGACAACGGGGCCTTCGAGGCGCACCATGAGGTCGACCCAGTGCAGGCCGCGTTTGATGTTCTTCGGCAGGTTGTAGGTCGAGTCGGTGACGTTCTGCGAGCCGAGGTACGCGACCATCCCATCGACCACGAGGAGCTTACGGTGATTGCGTAGGTCGGGTCGTTGCGTGTTGCCCTTGAGCGGCTGCACCGGCAACATGAGGTGCCAGTCGGCGCCCATCGCGTCGAGGCGACGAAGGGTTGCCTTATAGAACGGCTTCCAGCGGTTTGCCCAGTGGTCAAGCAGTACGCGCACCGTGACGCCGCGGGCCGCGACCTCTTCGAGCGCGCGAAAGAGGTTGTCGGTCGATGCGTCGGACTGAAATATGTAGAACTCGATGTAGACAAATCGCTCCGCGGTGCGAATTTCTTCGGCCATCGCGTCGAGGCTCTCCTGGTAATCGGAGATGAGGTGAGCGTCGTTATCTCCGACGATCGGCAGGGCGCCAAACGTCGAGTTCATGCGAACGATCGATTGGAACCACTGCGGCGCGTTGGGGCGCAGGGTTCCGCCGTCAATCTGTGCCGCCGCCTCGCGCGCGTACTCATTAATACGGTCTTGCTTGCGCCGTCGTGCGCGCGGCAATCGCGGGTTTCCGATCAGTAAGAACAGGAAAACACCGACGAAGGGAATGAAGTAGATCGCCAGCAACCACGCCATCGCGGCCGTCGGCCTGCGATTTCGCGGAACGATGATGATCGCCGCGATACGAATCGCGAGGTCAACAACGAAGACCGCAACCAGCCACCACGAGATCTCCATTCCCCGCCTTCCCCTCACGCTTAGCGTAGTGGTCGGCGCGGATAATCTCGCTTAACTGAGAATCAGGTCTAGCTGGCTTTCGGGGGCATGCCCCGAGCGGCGCGTTCTTCGGCTTCGATCTGCGCGTAGGTGGAGCGTTCCTTGCGGTCAATGCGCACAATCGATCGCATCACAAAGAAGAAGATCACCGATACGGCGAGGGTCGGCAACAGCGACCAGACAACGGCTGACCAGTAGGGATCCATGCCCGCAGTCTACCGGGCTTGCCTGAGTGTCGTGCGGGCAAACATCTCTCCCCAGCGAGCCTCGGGGGCGCATCTTTCCTCTCTTGGCTGCCGCGTGGTTCCGAGTCATGCACAGCTCGTCACGCTGAAGGCATGACTACAACTTTTCGTGCACACTCAGCCGCCGACCTGCTTTCGGCGATTCCGACAATGGCGGGTTACACCCCGCGCGATTCGATCGTCATTCTGCCGTTTGCCGGTAGCTCCTCGGTCGGGCTCTTTCGCTTTGATCTCCCCCATATTGGGCCACAACAGTTCGCGGCGTCTGCACTCGGCATCGTCTGCCGGCTCGAAGAGGCGACCGGGATGATCGTGGTGCTCTACGCCGACTCTGTCGATGCCACGCCGAACTCAAACCCGTTCGCGCCGGTCACCGAAGCGCTGCGGCTCACCGCAGATGCGTGCGGCATCGAGGTGGGTGATGTCATTACGGTGGCGCGCAACGGCTGGTTCAGCGAGGTCGATAACGTCGTCCATTCCCACCGCGAGATCGGTGATCCGCCTGATGTCGGAGCGCCAAAGCCTAAGGCAAGTCAGAGCAGCGGAACCAGGCTGCCGCGCATAGACGCCGACCGCATGCGCACGATTCGGGCTCAGGTCACGGCGCTGGAGCGTGAGCATGGCAGCGAGTCGCCGCGCGAGATTGTTGAGCGGCTGGGTGACGTACACGCGATTTTTGAAGCGGCCGTCGAAGCTCAGCGCGGCACTGTCGAAGATGATGCCGTACTGCTCTGGCTGGTGGCACGACCGTCACTGCGCGATGTCGCGATGTCGCAGTGGTGCCACGGCATCTCGGCCGGGGCGAAAACGCTCGAGTTTCAACTCGATTGGCTCGATGGATCACCGAACCCGCCCGAAGATCTCTTTCTCATGGGCGAGGGGCCGGCGCCTGACCCCGACCGTCTTCGGGCGGCATTGCGGCGGGTTCGTCAGCTAGCGGCATCCGCCTCTGGCCGCGACCGCGCGGCTCCTCTGGCCTGCGCCGCGTGGCTGAGTTGGGCACTGGGCATGTCGACGCACGCAGCCTCGTACGCGCAGAAAGCACTGCGCGCACAGCCACGCCACGGCCTTGCCCAGATCGTCGCCTCCATCTGCGCCAACGGCCACCTCCCGCTGTGGGCCTTTCCGGCAGAAAACCGCCGGTCGACGTAAGGGGCGGCGCCGGTGAGCGTGCGATTGGGGCGTGAATCGACGATGCGTGGCAGAAACGCCATTGGCGCACCGGCTGAGCGCGCGATACGCCAATGGCGTTGTAGGACTACGTCCCCAGGGGGAAGAGTGTTACTTCACCAGGGGGAAGAGGATGGTCTCGCGAATGCCGAGGCCGGTGATGGCCATCAGCAGGCGGTCGATGCCCATGCCCATGCCACCGGTCGGCGGCATGGCGTGCTCGAGAGCCCGCAAGAATTCGTCGTCGACCGGCATGGCCTCATCGTCGCCGCGCGCGGCAAGCTTCGCCTGCTCAACAAAACGCTCGCGCTGAATGACGGGGTCAATCAGCTCGGAGTAACCGGTTGCGAGCTCGAAACCGCGAACGTAGAGGTCCCACTTTTCGACGACGCCGGGGATGCTGCGGTGTTCGCGCACGAGTGGGCTGGTGTCGACCGGGAAGTCCATGACGAAGGTGGGCCGCTCCAGATCACCCTTCACGAAGTGCTCCCACAGTTCTTCAACATACTTGCCGTGGGTTGCGACCTTCTCCGGAACGTCGACGCCCTCCTTCTCGGCCAGTGCCTTGAGCTCGGCCAGCGGCGTTTGTGGGGTGATGGCGACGCCCGCGGCGGCCGACAGCGAGTCGTACATCGAGATGCGATCCCACTGGCCGCCGAGGTCAAACTCCGTGCCGTCGGCCCACGTGACCGTGGTGGACCCGGAGACGGCGATCGCTGCCTCTTGGATCAGTTCTTGGGTCAAGTCGGCGATGCCGTTGTAGTCGCTGTACGCCTGGTAGGCCTCCAGCATCGCGAATTCGGGGCTGTGCGTGGAGTCGGCGCCCTCGTTGCGGAAGTTGCGGTTGATCTCAAACACCCGGTCAAGCCCGCCGACGACGGCGCGCTTGAGGTAAAGCTCCGGGGCGATCCGCAAGAAGAGTTCGGTGTCGAACGCGTTCGAGTGCGTTACAAACGGACGGGCCGAGGCGCCACCGTGCTGCACCTGCAGCATGGGAGTCTCAACTTCAAGGAAGTCGTGCTTCGCGAAGGTCGCGCGAAGCGACGCGTTCGTCTTGGCGCGGGCAATCGCGTTGGCGCGTGCCTGGTCGCGCACAATCAGGTCAAGAAAACGGCTGCGAACGCGCGTCTCTTCGCTGAGGTCGGAATACATGTTCGGCAGCGGCAAGATGGCCTTTGCCGCGATCTGCCACTCATCCACCATGATCGACAGCTCACCGCGGCGCGACGAAATGACTTCGCCCGAGACAAACAGGTGGTCGCCAAGGTCAACGAGCTCCTTGTAGGCGGCGAGGGACTCTTCGCCAACCTTTGCGAGCGAGATCATCGCCTGAATGCGCGATCCGTCGCCCGCCTGAAGGGTTGCGAAGCACAGCTTTCCGGTGTTGCGGTTAAAGACCACGCGGCCTGCTACGCCCGCGATGACGCCGGTCGCCGTGTCGGCTTCGAGCTCGCCATACTGCTGGCGCAGCGCACCGATCGTCGTGGTAACCGGAACCGTCACCGGGTAGGCACCGCCGGCGAGGTTGTCGCGCTGCTCGATCAGCTTCGCGCGCTTCGCCAGACGAACGGCCTTCTGCTCGAAGATGTCGTCTTCGGTGGGTTCGGTGGGCTCAGCGGACTGCTGGTCAGACATAGGGGTGCTCCTTGTGATCTCAGCCACCAGTTTACCGAGCGCCCACCTGCGAAAAGACCACCGTCACCTCCGAAATGCCCCACTGTCGGGGCACCATCCGAGGTGCGAGATGCCCGCGCGGCGCGACAAATTCATCGCGCCGCGCGTAGCCCCTAGTGCTCTCCCGCGCTTCCGGTCACGACGGCAAGTTCCCCGGTGCCCGCTGGAATCGACCAACGCTCAACGACCGACTGCCGTTCAAGGTCAATCACAACAAGCTCATCCGTCGCGGGGTCGGTGAGGTAGGCGAACCCGTCAACAACCTTGAGAACCGGGCCAGGCTGCTGCCACTCTTCTGGTTCCGTCCATGCAGAGATCGCAGGCACAGCCGCCACCTGCTGAGCCGTGACGGGGTCAACGATGCGCAGCGAACCGTCGCCGGTAAGAATCAGCGCCTCGCCCTCGGGGCCTCGCGCAAGCGAGCGGAACCAGTACGCACTTCCCAGCTCAACAATCGTTTGCGAAGCGGTGAGCGTGTCGATCAAGACCACGCGCGTCGGGTGTTCGGCCTCTGCGCCCGCGATTGTCTTGTAGTCACCGAGCACCACGGCCGAATCGGGGTGTGCGGCAACATTGCCGGTGCGAGCGTACGCATCAGCGGCCGTCACCTTGTGAAACGCGTCATCACGCCAAATCACCGGGCCGTCTTCGCACCCAAACACGGCGGCCTCGTCGGCCGCGACAGCCTCACCGTGCACACCGGGGCAGGCATCGGTCGAGGCGATCATCTTGTGATCGCGGAAAGCTTGAACGGTGGTGCGCCCCTCCGACGTACCGGCCGTCGACAGCATGGTTCCGTCCCTCAGTTGCACCGCAACACCATGGTGCGCGTTGCCCGTGTCATGCTCCATGAACGTGGCGTCACGATCGGCGATATCGTGCGATTTCACCGTCACCGCGATGCCCGTGCCATCCGCGAACAGCGTGGTGTGGTCGTCATGGGTCACCACGTG
Source organism: Microbacterium mitrae (assembly GCF_008017445.1). Taxonomy (GTDB): domain Bacteria; phylum Actinomycetota; class Actinomycetes; order Actinomycetales; family Microbacteriaceae; genus Microbacterium; species Microbacterium mitrae. The sequence continues at coordinate 195,426 of NZ_VRSW01000003.1, read as the reverse complement.
CCCGGCCTTGGGTGCGCCGATGGCGATATCGGTGAGACCCGGGATGCCCTCGTAGTAGTGCGCATGATCGCCGTGCGCCTCAGCAAGAATTCCGGCGTCGTAAATCAGAAATTGATCGCCGTCCGAGATCACGATGTGACGGCCATCGCCCGCATCGTTAAGCCGCAAGAAGCCGGGACGATCGACCGTGGCCACCGCGTCACCGCTTTCGGTGTCGAGCAGCGTCAGGCCGCCATCGTGCGCCAGCAGCGCGCGCGGCCCCACACTGTCGACTTCGGTCATGGTGGGGGCGGAACCATCTGCCGTGGTTGACGGCGTCGCGTCTGGCGATTGCGTGGCGCCCACGGTGGCGCAACCCACCAGGGAGGCAAGAAGGATCGCGCTGACCGAGGCCAGCCGGATTCGTTGCTGTGATTTCTTCATGATTTTCACTATAGATGAGAGTGAGAATCATTATCAATAAGAGGTGGCGGTGATTACTTTTCGAGTCATGGGCTCGCCTTGCTACTCGTCGATGTCGTCGTAGTCGCCGTAGTCACCGAGGGCGAGATCGCGCGGGGTCGCTTCGCTCAAAGCGCGATCGATCGTGGACCGCACCAGCGCAGAGAGGTACCCGCCGGGGTTCGGAACCCCGATGCCGCGAAGCAGGTCGGAGGCCTGATGCACGATGGCGGTAGAGAATGTCGTCGCGGTGTGGATTGCCTCGGCATACGCGGCACGGTCGCTCTCGGCAACGACGATGGGCTCGCACCCCATCTCTACGGCGAGCGCCTGCGCGATCGGCAGCACCGGACCGGGTGCGGTCACTGCTGCCCAGGCCGACTGCAACTGCGTGAGGTCAATGCGCGAGCCGGTAAACGTGATCGCGGGGTGAACGGCCAGCGGGATCGCGCCCTTCTCGGCGGCGGGCCGCAGCACGTCGACCCCGTAGGCGGGGTCAACGTGCATCACGAGCTGGCCCAGTTGCCAGGCGCCGAGATCGGCAAGGCCCGCCACCAAACCGGGAAGTTCGTCGTGAGGCACCGCCAACACCACCAGTTCGCTACGGCGAATCACCTCATCCGCGTCGAGTTGCGGCACGTTCGGAAGAATGGCGGCGACACGGTCATCGTCGCCACCACGGGTGATGCCGGTCAACGCGTGACCCGCTCCCGCGAGCGCCGCTGCGATCACCGGCCCAACCGTTCCGGCACCAATCACACCGACGCCGAGGCGCCCCTCGCGGTTCATGCCTGCGGCCCCGGCTCAGCGGCCGCGGTCTCTGGTTCCGCAGCCCGTGGGTCCGCAGCTTCTGGTTCCGCAGCCCGTGGTTCCGCAGCCTGCTGCTCCCCCGCCGCGGACGCCTGCTCCCCCGCCGCGGATGTCGAGCCCCAACGGTGGGTGTGGTCTTCGTTGCCTGCGGCGAGAATTCCGGCTTCGGCTTGCGCCCACACCGTGAGCAGGGCGTCGCGGTCAACGGCGCCGAGGTTTCCGGTGAATGAGCCCATCACGGTGTTCACCTGCAACGTTCCGACGCCCACCATGCGGTCGATCGGCCCCTGCGTCATGGCGACGCTCTGCACGCGGGCGAGCGGGAAGATGGCGAGCGAGCGCCACAGCTGGCCACGGCGCAGCATGATGGCGCGCGGGTGCATCAAGAAGCCGTTGCGCTTGAACGAGAGGGGGCGAATGAACCAGGCACGCTTCGGCGTGACCGTAAACGGATCGCCGGCGAGCGGCCGACCGGCGCCGTGCTCGAACGCGTATGCCCAGTCGCTCGGGGCGACATCTGGCATGAGCAGGGCGAGCACCTTTTCGACGTCCGCGCGCTTACCAACGGGCAGCGCGACGGTGAATTGGTCAACCTGGCCCTGGTTGATGTTCTTGCCGCTGAGGCGGATGAGTCGCACTCGATACCAGCCGAAAGGCCGCCACAGCAGCGACTGGGTGACCGCCAAGGCGTGTACTCGCCCGGGAGGCAAGATCTCGGTCACCGTCGTGGTGAGGCCAAACACCACCCGCACGCCGTCGGGTGTGGGCGCGATCGAATACCGCAACGATTTCAACAGCTGGCTGAGGTTGACGCCGGCGATCGCCAAGAACGTCGGGACGAGTGAGAACAACATCCACGGCTGGTCGGTCGCATTGACGACAATGAAAATGAGCCCGGCAAGCAGCAGCAGGCCGATCGTGCTGGTGCTGATCAACGTTGAGCCCACCAGCCGCCCGGTCGGAATCGATACCACGCTGGCAGGCTCCGCCACCGGCGTTTCCGCGCCGCTAACGAGACCTGTCACTCCGGCGCCGAACGTATCAAGCAGGTGACTGCGTGGCGCCGGAACCCCGGTGCGGGCAGCGCGGGCGGCGCGAGCCCCCGAGGCCAAGCGCAAGATATCGGCGCGAACAAGTTCGGCATTGCTCGTCGTCAGGTATTCCAACGGCACATTGGCATCATTGCCCGCCCCGACGACTTCAAGCTTGGCGAGGCCAATCAGTCGGGCAAGAAACGGACGGGTCAGGTTAACGCCCTGCACCCGGTCAAGCGGCGCACGGCGGTGCTTGCGAAACAGGATGCCCTGCACCACCTCAACGTCGGCCTCGCTAATGCGGAACTTGTGAAACCGCCACGACAGATAGAACCAACCGATAAACAGCACCAGCAGCCCAGCAATCACGCCGAGCGCGGCGAGCCACAGGTTGTTGGCCAACACCCAGTCGACCGGGTCGCCATTGAAGACCTCGGCGTACTCGTCAACCTCGTCGCGCGGAAACAGAAAGCTGACGATCCGGCCCTGCATGTTGCTGATGACCACACCAAACAGCACGATCAACACGATGCCGCCCTGCAACAGCGGCGTGAGCGGGTGCATGCGATGCCACTCGCCGTCGCTCAGGTCACTTTGCAGTACCGGCGGTGAGGCGAGCGCCGTCACGCCCTCGGAACCAGGTGCGAACGTTGCGTCCGTGGGCGCGGAACCAGGGTGCGGTGGTTGCGGTGCTGGTACGACGCCGCCGGCGGCATCGTTGGGTATGCGCGGCGGGTAAAGGTTGTCGCTCACAGTCCGGTCCGTCGCGTCTCCGCCACGTCGATGAGCGTGTCACGCAGCACCTCGGCGGCCTCCTGGGTGAGCCCGGGAATGGTGACGCCGGTGGTGGCGGCGGCCGTCACCATCTTCAACTGCGCAAGGCCAAATCCGCGGTCCATCGGGCCGTGCGAAATGTCAACCAACTGCATGCGACCGTAGGGCACCGCCACGATGCGCTGCCACAGAATTCCCTTACGGAACACCAGGTCGTCATCACGCAACCGGTAACCGATCGCGCGAGCCTGGCGCGGCGTCACGATCATGGTGAACAGCACGATGGCGCTGCCTGCCGCCAGCACAATCCAGATCCAGGGCTGATTCATGATGAACCCCATCAGAATGCCGCCGGCAACGGCGATCGGGATCAGCAGCAGCAGCGCGTTGGCCAACAACTGCTCTCTGACATACTTCGGAGAAATCTGATGCCACGTGCCGTCCAGCTCCAGCCGCTTCGGCGAGCGTGCCGTCTTCAACGCGGTGAAGGTTCCGGTATCCAATACCGCGAGCGAATCTGCGCTCTCAAGTGGCGCGGGCTGCGCGGGCAGTGGGGGCTGCGGCGGTACGACCGACTCAAGATTCGGTTGCATGGGGGTTGTCATCATCATCCTTCGGCAGCGCGCAAAAACTCTCGGCCAGCAGGGCCGCGACGACCAGCACGACAGCAACGCCGATGGTCACCCCAATAACCGTGACTGAGCCTACCGGGGGTTGCACCGGCCGGGTCAACAAGAACAACAGCAGGCCAAGGCCGAACCCGGCCGAGACGGCACCCACCAGGCTCGCGGAACGCGCGAGGGTGACGGTGCGAAAAGCCCGAATCGCATCGACGCTACCCGGCTTCTTACCCTTGAGCTGTTGCCTCACGGGCCAGGCGAAGTACAGGCAGGCAAGGGCGAGCAGACCGAGCACGATCGGCAACGACCACGCGGGTGTGAAGGTGGGCTGGCGCACCCAGGTGAGAATCTGATCGGTGCCGAACCCGGCGACGAGACCGGCGCCACCGGCGATGGCGAGAGCGGCGGCTCCGGTGCGTTTCACGCCTGCGCTCGCAGGGCGGCGAGGAGATCGGCGACCCGGCCGTAGCCGACAAGCTCGGCATCGCCGTCGAGGGTGAGCCACGGTGCCAACACAAAATCACGGTCAGCGGCACGCGGGTGCGGCAGCAGCAGGTGCGGGTCATCGCTCTGCACCCGCCCATACGCGATGAGATCAAGGTCAAGGGTGCGATCGCCCCAGCGCTCGGTTCGTTCGCGGCCGTGCTCTCGCTCGATACCGTGCAGGTGCGCGAGCAGCATGCTTGGCGCGAGCGTCGTGGTGAGCAGCGCGACGGTGTTGAGGTACGGCGGCTTTGTTTCGTCGAGGCCGTCGAGCGTGAGCGCGACCGACTCAATCGGCTCGGCCATCACCACATCGGTGGTGAGCGGGAGCTTCACCAACGCGTCGCGCGCGTCGGCGATGATCTGCGCACGATCACCCAGGTTTGAACCGAGCGCAACGACCGCACGCACCGGAGTGCGGCGCTCGCCAGCCGGCGGCGGTGTGATCGGAAGACGCCTCATGCTGTTTTCTCCTCTGCCGAGCGCACGTCATCAGCCGCGCCCCTGGTTCCGTCTGCCGACTGCGTTCGCTCGATGGTCACCGCAACGTCGGCGAAGGCCTGTTCAATCGGGGCCTGCGGCTTGTGCACCGTGATTCGGCACCACTGCACCCGCGGGTCGGCGAGCGCGGCCGCGGCGAGGCGTTCGGCGAGCGTTTCGATCAGGTTGACCGGCTCCCCCGCGACAATGGCGGCCAGCGCCTCGGCCAGCTCACCATAGTGCACGGTGTCGAGCACGTCATCGGAGACGGCGGCAGCGGCAAGGTCAAGGCGGAGCGTCACATCGATGACGAACTCCTGACCGTTTTCACGTTCAAAGTCGAAGACACCGTGGCGCCCGAAAACGCGCAGGCCGGTGAGGGTGATGAGATCAGTCATGGGTGACTCCTTGCCAGGCGTGTGCCACGGCGAGCGCGTCTCGGCTGGCGGCAACGTTGTGCACTCGCACGGCCCAGGCGCCGGCTTGAGAAGCCAGCACCGAGGTGACGGCCGTCGCCAGGTCGCGCTGTTGTTCGCTCGGTTCTTCACCGAGCGCCGTCGTCAGAAAGCGTTTGCGCGAGGTGCCCACGAGCACTCGGTAGCCCAGCTCCGTGACCGATGCGAGCTCGCGAAGCAACGCCCAATTGTGTTCGGCCGTCTTGGCAAATCCGACTCCGGGGTCAACCACAATGCGCTCGGGTGCGATGCCAGCAGCGAGCGCCGCAGCAATCCGCTCCTTCATTTCGGCGGCGACCTCGGCGCCGACGTTCGTATAGTTCGCGCGGGCGTACATATCGCTCGACGGGCCGCGCCAATGCCCAATGACGTACTCGGCGCCGCTGTCGGCAACAGCCTGATACATGTCGGCATCGGCGAGCCCACCGGCCACATCATTGACGTAGCGTGCGCCTGCCCGCACCGCGGCGACGGCCGTTGCGGCATTCATGGTGTCGACGCTGATCACCGCGCCCTCGGCGGCGAGGGCTGCGATCACCGGAACCACGCGCTGCTGCTCGACGGCGATCGGCACCCGTTCGGCGCCGGGCCTGGTTGATTCGCCGCCAATGTCGAGCACATCGGCTCCGGCTTCGCGCAGCGCGCGACCGTGCTTGATGGCGGCATCGACGGAGGCGTAGCGGCCGCCCTCAGAGAACGAGTCGGGGGTGGCATTGACGATGCCCCACAGCTCAGTCATGCGCCGCGGCCAATCAGAGCAATAATCTCCGCGCGCGCCGCGGGCTCGGCAAGCTCCCCCCGCGCCGCGATTGTCACGGTGCTGGCGTCGACCTGCTTGCCGCCGCGCGCCGTCACGCACTGATGCTGGGCATCCAAAATCACCAGCGACCCGCGCGCGTTCAGCTTGACCGCGATGGTCTCCGCGATTTGCTCACCAAGGCGCTCCTGCACCTGGGGGCGAGCCGCAAGAATCTCGACAACCTTCGGCAATGCGCCCAACCCCACCACGTCGTCGCCGGGGAGATACGCAATATGCGCCCGCCCCAAGAACGGCAACAGGTGGTGCTCACACATCGAGCGAAAGTGCACATCACGCAGAATCACCGCGCCAGACGGCACCGTCTCGGGTGCCGGACCGTGCGAAACACTGATGGTGTGTGACAGCGGTTCGCTCTCGTCCTCCCCCACGCCGCTGAAGAATTCTTGCCACGTCAGCGCGACGCGCTCCGGGGTTCCGTGCAGCCCCGGACGATCGGGATCTTCACCGATCGCGACAATCAGTTCGCGAACGAGCTCCGCGATGCGAGCGCGATCAACGGCCATGTCACTTCTTCGGTTCGTCGGGGAGTGGAGGCACATCGGGGCGGGGCGGAACCACGGGAGCGTCCGGCAGCGTCGGCACTGGAGGCGCCTCCACAACGGTGACGTCCTCGACAACCACCTCAGCAGGTTCCGCCAGCGCAGCCTCATCAGCGGCCTCACCGGCAGCGTGCGGAACCTCCGCGGCGGCCTCGGTGAGCAACGGTGCCTCTGCGATTTCGAGGGCCTCTTCCGTTTCGACCGCGGCCTCCGGGCTGTGATCAGCCTCGTCTTCGACGGCGGCAGGCTCGGCATCGGCGAATTCGACGGCAGACTCCACCGGAACCACCTTCGTCGGCACCTCTACCGGCGGCAGGGTCGAAACCGGGCGGTCATCGCTGGAGAGCCACTGCTCACGCACGGCAATCTTGCGCACGTTCTTGAAGATTTCTTCCAGCTGCAGGTGGTCAAGCGTCTCTTTGTCGAGCAACTCGGCGGCCAGCAGGTCGAGAATCTCGCGGTTGTCGTTGAGCACGGCGTAGGCCTCGTCGTGGGCGCGCTCGATCAGTGCGCGCACCTCGGCGTCAACCCGCTCGGCAACCCGCTCGGAGTACTCGCGGCCGTGACCCATGTCGCGGCCCATGAAGACCTCGCCGCTCGCAGAGCCGAGCTTGACCGGGCCAACCTCGGTCGTCATGCCGTATTCGGTGACCATCTTGCGAGCGATGTTGGTCGCCTTTTCGATGTCGTTCGAGGCGCCCGTCGTCGGGTCGTGGAAGACGATTTCTTCGGCAACACGACCACCCATCGCGTACGTCAGCTGGTCTTGCAGCTCGTTGCGGGTGACGGAGTACTTGTCGTCAACCGGAAGCACCATGGTGTAGCCGAGAGCCTTGCCACGTGGCAGAATCGTGACCTTCGTCACCGGGTCGGTGAAGTTCATCGCCGCTGCCGCGAGCGCGTGACCGCCCTCGTGGTAGGCGGTGATGAGCTTTTCGCGGTCTTTCATCACGCGGCTGCGGCGCTGGGGGCCGGCGATACCGCGATCAATGGCCTCGTCGAGCGCGCGGTTGTCGATCAGTTGCGCGTTGGAACGCGCGGTCAGCAGTGCCGCCTCGTTGAGCACGTTCGCGAGGTCAGCGCCGGTAAACCCGGGCGTCTTGCGAGCGACAACCTCAAGGTCAACGCTGTCGGCAAGCGGCTTGCCGCGACCGTGCACCTCAAGAATCTTGAGGCGGCCCTTGAGGTCGGGCGCGTCAACGCCGATCTGGCGGTCAAAACGGCCAGGGCGCAGCAATGCCGGGTCGAGAATATCGGGGCGGTTCGTTGCCGCGATCACGATGACGTTCTGCTTGGGGTCGAAGCCGTCCATCTCCACCAGCATCTGGTTGAGTGTCTGCTCACGCTCGTCGTGACCGCCGCCCATGCCGGCGCCGCGGTGGCGGCCAACGGCATCGATCTCGTCGATAAAGATGATCGCGGGCGCGCTCTCCTTTGCCTGGGTGAACAGGTCACGCACGCGGCTTGCACCGACACCGACAAACATCTCCACAAAGTCGGAACCAGAGATGGAGTAGAACGGAACGCCTGCTTCGCCCGCGACAGCACGCGCCAGCAGGGTCTTGCCCGTTCCGGGAGGGCCGTACAGCAGCACGCCCTTCGGGATCTTGGCGCCGACGGCCTGGAACTTGGCCGGGTCTTGCAAGAAGTCTTTGATCTCGTCGAGCTCTTCGATGGCCTCATCGGCCCCCGCGACATCGTCAAACGTGACGGTAGGCGACTCCTTGGAGACGAGCTTCGCGCGCGACTTGCCAAACTGCATGATCTTGCCGCCGCCGCCCTGAGCGCTAGACATCAAGAACCAGAACAGCAGACCGAGCAGCAGAATCGGAATCATCAGCGACAGCAGTCCGTCAAGGAAGCTGGGCCGCGGCACGACGTCGTTGAAGCCGTCTTTCGGGTCGGACGCGTTGATCGCCGCGATGACCTCATCGGCACGCGCCGAGTTGTAGTAGAACTGCACGTCTTTCGCGCCGTCGAACTCTTTCGACAGCTTCATGTCGACACGCTGGTCACCGTCGGTGGTGGTCACCTCCACCACGCTGTCACCCTTCAGCAGCTCCAGACCCTCCTGGGTCGAGATCTGCTTGGCGGCTGCCAACGATGAGAACAGGCTGAACCCGACGATCAGCATCAGGCCGATCAACAGGATGACCGTCACCGGACTTTTGATGAGCTTTTTCACGTTCATGGTGCGGGGCGATACCCCAGGGCCCTTCTCTCGCGTGCGCGCCCGTAAGCGTTGCTGTCCAGGCTATCGCGCAGGCGCTATGCGCCGCCTGATGATTCGCCCAAGGCGTACGCCGCCACGCCGAGGCGCGCGCCGTGGTCGCGGCGTGGTTCCGCTCTGGTTCCGCCGTGGTGCCGCTTCTCTGGTTCCGTGTCCGCCTTGAATCATTCGCGGCGACGTTATGCATCAATTCTTGTGGCAGAAGTGACCCAGAGTGACGATTGTCGACGATGCACCGATCTGGTTGATGCATAACGTCGGGCAGCGGCCGCAACTCAGGCAGAAATGACCGGCGCCTCCGCAGTCGCGGCAGGCGGGCGGAACCGCGGTGCGGCTAGCTGTAGACGTGCGGTGCGAGCACGGCGACGTCGCGCAGGTTGCGGTAGCGCTCGTCGTAGTCGAGGCCGTAGCCGACCACAAAGTCGCTCGGAATATCGAAGCCGACGTAGCGGCTGTTGATCTCAACCTTCATCGCGTCGGGCTTGCGAAGCAGGGCGAGCACCTCGATGGAGGCGGCGCCGCGCGACTCGAAGTTCTCCAGCAACCAGGCGAGGGTGAGACCCGAGTCAATGATGTCTTCGACGATGAGCACGTGCTTGTCGGCGAGGTCGATGTCGAGGTCTTTACGAATCTGCACGACACCGCTGGACTTCGTGCTGGCGCCGTAGGACGACACGGCCATCCAGTCCATCGTGACGTGCTTGGGCAGCGCGCGCATGAAGTCAGCCATCACCATGACCGCACCCTTGAGCACGCCAACGAGCACGAGCTCCTTGCCGTCATAATCCTCGGTAACCTGCTGGCCGAGTTCAGCCAGGCGAGCATGAATCTGCTCTTCGGTCACGAGGACGGTGGTCAGGTCATCTGCAATATCTGCCGCACGCATGGAACAATTCTAGGCACCTCCGGCGGGTGCGCCGAGGCGATCACGCCACGCGCATTTGCGCAGGAATCTGTGCACGGCCTTGTGCGGCGCCGTCGCGTGCGTCACAGTGGCGATACGTTATCGATGAATCTCATGCGTCGACAGCGCATTTCTGCAACGAAAGGGGACCCCATGGCGGGCCTGAGCGACATTTTGAAGATGCTTCCGATTGATGACATTGCCACGCAACTGGGCGTTGACCCGTCGGTGGCGTCGCAGGCTGTAGAAGAAGGATCGGCGACGATTCTCGGCGGCCTGGCAAAGAACGCTCAAACCGAAGAGGGCGCATCGGCGATTGAAAAGGCGCTGAGCAAGCACAGCGGCCAGGGCGACACCGTTGACGTCAAGTCGGTCGACGCGGTTGACGGCGGCAAGATTCTCAACCACATCTTCGGCGACAAGACCAAGACGGTCGAAAAGGAGCTCACCGACAGCCCCAAGACGGCCGGCATTGATTTCGGCAAGCTCCTGCCGATGCTCGCGCCGATCATCATGGGCATGCTCTCCAAGAACCAGGGTCAGTCGTCTGGCCAGGCTCAGGGCGGCGGCGGAATCACCGACGTCATCGGTGGCCTGCTGAGCGGCGGAGATGCAGCCACCGGTGGCATTGGCGACCTGCTGAGCGGCGTGCTCGGCGGCGGCAACGACGACGGCAAAAAGGACGGCGGCCCGCTCGGCGGAATCACCGACCTGCTCGGCGGCCTCTTCGGCGGCAAGAAGTAAGTTTCTCGGCTCCTCGGCCTAGATTTCAGGTGGCGCCCCTCGGGGCGCCACCTTTTTTGGTTCTGGGGCTTGGTGATTCTGGTGCTCCGCTGTTCCGTGGTTCCGGAGGCCGTGGTTCCGGGTTCCGGCGTTCCGGGGTTCCGAGGTTCTAGGCATTATGCATCGGCAATTCGGTCAAATCGTTGACATTCACCACTTTGGGCAACTCCAGCCACACCCGTTGATGCATAACGTCGCGCCAAGGGTGGAGGGACGGGCGGAACCACCGAAGTCGGACGGCGGAACCACCGGAGCAGGGCGGAACCTCGGTGAGAGTCACCGCCGAAGCCCGGCGTCGCGGAGGCAAACAGGGTCAGCCGATTTGAGCGACTAAGGGCGGGCGGCGATGATGACCTTGCCGGCTTCGCGGCGAGCGGTGCAGGCGGGAAGGTCGATGGGGCCTTGGCCGCGCCAATCGGTCACGAGGCGCGCCACCTCAAGGGTCTGACTGCGGGTCAGGCTCACATGAAACTCGCTCGAAACGACGTAGCGGATGATGCGGTTGCGCAGCGCCGCGGGGTTCGCGGCCAGCGCCGGAACGGAGATCGCGATGCCCGCCTCGGCTGGTTCCACGATGTCTTCGATGGTCTCGTCAATCATCGATTGAAAGGCGTCGTGGTCTTCGCGAAGCTGCTCAGCCGTGCGGGCGAGGGCTTCGGCAATGCCTGGGCCAAGCTCCGCCTCCAGCACCGGCAATACCGTTGTGCGCACCCGCACCCGCGCGAAGCTCGGGTCGGTATTGTGCGGGTCATGCCACGGCGCAAGGCCCTCGGCAGCGCACGCCGCGCGCGTCGTTTCGCGTGAAACATCAAGCATGGGGCGCACCCGCAGCCCCATAACGGGCGCCATACCCATGAGGCTGGCGGCGCCGGAACCACGGGCAAGGCCGAGAAGAACGGTTTCGGCTTGGTCGTCGCGCGTGTGCCCCAGCAGAATGGCGCTCGCGCCGACCTCGGCCGCCACACGCTCCAATGCCGCGTACCGCGCCTCGCGCGCTGCGGCTTCTGGGCCATCTGCATGGTTCCGTTCGACGTCGGCGGCAACCACAATCGCGTCAACGCCCAGCGCGCGCGCCTGGGTTGCTGCCTGCCCGGCAATGCCTGCCGATCCATCTTGCAAGCCGTGGTCGACGATGACCGCCGTGACCGCGACGTTGGCGGCGGTCGCTTCGTGGGCTGCCGCGGCCGTCAGGGCCAAGGAGTCGGCGCCACCCGAGAGGGCAACGATCACCCGCTCCCCCGCACGCTCGGCCAGAACCACGCGCACGGCGCGACGAACTTCAGCGACAGCAGGACTCAACGAAGGCACCCCTCAACGGTACTCGCCCCGCAGGATGCTGCCCGATGGTTCCGCTCGTCATCGGCGCTTTGCCCAGCCGATCCGCACTTTCGGCGGTGGGGAATGCCGGGTGCGGGCGAGTAGTCTTATGTGATCCCTTCCAAATTTCTTTGAGGAGAAACGCATGGGCGCGTACGACGCCGTTATTGAGATTCCGCGCGGCAGCCGCGTGAAGTACGAGGTTGACCACGGAACCGGTCGCGTATTCCTGGACCGCGTTTTGTACACGGTCTTCGGTTACCCCACCGACTACGGCTTCTTTGAGAACACCCTCGGTGAAGACGGCGACCCGCTCGACGTCATGCTGCTGCTTGACCAGCAGTTGTTCCCGGGTGTTATGGCCTCGGTTCGCCCCGTCGGCGTGCTCAAGATGAGCGACGAGGCTGGCGGCGACGACAAGGTTGTTGCTGTGCTGGCCGGCGACCCGCGTTGGGACCACATTCAGGACGTGGGCGACATTCCTGAGTACACGAAGAAGGAGATTTCGCACTTCTTCGAGCACTACAAAGACCTTGAGCCCAACAAGTGGGTCAAGGTTGACGACTGGGCAGACGCCGCCGAGGCTGAGCGCCTGGTGAAGGAAGCCTACGAGCGCTTCGACGAGCACGAGGGTCAGACCAAGACCCAGGGTTCGGGCGAGGCTCCCTCGACTCTCTAAGTCTTTTCGTCAGAACGGCCGTCCTTCGGGGCGGCCGTTCTGCGTTTCGTTCTGCTCGCTTGATGAGCGGAACCAGGAGTGGTGCGGGACCAGGAGTGGTGCGGGTTTAGACCCAGATGCCGCGGCCGGCCATGAAGTCGATGGGGTTGATGGTGCTACCCCAGTTGTAGACCTCGAAGTGCACGTGGCAGCCGAAGGAGTTGCCGGTGTTGCCCTCGAGAGCGATCAGGTCTCCGGCGTTCACCCATTGGCCGTAGCTGACGAGGAGTCCGCCGGACTGAATGTGGGCGTACCCGGTGCTGATGCCGCCGCCGTGGTCGATGCGAACGTAGTTTCCGTAGCCGCCGTTGTAGCCGGAGTAGGTGACGGTTCCGGATTGCGCGGCGTAGATTCCTGAGCCACAACCCGAAGCGAGGTCAACGCCCTGGTGGAAGCTCGACATGCAGTAGTTCGGGCCGCACTGCGAGTAGCGCGGGCCGTAACCGGAGGTGCGCTCGCCGTAGCTGGGGCGTACCCAGCCACCGGTTCCGCCTGATGATCCGCCGCCACCGCCAGCCGACGGCGGCTGCGGGGTGGTCACGGGCGGGTTCTTCGCTGCCTCTTCTTCGGCACGGCGGCGGGCTTCTTCGGCGGCCGCGATGCGGGCAGCCTCTTCGGCGGCCAGCCGCTGACGCTCGGCTTCAACGCCGGCCTCGTATTGCGTTGTGACGTTGGTGGTCTCGTCTTGCAGAGCGAGCAGCTGTGCTTCGAGCGTCATCAGGTTGGTCTGCTGGGCGGCGAGAGCGTCGGCCGCCGCCTGGGCTGCTGCCTGAGCCGTCAGCCAAGCGTCTTCGGCGATCTTCTTGAGTCGGTCGCGCTCGTCACGCGCAACCTGCGCCTGGTCGCTGAGGGACTGTGCGGAGTTCGTGGCCAAGACGGCGTCATCGTAGACGGTCTGGTTGCGCTCCATCAGCTTGTCCATCTGGCCGAGCTGGTTGAGCAGCTGGTCGGCGTCGGCGCTGTCATCGGAGAAGAGAAGCTTGAGTGCGGTGTCGTCGCCACCACTGCGGTAGAGCTGGGATGCAACCTGACCAACCTTGGTCTCGGCGTCGCTGGCGTTCGCGGCTTCGGCGTCGGCCTGCGTCTGCAGCTCGGTGGCGCGGTATTCCTGCATCAGGAACTGCTGTTGCGCGTTGTAATAGGCGTCACCGGCGGCGATGGATGCAGCCTGAGTCACCTCAACTTCGGTCTGCAGCCCCGAGATCAGGCCCTGAATGTTGGCGATTTCGGTCTGCTTGAGCGCTTCGTTGTTCTTCGCGTTCTGCACGTCTTCCCACGAGGGGTAGCCGGCGGCGGCGTCTGCAGGCGGGGCCGCGAAACCGGAGAGACCGGTCATGAGGAGCCCGGCGACCGCGAGGGTCGACATGAGGGCTCGACGAGCGGCGACGCTCATGCGGCGGGAACCACGGATCTTCTTGGTTCCGCTTTCGCTTGTTTCGTCTGCAGTATGTGTCGTCGGCACAAGAAACTCCCTCGACTGCGGGCCAGTCACCAAACCACACTAACAACATCAGTCACATTTGTAACGGGGGTGCGCGACATTCGTGCGCGCGGGGATTTGGGCTGAAGGGGTGGTTTCGCTCGCGGTGGCGAATCTTTGCGTCGAGAATTTTTCTTTTGTTGATCCGGCTTTTTTATGGTTCCGGCACGCGCGCCACGCGCGAGATTCACGCTCGAATTGGTTTTGCGGCGAAAATCCCCTTATGCTTGGGTGTCGGCAAGGAGCAACTACCTCGGTAGCCTGCCACTCCGGCCCCATCGTTTAGTGGCCTAGGACGCTGCCCTTTCACGGCAGTAGCACGGGTTCGAATCCCGTTGGGGTCACAATACAACTGAATATCTCATGGCCCTGTAGCGCAGTTGGTTAGCGTGCCGCCCTGTCACGGCGGAGGTCGCGGGTTCAAGTCCCGTCAGGGTCGCTCTGGAGCGACGGGCCCTTTCTTCGAGAGGGCCTTTCGCATATCAGATCACGACACTTGTGCCGTGAGGCTCTGTAGCTCAGTTGGTAGAGCGTTCGACTGAAAATCGAAAGGTCACCGGATCGATGCCGGTCGGAGCCACAAGGATCATCATTACAGTGATCCCAGAAACCCTCGCCTAGCTTCTACATGGCGGGGGTTTTGCTTTGCGTCGGCTCCGGTTGGATTCACCGCCGTTGAGCGAACAAGACGAGTCGAAACGGAACGCGACGCCTCAGCAGATGCCTCCCGCAGCTGCCTTCGCGCCTTACACTACCAATTAACCGAAGGCATGAGCGCAACCATCGCCCAGGAACGGATCGATGCTGGAAACCCCAAAGAATGGGCTTCCTACGCGCGTCCGGAAACGACACACGCGCCTGCCACATCAGCGAGGCGAATACCCGCACCGGCGCACGACACCGTGCGGCCGCCTCACGTCGCGTCAATTGCGAATCTTCCTCGAACCTGGCGAGAACGATCTCGTCCAGCTCTTCATCACGGCTCACCACTCCCCCTTCCTGGCCGACACTGCGCCTGCCAGGCCACGAGCATGATCTCTGCCTCCATTCGTCGCCTCTGGAACTAGATAGCCCCGACGAGTCGAGGTAACGACGCATCACCTTTTGACCAACTGCATCAAGTCATAATTGCGTGAGCACCGCAAAAATGTTGCCAATATCGATTCCGTGAGATCCAGCAACGCGTGCACCGGGCAATTTGGGTGCTCGGGCGGCGCAAGCGTGCTGCGACCAACGAGAGCCAACCGGTCCCATCGATCACAGACGTGAAGAGGCGTAGAATCTTGTTCATGACCAATACGAGGCTGGCCGAGCGGGGGGTCGTTCCCGCACGACTCCTCCTCATTCGTCTCGTCGAAACGCAGATCGACGACGCAAGCGCGGAGCTACGCGCCGTCCCGTTCTCCCCGACCGCAGGGGACATCGAGCCAGCTCTCGCGAAGTCAATCGAGTTAACCAATCGAATCAACGAACTGTCCAAGGACTTGCGCTCACTGACCTCCGCCTACGCATCACCAGGCGCGACCAAACGTCATGCGGATCGCGAAGGCGCAGGGGACCTCGCGACAGGGCCTCCTGCGGCGGGGTACCGACCGGACGGATATCGCCGTTCGCGACACGATCAGCGGAGCATCAACGAAGCCAACACTCATATCCGTTCTTCCATCGCCACCTGTGAGCCTAATCGACGTCTGCCTGGAAACTGACGCCGATTTCTGATTCCGCATGCGGCTCGATCCCCCATTCGAACCCGCCACAGCGCGGTCAGCAGGACCAGAGCTGTGAGGACTTTCTATACTCATTCCAGACCGGCCCCGGGCCGGACTGGGCACCGTCGGAGCCACCAACCCTGCGGCGCGTGCGGCCCTCACTCAGCAGCGGTCCACGCGCACCTCGGATCGGCAGCCCCTCCACATCCGATCTCCGCAGTTAGCGAAAGGCTCAAAGGTGCGCTGGCAAATCACAGATTTTAAAGGCATAGCAAGGGCTGACCTCGACATCAGTCCCGGTCACGCCACCGTCATGACAGGCGTAAACAGTAGCGGCAAGTCTTCGACAATCCAGTCCTTACTATTGGCCGCCCAAAGCCTGTACGACGATGGTCCCATCGTGCTGAACGGTCCTCTCGTCCGCCTCGGCGATGCTGAGGATCTGGTTCGAGAAGGCGCCCAGAGCAAGAGCATAGGAATCCAGCTGAGTCTGGAGAGCGGATACACGGCACGCGGGGGTAGTCCAGTCGTTCGGGTCGCGTCATATGAGTTGGTCGCTGCGGAGGATCACGCCACACTTCGCGCTCGAAAGGTAACCATCGACGGACCAGATTTCGAGGGCCTACCGCTCGTTCTTGCGCGTCAAAACTCTCGCGGAAGCGACGTGGAACTGGCACTCCAAGCGACCCGCCAGCTCGGCGAAAGGGACGTGCTGCATGTCAAGTCGCTACTAGGAGACGGGAGCCGACAGCTCCGCACTTACGTCGCAATGCAGGGCCTCCGCCCTGTCGTTGTGGTTCAGCTACTCAATCCCGAAGATGTTCGGACCCGCTATCGGAAGTCCCTCGCGGGGTGGCTCGCGGAGGAGGACGCATCACTCCACCGACTGGATGGTTCGCCTGCATTCACACCGTCCGTAGTCCGAGAATTCTTGCGTGTGCTCTCGGAGGCCGCTCAGAGCGAGCAACTGGAGAACATTCCGATTCACGAGATCCTTCGCTCGCGTGCGGTGACTCCGATGGGCCTGAAAAGAGCATGGCACGAGCTGAAGGACGAGGACCAGGAAAGAGTTCTCGACGTTGCTGCCGAGTATCGGTCTCGTTCCCCCTGGGCCTTCCTGACCGTCAAGGGTTCAAGGTGGGGCTACAGGATGCAGGAGGGTGTACTCGAAGGCCAACTTGAGGAGGCGATGGGCGACAGCTACGTCGCGCTGACAATGCTCAGCGACGCACTCGACGAGCTCTCAAGGCGAGTGCAGTACCTCGGGCCGCTGCGCGATGAGCCGCGGGTTGTCTGGAATCATTGGAATGAACTTGCGCGAGGGCTGCCAGTGGGGACGCGAGGCGAATTCAGTGCCGCCGTCTTGTCCCGCGGCGACTCGTCGCTCGTCAATTATCAAACCCCAGCGGGTGAACCGCGAATCGCGCCGTTGTCTGTTGCAGTCAACCAGTGGCTGGCTCACCTTGAGATAGGCGACGATGTGGTTGCAAGACCACAAGGAAAGCTTGGCGTCGGTTTCGACCTTCAGATCAACGGCCAGACACGGGACCTCACGTCAGTTGGTGTTGGCGTAAGCCAAGCTCTTCCGCTTCTGGTCGGCCTCTTGAGGTCTCCACATGCATCAGTCTTTATTGTTGAGCAGCCAGAGCTTCATCTTCATCCGGCGGTGCAGGCGCGCCTCGCCGATTTCCTGCTCCGAGCTCGCCCTGATGTTTCACTCATCGTGGAGACACACAGCGAAGCCTTCATCACGCGGATCCGAAGGCGCGCGGCGGAGGGCATTCTGAGGCCTCATGCGGTTGACATCACTTTCGTTGAGCCGTCGGCGCATGGTGCCATCGCTCGCAAACTCGGCCTCACCGAATTTGGTGATCTCGACGAGTGGCCAGCCGGGTTCCTGTCCTCAGCCGAGGAGGACATCCGGGAAATACTACGCAAAAACATCGAACGTTCGCAGGGAATCACGAATGCCTAATTCGTCGATTCATCTGCTCGACCCAGAGTACGTTGTACCGTCGGTAGAAAGCGCCACCGACGTCGCGTTCTGGGATCGCATGCTCGCGTGCGCAGAAGACAAAGGCCCTCGCCTCGGCCCCTCAACCTTGCGCGCGCTCGAAGAACTTGCGGGTACACCTCCGACCGCTATAGCGCAGAACGACTTCTGGCGAATAGTCGGCCAGTACTCGTCTCGCGGTTTGTCTGCCACCTCTGGCGCGCGCGCTGTGTGCGAACATCTTGTGGCGAGGTATCTGCCAGAGATGGGGTCGCCAGAAAACGCCTCCCGCCTCGCCACAGATATTGCTGCCACAGGCCAAGGGGCTCGAGTGGCCTTGAAGTCTCGCGCAGCTTGCTGGATCCCACCCTCCACCGAATGCGATCAGTGCACGGCGCCAGCACTCTTTCTCGAGTTCGAAACTGCGAGCAAGTCAACGCAAGCGCGAAACAGAGCTCGAGCAATGCGCGCCTCGGTAGCGGAAGAGTACGGCGCCAGTCTGGATGCGATGAAAGAACATGCTTCAAGCATGTTCCCCGTCTTGACGTTCCACCCTTCAGCGTGGAGCAGAGCCAACTCGCTACGCGGTAGTGCCGACGAGGTGGTACCCGGCCTAATGCAGCATCTGGGAGCGCTCAACGATGAGGTTCTTGAGATATGGGCATCCGAGACCGAAACGACCGCACGCCAGTCCGCTCTGGGCTCGCTCGGGATTGCCGCGTCGCCCGAGAATAGCAATACACGAAGGAACGCCGCAGCGATGGCCGAGCGGACCTTCCAGTTTGGCGATCAGAGCGTTCGTTGCGAATGGCACACAAAGCTAAGGCCCAACATAAACCGCATCCACTTCGCCGTCGGCCAGAAGGCCGTGGAGATAGGGGGCGAGCAACGGACGGTAGACACTGTCTTCATAGGCATCATCACGGATCATCTAGGTACCTGAGAATCGGTGGCTGCGTACCGGCCCTGTGCCGGTAGTACTGCGGAAGCCACCTCGCACGGGCCACGGCCGACCATGTCGACTTCCTCGGAATCACGCGGCAAACGATGACCATCGAGCACCCACTACCCCACCGCATCCAACTGAAAATCGCGCGGTCACCGGGTCGATGCCGGTCGGAGCCACAAGGATCATCATTACAGTGATCCTAGAAACCCCCGCGTAGCTTCTATATGGCGGGGGTTTTGCTTTGGGTTGGTGAGGGTTGGAGCTGCGACGTGTTCACGCCGCCGGCTTCACTCGGTCACCTCGCAGAGCTGAGGTGAGTTGAGTTGAGCGATTCGCTCCTCTAGCTGTGCATCGCGCATGCAACTGGCCGTGGCACTGTGGCAGTTCTGTGCCGATTCTCAACGTCGGGCCCCCTAAGTAGTCTCGTGCAAGCCCACGAAGGCGGCGGAGCTGACATGAACGATACATCCCGCCCGTGCATCAAATGCAACGAGAAGATCCCCGCGAGATCGCCGGAAGCCGATGCGATGCCGAACATCAGGCCGCTTGTTGCTCTGAGCTGATCGGTTCTGTGCCTACTCCGGATGGTTCTGCAGGGATTGCCACTCTCTGCTCAAGACAGGAGCTTTGCCCGGCTGACGATACGAACCATTTCTTCTCCCGGCCAGAGCTTCAGGCCAAGCGCCGTCAGCCACTCGGAACCACCCATCTTCCAGGACTGATCCACTTCTTCTTCGCTGAGGTGAATATCGCGCACTAACGCACTAATGACGTCATCGACCTCGTCGACAACCTGCCCGTCATCCGGTTCAGGAGTGGCTCGCAGTAGCTGTCGCAAAGCCATCAACACCATTACCGCACCGATCTCGTCACGTTCATATGCACTCATTGCGCTGCCTTTCCTTTGACAACAACCCTATGCACCGCCGCTCCTTCGTTCGAGGAACATGAGGGGGATCTCATTGAATCCGCGTGGCAACAACGGCAGAGGCTCAGGCGACAACCTGCCGTGCCGTACTGCGGTCCGTCCCCCGCCGACCACACATGGGTCTGCTGAAGGTTGGGTCGACTCGGGCTTGTCTTTTGCGTGGCCAAGTCGGCCGCATCCCGTTTGAACTCTTCCGAATACCTCATCACGGGCAATCATTCCGTCCCCACCCTCCTCACAGATCGCGGGCAGGAGCCAACCAAACCTTCAGCAGACCCCCGGTCGGTGTCGGCGAAGCCACTTAGGATTGACGACATGCCAGTTTCCCCGGACGGCGACGGATCATCGTCGATCTGCACTCAGCCCCCCTTCCGCCCGATTAGCTACCACTGGTACGGCGGCGCCGCATCCGCCTACACGGCAGTTTGGCCGGCAGTCCGGGCTGTGATCGACGGTATCAGCATGCCTGAAATAGATCGCGAACGGTTGCGGGGCGAAACTCGCGCGCGACTCGTGGCACTCAAGAACGGCACACTCACCCCCGTACGACACATCAAGGGGCCGATGCACACGGTCACCGACATTGACGTGTACGAAGTACGTAGCGGGACCGACTACGGCGAGGATCTGACAGCACAGGTGCGCATCTACCATTCCGAACCCACCTCACTTCAGCGCCCGCCTCACGGCTCTACGATCGTCGGACTCCACGTCCACGAGAAGGCGATCGAGCCGGGTCAGGACCCGAACGCCGCGCAGGATGTCGCCTTGCAGATTGCTCGTGACCACTACTACGAGGGGCGCTCGACCAACTGGGGTGGCGCCACCGTGATGTAAGATATAAGCTCCAGTCTATGGAGGTAGACATCATGAACGATGACGACCTTGGATTTGATGAGGAGACTCCGCGCGAGCAGATTGCGCGTCTCAACATGGAAGCAGACCTTGCGATGCTCGCAATGCTGCGCCAGATCCGGGAAGACCGCGGACTCAGCCAAACGGAGCTTGGTGAGTTGCTTGGCGTCTCTCAGGCGAGCGTATCTGCGTTCGAATCGGAGACGGATCCTAAGCTTTCCACCGTGCGCCGATACGCGCACGCGCTCTGCGCCACGATTACACACCATGTCGAACCGCAGGACACTGCATTCAACGACGCACGGTGGCAGCCGCGATTCCGGACACCAGGCGCCAACCTGAACCGCTCGAAGCAGGTCCGCGTCGAGATGGGTCTCCAATCGGCGAAACGAACCGATTTCGCGATGGCAGCGTAACGCACCATGAGTTCATACACGATTGACTCGACGGCAGAACTCGTCGAACATGTGTCGCTTAGCCAGATTCGCGTCTATGAAACAGGCTCCCGGGCGAAGTCCTATGACGACTTGGAAGCGTCAGCGGTCAACTTCAATCTGGGCTACGCCGAGCGCACCGAAGGCCGCGAGCTTGAAGATCGCTTTCGCTTCGTTGTCGAAACGCCCTCAACGGACTACCTGTTCGAGCTGGGCGCGATCTACACGCTCGATTTGGATGCCGAAATCCCCCAGGACGTCCGCATCGACTTCGCCGAGCGTGTCGGCTTTATGGCACTTTTTCCGTATCTGCGAGAGTATCTAACTTCAAGCGCTGCCCGCCTGAACCGTCCCGGCCCGCTACTCGACTTCGTACGCCCCGGCGATATGAAAATCACCGAGAGCTCACCGGAAGCGGACGACGCCGATCCAGCGTCTAGCGTATAGCACGAGCTCGGAGCGGCGATAGGTTCCACTCCCATCAAGGGATTTGGCCAAAGAGACGTTAGATCATCCAGAACGTGTCGGTCAGGTGCCGGTAGCCCGGATGAAACCACCAGGTCCGAATGGCGCCAACCATGACCGGATCCGCGTGATTCCGCCGCAAACCTCGGCCAATCGATACCCAAAAGCCCACAGCATCCAACTGAAAATCGAAAGGTCACCGGATCGATGCCGGTCGGAGCCACAAGGATCATCATTACAGTGATCCCAGAAGCCATCGCCTAGCTTCTACATGGCGGGGGTTTTGCTTTGGGTTGGTGAGGGGTGGTTCCGGGGCTGGCTTATTGGCCAAAGGATGATCCCCGTCATCACTCGCCTCTACGCGCAAGTTCGCGTTCATGGGGCCAGGAAGATGTGGCATCTCATGCACCCCGGGAAGGCTGGCGCGTTGGTCGCGAGCACATCCCTCGCCTCATGCCGAGGGCTGGTCTTGTCGGCGTGACACGTGGCCGAACACCACGCACGACGATCCCGCGCGAGCCCCGGACGATAGTGCGAATCTCGTCAAGCTGCGCTTCGGCACCGATCGACCGAACCGGCCCTCGGTCGCGGATACCACCTCCGTCCGCATCACGTCAGGTTGATGTTGCCCTGCGCTCGTCACGGAGGTGTTCAATCGGAAGATCTTCGGCTGTTCGACTCGCACCGAAATGCGCACCGAAGACCTCCCGGTGAAAGCACTCGAACACGCACTCCCGTCCGCGAGAGAGCACCCACTCGACGGGCTGGCCTATGACTCCGACCGAGGAAGCCAATGCGTCTCAGGTCGATAATTCGAGTGCCTGGCCGAAGCTCAAATCACCGGTTCAGTTGGCACCGTCGACGACAGCTACTACATCGCCTCGCTGACGCCCTGGATGGGCTCTACAAGGCAGAACGCCCGCCCAGCATGACCCTCCGCGACCGAGGTCGCGTTCCGAACAACCATGGCTTGGGTGCGCTGGCGGGACAACGACCGCCTCCACAGAGCCCTCGGCTACGCCCGCAACAGCCACCAAAGCCGCCCGCTAACAATCAGAGATCACCAAACCGGCGCACACATAGACACCTGAACAGAGCCCAGGACGGTTCAAGAAGGGAAGAACAACTAGTCAGCGCGATGCCGCAGATTTTCGGATCCGACATGGGATGTCACCCGCTCGACCTCCCGCAAAGCGATGTCGAGCGGGATTCGCTCCTGCTCAATGCGCCTCACTCGTGGCCACTCCGCATCCACGAGCGCGAGGTACAACTCCCGCTCCCGGATAAGGTGTGGCACGTCGCGCGGCTTGCGCCCAGATAGTGCCAGGCCGCGCGAGTCAACGTTGGTTCCGAATCGCTCCCACTCGTCGAACGCATCCTGATCCATCAGGATCGATGTTGCGGGGACTCCCGCCGCGCGGAACTCATTGAGGATCTCGAGCCCATCGGCGTCCATGTCGCCCCAGTAGATGACCGCGGGCGCGCTCTTGATCCAATCGAACGATGCGATCGCACGTGCTCCGCGCCCGACACCTTCCACGCTGATACCACCCGGCACCTGTGGGAAAAAGATCGCGGTGTCTTTGTTCTCGGAAATGATCACCACTCGTGGGTGGTACGCCGGCATCACGCTGTCACCCACCGTCGCGCTATCGTGCCGACGAGTACCCGTTGCTAAGTACTCCGGGTCAAGGTAGCTGAAGTGAATTCGTCCCGGATGCTTTGGTTCCACTCCAAGGCTGTCTTGCCCTGCGAGCATCGCGACCAGGTGCTGGCTCGTGTTGAGCCACTTTGCGTGGAACCCTTCGATCGGCACCTGACGGGGAGTGAGCCCTTGAGCCGTGTTCTCGCGGAACCACTCTCCTGCGTTCAGCAGCAGGTCAAAATCGGTATCGGTGTAGGAGTCCGTCGCGCGCACGAGACGAGCGACCCCGTTAAACGCGGGGAACCTCGCCCCCACCTCCCGAACACGCACGGCGCCTCGCGCCAACCGCTCCGGCCAGCCAGAGCCGACAAGTGCCGCCGCCTCACCCGGGTCCTCCACCGTTACGTGCGACGGAATACGATGCGTCACCGCGCCCACCCGCCTGCCGGTCTCATGAAGCGTCAACCCTCGCTCACGGGCATAGCGTCGCCACGCATCAATCTGGCCGACGAAGCTCCCGAAGTCCGCGCCGAGCACGTCCGCCGACTCCAACCCGAGTGGGAACTTCCGCGGCCAATCCCCCGTCGGCCCCACGAGCTCCTCCGCCCACGATCGTTCGAGACGTCGTGTCACATCGCGCTCGAACTCGGCTGACGACTTCATGGTGTCACGTCGTCATGTCGGCGAATATCGGCGATGTAGGAGCGGTGCGTGGTCAGGTTTTTCGTAACCATCACCACCAACTCGGCGTGAGCCTCCAGCGCCGGAGCTTTGTCGATCGGGGCACCCACAATCAACTGGAAGCCGAGCTTGCGCCACGCCTGAACCGCTCGACCCGTGAACTGGCCATCAGCCTTGATGAAACCCTCGTCGAGGAACACGGGTGCGAACGTTGGTCGCGAACGCTCCTGGTCGCCGAGCTGAAACCGCAGAGCGCTTCCGACGATGAAAGCGATCAGCTCCTGCATCTCGCCGCCGCTCTTGCCACGCAACGTGCTGTACACGCTCAGCACCTCACCGTCCCCATCCACACGTTGCGCAGTGATTTCAACATGACGACGTACATCAAGCAGTCGATCACGGTCTGCACGATCCATGAGGTTGCGGGGAAGACGTAAGTCATCCTTCCGCCTGATCTGCGCCATGAATCGTTGCAGGTCTTTGAACCGCTTCTCCAATGCTTCTTCGTCCAGCCCGGTCGTCGCAATTCGTGCATGCGCTGTCAGTTCCTTGCGGAACCTTGTCACGGCCTCTGACGAAAGCTTGCGAAGATCGATCTGCAGCCGGTCATCTGTCGCGCCGAACGGCAAATCGCGAAGAATCTGGTTAATCGGATAGAGGCGGTTCTCGATGTCCTCCACCGCAGTCGTCAACGAAGTCGCCAGCTGCTGCAGGTGCTCACCGCTCCATTGCAACAAACGACGGCGCCACTCGTCGCGACGCTCACGCAAACCTGACTCCACGATCGATGCGAGAATCGCCGCAAAGTCATCGTAGAAGTCGACGGTCGCCATCAGGTTCGGCTCCGGCCATTGCGCCAGATACCGGCGGAAAATGCCTTCGATGTGCTGAGTCATCCGAGCTACCTCGGTTTGCGCCTGAGCCACTCGCTCTTTAAGTACATCCGCGATACGCAACGCATAGCGATCAAACGTGGCAGGTGTCACAGGATCGCCAACGACGAGCGAGTCCCAGATACGGTCAAGGCCTGCCACCAAGTCGTCGCGCAACACGATCGTGTCATCAGAATCAGCAAAGGTGAGAGCCGGGTTTATCCGGTCTTCGATGTCGACGAGTTCCGCATGTCTCAAGTCCAGTCGCGTCACCGATTCAGCGCTTGCATGCCGCTGACGTTGTGTCTCGTCCAGATTCGTTTCCAGATCAATGATCTGCTGATCAAGTGCCGCCAAGACGTCATTGTTGTCACGGATGTCGTTGCGACGCTTCTCCAGCTCAGCCTGCTCCGCGGTGACGCCCGCTAGGTCAATCTCCGACCAGTTCGTCTCCAGTACGCGCTGAAATGCCGACCGCTTCGCTTCCAGTTCCTGGAGTTCGCGTGCGATTCCGGCGCTGCTTTCATTCAGTCGCACCAAAGCCACCTCAGTCGAAGCGAGCTCCGCTGCCAGTTCCCCGCGAAGATCAACGTTGTCGAAGCCGATGACGTTACGTTGTGACTGACGACCGTGCGCGCCACGCGCTCCGCGCCTCGTCTGACCGGCCGACGTGATGCGAAGATCGTCGCCACCAAGGTCGTCCGGGGAATCCACACACAAGGCGTTGCGTGATCCGTCTGCGACGTGATCCAGCACCCAGCCTCTATACGGTGACTCCTTGAACTGCAGTTTGCCTGCCACGCGCCGAGGGTCCCGAGCCGCGGAACGTGCTGGCACATTACGACGTACACCTTGGAACGTAAGGCGCCCCCGCAGCTCGATCGGATCGATCGCGCGGGAGAACTCAGCCAGATACTCCATCGGCACCAGCATCGTGCGTGCGCTCGAGTGGAGTGCCGTCTCGATCGCGACCCGCCAATCGGCCTCCTCGGGGAGCACATCGATCAGCTCCGCGACGAACGGCAGATCGGAAATCGGAAGCCCCGATGCCTGTGCTGCCGCGAGACGCATCTCGTGGAAGTGCTCGTCGATTCGACCGGTACGTGTCTTGAGCGAGGTAAGTTCCTGACGAATCTCTTTCGCTCGCTCGTGCATCGGATAGGAGTCTCGAAGCATCGCATCGCGGCGCCCGCCTAACTCGGTGCTCGCACTGACGTACTCGGCCCCGAACTCCGCCGCCGCGTCTCTCGCCGCGTCGAACTCGTCGCGCGTCGCCAGTGGGAGCCCCAGACTTTGAGTTGCGGTGATGAATCGTCGACGCACGTCTTCTCGCCGAGCGATGGTTGCGCTTATCTGATCGATTTGGAGGGCCAGCTCTGATAGAAGGTCGCCGCCGGCTTCCCGGTGTTCCTTTTTCGTCGCTTCGAGCAACGACCTCGTCGATTGCTCGAAGAGGGTCAGCTCCGCGACGTTCGTGCGCTCCTGCTGTGCTTCCGTACGGTTCGTAGCCACCGCTTCACGCAAGAGTGTGCTGTGCTTGCGGAGCCGCCAGAGGCCCGCAGAAGTGTGATCGCTACGCACGTCACCCAGCTCGTCGCCGTTGACGATCGCCTCTTGAGCCTCGACGAGCGCCGCGTGTGCCTCCGTGATCGGCTCCAGCAGATCGGCTCGCTGTTGAGCCGTGATCATCTCCTGGTATACGTCATCGAGTTGGTCGAAGTGGTTGATCGCCTTGTCTGCCTTGACGTACGTGTCAGGCTCTTCAATTACGAGTTCCTTATAGAGCTTGTCTACCGTCGGGATGTCGGCGCTCGCCTGGATTCGTGCGAGCAATCGCAATGCTTTCGCGCCGTCACCGTTCAGTCCAATACCGAGCTTTGTGAACAACGTCTGCGAGAACGAATCGTTCGTTTCGTGGGTGCTGAGCCCCGGCCACTTCGCCTTCAGGTTTCGTGCCGGGAAGTTGGACTCCCCGATGCGTGCAAACTCCTGCAATTCCCGTACGTCGAATGTGGCGTGGATTGTCATGTTTCGTGTGGTCACCTCGGACGACTTCACCAGTCGGGCGGCGGCATAATAGGCCCGCACAGCAGTGAAACGCTGGCCCGCTTCTTTGATGAAGGTCATCGCCACAGCGCCCCAAACAGGCGCGTCACGGCCGCGGAGCACGTCGTCAATGACCTCGCCTTCTTCGAGCGTGTCGTCGATCTTCCCTCGCAGATAGCTCAACACGTTGCGCTGTTCGGCGGAGCGAGCACGCCCAGCTCCGGAGTCATTGGACGCACCGTTGAACGCCACGGTAGGCGGCATCATTAGTGCAGTGTAGGCATCGAGCAGCGTGCTCTTTCCCGCACCGGACATGCCGCTCACGACGGTGACTTCTTCTGCGAGATCGAGCACGGCGTGACCATGGAAGCCGCCCCAGTTGAACACCTGGAGCTTTTCGGCACGCCATTGACTCTCAGCCGCGTCGACGAACCCTTCATCCCCTTGCAAAAGAGTCATAATGTGTCCTCCTCGGTCGCCCCGATGACCTGGTCAGTTAGCCAGGACAGCAAATTCATCAGCGTTGATGCCGGAAGAAGCACGGCGATCGCCGGTGAGATACGAAACTCGTCCGTGTCCACTTCCTTCAGCAACTGGGCGGTCTTCAGCGCGTCAACGGCACGCTTGGCTCGTGAGCCGTCGCGCACTTCATCTGTCGCAGTGGCGGCTCGGTTGTCCTTGAGGAAGTCGTACATCGCTTCCCGGCTCACACGTCCGTATTTCTCGCCTCGGCCTTCGGCTTCTCGGAACTTCAGGCGGAGGAACACCAGCAATGCGGTCTCTTCGCGTTGCCAAGCGTGTGCGAACAACAGCGTGGGAAAGTCGAGACCCATCGCACGCGGCGACACCTGGCGCTTGAACGCGACTTCACGGTCGACGTCGATCACCAGCTCAAGGAAGAGATCGTTGAGTCGCGAGTTTATGATCTTGCGCGACTTCACGATCGTGTCCCATACACCGTTTGACGTCTCCACGGTGACGAATCGATGTTTCAACAACACGACAAGAGCGCGCCTCTCAGCGAGATCCAGTCCTCCGTCGTCGCCTTCGAAATAGGTCACCGCGTCGTCGTCGATGGGCACAGTGTCTATGCTCTCTTCGAGTGTTTCGTCCTCAAGACTCTCTTCGAGTGTTTCGTCCTCAAACAACTCGTCTTCGTGCTCGCCGATGATCGTCACGGTTCGTCCTCTGCTTGCTGTTCTCCTGGCACATACAGCGGTGCCATGAACGTTGCGCGAGTGCCATCCGGCCTGACCGTGGAGTACAACTCCTCGTCGTCGATCTTGATCAGCCCGTCGCTGTTGGTTGCCAGGTGAAATAGGCCGAGCATGTCGACCGGCCGGCGCGCATCCGCCGGCAGCGTGGAAAAGACTCCGCTGAGCGTCCATTCGTCAATACGCCCCTCGGCGGAGAAGAGGGCCTCGCCGAGTTGCTCGAGATGCGGCCCGCCAAACCGACGTAGCTCATTCAGTGACATTGCTTCCGGGCTCTCGCCGTCCACCACCTCAAATTCCGGCAACGGTCGATCATCAGAGGGGTCGTAGTACCGCTCCTTGAGTGTCTCGATCTCAGGCTTCCCCGGCAGTAGTTCCATCGGGACCGTAGCTCGTGCACCTGCCACGCCGAGCCACTTCGCGACGGCACCTTCGAGCTCTCGAAGCAAAGCATCGAACTCTTGATCCTGGCCAGGATCGCGCGAGGTGATGTAGGTACGGAGGACCTCTGTGATGCGACTTCGCTGATCCATCGCTGAGTCCAAGCCCGCACGCATCAACGGGACGATACCTCGGAGGTCTGTGCGGTCACGGTCGACCAGAAACAACTCCCCCTGCTCGATGAGCACGTTAACGTCAGCACGCAACTGCTGCAGCAGTGCGTCATCACGTAGGAGCGCAAATGCGCCCTCAAATGCTCGACCCTCCGCGGTCGCTGTGACGAGGTTATCTATGCGGTCAAGGTAGCGATCGATCACGTCACCCGGCGCCCGTCGCTCGGCACGAAAGTCTTCGAGGATTTCGCTGCGCACAGCGCGGAACGATTCTTCGACACGTTTGAAGTCTGATGGCAGTTGCGCGACGAGCGAGAGCAGTTCCGCGAATCCTTCCAGTAGTCGGTCATCCGACATGCGCTTTATCTCTCCACCTGCTCGGAGCCGGTCAAGTTCCACACCGATCTCGACGTATTCAGCCTCGAGGATCGCGACACGAGCATTGCGATCAGGGTTACTTTCGCGGTTGATGCGCCGAGCGGTTGCAATTATGTTCGCGACGCGGTGCTCACTTAAGCCTGTGCGCTCCTGTCGCAGGTTCGCCATGAAGTCAATCGCCTGTTGTGCGTGAGAGGTCAATGAGTAGACCTCGGAGCCGTCCTCAGTCGCCGAGCGAATGAGCCACTGCGCCTTCATCCACTTCATGCAGACCTCGCGACCCGTACCTGTCGGGATCGTGACGTCTCGCCCGCTGGTGGAGATCTCGGCAAGCATCTGCTCGACCATCGTGTGAAGCCGCGCCGTGCCAACAAGTCGGATCTCGCGAGAGAAGCACGAGTTGAGAACCGCGACCACTACAGGCGCATGCGTCTGATGGATCAATGTCAGCGTCGGCTGGTCGAACGTTTCAATCGTGCGTGCCAACTCACCACCAATCTCACTCATGTTCGTGCCCTCGCCGTAGAAGTACTTGAATTTCGTTAATCATGCCGGTGGGTGCCGACATTCTTGACCTGCTCTGGGATTTCTGTCGACAGCGCACGAATGATTGCATTACCGCACGTCAATTTCCGTTGCATCTCCTACCCATCTCGATGTTCCGCCACCGCAGAACCCGCATCATCATCATCAACCGCCCCATACGCCTCGACGGCGCGTACGAACACCATGAGCCACGCGAAGAGTAGGCCGGCGGCGACGAGTTCCATGCCGGTGAGGTTGTAGTAGCCGATCGGAACCCACAGCAGCACCGCGACAATGATGCCGACGACGACAACCGTCGTAAACGCGATCAGGTCGCGAGGGAGGTCAGGAATGTAGCGCAGCGAAACAAACGCGAAGGCGCCAAACAGCACCACCATGCCCGACCCCGCGCTGACGTGCACGGCGAAGTTCTCCGCGTCGGGCACGAGACCGACGACCATCATGCAGACACCGATGCCGCCAAACAGCACGCCGAGCAGCTTCGGCCGGCGCCCGACGTCAAAGCCTCGGCGGCGCAGACCGCTCGCGAAATCTTGCCGCACATAGCCCGCCAGCACCGTAATCACGAGGCCGGTCGTGATGAGCGCGAGGTTGAAACGATAGCCGGTCACGCCCGCGGTATTGCCCAGCTCCGAGAAGTGTAGTTGCCACCACGACGCGTCTGGCGAACTCACCATGCTCGCCACGGTTCCGATGAACAGCACCGAAATCGCGAGCGTCGCAACCGACGTTCCCGACACCCGAGACCCCGCGAGCGCCGCGCCGTACGTCATCGCGGCCGCGGCAAAACCGACCAGCACGCCGCCGCCAAGCGGGTCGATCATGAGCCCGCGAAAGCCCATCTCAAACACCGCTGCGACGGCCATCACGATCAGGTAGTTCAGCATCGCGGTGGCACCGGTGAGCGCAACGAGGTCGATGATGCGCTTGACGAGCGGAACCTCGTGTCGCCACCGCAGGCGCGGCTCGCTACGCCCGCCACCCGGCAGCAGATACGCCAACGCGAAGCCCAAACCGGTGAGAGCGCCCGTCACCCATGCGGCAATGTTGCCCCACGACTCGGGCCCGCCAACCGGCAAATGCCTGCCACCAGCGACCAAAATACCCAACAGGGCGCCCAGTACAAACGCGATGATCGCGAATCGCGTGGACCGAACTTCTCGCGTCTGCGACGAACCCAGGGGTGCATTCATTCCTGAATCCTCTCAAACGCGCGCCCTACACGCACTACTCCGCAGTAACACCGGTGAATCCGGCGATGTCGGCGCCCCGCGATAACGTAAATCGTGCCCACCGTCGAGCTTGAACGACCGTGCCTTTTGTGCCGGGCGACGACCGGCGTGCGCGACAGCGGCGGCATACGCTGCGGCGTCTGCGGCTGGCGCGTCGGCGATACAATCGATGCCGGCATCCCCCTCCCCCGCATCGACATCGTCTACTACTTGCGCTTTGACCAGCGCATCAAAATCGGAACCACGGCAAGCCCCCGCCAGCGCCTCGCCGCGATCAAACACGACGAACTGCTCGCCTTCGAGCCGGGCGATCGCCACACAGAACACTCCCGCCACGAGCAGTTCGCCCACCTACGACTCGGTGGCGAATGGTTCGACGCCGCCCCCGAACTCGTTGCGCACACGTCGGCAATTCGCGGAACGACGGAACCATGGCATGCGTACGCACGCTGGTTCGCCGAAGCTGTCGCCCGCGTCATGCCGTAACCCGGTGCGGCAGCTCCCCTACCGCAAGCCGTGGCCGTACCGCCCAGGGGTTGCTCAGAGCGCGCGGCTAAGGTGAAAAGTTCTGTCCGTCACCGGCCGCGCCGCCGCCAGAAAGCCGTTATGCGCCGCACATCTGTTCTCGCCATCGCCCTCACCGTCATGCTCGGTCTCACCGCCTGCGCACCAGCGCAACAGCCCGGCAGCGAGACAACCGCGCCCAGTGGTTCCGCCTCCGAGACGACGCAGCCAACGCCCGCTCCGGCGGAGACGTTCGTCACGATCGCTTACTCCGACAGCTACAAGACGATCTTCCAGCTCGACGCCGAACAGATCGCAGCGGCCTCGGGCACCGACCTCACCGCTGACTCCATCGACGCCGTTGCGACCGCCCTTGCCCCCGCGTCTGTCTGGCAGGCCGACTCGCAGACCGCGCCTTACGCCGATCTCATCGCCACCGCATTCAGCCGCGAAGCCGACAGTACCCGCGAGGCACTCCACGCCGTGCTCAATGACGACGCCCGCCTCAAGATCTACGTCGGCCACAACAGCAACGCAGAAATCGCCCACATCCAAACCGAACACGACAACTAACCCAGCACCCCCGCAACCCGGCCAGCCCAACCCGGCCACGCTCAACCAGCGACCCCCGCAACCCGGCAACCCAACCCAGCCAACCGCGCAACCCGGTCCCTGCCTCCAAAGGAGCAGGGGATGGCGGAGACGATATTGGCGGGTCTGGCAGGCCACCCGCAGGGTGGCCCGGAGATATCGTCGCAGCCATCCCCTGCTCCGCCCCAACCCGCAACCGCCCGCACGCCCGCACGCACGCACGCACGCACGCACGCACGGACGCACGCAACGCAACCCGGCGGTTCCGACCCCGTCACACCACGCGCCCGCGAACAGCCACACGGTCACACCCCGTTCCCAGGCGCCACCCGCGCCGTCTGCTAAAGTAGAGAGTTCGCGGGTTCGCACCCGCCCACCAACTCCCGATGCAGATGCCAATGACGGCTCCGCGTCAACTCACGTTCCGGTTCCGGAACCATTGATTTACGTGCGCGTTTGCGTGCGTCAGAAAGTTGTAAATTTTGTCTGTTCTCAGCGGCGTTGAGGCCGTGCCCTTCGATTTGCGTTGGCTCCAAGCCGACGACGACGTCTTCGTGGCAACCCACGAAGGCGAATACGCCGGCTTCATTGCCGTCGCACCCGCCGCGGGCTATTTTGCCCACGGTGCCCGAGGCGAACGCCTCGGAAAGTACCGCACACGTGCACTCGCGCAAGACGCCGTGCAGCACGCTCGTGCAAAAACTCGACCAATTTTGCGTGCAAAAGCCCGCAAAATGGTGAGAAGATGATAGCGACCGCACAAGCGGTCGGCATAACAAAGGAAAGACACGATGGCCACTGGCACCGTGAAATGGTTCAACGGCGAAAAGGGCTACGGCTTCATCGCTCCCGATGACGGATCCGCAGACCTCTTTGCGCACTATAGCGCAATCGTCGGTTCAGGCTTCAAGGAGCTGCGCGAAGGACAGAAGGTCGAATTCGACGCTGAGCAGGGCCCCAAGGGCATGCAGGCTGCGAACATCGTCGCGCTGTAATCCGTAACAAACACAACGCCCCGTCTGGCTCAGCCGACGGGGCGTTGTGCTGTCTTCAGACGGCTACTCTCGGCTGTTCCAGACTGCGTCGCGGCGTGCGAGCGGACCGGCGTTGTGCTGCCACTGCGGAACCACGCCTGCGATGCGCCCTGGCATGGGCACGCGTTTCGCCTGCCCCCAGGCGGTCGCTGTCTCCTCCAAATCGACGGCGTCAGAGGCGGCGGCGGTCAGTGCGCGCGGTGGGCGCGGCAGGCTGTAAAGCAGGTTCGCGGTAGCGACGAGTGACCCAGAAATGCGCGTGGTAGCCCCGTTCGTCAGCTGCGTTGTGAGCGCCCGAGCGACGGCGGCCGCCAGGAACCATCCGGTCGCGTAGTCGAGTGCCTGCACGGGTAGCGGGGTCGGCTCGTCACGCCCGAACGTGGCCGCACCATCGGCTGCTATGCCGCAACTCATCTGCACGAGGCTGTCGAAGCCGCGTCGGTTTTTCCATGGCCCTTCCCACCCGTAGGCATTCAGTCGCGCGACGATCAGGGCGGGATTGATCACTGCCAAACGCTCGTCCGTGTAGCCGAGCGATGCGAGCGCGTCCCCTCGCAGGCCGAGCACGATAACGTCAGCCTCTGCCAACAGGGCCTCGAAGTGGGCGCGGCCCTCAATGGAGTTCAGATCCAGCGCAGCACACCGTTTGCCCACGGTCGTCTCGGGAAGCAAAGATGCCACCTCCTCAAAGCCTGGCGGGTCGATGCGCAATACGTCAGCGCCGTACCAGGCGAGAACCTTCGTGCAGGTTGGCCCGGCAATAACGCGCGTCAGATCGAGCACGCGCACCCCGCTCAACGGCAACGTCGGGGTGGTGCCAGCCCACGCGGGGGCAGACCCCGACGAACCCTGGTCAAATTCGAGAAGCGGAACGCCGGCAGTCGCGCGCCCCGCGGGCGAGGCTAACCATTCGTCGCGCGCGTGCATGGCCGCGGCCGCCCCACCGGCGGCAACTATGGCTGTTTCAAGATCGACCGTACGCCAGGCTGCGACTGCCGTAGCCACGCCATCTCGATCTTCGGCGCGGAGCACGTCGCGCACGGCGGCTCGATGATGCGCGTAGTTGGTGTGCAGTCTGATCCAGCCGTCGGCGGCGCGATAGTTGCCCGCAATCGGATCCCACAGCGGGGCGAGTTGCCACCCGATCGGCGAGAACAGTGCCTCGCCCCGAAATGCCGCGCACGCCATTCCGCTGTCGACGGTCACGGGCGCCAACGGCTCACCTCGACGCTCCGCCAACAACCTCGCCACCGCAAGCGTCGCCGATGCCACGGCGCCGGTCGCCAATCCCGTCACGTCGAACGGCGAAGCCAAGACCACCCGCGGCCCGGTGAATGACACGGCGTCACCGGGCACACCGGCGTCACCAGTAACACCCGCCATGCCCCAGATGTCGCCAAACAGATCTGCGAAGGTGTCGTCCATGAGCCTCATTCAACGCGAGAATGAACGCTCGTTCAACGGCGCGTCTGCCCGACAGCGCCTCAACCCAGTTGGCCCGCCGACTGCGGCCTCGCGGCAGCACCGCGGGCCAGAAGCACATCATTTTGCAGGCAGAATTTCATTTTGTGGTCGAAAATTGGCCGATTCGGGCCCCGCGGAACCAAAAGCGACGACAAAATGATGCGCGGCGGTGAGCGACGCCGGAAATATGGCCGCGCCTGCGTCGTGCGACGCCCAAGAGCCCGTGCGGCACCCAAAGAGCCCGGCGCCGCGCCAGAGCCCCTACGCGGAGACGCCGTACTCGGCCTGCATCCAGGCCCATAGCTCGACGCTGCAGCGGGCGACGACCTCGTCCCACAGTTCGGTGGCGCCGTCTTCTGCCTTGTCAGACACCACGCGCACGATGCGCAGGGGCACGCCATACTCCTGCGCCACCCACGCGAAAGCGTACGATTCCATGTCGATGAGCGAGGCGCCAAGCCCGCGCACGGTGGCCACCACGGTCGAGTCATCCACGAAGCTGTCACCGGTAGCGATGGTCACGCCGTCGCGCTC
Source organism: Microbacterium mitrae (assembly GCF_008017445.1). Taxonomy (GTDB): domain Bacteria; phylum Actinomycetota; class Actinomycetes; order Actinomycetales; family Microbacteriaceae; genus Microbacterium; species Microbacterium mitrae. The sequence goes on along the minus strand of NZ_VRSW01000003.1, from coordinate 160,910 downwards.
AAGCTCGATTACGGCCGGCAGCGTCACGTGCTCGCCGACAACGCCGGCCAAATTCTGCACATCGTGCTGCAGCGCACGCGAAATGTCGTGAACGCCAGCCATCAGCGACTCATCAACGCAGCCCGCGGTTCCGACGACCAGAATCTCGTCATAGGTGCCGCGCTCCAGCGCCTGCGTCAACCGCACGGCGGCGCGCAGCTTGCCGATGCCGGTCACCAAGATTTCGTATCCGTCAATGTGCGACGGAAATGCCTGCAGTTCGGCTTCGGCGGCGGCAACGAGCAGCTTCATGGTTCCTCCCGGGGTCAGCCTCAACGCTAGGCGCTGGCACCCGTCGAACGGTAATCCACACCCGAACGGTAACCCACGCCCGAGCGGCCCCCGCGCCAAATAGGTGGTCATGCGCGAACCCCGTACCCTGGTGCCATGGCACTCACAGATGACGCCATCGCCAAAATCAAGGCGATGATCGTCTCCGGAACATGGGGGCCGGGAGATCGGTTGCCGCCCGAGCACGAGCTGGGCGAGCAGTTCGGCATCTCGCGGAACTCGCTACGCGAAGCCGTCAAGGCGCTCGCGTTTCTTGGCGTGCTTGATGTGCGCCACGGCGGCGGAACCTACGTCACCAGCCTCGAACCCGACGTTCTGCTGACCTCGCTCGCCTTCGTGACCGATATGCACGACGACCGAGCGCTCGGCGAGATGTTTCACATTCGCCGCGTTCTCCAAAGTCACGCCGCCGCCGAAGCCGCCCGCAGCGCCACTGCGGAAGAAGTCCAGGCTCTGCGCGATGAGCTGAAGCCCGTCGCCGAGCTCACCGATCCCGCCGCCTACCTCGCCCACGGCACCCGATTTCACCGCCTGCTGTGCGACATCTCGGGCAACCGCTACCTCACCGCGTTGGTCACCAGCCTGATCGCGCAACCGTTGCTGGAGCACGTCACCCTCGACCCGCTGCACACCAGCATCGTCGAGCGCACCGTCGCCGAACACCTGGCAATCGTCGACGCCATCGCCGCCGCTGACGGCGCCGCCGCCGCAGCCCTCATGGCCCAGCACGTCGATGACGTCGACTATTGGGTGCGACAGGGCGAAGCGAGCGGAACCACAACGCTGTAACAAGGCACCCGCGCGTCGCGCCGCGCGAGCGGAACCAGGAAACCGTCGGTCTCACCCGAAACGCACGCCCGTGCAGCGAGTTAAGCGAATCGCACGACCTGATTGAGTCGTGTGCGCACGTCGAAGATCTCGTTGCCCCCGATATCGGGAACGCCGTGTACGCCGCGCCGCAGCACGGTGGTGAGCGTCTGCGGCGACACCACTGCAACCGGCAGCGACTTCACCTTGCCCAGTTCGGTGATCTTCTCTGGCAGGTCATCGTCTGGCAGCACCAAGATAGCGCCGCCAAATCGCACCCCTGCCGCGCGCCCGAGGGCGCGAGCGGCACCGACGAGCGTCGCGATGGGGGCGGCCGGAACACCCTCGCCAATGACTTCGGAGCGCTTAAACCGCACCGCGGTTCCGTAGTCTTCCGACGCCAGCGCGTAAAGGCCACTGGGGCCGAGCACGATGTGGTCGATGATGAGTGGGTGGCCGCTGCGGGTCGGCACCGCGACGTCGTGCCAGAGGGTGTACCCCATGCCGAGGTCGCTCAGCACGCGTGCCGTCGTCTCTTCGGCGAGCGCGTCCGCGAGTGCTTGCTTGAGCTCGCGAGGTGCCGAGCGCACGAGCGCGGCGTCATAGGGGTCGGCAACCTGCACGCCGCGACCCGCCCACTCGCGGATGCCCGCGAGGTAAAACTCGCGGTTGCGGCCACCGGGGTGACCGTAGCTGCGCGGCCCCGGACGAGTCGACGGCCGTGCCGCGGGCGCGCGAAACCCGGAAAAGTCCTGCACCGAGGGTGCCGCCGCGCCAAACCCGTGGCCGCGGTCGTAGGCGGCGCGAGCCTCGCTGGTTCCCACCAATTCCCATGCCCGCTGCACCAATACAAACTGCGCGGCATCACCGCCGGTATCGGGGTGCGTGTGGCGCAGCCGCACCCGGTAGGCGCGACGAAGCTCGTCATCTGTTGCGGTGGCGGCAACCTGCAAGATGTCGTACGCAGACGCCGACAGCGGACTATCGAACACCGAGCTCAGTTCCAGAGCGGCGGCGTGGCGCGGTGAGCGAGCGCGCGGGCACCGGTGTCGGCCGGAACCTCGGCAATCGTCGCTGGCAAAAAGTGCGGGTTGCGGTCTTTATCGACGAGCTGGGCGCGAATGCCCTCCACCATGTCGTTTGACTCTGCCCACAACCAATCGGCGAGGTTGAACTCCTGGGCGAGCACGGCGCGAACGCCGTCAAGCGTGCGCGCGTGACGCACCGACGCGAGCGTGACCGCAAGGGACGTGGGCGACATTTCGGTCAGCAACTGCAGCGCCGCTGCCGCATGCGCGCCAACCTCGGCGTCGGTGCTGAGTTCGTTCAGGCGCTCGGCAATCTCGGCGACACTGCCGCGCCCGAACGCGTCATCAATCCAGCCCCGCTCCGCGACCAGCGTCGATGGTTCCGCTGTCTCGTCGAACAGCAGAATGAGCTCGGTGACGGTGCTGGGGTCTGCGCGAGTTTCAAGCGCCTCAATCAGCGACGAAACGCGCTCGAACGGAACAAAATAGTCGGCAAAGCCGGTCGCGATGGCGTCTGACGCGTTCATCGTTGTTCCGGTCAGGCCGAGGTACTCGCCCAACCGTCCGGGCGCGTGGGCAAGGAGCCAGGTGCCGCCAACGTCGGGGGTGAAGCCGATGCGCGTCTCCGGCATCGCCAGCTTCGAGGTTTCGGTCACAATGCGGTGCGAGGCGTGGCCGGCAATACCGATGCCGCCGCCCATCGTGATGCCATTGGCGATAGCAACAATCGGCTTCGGATACTCCGCGATCGCGGCGTTCATGGCGTACTCGGCGCGGAAGAATTCAGCGGCCTCATGCATCTGCCCCGCAATGATTGCTTCACGCAGGGCGCGAACGTCGCCACCGGCGCACAGGCCGCGCGGATCGGTCGAGTCAATGACGATCGTCTCGACGTCGGTGTTCTCACGCCAATCGTCAAGCACGCCAGAAATCGTGCGGATCATGTCGAGCGAGAGGGCGTTGAGGGCTCGCGGTCGGTTGAGCGTGATTCGGCCGAGGCCGCCGCGGGAGGACACCAGAACGTGCTCGTCAGTGAGATTCAATTCGGTCACGCGTCCCAGGTTACCTCCCACGGTTGGAGAGATTTCTGGTGCCGAAGAGACAAATGGGGTCAATTTCCGAGAGGATAGACAGATCATCCCCGGACAGAGAGGCCCACGCATGTCTGATGGCCAGGTGCTGGAGTTCTCTGGCGTCACCAAGCAGTACGGCAAAGTCACTGCGGTATCCGATTTCACGGCTCGCATTGAGCCCGGCCGGATCACCGGTTTTCTCGGACCAAACGGCGCCGGAAAGACGACCACCCTTCGCATTCTGTTGGGGCTCACGAAGGCGACCAGCGGCACGGCAACCATCGGTGGTTCCGCCTACCGCGACCTCAAGCACCCGCTGCAGACAGTGGGCGGGGCTCTCGAGGCCAACACGTTTCACCCGGGCCGCACGGCCTACAACCACCTGAAGGTGTACGCGGTTGCCGGCGGCGTGCCGCTCAGCCGCATTGACGAGGTGCTGGAGGGCGTTGGCCTGACGCACGCCGCGCACCGCAAGGTCGGCGGCTTCTCGCTCGGCATGCGGCAGCGCCTCGGCCTCGCGACCGCGCTTCTCGGCGACCCCGGCGTGCTGGTGCTCGACGAGCCCGCTAACGGCCTAGACCCCGAGGGCATCAAGTGGATGCGCTCCTTCTTGCGCGACCGTGCCCGCGAGGGCCGCACCGTCTTCGTCTCTAGCCACCTGTTGGGCGAAATTCAGCAGATGGCGGATGCCGTCATCATCATTGCTCAGGGCAAGAAGGTCTTCGACGGCGACTTCAGCGACCTCATTGAAATCGATGCCACCGAAACGGTGACCGTCGACTCCCCCGACCGCGCAGCTCTCGCCCGCGCCCTGCGCGATGCCGGACTGCAGGCAGACGTACTGCGCTCCGGCCTGACCGTGCGCGGCGCCACGACCGCCGAAATTGGTGCCGCCGCGGCCGCAGCCGGAGTTGTGCTGTCGTCGCTCGGCAAGCGCGGGCCTTCGATCGAAGAGATCTTCCTCGATCTGGTCAGCGGCGCCCGCGTGCAGCAGGCGCTGGCGGAACCAGTGGCTGCGGAGGTTGCCGAGGCTGAGGTTGTCGAGGGTGCGGCTGAGGCTGTCGAGGGTGCCGCTGAGGCGGATGCAGTTCTTGATGCGGCGGCGGAACCAGCGGTGGCGGATGCCGAGGCCGCTGGCCTTGCCGGTGTTGCGGCGGCTGTGGTTGCCACCGACGCGGCCGAGCTTGACTCGGCAGACGAGGCTGTCATTGACAGCGCCATCGCCGACACCGGAAAGGACACTGAGGCCATGCCGACCGTGGCGAGCGATGCCGAGGTCGTGGCTGACGCGCTTGACGAAGCGAACGGCGAGGATGACGAGTCGGAGAGCGATTCGCTCTCCGACGAGGCGGCAGGCAGCGAGTCAGAGGACGAGTCGCACGACGACGACGAGTCGGACGACGACGACGACGAGTCAGACGACGATGACGACGAGTCAGACGACGATGACGATGACGATGAGTCGGATGACGACGATGACGACGAGGACGACGAGTCGGACGACGACGATGACGACGAGTCAGACGGCGAGTCGGGGGAAGATGATGACAACCCGGAGCACGAGGATGCGGCTCCGGTAGAAAGTCCGGCATCGGCTTGGGTCGCGGCCGCGGAATCGCTCGACGAGCCCGCCGCCGGTGATGAAACGCCGGAGACGTCCTCCGAACAGGACACCACCGACGAAGGCGGCACTGAAGAGGCAGGCACTGAAGAAGACCGCGTCGACGAAACTGACGAAGAAGGCGGCCGCGAAGGCTCCGCTCACGAAGACAACGTCGGCGACGACAGCAACGCCCAAGGCGCCGCTGACGAAACCAGCGAGGCGGAAGATAGCGACGCAGACGAGTCCACCGTCGACGAGCCCGCTCACCACGATGCGGGCGAGTACACGTCGTTCGACGACCTGTTGCAGGGCGATGAGTCGCTCCACGACACCCTCGGAGGCCCGGCTCACGCCGCAGACGATTCCGATGAGCTACCGGCGTCGGCGTGGGCGCCGATTCTGTCGCCCTGGGCTCCCCGCACCGAGCCCATCAGCGTTGCCGAGGTCGCCGAAGCGTCCGAATCTTCAGACGCAGAGCAGGCACCGGAGGCCGGGCACCAGCCGGAGTGGGCCGCGCCGTCCGAAGCAGAGCACGAGCACGAGCACCACGCAGAGCACGACGAGCACCAGCAAGCAGAGCACGAGCACGCCGACCAGCACGATTCCCAGGGCGCAGCGAACGAAGCCGCGCCCAACGACGAAATCCCCTCCAACGACGACGCACCCAACGACGAAGCCTCACCCCATGAGGGCACCTCAGACGAAGGCGACAACGGCCACCAGTCGCAGTGGGCACCACCCGCCGCCGAGGCCGCACCGGTAGACCCCGCCGTCGCCGACGCTATTGCGGAGGCGATGGATCCGGAGTCGTGGACGACGGAGAACCCGTTCGCGGCGCTCCTTGAGCGTGAGGGCGTGACGGAGATTCCGGTCTCGCAGAACCCCGACGAAGACCCCGATGCGTTTGTTGACGAGGGCGCCGCCGATACCGTCGCCACCAGCGTGATCACGGTGAGTGTCTCCGAGCCTCGCACCTTCACGGCTTCGATTCCGGTCTTCGCATCACCCGAACCAACCGACTCCGACTCCGACTCCGACGAGCAGCCAGCAAACGACTCTGACGAGTCGACCGACGACACCGATGACCCTGCGTTGTCGTCGTTTGATGACCGCGGCGCATGGGAACGACGCACCGACCGCACCCCCGCAGATGACGCCGCCGACGAGTTCTTCCGTTCGGTCGGGCTGCACCAGACACCCGACTCTGAGTCTGCAGACTCCGACTCGCCACAGGAAGGCGGTACCGCGGAATGAGCATCGGTTCTGCGACCCGTTCAGAATTCACCAAGTACTTCACCACCTCCACCTGGTGGGTACTCACCCTTATCACCGCCGTATCGCTGATGCTGCTCGCGGGTGGCTTCGCGGCCGCCATCGGACTCGCGCAGTCTGGCGCCCTTGACGAGGTTCCGGATGCCGCACTGCTGGGCGCGGCATCGCCGTCGCTGGTCTACGGGCTCGCGGTCAACATCGGCTACATCTTCCCGATTCTGCTCGGCGTGCTGCTCGTGACGGGCGAGTTTCGTCACGGCACCCTCATCCCGACGTTCCTTGCCACCCCGCGGCGCGGAACGGTGCTGCTGGCCAAGCTCATCACCAGCGCAGTTCTTGGCGCGGCTCTCGGCGTCATTTCCGTTGCCGTCACCGTCGGCACGGCTGCTGCAATCTTCGCCGCCACCGGTCAAGATCCAGAGCTCACCGCAACCGACAACCTCACCATGATGGCGCGCATGGTGCTCAGCTTCGTGCTGTGGACTTGGATTGGCCTGGGGCTCGGAACCATTGTGCGCAACCAGGTGGCGGCTATCGTCATCGCGTTGGTATTCACCCAGCTGGTTGAACAGCTGATTCGCACGGCGGCCGTCTTTGCGCCCGAGATCGAGCCGATCGCCAAGTACCTGCCGAGCGCCGCGTCTGACACCCTCACCGGCTCAAACTTCTACGTCATGCTCGGCGGCGCCGCTGAGTCGCAGGCGTGGTGGGTTGGCGCGATCGTGCTCGCCATTTACGCCGCGGTGCTCACCGTGATCGGTGCGCTCACCACGTGGCGCCGCGACGTCGACTGAGCACCACAGATACCCGAAAGCCCGCAACCGCGGCGCTGATCACAGCCCGCCCGGCTACGCTGTGGCGGGCTTTGGCGTGCGCTGCGGCTTGATCGTCGGAATAGGCGACGTCAGGGTCACCACATCGTTGAATTCGACCTCGCCGTCCAGGCGGAGGGCCTTAACGAGCGCCAGCCCGTGCTGCGTCGTCAGCACCAGACGCTGAAACGGCGCGTCATGAGTGAGGTCGATGACAACGCCGGGCTTGTTGCGCCCGCGCACCATCACGAAATCTGCCCCGGCAACCGAACGCCAGGTTCCGGCTGCCAGAACGCCCGGCACAAACGTGCCCGGGCTTCGCACGCCACGCAACCACGTCCACAGGTCGTCGGTTAGCTGCACCTTGGTGATATCGCTGCGACGAACCCGCACGTTTTTCTTCTGCAGGCTCACCAGACGCTCCGAGGCTGACAACCCAACCTCAAGGTTCGCAGAATCCAGCAACAGCGTCACCATGGCACCAGTCTGCCACGCACCTCCCCCACCAAAGTTCACGGCTCGGCAACAATCCCCCGATCCATCACGCCTTTCTCAGCCACCCCGATGACAAACTGGGTTGCATGACAGCTCGCTGGATCGTCGTGGTTCCGTTTCTGCGCCTCACGGAAGGCGCCTGCCGCCTGGGTAAAGACACGGCGCGGGTCGTGCATGCCGTCGGTCTCGACACGGTCGCCGCCATCGCGCGCAGTGAAGCCGTCAAGCAGGTCATCGTCGTGGCCGACAGCGACGCCTACGCCGCCGAGATCGAGGCGATGGGCCCGCACCTATCGGTGCTGATCGTGCCGCCGGCGGGCGACGAAGAAAGCGCGAACGCGGCCGTCGCGGCGGCCGCCACGGGCCACTCCAGGAACGTCGCCGTTGTGCGGGCAACGCTCGCAACCCTCGATCCCACGCAACTCACCGCGCTTCTCGACGCCGCCGCAGACGTTCCGATCGGGGTTGTTCTCAACGAGCAGTCAACCAAAACAACCGTGCTGACGGCTCGAGAACCCGCCGATGTAGCCGCGCTCATCACTGCCAACGCTTCGCACCTCGCCGGCGGCACCGCGGCGACGATGCTGCCCGCTGGTTCCACCCTCCGCCGCGAACTGACGTCGGCTCAGAGCCTTACGCAGAGCCTCGACTGCGCAACCCTCGGTGCGCGAACGCGGGAGATCACGCGGGGCTGGCACGTTGTGCCATCCATCAGCCCCACCTCAGACCGGCGTTACCTGCCCGACCCGCCACCGGCGCGAGACTAAGTTACGGCTGAAGCTCGTCTGCTGCGTGCGGCAGCGGAAAGCGTGAAACGGCCTCAATGAGGGCGGTCACCGTCTGCCGGTCGGCGATCACGTCAACATCGAGCCCAACCTTGCGCGCATCTTTTGCGGTGCGCGGGCCAATGGCTGCGACAATCGTGCTGGCCGGAATCGTGGTGAACTGCTCGTGCACCTGGGCGGCAACGGAACCACTGGTCACCAAGATCGCGTTGATGCGGCCGCTGTTGACATCGCGCATGATGCGCTCGGTCACCGGAACACCCACGGTGCGATAGGCGACGACGCTCGAAACATCGTGCCCGGCGGCTTGAAGCGCCTTGCTCAGCACGGGCTTCGCGATTTCGCTTCGCAGTGAAAGCACGCGACGCGGCTCCCCCTGCTCCAGCGCAATCATTTCTTCCGCCATGCCTGCGGCAGAGTTGTCTTTTTCCGGCACCAGGTCAACGCGAAATCCTGCCGCCTGCAACGCCGCGGCGGTGGTCTCACCAACGGCGGCAACCTTGGTTCCGGCCGGAATCACGGCCCGCTGCGAGTAGAGCACGTCGACGGTAGTGGCGCTGGTCACGGTCAGCCAGTCAAATTCGCCATTGCCGAGACGCTCCAGTGCGTCATCGAGGGCGTCTTGATCGGTGGTCGCGGCAAAGTTGATGAGGGGTGCGACAACGGGAACGGCGCCCTGCTCACGCAATGAGGCGGCAACGCCATCGCCCCAGGGGCCACCACGCGGAACCAGAACGCGCCAGCCAGCTAACGGCTTGTGGTTCTCTTCACTCGGATAATTCATGGCAACTCTCAGGCATCGGTGGGTGGTTGCGAACGCAACATTCCCAAGGAAAAGCGGCCGTCCGCTGGGATTTTCGCGAACCTCACCGCTGGCAGTATCCGCTCCATTGCCACTGCCTGTTCCCTCGAATATACCCCTGTTTCGGGATTCTTGGTCGCCTCGCGCTTATGCAAGCGCTTGCGGAACCAGGTGGCGAGCTATCGTGACAGCGAGCGAGCGATGCCCCACACAATGGCGCCGGTCGCGACGGCAATCCCCACGACCGCCGCAAAAGCGACCGCTGGCTTGCGCTCAGCGTATGCCTTTGCCTTGGTGGTTGCCTTGCCCACCTGCTTGGGCACGTTGACCTTCTCTTCGATTGCGCTCAGCGCCGCCTTAAGCTCGGCGCGCGCAGCCTCAACCGGGTCGGTGATGCCGTAAGGAACCGCCGTACGGGGAATGTTCGTGTCAGAGCTCATCTGCAATTTCCTTCACCATCGCGATGTTCGTCTTCGCGGCCGTCACGGGGTCTTCAATCGCGGTCAGTTTCTTCATGCGCATGATGCCGAGGAAGGCAAACACCGCAACGAGCACCAACAGCAGGGCAAAGACGACCAGGGTAGATACCCACCACGGCCACCAGCTGGACAGGCCCACAATGACAAACGCGGCAAACGCCGGAACCGCCCAAAACAGGAAGAAGAGCGCGACGATAAACCACACCGCACCGATGCCGGCGTCTTTCGACACCTTGGCAACCCACTGCTTTGCAGAGTTGACCTCGGCGATGACGAGGTTCTTAACGAGCTCCGGAACCTCGCCGACGAGGGTGAGGAGACCGTCTTTCGAACGGTCGCGGAAGCCAGAGGGATTCGTCACGATTAGTCTTTCTTGCTCGTGCGCGTCGTCTTCTTAGGCGCGGGCTTAGCGGACTTCGGCGCAGGCTTCGCCGCGGTGACCTTTTCGACGAGGTCTTCGGCGGCATCGCTCAGCGCATCGGCCGACTTCTCGGCAGCGCTGGAGACGGCGGGGCCAGCCTTCTTCGTTTCGGAGATCGCGGCGTCCAGCTTCTCACCGGGCGTCTTCTGCGACGAGGCGGCCTTGGTCACCTTGACCGCCGTGTCCCAAACCGCGCCAGGCAGGGCCATGGCCGACGACTTAGCGAACTCCTTCGCCTTGCCAACCTGCTTCTGCACCGGGGCGGTGTTCCACACCGATGAGGCAAACTTGGCGATCTGGTTGTACCGCTCGCGGCCAGCACGTGCCCCGAGCACGTATCCGGCTGTCAGCCCAATGACGAGTCCGATTTTGCCCTTCATAGGTCCCCCTTTGTGGCGAAAAATTGCAGGTACGTGATTCAGCGTAGCCCTATATGCCATTTCTGGCATCCATGTCTCACCCAGCAAACAGTGCCCGGCGTCGAATTGTTTCTGCGGTTTGGATGGCGTCCGCGACGACCTCAGCCACGCCATCGCCCGCCACCCACGCGCCCACCACATCCAGCTGAGGCAGCTTGGCGATCGAGGCGCGAATCGTCGCGACCCGGTCGGCATGACCGCTGGCTGCACGATCCTGCGCGCGCAGGAAGCGTTCCACTCGCGCGTCAAGAACGCGAGCATCCGCCGCGTACGCCGCCGCAATCGCAGAAATGCTTGCCTCGATGGCTCGATCATCGGCCATCGTGTGCCCTGGAATGGTGACGCGAAAAATCTCTTGCCCGGAACCGCGAGGCATATTCGGCCACTGCGCCGTCACGTGATCGACACGCGCCACCGCGGCGTCGCCCTCAGCCGCGTACAGTCCCGCGCCCCGAATTGACTGCGCGGGCACGCCGCCAACGGCGAGCGTCACGACGGTCTGCTCGGTTGCCGTCTCGGCGGGCAGTGCGACGACGTGTGCGGCCAACAGCTCGCGCGCCCCGCGCTCGTCGGACGCGATCACGAGATGCTGCACGGTGGCTTCGCTGTGCGCGGCATCGCCCTGCGTCGCTTCGCGCTGAGCGGGTTCGCCCGGTTCCGCGTCTGCGGTCGCGATCTGCAGCGTCCACTCGTCGCCCGTTTGGCGGGCGCTGGTGACGCGTGCGTGGTCGTAAACCGTGCCGCCGAGCTCACCAATGCGCGCACGCAGGGCCGCGGCGATCCGCCCCACGCCACCGCTGAGACCAAGCGGCGGTGCCGGTTGCTCAAGCAACCCAACTCCGCCCGAGAGACTTCCGGCGCGCGTCAGCGCCCCGTTGAGTTCGGGCAGCGCGACATCAATCACGACGCCGTCTGGGTCAAGGCGCAGCTCAGCACGCGTGTGCGGTGCCACCAGTCGGTCTCGCACCTTCGCGCCCATGCGTTCGCGCACCAGTTCACCGAGGTTCTCCGCATTGCCAATGGTGAGCACGGGCTTGAGGCGGTCAAGGTAGGCACGCCAGACGCCACCCCACCCGATGATGCTCGTCACCTCGGAGGCAAACGGGTTCGCTGGCACGCCGAGGGCGGGCGATTCAGGCAGCGCGAGCGGCGTCTTCTGCAACAGCCAGCGCGCCGTCGTGGCAGCCGGCACCAGCTCACCGGTCATTCCAAAGGCATCAAGCACCCCATCGACGGCGGCGTTGCGCGTGAGGGCACCAGCAGCCACATCAACCGTGGTGTCACCGACCGTATCAAGGCGGGTCATGCCGCCCACATCTGCCGCCTCCCACAGCGTCACTGTCATACCGACCTTGGCGCACTCCCACGCGACGATCAGGCCGGCGATACCTCCGCCGACAATGCCCACGGTGTGAGAGCGGGCCGCATCAACGAGATCGCGAGTATCAGGCATGCATCCATGATCCCATTGGCTCACCGTGAGTCTGAGAGTTAGCCGCTCGTTTACTCCTCGTCCGACGGCTTCGCCGCGGCCTCACGCTCGTCCGAGAACTGGATGATGGGAATCTCCCCGGTCATGGCGCGCTGCACCTTGAGCGCCTTGCGCGTCAGCGGTGGAGTCGGAACCTCCACCGCGGGCTGCACGTCAGGTTGCGCCTCGTGCGCGGTAGCGACAGCCTCGCTCTCCGTGACCGCCGTGATACGACCATCATGAATGTCGATGACGCGGTCGGCGCGGGCCACCAGCAGCGGGTCGTGCGTTGACACGATCGCGGCGAGCCCCTGCTCGTGCGCCAGCACCGACAGGAGGTCCATGATGCTTGCCGCGGTGCGCGAGTCCAGCTGACCGGTCGGCTCGTCGGCAATCAGAATCTGCGGGCGCGAGACAATGGCGCGGGCGATGCCGACGCGTTGCTGCTGACCGCCGGAAAGCTCGCTGGGGCGCTGCTCGGCATGCTTTTCCAAGCCCACCCGAACCAGCGCTTCATCGACGCGCTCCGTCCTCTCGTCGGCCGCGATGCCGGCGATCCGCAACGGAAGCTCCACATTTTCTGCGGCCGAGAGAATCGACACCAGACCGAACGACTGAAAGATGAAGCCGAGGTTGTCGCGACGGATCGCCGCCAACGCGTCTTCGCCCAGTGCCGTCACCTCCTGCCCATCAATCTCAATGGTTCCGCTCGTTGGCTTATCGAGCGTGCCCAGCAGGTTGAGCAGGGTGGACTTGCCCGCGCCCGATGGCCCGCGCACCACCACGAGCTCACCCGCCGACACCTCAAGTGACACATCGACGCAGGCATGCACATCGCCGGCGGCAGACGAATAGGTGCGGGTCAGGTGGCTGGCCTTGAGCAACACGGTCATGATGACTCACCTTCGTCGTCGTTGGCCTGTTTTTGGCCGGGCCAGACGCCAACGTGATCGGGCTCAAGCGCCAGCCGCACGCGCTCTCTGAGGTTGAGTGATGAGACGAACTCGTCGGGCAGCTGCAGACGCCCCACCTTGTCGAGCACGGCGTACTCTTCGGCGACCGCGTGCTCGGCGCCGTGCTCGTCGACGCGAGTGGAACGAAGCACCTCCGTTGCCGTGCGTCCGTCTCGAATCTGCACGGTGCGTGCCACGTGCTCAGAAACCGTCGGGTCGTGGGTCACGATGAGCGTGGTCACACCTAGCTCGCGGTTGACCGAGCGCATCGCCTCCAGCACCTGCACACTGGTTTCATCGTCAAGCTCACCGGTTGGCTCGTCTGCCAGCACCACGCGCGGTGTGTGGGCGATCGAGCAGGCGATCGCGACGCGCTGCTGCTCGCCGCCCGACAGCGCGGTCGGCTTGCGGTCGGCCAGATGCGAAATCTCCAGCAGGTCCAAGAGCTCGTTCACGCGGTTAGCGCGAGCCTGAGCACCCTTGGGTTCGCCCACGATCGCCAACACGGCGCCGACGTTTTCTGCCGCCGTCAAATACGGCAGCAGGTTGCGCGAGGTCTGTTGCCACACAAATCCGACATCTTCTCGTCGAAACGCGACGCGTTGCTTTCGAGTCATCGTCAGCAGGTCGCGCCCGGCGACGCGAGCAACGCCGGCCGTTGGCGTGTCCAGGCTCGACAAGATCGACAGCAGCGTGCTCTTGCCCGACCCCGATGCGCCCACAACGGCCACCAGCTCACCCTGATCCACGCGCAGGTTGAGGCCCTGCAGGGCCTGCACCTCCACAGCCTTGCCGTCACGCCCCTTCACCGCGAAGATGCGCACCAGGTCTGAGCAGACAATGTCTGGCTCGCCCGTCGCGGCGGGGTCGGTCATCACATCGGTCATGATTCCTCCACGGTTCGCAGCACGCTCGACACCTTCACGCGGCGTGCGAAGAACAGCGACAACAGGGTAAACAGGGCGGCGACCAGCAAGAAGCCACCCAATGAGACGGCGAGCAGCAGCGGATCAACGCTGTACGCGGGCGCAGAATCTGCCCCCGAGAAGGAGCGCAGATCCAGCACCTGAAACAACAGCACGGGCAGCGCCAGCCCGAAAGCGGTTCCGGCGACGACCGCCGCAATGCACAGCGGAACCAGCTCCCACGACACAATGCCGGCACCGGAGCGAGGTGGTGCGCCGAGCGTCTTCAATAGCGCCAGCAGGCGCGCCCGTGCCGGCGCGTTGAGCACGAGCGTCAGCACCACGGCAATGGCACACAGCAGCGCCGTCAGAGCGATGGCGGCAAACAGCGTGCCACGAAGCCCGGCCGTGGTCGACGCCGATGAAGCGTCGGCGCTGGCCGACTCCGCCGTGATCGCGGTGACCAGCGGTTCGACGTCTGCGGTCACCTCAGCGATCACGTCAGCCGGCTCGGCGCCTGCGGCGACATCCACCAGCAACGTGGTGACGGTTCCGGCCACCGGCACAACATCGGCCAGGTGTGACTCATCAATCAGAATCCAGGTGTCCATGGCCGCGAACCCCGCGGTGCCTTCAACAATCGCGACGACGGTCGCAGTGACCTTTTGCTGCGTGCCGCCGATGGTGAGATCACCCAGCCCAATGCCGAGACGCTCAGAGGCGGATTTGGACACGATGACGGGGATGGAACCATCAGCCACGAGCGAGACGCCACCGGGCAGGAGCGCGTCAGGGTGCGGCGAGATGCGAGCGAACGCCGCAGAATCGAGCGCGTACATCGGCAGGCGTGTGGTGCGGGTGCCGACGACCACGGCGATATTGGGCACGGATCGCACGGCCACGACCTCATCGACGCCGTCGAGGGCGGCAACCCGCTCGGCAGCGTCGTCGGCAAAGCGCGGCACGCTCAGGGTGAGGTCAGCACCGGCACGAATCTCCGCCATGCGTTGCGCGCTTGCGTCGATGGTCGAGAGCACGACAGTCGATGAGACGGCGATGGATACGCCGACCAGCAATGCCAGTAGCGCCGCGGCACCGGCTGATGCCTCACGAACGGCGCGCGCGGAACCAACAAAGTCGACAAAGCCGCGCCCGGCACGCAAGCGGGCATGAATGGCTCGGAGCACGAGCGGGTACAGACGCAGGGTCACCAGAGCCGCGGCAATGGTGAGTAGGAGCGGCGTGAGCGTGGCCAGCGGGTCGATCCCGGTTTCGGGGCTGCCCGCGCCGCGACCGACGAACGTGATGGTGGCAGCGGCCGTGAGAATCAGCACGCCGAGTTCAACAAACAGGCGCACGCGCGACGGCGCGGCATCATCGACGCGCACCGCGCGTTCCGCCCCCGGCGCGGTCGCCGCAAGAGCAGCCGCGGGGAAGAGCGCCAGAGCGACGAGAATCACGACGGTGAGCGGTGAAAACAGTGGTGCGCTCGAGCGGGTGAGCAGCGTCAACACGAGCGTGATGCCCACTCCAGCACCGACAATCGCGGCGGGAAGCCCAGCGAGCAGACCTTCGCCCGCCATCAACAGTCGGCGCTGAGCGGGGCTGGCACCACGGGCATCCAGCAGGGCGAAGGCGCTGCGTCGATGCTGGGAGATCATGCGGGCGCCAAGAATCAGCACCGCGGCGCCAACGCCGACGGGGCCGGCGACGAAGATCAGCGCGAGCGCGGTGAATGCGTGGTTGGTGGCGGCGACGCGACTGAGGGCATCGCCGAGGCCGGTTTCAAACTGCAATCCGGCGCCGGGGTTTGGGGTCAGCGGGTGCACGGCCGAGGTAAACGTCGCCAGCTCTCCCACGAGAACCGACGTGTCTGCCTCCGAGAGTTGGGACTCGTCGACCGGAAACCAGAACGTGGTTGGCGTCGGCACCTGAAAGTGCACCTGTTCAATCACCGCGGGGTTCGTGAAGAAGTAGCCGGTGATAGAGGGCTGGCCGTAGGGGTCGTAGTAGGTCGTTGGCTGCATCAGCGGGGTCAGCGCAGCCCAGTACGACGATGACGGTTCGTCAGGCTCATACGTTCCGACGAGAGTAAATCTCGGCGTTGGCGCCGCAATGACCTGACCGGTATCGCCATCGATCTTGAAGAGTTCGCCGAGCGGAACCTCGCGCGTCTCCCCGACCTTCCAATCGAACCCCTCGGCGGTTGCGACGGAGGCAACGAGCTCGAAATTAAACGTGTCGCCGTCGGGTTCGATCAGCTCCGGGAGTCGCCCCTCAACCAGCGTGAGATGCGTGTCATAGAGCGGATCCATCGCCATGAAAATGCGCCCATCCAGTGCCGGATCCATGCCGCCCGCGATGCTGACGTAATACGGGTCTTGCAGCGCCGCGGCCAGATGGGCGGGCGCCTCCGCCCGAATCGTTTGCAGTCGGTCTTCGATCGCACCCCATTGCGGGCGATACTCCGCAGGAACCCGCTCACTGGTTCCGGAACCAACGAGCGAGACGTCGGCAGCTTTGGCCGTGAGGTCGCGGCTCGTCACCGATGTCTGGTCGAGGCGTTCGCTGAGCGTGTCTTCGCGGATTGATGACAGCGCGTGCGGCAACACCGTAATCGCGACGGCGAGAAGCGCCACGATCAGCGCAACCACGAGGCTGGCGCCGGGGGCGTGGCGCCAATGCGTCGCAATCAGACGAGGGCGCGAAAGGCTCATTCGGCTGCCTCCGCGATTCGTGTGGAAGTGGCGTGCTTGCGAACCATGCCGGCAATCACGACGGCCGAGATCACGAAGGCCACGGCGATAATGCCGATGACGGCGCCGATGATGACCGGATTCATCGCGAGGGTGAGTTGGCGGGATCCGGGTACGGCGGCGCTCACGAGAAGCGGAACCGTCAGCGCGCTCATGCCCCACCCGGCAAGCGCCCCGAGCAGGGTCGCGGTGGTCACGACGGTCGCGGCCTCGACAATGCGCATCCGCGCCTGGGCACGCGGAGCGACCCCGACCGCACGCAAGATCAGCACCTCGCCCGCTCGCGTCGCCGTTAGCGAGGCGAGCATCGCGATGAGCGCGATGCTCGCCAGCAGGGCAGCACCCACCGGCGCGATCCACCACGTTGTGATGAGGCCGCCCGTGATCACGGCGGCCACATCGGTCGGCACCGAAACGTCTGCGCCGAGTGCGTCGGCCGCCTCCGCCGGGTCGACGCCGGCGAGCCAGATCTCGTTGGGCGCGGGCGGCGTCGTCGGCGCGTCGCGGAAGGTTCCGACCGGCACGGCCGCCTGCACGGCGGCGTCCAACGACAGCAGCACGCCGCGCGCCGATGCGACGCCCGGAATCGCCTCAACAATGGCGGCAACCTGTGCTGAAAAGGATCTCCCGGTTCCATCGACCCGCAGGTCGACGGTGTCGCCAACGGTAAGGCTCAGCTCTGTCGCGAATGACTGAGAAACGACGATCGGAACCACGGGAGCAGCGGCTCGCGTGCTCCACAGCACGCCGTACGGGCTGCTGGTGCCTGCCCGCACCGATCCACCGAGAATCATGCTGGGCGTGGCGGGTTGAAAGTCAATCGGAACGGTCTCGTCGTCAGCGATGGCGGAGAGCTTGGGTGCGGTGAACGTCACAATGGTTCCGTCGTACCGCCCGCCATCAACCGCCGTGAGTCCGACGCTGAGAATGCTCGTCACCCCGGCCGGGAGGGTGGCTGTGCCCGTCAAGGTGGTGACCACGAGGTCGCCGTAGAACCCATCGTTGGGGTCGGGTTGGCGCGAGGTTTCTTCGGCATCGGAGAAGGTGACTGTCACGAGCGACGCGACGCCGCTGTCATCAGCCACCCAAATCTGCGCGCTCGACGTGTACACGGGCTGTTCGACACCCTCGGCCGTGACGGTGAATTCGAGCTCGGTCGCGTTGGGCGGAAGTTCGAGGGCGACTGAGTCGGTTGCGACGGTTTGCGCCAGCGCTGCGGGGGCGACAAGGCCGGGAATGCCGATCACGACGTCAGCCAGACGGTCTTGTGAAATGGCGACGAGGCCGGCATCAATCTCGCCGACCACCACGTCAACGGCGTAGACCGCGGCAGCCGTACCCAACTCGTTGGCCTCGCGCAGGTCTGCCGGCGAGACAAAACCACTCTGCACGCGCACCTCGGCGCCCGCGCTCAACGCGGCGGCAGAGCCCGAGGCCTTCTCCCACGTTGCGACATAGCTACCCGCAAAAACCGCGCCAGAAACCGTGATGACAACGAGGGCTACGGCGGTCGCGTAGGCCGGCAGCCGTCGAGCGACGTTGCGCGCGGGCAGCGTCGGCGACAAGCCGGGGCGTGTGCCTGCGACGGCGGCGACGGCGCGAGCGAGCGGCGCGGAGATCAATACCGCGATCAGGGCCGCGGCAATCAACGACAGGATCGGCGCGAGCGAAGACAACGCCACCCGCCACGGCGCATCGACCGGGGTGTCTCGGGTGGCAAACAGCTGCCACACCGCGAGTACGGCTGAAAAGACAATGAGGGCGAGCGCGCCAACGGAGGCCACCTGGGTGAATCGCGCGGCGCGAGCCGATACTTGCGCTTCGCTCTCCGCAGCGCGCGCGACGCTGGTTCCGGCCGTCACCGCGAGCACCACGACAGCGGTGATGGTGAGCGGGAGGCCGCTGGCAATGGCGGCGGGTGCTGCCGTGCCCGCGCGCAACCAGGTCACCGTGAAGGCTGCGGCAAATCCGATGACGCTTGCGGCCAGCGTGATGAGCAGCATCTCGCCCGTCGTCAGCGCGGCCTTCTGACCCCGCGACATTCCACGCGCGGTGAGCAGCGAGGTCTCACGCGCACGCGCCCGCCCCCATGCCCGGCTGAGTTCCATCACCGCGAACCAACCCAGCACCGCGATGATGGCGAGCGGAATCGGTGAAATCGCGGCACTTGAGACGGCGCCTGCGCCCGCGTCTGCCATGGTGGCCGCGAGTCCGCCGCTGACGGTCAGGCCACCGACCGCGGCAGTTGAGGTGCGAAAGCGATCTTCAAGCGACGTGATGCCTGCGGCAATGCGGGTTACCGCGGCCGGGGTGAGGGTAGCGGCGTCAGGCGTGACGACGTATTGCACGAGTTCACCGTCGCTGCCCACCGGCTCCCGCGTGACGAGAACGTTCGGCCCGAGAGCGCCATGAATGACAGATGCGGCAGCCTCGTCTTGCGCCGCGGAGTCGCTACCGACGCGAGTCTCCAACACCAGCTCAGCCGAGTCACTGGTTCCGATCGCCGTCACCAGCGCGCGATGCGTGTCAACGGTGATCCATGCGCCAAGCGTCGCGACCAAAAACACGACGAATGCGATCAGCAGCCCGACGCCCGCCGCGAGCGCACCGTGCGCAAAAGTGCGGGCACGCGTCAGCCGGAGCAATCGGATCGGGCGCGTCGTACTCATGAATCCATTCTTCGTCGAGTGGCAAAACAACGAGCGCCTCGTGAGCCCCCGTCGTCTTTCACCCTATTGTGCCCCGCGCCGAAGCCACCAGAGCCGCGGCGGCCTGCACTGAATCCCTTGCCCCCGCCGACTCCCCTCCCCCGCCAACGCGAGAGTAGGAGATTGCGCCCACAGCAGGACTCCGGCCCCACAATCTCCTTCCCCCGGCGCAATCTCCTTCCCTGGCGCGCCGCGGCTCCGCGCCCGGGCGTGGTTCCGCGCACCTCGATTCCGCGCCCTCGTTCCGCGCCCCGGGCCCTGGTTCCACGCGCCCGGCTCCGGAACACATGCCATGGTTCCGCACGCGGCAGCAGGAGATTACGCCCACAGCAGGACTCCAGCCCCACAATCTCCTTCCCCCGGCGCAATCTCCTTCCCTGGCGCGCCGCGGTTCCGCGCCCCGGGCCCTGGTTCCACGCGCCTCGATTCCGCGGCCTGGTTCCGCACCCCGGGCCCTGGTTCCACGCGCCCGGCTCCGGAACACATGCCGTGGTTCCGCGCGCGCCGTGATCCCGCCGGCCGTTGCCGAATGTCGGAGGCATCGTGCCGACACGCCGCATGGCACCGCTCCCACGCGCATCTCACCCAAAGTTCTCCGACATTTGGGCAAAAACTCGCCGCAATACCCGCGCACGGAACCACGCAGCACCCTCGAGCGCAGGTCACGGAACCACGCAGCACCCGCGAGCACCGCACCAGCACAGACACCGGAACCACGCAGCACCCGCGAGCGCGGGTTGCGGAACCATGGCACGCGACGGGTGCGATACTGGTGCGCATGGACCTGCACATCACAGACGACGCGGCAGCCGACCGACTTCTGTCAGACAACCCGCTCGCGCTGATGATCGGCATGCTGCTCGATCAGCAGATCGCGATGGAGCAGGCGTTCACCGGTCCGCTGAAGATCGAGCAGCGCACCGGCGCCCTCACCGCCGAGCACATCGCGTCATACGATCCCGAGAAGTTCGCCGCGGCATTCAGTGAAACGCCCGCGGTTCACCGCTTTCCCGGTTCAATGGCCGCGCGCGTGCAGGCGCTGTGTCACACCATCGTCACCGACTGGGACGGCGACGCCGCCGCCATCTGGACCCGCGGCAACCCCACCGGCGCCGAGGTACTCAAGCGCCTGAAGGCACTCCCCGGCTTCGGCGACCAGAAGGCAAAAATCTTTCTCGCGCTGCTCGGCAAGCAGTACGGGTTCACCGGCGCAGGCTGGCGCGAAGCCGCCGGCGTCTACGGTGACGAAGGCTCCTACCGCAGCGTTGCCGACATCGTCAGCCCCGAATCCCTCACCTTGGTGCGCGAGCACAAGCGTGCCATGAAGGCCGCCGCGAAGGAGCAGAAGTCATGAACCCCACCGGTGGTTCCGTCGAGGAGTTCATCGCGGCCGTTCCGTCGGCAATTCGCCAGCGTGACGCGCTCACCCTGCTCGACATGATGCGCGAAATCTCGGGGCGCGAGCCGCAAATGTGGGGCACCATCGTGGGGTTCGGCTCATGCCACTACGAGTACCCAACGGGTACCTCGGGCGACATGCCACTCATCGCGTTCTCCCCGCGCGCGGCCTCAATGAGCGTCTACCTGCTCGACACCGCCGACCATGTTGCCGAGCTCGCGCAGGTTGGCCCGCACACGATCGGCAAGTCGTGCCTGTACCTGAAAAACCTCGACAAGAACAACCTCGACGTGCTGCGCACCATCATCACCGATTCGTTTAACCAGGTGATGGCAGAAGACACGAGCTACGGAACCATCCGCGTCGAGTCGTAGGCGCCCTCAGCACGCGCGACGCCCTCACAGAAACATCGAAATCGCCTGAATCCCGACTGCGCCGGCCGCGACGCCGCCGGCGGTCCACGGTACCCACTTCGGAAACGGGCGATACGTGATGGTGTCACGCGCGACGACGGCCGGTGTGGTGAGCTTGCCCAACCGCACGCGGCCATCCCACCAAATCTCCGCACGATTCAGGCTCTGCCCGATCGCTGCCTCGACAACGCCGCGCGCACCGGGTTTGGAGACGGAACCACGAGAGAGCACGGTAGCGAAGTTGGCGCGAACGGCAGCCACATCCCGCACGATGTGGTCGGCGATGTCTGAAGCGTGCAACTCGTGAGCGGCACGGTCACGCTTTTTCATCGTGACATCACGCCCCGCGGCAACCAGTGAAAATGCCGTCGCGAGAAGCTCAGACAGTCGCTGGTGGTAGTGCATGAGGCTGTCGGCGTACACGTCGCCGTGTTGAGCGTAGGCAAAGTCGGCGTCGGCGCGCAGCTCATCGAGCGCGGCGTCGGCCGCCGTGAGCGCAGCGTTCACAGCCATGCCGACATTCTACGAAGTCGCGCCGACAATCTCAGCCGTCGTCGCTAGGGAGATTTGCGGCGGATACAGCCCCATCACGTGAAGCGCGGCCGCCTGGTTTTCGGCAGTGGAACCAGCACACGCGTCGGTGACGACCGTGACCCACGCGCCGGCATCCGCAGCCGGAAGCACGGTGCAGAGCACGCAACAATCTGTCGAAACGCCGGTCACAAACAAGTGCGGCGCCGGGCCGGTAATGTCGGTCAGCGCTTCGGCCCACTTGCCAAAGGTGGGCAGGTCAACGGTTGGCAGCGCGCTTAACCCCACGGCCTCCGGCACCAGGTCGTAGAGGTGGTCATCGGCCGGTTTGTCGGCAAACGGCCACGCCGCGAAGTATTCACCCCACGAGGTGGATCGATCAGCGGTCGGCAGCCACCGCGTCACGATCACGCGCTCCCCAAACCGCTCGGCAAGCGCGCGAATGTTCACGAAAGCCTCGTCAAAGAAGGGCGATGCCCACTCCGACTCCGGCGCCGCGAAAATGACCTGCGGGTCGATCACAACGAGCCACGCGTCGTGATCGACCCGCACCGTCATGCCGCCTCCTGCCGGCGAATCACGCCGCGACGGAAGATGAAGGTCACCACGAAGCCAATCACCAGGGCGAACAGCACGCCGAGGTTGGCGTAACCCCACTCGCCCTCCTTGCCACCAACCAGCCCGAGCAAATAGCCCTGCCAGTTGTTCCACGCGGCGTCTGCGGCGAAGTTGTTCTGCACAAAACCCCAGCCGATGATCGTGGCGCCGATGAGGGTTCCAACTGAAACCCAGTCCCACGCGCCGTAGATGCCCTTCTTATCGAACAGCGCATCTTCGTCGTACACGGCACGACGGGTAAAGATGTCGGCAATGAGGATGCCTGCCCATGCGGCGAGCGGAACACCCAGGGTGATGAGGAACGACTGGAACGGCCCGAGAAAGTCCGTCGCGAAGAAGACGACGTAAATGGTTCCGAGGGTCAGAATCACGCCATCAATGGCGGCCGCCTTCGGCCGGGAGATCTTGATTCCGAGGCTCAGCAGCGTGAGGCCAGACGAGTAGATGCCCAGCACGGCACCCGAGACCAGCGCGAGGATGGCCGTCAGCAAGAACGGAATCAGCGCCCAGATCGGAAGAATTGTGGCGAGTGCGCCGACCGGGTCGGCGGCAATTGCGGCGTTGAGTGTGGGGTCGGAGGCCGCAAGCAACAGACCAAAGGTCACCAGAATGATGTTGGCGACGGAACCACCGATGGTGTTCCAGAACACGATGCTGGAGTCTTTGGCGTCGCGGCGCTGGTAGCGCGACCAGTCGGCGGCAATGTTGATCCAGCCGAGACCGAACCCGGTCATCACCATCACGAGCGCACCGATGACGGCGGTCATGCTTCCCGCTGGCACCGCCATCACGGCTTCGAAGTCGATCTTGCCGACCGTCAAGAAGATGTAGATCACGGTGATGATGCCGGTCACCCAGGTGAGCACCGCCTGCAGCTTCATGATGGTGTGATAGCCGAGCACCGACGCGGTGACGATGAGGGCGGCAACGATGACCGTCGCCAGAATCTTGATGAAGGTGTCGTTGGACTCGTTGGCGATGCCGAGTTGCGTGAGCACGGTGGAAGTGGCGAGAACGGCGAGAATCGCGAGAAGGGTCTCCCAGCCGATCGACACGATCCAGCTCATGATGCCGGGAACCTTCTGGCCTTCAACACCGAAAGCCGCACGCGAGAGCACCATGGTGGGCGCCGATCCGCGCTTGCCCGCGATCGCAATGAAACCGCAGAGCACGAACGAGAGCACAATGCCGACGATCGACACGATGGTCGCCTGCCAGAACGAGATGCCAAAGCCCAGCACGAATGAGCCATAAGACATGCCAAACACCGAAACGTTGGCGGCAAACCAGGGCCAGAACAGGTCAGACGGCTTCGCGGTGCGCTCGGACTCGGGGATGATCTCGATGCCATTGCGCTCGATCAGGGTCGACGTTGTCATGATGCCGTCGCTGCTCTGAGTAGACACGGTGCCTCCATCGGCTCGGTGACTGAAAGGGTATGACGCTCAGTTTGGCACTGCACGCGGGCCGAGGGAACACCCCAACCCGGAATATTTCTCAAATATATAAAAATGTGATGTTCCGCCGCGGCGCGCGAAAACGGGGTGTGCGCATCAGAGCACACACCCCGTTCCACTCCGCTCAGTCGGCGAACCTCGCGGTTTGCCTAGTCGGTGAAGAATGCTCCCGCGACCCGCGAGAGGTCGTAGAGGTCACTGACTCCTGCCAGCTCGCGGGCCGAATGCATCGACAGAATCGGAATGCCAACATCGACCGTGCGCAATCCGAGGCGCGTCGCCGTGATCGGGCCGATCGTCGAGCCGCACGGCACCGAGTTGTTTGAAACAAACTCCTGCTGCGCCACGTCGACACTCTCGCACCATGCGATCCACGCCGCAGCACCCACCGCATCGGTCGCGTACCGCTGGTTGGCGTTGATCTTAAGGATGGGGCCGGAACCAAGCAGCGGCTTCACGACGGGATCGTGCTTGCCAGCGAAGTTGGGGTGCACCGAGTGGCCAACGTCACTCGACAAGCACCACGACGACACAAACGCCTGGCGCCGCTGGGCGTCATCGGCGCCGAGCGACGCGTAGATGCGCACGAGCACGTCTTCGAGAATCGGGCCGGCAGCTCCCGAGCGCGAGGCGGAACCAATCTCTTCGTGATCGAAAGCGGCAAGTACGGCGATGTGGTCACCGTCAAACCCGTCGCGCGCGGCGTTGCCGAGTGCAACGACACCGGCGTGTACCGAGGCGAGGTCGTCGAGGCGACCACTCGCGAAGAAGGCATTGTCTTTGCCAAACACCTGGCCGCGTGCACTGTCGGCGACCACGGCGTCAAACCCGCGAATATCGGCCGCGTCGACGCCCGCGGCATCAGCAAGTTCGGCCAGCAAATCAGCTTCTGTCGGGTCGCCGAGACCCCACACCGGCTGCGTTTCGACCTGCTTTTCTAGCGCCAGGTGGTCGTTCACCTCGCGGTTCAGGTGGATAGCCAGCTGCGGCAGCCGCAGCAACGGGCCCGTCGCGGCGAGCACGACCGAGCCGTCTTTCATCGCGAGGCGACCGGCCAGACGCAGCTCGCGGTCAAGCCACGAGGCAAGCAACGGGCCACCGTAAATCTCGACTCCGGCCTGCAGCCAGCCCTGCGATCCGGTGGTCGGCTTGGGCTTGAGCTTGAAGCCGGGCGAATCGGTGTGAGCACCGAACACGCGGTTCGCCGTTGCCGGCGTGGCGTTTGCTGGCACGGCCCACGCAATGGCCGCGCCATCGCGCACGATGACAAAGCGCCCTCCGCGCTGGTCTGGCCAGACATCTTCTTCAGCCAGGCGAGTGAAGCCATCGGCTTCGAGCCGGCGCGCTACCTCTTCGGCGGCGTGGTAGCTCGAGGGTGAAGCCGCAACAAAGTCGGCAAGATCTTCGGCATGTGAAATCGCATCAGCGGTGACAGACAAATTCAACCTCCGGGTCGTCATTTCCATCGTAGTCCGGGCTCTGTAGCCAACGCCCCCGCCTCTCATATGCCGAGACGTCCGGCGCTGAGGACGGAGACGTCCGGCGCTGAGGACGGCGATGTCCGGCACTGAGGGCGGCTCGACCGTTCCGTCTCGCTCCACTCGCGCTTTCATCTATCCTGAGGGGGGCCGTTTGCCCCATCTTGCGCCTTCGGCCGTCGAGCCATGCGCCACCGTGACACCGTGACACCGAGAATCCCATCAGCTGCGCCGGAGTGTTTCTGACTTATGAACACGTTTGAGATCGATCCACCAACGGATCACTATGACGTCCTGGTTATCGGTGGCGGACCCGCCGGAATGATGGCAGCAGTTGTCGCAGCAGACGGCGGCAAAAAGGTACGACTTCTCGAAAAGAACAGCTCGTTGGGAAACAAGCTGAACATCAGTGGCGGTGGTCGATGCAACATCACCAATGCCGAGTACGACACACGGACTCTTTTGGCGCATTACGGCAAAGCGGCGAACTTCTTGTACAGCCCGTTTTCCCAGTTCGATGTGAGCGATACATTTGCCTTCTTTGAAAACAGGCGGCTCCCGCTGCAGGTCGAAGCGCGCAACCGAGCGTTCCCGGTGAGCCAGAAAGCCAGTGACGTCACGGCCGTACTTTCGCGGGCGCTCAAGCGCGCTCGGGTAGACGTTGTCTTCGATTGTGGAGTCACCTCACTCAACCGCAAAGACAACCGGATCGCCTCCGTTAGTACGACGCGCGGCGATTTTCGAGCCGAATCGTACATCCTCGCGACGGGCGGGTTATCCAGACCAGAAACCGGCTCGACCGGCGCCGGATTCGGCTGGCTACGATCACTGGGGCACACCGTTCGGCAACCGAGCCCGGGCATCGTACCCTTGGCAACCAAGGAGAAGTGGGTAGCGCAACTCGGCGGAAAAACGGTCGAAGGCCGAGTCACCTTTCTGCTTGACGGCAAGCGTCAATTTAAGACTCAGGGTCGAATCCTGTTTACCCACTTTGGCATCTCCGGCCCCACCATTCTCAATAGCGCAGCCCGCGTAGGAGAGTTGTTGGAATCGGGCGCAGTGACGGCTGAAATCGATCTCTTTCCGCAGTTGGACGAAGGCTCCTGCGATAAGGAGCTCATGGCGCTGCTGGAACTCCACAAGAACAAGGCGCTGAAGACGGTGTTGAAGGAGTGGTTGCCGAACGGAGTGTGGCACGTGCCAAAAATGCTATTGCCCACGCTGGACACAGACATGAAAGTCCATAGCTTGCGCAAAGAGGATCGCAAGAAGCTGGTCAAACTCGTGAAGGCCATCCCCTTGACCATTAGCCACCTGATGGGTTTCGACCGCGCTGTGGTAGCCGATGGCGGTGTCGATCTCCGAGACATCGACACGAAGTCCATGCGGTCGAAATTGATCGACAACCTGTTCGTCGTCGGTGACCTGCTGGACATTAACCGCCCTTCCGGCGGCTATTCATTACAGATTTGTTGGACGACGGGATATGTAGCTGGTCGCGCTGTAGCAGCCACGTAACGTCGCGTCAGTTGACCGCCTCAGAGACGGTCAACTGACGCTCACGCAGCGAGAGCCAGATCAGCCGAGCAGAGTCTCGCCGATGTAGCCGCCGGGTTGACACCCCGGCGGAATCGCGAACACCGCCGACCCGATCGGAACCGTCCACTCGTTGAGCAGGTCAAGCTCGTCGAGCCGGCGCTGCAGCGGAACGTATTGCGCCTCAACATCGGCCTGAAACGCCGCGAAAATCAGCCCGGAGTTAGAAATCTCGCCGGCCGCCGGCGGTACGTCGTAGTTGTACGCGCGTCGGAAGATGCGCTCGCGCGGGTTGTCAGAGCGCGAGCGTCGCATGTGCGAGAACTCCGGAATCACCGAAAACCCGATCGCGTTCTTCGCCGCGAAGTCGGGCTCATCATGCTCGTTGACCCCGGTCAGCGGCGCGCCGTTGCTGAGCTTGCGACCCACCGACTGGTCGCGCCCCACCCGATCAACGCGATCCCAGCCCTCCAGATCCATCTGAATGCGGCGAATCACCATCGTGGTTCCGCCAGCCAACCAACCGTCCGTGCGCCACACCACCTCATCAAAGTCGACGGTGCCGGGGCGCGGGTTTGCGGTTCCGTCCACCTGCCCAAACAGGTTGCGCATAGTGGTTCCGGGCGCCTCGGTGCCATACGCGCGGCGAAACCCCTGCTGAGTCCAGCGAACGGTAGCGAAACTGCGGGTGTCTTTGAGCAGCATGCGCGCGGCGTGAGCGACCGTTGTGGGGTCATCGCCCGCGATTTGCAGCAGCAGATCGCCCTCGCTGAACTCGGGCTGTAAGCGGTCGATGGTAAACGCGGGCAGCTGCGAGACACCGGAACCACCAGCACGGCTGATGAGGCCGGGGCCGAAACCAAAGGTGATGGTGAGCCGCGCCGGAGTCGTCGCCATCTCGGGTTCGGAATCGGCCAGCGCAGACTCCCCCGCCGTGAGCCGGGCGGCGTCATCGGTGAGGATGCGCATCATGCGACGCAGGCCATCACGATCGGTTTCTGGCCGCAGATCGAGCGCGACGAACGTGCCGTGCGCCTGCGCGTCGGTCGCGATACCGGCCTGATGTTTGCCGTGAAACGCGACCGTTTCGCCACCATGAATGACCGGCTCGCCTGCTTTCGGCGGCGATGGCGTGGCGGCGGAACCAAGGGCGTGGTCGATGCCGACGGCTGCGGCTGCCGCGACGCCGGCGACAGCTCCTCCGAGGAGAAACTGCCGCCGGGTCGATCCAGGCCGTTGGGTACCCGAATCGGAGCGCGTCATTAGTGATCCATCTCGCCGTGCTCGTCGCCGTGCTCCGCGCCCTCGTAGTTCTCGTTGGCGCCGGAGTAGTCCTTGACCGGTGCTTCGAAGGTCAGCGTGGAGTCGTCGGAGAACAGCACGGTGAAGCTCACCACATCGCCGGCAACGAGCGGTTGCTCGATGCCCATCAGCATGATGTGGTTGGCGCCCGGTTCGAGCAGAAGCGTGTCACCCGCGGCGATGTTGAAGCCGTCCTCGACCTCGCGCATGGTCATTTCGCCCGCCTCGTTTTCGACGGTCTCGTGAAGCTCAACCATGTGGGAGATCTCGGTTGAAACCGAAACCACGGTCACATCGGCCGTGCCGGTGTTCTCCAGCTGCCCGAAGGCACCGGTCATTCCGGAGTCGACCGCCTTGATCCACGCGTCGTGCACCGCAACGGAATCAGCCGCGGCCGTTGCGGCCGGCGCAGCGGCGCTCGGCCGGTCGGCAGGGGCGGTTGATGCGGTGGTGCATCCGGTGAGCGCGAGAGCGCCGAGGGCGATCAGCGCGACGAGGCGTGCGGCGCGACGTGTTGCTGGTTTTGCGTTGATAGTCATGGCAAGAGGCCTTTCGTTGTGAGACGCGATGTCACGCATCGGTCGTCTCGGTGTCGGCACGACGTGCGCGCCGACGAATGACAGAAACAAGGGCGAAGACGGCGCCGGCCATGATGGCCGTCGCGCCTCCTACGAGGAGTGCGCGCGGCACCCCTCCTTCTGCTGTCGTGCCCTGCTCTTCTTCCTCCGGGTTGCCTGGTTCCGCAGCCCCTGGTTCCGCAGCCCCTGGTTCCGCCGCCTGCGACTGTGCCGGCGCCGCACTCTCGGCCACGAGCGGCTCGGCATCGCCAACGGTGAACGGAATGACACCGCTAATGGGGTGGCCGTCGCTCGAAACCACACGCCAACGCACCTCGTAGCCGGCGTCGGGCATGCCCGATTCGAGCGTCGCGGTGACCTCGCCGTAGTCAACGACGGGCTCGCTTGCCACCCAGTCGGTGCCGTCGGCGTCAACCACCATGATGGCGGCGCCCATGGTGAGCACCTCGGCCGAGAACGCGAGCGTGATCGACTCAGGCGCGGTGCTCAATTGCTCGCCTGCAGCGGGCGAGCTGGAGACCAACTCGTCGTGAGCGGAGGCCGCCGTCGCCGGCGCGAGAACCAGAAGCGCGACAATTGCCGCCGCGCTCGAAATACGTGAAATACGCATGATGTGACCCATCTGCGCGCCGATGCCTTAGGCATCAGGCAGCGCGTTGATACCCCGCCGTGACAGGCGGCGAGGTGAAGGAATCCGCTATTCAGCGGAGGGAGTCAGAGCACACGGAACGCAGGGGGGCCGCGCCGCCGGGCGGTCGCGACGAAGAGGCGGCTGAGCGCCGGAAGAATGGTGGTGTCAACCGCGCTGCGCGTGGCGCGCGCCGGTTCAACCAGAATGCCAACAAGCGCGACGATGACGCGGCGCATCCAGGCGCGAATCGCGTGCGCGAGGGCATGCATGATGGCCGCCGCACGTTCAGCGCGGTACAACACCGCGGCGGTGACGACGGCAGCGGCGGCGTGCCAGCCCCACATCGTGGCATCGGCGGTGATCAGGGTCGCGGTCGACTCCCAGGCGGGCGCGGCGGCAGCACCGTGATGGTGATAGCTCGTCCCCTCCCCCGCAGATGCGTGTGGCGCCGTGCCAAAGATGAAGAGCGAGTGGAACAAGAACTGGCTGACCGCGACGCCTCCCGCGGTGCGGATGGCGGAGAGTTTGCGGCCCATGAGCAGAATGCACACGATCATCGACAGGGCGAGCGGAACCACGATGCCGACCCAGCCGGGCAGCGCGCCGCCGCCTGCGATGTGCGACATCAGCGCGATGAAGGTTGCGAACGCCGCTGCCATCGAACCGCGAAGAACGCGGGTGACACGAGGCGAACGCATACCTCTAGTTTGCCAGAGTTCCCCCGCTCCCCCGACGCCTGGGAGAGCTACTGCGGAGCCCGGTACCGATTGCGGCGAGGGCGCCTCCCCTGCCCCGACTGGCGGCGCACTGGTCGCGGGTTTTCGCGCTTGTGCGCACGGTGGCCGACATACGTGATGCCCGCCGCGAGCGCGAGTAGTCCGCGTGCGACCCATAGCGTCGCGTCGCTTCGCACCTCGCCAATGGGCACGCCGAAGATGCGCAGCCAGATCAGCACTCCGCGGCCGCGCGAACTCGGGGAGTCACCAGGGTCAATCGCCATGACGACCGCCGGCATGCTGGCCGCAAACAGCAGTGCGGCAACGCTCCACCACGCCGCTGACGCCGCGGGTTTCGAGCGGGCGAATGCGGCTCGCAGCAGGATGGTCACCGGAACACCAACGAAGCCGAAGGCGAGCCCACCGGTCGCAAGCGCGATCGCGGCACCCAGCGCAGCCATGCCAACCGAGCCAGCCGATGGTTCCGTCGCAAAAGCCAGCGGAGCCGCCGCCAGCGTTGCCACCAGCCATGTCGCCGGGATCAACCACCCCAATTCCCGTGGCCGATACCCGCGCACGTACGCGAAACCGGTTCCGACAAACCCGGTGATCGCAGGCCCGCCGAACGCGAGCATTAGGAACCGCCGTGACTCCTCGTCAGGTAGGTCGTGCCACCACCAACCGAGCACGCACAGACCGATGGAGACCAGGCTGCCGACAGCCGCGACGCCCACCAGCGAGGGCCGCTGAGCGGACTCCTCGCTGGGACCTGGATTCGGTGCAACCACCAGGTCACTCTTTCACAGTCGGCACGTCGAGTCTCGAATTCTCGCTTCTCGTGATCATCCTGGCAACCATGGCTACACTGGCGCCCCAGGGTGAATGCCATAATCGGCGCCAACCGTCGCGGGCCACCAAGGCCACGACCCAATCGAGGGCGAATGAACGACCAGACACTAGGGAACGACCAGGGATTCATGGAGCCTGACGAGCTTCCGGACACTCCGCCGGTTCTGCGCGTCAATGGCGTCGTCGTCGCTCCGTTTGCGATCGAGTGGCGAACGGACGAGACCGAAAATGTCGCACCGGGCGAGAACTTCGACCGAGTGGGGCGAGTGCCAACGACGCACGACATCCGGGTGACGATCAGCAATACTGCGAGCCCATCGACGCTCACCATTGGCCTCTACCCGCAAGGCCTAGACGCGATCGATCCGATGTCGCCCCCGCCCCTGACGTACGACGGCAAGACGGGTGATGGCTCGATGGTTGAAGACGGGGCTACCCAGTCAATTTCACTCATCCTGTCGATGTCGCCAGATGCGACGGCGAATGTGATCGTGGTGTCGGCGACGTACTTGGTCCTCGTCGACGGAGAACCGGGACGGAGCACGATTTCATGGGTGGCTGAGGTCGCTCGAGCCGGGTGAGCGAGGATGCGAAAAACGGAACCTCTCCTCAGGTCTTGAGGAGAGGTTCCGTTTTGGCGATGAGGGCTTAGGCGCCGCGCAGGCGCTCCGCGAGGAAGGCGTGCAACTCGTCGATCGAGACGCGCTGCTGTTCCATGGTGTCGCGGTCACGCACGGTGACGGCGTTGTCTTCGAGCGACTCGAAGTCAACGGTGACGCAGAACGGGGTGCCGATTTCGTCTTGGCGACGGTAGCGGCGGCCGATGGCGCCGGCGTCGTCGAAGTCGATGTTCCACACACCGCGGAGGTCGTCGGCAACCTGGCGCGCGAGCGGCGAGAGCTTTTCGTTGCGGCTGAGCGGCAGCACGGCCACCTTGATGGGAGCCAGACGCGGGTCAAGCTTCAGCACGGTGCGAGTATCGACGCCGCCCTTCGCGTTGGGCACCTCTTCTTCAACGTAAGAGTCAACGAGGAAGGCCATCATCGAGCGCGTCAGACCAAACGACGGCTCAATCACGTATGGCGTGTAGCGGTCGCCCGATGCCTGGTCGAAGAACGTCAGGCTCTGACCCGACGCTTCGGAGTGGCTGCTGAGGTCGTAATCGGTGCGGTTCGCGACACCCATGAGCTCGCCCCACTCGGAGCCCTGGAACCCGAAGCGGTACTCGAAGTCGATGGTTCCGGCGGAGTAGTGCGCGCGCTCGTCCTCCGGCACGTCGAACTGGCGCATGTTCTCCGGGTTGATGCCGAGGTCAACAAACCAGTCCCAGCACACCTGCACCCAGTGCTCAAACCACTGCTGCGCCTCGGTGGGCGGGGTGAAGTATTCGATCTCCATCTGCTCGAACTCACGCGTGCGGAAAATGAAGTTTCCGGGGGTGATTTCGTTGCGGAACGCCTTACCAACCTGGCCGATACCAAACGGCGGCTTCTTGCGTGACGCGGTGAGCACGTTGGTGAAGTTCACGAAAATGCCCTGCGCGGTCTCCGGGCGCAGGTAGTGCAGACCAGACTCGTCGTCGACGACACCGAGGTAGGTCTTGACCAGGCCAGAGAACGCCTTCGGCTCGGTCCACTTGCCGCGGGTTCCGCAGTCGGGGCACACGATGTCGGCAAGACCGTTCTCCGGCTCCCGACCCTTCTTCGCGACGTAGGCCTCGATCAGGTGGTCTTCGCGGTGACGCTTGTGGCACTGCAGGCACTCGATCAGCGGGTCAGAGAACGTCGCGACGTGACCGGAGGCTTCCCACACGCGCTTGGGCAGAATGATCGATGAGTCCAGGCCCACCATGTCGCCGCGGCCGCGAACGAACGTCTGCCACCACTGCCGACGGATGTTCTCCTTCAGCTCGGTACCGAGGGGGCCGTAGTCCCACGCCGAACGCGAACCGCCGTAAATCTCACCCGCTTGAAACACGAACCCGCGGTGACGGGCGAGGGCAATGACTTTGTCGAGACGGGACTGCTCGGCCATGGTGGCTCCAATGGTCGTGAGGGGTGGGGCTTCGCGGCATAGGCCGCGTGATGTGTCAAGTCTACGCGAGCGCGGGCACCGTCAACGGGCGACGGAACCACGGGCTGCGGCTACGAGAAGAAGGGATTGGGGTCGTCTGGTCGCGTTGGTCGCAGGGTCACTGGCGCCGGCCACGGCAGCTCGTAGCGCGTTGACGGCGCATCGATGGCGCCGAAGTCTTCGCTCTTCGCGACGATGCCGTCGGGCGTCACCTCAACGAGACGCACGCGCACCGGGCCTTCTGGCAATTCGAGCGTCCACGGGTCGGCCAGAAACGACAGACCCCACACCTCGAGACGTTCTTCGACCTCCAGCCACTCGGCCGGGTCGCCAACTGCGCGGCCCAGCACGTCAATGCCTTGCCACAGCTCTCCCGCGGGCAGAATGTAGCCAACCACCTCGCGGTCAGACTCACGGCGGTGGGGCGTCGCGTCGGTGGGGAGCATACTCAAACCCTACGCCGGTCCGCTTCGACTCCCGCGTTGAGCGGCTCAACGCCCACCCCCTCGCGGAGCCGCACCGTGGTTCCGCTCAACGCTGGGCCCGCCCGTAGCCGCACCGTGGTTCCGCTCACCAACTTGCACCGCGTCGGAGATGTCGCCACCCGACCCGAGACACGCCGCAGTCATGCCACACCAGTCTCAGAGGTTCCGACCAGGGACAACGGAACCACGAAACTCAAGGTTTCGGGGCGGCCTCGCAGGCTCACCTACGCTGTTTCAACTGCGACCCCGGGTCGGCCGCCTTGCGAACACCATCGCCGCCGCACGTCGGAAGCCACGTGTCTGGTGGGACGAATGCGCGGCGCGTCGGGGAACATCTAACAACATCTCCGACGCGCGACGACACCGCAACACAACTGGCGCGCTGCGCTACCCCGCAACCCCCGCAACCCGCCCGCCTCATCTCGGTCGCTGTGCCCCTCGCAACCCGCCCACCTCGTCTCGATCCCCGTGCCCCTTCACTCAACGGGCGTACCCTCGCAACCCGCCCACCTCGTTTCGGTCGCCGTGCCCCCTTCGCTCAACGGGCGCACCCCCGCAACCCGCGCCGCTTCGTCTCGGTCGCCCTACCCCTTCGCTCATCGGCGGCCCTCGCAACCCGCCCGCCTCGACTCGGTCGCTGTGCCCCTCGCCACCCGCACCTGCCTCCGAAGGAGCAGGGGATGGCGGAGACGATATTGGCGGGTCTGGCAGGCCACCCGCAGGGTGGCCCGGAGATATCGTCGTAGCCATCCCCTGTTCCGCCCCGCACCGCACCCAACCCCGCAACGCAACCCCGCCTCGCAACGCAACGCACCCGCACCCGCACCGCACCCGCACACCGCACACCCGCACCCGCACGCCCACCCACTTTGTAAGGCGCGAACGCCTCGCGCAGCGCGAGGAATTTGGCATTGATGCGCCCATCCTCGCCAATTGGCGCGTCCGAGTCGTAACTCGTCACCGTGGGTTGCAGCGCGCCATCAAAATTGGCGCCGTTCCACAGCCCAAAGTTCGTGCCGCCGTGAGCCATGTAGAGCGAGACGGAACCACCCGCAGCCAGCAGCTCATCGATGGTTCCGATCATGCTCGCAGCCGAGCGCACGTGATGCTTCTCTGTCCAGTGGTCAAACCAGCCGCCCCACATTTCGCTGCACATGAGGTGCGCCTCTGGCGCCTTGAGCTCGACCGCACGTGCGACGCCGGTGCCGAAGGTGAAGGTGCCCATTACCCCATCGACCGAGCCGTTTTCGATCATGTCGGTGGTGATGCCATCGGCGGTGGTGAGCAGTTCGACGAAGCCGCGGGCGATGAGGTCATCGCGCAAGAATTCGAGGTAGGTACGGTCGGTGCCGAAGGAGCCGTATTCGTTCTCCAGCTGGATCGCCACAATCGGGCCGCCGAATGCTGCCTGAAGCGGAACCATGCGCGGCATGAGTTCGTCGTACCAGGCAGATACCGCGCGAAGAAATTCGGGGTCAGAGGTGCGCAGGGCATGCACCCGCGCGCTCAGCCAGTGCGGAATACCGCCGTTTGACCATTCGGCGCAAATGTAGGGGCTGGGTCGCAAGAAGACGTCGAGGCCAATCTCGCCAGCCAGGGTGATGAATCGTTCGAGATCGCGCCAGCCCTCAAACGAAATCTCGCCCTCGGTGCGCTCGTGAAAGTTCCACTCAACGTAGGTGTCAACGGTGTTCGCGCCCATCGCGGCAAGCCGGCGCAGGCGGTCTTCCCACTGATCGGGGTGCACCCGAAAGTAGTGCAGCGCACCGGAGAGAATGCGGTGCGTTTTGCCGTCGCGCAACAGCTCGCCGTCGCGAACGGTCAGTGCCGCCGTGACCTCGGTCTCGACAGAACTGTTCGGTGTCATGTGTGCTCCTGCGTATCGTTGCGTCGGCGTTGACGTCAATGTCGTTTGTGTGAACGGAACCATTTACCTGCGGCTGCTAGCGCAGCAACAGGTTGAGAACCGCTGAATTTCGCGCTCACGCCAGAAGTGTTTGCGCTCACATTTATCCTACGGGAAACCGACAAGAAGTGCTCGGACTTCTTTATGAAAGCCACTACGATGGCGATATGTCACCGCGCCGCCCGTCGTCCAATCACGCCCCCAGCCAGGTAGACGTTGCTCGCATTGCCGGCGTTTCAACGCAAACCGTGTCACGCGTGATGAGTGGCCAAGACAATGTCAAAGAGGCAACGAAACAGCGCGTGCTGGCCGCCGTCGAGCAACTGGGCTACCGCGTCCACGCCGCGGCGGCGTCGCTAGCCTCTGGCCGCACGCACATTCTCGGCCTCATTATCTTGGCGACCGACCGATTCTCATCCGGCGCCCTGACGGTGGGTATCGAGCGCGTCGCGGAAGAAAAGGGCTATACGGTTACGACCGCGACGGTGCCCGATCACGCGCCTCGCGAGACCGTGCTTGCCGCCTTCGACCGCCTTGAAGGCCAGGGGGCCGAAGGCATCATTCTGGGGGTTCCCACCGACTTCGACAGCCCCGAGATGCGCCTGCGCACGCAGCGAACGCCATCCACGCTGCCGACGAAGAGTCGTACCAGCTCAGGCGATGGCATCATCATCGACCAGCGCCACGTCGCCCGGCTGGCTGTCGAGCACCTGCTTGAGCTGGGGCACAAGACCGTCTGGCATGTGGCGGGCGATGAGTATTGGGAAGAGGCGATCGTGCGCCGCGAGGAGTGGGAGGCGGTGCTGCGCGAGCGCGGCATCGAGGCACCCCCCGTAATCCCCGCCGACTGGACACCAGAATCTGGCTACCGTGCCGGTCGAACCCTCGCCCTCATTCCCGGCGCAACGGCGGTGTTTGTCGCCTCAGACGAAATGGCGTTTGGCGTGATCCGCGCGCTGCACGAAGCGGGTCGCGTTGTTCCCGACGACGTCTCCGTTGTGAGTGTTGACGACATCGCCCTCGCCGCCTACGCCTCCCCCGCACTGACGACCGTGCGCCAGCCGTTCGAAGAGGTCGGCGCGGCGGCCGCACACCGCGTGATCGCGACCATCGAGGGCACCGATGCCGAGGCTGCGATCCGCCCGGTACACAGCGAACTCATCGTCCGCGCCTCCACCGCACCCCCAGCCCGCTGAGCGAGCGCAGCCCGCTGAGCCCGCGCCGCCCGCTGAGCGAGCGCAGCGAGACGGAACCTCAGAACACGTACTCCATGAGTTCGATGCCGAAGGTGCGCATCGCGTCGTGCACCCGCAGACGGTGGCCGATCGAGAGATCGTCAAAGCACACCGTGATGGCGTAGGCAACGCCGGCGCGAGGGCCAGCGAGCACGCCCGCTTCGGCCCGCACCCCGTCGGCACGCCCCGTCTTATTGATAAACAGAATGCGATGCTTGTCGTTCTCGTGGTCGAACGGGTCAAGACCGGTCGCTGAGGCCACCAGGCTGAGGTCTTGGTTGAGGCTCAACCATTCGGCTACCTGCGCGCTGATCGCCGGCGCCACCACCTTGCTGTTGACGAGGGCCGCGAACAGGCCGGCCGTTTCACGGGTCGAACCGACGGCGTGATCGGGGGCGTGATCGGGGCCACGATCGTCGCGAAAACCATCGAGCACGGCGAGGCTCGTCAGGCCCAGACTCTCGAGCCGCGCCCGCACCGCCTCCGTGCCAACGCGCGCAAGAAGCGCGTTGGTCGCAACCGGGTCTCCCGTCGCTGCCGCCAGCACCGCGACATCAGCGAGCGTGAAATTTGTCGCGGCCAAATGGTTCCACAACCCCGCAACCGGTGCCGGCGCCACGGTGCTGCGGTCGACAAGCTCGTTCGCATCGAGGGTTCCGGCGTCAAACTGCACCGCCACCTCGAGCAACACCGCCACAACGCCGACGCCACCGATGGGCTGCGCGACGAAGTCGTCTCCGGCCACCACGACGTGCCCGCGGTCCAGATCACGCACGTGAAGCGACACCTGCGCGCCGGTATCAGCCAGTTGTTCCAGCGCGCGCAGCGTCGTGGCGAACCCTCGCCGCGACGCGTCAATACGCGTCGATTGGTGCCGCGCCCCACGACGGGAAGGCAGCAGACCCTGTTGGGCCGCGGCCTGTTCCCGTCGTGTTCGCGCGGTCATCTCACCAGATGGTGACGCGCTGGTCAGCGTCAAGCCAGAGATCGTCGGATTCGGTGACGTTGAACGCCTCGTAGAACGCATCAATGTTGCGCACAATCTGGTTGCAGCGGAATTCGGCCGGCGAGTGCGGGTCGATGGTGAGAAGGCGAATTGTCTCGGCCTCGCGAGACTTCTGCTGCCAGACCTGAGCCCAGCTGAGTAGCAGCCGCTGAACGCCGGTGTAGCCGTCAATCACGGGTGCTTCTGCACCGGCAAGCGACAGTTCATAGGCCTTGAGCGCAATGCCGAGGCCACCGAGGTCACCGATGTTCTCGCCGATCGTGAGCGCACCATTGACGGTGTGCGAGGCATCAAGGCCAACCGGAACCAGGGCGTCGTATTGCGCGATGAGCGACGCGGTGCGCTCTTCAAACGCCTTCTTGTCGGCTTCGGTCCACCAGTCTTCGAGCTTGCCGTCGCCATTGAACGTGGCGCCCTGGTCGTCGAACCCGTGCCCGATTTCGTGGCCAATGACCGCGGCAATACCGCCGTAGTTGGCGGCTGCATCGCGGTCGGCGTCAAAGAACGGGTACTGCAAGATCGCGGCAGGAAAGACGATCTCGTTCATCAGCGGGTTGTAATACGCGTTGACCGTCTGCGGCGTCATCAGCCATTCGTCGCGGTCGATGGGTTCGCCAACACGAGCAAACTGGCGGTCATGTTCGTGCACGTTCGTGGCGCGCACGTTGCCGAGCAGATCGTCTGCCGAAATGTCCAGCGTGGAGTAGTCCCGCCACTTCACCGGGTAGCCGATTTTGGGCGTGAACTTGGACAGCTTGTCGAGGGCACGCTCGCGCGTCTCGTCTCCCATCCAATCCAACGTCACGATGCTCTGGCGGTACGCCTCGACGACGTTGGCGACGAGGTCATCCATCGCGTCTTTCGCCGCCGGCGGGAAGTGCCGGTCAACGTACACCTTGCCGATCGCCTCACCCATTGCGCCCTCGGTGAGCGAGACACCGCGCTTCCACCGTTCGCGGATCACCGGAACACCCGTGAGCGCCGTGCCGTAGAAGGCAAAGTTGGCGTCGACCAGCTCATCGGTCAGGTACGGGGCCGCCGCGTGCACAACTTTGAAGCGCAACCACGAGACGAAGTCGGCGACGCGCTCCGGCGTCAGCATGGTTCCGAGCCCCTCAAAGTAGCTGGGCTGGTACAGCACAACCTCATCGAGAGCCGTCGGTGCGTTCGGCGTGACGGCCTCGCGCCACGGCGTCATGTCAACGCCCATCGCCTCCTGCATCTCGCCCCAGGTGCGCAGGTTGTACGTGGCGACGGAGTCGCGGCTTCGCACGTTGTCCCAGTGGTGGCTGGCCAGCTCTTTTTCGAGCTCGAAGATGCGCTGCGACTGCTCGGCCGCGTTCTCAACGCCCGCGAGGGTCAGCATGGTCTCAATGTGGGCGACGTACTGCTCGCGCACCGTTGCGAAGTTGTCGAGACGAAAGTAGCTCTCGTCGGGCAGTGTGATGCCGCCCTGCAGCAAAAACGGAACGTAACGCTCCGGGTTGCCGGGGTCAGGCTCGACGAACATGCCGATGATGCTTGCGATGCCTTCGCGATCAAACACGCCAAGCACGGTCAGCAGAGTCGGAACATCGGTGATGGCGTTGACGCGATCAAGCAGCGGCTGAAGCGGTGCGGTGCCGCGCGCGGCGATCGCGTCGGTGTCCATGAAACTGGCGTAGATGTCGCCCGCCTTGCGAGCATCGGTTCCGGGTTCTGCCGTGACGACCTCTTCGATGATCTCGTGAACGTGCTTTTCGGCTTGTTCCGCCAGCTCGTTGAACGACCCCCAGCGGGCCTTGTCGTCGGGAATATCGGTGCGTGCGATCCAGTCACCGTTGACGTGACGGTACAGGTCGTCTTGCGGGCGGATTTCGTCGTTGAATTCTTCGGTTTT
Source organism: Microbacterium mitrae (assembly GCF_008017445.1). Classification (GTDB taxonomy): domain Bacteria; phylum Actinomycetota; class Actinomycetes; order Actinomycetales; family Microbacteriaceae; genus Microbacterium; species Microbacterium mitrae. Next base: position 121,699 of record NZ_VRSW01000003.1, on the reverse strand, counting down.
CAGGCCGGAAGGCGCAGGAGCACTCATGCCCCCAGCCTATGCCGATCCGTGCAGGCGCCGGAGCCGATTCCGGGGGATTTTTCAGCACACCAATAGGCTGGAGCGGTGACGGCACCCTCGACCCTGAATCGCGACATCCTCAAGCTCGCACTTCCGGCGCTCGGTGCTCTCATCGCCGAGCCGCTGTTTCTCATGCTCGACTCGGTCATGATCGGTCATCTCGGCACGGTTCCGCTCGCCGGTCTCGGCATCGCGTCGGCAGTATTGCAGACCATCGTCGGTCTGATGGTGTTTCTCGCCTATTCGACCACTCCCGCCGTTGCACGCAAATTTGGGGCTGGCGATGCCCGCTCGGCGGTCTCTGTCGGCATTGACGGCATGTGGTTGGCGCTCGGCCTTGGCGCCGTTCTAGCCACCGCAGGCTATCTCGCCACCCCCTGGCTCGTTTCGTGGTTCAACGCGCCAGCCGATGTGGCGGCACAGGCCACGATCTACCTCGGCATCTCGATGGGCGGACTGCCCGCGATGCTCATCGTGTTCGCGGCGACGGGGCTCCTTCGCGGCCTACAGAATACGGTCACGCCACTGTGGATTGCGGGCGCGGGCTTCGGCGCGAACGCGCTGCTCAACTACATCTTTATCTACGGCTTCGGTTGGGGCATTGGCGGTTCTGCCGCCGGAACCGTGGTGGCGCAATGGGGAATGGTCGGCGCCTACGTATTGATCGTTGCGCGATTGGCCCGCCGCCATGATGCGCGGCTGCGGCCGCAGCGCGACGGGGTCGCGGGCAATGCCCGCAGCGGCGGCTGGCTGTTGCTTCGCACGGTGAGCCTGCGCCTCACACTGCTGTTGACGGTTGCCGTTGCCACCTCTCTCGGCACCGAAGAGCTTGCCGGCTGGCAGATCGCGTTCACGATGTTCTCGTTCGCGGCGTTTGCGCTGGATGCGCTCGCGATCGCCGCGCAAGCGTTGATCGGTTTGGCGCTCGGGCGAGATGACCCGCGCGCTGCCCGCCTGGTGCTGCGGCGAACGCTCGCGTGGGGCGCGTGGTTTGGCGTCATCGTTGGCGCGCTGATCGGCGGACTCAGCGGCGTTATCGGGCTGATGTTCACGGGTAGCGCCGACCTCGCCGCTCTTGTCATGCCTGCGCTCATCGTGCTCGCCGTCGCGCAGCCCATTTGTGGCATGGTGTTCGTGCTCGATGGCGTGCTGATGGGGGCCGGCGACGCGAAATATCTTGCCATCGTCGGCTTGCTCAACCTGGTTCCAACTCTCCCGGCGCTCTGGCTCGTCGCGGTGCTGCACCCCACGGGTGCTTGGGGGCTGGTGTGGGTGGCGATCTGCTTCTTCGGGCTCTACATGGTGGTGCGGTTGGTTACGCTCGGGGCGCGCATTCGCACGGACGCTTGGATCGAGAACAACATTTAACCGCTGATTGCCAGCGAGCATGGGGTTGCGTCTGACAGCAGGCGGCCTACTCTGGTGACATGACGAAGCGAATGTGGTTGATCACCCCGGCCATCGCCGTGGCGGCCGTGCTCACGCTGGCCGGATGCACCGCCGGAACCACGCCGGTTGACTCCAGCTCAGAACCACAGATCACCGTTTCGCCGTCGTCAGCCGACCTGGCAGACGGCCCGACGTTTGAGACGATCCTGCCGCGCAACTCGACCGGTGCCTCGGTGGCGCTGCGCTCGGAGGGCGTACTCACACCCGGCGAACCCGTCGATGCGACGGCGGCCGAGGCGGCCGAAGGGGGCTGGATCGCGCAGTTCGCTTGCGCTTCAGATGGCGCCGTCACGGCCGAAGTTCTGGTCAATGATGAGGTGGTCGTTGAGTCGACGACCATCGAGTGCGAAGTGGCCATGCCCGAATCATTGAAGTTCAGCGGTGGCGGAACCATCACACTGCGCATCACGGGTGAGGGCGAGGGCATCTACGTGTCTCAGCTCACTAAGGATGGCGCCGTCTAAGTTGTCGTGACGGCGGCCTTAGCTGGCGTGGCGGCTAGCTGGCGTGCTGGCTAGCTGGCGTGGCGGCGGCACCATTCGTACATCACGATGGCGCCGGCGGCGGAGGCATTGATCGAGCGCGTTGAGCCGTACTGCGTAATTTCGATGAAGGCGTCGGCTGCCGCGAGCGCTTCGGGAGAAAGCCCGGGCCCCTCCTGGCCGAACAGCATGACGCAGCGCTTCGGCAACTCGGCTTTGTCGACGGGCTTCGCGTCGCCAACGTTGTCGACGGCGAGGATGGGCAGGTTTTCGCTGGCAGCCCACGCGGCAAACGCCTCGACAGTTTCGTGGTGCACGACGTGCTGGTAGCGGTCGGTGACCATGGCGCCGCGACGGTTCCAGCGGCGACGGCCAATGATGTGAACGGTGTCGGCAAGAAATGCGTTGGCGCTTCGCACGATAGAACCAATGTTCATGTCGTGCTGCCAGTTTTCAATCGCGACGTGGAAGGCGTGCCGGTGGGTATCGAGATCGGCGACGATGGCTTCCATCGTCCAGTAGCGGTACCGGTCGATCACATTGCGAGTGTCACCCTCGCGCAGCAGCTCGGGGTCGTACCAGTCACCCTCGGGCCACTCCCCCTGCCAGGGGCCGACGCCGTGGGTTGACCGCTCCGGGGTTTCTTCACTCACCCATCCAGCCTAATCGCTGGCGTTCTGGCACCCAGCCGCGTGGTTCCGTGCCGCGCCGCGTGGTTCCGTGCCGCGTAACGTGGTTTCGCGGCAGCAGCGCTCTTCTGTTTCGTCGTGTGACGAGGGGTTTCGGAGTTCGGGTGGGGGCGACGTACCGTAATGTCACCCCATCGAAAGGTTCATCATGCTTATCACCGCCCGTCTCCAGCAGTCCCTTGCGACCGCCTGCGAGCAGGGCATGATGTGCGTGCACGACCGTGCGGGTCACCAACTGGGCGCGATTCAGTGGCGCCTGGCAACGGCAACGCCCAGCGGATGGGTGGACGGCATCGTGTCGGCGGTTGACGTCGACGGTTGGGTCACCGTTGCAACGCTCGATGGCGCGACCGAGCGCGTGTGGAACCACGCCGACCTGACCACCACGCTACGAGTTGGCGAGCCGGTGTCGGTGCACGACCGCTACGCGGTGCTGGTCGCGGGCGAGTTGCACCTCAACGTCGCGCGCTGAGGCGTTTCGGGGGTTCTGTGGTTCCGCGGGTTCTGTGGTTCCGCGGGTTCTCGACTTTCGCGGGGCGCGGCTTTAGCGGGGCGCGGCCGGTGCCTGCGTGCTCGGTGTGATTGGCGTGCGGCGTTAGCTCATTGACGCCGTCATCTTTTCGCAGGCCATCATGGCGGCTTCGCACGCCATCGCGCACATGCGGCAGGTTTCGCTCATGTCTGCGTGCAGCATGCATTCGTCCATGCACGCCTTGCACATGGCCATCGTGGCCTGAAGCATCGGCATCATGGTGTCGGCCGACATCGCCATCGGATGCATCATCATCTTCATCATCGTCTGGCACATTTCGGCGCACATGGCGCTCAGCGAGACACACTTGCCCATGCCCTCCATGCCAGCCATGGTTCCGGCGCACATCGTGCAAGCCTGCATACAGGCGTTGCACGCCTCCATACACTCCTGCATGACGGCCATATCCATCGAGGCCATGGCGGTGTCGTCCATCGGCATGGACTTCATCATTTCGGTCATGTTCATCACGGCGAGCTCCTTCATCCGGGTGGACGCGAGGAGTACGCCCACGTGTGCCCATGCTACGTCCGCGCCACGACCGCGACCAGAGCCGCCCGGTAAACAGTTTGTTTCAGGCGGGGTGGAGTTTCTGGGGCGTGCGGAGTTTCCGGGCTCCTGTCGTGGTTCCGCCCCTCGCGCCCTGGTTTCGGCACTCCTGTCGTGGTTCCGCCCCTTCTTTCGGTGTTATGCACGATCACCACCCTGTTATGCACGACCACGACCCTGTTATGCACGATGGAACACGCCAGATAGCCGGTTTTTGCGGCGTGTCGCGGCCAAACGGGGCAACCACTCGTGCAGAACAGGGAACCACTCGTGCAGAACAGCGGAACCGTGCAGGCAGAACAGCGGAACCATGCAGGCAGAACAGCGGAACCATGCAGGCAGAACTGCGGAACCACTCAGGCAGAGCACGGGCCAGGAGCGCGGAGGGTGGCAAGACAGGCACAACCCCGCGGGAAAGACAGGCACAGCGCGCCGAAGAGTCAGGCGCAGCGCGGGGGCGGTTTGTGACGTCGGTGCATGAAGCATTCCGCACCGGGCCGCGGGTTCGGTAGCCTGGTGTGGTGAGATCACCCGCGGCCGACGACTACCTCAAGACCGTCTATGCCCACACGGAGTGGCAAGACGAGGCCATCACGCCATCGGTCTTGGCGGGCAAGCTGGGTATTGCACCGTCAAGCGTCACCGAAATGGTGAAGAAGCTTGCCGCCGCCGACCTCGTCTCGCACGTGCCGTATGGTGCAGTCACGCTCACCGAGACGGGCCAACGCCGCGCCCTGGCCATGGTGCGCCGGCACCGGCTGATTGAAACCTGGCTCGTGAAGACGTTCGACTACTCGTGGGACGAAGTTCACGACGAGGCCGAGATCCTGGAACACGCACTCAGCGACCGCTTGCTGTCGAAGATTGATGAGCAGCTGGGGCGTCCGCGGTTTGACCCGCACGGCGATGCGATTCCCGACGAAAACCTCGCCGTCGCATTCACGGCCTTCGTGCTGCTCGCCGACGCTCCAGTCGGCCACACCGGCAATATTCTGCGCGTCAGCGACCACGATCCTGACCTGTTGCGTGCAGTTGAAGACGCGGGATTGCAGATCGGAACCACGGTGACCGTCGCCGACAGAGGCGTCGTTCTCGACGGCGAACCACGCAGACTTCCGCCCGGCGCGGCGCGATCCGTTTGGCTCACCGCTTAACCAAACGCGCCTCGACTAACCACGCGCGTCGCAACTAGCCGAGCGCGTTCAGACTAGCTCTGTCGCGACGAGCCAAACGCGCTCCGCCTAAAGCAATTCGCCCTAATCGAGCGTCGCAATCGCAGCGATGACGTGGTTCCAAAACGCGTCAGCATCGAGCCCCATCGCGACGTAGGCATTGGGTTCGCGACCCAGCATGCCGTGCAGGTCTACGCTCGTCACCCCGCTGGTGTGGGTTCCGGTGGTCTCCACATCGAGGCGGGTGTGCACGAGTTCGACGGTTTCGGGCGCTGCCAACACGGCCACCGCAACCGGGTCGTGCAGTGGGCCGTCCAGCATGCCGTAGATCTCCTCGTTCGTGTCGCAGAAGAAGCGCATCAGGTCGTCGCTGAATCGGCTGGTGTTGTTGCCAATGGCGATGATGCGCTCGCGCACCTCGGCAGTCAGCAGTGCCTGGTGCGTGACGTTAAGACCCACCATCGTGAAGCGCACGCCAGAATCAAGCACGATGGTCAGCGCCTCCGGGTCGACCAGCGCGTTGAACTCGGCGTACGGCGTCGCGTTGCCGCGCTCAGTTGAGCCGCCCATCCACACCACTTCGCGAATGCGCGGCAGCAGCTGTGGGCGGTCGCGCAACAGAATCGCGACGTTCGTGATGGGGCCGGTTGCGATGATGGCGACAGGTTCCGTCGCACTCTCAATCACGTCGATCATCAGCTGCTGAGCCGTGCGGTCGTCAAGCGGCATCGTGGGCGTTGGCAGCTCGGGCCCGCCCAGGCCGTTCTCGCCGTGAATGAACTCGGCGGTCTCGAGCTCCCGCACCAAGGGGCCAGCAGCGCCCGCGGCGATCGGAACATCGTTGACGCCGGCGACGGTCAGCGCGACGCGCGCATTCATCGTGGTGAGGGGCAGCGGAACATTGCCGCCGACGGTCGTGACGGCGCGCACATCGAGGGCCGGGTTTCCCAACGCCAGCCACAGCGCCACCACGTCATCGTGGCCGGGATCGCAATCAATAACGACGGGAATGGCGCTCACGTGAGACCTCTCAGATGAATGTGCGGCGAGATGATCGACGCGGGGTTTTCAGGTGTGGGTTAGACGCGCGGCGCGCGAGAGGCGGCAAACGGCCACGTGGTCCGCGTTGCCGATTCGCAGAACTGCCAGACTTCGCGCCCTACTTCAGGCAGGCGTGAGCGTTCTGTCAGCTTCGTGACTTTGTCTGCCGGGTAGATGCGCGGCGGGCCGGTAAAGGTGCGCGACGGGCCAACGAGGTCACCGCCCTTGACGAGCGGGTCGATGAGGGCGCGCACCTGAGATGCCGCACCGGCCTCTTTGGATTGCGTGACGGGTGCCTGCAGGTTGGCGAAGAATCGCTTGAGCCTGCGCACCTCGTTGACGCCAGCAACCGCATTCGTGCGACCGCTCAGCGAGTATCCGGGGTGCGCGATGACACTTTCGACGGCGACGTCGGCCTCATCGAGGCGCCTCTGCGCCTCGGAAGCGAGCGCTTGAACCATGAACTTCGATTGCACGTAGGCACGCGGACCGCTGTAGTTCTCTTTCAGCTCCGGATCAATCGCGTTTGTCTTCCACGACACGGTCGAGACCGATCCGAGCCACACCATGCGCCCGGTGCCGTAGTCACGGCCCGATTTTGCGAGCGTCGGCAGCAGACCGGCAGCGAGCGCAAAGTGGCCGAGAACGTTGGTGGTGAGTACGACTTCGTGACCGTCAACCTCTTCGCGCTTGCGCGGTGGGTGCACGATGCCGGCGTTGAAAATGACGCCATCGAGACGCTCGTGAGACGAGAGGCTGGCGGCCGCCGAGCGAACAACGGAACCTTTGGTCACGTCGATAATCATCGACTCCAGTGAGGCGCCAGGAACGCGGCGTCCGATCGCTGCGCGAGCCGCCGTCAGCCGGTTGACGTTGCGCCCACTCAAAATGACGTGCGCGCCGGCGCCAGCCAGCTGTTCCGCTGAGAAGTACCCCAGCCCTGAGGTGGCTCCGGTGACCAGATAGGTGCGCCCAGCAAGACTCGGGAGCGCACCCGCATCCCACGAATCTCGGGAACCAACCACGTGGCAACCTTATCCGGGTTTTCCTGGCCCGGCGACCCCGGCGGCGTGGCAAAACCCGCCCTTGCCCGAATCGTGATCTTCGTGCCGATGTCGGTGCTGCCCCGTACGCTTTTGCCATGGGACGGATGGCCGATGCGGAGCAGGTTCACGTAGAGTCGCGAGCGCAGTGGCGCGCGTGGTTGCAGCAAAATCACGCCACCTCCGACGGCGCGTGGATCGTGGTATGGCGTGACGATCGGCCGCGCCCGAGCTATGACGATCTCGTCGAAGAGGCGCTGTGCTTCGGGTGGATCGACGCGACCAACCGTCCGCTCGACGATGAGCGGCGCATGCAGTGGTATTCGCCGCGCCGCAACCGTAGCCCGTGGGCGGCCACCAACAAGGTGCGCGTCGCGCGGCTCATTGACGAGGGTCTCATGATGCCCGCCGGGCAACGCGTGATTGATGACGCTCAAGCCTCCGGCTGGTGGAGCATTCTTGACGGCCCCGAGGCGGGCGTTGTTCCGCCCGAGCTCCAGGCGGCGCTAGAGGCGAATGACGCGGCCCAGAAAACGTGGGATTCTTATCCGGCAAGCGTGCGCAAGTATCAGCTCACGCAGATCGCGATGGCGGTATCTGCGCAGACCGTGACCAAACGCATCGCCACCATCGTTCAAACTGCTGCCGAAGGAAAACGCCCATGAGTGAACGCGACATCCTGTTTTTGATATCGACCATCATCGTCGCGTCCACCCTTGTCGTGTTCGCGTGGCAGTACTTCCGCAACCGCAAAAACGAGAAAGACGACAACAACGAATAAGCGACGACGAGCGGAGGCTGCGGCGCTTACGCTGAGCGCCGGTCGGTGGCGACTATTTGGCTTAGCGCCGGTCGGCGGCGCCTATTTTGAGGCTTATGCGGCGCGCGACTGAGCCGCTCCGTGGTTCCGCGAGGCGCGCCGCTGGGTGTTACTGAGGCGCGAGACCCAGGTCGTCGAGGTCAATCGCGGCTCGCCACTCCAGGCCAGCGGCTTCAATCGCAGCCTGGGCGCCGGTCTTGCGGTCGACAATCACGATGACGGCAACAACCTCAGCGCCGGCGGCGCGCAATACCTCAACGGCCTTCAGCGCCGACTGCCCTGTGGTGGAGGTGTCTTCCACGACGATGACGCGCTTGCCTTCAACTTCTGCGCCCTCGATCTGGCGTCCGCGGCCGTGATCCTTCGGCTCCTTGCGCACGACGAAAGCGTCGAGCGGGCGGTCGGACCCAGCGGCTGCGTGCATCGCAGCGTTGGCGATGGGGTCCGCGCCCAGCGTCAGCCCGCCGACAGCAACGACGCCATCAAACTCGCTGGCAAGCTCTGCCGTCAGGCGTCCGATGGCTGGGGCCGCCCGGTGATCGAGCGTGAGGCGGCGCATGTCGACGTAATACGACGCCTTCTTCCCGCTCGACAGCGTGAAGTCACCGTGAAACACGGCCTCACTCTTGATCAGCTCAATGAGCATCTGGCGGTCAGCTTCGAGGGCAGGCGACGAAAACGCGGTCATGCTTCGATTCTATGCGGGGTGCGCACCCTGCCCCTGCGGCCCGGTGCGGCTAGCCTGGACACAAGCCACAAGGAGGTTGCTCATGCTGTCATACGATCCGTACGCCGCGCTTGCCGAACTGCGCGAATTTGCCCCGATGACGCTCACCAGCGCGAACTTTGCCGATGGTTCCGCCCTGCCCCTCACCGCCTGGAGCGCTGAGCGCGGCGGCGCCGATGTATCACCGCAGCTATCGTGGTCTGGCGCGCCCGAAGGCACCAAATCGTTCGCGCTGTCGGTGTTCGACCCGGACGCGCCCACCGGATCCGGCTACTGGCACTGGGCGGTCTTCAATATTCCGGCGTCTACCACCTCCCTCCTCGAAGGCGCTGGCGACCCTGGCTCCGACCTGTTGCCCCCTGGCGCGATCACGCTGCCGAACGAGGCCCGCGTTGAGCAGTACTCCGGCTCCGCCCCGCCCGCAGGTACCGGCACGCACCGCTACTTCTTCGTGATCGACGCGCTCGACGTCGAAACGCTCGATCTCGCGCCCGGCTCAACCCCCGCGATCCTCGGCTTCAACCGTCACTTTCATTCGCTCGCCCGCGGCGTGCTCATCGGAACCGCCACCCCGTAGCGGGCCGCCTGCGGGGTGGCGGCTCGCGGAACGCGCGAAGCCTGCGGGTGCCGCGATTGGTTCCGAGAACCCGCACCGTGATTCCGGGCGCAAGCTCCTGGTTCCGTGCGCGCCCCTGGTTCCGGGCTCGCGTCTGTCCCAAATGTCGGAAGGATGCTCGCCGCGGCCAGCCCTCAGCGTGATCGACCGGCGTGTCGCCACGAACCCTCCGACATTTGGGAACGCATGCCGACACAAACACACATCGGCATGCCCTGGCCAGCCCCCGCGGCCCTCAGCTTCAACCGCCACTTTCATTCCCTCGTCCTCGGCTGCGGAACCGCAACCCCGTCGCGAGCGGCCAGCTGCGGAATCAGCGGCTCGCGGAACGCGCGGAACCTGCGGGCGTCGCCCCTCGTTCCGCGAACCCGCACCCTGGGTTCCGCCCCCCTGGTTCCGCGCGCGGGCGCGTCCCAAATGTCGGAAGGATGCTCGCCGCACCCGGCTCCCGGCGTGATCGACCGGCGTGTCGCCACGAACCCTCCGACATGTGGGAACGCGGGCACGCACAAACACACGTCGGCATGCCGTGCGTAGTGGAACCTCACCCCTGTCGCTGGGTGTCGGTGCGGGATCGTAGGCTGGTGGCATGCGACTTGCCACTTGGAACGTCAACTCGATTCGCGCGCGCGTGGTGCGCACCGTGGAATTTGCCGTGCGCGAGAACATCGACGTGCTCGCCATGCAAGAGATCAAGTGCAAGCCCGAGCAGTTTCCCTACGCGGAGTTTGAGGCGGCCGGCTATCACGTGGTCGCTCACGGCCTCAACCAGTGGAACGGTGTCGCCATCGCGAGCCGCGAGCCGATCGAAGACGTCGAGCTTTCGTTTGCCGGCATGCCCGGATTTCAGAAGGGTTACGACGGCCCCGATGCGCCGCTTGAAGCGCGAGCGATCGGCGCGACCATCAACGGCGTGCGGGTGTGGAGCCTCTACACCCCCAATGGGCGCGCGCTCGATGACCCGCACATGACCTACAAGCTGCACTGGCTCGACGCGCTGGCCCGCTACACCGAGACCGAGCTTGCCGCTAACCCCGAGCTCAAACTCGCCCTCGTCGGCGACTTCAATGTTGCGCCGCTTGACGAAGACAACGGCGACCCCACGATTGTCGAGGGCGTCTCCACGCACGTCTCCCCCGCCGAGCGCGCGGCGTTCGGCGCGCTGCAGTCGGCCGGGCTGACCGATGTGGTTCGCCCGCTGGTTCCCACCGGCTACACCTATTGGGACTACAAGCAGCTGCGTTTTCCGCGCAACGAGGGCCTGCGCATCGACTTCATCCTCGGCTCTTCGGCATTCGCCGATGCCGTCTCCGGTGCTTTCATCGCGCGCGACGAGCGCAAGGGCGAGATCCCCAGCGACCACGTACCCGTGGTCGTCGATCTCGACCTTGACCCGGTCGACGACGACGATGTGCCGATGATTTTCGGCTAACCCCTACTCGACGTCAGCGAGGTACGCCTCCGGTCCGGCCTCTGCCGCACCCGGCTCCATATACAAGAACTCGAGAATGTTGCCGTCGAGGTCTTCCAAGGAGCGGGAGTACATGAAGCCGTAGTCTTGCGGTTCGCGGGGCTCGGAACCACCGGCTGCGAGGCCAGCGGCAAGCGTCTCGTCGACGTGCTCGCGGGAGTCGCGCGTGAGGGCGATCAGCACCTGGGCGCTGTCGCGAGGGTCAACGACAGTCTTGGTGGTGAAGGTCGCGAAGTATTCGCGGGTGAGCACCATGAAGTGCACGTTTTCGCTCCACACCACAGAGGCCGCGTTTTCGTCGGTGAACAGCGGGTTGATCTCGCACCCGAGGGCCGTGTAGAACTCCTTGCTGCGGTCAAGATCTGACGTGGGCAGGTTGACGAAAATCATGGTCATGGCGTGCCTCTCTGAGAAGCGAATCCCCGCGGACCCGCAGTGAATACTGCCGAACCCTGGGGGCACCGTCAAGAGCTTGGCGCGACTTCGTCGGCGCAGGTGGGAGCGTTACCGCTGCGGAGCGCGATACGTGACCACGCAATCAGCGCAACCCGCCCGCCCAGCGCAACCCACTCGCGCAGCGCAACCCAGCGCGACCCACGAAACCCCATGGTTCCGGGCGCGACAAATCTCCGTCGTGTGGCGGAGGCGCGATTCACAACATCCGCCTACGGTGGGAGCATGGCTGATGTTGTTGCCCGCCCGGCCCCGACCGAGCAGAACTACCGCGCCGATCTGTGGATCGCGCTCGGACTCTTTGTTGCTGGCGTGATCAGCTCGGGGCTCATGAGCGTCGTCAGCTTCTACGGCGAAACGCAGGTCGGCATCGAATGGGCCCTGCTCACCACAACGGTCGTGTGTGGCGCGCTCGCGTTTCGGCGCCGATATCCGATCGCCGTGGCAGCCATCGTGTGCGCCACCTACTTCGTGGGCGTGACCTTTCAGGTTCCTGAAGTGCATGTCGGTAATATCGCGATGTTTATCGCACTGTTCACCGTCGGCGCCTGGGTGAATGATCGTCGCCGGGCGTTTTGGAGCCGCACGATCATCACCTCGCTGATGATGCTCTGGCTGTTCATCAACATGTACATCTCGGCCACCGCCGACGTCGAGATCGAAGACGGCCTGTCGCGCGTCGGGTTGTTCTCGCCGTACGTGGCGTGGATGCTGCTCAACGTGCTGATCAACATTGGGTTCTTCGGTGGCGCGTGGTTTATGGGCGACCGCGCCTGGCACGCCGCCATCGAGCACGAAAGGCTTCGCCAACGCACGCGCGAACTGGAGGCGGAACGCGAACGTACCGCCGCGCAGGCCGTCGCGCTTGACCGCGTGGCGATCGCCCGCGAACTGCACGATGTGGTGGCGCACCACGTTTCGGCGATGGGCGTGCAAGCCTCGGCCGCGCGCCTCATGATGACGAAGAACCCGCAGGCCACCGCCGAGGCGCTGACCACCATCGAAACCTCGGCCCGCACTGCGATCGCCGAGCTTCGCCTCCTGCTTGAGACCCTGCGCACTCCCGACGATGGCGCCGACGCGGGCTTTGCGTCGACGCTTCGACTTGAGGGGTTGCGCGATCTGATCGATCACGTCAACGAGGCCGGAATGCCCACCGCCTTCACGGTGCTGGGCGACGAACGCGTCGTGCCCAATGTGGTGCAGGCGAACCTGTACCGCATTGCCCAGGAGAGCCTCACCAACGCTCGCCGCCACGGCGGGGCCGACGCGACGGCCGATGTTCGACTGCGCTACGACCCCTACTTCGTCGAGCTTGAGGTGACTAACACGGGGCGGTCCATGCTGCAGGTTCGGCCAGGGCTTGGCCAGTTGGGCATGCGCGAGCGCGCGGCAGCATCGGGCGGAACCATTGAGATGATCCCGCGCGCACGCGGCGGTTTGCTGGTGCGCGTTCAGGTGCCGCTGGCCCCGGCGGCGCCGACCGACGCTGATCTCGCGGAGGCGAGCGCATGATTCGGGTGATGCTGGTTGACGATCATGCCGTGATGCGCGCGGGCTTTCGGATGATTCTCGCCTCGACCGATGACATCGAGGTCGTAGCCGAAGCCTCCACCGGGCGAGAAGCCATCACCGTTGCCCGCGACGTGCACCCCGATGTCATCTGCATGGACGTGCAAATGCCCGACATGGATGGCCTCGAAGCCACCCGCCAGATCGTGGCCGACCCCGCCGTTCGCTCTGCAATTGTGGTCGTGACAACGTTTGACCGCGACGACTATGTGTTTCAAGCGCTGGAGGCCGGGGCGAGCGGATTCTTGCTGAAAAATGCCGGCGCCGACGAGTTGATCTCGGCCGTGCGGGTGGCCGCCGCGGGAGACGCCCTCCTGGCGCCAGAAGTCACCAAACGCGTGATTGAGCGGTTTGCCGCCGAGGCGCACGCGCACGAATCCGCGCCATCGGCCGAGGCGCACAACGCGGCTTCCGCGCCCGCGCCACACATTGCCGTTGACCTCACCGAGCGCGAGCAGGAGGTGCTGCGCCTGTTGGCTCAAGCGCTCTCCAATGCCGAGATCGCAAGCGCGCTCTTCATCGGCGAGGCCACCGTGAAATCGCACGTCTCCAACGTGCTCGCCAAGCTCGGCGCCCGCGACCGGGTTGCGGCGGTCGTCTTCGCACACCGCAACGGCCTGGCCTAGCGCATCACTGGTTCCACAACCACGGCACCACAGACGGTGCGTCAGAAAATGAGTGGGGGGGCGCCCCCGGGGTGGGGGGGGCCCCCCCCGGACGCGGGGGTTTTGGGGGAACCGCGCGC
>NZ_VRSW01000003.1:21513-108268 GCF_008017445.1 Microbacterium mitrae | reverse complement strand
CCCCCCCCCCCCCCTCTGTTTCTGAATCCATCGGGGCGCCCCCCCCCCCGCGGCCCCCCCCCCCCCCACTCTTACGTCGTGATTATGCGTTCACGAGCTCGTTGGCCGGAACGTACCGGTCGATGAGCGCTTCGAAGGCTGCGAGGTAGGAGCGCAGGAATGCTGCGGTCTCTTCGTTGGTGACCTCGCCGTCTTCGGTGAACAGGCCGGGCGTGGACTGCACGTAGCCTTCGGGCTGACCGAGAACGGGAGCGTTGTAGTGGCTGAAGATGGCCTTCAGGTGCTGCTGAGCCGCGGCCGTTGCGATGCCGCCGCCCGAGGTTCCGATGATGGCGACGGGCTTGCCGTCGAATGAACCCTGACCCCAGGGGCGCGCCGCCCAGTCGAGAGCGTTCTTCAGCACGCCCGGAATGGAGCGGCTGTACTCGGGGGTGACGATGATGACGCCGTCGACGTCTTCAATGGCCTGCTTGAAGGCGCGAGCCTCTTCCGGGTAGTTGGCGTCGTAGTCGGGTGAGTAGAAACCCAGGCCCTTGATCGGAATCTCTTTCAGCTCCACACCCTCGGGGGCGAGGCGCTCTAGAGCCTTGGCCAGGCGGCGGTTGATGGAGGTCGATGAGATCGAGCCGACGATGTATCCAATGGTGCGGGTCATGTTTATATTCAAACGCATGCAAATCGGGGATGCAAATCGAGACACCTCATTTCAGGTTCCTCACAGCCCACCCCCACTCCGCGCACCCGACACTTCCGGCAACACCCCGCCCTCCCCCGCACGGCGGAGGAAACAATTCCTCCCCACGGCGGATGTTCGCCGCACGGCGGCTTTCTAGATTGGAACCACAAGGGAAGGAGCGGCCATGCTGCAACTCAGTGGGATCACCAAGAACTACGGAACCAGGCAAGTGCTCGACAACGTGTCGTTCACCGTCGCTAACAACCGTCTCACCGGCTTTGTCGGTGGCAACGGTGCAGGCAAGACCACGACCATGCGCATCATCCTGGGCGTGCTCGCTGCCGATGGCGGCGACATCACTATGAACGGTCAGCCACTGCAGACGGCCCAGCGCCGTCACTTCGGCTACATGCCGGAAGAGCGTGGCCTCTACCCAAAGATGGAGGTGCTTGACCAGGTCGCCTACATTGCTCGCCTTCACGGCTACACCAAGCGCGATGCCACCCAAAAGGCCACCGCCCTCCTCGAAGAGCTCGACCTGGGTGCGCGACTGGGCGACAAGATCGAGGCACTCTCGCTCGGCAACCAGCAGCGCGTGCAGATCGCCGCGTCTCTGGTGCACGACCCCGAGGTGCTGATCCTCGATGAGCCGTTCTCTGGTCTTGACCCGATCGCGGTCGACACGGTAGCCCAGGTTCTGCAGGCACGCGCCGCCAAGGGCGTTGCGGTGCTGTTCTCCAGCCACCAGCTTGATGTTGTTGAGCGACTCTGCGACGACCTCGTCATCATCGCCGCCGGCCAGGTTCGTGCCGCCGGCAGCCGCGAGGCGTTGCGTGAACAGCACGCGTCACACCAGTACGAACTCGCCACCACGGCCGACACCGGCTGGCTGCGCTCGCAGCCAGGCATTCAGGTCACCGCGTTTGACGGCGGAACCGCGCAATTCATTGCCGCAGAACCGACTGCAGCAGACGCCGCCCTTCGCACCGCGCTCACGCACGGTGATGTCATCAGCTTCACCCCGCTGCGCCCCACACTGGCGCAGATCTTCAAGGAGGTCATCCAATGAGCGCCATCACCAGCCCCAGCTTTGGTCAGTCCACCGCCCTCGTTGCCGAGCGCGAGATCAAATCGAAGCTGCACAGCAAAGCCTTCATCATCTCCACCCTCGTTCTGTTCGGTTTGGTTCTCGCCGGAATTCTGTTCTCGGGGTTCGCGGGAGATTCCATGACGAGCGAAACGAAAGTTGCCGTCACGGGCTCCGCCTCCGCCGCCATCGGCGACGTTCCGGGCCTCGAACTCGTTGAGGTCGGCTCCGAGACCGAAGCGGAAGCCGCCGTCCGCGACGAATCTGTCGACGCGGCCCTGGTTGCAAGCGACACCTCGGTCACGGGGTTTGCGATTGTGACTCTCAACGAGGTCGACCACTCGCTGGTATCGGCCCTGTCGATCGCTCCCGAGACGCAAGTGTTGGAACCATCGGCGACCGACCCGTTCATGCGCTACATCGTGGCCATCGGCTTTGGCATCTTGTTCATGCTGGCCGCCACCATGTTTGGTGCCACCATTACGCAGTCGGTGATTGAGGAGAAGTCCACCCGCATTGTTGAGATTCTTATCTCCACCATCTCGACGCGGGCGCTCCTGGCAGGCAAGGTGCTCGGCAACACGGTACTGGCGATGATTCAGGTCATCGGCATCGTGGTGGTCACCATCATCGGGCTCACGATCACCGGCCAGGCCCACCTGCTCGGCCTGTTGGGCGCACCAATGGTGTGGTTCGCCGTGTTCTTCCTGTTCGGGTTCATCCTGCTGGCGGCGATGTTCGCGGCGGCAGCCTCGATGGTCTCCCGTCAAGAAGACGCGGGAGCAACGACCACCCCCATCACGATGCTCATCATGGTTCCGTACATTCTGATCATCATGTTCAACGACAACTCCGCCGTGCTGACCGCGATGTCTTACGTACCGTTCTCCGCCCCGGTTGGCATGCCGATGCGACTGTTCCTCGGTGAGGCGCAGTGGTGGGAGCCGCTGCTCAGCCTCGCGATTCTCATCGTCACGGCGGGTATCGCGATCCTGCTCGGAGCGAAGATCTACGACAACACGCTGCTGAAGATGGGTAGCCGCGTCTCGCTGAAAGACGCGCTGAAGGGCTAGACCACCGCGCGCTGCACCAGGATTCCGTCGGCATCTGCCCAGACGGTAAGCCCCGGAGTGAAGATGGCGCCGCCGAACGAGACGACAACGTCGAGTTCGCCGGCGCCATCTTTTGCGCTCTTGCGAGGGTTTGATCCGAGCGCCTTAATGCCAATGGGCAGGCGCGCCAATGCCAGCCGGTCGCGCACGACGCCGTTGACGATAATACCGGCCCAGCCGTGGTGCACCGCAGAGGCCCCGATCAGGTCGCCAACCAGCGCCGATTCCAGCGAGCCATCGCCGTCAATCACCAGCACCTGCCCACGCCCGTCTGTGGCAAGAATCTGCTTCACCAGTGCGTTGTCACGAAAACAACGCACCGTGCGGATGCGGCCCGAAAAGGCAGTGCGCCCACCCATGTCATTCATCGCAAGGCTGACCGAATCGAGGGCATCGCCGTGCTCGTCATAGAGATCGGCGGTCTGAAAAGCGTGGCTCATAACGGAACCATATGCGCGGTTTTCAACGCCGGCGCGCGTTGAGCGGGAGAAAGAGTGCGCCTTCTTCTGTTCTCGAAAATTTCGTCTCGCGTCATGCCAGACTGACCAGGTGACCAACCCCACAACGCCGCCCGCGAGCCCCAGCGACGACGCTGGTTCCGCATTCTCGGGTGAAACCCCCTACTCTGACATGCCCATCATGGGCGAGTCTCTTGCCCATGAAGATGGCCGCGCGCCGGAGCGCAGCGGCGGCTCGCTCTGGCGCGACCGCAACTTTCTCACCATGTGGTCAGGGCAAGCCCTGGCGCAATTGGGATCGCAGGTCGCGGAGCTCGCGATCCCAACGCTCGCGGTGTTGTTGCTGAGCGCGACCGAACTGGAGGTCGGCTACCTCAACGCCGCCGCGGTCGCCGCCTTCTTGCTGGTGGGCTTGCCCGCGGGCGCCTGGGTTGACCGCATGCGCAAGCGCCACGTGATGATCGTCGCCGATGCGGTGCGCACGCTCGCCCTGTCGGCGCTGCCGCTGCTGTGGTTTTTCGGCGATCTGCAGATGTGGCACATGTTTGTGGTGGCCGCTGTCGTCGGCATCGCCAATGTGTTCTTCGACGTCTCGTACCAGAGCCTCGTTCCGTCGCTCGTTCCCGCGAAGCAAATCGCCGAGGCCAACGGCAAACTGGAATCGACCGCGCAGGTGGCAGGCATCGCCGGGCCCGCCGTCGGCGGCTGGCTCGTTGGCGTGCTCACCGCGCCGTTCGCGATTCTCGCTACGGTCGGCACCTACGTGGTGAGCCTCATTGCCCTGATCTTCACTAAAGACACGGAACGCATTGAGCCGCGTACCGAAATGAGCTCGCTGATTTCTGACATTGGTGAGGGCTTGCGGTGGGTGTTCGGCAATCGCTATCTCAAGCGCATCGTTGCGACCACGGCGGTGAGCAACTTCTTCAGCACGCTCTCGTTTACGCTGCTGCCGATCTTCATCCTGCGCGAACTCGGGCTCTCGGTCGCCAATATGGGATTGATCTTCTCGCTCGCGGCGGTGGGCGGACTGCTCGGCGCGATGTCGGTGCGGTTCGTGGTGGCACGACTCGGGGAAGCACCCGCCATTCCCATCTCGGCAATTGGGTTCAGCCTCACCGCCATTCTGCTGCCCGTCGCAGCCATGGTTCCGTCGATCGCCTTTGCCCTGCTGATCGTGCAGGGCTTTATCGCGAGCTTCACGGTGCTGGTTTACAACATCACCCAGGTGACCTTTCGTCAACGCATCACGCCGCGGCGCCTGCTCGGCCGCATGAACGCGTCAATCCGCTTTGTGGTGTGGGGCGTGATGCCACTTTCGGCGCTGCTCGCCGGATTCTTGGGCGATCAGTATGGCGTGGTTACCACGATGTGGGTGGGCGCGATCGGGCAGGTGGTGAGCGCGCTGTTCGTGATTTTCGGGCCGTTCTGGAGCACCCGCGAACTGCCGCCCGCGATCGACGCTTAAGCGGTTGCGAACACGGCCGCGGGCATCGCGGCGTCACCCAGAAGCGCTGCTCCCACGGGGGCCGCGATGGTCGCGGGCGGCAGGAGTTGCACGCGATCGATCAGGGCGCGCGAGGCAATAAACGCCGAGCCTGCACCCCATCGGCGCAGCGTGTCAAACACCGGCTGAATGAGAGTGATTTCACCTGTCGGCGCGGCCGAGGATGTTGCGGGCGCTTGGCTGGCGGTGCCTGAGCACCCGGCGAGGGCGATGGCCGCAACGGCGAGGGTCGCAGCGGCGAGCAGAGGGCGGCTGTTCGTCATGGTCAAGTTCTCCTTTGAAACTTCGAATGAGTCGATATTCAATCCGGCGAAGATTCATGTCAAGACAATAACGATCAAATGAACATTATTGAACAACTATGCTCGGACCGTTGAGTCTCGAACCACGAGAGTCGGCAGCAAAATCATGCGCATAATCGCGCGGGTTGACCCCTGCTTGCGAACGCGATCAAAGCACAATTGCAGTGCCGCTTGACCCAGGTCACGCTTCGGCGGCGCGACGGCAGTCAGCGGCACCGCAGCCAATGAGGAGATCTCATCGTCATAGGCAATCACGGCGAAATCGTCGGGAATGCGAAGCCCCCGCTCGAGAACGCGCTCGGTGAAAGCCATCGAGTCGGCGTCTCCCAAAATGATCGCCGCCGTCACCTCTTGTGCGACGCAATCATCCAACAGTTGATCGAGCTCTTCGATGGTCACGCTGTCGCCAATTCTCGGCGGCGAGAGGTCGCGGCGCAAAACGTGCCCCTCGGTTCCGAGTGCCGCCATGGCACGCTCAAAACCGACATGCAGACTCGGCACCGTTGCCGCCGGGCGCGCGGCAAGCGCAATCCGTCGATGGCCCTGTTCGATGAGGTGATCGACCGCCATTTCGGCGCCGAGCGCGTGGTCAGAGCGCACCCATTCCAGGCTCCCCGCGAACTTTTCGTCGACACTGCGCTCGACCAGAACGATCGGCACCGTCGCCGCATCGAGTAGTTCGCGCAGCGCCGATGACTCGGTGAGCGACGCATGCGGGGTCACCATGAGCGCGTCAACGCCGCTGTCCAGGAGGCGCTGCGCTTGGCGCAACTCCTCCTCAGCCGAATAGTTCGACGCGCCGACAATCAGCCGGCAGTTCAGCTCTCGCGCCGCCTGGCTTGCCCCCCGAATAACCTCGGGAAAGTAGTAGCTCGCCGTTGGCACGATCATGCCGATCGTGGCAACCGGGCGACGCGGGCGGCCGTGCCCGTCGCGGTCACCCTGTGAGTGCGCCTGTTCATCGGCAACCGCGAGCGACAGCGCCCCGCCGTGCACCCGCGTGAGCAACCCGCGACGCTCCAACTCGACGAGGTCGCGGCGCAACGTCATTCCGGTAACCCCCAACCTTTGCGCGAAGTCTGCGCTGGTGAGCGAACCTCGAAGTTCAAGCTCGCGCAGAATCGCGTCGTGGCGCGACGCGGCTACCATGTTCCCCACCGATCATTCATGTTCACATAAACAATCAAACATACTTGTGCGATTGGCGCCACCAAATACACGAAATGGCGGGCTCCGGCGTGAGTACGCCGGAGCCCGCCAAGGGGGTGTTGTTAGGAGTCGGTCGTCAGCACGAGACCGGAACCATCAGCTGAGACGTCGACGCGGACCGTGTCGCCGTCGTGCACGTTGCCGGAAAGCAACGCGGTGGCCAGCTTGTTCTGCACCTCCGACTGAATCAGACGACGCAGCGGACGAGCACCGAAGATCGGGTCGTAGCCTCGCTCGGCAAGCCATGCCCGAGCATCGGGGGTAACCGCCAGCGTGAGGCGGCGCTCCTTCAGCCGGCGCTGCAGCTGATCGATGGCGAGTTCCACGATTTGTGACAGGTCATCGATGGTCAGCGGCTGGAACATCACGATGTCATCCAGTCGGTTGAGGAATTCCGGCTTGAACGCGTGGCGTACCAACGCCATCACGCCTTCCCGCTTCTCCTCGATCGACAACGACGGGTCGATCAGAATCGGTGAGCCGATGTTGCTCGTCAAGATGAGAATGACGTTGCTGAAGTCGACCGTGCGGCCCTGGCCGTCGGTCAATCGACCGTCATCCATCACCTGCAGCAGCACATCGAACACCTCGGGGTGCGCCTTCTCCACCTCGTCAAGCAGCACGACGCTGTAGGGGCGTCGGCGCACGGCCTCGGTGAGTTGGCCGCCGGCCTCATAGCCGACGTAGCCCGGAGGGGCACCAACGAGGCGCGAAACCGAGTGCTTCTCGCCATACTCCGACATGTCGATGCGAATCATCGCGTGCTCGTCGTCAAACAAGAATTCGGCGAGAGCCTTCGCCAACTCGGTCTTGCCGACGCCGGTGGGGCCGAGAAACAGGAAGGATCCGGTGGGGCGCCCCGGGTCGGAGATGCCCGCACGCGAGCGACGCACCGCGTCAGACACGGTACGAACCGCATCCTTCTGACCGATCAGGCGCTTGCCGAGCTCGGCCTCCAGGTGCAACAGCTTTTCGGATTCACCCTGCATCAGCTTGCCAACGGGAATGCCCGTCCACGCGGCGATAACCGCGGCGATGTCTTCGTCGGTGACCTGCTCGTTGACCATGCGCGGCTCATCGGCGACGGTCGCTTCGACCTTCTCGGCCTCCGCGATTTCGACCTCGAGACGCTTGATGGTTTCGTATTCGAGCTTGGATGCCTTCGCGTAGTCGGCCTCACGCAGCGCGCGGTCGCGCTGCGTGATCGCCTCGTCGAGCTGCTTCTTCAAGTCGCCAACGCGGTTCAGGCTCTGACGCTCTCGCGCCCACCGTTCTTCGAGCACGGCCAGCTCTCGTTCCATGCCGACGAGCTGTTCGCGAAGCGCGGCGAGGCGCTCCTTCGAAGCGGGGTCTTTTTCTTTCTTCAGCGCGAGTTCTTCGAGCTTCATGCGGTCGACCTGGCGCTTGAGCTGGTCGATTTCGACGGGCGACGAGTCAATTTCCATCTTGAGCCGCGACATCGACTCATCGACCAGGTCGATGGCCTTGTCTGGCAACTGACGGCTGGGCAGGTAGCGGTTTGACAGCGCTGCTGCCGCAACAAGGGCACTGTCGGCAATGGTGACACCGTGGTGCGCCTCGTAGCGGCCCTTGAGTCCGCGCAGAATCGCGATCGTGTCTTCAACCGTCGGCTCGCCGACGTAAACCTGCTGGAAGCGGCGCTCGAGCGCGGCATCCTTCTCAATGAATTCGCGGTACTCGTTGAGCGTGGTGGCGCCGATCAGGCGCAGTTCACCACGTGCCAACATGGGCTTGAGCATGTTGGATGCCGCGACGGAACCTTCGCCACCGCCGGCTCCCATGAGCACGTGCAGCTCATCGATGAAGGTGATGACCTTGCCGTCAGACTCGGTGATCTCTTTCAGCACGTTCTTCAGGCGTTCTTCAAACTGGCCGCGGTACATCGCGCCAGCCACAAGCGCAGACATGTCGAGCGAAATCAGCTCTTTGTCTTTCAGGCTCTCGGCAACGTCGCCCGCGACAATGCGCTGGGCGAGCCCCTCAACAACGGCGGTCTTACCGACGCCGGGTTCACCAATGAGCACGGGGTTGTTCTTGGTACGACGCGTCAACACCTGGCTAACGCGGCGGATTTCCGCATCGCGCCCAATGACGGGGTCAAGCTTTCCTTGACGGGCGCGGTCGGTGAGATTAATGCCGAACTGCTGGAGTGCGCTTTGCTGCTCCGCCTGCGCGGCGGGGTTGGTGTTGTTCATTCGTTCTCCTCTTCACAACTCAAAGTTGAGTCGATATGACTCAACTTTATCACCGCGGCCCTGCGCTCGGTAGGGGTCTGCCTGGAAAATTGCCGAGTCCTCCCCCATTAACCCCCACCCAACCACTCCGACCGGTCAAGCACCATCCCGCACGACCGTTCTGCACGTTCCGATTCGGTATGCACGCAAAATCCGCCACAACAGCACCACCCGTAACATCAGTCACACGGTTGCGTGCAGAACGGTTGCGGGCGCGGAACCACGGAGCGGACACCAAGGACGGAACCCCGCCGCGGGCCACGCGAGACCCCTGCGGCACTCCCGTGCGGGCTACGCGTCGGAGTTCTTGGGCTTCTTGGGCGGTTTCAGGCCGATCTTGCGGTGCACGGCGGTGCGGCCGCGCACGATGAAGATGCTGCCGAGTAGCCACAGCGGAACCTGCGCGAGGAAGGCAATCCGAAACGCGTCGAGCGTGTAGTTTTCGGGCGATCCGGCGCCCTGCAGGTCAAGCAGCAAACCGATCGCAAAGATCACGATGAGGGCGGAGATGAACCCACCCGCATTCACCAGGCCGGTCGCCGTGGAGAGGCGGTGTTGCGGGTTGTGGGCGCGGGCGTGATCGAAGGCGATCATCGAGGCGGGGCCGCCGGTCGCGAGGGCAAAGACCAACACGACGAGCAACCACATCGGCGCCTGCCCTGGCCACAGAATCACCGTCATCCACACCACAAACTGCAGGCCGATTGTTGGCAGCACCAAACCATACGAGCGATGAAGCGGATGCCGGCCAGATAATGTGCCAAGCACCGGACCCAGCGCCATGCCAAACAGCACGAACAGGGTCGTGATGACCGACGCCACCTCGCGCGACTGGCCCTCGCCTGCTGTCAAGAACGGCACACCCCACAGCATGATGAAGGCGGTGCCGGCAAACGGCGTGGTGAAATGCGACCAGAAGCCAAGGCGTGTTCCGGGGTTCTGCCACGCCTCACCCAGCGACTGACGGAGATCGAACGAGCTCTTGACGATGCGGATCGCGCCGGTGTCGGTGTTGACCGAAACATCGGCCGTCACGGTCGGCGGGTGGTTGCGCACAATCAGGAACACCACGATCGCAAAGACTCCCGCGGTTCCGGCGAGCGTCGCAAACGCGACCTCCCAGCTCGTGGCGTGCAACAGAATCGGCAACGGAATGAGCGAGATGAGTTGCCCGCACTGCCCAACGGTTCCGGTCAATTGCGCCATCAGCGGCGCGCGCTGCGCGGAATACCAGGTCGAGACCAAGCGCAAAACGCTGGGAAACAACGCCGCATCGCCCGCGCCGAGCAGCATGCGCGCGGCAATCGCGACGCCCACATTGGGAGAAAAGGCCATGACCAACTGCCCCACGCACATCAGCACGAGGCCGATTGTCATGATGGGGCGCGCGCCGTGGCGGTCAAGCAGAATGCCGACCGGAACCTGCATGAGCGCGTAAACCCCGAGCTGCAACACGGCAAACATCGACAGTGTTGAGGCGTCGGCTGAGAAGCGATCGGCGGCCTCAACGCCGACGGCAGACAGCGAAGAACGATTCGCGATGGAAAGAACGTAGGCGGCCACACCGACCGTCCAAATGATCCACGCCCGCACGCTTGGCGCTCGGCTCGCCTCCACGAATCCTCCTTGTTCCTTTCAATCCTGCCACCGAGCGCGATCGGTGCGTATCGTGGGGGTCACTTCTCGCAACAGAATTCGGAGCACTCATGAGCAACAACGCTTCACAACCAGGCAACGGCACCGACGCTCGGTTTAGCCAGACACCACCGGCCTCGTACTCCGGCGCCGGCCAGATGGTTCCGGGTGGCTACGCAACGCCGACTCCGCCGTTGGCGCCCGGCGCGTACCCGGCACCCGGCGGGCCGGCGGGCGGCACGCGCTATGGCAAGATCGGCGCGATCATCGCGCTGATCGGCATCGTCGTCTCGCTGTTTCACCAGCCGTTCAATTTGCTCACCCAGGTGTCATCCGTCGACGAAATTGTGCGGAATGCGACGGTCTTTACCGTGATCGGCCTCATCATTAGCCTCGCCGCATTCGTGTTCGGAATCGTGGGAATGCGATCCGACCGCGACCGATTCTTCGCCGGTGTCGCGGTGGGCATCGGTGGCGGGGTGCTGGTGTCACTCCTGGTGGGCTGGGCCATCAATTACGTCGCCTCCGAATTGATGTACTGATCACCACCCCGACGTAGGCACGGGCGGAACCACGCGAGCGTCGTCAGCACGGGCGGAACCACGCGAGCGTCGCGACACGTGCGCACGGAACCGCGCGTGCGTCGTTAGCGCCGCGCGAGCCGTTGCACCGCGTCGAGGAGCACGCCGGCCGAACGCTCCCAGCTAAACCGCGCCACGTGCTTTTCGCCGCGGGCTATCAAATCGGCGCGCGCGGCATCGTCATCGAGCTCGACGACGGCGGCCGCGACAGCCGCCGGATCGAGCGGATCGACGTACAGCGCACCGGCGCCGGCCACCTCGCGAAAGATCGGCATATCGGTGACCACGGCGGGCACGCCCAGTTCTAACGCCTCGGCGACGGGCAGGCCGTAGCCTTCATCAAGACTGAGCGTGACGAGCGCGCCATCGTCGGCAAGCGTCGCGGCAAACTCGGCGTCGCTAACACCGTTGTGAAAGACGATGTTCGTGCCGGGGGCCGCGAGCGCCTCGTAGTCTGCTCGCCGTTCCGGCGTGATGCGGCTCAGCACGTGCAGCGTTCGGCCGGGCAAATACGCCATCGCCCGCACCACGGTTTCGACGTTTTTGTACGGCATGAACGAGCCCATGTAGACGAGATTGCGCGGCGCGCCGCCGGTGACAGCGACGCCGGCTGGCAGCTGCTCGGCAAGCTTCTGCGGCGCGTTGTGAATCACGATCACCTCGCGCTTGGTGAGGTTGACGTCGCCAAACTGCCGGCGCGATTCTTCACTCACCGTCGCGACAATATCGGCACCGTTGAGGGTGATCCGCTGCGGCACATAGGTGAGGTGAAAGAGTCGCCAGCCAACGCGCACCGGCCACGGCAGATTGCGTGGCGGCGTGCGGTGGCGGTAGTAGATCATGTCGTGCAGCGTCAGGATCAGCTTGAACTTGCGCCCAGCGGAACCAAGAGTCTGCATCGGCGAGTAGACGACGTCGGGATTGAGCTTGTTGAGCAGCAGCGACGCGACGGCTTCTTTCGCCGACGTCGGGGCGTGAAACAGGTGAGTGCGCGAGCCCGCGGGCAGGAGCGCGCGCTGCGCCTCATCGTGAATCAGAAACGTGATCTCAACGTCGGCTGGCGCCGTCGCCACGAGCGCATGCGCCAGTTGGTGCGAGAACCGACTAATGCCGTCGTGAAAGTCGGTGCGAATGTAGCGCGCGTCGAAGATCAGTCGCATATCAGTCCAGCGGCTCGTTTCGGTAGAGCTTTTCGAACGTCTCGAGCGTGCGGTTGATGTCGTGAATCTTCACGCCCTCCAGCGACGCCTGCTGCATACGCGAGTACTCAGCTGGTTCCGCCGTCAGCACCCGACGCAGCTTGTCTGCGAGGTCTTCAACGTTGCCGGGTTCAAACAGGTAGCCGTTCTCGCCGTCATGAACGAGGTGCGGCAACGCAACCGCGTCGGCCGCGACGATCGGCAGCCCGGAGGCCATGGCCTCCATCGTGGCGATGGACTGCAGCTCAGCGATCGACGCGATCGTGAACACGCTGGCGCGCGTGAGGAATCCGCGGAGCTCTTCATCCGGGATGCGCCCGTGGAAGGTGACGCGGTCAGTGATGCCGAGCTGCTCGGTGAGCTCGACCAGGTTTTTGTGCTGGTCGCCGCCGCCAACGATGTCAAAGTGAATGTCAAGCTCGGGAACCAGCGACGCGATGGCACGAAGCACCACGTCAACATGCTTTTCGGTGGTGAGGCGACCGACGAAGACAACGTTCATCTTGGTGCGGGGCGACAGGTCAGCCGTGTAATTGCGCTGATCGATGCCGCAGCTGATCGGAATCACACCGGAGATATCGATGGTCTTCTCAAGAAATTCGGCCGCGCGACGCGTGGGCGTGGTGACCGCGCGCGCCATGTTGAAGGTGCGTGTTGCGTCATCCCACGCGAGTTTGAGCACCACCTTGTCAACGAGGGGCGGCATGGTGGTGAAGTCGAGAATGTTCTCGGCCATCACGTGGTTGGTGGCGATCACCGGAATGCCGCGCTTGCGGGCAATGCGCGCGAGGCCACGCCCAATGACGATGTGCGACTGAATGTGCACCACGTCGGGCTGAACCTCGCTGAGCACCTTGCGCGCGTAGTGCTTGGAACGCCACGGCCACACAAAACGCAGCCAGTCATGCGGGGTCCAGCGCACCGACGGCAGTCGGTGCATGGTGACGGGCTGACCCTCGATGATCTCGGTGTGAGTCGGGTTCTTCTTGTAGCGCGTGTTCGGCACCGAGACGTGCACATCGTGCCCACGCTCGACAAGGCCGGCGGCGAGGCGCTCGGTGAAGCGAGCGGCGCCGTTAATGTCTGGGGAGAAGGTGTCTGCACCGATCAGAATCTTCAGGGGACGCTTCGCCTGCGGGTGCCCGCTACCGGAATTTTCGGCGTCAGGCATCTGGGGTGAACTCACGAGGTATGCTGCCTTCTCTTTTTGTCGGACGCGACGGTGGCCGCGCCCAGCGCCATAACTGTACCTGGTAGCCCTGAACGGGAGCCGACCCCGCGCCGTTTTTGCCCCTCATCACGTGGTTCCGCCCCCGCGTCAGCGCCTGCCGTAGTGCAATTTGCACGACGCGACAGCAGGAGATTGACGCGGGAGAAGGAGAATCGGGCTGAAATCTCCTGCCGCCGGCGTAATCTCCTGCCACCGCGTGTGGCGTGGGGGTACGGAACCAGGGTGACGGTGTGGGGTGTGGGACTACGGTGTGGGGTGTGGAACCTGGGGTGCGGGCGCGGGGCGGGTACGAAACCAGGGGCGGAACCGGGGGCGGAACCACGGTGCGCCGGGGGTGGGAACCACAGCTTGCGCGAAGCGTGGGGTCGTAGGCTGGGGGCATGGCCAGACTCTTCGCAGAAGCCGACCCCACGACGTGGGTGGCGGTGACCGAATCCTTTGGTTTTCGGGGGCGCAGGCATCGCAAGGCGGCGCTTCGCATGTTGATGTCGCAGGCAACGGCCGCCATGGGTGGGCAGGCTCCGCGCGGCTCAAAGTTTGCCACGTGGGCGATGAGCCAGGCCGCTCCCGCGTTGATGCGCCGTGCCGCCGGGCGCGTGCTGGTGTGGGTACACAAGGCCGATCCCGAGCTGGTCGTTGTGATGGCCACGATCCAGCAGGCCACCCCTCAGCTTCGTACCGCTCGCGCCATGCGTCCGATGGAATACGACGACACGGTGAGCTTTGGCCACCCGACGCTCGGCGTCGGCGAAAAGCTCGTGATGGATGTGCCAGGCAGCACCCAGCCACCGTTTGTCACCTACACCTGGGATCGGGGCACCGATTTCGTTGAGGTGACCGCCGTGTCAGGCGATGCCAACCGCTTTCGCACCACCTTCGCCGATCTTGACGCGCTGGCGCGTGAGATCCGCGTCATCGACGATGTGACCGTTTCTGAAGGCACCCCGACGCTGCGCATCGACCCGGCATAACGGCACTTTCGCGGCCTCGCGCGTGATGCCACAATGAGCGCATGAATCAAGCCTGGCCGCGGCCCGAAACTCCCGCACAGCAGCGAGAACGTGGCCTTGCGATGCGCACGCAGGTTCCTCGGCGCGAGCTCGCCCACCTGGCGAGCGGCGCGCGCGATCCGCTCGGCATTTTGGATCGCCAGAATGCGTCGCGCGATCAGAGCCTGGTTCCGCTTCGCATGCAGCGCATGGGCGCCAGCGTCTTCGCGTTCTACCGCGGAACCGCGGCGTTGATGGCTGCGGATCTCGCCGATGCGCCGCACAGTGGAATTCTGGTCGCCTCCTGCGGTGACGCGCACGTGTCGAATTTTGGTTTCTATGCCTCGGCGCAGCGCGACCTGGTGTTTGATCTCAACGACTTCGACGAGGCCGCGTGGGCGCCGTGGGAATGGGATGTCAAGCGGCTCGCGGCGAGCATCGTGCTGGGTGCACGCGCTTCGGGTCGCAGCGATGAGGTCATCGATCAGGCCGTGCGCGCGGCCGTTGCCGCCTATGTTCGCGGCATCTCGCAGGCAACCACGATGAGCCCAACCCAGCGGTACTTCACGCACTTTGACGTCGCGGCGACCATGGGGCTTCTCGATAAAGCCGCACGAAAAGCGACGAAAGCGTCGGTACGGGCAGCGCAAAAGCGCACCGGAGAGCGCGCCGTGCGCAAACTCACCAGGGCGGGCGATGACGGCCGATTGCAGTTTGTGTTGAACCCGCCGACCATGACCGAGGCAGAGCAAGAGGTGCGCGACAACGTGCACGAGCTGGTGAACCAGTATCGCCTCAGCGCGACGCCCGATGTGGCGTTGCTGTTCGAGCACTACGCCATCAGCGACGTCGTCAAACGTGTGGTGGGCGTGGGGAGTGTCGGCACCCGGTGTTTTCTGGTGCTGCTACAAGACGGCGCGGGCAACAGCCTGCTGATGCAGCCCAAGGAGGCCGGCCGCAGCGTTCTCGTTGAGTATGGCCGCATCCCCCAGCCGGACTCGATTTCGCGATACGTCGCCGAACGCGGAGAAGGCGCCCGTGTTGTTGCCATGCAGCGCATCTTGCAGGCGCTGTCTGATCCGTTCTTGGGGCACATGCGTGGCCCCAACCGCGACTATTACGTGCGCCAGTTTCACGATATGAAGGGGGCGGTGGAGATCGAAACGCTCGACGACGGACCCTTCATCACCTACGCGCGGGCGTGCGCAGCCATGATTGCTCGCGCTCACAATCAGTCGGTTACCGCGCCGGTTGTCGCGGGCTACGTTGGCCGCGGGCGCGGTGTGGCCGAGGCGATCTTGACCTGGGCACGCGCCTACGCCGACGTATCGCAGGGCGACTATGAGGCGTTTCGGGCAGCGCACCCAGCGCCGCCCGAAACGCAACCTGCCTAGATCGCGACGTCGCCAATCAGGTTGACGACGAGCCCCATGCGCTCAAACATTGCGGCCTTAGCCAGCAGCGCCTTGTCGGCCGATTCGGCATCGTTGGCGTAGACCATTTGCACGTGGTTGGCCTTGTGGCGTGCCATGAACTGATCGCGGCTGACACCGTGCAGCACCACGTGGGCGATCGGCCATTCCGGGTTGGTGGCGTTCTTGCGACGCTCGGTTTCTGCCTCCGGCAGTTCGATAGCGGAACCACGGAAGATGTCGACCTGCAGTTGGCCGTCGGCGAGGAAGACGCGGCTCAGCACGAGCTCGCCGGCCTTGGAGACACCGTTGATGGTCGAGCCTCCTGCCGGGAAGAACACCGGGTCTTGGCGCCAGCCCTCGGCGTTCTGCCAGCCGCCGAGGTGCGACGCCGGCACGGAGCCGGAGATCTCGTACACCCACACAAACTGGCCGTCGAACTCGTCGCCCCACCGCACATCGTGCAGGGTGTTGTCGGGAACCATGCCCATCGCCGTCCACACCCGATCGGTGATGAGCGCGTCAACGGCAACACCCTCATCGGCCTCGTTGAAGTGCGGGAACGCGCGACCGGCGTGCAATTCACGCTCGCCGTCGCGGGAGAATACCGGCGGGCGCTCGGTGGAGTTGAGAATGCCCTCGGCAAGGTCAGAAGCCGGCACCAGGTCTTTCAGGCCCTGCTGGTACTGGATGCCAACGGCGTCGAGACCAAAGTCGTCGGCGATGCGGAGCGCGGCAATGTACATCTTGTACTGCCACTGCAGCTGCGTTTCGGTCAGCTCGGTCGCCTCATCGGTGCCGAGGCGGAACGTCATGCCGTGCTCGAGCAGCCAGGCACCGACAGCTGCGGCCTCCTCGTCGGTGATACGAAGCATTTCGGCGTACAGCGCTGACTGCGACAGGCGCTCCTTGTAGATGCCGGTCTGGTTGAGCAGTTCGTCATCGAAGATGGCGTTGTACATGCCCATGCAGCCCTCATCGAAGACACCGATGATGGCCTTGTCGCGCAGCAACTGGTCGCCGAGTGCGTAGCCCAGGTCACGTTCGGGCGACGGTGGCAACGCGGGCAACGCACGCACGTGCGATGCGTCGTGCGTGATGGTTCCGGTCTCTACCCATTGCTTGAGGCCGGCACGGAACCAGTCGTCGGTGAAGTCGACCGACCAGATGGTCGAGTACGGCTTATTCATCTTGGTGAGGCCGGCGTTCAGGCCCAGCAGGCCAACCAGGCCGGGCCAGTCACCGGCAAAGTTCGCGACGGTGAGAATGGGGCCGCGGTGGGTGCGCAGGCCGCCGAGCACGTGGTGGGAATACTGCCACACGGCCTCCGCGACGATGAGGGGAGCGTCGGTTGGAATCGTCTTGAAGACTTCGAGACCCATGCGCTGGCTGGAGATGAAGCCGTGACCAGTCTCGGGGTCGATGCCGTTGGCGCGAATCACGGTGATTCCCAGCTCGGCAAACGCGCGAGTGACGTCGGCCTCCATGGCGGCCTGGGTGGGCCAACCGGCGACATTTGCCGACTCGCGGAGGTCACCGGAGGCGATGAGGTAGGCGGTCTTCGGCGCCACGTCTGCGGCGGCGGGAGTGTCAGGGAAGGTGTACGTCATGACGTCTCTTTCGTGCTGGTTCTTGAGGTTTGGGGGCGCTGCGCCTGGGGTTTAGCCGTGCTGGCGGCGAGCAAGGGCGTGCTGAATATCAACGGTCTGCGTGTAAAGCGCGAGGTAGTGCGCGTAGAGCTCGTCGTAGTCGGGGCGGTTGGCGGGGTTCGGCTCAATGCGGGTGACCACCGGGTTCCACTCGGCGATCGACGGCGCCTCATCGGCCACGGCTCCGGCCGCGAGGTAGGCGGCGCCGTAGCTCGCGCCGATGGTGACCTGCGGAACCTCCTGCACCAACCCCGTAACATCGGAGACGATTTGCAACCAGAGCTGGCCTTGAACGCCGCCGCCAACGGCGACGATCCGCTCGATCTTGGCACCGGCGGCGCGCATGGTCTCGATATTGTGGCGCACGCCGAAGGCGGTTGCCTCCAGCGCCGCACGATACAGGTCGCCGCGCGTGTGCGTGAGGGTGAGGCCCGCGATCATGCCCCGCGCGTCGGGGTCAAGAATCGGGGTGCGCTCCCCCGCGAAGTACGGCAGCATGAGCAGGCCGTTGCCGCCGACACCGGCCACCTCGGCCTCAGCCAGAAGCGCCGGATAGTCGGCGCCGGTGAGATCTTTCAGCCAGGCGGTCAGGGCGCCGCTGGTGGCAAGACCACCGGCCAGATTGGTTGTGCCCGGGTAGGCGCCAATCGTGGTCCACATCGATGGCGTGCGCAGAATCTCTTTGCCCGTCGCGACAAGAAACATCGTGGTGCCGTACATCAGCATCAGGTCGCCCGGCGCGACGGCGCCCACGCTCACCGACTCGGTCCAGGCGTCAATGGTTCCGGCGATCACCGGCGTACCTTCTGCGATGCCCGTCACCGCACTCGCCGCAGCGGTGATGGTTCCGGCGATCTCCCCCGGCCACAACAGCTGCGGCTGCTCGATGCCCGCCGCGAAGCGCTGCCACCACGCATCGTGCCACCGCTGGGCGGTGACGTCGTAAAGCGGGGTCGTCTGCGATGCGGAGTGGTGATCGAGCACATAGGCGCCGGTGAGCTGGCGCGCCAGCCACGACGCCGGCATGAACAGGCGTCGGGCGCGGGCGTAGGCCGCGGGCTCGTTCTCCGCGACCCACACGATCTTGGGGCCGGCGGCCTGGGTAGTGAGGGTGGAACCTGCCACAGCGGTGATCTCGTCGGCGCCGAGCGCTGCCGTCATGCTGGCGATCTGCGCGGTGGCGCGGGTGTCGACGCCGTACAGAATCGCGGGGCGAACGGGCACATCGTCGGCATCGCCAAGCAACACGGTCGGACCCATGCCGCTCACTCCGACGGTCGTGATCACGGCGTCGGGGCGTTGCGCGCGCAATTGCGCGGCAACATCAACAAACTCCTGCCACCACACCATCGCATCGTGCTCGACGTGGCCCGCCGCCGGGCGGCTCACCTCATGACTGGCGGTCGCCTGCGCCACAATCGCGCCATCAGACGCGACCAGCACGCCCTTCGACGACGAGGTTCCGACGTCAAAACCGAGGGTGACGTTCATCGCGGCCAATTAGACGTACGTCGCGACGATGCGATCGATCTGCGCCAGGGCGGCGTCGGTCGGCTCGTCGAGGGCCATACGACACGTGCTGTCGGTGATGCCCATGGCGCGGTACGCGGCCTTCATGCGGGGCATATCGCCACCGATCGTTGCCACCACGTCATCAACATCGGCCTGGGCGGCGGCGATCTGCTCGGCGTCGCCGGATTCTGCGGCCGCGATCAGCGCGCGGAAGGGCTTCGGAACCACGGAGCTGACGCCCGAAACCACGCCCTGCGCGCCCGCTTCGCCTGCGGCGATAAGGTCGCGATCGGCACCCGTATAGATGATGAAGTCAGCCGGAGTTGCGGCGCGGTAGGCGCGAATGTCGTCCAGGGTCAGTTCACTCACCTTGGCGCCGACCACGGCCGGAATGGTCGCGAGGCGCGCCATCAGCTCGGGCGAAACGTGGTTGCCGCTGCGCTTGGGGTAGTTGTAGACGAACAGGTCACCGTCGCCAACGGCCGCGGCAACCTGCTCGAAGTAGGCAAAGATCGCGTCGTCGCTGGAGGCCATGTAGTACGGCGTGAGGGCGGCGTACCGTGTCGCGCCAGCCTCGCGAGCGATGTTCACCAGGCGAACTGCCTGATACGCGCTCGGCGCACCGACGTGAACGACAACGCTGGTCACCGGGGAGAGCTCGGCCAGCGCCAGCTCAACAACCGTGCGAAATTCGTCTTCGTTGATCGACGGAAATTCACCCGTGGTTCCGAGCACGAAGGCTCCCTCGTTGCCGGATTGCGCAACGTACTGGAAGATCGCGCGGGTGCCGTCGGCATCAAGCGACCCATCGGCTGCAAAAGCCGTCGGGATGGCGGTCAGGATGTCACGGCGAGTCACGAACGGTTCTCCTTGGTTGTGGGGTTCTTCTTCGGCGACGAGGCATCGTCGTCGGTGGGATCTGGTAGCAGCTGGAGCGCGGCATGGGAGTCTTCGACCTCGGCGACGAGGTCGTCGGCGAGAATCGTGTCGGCCAGCGAACCACGCTTGCCGCGCGGCTTTCTGGCGTTGCGTACGGCCGGCATCACGATCGAGATCACCGCAAGCGCGAGCAGCACGATCGCGATCGGGCTCACCACCTCGAAGAACGGCTTCGTCGGCAGCAGCGCGAGTGTGCGAGCGAGGTTCTCTTCGGCGAGCGGGCCAAGCAACAGACCGAGCACGACGGGGCCCGCGGGAATCGAGAGCCGCTTGAAAACCAGCCCGATCACACCGAACACCAGCATCTGAATAACGGTGGAGAGCGAGTTGCTGGTGGCATAAGTGCCGATGATGCAGAAGATGAGAATGCCCGACCACAGGTAGGGGCGCGGAACATCGAGCAGCTTCACCATGCCGCGCATGCGAACCAGGCTGAGGCCCAGCGAGAGCAGCGTCGCGATGACCATGATGCCCGCGATCGAGGCAACCAGGTCAGGATGGTTGGAGAACAGGCTCGGGCCGGGGGCAATACCCCAAATGATCATCGAGCCGATCATCACGGCCATCACCGAGTCGCCCGGAATACCGAGGGCCATCGTGGTCGTGAGCGAGCCACCCAGCGTGGCGCTCGACGCGGTGTCGCTGGCCGTGATGCCCTCAATCGATCCCTTGCCGAATTGTTCCGGCGTCTTCGATACGCGACGAGCCTGCTGCCAACCGATCAGACCGGCGATGTCGCCACCGGCTGCCGGGATGAGGCCGACGCCGAGGCCGACACCGCCCGAAACCGCCAGGGCACGCTTGGTCTGCTTGAGCTCGGAACGGTTGGGCCACCAGCGACCGAGGCTGGAGATGGGGCGCGTCTTGGTTTGGTGGTAGGTGAGCAGCTGGTCAAAGAGCTCGGCGATACCAAACAGACCGATGATGACGGCGATGAAGTTGAAGCCCTCCATCAGCTCAAGAATGCCGAACGAGAAGCGCTGATCGCCGGTCGCAGAATAGGTGCCAACGGTGCCGATAGCGAGGCCAATGGCCGCCGCGAGAATGCCCTTGAGCATCGACTTCGACGAAATACCGATCATCACGGCCAGGCCGAAGACCACCAGGGCAAACAGCTCGGGAGACTTGAAGTAGTCGCGGGCGAAGCTGGCAACCGGAACCGCGACAAGCGCGAACAGCACCACGGAGGCGAGGATGCCGATCGCCGACACAATGGCCGAGATGGTGAGGGCAAGGCCCGCTCGCCCCTGCTTGGCCATGGGATAGCCGTCGAGGGTTGTCGCAATCGAGGCGGGAGTACCGGGGGTGTTCACCAGAATGGCGGGGACACGGTCACCGAAGTTGGCGGCGACGTAAATCGTGAGCAGCACTGCCAAGCCCTGCACTGGTTCCAACGTCATCGTGAAACCGGCGGCGAGCGCGACTGCCATCGTTGCGGTGATGCCTGGGAAGGCACCGACCAAGAAGCCGAGGAGCAAGCCCACCAGCATGTACAGCAGGATGGACCAGTCCATCAGGGCGCCAAGGCCCTCGAGCACGGGAGTCATAGCGGAATCCTCAGCAACATGCCGAACAGCACCCAGATGAAGGCGGTGATGGCGAGCGGATAGATAATCAAGCCGGCGATCTTACGCTGACCGAAAAGCCAGATCAGCGCAAAAATGAACAGCGCCGTTGCAAACGGGAAGACCTCGATACGGTAGCCGGCGATGATGACGCTCTTCAGGCTCCAGATGGCAACGTAGAGCAGCGAAATCAGGAGTGCGGCGCCGACACGAATCAGGCCGCCTGGCTGCTGTTTTTCGAGATCTTCGCGCGTCGGCGGCTCTTTGATGAGCGCGAAGATCAGCATGGCGACCGAGGTGACGAGGGCGATGATGCCGATCAGAATCGGAAAGAATCGGGCATCGATCTGACCTGCTGCGGCCTCTCGACGCAACTCGATCTGAAAGCTCAGCACCAGATAGATCACACTGAATGCCACCGCTCCGGCGGCAAACGAGACCTCCAGCGCCCGCGACGGTGCGGGTGGCGGCTCGATCACGATGTTGGCCGTGTACTCCTCGGCCGCATTGGGGTTCGTCACGTCGTGCTCCCTTGTGAGAATCGGGGCCGAGGTGAATGCCTCGGCCCCGATACTTTCTTAGCCCAGCAGGTCCTTGAAGAGAATGAACTGCTCGTCCACAAACTCGGTGAACTCAGCCGAGTCACGGTAGACCACGAGGTTCTTCGCGTTCTTCTGGAACTCCTGGTAGGTGTCGCTTTCGACTGCCTCAGCGATAGCCGATTCCAGCACAGCCTTCACGTCTTCCGGGAGACCTGCGGGAGCGTAAATGCCACCCCAGCCGGCGAACTCGAGGTCTTCACCGATTGCCTCTTCGACCGTCGGCACGTCGGGCAGGTCGGGGTGACGCTCGCTGTACATGACGGCGAGGATGCGCACGGCACCCTCCTGGGCGAGTGCTTCACCGAGGCCCGAGACGGCAGCGCCGGCTTCACCCGATGCGGCTGCCGCAACGGCGGGCGCGCCACCCTCGTATGCGACGGGGGCGAGCTGAGCGCCGGTGGTGTCGGCGAGAGCGAGCGTTGCTGCCTCCCAGATGGAACCAGCGCCAGAGTTCGCGACGGAGATGGAGCCGGACTTGCCCTTTTCAACCAGATCTTCGAGCGTCTGAATGTCGCTGTTTGCGGCGACGGAAATAACGCCGGGCGCGAGCATGATCTGGCCGAGCAGGTCGTAGTTCTCAGGAAGAACGTTGGCGCCCTGCGTGGTGTTGAGCATGGCGATCTCGACCGGAGCGAAGCCGATCGTGTAGCCGTCTGCGGGCTGCGAGCCGACGTACTCCATGGCCAGAGCGCCGGCGGCGCCCGGCATGTTCTCGGGGATGACGCTGACGCCGAGGATGCTCTCCAGCTCTGTGGCCAGCGCACGCGATGACAGGTCAGAGCCACCGCCAGGGTTGGCCTGAATGATCAGGCGGATGTCTTTTTCGGGAAAAGTCGTTTCGGGGGCCGTGGTGGCCTCTGCTTCGCCAGTCTCGGCCGGCGGTGCAGTGTCTTCGACCTTGGTGCATGCACTCAGGGCGGTCGCCGTCAGCGCGACTGCTGCGAGGCCGATTGCTGCTCGGGTGATGCGCGAAAGGGGCATCTTCGCTCCTCTGGTGGGGGCCGACCTTGTTGTCGACACAGCCACCGTAGCAATGTTCACTGTTGACAGTCAACCAAATTGTTAACAGTTTTCAGAACGTTACCCAAGTGGTTCCGCTCGCGACCCGCGTCGTGGTTCCAACTCCACTCCCTGTCGCCCGCCGCCAACAACCGTTATGCACGACTTGGTGTGACAGAAGTGACTGGAGATACAGATGAGGCAAATTCGTCGTGCACAACAAGGTCGCGTCGTGCATAACGGTCGCACTGGAGGGTGGGCCACGCCGGAACCACAGAGCCGAGCGACCGAAAAACCCAGAAACCCAGAAACCCAGGAACCGCGGAACCGAAAAACCCAGAAACCGCGAACCCAGCGAACCCAGCGAACCCAGAAACCCAGGAAGCCTGGCTTACGGAGTCGCGCGGGAAGCGGCGGCCGTCGCGGCGGAACGCAGCAGCGCGACGTCGCTGGCATGGAGCACGAGGGAGGCGCCGCGGCTCAGCCAGGTGGTGGCATCGCCAGGCGAATCAACGCCGACCGGCATGCCCGCGGCAACACACACGTCGACGACGTGCTGCACGGCGGCCTGCAGTTCGGCAGAGTCGGCCAACCGCACGCGCCCGAGCCCAAGGCTCAATGCCAGGTCGTTGGGCCCGACGTACACCGCGTCCAGCCCGTCGACCGCGGCAATGTCATCGATCGCGTCAAATCCTGCGCGCGTCTCCACCATCACAACGCACGCCGCGCGCGCGTCGCCAGCGGATGGTTCCGCGATGCCCTCGCGCGTGCCCTGGAACCACGGACCCCAGCTGCGGGTTCCGTCGGGTCCGTAGCGGCAGGCAGAAACCGCCGCGCGGGCTTCGTCGGCGGTCGACACCATCGGCACGATGACGCCGCCGGCGCCCATATCGAGAACGCGTCCGATCTGGCCGGGGTACGCCACGCGCACCAGGGAGGCGGCGCGGCTACGATTTACCGCGTCGATGAGCGCGCCAGCGGTCGCCTCGGTGGCGTAGCCGTGCTGCAGGTCAATGGCAATGACGTCAAAGCCCGACTGACCCATGGTCTCGGCGGCGATCGGGTCGGCGAGCGTCACCCACGCGCCCGAGAGCCGGGCGTTCGGCGTGAGCTGGCTACGCACCGGCGGCGCCTGCAATCGACGAGTCAGAGTCGGCGCCTTCGGCGGCGGCAGCAGAAATTCGCGACCACGCGGCGCGCATGTTGTCTTCGGAACCATGAAGGTGGTCGTGCAGCTCGGCGAGCGCGTCGTTGACATCGCCGGCCTCAATGAGGCGCACGATGTCGAGGTGCCGCTCGGCCGTCTTGTTGAGGTCAGAGTCCAGCAACACCGTCGCACCAATGAGTGCCGTGGTGATGGGCTCGTGCTGTCGCCATACCGCGGCGACGCGTCGGTGGCCACTCACATCGCAGAGCGCGGCGTGAAAGCCAATGTCGGCGCGGGCAAAGGCCTCGACGTTGCCAGCCTCCGCCGCAATGCGCATGCGCATGATTGATTCGCGAAGCGGCGCAAGGTCCGGCAGCGGCTCCTGTTCCATCGCCAGGCGCAGCGCCAGCGACTCCAGCGCCTCGCGCAGGGAGTAGAGCTCGCGAATATCGCTATCGGCGAGGCTCAAGACGACGTAGCCTTGGCCGCGCTTGGCGATCAGACCCTCGACCTCGAGAATCTTGAAGCCGTCGCGCACCGGGCCGCGGCTCACCTCAAGCGACTCGGCGATGTCGGTCTCGACAAGCCGTTGGCCCGCGGTGAGTTGACCACGCACGATGGCATCGCGCAAATAGTTCGCGACCTGTTGCCCGAGTGCCTCACGCACTACCCGGACCGGTGTCAGTGAAGGAGTCACTCGATCCCCGATCAATTCTGTTGACTGTTAACAGAATCGTCGCGGATTGAGAGGCACAATGTCAAGTGCCAGCGCGCCATATGGTGCGCATGAGACCTGCTCAGGCATCGTCAGAGCGGCGCTGACCGGGCGGGCTCCACAGCTCCAGCCCCGTCTCCCGCCTGATCCTCGTGCCTGCGCGCAGCGTCACAATCGAGCCGGTGGCACCGGCCGCAAAAACGCGGCTGCCGGGGCGCTGATCACGCTCAACTCGCAGCTGCGATTCGAGGTCGGTCACCTGCTTGCGCAGAGTGTGCACCGTCTCCTCCAGGCGCAGGATGTGCGCAATGGCCGGCAAACTCATGCCGTCTTGCGACATTTGCGCGACCTGGCGAAGCTGCGCGATGTTCCGCATCGAGTACCGTCGTGAACCGCCGCGAGTGCGGCCGGGAATCACGAGCCCAATGCGGTCGTACTGTCGAAGAGTTTGCGGGTGCATGGTGGCGAGGTCGGCGGCGACGGCGATCGCAAACAGCGGTGCGTCTTCATCAACATTCTCGTGTGCCATGATGCTCCCTTCTGCGTTTCTCCCCGCCGGGCGCTCGTGCCGCACCCGAAATCGGTGCGGCACGAGCAATCACGCTAGGCGCGTGCCTTAGCGAGCAGTTCTGCTCGCGGATTCTCTTTTGGTTCCGCCGCGGCAAACGCCTCAAGCGCAGCCTTGGCTTCGCCTTCAAGGTGGGACGGAACCACGACCTGCACCGAGGCGAGCAAGTCGCCCGTGCCCTTGGCCGTGTGTACGCCGCGCCCCTTGACGCGCATGGTGCGACCCGACGGGGTGCCGGGTGCAACCTTGAGCTTGACGGGGTCGCCGCCGAGGGTCGGAACCTCGATGGTCGCGCCGAGTGCGGCCTCCGTGAAGGTCACCGGAACGGTCACCTTGAGGTTCAGGCCATCGCGTTCGAAAACCGGGTGCTTGCGCACCGCGACCGTCACAACGATGTCGCCGTTTTCGCCGCCATTGGGCGACGGGCGTCCGCGTCCGCGCAACCGAATCTTTTGACCATCGGCGACGCCGGCGGGAATCTTGACCTTGAACGGGTGTCCGTCTTCACCGGCGAGGGTGATGGTCTCACCCTTGACCGCCGTGGTGAAGTCGATCGTGGTGCGCGCGGTGAAATCGCCACCCTTCGTCGGACCACCAAAGCCCGTGCGACGGCCGGAACCGTAGCGGGCATCGAAGTCTGACATCGGGTCTTGATTAAACATCGCGAAGATGTCTTCAAAGTTGGTCTGCTGCTGGCCGCGAGACGTGCGACCAAAACCACTGAAGACGTCTTCAAACCCGCCCGGCTGACCACTGCGGCCACCCGAGGTAAACCGGGCTCCGGAGCCCATGGCGCGGATCTGGTCGTACTCGGCCCGCTGTTCGGTATCGCTCAGCACCGAATACGCTTCGCTGATCTCTTTGAACTTCGCCTCGGCGCTCGCATCACCCTGATTGGAGTCGGGGTGATACTTGCGCGCAAGCTTGCGGTAGGTCTTCTTCAGGTCAGCTTCGGTGACGCTCTTGTCGACACCGAGGACCTTATAGAAGTCCTTGTCGAACCAGTCCTGGCTCGCCATATGATTCTCTCTTTCGCCTATTCGGCGGGAACAGCAACGACGACCTTGGCGGGGCGCAGCTCCACGTCACCGAGCCGGTATCCCACCTCGACGACGTCGATGATGGTGATTTCCGTGACGCCCGGGGTGGGCTGCTGGAAGATCGCTTCGTGGCGCTGGGGGTCGAATGCATCGCCCACGGCGCCGTACGTCTCAACACCCTGACGGGTGACGAGCGCGCGAACCTTGTCCGCAATGACAGCAAAAGCGCTGCCCTCAGTGAGGTCGCCGTGCTTCTCCGCACGGTCCAAGTCGTCCAGCACCGGCAGGAGAGACTTCACAACGTCACCCTTGGTGCGCTGTTTTTCAATCTCCCGCTGCTCTTCCGTGCGACGACGGTAGTTTGCATACTCTGCCTGCAGTCGCTTGAGGTCGTTGAGCATCGTGTTCTCGGCATCTGTCACCGCCGCGTCTGCCGCGGCGGCAGCATCGGCGCTTTGCGGCGCGCCGAGGATGTCGTCAACCGTCAACTCGTCGTCCTGCGAAGCGGGGCCGGAGGCGTGAGCCTCCGACCCCTGCTCTGCGGACGAAGCATTCGACGATGTGGGGTCGAAATCCTTCTCGTCCGACATGGTTCCTCTTACTTCTTGTCGTCTTCGTCTTCGACAACCTCGGCGTCGATGACATCGTCATCAGCAGCCGGTGCGTCGGAGGCGTCAGCCTGAGGAGCCTCAGCGCCAGCCTCGGCCTGAGCCGATGCGTAGATCGCCTCACCCAGCTTGCCCTGGCTCTCGTTCAGCTTGTCAAACGCCGTCTTCACAGCGTCGTCATCCTCGCCGGCGAGTGCCGTCTTCAGCGCGTCAACGTCAGCCTGGACCGACTCCTTGACGTCTGCCGGCAGCTTCTCTTCGTTTTCCTCGATCAGCTTCTCGATCGAGTACGCAAGCGACTCAGCCTGGTTCCGCGTTTCTGCAGACTCACGGCGCTTCTTGTCTTCAGCGGCGTGCTCTTCAGCCTCGCGCACCATGCGCTCGATGTCTTCCTTCGGCAGCGAGGAGCCACCGGTGATCGTCATCGACTGCTCCTTGCCCGTGCCCTTGTCCTTAGCGGAGACGTGCACGATGCCGTTGGCGTCGATGTCGAAGGTGACCTCGATCTGCGGGATGCCACGGGGTGCCGGAGCGATACCCGTGAGCTCGAAGGTTCCGAGCGGCTTGTTGTCGCGAGTGAACTCACGCTCACCCTGGAACACCTGGATCGCAACCGACGGCTGGTTGTCGTCGGCGGTGGTGAAGGTCTCCGAACGCTTGGTCGGGATGGCGGTGTTGCGCTCGATGAGCTTGGTCATCATGCCACCCTTGGTCTCGATACCGAGGCTCAGCGGGGTGACGTCGATGAGCAGAACGTCCTTGCGCTCGCCCTTCAGCACACCAGCCTGGAGGGCTGCACCAACGGCGACAACCTCATCCGGGTTAACACCCTTGTTGGCTTCCTGGCCACCGGTCATCTTCTTGACGAGCTCGGCAACCTGCGGCATGCGGGTCGAGCCACCGACGAGAACCACGTGGTCGATGTCAGAAACCTTGACGCCAGCCTCACGGATAACGTCTTCGAACGGCTTCTTCGTGCGGTCGAGCAGATCCTTGGTGAGGTCTTCGAACTTTGCACGCGTCAGCGTCTCGCTCAGCGAGACGGGGCCCGAGTCGGTCAGCGACAGGTAGGGCAGGTTGATCGAGGTCGACATGGAGCTGGAGAGCTCCTTCTTCGCCTGCTCAGCCGCTTCCTTCAGACGCTGCAGTGCGATCTTGTCGCCCGAAACGTCAACACCCGTGGTGTCCTTGAACTGCTTGATCAGCCAGTCAACGATGCGCTGGTCCCAGTCGTCGCCACCGAGGCGGTTGTCACCGGCGGTTGCGCGAACCTGAATGGTGGAGAAGTCGTCGTCCTTGCCCACTTCGAGCAGCGAGACGTCGAAGGTTCCGCCACCGAGGTCGAACACGAGGATGAGCTCGTCTTCTTTACCCTTGTCAAGACCGTATGCGAGTGCAGCCGCGGTGGGCTCGTTGATGATGCGCAGAACGTTGAGGCCGGCGATCTCACCAGCGTCTTTCGTTGCCTGACGCTCGGCGTCGTTGAAGTATGCCGGAACCGTGATGACAGCGTCGGTGACGGTGTCGCCCAGGTACTCCTCTGCGTCCTTCTTCAGCTTGCCGAGAATACGAGCCGAAATCTCCTGCGGCGTGTACTTCTTGCCATCGACATCGAACGTCCAGTCCGTACCGATGTGGCGCTTGACCGACGCGATGGTGCGGTCAACGTTGGTGACGGCCTGGCGCTTGGCGGTCTCGCCGACGAGCACCTCGCCGTCTTTCGTGAATGCGACGACCGACGGGGTCGTGCGGAATCCCTCAGCGTTGGCGATGACCTTTGGCTCGCCACCCTCGAGAACGGAGACGACCGAGTTCGTCGTACCG
Source organism: Microbacterium mitrae (assembly GCF_008017445.1). Classification (GTDB taxonomy): domain Bacteria; phylum Actinomycetota; class Actinomycetes; order Actinomycetales; family Microbacteriaceae; genus Microbacterium; species Microbacterium mitrae. Next base: position 79,447 of record NZ_VRSW01000003.1, on the reverse strand, counting down.
AGGTCAATACCTACTGCACGTGCCATTTGTTTTTCCTTTCGTGCCTAGCAGCTTTCACCCTGCAGGCGGCGGCTCGCCCTTTCTGGGCCGCAGCCTAAATCTGTGACCTCACCGTATTGGCGAGGGGTTTCTCAAGACTTGAGCCTTGATGACTCAATGTTAAATCCGGCCTTCTCGAATTGTCAAGACAAACTTGACATGTTCTGGCTCAACTTTGAAAACACAAAGCTGGCACTCAGGAAAGGCGGTTCAGCCGCGGAACCACGAGGCCGGTGGCGAGGCGGAACCACGGGGCCGGTGGCGAGACGGAACACGGCGGCGGAAAAAACCCACGCGGGCGTGCTTGGTTCCGCTTCGTGCGGGGCTGCGCACGAGGGAAATCCAGGGTCGCGAGCTGAGCTAGCGCGACGACCAGGCGGTGGCGAACTTGGTGAAGAGCCGCGCGAAGTCTGCGCGCTCTTGCGGCGTGAACTGCTCGAGGGTGGCGCCGATGCGATCGCGGCGATCGTTTCGCATGAACGCGACCGCCTTGCGACCCTGATCAGTCAGCGCGACGCGGGTTCGACGCGCATCTTGAGGGTCAGCCTCCCGCAACACGAGCCCCATCATTTCAGCCTGCTGCACGAGGCGGGAGGCGCGCGGCTGATCGACACCGACCACCTCGGCGATCTCGCTAATCGACATGGGTTCTTTTGATGCGGCGAGCGCATCAAGCATGCGCATGCGGGCGGGGCCCGCGGCGTGGCGACCGCCGTGCGCGCGATGATCGTCCGACTCGGCGGCGGGGTGACCGCGGTGAGCAAACGGGCCACCTCGCATGCCGGGGCCCCAGCCAGGGTGCAGGCCTCGCGGGCCGCCTCGCCCGGATCGCATCGCGGCGAGAGCCGCCGCGATCGCGTCGATCTCTTGATCTCCCGGCTTGTTCATCCCTCCAGATTACATGCAACTTGACATGGAATGAATTCGCATGTCATAGTACATACATGCAATATGACATGCATTGAGATCGCGAAAGGTTCTGCGATCCACGAAAGGACTCCCATGAACACCCCCATGACTCCCCCAGACTCATCGCCCACCACGAGCGACAATCGTTCGCTTGGCCCGCTTTTGCGTGACGCCCAGGCGCTCGTGGCCAACGCAACGGAACGGGCGCTCGCGGATGCGGGCAGCAGCCTGCGCGAGTTCCGACTCCTTGACCGACTCGCCCGCCTCGGCGAGATTGATCATGCCGAACGCGCTCGGCACATTCGCCACAGCCTCGACGTCAAGGTCGCACAGCCCGGTTCCGTCGCAGCCACCTTCGCTGCTCGCGGCTGGATCGCGTTCACGGATCAGGCATGGCGTCTGACGCCGGCAGGCGAAGCCGAGTGCGCACGACTTGATGACATCATCACCGCCTCTATTCCGGCGGCACATGGTGACGCTCTCAACGAGGCGCTGACCTCGCTCATCGACTCTCTCGGTGGCGCGGACGCCGCACGCGAGGCGCGACGCACGAAGCGCGACCAGATGCGCGAGCGGATGGCCTCGCGCATGCCCGGCTTCGGCCCCTGGCGCGGCATGCGTCATGGAATGCACCCCGGCATGCGTCACGGCATGCGTCACGCGCACGCCGAGCACGCGCACGCCGAGCACCCGCACGCCAGCGACGTTAATAGAGAGTTCTGCGGATCGGAGCAGCACGGCGATCACTCGCGGGGCCGTCACGGCCACCCGCGTGGTTTCGGCATGCACCACGGCCGAGGTCGCGGACGCCACCGCAATGGCGGGGCGAGCGAGCAGAGTTAAGCACTCAGCCCATGAAAGCAAAATGCGGACCCTCTCGGGTCCGCATTTTGTCGTTGCGCCACGGCTCTCGCCCCGTCGGCGCCGGGTTCCAGCAGTTCCAGCCTCGCGGTTCCAGTCCCGCCAGTTCCGTGGTTCCGCTATCGCGAATCCGTGGTTCCGCTATCGCGTCGCGCGGGAACCCATCGGCGGCATCTTCACGAACAGCATGAGCACGAGGCCGGCGCCGACCACGATCATGATGCCGAGGATTCCCCAGTAGATCGCGCCCATTGCGCTGGTAAAGATCGCCCACAGCATGGCGGCAAGGAAGCTCGCGGCACGGCCTGTGGTGGCGTAGAGGCCAAAGATTTCTCCCTCGCGGCCCGCGGGCGTCACGCGGGCGAGCAGCGAACGCGATGCTGCCTGCACTGGGCCGACGAGTGCGGAAAGGATCATGCCGCAGATCCAGAACACGATCGAACCGGCGTCGTGCAGGAAGAACACCAACAGTCCGGCGCCGAGGAGTGCGGTCAGAGCGCCGATGATGACGTTGCGGGGGCCGAAGATGTCGTCCAAGCGGCCGGCGATGATGGTTCCAATTCCCGCGATGAGGTTCGCGGCGATGCCGAAGATGATGACCTCGTTGGTCGAGAATCCGTACACCCGGGCGGCGATAATCGCGCCGAATGTAAAGACGCCACTGAGCCCATCTCGGTAAACGGCCGAGGCCACCAAGAACCAGAAGGTGGGGCGCGACTCGCGGAAGATGCGGCGCACGTGGTGGTAGAGGTCGCGGTAGCTCAGCAAGAAGTCGGTGACCCAGTTGCCGCCGCGCGGCTTGGACTGCATGCGTGGGGTTTCGGGCACGTTCAGGATCATCGGAATCACAAAGATGCATGCCCACACGGCGGCGCCGACACCGATGAGGCGGTAGGCCTGACCGTTGGAGGTGTCCATGCCAAACCAGTCGAACGTGTTCAGCACCACCACGATCACGAGGGCAACGATGCCGCCGATGTAGCCGAGACCCCAGCCGAGACCACTAATTCGCCCCACCGTCGATGGGGTGGAGATCTGAGTGATCATGGCGTTGTAATTGACGCCGGCGAGCTCGCTGAACACCGTTCCGGCGGAGATCAGCACGACGCCGAGCATGAAGTACGCCGGGTCTGCCTGCACGAAATAGAGCAAGAACATCGTGACGATAAGCGCGCCGGTGTAGATCAGCAGCCACCGCTTGCGTCGGCCTGCGGCGTCGGCGCGCTGCGCGAGCACGGGCGCAAGCACCGCGATGAAAATGCCAGCAATGGTTCCGCCCCATCCGAGCGTCGCGCTCAGCTCGGCGAGGGCCCGCTGCTTCTCGGGCGCATCTTCGGCGAGCGCTGCGATCTCGGGCGAGAGAAACGAGTCGCTGACCAGATACAGCGACACAAAAACGAAAGTCAGAATGACACTGTTGAAGGGCTGGGTCGCCCAGTCCCACATCGCCCATGACCAGATCTGCTTCTTGGGGATCGTCCGGTCTTCATTCAGCTCCAGGCCGATCGGAGCAATGGCCCCGGTGTTCGCCGCAGTCGGAATCTTGCGGCTCGTGGGCATCTCATTGCTCATGCGCTCACCTTAGTGCGTCGGGGCATCCGCACAGTTAACCAAAGGGTCGAACTTGTTATTGTGTGGTGAATCGCACATCAGGAGGCCGACGTGAGCGAGACCGCTTTGGAGCACGCGCACACCGCGCGGGCTCGAGCGCGCGCACTGATGGCCGAAGCCGACGGCGGAACCACGACTGCGGCGGACGAGACGGTGGGCGAGATCACGACGTTGTTGCGTGAGGCACTTGACGGCGGCGTTTCTGGCGCCGGGGGCGACCTCGGCCGTCACCTGGTGCGCACCGCCGATGGCGACCCCGCCGTACTGCGCGAGGCACTCGACGTACTGGCGGTCGCAGCCGCGAGCGGTGATCACGCCGCCACACTCTCCTATGCCCGCGCCGTGCACCTGTTGCCGAGCGATCTGACGAGCGAGCATTACGTTCGCGCCGCGTCGCAGTTGAACGTGTTGCTCCGAACCGCGCCGGGCGTCGAGGCCATGGTCTACACCGGGTACATGCTCGCCAGCGGTCACGGCTATGCCAAAAACCCCGGCCGCGCGCGTGCCATGATGCAGGCGGCCGCCGACGCAGGCTCGGCCGAAGCACTGTTTGAGCTTTACGTTTACGAGGCGACCGGCTTTGGCGGATCGCACGATGACGAGGCGGCCACCACCCACCTGCATCAGGCGGCAAAGCTCGGGTACGCGCGAGCGATGGCGAACCTCGCCGGAGCCTACGCGACCGGCAACGGCATGACCCGCGACGAGGCGAAGGCCCTCACCTGGTATCTGCGCGCCGCCGACGCCGGCAGCGTGCGCGCCGCCAGCACACTCGCGAACATGTACGCGACCGGCCAAGGTGCGCCGCTGAGCGACGACAAGAGCGCCCGCTACGCGCGCCGCGCCCACGAGCTCGCACATCTTCCGCTTAACGTCTGACATTCTCCCGCCGATTGGGGCGTGGGTTTCGGGGGGATGCTCTCGACCGGCCCCGTGGTTCCGGGTGTGCGGGGCGGGGTTTCGGGTGGGCTCGCGGAATCGGCGAAAGACCCTCGCACCCGACCACGTGGTTCCGGCCCGCGACTTCCCAAATGTCGGAGCAGTTCGCGCGACGCGCCGGTCGACAACGCTCATGCGGCGGTTTCGGAACCACGCCTCCGACATTTGGGAGGCCCGGGACGCGCGAAGGGGTCCTCAAAACCGACGCACGCCTCTCACCGTCGCCCTGGTTCCGGCGCTATGCGGGGTTTCGGGTGCCGTGCAAGGTTTCGGGGCGAGCCTTATGCACGAGGTGCTCGCGCCCGACCCCGTGGTTCCAGCTCGCGCCTTCCCAAATGTCGGATCAGTGCGCACGACGCGCCGGTCGACAACCCTGACACGGCGGTTTCGGAACCACGCCGCCGATATTTGGGAAGCCCGCCGTGGCGCGAAGAGGTCGTCAAAACCGACGCGCGCCCTGAAACCGTCGCCCACTCCGAACCCATCACCCTGGTTCCGAACCCGTCGCCCTGGTTCCGGAACCACATGTCCGGTCACGAGGCGCGATAGAGATACGCCACGATGGCGCCGTGTTGGCGGAGTATCCAGCGAGTCCGGATTGCGGCCGGCTATTAGTTGCCGGGGGCGCCGGCGTCGGTCACGCTGACGTCGGTGTGGTGGAAGTTCTGGAACGAACGCGATGCGGTCGGCCCGCGCTGTCCCTGGTACCGGTTGGCGTAGGCACCGGCTCCGTAGGGGTTGATCGCGGGCGAGGACAGCTGGAAGAAGCACAACTGGCCGATCTTCATTCCGGGCCAGAGCTTGATCGGCAAGGTCGCCACATTCGACAGCTCAAGGGTCACGTGACCGGAGAATCCGGGGTCGATGAAGCCGGCCGTGGAGTGGGTCAGCAACCCGAGCCGCCCGAGTGACGACTTACCTTCGAGACGCGCCGCAATATTGTCGGGCAGGGTGACCTGCTCGTAGGTGGAGCCGAGCACGAACTCGCCGGGGTGCAGGATGAACGGCTCTTTCGGGTCGACCTCGATGAGGTGCGTGAGCTCGGGCTGGTCTTCAGCGGGATCGATGAACGGGTACTTGTGGTTGTCGAACAACCGAAAGTATCGGTCGAGACGCACGTCGACGCTCGACGGCTGAATCATCGCCGCATCACTCGGTTCAAGACCAATGCGGCCAGCGGTCAGTTCAGCCTGAATATCGCGATCAGAGAGCAGCACGGAACCAGCCTACGATGCCGCGCCACCGCCCGCAGAATAGATTGCACCAGCGCCCCCGCGATTGCCCGCGAACGGAACCATGACACAGGCCCCGGCCGGGGCGGAACCCCGAACGGAACGCGTGAGGCCGGGCGGAACAACCGAATCCCCTACGCGCCAGTAGCCAGCACTCGCGGCCAGCCGCACCCACGGTTCCAGCCCCGGTTCTGCAGGAAAAACTCACACCCCGATGAGAAAACCCCCGGTCAAAATCGCCAGCACACGCGTTATTCCTGCAGAACCAAGGAAACGCCCCGATCCGCCTGCACCACGGGACCGGAACGCGCCAGCAGCCCCGAGTTTCCGGTCCGGGTTCTGCAGGAAAAACTCACGCCCCGGCGAGAAAACCCCAGGTCAGCTTCGCCAGCAAGCACGTTATTCCTGCAGAACCGAGGAAACGCCTCCGGATGCGGCACCGCCGAACTGCGGAACCCCGGAACCGGAACCACGGAACCACGGAACCACGGACCGAACCGCGCCAGCGGCACACGCGGTTCCAGCCCCGGTTCTGCAGGAAAAACTCACACCCCGGTGAAAAAACCCCAGGTCAGCATCGCCAGCACACGCGTTATTCCTGCAGAACCAAGGAAACGAACCCGCTTCCGCATGCGGCACCCCGGAACCACGAAACCCCGAAACCACGGCGCGAGTCAGCGCGGGATCATAACGGCGGCTCACTCCGCGACGTAGAGCGCGAGGGCGTCGCGCACGAACTCGGCGCCGGCCGTGTCGCCGTAGTTGGCGGCGAAGCGCGGGTCGGCCACGTACATTTCACCCAGGCCCAGCACGTAGGCGGCGACGTCGCCGCCGTCGCCGGCCGGGGTTCCGGGAATCGACGTCAGCCACGCGACGTGACGCGCGGCGAGCTGCTGGGCCTCGTCACTCGCGGGGTCAATCCCCCGCGCGGCTGCGGCCGTCCAGTCCGCGCCGAGCGCCGAAACATCAGCCTGCCACGTCTGCTTCTCGGCGTCTGACATGCCGCGCCACCACGCGTCGGAGCGACGGTAGGCGTCGGCTCCCCAGCGCTGCTCGACCTCATCCTTGTACTGGGTGTGGTCAAAGCCATCAAATGTGTTTTCTGCCACGAGGGGCACTCCTTCCTTGCGAGCATGCAGGGTCGATCTGACCGCAATGATCTGCCGAGCGATGCGATTCTGTTCGCCGCGCAGCCATTCAAGGTGGCCCTCAAGCGCGGTGGCTTCGCTCACGTCGCGCGCCAATACGTCGCGAATGTTGTCGAGTCCGAGCCCCATCTCCCGCAGCAGCAAGATGCGTTGCAGGGTGACGAGGTTGTCGTCGTCGTAGTAGCGATAGCCGTTGGCGCCGGTGCGCGCCGGAACCAATAAGCCCACGTCGCCGTAGTGGCGCAGCGTGCGGCTCGTCGTGCCCGAAAGCTTGGCTATCTGTTGGATCGACCATTCCATGCGTTTTCCTTTCGCATTCGACGATAAAACCTTCCGCTGCGTCAAGGTCAAGCCCCCAATCGACCCATTTCCGAAAGTTCTCTGCGAACGATGGGCAACTCGCGATATATCGTGTTATCGTTTCTCAACGCGATATATCGCGAGTAACGAAGGAGCAAAGAATGCCCGTAGAAAAGTGGCTCATCAGCCCCGGTGACACGCGCGTTATCGACGTGCCCGCCACCCCCAAGCTCAAGATCGGCCTGGTGGGCGGTCAGGTTGACGTTATTGCGCACGACGAGCCGACCATCCGCATCGAGGTTCACAACGTCACACTCAAAGACCTCCGCATCGAGCTGACCAGCGACCTGCTCGAAATCGACCACGCCCAATTGCGTTGGGACAACTTTCTCGAAGTTTTCCGCAACTTCACCACCACCGGCCCCAAGGCTGAGATCTCTGTTGCCGTGCCCCGCAGCATCGCACTGACGCTCGGTGTCGTGAGCGCCTCCGCACTGGTCGCTGGGCTCGAAAACGGTGCCAAACTCAACACTGTTTCGGGCGACATCGTGGTTGACGGCCTCACCGGCGACCTCTCGGTCAACGCCGTCTCCGGCGAGACTCAGGTGCGAGACCTCGATGGCCGCTTCAATGCCAACACCGTCTCCGGCGACGTCACCGTCGTTGGCCACACCCCCAAGGTTTCTATCGACACCGTCTCCGGCGACATGCTCGTTGACGCCACCGGCTACGTGCACGACATCAACCTCAACACCGTCTCGGGCGCCTCCACCATCCGCCTCGACGATGACCTCGCCGCCAACTATGTGATGCGCACTGTCAGCGGCAAGATTCTGCTCGACGGCGCGCAGCACACCACCGTCGGACCGTCCAACGTCACCGTCACTCGCGGCGACCTTTCTGGCAAGTTTGTCGACGCCCGCGTCAACGCCGTCTCCGGCAACGTCACCGTGCTTCGCCGCCCCATGGTTCCGGCACCCAGCGTGCCAACCGAAGCCACCACCAACAACGATGAGGCATCATCATGACCCCCGTCTTTCAGCACGGCGACCTGCGGCTCTACCTGCTGCTCCTCCTCGATGAGGCCCCGCGGCACGGCTATGACCTGATCCAGGCGCTCACCGACCGCACGGGCGGCACCTATACGCCGAGCGCCGGAACGATCTACCCGCGCCTTGCGAAGCTGGAGGAAGAGGGACTCGTCACCAAGACGGTCGATGGCCGAAAGACGATCTACGAGATCACCGAGGCCGGCCGCGCCGAGGTGGCCTCCCGCCGCGATGACCTGGACAATATCGAGTCTGGCCTTGCCGACTCGGTGCGCCTGATCGCCGATGGCGTGCGCTCCAGCGTGCAAGACGCGATGCGGTCGTTGAACGCCGACCTCGCCGCCGCCGCGCGTTCCATGCGTGAAACCGCGCCGAAGGTTGCCCACCAAGACGCTCGTTCCGAGGCGCGCGAACAGTTGCACCGCGCCGACGCCGCACTCACCAATTTCCGCGCGCGAGTGCGCACCGATCTGCGCACGCAGGTGGCGCGCGGCGGCACGATCGATGCCGAAGCCGTAACCGCGTTTATCGACGCGATGGACGACGCAGCGCGCACTCTCACCGCGTCGCTGCGCCGCCGCGATCGTTAGTCAGAGGGAAAGAGGGGCGTGTCGTCGTCGACGACTTCGCCATGTGGAACCACCAGAATGTTGCGTTTTTGGCGGTGCGCGAGTCGGGCGGCGACGGAACCAGTGATGAACTCGCGGAGAGTTTCGCCGAGACCCGGGCGGCGGGTTCCGACCACGATCAGCTTGGCACCCACCTCGTCAGCAAGGTCGCGGATGGCAAAAGCCGGGTCACCCACGAGCTCCCGCACGACGCAGACGGTGTCGGTTCCGGCCAACGCTTCACGCGTTTCAGCCACTAGATTTTCGTAGTCGACCTGCTTTGATTCCACCGAAAGATCAAGCGCGGCGGAGTGCACGGTGCCACCCGGCTCTTCATATGTGACGAATCGAGTCGTGTCGACGTAGGCGCCAACCAGCGGAACATTCAGGAGGGTCGCAAACTTCGCGGCTTCACGAAGAACCCGCGGGTTCTGGCCCGGCATCAGGCCGACAATCACGGCGCCGCGAACGGCGTCGGCGTCAAACGGATCCAGGGCCGGGTCGTGCGCAGGTGAAGTACTCATTGCTGTCCTCTCTGCAGGGGGGACGGTGCCCCGTCATGGTATCCTGGACTTTACTCTTACCGACCGAGAGTCGGAATCGTGAATAGTCGGGTTTGACCGCCCGCAGTGAACTCGTGAGGGGGTTGCGCATGGGGCGTGGCCGTCAGAAGGCGAAGCACACTAAGCTCGCCCGCGAACTCAAGTCCTTCAGCCCGGACGTTAATTACGCCGCGCTGCAGCGTGAGATCGGTGTACCCGCTGAAGAAGACGAATACGTCGACAAGTGGGCCGACATGTACGCCGACGAGGACGAAGAAGACTCGGAAACGCGGGAAACCGCGTAGCTGAGTAGCTTTCGCGCGATCGCGTCACCGATCAGGTGGCGCGATTCTTCGGTGCGCGACGCGCGGTGCGCGAGATCGCTCGTCGACACGAGATCGCTCGTCGACACGAGATCGCTCGTCGAACCAAACGTCAGGCGGGGTCTGGGTTGCCAGGCCCCGCCTTTGCGTTAGCTTGACTTGACCTTCTCGACCCATTCGAGGTACTCGTCGGTGACGGTTCCGGTCACGTAGTTGCCGTCGAAGCAGCTCATGTCGAGCTCGGCGATGTCGGTGCCCTGCAGAATCGACTCACGCAGGTCTTCGACCTCCTGGTAAACCAGGCCATCGCAGCCCAGCTCGACCGCAATCTCGGGGATGGTGCGGCCGTGCGCCACCAGCTCGTTGTGGTTAGGCATGTTGATGCCGTACACGTGAGGGAACCGCACGGGGGGTGCGGCCGAGGCGAAGATGACGGACTTGGCGCCCGCGTCGCGTGCCATCTGAATAATCTGCTTGCTCGTGGTTCCGCGCACGATCGAGTCGTCGATCAGCAGCACGTTCTTGCCCTGAAATTCCGTCGACATGGCGTTGAGCTTCTGCCGCACGCTCTTCTTGCGGGTGGCCTGCCCCGGCATGATGAAGGTGCGGCCGACGTAGCGGTTCTTGTAGAAGCCCTCGCGGTATTCGATTCCGAGCTTGCGGGCAACCTGCATGGCCGAGGGGCGCGAGGAGTCAGGAATCGGCATGACCACGTCGATCTGCGAAACATCGACGTGCTTGGCGATGGTTGCGGCCAAGCGGTCGCCCATGCGCAGACGCGTCTCGTAGACCGAGATGCCGTTCATGATGGAGTCGGGGCGGGCCAGGTACACGTATTCAAACGAGCACGGCGCAAGTCGCGTTGCCTCTGCGGTCTGCTGCGCGGTCATCACACCGTCGGTGTCGATGAAGATAGCCTCGCCGGGCGCTACGTCGCGCACGATTTCGTAGTCGCCGTTCTCCAGCACCAGCGACTCTGACGCGACCATCCACTCGGTCTTACCGTTCGCCGCCGTTCGCTTGCCCATGATGAGCGGGCGAATGCCAAACGGGTCGCGGAAGGCCAGCAGGCCGTGGCCGGCGATCAGCGCGATGGTGGCGTAGGAACCTTCGACGCGCTGGTGGACGCGGCGCACCGCCTCGAAGATCTGCGCGGTGTCGAGGTCGGGTCCGGCAATGGCGGTCTGCAATTCGGAACCCAAAACGTTGACGAGCAGTTCGGTGTCGCTCGTGGTGTTGAGGTGGCGGCGGTCTTTGCTGAACAGCTCTTCGGTCAGCTCACGCGTGTTGGTGAGGTTGCCGTTGTGCACCAGCACGATGCCATAAGGCGCGTTGACGTAAAAGGGCTGCGCCTCTTCTTCGTTGGCCGCGGCCCCCATGGTCGCGTAGCGAACGTGGCCGAGGCCGACGTTTCCGACGAGGTTGCGCATATCGCGCGTGCGGAAGACCTCGCGCACCATGCCCTTGGCCTTGTTGATGTGAAAGACGCCATTGGGCTCAGCCGTGGCAAGACCGGTGGAGTCTTGACCACGGTGCTGCAGCAATCCGAGGGAGTCGTAAATGTCTTGATTAACCGGCCCAGAGCCGACCATTCCGACGATGCCGCACATGGGGTGTTACTCCGCGCCCTTTCCAGATGATGCTGCATAGGAACCAACGAGGCGAACGGCGCCGCCGTCAACACCCTTGGCGCCCTGTTCGTAGTCGCCGGCGGGCCGGTCGGTCATGCGCACGGTCGCCACCTGCCAGGCGTCGATGCCCTGACGGTTGATCGCCGCAATCGCATCAGCCGCGCGGCTCGCGTCGACCACGGCAAGAAAGCCGATGCCGAGGTTCCACGTGCCCTCGGTGTCTTCCAGGCGCATGCCCGCAACGCTGGTAAGCACCTGGAACACCGGAAGCGGCGACCACGTCGAGCGGTCAACATCGCACCAGGCCGTCGGGGGCAGCACGCGCGCCAGGTTTGCGGCAATGCCGCCGCCGGTGACGTGGCTCAGCGAGTGCACCACACCCGGCAGCTCTTCGATGAGGTTCAGCAGCGGCGTCGTGTAAAGGCGGGTCGGTTCGAGCAGCGCCTCACCCCACGTCGTTGCGAAGTCAGCGGCGTTGTCGCCGTAAGAGATATTGGCGTTCGTGATGATGTGACGAACGAGCGAGTAGCCGTTGGAGTGCAGGCCGCTGGAGCCGAGGGCGAGCACGACGTCACCGTCTTGAACGCGGTCGGCACCAAGCACGTCGTCTGCCTCAACGACGCCGGTGGCAGCTCCCGCCATGTCGTAGTCGTTCGGTCCGAGGAGTCCGGGGTGCTCCGCCGTCTCGCCGCCGACGAGGGCGGTGCCGGTGGCTGAGCACGCTTCGGCGATGCCGCGCACGATGTCTGCGATGCGCTGTGGAACCACCTTGCCGGTGGCAATGTAGTCGGTCATGAAGAGGGGCTTGGCACCCACAACCACAATGTCATCAACGACCATGCCGACGAGGTCTTGGCCGACGGTGTCGTGCTTGTCGATGGCCTGCGCGATGGCCACCTTGGTTCCGACGCCATCGGTGCTTGTTGCCAGCAGCGGGCGGCGGTAGTCACGCAGCGCGCTGGCATCAAACATGCCGGCAAACCCGCCGACGCCACCGAGCACTTCGGCTCCGTGGGTAGAGCGCACGGCGTTCTTCATGAGTTCGACAGCGAGGTCACCTGCGACGGTGTCAACACCTGCTGCCGCGTAGGCGGAGAGGGGGGATTCGTTTGCCTGAGCTTCAGCGGCCACGACTGACAGCCTACCTGCTCTGCGGGGGTCAAGATCCCCGCATAACCGTGCCCGATCGGGCGACAGATCTTGCCCGATTGGGCGACAGAGGTTCATAGAATGGGCGCATGCACGATGAAGCGCAGTCTCGGTGGGTGATCCGTGAGGAGGCCTCCCACGCGGTGATGGTTGCGCTCTACGCCCGGCAAGCGCTGGGCATTCGCGGGCGACATGAGCTGCCCACGCTGCGCAATGCCCCGATCGCGGCGCCCATCCGCTCCGATCGCGAGCACGACGCGCTGGAACGCCAGTGGCGGCTGTACTGGGACCTCACGGTGGAACCGCGGGCGCACACCCATTCGGGGCCGCTCGACCTGGTCGACGGATTCGGTGACTTCGTGGCCCTCCCGGTCACCGATGCTGACGAACTTCGCGCTGCCATGGTTCCGCTCGCCCCCGCCGCCATGGCCTACGCCGCGGAGGCGAGTCAGCGCTACTCTGACGAGTCTTCGCGTCGCGGCGGCGAGGCTCGGAGGCCTTACGTGAACGCGATTTCGACGCTGCACCGCACCACCGGGCGCAGCGCCAACGATTTCGAGTTGAACGTCGAGGTGCTGCCGCTTAGTCAACGGGGCGTGTGGTGGATCGGCGCGCTCACCATCGCCATTACCGACTCGGTGCGCTCCGATGTGGTCGCGTTCGACTCGGCGCTGGCCGCCGTGGTCGACGAGATCGGTTAGTCGACGGTTTTAGGCCGCGTCGGGCTGCTCGGCCTTAGGCCGCGACGGTTTTAGGCCGCGTCGGGCTGCTCGATGACCTTCTCGGTCGTCATCGTCACGGTGTGCGTGCGGCGACCAACGGTCTTGTCGAGAATCAGGGCGACGATGGCGCCCAGCATGACCCCACCGGCTGCGCAGTAGAGCATGAGGAATCCGAACACCTGGCTCTGCGAGTAGGTGACGCCAATCTCACTCGGCTCGGCAATGCCATCGAACGTCAGCGTCAGTATCGCCGCCGTCAAAACACCCAGAGCACCACCCATCACCAGGAAGACGCCGTACCGAGGAACGCGACGTACGCGCCCCTCTGTCACCGTGGTGGAGGTCTGTTCGGGCATGTATCCATTGTGTCACCGCCACCCTGAGCGTTAGCCGCGATCCACCTCCACATCCGGTAACGAAAGTGTCACTCGGCGCCGGTATCGCACCCGCCGCGCGTCTGTCGGCATTCGCCGAATTCCCACGGTTTACCCCTGTAAACTTGCGGTGGCGCGGCATTAATGAGCTGGGCGTCGCGCGCGAGCGCAACGAGATTGGTGCCGGAACCACGGGTGCGGCACCATACGGAGGATGAAGTATGGAAACGTCGACGGAAAACCGCACGCCGGCAACCGCCACCATTCGCGCAGACGGCAGTGGTGTTGTCGTCATTGGCGACCGTACTGAGCTCATCGCGGAGTCATCCGTTGAGCGCGCCCGCGCTCGCGCCATCGGCGTTCTGGTTGCTCACGCCGCCGAGCACGACCGCGCCGTGACCGTCGTCTCCAAAGATCCGTCTGGCACCGCCCACCTGGTGGTCAACCCGAACGGCAATGTCGAAGAGAGCACCGCCCCGCTGCCGCCGCAGCGCGAGATGGAGATGGCTCCCGAGGTTTCGTACGTGCCCGAGGGCGCGCCCGACATGAACTCTCCCATCAACACGGGTCGTCTGCCCATCGTGCGCAGCGTTCCGACGCCCACGCCGGCACGCGGCATCACCCCGGTCGCAGCGCCGGGCGCTGATGTTGCTTCGGAGCCCCAGGCTGCCGATGTTCCTCCGGTGCCGGCTGTTGGTTCGGCGCCCGAGGCCGCCGCGGTGGCGAACGACGTTACTGCCGCACCCGCCGCACCCGTGGTTCCGCAGCCCACGGTTCCGACCCCCGAATCTTCCGCACCCGTTGCCGCCGTCGCGGCAGAACAGGACTCCCCCGTCGTGACTGAAGCTCCAGCCCCCGCAGCCGTTGTGAACGACCGACCCGCGGGCCCCGCACGGCGCTCGTTCATCGAAGAAGAGACGGCGGCCGCTCGCGCCGAGCGCGGCATGCGCGGCGCTCTCAACAAGGTGGGCTTCAGACTCGCACCCAACGCGGCCGAGGCCTCGGAGCGTTCCGACATTGCGCGCGTCAGCCAGCACTGGTCGGGCCCGCGCACGATTGCGATCGTGAACGGCAAGGGTGGCGCCTCGAAGACCCCGACCACCGCCATGCTGTCGGCTGTTTTTGCGCGCAACGGCGGCTCCGGCGTGCTGGCGTGGGACAACAACGAGACCCGCGGAACCTTGGGCTGGCGCACCGAGCAGGGTCAGCACGAGGCGACGGTGCAGGCATTGCTGCCCAATGCGTCCTCGCTCATGTCTTCTGAGGCGCGCTCCTCCGATCTGACCGGCTACCTGCACCACCAGGTTGCCGACAAGTACGACGTGCTGCGCTCAAACCCGAACATTCTGGCCGAAGACCAGCGCCTCACGATGAACGAGTTCGATGCCATTCACTCGGTCGCGGCGAAGTATTTCCGCCTCATTTTCATTGACTCCGGCAACGACGAGTCGGCCGACCGCTGGCGCCGCATGATCGATCAGGCCGACCAGATCGTCATCGCCACCACCGCGCGCGGCGAGCACGCCGAGGCCGGCGCCCTGCTCCTTGAGGCACTGCGCGAGCGCGGCGAGCACTCGGCACAACTCGCGCGCGACGCCGTCGTTGTGGTGTCGCAGGCAGACCACAAGGGCGGAACCGCGCAGGCCGAGAAGGTGGCCGACGGGTTCCGGTCGATGGCGCGTGCCGCAAGCGTGATTCCGTTTGACCCGGCCATGCGAGCGGGCAAGCTTTCGTACGACGCTCTCAAGCCCGAGACGCAGCGTGCGTGGCTTGCGGCCGCGGCGGCCGTCGCCCAGGGGCTCTAGCCCGCGAATGCCCGCGCCGAAAATCGACACGACGATCGGTCGTCGAGCCCTGGCGGCCGTGCTCGACGGGTCAACGGCGCGCACCGACCGAGCAACGGCCGTGCGGTACCTGCTGCAGTTGCTCGCCGAAAAAGCGCCGGGCAACACGGTGGAGGTACGAGTGCCGCCGTTTGGTGCGGTTCAGGTGTTGGAGGGTCCGCGCCACACCCGCGGAACGCCGCCCAACGTGGTCGAGACCGACGCCGACACCTGGATCGCCCTCGCAACCGGCGCACAGACCTGGGATGAGCTTTACGCCGCCGGCCTGATTTCTGCTTCCGGCACCCGCGCCGACCTCTCCGCCCTGGTTCCGCTTCGCCCCTAAACCCCTGGTTCCGAGGTGCGCCTTGGCCCTCTGGTTCCGGGGTGCACCAGAGCCCTGGTTCCGGGGTGCGCCTGCGCACGACGCGAGAGACGGAAACTACGCCCACAGCAGGAGCGGAGGCGTGAGATTTCCTTCTCCCGAGGTAATCTCCTGCTCTCGCGTGGGGTAGGCGCCGAGCGCGCGCCTGTGTCGGTGGCGGGTATTGCGGAACCGTGGTCTTGCGTTACGACGCGGGGCGGGAGATTTGGGATGCGGCGGATAGGCTGGCTTTGTGAAGATCCTGGTTCTCGGTTCCGGTGCCCGCGAGCACGCCATCATCCTTGCGCTGAAGTCGGAGAGCGTCGCTCACGACCTGTTCATTGCGCCGGGCAATGCTGGCATTGCGCAGGATGCGACGCCGGTCGCGCTGAACGCGAACGATCCGGTGGCGGTCACGAATTACGCCATCGAACATGCGATTGACCTGGTCGTTGTCGGCCCAGAGGCACCGCTCATCGCGGGCGTTTCTGACTCGCTGCGTCAGCGCGGAATCCCGGTCTTCGGCCCGGGCAAGGAGGCTGCCGCTCTCGAAGGTTCCAAGGCGTTTGCCAAGCGCATCATGGAGGCCGCTGGCGTTCCCACCGGCCGCGCAACCCGCGCCGCAACGCTCGCCGAAGTTGCCGCAACACTCGACGAATACGGCGCGCCGTACGTCGTCAAGGCCGATGGCCTGGCCGCGGGCAAGGGTGTCGTCGTGACCACCGACCGCGACGCCGCGCTCGCTCACGCCGAAACCTACCTGCCGGTCGGACCCATCTTGGTCGAAGAGTTTCTCTCCGGCCCCGAGGTCAGCCTGTTCTTCCTCGCCGATGGCGATACGGTTCGCCCGCTCAGCCCGGCGCAAGACTACAAGCGCCTCGGCGATGGCGATGAGGGTCCGAACACGGGCGGCATGGGCGCGTACTCGCCGCTGCCTTGGCTGGCCGACCAGTTCGGTTCTGAAGCCGCGTTTGTGCAGCAGGTGACCGACGAGGTTGCCCTCCCCGTGATCCGCCAGCTTGACCGCGAAGGCACCCCGTTTATCGGCCTGCTTTACGCGGGACTGATCCTCACCGACAGCGGCATCAAGGTCATTGAATTCAACGCGCGCTTTGGCGACCCCGAGACCCAGGTTGTGTTGCCGCGTCTGGTCACGCCGCTGTCTGAACTGTTGCTCGCGGCCGCATCCGGCAACCTTGAAGACGAGCCGCTGCCCGAATTTTCCTCGCAGGCTGCCGTTACCGTCGTGCTCGCGAGCGAGGGCTACCCCGCGAACCCCGTCACCGGCCGACCGATAGCCGGCCTGGATCAGGCCGCCGCGGTACCCAACGTGCACATCGCGCATGCTGCGACCGCAGCCGATGGTTCCGCTCTCCTCGCCACCGGCGGACGCGTGCTCAACGTCGTCGGCCTCGGCAACGACTTCGCCGAAGCCCGCACCAGCGCCTACGCCGCACTCGGCAAGATCGAGCTCGAAGGCGCCCAGTACCGCAAAGACATCGCCGCCCGCGTCGTCACCGAGTAGCCGCTGCGGGCGGCGAGACCGTGCATGCGTGACGTTTCTGTGGGGTGCGTGGCGTTTCTGTGGGGTGCGTGGCGTTTCTGTGGGGTGCGTGGCGTTTCTATGGGGTGCGTGACGTTGCCCCGAGCCGCGTGACGAGAGACCGGTGGTGCATGGCGCGACACGGCGCGACCCGGCGCGACCCCACGCGAGAGAAGGAGAATCACGTGAGGGAAGGAAACCTCGCGCCAATTCTCCTGCCTCCGGCGTAATCTCCTGCCCTCGCGTTGCGGAACGCACGACGCTGCGCGCGTGAGCCCGTGGTTCCGGAACCACGAAGCCGGGCTACGGAACCACAGAGCCGAGTCGCGAAACCACGGAGCCTAGTCGCGAAACCAAGGGCCGGGTTCCGGAACCACGAAGCCGTCCCCCGAAACCACGGAGCCAGGCTGCGGAACCACGGAGCCAGGGGAAGTTAGGTTGCCCTAAGCTGGGGGTATGACGACGGAACAGACTGCTCTCTTTCACCGCGAACTCACCATGCATGAGCTGGTGCTGCGACGGGTGGAGGTGACGGCAGTGCAGCGCGTCGCACCCGACATGGTGCGCCTCACCATCGGCGGCGCGGAGCTTGCCGGGTTTGTTAGCAACGGCGCGGCCGACCACATCAAGCTGTTCCTCCCCAACCCCAAGACCGGCATCATCACGACCCCGAAAGATGGCAATCCTGCCGCCGTCATTTCGCGCGACTTCACGCCGCTGGTGCGCGAAAGCGGCGACGGCACCGTGATTGACCTCGACTTCTACACGCACGTCAACCCCGGCCCCGCCGCCTCGTTCGCGCTCAACGCGACTGTTGGTTCCGCCCTCGCCATCGGCGGCCCGCGTGGGTCGCGATCCTTCCCCGCCGGCATCACCCGTCTCATCGTGGTCGCTGACGAAACCGCCATGCCTTCGGCCTCACGCTGGGTGGCAGACGCCCGGGTAGGCACCGAGGTTGTCGTCATCGCGACCGTGACCGGCGACGGCGCGTGGGTGCAGGGCTACGTTGGCGAGAGCGCGCGCGTTATCGTCACCCCGAACGACGCCGGCGCCGCCCTCGCGGAGCTCGCGAGCGTTGGCATCACTGAATCCACGTTTGTCTTTGTCGCCGGCAACGCCGCAGTGCTGGTTCCGATTCGTCGCCACCTGCGCCGCACGCTCGCACTGCCCGCAGCCCAGGTCGCCGTGAGCGGATACTGGCGCACCGGCGTTGTCGCGTGGGACCACCACGCACCGCTTGACCCCACCGACCCCGACGAGTAACCCGTCGAATCCGCCCGAGTACGCGGGGGATAATGAGACCGTGACTTCTCCTGTGAGCATTCCCGGCTGGACCCACGTGTACTCGGGCAAGGTGCGCGACCTTTACGAGCCGACTTCGGGCGATTCCGCCCGCATGTTGATCGTCGCGTCTGACCGCATCAGTGCGTTTGACTTCTCACTCGAGCCGCCGATCCCCCACAAGGGAGCGCTGCTGACCACCCTGAGTGACTGGTGGTTTGACCAGCTCGCCAGAGCCGACGGTGGCCGCGCCATTCCCAACCACCGCACCGGTGAAGAGCCACCCGCCGCGGTCGCGGGGCGTGGCACGGTTGCGAAAAAGCTCACCATGCTGCCCATCGAATGCGTCGTGCGCGGCTACCTCACCGGCAGCGGCTGGGTCGAATATCAGTCAAGCGGAACCGTGTGCGGCATCGCGCTGCCGGCGGGCTTGCACAATGGCGACCGCCTGCCCGAGCCGATCTTCACCCCGGCCTACAAGGCGCAGCTGGGCGAGCACGACGAGAACATCTCGTTCGAACGCGTCACGGAGCTTGTCGGCGAAGAGATCGCCATGGATTTGCGCGACACGTCGCTGGAAATCTACCGCCGTGCCGCCGCCATCGCCGAGGCACACGGCTTGATTCTCGCCGACACCAAGTTTGAGTTTGGTCACGACGCCGACGGCACCCTCACCCTCGCCGACGAGGTGCTCACCAGCGACTCGTCCCGCTATTGGGACAAGGCCGCGTGGGAGGCCGGAACCACGCCCAGCGCGCGCATGGCAAGTTTCGACAAGCAAATTGTGCGCGACTGGCTCGCAGCCAACTGGGACAAGCGGGGCACTCCCCCGGTACTGCCCGCTGACATCGTCGAGCAGACCGCCGCCAAGTACGCCGAGCTCCTCACCCGCCTCCGCGACTAGCGCGCCGGCGGGCACACGAAAAGCGAGCGGAACCTCGACAGCTGTCGATGGTTCCGCTCGCTTTTCGTTGGGGTTTTAGTCGTCGCAGTTTGGGCAGATGCCGGTTGCGGGCAACGCCAAGAAGCACGTTTCGCAGTAGGCGACGTGCCGCTCGGCGGCGGCCGCCGCACGGGACTGCGGCGTTGACGGCTTGCTGCTCGCCACGCGCGTCGATGGTGTCGACGATGCGGGGCGAATCTGCTTCGACGGCGCAAACCTTCGTAGCGCCGGCTTGTACGGAAGGTCAAAGCCGCGAGCGCGGCCATCGTCTTCACGGTGGGCGATGTAGCCGGCCGCAACAAAGTGCGGCGGCTTACCAGAGCGGGGCTTCAGGCCGATATACGCGCCCGAGGCGGGAACGTAGTACTCGGCATAGAGTCCGCGAGCCAGGAACTCACGGATGGCGGGCATGTTTTCGACGGGTATCCGCACACGCGACAAAGCTGCATCGAACGAGGTGAAGCGCTCACGATCCTTCTGATCGTTGGCGCCGACCACGACGTATCCGAGCGCTGTGAACTGCGTTGCAGCCCCCGCGAAGCCAGTGATCTGGCGGGCGCTCAGGGCGTCACCAGTCTGGTATTCGTAGGCGGCGGCAAACAGCGCGCGGGTGTCGTAGCGACCACTGCGGGCGACAACAAACGACTCGTTCACTTCTTTGAATCCGTAGCGGATCAAGAACAGTTCGCGACCCAGCTTGTCGAACTCGTCGAAGGCTTGTGTGATGGCGGAATGGTCGGTCAGGGATGAGTAGGAGACCACAATTCAACGGTACGCCACTTCGCCGCACATGTCTGACCGTCGCGTGCAGGCTCCGCGCCCCTGCGTTTTCCACGCCACCGCCACCCGAAACACATTTTGGTCGGCGAAACCCCACCGCGCCGCATGTTTCTCGCCGACCAAAGTGTGTTTCGCCCGTGCGGTGGGGGGGGTGGGTGGCTGGGCGCGGCTGGGGTGGAACCAGGCTGGGACGGAACCAGGCCGGGGGGCGGAACCAGCCCGGGGGGCCGGGGTGGAACCGGGGCGTGGGTTAGAAGCGGGGGGCGCGGTCAATCACGGTGAAGTCGGCGGCGGCGGCGTCATATTCGCCAACGGCGACGCCGTCGATCCACACGCGGTCAGCGCGCGCCATGATGTCGATCGGATCGGTCGACCACAGCACCAGGTCGGCATCTTTTCCGACTTCGAGGGTGCCAACCCGGTCGGCAACGCCCAGGACCTTCGCGGGGTTAATGGTGACTGCGCGAAGCGCCGTGTCACGGTCGAGCCCCTCCTTGATCGCAAACGTCACCTGGTGAATCAGAAAGTTGATCGGAATGACCGGGTGGTCGGTGATGATCGAGATCTCCACGCCAGCGCGGGCAAGCTTTCCAGGGTTGGCGATGGAACGGCCGCGCAGCTCAGGCTTGGACTTCGTGGTGAACAGCGGGCCGATCAGCACCGGTACCCCGCGCTCGGCGATCACGTCGGCGATCACGTGCGCCTCGGTTCCGTGGTCGAGCACCAGGTCGTAGCCAAACTCCTCTTGCAGGCGCAGTGCCGTCGCGATGTCGTCGGCTCGGTGGCTGTGCTGGCGCCACGGAATCTCACGCTTCAGCACGGCGATCAGTGGTTCCAGAGCAATGTTGCGGCCGGTCTTGCCCTCGTCGATCCAGTTCTGCGCCTCGGCAAACGCCTTGCGAATCACCATCGCCGTACCCAACCGCGTTGACGGGGTCTTGTCTTTGCCGCCATAAACGCGCTTGGGGTTTTCGCCCAGCGCGCTCTTCACGCCACTCGGTGCCCGCATCACCATGTCATCAACCAGGCGACCGAACGTCTTGATCACGGCAGCCTGACCGCCGATCGCATTGCCCGATCCGGGGTTGACGTTGACGGTCGTGATGCCTCCCTTGAGCGCCTCATCAAAACCGGGGTCAAACGGGTTGATCGCGTCAATTGCGCGCACCCCGGCCGTCACCGGGTCAGTCATTTCGTTGGTGTCGTCGTCTTTCGCGTTCTCGCCCTCTTCGTGCGTACCCAGGTGAACGTGCGCGTCGATCAAACCGGGCAGCACCCACCGACCCATCGCGTCGATCACGTCGGCACCACTCGGAATCGCAACATCGGGCCCGAGGGCCGCGATCTTCCCGTCGGTCACCACAATGGTTCCGTCGAATTCCTCGCCAGAAATCGGCACAATGTGGGCACCCGTAATCGCAAACGTCGACATGTCACTCCTCTGTTTCGAAAGCCGCGCACAACGTTGTGCGGCTGTGCCTCTACCCTACGAGCGAGTAACCTCAACTCAGGCACCGGGCGAAACCAGGGACGGAACCCCGTTGCGAGTTGAAGAAGAGGGGATCGTATGCACATCGACTCGTCACACCACAAGCCACGCGGGCGCTCACGTCGCGCGCTCGCCGTTGCAGGCCTGCTCGCCGTATCTGGCCTGCTGCTTGCCGGCTGCTCTGGCTCGGCCGAAAAGAACTTTGATTCTGGCTTCTCCGTCACGGCAGCCGTTGGGCAGATTCCGGCGTCTGATGTTGCCGAGCGCTACGACATCGTGATGGCCGATCTGGACGGCATCGCGAAAATCATGGGTGTTGAGCGCACCGATGATCTGCAGACGTGGCTGCCCGACATGATTGCAGGGCCGGATACTCCCATCTATCTCCCGCTGCCCGAACTCCTGCAACAGAGCGCAGCCGGCGCAGGCGCTGACACCCTCGGGTGGAATCTGGCAGACGTCGACCGCTTCGTGACCTATTCGGCGTTGCCCGCCAGCATGACCGTGATCGCGGGCGACCTGGCCGAGCTACCCTCGACCCTCACCCCGGTGAGCGACGGCGTCATGACCGATGTCGATGGGGAGGACTACACCGTCGATCCGTCACAGATCGGCGCGGTCATCGACCGAATGGGCCGCCCCACCCGCTTCGCGCACCAGGGCAACCGCATCGCGATGAGCTCATCCACTGATCTCGCCGAGGCGTGGGTCTCAAACGAAGAGAGCCTCGCCGATGACGAATCGGTGAACGCCATTGCCGAGGCGCTGGACGCGTATGGTGCGTCGGCGGCGTACATCACTCAACCGGCCGTGTTTAGCGGCCAGACCATCCTCGGCCCCGACGCGTCGCCCTCAGAAGCCGAGGCCGCCTTCAAAGAATTCGATGCCCTGGTTCCGCCTGACCCCTACGACCTCGTTGGTCTCGGCTGGGCGGTCGTTGACGGCAAGCCGCGGTGGATCGCCACCTACCACTTCCTCTCCGATGACGCAGCCAAGGACGGCGCGCAGGTGCTCCGCGCCGTGTGGGAGAAGGGGGCAACCCTCACGACGCAACAGCGGGTTTCTGACCTCGCGACCGTCAACGATGTCGTCGTGAAAGACAGCACCGTTGCCGTCTTGCTCTCACCCACTGACGGCACGACGGCGTCGGTCTTGATGCAACTGCTGATGCAGCGCGAGATCTTCTTCGCGACCCGATAACGCTGGACCACGGGGGGTGCGGAACCAGGGGCTGCGAAACCAGGGGCTCCGGAACCACGGGGCCGCATCGGGGTGAGCGGGGGAGCAAGCGAGGGCGCAAAAGAGCAACAGAATCGACGATTCGCGCGGTTTTGCGGTCAGCAAACCCTCAGAATCGCTATCGTTTGGTTAGCCCTTTTCCCCTTCCCCAAGGAGTCCCGCATGCCCCTGTGGACCCGCCACGGCGACGGTCAGTCCGTCAAGCCCGGAGCCATCGTCAAGCCCACTGAGCGCCTCGGCTGGCCCTCGACGATCGCGATGGGCGCTCAGCACGTCATCGCAATGTTCGGCGCGACGTTCTTGGTTCCGACTCTTACCGGCTTTCCGGTGTCGACAACCCTGCTGTTCAGCGGAATCGGAACCATCCTCTTCCTGCTGATCACCGGCAACAAGCTGCCCAGCTACCTCGGCTCATCCTTCGCCTTCATCGCGCCGGTGACGGCCGCCGTCGCGGCGGGCGGAACCGGCTCCGCGCTTGCAGGTATCGTCGCCGTCGGCGTATTGCTGGCGCTCATCGGCCTCGTCGTCCACGTTGCGGGTGTCGCCTGGGTTGACCGCTTTATGCCGCCGGTCGTGGCCGGCGCGATCGTCGCCCTCATCGGCTTTAACCTCTCCGGTGCCGCCTGGAACAACTTCAAAGCAGCGCCGGTGACGGCCCTCATTACGCTGGCATCGGTCATCGTTTGCGGCGTCGTGTTTCGTGGCTTCTTGGGTCGCATTTCGATCTTCCTCGGCGTCATCATCGGCTACGTTGTCGCCGCGATTCGTGGCGAGATCGATCTCGATCTGACCGGAATTCCGGTTTTCGGCCTGCCGCCGTTCGATGTGCCCGACTTCGGCTCACCCACGACCTGGTCGGTGATGGCCATGTTCTTGCCCGTTGTGCTGGTGCTGGTTGCTGAAAACGTTGGCCACGTTCGCGGCGTCGCCTCAATGGCCGAAGACCCCTCGATCAACCAGCTGACCGGCAAGGCGCTCATCGCCGACGGCGCCGCCACCGTTCTTGCCGGCGGTCTTGGTGGTTCCGGAACCACGACGTACGGCGAGAACATCGGCGTCATGGCCGCGACGCGCGTGTACTCGACCGCCGTTTACTGGGTCGCCGGCCTGTTTGCGATCGTGCTGTCGATGTCGCCGCTCGTCGGCGCGATCTTCAACTCGATCCCACAGGGTGTGCTCGGTGGCGTCACCACGGCGCTGTATGGCTTGATCGGCATCATCGGCATCAAGATCTGGGTCGACAACCGCGTTGACTTCTCTCGCCCCGTCAACCAGTACACCGCAGCGGTGGCGCTGGTGGTGGCCGTGGGTGGCTTCGTTTGGAAGCCGGAGGGCTTCGAGTTTGGTGGCATCGTGCTGGGCACGGTCGCCGCGCTCGTGATCTACCACGTGGGCAATGCGATCGCCCGCGCCCGCAAGACGGGCGCCGACGATGGCGGTCCGATCCCGGCGGTCGGCCCGTTGGGTGGCGACCCGAACAACTGAGAATCGATCGAACCGAGGGTCGGTGGCGGCAACGTGTCGCTACCGACCCTCGTGCTTGAGTTTCAACTCGCGTAGCCTTCGGGTTGGGAATACCTTCACCGAGCGAACGGTTTTCATTCATATGAATGATCTTTCTGCTGGCCGACTTGCCGCCGACACGTCAATGGGTGCCGTCACCCTGCTGGTGGGTGACCTGGATGCCATGACGCGTTTCTACCGTGAGGTCGTAACCCTCGACGTCATCTCTGCCGAGGGCGACACGGTGACGCTCGGGCGCAGGGGACGCCCGCTGGTGATTCTTCGCCACAGCCCGGCCCTGCGGCACGCGCCCCATGGTTCCGCTGGGCTCTTTCACACCGCGATTCTGTTTGAGACGCAGGCGGCGCTGGCCACGGCGCTGGCCTCGGTAGTGCAACACGCCCCGCACACCTTCACGGGCAGCGCCGACCACCTCGTCAGCCAGGCGTTTTATCTCACCGACCCCGAGGGCAACGGCATCGAGCTGTACTGGGATCGTGACCGCACAGCGTGGTCGTGGACGCACGGTCAGGTCGAAATGGACACCCTTTACCTCGACCCCAATGCGTTCTTGCACGAGCATCTGAACCCCGCTGCCGCGAGCGCCGTCGATGCGAGTGCTGAGGCGCGCATCGGCCACGTGCATCTTTCGGTGGGCGATGTCGCGACAGCGCATGAGTTTTATGTGAACCAGTTGGGCTTTGATCAGACCGCGACGCTCGGCTCGCGTGCGCTGTTTGTGAGCGCGGGCGGATACCACCACCACATGGCGATGAACGTGTGGAAGTCGCAGGGCGCGGGGCCCCGCATGCCCGCGCTGGGCCTTGGCCAGGTTGATCTGGTGCTGCCGACGCGGGACGCCATTGGCGAGCTGACCGAACGTCTCGACCACTTTGGTGCGGCCATTCGCGATGACGGCCAGACGCTGTCTTTCACCGACCCGTGGAACAACGAGTTGCGGGCAACGCTGGCCGCGTCGCCGAGTTAGCAGAGCTCGCAGAGTTAGCCGAGCTAGCCGAGGCCGAGTGCTTCGCTCACGTCGCTGACATCGCGGGTGTTGAGTACGACCTGGAGGCCGTGGACGGGCGAGTCAGCGATCCAATACGCCTCGCCGTGCGTGCCGATGCTGGCGTCAGGAAATAGCTCGGAGATGGCATCGGCGAGGCTGCCCTCGCGGTAGTACTCGACGCTCGAGCCCGGCAGGGTGAAGGCGTCGCTCCAGCTCGCAGAGACGCGCACGTTAACGCTCGCGCTTTCCCCGGCGTCGGCGGTCGCCACAAGGGTCTGCGCCAACACGTCGGCCGGAACCTGCTGCGTCGGATTGCTAAACGTCGCAGGATCAGCCTGCGCGAATTCGTCGGCATTTGACGGCGGCAGGATCTCCACCAAAACGTGCAGATTGCACGCACCCTCGCAGTTTTCGCTCTCCCCCGTCACGCGAAAGCCCCAGCCAGCCTCGGCCGCGGCGGTGGTATCAACGGCGGCCTGAACCAACGGCACCGCCTCCTCCAATTCGGCAAACGAGGTTCCGTTCGGGTCATCGAAGGGTGAGCGGCCGTCGGAGAGTGGAACCACAAAGCACGCCGTCAGCACAAGGGCGGCAAGCACCGTGAGGGCTGCGGCGGCCAGCGCGCGGCGCGAGCGCGTGCGTCGTTCTTGTGACAGTACGTACATTGAGTCGGCCCCTCAGCTCCCCGTGTTCGCCTCCAGGCTAGCGGGCGACGGCGGTTGACGGCAGAATGTTCGCTCGCTAGTGCGCGGAGCTATCGCGCTACGGAGTCGCGCACCACCAGTTCGGGGTCAACGATCGTGACTCGTTCGGGGGCCTCCTCAGCGATCAACCCCAGCAGCACCTCAACCATGAGCTCGCCCTGCTCAAATGAGGGCTGGCGCACGCTGGTGGGGCGTGGGGTGACCTGCGTGGCGATCACCGAATCGTCGAATCCCACGACGGAAATGTCTGCTGGCACGCTGCGACCCGTCTCGCTCAGCACCGACATCGCCCCGCGGGCCATCAGGTCGTTCGCCGCAAAGACGGCGTCAATCTCGCGCCCGCTGGCGAGCAATTCGCGCATGGCCGCGGCGCCGCTCGCCTCCGAGAAGTCGCCGACTGCGATGCCAGCCGCCTCCAGCCCCGCGTCGGAGAGTGCCGCCTCGAATCCGATGAGTCGGTCAATGCCCGGCGGCATATCGGCGGGGCCAGCAATGGTCGCGATGCGCGTGCGCCCGGCGTCGATGAGAGATCCCGCACCCAGCCGCCCGCCCAACACGTTGTCGACGTCAACGTAGTGCGCGCGTTGTGCGATCTCCGGCTGCGTCGGGCGGCCGGCGAACACCACCGGAACCGCATCAGCGATGCGAGCGACGAATCCATCACGGGCGTGATGCGAGACGATGAGGGCGCCGTCAACGTTGCCGCCGCGCAGGTAGGCGGTGGCCTTTTCGCCCGAGTCATCCGAAGCCAAGAAAACGTTCAGCACATAGGGGGTCTCGGCCAGTCTGCGATAGATGCCGCCGACAATGGTGGCGAAAAACGGGTCGCCGAAGAATCGCGTTGGGTCTTCCGGAACCACGAGGGCAATGGCATTGGTGGTGCGGCTGGCAAGCGTGCGAGCGGCACGATTGGGCACGTAGTTGAGCCTGGCGATCGCGTCGTTCACGGCCGCGACGGCGGCGGGGCTCACGGCGGGTGAGCCATTGACCACGCGTGAAACGGTGGATCGAGACACGCCCGCGGCTGCCGCGACCTCTTCGATCGTGGCGGCCGATGATGCTGGGGACATTTTTCCTCTGGCCGGTGGGGAGTGGTTACGGCTGCCGAGAAGCGGCACCAGAGATCGCGCGCTCGCCGATGATCCGACGATACTCCAGCGCACTGTCTTTCAGCGTGCGCACCTGGGTCTCGTAGTCGACGTGCACAATGCCGAACCGCTTCGCGTAGCCCCACGCCCACTCAAAGTTGTCCATCAGCGACCAGTAGAAGAACCCGCGAACATCAACGCCTGCCTCCTGCGCATCGAGGGTCGCGTTGAGATGATCGCGCAAGAACGCTACCCGGCGCTCGTCATGCACGCGGGCTTCGCCGTTTTCGAGCACCAGTTCGTCGTCAAAAGCCGCGCCATTCTCTGTGACGTACAGCGTGGTTCCGGCAGCCTTCGCGTATTCATTCCAAATGCGCTGCAGCAGCGTTGTCAGCCCGGCCGGTTCAATCTCCCAGTTTTGGGCGGTGCGCTCCAGGCCGCGCTCAACGTTGTAGATGCCCTCAAACGATGGGTATGGGCTACGAACTTCGCGCTCGGTGGTGGGATCTGCCGACACCGGAGGGTCAGCGGGCGGAGAGCCAGCCAGAAGGTCACCGTGGTAGTAGTTGATGCCGAGCGTGTCGATGTGCTGCGAAATCAGGTCAAGATCTCCCGGCTGCACCGCCGCTTCAAACGCCTCGACGGCGCCCGCATCAACCAGCCGAATGTCTTCGACAATGTCTGCGGGATACGAGCCGCGAAACACCGGGTCTAAGAACCAACGGTTGAACTGTCCGTCAATTCGGCGTGCGGCGTCAACGTCTGCTGGGTTGTTGGGGTCAAGCGCTACGGCGACGGTGTGGTTGGTCGTCAAGCCCAGGTTCAGGCTGGCATCCCGGGCTCGCAGCTCACGGATGACCTGGCCGTGGCCGAGCAGGAGGTGGTGGGAAGCGAGGAGCCCCTCGCGCACGCTGGTGTGCCCGGGCGCGTGTTCGCCGCCGGTGTAGGAGAGAAATGATGCGCACCACGGCTCGTTGAGAGTGGTCCAGATGTTGACGCGGTCGCCGAGAGCGTCGTGCACCGTGAGCGCGTATTCGGTGAACCGATCGGCGGTGTCACGTGACACCCAGCCACCTTTGTCTTGCAGCGCCTGCGGCAAATCCCAGTGGTAGAGGGTGAGCCACGGAACAATGTCTGCCGCCAACAGCTCATCGACCAGACGCGAGTAGAAATCGATGCCTGCCGGGTTGGCGGCGCCGCCGTCTGGGCGCACGCGCGGCCACGCGGTCGAGAAGCGGTAGGTCTGCACGCCGAGACGCTTCATCATCGCGACATCATCGGCAGATCGGTGGTAGTGATCGCACGCGACATCGCCGGTGTCACCGCCAACGACGGCGCCTGGTACCCACGAAAACGTGTCCCAGATCGAGGGAGTGCGGCCATCTTCGCTCGTCGCGCCCTCGATCTGGTACGCGGCTGTTGCCGCACCAAACAGAAAGTTCGACGGGAAGGCACGGTGAACGTTCGTCATGCCAGACTTCCTTTCTTTCCTCCGCTGTCACGCTTCGGCCCTCGGCGGGTGTGCTTCGAGCCCTGGCCGTGATTCGGCGCGCGGCCGCCCTGCTTCGAGCCCTCGCCCTGGTTCGGGGCGCGGCCGCCCTGCTTCGAGCCCTCGCCCTGCGGAACCAGCAAGCCAACGAGGAAGGCAACGCCCACCCCGATGACCAGCGCGAGGGCAACAGGGCTTTCAACCAAAAGAACCAGGATGAGCAGCACCGCGAGCGGCTTCTGCCAGCCAACCGCGGCGGTCGCGGCCATGCCGGTTGCCATCGCCATGCCGAGGTCTAGACCCGGAACCACGAGCGAGATCGCACTGCCGAGAGCCGCCCCAATAAAGACAAGCGGGAAGAACTCACCGCCGCGCCATCCGCTCACCAGACACAGCGCGAGCGCGCCAATTTTCGCCACGGCGACGAGAACCAACATGGAAAGCGCGCCGTCTGCGGTGAGCACTTCGAGATCGCCGAGCTCATGGTGACCAGAAAACCGCACCAGCGGAAGTGCCGCGGCCAGCGCGGCGAAAATGATGGTTCCAACCGCCGTCGCAACCCACGGCTGAACCCGCGCAACCGCGCGTTCCATGCCGTCATGAACGACCCGAAACAGCAGGCCGGCGGCTGCCGCAGCGACAGCGACCGCCAGCAAGCCCCAGTGCAGGTTCGCGTTATCGGTCACCGGAACAGTGAAGGTTGCGCCTCCCTCGGAGGTGAGCCGCGCGACCCCCATGAACACCAGGAATCCCGCACAACCAGCCGCCAACTGCAACACGTTTTGCGGCCCCAGGTCATCGCCGTCAACCACGACCGCACCGGGCGGCGAGGCGTAGAAGCCGCCAAGGGCTCCGGCGTTGCCTGCTTGGCCGATGGCGCGCTGGGTTGCCGCATCGCGCGAAATCACGCGCGACACGATGGCCGACAGTTGCGCCACAACGGCGATGATGCCCGCCTCGGGGCCGACGGCGCTACCGAACGCGACCGCGACAATGGCGGCAAGCGCGGTTGTGAGTACCGCGCGGCGGGGCAGGTTGCCGGGGTCGCCAGCCTGTTTCAAAACGGTCGCGAGATCTTCGGTTGGCGCGATGCGGCTGATGAGTAGCAGCAGTGCGCCACCGATGAGAATCGTCGTCGCGATCTGAATCGGCGAGCGCTCCCCCAGCACACCGTTCGAGCTCCACACGATGTGCTGCAACCACTGCATTCCGCTGAACGTCAGAATCGCGATGAGCCCCGCCACCGCGCCGTACATCACGGCGAGTAGCGCGAGTTTAGGGGTGACACCCTCGAGGCGAGCTTTCACACGACTCATGACTTCGCCTCCGCCTTACGTGACTGGCGGGCATCGACAATGCGGGATGCCTCGGCGGCGACCAGGCTGAGGAAGACGATGTTGAACACAAAGACGACGGAGACCAGCACGCGAGCGAGCTGACCGTTCGCGTGGATGTCGCCGTAACCGGTGGTCGTCATGGTGGTGAGGGTGAAGTAGAGCGCATCGATTCGCGTCTCAATGCCGTCGAATTCGCCAGGGCGATTGCTGGCGATGACGTAAAACGTTGCCGCGAAGGTGACGGCAACCAGCACCAGCAATACGACCAGCAGCGGCACATTCGTTGCACGACGCCGTATATAGATCAGCGCGAGCAACAGGATCACGCCCGCCGCAATGGTTCCGATTATTCTTTCGATCGCGCCAAGTTCTGAGCTCGCGAGCGGAACCAGAAAGTACACCGTGAGGATCGCCACGCCGCACAGCGCGGTGAGCAGGGCAATGACCAGCGGGCGTTCTCGCAGCGGGCGGTGCGAGGCATTGCGGCGCGGATGCTGCGAGTCGTTGCGGGCGGGATGCTGCGTGCCGTTGCGGCGCGGATGCTGCGAGCCGTTGCGGGGCGGATCAGCCGGCGATGTGACCATGACCTGATTCTGTCACTGCGCGCAGGCGAGCCCGAGGACGTCGCGGATTGTGCGTGTGGGGGCGGCGGTCGGCAATGTCACTCCTCTGGCAGGCTTGGGGGATCTTGCGGTCTTCGGGTTTTGGTGTTTGGTGTTTCGGTTTGTGATGACGCTATGGGAGCGCTCCCAAACCTGTCAAGCCTTAGTGCACGCGGCGCGGGCGGGTGCCGTCACGGGCGAAAGATAACCGGGCTAGACTGGAACCACTCGCCTCACGCACCATGGAGCCACTCATGCCCACGATCGTCGTTGACGTCATGCCGAAGTCCGAACTCCTCGACCCTCAGGGCAAGGCGGTGAGCGGCGCACTGGGCCGTCTCGGCGTCGAGACCTTCTCGAACGTGCGCATTGGCAAGCGTTTTGAGCTCACGGTTGAGGGCGATATCACCGATGAGGTGCTCGCGTCGGCCCGCAAGGTTGCCGAAGACGTGCTCTCCAACGCTGTGATCGAGGATGTCGTCGGCATCGAGGTCGTCGAATGACCGCGCGGATCGGGGTCATTACCTTCCCCGGTTCGCTGGATGACCGCGACGCGCAGCGTGCGATTGCACTCGCTGGCGCCGAGCCGGTAGCGCTCTGGCACGCCGACCACGACCTGCAGGGCGTCGATGCGCTCGTGCTGCCCGGTGGGTTTAGCTACGGCGACTACCTGCGCGCCGGCGCCATTGCCGCGCTCGCCCCGATCATGGCCGAGGTCAAAGACGCTGCCGCCAAGGGCATGCCGATCCTCGGAATTTGCAACGGGTTCCAAATGCTCGTCGAAGCACACCTGCTTCCGGGCGGCCTGATTCGCAACGCAAACCAGCAGTTCATTCGCCGCGACCAGCGCTTGCGCGTGGAGAACGCCGACACCGCGTGGACCAACGCGTTCGCGCAGGGTGATGAGATTGTCATCCCGCTGAAGAACGGCGACGGCGGATACATTGCCGACGACGAGACGCTCAAGCGCCTCGAGGGTGAGGGCCGGGTGGCCTTCCGCTACATCGGCGTCAACCCCAATGGCTCGCTGAATGACATCGCCGGTGTCGTCAATGAGCACGGCAACGTGGTCGGCCTCATGCCGCACCCCGAGCACGCCGTCGAGGCGGGCTTCGGCCCCGACACCACCGCCGCCATGCGCTCCGGCGAAGACGGTGCCAAGTTCTTCGACTCCGCCATCGCCGCACTCGCGAAGGCCGTCGCCTAAAACGTCATCCGGTCCCCGCAGCGCCCCGCGCTGTGGGGACCGTCTTTGTATCCCGCTGCTTCCTCGTTCCGACCGCCCGCGCGAGGCGTGACGTGGTTCCGAGTCTCCGCTGGAGGCGCGACGGGGTTTCGGGTCTATTTGCGACACTCCCCCGGTTATGCAGGAAAATCGCACACACCCGACTCGCTGACCAGGGGTTTTCTCACCGGTGTGCGAATTCTTCCTGCACAACCGGTGTGGAACGGCACGAACGCGCGTTCCGCACGCGCAACGGTGTGGTTCCGAGCCGCAACCCGCCGCGAGATCCCTGGCGCGCGGAAATCCGGAGCCTGGCGCCGAAACGGCACCACGGACCCCGGAACCCGGAACCACGGAGCCCAGAACCACGGAACACCGGCGCACGGAACCGCGTCACGCAAACGGAACCGCGCCACCACGCCACCCCGGAACCGAAACGGAACCGCGGGGCAGATCACCCGCGGGGTTGGGCTCCGAGGAGTGCGGAGATTTCGGCGGCGGCGGCCATCGCCTGCGGGGCGAAGGCCGCGATCGTGTCGCCTGGGTGCTCGAGCGCAATCGAGGAGATCGAGATGCCGTGCGTCGCACGCCCGGTGTAGTCGTGAATCGCGGCCGAAACGCATACGGTTCCGACCTCGTTTTCTGACAGGTCAAGGGCGTAGCCACGTTCGCGCACTTCCGCCGCCGCGGCGAGCAGTCCGTCGACAGTCGTGATTGTGGCATCGGTGCGGGCGGGCAACCCGGTGCGTTCGGCATAGCCGCGCAGGTCGGCCTCGCTCCATTCGCCAAGAACGGCCTTGCCCATGCCGGAGGAATGGAGCGGAATCGACAGGCCGACGCGCGACTTCATGCGGTACGGCTTCGAAGAATCCTCACGAATCACGTAGACCATTTCGTCGCCCGAAAGCGCGCCAACGTGAATCGTGCAGTCAACGTCGCGCACCAGGCGATCGACGACATCGCGAGCGGCAGTCGTAATGTCGGCCGCGCCGAGCACAAGCCCCGCGAGCGACATAAACCTGCGGCCGGCACGGTATCCGTTCTCGGCGTCACCCGAGACGTACCCCTCCTCGACCAGCGAAGAGAGAATGCGGTGCACGGTCGACTTCGGGAGTCCAGATTCGTCAACAATGTCAGTGAATCTCGGGTGCAGCAGCGCCGCCTCCAGCACCCGCAATACCTTGTGACTCGCCCCCGTCGACGGTGCGTGCAGCGTCGCCATCGCATCCATTTCGGTCACTCTTTTCTCTCACGTGCAGGGGCGGAGAGTTTCGATTCCCCCGGTCGTCTACGCTAGTCTACCATTTATGGAACCAAGTTCCGCCACACGGAACTACCTAAACGGTTCCGCCTCACCCCAGCACCGCGCGCAACACGAACGCCTCTCCGCCTGCAACGGCGCGAAGAACGGAGAACATCATGACGACGCTTTTTGACCTGAGCGGAACCACGGCTGTGGTGACGGGGGCGCGCCGCGGCATCGGGTTTGCCATGGCTGAGGCACTCGCCGAGGCCGGAGCCGACATCATCGGCGTTTCGGCCAGCCAGGAGGCCGACGGCGGCGCCATCGGCGCGCGCGTTCGCGAACTTGGCCGCTCGTTTGAGGGGTTTGCCGTCGACTTCCGCGATCGCGAAGCGGTTGCCGCCTTCGCCACAGAGGTCGCCGATCGCGCCGACATTCTCGTCAACAACGCCGGAACCATCCTGCCTCGCCCACGGTGATTGGGAGGCCGCGCCCACCCGCCGCGACCTCGCCGCGTTCCACGCCTCCGGCGACCCCGTCACGCGGTAGCGGGGTTTGGGGGTTGAGTTTTGGGGGTTTCGGGGGTTGGGGTTTCGGGGGTTCCGCTGGATCCGCAATCCCGGTGCGCCGTGGTTCCGCAAACCCGGTGCGCCGTGGTTCCGCAATCCCGGTGCGCCGTGGTTCCGCAATCCCGGTGCGCCGTGGTTCCGCAGCCCGTGCTTTCCGCAAACCTGAGAGCAGGAAGACAACGCCGCAGACGGAGACCTCGGCGAAATCATCCTTCTCCCGCGTTAATCTCCAGCCCCCGCGTGTGGCCGGGGGCTGGCGCGCGTTCGGGTTCCGGCTCGCGGGTTCCGCAGCCCGTGCTTTCCGCAAACCTGAGAGCAGGAAAACAACCCCGCAGACGGAGATCTCGGCGAAATCATCCTTCCCTCACGTTGATCTCCTGCCCCCGCGTGTGGTCGGTGGGCTGGTGGCGTGCCGGGGGCCCAGCAATCAGTAATCAGCAATCACCTCAAAGGCGCGCACGCGAGGGCCCCCAGCACCCGACCCCCATCACCCGACCCCTCACCTCAGACCACCTCAGACCGCCCCCTCACCCCCGACCCCCTCGAAACCGATCCCCTCGCGCCCACCCCGACACCCTCGTTAGGCTCGCAATATGACTTCGATGACTGTTTCGGTTCCTTCTGCTCGGCTCCTCGGCGATGTTGCGGCGCTGCTGACGCCCGTCGAGGCCAGCAACGTTGAGCTGTTCGAGTGGACGCTCGAAAGCCCGTCTAACCGCGAGCACATCGACATCGTCGTCGCACCATACATGTCAGCCGCCGACCGGCTGCCCAACCTTGCGGGCGTTGCCACCACGCTCGTGCAGAGTCAGTCAATCGGGTGGGATGACGTGCCGACGAGCCTGCCGCCGGGGCACGTTTTTGCCAATGCAACGTCGGTACACGAGGCGGCGACCGCCGAACTTGCCCTCGCCTTGACCCTCGCCAGCCAGCGCCGCCTGCCGCTGTATGTGCGACAGCAGACCGAGAGCAAATGGCATGGCCGATTCTCACCGAGCCTGGCCGATCGTCGCGTGATGGTGCTCGGCTACGGCGGCGTTGGCAAGGCGATCGCTGCGCGATTGGAACCATTTGAGGTCGAGATCGTGCCCGTCGCGTCGAGTGCGCGCAACGAAGACGGCGTGCACGTGCACGGCATTGACGAGTTGCCTGAACTGTTGCCGACGACGGAGATCCTCATCACCTCACTGCCGGCCAACGATGCGACCCACCACATCATTGACGATGCCGTTCTGTCCGCGCTGCCAGACGGCGCACTCGTGGTCAACGTCGGCCGTGGCACGCTCATCGACCCCGTCGCTCTCGCCGAACACACCGCAGGCGGCCGACTGCGCGCCGCGCTTGATGTCACCGAGCCCGAGCCACTGCCCGTAGACAGCCCCCTCTGGACCATCGACAACGTGCTCATCACGCCGCACGTCGGCGGCGCCGCCTCCTCCATGCAGCCCCGCATCGCGCGCCTCATTGTGCGACAGATTCGTCACCTCCTCGCCGGCGAAACCCCCGAAAACATCGTCTTTACGAGCTAACGCGGCCAATCGGTCAAGCGCACGGGTCGTGCTCGCCGCACACCGTGGTTCCAGCGACCACGTGGTTCCGATGGCGCGCGAAGCGGAATCACAGACAACGCGCAAAGCGGAACCACGGAGCGTGCGGTTCGCACGCGTTCCGCACGCGCGTTCCGCGTCCCAGCGGTTCCCAAATGTCGGAGCACTCACCCCGACACGCCGAAAACCACGCCCGCCACGGCGTCCCCCACCACACGGTTCCGACATTTGGCGACGAAACTGCGCGCCGCGCGCACGACGAAACCACAGACAACTCGCGAAGCGGAACCACGGTTCGCACGCGTTCCGCACGCGCGTTCCGCTCCCAGCGGTTCCCAAATGACGGAGCACTCACCCCAACACGCCGAAACCCACGCCCGCCACGGCGCCCCCAGCCACACGGTTCCGACATTTGGCCACGGAACCGCGCCAACGCAACCGCGGCAACGGAACCGCGCCAACGGAACCGCCCCAGCCGACCTACCCGAGCAAGCGGCCCAGCAGCACCTCGGCGTCGACCAGCGGGCCGGTGAAGAACGGAGTCTCCTCGATCACGTGGCGGCGGGCCTCAGTGGCGCGCAGCTCGCGCATCAGGTCGACGATGCGAATCAGGTTGTCAGACTCGAAAGCGAGCAACCACTCGTAGTCGCCGAGGGCGAAAGCCGAGACCGTGTTCGCCAGCACATCGCGGTAGTCGCGGGCAGCGGCGCCGTGGTCGCGCAACATCTGGGCGCGCTCGGCTTCCGGCAGCAGATACCACTCGCGCGAGCGCACGAACGGGTACACGCACACGTAGCCGCCGGGCTTTTCGCCCGCCAAGAATGCCGGCACGTGCGCCCGGTTGAACTCGGCCGCACGGTGCACGCCGATGTTTGACCACACCGGTTCGAGCGCGCCGTCCGAAGCCGAAACCACGGCGCGATAAGCGGCCTGCAGAGTCTCCACCTCGGTCGCATGCCACCAAATCATGACGTCAGCGTCGGCGCGGAACCCGGAGATTTCGTACCACCCTCGCGTCTGCAATCCCTCGATGCCAGCGACCGCGTCGAGCACGTCCCGCGGAGCAGCGGAACCAAGACGCTGCGCCCGAAAGACGGCATACATCGTGTAGTTGATGGCCGCGTTGACCTCTTCAGCGATAGCCGAGTGGTCAATGACGGGGTGCTGCTGTGACATCAGTCTTCCATTCCTGCGATAACGGGGATTCCCGTGATTTCGCCGTCGCGCATGCGGCAGCTTCCGGCGGGGGCAACGTCGGCAAACGCGGGGAGCGCGCCGACGGTCACTGGCTCGACGTCCTCACCACGCTCGCGCGCTGCGCGTTCCAACACCATGTCGACCAGGCCGCTGATGAACAGCGGATGCGTTGACGCGGTTCCGGCGCGGGCGGCCTGCATGCCGAGTTCCGTCGCCGTCTCCATGGCCTCGGTGTCGAGGTCGTACGCGACCTCCATGTGGTCAGAGATGAAGCCGATCGGCGCGAGCACCACTTTGTGCACGCCGGCCGCCGCGAGCTCTTCGAGGTGGTCGTTAACGTCTGGTTCGAGCCACGGAACCATGGGGCTGCCGGAGCGGGAGCAGTACGCCAGCGACGAGGGTAGTTCGTGACCGTAGTGGGCACGAAGGTCGGCGTCGATGGTCGCGCGCACGTCTTCGTGCTGCTCGGCGTAGCCGGCGCCGGTGCGCGCCGAGGCGTCTTGCATCGTGTTGGGGATGGAGTGGGTGACGTACACAACGTGGGTGTCGGCCGCGCCGCCGTCGAGCGAGTCGATGGCGGCGATGATCTGCTCACGGTTGGCGCCGACAAAGCCGGGGTCGTTGAAGAAGGGCCGCAGAATGTCGATCTCGGGCGCGATGTCGCCGAGCTCGGTGACGGCCGCCGCGAGGTGCTCGCGGTACTGACGGCTGCCCGAATAGGAGGCGTAGGCGCTCGTCACCAGGGTCAGCACGCGGCTGGTTCCGAATGCGGCTGCGTCGCGCAGTGTGTCAACCGTGAAGGGGTGCCAGTTGCGGTTGCCCCACAGCACAGGCAGGTTTTCGCCGCGAGCGCGCAGCTCGGCGGCGAGCGCGTCGATCAACTCCAGGTTCTGCTCGTTGATGGGGCTCTTGCCGCCAAAGTGGTAGTAGTGCTCCCCCACTTCAACCAGACGTTCATCGGGAATCCCCTTGCCGTCCGTCACATTCTTGAGAAATGGCAACACGTCGGGGGTGCGGTTTGGTCCGCCGAAAGAGCAGACCAACAGGGCGTCATAGGGAGCTGTAGCGCGGGGTGTTTCAGACACGTCGCCAACCTATCATCAGATGAAGATCATCATCTGATGTTTGCCTGAGCGCCACCACCTTTCGGCGCTGACCCGGCACAACCTCGCAAATACGTATGAAATCCGCCCGAATTCAGGCGCGTGAGCCCAAAAAACTCCGGCGAACGACCGCCAGCACAATAGGCTGAAGGTGACGAGGGAGGTGCCCATGGCCGAACCAATGGGAAGCGCGCTGGCGCGCACAACGCTAGCGCAGCTCAAGGCACGCATCTCCGCCGGCGAGTGGCCCGTGGGATCCCGCATCCCCACCGAGCCGGAACTCACCGAACAACTCGGTGTTGGCCGCTCCACCGTGCGTGAAGCGGTGCGCTCGCTCGCCACGCTCGGCATGGTCGAGACCCTGCCCGCACGCGGCACTTTTGTGCGCTCGCTCACGCCCGCGCCGTCCCTCTTGTTTGACGCCCTTCAGACGTATCACCCCGCCGAGCTCATCGGCATTCGCCGCGCGCTCGATGTCGAGGCCGCCCAGACGGCCGCCGCGCAGTGGATTCCGGAACGCCTGGAGGCCATGGAAACCGCGGTCGCGATCGAGATGGAGGCGATGCGTGAGCACAATGCCGGCATCCCCGGTGGCGTGACCCGCTGCACCCTGTTTCACGGCGCCATCGCTCAAGCCTCCGGCAACCGCCTGCTCGCCGACCTCGACACGTCACTCTCCCGCGCCCTCGACTCCTCGGGCCTGGGCGCTCACATCGCCGAGAGCATCGACCCCGCCGTACTGCTCAATGAGCACGACCGCATCCTCACCTCGATCCGCGCGCGCGACGTCGCCGCGGCGGCACACCTCATGGCGCTGCACTCCGACGCCGCGCTACGCACCCTGCGTCACACCGTGCTCACGACCGAAATGACCACGCTCTCGCAACAGCCCGGCTAACGCCGCACTGCGGAACCACGCAGCACTAGCGTACGCGCGGCGCGGAACCACCCAGCACCCCGTGCCCCGGTAGCCCTCAGCTCTCGCGGCGGTACTCGTCGAAGTCGTCGTGGCTGGCAAACCACGCGAATCCGGCGCGCTCGGCCACGCGCACCGAGGCGCCGTTGGCGGGCTGAATCTGCGCGCTCAGCGGCAGGCCGCGATCGGCTTCGCGCGCCACCGCGATCATTCCGTCAAGAATCTGCCCGGCGATGCCCTGACCCCAGTGTTCTGGGTCGACCCAGTAGCCGAGTTCGGTCGATTCATCGGGAAACATGATGGCGCCCATGCCGACAATGTCGCCGCCGCGCGATGCGAGATACCAGCGCCGAAATGAGTCGCCGCCACCTGCGCTGAGCACGCGTGAGCGCGTGAACTCCACCGTCCACACGCTCGGCCCGCCGACGTAGCGGTTGACCCGCTCATCCTGCGACCAGCGCGTGACGGTCTTGACGTCATCGGGCATGACGAGTCGAAGTTCCAGAGGCACCCCACCCCGGTCAGACATGGCGCTCACGGCTGGCGGCTTACGAGTGAAAGACAGCGTGCAGGCGCGGGTCGCCAACCGCTTCGCGGCCGCCAAGCTCGTCGATCTCAAACAGCACGGCGGTGCCGACGACGGAACCACCGAGCTGCGAAACCAGGTCGTGTGCGGCGCCGAGGGTGCCGCCGGTTGCGAGCACATCGTCAATCAGCAGCACGGTCGCGCCATTGGGAATGTCATCGTGCGCTTCGATCGTCGCGGTGCCGTATTCCAGCGCGTAGGAGACGGCTGCGGCGGGCCGCGGCAGCTTGCCCGCCTTGCGAATGGGGATGAGCCCAACATTGGCGTAGGTGGCGGCGGCCCCGGCGAGCAAGAATCCGCGCGCCTCGATGCCAGCAACGTAGTCAAACTCACCGCGGAACGGTGCGATGAGAGCATCGATCGTCGTGGTCAGCGCTGCGGCATCGGCGAGCAGCGGCGTGATGTCTCGAAACAGCACACCGGGCTGCGGGTAGTCCGGGATGCTGCGGATCAGGGAAAGGGCGCGGTCAAGCTCAGCCGAAGTCACTCTTGTAAGGATACTCGGCGCAGATGAGAGTTTGCTCCGCCCTGTACCCCGGAATTACGGGAAATTTCCCGCCTACCACTGCCAAAATGTAAGCGCTTACAGTATGGTGTCCCTATGAGCATGCCGGAGACTTTCACCCGCAACGACGCGACCACCGGATCAGAATGGTGGCGCTCCGCCGTCATCTATCAGATCTACCCCCGCTCCTTCGCCGACCAGTCCGGCGATGGCATCGGCGACCTGCCCGGCATCACCAGCCGACTCGATGACCTTCGTGACCTCGGCATTGACGCCATCTGGCTGAGTCCGTTCATGACCAGCCCGCAGAAAGACGCCGGCTACGACGTCGCCGACTATTGCGATGTCGACCCGCTCTTCGGCACCCTGGCTGACTTCGACACCATGCTCGCCGCGGCCCACGAACGCAACATCCGCGTCATCGTCGACCTGGTTCCGAACCACTCCTCCGACCAGCACGTGTGGTTCCAGCAGGCCCTCGCGGCAGCGCCCGGCAGCCCCGAGCGCGAGCGCTACATGTTCCGCGATGGCAAGGGCGACAATGGCGAAATCGCCCCCAACAACTGGGAGTCGGTCTTCGGCGGCCCGGCGTGGACGCGCACCACCAACGCTGACGGCACACCCGGCCAGTGGTACCTGCACATCTTCGACTCCAGTCAGCCCGACTTCAACTGGAACAACGAAGAGGTTCGCGAAGAGTTCCGCCGCATTCTGCGGTTCTGGCTCGACCGCGGCGTCGACGGCTTCCGCGTTGACGTTGCACACGGCATGGTCAAGGCCGACGGCCTGCCCGACTACACGCCCAACCCCGACGGCGGCTCCATGGGCGGCGACTCGGCTGACGTGCCCTACTGGGGTCAAGACGGCGTGCACGACATCTACCGCGATTGGAACAAGCTGCTCGCCGAATACGACGGCGACCGCGCGCTGTGCGGCGAGGCCTGGCTGCCCACGATCGAGCAGACCACGAAGTGGGTTCGTCCGGGCGAAATGCACCAGACCTTCAACTTCGCCTACCTCGAAACGCCGTGGCAGCCGGCCGCCCAGCGCGCCGTGATCACAGAATCGCTGCTGCGCTACGGCGCTGTTGGCGCACCGTCAACGTGGGTGCTCTCCAACCACGACGTCGTGCGTCACGCTACGCGTCTCGCGCTGACGATCGACAACCCGCAGGGTGAGGGCATCGGCCCGAACACCCCCGGCCCGCGCCCCGACGCCGCTCTCGGCCTGCGCCGTGCTCGCGCCGCATCGACCATGATGCTCGCGCTGCCCGGCTCTGCCTACCTGTACCAGGGCGAAGAGCTCGGCCTGCCCGAGGTCATCGACCTGCCCGACGACGCCCGCCAAGACCCCACGTGGTTCCGCACCAACAAGAAGCGCTACGGTCGCGACGGCTGCCGCGTGCCGCTGCCGTGGGTGGGGAACGCTCCGGCGTTCGGCTTCAACGAAACCGGTGAGGCGTGGCTGCCCCAGCCTGTTGGTTTCGCGGCGTTTGCTCGCGACGTGCAGCGCGGCGTGAAGGAGTCGACGCTGTCGCTGTACACGAATGCGCTGACGCTGCGCGCAGACTTCGGGCTCGGAACCGGCACCCTCGAATGGAACGACCAGTACGGTAGTGACGTGGTCGCCTTTAAGAATGGCGACATCGAAGTCATCACCAACTTTGGCGCCGCACCCGTAGAGCTTGGCGACAAGACGGTGCTCATCGCGAGCGAGCCTGACATCGACGGCGCTGTGCTGACCGATGTCACGGTGTGGGTTCGCGACGTCTAAAACCCGAATGGAGGCCGCTCGATGGTGAGCATCGATGAGGTTGCGCGCTCTGCGGGCGTCTCAACGGCGACGGTTTCGCGCGCGCTCAGCGGGCGCGGACACGTGTCGGCTCCCACCAAGGAGCGCGTGCTGACCGCAGCGCGCGCCTTGGGCTACGTCGTGTCATCGAGCGCCTCCTCCCTCGCCTCCGGACGCACCCGCAACATCGGCGTGATTGTTCCGTATCTCGATCGCTGGTTCTTCTCGGCCGTGCTGAGCGGACTCGCGGCGGCCGTCACCCGCGCGGGCTACGACATCACGCTGTACAACATCACGGCCGATGAGAAGGCGCGCGGCGAGATCTTCCGCACCTTCTTGCGCCGCGGTCGCGTTGATGCCGTGATCGCGGTGTCGATTCAGCTCGACGACGCCGAGAGCCAGGCGTTGCTCGAGCTCGGCATTCCGGTGATCGCGATTGGTGGTCCCAATCCGCAGCTGTCGACCCTCACGGTCGATGACTTCGAGGTGGCGCGCATGGCGACGAACCACCTCATTACGCTCGGCCACCGCACGATCGCCCACATTGGCGCAAACCCCGAGTTCGACATCGACTTTCACGTGCCGACGACGCGCCGCCTCGGTTTTGAGCAGGCCCTGCGCGATGCCGACATTGAGCCGAGCCCCGCGCTGTACGAACCCGCCGACTTCACGATCGAGGGCGGATTCCGCGCCGCGAAGCAACTCCTCGGCCGCCCCCACGACCGCCCGACGGCGATCTTTGCGGGCTCCGATGAAATGGCGATCGGCGCGATTCTTGCTGCTCGCGACCTCGGCTTCCGTGTGCCCGACGACCTCTCGATCATCGGCATCGACGGTCACGAACTGGGTGACTTCTTTCGACTCACGACGGTCGACCAGTTTCCGCTCAAGCAGGGAGCGCGTGCGGCCGAAGCGGTGTTCCGCGAGCTCGACGAGACGAAGAAGCCCGTCACGCACCAGCCCAACGCGTTGCCGTTCGAGCTGGTCGTGCGCGAGACCACTGCACGCGCGCCGCGGTAGTCGCTAGGCTTCGGGCATGACCCTCGACCTTGAAGCCATCTACATCGACTTGCACCGCAACCCCGAGTTGTCGTTCCAGGAGACCCGCACGGCGGGTGTCATCGCAGCCCACTTGACCGCCCTCGGCATCGAGCACGAGACGGGCATCGGTAAGACCGGCATCGCCGCCGTCATTCGCAATGGCGACGGCCCGGTGGTCTGGCTGCGCGCTGACATGGACGCGCTCCCCGTCAAGGAAGAAACGGGTCTCGACTACGCCTCGACCGCCCGCGGCATCGACCCCGAGGGCACCGATGTTCCGGTCATGCATGCGTGCGGCCACGACATGCACGTGACCGCGATGCTCGGCGCGCTCGAGCAGTTGCAGGCGACGACTGACAAGTGGAGCGGAACCATTGTTGCCGTCTTCCAGCCGGCGGAAGAATATGGTTCCGGCGCCCAGGCGATGATCGCCGACGACGTTCTCACCCGCTTCCCGAAGCCCACGATCGTGCTGGGTCAGCACTTGGCGCCGTTGCCGGCCGGAACCATTGGCGTGCGTTCCGGCGCGCAAATGGCGGCTTCCGACGGACTGCACGTTGTGCTGCACGGACGCGGCGGCCACGGCTCGCGCCCCGACACCACGATCGACCCCGTCGTCATGGCTGCGGCGACCGTCATGCGACTGCAGACGATTGTTTCCCGTGAAACTGATCCGCGCGAAATGGCCGTCGTCACCGTCGGTTCGATGCACGCTGGTCTCAAGAACAACATCATTCCCGCGACCGCAACGATCGACATCAGCCTGCGTTACCCCAACGATACTGCCCGTCAGGGCGTGATGAACAAGGTTGAGCACATCATCAAGGCTGAGGCTCTCGCGTCGGGCGCTACCGAAGAGCCAACGATCGAGATTCTGCACACGCTGCCCCCGACGATCAACGACCTCGAAGCGACGGACCGCCTCATCTTTGCGTGGGAGACCGCGTTCGGTGAGGACGCGGTGCTCGACCCCGGCATGTTCACCGGATCAGAAGACGTCTCGTGGCTCGCGACCGAAGCCGGCGTGCCGCTCGTCTACTGGTTCTGGGGTGGCGTTGAGCCCGAAGCGTTCGCCGCAGCAATGGCAGCGGGCACGGCCGAGGCCGACATTCCGAGCAACCACTCCCCCTTCTTCGCCCCGATCCTGCACCCTACGATCGAGCGCGGCGTCGATGCGTTGGTCATCGCTGCCCGCGAGTTCTTGAACTAGGTTCTCGCACCGGCGACGGCGCGTTCGCTCACAGCCCCGTGGTTCCAGAACCACGGGGCTGATTTCGTCGGCGTCGTAAGGAAGCCGTAAGCATTGGCTCACGGCCCGTAGGGATTTCGTTAGGACGGCGGCTCACGCAACACAGCAGGAGAAATATCGACTCCACGCGGCAATTTGTCGCGCCTAACAAAGGAATTGACATGCTCGACGTGGTTTTTCTGTTGGTAGCGGTGGCGTGCTTTGCACTCGTCGCGCTGATGGCCCGGGCGGTGGACCGCCGGTGATTGTTTTTGGTCTTATCGCGGCAGCACTCGGCGTTGCCGGCATCGTCTATTTGGCGATCGCCCTCGTGAAGCCGGAGAAGTTCTGACGTGAATA
This sequence comes from Microbacterium mitrae, assembly GCF_008017445.1. Lineage (GTDB taxonomy): Bacteria > Actinomycetota > Actinomycetes > Actinomycetales > Microbacteriaceae > Microbacterium > Microbacterium mitrae. Next base: position 35,505 of record NZ_VRSW01000003.1, on the reverse strand, counting down.
CCATTGTCTTCGGCGTGCTCCAGGCGCTCACGCTCGCCCTCATCCTCATCGTTGCCTACAAGCCGTTCGGTTCGTACATGGCGCGGGTGTACTCGTCGTCAAAAGATCTCCGTGTTGAGCGGGGCATCTACCGCCTGATCGGCGTCAGCTCCGGCCGCGGACAGTCGTGGCAGTCGTACCTGCGCGCTGTTCTCGCCTTCAGCCTCGTCAGCGTCATCGCGGTATATGCACTGCAGCGCATACAGCAGTGGTTGCCCTTCTCGCTCGGCCTCCCGCCGGTTCCGGAGGGCGTCGCCTTCAACACCGCGGCGAGCTTCATATCGAACACCAACTGGCAGTCGTACTCGCCAGAAGTGACGATGGCATACGTCACGCAGGCCGCTGGCCTCGCGGTACAGAACTTCGTCTCGGCCGCAGTCGGCATGGCCGTTGCGATCGCCGTTGTGCGCGGTTTCGCATCGCGCTCGGGCGGCACGCTCGGCAACTTCTGGACAGACCTCACCCGCGGCACCGTGCGCATTCTGCTGCCGATCTCGTTCATCGCTGCGATCGTGCTGATCGCCGGTGGTGTGATCCAGAACCTCAACGGCTTCACTGACGTCACCACCGTGACGGGCAGCACGCAGTCGATCCCCGGTGGCCTCACCGCGAGCCAAGAGGCGATCAAGCTCCTCGGCACGAACGGCGGCGGCTACTTCAACGCGAACTCGGCGCACCCGTTCGAAAACCCGACGGCGTGGACCAACCTGTTCGAGATCGTGCTGATGCTCATCATCCCGTTCTCGCTGCCCCGCACGTTCGGCATGCTCGTGAAAGACACCCGCCAGGGCATCGTCATCGTGAGCGTTATGGCTGGCCTCTTTCTCACGAGCCTGGTGCTCGTCGGCTGGGCTGAGTTGGCGGCGAACGGAACCGCTCCGCAGCTTGCTGGGGGCGCGATGGAGGGTAAAGAGCAACGGTTTGGCATTCTCGGTTCGACCCTGTTCGGAACCACCAGCACCATGACCTCAACGGGTGCCGTCAACTCGATGCACGATTCGTACACCGCGCTCGGCGGCATGATGCCAATGATCAACATGATGCTCGGCGAAATCTCGCCCGGCGGTGTGGGCTCGGGCCTGTACGGCATGCTCGTGCTCGCTGTGATCGCCGTATTCGTGGGTGGCCTGCTCATTGGCCGCACGCCCGAATACCTCGGCAAGCGTATCGGCCCGAAGCAAATGACGCTCGCGAGCCTCTACATTCTGGTGACGCCGACGCTCGTGCTCCTCGGAACCGGTTTGAGCTTTGCGATTCCGGGTATCCGCGAAGAGATTGAAAACGTCTCGATCTTGAACCCCAGCAACCACGGTCTCAGCGAAGTGCTTTATGCCTTCACATCGGCATCGAACAACAACGGTTCGGCGTTCGCCGGTCTCACGGCAAGCACACCGTGGCTCGCGACTGCCCTTGGTGTTGCGATGCTGCTCGGCCGATTCCTGCCGATCATGCTCGTGCTCGCCCTCGCCGGCTCGCTCGCGCAGCAGACATCGGCTCCGGCGACCGTCGGCACGCTTCCCACTCACCGTCCGCAATTTGCCGGCCTCCTCACGGGTGTCGTCGTGATCTTCACGGCGCTGACGTACTTTCCCGTGCTGACCCTCGGCCCCCTCGCAGAAGGACTCATCTCATGACCACCGCACCCGCGGTTCCGCGGCCCGAAACCCAGCCCTCGCCTCGTTTCCAAGCCAAGCGAACACTGTCGATGCAGCAGCTCACGGCGGCACTCCCCGGCACAATTCGCCGCCTCAATCCCGCCGAGCAGTGGCGCAACCCCGTCATGATGCTCGTGTGGGTGGGCGCGGCGTTCACCACCGTGCTCGCCATCGCGAGCCCCTTCATCGGGGCGGGCGGCGAGCTCGGCTTCACGATCGCAATTGCGGTGTGGCTGTGGCTCACCGTGTTGTTCGCGAACCTCGCGGAGTCGGTCGCCGAAGGCCGTGGCAAGGCGCAGGCGCAGAGCCTGCGCAAGACCCGCAGCACCACGATGGCCACTGTCGTCGTGAACTACAACGCTGCCTCCGACGTCAACGCAACGGTGGCCGACACCCGCCCGGTCGCTTCTACCGAGCTCACCGTCGGCGACGTTGTCATCGTGACCGCGGGCGAGCTGGTGCCGGGTGATGGCGACATCATTTCGGGCATCGCGACGATCGACGAATCGGCCATCACGGGCGAATCGGCACCTGTCGTGCGCGAATCTGGTGGCGACCGCTCGGCCGTTACCGGCGGCACCCGCGTACTGAGCGACCGCATCGTGGTGCACATCACGGCAAAGCCGGGCGACACGTTCGTTGACCGCATGATTGCGCTCGTCGAAGGCGCTGCCCGCCAGCGCACGCCCAACGAAATCGCGCTCAACATTCTCCTCGCGAGCCTCTCGATCGCCTTCCTTGTGGTTGTGCTCGTACTCAACCCGATTGCCGGATATGTCGGATCTCCGGTCTCGATTCCGGTGCTCATCGCGCTGCTGGTGTGCCTCATTCCGACGACGATCGGGGCGCTCCTGAGCGCAATCGGCATCGCCGGAATGGACCGCCTCGTGCAGCGCAACGTACTCGCGATGTCGGGCCGTGCCGTCGAGGCTGCGGGTGACGTCACCACGCTGCTGCTGGATAAGACCGGAACCATCACCTACGGCAACCGTCGCGCCGTCGACTTCGTCGCGACCCCGGGAGTCGACGTCACCGACCTCACTCGTGCGGCCGCGCTTTCATCGCTCGCCGACCCCACACCCGAGGGCGCATCGGTCGTTGAACTCGCGCAGTTGCGCGGTGTAACGGCAACCTCCGCCGACTCCGCAGTCGTGGTTCCGTTCACCGCGCAAACCCGAATGAGCGGCCTTGACCTGCCCGACGGCACCCGCATTCGCAAGGGTGCCGGCTCGGCCGTGCGTGCGTGGCTCGCGAGCGAGAACATCGCGATTGCGGCCGACATCGACGCTGCGGTCACGACCGTCACCGACCAAATCGCGGGCGATGGCGGCACGCCGCTCACGGTCGCCGTGATCGGCCCGGACGCCGCGGGCATCCTCGGCGTCGTGCATCTGAAAGACGTCGTCAAGGAGGGCCTGCGCGAACGGTTCGACGAGTTGCGTGCGATGGGCATTCGCACCGTCATGATCACCGGTGACAACCCGCTCACGGCCGCCGCCATCGCCTCCGAGGCTGGCGTTGACGACTACCTCGCCGAGGCGACGCCCGAAAACAAGCTCGACCTGATCCGCAAGGAGCAAGAGGGTGGGCGCATGGTGGCGATGACGGGCGACGGAACCAATGACGCTCCCGCGCTGGCCCAGGCAGATGTCGGGGTGGCTATGAACACCGGCACGAGCGCGGCAAAGGAGGCGGGCAACATGATTGACCTCGACTCTGACCCGACCAAGCTCATCGACATTGTGCGCATCGGCAAGCAGCTGTTGATCACGCGCGGCGCGCTTACGACGTTCTCCCTCGCGAACGACATCGCCAAGTACTTCGCCATCATTCCGGCGATGTTCATGGGTGTTTTCCCCGGGCTTGCGGCCCTCAACATCATGGGGCTGTCATCGCCCGCCTCAGCGGTGCTGAGCGCGATTATCTTCAACGCGTTGGTCATCGTCGTGTTGATTCCGCTGGCACTGCGCGGCGTCACCTACCGCGCGATGAGCGCTTCGAAGCTCCTCAGCCGCAACCTCCTGCTCTACGGACTCGGCGGAGTGATCGCCCCGTTCATCGGCATCAAAATCATTGACCTCTTCGTGAGCGTGCTGCCCGGCCTGTAGGCCGCGCAGCGTAAGGAAAACATCATGGCAAGCACTCGCACCACATCACGCACGTTCGGCACCGCCGTTCGCGCGCTCGCGCTGGCAACCGTGGGCCTTGGCATCATCTACCCGACCGCCGTGTGGGCAGTCGGCCAGGTAGCGCTCCCTGCGCAAGCCAACGGATCACTCATTCAGAACGCTGACGGCGACGTCGTCGGTTCCGCTCTCCTGGGACAGCCGTTCACTGACGAAGATGGCATGCCGCTGGTGGAATACTTCCAGCCGCGACCTTCTGCCGTCGGGTATGACGCTGGCAATTCTTCGGGCAGTAACCTCGGCCCGGAGAACCCAGACCTGATCGCGGCGATCACAGAACGACTCGCGGCCGGGGCATCTGAACCCGACGCGCTGACCAGCTCTTCCTCCGGTCTTGACCCTCACATTTCGGTCGAGAACGCGACGAGTCAGGCAACGGCCGTGGCGAAAGCACGCGGATTGGCCACCACCGACGTGCTCGCGCTCGTAGAATCGCACACGCAACCCCGCGATCTGGGCTACCTCGGTGAACCGACGGTCAACGTGCTGCAACTCAACCTCGCGCTCGACGCGCTCTCGAAGAACGAGTAAAGAATGAAACGCGGTTACCTTCGGGTACTTCTCGGCGCCGCCCCCGGCGTGGGCAAGACCTTTGAGATGCTCTCCGAAGGTCACCGTCTGGCCGCCGACGGCCGTGACGTGGTCGTCGGCGTGCTCGAAACGCACGGGCGAGCGGCGACCCTGGCGAAGGCTGAGGGCCTCGAACTTCAGCCCCGCCGGGTCGCCGACCACCGCGGCGTGACGCTCAGTGAGCTCGACGTCGATGCGCTCATCGCGCGTCACCCTGACGTCGCGCTCATCGATGAACTCGCGCACACCAACGCACCGGGCAGCCGCAACGAGAAACGGTGGCAAGACGTTGAGGAGATCCGCGCTGCGGGAATCGACGTCATCACCACCGTCAACGTGCAGCACATTGAGTCACTCAATGACGTGGTGCGTGGCATCACACAGATCACGCAGACCGAGACCGTGCCGGACGCCGTCGTGCGTTCGGCCGATGAGATCGAGGTCATCGATATCGCGCCCCAAGCGTTGCGTGATCGTTTGACCGCAGGCCAGGTGTATCCGGCCGAACGCATTGATGCGGCGCTGTCGAACTACTTTCGCCTCGGCAACCTCACGGCGCTGCGCGAACTCGCGCTGCTGTGGCTGGCCGATGAGGTCGAGCAAGCGCTCCTGAGCTACCGCGAGCAGCACGAAATTGATGGCACGTGGCAGACCCGCGAACGCGTCGTGGTCGCGCTGACCGGTGGCCCCGAAGGCGAGACATTGATTCGCCGCGGCGCTCGCATTGCCGCCCGTTCGTCGGGTGGCGAACTTCTTGTCGTGCATGTCTCACACCAGGATGGTCTGCGCGGTAGCGACCCCACGGCGCTCACCGCCCAACGCGCCCTCACCGAGTCGCTGGGTGGAACCTTCCACGCCGTTGTCGGAGAAGACGTGCCGACGACGCTGGTTGAGTTTGCGAAGTCGGTCAACGCGACACAGCTTGTTCTTGGGGCCTCTCGCCGCGGCCGGCTGGCCGCCGCGACCTCGGGGCCCGGCATCGGCGCCACTGTTATTCGTACCAGCGGCGACATTGACGTTCACATCGTCAACCACGCGGCTGCGGCCGGTCGCCGCCGTCTTCCACGCTTGCGCGGTGCGCTCTCCACGAAGCGCAAACTGGTGGGTCTGGCGATCACGTTGCTCATCGGACCGCTCCTGACTTTTTTACTCGTGCAGGTGCGCGGAACCGATTACCTCACGCCCAGCGCGTTGGCCTACCAACTGCTCGTCGTCGTCGTCGCGCTCGTCGGAGGCCTGTGGCCCGCGGTCGTCGCCGCGGTGCTCTCCGGGCTCTCGCTGGACTATATGCTCATCCAGCCATATAACACCGTTCGCATCAGCGACCCCGCGCACGCGCTGGCCCTAGCGCTCTACGTCGTCATCGCCGTTCTCGTCAGCTACATCGTCGATCAAGCCGCCCGCCGCGCCCGCGTCGCTCGGCGCGCAACCGCAGAGAGCGAGCTTCTCGCGACCATCGCCGGCAGTGTGCTGCGTGGCGAGAACGCTGCGCAGGCCATCATCGCCCGCACTCGCGAAGCCTTCGGCGCCACCGGCGTGCGCCTGGTGACGACCATTCCCTCCGCCCAAACGCAATCGCCCGTCGTGACGCAAGCGCACGCAGGCGAAACGCCGCAGGGGAGTTCTGAAACCGAACCCCGAATCATCGCCGTCGATGGCGAGCCGACGCCGCAACCGCCGCTCGTGGTTCCGGTCGGTTCCCGTGCCGTGCTTGAAATACACGGTGTGACGCTAGATTCGACCGAGCGCCGTGTGCTCGACGCGATTGTCACGCAGATGGAGGCGACGCTCGAGCGGCAAGAACTGACCGAGCAGGCACGCCAAGCCCGCGAACGCGCAGCGGCAGACCACGTGCGTTCAGCCCTGCTGTCGGCGGTCAGCCACGATGTGCGGCGTCCGCTGGCGGCGGCCGTCGCGGCCGTCGGCGGTATTCGGGCGGCGGGCGACCGGCTCTCACCCAGCGACCGCGATGAGCTCATCGAAGCGGCCAACGACAGCCTCAGCACGCTCTCCCACCTCATCTCCGACCTGCTTGACGTGTCGCGCGTGCAGAGTGGGGCCCTGGCTGTGCGATCCACGATGATCGACATGGCCGATGTGATCACCGCCTCTATCGACGAAATCGGCGCCCGCCCGGGTGCCGTGGTGCTGGCACTTGACCCCATGGTTCCGCGAGTCTTCGCAGACGCCGCCCTTCTGCGTCGCATCGTTGTCAACGTGCTGTCTAATGCGCTGCGCTACTCGCCCGCCGACCAACCCGTCACGATCACGACGAGCAGTTACGGTGAGCATGCACAGATTCGGGTGATTGATCATGGCGAAGGTGTTGCCGAGGAGAAGCGGGCGGATATGTTTCAGCCGTTCCAGCGCATGGGCGACACCGACAACACGACCGGGCTCGGTTTGGGACTTGCCCTCTCGAAGGGGTTTGCTGAGGGTATGAACGCGACGCTGACCGCTGAGACGACCCCGGGCGGTGGCCTCACGATGGTGCTGGAACTGCCGACGCAGGAGACCGCAGCATGAAAATTCTGATCGCCGACGACGACCCTCAGTTGGTGCGGGCGTTGCGGATCACGCTCTCGACTCAGGGGTACGAAGTCGTGGCGGCACGCGATGGCGCCGACACGCTGGCGTTGGCCGCAAAGGAACACCCCGACCTCGTGCTGCTCGACCTCGGCATGCCGCGCCTCGACGGCATGGGCGTGATCGCCGGGCTCCGTGGCTGGACCACCGCCCCGATCATCGTGTTGAGTGGGCGCACCGGTTCTGGCGACAAGGTCGATGCGCTCGACGCGGGTGCCGACGACTACCTCGCAAAGCCCTTCGTGATTGACGAGCTGCTGGCGCGCGTGCGGGCGCTGTCGCGTCGCATCACGCTGGTGGCGTCGGAACCAGCGGTTGCGTTTGGTGACGTCGTCGTTGACCTCGCGACGCACACGGTCACGCGCGATGGTGAGCGCGTGCACCTCACCCCGACCGAGCTGAAAATGCTGGAGTTTCTGGCGCGCAACACCGGGGCGCTCGTCACCCGCGCGACCCTGTTGAAAGAGATTTGGGGCAGCGACGACGTCACCGACTCCGGCTACTTGCGTCTGTACATGTCTCAGCTGCGCAAGAAGCTCGAGCCCGACCCCGCCAACCCGCAGCACCTCATCACCGAGCAGGGCCTCGGGTACCGCCTGGTGATTTCCCCAGGCCCCTGAGCCCCGTGCCGCCCGCCCCGCGAGCGAAGCGGGACGAAACTGCTGCCCCCGGCGTGATCGATCGGGGGCAGCAGTTTCGTCTCGGTCGCTTCGCGTCCTCGCTCAACTGTCAGTGTGGGTGGTGGCCGACGGTGTCTGCTGACAGGCTCGGTGTTGGTACTTGCTGCTGGACGTGACTCATCGCTCAACTGACCGCGTTTGCGTGTGTCTTGCGCTCGAATTGTCCGTCTGGTGGTGGGTGCCGACGCCGGGTTCTGCCCGTCGTGGTGACTTGATAGAAGCTCTGCCGTGATGGCTCATGACAGTTTTGTCCCACGACGATTTCCTGTAGATCCCGGGCGTCGGCCACGACCGCCCATTCGATTCAAAGGAGATCGCAGTGACTATCGTTGCAGACAACTACCGGTTCGTCACCGGCGTTGATACGCATTCCCAGAAACACCAGTACGCGCTCATGGACTACACCGGCCGCCTCATCGCGGAGCGCTCGTTTCCCGCCAACCCGGCCGGGAATTCTCGTGCCGCGCACTGGCTCCACGAAGCGACCGGCGGGCAGGCGCTGCTCGCCGCGATCGATGGTGCCGGCTCCTACGGCCGGCAACTCGCAGAATCCCTCACCGGCGCGGGAGTGCGCGTCGTTGAAGCCCCACACATCCGTTACCGGCCCGCGGGCAAAGACGACCGGATCGATGCCCGCACCGCCGCGACCGCGGTTCTCCCGATGGATATTGAACGCCTCGCGGACCGCAAAGCCGGGCCGGAGCGCGACGCGATCCAGATCCTCCTCACTGCCCGCACCGACATGACCCGGGAACGCACCCAAGCGATCAACGCGCTCAACGCGCTGACGCGCCGCTTCGATCTCGGCATCGACACCCGCCGCGCCCTGACCGCCACCCAAATCACCCGCATCGCGGCCTGGCGCACCCGCAGCAGCGACGCGATCGATACCCGCACCGCCCGCGCGGAAGCCATCCGTCTCGCGACCCGCATCCGCGCACTCACCACCGACATCAACCGGAACAAGACCGAGCTCGCTGGCTGGACCACGACCCTCGCCCCGCAACTGATCGCCGAACCCGGCATCGGACCCGTCAGCGCGGCCCAGTTCCTCGCGTCCTGGTCACACCCCGGCCGCATCCACTCCGAAGCCGCGTTCGCCCGCCTCGCCGGAGTCGCCCCGAAACCCGCATCCAGCGGCAACAAAACCCAACACCGCCTCGACCGCGGCGGCGACAGACGCCTCAACGCGGCCCTGCACCGCGTCATCATGACCCGATGGCGATCACACCCCGAAACCCTCGCCTACGCCGCCCGCCGCCGAGCAGACGGAGACACCGACCGCAACATCCGACGCAGCCTCAAACGACTCCTCGCCCGACACATCTACCGCCTCCTCGAAAACGGTTGACAAACATAGAAGCTTCGAGCGCGTGGTTCCGCACCCCGTGGTTCCGCTGTCCTGAAACCCGTGCTTTGTCGCGAAACCCGCACTTTTCGGGCGAAATTTACCGGGTTTCGCGACATTTACCGGGGTTCCCGGGCGTCGACGAGGCGCTGGGTCGAGATGAAGCCTGGGAGGCCGCGGGAGTCGGGAGTAAAGAAGATCAGGATGAACGTCGCGAGCGCGAACGCAGGGGCGAGCTGGCCCCCGATAAGGGGCACGAGACCGATCAAGTACCAGCCAACGATTCCGCCCATGGGACGCAAAATGCGGGCGACGACAACGGGCACCCGCGGCTCGACATATCGCAACATGACCGAGTAGTCGCCGACCGATTGACCGGTGGCGAGCGTGAAAATGCTCCACAGCGCGACGGCGGCTGCGGCGCCGACGGTGGCGGGCCATTCGCCGATGTCGGTGATTCCCGTAAGCACCGAATAGCCGAGAGCAATCGTCACCGTCACGCCGACGGCAACGAGCCAGAAGCCCAGCGCATCGCAGAGCATCGCAAGCAACCGGCGCCACCGAGTAACGGGGCGCGGTTCAGCAGCTTCGGCGCTGAGGTCGGTTGCGCGGAGGTGGCGCGGAACCATGAGTGCAATGATCGAGCCAATCAGCGCACCGGAGGTGTTGGTCATCATGTCGACGACATCGAAAATTCGATACGCGCACGGATACAGACCCCACGCGCCGGTGACCTGCGTGAACTCGATGATCAGTGAGATTCCGAGACCGACCAGGCCAGCAACCACAATGCCGCGGCCAGCCAGCACGCGCAGAAAGAACCCGAGCGGAACAAACAACAACACGTTAAATACGAGTTGCAACAAGAACACGCTCGTCAGCGGGTTGCCGGTCGCGAGCGCGTCGCGCACGTCATCGACGACAGTCGATGGGTCAAGGTTGATGGGGGCGCACGCGTAACCGTCGGACTCCGGAAGTGGCAGAAGCGTGTATGTCCAGATCGCGAGGCCATAGACGGCAGCCGCAGCCCACAGCACAATACGTCCGAAGGTCAGCGTGCCGCGACGGCGGTAGCTCACCGCCACGAATGGAACGAATACGACGATGCACACGACCGCGCCCAGCAAGATCGCCATGATCGCGCTATAAACCTGGTTGTTCATCCACCTGCTTCGCTCGGGGCATATCCGGCCGCACCAACACCTCAAACCACTGATGACAGTTTAACGAGCGGCGCGTTGTGCTGAGGAGCTCCGATGGGCCGGTCGCCGCGGATTCGCACGGTCGACCAGCCCATCGCGTGTCACCCGGCTATTGGCCGGCAATAGCACTCTCGTACGCGCGCAGGGCCGCATCTTGAGCGTCTGCAAGCGCCTGTTCGGCGGTCTTGTCGCCCAACAAGGTGGCAGTGACGGCGTTATTCAGCTCATTCTGAATTTCTTGTCCGGCTGGCGAAGATCCGAACGACTGACCGTAATCTGCAACGTCGTAGTACGTTGCGATCACTTGATCGAACCCGGCGTTTCCTGTCTCAACCACGAACTTGTCGCGAATAGCTTTGTCGCTAGCGGGTGAGCCGGTGAACAAACCGGTATTGAGCCCGCCATTTTCAGTGAGCGTGGTGGCCCGCGCCTCGCCAGCTGCCATCCACGCATCATCGGAGGTGAGGTTGATCATCCACGCGCAAGCGGCTGCGGGGTTCTTTGATCCGACGGGAATGACAAAAGACGTGCCCGACGCGACAGAGAACGGCTCGCCGTCAGCGTTGCGGAAGGGAACCGCCTCGATGTCGATCTGATCGGCGTATGGCCCCAGTACGTTCGGGTACCACTGCGCGTTAATCTGCGCCCCCACCTGACCGGCGACGTACTGATTGTTGTCACCAAATGTGTCAAATGAGTCGGTGAAGCTCTTCACTTTCGCGTAGCCACCCTGTGCGTCGGTGATCTTTTTCAACATCTCAAGACCCGCGATATTGCTCTCGTCGTCAAGCGTCGGAGCACCGTCAGCATCATTGAGTTGCCCGCCCATGCCCAAAATCCACAGGCCCGACTGGCCAGTAGCCATCGGATCAAACCCGAGTCGCGTTGGCACGCCGCCGGACTCCTGGTAAATCTTGCCAATCGCCGCAATCAGCTTGTCGGGGTTAGACGTGTCAAATTCATCTGCCGACACACCCGCTTCGTCGAGCACCTTCTTATTGACGATAATTGCCGGTGGCTGATAGAACTGCGGCACCGCCCAGATTTCATCGTCATAGGTGACGTCGTCAACGACCGACGGATACCAGTGATCGCGCGGTTTGACATCGTGCGCGTCAAAGCAGGCGCTCAACGGCATGATCAGCCCCTGTGCGGCGTACGTCGTCACATAGCGGCGATCCATCTGTACAACGTCTGGCACGTTGCCGCCAGCAACGCGTGTGGTGAATTTTTGGGCGTCGAAAGCGGTGGCATCGAGTTTGACCTCCACCCCATCCAACTTCTCGGCAGCGAAGTCCAGCCTCGAGGTTCCGACGTCGTCCGCGTTCTCAAACCCCCACGCGTTGAGGGTTCCAGACGGTTCTGCTGTGAAATCTGCGTCGCCAGCCGCACCGGCGCCACCGCTGCCGCATCCGGCGAGTAGCAGCGATGCCGCGGCGAGCGCCGCAATTCCAATTGTGCGATTTCGCATCTCTGTTCCTTTCGAGTTGTGTATCGGTCAACCTTTTCGGCCCTGCGTTGCGACACCTTCGATGAAGTACCGCTGGCCGAAAGCGAAGAGGATGAGCATGGGGAGAGTAACGATGAGGGACGCAACCATGACGTACTGATAGTCGCCATGGCCTCCGGCCGTGGGGCTGTATTTCGTCATCGCGAAAGCGATACCGAGAGGCGCCGTGAAGTCTTCGACTTCGCCCGCATTGAGATAGATGAGAGCCGATTGCAGGTTGTTCCAGCTGGCTTGAAACTCAAACAAGAAGACAATGACAAACGAGGGGATGGACAGCGGCATCGCGATGCGCCAGAACAGTCCCCAGTAATTGGCGCCGTCGAGGCGTGCCGCCTCAAACAGCTCCTTCGGTAGCCCGAGAAAGAACTGCCGTTGCAAGAAGATGTAAAACGCCGAGCCGAAGAGGTTCATGCCCCATAGCGGCACCCACGTGCCCAGCATGCCCGTTTGCTTCCAGATCAGATAGATCGGGATCATCGTGACGGCACCCGGCAGCATCATCGTCGCCAACACCAGCCCGAACAACAATCCTCGCCCCGGAAATTTGAAGTAGGCGAATCCGAACGCGACAATCGAACTCGAAATGGCGACGGCTCCCGCTGCGAGCAAAGCAATTGCGATGCTGTTCCACATCCAACTCAGCAGAGGCAACTGGTTCCACACTTCGACGTAATTCTCCGGAACCACGGTTTTGGGAATGAGGGCGTTGTCGAAGACCTCGCCGCGTGGCTTGAGGCTCGCGGCGATGAGCCAGGCGAACGGATAGAGAAACAGCAAGGAGAACAGCACAAGCAACACGGCTAAGACGATGCGCGCGACAAAGCTCTTTGGCTGGTTTAACCCGCGACGAAATTTTGAGCCGCGTTTCGGAACCACTAGGTTGGTCGTTTGCGAGTCCGGTGACGGGGTGACAGGCTGACGCAATTGCTGAAGCGGAGCCGACATTATTTGTCTCCCTCATAGAACACGAAACGATTGCCAAACTTCACTTGGATGACGGTGAAGATGAGAATGATCACGAACAGAAGCCACGCCATTGCAGCCGCGAACCCGAAATTGAACTGGCGGAACGCCTGTTGAAAGAGATAAATCGCGTAAAACAGCGACGCCTCTGGCGATGAGTTACTTTGGTCGCGCCAGAAGATGATGAATGCCTGGTCGAAGATCTGAAACGCGGCGATCGACAGCACAATGACGTTGAAGAACATAGCGCCGGAGATCATCGGCAACGTGATCGAGAAGAACTTGCGGATAGCCCCCGCTCCGTCGAGAGATGCGACTTCATACAGTTCGTTTGGCACGTTCTTCAGCGCGGCGAGGAAAATCACCATGGTTCCGGCTACCGTCCACAGCGTCATGATCACGATGCTCGGCTTGACCCACGCCGGATCGACCAGCCACTGCGGGCCGGGCCCTCGATTCCGAACAAGCGTAAGAACTGGTTGATCGCGCCGGAATTACCGTTCAAGAGCAGGAAAAACACCGCGGCTGTTGCTACCGCGGGCGTCATCTTCGGCAGGTAGTAGAGCACGCGAAAGACTCCGGCCCCTCGCCCGACTCTGGCAAGCAACATCGCGAGAAGCAGGGCAAAAATGATCTCCAGCGGAACCGCCATCACCACATAAAACAGGGTGTTCGCGAGCGAAGCGCCGACCCTCGGATCATCGAACAGTTGGGCATAGTTGTCTATCCCGACGGGTCGTGCGGTGTTCGTCGCCAGATTGTAATCGCTGAACGAAATGTACAGGCTATAGACCATCGCACCAGCGGTGAAGATGAGAAAACCGACGATCCACGGCGTAATGAAGAGGTAACCGGCAAGCGCCTCACGCTTGTTGTATCGAACGCGCGAGCCCGGCATGCGAAAAACGCCGCGCCGCTTGCGTTCGCGCACAGCGACAGATTGCGTCTCTGTTTCCGACCTCAGCGTCATGACCGCTCCCCTGCGCCAGCGCATCGATGCTTGTCCGTGCGGAGGCCAGAAAGTCGCTACCAAGAACCGTCAGCACGACGGATAGATGATCTGTGGTGCGCGCGATGGTGGTGCAGCCTCACGATCTCATTGCGACACACGTCGGCTCATCTGCCGAGGGGATTGACTGCGTCGACGAGAAGTGCTATCGAAAAAAGCCGCGCAACGCAGAGACGAGTCGGGGGGGGGCCCGCCCCCGGCGGGGCCCGCCGCGGGGCGGCGGGGGTCTAGCCCGCAACAGAAC
>NZ_VRSW01000003.1:0-21503 GCF_008017445.1 Microbacterium mitrae | reverse complement strand
CCTGCGTGGCCGACACTCGCACTCCAACACCGCCCCCAACCCCTGCGCCGCGCCCCCCCCCCCCCCCCCGGGGGCGCCCCCGACTCGTCTCGAAGGCTTAGAAGCCTTCAGTCAGTTCGTCCATGCGACCTTCGTTGTAGTACTCAACGAAGTTCTTCGCGATGATCGAGGTGGCGTCGCCGATGGTTCCAAGCGGAGCAACCAACCAGCCACCCTGCTCTTCAACCGCAATCAGGTCGATGTCTGCGATGCCGAGCTTCTCGAGAACCGGAATGTCGTCCAGGCACATCTTCTCGCCGTAACCGCCCTCAGCCGTGAAGCACAAGCCCTCAATGGTTCCGACGCCGCCGATGCCGAGCTCGTCGATCGTGATGCGTCCCTTGCCATCGACGACCTCAGATGAGAAATCGGTCGGGTCAAATGACGGGCCGCTACCGCCCAGGTCGTCTCCGATAATCGGACCGTAGATCGACAGTACGCGGCGCTCCGGCAACGATAGCGACTTCGTGATTTCCGTCAGGTCTGCCGAGGCGATCGCGTCGGTGAGGCCGACGGCTGCGGCTTCTGGCGAGTCGTACTTGGTCGGTTCGAGAACCTTCTCGCCGAGCTTCGAGTCGTCCCAGTCAGGCGACTGCTGGAAGCCAACATCAGCCATGGTCATGAGTGCGCTGACGTACCACTGACCGTCTTCCTTGACCGAAACGACCGAGAGGTCAGAGCCGGACTCGTCGCGGAAATCAGCAGCCGTCATCGTCTGCGGGAAGTCCATCTCTTCGATGACTTCAGCGCGCTGCGACTCGATCATCTCGTCGATCTCAGACTCCGTGTAGCCGAAGTTCTCGTACTGGCCGCGCATGGAAGACTCGGTGAGCTCCATCATGAGGTCGGCGACCTTTTCTTCGTCGCCGTCGATCGTGACTGTCCACTCGGTGAGCGTGACGCGCACGATCTCCTCGGCGATCTCGTCTTCCGTCATCTCGACGTCAGCGATGTCGATCTGCATCGCGCCTTGCAGATCTTTCATGATCTCGTCGTACGAGCGTGCGTCGCCCTCGCCCTTGATCTTAGAAAGCTCAGCAAACGTGTCAGCGAAAAGTTCAGCCTCACTCGGCGCAATCGCGCCAATGGAGCCCATGACGTCGGCCGACTTTGCCGAGTCAAACAGGTTGGTCACGGCCGCCTGCGGCGAACCAGCGCCACCCGCACCACCAAAGCCACCGCTGAGCGCGACAGCACCAATGGTTCCGCCACCAATAACAAGCACGGCACCGGCCGCGATGCCCACGATGAGGCCCGTCTTCTTCTTTGGTGCCGCGGGCGCGGAACCATAGCCCTGGGTGTAACCGGGCTGTTGGCCGTAGCCGCCGGGCTGACCGGGCTGGCCAGCGAACTGCGGCTGCGTAGGCTGCGCACCATACTGCGGCTGCGCGGGCTGGCCCTGGTACTGCGGCTGGGCCGGAGCGGCCGGCTGCTGCGGGTAGGTGGGCTGGGCCGTCTGCCCCGGAACCACGGGCTGAGCCGGGCGGGCGGGTGCCGTGGGCTGCGCGGGCGCGGCAGGCTGCTGCGGTGCGGCGGCCTGCTGCGGTGCGGCGGCCTGCATGCGGGCGACCTGCTGGCCGGCCCAATCACGAAGCGCCGGGTAGCAGTTCGGGTGCTGCGCGATCTGGGCGGCAAGTTCCGGGTGCGAACCCGCGATCTCGGCCAGCTGCGCTGCAGTCGTATTCGGGTCATTCAAAAGAATGCGTGGATCGTTCACAGTGTCCCCCTCTGTGTGATGTATCTGTGCCGACTCTAAGCCAACGTGCGATTGCGTGGCCGAGAGCTCTCTTAAAAGAGCATGACAGATTGCTGATGGCCATTCTACGCGGTTTCAGGCACATCTGAACAACGATTGCGCCCGAAAGCCGCCGCGACGGCGCCTCCCCCCGGCGGCAAGATCACCCGCGTGCGAGGATCAATACATCATGTCTGTTGCCCCACCTCTTGACCCGTCCGCACTCCGCGCTGCCGGCGCGGTCACCGACGACGCAATCTATGAGGCGTTTGTCACATGGGTCGAAGAGACCGGCATTTCGCTGTACCCCGCGCAAGACGAAGCGGCGATCGAGCTGATGAGCGGCAACAACGTCATCTTGTCGACGCCAACCGGAACCGGAAAGTCGCTCGTAGCGATCGCCGCGCACTTCACCGCGATGGCTCGCGGGCAGCGCACGTTCTATACGGCACCTATTAAGGCGCTTGTGAGCGAGAAATTCTTCGCGCTCGTCGACATCTTCGGCGCCGAGAACGTCGGCATGGTGACCGGCGATGCGTCGGTCAACGGCGATGCCCCCATCATTTGCTGCACCGCCGAGATTCTCGCGAACATCGCCTTGCGTGGTGGTGACGAGGCCCCGGTGGGCCAAGTCGTGATGGACGAGTTCCACTTCTATGGCGACCCCGACCGCGGGTGGGCGTGGCAGGTTCCGTTGCTCACCCTGCCGCAAGCGCAGTTCTTGCTGCTGTCGGCAACACTGGGCGATGTCACAGAACTGGCCGCCGATCTATCTCGCCGCACCGGGCGCGACACCGCAGAAGTCACCGGCGTTGAGCGCCCGGTTCCGCTGCACTATTTCTACGAGACCACCCCGATCCACGAGACGATCGAGGAGTTGCTGCAAACCAACCAGGCGCCGGTGTACGTCGTGCACTTCTCGCAGGCGGCTGCCATGGAACGCGCGCAGGCGCTTTCCTCCGCCAAAATCGCGACCCGCGAGCAACGCGACGAAATCTCTGACCTCATTGGCGGGTTCCGCTTCACCACCGCGTTCGGCAAGACCCTCGGTCGACTGCTGCGCCTCGGCATCGGCGTTCACCACGCCGGCATGCTGCCGAAGTATCGCCGGCTCGTCGAGCAGCTCGCCCAGCGGGGACTGCTGCGGGTGATTTGCGGAACCGACACCCTCGGCGTCGGCATCAACGTGCCGATTCGCACGGTGCTGCTCACCGCCCTCACCAAGTTTGACGGCACCCGCATGCGCCAGCTCAACGCGCGCGAGTTTCACCAGATCGCGGGTCGTGCGGGGCGGGCCGGTTACGACACCGCCGGCACCGTTGTTGCGCAGGCGCCCGAGCATGAAACCGAGAACGCCGCGGCGCTGAAGAAGGCGGGTGATGACCCGAAGAAGCAGAAGAAGATTGTGCGCAAGAAGGCGCCAGCCGGGTTTGTGTCGTGGGGCGAGCCGTCGTTTCAGAAGTTGATTGCCAGCGAGCCGGAACCATTGACATCGCATATGCAGATCACGGCTGGCATGCTGCTGAACATTTTGGCGCGCGGTGACGGGGCACTCGACACCGTGCGCAAGCTGGTTTTTGACAATCACGAGTCACGTTCGCGCCAGTTTGAGCTGGCGCGACGCGCCCTCGGCATCTACCGCACACTGCGCGATGCCGGCGTGGTCGAGGTGGTCGATGGGCACGTGCGGCTGCGCGTTGATGTGCAGGCTAACTTTGCTCTCAACCAGCCGCTGTCACCCTATGCGCTGGCGATGTTCTCGGTGATGAGTCCCGATGATGCGGGCTATGCGCTCGACATGATTTCGGTGGTCGAAGCAACACTGGATGACCCGCGCGCGGTGCTCTCGCAGCAGGAGTTTTTGGCGCGCGGCGAGGCCATCGGCGCGATGAAGGCGGAGGGTATCGAGTACGACGAGCGCATGGAGCTCGTCGAGCAGGTCACCTACCCCAAGCCCCTCGAGGAGCTGTTGACGGCGACGTTTGAGACGTTCGCGGCCGCGCAGCCCTGGATTCGTGACTTCGAGGTGCGCCCCAAGTCCGTGGTGCGCGACATGTACGAGCGCGCAATGAGCTTCGGTGAGTATGTCGCGTTCTACAAGATCGCCCGCTCTGAGGGTGTGGTGCTGCGCTACCTCTCCGACGCGTACCGCGCGGCTCGCCAGACCATCCCAGACGAGCTCAAGACCGACGAACTGCACGACCTGATCGAATGGCTCGGCGAGCTGGTGCGCCAGGTTGACTCCTCACTGCTCGATGAGTGGGAAGAGTTGGTCTCTGGCGTCGAGAACCCGGCTGACGATGTCGTGGTTCCGCCTGCGCCTCGCCGCCTCACGACCAATACGCGTGCTTTCCGCGTGCTGGTGCGCAATGAATTGTTCCGCCGCGTGCAGTTGGCGGCGCGGGAAGACGTCGACGCGCTGGCCGAGCTTGACCCGGGCATTGGGGCAGACGGTTGGGATGACGCGCTCGACGGATACTTCGCCGAGCACGACGAAATCTTGACCGATGCCGATGCCCGCTCCAACGCCATGCTGGTGTTTGAAGGCACCGATACGCGCACCTGGACGGTGCGGCAAATCTTGCACGATCCGGCGGGCGATCACGACTGGGGTTTCACCGCGACCGTCGATCTCGATGCATCGGACGAGGCCGGAGCCGCGGTCGTCACCGTGATTTCGGTCGGGCAGCTCTAGGGGATGTCGGTCGGGCAGCTCTAGGGGATTTCGGTCGGGCAACTCTAGGGCGCCCCGCTCACGCATCACGTTCGTCCAGACAACGTTCATGCGGGCGCGCACAATGGACGCATGGGACTTTTTCAATCGCGTCCGGAAGAACCGCAAGACTGGGGCGGCCTGCCCGCCGAGCCGTACAACCCCGAGTTTGATGCCGCCCGCCTCGACAACGCGGGAGCCGTCTCCCCCGCGTTGCTTGAAGGCGGGCCGCTGGGCGGCACCGAGTCGGTGACAATCTCGTTTTCGATGGATGCGCTGGCGGCCGCGGCTACGGAGCCGGCGGGGGCGGAACCAGCCGCTGGCGACACGACGGAACCACCCGCTGGCGAAGAGCTCAACTAGGCGATACGCGCGGGGTTAGGTGCTCTCGCGCGATCTCGCGTGAGCTCAGGGTGCGTCGAACGTTCCTCCCCCGCGCGGCGTTTGCGGCGCCTTCTCCCCAGGTGAAGCTCCCTCGCTCCGTGCGCTTGCCGACGGCGCGAGGGTTGTCGCATGAAACGACACTTCTTCGTCATTGCGGCGGCACTGAGCATCGGAATCACCCTGTCAGCGTGCGGGCCCGTGCCCGCGAGCTATGACGGCGACAACGCAAATATTGAACGCGGGATTGGCAGATCCTTCGTTAAGAACGACGATTCTTAATCGAAGCGTCAAAACTGCACGACTCTTAACTCGAATTTGGGGGTTGTGTTTCTCTCGAAGAGCGCATTCTGGAGTTACATATCCGGCTAGGAGCAGATTTCCCAGCCCGTGACCACGCCGGTCACGTCACATCGAAGACGATGAGAATTCGAGGAAACATCATGATGGTTAGCACCGAAACCTTTGACGCAGACGCCATGGACTTCGCGGAGATCCCCGCGTGGTTCGACCGTCACCCCTCACAGGCCGAGGGCGACGACATCTAAGTAGCCCCAGCAGCTCCGAGGCGTCAGCACTTCGTGCTGGCGCCTCTCGCTTTTCTCACCCCAGCCCGCGAAACACATTCTGGTCGGCGAAACCCCACCGCGCCGCATGTGTCTCGCCGACCAGAATGTGTTTCGGGAAGGTTTGTCTGGTTCCGCTCCCGCCGGGGCGGGGCGGAACCAGGCTGCCCGCGGGGCTGCCGGCTACCAGGCGTGGGGCTTGTAGTCCTTGAGGAAGACGCCGTAGAGGTCTTCGCCGGCTTCGCCTCGCACGATCGGGTCGTATACGCGGGCGGCGCCGTCCACCAGGTCGAGTGGGGCGTGAAAGCCCTCTTCTGCGAGGCGCAGCTTCGTGTAGTGCGGGCGCTCGTCGGTGATCCATCCGGTGTCAACGGCGGTCATCAGAATGTTGTCGGTCTCAAACATTTCGCCGGCGCTGGTGCGCGTGAGCATGTTGAGCGCAGCCTTGGCCATATTGGTATGCGGGTGGCCCGGCCCCTTGTAGCGGCGGGCAAACTGACCCTCCATGGCCGAGACGTTCACGATGTAGGCGCGACCAGCCTCGACGGCAGACATCGACGGGCGCAGGCGATTGATCAGAATGAACGGCGCCGTGGTGTTGCACAACTGCACTTCGAGCATCTCGAGCGGGTCGATGTTGCCGACGTTCTGCACCCAGGAGTTCACGTGTTCCATGTCGGGCACGAGGCCACCGGCATCGATCGCGGTTCCGTCGCGGTGCTTTTCGATCGAGGCGGCACCGGCCGCCATCGATAGGCGGGTCAGCTCGTCGGCGGTAATCGCCGGCGCGCCAACAGCGACGGTTCCGCCCAGCGACGCCACCGACAGCAGCGGGTTTTCGGCAACCGAGGCCTCCAGCGCGTGCGGGTGGGGGTCGGCGGTGTGCCCGAAGGTCTCCATCTCCGGCAGCGGGCCATCGGGCAGCGGCTGCAACTCGGCGTCAACCAGCAGCGAGTACGAGCCCGGCGAGCGCCGCACCGTCTGGGCGGCGTTGTTGATCAAAATATCGAGCGGACCCTGCGCTGCAACCGAGTCGGCCAACGACATCACCTGAGCGGGGTCGCGCAGGTCAATGCCGACAATGCGCAGGCGATGCAGCCAGTCTGCCGAGTCTTCAAGCGCCTGAAAACGACGCACGGCATCACGCGGAAAACGCGTCGTGATCGTGGTGTGGGCGCCATCGCGCAGCAGACGCAACGCAATGTGCATGCCGATTTTTGCGCGCCCACCGGTGAGCAGCGCGCGCTTTCCGGTGAGGTCGGTGCGCGCGTTCCGCTTGGCATGGCTCGATGCCGCGCACTCCGGGCAGAGCTGGTGATAGAACGCATCGACGCGAGTATAGGGCTGCTTGCAGATGTAGCAGTTCTGCGGCTTGAGCAGTTCGCCTGCCGACGGCGCCTCGATCGAGGCGGTCAGCGTGATGCCGCGCGTCTCGTCGTCAATGCGGTCGGCGGCGCCGGTTGCGGTGGCCGCAATCACCGCGGCATCGGCCGCACGCTTCGCAAACTTGCGGGTGTTGCGGCGGGTCTCGCGAATGTCTTTGACCATCTCGCTCGTCGCCTTGCGCACCGTGATGTGGTCGGGGTGGTCGGCCTCAAGAAACTGCACCTGCCCCAGCACCTTCAGCGCGATGGCAAGTTCGCGAGGATCAATGCCGGTGACGGAACCATCCGTTGCCGCGGTTGCCGAAAGATCGGAGTCAGCGGGGTGGGCAAGAGAATCGTCGCGCGAGGTCACTTATCGATCTTAGGCGGCCTCGCTGTGAGGTCGGTCGGGGCGATCCCTGGCAATCCGCTGGTCGGATCGGCCGACCTCTGGGAGCGCGTAAGGCCGATCGCTACGATGGAAAAATCAAGCCGACATGAGGGGGACGCTGTGGCTGATGACAACGATTTTCTTGAGGTGATCGCGGCCGAAGTTGCCGCCGACCGCACCGACATGGCGTTGCGGGAAGACTTCATCGCGCTGCTGCTGCAGCACGATGTTGACCGCGCGGCGCATGAAATCTCGGCTTTCGAGAACGATGGCGGCGACGCCGCTCGGGTGCGCGTGATGCGAGCCCGACTGATGGCCGCCCGGTTGCGTCGGGGCGAAGAACCGAACGTTGCAGCGCAAGCGAGCGCTTCTGGCGCGCCGCACGATAAGCCCGTCCCCGCCCCCGGCGCAGACGACAGCGCCGACGACGATCTCGATCAGCCGGGGCTGTGGGATGCCGAACGCCCGAGCGTCACACTGGCCGATGTCGCGGGGCTTGCCGAGGTGAAAGAGCACCTAAACGAAACGTTTCTTGCGCCGCTGCGCAACCCCGAGATGGCAGCCGCTTTTGGGCAAAAGCCCGGCGGTTCACTGCTCATGTACGGCCCTCCCGGATGCGGCAAGACGTATATCGCGAAGGCCATCGCGGGAGACCTCGGTGCCTCGTTCATTCACGTCACCCTGGCAGATCTGCTCTCCAAGTGGTTGGGCGACAGCGAGAAGGCAATCCAGAGCATCTTTCATGATGCCCGCGCCGCCGCACCCTGCGTGATCTTCTTTGACGAGTTCGATGCGATTGGTGGGCGGCGCTCCTCCGGCGGTGGCGGCTCCCAATCCATCCGCATGATCGTGACGCAGTTGCTCGAAGAGCTCGACGGCGTGCAAAGCGTGAACGACGGTGTGTACTTCCTCGCCGCCACAAACCGGCCATGGGATATCGATCCGGCGCTTCGTCGCCCCGGTCGCATCGACAAAACCGTTGTCGTGCTGCCGCCCGATGCCATCGCCCGCGCCGCGATCCTGCAGGGCGCGTTAGAAGGAAAACCCACCGACAACGTCGATGTCACGCAAATCGCGGCGGCGACGGAGGGCTTTTCTGGTGCCGATATTGCGCAGGTCGCGAAGGTGGCCCTGCAGAAATCTCTCAGCGCCTCGATGAAGTCTGCCACCGTGGTTCCGGTCACCACCGCGGCGCTCCAAGAGGCAGCCGCAGACATCACGGCTTCAACGACCTCGTGGTTTGATCAGGTCGCGCCGGTACTGGACTACGGCATCGACGACGGAACCTTTGCACAGTTGCGCGCCTACCGCGTGAAACACGGCATGAAGTGAAGTAGCACTTGTTCGGCCATAGGGTCGGATGTGGAACGCGAGCACGTGAGGGACGCAGTGAGCTCGAAGCCGAACTTCTCTGAACGGCGCGCGATTGAGCGTGACCGCGATCTGGCGTGGGAACTCGTGGAGGTTCAACCCGAGAACCCCCGCATCGCACAGCTCGTCGGAAGCGTGTTGCAGCGTGCCCCCGGCTTCGTAAGCATGCATCTCGTGCTCGGGCGTCATCGTGAGGCCATCGGCGATATTCCCGGTGCTCGCGCCGCGTATGCCACCCTCATCAGCTCAAGCTCTGGCTCCGTCAGCGCCGCGCTTGCCAGTCTGCGCGATCTGGAGCGGCGCGAGGGTAACCTCACCGAGGCGCTCCGGCTCGCCGAACAGGTTGTGCAGCGGGAACCAGAAGACTGGCAGCAGCAAATGCAACTCGGCGTCGCCCAAATCTGGGGTCTCGATCCCGAGACCGGCTTTGATCAGCTGGACCGAGCGGTCGCGCATTGCGCGGTGGTTGATGCTCGCGCGTATCCGGATGTTCTCGCGCGGCGCGCCGCGTACCTGTTGGATGCCGGGGCGGAACCAGCACGCCTGCTGATCGCGGCGGAAGAAGCGATTACTGCCAGTCCCGCCAATGTGCAGCTCTCGACGGTGCTTGCCTTCGCCTACGCGTACCACTACCGACTGCACGAGGCTCGTGACATGCTGCTGCGGGTACTGCGAATGGATCCGACGGATGGCGCGGCAACCATGGGCATGTCGTTGGTACAGAGCCTCGTTAAGCCGCTCGACAGCGGGGATGCCACGATTCAAGATCTGCGCGATGCCGGGCTGGGCGAGTACATGTGGCGAATGCTGCGTGACTACCTCTACGGCACCGATGTGGCATCTGCTCTGGCAGCGCTCGATGCCGTGATGCCCAGCGGCCTTGCCGCATCCCTGTTGCCACCCGCGCCCGACCCTCGAGCCGCGGCGGGCGATCCGGAGATTGCCCGCTGGCATGACGGTCAGATTGCGGGTGCCGGCGGGCTCTGGCACGCCGACTCTCGGTTGCGATTGCTGTCTTCGGCGGAGATCGAAGAGCTGGACTCCACCGTTGCGGCCGAGCCTTCGGCGTGGTCGCCGTTTGCCGAGCAAGACGGCTTTTACGGGTTTGTGATGACCGACGATGCTGGCGGTTACGCCGGCACGGGCGCGGGCGGGCGCTTCGTGCAGCGCACTGCTGACGGCGACGAGCAGGTGCTGGCCGAGAACCTCGCCGACTGGCTCTGGGATCGGGTTGCCGATTTTGGCGGCGCGGATCCGCGTCCGGGCGCGGCACTGAAGAAAGGCAATCGATGAGCGATACGACGGGGCAGCTCGACGGCGACGAGACCGAACGTGACCGCACCCTGGCATGGGAGTTGTACGAATCGCAGCCAGATCACCCGATGATTGAGCAGCTGGCGCTCAGCATTCTCTCGCGCGCGCCGCAAATGACGGGGCAGATTATTCTGCTGTCGCGTCATTACCTGGAGGTCGGCCGCACCGCCGAGGCTCGCGAACTCTTGCGCGAGCTGGTCTCACGGCGAGACCGGCAGTACGTCAATGCGCTGCGTGACCTTCGCGATCTGGAATACGACGCCGAAAACAAGGTGGAGGCCATGCCCCTGGCCGAACAGGTATTGCGCGAAGCGCCGGGTGAGAAGTGGATGGATCTGTTGATGCTCGGTCAGATCGTGACATTTGCACGGTCTCGATCCGAGGGATGGAATCTGGTGGAGCAGGCGGTGGCCGAGGCTGCCAAGATGAGCCCGGAGGACTACGCCAGCGCGGTTGGCCTGCACGCGGCGCACCTACTCGATTCTGGCGCCACACCGGAGGTTTTTCTCCCCGTCGCCGAACGCGCGATTGCACTCGATCCCACCGAAACCATCCTCGCGGTCACACTCGGTTTCGCGTACCTGTACACGTATCGCCCCGAGGAGGCTGAGACGATCGCCTTGCGCGTGTTGCGTGAAGAGCCAACGTTTGAAGCCGCGCAAGTGCTCCTTAAGCTTGCGCAGGCGTTCCTGACCCCCATCCGCGTCTCCGGGGCCACGATGGATGACCTTCGGGAGGCGGGTATTGGCGAGTACGCCTGGTCATACCTGATGGAGCATCGTTACGACAGCGGTGTGAGCGCTGCGCTCGCCGCCCTCGATGAGGTCATGCCAGAGCAACTGGCCCGCACGCTGCACCCGCCACTAACCCGGGAACAGGCGCGTGCCGGCGCCGGAGAGTCGTCGATCACGGAGTGGCATAACGGGCAAGACGCCGGAACCGGTGCCCTGTGGGGTGGGGCACATCCGTTTCGCCTGCTGGCAGACGCCGAGATCGCGCAACTCGAAGCGGCGATGATCGCCGATCCCGAAACGGAACCGCTGTGGGGAGATGATGGACCTTCGTATTTGGCCGTCGTCGCGAGCGACGACGCCGGAAATTACCTGATCGTCGGGCCGGGCGGGCGCCTGTTGTGGCGCGATACTGAAGATCGCGTGTTCGCGCCGAGCTTGGCGACGTGGCTCTGGGATCTCGCCGTCGGACTGGGTGCCCACGACCCACGCCCCGGAGCCGGCCTGCACTAACACGTCACCTCGAGCCGGGGCTTTGTGCACCGATGCGACTTTTTGTGCACCCTCAAAATGTGTTAGCTTAGGCAAGCCTTACCAACGTCTGATCAAGATTCGTCGGTGGCGATCTACCCCATTCCCCTCCTCGAAGGAACGCTTATGCGCGCTTCACGCCTCGCGGGTCTCGGCCTTACCGCTGCCCTCGCCCTCAGCCTCACGGCCTGCGCCACGTCAGACACGACGACCTCCACCGCCGATGGTTCCGCGGTCGGCGCCAACCCCGCGTCTGCCGATGCTTTTCCGGTGACCATCGAGCACGTCTACGGCGAGACCACGATCGAAAAGAAGCCCGAGCGCATCGCAACGGTGGCCTGGGCGAACCACGAGGTTCCGCTCGCGCTTGGCGTCGTACCGGTGGGCATGAGCAAGGCGACGTGGGGTGACGACGACGGTGACGGCGTGCTGCCCTGGGTTGAAGACAAGCTCACCGAAATCGGGGCCGAGACCCCGGCGCTGTTCGACGAAACCGACGGCATTCCCTTCGACGACATCGCCGCGACTGAGCCCGACGTCATTCTGGCCTCATACTCCGGCCTGACCGAGGAGGACTACAAGACGCTGTCGAAGATCGCGCCGGTCGTCGCGTACCCCGACATCGCGTGGGGAACCACCTACCAGCAGATGATCGAAATGAACGCGGAGGCCATCGGCCTGGCCGACGAAGGTGACAAGCTGATCGCCGAACTCGAGAAGACGACCATCGAAGCCCTCGCGGCCGAACCCGCGCTGGCCGACGCCGCCGTCATGTTTGCGTACCTCGACATCACCGACCTCAGCAAGATCGGTTTCTACACGACGCACGACACGCGCCCCAGCTTCCTCGCTGAGCTCGGTGTTCCGCAGCCGGCGATCATCGAAGAGAAGTCGAAGGGATCGAAGGAGTTCTACGTCGAGGTGAGTGCCGAAGAGGCCGAGCTTTTCGATGACGTTGACGTCTTCGTCACCTACGGCGATGACACGACGATCGCGACACTGCAGGCAGACCCGCTGCTGTCGAAGATTCCGGCGATCGCTGCCGGTCGCGTGGCGATCCTGCCGAACGCGACGCCGCTGGCCGCGTCGGCTAACCCGTCGCCGCTGTCGATCGACTGGGGCATCACCGACTACTTCGCGCTGCTCGCGGACGCCGCCGCGAAGTGACAACCCTCGCTGCCGCGCCGATGTCGAGCACCGCGACCATGCGGCGCTCGACATCGGTGCGCATGCTGTGGTTGCTCATCAGCCTTGCCGTCGTCGCCGTGCTGTCGCTGCTGTCGGTGGCGTTCGGCGTGCGGGTGGTGACGGTTGACGAGTTGGTGAGCGCGTTGAGCGGAACCGGTGATGGCGTTGCCGAGGCTGCCATTCAGCAGCGCATTCCGCGCACCGTGCTTGCCCTGTTGGTTGGCGCAGCGCTCGCTGTTTCTGGCACGGCGATGCAGGCGGTCACTCGCAACCCGATCGCCGACCCCGGCATTCTCGGTGTGACACATGGCGCGTCTCTCGCCGTTGTCATTGGCATCGCGTTCGTTGGCATCACCCACCCCTACGCGTACATGGGCTTCGCGATTGTCGGCGCCGCAGCCGCCGCGGTCTTTGTGTACACGGTGGGCTCGCTCGGCCGGGGCGGCGCGACGCCGCTGAAGCTCGCGTTGGCGGGAGCCGCCACGACGGCGGCATTTGGTAGCCTCATCAGCGCCATCATGTTGCCGCGCGTTGACCTGCTGCAGAACTACCAGTCATGGCAGATTGGCGGCGTTGGCGGCGCCAGCTGGGAGAAAATCTCGATGCTCGCCCCGGTGCTTGCCGTTGGCGCGTTAATCTGCCTGTTCAGCGCGCGTGGCATGAACTCCCTCGCACTTGGCGATGACCTGGCAGCGGGTCTTGGCGAAAACGTTGCCAGAACGCGTTTGGTCTCCGCCCTCGGTGCCGTCATTCTTGCCGGAGCCGCCACCGCGATCGCCGGCCCCATTGGTTTTGTCGGTCTCGTGATTCCGCACTTCTGTCGCCTGCTCGTCGGCACGGATCACCGCTGGCTGGTTCCGTTTGCCGCCGTCACCGGGGCCGCGCTCCTCGTCGGCGCCGATGTGCTTGGCCGCGTGATTGCCCGGCCAGAAGAGATTGAGGTGGGAATCGTGGCCGCCATTGTGGGCGCACCATTCTTCATCTGGATTGTGCGCCGTCAGCGCGTGCGGGAGCTGTCATGACCACCAACGCGACGACCTCCCCCCACGCGCCCACAGGTTCCGGGGTGCGCTCTGATCTTTCTTCGCGGCTGCAGGCAAGCCGCCGCTCGCGCGGGCGCCAGCGCCTCACCGTGACGGTGGTGCTTGCTTCGCTCGTGGTCATCGTTTTCGTCGCCAGCCTGATGATCGGCAAGCAGTTTTACACGCCCGATGAGGTGATTCGGGTGCTGCTGGGTGAGCAGGTTCCTGGCGCCTCGTTTACGGTCGGCGAGTTGCGTCTGCCGCGCTCGGTGACGGCGATTCTGGCCGGCGCCGCATTCGCCGTGGCAGGTGTCACCTTTCAAACGATGCTGCGAAACCCGCTTGCCTCGCCCGACATCATCGGAATCGCCCCCGGCGCCTCGGCTGCCGCCGTGATTGGCATTGTGGCGCTGGGGTTGGGTGACACCGCAGTTTCACTGCTGGCCCTGGGTGGCGCGACCCTGACCGCTGGGGCGCTCTACCTTTTGTCGAACAAGGGTGGCTTTGCCGGCGCCCGCCTCATTCTGATGGGCATTGGCTTGGCGGCCATGCTCAACAGCGTGGTTTCTTACTTGCTTTCGCGTGCCGATGAGTGGGACATTCAGGCGGCCATGCGGTGGCTCACCGGCTCGCTCAACGGATCGACGTGGGAGCGAGTGTGGCCGCTGGCGGTTGCTTGGCTCGTGGTGCTGGCACTGTTCGCGCTCAACGCGCGCGGGCTCACCATGCTGATGCTCGGCGACGACTCCGCCGCGAGCCTCGGCGTGCGCATCAACACCACCCGCATCGCCCTGATCGCGGGCGCCGTCGTGCTTCTCGCGTTCGCGACCGCAACGACCGGACCCATCGCGTTTGTGGCGTTCATGGCCGGCCCCATCGCTGCGCGCCTGGTGCGCCCCGGCGGCTCGCTGCTGGTTCCGTCTGCCCTCGTCGGCGCGCTTCTGGTGATCGTGGCCGACCTGGTTGGCCAGTTCGCGTTTGACTCACGCCTGCCGGTTGGCGTTATCACCGGCGTCGTGGGCGCGCCGTACCTCATTTGGCTTCTCATTCGCACCAACCGTTCCGGAGGCTCACTGTGACCGCCGCTCATCAGTTATCGGCCAGCGCCCTCACGCTCGGCTACGGCGACCGCACCATCGTCGACGGTCTCGATGTGACCATCGCGCCCGGCGCGATCACCTCGATCGTTGGCGCCAACGGCTGCGGAAAATCCACCCTGCTGCGCGCGCTGGCTCGCCTGCTCACGCCAGCCGCTGGTTCCGTCATTCTCGATGGCGAGTCGATTCAGTCGCGTCCGACGAAAGAGGTCGCGCGGGTGCTTGGCCTGCTGCCACAGAGCCCGGTGGCGCCGGAGGGTATTGTGGTTGCCGATCTTGTTGGTCGCGGCCGTCACCCCCATCAAAAGACGCTGGCCCGCTGGACGCAGCACGACTACGACGTGGTCGCCGACGCGCTCGAAGCCACCGGCATCGCCGAGCTTGCCGAGCGTTCGGTTGACGAGCTTTCGGGTGGTCAGCGCCAGCGCGTCTGGATCGCGATGGCGCTGGCTCAAGAGACCGACATCTTGCTGCTTGATGAGCCCACCACGTTTTTGGATGTCGCGCATCAGGTCGACGTTCTTGACCTGCTGACCGACCTCTGCCGCGAGCGCGGCACCACGATCGTCATGGTGTTGCACGACCTCAACCTTGCCGCGCGCTACTCCGATGTGTTGATTGCCATGAAAGACGGGCAGATTGTGGCGAACGGAACCTCGGCTGAGGTGCTGACGTCGGCGACCGTTGAGCGCGTATTTGGCATTGCAAACCACATCACCACCGACCCGGTTTCTGGAAAGCCGATGGTCACCCCCATGGGAAGGCATCATGTCCGCTGAATCACCATCCACCGAACCTGTTGTCGTCGCCGAGCTGCCGCCCTTCGTTGTTGCCCGCGCCCAGGTCGCGGCTGTTGCGCCGCTGTCGCCGAACTATGTGCGGGTGACGTTTGCCGGTGAAGAGTTGCGTGAGTTTGCCACCCCGGGCGCGGTGTTTGACCTGCGTATCAAGCTGATTTTCCCGCCGGCCAGCGGCGTGCTTCCGCACATCACGGTGGAGGATGGCTGGTATCAGGGATGGGTGGCGTTGCCGGAGGAAGAGCGCGGCTCGATGCGCACCTATTCGATTCGCGATATTCGCGTGGTCGATGGTGAGACCGAGATTGACGTCGAATTCGTGTTGCACCTGCAGCCCGGCCTCACCGGCCCGGCGTCGACGTGGGCGTCGCAGGCCCGCGTTGGTCAAGAGCTGGTGATTGCCGGCCCCCGACGCGATCGCGATTGGGGCGGCATCGAGTTTGCTCCGGGCGTCGCTCCTGCCGTGGTGCTGGCCGGTGACGAGACGGCCGCCCCCGCTATCGCGCGCATTATCGAAGACTCCCCCACCCTGCGCGGCGTGGCGTTTATCGAGGTTCCGTCGGCCGACGACGTGCTGCCGATCGCCGCGCCCGCCGGATTCTCGGTGCGCTGGATCGCCCGCGGCGACGGCGAGGCCCACGGCACGCTGCTGATTCCCGCGGTGCTGGACTACCTCGGCACCGAGACCGAAGCGGATCTGGAGATTCGCGATGTCGAGACCGAAGACCTGCTGTGGGAGACCCCGGTGTTCTCGGGACTCGGCGAGGAGATCGCGGCGCCCGCGGGTGCCGATGGTTCCGTAGCCGACGGTTCCGCCCACGACGCTCCTGCGGAGTCTCGCTACTTCTGGATTGCCGGCGAATCGGGCGTGGTCACGACGCTGCGGCGCCATCTCGTGAAAGACCTCGGCATCGACCGCAAGCAGGTCGCGTTCATGGGCTACTGGCGCAAGGGCGTCGCGATGCGGGGTTAGGTTTCGTGGCGCCGGCTCGCGATGCGTTAGGACGCTAGGTTTGAGGCATGCGAGCAGTTGTCACGCGGGTAGTGAGCGCGTCGGTTGAGGTTGACGGAACCATCGTTGGCGAGTTGCCGGAGCCCGGGTTGCTGGCGCTCGTCGGAGTCACCCACGATGACGGCGAGGCCGAGGCGGCGAAAATCGCTCGCAAGATCTGGGATCTGCGCATCCTGCATGACGAGCAGAGCGCGTCTGACGTGGGCGCGCCAATTCTCGTGGTGAGTCAGTTCACCCTCTACGGTGATGCTCGGCGCGGGCGTCGCCCGTCGTGGACGGCGGCGTCGGGCCGGCCGCACGCGGAGCCGCTCGTTGAGCGGGTGGTTTCGCTGTTGCGCGACGCTGGCGCGCACGTTGAGACGGGCGAGTTTGGCGCCATGATGCGGGTCTCATCGGTGAATGACGGCCCGTTCACGATGCTGCTCGACACCGCGACCCTGTAGCGCTCGGGCTGGCGCTGGTAGCGTCGGCGTATGGTGAATCAACGCACGTTCGATGCCCTGCGAGTCTTTGCGGAAGAGCGCAAGTGGCAGCAGTTTCATTCGCCGTCAAACCTTGCAAAGAGCATCAGCATCGAAGCCGCCGAGCTGCTTGAGCTGTTTCAGTGGAGCGATGACGCCGATCGCGGCGAGGTGGCGGATGAGCTCGCCGATGTGCTGCACTACTGCATCGCGCTCGCCCGGGTGATGGATTTCGACCTGGACGATATTCTGCTGTCGAAGCTCGAGAAGACGCGGCTGAAGTATCCCGTGGAGCACACCCGCGGGCGCATCGCGCCGATTGAATAGTCGACGGAACCAGGTGCGCTTCGTGCGCCGTGGTTCCGGTTTCGGGGTCTAGCCGCTCAGCTGTCGCTGGTTCCGCCGGTGAGGGTTTCTCCGCATAGCGAGGCGTATTGCGACATTGCCGCGTACGTTTCGAAGTAGTCGTCTTCGAAGTCGGCGATGTCGTCGTCGCTGGTGGCCGGGTCGGCGTAGACCGCGAGAAATTCGCCGGCGTCGATGTGGCCATCGGCAATCTCGTCGATCACCTCGGTGACCTGCGGGTTGGTGACGCTGTCAGCGACGGCCACCAGCTCGGTGCCGAACGTGACGGTGAGGGTGCTGAGACCTGCGTAGTAGTCGGCCGCGCCGGCGGCGTCACGCGGGATGTCGAAGGGGTCGTCGGGGTTGAATTCGACCTGCGCGTCCGCTGCGAGCCGTGCGCTTTCCGCATCGTACTGCGTGAGCAGCCGCTCAAACTTCACCCACGACGAGGCGCAGGCGGCGTCAACCTTCTGCACCGGATCGGGAACGTTGGTCGGGGTGAGCGACTCGGGAACCGTGATGACCTTGGGGTCATCAGACCCACCCGTTTGCGATGCGACGCAGCCCGAGAGTGCGAGCATGCCGCCGACAATCACGGCTGCCGCGATCAGTTGCTTTTTCATAATGCCCCCCTGGGGATGATCGTAACGATCAACGAGGCATTTCGGCCGAGAATCCCCAGGGAGGCCGAGCGTTACGACCTCTGGCGACGCATGCGGCCGATGGTGAGCACCGCTGCACCGAGGAGAAGAAGCGCCACAGCGAACAGCCCCTGAGCGTCAGATGATCCGGTCGCGGCAAGCGGCGCGGGGGTCGCGGTCATGGTCGCGGCCGGGGTCGGCTCCGGTGTAGACGTCGGCTCGGTTGTCGGCGTGACGGTCGGCGTCGGGTCGGGAGTCACCGTCGGCTCGGGCGTCACCGTCGGCTCGGGCGTGGGTGTGGGGTTTACCACTGCGGTCACCGTGACCGACACGGTTCCGCTCGATTCGCTGTTGCGGTCGTCGCCCAGGTATCGAGCGACAACGTCGTAGGTGCCAGCGGGCAATGCGGTGGTGGCGAAGACCGCAACGCCGTCCGCGAGGTTCGCGGTGCCCAGCGTGGTTCCGTCGCGCACAAACTCGACGACGCCGCTCGGGTTATCGCCCGTGACGGTCGCGGTGAGGGTGCGGCTGGAACCGTGATCTGCGGTCGGCGAGGCCGACGCCGTCGTTGTGGTGGTGACGGGCACGACGTTCACGGTCGCCTCGCTCGACACCGCGGCGAGCACGTCGGTGGCCGCCGCCGTGGCGACGATGCGGTATTCGCCGATCGCGAGGGGCGGAACCGTAACCTCGGTGCTGCCG
Source organism: Microbacterium mitrae (assembly GCF_008017445.1). Taxonomy (GTDB): domain Bacteria; phylum Actinomycetota; class Actinomycetes; order Actinomycetales; family Microbacteriaceae; genus Microbacterium; species Microbacterium mitrae. Next base: position 3,102 of record NZ_VRSW01000003.1, on the reverse strand, counting down.
TCGGCTCCCGTCACGAGATTGGCAGTGAATACTTCGGCGCCGCTGTCGGGGCCAAAGACGCTCAGGGTGAAGGCGCGCCCTTCGACGGGGGCGTCGTCAAGATCGGTGAGCGTGACACTGACCGGCAACGGTGTGACGACATCGAGGCTTGCGGGTGCTTCGACGGCGATGTTCTGTTGCAGACCCGCGATGGTGATGGTGCTGGCCGCGGAGTCAGACCCGACTGCCGTCAACCCCGCCGGCACAAAGCGCGCAGAAATCTGCTGCTCACCGGCGACGGTCGTCGGTACCGGCAACGTTGCTTGCCCGGCTACCAGCGCAACCGGGTCGCCAACGGGCGCTCCGTCGACCAGCAGCTGCACGGTTCCGTCTGCCGTCGGAGCCGGAACCGCGGCGCGAGCTGCCACAAGCGGGGCGGTGGGATCGGAGAGCGTGACGGTGGTGTCGAGGGTGAGAGTGTCGCCGACGTCTGCGGTGGTGCTGGAGGCGACCGCAGTGACGGCGCTCTGCCAGGCGAGCACGTTCACGCTCGCGGTCGTCCGCGATGCACTGTTCTGCGCGTCGCCCATGTACTCCGCGACGATCGTGTGCGGCCCCACACTGAGCAGGCTCGTGGCGAACGTCGCTTGTCCGTTGACGACCGGGGCGAGCCCGATGAGCGTACCGCCGTCGCTGAAGAAGACGACGCCGGTGTAATCGGTGCCACCGGAGAGGGTCGCGACGAAGGTTTGCAACGTGCCATGAACAGCGTCGGAGACGGGTGCGAGGGTCGTTGTGGTGGCATTTTGAGTGATGAAGAATGGCCATCCCGCATTGTTGGCGTGGTGGGTCGCTGACTCCCGCGCCGTCGCCGTTGCCAAGTGCTGGCCGGCCGGCAGGGTCGGCAGGATGACCCGCGCGGTTCCGCTCGCGTCGACAGTGGCGACACCGGATGCGACGACGTTGGCTGCCGGCGTCATGTCTCTGACCGAGTAGTCGACGGTGCCCGAAATGCGCGCACCGCGAGGATCGGTGAGAGTCATGCCGAGACTCGCGCCTCCGGTCGGGGTGGGCGGCTGAACGTCAAGTGCGAGAGTTTGTTGCTCGCGACTCCACGTGATGACGAACGGCACGTCGGACGCGGTAACGCTGTCATTGCCCGAGAAGGTGAGGAGGTAGATGCGTGCGCCGGGCACGGCGGGCGGCGGAACCTGAAGCCACAGCGTGTTCGACGGGGCGCCGCTGAGTCCGATGGCGCCCGAGGTAACCGCGGTGGCGCCGTCAAGAATCGCGACCGTCGCTACGCCCGCTTGGGCGGGCAAGACGTCTGATACGACGACGGATACGAGTGTGGGGGACGTAATAGTGGGCAAGGATTCGCGGCTGATAGAGAATCCAATTTGACGAGGCTCAATCCTCGAGAGAACGCTATCGCTCACGGCCGGCCCGTCAGCCGGCATCGCGGTGACGGTGACGTTCTGCCAAGCGCCGGCAGCCCGCCCTGTGGGGATCTGCCACGCCGCCTCACCGTTGGTATCGGTCACACCGAATTGAATCGTGGCCGGTAGTCGAACCCGGCGTTAGAGAACGCCAGCGAGACCCGAACTCCAGCCACCGCAGGAGTCACGCGCGCCGTGTAGGTGGTAACCGTGAACGCGGTGCGGTGCCCGAAAGTATTCGGCGAAATAATGAGGTCCACCGCCGTCACTCCGGTTGCGGCTGGGGCTGCGGCGGGGGCTGGTGCTGGCGCTGCGGCGGACGCTGGGGCTGGGGCTGCGGCAGGCGCTGGGGCGGGTTCCGTGGCGTCTGGTTCGCTGGCGTCCGTTTCGGATGCCGCCTGGGTGGCGGTTGGAGTGGGCGCTGACGTGGTTGCGGCTGGTGCTGGCTCTGCGTTTGCGGGGGCAGCGAGCGCCGGAACCAAGAGGCCCGCAGTGAGGATCGCTGTTGCTACGGCTCCCGCGAGGCTTCGAAACCAGCGTGGTCGGGTCGTTGAGGGGGCGGTGGTTTCGGGCACAGCGGCTCCAGCTTTCGAGTGAGTTGTCACGCCGCGCATCTCCCTTGCGCAACACCTCAAAGTATCGGCCGTTGTTCGAAAAGTAAATAGCGATCAGACACTAAACGTGAATAGTGTCTACGTTTCTCGCGTTGAGTGCGTTTGCTATTTTGATCTGGGCTTTTCCCGTGGGATTTCGCACACCTCTCGCGCTCAAAGTGCATCTTTTGTGCACGCCGGGCGGGCATTTGTGCGCGGGTTTTGGTGGGCGTCAGCTTTCCGCGTTCGTGGCACCATCGGCGTCCGAGGTTTCTGGCATTTGATATCCGATCAGCCAGGAGATTCCGAATCGATCGGTGACCGTGCCGTCGTAATCACCCCACGGCCGCTTCTGCAGCGGGTCGACAATGGTTCCGCCGTCGGCAAGCTGATCAAACCATTGCGTGAGCGTTCCGGGATCTGCAGTGCCGAGCAGGGAGAAGAACATCCCAGTCATGGTGACGGATGCCTCACCTGCGGCTGCGTCAGCACCCGCGAGCTCAACGGCGCCGATGACCATGCCGTGGCCGATCGCCTCGCCGGGGCCGTCTGTGCGCCCAAGCGCTTCGTAGTTGTAGAGGTGCAGCTTGCCGCCGAAGATCGCCTGGTATTGGGTGAGCGCTTCGGCCGCGTTGCCGTCGAACAAGATGTATGGGATGAGTCCGCTCATGCCGCCCAGGCTACTTCGTTGAAGGGGCGTTGAGGGAGGGGTGGAAGCCCAATGCCCAGGATGCCGCTGAGTGTTAGGACTTCGGGCCGGCCTTCCCGGGGTCGGGCGCGAATGGAGGGAGTGGAACCGACCTGGTTCCACATCGCCCCACTGCGGGCACACCTCTCCCCCTCGCTATTCCCGCTGCTCGCGGGCGCCCATCACACGCCCTGGCGGTGGGGTGGTGGGTCGCCAGTGTTGGTGGGGGTCGATCCATCGGGGTGGGCGGACGTGTGGGGTGCCGTCTCGCATGCAGATGTTCCAGCCGCTGGTGTCGAGGTAGCGGTGGTGGTGCCAGCAGAGGAGGACGCCGTTGTCGGTGTGGGTGGGGCCGCCGTGGGCGTGGTCAGTGACGTGGTGGATTTCGCACCATGCGGCGGTG
>NZ_VRSW01000002.1 GCF_008017445.1 Microbacterium mitrae | reverse complement strand
CACCGCCGCATGGTGCGAAATCCACCACGTCACTGACCACGCCCACGGCGGCCCCACCCACACCGACAACGGCGTCCTCCTCTGCTGGCACCACCACCGCTACCTCGACACCAGCGGCTGGAACATCCGCATGCGAGACGGCACCCCACACGTCCGCCCACCCCGATGGATCGACCCCCACCAACACTGGCGACCCACCACCCCACCGTCGCCGCCCGAGCTGCCGGCTGACACATACCGTCCGCGAAAATAAGCGAGCGACAAAGTCTGTCTTATGCCCAGCCAGTTGCGCTCAGTGTTGCCCAGCATCGGCCGCGCATCGCCGGGTGCGCTGCGCCGTATGTGTATCGGAGCCGGAGCCGTATCTTCGCCAGCACTGAACTCTGACGCGTGCCGGTCAACCGCCCCAGCCTTGCCATAGTCAGCCGCACGTCTACGGGTGAGCTGCGCCGTATCTTTGCCGGCACTGAACTCTGACCTGTGCCGGTCAACCACCCCAGCCTTGCCAGTATCAGCCGTACGTCTCCGGGCGCGCTGCGCCGCGTCAGCGCCAGAACCGAAACCGTAACCGGCGCCGCGAGCCGGAACCGGAACCGCAACCGGAATTCGCGATCACCAACACAGAACATCGGCAGGCACCGACACGAAAGCATCAGGATGAAGGGGAATGGGTCGGCCGATACGCCGGGTTCTGTTCGGGGATTGCTCCCTCTGACGGCCATCTCTCTCGGCGCGACGTTGCCGTAGCGCTCTAGCGGCCTACCCGGGGACTCGGCGAGCCGCGTCAACATCCCCTGTCTGGCCTTGCTCCGGGCGAGGTTTACCGTGCGAGTCATGTCACCATGACCCCGGTGGTCTCTTACACCACCCTTTCACCCTTACCGAGCAAGCTCGGCGGTCTACTCTCTGTGGCACTGTCTCGCGGATTACTCCGGGTGGGTGTTACCCACCGCCCTGCCCTGTGGAGCCCGGACGTTCCTCGGTGCGGTTGCCCGCAACGCGACCGTCTGGCCGACCCATTCTTCATCCATCGTATCGCTCCCGAGGTTCCGCTTCGTGCGCACCATCCGCCCGGCGGCGCGCGGTTGTGCTGCGAAGCCAACCATCACCGAGCAACGAGCGCGTAGGATGTCAACCGAGCACGCAGGCGCTGATTCAGTCACCTCCGAAAGTTGGTATCCATGCCGGTCACTGACGATCCGCAGAGTGACGATGATGCCGTCGCCAAGGCGGTGAAGAGTCTCGCTGCCCGCACCAACTTTCCGGTTGCGTTCGGCGGCCTCATTGCTGACGGCGAAGTGCAGGTCAAGCACGTTATCGGCGCCCGCACCAAGTTTCTCGAAGAGCTGCGCGTGGTTCCGCAGCGGGGTCTTGGCGGGCAGGCCGTTGCCGAGCAGCGCCCACGAATGACCGCCGACTACCGCTCGAACCCCCGTATCACGCACGACTACGACCGACAGATTCTCGGCGAAGGCATCGCGACGCTTTTGGCCGTGCCGGTCGTCGTCAATGGCGAGGCGCGCGGCGTGCTCTACGGCGGCGCATGGGACCCAGCCAGTATGAGCGGCGTCGTCGCCGCGCCAGCGTTTCAGGTTGCCGAAGAGCTTGCCACCGAGCTGCGAATTCGCGACGAGGTGCGTCGCCGCCTCTCGCGCACGAACCACGGCGCGCCGACTGGAACCATGACGCCAGCGCAGCGCGAAGAGTTGCGAGAAAGCTACGCCGAGCTGCGCTCACTCAGCGCCAGCATCACCGATCAGGCGCTGCGTGCCCGACTCGAAGGCATCGAACGCCGCCTCGCAGGGATCTCCGGTCTCGCAGGTCAAAGTACCGCAGCGCCCGCGACCGACATTCACCTATCTCCCCGCGAAACCGATGTTTTGGCATGCGCCGCACTTGGCGCCACGACGGCCGAAATCGCAGCGCAACTCGGGCTCAAGCAGGGCACCGTCAAGGCATATCTGGGTACAGCGATGGGAAAGCTTGACGCCTCCACACGGCACGCCGCGGTCACGAAAGCGCGCCTGCTGGGACTACTCCCTTAAACCCGCTGGCACTCCTGCCCTGGCTGGCCACGGGTTGTTCCGATCACTACTTTCCGGCATCCGCCGCGATCTTGAGGTCCAGCGGAAAGTCCAACGGAAACGCGCCAAACAGTAACGTTGCCGCGCGGGCCGCCGCATCGCGCACAACCTGCGCTGACGCCTCAGCCAAGTCTTCCGGCACGTGCAGAATCACTTCGTCGTGCAGAAAGAACGCGAGATGCGGCACCTCTGCAAACGTCGCACCCGACGCCGTCGCGGCGACGCCCTGGGTGCGCCCCAGTTCCGCAAGCCCCTGCCGAATCCCCGCCAGCCACGCCAGCGCCCACTCCGCAGCCGTGCCCTGCACGATGAAATTTCGGGTAAATCGACCGCGATCGCGGGCCGAACGACGTGCCCGTTGCTCGCTCCCGGCATCGGCGTCCGCGTCTGTCGCCGCGCGCTGCACCGTGGTCCACTCCGCACTCACCGAAGGAGATGAGCGCCCCAACAGCGTCGTGACAACTCCCCCATCTTCGCCCGCCTGCGCGGCCTGATCGACCATCGCCATCGCGAGCGGAAACGCACGCCGCAACCGCGGAACCAAACGCCCCGCTTCGCCCGTGGTGGAACCATACATTGCGCCGAGGACGGCGATCTTGGCTTCTTGGCGGGTAGCGACGATACCTCTGTCGACAAGGCCTGAATACAGGTCTTGGCCGCGCGCCGCGTCAGCCATCGCGACGTCACCACTCATCGCGGCCAGCACCCGTGGTTCCAGCTGCGCCACATCCGCAACGATAAGGCGCCATCCGGGAGCTGCCCGCACCGCGGTTCGCAAGGCGCGGGGAATCTGCAACGCGCCGCCGCCCGATGACGCCCATCGGCCCGTCACCACGCCGCCCGGCACATAAATCGGCCGAAATCGGTCGTCTTTCACCCATTCGGCGAGCCAGGCCCACGCGTTCGCGGAGTACAACCGCGAGAGCTTTTTGTACTCAAGGAGTGGCTGGATCACGGGGTGCTGTTGGTCTTCCAGCTCCCACTTGCTGGTCGACTCAACGAGCACACCGGCTCGGTGCAGCGCTCGCAGAAGCTTGGGCTGGCTTTCGAGGCTCACGGTCAGATCGCCGAGCAGTGCGCGCACCTCGTCAGCGCGCTGCAGCATGATCGAGGGAATACCTCCGCCGACCGGCCTCTCACCCAGCGTCTCGGCGAGCATCTGTTCGTGCGAGGCAACATCCCACGGCAAGCCCGCGCTGCGCATCTCTGCGGCGATCAGCGCACCCGTCGATTCGGCGACCGTCAGTAGCCGCAGCCGGCCATCCGCGGCGTCAAGAATGGCGCGTTGACGATCAAATTCGGCGCGAATCTCCGCGCCGCCCCCGGGCACCTGACGCGGCCCGTCATTACCCAGTTCAAATAGCGCTTGTGCGGGCTGCTGGGATGGTTCTACCCCGGCAGCCACATTCCAAGCGACGGCGCGGCGCAAAGACTCCCCGTCAACCACGAGCGCCGAGTCACGCAAGATGGCGTGGCAGAGCCGAAGGTCATGTGCGCGCGTGATCCGCACGCCCGCGGCCAGCAGCGCGGGGTACCAGAGCGCGACATCGTTGAAAACCCAGCGCGGGGTGAAGCGTTCGTGTTCAGCCACCCACGCCGTCCAGCTTTCGGCATCAACGTGCTCGTCGCGCTCAGCGCCATGCGCGTCGATGAGTGTGGCGCTGTAGTCAACACCGTCCCTGGCGACGAGAATGAACGCCGGATCGGCCGCCGTGCTATTCAGAGACCGGACTCCTCCGTGCGCACCAAGATCGCGCCACAGTTCGGGCAGAACGCCACCTCGTGAACGGAGACTGTGCGCACCTCCTGCAAGTCTGTGGCGTTCAACACCATGTTGCAGGCGCCACAGGTGTTGCGAGTCAGGAGTCCAGCACCGACGCGGTCGTACTGTTTTGCGAGCGCCTCGGGAATGCGGCCGATAACGGCAACGCGGTCGCGTGCCAGCTCTTCGAGATCGCTGGTTGCCTTGGCAATCAGCTCACGCGCCTCGGCCGTCAGCCGGGCGCCCTCCTCGTTGGTGATGTCGATGACCGCCTTCTGCTCGGCGACGGCGGCCTCGGCCTCTTCAAGGCGCTCCATGATGACCAATTCAGCGTCTTCGAGGTCACTCAGGCGCTTGGTGAGGGCTGCAATCTCGTGCTCGAAAGCAACGGCCTGCTTGGGGTCTGATGCGGTTGCGAGGCGCTCCTGATCACGCTGGCGTCGCGCTTCGGCGACCTTCACATCGCTCTCCAGGCGACTGAGTTCGAGCGCAACATCGTCGCGTGCACCGAGACGCTGCGCGAGCTCCTGGCTCTGGCCCTGCTTCTGAGCAGTGAGCTCGGCAACGCGAACGGCCTGCGGTGGATTCTTGCGGCTCGCCTCGGTCACCAGAATTCGGCGGTCAAGGTCGACAAGGTCAAGCAGGATGCGCTGGTCAGCTGGGGTCGCGTTCACGCTTCCAACTTACGGCAGTTTGCCGGAATCTCGGGAGTGTTCGCGAACAATGCTTGCGGATGCCGCGCGCATCGGTTCCGGCGCGAACGTGCACGTCGATCACGCGGCAAACGTCGCGGCGCCAACGATGAGTGCGATGCCGCATCCGGCGAGCGACCAACTCAGCAGACTGCCGACGAGAAACTCTTCGGCCTTGGAACCAATGCCGCGGTCGGCGTTGATCTCGGGAAATCTGACGATGCCTTTGCCTGCCATGATGGCGGCGATAATTCCGATGGCACCGGTGAGCCCCAGCGCGACGATTGCCCAGCGTTCGAGCGGGCCTATCCAACGCCCACCGCGCATGGTGGAGACGACACGCGGCGCCGCGGGCTCGGGCGGAACCACGTGCACTCGCGCCCAGCTCCATCGCCCGGCCACCACCCAGGGCCCGGTAACAACCGGTGGCTCAACCGAAGCCGTTCTGCCCTCCGACGCCTCGGCGCGGCGCGCCAATGTGAGCGTGGCTCGCACCACGAGGTTTGCGCTGTGCGCAAGAAACGCTCCGACAGCGACCGCCATAACCAGAGCCGCCGGCGCGACGATCGCACCACGGGCCTGCCACTCGGTTACCCATGATGGGTCGGCGAGTGACGCGAACGACGGAACCAACAGCAGCGTCGCAAGTTTGGCGGCAAGCAGCAGGCCGACCGGAATCACGAGACGCGGTGCCCAACTGCTCGCCAATGCCAGGGCCCACAACACTCCGACGACGGCAAAGCCGATCGCGAGCGCCCACGGCATCGCGAAGACGGCAATAAGCACGGCGGGCCACCCGACGATGGCGACGATCGCAACGCCGATCGCGACGATGCGCGTGCGCGCCGTTAGCCACACCAGCATCGCGAGGTCTGCGATCGCGATGGTCAAGAGCAGTAGCGCTGCGGTCATGAGTGGCCTCCACCGCCTACGGTAAGCGGTGCGTGCGACATTCGCTGGTGTTCTGCTTATCTTTTTTGATTATTAGCACATGGCTTATCAAGTTGCTGCGGCGCCGACCCACCACGTATCGCGGGCCACACTAGCCAGACCCGGGAGTCGCGCTAGCCGGCCGGGGAGTCGCGCTAACCGGCCTGCCCGGTGCTCTGAATCCACGCCTCGTAGCTTTGCGCCACCGCACCCGCGCCAGACTTCTTGGCTGCTTGCGACACAGCCGCCTGGGTGATCCCCTCATTCTCGGCGATCTCGCGCTGCGTGAGCCCGAGGATCAGCTGCATCGTGATGCGTTGCTCGCGCGGCCGCATCGCGCTGATGAGGTGGTCACGAAGGAGGAGCGCGGCGTTCGCATTATCGCTCCCTCGGCCTGCCGCCCAGGTTCTGGTTCCGGTGCGCGCGCCGCGTCGCTCTGCCTCTTCAATCGCGCTTCTCGCGCGCCACCACGCGTCGCCGTCAAGTACCGGCCCGGTCGCGCCGGGCGCAACCTCGCGAGAGGTGCCAATACCGATCCCAAAGCGAACGTCGGCAGCACCGGCGAGGGCGAGACGCACGAGCCCGGTCGCGGCGCATGCCTCCCCGAGTGTGCGATAGATGGCCTGAAACTCATCGGCGAAAGTTGCCCACGCGTGCTGCACGGGCGCGACGATGGCGTCGGCCTGAGCAAACGCGTCAGTGATCGCGCGTTGCGCGGCGGCGCGATCGTCAAGGTTTCGCGACCCGACGACATCCAGAATCACCGCTGCAACATCCGCCATGCCATAACCATATCACTTATACCCAGAAATTATAAGTGAATGACTAATCGCTCCATGGTTCCGAGGCGCACTTTCTTCACCAGTACCGTAGAGACAACAACCCAGAGGAGCACATCGTGAAACTCGCCCAGCGCGCCGCCACTGCCGAGCCGTTCCATGCTCTCGCGTTTGGGCAACGTGCAGCCGACATCGAGGCCGCCGGACACCACGTCGTCAAACTCTCCATCGGCGAGCCCGACTTTGGCGCGCCGCCCGCGGTTCGCGCGGCCATGCGCGAGGTCATGGATGGTCGCCCACTCCCCTACACAGCGGCGCTCGGCCTGCCGAAACTGCGCGAGACGATCGCGAATTACTACCTCACCAAGCATGGCGTGACCGTTGATCCGGCGCGCATCGCCGTCACCACCGGGGCCTCTGGTGCGCTGCTTCTGGCTACCGCCGCCACCACCGACCCGGGCGATGAGGTCATCATCGCCGACCCGTCATACCCGTGCAACCGCGAGCTGGTACACACGTTTGGCGGAACCATCGTGTCGCTGGCGACAACGGCCGACAGCAGATATCAACTCGATGCACGAAGTGTTGCGGCAGCCTGGACCGACCGCACCGTCGCCGTCATGGTCGCGAGCCCCTCCAACCCCACAGGCACCTCGGTCTCATCCGAAGAGCTGGATGCCGTTTGCGCCCTCGCCCGCAGCCGCGGCGCTTGGCGGATCATCGACGAAATCTACCTCGATCTCGCTGACCCAAGCGTCGATGGAACGCCCGCCCGCACTGCGCTCGCCCTCGATCCCGACGCCATCGTGATCGGAAGCTTCTCCAAATACTTCGGCATGACGGGGTGGCGGCTCGGCTGGATGGTGCTGCCGGAACCACTGGTTGCGCCGATCGAGAAGCTGGCGATGAACTACTTTCTCTGCGCCTCAACGCCGGTGCAGCATGCCGCGGTCGCGGCGTTCTCACCAGAATCGATTGCGGTAAGCGAGGGGCGCAGAGAAGAGCTTCGAGCACGTCGCGCGCTGGTACTTGACGGTCTTGCCGCCCTTAACCTCGTGGTTCCGGTCGTTCCTGATGGCGCTTTCTACGTGTATTTCGATGTCAGCCGCACCGGGCTCGATGCCTGGACGTTCTGCGAACGGGTGCTCGATGAGGCTCACGTCGCGCTCACTCCGGGGCGTGACTTTGCGCAGGGCACCGCGAACTCGCACGTGCGTCTGTCATACGCCGCGTCTCGCGACGAGCTGACCGAGGGTCTGCGCCGCCTGGGCCACTGGCTCGCGAACTTGACCACCGCCGCGTAGCGATAACCCGAAATGCCGCGGCACACATCGAGCGCAGCAACGACAAAACCCCCGAGAATTCTCGGGGGTTTTGCTTGTGGTGGGCCCTACCGGGATCGAACCGATGACATCCACGGTGTAAACGTGGCGCTCTACCAGCTGAGCTAAAGGCCCTGGTGCTTTTATCCTAGCGGGTCTCTCGCACCGTTTCGAACCACGAGCCGCCATCGTGGTTCCGCCGGCCGCCCGCAATTACCCCACGATCAGCCAAACACGCCCGCGTGACAAAGTTGTTCGAGAAATCAGACTCGCGAACACGTCCGCATCGCCCAAATGTGAGTAGGCTGTGGACTACGCGTGTTGTGTGGTGCCGACAAAGCCCCCCGCGCGTCGAACCGATGCCCTTGGCATGATCTGCCAGAAAGATGAAAGGTCGCCCGGTGACTGTTCACGACCAGGATCCTTACTCCCAAGAACCCCTCGACAGCGACCCGGAAGAGACTGGCGAGTGGCAAGAGTCGCTCAACCAGCTCGTCGACGCTAAGGGGCCGCAGCGCGGTCGCGAGATCATGCTCAGCCTGCTCTCGAAGTCGCGCGAACTGCACCTGGGTGTGCCGATGGTTCCGACCACCGACTACATCAACACGATCGCGTCGGAGAACGAGCCCAACTTCCCCGGTGACGAAGAGGTTGAGCGCCGCTACCGCGCCTGGACCCGCTGGAACGCCGCTCTGACGGTTCACCGTGCGCAGCGTCCGGGTATCGGTGTCGGCGGCCACATCTCGACCTACGCGTCGAGCGCATCACTTTATGAAGTTGGTTTCAACCACTTCTTCCGCGGGCAGAACGACCCGAGCGGCGGCGACCAGGTCTTCATTCAGGGCCACGCCTCCCCCGGCATCTACGCGCGCTCCTTCCTCGAAGGTCGCCTCTCGGCAGCGCAGCTCGACGGGTTCCGTCAGGAGAAGTCGGCAGCCCCCAACGGCCTGCCGTCTTACCCGCACCCGCGACTCATGCCTGACTACTGGCAGTTCCCGACCGTGTCGATGGGTCTCGGCCCGATCAACGCGATCTACCAGGCCATGACCAACAAGTACCTCACGAACCGCGGCATCAAGGATGCCAGCGACTCACACGTGTGGGCCTTCCTTGGTGACGGCGAAATGGACGAGGTCGAATCGCGCGGTCAGCTTCAGGTTGCCGCAAACGAGGGCCTCGACAACCTCACCTTCGTCGTCAACTGCAACCTGCAGCGTCTCGACGGCCCGGTGCGCGGTAACGGCAAGATCATCCAGGAGCTGGAAAGCTTCTTCCGCGGCGCCGGCTGGAACGTCATCAAGGTCGTCTGGGGTCGCGAGTGGGACGCCCTGCTGAATGCCGACAAGGACGGCGCCCTGCTGAACCTGATGAACGTCACCCCCGATGGCGACTACCAGACCTACAAAGCAGAATCTGGCGCTTTCGTTCGCGAGCACTTCTTCGGTCGTGACGAGCGCACCGCCGCCCTGGTCAAGGACTACACCGACGACCAGATCTGGGGCCTCAAGCGCGGCGGCCACGACTACCGCAAGGTGTACGCCGCCTACAAGGCAGCCATGGCTCACAAGGGTCAGCCCACCGTCATTCTCGCGAAGACCGTCAAGGGCTACGGCCTCGGCTCGCACTTCGAGGGCCGCAACGCGACCCACCAGATGAAGAAGATGACGCTGGAAGACCTCAAGCACTTCCGCGACGAACTGCACATCCCGATCACCGATGCGCAGCTCGAAGAGAACCCGTATCAGCCGCCGTACTACAACCCCGGCACGGGCGACGAGACGATTCAGTACATGCTGGATCGCCGCAAGAGCCTCGGCGGTTTCTTGCCCGAGCGTCGCACCACGCACGTGGGTCTTAACCTGCCCGGCGACGAGATGTACAAGCAGGCTAAGAAGGGCTCCGGAACGCAGGAGGTCGCCACCACGATGGCCTTCGCGCGTCTGCTCAAGGATCTGTTGCGCGATAAGGAAATCGGAAAGCGCATTGTTCCGGTTATCCCCGACGAGGCACGCACGTTCGGCATGGACGCGTACTTCCCGACCGCAAAGATCTACAACCCGCACGGCCAGAACTACACCTCGGTCGACCGCGAACTCCTCCTTGCCTACAAGGAGAGCCCGCAGGGTCAGATTGTGCACGTCGGCATCAACGAAGCCGGTGCCGTTGCGGCGTTTACCGGACTCGGAACGTCGTACGCGACGCACGGTGAGCCGCTGATTCCGGTTTACGTCTTCTACTCGATGTTCGGCTTCCAGCGCACGGGCGACGCTCAGTGGGCTGCTGGAGACCAGATGGCGCGCGGCTTCATTATGGGCGCCACCGCCGGTCGCACCACGCTGACGGGTGAGGGCCTGCAGCACGCTGACGGCCACTCCCACTTGCTGTCGTCGACGAACCCGGCGACGCTGTCGTACGACCCGGCTTACGGCTACGAGATCGCGCACATCGTTCGCGCTGGCCTCGACCAGATGTACGGCGGCAACCACCCCAACCCCGACGTCATGTACTACATCACCCTGTACAACGAGCCGATCGTTCAGCCTGCTGAGCCGGAAGACGCCGACATTGAGGGCATCGTCAAGGGCATCCACAAGGTTTCGACCGGTGAGGGTGAGGGCCCCCGCGCCCAGCTGCTCGCATCGGGTGTTGGCCTTGCCTGGGCGTTCGAGGCTCAGCAGCTGTTGAAGGACGACTGGGGCGTGATCGCCGATGTATGGTCAGTCACCAGCTGGAACGAGTTGCGCAAGGACGGCCTCGCCGCCGACGAGCACAACTTCCTCCACCCCGACCAGGAGCCGCGCACCGCATACATTGCGGAGAAGCTGCGTGGCGCCGAGGGTCCGGTCACCGCGGTCAGCGACTTCATGCACGCCGTTCAAGACCAGATTCGCCAGTGGGTTCCGAACCGGTTTGCGTCGCTCGGCGCCGACGGCTTCGGCTTCTCCGACACCCGCGCAGCTGCACGCCGCTACTTCAAGATTGACGGCCCGTCGATCGTGGTTCGCACGCTGCAGTCGCTCGCCGAAGATGGCGTCGTTGACCGCGCGCTCGCAAAGCAGGCAATCGAGAAGTACGACCTGCTGAATGTGAACGCCGGAACCAGCGGCAACGCGGGCGGCGAAAGCTAAGCATGGCGGTAACAACGGGAGGGGCATCGCCCCAAAGCAAGGCAGAAACCCTGGCTTGGTTGCGCAAGATCTCAGGCGACCTGGCAACGGCAACACTGACCCGCTTGGAGGAGTCCCTCCCGTGGTACGCCGAAATGCCACCGGCCCGCCGCTCGGCGGTGGGCCTGGTGGCGCAGGCGGGCATCACCTCGTTCATTCAGTGGTTTGATGACCCCACCTCAACCCCGTGGATTGCCGCAGATATTTTCGCGGCAGCACCCCGCGAACTCTTGCGCAGCGTCAGCCTGCAGCAAACCCTGCAACTCATTCGCGTCACCGTCTCGGTGACGGAGGAGCGCGTCGCCGGCCGTAGCGAAAGCCTCCGCGAAGCGATCCTGGAATACTCCCGCGACGTCGCATTCGCCTCGGCTGATGTCTACGCTCGTGCCGCCGAGGCCCGCGGCCTGTGGGATGCCCGCCTCGAAGCCCTCGTGGTCGACTCCATCCTCACCGGAGAAGCCGACGAAGAGCTACCGAGCCGCATCGCGGCGCTTGGCTGGCACGGCCACGGCGAAGTGTGTGTACTGGTCGGAACCACGCCGCAGCAGTTCGACGTGGATCAGTTTCGTCGCGCGGCGCGAAAGCTTGGCATTGACGTTCTGATCGGCGTGCAAGGCTCACGCCTGGTGCTGGTCATTGGCCGCGCCGTCACCGCGTCGCGCCCTGACGACTCCCCCGACATTCCCTTCATCGACATTGCCCGCCACCTGGAGCCGCACTTCGGCCCCGGATACCTGGTGCTCGGTCCCACCGTTGCGGCGCTCGTCGACGCGAGCCAAAGCGCCCGCGCCGCTCTCGCCGGCTTCGCCGTGGCCCGCGGTTGGCGTCACGCCCCGCGCCCGGTTGAGGCCGACGATCTTCTGCCAGAGCGCGCGCTTGCTGGCGACCCGTTCGCGAAGCAGACGCTGATCGACCGCATCTATCGCCCGCTGCAGTCGCATTCGGCCGACCTGGTCACGACGCTGTGGAGCTACCTCGATAACGGCCGCTCGCTCGAAGCGACCGCTCGCGAGCTCTTTGTGCACCCCAACACGGTGCGCTATCGCCTCAAACGCGTGAGTGAAGTCATCGGATGGGATGCCACCGGCCCGCGCGAGGCTCTGATCCTGCAGACGGCACTCATCCTTGGTTCCATCGGCACCACCGAGTCCCTACGACGCCGTCCGACACGCCGCACACCCTAGTTACTGTCGAGAAGGCACAAAGCTTTTCGGCATTTATGTGTGGAAACCCCCAGCACTGTTCCCAACCGATTGGCAAGATAGACAAGTGATCGTTGTTGCATGCCCCGGCCAGGGGTCTCAAACTCCCGGGTTCCTTTCGCCATGGCTCGAACTGGATGGTGCCCGCGAGCGGCTGGAAGCGTACTCCGACGCCGCGAAGGTTGATCTCATCACCCACGGCACGGTCTCCGATGCCGACACGATCCGCGACACGCAGATTGCACAACCCCTCATCGTTGCTGCCTCATTGCTCACGTGGCACGCCCTCGGCGATGCTGCACGACGCGCCGGCGGAATCGCCGGACACTCGGTCGGCGAATTCGCTGCTGTCGCCGCCGCAGGCGTCGTTTCTGATGAGACCGCAATGTATCTCGTTGGCGAGCGCGGCCGCGCCATGGCTCAGGCCGCAACCGAGGCCGAAACCGGCATGAGCGCCGTCGTCGGCGGTGTCGAGGCCGACGTGCTGGCGGCCATCGCCGACGCCGGCCTGGAGCCGGCAAACTTCAACGGTGGCGGGCAGATTGTTGCCGCCGGCTCTCTCGAGGGGCTCGCCCACCTCGCCGAAAACGCACCCCGCGGCGCCCGCGTCATTCCGCTACAGGTCGCCGGCGCCTTCCACACGCGCTACATGGGCTCGGCCGTTGACGCCCTCCGCACAGCCGTGGCGACGGTCACCGACGTTTCTGCCCCCGCAACGACGCTGTGGACCAACAGCGATGGTTCCGTCGTCACCGACGGCCAACGCGCACTCGATCTGCTTGTCGGCCAGGTTTCATCGCCCGTGCGGTGGGACCTGTGCATGCAGTCGTTCGCAGACAACGGCATCACCGGTTTGGTCGAGCTGAGCCCGGCCGGCGCGCTCGTCGGCCTCGCCAAGCGTGGCCTCAAGGGAACACCAGCGGTCGCCGTGAAAACCCCTGAAGATCTCGAAGCAGCCGTCGCGCTGCTGAATGGAGACGCCGCATGACTGTGACGCTTAACCAGGCCAAGGGCCCCGAATTCACGCGCATCTACTCATACGGTGCGGCACGTGGCGAGGTTGCCGTTCCGAACGACGACCTCATCGGCCCGATCGACTCCAGCGACGAGTGGATCCGCCAGCGCACCGGCATTGTGACGCGCACGCGCGCCGTCCCCACCACGTCGGCCACCGATCTTGCCACCGAAGCCGCTCGCGAGGCCGTTGAGCGCAGCGGCGTCAACCCCGCTGATATCGACCTGGTGATCGTTGGAACCATCAGCAACGTGCAGCAGACGCCGTCGATGGCGGCCGTGGTGGCAGACCGCATCGGCGCGAACCCGGCTGCCGCCTACGACAGCAACGCCGCCTGTGCCGGCTTTGCCTACGCCGTGGCGCAGGCAGACGCACTGATTCGTGCCGGCGCCGCGAAGTACGCGGTCGTCATTGGCGCCGAAAAGCTCAGCGACATCGTCGACCCCACCGATCGTTCCATCTCGTTCCTGCTGGGCGATGGCGCAGGCGCCGCGGTTATTGGCCCGAGCGACTTCGCCGGCATCTCCCCCACGGTGTGGGGCTCAGACGGCTCCAAGGCCGACGCGGTCGGCATGGATCACACGCTCATTGAATTCCGCGACGGCGAGTCGGCCTGGCCAACCCTGCGTCAAGAGGGCCCCACGGTGTTCCGCTGGGCGGTGTGGGAGATGGCAAAGGTCGCGAAGCAAGCGCTGGATGCGGCTGGCATCGAGGCTAAAGATCTCGCCGCCTTCATTCCGCACCAGGCCAACATGCGCATCATCGATGAGTTCGCCAAGCAGTTGAAGCTGCCCGACACCGTCGCCATTGGCCGCGATATCGAAACCACCGGCAACACCTCGGCAGCCTCCGTGCCGCTCGCAGCGCACCGGCTGCTGCAGGAGCATCCCGAACTGAGCGGCGGCCTCGCCCTGCAGATCGGATTCGGCGCGGGCCTGGTTTTTGGTGCGCAGGTCGTGGTTCTGCCGTAACCCACCCCTAGACTTTTTTCAGCCAACCTAATCAGAGGAGAAACACATGGCATTCACGAACGACGAGGTCCTCGAGGGCCTGACCGAGCTCATCATCGATGAGACCGGCATTGACGGTAGCGAGGTCGCTCTGGAGAAGTCGTTCACCGACGACCTCGACATCGACTCGATCTCGATGATGACGATCGTTGTAAACGCAGAAGAGAAGTTCGGCGTCAAGATTCCGGACGACGAGGTCAAGAACCTCAAGACGGTTGCTGACGCAGTCAACTACATCGCCTCCAACCAGGAGTAAGGCGTTTTTGGCGTGCCACGGAACCATAGGGTCGCCGTGGCACGCCAGTTTCTGACTACAGAGGAGTATCAATGACCAAGCGCATTGTCGTAACGGGCATCGGTGCATCGTCGGGCATCGGCGGCACGGCACAGGAGAACTGGGACAACCTGCTCGCAGGTGTTTCCGGCGCACGCACGATGGAGCACGATTGGGTCGAACAGTACGAGTTGCCGGTCAACTTTGCTGCCGAGGCCATCGTCCGCCCCGACCAGGTGCTGGCTCGCCACGAGGCGAAGCGCTTGGATCCGTCCAGCCAGTTCGCGCTGGTTGCGGCCCGGGAAGCCTGGGCAGACGCGGGAGCGCCCGAGGTTGAATCGGAGCGTCTCGGCGTTGACTGGGCAACCGGTATCGGCGGTATTTGGACGCTTCTGGACGCATGGGACACCCTGCGCGAAAAGGGGCCGCGGCGCGTTATGCCGCTGACGGTTCCGATGCTGATGGCAAACGCTCCTGCCGGCAATCTGTCGTTGCAGTTTGAGGCGCGCGCCTACGCATCGACGGCGGTTTCGGCCTGTGCTTCCAGCACCGAGTCGATTCTGAACGCCTACAACCACATGCAGGCAGGCCTGGCTGATGTGGTGATCGCCGGCGGTAGCGAGTCGGCTATTCACCCGATCACGATGGCATCGTTTGCGGCAGCGCAGGCGCTCTCCAAGCGCAACGATGACCCGGCGACTGCCTCCCGCCCCACCGCCGTCTCCCGCGACGGCTTCGTCATGGGCGAGGGCGCGGCCGCCCTCGTGCTCGAAACGGAAGAGCACGCGAAGGCTCGCGGCGCAAAGATTTACGCCTACCTGGTTGGTGGCGCCGTGACCGCAGACTCTTACCACATCACCGGCAACGACCCGGAGGGCAAGGGCGCGGCCCGCGCCGTCCGTCAGACGCTGGAGATGGCCGGGGCTTCTGCCGATGACGTGACGCACATCAACGCACACGCAACCTCGACGCCCGTTGGCGACCCCAACGAGTTCGTCGCGCTGCAGGCCGTGTTCGGCGACCGCATCCGTGAGATCCCGGTCGCAGCGACCAAGGCCGCCACCGGCCACCTGCTGGGCGGCACCGGTGCTCTGGAAGCCGTGTTCACGGTGCTCGCGCTGAAGAACCGCACAGTTCCGCCGACGATCAACGTCGACGAGCAAGACCCCGAGGTTCCGTTCTTGATCACCCCGAAGCCGGCAGAGCTGGGTGCGGGCGATCACCTCGCGATCAGCAATTCGTTCGGATTCGGCGGCCACAACGCCGTCATCGCGTTCCGCAACGCATAGCCTCAGGCATACGAGAGGGCTCCCGGATTCCGGGAGCCCTCTTTTGTTCGTAGGGAGCGGATTCGCTTTCTCGCCCTCCGGGACTCTTCACCGATGGTCGGTACTCGCGCCTGCCGCTCCACACCCATCCCGCGCCGCTCGGACGCGGAATTCTCTATCCAACTTTGTGCAACCACACCACCGGTACGTCATCCGATGCGTGCCGAAATGGTTCCAACTCTTCGTCCCACGCACTGCCGAGCGCGAGTTCCAATTCGCGTCGCATTTCATTGGCATCCCCCGCCGCGATCTCCATGGCATAGCGCAGCCGATCTTCGCCAATGACCACGTTGCCCGCGGTATCAAGCTGACCGTAGTGAATTCCGAGACCAGGCGTGTGCATCCACCGGCCACCGTCGCTGCGCGGCGTCGGATCTTCGCTCACCTCGTAGCGAAGGTGTTCCCAACCGCGAATAGCGGTTGTCAGGGCCGCGCCGGTTCCGGCTGGTCCCTCCCAGTAGAACTCAGTACGACGCGCACCCGTGAGCACGGGTTGGTCAATCCATTCAAAGTTCACGGCACGGCCGAGAACGCCGCCCACCGCCCATTCCAGGTGGGGGCACAACGCGCGTGGCGCGGAGTGGATGTAGATCACCCCACGCGCCTGTGGTGTCGCCATGATTTCTCCGTTCTTCAGGTGCGTCTTCCCCAACGACCTGACGGATGCTCCGGCAACGATTTTCGGTTCTTCCCTTGCATTATCACAAACTGACCCGAGAATCACAACCGTGTGATTTCGGGAGTTTCGTCGAGCGGGATGAATTTCTGCGACACAACAGCGCCCGATTGCAGCGGCAGCCACCCCGCTTCGCGGATCATCGGCGCACGATTCGTCTGCTGCGACGCACATTCTTCGCTTAACGGAACCATGACGCGCCGAAACAGTGCGTCGATATTGCGGAAATATGCCGGAATCATCGCCTCAGACAGTTTGTCCGGGGGTTGCTAAACACGCAGAACATCGTCCGGTATGTGCCCCGGCATTCTTGCCCCGCAAGCCCTCCTCCCACTTTGCTTACCTCAAGTGCGACGACGCCGAGAAGGGAACTCCCTGTGACCACAGCCGCCACGACCGTCATGTCAGATACTGCCTCCGCCTCCCAAGAGCGTGGTGCAGTTCGGCTGGAGAACGTCACCAAACGGTACGGAGATCAAGTCGCCGTCGACAATCTCTCGCTCGACATCAAGGCGGGCGAGTTTCTTTCGCTTCTCGGGCCGTCCGGCTGCGGAAAGACCACCACCCTGCGCATGATCGCCGGGTTTGAGCAGCCAGAAGAGGGCGACATTGTCGTCTCCGGCAAGTCCGTGGTTTCATTGCCGCCCTACCGACGTGATGTCAACACGGTTTTCCAGGCGTACGCGCTGTTTCCGCACCTGTCGATCGCGCAAAACGTCGCCTACGGGCTCCAGCAGCGCAAGACCCCGAAGGCCGAGATTCGGGAACGCGTTTCAGCGGCGCTCGACATGGTGCAGATGCGCCGCTACGCCGACCGCAAGCCGACACAGCTTTCGGGCGGACAACAGCAGCGCATCGCGCTGGCGCGCGCACTGGTAAACCGACCGACGGTGCTGCTTCTTGACGAGCCGCTCGGCGCCCTTGACCGCCAGCTTCGCGAAGAGATGCAGGTGGAGCTGAAGCTTCTTCAAGCACACCTGGGGATCACGTTTGTGTTCGTCACGCACGATCAAGAAGAAGCGTTGTCGATGAGCGACCGCATCGCCATCATGCGCAACGGTCGCATCGAACAGCTCGGCGACGCGGACTCGATCTATTCCGCACCGTCATCCGCGTACGTTGCCGCCTTCGTCGGTCAGCAAAACTTCTTCCGCGGCATCTCCACGCCCGATGGTTCCGCCGTTGAAACGCCCGTTGGCCTGATTGCCTCCGCCACCGCGCAGGTAGCCGGCGGCATCGAAACCGACGCTGCCGTTCGACCAGAATTCGTCCGCATCGCGGCAGCGACGTCTACCAGCACAAACGGAACCAATACGGTGCGCGGCACGCTGCTCGCCAACGCGCACCTGGGTAGCTCTCGCCAGTTCCTGGTGCAGGTCGACGAAGAACACACGTTGATCGTGCACAGCCCCGCGGCCGATGCCCCCTCTCTCGAGCTGGGAGACGAGGTTGCGTGCTGGTGGGACCCGACGCACGTCCTGCTGTTTCCCGCGAGCGCAGACTCGGCGAATCGATCCGCGTCTTTGCAGACCGCACCGACCTTCTCGTAGCCACCCGACCCGACGATAAGAACCCTTTCGGAGACACCCATGAATACTCCAGACAACGCGATCCGAATTCTTGCACCGCAGGCCGCCGTTCCGGTCATTCAACGTGAACTTTCCCGCCGCAGATTCCTGGGTTTCGCCGCGGCGCTCGGCGGAACCGCGTTTCTCGCGGCCTGCACCTCGGGTGGCGGGCAGACCAAGCCCGGCGCCGTAGCCACCGGTGGCCCGCTGGAGAAGTCGGTCTCGGTCTACACGTGGGGTGACTATGACGCCCCGACCGTTGTCTCTGACTTCACCGCTGAGCTCGGCCCGAAGGTGAGCTTGGATTCGTACTCCTCCAACGAAGAGCTGATCGCGAAGCTCATTGCGGCGAAGGGAACCAGCGGTTACGACATCGTGGTTCCGACCGGCGTGTTCATTCCGCAGATGATCGAAAACGGCCTGCTGCAGAAGTTCAACAAGGAGCTGCTGCCCAACCTGGCCAATATGGACCCGGCCTTCATCGGGCGCGCGTGGGACCCGGAGAACGACTACTCGGTGTGCAAGGCGTGGGGAACCACGGGCTTCGTCTACGACAAGACCGTCATCACGCGTGAGCTTAAGACGTGGGACGACTTCTTCGATGCCGCCCAGAACGAAGCCAGCGGCAAGACCTCGCTTTCTGACGACCCGGCGGCCATCATCGGCTCCTACTTCTGGGCGCGCAATGAAGATTGGAACACCACCGACACCACGGCTCTCGAAGAGTGCCGCACCTTCCTGGTTGAGAAGATCGCTCCACACATTGCCGCCTTCGACTCCTACCCAGGAACCAACGCCATCCCGCAGGGCACGCATGCCCTGATGCAGGGCTGGAACGGTGACTTCCGCTTGGGCTTCAACGAGTCTTCCGAGCCCGACCGCTGGCAGTGGGTTTTGCCCGGACCGATCACCGAGCTGTGGATGGACAACTGGGCAATCGCCGCCGGCGCCCCCAACCCCGAGGCCGCTCACGCGTTCATCAACTTCTCGATGAGCCCAGAGGCGCTGTTCGAGAACCTCGACTACATCGGTTATCACGTCGGCGGCAAAGACATGCAGGCCGAGGCGGAAGCCGCGGGTCTGCCCTACCTTGACCTGATCTTCTTCTCCGACGACCAACTGGCAGCCATGCGCGAGCAGGAGCTCAATGAGTCCCAGACGCTGCGCGTTGACATCTGGAACGCGGTAAAGGCCGCCGCCGGTGCGTAAACGCCTGAGCGGGGTTCTGCTCGCCTCCCCCGCGTGGCTCTGGCTCATCGCCTTCTTCGTGATTCCGGTCGCGATGGTGGTGTGGTTCAGCTTCGGCTACAAACCGGGCATTTTCGGCACGCACGCGAACGACGTCCTCTCGTTCGACCGCTACTTCGAAGCTCTGTCGCCCACCTTCATCGCAACGTTCCAGAACACGCTGTGGGTGGGAGTGCTCGGAACCATTCTGTGCTTTGCGGTTGGCGCGCCCGTCGCGTATTGGATTGCGTTTAAGGTGAAACCGCAGCGCCGCGGGCTGCTGCTCGCGCTCGTGCTGGTTCCGTTCTGGACCAACTTCTTGGTGCGCACCATCGGTTGGCAGGTCATCATCGCCCCCGAGGGTTGGCTGTCAACGTTCTTGCAGAACATCGGCATTATCGCGGCGCCGCTCGACCTCTTGCACACACGCGCAGCGGTGTTGCTGGGTGTCGTTTACAACTACCTGCCGCTGATGATTCTGCCGCTGTTTGTCGCGTTTGACCGGGTGGGCCCTGCGCTTCGCGAGGCCTCCAAGGACCTGGGGGCAAACCGGGTCAGCACGTTCATGCGCGTGACGCTGCCGTTGGCACGCCCCGGTGTCGTCGCGGGCGTCATGCTGGTGTTCATCCCGCTGATGGGTGACTACATCACCGCTACCGTGCTTGGCGGCGCGAAGGGAACCATGGTGGGCCAATTGGTCGCCAGCCAGTTCCAGACCGCACAAAACTGGGCGCTCGGCTCGGCCATGGCGGTGCTGCTGATGCTGTTGGTCGTCATCAGCCTCGGGATCGCTGCCCTGCTGATCTGGCTCGTCGCCCTGCCGTTCAACCTGCACAACCGCGTCGATCTTGGCCCCGCACCTGCAGGTTCCGGCCCCTTCACCGAGACCGCAACACTGGAGACGGTGTCATGACATCCAGCACCACGGCCATTGCTCCCGAAGCGGCAACTACCCCGCCCTCGACTCCCCCGGCACCGCGCGTTCGCCGCCACCGAAAGTCAGGCTCTGACATCGCGCTGACGGTATGGGGTGTTGCGGTGATGATCTTTCTGTTCTTGCCGATCATCGTCATCGTGATCTCGTCGTTCAACTCGGGGCGTCTCCTCGTCGCGTGGGACAGCTTCGGCTGGGACGCCTACCTCACGATTTTCGAGAAGCCCGCAATTCAGCGCGCCGTCGTGGTCTCATTGCAGGTGGCACTGATCAGCGCGATCATTGCCACCGTGCTCGGAACCACCGCTGGCATCGCGATGGCGCGTCACCCCGGTCGCTGGGTTGGCCCTTTCCTCGTGCTGTTGCTGCTCGTTTCGGTCACGCCCGAAATCGTCGACGCGGTTTCATTGCTGCCGTGGTTTGTGACGCTCGGACAAGACTTGGGCATCGGCGTCTTCAACGACGGCATCGTGCGCCTGAGCGTCGGTTCGTCGCTCTTCGCCACGGCCGTGGTTGCCTACCTCGTGCGCTCCCGCCTGATTGGGCAAGATGCGAAGCTTGAAGAGGCCTCCTCCGACCTGTTCGCCAAGCCCATGACGACGTTCCGCCGCATCACCCTGTCACTGGCGATGCCCGCGATTCTCGCCGGCTTCCTGTTGGCGTTCACGCTCAGCTTGGACAACACCGTCATCGCCGCGTTCGTCAACGTCTCTGGCACGACGCCGTGGCCGGTGTATGTGCTGAGCGCGGTGCGTTCGGGTCTGCGTCCGGAGATCGCCGCGGTCAGCACCATCATGCTTCTGTTGACGCTTCTCGCGCTCGCGCTGGTTGCCGTCGTGCTCAAGCGCGCCGGCGACTCGGCAACCGACATCGCCCGCGCCATGGGAGGAAACTGAATGCGTCACGCCCAAACGCTGTTTCGCGGTTCCGCATTCACCGCAAACACCGTGCGCTCACGCACCCATGCCGTGGCGGTCATCGACGGAACCATCGCCGCGGTGGGAGCCGAAGCAGAGTCGATGTTTGGGCCGCGCACGTCGGTTATCGACGTCGGCGACGGCCTGCTGGTTCCCGGCTTTCAAGACGCCCACGTGCATCCCATCTCCGGCGGGCTAGAACTCTTGCGTTGCGACCTGGCCGCAGGGTCAACACAGCCGCAGTACCTGGAGATCATCGCGGCGTACGCGGCGAGTCACCCAGACGAAGAGTGGATTCTGGGTGGCGGCTGGAGCATGTCGGCCTTTCCCGGTGGCTGCCCCACCGCCGCGGCGCTCGATGAGGCCGTCGCCGATCGGCCCGCGTTTCTGCCGAACGCGGATGGCCACGGGGCCTGGGTGAACTCCGAAGCCTTGCGTCGCGCGGGCATCGACCGGCACACGCCAGACCCCGCGGATGGCCGGATCGAACGCGACCAACATGGCAACCCCACGGGCACCCTCCACGAGGGTGCCATGAATCTGGTCAATCGCCTGCTGCCGGAGACATCGGCGGAGTTCCTCACGCGCGCACTCATGCGCGGACAGGCATATTTGCATTCGTATGGCATCACCGCGTTTCAAGACGCGATCATCGGCGCGTACTCAGACATGCCAGATGCGGGCGACATTTACGTCGCTGCCGAACGCGCCGGCATTCTCAGCGCCAAAGTCGTCGGCGCGCTGTGGTGGGATCGCTCGGCCGGTCTCGAACAAATCGAGTCGCTGTTGCAGCGACGCGAGCGTTACACCGGTGAACGGTTTCGCGCCACCAGCGTCAAGATCATGCAAGACGGTGTGGCAGAAAACTTCACCGCGTCCATGCTTGAGTCCTACTGCGATGGTCACGGCCACCCCACCGACAACAGTGGTATCTCTTTCGTTGCGCCCGAGGTGCTGAACGAGGCCGTGCCGGCCCTCGACGCCCACGGCTTTCAGGTGCATTTTCACGCCATCGGCGACCGAGCGGTGCGGCAGTGTCTCGACGCGGTCGAGCAGGCCATTGTTCGCAACGGCCGAAACGATAACCGCCATCACATCGCCCACCTCCAGGTCATTCACCCCGACGATATCTCCCGCTTTCGCGAGCTCAGTGTCGTCGCCAACATGCAGTCGCTGTGGGCCACCCTCGAACCGCAAATGATCGAGCTGACGATGCCCTTCCTTGGCGCCCAACGTTCCGGCTGGCAGTACCCCTTTGGTGACCTCTTGCGCGCCGGAACCATGTTGGCCGCCGGAAGCGACTGGTCAGTTTCCACACCCAATCCGATGGCGGCCATTCACACGGCGGTCAACCGCATGGCAGCTCCCGGCTATGAAGAGGGCGACTACGACGCCTTCTTGCCAGAGCAAGCCATCGATCTCGGCACCAGCCTCGTGGCCTACACGGCAGGTTCCGCGTATGTGAACCACCTTGATGACACGACCGGAACCATCACCGTCGGCAAGGCCGCCGACTTTGCGTTGCTAGACCGCGATCCGTTTGCGCACCCGACGACTGAAATCGGTCTCACCGGGGTGCGTCAGACCTGGGTCAATGGTTCATGCGTCTACACGGCGGAGTGAGATCGGATCATGAATGAACTGACGCCTGGCACGATTCTTGACCCGCGAACCACTGATCTTGAGCACGAGCCGGTGCCTGATGACCAGGTCGTTTTCGGCGAGCCATCGACGGCTGTTTTAGAAATCACCGAGAACAGCGGCGTGTGGGAAATGACGCCCGGCGCCATGCGCGACGTCGAATCGGATGAGCTCTTCATGGTGCTCTCCGGGCACGCGGTTCTCGAGTTCGTGAATCCGCCGCAGCCAGCACTGATGTTGCACGCCGGCGTGATCGTGCGTCTCGTTGACGGCATGCGCACCGAGTGGACCGTCACCGAGACGCTTCGCAAGGTGTATTGGACACCCTGACTCTCCCACCGCCCTATCGCCGTGCGCGCCTGCGCACCAGTAGCGCGATATGGAGTGCCGTCTGAATCTCGCCATCGTCAAGGTTCACTCCGAGCAGTTCTTCGATCAGCGTGATGCGTTGGTAAAACACCGAGCGCGACAGGTGCGAGGCGGTCGCCGCAGCGGTGCGGTTGCTGGGGTGCTGCAGCATCGCCTCCAACACATCGAGCAGATCGCCCTGCCGCGTCAGGTCGTAGTCGATGAGCGGCGCCAGCATGCGCTCACCGTGTTCGAGCAGTCGGTGATCATCGCGCAGGCTGGTCACCAGACGCATAAGCGGGCGCTGCTCCGAACGCCGAATCTGCGGCCCGATGCCGGTCAACCGTGCGGAATGGGCAAGGTCAATCGCTTCCTGCAACGACTGCATGGCACCATCTACCCCTTCGGTGAGCCGGCCGACAGAAACCAGCGCCCGATCGGGTGCATCGGTAATCGCCCGCACGAATGCCAGTGCCCGATCATCACCAAACTCGGCACCGGCCTTGAGCCCCACCAGAATCGTGGCTGCGGGCTGCGCCACACCGCGCGGTGCAGAGCCGGTCAGCGCTCTCCCGCCGAGCGCCCGAGCCGCCGTGTCGGCACGCTCATCGTTGACGGGAACACCTGAAACCACGAGCCCGATGAGCCTCCCGTCCACCGGCATGCCTGCGGCGCTCAGACGCGCACCAACGCCGCCAAGACCAGAAAAACGTCCCGTGAGTAGGCCGTCAAGCAACCGTCGCCGACCGATGGCCGCCCACTCATCGCGTTCCGCATCCACGAGCCGGCCGATGGCGAGGGCAACGGCAGCCTGTTGCACCACGTTGTAACGACCCGCACGGTGCCCCGGCCCTGGTAGCGCCACAATGTGTCCCCACCGATGTCCGCGCGCTTCGACGGGCACAATCAACCACCCGTCATCGACAGCGACCTCCTCACTCTGGCCGGCCGCACGGTGAAGCGCGCGAGAACGGGGCTCCCAATCAGTGAAGAGCTTTTGTTCATCGCCCAGCGGTCCATCCGCCACGATGACTTCGTGCGCCAGATTCTCCAGCACGATGCCGCAATTGAGCGTTGTCGCCAACTGTTGCACGACGAAATCGGCGGGTGAACCTCGCAGGGCGAGCGCGGTAAACCTCTCACGCACCTCGTCGCGAGAGCGAAGCGCCGCGGTGTGGGCGCTGATCACGCGTCGGTGGACCGCCTCCGTGACGGTGACAAACTTGATCTCGCGATGCAGCGCCACCAGCGCCAACCCCAACCGGCGTGCCGTGCGTTGCACGATCGACGGCACATAGCGGTAGTGAGTACCGAGCTCGATCACGACGCCTGCGGTTCGCGCCTCGACCAACCCCTCGATGAACGCCTCCAGCGCCTCTGGTTCCGTCGGCCATGCCGACGCCGTCGTGAGGATAAGTTCGCCGCCGACGAGCAGTCTGGCGACGTCTGCGCTGTCGGAGGCGTGCACCCAGCGCACCGGGACTGTGAGGGCGTCATCGCCCACCAGAATCTCCGGTTGGCCGGCCAACACCGCATCTTCGCGAAGCACATCACGTACGGTCAGTTGCCCGAGCGGGGGCTCCGGACGATTTGTTTGACCAACGCGATCTTCGTGACGTTCAGCCATGCCTCTGCCTATCTCTTCTGCGTCAAACTGTGATCAGAAGCCTAGCCGGACACACGGTCAGATCGTCCGGATTCCGTGAACGGAGAAGAATGAACCTCGTCAAGCACCACATCGGTGGCACCGCCACCGCCACCGCAGAACGCACCGGCCAGGTGTTCAACCCGGCAACGGGGGCCGTGCAGCGCCAGGTCGCGTTTGCCTCGGCCGCCGAGGCCGAGCAGGCCATTCAGACGGCGAAGGCGGCATTGGCTGGGTGGCGCGAAACGGGCTTGATCAAGCGCGCCGATGTGTTCTTCAAACTGCGCCATCTACTCGTGGAACGCCAGCACGAGCTGGCAGCGATCATCACCAATGAGCATGGCAAGGTGCTCTCCGACGCGCTGGGTGAAATCAGCCGTGGCATCGAGAACATCGAGTTCGCGGCGGGTCTGGTTCACCACCTGAAGGGCGAGCACTCTGAGCAGGTCTCGCGTGGTGTCGACGTGCACTCCACGCGTCAGCCGGTCGGCGTGGTCGCCTGCATCACCCCCTTCAACTTTCCCGTCATGGTTCCGCTGTGGATGGTGGCCTCCGCCATCGCGTGCGGCAACACGGTGATTCTCAAGCCCAGTGAAAAGGACCCATCGGCCGCGAACTTCATCGTGCAGCTGTTTGAAGACGCGGGGTTGCCCGCCGGCGTGCTCAACGTGCTCCACGGCGACAAGGTTGCCGTGGATGCGCTGCTCGACTCCCCCGATGTTCGCGCCATCAGCTTCGTTGGTTCCACCCCGATTGCACGGAGCATTTACCAGCGGGCCAGCGCCAATGGCAAGCGCGTGCAGGCCCTCGGCGGCGCAAAGAACCACATGGTCGTGATGCCCGATGCCGACCTTGATTCGGCGGCAGACGCTGCCGTCTCGGCTGCATACGGTTCGGCTGGCGAACGATGCATGGCCATCTCGGTGCTCGTCGCCGTCGGCGACGCAACCGCCGACGCGCTGATCGAGAAGGTTGCCAGCCGCGTCGCATCGCTGCAGATTGGCGATGGCACCAACGAGGCGAGCGAAATGGGTCCGCTGATCACGCGCGAGCACCGCGACAAGGTGGCCTCGTATGTCACGGGAGCGACGGCCGAGGGCGCGACAGTGGTGATCGACGGAACCACGCAGCAGTTTGATGACGATGGCTTCTTTATCGGCGTGAGCCTGGTCGATAACGTGCGCCCGGGCATGAAGGTGTACGACGACGAGATCTTCGGCCCGGTGCTGAGCGTTGTTCGCGTTGAAACCTTCGACGAGGCCGTCGCGCTGATCAACGCGAATCAGTTCGCGAATGGCACGGCGGTATTCACCCGCGACGGACGTACCGCTCGCCAGTTCGAGGTCGAGATTGAGGTCGGCATGGTCGGCATTAACGTGCCGATTCCGGTGCCGGTTGGCGCCTACTCCTTTGGCGGATGGCGCAACTCCCTGTTTGGCGACTCTCACATCTACGGGCCCGAATCCATTCACTTCTACACCCGCACCAAGGTCACAACGACGCGCTGGCCAGACAACACGGCAACGCAGGTCGACCTCGGTTTTCCGAGCAACCACTGAAGACAAGAGAGACCCGCGATGAGCGTTATTCCTGCCGTAGACCAGGCCGCAGAAGCCCAGGTTCGCGCCGATGACCGCACCCACGTTTTCCACTCATGGAGCGCGCAAGCCCTCATTGACCCGCCACCCGTCGCCGGTGGTTCCGGCGCCACCTTCTGGGACTACCAGGGCAACAGCTACCTCGACTTCTCGTCACAGCTCGTCAACCTGAACCTCGGGCACCAGCACCCCGACCTGGTGGCGGCGATTGTGAAGCAGGCTGAGCGACTTGCGACAATTCAGCCTTCGATGGCGAACGATGTGCGCGGTGAGCTGGCGCGCCTGATTTCCGAGGTCAGCCCCGAGGGCTTCACCAAGGTTTTCTTCACCAATGGCGGTGCCGATGCCAACGAAAATGCCGTGCGCATGGCACGCCTGGTCACCGGCAAGCGCAAGGTGCTGTCGATGTACCGCAGCTACCACGGCAATACAACGACGGCGATCTCCCTCACCGGCGACCCGCGCCGCTGGGCGAACGAGCCGGCCGATGGTTCCGTCGCGAAGTTCTTCGGGCCCTACGCCTACCGGTCGGCGTTTCACGCCGAATCCGAGGAACAGGAGAGCGAACGAGCCCTCGCGCACCTCGAACAGACAATCATCCTGGAGGGCGCCTCAACTATCGGCGCGATCATCATCGAGTCGGTCGTTGGTTCCAACGGCGTCTTGGTGCCGCCACCCGGCTACCTGCGCGGCGTGCGAGCCCTGTGTGACAAATACAACATCATGTGGATCGCCGACGAAGTGATGGTCGGCTTTGGCCGCACCGGGCAATGGTGGAGCTTTCAGGCTGATGGCGCGACCCCGGACCTGATCACGTTCGCGAAGGGCGTGAACTCCGGCTATGTGCCGCTCGGTGGCGTTGTCATTTCCGATCGCATCGCATCGCACTTCGACACCGTCGTCTTCCCCGGTGGACTCACCTACTCCGGCCACCCGCTGGCGTGTGCTGTCGGTGTCGCCACATTTGAGGTGTTTCGTCGCGATGGCATTCTCGAGCGTGTCAACGACCTCGGCGAGCGGATCGTCGCACCGCGTCTCGCGCAGATGGCGGAGCGACACCCGAGCGTCGGCGAGGTGCGCGGTCGCGGTCTGTTCTGGGCGATCGAACTGGTCAAGAACAAAGACACGCGTGAGCCTCTCGTACCGTTCAACGCGTCTGGCGCCGACGCCGCGCCGATGAATGCGTTTGCCGCGGCCGCGAAAAAGGCGGGTGTGTGGCCGTTCATCCACTTCAACCGTACCCACATCGCCCCGCCCCTGATTATCAGCGAAGACGATCTCATCCGCGGGCTGGACGTTATCGACGAGGCGCTGAACGTCGCCGACGGGTACACCGAATAGGGGCGGTATGACGCACTTCATTGGCGGCACGAGCCGCACCAGCGAGACCACACACGTTGTGAACAACCCGGCGACGGGCGAGACGGTGGGGGCCGTTGCGGTCGGCACAATCACAGAGGTCGACGACGCGGTCACTGCCGCCCGCGGCGCGTTCGGCGAATGGTCACGGGCAACGCCTGCGGAACGCTCTGCCGTGATGCTTCGCTGGTCGCAGTTGCTCGACGAGAACGCCGAAGAGCTGGCCCAGCTCGAGAGCGCCCAGGCGGGCAAACCCATTCGGCTCACCCGGGAGTTTGATGTTCCCGGCACCGTCGACAACACCGCGTTCTTTGCGGGGGCGGCACGCAATTTGGAGGGCAAGGCCACGGCGGAGTACTCCCCGACCCACACCTCCTCGATTCGTCGCGAGGCGATCGGCGTCATTGGTTCCATCGCTCCGTGGAACTACCCGCTGCAGATGGCGGCATGGAAGATTCTGCCTGCCGTGGCTGCCGGCAACACCATCGTGCTGAAACCCAGCGAGTTGACCCCGCTCACCTCGTTGCGCTTTGCCGAGATCGCTCATGAGGCGGGGGTTCCCGCCGGCGTCATCAACATTGTCAACGGGCGCGGAACCACGGTGGGTGCTCCCCTGCTTCGTCACCCCGACGTCGACATGGTGTCTTTCACCGGGTCAACGGCCGTGGGCCGTACCGTGCTGGAGGCCGCGGCGACCACCGCGAAACGCGTGCATCTGGAGCTGGGAGGCAAGGCACCGTTTGTGGTGCACGACGACGCCGATCTTCAAGCTGCCATCCGCGGCGCCGTCGCCGGATCTCTCATCAATACCGGCCAGGACTGCACTGCGGCCACGCGCGCCATCGTTCACGAGAGCATCTTTGACGATTTTGTTGCCGGTGTCGCCGACCTCTATCAGCGTATTCAGCTCGGCCCGACGGATGATCCCACGACAGACCAGGGCCCGCTCATTTCGGCTGCGCACCGCGATAAGGTGCACGCCATGGTGACGCGGGCACGGGACTATGCGCAGGTCGTGACCGGCGGAACCATCCCAGGCGGTGCGCTGGAGCGCGGGTTCTATTACCCGCCAACGCTGATCATCGGGGCCGATCCTCGTAGCAAAATTGTTGTCGACGAGATCTTCGGGCCCGTGCTCACCGTGGTTCCGTTTCGCGACGACGACGAAGCTATTCGTCTGGCCAACGACACCGTCTACGGGCTGGCAGCCTCGGTATGGACGAAAGACGTCTACCGGGCACTTCAGGCGACCGAGCAGATTCGGGCGGGCTGCGTGTGGGTCAATGACCACATTTCAATTTTCAGCGAAATGCCGCATGGTGGCATGAAGCAGTCTGGCTTTGGCAAAGACATGTCGACGTACTCGCTTGACGAGTACACCGTCGTTAAGCACGTGGCGTTCGACCGCACCGGTCAGGCGCGACGCGCATGGCACGAAACCATCTTCGGTGAGAAGTGATGAACCTCGCCGTCGGCAGTCAATCATCAACAACAGCAGAAATCGGTGATATCCCGTGACTCAGCTCGACCCCACTGCACAAGCCGCGCTCCAGACCAAGGCGCGCGACCACCTCTGGATGCACTTTGCCCGCCAGTCCGTCATGGACCAGCCGGGCGGCGTTCCGATCATCGTCAAAGGTGAGGGCCACCACATCTTCGATGCGAACGGCAAACGCTATATCGATGGCCTCGCCGGCCTGTTCACCGTGAACGCCGGCCACGGCCGAAAGCGCTTGGCTGAAGTCGCAGCCAAGCAGGCCGAAGAGCTCGCCTTCTTTCCGATCTGGTCGTACGCTCACCCCTCCGCCATCGAGTTGGCCGACCGGCTCGCCTCGTATGCGCCGGGAGACTTGAACCGGGTGTTCTTCTCCACCGGTGGTGGAGAAGCCGTTGAGACCGCGTTCAAGCTCGCAAAGCACTATTGGAAGACGCAGGGGCGTCCAACCAAACACAAGGTGATCTCCCGTGCCATCGCGTACCACGGCACCCCGCAGGGAGCCCTCGCGATCACCGGCCTGCCGGGCATGAAAGAGATGTTTGAGCCCATCACCCCCGGCGGCTTCCGGGTGCCGAACACGAACTATTACCGTGCCGAGGAGATGGGTTTTCAGGGCACGGAAGAACAGTTTGGCCTGTGGGCTGCCAATCGCATCGAAGAGATGATTCAGTTTGAGGGTCCGGAGACGGTTGCGGCTGTCTTTCTCGAACCGGTTCAGAACTCGGGCGGGTGCTTTCCGCCGCCAGCAGGCTACTTTCAGCGGGTGCGCGAAATTTGCGACAAATACGACGTGCTGTTGGTGAGCGACGAAGTCATTTGCGCGTTCGGTCGCATCGGGGAATGGTTCGCCTGCGACGCGTACGGCTACGTGCCCGACATGATCACGTGCGCCAAGGCCATGACGAGCGGCTACGCCCCCATCGGTGCGACCATCGTCAGCGATCGCGTTTACGAGCCGTTCAGCAAGGGAACCATGAGTTTTCCGCACGGCTATACCTTCGGCGGGCACCCGGTCTCGGCCGCGGTGGCTCTGGAGAATCTGGACATCTTTGAAGAGGAACGCCTCAACGAACACGTGCGAGAGAACTCTCCACTGTTTCGGCAAACGCTCGAGAAATTGGGTGACCTACCGATCGTCGGCGATGTGCGCGGAGACGGCTACTTCTTCGGCATTGAGCTGGTGCGAGACAAAGCCACGAAAGAGACGTTCTCCGATGATGAGGCCGAGCGGCTGCTTCGCGGATTCCTCTCCAAGGCGCTGTTCGACGCCGGCCTGTACTGCCGAGCCGATGACCGCGGCGACCCGGTCATCCAGCTCGCACCCCCGCTCACCATTGGTCCGAGCGAATTCACCGAGATCGAGCAGATTCTGCGCGATGTGTTGACGCGCGCCGCAGACCTGGTCTGAAAGCCCGTGGGGTGCCCGCCATTTTCGGCGGGCACCCCACGGCGTTATCTGCCGGCAATGAGGTCAGCAACCCGCGCAGGCAACGGCAGCGTGGTTCCGCCCCGCTCTTCCAGCCGGTCCGCCCACCGATACGCGGTGTAGATGCTGTGCACGGCGACCCAACGCAGTGGTTCCGGCTCCCAGCGGCGCGCGGTGTGGCCCACCCACGGGAGGCGGGTGAGCTCCGAGTCGACCCCCAAAATTAGATCGGCGAGGGTTCGGCCGGCAAGGTTGGCGGAGGCAACGCCGGTGCCAACATAGCCGCCCGCGGCTCCCAAGCCGGTTTCGCGCGAGTAGGTGACACCAGCGGCCCAATCGCGCGGAACGCCCAGCACGCCCGCCCAGCCGTGGGCGATGGGAACCTCGCTGAGGGTTGGGAAGAAGCGGTGCAGCAGTGCCGTGAGGCTCGCGATCGTGCGTTGCTGCGTGCGGCCGTCGGTATCGACTCGCGAACCGTAGCGGTACGGAACCCCGCGCCCGCCAAAGGCGATTCGATCATCCGCCGTGCGCTGCGCATACATATAGACGTGCGCATAGTCGCCCACGGTTTCGCGGCCCTCCCAGCCGATGCTGTCCCACAGCGATGCCGGAACCGGCTCGGTCATGATCATCGAGGAATTCATTGGCAACCAGGTGCGGTGCTCGCCTGTGAGGTCGGCGGTGAAACCCTCGGTTGCCCGAATCACGTGGTCGGCTCGCACTCGGCCGCGGTCTGTCACCGCGACGCCGGGAGTGATTTCAGAGACGCGGGTCGATTCGTAGATGGTGGCGCCGCGCGACTCGACCAGACGCGCCAGATTTCGCACCAGCTTTGCGGGGTGCACGCGCGCGCAGTGCGGATCCCACAGCGCGCCAAGAATGCCGGAAACGTTCAGCCGTTCGCGTGCGGCACCCGCCGACAGGCTCACCAGGTCGGTTCCGGGCCACGATGACTCTGCTGCATATTCGGCGTTCATGCGCGCGAGGTGCGCCGGCTTGTACGCGACCCGCAGCTCCCCGCCGTAATGTGCGTCGGCGTCAAGATTTTCGTCGGCGATTGCGGCAACCACGGCGTCTACCGCCGCATTGTGGGCAAGCTGCTGATCGATCGCAGCCTGGCGGGAATGAGACTGCTCGTAGCGCGCGCGGCCACCGGTTACGGCGCCGCTCACCCACCCGCCGTTTCTTCCCGAGGCACCGAAACCCGCAAACCGTGACTCGACAATGGCGATGCGCACATCGGGCTCTTGCTGCTGCAGAGCATAGGCCGTCCACAGCCCGGTGTAGCCAGCGCCGACGATACACACGTCAACGTCGATGTCTCCGTCCAACGGCGCGCGCATTGGTTCCGCACCAATGTCTTGCCACCAGAACGAAACGTCACCATTGCGCACCATGAAACGCCCTTCACTTGACCTGGTGCCATTCTGACGGCCGAAGGGCGTCGGGTCACCCGATTTTGGCGGGCGACTCGGCGGGATGCGCCGCGCCACCGGACGTTCTGTCTGCTGGCGCGAAGTGCGTGGTAGGGCGGGTGGGACTTGAACCCACGGATCGTCGGGTTATGAGCCCGCTGCCTTAACCAGCTTGGCCACCGCCCCCTGTTGAAATGAGCCTAGCGCAGGCCGATTCCACCTTTATCCTACGCGCGATCCTGCGGCGCGTCAGGGTCGACTGTTGGCGGGAGCAGCGGAGGGGACTCGAGCGGGCCGCTGGCGAACGGAACATCGCCCTCGGCGCGCGGGTGAGGAGGCGTACTGCCTCGCTCGATGCCGATTTCTTGGCTCTCACTGACAACCTGCGGGTGATAACGCGCCAGCTCAATCACACCAAAGATGGCGATGGCGCCGGCAATCGCAAACCCGACGTAGGCCCACACCGGAGCACCAGCGGCCTCACCGAGAACCAGCAGACCAATGAGCACGGCGACGATCGGGTCGATCACCGTCAGGCCCGCGATGACGAGGTCGGGCGGGCCGGAAGCGTGCGCGGTCTGCACGAAGTATCCGCCAACCGCGGTGCCCGCAACCAGCGCGATAACGCACACCAGGGTGAGCCATTCGAAGTCGCCCGCCTGAATGCGCTTGATGACAACCTTTGCCAGCGTCGCAACAAAGCCGTAAATGATGCCGGCGCACAGAATGTAGAACAGCGCGCCCATCTTGCGACGCAGCGCCAGCCACAGCCCGCCAAGCGCAATAATGACAACCATCAAAATGCTCAACACGATCGAGAGCTGATAGTCAGAGACGTCTTTATCTTCGGCGAAGAGCGCGGCGATGAACACAAAGAGGAAGACGCCGCCAACACAACACGAGATGGCGATGACGGAGCGCTTTGTCGGGTTGTGGCCGCTGATTCTCGCGTTGAGAAGCGTCGTCATGACCAGGGCGATTGCACCCAGTGGCTGCACGACGATGAGCGGTGCCTGCGTAAGCGCCGCCAACTGGCAGATGATCGCTAAACCTAGCATCAAGGTTCCGACGACCCAGCTCGGGCGCAACAGCAGCTGTTTGAGGTGATTGCCACTCAGGCCCTTGCCGCCGTCGACGCCGAGGCTAGCCTCGACCTTTTGCACGCCACGGTGCTGATACTGCGTGCCCAGCGACAAAAACGCTGCGCCCGCAATTGCGAGCGGAATGCCGAGCAGAAGGCCGGGATTCTGGAAAACGCCAACCAGCGTCTCCCCCACGTCTCCGACGTTCTCAATCTCGGCAAGTATCACATCACGAGCATAGGGTGTTGGGCGCGCCGACTAGGCTTATCGCGTGGCTATTCGACCAATTTGCATCATGGGTGACCCTGTTCTTCATGCGGTGGCATCCCCCGTCGGCGAGATCACCGAGGAGATCCGCACGCTCGTCGCCGATATGTTCGAGACGATGGACGCAGCCCCTGGCGTTGGGCTCGCTGCCCCCCAGGTTGGTGTGGGACTTCGCATCTACACCTATAACTACGAAGACGATGAGGGTCAGCCGTGGCGCGGTGTGCTTATCAACCCCGAGCTCTTCATGACGCCTGCAGAACCCGGTGATCCCGACGAAGATGAAGAGTCTGAGGGGTGCCTCTCAGTGCCGGGCGAACGCTTTCCGCTGCGCCGCTCCGACCACGTTCGCGTGAGCGGCCTCGATTTGGATGGCAACCCCGTCGACATTGACGTCACCGGTTGGCGCGCCCGCATCATGCAGCACGAATTTGACCACCTCAACGGGGTACTCTACGTCGATCGTCTGCACGATTCAGACTGGAAGACCGTTCAGAAGATCGCGAAGAAGCGCGGCTGGGGTCGGCCCGGACTCTCCTGGACACCGGGAATCGACGGATACGAGAGCTAGCGAGCGTCGGATAAGATATCTGTGAACGCCAAGCGGTCTCGCAGGTCTGGCGTTATCAGCGCTTTGGATAGCGCTTCGTGAATCGTTTCGTTTGGGGAGAATCTC
Organism: Microbacterium mitrae; assembly: GCF_008017445.1. Classification (GTDB taxonomy): domain Bacteria; phylum Actinomycetota; class Actinomycetes; order Actinomycetales; family Microbacteriaceae; genus Microbacterium; species Microbacterium mitrae. The sequence continues at coordinate 504,217 of NZ_VRSW01000002.1, read as the reverse complement.
ACTCATGACCACCAGCACCATCGCCCGCCGTTCGCTCGTCGCCGGCGCGGCACTTGCACTCGCACTCGGCCTCGGAGGCTGTTCAGCCGTTCAGAACCTGTTCGGCGGCGGCAGCAGCGTCGAACGCGACGAGGATTCGGGCGAAGTTACCGAGCAGGGCACCGGGTCAGCCTTTGACCTGGAGGTTGGCGACTGCCTCAACCTGCCCGCTGCTGACGAATTCAGCGACGTCACCCTGGTTCCGTGCACCGATCCTCACGACGCTGAGGTCATGCTGAACTACGACGCCACCATGACCGAGTTCAGCGAAGACGCCATCTACGCCGAGGCGGAACAGCGTTGCGCTGCGGAATTCCAGTCGTACGTTGGCTCCGACCCGGCAACCTCGAAGTACTACTTCAACTACTTCACGCCGCTCGAGGCTGGCTGGGCAGACGGCGACCGCGTTGTCACCTGCGTCGCCTTCCAGCTCGACGAGGCCGGCCAGAACCTGGTGCAGACGACCGGTTCGATCAAGGGTGCAGCCGAGTAACTCGCAAGCAGTTTTTCGATGGCCCCCGCTTCGGTGGGGGCCATTGTTTTGTGGCAGCACTCTTGGCGCGAGGCGCCAACCTGAACGCTACCTGAGAGCCTTGCCATTTTGCGTCATAAGCTAGTGGATTGCGTGTCTCGTAGCGTGGAGGGTTCACCACAGCGGGGGCGCTCATCGGGAAGAACATACGAAATTGGGGAGATGGGATTGCACACTGTGATCACAACAAAGCTGTACCGGGGGCCGCGGTTCTCGGCGCAAGCCTTCTGGTAGCCGGCGGCATTCTGGTTCCGTCTGCGAGCATGGCAGCGGCTGATCCCGCAACTCTCACCGGCACGATCACGATTCAGACGTCGGTAGAGGACGCTTCCTCTCCTGAGGGCTTCGGGTACGAAATTGCCAGCGCCAACTGCGCGATCGACACCGCCACGACCGCGTCAACCGACGCCGCTGGCGTCGTGACGTTCGCGGGCCTCGCGCTCACCAACGACGAAGGCGCTGACTGCACCTACGACGTCACGGCGCTCGAGCGTGATGGCTACGACATCAACACGTCGGCCACCGCGCTCACGGCCCTCAGCGCCGGTACGACCGAGGTGGTTCCGTCAACCGTGCAGCTGACCGATTCGACCGGAGTGCTGGGCTCGCCCACCCGCAACCCTGAGACGAACGGCAACACGCTCGCCATGTTCTGTCTGGGTGGCGAAAACACCGCCGAGATGCGCGCAGGGCGCGACCCCTTTACCCAACGGTGCACGCTGCCCTGGGATCGCCAGAGCGGTCTTGGCTATGCTGCGGCGGCAGGCACACCGTTCCCTCTTGAGCCTGGCTCCAGTGTCATCGGCGAACTCACGCACTTCAATCAGACCATTCAGCGCGGTTTCCACAACGCGGTGCTCAGCGTGACCCTGACCTTCACCGATACCGCAACGGGAGAGACGGCAACCGTCACCCCGAGCTACACGATCGCGATCGATGAAACAGACGACGTCGTTGTCAGCGCCAGCCGATGCGAGTATCCGGAGGCTGGCGAACTGAACGCGCCGTTTGCATGCGCCGACAAGGTGACGATCTCTGGCGGCGAAGTTTCAAGCTTCGAACTGGGCGGAACCGCCGTTGACCTTCAAGCACGTTTTGGCGTGCTCGCGGCTGACGGAACCTACTCAGAACCAGCCACCACCGTGTTCACCGCAGAGCGCACGAACGCCGAATTCTGCCTGCTGGCAGAGGTCGCCGAGACGTGGGCGGTCACGCCGACGCTGGTCTCGGTGGTTAACGCCGTTGAGGAAGAGCCCGTCGACCCCGTAGACCCGGTTGACCCCGTTGACCCGGTAGACCCTGTAGACCCCGTTGACCCGGTAGACCCGGTCGACCCCGTGGACCCTGTCACGCCCACCGAGGCGCCCGTCACACCCGCGGCACCCGTCACACCCGCCGCGCCGACGACGCCGGCCGGAGCGCTTGCGCAAACCGGTGCTGACGGCGAGACCGCGACGGTCAGCGCCCTGGTGGCTGCCGGCCTGATCGCCGCAGCAGGCGGACTCCTCTTCGCCGCCCGCGCCCGTCGTCGGGCGTAGCTCGAACGCCGCGGGGGTGGTTTCGTCTGAAAAGAAGGAACCACCCCCGCGTTTTTAGTTCAGCCCCGCGGTGCGTTCGTCGATCGGTAGTGCCCCCGATGCGCCGTGATCGGTGTGCGCCCAGCGCGGCGGGGGCACACCAAATCGACGCCGAAACGCGCGGCTAAATGCCGATTCAGAGGCATAGCCAACCTGCACAGCAATCTGGCCCACAGGTTCCGTCGTCGAACGCAACAGGTGTGCGGCTCGCAGCAATCGCCGCTCGACAATATAGGCCGCCGGAGACGCACCCAACAGGCGCGTGAACCGCTCGGCAAACGATGACCGTGACAGATTAGCGCGCTGGGCTAACTCCACAACCGACCAGTCGTGCTGGGGCGTCTGATGAATCGCGCTCAGCACGGGGCCGAGCGCCGGGTCCATCGCGGCGGTCAACCACCCCGGTGACACCAGACCATCGGCCGCCCACGCGCGCAGCGCGTGGATAAATAACAGGTCAAGAATGCGAGAGATCATCACTTGCGAGCCGGGTCGCGCCAATGACACTTCGGTGAGCAGTAGATCACGGCTGAGACGCAACCAGCCGTTTCCACTCTCGGCGCCGCGAATGATGACCGTTGATGGCAGCACAGACAACAGCGGGTCAGCGATGGTGTCTTCAACGAGAAACTCCCCCGTCACCCACGAGGCTGTCGCATCGCCCACCAGGCTGTGAGGCTCGCCCCGCGCGATGAGCACCAGATCCCCTTCGGTAAGCCTCAGGTGCGCACTGCCGTCGCGCAGTTTGAGCTGCACATCCCCGCGCTCGATGATGTGAACCAGACGCGATCCCACAACGTGATTGACGCGACGAGCATCATTGGCGCGGTGGTGCGAAACCGTGCCGCCACGCAAGTGAATGGCGTCAAGAATCTCCGAGAGCGCGTCTGCGGGCAGCTCCTCACGTTTGGCGAACTTCTCATCGTTCGGCGTTTCAGCAAAGTTTGACGGCGTAGCGGCCATAGTTATTGACCTTTCATCCACATGGGCTCCCATCATGCCCGGCACGATGGTGTCTGTACAGAAGCAGTCACCGTGCGGGTACGAACATTAACCACATGGGATGGAGACCGACATGACGGAAAAACCCACAATTGTCTTGGTGCACGGCTTCTGGGGCGGCGCAGCCCACTGGGCCGGTGTCATCGTAGAGCTGCACAAACGCGGCTACACGTCACTGTTCGCCGTCGAGAACCCCTTAACGTCACTGGCCGATGATGCCGAACGCACCCGCAAGATGGTCGCCCAGGTTGATGGCCCCGTGCTTCTTGTCGGTCACTCGTACGGCGGTGCGGTCATCACCGAGGCCGGCGACCTGCCCAACGTGGTCGGACTCGTCTATGTTGCCGCCTTCGCTCCCGATGCCGGGGAAAGCCCCGGGCAGATTAGCCAGGAGATGCCGCCGGCGGCAATCGCGAACCTCGCGCCAGACTCGGACGGTTACCTCTGGATCTTGCAGGACAAGTTCCATGAGAGCTTCTGCCAAGACCTCTCCGAAGACGACGCACTGGTGATGGCATTGACGCAGAAGGCGCCGCTGGCTTCGACCTTCGGCGACAACGTGACGGCGCCGGCGTGGAAGGTGAAGCCGACCTGGTACCAGGTGTCGGCGTCTGACCGCATGATCCACCCCGACAATGAGCGCCGCATGGCCGCGCGCATGTCACCCCGAAAGACGATCGAGCTTGACGCCAGCCACGCGTCTCTCGCGTCTCAGCCGGTGGCGATCTGCGATCTGATTGATGACGCCGTCAACGACCTGGCTGCGTCGTAACCCTGAAATTGCTGGCATCCCACTACTCGGCTGAGTAGAGTGCGAAGGCGGTCCTCTCCACCGGCGAGGGCCGCCTTCGACATTGAATCTGCGAGGGGCACCTGATGAAAACGACGAGAACTCTCCCCGGAGTCGTCCTGACTCTGGCCGCCATCTTGGCCATCACCGGGTGCACCACGACGCTGGATTGGGACTCGGCCGGCAGCTCAGCCACGGGCGACCCCACCCCCGATGCTACGCAATCCTCCCCAGCTCCTGATCCCACGGACACCCCAGAGCCCACCGGCGACCCCACGGTGGTGGATGCTTGGGATCTTGAAGTCGGCGACTGCATCAACATCCCGTCGGGCGACGAGTTCGCCGACGTTGAGAAGGTTCCGTGCGACGCACTTCACGACGCCGAGGTCTACCTCAACTACGACTCCGCGCTCGCCTCCTACGACGAAGACGCCATCTACGACGAGGCGGAGACGGCCTGCGCTGACGGCTTCCGTCTCTACGTCGCCTACGACCCGTACACGTCGAAGTACTTCTTCAACTACTTCACCCCACTCTCGGAGAGCTGGGCCAACGGTGACCGTGCGGTCACCTGCATCGCGTACGAACTCGATGCCAGCGGCCAGAACGTCGTGCCGAGAGTTGGAACCATCAAGGGCGCGGGAGAATAGTCTCACCGCCGCTGCCCGGCGAGGGCGAATCACCCCCGCCGGGTCGCGCTATGGCCGGTCGTCGGGCTCGAGCTCTTCTTCGAGCTGTTCGTCAGAGTCGAAGGACGCGTCATCGGTCTCGCTTGCCGCAACCGCGGCAACTGCCTGCTCGTGAGCGAGCTCTTCAGCCTCTTCTTCGCGGCGTTTCTTGCCGAACATCATTCATCCCCGATCTGTTCTTGACGATCTATCCAAGCGTGTCGTGAGCCCTACTGGTGCCCAAGACCTTCTTTGCGTCGCTCGTCTTGCGAGCCCAGGTTGTCGGTGCCTTCGCTCTGCTCGAACGCCTCGTCGCGGACTTCCTGACGCTTCTCCTGCTCGACCCGCTCCGTACGCAACTCGTTGTTGTCTTTGCGGTGTCCCATGAGAGTTCCTCCATTCCTGGTCGTCGTTGCGCCAAGCCTCCCAGATTCGGGAGGGATTGAAAACCCTTTGTTGCGGTACCGCCGCGGCGCACATCGGCGCGCAAATGCAAGTAACCCCCGGAAGTCTCAGACTTCCGGGGGTTTTCTGCTCCCCCATTTGGACTCGAACCAAAAACCTGCCGATTAACAGTCGGCTGCTCTGCCAATTGAGCTATGAGGGATCAGCCCCGTCGCGGGGCAACCACACCAGCATAGCAAACAAGATTGGTGCATCAGAACACGAGCCAACTTCCGGGCGCGTCGCGCGTTTGTCCCGTTCTTGGCTGGCAAGCGGAAAGCAAAAGCACCGCCACCTGCTGGTTCCGCGCTCCTAGCGCCGACGCTCGCGACGCTGCCGCCTCGTGCGCGGCGGCTCGGTATGTTCGGCCAGGAAAGCCGCAGAAATCGGGCCCGTGGGGGTGGGTCGCGGAACCGCGGTGAAGTCGCCGTCGGCGACAACATGCCCGCCACGTAGCGCGATGGCGGAAGCCTGAAATTCGCGCGTGAGGTTGGCGTCGTTGGTGACGATGAGGCTGGCCATATTGCGCTCACGTTGGCGTCGCCGAATGGCCTCATAGATCACCGGACGCATTTCAACGTCAAGGTTCGCCATCGGGTCATCCGCGACGAGTAGGGCCGGCTCCAGCACCATGGCGTGAGCAAACGCGACGCGTTGCAACATGCCGGCGCTGAGCTCATACGGGTACTTGTCGGCCGCGCCGAGCGGCAGATGCACCTCATCAAGCAACGACGCGACGCGCTGACGCAGGGCCGCTGGATTGTGTTTGCGCGAACGCGAGGTGATCGGTGAGGCGATAATCTCCCCCACCGTGAACTGGGGTGGCAACAGCGCCCCGGCGCCCTGCGGCAGGTATCCGGTGCGCACCAGCCACTCGCGTCGCAGTCGCCCTGGTCGCTTGCCAGGAATTCCACCCACCGTCAGGTCGCCGCCAACGATGTCAACGCCCGACGCCGGCTGGCCCGCAATCAGCGAGGCCAGCGTCGTCTTCCCGGCACCGGCAGGGCCAGAAACGACGAAGGTCTCCCCCGGTTGAATGACCAGCGTGACACCGTCAACGATGCGCAACTGCGTGGTCCCGATGCTGAGATCAACGGCGCGAACCGCGGCGGAGTCATGTCGTCGGCGTGCCATCATCCCATCCTGACCCAGGCTCGTCGCGAGGTCTACTCGCCACGCAGACTACGGATGCGAACATCGAGTTCGCGCAGCTGCACTCGCAGAGCGCGCCCCTCTTCCGACTCTGCCGCGATTCGTTGCACGGCGCCGAGCAGCTCGTTCTTTTGCGCATTCATCGCGCGTTCCACTTTCGAAAGCGCGAGATCTTGAGCCGCAACGACGGCGGCTTGTTCGTCTTTCGCAGGAAATTCTGCCGCCAGCAGCTCGCCCGCCACGAGTCGATATGGTTCGCGCACGCCGCCGATTGCGGTGAGCGCCCAGCCCGGCTTGGTGCGCTCACTGTGCGCCAGAATCGCGGCCCGCACCGCGTCGAACGCGGGGTGGCTGAACGGCGTCTGTAGCGCCTCTGCCATCAGATCTTGATCCAGCAGGTGCCCGTACTGCAAGAACGCCATCAGCGTATTGCGGTCGCGGTATACATCCGGGGTGCGCGGTAGCGTCGCGAGTGTAACGGCGACGGCAGGCATTTGCTCTTCGCCCGCGAGGGATGCCCCTGGGGCACCGGGGGTGCCGGAACCACTGGTTGCGCCATCGCCGCCGTGCTGTTGCGTGCGGCGATCGTCTGCGCGACGTTCGGCGGGCGCACGACGCGCGGCGGCCTCAACCTCGCGGTGAACGTCGGTCGGATCCATTCCGAGGCGACGAGCGAGCACCCGCTCGTACTCGGGTCGAAGCAGGGCGTCTCGAATATCGGCCAGCACGGGAGCCGCGGCTCGCAGCGCGCCGACCCGACCCTCAACCGATGCGAGGTCGTAACTGGCCAGGCGCTGATCGATCACAAACTCAAACATCGGCACTTTGGAGGTCATCAGCGAAAGCACTGCCTGATCGCCGCGCTGCAATCGCAAATCGCACGGGTCGAGGCCATCGGGGGCGACAGCCACATAGGTCTGCGCGTTGAATCGCTTCTCTTCAGCAAATGCTCGTAGCGCGGCCTTTTGGCCCGCGGCATCCGGGTCAAAGGTGAAAACAACCTCGCCGTGGCCGGAATCATCCCCCATCACTCGCCGCAGCACGTTGATGTGGTCAACGCCAAAAGCCGTTCCGCAGGTCGCGACAGCCGTGGTGATGCCGGCGACGTGGCAGGCCATCACGTCGGTGTAGCCCTCAACAACCACAACACGTTTCGGGTCGCCACGGGCGATGTCTCGCTTGGCGAGGTCAAGGCCGTACAGCACCTGTGCCTTCTTGTAGATCGGCGTCTCCGGAGTGTTGAGGTATTTCGGCCCCTTGTCGTCTTCGTACAGTTTGCGGGCGCCAAAGCCGATGGTCTGCCCCGTCACATCGCGGATCGGCCAGATCAGGCGCCCACGAAACCGGTCGTACACGCCGTGGTTGCCCTGAGACACCAGCCCGGCAGCGAGCAGCTCGTCGCGTGTGAACCCCTTGCGCACCAGCGCATTGGTCATGTTGTCCCAGCCACGTGGCGCGTAGCCGACGGCGAAGTGATTTGCGTGGGCGGCGTCAAACCCACGCTCACCCAAGAATGCGCGAGCGGTCTCGGCCTCGGCCGAACCGATCTCTCCGCGGAAGAACTCGACGGCTGCGGCATTGGCGGCATACAGCCGCGCGCGTCCGCTGGTTCCTGGCGCCGAGGCGCCATCTTCGTAGTGCAGCGGGTAGCCAAGGCGCCCAGCAAGACGCTCCACGGCCTCGGTAAAGGTGACGTGATCCATCTCACGCAAGAAGGTGTAGACATCACCAGACTCGCCGCAACCAAAGCAGTGGTAGTAGCCAACCTGTGGTCGCACGTGAAAGCTCGGCGACTTCTCGTCATGAAACGGGCAGAGCCCCTTGAGCGAGCCCACACCCGCTGAGCGCAACGCAACCCGCTCACCGATGATCTCGTCAATTCTGGTGCGCGCCTTCACCTCATCGACGTCGGCCTGCAAGATGCGGGGCATCAGTACGACCTCGTCACGGGGCGAGCGCCCGGCGACCAAATACCAACGTCGGCGGCGTCGATGTCACCGACGAATCGGCGATGCCAGGCGAGCGCAGTCGCATCGGTGAGGCTTGCGACCTGGTCAACGATGACGCGCTGGCGAGCGACATCGTCGCGGGCAGCACGGAAGTCGGCGGAGAACACCGGATCCAGCGCGTGCCCGCCCTCGTTCCATAGTGCCGAGGCGAGGCGCTTGAGCACCTTGCGCTGCTCTTTGTAAATCGACTTACGGCCCTCGATCGACACGACCGAGGCACCGATAATGCCCTTGAGAACGGCAACTTCAGTTTCAACGTCGCGCGGAACCACGACATGCGCCTGATAGCGCGTCATGGTGACGACGGGGTACGCCTCGCGCGTGGCAATGGTGGCGGCTCGAGCAAACCGGCCAATCAGGTCGCTGGTGAGGTTCTTCAAACGCGCCAGATCGTGACGCGAGGCATCGAAGCTCTTCAGCCACAGCGGCAGGCGGGTGAGCCGGTAAAGCGCCTCATCGAGCTCGTCGCGCGAGTAGTCAAAGCCCACCCATGCCTGAATGCTGGAGACGAGCGCCTCGTGCTCTGCCGGGTCGGAGAGCCGGGCGGGGCTCAGGTACCCGTTGACAATGGCATCTTCGAAATCATGCACCGAATAGGCAATGTCATCCGAGAGATCCATCACCTCGGCCTCAATGCAACGCACGCGCTCGGGTGCGCCAAGACGCATCCAGTCAAAGACCGGCTCGTCATCGGGGTATACGCCAAACTTCAGTCGACCACCCGGGTCTGGCACCGGCGCATCCAGCGTCCACGGGTATTTGCACGAGGCGTCAATGCTCGCGCGGGTGAGGTTGAGCCCGAAGGAGTCGCCGTTCTCATCCATTACCTTCGGCTCGAGCCGCACCAGAATACGCAACGTCTGGGCGTTACCTTCAAAGCCGCCAATGCCTTCTGCCCACGAATTAAGGGCCCGCTCGCCGTTGTGCCCAAAAGGGGGATGACCGAGATCGTGCGTCAGGCACGCGGTATCGACGAGGTCGGGATTGAGCCGCAGGCTTGTCGCAAGTTCACGCCCCACCTGCGCCACTTCAAGCGAGTGGGTCAGACGATTGCGGGCAAAATCGGCGGGCGATGCCGGCGAGAGTACCTGGGTCTTTGCGGCGAGGCGTCGCCACGCGGCGGAGTGCAGCACGCGAGCGCGGTCGCGGGCAAAATTGTCGCGCTCAGAGCGGTGCTGCTCTGGGTGAAAGCGCTCGACATCATGCGCATCGTAGCCATCCGCGATACGCCCTGATCCCACGCCATCAACCGCCACTGGTATCCGCTTCTCCTTCAGTCAGGTTGCAGGCCACATCGGCTGCGATGTCGTGCGAATTGAGCCAACCATCCGGCAGCACCGTTCGCTTCGGAGTTCCGGCTCGGCCACGCTGACCCTCGGCAGCCTCACCAGGGTAGGGCGCGTCAAGGTCAAGCAGGGTGGTGAGCTCGTCGATCTCCGCCAACGTACTCACCGTAGCGAACCGCGAGCGGATATCTCCACCAACCGGATACCCCTTGAAATACCAGGCGGCGTGCTTTCGAATGTCACGGCAGCCACGAACCTCGTCTTCAAAGAACTCGGTGAGCAATTCGGCGTGACGCTTGAAGGCGGCAGCAACAAAGCCCAGGGTCGCATCAACGGGCTTGGCGGCAATGTTGTTGCCCAGCGCGTGTGCCAGCTCGCCGAACAGCCACGGGCGACCGAGGCAGCCGCGGCCGACCACGACGCCGTCGGCGCCGGTCTGCGCCATCATGCGCACGGCATCGTCGGCTGACCAAATGTCGCCGTTGCCCAACACCGGCACGCTCGTGACGGTCTCTTTCAGGGTGGCGATGGCATCCCAATCGGCGTGGCCGGAGTACATCTGGCTCGCGGTGCGGCCATGCAGCGCAACGGCGGCAACACCCGCGTCTTCTGCCATGCGTCCGGCATCAAGATACGTCAGGTGGTTGTCGTCAATGCCCTTACGCATCTTGACGGTGAGGGGCAGATGCTCGGCGGCCTGCACCGCCTGGGTCACGATCTGGTTGAACAGCGTGTGCTTCCACGGTAGGGCGGAGCCGCCGCCCTTGCGCGTGACCTTGGGCACGGGGCAGCCAAAGTTCAAGTCGATGTGATCGGCGCGGTCTTCGGCGACGATGATGCGCACGGCCTCAGCAACCGTCTTCGGGTCAACGCCGTACAGCTGAATGGATCGAATGTTCTCCGACTCGTGGTGCGTCACCAGTCGCATGGTGACCTCGTTGCGCTCGACGAGGGCGCGCGAGGTGATCATCTCGCTGACAAAGAGACCAGCGCCGTACTCGCGGCACAGCCGGCGAAATGCAGTGTTGGTGATGCCTGCCATCGGCGCCAGAACGACCGGAGCTTCCAATTCGATCGGCCCGATGCGTAGCGGCTGAGTGGGAGCTGTAGTCATCGTCACCCCTCTATTCTCCCCCACCCGGAGCTCACCGGGTGCGGCGCGCTCCCAGCCACGCCATTTCTGCCGAATTTCGCCCTGGTTCCGCCCGTCCGCAGTAGTCTCAAAGCATGACCGACACTACGGAGACCCCCCTGCGCGACATCGCTTTTGTCGATGCGGAGGGTAACGAACACACGCTCGCCGAGTACCGCGATGACGTCGTGATGATTGTCAACGTCGCCTCCAAATGCGGATTGACGCCTCAGTACGAGCAACTCGAAGAGCTGCAGAAGACCTACGGCGACCGCGGCTTCACGGTGCTCGGTTTTCCGTGCAATCAGTTCATGGGACAAGAGCCCGGAACCATGGAAGAGATTCTCGACTACTGCGCCATGACGTGGGGCGTGTCGTTTCCGATCAACGACAAGGTTAAGGTCAATGGCCGCTCCGCGGCCCCCCTGTACAAGGCGCTGAAGAAGACGAAAGACACCGACGGTAAGCGCGGCCCGGTGCTGTGGAACTTCGAAAAGTTCGTGCTGACCCCCGGGGGCACGCTGCACCGGTTCCGCCCGCCGGTCATCCCGACCGACCCCGCCGTGATCTCCGTTATCGAGGCAAACCTGCCTCGATGACGGAGGCCTCGGCGCCATGACACGACGAAGGCGCTCACCGTTCGCGGTGAGCGCCTTCGTCATTAATCGCTATGAGGCGGCGGGCTCGGTCTCCTCTGCCCATACCTGGCGCAATACCTGCGCGAAGGCATCGGCGGGCTGTGCGCCCGATACGCCGTACTTGCCGTTGATAACAAAGAATGGCACACCCTGAATGCCAAACTTCACGGCCTGCGCCTGATCGGCGCGAACATCGTCAAGGTACTGCTGAGACTGCAAGGCGGCCCGTGCTGCATCGGCGTCAAGACCGACCTCGGCTGCCAGCGCGACGAGGCTATCGATCTCGCCGACATGCTTACCCTCGGTGAAGTACGCCGACATCAACCGCTCGGCCATTTCGTGCTGCTTGCCGTGCGCCTTCGCAAAGTGAAGCAGCTCGTGCGCGCGCACCGTGTTGGTGTGCTTGAGCACGTCGAAGTTGTACTCCAGACCGGCTCCCTGCGCGACCTGAGTCACATGGTCAAGCATCTGTGAAACCTGGTCTTTGGGCATGCCCTTGTGCGTGGCAAGAAAGTCGATCTCACTGCCGTCAAAGTCGACGGGAGTATCGGGGGAAAGCTCGTATGAGTGGTAGGTGATCTCTACTTGCGGGGCATCGGGATCATTCGAGGTCGCGGCAATTCCGCCCTCGAGATTGCGCTTGCCGATGTAGCACCACGGGCAGGCGATATCGCTCCACACGTCAATTTGAATCTTTTCGGTCACCTCATGCACAACATCAGGGTTATTGGGTTCTATTCCCGGGGTTTTCCCCGATGAAGATCGCAGCACGCCCACTTACGCTGGAAAGCGCCGGGCAGTAGCTTGCTCGACGCACGTGGAAGGGGAACCATGCAGGGGACACGCCGTCACGCGCGCGCACGCCGTCGTCGGCTCAGGCGACTCACCGTGATGTGGAGCATCATCGGCGTCGCCGTGTTGGGTGTTGTCGGCTTCGGGGCGGGAGCCGCCACCGGGCTCATTCCGGTATTCCAACAGTCACACAGCGAGTCGGCCGGTACCCCGCAGCCGGTGGCGCCCTCGCCTACGCTCACCCCCTCACCGACACCCGAGCCACAGCCGACGACGACAACCCCCACACCTGAGCCCACGGTTCCGTCACCGCCCACACCGCCGACGCCTGCGGCATCCCCTGCAACGCAGGAATGCGCAACCGAGACGACGATGTCGGTGATGGCTCACTACGACGATGACCTCATTTTTGCGAACCCGACGATCGCGAATGCCATGGCGGCCGATCTGTGCGTGCGCACCGTTTTCGTGACCGCGGGTGATGCTGGTTCGGGGATGCAGTACGCGACCTCTCGCGAGAGCGGAATTCTGAGTGCGTACGATGTGCTGCGCGGCAGCGACCTGCCGTGGACGGAGGAGCACTTCACCCTGGCGTCGGGCCTGCCCGTGACCCGCTTCACCGCCAGCGACGATCCATCAATCTCGGTGACGTTTTTGAGACTGCCCGATGGCAATATCAAGGGCGACGGGTTCGAAGCCACGGGGTGGGAGAGCCTGGCGCGGCTACGCACCGACACGATCTCGGTCATTCACACGGTCGACTCGCATGCCGAGGTCTCCCTCAATCTGCTGCAAGCATCGCTGACCGAACTCACCAGCGCCTACTCCCCCACGAACGTGCTCACCCTGGTTCCGAACGAGTCGTGGGCATCGAAGCGTGATCACTCGGACCACAGCGCGGTCGGCTCACTGACCCGCGCCGCGGCGCAGGCCGCCGGCGTTCCCGCGGCGCAGCTCCACTACGCGACGGGCTACGGCAACAAAGACCGTCCAGCCAATGTCACCGGTGCGGCACTTGACCTCAAGCTGCTCGCGTTTTGGACCTATACGCAGTACGACAGCGTCATGAAGTGCAAGACCCCGGCTGATTGTTTGAACATCAAGATGTTCGGGCATTCGCTGGAACGCGAGTACTTTCTGACCGACGCCGAGCTCTAACCGGCTACGAGGCGGGTTCTGCGGCAGGCTTCGGCGCATCAATCGCGCCACCGAAGCGGCGGGTTCGGCCGGTGTAAATATCGATCGCCTGCCAGAGGTCTTGGCGGGTGAAGTCGGGCCACAGCGTGTCCAAGAACACCATCTCGGCGTACGCCGACTGCCACAGCAAGAAGTTTGACGTGCGTTGTTCGCCGGATGACCGCACGAAAAGGTCTACATCGGGCATGTCTGGCAGGTAGAGCCGCTTCGCGATGAGCGTCTCATTGACCGCGCTCGGCTTGATTTTGCCCGCGGCCACATCTTCGGCAATCGAGGTCATGGCGTCGGCCAGTTCAACCCGGCCACCGTAATTGACGCACATGGTGAGGGTGAGCGTGGTGTTCTCCCGGGTGAGTTCTTCGGCGTGACGGAGCTCTTTGATCACCGATCGCCACAGCCGCGGAGTGCGCCCCGCCCACCGCACGCGAACGCCCCACTCGTTGAGCTGGTCGCGCCGACGGTGAAGCACATCGCGGTTAAAACCCATCAAGAAGCGAACCTCTTCTGGCGAGCGCGCCCAGTTCTCGGTAGAGAACGCATAAACCGAGAGATGGCGAACCCCGGCCTGAATGGCGCCGGCCACCACATCCAGCAGCGCCATTTCCCCAGCCTTGTGCCCCTCCACGCGGTTCAGTCCCCGCTGATTTGCCCACCGACCGTTGCCGTCCATCACGACGGCAACGTGCGCGGGAACAGCCTTTTTGGGGTACTCCGGCGGGTAGATTCCCGTCCAGTCCAGCGGCCGAAACGGCACGGCGTCTTTGTGGGTATATGGCTTCGGGGTCACTACGCCTCCACGTGTGCGAGCGAGCGAATGCTGCGCTCGAGGTGCCATTGGGTATATGCGGCGATCAGTCCGGATGCGCGCGTTTGGTCGTTGGGGGCTGCCGATTCAATTGCAGTCCAGTCGCCACGGATCAGCGCCTCCAGCATGCTGGTGGTGCCCGCAGGTACGCGGGCGGAACCAACGGGTGCGCAGTTATCGCACACCATGCCGCCCAGCTGTGCGACAAACGTCTGGTGCGGCCCCTCCTGTGCACAGCGCGCACAGTGTTCCAGCCCTGGCGCCCAGCCCGAAAGCGACATCGCGCGCAGCAGGTAAGAGTCCAGAATCGCTCGCGAACCATGCTCACCACGGGCAAGCGCCCGTAGCCCGCCAACCAGCAAGAGGTACTGCTGTGCCGTCGCCTCCGAGTCGCCCAGGCGATCGGCGGCCTCCACCATGGCGTTTGCCGCGGTGAAGCGGTCGTAATGCAACACGATATCGGCGCCGTAGGTTGCCAGACTTTCCGCCTGGTTCACAATGTCGAGCGAGCGCCCCTCGTACAGTTGCGCGTCAACCACCATGAACGGCTCAAGGCGTGAACCAAACTTCGAGCTGGTGCGGCGAACCCCCTTGGCCACGGCGCGAATCTTGCCGTGGCGCCTGCTGAGCAGCGTGACAATGCGGTCTGCTTCTCCCAGTTTGTGGGTTCGCAGCACGACGGCTTCGTCACGATAGGTGGGCACACTCCATTATCGCGCGCCGCACCGACACTGGGGGCTGCGCCCCGCTAGGCAACGACAAACACCGCTCCCGCATCGGTGATGCTTTGCAGCCTCAGCCGCACCGCGGTTCCGGGTTCGCCCTCCACCACCGCGGTAATCGTGACCGGCGGATCTATCAGCTCAAGCTCGGCCCGGTTTTCTCGACGGTCAACGATTAGCGCATCAAAGACCTCACCGACCCGCGGGGCGAGAATCACGGCGGTGACGGCCGCAATACACTCCCGCTCGAGCGCTCCCGCTTTTTGAGAGCTTGCCGCCATGATTTCGCTGAGGCCGTCAAGCCCCGCAGCCGCCCAGGGCGCGATCTGGGTGCCGTTTGCAATGGCGTCACAGTGTGCCAGCACGTAGCGGTCAACCAGGCGTCTCAGCGGCGCCGTGGTGTGCGCATACGGCGCACCAATGGCCGCCTGAATCACCTCGTCTGGCGTCTCGGTGCCGGTGAGCACGTGGTAGCCGGCGCCGCGGAACAATGACCGTGCGGCCATCAGCACCGCGATAGCCGCGGGGTGGTCGCGATCAAGGCGGCGCAGATACCCGCCGTACTCTTCATCCTCGGCAAACGGCAGCCCCATCGCGGCAACTTCTCGCCGAAAGTGCTCCATCGCGTCCTGCGGCGGCTTCGGCATGGTTCGCAGAATGCCGCGCCCAGCACCAAGCTGCAATTGCGCCGCCGCCATGCCGGTCATCAACGAAATCTGGGCGTTCCATTGCTCCACCGGCAGGAGTTGGCGGCGCTTGATGGTCCACGAGTCGCCGTCGGCGACGATCTCCTCCTCCGGCATGTCAAGTGAGGCGCCGCCGCGCTGTGCCTCAAGTGCAATGCGGCGCTCGCCGACCTGTCGCAGCAGCCCCATCAACAGATCGTCGTTGTCAGCGCGGTGCTGTGCCTCGTCATAGGAGAGACGTTCACGGCTTCGCACCCGAGCGCGCTTCAGGGTGGTGGCGGTGACCGTGCCCACGTCGTCCAACTCGAAGGTCCACACGTAGGCGGAGCGCACCACGTCAGGCAGCAGGCTGGCAGCATCCTCGCTGATCGCGCGAGGGTGCAGGGGCGCGCTCTCATCCGGCGCGTACATGGTTTGACCCCGCCGACGCGCCTCGTGATCAATGGCGCCGCCCGCCGTGACAACCGCCGGCAGGTCGGCGATCGCGTAATACACCCGGTACCCGTCGGCGGCCGGCTCGATGAAGAGCGCCTGATCGAGATCTTTCGACCCCTCCGGGTCGATCGTCACAAACGCGATGTCGGTCTGATCATGCTCCGGCAACGGCGGGTGCGCGGTCGCATCGACCGCCTCGCGCTCAACGCGGGCATCGAAGGAGATCGAAATATTGAGCTGGTCTCGAATCTGCGCGAACTGCGCGGCTAGATCGGTGTGCTCGGCGGCGAGGCGTGTCGTGCGAAACGGCATGCCTTCAACCTAACCCCATCGAGCACGCAAGAATGGAGCGGTGATCGAAACCGTGTTCGTGATTCCGCTGTGGGCGGATCTTCTTGCCGTCGGTGTCGGTGGCGTGCAGGGCGCGCTGTTTGCCGCGGGGTTTCAGGGCGAGCGACGCCTTGACCTGTTGGGCGTTGCCATCATGGGGCTTCTGGTCGGCATGGGCGGCGGTCTCATCCGCGACCTGCTCATTGGCGTGCCACCGGCCACCTTGCAGTCCAACTGGTACCTGTTGACGGCGTGCGGCGCCGCACTCGTCGGCATGCTGCTGGCCGGAGTATTGCATCGCGCCAATGCGATCATCGTGGTGCTGGACGCCGGGGCTATTGGCATGTTCGGGGCGTTCGGCACGGTGAAGGCGCTCACCGTGGGAATGCCCGTGGTGCCCGCGGTTTTCGTGGGCGTCTGCGCAGCCGTTGGCGGATCAGTGCTGCGTGACGTCATCATGGGCTTGCCCGTCGCCATCATGCACGTCGGCTCGCTCTACGCGGTCGCAGCCGGTGCCGGATGCGCCACCGTTGCCGTCGCGTTCTCGCTCGGCGCCCCCATGGTTCCAGCCGCCATCGCCGGCATTCTGGTGACCGCCGTGATCCGCGTGCTGGCCGTGATCTTTGACCTCTCGCTTCCGGAGCAGCGGCGCCTGCACCGGCGCAAGGTGGCCGCAGAGACCGGAACCATCACAATCGTCAAGCCGTAAAAGGCGAGTTCCGGGGTGCCATATTGGCACCCCGGAACTCAGGCTCGTCTCGCTACACCAGAGCGGCGTTGCGCTCCCGCGAGCGAATAGAACGGTTCACTCCCGACACGATGGCACGCAACGACGAGGTCGAGATGTCGCCGTCAATGCCGACGCCCCACAGGCGATCGCCGTCAACCTGCAGTTCGATGTACGACGCTGCCTGCGCGTCGCCGCCCGAGCTCATCGCGTGCTCCACGTAGTCGTAGACGGTGACATCAAAGCCCAGGCTCTGTAGCACGTTCACGAAGGCCGCAACCGGGCCGTTGCCGGTTCCCTGCGTCTGAATGCGCTCATCGCCGTCACGCAACACCACATCAAGCACGACCTCGCCGGTCATCTCAGAGCTGGTGCGCGTTGCGAGCAGTTCAAATCGACCCCAGCGATCTTCTGCCATATCGGCCGGCAGGTACTCGTCGTTGAAGATGGCCCAGATTTGGTCGCTCGTGACTTCGCCGCCCTCGGCGTCTGTCTTGGCCTGCACGACGCCGGAGAATTCGATCTGCAGCTTTCGGGGCAGATCAAGCGCGTGGTCGTTCTTCAGCAGGTAGGCGACGCCACCCTTGCCAGACTGCGAGTTGACGCGAATGACGGCCTCGTACGAACGCCCGAGGTCTTTCGGGTCAACGGGGAGGTACGGAACGGCCCACTCGATGTCGTCGACGCTGACGCCCTGGGCGTCGGCCTTCGCCGCCATCGCCTCGAAGCCCTTTTTGATCGCGTCTTGGTGCGAGCCGCTGAACGCGGTAAAGACCAGGTCGCCTGCCCACGGGCTGCGCTCCGGAACCGGCAGCTGGTTGCAGTATTCGACCGTGCGCTTGACCTGATCGATGTCGCTGAAGTCGATCATCGGGTCGATGCCCTGCGTGAACATGTTGATGCCCAACGCCACCAGGTCAACATTGCCGGTGCGCTCGCCATTGCCAAACAGGCAGCCTTCAATGCGATCAGCGCCCGCCAGGTACCCGAGCTCCGCAGCTGCCACCGCGGTTCCGCGGTCGTTGTGCGGGTGCAGCGACAGGATGACATTCTCGCGGTACTTGAGGTGCCGGTTCATCCACTCGATCGAGTCGGCGTAGAGGTTCGGCGTTGCCATCTCGACGGTTGCCGGCAGGTTGATGATGACCTTGTTCTCGGGAGTCGGCTGCAGCACATCAAGCACGGCGTTGCAGATTTCTGCCGCGTACTCCAGCTCCGTGCCGGTGAAGCTCTCCGGGGAGTACTCGTAGTACACCTTCGTCTCGGGAACACGCTCCTCAAACTCCTTGCACAAGCGCGCGCCTTCCAACGCGATGTTCTTGATGCCCTCCTTGTCGGAGCGGAACACCACCTCGCGCTGCACGATGCTGGTCGAGTTGTAGAAGTGCACGATGGCCTGCTTCGCGCCGACGATCGATTCAAACGTGCGCTCAATGAGGTGCTCGCGCGACTGGGTCAGCACCTGAATGGTGACATCGTCCGGGATGAGGTTTTCTTCAATCAGCTGACGAACGAAGTCGAAGTCGGTTTGGCTGGCCGAGGGAAAGCCGACCTCGATCTCCTTGTAGCCCATGCGAACCAGCAGGTCGAACATGACGCGCTTGCGCTCGGGGCTCATCGGGTCGATCAGAGCCTGGTTGCCGTCGCGCAGGTCAACCGCGCACCAACGCGGAGCCTTTTCGATGTGCTTGTCGGGCCAGGTGCGATCGGGCAGGTCGACGGCGATGATGTCGTGGAACGGGCGATACTTGTGGATCGGCATTCCGGAGGGGCGCTGGGTGTTTTCCATGATGTTTGCTTCTTCTTCAAAGAGACGGAAGGACCAACAGCAAACTCCGCGACGAGGAAGGCCCTAGAACGAGGTCTCGTCGCGGCAGCTAAGAAGGAGCGTGCCCGCGCGCATGCAGTCAGCGTAGCACGGTCTGTGGACGACGCGAGAAAGTGTGATGCCGCGATCACGAACGGTTGCTCGTCATCGCGGCATACGCCGGCGCCTCCGGATCGTCCCCACGAAATCTCGACGCCGACAACTCTTTCAACGAATGCGAACTCGTTGCCTAGGAGGTAGCGACAGCATAACCAGCGCGCTGTCGAGCGACAAGAGCTCCACAAGATTCTGGGGATAACTCCACAATCCTGTGGCGACCTTAGAAACCGAGGCGACCCAATTGCTTCGGGTCGCGCTGCCATTCCTTCGCGACACGAACGTGCAGGCTCAGAAATACCCGGGTGCCGATCAATGGTTCCAACTCGGCGCGAGCGCGAGCTCCGACGTCACGCAGACGCGAACCCTTGCGGCCAATGATGATGGCTTTCTGGCTGTCGCGCTCCACCACGATGTCGGCGAAGACGTCGGTGAGGTCGCTGTCTTCGCGCTCCGAAATCTCGGAGACTGTCACCGCGATGGAGTGCGGCAATTCGTCGCGCACGCCGTCAAGCGCCGCCTCGCGAATAATCTCCGCCACCCGGTCTTCCAGCGACTCGTCGGTCACCACGCCTTCGGGGTACAGCGCATCGCCCTCGGGCATGAGCGCAAGAAGCTCATCAGAGAGCACGTCAAGCTGGTCGTTGGTGATGGCAGAAAGCGGAATCACGGCCGCCCAGTCTTCACGCAGCGCGTCGACCTCGATCAGTCGCTCCATGATCTCATCGCGCGAGGCGGTGTCGGTCTTGGTGACAATGGCGACCTTTTTTGCGCGACGGTAGCCGTCAAGCGATGCCGCGATGCGCGTGTCGCCGGGGCCAACCTTTTGGTCTGCAGGCACGCAGAACGCGATGACGTCAACGTCGCCAAGCACCTGCTCAACCAGATCGTTCAATCGCTGGCCGAGAAGAGTACGCGGGCGGTGAATACCCGGCGTGTCCACAATCACGAGTTGGCCTGCGGGCCGATTGACGATGCCGCGAATGGCTCGTCGGGTAGTCTGTGGCTTGTCGCTCGTAATGGCGACCTTCTGGCCAACGAGGGCGTTGGTCAGGGTTGACTTGCCCACATTGGGTCGGCCAACGAACGTTACGAATCCGCTACGCATTTTCGTCTCCTGGTTCCGGGTTTTCGGCGACGAACGCCTCTTCAGTTGCCGTCAGCGCGGCGTTGCGTTCCACGATGATGTTCGCGAGCCCCTTCCGGCGACCACGCGATTCACCGCCGGTCATAATGATGCCGTCTGACTCGGCGACGGCGCCGGGCTCGGGCACGCGGCCGAGCTCCTTGGCCAACAAGCCGCCGATGGAGTCGACGTCTTCGTCATCCAATTCGATGCCGAACAGGTCTCCGACCTCATCCAGCGGGAGCCGCGCCGACACCCGATAGCGGCCATCGCCAAGGTCGATGATCTCCGAGGCGCGAGCGTCGTACTCGTCAGAGATATCGCCAACCAGCTCTTCGATGAGGTCTTCCAGGGTCACCAGCCCCGATACCCCGCCGTACTCGTCGACCACGAGGCACACGTGGATCGCGTCACGCTTCATCTGCTGCAGTAGCGTCTCGGCCTTCATCGCCTCAGGCACAAAGACCGGCTCACGCGCAATGTCGGTGGCGAGCCGAGAGCGCCAGCCCGTTTCATCCGCGAACGTCGACGCGATCACGTCTTTTAGATAGAGCATGCCGACAACGTCGTCATCTTCGGTGATCGGCATGCGCGAAACGCCAGACGTCAAGAACAGGCGCACGGCTTCTTCCGTGGTCGCATCGTTCTCGATGGTGACCATCTCGGTACGCGGAACCATGACGGCTCGCACGAAGCGGTCGGTGAAGTCGAAGACCGAGTGGATCAGCTCGCGGTCATCCTCTTCAATCAGGTCATGGCTCGCCGCCTCATCGACCATGCTGAGCAGCTGCTCTTCCGAGGTGAACGAGGTGCCACGGGTGACGCCGGGGGTAACCCGATCACCCAGCGCTGCCAGACCATGCGCCAGCGGGCCGATCGCGATTCGACAGGCCCGGATGATGGGGGCCGTTGCCCGCAACAATCCGGTGGCGTGTTGCCTACCCACCGAGCGCGGGCTGGCACCGACTAGCACAAACGAGACGCCCGTCATGATGATCGCGGCCGCCAGAATCGACCAACCAATGTTGTCGAGCAGAATCACGAACAGTGCGGTGACCATGACCGCGGCCGTGGTTTCAGCCAAGATACGCATGAAGACGACGGCGTTCGCGTGAGACGGAACGTCCTCACCAATGAGCCGCAACGACTTCGCGTTGCGGCCATGCTGTGACCATTCCGCAAAATCTTGCCGACTCGTTACCCCGAGCGCGGCATCGATTGCCGCCATCAATCCGCCAAACGCCACGAGCAAGATCGCGGCGATAAGCAAGAAGATTGTCATCGCGCGTTTTTCTCACCCTCATGGAAGTGAGCGATCAGTTCGCGCTGGAGGCCAAACATTTCGCGTTCTTCTTCTGGCTCGGCGTGGTCGTATCCCAGCAGGTGCAGCAATCCGTGCGTGGTGAGCAGGATGAGCTCATCCATCATGGTGTGCCCTGCCGTCTTGGCCTGTGCCTCGGCCACCTGCGGGCACAGCACAATGTCGCCAAGCAATCCGGGCTCTGTCGGCTTGTCCATGGTTCCGGGGCGCAGCTCATCCATCGGAAAAGACAGCACGTCGGTGGGGCCGGGCTCGTCCATCCACTGCACGTGCAGTGCTTCCATCGCGCCCTCGTCGACAAGCACGATTGCGACCTCGGCATCGGGGCTGACGTAGAGCGCCGCGAGGTTGCTCTCGGTGAGACGCAACAGCACGGTTTCGTCGATGCTGATGGCGGATTCGTTGTTGATCTCGATCATGATCGTCCTCGTCGGGGCTGTCGGTCTTGGGGGCGAAGTCCGGCGCGGCGCTCGGTACGGTTCGCAAGTTCAGAAGCCTGCTCACGCTCATGCCGGGCCGCGGTGCGCTTCTCGTCATACTCGCTGTACGCGTCAACGATGCGTCCGACCAGCGAATGACGCACCACATCGGCGCTCGTGAGCCGCGCAAAGTGAATATCGTCGATGTTCTTCAACACGTTGGAGACCAGGCGCAAACCACTCGTTCCCTGTGGCAAATCGACCTGGGTGATGTCACCGGTGACGACCATCTTGGTTCCAAAGCCCAGTCGCGTGAGGAACATCTTCATCTGTTCTGGCGTCGTGTTTTGCGCCTCATCGAGCACGACGAACGAGTCGTTGAGGGTGCGGCCGCGCATGTACGCGAGGGGTGCGACCTCAATGGTTCCGGTGGCCATGAGCTTGGGCAGCACATCGGGGTCGATCATTTCGTTCAGCGCGTCGTACAACGGGCGCAGATACGGATCGATCTTGTCGGTGAGCGTGCCTGGCAAGAATCCCAACCGCTCCCCTGCCTCCACGGCGGGCCGTGTCAGGATGATGCGGTTGACCTCTTTGCGCTGCAGCGCCTGCACCGCTTTTGCCATCGCCAGGTACGTCTTGCCGGTACCGGCCGGGCCGATGCCAAACACGATCGTGTTCTCATCGATCGCGTCAACGTAGTCGCGCTGGCCCAGGGTTTTGGGCCGAATGACCTTGCCACGTGACGAAAGAATCGGCTCGCTGAGCACTTCGGAGGGACGAAGACCCTCCTGCTGCAGGCGCGCTGAGGTGGCAACCTCCTCCGGAACCAGGTTGTGGCCGGAGCGGGTCATGGTGAGAAGCTCTTCGACCAGACTCTTGGCGGCGTCGACAGCCGCCGGCTCTCCGGTGAGGGTAATTTCGTTGCCACGCACCGTGATCTGCACGCCGGGGTGTTGCTTTTCGACCATGCGCAACAGGCGGTCCTGCGGGCCGAGGAGCTGAACCATCGCGACGCCGTCTGCGAAGATCTGCTTGGTTACTGTTTGGGAGTCAGGCACCCATACTCTTTTCGGTTAGTTCGCCCGCGAGAACGTGGGCGTGGACGTGAAAGACGGTTTGACCGGCGTTCGAGCCCGTATTAAAAATCAGCCGGAAGTGACCGTCGGCGTGCTCATTGGCGAGCTGCTGCGCTACGGCCACCATCTCCTGCATCAGGGCAGGGTCGGCAGCGGCAAGTTCGGTGACATCGCGGTAGTGCTGCGTCTTGGGAATGACGAGCAGGTGCACGGGCGCTTGCGGCGCAATGTCTTTGATCGCAAAGACATTGTCGGTCTCGGCAACAATCGTCGCCGGGATCTCGCGCTGCAAAATGCGGGTAAAGATCGAAGGCTCACTGCTCATACCGGCAGTCTATCGGGGCGTGCTCACCAGCGGCCGAGAACCACACTCAGTGCAGCGAGGGCAGCAGGCCCTGCCGTCGACGTACGCAACACGGTGGTTCCCATGCGCGACAGCGTCGCTCCGGCGTTAGCGAGTGTGGCAAGCTCCTCCGGCGTGATGCCGCCCTCGGGGCCGACCACGAGCCAAACGTCGCGATCCTTGGGAAGGCTGAGCGTCGTGAGAGCGTCGGAGGCGGAAGGCTCCAACACCACAATGCTGACCTCGCCGGCACGAGCGGTGAGTTGCGCTGTCGTGACGGGATCGCTCACCACGGGCACCCACGCGCGGTGCGCCTGCTTCGATGCCTCGCGGGCAATGCTCTGCCACCTGGCGACGCCCTTTGCGACCTTGCCCGCGTCCCACCGCGAAACACTCCGCGATGCCTGCCATGGCACGATCGCACTGACACCCAGCTCCGTCGCCGCCTCGACGGCGCGCTCATCTCGATCGCCCTTGGCCAGAGCCTGCACCAAGACGATGCGCGGATTCTCATCGGCGATGTGGCGCCGCTCGTCGAGCGAAATCTCAACCAGTTTTGGCGCAACCGATGTCACGGTTCCGCTCACCCAGGTTCCGACGCCGTCGCC
This sequence comes from Microbacterium mitrae, assembly GCF_008017445.1. Classification (GTDB taxonomy): domain Bacteria; phylum Actinomycetota; class Actinomycetes; order Actinomycetales; family Microbacteriaceae; genus Microbacterium; species Microbacterium mitrae. Next base: position 480,434 of record NZ_VRSW01000002.1, on the reverse strand, counting down.
GAGCGTAACCGCTTCACCGACACGCACGCGCCGCACGGCGGCAGCGTGATGTGCCTCGGGCCCGGTGAGGGTGACCGACTCCCCCGCCAGTTGTTCGGGGGTGTCAACGATGAAATGCAGTGCCATTAGTGGGTACGAAATCGATCGCGTAGCTTGGCAAACAACCCCTGCTGGTGCTGAGCGAGGGCGGGGCCCGGCGACTTCATCGAGCTTTGTAGCTGCTCGATGAGGGCACGCTGCTTGGTGTCGAGCTTGGTGGGGGTGACCACGTGAATGCCGACGCGCAGGTCGCCGCGGTTGGAACCACGCAGCGGCGTAATACCGCGACCCTTGATGGTCAGCTCGTCACCGGACTGCACCCCGGGACGAATTTCGAGATCAACGGAGCCATCCAGCGCGTCGATCGTTGTGGTGGTTCCGAGAATCGCGTCTGGCATCGCCACTTCGAGCAGCGCGACCAGGTCATCGCCCTCGCGGGAGAATGCGGCATTCGGGGCGACCTTGATTTCAAGGTACAGGTCTCCGTTGGGTCCGCCAGCGGGGCCAACCTCGCCGGAGCCCGGAAGCTGCAGACGCAGGCCGTCATCAACGCCGGCGGGGATGTCGAGCGAGACGGTGCGACGCGAGCGCACACGGCCCTGGCCCGCGCACGTGACGCACGGGGACGGGATGGTGGTGCCATAACCGCGGCACACGTTGCACGGCGCGTTGGTCAGCATTGTGCCGAGCAGGCTTCGCACCTGCTGCTGCACGTGGCCGGTACCGCCACAGATCTCACACGTGACGGGTGAGGTACCTGGCTGGCAGCAGGAGCCCTCGCAGGTCTCACACAGCACAGCCGTGTCGACCTCAATATCGCGGTGAACGCCGAAGATGACGTCGGAGAGTTCGACGGTGACCTTGACCAGAGCGTCTTGTCCGCGCTCACGCCGCGAGCGGGGACGAGGGCCGCGAGCTTGGCCGCCACCAAAGAACGTCTCGAAAATGTCGCCGAAGCCGCCAAAGCCGCCGCCGCCAAACGCCGAGTCGCCACCGTTGTCGTAGCGTTCACGCTGCTTCGGGTCGCTCAGCACGTCGTAGGCGTGCGTGACGAGCTTGAACTGCTCCTCCGCCTCTTCACCGGGGTTGACGTCGGGGTGGAGTTGGCGGGCGAGTTTGCGGTACGCCTTCTTGATTTCTTCGGTCGTCGCTTCACGCGAAACACCCAAAACTTCGTAGTGGTCTGCCACTTCAGCCTTTCTCGGGGCAGGCGCCCCTCATCACGTCAGCGACGTGCTTCATCTTCATCCAGCAACCGGGTCAGGTACCGTGCGACAGCGCGCACGGCGGCGAGGTTGCTGGGATAGTCCATGCGTGTCGGGCCCATCAGTCCGACACGCGCCCGGGAGCCGGGTGCGTCGTAGTCGCTCGTGACGAGCGAAGCCTCGGAGAGTCCGAAGGCGGCGTTTTCTGCGCCGATCGATGCGGCCAGGCCCTCACGATCGGCGACCATTTCTTCCATCAGTCGCACGAGGGTGGCCTGCTCTTCGATCGCCTCGAGCAGCGGGTGAATGCTGCCGCGAAAGTCGAGTTCACGCCGCGCCAGGGTTGCCGCGCCCGCCATCACGAGTTTGTCTTGACGAAACTCGTCGAGCTCTTCAGCCACCGCGTCGCTGAGCACCGCGATCGCGGTGTCGGTTTCTGCCGCTTCTGCGCGCCGATCTTCGAGACGAGCCGAAGCCTTGCGAACCTCGTAGCCTGTGACGAGATCATTGAGCCTGCCCTTGAGTGCGAGCGCGTCGTGCTCGGTGATCTCCTGCGGCAGGTTCACAATGCGCTGCGAGACGCGGCCGGTGTCGGTCACCACGATGACGAGCACCCGCATGGGCGCGAGCAGCACCAGCTCAATGTGGGTGACGGTGGCGCGGGCAAATGACGGATATTGCACGAGCGCCACTTGACCGGTCAACTGCGTCAGGCACCGTACCGTGCGCGAGAGCAGGTCATCAAGGTCGGCTGGGTCGTCCAGAAAGGACGAAATCGCGGTGCGCTGGGCAGAGCTCAGCGGCCGCAGTTCGGCCAAATGATCAACAAAGACACGGTAACCCTTGTCGGTGGGAACCCGCCCGCTCGAGGTGTGTGGCGCCACGATGAGATCTTCGTCTTCGAGCAACGCCATATCGTTGCGAATGGTCGCCGCCGACACTCCAAAAGCATGGCGGTCAACGATCGACTTTGAACCAACGGGTTCGCGGGTGTCGACGTAGTCCTGCACAATTGCGCGGAGAACCTGGAGTCCTCGCTCGGATACCACGACCTCTCCTCTCGTTGGCACTCAATACGTTCGAGTGCCAATTCTAACGCGTGCTGATGGGAGAACGGCGAACGCCTCAGCGTGCCGCGTGCTTCAACAGCAGCGCGGTCATCTGGGTCAGCTGAAACTGGTCGGCGATGGCAAGGGCTGAATGAAAACCCAGCTCGGGATCGGCACCGGCGTTCAGTAACAACTGCAGTACCGTCTCGTCGTTGCGAAAAACGGCGCACGAAATAGCCGTCTGTCCCATGCGGTTTTCAATGTTGAGATCGGCGCCCAGCGCAATGAGCATTGCCACTGCCTCCGCCTGTTGGGCGTAGGCCGCCACGATCAGCATGGTGTCACTTCGCGCATTGCGGGTATCGATCGGAACACCGGCGCCGATCATTTCGGTGAGCTCTGCGACCCGCCCCGTGCGGGCGAGGTCAAAGGTTCCGTCTACGACCTCGGCGCTGAGGTGTGCACCCGGGTTATCGGTTGTCATGTCAGTCCTCCGTGAGTGCGCGCACGACGGCGTCTGCCAGCAGACGACCGCGGCGCGTCAAGACAATGCGCCCCTGCAGCGCCGCACCTGGTTCCACGAGTTCATCGGCAATCAATCCGGCAACCGCGGTGCGACGCGACGGCGGAATCTGATCGATTGCCAGCCCCTCGCGGATGCGCGATTGCAACAGCACACGCTCCAGCACGGCTGCGGAACCATCGATTGTCTCCCGCGCGAAGGCGGGGCTTTCGCCTGCCGCCAGACGCTGCGCGTAGGCGGCCGGGTGTTTGACGTTCCACCATCGGGTGCCGTCAACGTGCGAATGAGCGCCCGGCCCGTACCCCCACCAATCGGTGCCGCGCCAGTACGCCAGGTTGTGCCGCGAGCGGTGCTTCTCGCCGCGCGAAAAGTTGCTCACCTCGTACCAGTCAAAGCCAGCCTCACCGAGGGCCTCGTCGACGAACTCATACATATCGGCTTGCAGGTCATCATCGGGCGCAGCGACAACCCCGGCACGAATTTGGCGTGCAAGCTTCGTGCCGTCTTCAATAATCAGCGCATAGGCAGAAATGTGATCCGGCTGCAGCTCGATCGCGGTGCGAACCGAAGCCTCCCAATCGGTGAGCGACTCCCCCGGTGCGCCATAGATGAGATCGACGCTGACATCCAGACCCGCCTCGCGCGCAGCGGCGACCGCGGTCGCCACATTCTCGGGATTGTGGGTGCGATCAAGCGCCGCCAGCACGTGCGGCACGCTGGACTGCATCCCGATCGAGACGCGGGTAACGCCGGCGGTCGCAAGCTCGGCCATCACCGCGGGCGTCACGGTGTCGGGATTCGCCTCGACGGTAACCTCGGCACCCGGCGCGAGGCCAAAGGTGTCTCGAACGCCACCCAGCATGCGAGCCAAATCGCCCGCTGGGAGCAGCGTCGGCGTTCCGCCACCGAAGAACACGGTCTGCGCGGCTCGAAGCGCGCCGATATCGCTCAGCACCCGATGTGAGAGCGCGATCTCCTGCAGCAGGGTGTCGGCATACGTGTCTTGCCGAGCGCCGCGCAGCTCCGTGGCGGTATACGTATTGAAATCGCAGTACCCACACCGCACGCGACAGAACGGAACGTGCAGGTAAACGCCAAAGTCAACGTCGCCGTGCGCGGTCGTGCCTTCAGGCAGGGCGCCAGAGGCCGGAACAGCGTCGCCGGAAGGAAGTGGCCCGCCCATTACGAGGTAGGGGTGGCAAACAGCGGCGAAATGGCGCGCAAGTAGCCACTGAACAGCTCTTTGCGGCGGCGACGCGACAGCACCGGCAACACCTTGTAGAGCAGGGATTCTGGTGCGTCAAAGGCACGCACGGTGAACCACACCTCGTCGTTTTGCAGCCACTCGAGCATGAAGCTCTCCTCGCCGCTGACCACCGAGTCGCCCATGGTTCCGAGCGCGAATCCGACGCGGCGTGGCTCTTCAATCACGAAGATCACTCGCAACTCGGCATCGGCCCGCTGGCCGCCGACCCGACCGCGCACTCGCACCGTGGTTCCGGCGCTCACGAACGGCGTGCCATCAGCGTCAAAGCGTTGCTCCGGCTCCGTCTTGGACGGACGAATCGGGTTGCCCTCGTCGTCAAAGCTGACGCCAAGGTAGCTCGGCTCTGACGCCGGGCGAACATCGCTCAGGGTGAGACCCGAGGCCTTGTGTGTGGTCCACGACAGCAGGGCGTCGCTGGCGGTCGCAAACCGCTCAGCACCGCTACCGATTCGCCAAGACTCCTCCGCCGGGATGCTTCGCTCGGGCGGATACTGCATGAGATCCGGGGCCTGCGTTGCACCGACGGCGGCGTAATTGACAGTCTCGTCTCTAAACGTCCCGCGCCGCATAAAGCCAGCCTAACTGTCGTTCCTGGTCGATACCGCAGAATTGCTCACAGTGTCGACAATGCCGGGGTTGGTGTGAACAGATATCAGGGTGTGCCCTGAGTCTGTCTACTTGTCTTTGGTCTCGACGTCGCCAGAGAGGGCGGCAATGAAGGCTTCTTGCGGAACCTCGACACGGCCGACCATCTTCATGCGCTTCTTGCCTTCCTTCTGCTTCTCCAGCAGCTTGCGCTTACGGCTGATGTCACCGCCGTAGCACTTGGCAAGAACGTCCTTGCGGATGGCGCGAATGGTTTCGCGGGCAATGATGCGCGCGCCGATGGCGGCCTGAATCGGAACCTCGAATTGTTGCCGAGGAATGAGCTTGCGCAAGCGCTCGGTCATCAGCGTTCCGTAGGCGTATGCCTTGTCGCGGTGAACGATCGAGCTAAAGGCATCGACCTTCTCGCCCTGCAACAGAATGTCGACCTTAACGAGGTCAGCCTCCTGCTGGCCAGCCGGTTCATAGTCCAGCGAGGCGTAGCCCTGGGTGCGGCTCTTCAGGTGATCGAAGAAGTCGAACACGATTTCACCGAGCGGCATCGTGTAACGCAGCTCAACGCGATCCTCGGAGAGGTACTCCATGCCGAGGAGCGTGCCGCGACGCGACTGGCACAGTTCCATCACGGTTCCGACGTAGTCCTTAGGCAGCAAGATTCCGACCTTGACAATCGGCTCAGACACCGTAGCCACACGACCGTCGGGGTACTCGCTGGGGTTGGTGACCGTGACGTGCTGGTTGTTGTCGGTGGTGACCTCATACGTCACGCTCGGCGCGGTCGTGATGAGGTCAAGGCCGAACTCACGCGACAGGCGTTCGGTAACGATTTCCAGGTGCAGCAGGCCGAGGAATCCGCAGCGGAAGCCAAAGCCCAGCGCCACCGAGGTCTCGGGTTCGTACTGCAGCGATGCATCGGAGAGCTTGAGCTTGTCAAGCGCCTCGCGCAGTTCGGGATAGTCGGAACCATCGATCGGGTAGACGCCCGAGAACACCATGGGCTTCGGGTCAACGTAACCGGCGAGTGCCTTCGTTGCGGGGCGGCGCTGGTTGGTGACCGTGTCACCGACCTTAGAAAGACGAACGTCTTTCACGCCGGTGATCAGGTAGCCGACCTCGCCGACAGACAAGCCCTTGGTGGGCGTGGGCTCGGGGCTAGAAACACCGATTTCGAGCGCGTCGTGCGTTGCACGTGTCGACATCATCTGAATGCGCTCACGTGGTTCCAGACGACCGTCGATCATGCGCACGTAGGTGACAACGCCACGGTAGGAGTCGTAGACAGAGTCGAAAATCATGGCGCGAGCGGGCGCATCGGCATCGCCCTGCGGCGCGGGAATGCGCTCGACAATACGATCGAGCAGCTCTTCAACACCCATGCCGGTCTTGCCACTGACGCGCAGCACGTCTTCGGGCTTTCCGCCGATGAGGTTCGCGATTTCAGCCGCGTACTTGTCTGGGTCTGCCGCCGGCAGGTCAATCTTGTTGAGTACCGGAATGATCGTGAGATCGTTTTCGAGCGCCAAGTAGAGGTTGGCGAGGGTCTGTGCCTCAATGCCCTGCGCGGCGTCAACGAGCAAAACCGCGCCCTCGCATGCGGCGAGCGAGCGCGACACCTCGTAGGTGAAGTCGACGTGACCGGGGGTGTCGATCATGTTCAGCGCGTAGGTCTGGCCAGCACCATCAGACCATGGCATGCGAACGGCCTGGCTCTTGATGGTGATACCGCGCTCGCGCTCAATATCCATTCGGTCCAGGTACTGGGCGCGCATCTCTCGATCAGACACGATGCCGGTAATCGACAGCATGCGGTCGGCAAGGGTCGACTTGCCGTGGTCGATGTGCGCGATGATGCAGAAGTTGCGAATCTGCTCGGGCGGCGTCGCGGCGGGCTCGAGAGGCTTCAGGGCTCGGGGTGACATATCCGAATGAGTCTATCTGCCCGCGAGGGTTTCTGCCGCCTCGGCGATGACGCACCGGCGGGTCGAGTCATCGCGCGCAGCGAGCAGCGCCGATCGATGGGTTGGGACGCTCTCATGAAACGCCAGCTCTCTCTCATGAAACTGCCGCGAGCGCCACCGCAAACAGGGGGCGCCAATCTGCCCAACGGCGCGCGAACGGGGCGTAAACGATGTCGGGCGACACGCGAACGTGAGAGAACCCTCACGTTGTTTCTCTTGATTCGCAGGGGTAAGGCGGAACACGCTCAAGTGTTTGTTCCTTCCCGATCCCCCATTTGGAGGCACTATGTCATCCCCCTCTCCAACGCGCGCCCGGCGCGTGATCGCTCCAGCGGCCATAGCGGGCCTCTTACTGTCATCGGTGGGGCTCGCCGCGCTTCCCGCGTCGGCCGCAGTGTCGACTTCGGCACCCGTGGTCATCAACGAGATCTACGGAGGCGGCGGCAATAGCGGCGCCGCCTTCAACCGCGACTTCATCGAACTCGTCAATGTGTCTGACGCTGCTGTCGACCTGAGCTCGTGGAGCGTGCAGTACGCCTCAACCGGTGGTGGCACATGGCAAATCACCCCGCTGACGGGTGTAACGCTGGAGGCCGGCAAGACGCTACTCGTGGGGCAGGCAACGGGCTCAAATACGTCACTTCCCGGGTTTGAGCCGGATGTGAGCGGAACCATTGCGATGAGCGGAACCGGCGGCAAGGTCGCCCTGGTTTCCTCTGCCACCGCGCTTTCTGGTTCCGCCGGTATGGCACAGTCCGACAGTGTGATCGATTACGTCGGCTGGGGCGCGGCAACGGATTTCGCCGGGGCACCGGCTCCCGCGACCTCGAACGCTCTCAGCATTTCGCGCAACGGCGACGCTCTCAACACCGTCAACAATGCGGCCGACTTTGCGACGCAGACACCCACCCCGACGCCGCAGGGCGGCACGGGACCGGTTGACCCGGGCGAGGAGCAGACGCTCACAATCGCCGAGATTCAGGGCACGACCGATGCCTCCCCGTATGCGGGCACGTCGGTGCGCACCCAGGGCGTGGTGACGGCCGTCTACGCGACGGGCGGCTTCAACGGGTTCACCATTCAGACCGCCGGAACCGGTGGGCTGAGTGATCTGGGCTCGCACCTGGCGTCGGATGCCGTCTTCGTCTACTCCCCCGACGCGGTCTCATCGGTCTCGATCGGTGACAGCGTTGAGGTTGCCGGCGTGGTGTCGGAGTTCTACGGGCTCACGGAGATCACGGCGACCGCGGCCAACGTGACGCAGCTTCCTGCGGCGAGCGCACCGCTGCCGATCACGGCGGCATGGCCGGCAACGAACGCTGAGCGGGAGACGCTGGAGTCGATGCTGTACCTGCCGGCCGAGTCGTTCACGGTCAGCAACACCTACACGACTCACCAATACGGTGACGTTGGGCTGGCGTGGGGCACGGCTCCGCTGCGCCAACCCACCGATGTTGCCGTTCCTGGGTCGGCAGAGGCCGCCGCCGTTGCCGCAGATAATGCCGCACGTGCGGTCATTCTCGATGATGGCGCGTCGACCAACTACCTCAACAGCGCCAACACCTCCCTGGTTCCGGCGTATGTCTCCCTCACCGAACCCATCGCGGTTGGTGCGGCGGCAACGCTGACCCACGCGCACATTGTCGACTTCCGCAACGATGCGTTCAAGCTCAACCCCACCACGCCGCTTTCGGGCGGAATGCCGGATGGCGTGGACTTTGCGAACACGCGCACGGCGGCTCCGGCCTCGGTGGGTGGCGACGTCACTGTCGGCTCGTTCAACGTGCTCAACTACTTCACGACTCTGGGCACCGAGTCGGCGTCGTGCACGTCCTACGCTGACCGCACCGGTGACGGCGTCACGGTACGCGGCGGTTGCGACCAGCGCGGCGCGTGGGATAGCGCTGATCTTCAGCGCCAGCAGGAGAAGATTGTCGCGGCCATCAACGGCCTGGACGCCTCTGTGGTCGGCCTCATGGAGATTGAAAACTCTGCCGTGTTGGGCGAGGCAACAGACGAGGCGCTGCTGAGCCTGGTTGCTGCGCTCAACGCCGGTCTCGCCACCCCGAAGTGGGCGGCTGTGGCGTCGGCGACAAACCTGCCGCCGTTGTCGGAGCAGGATGTCATCACCAACGCGATCATCTACCAGCCGGCAAAGGTCACCCCTGTGGGTGCGGCCTCTGCGCTGGCCGATCAGAGCGGCGACGGCGAAGCCTTCGGCAACGCGCGTGAACCGATTGCGCAGACCTTCGTTCCCGCCGCCGGCGGAACGGCCTTCACCGTTGTGGTGAACCACTTCAAGTCGAAGGGTTCGGCGGGTCCATGGCCGGGCGATGCTGACACCGGCGACGGCCAGGGCGCGTCTGTCGAGTCTCGTGTGCGCCAGGCAACGGCCCTGCGCGACTGGATCGCGACCGACCCGACCGGCAGCGGTTCAACCGATGTTCTGCTGGTGGGCGACTTCAACTCCTATGGCCAGGAAGACCCGCTGCAGGTGCTGTACGCGGCCGGATTCGTCAATGCCGAGCACTACTACGGCGTCACCGACTCGACCTATGTGTTCCAGGGACTGTCGGGCTCGCTCGATCACGTGCTGTTGAGCCCGTCGGCGCTGGAGCGCTCGACCGGCGCTGCGGTGTGGGACATCAACGCGGGTGAGGCGCTGGCATTGGAGTACAGCCGGTACAACTCGGTCGGTGCGCTCTACCACGAGGCAACGCCCTACCGTTCGAGCGACCATGACCCGGTGATCGTTGGCCTCAATGCTGGCCAGGTCGCCTCGACCACCACGCTGTCGCTGAGCACCGCGACGGCACCCGCTGGTTCCGCTGTCACCGCAACGACAACGGTTTCCAGCGTCGGTGACGTCGCCGGAACCGTGGAGTTCGTGGTCGACGACGTGGTGGTGGCGAGTGCGCCGACGGTTGATGGCGTAGCGAGTGTCACCCTGCCGACCACGCTGACTGTCGGCGAGCACACCGTGATCGCGCGATTCGGTGGTTCCGCCACGGCACTGCCGTCTGCATCGGCCCCGACGACGCTCACGGTGACGCCCGCCGGGCCCATCGCGTCGAGTGTGACGGTGGAGAGCAACACTGTCGTCGTGAACAAGTACCTTCCCGCGAAGCTGAAGGTGCAGGTGTCGGTCCCCGGTGGTTCCACGAGCGGAACGGTGTCGTTCTACGACGGCAGGCGCCCGCTCGGATCGCAAGCTGTCGCAGCCGATGGCACGGCGAACTTCACGATCACCAAGCACCTACCACGCGGCGTTCAGTGCATCACGGCTGTGTTCACGCCGGCAGGGTCTGGGGTGACCGGATCACAAGCCACCACCTGGGTGCTGGTGCTGCGCTAACAACGGCATAACACGATTGCCCGCACGGTGAAAAGTTTTCGCCGTGCGGGCAATCGTGCATTTATTGTGGTCGCATGAGTGGGGTGACAGAACCAGGCATCGAAGTCGTGCTGGTGCACGGCATCCGCACCTCGGCGACGATGTGGCGGGCGCAGGTCGCGTATCTGCGGGAGCTGGGAGTCGGCGTTACGGCCGTCGATCTTCCGGGGCACGGAACGCGTATGGCTGAGCCGTTTACGTTGAGCGAAGCGTTGGGCACCATCGACCGTGCCGTAAAAGATGCCGCGACGCGAGCACCCGTCTTGCTCGTCGGGCATTCGATGGGCGGACTGGTGTGTACGGCGTATGTCGGCAATGATCCCGCCCCACCCGTCGCTGGCTTTCTCGCGGCCTCCTGCACCGCGTTTCCGCGTGGTGCGGCTCTCGCAACCTACCGCGCCCTGGCGGGAACCTTCAACAACCTGCCAGACAAAGGCATGTGGCTCACCAAACGCATGCTGGCCGCCACCCTGCCAGCAGAAACGCGAGACGACTTTGGTGCTGGCGGTTATGCACTCGCCGCGCAAGATACCGCCCTGCGCAGCCTTGCCGCACTCGACCTGCGCGCCGCTCTTGGTCGCATCACGGTTCCGACCTGGTTCGTCAATGGGCAATACGACCAGTTGCGGGTCTCTGAAAAGCTCTTCACAAAGTTGGTGCCCGGCTCGGAGCTCATCGTGGTTCCGCGCACATCGCACCTCGTCTCCGCCATGCGCCCTGCCGCGTTCAACGCCGCCATGCGCCTCGCCATCGTGACCTTGCAACACCAACGCGCCGCGTCAGGATCATTTGCCTCCTGAAGTTTCGTTTCCTGCGGGTTTTCTGACACGACGGCGTCGAATCGCGCGCCGGACGGATTGCTGATAGAGTTGGCTCTTGGCTTGCGTGTGGGTCTTCCCTCACGTCCGCCGAGCGGCAGCCCTCTCCTTGCCACTTGGCACTTCAAACCGTCCAACTGGAACGAAAGTCTGACCACACGTGGCAAACATCAAGTCGCAGATCAAGCGCAACAAGACCAACGAGAAGGCTCGCGAGCGTAACAAGGCCGTGAAGTCGGAGCTCCGCACCGCTGTGCGCCGCACCAACGAGGCAATCGCCTCGGGTGACAAGGCAGCTGCTGAGTCGGCACTGAAGCTCGCTTCGAAGAAGCTCGACAAGGCCGTCAGCAAGGGTGTCATCCACTCGAACCAGGGCGCTAACCGCAAGTCGGCTATCGCCAAGAAGGTTTCGGCACTCTAAGCCCAGCTTTTCTCAGAACGCCCGCTCCCCTCGGGGGCGGGCGTTCTGCATTCCCGCGCTGGCGCTGATCGAGCACGGCGAAACGCCTGCCCTTGAGCGAGCAACGCGAGACGAAACGCCCCGCCCCTTTTGAGCGAGCAACACCGGTTCCGCCCCGGTCCCCTCTCAGCGTCAGCCGCGCCGGTGCCACCCCGCTGCTTTGCGCGACGTCGGAAGAGTCACCGTGCGACACGCGACACGCCGCAATTCCGCCCCACCAGCCACAGCGCTCCCGACGCCAGCCAACGAAAATACGAAGGTCTACCGTCGGGCTGCCGCTCCGCCCGACAGGTTTCGGTGCGCCACACGCCGCCACAACCGAAAGCCGCAATCCGGCGGCCCGCCCGCACGTACCCACAACCCGACGCCGCAAAGGTCGTCGCGCAGCGCACGAGGGCGCCGCGAGCGTCACCGTGCGTCGGAAGCCATGTGACCAATGTGAAAATTACGCGGCGGGTCGCGGCACACAGCGCCACAGTTCCGACACACGACAAACCCCGGGACCACGACACACAGACACCGCAACCACGACACACAAGCTCCGGCACCACAGCACACAACTCGGTCCCCCGCTGCGCGATCGGGCCGGAGAGGGCAGTGACGCTATAGGGCTGTGCGGCGGGTGTGCGGATCCCACCCGTACGGCGCCCGTGTGGCAATCACCGTCACGAGGCGTTCGAGCGCGAAGATCGGATCACGAGAGGCGCCCTTCACTTCGGCATCGGCGCGGGCGGCCGCCTGAATGGCGAGGCCCAGCGACAGGTTGCTCCACCCACGCGCTTCGCCACGCGCCCGGCGCACCTGCCAGTCCTTCATGTTCCATCGCGCAGCCAGCGCCTGATCGCTCTGATCGGAACCCGCAACACGCGCGATGCCACGCATCTTCATCGCGATGGCGGCAACCATCGGCACCGGGTCGACTCCGGAGGACAGCGCATGACGCAGGGTCGCGAGGGCCTGCGACAGGTTGCCGGCGATCGCGAAATCGGCGACCGCGAACGCCGTCACCTCGACGCGCCCGCCGTAATACTTTTCGACGATCTCTTCGGTGATTTCCCCCGGCACATCGGCGATCAGCTGCTGACAGGCGGCGGCAAGCTCAGTGACATCTGACGCAAACGCGGCGACGAGCACGCGCAGCGCATTGGGAGTGATCTTCTTTTCAGCGGCCGCAAACTCGCCGCGCGCGAAGTCAACACGCTCGTCGTCTTTCGTGATCGCGGGGCAGGCAATCTCGATGCCTCGCCCGGCCCCCGCGCGAATGGCGTCAAGGAGCTTCTTGCCGCGCACGCTCGCGCCGGTATGCCGAAGAATGACCGTCGCGCCATCTTGCGGATTCTCAAGATACGCAAGCGCCTCAGCCAAAAAGGCGTCACTGCATTTCTCGACGCCAGCAACACGCACGAGCCGCGGCTCTCCGAACAACGAGGGCGATGTGAGGGCAAGGAGAGTGCCGGCCTCATAGTCGTCGGCGCGCACGTCGGAAACCTCAAGAGAGGGATCTTCGGCGCGCAAATATGCTCGAATGCCCGCAATGGCGCGTTCGGCGCACACTTCTTCTGGGCCAGACACCAGCACAATAGGTGCGGGCTGTGGCCGACGCCACGACACCTGCGGAATGGCCGACGCGGGGGCTTTTGCTGCGGGCCGACGCGGTGCAGGAGTCATACACCGAGACTACCGTTGGTCACGGACACGGTGCGGCGATATCGGCGATGAGGTCCCTGTTGCCTACTTAGCAATAGTGCTATATTGCAAAGCATGACCGATTCGGCAACCGAAATTTTCGCGGCGCTGGCGCACCCAACGCGCCGTCAGATTCTGCAAGATCTCAAGAATGGCGAGCTGGCTGCTGGTGAAATCGCGTCTAAGTTCAACGCCACCGGGCCCACAATCTCGCGCCACCTCGCGGTGCTTCGTCAGGCAGGACTCGTGACGGAGCGACGTGATGCCAACCGCATCCTCTACTCGTTGGTCGGCGAGCGGTTGGCCCTGTCGGTGGGCGATTTTCTCTCCACGGTCTGCCCTGAGCGAATTGTGCTGCGGGAGGTTCGCAAGCGACGAGGAACCACAACCCCAGCTGCTTTCGAAGAGGCGGCCAGCGCGTGAGCCTCAACACCCTCCTCACGCCGTGGTATCGCCGCACGAATGCTGCGAACGACGCCACCGACACGAAGCCGGGGTCGACGGCACCGACGCGCATTCTGGATCACGGTTCCGCGCCCATCGAGCGCCTGACCGAGCGCGCCCGAAACGCAGCGCACTCCCCCGAGGCGCTCGCCGTGCTTGAGTCCGCCCACGCCATCATCCGCGATGAGGTGCGCGCCGTCTACGCGATGGAGGAGAACACGCCCGCTTCGCGCACGCTCTCCCGCGGCTATGGTTCCTGCAGCCAACGGCTGGCAATTCTGGAGAGCGTCTCCCGTTCCATCGGCGTTGCCACCCGGGTGCGGGCGCTGTTGATCGACCGATCATTCTGGTATCCACGGTTTCCCCGTCTCGCATTCGCGATGCCAGACCGCGTGCTTCTGGTGTGGCCGGAGTTTGGCGTTGATGGCTGGCGTTCGGCATCAGAGCTGTTCGGCCCGATCGGGTGCCGCGGCGGAACCACGTTCACCAATCACGGCGCCGAGACGCTGTTTGAGGCGGTCGGTCGGTGCGCGATTGATTGGGATGGCCACAGCGCCGACAGCCCCTTTGACCTTTCCCGATTTGTGCGTGCCGACTACGGGCATTTCTCCAACCGAGACGACGCGTTTCGCTCGCTCGGGCAGACGCTGTGCACTCCCGTCCGCGCCATCGCTGACCCCATCCTCCGTCGCATCGCGGCGTAACCGCCCACATAGACTCAGCGGGATGAAGCGAATGCGGCCGAACCAGAGCGATGAAACCCTCCCGGTCACCTGGGGTGAGGCTGTCGCGGAGATTGTCGACGGTATCGCGGCAACACGTGCGGCAGACGCCACGGCTACTCGCGCGAAGCTGGAGGGACGACCGTGGCGGGTGTATTCGCGGGCGCACCTGTTGGACGCGCTGCATGATCGCCTCGCGCTGCATGACACCGACCAGGTGGAGGCGCAAATTGCCCGCTTTGCCCGCATGCGCAGGTGGGCCGCGCTGAAGGCGCGCTGGCATTGGTGGCGCAAGACCCGCAAGGAGCGAGGCGCCGATCGGCCGATCGCCACTCAGGCCGAGGAGCTCCACTGGTTGCTCACACGAACGCGGCGCAATGAGCGGGGTCTTCTCACGGCTAATCTCGCGGTCGAAGAACTCGCGCGGTTCGCAGCCCTGGTGGAGTTGGGGCATCGCGCGGAGTACTTGAGTGCGGATGAGACGACAGACGCGTACACCGTTCTCGCCACCGCACTGCGCGAGTATTGTACGTCGTGGGCAGCGTTCGCGCACGACTACAGCGTCGGGTTGTGGGCGCGTCGAGCGCAGCTGGATCGCCGTCTCGAACGTGAGCAGGATGAGCGACTGGCAGCCACCACGCAGGCTCTTATGAACGACGGCGGAGCATGGTCCGGCATCGCGTGGAACATCACCCTCCCACCGTCGACCGGTCGATTCTTCGATGCACTGGCGGAACCGGGCGGTGCTGAGCGCCATTGGCGAGGCCCGCGGGGCGGCTGGCAGCAACGCATCAATGACGAACTCACGGCTCGCGGCGCCACACCTCGCGGCCTCCCGGCGCCACCTTCCTAGGCTCGCTGGCGCGCGGGCACGACGAGACATGCGGCGCGGCAGGCGGCGCGGGGTGCGACGAGGTGTGCGCTCGCGTTGGCGCCAAATACCGAGCCCCTCATCGAGAGCGGAGACGGTGATGGTTGCGTCGATGTCGGTGCGGAAGACGGCGGCGCCGGTAGCGGCGAGAATATCGAGAATCTCCTGACGCGGGTGACCGTAATCGTTCTCCCCCACACCAATCAGCGCAACGGCGGCCTCGGCCTCCTCATACAGCCTGGGCTCTTGATCGGCACTGCCGTGGTGCGCGACTTTGACCACGTCGTAAGGGCCGCGAACGGAACCCGTGGCAAGCAAACCCTGTTGCGCCTCGGCGGAGAGATCCCCGAGAAACAGGGAACGAGGAACCCCGCCGCCGCTGACCTCCCACACCACGCTGGCATCATTGCCGGGTGAAGCGCCGGCGCTCGGCCACAACACCTCCCAACGTGCCTCACCGAGCCGCCCGGTGGTTCCGGCCTGCGCCAACATCGCCTGCGCTCCGCCGGCGCGAAGATCGTCCAGCCGGTTCTGCGCCATCGCGTCCGGAACGGGGCCATGCAGCACGGTGGCGACCCGCCCCACCACGGCGTCGGTACCACCAACGTGATCGAGGTCAAAGTGCGTGAGAACAAGCAGATCGATGTGAGAGACCTGGAGAAGTTCAAGACACTGACCTAATGGCGCGGGCTCGACGCCGGTATCAATCAACGCCACCTGATCACCAGCACGAATGACGATCGCATCACCCTGCCCAACATCGCATGCCGCGATTGCCCACCCGTCTGGCACCGCCTGCGGCGCGATCATCGTTCGGACCGCCACCAGGCCCAGCCCCGACGCGATCGTTGCAGCCACCGTTGTTGCGGCCAACAAACGCCACCGGGTCTCGTTCGACAACAGGGCGACAATCGCCGCCGCCGTCACCACTGCGAGCAGGATGGCACCGCCGATGCCGTCTGGCCATGCCATGCGCCCGCTCGGAACCCGCGTTGCAACGTCGGCCACCGTCGCAATCCACGTGGCTGGCACCCACGCGATTGCGGCGAGTGCGAGACCGACGAACGGAACCATGGCCAGCAGGCATGCCATCAGGCCGATGACGGTCGCAATAGGTGCAGCCGGTGCGGCGATGAGGTTGGCCAGCGTGCCGATGAGGGAAATGTGCGGGTCGATGAGAATGATGATGGGTGCGCACGCCAGCTGAGCTGCCAGCGGAACCGCGACGGCGAGAGCGAGTGGCGCAGGCATCACGACCTCCAGCTTTTTCGCGAGCGGTCCAGCCAGCAGGAGAAGCGCTCCGGTCGCGGCAACGGAGAGAGCGAATCCGATGGATGTTGCCAACCATGGGTCGGCAATCAGCAACACGGCGACAGCAAGCGCGAGAATCGGCACGCCAGCGCGGGCGCGTCCGAGCAGCAACGCCAACATGGCGCCTGCCGCCATTGCGCCCGCCCGAATCACGCTGGGCTCGGGCGTCACCAGAATGATGAATCCGCTCAACACCACAACAGCGAACATCACGCGAACCCCGCGCCGCGCGCCGCACAGCGCCGCCAGCCAGAAAGCCACCCCGGTAATGATGGCGCAATTCGCGCCGCTTACCGCGGTGAGATGCGACAGCGACGATTGCGTCATTTGCGCGTCGAGTTCTTCGCTCACAATCGTGGTGTCACCGACCGCGAGACCGGGTATCAGCTCAGCGCCACGCCCCGGAAAGCGTGAGGCCATGGCCGAGAGATCGTGGCGCAGATTCGCCGCAACGCTCAATATGCCTCCGGGCGGCGCCAACACCTCGGGCGCACCGGCGGAGATCACACGCGTCACCGCGCGTTGCCCGGCAAATGGTTCCGCCGTCTTACCCGTAAGCCGAATAACCGCTCCCATGTCCAGCCCCGGCGGCCGTTCGTCACGCATGAATACCGCGATCGGTGCGGGCGAGTCGGCCAACGTGGCCGTTGCTTCGAACCGCCAGCCGCCGCCCGTAGCCGGCTCCACCTTGGACGTCACAGTCGCCAGTTGCCCGTCGAGCCATTCGACGGCTGCCGCGGCCGCCCGGTGCGGGGCAACAACGGCGACCTGGCCCGCCACGACCCCGGCCGCGGCCAGCGCGATCACCAGCACCGACATCGATGCTCGGTTGCCGAGCAAGGCGAACGCCAGCATCAGTGCTGCCAAGCAGCCGCAACCGGCGGCGATCAGCCACGCGGAGTGCGGAACCATGATTGCGGCGATTCCTGCCGCCCACGCACCAAGCGCGACCGGAACCAAACGCAGATCGACCCGGCGGCGCGCCACCTCAACCCACCTTCACCAGTGGGCGCAGCGTCTCCAGCATCTTCTCGCCAATGCCAGACACGTTGCCGAGGTCATCAACGCTCCGAAACGGGCCGTTCTCTTCGCGCCACGCCACAATGCGAGAGGCCAACGCCTCCCCGATGCGCGGCAATTCTTCGAGCTCAGCAGCCGTCGCAGCGTTGATATTGATCAACCCATCGTCGATCGTTTCGCCCGCCGCGCCTGCACCACCCTCGGCGCTCAGGGTCGGCACGACGAGTTGCTCCCCATCGATCACGAGACGTGCGAGGTTGATGCCTGAAGAGTTTGCGTCGTCGCGAAACCCGCCCGCAGCCGTCACTGCGTCCACCACCCGCGCGTCGGCCTCCAAGACGTACACGCCCGGTGTCACCACGGCGCCCTGCACGTCAACGTACAGCGGAGCAGCGGTCGCGCCGGCCAACGGCACCGACACCACTTGCTCACCCGCCGACCGCACCACACCCATGCCGACCACGATGGCGAAAACGCCGACAATCACGACGAGCGCGGCACCGATTCCGATGCGAAGCGCCCGATGCGCGCGAGGTTTCTCCAACTCCGGCATGCCGCAACGCTAGACGCCCGCGACCGCTCGGTTGCGCTATCCCCAGCCCCTGGTTCCGGAACCACCAATCCGTGCGGCTGGGGAGGAAGAAACGGCACACGCCGAAGGCCCCGAGCAAATCGAACTCAGGGCCTTCGGCGAAGAACCTATGCCTTGACGGCGAAATTCACGATCTTCGGGGCGCGGACGATCACCTTGATGATCTCGGCGTCGCCGATTGCTCGGATGGTCTTTTCGTCGGCACGAGCCAGCGCCTCGAGCTCTTCTGCCGAAATCTTCGTCGGCACTTCGAGCTGCGAACGCACCTTGCCGTTGACCTGAACGACGCACGTTGCGGTGTCTTCGATCAGCAGCGCCGGGTCGGCATTGCGCCAAGCAGCAAGGCCCGCGAACCCTTCGTGACCCAGCACGTGCCACATTTCTTCTGCGGTGTGCGGCGCGATGAGATCCAGCACCAGAGCAATCGCTTCTGCGGCTTCGCGCACGGCCGGGTCAGCAGCGCCCGCACCCGAATCGATCGTCTTGCGGGTTACGTTCACCAGCTCCATCAGGCGCGCGACAACAACGTTGAACTTCGTCTGTTCAACGAGCGCCGGAACCTCTGCCCACACCTTGTGCGTGGCGCGGCGAAGCGCGGTGTCACCGTCGGCAAAGACAACATCCACAGGCGATGAAACTTCGCGCGCAATACGCATAGCGCGGGAGAGGAACTTGAACGCGCCGGTGGTCGAGACGTCCTTCCAATCCTTATCGTCTTCAACCGGCCCGGCGAACGCCAGTGCGGTGCGCAACACGTCGGCACCGTTGGCTTCGAGCTCGTCGTTGAACAACACCAGGTTGCCCTTCGACTTCGACATCTTCGTGCCGTCCAGAATCACCATGCCCTGGTTAATCAGGCTGGTGAACGGCTCAGTGAAGTCGACGTAGCCCAGGTCAAACAGCACCTTGGTGATGAAGCGTGCGTACAGCAGGTGCAAAATCGCGTGCTCGACGCCACCGATGTAGTGATCGACCGGCGCCCACTTGGCGGCCTCAGCCGGATCGAACGCCTGCGTGGCGTCGTTCGGGTTCAGGAACCGCAGGAAGTACCACGAGGAGTCGACAAACGTGTCCATGGTGTCGGGGTCTCGCAGCGCAGGCTCCCCGGTCACCGGGTCGATCGTGTTGACCCACTCGGTAGCGCCGCCCAGCGGCGACGTGCCCTTGGGCTTGAGGTCAAGGCCCGCAGCGCTCGGCAGACGCACCGGCAACTGGTCTGCCGGAACCTTTTCCAGGCGACCGTCTTCGGTGTGAATCATGGGAATAGGAGTTCCCCAGAAACGCTGGCGCGAAATCAACCAGTCGCGCAGGCGGAACGTCGTGGTTGCGCGGCCGCCGCCGTTCGCCTCCAGCTCGGCAACGATGCGCTCGATAGCCGTGCGCTTGCTCAGGCCGTTCAGCGAACCCGAGTTGATCATGCGACCCTCACCGGTCAGCGCAACACCCGTCTTGGCCGGATTCAGCTCCGCAATCGAAGCAGCAACGGCGTCGAGGTCATCAGGGTCAACGACCTGAATCGCGCCGGTGATCGGTGCGGTGGTGTCGACAACAACCTTGACGGGCAAATCAAACGCGCGAGCAAAGCCCAGGTCGCGCTGGTCGTGCGCGGGCACGGCCATCACCGCGCCGTGACCGTAATCGGCCAGCACGTAGTCGGCAGCCCAGATCGGCATTTTTTCACCGTTGACCGGGTTGATGGCGTAGCGCCCCAAGAAGACGCCGGTCTTCGGGCGATCCGTCGACTGACGCTCAATCTCGCTGTGCCGACCGACCTCTTCGAGATATGCCTGAAAACGCATACGAACATCGGCATCGGCCCCAGCAGCCAATTCTGCAGCCAAATCTGAGTCGGGGGCGACCACAAAGAACGTCGCGCCGTGCAGCGTGTCTGGGCGGGTCGAGAAGACCGTGACCTTGTCTGCGCGGCCTTCGATTTCAAAGTCAATGTCGGCGCCCTGCGAGCGGCCGATCCAGTTGCGCTGCATCTGCAGCACCTTGCTGGGCCAGCGACCCTCCAACTGGTTCAGGTCGTCCAGCAGGCGGTCAGCGTAGTCGGTGATCTTGAAGTACCACTGCGTCAGCTTCTTCTTTACCACCGGCGTGCCGCATCGCTCGCACAGTCCGTCGACAACTTGCTCGTTGGCCAGCACCGTCTGGTCGTTCGGGCACCAGTTGACGGCCGACTCCTTGCGGTAGGCCAGGCCACGGTCAAACATCACCTGAAACAACCACTGGTTCCAGTGGTAGTACTCCGGGTCAGACGTGTGCAGCTCGCGCGTCCAGTCGAACGACACGCCATAACGCTTGAAGCCCGTCTTCTGCTGCTCAATGTTCGCGTACGTCCACGCCTTCGGATCGGCGCCGCGCTTGATTGCCGCGTTCTCCGCCGGCAGGCCAAACGAGTCCCAGCCGATCGGGTTCAGAACGTTGTATCCGCGGTGGCGCCAGTAGCGCGCCACAATGTCGGAGTACAGGTAGTTCTCCGCGTGACCCATGTGCAGGTCGCCCGAGGGGTAGGGGAACATCGCCAGCACGTACTTGCGTGGACGTGTGTCGTCGTCACCACCCGCATTAAACGGCTGCTGCTCAGCCCAGAGTCGCTGCCACTTGGCCTCGATCGCATGCAGGTCGATGCCAGTCTCGGCGGATTCCAGGGGGGCAGCTTGTGACACGGTACTTCCTCAAGAGAGTAGAACAAAAAACGCGTCCTACTATCCTACCGAACCCGCTCCCACTCCGCCCCGACGCGCGCCCCGAGGGCGGCCAGCGGCGCGCGGGCCTTGATGGCTACCTCGGCCACTTCATCGGCGGCAATAGAGCCCCACGTGATGCCGCCACCGGCTCCGACGTAGGCTTCGTCTGGGCCCACCATCACGGTGCGGATAACCATGGCGAGATCGGCAGAGCCGTCACGTGCGATCCAGCCAAAACAGCCGGAATACACGCCCCGCGCTTCACGCTCGAGCCCGTGCAAGATCGTCATGGCGCTCAGCTTCGGCGCCCCGGTCATCGACCCCGCTGGGAACGTCGCATCCAACACCGCCGCCATCGTGGTTCCGGGCGCCAGCTCACCCGACACCGTACTCACCAACTGATGCACCGCACGATACGACTCGACGTGCCAGAGTTTGTCGACGCGCACGGAACCAGGAGTGCAGACCCGAGAGAGGTCATTGCGCATCAGATCAACGATCATGACGTTTTCAGCACGTTCTTTTTCGCTCGCCAATAGTTCGGCCGCGAGCCTCTCATCGTCTTCCGGTGTGGCCCCCCGCGGTCGCGTTCCCTTGATCGGCTTTGTGCTGATGCGTCCCGCACCGACCGTAAGAAACTGCTCCGGGCTCGCGCTAACCAGGGTCGTCTCCCCCGCCCGAATGTACGCCGCATGATGCGATGGCGTGGCTGCGCGCAGCCGGGAGAATACATCGGCAGCATCGTGATTGCCTGGCACCGTGAAGCGGGTTGTGAGGCACAGCTGGTAAGCGTCGCCCTGGCGAATGGCCTCGCGGCAGGCCTCGATCGCCGCGGCATATTCGGGGGCCGACTGGCGCTCGCATACCTCGTGAGGCTCGGCGCGCGCCACGACCGGAACCATCGGAGCGGCGTCAAGGCGGCGCTGGGCGGCGGCGGCGAAAGTGACTGCCTCGGTTTCAGGAGCGACAGCCCACACCGCACGTGAAGCGTGATCGAAGGCGAGAAAGTTGTCGGCGTTGAGAGCCACGCCGCGCGGTGTTGGCTGCTCTGTCGGGGCGCCAGCGCGCGCGGCGGCGTGATCGTAGCCCAACCAGATGACCCACCCGCCCGCAAACGGGCCCGCAGGCCATGGCTGTGACGCATGGGTCACCGTCACGCTCAGTGCGGCATCAAGATCGCCGAGCTCACCAACACCCAGGTAGCTCCACCCGGCGCTCGCCTCGGTTCCGGCGTCGAGGAAGAACACGACGTCAGCATGACGCTCGCGCGCATGAAACAGCGCGTCGGGCGCGACCCATCCGCGCAATCTGACGGCACTCAACTTCGACGGCATGCCACAACTCTACGGATTCTGGGTAACTGCCCCGCACATTGCCAGTCGCCAGGCTCTAGGCTCACTGGTGTGAACGACATCGTCGGTTGGCTCATTGAGCTCGTGCAATCCGTCGATCCTGCCCTGCGCACCTCCCTTGCTGGGCTCGCCATCATGCTCGAAACCAGCGTGCTCATCGGCCTCGTGGTTCCGGGCGACACTATCGTCATCACCGCCGCCATGGGCGTTCGCGATCCGATCGACGGGGTCATCCTGGCCGTTGTCGTGATCATCGGTGCGCTGATCGGCGAATCGATTGGATTCTGGCTCGGGCGGTGGCTTGGCCCCAAGATTCGCACCACCTGGTTGGGGCGCAAAATTGGCGAGAAAAACTGGGTGCGCGCCGAGGTCTATTTGCAACGTCGCGGCGGCCCCGCCATCTTTATCTCCCGCTTTCTGCCGGTGCTGCACTCCCTGGTTCCGGTCACCGTCGGCATGAGCACCTTCACCTACCGCCGCTTCATCGCGTGGACGTTGCCCGCGTGCACGCTGTGGGCGACGCTCTACGTCTCGGTTGCCGCGGGCGCTGCCCAGACCTATCAACAGCTCAGTTCGCAACTGCACTGGGCGGGGTATCTGTTTGTCGGCATCATCATCGTGTTCGCGATCGCGGTGTTTGTCGCCAAGAAGGTGTTGCAACGACGCGAGAGCCGCCATATCGGCGACTCCGATGACGAACTGCCCCGTATCGAAGACGTTGAGTTCATTGGGGACGACGGCATCACGCCGGAGCAGGCAGACGACGATTTGCGGGCCATGGGAGTGGATCCCGACGCTCCCATCCGTCCGAGAGACGTGAAAGACTAGGAGGGATGTTCTCTCAGTCCCCCGAACACCCCAAGATCAACTGGTTTGCCCGTTTCGAACGCCGCTACCACGCTTGGCGAGAACGTCGTGCTCGTAAGCGCGGCAAGACACCAACGATCGTGCCGTTTCCTGGGTACGGCAGCGAAGAATGGGTTCGCGTACTGGGTCGAGTTCTCATTGTGCGGCCCCGCAGGCAAACACCAGAGGGCGAGCTGGAAAGCGTGCGCGGCTGGCGCAGCTTCACCGGTATTCCGGTGAGTTTTTCGCTCGTGACCGTCACTGTCGGCGACGAATCGTTTGAGATCGCGGCCGATAGCGGCGGCGTGATTGACTTCGTCGTCAAGGCGAAGCTGCCTCCCGGCTGGCAAAAGATCACCATGTCCGTCGAGGGCGAGCCTCCGGTCGAGGCCCATGTGCTCATCGTCGCAAACGACGCACGATTCGGCATTCTCAGCGACGTTGATGACACCGTTATGGTGACCGCGCTGCCGCGCCCGATGGTGGCGGCGTGGAACTCGTTCGTGATTGACGAACACGCGCGCCTCCCTGTGCCCGGAATGGCCGTGCTGTTGGAGCGTCTGGTTCGAGAGAACCCCGGCTCCCCCATGATCTATCTCTCAACGGGAGCGTGGAACATCGCGCCAACGCTCTCGCGGTTCTTGCGTCGCCATCTGTTTCCGCGGGGCGCCATGCTGCTGACCGACTGGGGTCCAACGCACGATCGCTTCTTTCGGTCTGGCCGCGAACACAAGCAGCGAAACCTCAGTCGTCTCGCCGAAGAGTTTCCGAACATCCGATGGCTACTCATCGGAGACGACGGCCAACACGACGATGAGATCTACACCGAATTCGCCAAGCAACACCCAGAGAATGTCGCGGCCGTCGCGATTCGCCGGCTCTCCCCCGCGCAGGCAGTGCTGGCCGGCGGCCGCACGCTGGTGAATGATCATTCCGACTCGCCGTGGGTGACGGCACCCGATGGCGCCGGGCTGCTTGATCGACTGCGGGACGAGGGACTCATCCGCTAGTCGTTGGCGTCTGGCGCCGCGACACGGTGTCGGAGGCTCGGCGTAGGCTGGCCTCATGTGCGGACGATTTGTCGTAGCAAATGTCGGGTCAGAGCTCGTTGGCGTGCTTCGGGTAGATCTTGAGGCCGCAGAGCTCCCTGCGCCGTCGTATAACGTGGCACCTACCGACCACGTCGCGATTGTGCTGGATTCTGCAAAAACGGAACCACCAACGCGGCGGTTAGAACCGGCTCGGTGGGGATTGGTTCCGAGTTGGGCAAAAGACCCCTCCGTCGGGCCTCGCGCCATCAATGCGCGCTCCGAAGAGCTCGAAGACAAGCCGACGTTTCGCGGCGCCTTTGAGAACCGCCGCGCCATTGTTCCGGTCACCGGCTACTACGAGTGGCACACGACCGCAGACGGAAAGCAGCCGTACTTCATTCGCCCGGCCGATCACACGCCGCTCTTCTTCGCCGGGTTGTACGAATGGTGGAAAAACCCGGCCGCTGCGGCCGATGACCCCAACCGTTGGATGCTGAGCTTTTCGATCCTCACTCGCTCAGCCACGGGCAATCTCGCTAGCATTCACGACCGCATGCCGGTCTTCGTTGATGACGACTACGCCGACGCGTGGCTCGACCCAACGGTCGACTACCCTCGCGATATTCTCGACGCCGCAAGCGATGCCGCAGAAGGCATGGAGACGCTGCTGGAGGCGTACCGCGTCGACCGCGCCGTCGGCAACGTACGCAACAACTCCCCCGCGCTCATCGAACCTCTCATCGAGTAGCCTCCCTGGTTCCGCTCCTCCGTTCAGCGAGACACATTCTGGTCGGCGAAACACCACGCGGCCGCATGTGTTTCGCCGACCAGAGTGTGTTTCGGCGGTGATGAGGGGAATGCAAAACGGGCCGCCCCGAAAGGGAGCGGCCCGTTTTGCTCAGTCTTAGCGCGCGAAGTATCCGCGGTAGTACTCGTACACCCATCCGACGATGGCGATCGCGAAGACCGCGACACCGATCGGGAGGAGGAAGTGTCCGACGGCCATACCAACCAGGAAGATCGCTGCCGATGAGGCGAGTACCAGCGGCCACCACGACCACGGGCTGAACTCACCGATCTCGGGGTCACCGTCGTCGATGTCTGCCGTCAGAATGTCTTCCGGCAGTTCGCCGCCCTGGTGCTTGTACACGCGCATCAGGTAGATGCCGACCATCGCGCCCATCGCCGCCGTGAAGAACAGGGCGGTGGTGCCGACCCATTCAATCTGGTTGACCAGCGGCAGGTTCGGGTGAGCCAGGATGTTCCACGCGGTGTAGATAACACCGACGAGGGCGAAGAAGATCGCAATGATCCACCAAAGAACGATATTGCTCTTCACGTTACTTGGCCTCTCCACGCGTTTCGGCGAGGACAGCGCCCGCAGGAGCTGCCTCAGGGTGGTTCAGGTCGAAGGCCGGACGCTCCGAACGGATGCGCGGAATCGACGTGAAGTTGTGGCGCGGCGGCGGGCAGCTTGTTGCCCACTCGAGCGATCCGCCGTAACCCCACGGGTCGTTGACCGTGACCTTAGGAGCGGTGCGCTGCGTGATCCACACGTTCAGGAAGAACGGAATCATCGACGCACCGAGGATGATCGCACCCACGGTCGAGAGCTGGTTGCCCCAGGTCCATCCGTCGGCCTCAGCGAAGTCCGCGTAACGACGCGGCATACCGTCGACACCCAGCCAGTGCTGAACGAGGAACGTCATGTGGAAGCCGATGAACAGCATCCAGAAGTGAACGTAACCGAGGCGCTCGTTGAGCATCTTGCCCGTCCACTTCGGCCACCAGAAGTAGAAGCCGGCGAACATCGCGAACACAACGGTTCCGAAGACGACGTAGTGGAAGTGTGCAACCACGAAGTACGAGTCACTGAGGTGGAAGTCAAGCGGCGGCGAAGCCAGGATGACACCGGTCAGACCACCGAAGACGAACGACACCAGGAAGCCGAGGGCAAAGACCATTGGGGTTTCGAAGGTGACGGAGCCTCGCCACATGGTTCCGATCCAGTTGAAGATCTTCACACCGGTAGGCACAGCGATCAGCATCGTCATCAACGCGAAGAAGGGTAGCAGGACGGCGCCGGTCACATACATGTGGTGAGCCCACACAGCGACGGAGAGGGTTGCAATGGCGATCGTTGCGTACACCAGCGTCTTGTAACCGAAGATCGGCTTGCGGCTGAAGACCGGGAAGATCTCCGACACGATACCGAAGAACGGCAGCGCAATGATGTACACCTCAGGGTGACCGAAGAACCAGAACAGGTGCTGCCACAGCAGAACTCCACCGTTGGCCGGGTCGTAGATGTGCGAACCGAGAATGCGGTCTGATGCCGCAGCGAACATCGCTGCCGCCAGAACGGGGAACGCCATCAGGATGAGGAGGCTGGTGACCAGCGTGTTCCAGGCGAAGATCGGCATACGCCACATCGTCATACCCGGTGCGCGCATCGTGATGATCGTCGTGATGAAGTTCACGGCACCGAGGATGGTACCGAAACCGCTCATACCCAGACCGACCATCCAGAGGTTACCTCCGGCGCCCGGCGAGAATGATGCGTTCGCGAGCGGTTGATATGCGAACCAACCGAACGATGCTGCACCCGACGGGGTGAGGTAGCCGGCCACAGCGATGAGCGAGCCGAACAGGAACAGCCAGAGCGCAAATGCGTTCAGACGCGGGAACGCCACGTCCGGTGCACCGAGCTGCAACGGCAGGATTGCGTTAGCAAAACCAGCAAACAGCGGGGTCGCGAACATGAGGAGCATGATCGTGCCGTGCATGGTGAACAGCTGGTTGTACTGTTCCTTCGTTGGCACGATCTGCATGCCGGGAGCGAAGAGCTCTGCGCGGATGATGAGGGCCATCACACCGCCGAGGAGGAAGAACATCACGGAGGCGATGAGGTACATGTACCCGATCGTCTTGTGGTCGGTGGAGGTGATCCACTTGACCAGCACGTTGCCCTTTTGCTCAACACGCGACGAGCTCAGCAGAGCTGCCTGGCGCGGAGGCATTCCCGAGGTAGCCATTAGTGAGTTTCCTCTTCCTTAGCAGCAGGAGCGCCAACACCGGGCGGGTTCTGCAGGCGGTCGTACTCGTCCTGGATCGGACCGGTCTGACCGAGTGCCTCAAGGGAAGCGAGGTACTCTTCGTACTCGGCTTCGCTGACGACCTCCACGTTGAAGAGCATCATCGAGTGGTATTCACCGCAGAGCTCTGCACACTTACCGGCGTAGCTACCTTCACGCGTCGGCGTGAACGACCAGTAGTTTTCGTGACCGATGTACATGTCTTTCTTGTACAAGAAGTCGATGATCCAGAACGAGTGGATGACATCGCGCGACTCGAGCTGCAGCTTGACCGTCTTGTTGACGGGCAGCACCAGCGTCGGCAGTTCGCTCTCGACACGGTTGCCGTTCTCGTCCGCTTCAACCTGAACGCCCATGGTCCAGACGCTGTCGGAACCATCAGCTTCGGTGCCGAGGTACTCGAAGTCCCAAGCCCACTGCTTTCCGGTTGCGATGATCGAGACGTCGGGGTCTTCGTACTGCGTCTCC
This sequence comes from Microbacterium mitrae, assembly GCF_008017445.1. Lineage (GTDB taxonomy): Bacteria > Actinomycetota > Actinomycetes > Actinomycetales > Microbacteriaceae > Microbacterium > Microbacterium mitrae. Next base: position 452,984 of record NZ_VRSW01000002.1, on the reverse strand, counting down.
AGCGCTTCCTGGTCACGCGCGGTGAACGTGAAGAAGCCGGCGACGAGGATCAGCGGAACGATCGTGTAGAAGATCTCGATGGGCATGTTGTACCGCATCTGCACCGGGAGGCCAGTCTGGCCCTTGCGGCGGCGGTACGCGATGCCAGCCCAGAGCATGAGACCCCAGGTGATGACACCCACGATGAGGAGGACAATCCAGGAGTTAACCCAGAGTGCTCCCACCATGTCGGTGTGGTTAGTGGCGGGCTGTCCGTCCTCGGTAAAACCCGGGAGGAATCCGTGCTGTTCTTGCGGCGTGCAGCCTGCAAGGGCAACGGCAGTGGCCGCACCGACAGGCACTGCGGCCCAGCGGAGGTGACGTTTGGACGACACGATGCACCTTTCCGATCGCTAATCAGTCAACTCTCAGTCTAGAGCAACCTCCCACGCGTTTTAGGCCAAAGCCACAGTTTCGGCAGGTTTTTCCGACGCGGCGTCGAGTTCTGCCCGGTGGGCGCATGATTTCGCCGCAAACATTGCTTCGACCCGTCAGACACGCCCCCGCATGTCGCCCGTGCGCGTGTTCCGCGCGGACAACGAAAAACGGCGCCGACTTCAGGTCGACGCCGTTTTGTATTGAAGTGTTAGTGGAAGCTGTCACCGCACGCGCACGAGCCACCCGCGTTGGGGTTGTCGATCGTGAAGCCCTGCTCGCTGATCGTGTCTTTGAAGTCGATAGCGGCACCGTCAAGGTACGGAACCGACATGTTGTCGACGATGACCTCGACGCCATCGAAGTCAACCGTCTCGTCGCCCTCGAGGTAGCGCTCATCAAAGTACAGCTGGTAGATGAGGCCCGAGCAGCCACCGGGCTGAACAGCCACGCGCAGGCGCAGATCGTCGCGACCCTCCTGCTCCAGCAGGCTCTTCACCTTCGCAGCAGCAGCGTCGGTCAGTGAAACACCGTGGGCGTTTGCAATGGTGTCCGTCATGACTCTCCTCGGTTCGTGAAATCAGGGTCTATTCCATTGTACGGCGAGCGGAACCACGGGGGTGCGTATGCGCGCATTCCGCACCCCCCGGTTCCTCTACTTTGTTTGTGCGTTAAGACGCGACAGCAGCAGGGCCTCGGTGACGACCGCGTTCTGGAAGGTCGCGAGGTGCAGCGACTCGTTCGGGCTGTGTGCGCGCGAGTGCGGGTCTTCGACGCCCGTGACCAAAATGTCTGCGCCCGGGATCTCGCGAACCAGGTCCGCGATGAACGGAATCGATCCGCCGACGCCCAGATCGACCGGAGCCTTTCCGTAGGCGTCGTGCATCGCCTGACGCGCCAGGGAGACGGTCGCGCCGCTCGTGTCGACGAGGAATCCGTTGCCAAGGTCGACATCGCTAAAGGTGAGCTCGGCACCGAACGGCGCGTTGGCACGCAAGTGCGCCTCCATGGCGGCGTATGCCTCAGTCGCTTCCTGTCCGGGTGCAACGCGTGCCGAGATGACAACGGTGACCTCGGGCGAAATGGTGTTGGACGCGGCCTCCACGGAGGTGAAGTCAATGCCGGTCACGGTGATGGACGGCTTGTTCCAGATGCGGCTCAGGATCGTTCCGTTGCCGATCGGGCTGACGCCGGGCAGCAGACCCGCTTCGTCACGCAGAGTTGCCTCGGTGTATTCCGGGGTCTCGGCGTCACGTTCGGTCATGCCGGCGACGGCGACGGAACCATCGGCCGCCCACAGCGTCGACAGCAGTTTGACGGTTGCCATCATGGCATCGGGGATCGCGCCTCCGAACATGCCGGAGTGCGACGCGTGCTCGAGGGTGCGCACCTTGAGCGTGAAGCGGGCGTTGCCTCGCAGCGAGACGGTAAGGCCCGGGGTCTCCGAATCCCAGTTGCCGGAGTCAGCGACCACGATCACGTCGGAGCGAAGCGCGTCAATGTTGTCGCTCAGAAACTGTGCGAACGAGCGCGAGCCGAATTCTTCTTCGCCCTCAATGAAGATGGAGATGCCAAGGTCAAGGTCATCGCCGTAGACCTCTTTCATGGTGCGAACGGCGGCGACGTGCGCCATGATTCCCGCCTTGTCGTCGGCCGCGCCGCGGCCATACAGGCGACCATCGCGAACGGTCGGCTCGAACGGCGGGGTCTCCCACAGCTCAGCGTCGCCCTGCGGCTGCACATCGTGGTGGGCGTAGAGCAGAATCGTCGGCTTGCCATTCTTGGCGGCTCGCGTGGCAAGGATGGCAGGCTGGCCATGTTCGTCCGTGCCGGGAATGGCCGCGGTTTTCACCTCGACGCTGTCGAACATGCCGGTCTCCTCGAACAGCGCGGCAACGGCGGCGGCGCTGCGCTGGAGGTTGGTCTGATCAAACGCGGGCCAGGCGATGCCGGGAATGCGCACCAGATTACCGAGATCGGCAAGTGCGGTGGGAATGGTGGCCTGGGCCGCGTGGGTGACGGCCTCGTCGTTGGGATGCTGCTCATAGCTCATACCGGTAATCTTAGAAGGACTCCCGAAACGCGAGGTGCTTTCACGTGGTTCAGAACTCCACCACCCCTTCATCAGAAAACGACCAGCCGGCCACCGGCAAGGGTCGTCCAACGCCCTCGCGCGCCGAGCGCGAAGCGGCAAACCGCCGCCCGCTGGCCCCCGACACCAAGGAAGCACGCAAGGAGGCGCGCTCCGCTCTCAACGCAAACCGCGACAAGGCTCGCGCGGGCATGGCTGCCGGCGAAGAGAAGTACCTGCCGCCGCGCGACAAGGGCGAACAGCGCCGCTGGGTGCGCGACTACGTCGATGCTGGCTGGCACCTGGGCGAGTTTGTCATGCCCGCCATGATCGTCGTCATCATCTTGACCTTCGTTCCGAACTACGTGATCCAGACGTACTCGTTCTTGGTGCTGTGGGCTTACATTCTTCTCGTCATTGGCGACATGGTGTTGCTGAGCCGCCGCGTGAAGAAGAAGACCGCAGCCAAATGGGGCTCACGCGTCGAAAAGGGGCACGGCTGGTACGCGTCGATGCGGTCGTTCCAGATGCGCTTCATGCGCCTGCCGAAGCCGCAGGTTAAGCGCGGGCAGTACCCGGCGTAAGTTTCTACTCAAAAGCCCCGGCGAGCATGCGTTGCTCCCGGGGCTTTGTCGTTGCCGCGGCGGCGACGCGCCGTCAGCGGCCGCTGACCAGACCGCGGTTGATGGCGCGGCCCCACAGCGGACCGGAGTAGATGAACTCGGAATACCCCTGCACGAGTGTTGCGCCGGCGTCGAGTCGCTGCTGCACGTCGGCTGCGGTCTGTACGCCGCCGACCGAGATCACGCAGAACTCGGCGGGTACGGCGGCACGCACGAGACGAAGCACGTCAACGGAACGGTCGTGCAGCGGTGCGCCGGAGAGCCCGCCGGCGCCGATGTCTCGAACCTTCGCCGCATCCGTCACCAAACCATCCCGAGAGATGGTGGTGTTGTTCGCGATCAGACCGTCAAGCCCGAGCCGCACAGCCAGACGAGCGATGTCACCAACCTCGTCGTCTTCGAGGTCGGGTGCAATCTTCACCAGCAGCGGCGTGGTTCCGGCGGCCGCCTTCACGGCCTCCAGCAACGGCGCCAGCGTTTCGACGGCCTGCAGCCCTCGAAGGCCCGGCGTGTTCGGCGACGAAACGTTCACGGCCAGGTAGTCGGCGTGCGGTGCGACCAGCTTTGCGCTGGTGACATAGTCGGCCACCGCATCATCGACCTCAACGATGCGGCTCTTGCCGATGTTGGCGCCAATCAGAATTCCCGGATTGTGCTTTCGCAGCTTCTGCAGTCGCTGGGCTGCGACCGCCGCTCCCTCGTTGTTGAAGCCCATGCGGTTAATGAGGGCACGATCGGCAACCAGGCGGAACAGTCGGGGCTTGGGGTTGCCCGGCTGCGGCACCGCGGTGACGGTGCCAACTTCGATGTGGCCGAATCCGAGTGCTTCAAGCCCTCGCACCATCGTGACGTTTTTGTCGAACCCGGCAGCAATGCCGAAGGGCGAGTCAAACGTGAGTCCCAACGCCTTAGTCGCAAGAGACGGATCCGGCTTCGTGAACGCGCGGGTGATGCCACGAAGCGGCGCCACGCCGAGGCAACGGATCACCCTCGCGGCCAGGTGGTGGGCCGTCTCGGGATCAAAGCGAGTCAGGACGGTGCGAAAAAGGAGGGAATACATCCCTGCCAGATTACTCGGTAACGTCGCGCGGTTCCGACTCTGCGTGCGCGGCACGTAGCTCGACGATGGCGGATTCAAAATCTTCCAGCGAGTCAAACGCCTGGTACACGCTGGCGAAGCGCAGATAGGCCACCTCGTCGAGGTCACGGAGCGGGCCGAGAATAGCCAGCCCAATTTCGTTAGCGTCAATCTGACTTTGACCGGTTTGGCGGATGGCCTCTTCGACGCGTTCTGCCAACACGGCGAGATCAACGTCGGTCACCGGGCGGCCCTGGCACGCCTTACGAACGCCCGAAATCACCTTGTCTCGGCTAAACGGTTCGGCCACGCCGGACCGCTTGATGACGGTCAGCGATGCCGTCTCCATCGTGGTGAATCGGCCTCCGCACTTGGGGCACTGGCGGCGACGTCGAATGGAGAGGCCGTCGTCGCTGGTGCGCGAGTCGATCACGCGCGAGTCAGGGTTGCGGCAAAAGGGGCAATACATCGGAAGGCTCCGTTGATCAGTCGCGCGGGGCGAAGCGAGCTGTCACAGCTTCACCGTGCGCGGGGAGGTCTTCGGCGGTCGACAGCGCCACGAGATCGGCGGCAACGTTTTCGAGCGCCTCGCGGCTGTATTCGACAACCTGCTGGGGGCGCAAGAACGTATGCGCGCCGAGCCCCGAGGCGTATCGGGCCTGCCCAGACGTCGGCAGCACGTGGTTCGAACCGGCAAGGTAGTCGCCCAGGCTCACCGGGGCGTAGTCACCGATGAAGAGCGCGCCGGCATTTGTGAAGATTGCCGCATCAGCTGACGCGTGCGCGGTCTGAATCTCGAGGTGTTCGGGGCCGTAGGCGTTGCTGAAGGCGGCCGCCGTCTTCAGGTCGTCGACCAGCACGATCGCGGACTGCTCGCCGCCCAGGGCGATCGCGACGCGCTCGGCGTGCTTGGTGAGCGGAACCATGGCTGCGATTCGCGCGGAAACGGCGTCAGCAAGGTCGGGCGAGAACGTCACCAGCACCGAGCCAGACTGCTCATCGTGCTCAGCCTGACTAATCAAGTCGGCGGCAACAAAGTCGGCATTTGCGGTGTCATCTGCCACGACAAGAATCTCGGTGGCACCAGCCTCGGCGTCGATGCCAACAACGCCGGCAACGGCGCGCTTGGCGGCGGCAACAAAGTTGTTACCGGGGCCGGTGACCACATCGACGGGTGCGAGCTCAAGCGACTCGACGCCGTAGGCGAGCGCACCAATGGCGCCGGCACCGCCCATGGCGTAAATCTCTGTGACACCGAGTAGTCCGGCCGCGGCCAGAATCGTCGGGTGAACCCGCCCGACAAACGCCCGTTGCGGAGGCGATGCGAGGGCGACGGCCGAAACGCCGGCAATCTGTGCTGGCACCACGTTCATGATGACGCTCGACGGGTACACAGCCTTGCCGCCGGGAACATATACCCCAACGCGCGCGACCGGTTGCCACCGCTGAATAACGCGGGCACCGCCACCCAGCTCGGTTACGGCAGGCGCCGGAACCTGGGCAGCCGAGGCCAGCCGCACGCGGCGAATCGCCTCCTCGAGCGCTGAACGTACGTCAGGCTCGAGGGAGGCGATCGCTTCGTCAATGTGATGCTGAGGAACGCGAATAGCGTGCCCCGTTGCGCCGTCGAACTGTGTGGCCTGCTCCCGCAGAGCCGCCTCTCCCCTGTCTCGCACATCGGCGACAATCGCCGCTGCAGTTTCGAGCGCATGCGCCTTAGCTGCGGTTGCACGCGGAACGACGGAAAGCAGTTCTGCCGTGGAAAGATTCTGGCCACGCAGATCGATGACGCGCATTAGTTGCGGACTACTCCTGATACATCGTTGAGGGTTCCGGTGCGGCCGTCATCGTGACGAATCACAAACGACGTCGTGTTGTCTTCGACAACAAGGGCCCAAGCGGTCGGGCCAACCCGGAAGATCTCGGCACCGGCGACATCGACGACAGCGCGTTCTTCCGGAACCAGTGCCCAGAACGGCTGCTGCGCGGCGGCGGGAGCCGCCTCGACGACGACCTCTTCGACAACCGCCTCGACGGGTGCCTCCTCGACCGGTGCTGCCGGAACCGGCTCTGCTGCGGCGGGAGCTGCCTCTGCGGCAACGGGCGTAGCCCAGGCGTTCTCCTGCGCGGGCTGCCGAACCTGCTGCTGGGCGGCCCAGGGGTTCTCCTGCGCCGGCTGCGGAACCTGCTGCTGAGCGGCCCACGGGTTTTCCTGCGCTGGCTGCGGAACGGGTGCTGCCTGGGGCGTTGCGCCCCACGGGTTCGCTGCGCCCTGCTGCGCTGCGGCCGGGATAGAGACACCCTTGCCCTCGGGGATGACGCGCGTGGTACGACCGGCACGGGGTGCAACCTCTTCGGGGCGCTGGTCAAACTCTTCGCGCAGACCCGGAACGAACGGCGCGGCGACCGTGACAACAACGCCGGCGATCGTGAGCAGCAAAATCACCCACACCACCCAGCTGGTGCCACCAAGACCGCCGCCGAAACCGCCAGCGCTGAGGCCGAGGGTCGCCCACGTGACGAGAGCAAACGAGTACACGACTGACGCGAACTGGTCGGTGCTCAAGGATCCGATGCGGTTCACGATCGGTGCGAACGGGCGAATCGCGATCAGCGCTGACGCCGCAAACGGCAGGAGAACCAACGGAAGCCAGAATCCGACGTTCCACAACGTGACCGTAATGAACGACGAACTCACCAGCGGGAAGAACGAGAACACCAGAATCAGCAGACCGACGCCCATGAGAATGAACTCGCGGATCGTGTACGGCAGCGGCTTCTTCACGGGTGCGGGTGCACCGTAGCCGGGCTGAGCGCCCCACTGCTGCTGCGGCTGGCGATAATGTTGCGGCTGGCCGTACGGCTGCTGCTGCGGCTGCTGGCCGTACTGCGGGAATCCCTGGCCGTAGCCCTGCGTCTGATTGGGATCAAAACCCTGGGTCTGGTTGGGGTTGTACCCCTGCTGCGGAGCACCCCCCTGCGGAGCGCCCGCCGGATTCTGACCGTAGTCACCTGGATTTGACATGTGATTTCTCCCCCCACGTTCACGCTGCGATCGCGAGTCGATAAGTTTGAGCGGCGTCTTGCGCCACGTTCGGACTGCTGCATGCGCGCACACAACAGTTGATGCGATAAAACTCTACCCGCGTCGGCACGCCGGGCAACAGTCACCGCGCAGAGGATCCGCGTTCTAGCGTCACAATCACAGGTCGGGGTTTCGCCCTATCCCAGACATTGCGGACCCAGCAGGCCCTTCAGGTCACCGTAGAGCTCGGCGGTGATGGAGACGGGCAACGGCACATCAAAAACCTTTGCCGCCCGTCCTCGGTGCAACATCAGCGACACTTCGGTCTCGCCGGGGTACCGCTCCAGCACCTCGCGCAGACTCATCATCGCGCTCTCCGTGGCGCGCTGCTCGGCGAGCACGAGGGTCAGCGGCCCGTTGTCATCAAAGGTTCCGATATCGGGTGAGAACGCTGCCTGAGCGTGAATGTTGAGGCCGTCGTCGCGGCGCGAGACGCGGCCGCGCACGACGAGAATGGCGTCTTGCGTCAGCGTGGACGAAAACTCGGTGTAGGTCTTACCCATGAACATCACGGTGACTTCACCCGCAAAGTCTTCGACCGTGATCATGCCGTAGGGGTTACCCGAGGCCTTGGCAACGCGGTGCTGCACGCTGGTGACGAGACCGGCGATGACGACCTGGTCGCCGTCTTCGATGCTTTCGGATTCGAGCAGCGTGTTGATCGGCAGTGACGCATGCTTGGCAAGCGGAACCTCAAGGCCGGCGAGCGGGTGATCGGAGACATAGAGGCCGAGCATTTCGCGCTCGAAGCTCAGCTTCTCTTTTTTCGCCCACTCTGGGTAGAACGGAATCTGCGCGGGCGCGACATCGTCTGTCTCGTCGTAGAGGCTGTCAAAATCGAACCCAATGGCGCCGGTGGCTGCCTTGCGCTTGGAGTCGACCGCCGCATCAATGAGATCTTCATGCGCCATCAGCAGCGAACGTCGGCTGTCGCCAAAAGAGTCGAAGGCACCGGCTTTGATGAGAGATTCGACGGTGCGCTTGTTGGCGACGTGAACCGGAACCTTCTTGAGGAAGTCGTGAAACGACTCGAAGGAGCCTTCTTGACGCGCCTCGACGATGCCGTCGACAACGTTGGAGCCGACGTTTCGCACGGCTCCCAGGCCGAAGCGAATGTCTTCGCCGACGGCGGCGAAGTATTTGATCGATTCGCCAACGTCGGGCGGCAAGACCCGGATTCCCATGCGCCGACATTCGTTGAGATACAGCGCCATTTTGTCTTTGGAGTCACCGACGCTGGTAAGAAGCGCGGCCATGTACTCGGCCGGGTAGTGCGCCTTGAGATACGCGGTCCAGTACGACACCAGACCGTACGCGGCGGAGTGGGCCTTATTGAAGGCGTAGTCCGAGAACGGCAGCAGAATGTCCCACAGCGACTTGATGGCGGCCTCGCCGAAGCCGCGCTCGATCATGCCGTCATGGAAGCCTTCGTACTGCTTATCGAGTTCGCTCTTCTTCTTCTTACCCATCGCACGGCGCAGAATGTCTGCCTGGCCAAGCGAGAACCCGGCGACTCGCTGGGCGATCGCCATCACCTGCTCCTGATAGATGATCAGGCCATAGCTGATGTCGAGAATGTCGCGAAGCGGCTCTTCAAGCTCGGGGTGAATCGGCGTCACCGGCTGGAGGCCGTTCTTACGCAGCGCGTAGTTCGTGTGCGAGTTGGCCCCCATGGGGCCCGGACGATACAGCGCAATAACGGCCGAGACGTCTTCAAAGTTGTCTGGCTTCATGAGGCGCAGCAGCGACCGCATGGGCCCACCATCGAGCTGGAACACACCGAGCGTGTCACCGCGTGACAGGAGCTCATAGGAGGCGCGGTCATCGAGCTCGAGCCCCTCCAAATCGAGGTCTTCGCCGCGGTTGGCCTTGATGTTATCGAGCGCGTCAGAAATGATCGTGAGGTTTCGCAACCCCAAGAAGTCCATCTTGATCAGGCCGAGCGATTCACACGAGGGGTAATCAAACTGCGTGACGATCTGGCCGTCTTGCTCACGCTTCATGATCGGAATGATGTCGATCAGCGGATCAGACGACATGATCACACCGGCGGCGTGAACGCCCCACTGGCGTTTCAGGTTTTCGAGCCCGAGCGCGGTGTCAAACACCGTGCGGGCGTCAGGGTCGCTTTCAACGACGGCGCGGAACTCGCTGGCCTCTTTGAAGCGCGGGTGTTCTTTGTCGAACATGCCGGTCAACGGCATGTCTTTACCCATCACCGCCGGCGGCATCGCCTTGGTGAGCTTTTCTCCCATGCTGAACGGGAAGCCAAGCACGCGACCGGCGTCTTTCAGCGCCTGCTTCGCCTTGATGGTTCCGTAGGTGACAATCTGCGCCACGCGCTCGTCGCCGTACTTCTCGGTCACATACTGAATGACCTCGCCGCGGCGACGGTCGTCAAAGTCGACGTCAAAGTCGGGCATGGAGACACGGTCGGGATTAAGGAAGCGCTCGAAGATCAGGCCGTGCGGAAGCGGGTCAAGGTCGGTGATGCGCATCGCATACGCGACCATGGAGCCGGCACCGGAACCACGACCAGGGCCGACGCGGATGCCATGGTCTTTTGCCCAGTTGATGAAGTCGGCGACCACGAGGAAGTAGCCGGGAAACTTCATCTGCAAAATAATGCCGACCTCATAATCGGCCTGCTTGCGAACGTCGTCGGGGATGCCTCCCGGGTAGCGGTAGTGCAGGCCCTTCTCGACCTCTTTCGCGAACCAGCTCTCTTCGCTCTCCCCCTCCGGAACGGGAAAGCGCGGCATGTAGCTGGTTTCGGTGTCGAACGACACATCGCATCGCTCGGCGATGAGCAGCGTGTTGGTGACCGCGTCGGGGTGGTCGCGAAACACATCGCGCATTTCGGCGGCAGACTTCAGGTAGTAGCCGTCGCCGTCGAACTTGAACCGCTTGGGGTCATCGAGCGTCGAGCCGGACTGCACGCACAGGAGTGCGGCGTGGGCATCGGCGTCGTGCTGATGTGTGTAGTGCGAGTCGTTGGTTCCGACCAGCGGAATCTTGAGGTCTTTCGCGATCTTGAGCAGATCGGGCATGACGCGGCGCTCAATGTCGAGGCCGTGGTGCATAATCTCGGCGAAATAGTTCTCTTTGCCGAAGAGATCTTGAAACTCAGCCGCGGCGGCGCGAGCCTCGTTGTACTGCCCCAGACGAAGGCGCGTCTGAATCTCGCCGGAGGGGCATCCGGTGGTGGCAATAATGCCTTCGTGGTAGGTATTCAGCAGCTCGCGGTCCATGCGCGGCTTGAAGTAGTAGCCCTCCATGCTCGCGCGCGACGACAGCCGAAATAGGTTGTGCAGGCCGGTGTTGTTCTGCGCCCACATCGTCATGTGGGTGTACGCGCCCGAGCCCGAAACGTCGTCACCCTGCTGCTCTGCGGTGCCCCACCGGATTCGAGTCTTATCGGTGCGGTGGGTGCCGGGCGTGACGTACGCCTCGATTCCGATGATCGGCTTTACGCCGCCGGCGGTTGCCGTCTTGTAGAACTCGAACGCACCAAAGGTGTTGCCGTGGTCGGTGACCGCAATCGCCGGCATCTCAAGACGAGCGGCTTCGTCGACCATCGCGGTGAGGCGTGCGGCGCCGTCCAGCATCGAAAATTCGGAGTGGACGTGCAGGTGTACGAAGGAGTCGGATGTCACTCTTCGAGCCTACCGGGGCCGCCGACATGGAGGCGCCTGGCAGGGCGATCAGCTCGCCTCCAGCACGTCCAAAGCGTGCTGAAGATCGGCAGGATACGGCGACTCAAACTGCACCCACTCCCCCGTTGCGGGGTGCGTGAACGCCAGTTTGTGCGCGTGCAACCACTGGCGGTGCAGCCCCAACTTCTCATTGAGGGTGGGGTCGGAACCATAGAGCGGGTCACCGACGCAGGGGTGGCGCATGGCAGACATGTGCACCCGGATCTGATGGGTACGGCCCGTCTCCAGGTGAATCTCCAACAGCGAGGCCCCGGCGAACGCCTCCAGCGTTTCGTAGTGCGTCACGGAGTCCTTGCCGTCGCGAGTGACGGCAAACTTCCACGAGTGAGCCGGGTGACGGCCGATCGGCGCGTCGATGGTTCCGCTCAGAGGATCCATGTACCCCTGCACCACGGCGTGATAAATCTTCTCGACGGTGCGCTCTTTGAAGGCTGCCTTCAACGCAACGTACGCGAGCTCCGACTTCGCAACGACCATCAGACCGCTGGTGCCGGCATCGAGGCGGTGAACGATGCCTTGACGTTCGGCTGGTCCGGTGGTCGCGATCCGGTAGCCGGCGCCGGCGAGAGCGCCCAGCACGGTTGGCCCCTCCCACCCCATCGAGGGGTGAGCGGCAACGCCCACGGGTTTGTCTACCACCACGATGTGATCGTCATCGTAAATGATGCCGAGCTCCGGAACCTGCACCGGAATGACGGTGGGCTCTTGCTTGGGAGTCCACGCAGCGTCGAGGCGTGCGCCGGCGCGAACGCGATCAGATTTTGACACCATCCGACCGTCGACGAATACGCCGCCAGCCTCGGCGATTTCTGCCGCAAAGGTACGCGAAACGTCGAGCAGGCTCGCAAGCGCCGCGTCAACGCGACGCCCGTCGAGCTCGTCATCGATCGTGAAGCTTTGCGACTGCATGCTCATGCGGATGCGGCTGGCTTGTCTTCAGAAGCCTCAGATTCGGTTTCAAGGCGGGCGCGGCGCTCGCCTCGCGATTCGTACCGATCCGCCTCGGAGAGCTCGCCGACCGCGGTCTCAGCCGCAGGTTCCGGCTTATCACGCGTGCCATCGAAGTTGACGCCAAGCAGAATCAGCAGTGCGACGAGCACCATGCTGCACACGATGAAGATGTCGGCGACGTTGTAAATCGCGGGCATCATCCACGGGGTGTAGATGAAGTCGACAACGTGGCCGACCGGAAATCCTGGGTCGCGGAACAGACGGTCGGTGAGGTTGCCAGAGACGCCGCCAAGCAGCGCTCCCAGCACCAGAGCCCACCGCAGGGAGTGAACGCGCGTCACACCCAGCACCATCACGGTGAGTGCGGCAATGGCCAGCACGATCGTGAAGATCCAGGTGACGCCTTCTCCCAGCGAGAACGCCGCGCCGGGGTTGAAGGTGAGGTAGAACTGGAGAAAATCGCCCAGTACCGGAGTTGCAACCTCGGTCTCGAGATTTTGCAGGGCGAGGAACTTTGTGAACTGGTCAGCGGCCAGCACCAGGATCGCAAAAATCGCGATGGTGGTGCCGGCCGCTGCCCGTGAGATTTGGGGCCGAGTGGTCAAGAGGTGACTCAGAGACCGATCGCCGAGACCGGAGCCGAACCAGAAGCGGTGCTTGACTGGTCGAGGTCGGTCAGCTGACCCTCAATGTACTTGCGCAGGTTTGCACGGTAGTCACGCTCAAACTGACGCAGCTCCGAGATGCGACCCTCAAGAGCGGTGCGCTCCTTGTCGAGGCGCTCCTTCTCGGCGCGGCCGGTGGCCTCAGCCTCCGAAATGATGCGCGTTGCCTGCTCCTGCGCCTCAGCGATAAGAACGTCACGCTGAGCCTTACCCTCGGCGACGTGCTCGTCGTGCAGGCGCTGGGCCAGCTCAATGATGCTTGCGCTCTGAGTCGGAACATTCGCGTCAGCTGCCGGAACAACGGGAGCCGGAGCAACGACGGGAACGGCCGCTACGGGCTCGACGACGGGGGCCGGAGCTGCGGCTTCGCCGGACTCAAGCGCGGCCAGCTTTGCCTTCAGCTCGACGTTTTCTTCAATGGTCTTGCGCCATTCAACGACGATCTCGTCCAGGAAGTCGTCGACCTCATCGGGGTCGAAACCTTCCTTGAACCGGACGTGCTGGAACTGCTTGGTGACAACGTCATCCGGGGTCAATGCCATGGTGGCTCCTTCTTCACTGCGTCGGTACGGGATCAAAGCAACGAATCACGAAAGATCCCCCTGCCTGTTTCAGCATAGCCGCGCAAAACTTATGCCGCGAGGCCGAACGTAATCCTGTAGGCAAATAGACAAACAATCATGACGATCATGAAAGACAGGTCTAATTGCACGGCGCCGAGGCGAATCGGCTTAACCAGTTTGCGCACAAACTTCAGCGGCGGGTCGGTAATCGTAAAGACAAACTCCGCGAGAATGAGGCCCAATCCGGTGGGCCGCCACTCGCGATTAAACATCGGAATCAGGTCGAGGATGAATCGCGCAAACAACACCATCATGTACAACAAGATGGCGAAGTTGACGATCGCCGCGACGATCTGAACCAGGTTCACGGATTACGGCTGCGCGAACGGCGCGATGTCGCCGTCTGCGTGCGCGATACCGCCGTCACCCGAAACCGCAATGTTTTCCGGCGAAAGCAGGAAAACCTTGCTGGTGACTCGCTCGATCTTGCCGTACAGGCCGCTCGCGAGACCGCTGGCGAAGTCGATCAGGCGACGCGCTTCTGCGTCAGACATCTGCGACAGGTTCATGATGACCGGGATGCCGTCACGGAAGCTCTCCGCGATGTTTTGGGCATCACGGTACTGCTTTGGGTGAACGGTAAGAATTTCGTTGACCGCACCGGCAACCGGCTGGCGAACGACAGCAGGGCGGCGAAGCGGTGTTACCGGTGCCGTCTGCGGCTCGGCCTGCTCGACCTCGCGCACCTCACGTACCTCGCGTCCGCGCGTCTTTGCCGGCGCCTCAGCGGCCGGTTCGGTGTACGTTGCTTCTTCGTCGGCAAGGCCGAGATACACCATCGTCTTCTTGAGCGGGTTCGACATCGCGTCCTCCGTTGTGTGCTCGTCTGTAAGGCAGGTTATCCCCGTGCGGGGCGGGTTCCGGTGATTGCGGAACCAATTCTTAGGTGTGTCGCGCCGTGTGCAATTGCCTCGGCGAAGTCGTGGCTCATGCCCGCGGAGATCCAGCTGGCGTCCGGAACCACGCTACGCAGGAGCTGCGAATATCCGGCCAGACGCTCGAACGCGGGAGCCGGGTCTTCGTCGAGCGGTGCGACCGCCATCACGCCGCGAAGCCGCAAGGTCGGCAGAGCGGCGATCCGGGCGGCCAAGCCTTCGATGTCTCCCGGCTCGACTCCGCCGCGCCCCGCGTCTGCCGTGAGGTTGACTTGCAACAACACGTCAAGAATCGGGTCAGTCTCGCCGGCGGCAGCATCGAGCGCGATCGCAATTTTCTCGCGGTCAACCGAGTGAACGACATCGGCCGCTTCGCGAATTTGTCGCGCTTTGTTCGACTGCGCTTGCCCGATGAAGTGCCAGGTCATATCGGTGAGATCGGCGAGTTCGACGCGTTTGTGCGAGAGCTCCTGCTGCCGATTCTCGCCAACATCGTGCACGCCAATGGCGGCAAGATCCGAGATCAGCTGGGGCGGGTGGAACTTCGTCACCACGATGCGCGTGATCTCCGCCGGATCGCGCTGAAAACGCCGAGCGGCGGAGGCGATGAGATCATCAACCTCCGCCAAGCGGGTGCGAAGTTCGCTCATTACTGCTTGAGGAAGTCCGGAATATCGAGATCGCCCTCGTCAAAGGCCGAGTCGAAACCGCCGACGTCTGGCAGCATGTTGGCCGGAACCACGGCGGGTGCCTCCGGTGCGTTTGCGACAGTCTCGGTGACCTGCTCTGCGGCGACCAATGGTTCCACTGCGGGCGCAGCCGGACGCGTCACAACGGCAGGCAGCTCGATACGTGCCTGCGGCTCGCCGCCGTCAAAGCCGGCTGCGATAACGGTGACACGAACCTCATCGCCCAGGGTGTCGTCGATGACGGTACCGAAGATGATGTTGGCCTCGGGGTGAGCGGCCTCCTTGACGAGCTGCGCGGCGTCGTTGATTTCGAAGATACCGAGGTTGGAACCACCCTGAATCGACAGCAGCACACCGTGCGCGCCCTCGATGGAGGCCTCCAGCAGGGGCGATTCGACGGCCAGTTCTGCGGCCTTGATGGCGCGGTCAGCACCACGAGCAGAACCAATGCCCATGAGCGCGGAGCCGGCGCCCTGCATGACGCTCTTCACATCAGCAAAGTCGAGGTTGATCAGACCCGGGGTCGTGATCAGATCGGTGATGCCCTGCACACCGGCAAGCAGCACCTGGTCAGCCGTAGCGAAGGCTTCGATCATGGAGATGCCGCGGTCGCTGATCTCCAGCAGGCGGTCGTTGGGAACCACGATGAGCGTGTCGACTTCTTCCTTCAGTCGCGAAACGCCCGCCTCGGCCTGGCTCTGACGGCGACGACCCTCGAAGGAGAACGGCTTGGTGACCACACCGATGGTGAGGGCGCCAATCGACTTCGCGATCTTCGCGACAACGGGGGCGCCACCGGTTCCGGTTCCGCCGCCCTCGCCGGCCGTAACGAAGACCATGTCAGCACCGCGCAGGGCCTCTTCGATCTCTTCGGCGTGGTCTTCGGCAGCGCGACGACCCACCTCGGGGTCTGCGCCGGCGCCCAGGCCACGGGTGAGCTCGCGTCCGACGTCAAGCTTGACGTCAGCGTCGCTCATCAGCAGTGCCTGCGCATCCGTGTTGATCGCGATGAACTCAACGCCACGAAGGCCGAGCTCGATCATGCGGTTGACAGCGTTCACGCCGCCACCGCCGACGCCGACCACCTTGATGACGGCGAGGTAGTTCTGGTTCTGGCTCATGCCGGCCTCCGTGTCTAGAACCTGGTTCAACCTTCACCTTCGAGTAGAAGGTTAAAGAATTTCCGGGTATGCATTTCTCTTGATTGAAGGTACGGCCCGAATCGGCCCGAATCGCGGCGACACGCGCGCATGTCGCGACTTGGGCCCGAGAATTTCGTCAGCGCATCACAATTGCCGTCGGCGACGACACATCGTAGACAGAAACGGTGTCGATCGGACGAGCGAGCATGGCCTTTTCCAGCGTCGCGGCCTTGATCTGTGAGTCGTCGGCGTTGCCCCAAATAATCTGAGTTCCGGTTGGCGCGAGCGTCAGGGTGACGTCAGCCGGGGTGGTCGCGGTCACCTTCACAACGGAGGTACGAATGCTCGCCGGAATAGACAGCATGACCATGCCCGCCGAGAGGAAGGTGCGCTCCCCCAGCCCGCCGGCAACCTCAAACGCGGGATAACCCGCGGGCGGCTCCGGCGTGGTCGAGAGCACCACGCCTGCCGCGTCCACGAGGGAGTACCCGGCGTCCGTCTGAACGACTCCCACCGGTGTGCGCTCCACGATGGTGACAACAAGCTCGTGCGGCGGGCGCGCCTGCACGGTGTAGGTCTCAACCGCGGGAAAGGTCACCAGTGCGGCCTTGATCGCGCTGTCGCTCACGAGCGCAAGCGGCGTGCCGATCTGATCGGACAGCGCATCCGTTACCGCAGCCGGATCGAGTGACGTGGTTCCGGCGATCGTAATCTTCTGCACCGCAAACAGCGGCGAGTAGGCAACGACGAAGGAGCCAACGATGACGGCCGCGAGGGCGCTCAGCGAGACAATCCACACCAACCGGCGCCGGCGCGCACGACCGGTAAACCGGCGCACCTCCCGCCTGAGCGCCTTGCGTTTGGCTCGCGCCGCGCGCCACACATCCCGCCACCCGACAGCGGTGGCGCCGTCTGGTTCCGCATCTGCGTCGGGCGCGCCGTCGTCGGTGGAGCCCGCCTGTTGCGATGCCGCAACGATCGGGTCTTCCGACGCTCCGCCGCTCGCCTCACCGCGGCCGCGTCGAAGCGGCGTGATGACGGCCGTGTCGATCTCATCGACGCTCGCGAAATCCGAGAACGCGTCAGCCTCGGGCACCGATAATTCACCCTCATCCGAAAGCGCGTCTTCGATCGCGACAGGCTCATCGGCGATGACCTCGACGGGGTCGATGACGGGCTCGACGGGCGCCTCGACGCGAGGTCGTTGTGGCAGCGGATCAGGGCGACGCATGAATTACTTCGAACGAGCGGCCAGCGCCTCAAGCACCTGCGGGATGATCAAATTGACGTTGCCGCAACCGAGGGTCACGATGAAGTCGCCCTCTCGCGCCACCTGTGCGGCGTAGTCTGCGGCTGCCTGCCAGTCGGCGACGAAGTGCACATGGCTGGGGTCGGCAAAATCGTTGGAGACGAGCTCGCCCGTAACCCCCTCGACCGGGTCTTCGCGCGCACCGTACACGTCGAGCACGATGGTGTGGTCGGCTCGGTTCTCGAGCACCTCAGCGAACTCACGGTGCATGAGCTGTGTACGCGAGTAGGTGTGCGGTTGGTGCAACGCGATGATGCGGCCGGCGCCAACGACGGTGCGGGCTGCCGCCAGTGCGGCGTCAACCTCCGTCGGGTGGTGGGCGTAGTCGTCGTAGACGCTCACGCCCGCAACGGTGTCGTGCAGTTCGAAGCGGCGCGCGGTTCCGCCAAACTCCGCCAGCGACGCGACGGCCGAGGCCAGATCGTGGCCAAGGGCGACGAGCACGGCGGCGGCGCCGGCGGCGTTGAGGGCGTTGTGAACGCCCGGAACCGGCAGGTGCGTTGCGGCGCTCTGGTCACCCTGCGCGATGGTGAAGGAGACACCCGAAGCATTGCTTTCAACGTCGTGCAGGCGTACGTCGGCGTCAGCCGACTGGCCGAAGGTGATCACGTTGGGGTGGGTGATGCGCTGGCGAACGGCGATCGCGCCCGGGTCGTCGGCCGAGATGACGACAGCCTCGCGAGCCTCATTGGCGAAGGTGGCAAAAGCAGCGTCAAACGCGTCGCGCGAACCGTAGTGGTCGAGGTGATCCGGGTCGACGTTGGTGATGAGCGCGATCGAGGTGTCGTACAGCAAGAAGGTGCCGTCTGATTCGTCGGCCTCGATGACAAACAGCTCGTCGCTGCCGGGGGCACTCGAGACACCGAGTGAGGCGATCACGCCACCGTTGACGAACGTGGGGTCATCGCCGAGGGCGCGCAGACCCGTGACGATCATTCCGGTCGACGTGGTCTTGCCATGGGCACCCGCGACCGAAACGAGACGCCGCGCGCCGATCAGCCAGTGCAGCGCCTGCGACCGGTGAATCACGTGCAGGCCACGCGCCTTAGCCGTGACAAACTCGGGGTTTTCTGGCCAGATAGCGCCGGTGTGAATCACCGTGTCGACGTCGGCCAGGTTCTCGGCGTCGTGGCCGACGTAGACCGTCGCGCCTAGCGCCTCCAGTTCGCGCAGACCGGGGCTGTCTGCCCGGTCTGATCCGGAGACACGAATGCCGCGGGCAAGAAACATGCGCGCCAATCCGCTCATGCCCGAGCCACCGATGCCGATAAAGTGCGCGGCATCGATCGTGTCGGGAATGGGGAGGCTCAAATCGGGTCGAATCATGACCTCTCAAGTGTAGGTGCCACACCGCCGGTGTGTTCCTCGGCACGCCCGGCATCGGCTGTGACCCGTGGCTGGTACCGTGGCGCCATGTTTCAGATCGATCGCTCCAGCACCGTTGCCCCCTACGAGCAGCTGCGCTCGCAGATCATTGAGGCGATTGCCGCAGGCAGCCTCGCGGTTGATACGCGGTTGCCGACGGTGCGGGCGCTGGCGGATGAGCTGGGCACGGCCGCCGGAACCGTGGCGCGCACCTATCGCGAGCTGGAAGAGGCCGGGGTGGTCACCACGCGCGGCCGCCAGGGCACCTTTGTGTCAGCCCACGGCGATGCCACTGAGCAAGCGGTACAGCATGCTGCCGCGGCGTTCGTCGCCGTGGCGCGCTCCCTCCACGTGAGTGACGAGGTGGCCATCGACCTCGTCACGCGCGCCCTGAAATCCTCCGCGCCACCTGCCCGTTGAGCAAGCGCATCGAGACGAACCGCCGCAGCGAAAGCATTCGACTCAGACGCCTCGCCGGTGAGGGTTAGCGGACGAGCGCCTCGTCGATCATCGTGATGACGTTTTCGGTGCCGGTGCGAATACCGACGCTGAGCGCTGCGTGTTCCATACCGCGGCGGCGTTCGTCGTCCCGAAGCAGCGGCACAACCTCATCGCGAACCGTATCGGCCGTGAAGTCGGCGTTGTCGATGATGAGAGCCGCCCCCGCTTCAACGGCCGACGCCGCGTTGAGGCGCTGCTCACCGTTGCCGACGGCGTAGGGCACATAGATGGCGGGCAGGCCCAGGGCACTGATCTCACTGACGGTCGCAGCTCCCGAGCGCGACACCACCATATCGGCGATCGCGAACGCCAAGTCCATGCGGTCTACATATCGGCGAACGACGTAGCCAGGCGCGTCCGGGTCGGCGTACTCGGACTTCTCCCCCGTGATGTGAATCAGCTGCCACCCGGTGGCGAGAATGTCTTCCCACGAGCCTTCGAGAGCTTCGTTGAGGCGTTGGGCGCCGAGGCTCCCGCCGAAAACCAGGAGCGTCGGCTTGGCAGCGTCGAGCCCAAAGAACTCTGCGGCCTCGGCGCGGCGAGCGGCGCGGTCGAGTTCGACAACCTCCTTGCGCAGCGGCATGCCGACCACTTCTGAGCCCTTCAACGGGGTTCCGGCGAACGCCACACCGATGCCAGCGGCACGGCGCGCACCCAGCACGTTGGCGAGGCCCGGTCGAGCGTTGGCTTCGTGAACGATGAACGGAACATCTTCTTTGCGCGCCGCGACATAGGCGGGGGCCGACGCGTAGCCGCCGAAACCGACGACGACATCGACGTGATGCGCACGAATGTGGTCACGCACCTGCGCAATCGCGCGACGGAAGCGGGAGGGGAACATGAGGGCGGCTTTGTTGGGGCGGCGCGGAAAAGGCACCTTGTCAACGATCAACAGCTCATAGCCGCGCTGCGGCACGAGGCGAGCTTCGAGGCCCTCCTTGGTGCCGAGAACCAAAACGTGTGCGGTCTCATCGCGCTCCCGCAATCCGTCGGCAACGGCAAGGAGCGGGTTGACGTGGCCAGCGGTTCCGCCGCCGGCAAGCAAGTAGGTTGTCACCTAGAAATCCTGCCACACCCGGCTGAACTGACCTCTCAGGCGTGACCGGTCAAGCGCCGCGGCGCCATGGGAGCGGTGAGCGCGCTGGCCGGAAGCTCCGGCAGCGTGCGGGTAAACGACAGCAGCACTCCGCAGGCGATCAGCACACTCAGCAGCGAGGTTCCGCCCTGCGACATGAATGGCAATGGCACGCCCAGCGGCGGGAAGAGGCGCAACACGACGCCGATGTTGATGAGGGCCTGGCCGACGATCCAGACGGCGATGGAACCGGAGACGATGCGCACGAAGGGGTCGGGCGTGCGGCGCACAATGCGGAACGCACCAACGGCGAACGTTGCAAACAGGGCCAGCACGACGAGGCAGCCGATGAGGCCGAGCTCTTCGCCGACGATCGCGAAAATGTAGTCGTTTTGTGCGGCCGGTAGCCACTCGTACTTCATCTTGGAGTTGCCGAGCCCGAGGCCAAAGATGCCGCCGCTCGCAAGCCCCCACACCCCGTGCATGGGCTGGTAACAGGCGGCGTCATACTCCGCTGCGCTGGAGCAATCGCTGAAGACGGTGAGAATGCGCCCGACGCGGTTCGGGCTCAAAATAGCGGCCACCGCCACGCCAATGGCGCCGAGCACGAGCGGAAGGATGAAGACCCGCAACCGCACGCCGGAGAAGAACAGTCCGGAGAGAATGATCATGAGCAGGATCATGGTGGAACCAAGGTCCTCGCCACTGAGGACGGCGCCGAGAATAAGCGCGGAGACGGGAACGAGCGGGATGAATACGTGCCGCCACATGCCCAACAATGATTGCTTGCGGTAGAGCACGTAGCCAACCCAAATGGCCGTCGCGATCTTCAAGAATTCGGCAGGTTGCAACTGAAAGCCGCCAACCTGAATCCAGGCGGTGTTTCCGTCATTTCTGACACCAAGAGGCGAGTGGATCAGCGATTGCAGTGCCAATGCCAGGGCAAGAATGGGCCACGCCATCTTCTTGAAGAAGGTCATCGGAAAACGGCTAAGCACGAACATCAGCGGAACGCCGATGAGGGCAAAAATGCCCTGCTTCATGAACGTGTCAAACGGCCCGGTCGGTGAAGCGCTCGATGCCGATAGCACCATCACGAGCCCGAAAATCGTGAGCAATAACGCCGCCGAGGCGATGAGCAAGAACTCCGCAGGGACGGGCTTGATCTTCAGGCCGAGAAAGACGCGCGCGGCCTGACCGCGCTCGCCGCCCTCGTCGTCGTTAGAGTTCAGGGTCGGCGACGTCGTGTTGCTGGTCATCGCCTGACTCCTTCTCTGCCCAATCGCGCACGGCCCGTGCGAAGCGGTCGCCGCGGTCGTCGTATCCGGTGAACTGGTCAAATGAAGCCGCTGCCGGCGCCAACAAGACCACATCCCCGTCTGTCACGATCTCGGCAGCAATGCGCACCACCGCGTCCATGACCTCTTCAGTTTCGGTTGCCACCGCTTCGAACACGGGCACATTGGGGGCGTGTCGTGCGAACGCCTCGACCACGGCACCGCGCTCGGTGCCGATAATGATCGCTGCACGAGCCTTGACGCCCCGCGAGGCAACGAGATCAGAGATGTCGACCCCCTTGAGTTGACCGCCGACAACCCAGACGGAACCAGGGAATGCGCGCAACGATGAAGCCGCGGCGTGCGGGTTGGTGGCCTTGGAGTCATCGACCCAGGCCACACCGCCCACCTGTGCGACCAGTTCAATGCGGTGCGGGTCGAGCTGGAACGTTTGCAGCGCCAGGTTCACGTCTTCCGGCGTGATTCCGAGAGTGCGGCTGAGTGCTGCGGCCGCCAGAATATTGGCAACAATGTGCGGGGCGGCAAGGTTACGTTGCGCGAGCTCCGACAGTTCGATGATTTCTAGAGCGGCGTTGCGCCGGTCATCCAAGAAGGCTCGATCGACCAGCAGGCCGTCAACGACGCCAAAATCACTCGGACCAGGAACACCCAGATCGAACCCAATGGCTCGCGCGCCCTCGATAACTTCGGCTTCTTCAACCATGTCGCGAGTGGCGAGGTCGGCCTTGTTGTAGACGCAGGAGAACTTGGTGTTGCGGTAGACCAGGGCCTTCGCATCGCGGTAGGCCTCGAACGAGCCGTGCCACACCAGATGGTCGTCGGCCAGGTTCAGGCACACGCTGGCGGCCGGAACCGGTTGCCCGGCTGGCGTGGCAAGCCCGAGGTACCACAGCTGGTGGCTGGAAAGTTCGACAACGAGAGCGTCAAACCCCTCGGGGTCGCGCACCGCGTCGAGAATCGGAACACCAATGTTTCCGCACGGAGCGGCCTTCTGCCCGCCCGCAACCAGCATGGATGCTGCCAGCCGCGTTGTCGTGGTCTTGCCATTGGTTCCGGTGACCAGCACCCACTCCGCCGGCGTTCCGTCGGCACGCACGACCTTGTCACGCACGCGCCAACCCAGCTCGATATCGCCCCACAGCGCAATGCCCTGCTGCTGTACCCACTGAATCAGCGGGTGGTGCGGGGCAAAACCGGGCGAGGCGATCACAACGTCTGGCGCGAAAGTGAGCAGCTCGTCTGGCACCTCTTGCAACGACTTCTCAACCAGATCGACGCCGATCACCGGAAGCAGTCGCGCGTACTCTTCGCTCGATCCCTCCGTGAAGACCGTCACGGTCGAGCCGAGCTCAGCGAGCGTGTCTGCCACGGAGAACCCCGTTGACGACAACCCGAGAACGGCGACGCGCAGTCCCTTCCAGTCGGAGTACCAGCTGGTGAGGTGATCGAGGTTCATGTGCGAGATAGCCATTCCACGTAGAAGAGACCCATTCCGGTGACCGCGCACGCGCCCGCGATGATCCACATGCGCACGACGATCGTCGGTTCCGGCCAGCCACGCATTTCGAGGTGGTGGTGGAACGGGCTATTGAGAAAGAGGCGCTTGCCCTTGGTGATCTTGAAGTAGTAGCGCTGCAGAATTACCGAGCCCGGCCCCATCAAGAAGACGAAGCCGATAACGACCAGCAGCAGTTCGGTGTGAGTGAGGATCGCCATGGCGGTCAGCACACCACCGATCGCGAGCGAACCGGTGTCGCCCATGAAGACCTTCGCCTTGGGCGCGTTCCACCACAAGAAACCGACGAGCGAGCCCACGAAGGCGGCGCTGACAATGGCAAGGTCAAGCGGATCGCGAATGTTGCCGTAGCAGCCGGCGATGAGCTCTTCAGGAGCAACCTCGCACCGCTGGTTGAACTGCCAGAACGCGATGAGGCTGTAGGTGCCGATAACGAAGACTCCGGAACCAGCCGCAAGACCATCGAGGCCATCGGTGAGGTTGGTGGCGTTGGAGGTGGCGACGCCAATGAGCGAGATCCACGCCAGGTACAGCAGCCAACCGAGCACGAAACCGAGTGGCATGAAGCTCAGGACGGCGATATCGCGAAACAGCGAGATCGAATCACTGGCAGGGGTGACGTTGTATTCGTTGGGAAAGTTAAGCGAGAGGATGCCAAACGGAACCATCACCAGGAGCTGGCCGATAATTTTGCGCCAGCCGCTGAGGCCGAGGCTATTTTGCTTGCTGACCTTCATGTAGTCGTCAATAAAGCCGACGATGCCGAATCCGACCATGAGCCACAACACCAACAGGCCCGAGATTGTTGGCGGGTTGTTGCCGGTGTAGGTACCGATGAGGTAGCCGACGAGGGTGCCCAGGATGAAGATCACGCCACCCATGGTCGGGGTGCCGCGTTTTGCGCCGTGCTTGGGGTTGTTGGCGCTTTCGGGCGTGCGAATGACCTGGCCCCAGCCCCACTTTCGGAAGAACTTCAGAAAGACCGGGGTGAGGAACAGGGTGAAGGCAAACGCGATGACGGCTGCCGAAAGGAGTGATCTCACGAGAACAATCCTCCCAGACGATCGCCCAGAAAGCGGAGACCGGCGGCATTCGACGATTTCACGAGCACGCGGTCGCCGTCACGGAGCTCGCCTTTCAGGTACTCAAAGGCTGCATCGGCGTCGTCGAAGAACACCGGTTCGCCGTCCCACGACCCCTCACCAATGGCTGAGATGAACAGGCGACGAGCGGCCGAGCCGACCACCACAATGCGCTGAATGCGCAGCCGCACGGCCAACAGACCGATTCGGTCATGTTCTTCACCGTCAAACTCACCCAGTTCGCTCATCGCGCCCAACACGGCAACGGTGCGCTCGTGCGGTTCGGTGATTTGCGCCAGGGTACGAAGCGCCGCGGCCATGGAATCCGGGCTTGCATTGTAGGCGTCGTTGATGATGGTGACCCGGTCGTTGCCGAGCACCTGCATGCGCCAGCGTTCGGCCAAATCCATGGTTTCGAGGCGGGCAATTGACGTCGCAGGCTCGATGCCGAGCACGCGGGCGGCCGTGATGGCAGCCAGAGCGTTCATGACGTGGTGGGCGCCCAGCACCTTGAGGTTCATCGGAATTGTCGCGCCATCGACGAGGACTTCGCTCGTGGTTCCGCTGGCCGTGACCGTTACGTCGCTGGCCCGCACATCTGCGGTCGGGGCATGGCCAAACCACACCACGTCGTTACCCTGCGCCTCGGCCACCGGCGCCATGCCCGCAACGCGCGGGTCATCGGCGTTCAGCACCGCGGTTCCGCCTGGCGCCAGCGCGTGCACCAGCTCGGTCTTAGCTTTCACCGTGGCCTCGATGCCGCCAAAGCCGCCGGCGTGAGCCATGCCGACCATGAGCTCGACGCTCACGTCAGGATTCACCAGGCCGGCCAGGCGGGCAATCTCTCCGGGACCCGAGGCTCCGAATTCAGAGACCAGGTACTTCGTGGTGTCGGTGACGCGAAGCATGGTGAGGGGCGCGCCAACCTCGTTGTTGTACGAAGCAATCGGAGCGACGGTCTCGCCCTCATCCTGCAGAATGCGAGCCAGCATGTTCTTCGTGGTGGTCTTGCCGTTGGAGCCGGTGATGCCAACGATCTTGAGGGTTCCGTGCGCGCGAACGCGAGCGACCACCTCGCGCGCGAGGTCGGCGATAGCCATGACGACATCGGCCACCACGATCTGCGTGATGTCTTCGTCAACCAGGTGTTCGACGAGGGCGAGGGTGGCGCCATTGGCGACCGCGGCACCGACAAAGCGGTGGCCGTCGGTGGTATCCCCTGGCTTGGCGACGAAGATGCCGCCGGGCTGCATGTTACGAGAGTCGGTATCAACGACGCCGGAGACAACGGTCTCGGCGGACTCGTCACGACGCACGTGAAGTGTTCCGCCGACGATCGTTGCAACCTCGGCGAGAGTGAGGGTAATCATGTGAGATTCTCCGGGCAGGTGCGCCCTACTCGGCGAACTTCGGCAGAAGTTCGGGGAGCGGCGACTCGGACGGCATAACGCGGTAGTTCTTCAGAACCTGGGTCATGGCCTTCTGAAAGGCCGGTGCTGTAGCCGTAGACGAGGTTACCCTAGTCGGCTCTTCGAGGGAGATCATGACGACGTACTCGGGGTCGTCGGCCGGCGCGAATCCGACGATCGAGGTGTCGTAAACGTTTGCCTTGTAGCCGCCGGTTGCGGGGTCGTAGGTCTGCGCGGTTCCGGTCTTAGCCGCGATGCGGTAGCCGGGTACGCGAATCAGGTCGGCGACACCGCCCTGCTCTGCCACGTTTTCGATCATGAGCGACATGTCAGCCGCCACGTCTTCATCGAGAATGCGCTCGGGCTCAGGAACGTCAGGCTTCACGACCGTTCCGTCGGCCCCGGTGCACGACTCCACCAATTGCAACGGCTGCTTGACGCCGCCGTTCGCGAAGATTTGGTACGCGCTCGCCACCTGCGGCGCCGTGACGGTAAAGGATTGGCCGAACGTTGAGGCGTAGATCGTCTGGTTATCCCAGTTCTCGGCCGGGTGGAGAACGCCAACCGACTCGCCAAGAAAGTTGACGTTGGTGGTTTCGCCGATGCCGAACTTCTGCAGCCACTCGTAGCGCTTCTCGGGCGACAGCATGGTTCCGAACTTGCTGACCGCGACGTTTGAGGAGTCAATAAGCGCACCCGCGAGCGTGTAGTGATAGCTTTCGTGGCTGAACGCATCGCCGACGGCTGCGCCGTTCTCAAACGTTTCGTAGCCGCTCGCCCACACCGACGTCATCGGGGTGGCCACGCGCTCCTGCATGATCATCGCAGCTGTGACGGCCTTGAATGTCGAGCCGGGCTCCTTCTGGTCGTTGAAGAGTTTGGAGGTACCGGACGCGCCGACCGCGTTGTTCGAGTCGACGGTGTCATATTCGGCGGCCGCCCGGATCTTGCCGGTCTTAGATTCCACCACAAGCACAGAGCCGTACTTTGCCCCCTGAATGCCCACCTCTTCGGTGATCATTTGCTGCATGTACCACTGCAGGTCAGCGTCAAGGGTCAGCTGAACCGTGCCACCGTCGACGGCAGGCTTGGTTTCGAGCGAACCGGGAATGATTTCGCCGCTACCACCGACCTCGTAGGTCGTCGCGCCGTTCGTTGCCGACAGACACGCGTCTTCCATCAACTCAATGCCGGCCAGCGGTGCGCCATCAGAGCCGGTGAAGCCGATGATGTTGCCGCCGACAGCACCGTTTTGGTATACCCGCTTCTCGGTCGGAACCGAAGCGATGTATGGCACACCGATCGCACGCAAGTCGAGATACTGCTGCGTGGTCAGCCCGCTCTTC
The DNA here is from genome assembly GCF_008017445.1 of Microbacterium mitrae. Taxonomy (GTDB): domain Bacteria; phylum Actinomycetota; class Actinomycetes; order Actinomycetales; family Microbacteriaceae; genus Microbacterium; species Microbacterium mitrae. The sequence continues at coordinate 426,151 of NZ_VRSW01000002.1, read as the reverse complement.
ACGGGAGCCCACTGAGGGCTCGGGGCGTTCTCCAACGCCGTCTGAACCTCGGCTTCCGTCATATCTGTGGCTGCGGCGATCTTGGCGCGTGCCATCTCCCACGTGACGATCGTGGGTTCTTTGTCGTCGCCGTAATAGACCTCATAGTCCTTCACGATCGACGGATCAAGCATGGTCTCGTACTCGACCGAGGTCGACGCAAGCACGGCGCCGTCCATGTCGACGATCTCTCCCCGGGTTCCGTAGAGCACCGATCCCTGCGCCAGTCGCGCATTGCGGAACGCATCCGTGTACTCGTCGGCCTTGACCACCTGAATGTCGATCAGACGAATGGTGAAGGCGGCGATAATCGCAAAGATCAGCAGCAGAGCCACCGAAGTGCGCCGGCGAGGCGTGCGGGTAGCTCGCGTGGTCATCTGAGCTCCGATTCTTTAGCGCGTTTCGGGGGTGGGAATTCCGTCTGAGATCACCGGCGGTAACTGCGGAGCCTCGGCAACCGGCGCGGTCGCCGTCAGGTTGTCTGTCGCCTCTGCTTGAGGCGCTACAGGAATTGCACCACCGATTGTGCTCCCCGGTGCGGTCGCAAGCGGCGTGTTGGCAATGAGCGCATTGGGAACGGCCGGGGTGCGCAGCACGTCGACCGTCGAATTCGTCGCAACCTCGCCCGTTCCGACGACGGCACCGTCGCTGAGGCGAAGGTAGGTGGGCGACGCACCAATCACCATTCCGGCAGCGGCAGCGTTGGCGGCAAGGTACTGAGGCGACGACAGACCGGCGAGTTCTTCATTGAGAAGTTGCGACTGCACGGTGAGGTCTCGCTGCTGCGACTGCAACTCGCGAATTTCGTAGGTCGTCGCCGTGGTCGCAAGCGACAGACCCATCTGTGCAGCACCAATCAGCACGGCTCCGATCAGTGCAACCATCGCGTAGGCGACGCGTGGCTTGCGCGCCTTGGCGGGAGAGGTGACGGGGCGCAGGTGACGCTCACGCTTGTGCGGCGCGGGAGCGACGGGCGCGACCGAAGGGAGCGCCGTTGCCGTTGCCGTTGCCGTTGCCGTTGCGTGACGCTCGGGGCGCGGAATGGGTACGGTGACCGCTTCTGCCAGGCTCATCGTGCCTCCCTCACACGCTCAGCCGCACGCGTGCGGACCGGAATAGATCGTGGGTTGCGCTGACGCTCGGCCTCATCGGCGAGCTCGGCGCCCTTGGTCACCAGACGGAACCGCGGAGCAAACTCTTCGAGTTCCACCGGAAGGCCCTTCGGGCCGGTGGACGAACTCGCGGCAGCGAAGGCCCGCTTGACGAAGCGGTCTTCGAGCGACTGGTACGACATCACGACGATGCGCCCGCCGACGTTCAGCAGGCTCATCGCCGCCGGAATCGCCGCCTCGACGGCGGCAAGTTCGGCGTTGACCTCGATGCGCAGCGCCTGAAAGACGCGCTTGGCCGGGTGCCCCGCGCTGAGCAGCGCGCCCGGTGTCGCATCGGTGAGGATTGACACCAGTTGGCTCGAGGTCTCAATTGGCGCCACCTCGCGGGCGCTGAGGATTGCGCGAGCGTAGCGGCCGGCAAGCTTCTCTTCGCCGTACACCTCGAAGATCCGTCGCAGTTGGCCCTCGGAGTACGTCGCCAGAATGTCAGCCGCCCTCACGCCCTGCGTCTGATCCATCCGCATGTCCAGCGGTGCATCCTTCGCGTACGCAAAACCTCGTTCCGCCATATCGAGCTGCAGCGACGACACACCCAGATCGAACAGCACGCCGTCAATCTGCGAAAAGCCTTCACCATCGACCGCATCGGCGATGCCGTCGTACACCGTGTGCACGGGGCGGAACCGGTCGCCAAAGCGCGCGAGCCGCTCCCCCGCAATTCGCAGGGCATCGGTGTCGCGGTCAAGCCCAATCAGGGTGAGGCCGTCGAAGCGGTCCAGAATGGCCTCGGAGTGACCGCCCATGCCGAGGGTGGCGTCGACGAAGACCGCGCCGGGGCGAGAGATCGCTGGCTGCAGGAGCTCGACGCAACGCTCGAGCATGACTGGGGTGTGAATTTCGTTCGGGTTCATGAGTTTCGGGTCTCCCTGTGCTCTGATGCCCCTCCGCGTGACCTGCCATCGGGGAAGTGAAGTCAGGGCGCGCGGCGAGGAGTCACAGCGCAGGGCTAGAACAGACCAGGAATCACCTCCTGCTCCATCTCTGCGTAGGCTTCTTCGTTTCCGGCCAGGTAGTTGTTCCAGGCATCGGCGTTCCAGATTTCGGCGTGAGCGCCGACGCCAGTGACGACGAGTTCTTTTTCGAGACCGGCGTACTGGCGAAGCGCCGGCGGAATCGTGATGCGGTTCTGGCTGTCGGGCATTTCGGCGCTAGCGCCGGAGAGGAACATGCGCAGAAAGTCGCGAGCCTGCTTGTTGCTGAGGGGCGCTTGGCGAATGCGCTCGTGCACCGACTCGAACTCCGCGTTCGAGAACACATACAGGCACCGTTCTTGACCGCGGGTGATGACGACGCCCCCGGCGAGGTCTTCGCGAAACTTCGCGGGAAGAATGACGCGACCTTTGTCATCGAGCTTCGGTGAGTGGGTACCCAGCAACATCGGCCTTTCACCCCCCTTCCCGTCGGCCTCGGTTCGGTATGCGCCCCACTTTACTCCACTTCCCCCCACTTCGTCTACGAAAACTCGCCCGAAATACAATTCGACCGGTGGAGATCCGCGTAATGACGCGGAAGATTCCGGTGGAGGGAAATGGCGCGCCATGGTTCCGCTGCTTCCCTCGCGACCGCAACGTGGTTCCGTCCCGCGACAGCACCCTGGTTCCGCCCCGCGACCGCACCGTGGTTCCGTCCCGCGACCGCTAGTGGCGGGTCCTTCACCGCTCTCCCACGGTTCTGCAGGAAAAACATGCCGGAGCGAACCAAAAACAGCGGAAAAACGGGGCATCGCAGAAATTTTTCCTGCACAACCGTCGCGCAGTGCGTGCTGCGAGCGTCGCGGAACCTGCGAGCCGCGGGTTCGACGCCGGCGGAAGCCGGTGGACGGCGCGACGCGCGGGCCAACCCGGCGTCTCCGCAGGCTCTCGAAAAACGCGGGAGGAAAGTGGAGGAACCACCACAACCTCGCCACGAGCGATGGCGGCACGAAAAGCCCCCGCCGTGAGCGCACGAAAAAACCCCGCACCAGTTCGGTGCGGGGTTTTAGACGAAAGTCTTAGTCGGAGGGGTTCTGTCGGCGATCCCAGCGGTCGTTCATGCGATCCATGAAGCCGGACTGCTTGGTGTTGGGGCGAGGAGCGGAACCACGAGCTGCGCTGGGCGCGCTGGCGAACGAGTCGTCGAGGTGGGCGGGAATCTCAGTCTTCGCCGAGGGACGCACCGCGAAGACCACGCCAAAGAACATCAGCGCGAATCCGGCGAGGCCGACAATGATGCCGATGAACTGCGAAGAGCCCAGGCTCTGGAACATCGCAACGCCCGCAACCATCGCGCCGAGGCCGATGACCACGAAAACCGCGCCAAGCACCAGGTTGCGATAGTTCAGGGGCGCACCCGTGGGCGTCGCGCTCACAACGTCTGCGTCTGTGCGCAGCAGATTGCGCTCCATCTCATCGAGCATTCGCTGCTCTTGTTCTGAGAGTGGCATGCGGCCCCCCTTGGTCGATATCGAGTTCACCCCAGTTTATCCCGGAGGATCAACACTAGGCTAGGCCTCGTGAGCGACCCGATGCACGTTATGGAAGAAGTTTCTCAGCGACTCGGTAGATTCGTCGCCGATCAACGTGATGTTGCGGCGAGCACCGGCCCGATTGCACGCCAACTATTCGATGCCGCGGCCATGACTTTGACCGGTGGCAAGCGGCTTCGTGCCCAGTTTTGCCACACCGGTTGGGTCGCCGCGGGTGGCGAGCCGTACGCAGAAGAAGCGATAGCGGTCGCGAGCTCGCTGGAGATTTTTCAAGCCGCGGCTCTCGTGCATGACGATCTCATCGACCATTCCGATACCCGGCGGGGGCGCCCCGCCGCTCACCGCGCATTGGAAATCGCTCACCGCGACGCTGGCTGGAGCGGAAGCAGTGAAGATTTCGGTGTCTCCGGCGCCATTCTGCTCGGCGATCTCCTGGTCGCATGGAGCGATGACCTTCTCGAAGAAGCCGTCGCGGGCCATCTGCACGCGCCCCTGGTGCGCGCCGAGTACGGACGCATGCGGCGAGACGTGACCCTCGGACAGTTTCTCGATGTCGCCCAGGAGTCGGCGTGGGTGACGCAGCCCGAGGCGGAACACGCCGACCGCGCGCTCGAAATCGCCTCGCTGAAATCGGCGCGCTACAGCGTGGAACAGCCACTCATCATTGGCGCAGCTCTTGCGGGCGCGACGGAAGATCAGCGCTCAAGCCTTCGTGAATTCGGCCACCACATCGGCATCGCCTTCCAACTGCGTGATGACGTGTTGGGCGTTTTCGGCGACACCGCCGAAACCGGTAAGCCGGCGGGCGACGACATTCGCGAGGGCAAGCGCACTATCCTGGTCGCGTACACGCGCGAGCGGCTCTCCCCCGACGCCAAAGACCGGTTTGACGAGGCGCTCGGTGATCGGGATTTGTCGACCGACGAGGTGCATCACATTCAGCAGGAGATGCAGACCTCCGGAGCGCTCGATCGGGTCGAGAGCATCATTGAAGAAAACGCCACCGCAGCACTGGGTGTGCTCGCCACCGCGCCACTGCAGGAAGGCGCGCGTGAAGACCTCGCGCGCCTCGCCGAGGCCGCGATTCACCGCCGCGCCTAGACACTCTTCACAATCGCCCAGCGCGGGCCTTGCGAGCCGCAGCGTCCACGGCGCCCGCGGCGGCGAGGAGAGCCTAGATCAGCGTGCGTGCGATGCGCCGCACTTCAGACTTTCGTCCGGCGCGAAGCGACGCGATCGGAGCCTGCCCCATGAGCGGCTCGACATTCAGCAACCAGTCAATGGTCTCGTCATCTGAAAACCCGAGGTCTTTCAAGACGATGATGGTTCCGCGCAGCGACGACAGCGGCTCGCCGTCGACAATAAATACCGACGGAACCTTGAGCGCGCCGTGTCGACGGCTACCAATAAGAAAGTTCTCGTCAATCAGACGGCGGACGCGACCGACCGATTCGCCGAGAATCTCGACGAGGTCAGGAATCGCAAGCCAGTCAGTTTCAACAGGGGACGTGCTCTCTGCATTCACCCTCTCACTATGCCATCTCCGGCCTCGTGATGGCAGATTCTCGGCATTACATGGTGAGCCGTTGCCAAGTTCTCAGGGTTGCTCTTCGTAGACTCGATTCGTGAGCCCTACCCAGCCGAATGACCCGCTCATCGGGCGGCTTGTCGACGGCCGATACCGGGTACGCGCCCGGATCGCCCGCGGCGGTATGGCCACGGTATATGTCGCCACCGACCTTCGGTTGGAGCGGCGCGTCGCACTGAAGGTGATGCACGCGCACCTGAGCGATGACACTGTTTTTCAGGGGCGCTTCATTCAGGAAGCCCGTGCTGCCGCGCGCCTGGCCGACCCGCACGTTGTCAATGTGTTCGATCAGGGTCAAGATGGCGAGCTCGCCTACCTGGTGATGGAGTATCTGCCGGGTATCACGTTGCGCGAGCTTCTGAAAGACCAGCGGCGCCTCTCGATTGCCCAGACCATCACGGTGATGGACGCAACTCTCGCTGGCCTTGCTGCCGCGCACCGCGCCGATATTGTGCACCGCGACGTCAAGCCAGAAAACGTGCTGCTCGCCGAAGACGGTCGCATCAAGATCGGTGATTTCGGCCTGGCGCGTGCGACCACCGCCAACACCGCGAGCGGTGCGCAGCTGATGGGAACCATCGCCTACTTGGCGCCGGAGCTTGTGACTCGGGGCACTGCCGATGCTCGCAGCGACATCTATTCGGTCGGCATCATGCTCTACGAAATGCTCGCCGGCGAGCAGCCCTACCGCGGCGAGCAGCCGATGCAGATCGCGTTTCAGCACGCCACCGATTCGGTGCCACGCCCCAGCGCCAAAAACCCCGGGGTTCCAGAACAGCTCGACGAGCTGGTGCTGTGGGCGACCGAAAAAGAGCCAGACGCGCGCCCCCGCGATGCGCAGGTGATGTTGGATCGGCTGCGTGAGATTGAACGCGATCTCGGCATCGCGCCCGTCATCACGGAAGAAGAGGCTTTCACCAACCAAACCGTCATCCTTGATGAGTACGACACCGGCGGACACACGTCGGTGTTGCCAACGACCGGATCGATGGCGCTTGGCCTCAACGCAACCGGTCCGACCTCGCCTGCCGAGGCCGCGCCCGATAACGCCACCCGCTTGCGCCGCGTGGCGGTCAAGCGCCGACGCCGCAGCGTCATCGCGCTCGTGCTGATCATGGTGCTCGCGGTTGCCGCCGCCGGCGCCGGCTGGTACTTCGGTGCCGGCCCCGGCTCCAACGTCAAGGTTCCGGTTGTCGCTGGGGAAACCTTTGAAACGGCGAGCGTGCGGCTGGCAGATGCCAATCTTGAGGTGCAGCGAGCCGAGGCTCCCAGTCTCGAAGTTGCTGCTGGTTCCGTCATTTCGTCAGACCCGGGGGCCGGAACCTCGGTGAAGCCGGAGAGCGTCATCACGCTGACGGTGTCGACCGGTCCGCAGCAGGTGAGTGTGCCCTCGACGTTTGGGCAGACGCAGGAGTCGCTCACCGCCACGTTGAAAGAGCTCGGAATTGAGCTGCCCGCAGAGCGAATTCAAACCGAGTACAGCGCGGAAAAGCCCGCAGGCGAAGTGATCTGGATGGTCATCTACCCGCGCGGTGGCGGCGAGAATGACTACTTCCAATGCGGCGACACGTGCACCGCATATGCCGGTGACACCGCACGAATTTGGGTTTCGCTCGGCCCGGTCGTTGACCTGGTCTCGACTCCGACCAGCCTCGATGATGCCCGCAAGGCAATCGAAGCTCAACAAATGACCGTCGGAACCGTCACGGAGGAATACTCGAACGACGTCGCCAGCGGCAACGTGATGGCGATGTCCAACAACCAGGAAGACGGCATCTACCGCCCTGGCGCCGAGGTGAACCTCACGGTGTCGATCGGCCCGCGCCCGATCGCGCTGCCCGATGTCATCGGTGAGTCGCGAACCGACGCCGAGGCGATCTTGCTCAATGCTGGCTTCAACGTCGACTATGCCGAGATCAGCATCATCAGCGGCGACTTCCTCGAAGTCACCGAGATGCGAGTCAATGGCAAGTCCGTGTCGGCCGGTGACGAATTCCTGCCCGGAACGACGGTCTATCTTCAGGTGAAGCTCGTCATCTGACCGGGCGCGGACGTTCTGCGGATGCAGCCGCAACACATATGAGTATGGCCCCGTCTCGACGGGGCCATACTCATAGATTCCTGCGCTAGCGCGGGCGCTTCTCGAGCTCTTCGGCGACGAGGAAGGCAAGTTCCAGCGACTGCATGTGGTTCAGGCGCGGGTCGCACAGCGACTCGTAACGCGTCGCCAGCGATGCCTCGTCGAGGTGCTCGGAACCACCGAGGCATTCGGTGACGTCATCTCCGGTGAGTTCAACGTGGATACCGCCGGGGTGCGTGCCAACCGCGCGGTGCGCCTCGAAGAAGCCGCGCACCTCATCAACCACATCGTCGAAGCGACGGGTCTTGTAGCCGTTCGGGGTGGTGATGCCGTTGCCGTGCATCGGGTCAGTCACCCACAGCGGGGTCGCGCCCGAGGCCTTGACGGCCTCCAGCAGCGGCGGCAGAGCGTCGCGAATCTTGCCTGCGCCCATGCGGGTGATGAAGGTCAAACGACCGGGCTCACGCTCCGGGTCAAGCTTGTCGATCAGCGCAAGCGCCGTCTCCGCCGTTGTCGTTGGGCCGAGCTTCACACCAATGGGGTTACGAATCTTAGAGAAGTAGTCGACGTGTGCGCCATCGAGCTCACGCGTACGCTCACCGATCCACTGGAAGTGACCCGAGGTGTTGTACGGCGTTCCGGTGCGCGAGTCGATGCGCGTCATGGGGCGCTCGTAGTCCATCAGCAGGCCCTCGTGGCCGGTGTAGAACTCGACGTTGCGCAACTCATCGAAGTCTGCGCCAGCAGCCTCCATGAACTTGATGGCGCGATCGATCTCAGCGGCGAGGCGCTCGTAGCGCTGGTTTGCCGGGTTGGCGGCGAAGCCCTGGTTCCAACGGTGCACTTCGCGCAGGTCGGCAAAACCACCCTGCGTGAACGCGCGAATCAGGTTCAGCGTGGAGGCCGCCATGTGGTAGCCCTGCAGCAGTCGTTCCGGGTCGGCGGTGCGGGAGGCCTCGGTGAAGTCGTAGCCGTTCACAATGTCGCCGCGGTAGGCGGGCAACGTGACATCACCACGCGTTTCAAAGTCGCTAGAGCGGGGCTTGGCGAACTGACCGGCCATGCGGCCCATCTTGATGACCGGCATCGATGCGCCGTAGGTCAGCACGACGGCCATCTGCAGCAGCGTCTTGATGCGGTTGCGAATGTTGTCAGCGTTGGCGCCGGCGAACGTTTCGGCGCAGTCGCCACCCTGCAGCAAGAAGGCGTTGCCTGATGCTGCGGCTGCGAGGCGCTCGCGCAACTTGTCTACCTCACCGGCAAACACCAGCGGAGGAAATGCCGCCAACTTGCGCGATGCTTCCGCCACCTTCTCGGCGTCAGGCCAGTGCGGCTGTTGCTTGATAGGAAGTGAACGCCAGGAATCGAGGTCTACTGCGGGCATGGTTCCATCCTACGGTGGTGACCGGGGCGCGCGGCCCTGTGTGACGCGGCGCCACACGGCCGGGCGTGGCGTGAATCTAGCTGGCCTTCAGGCGGTCTTTCACCGTTGACGCATACACGTCTTCATACTTCTGATCGCCCAGCTGCTGCAGGGCCACCATGATTTCATCGGTCACGCTTCGCAGGATGTATCGGTCAGACTCCATTCCCTCAAAGCGGGAGAAGTCAAGGGGCTCACCAATCACCACGCCGACGCGCACAACGCGGGGCATGCGCTGACCAATCGGCATCATGGTGTCGGTGTCGACCATGATGACCGGAATCACCGGAACCTTCGCCTCCAACGCCATACGCGCGATGCCCGTGCGACCGCGGTACAGCGTTCCGTCTGGGCTACGCGTTCCTTCGGGGTAAATTCCCAACAGGTCGCCGCGCCCCAACACACGCAGACCGGTGTTGAGTGACGCCTCCGATGCCTTGCCGCCGGAGCGGTCGATGGGTAGTTGGCCCGTTCCCTTGAAGAACAGCTTCGTCATGAAGCCCTTGATGCCCTTGCCCGTGAAGTAATCGCTCTTGGCGAGAAAGCTGACCGGGCGATCGATCATGAGGGGCAGAAAGATAGAGTCGGCGAACGACAGGTGGTTGGAGGCGAGAATTGCACCACCTGACACCGGAATGTTTCGGCGTCCGACAACCCACGGCCGCCAAATTGCCTTGACGATAGGCCCGATGAAGATGTACTTCATCATCCAATAGAACATCAGCTGGTCTCCGCTCGGGCTAGGTCGCCCGCTCCGATCACGCCGGCGTCATTGACGAGCTGCGCGATTTGGAACATGTCATCGACCGGCTTTTGATGCATCGGGCTGTGCACCAAGAACGCTTCGCGCAGGGGCGAGAGCACCAGTTCGCCGAGCGCCGCAACGCCACCGCCGATGACGTAGCGCTGTGGTTCCAAAATGGCGTGGAATGAGCCGCAAGCCTCCCCCAACGCTGCTGAGACGGAACGCACGGCCTCAAGCGCTCCACGATCTCCTGCCAGGGCGAGTTCGGAAATCGCGTGGCCGGCAATCTCGCCGTCGCGGGCACGACGCTCCGCAAGCATGACGCCGATTCCGCCGGCGTCGGCCAGATCGTTCGCCACGCGTTGCAGCGCACGCCCAGACGCATACTGCTCGATGCAACCGCGCTGGCCACAACCGCAAAGCAGCCCGCCGCGCTCGAAACGTACGTGGCCGAGTTCGGCACCCATGCCGGTGGCGCCGCGGTGCAAAACGCCGTCAGAGACGACGGCGCCGCCGATGCCTGTTCCCATGGTGAGCATCACCATGTTGCGAACGTCCCGTCCGGCGCCAAAGCGGTATTCGGCCCACCCCGCCGCGTTGGCGTCGTTTTCCAGCACCATGGGGAGATCGATCTCGCTCTGCACGCGCTCGCGCAACGGCTCATCGCGCCAGGCAATGTTTGGGCTGGAGATAGTTCCGGCTTCGTGGTCGACAAAACCCGCGGCTGCAACGCCCACGGCCGAGACCTCGGCGTCGGCGCTGAGCTCGTGCACCAGGTGCACCACGGCCGCAACAATCGCATCCGATGACGGCGAGGTCGCAACGCGCGTCGGGCGATGAAGGGATCCGTCTTCGGCGACGAGACCCGCCGCGATCTTGGTTCCGCCGATGTCGATGCCGATCGTGAACACAACGCCCTTTCTCGTCCCCGACACTCGCGGGAGCCATAGAAGTCTAGCGATCCCGAGTACCGGTGTGAGGAGATGTCGCGGGTGTCACCCCGACCGAAAACGTGAAATCGAGAACCGTCAGGTGCGGACGTGAGCGCGAATCGTACTGAGTTTCAAAAATCGTCGGACTCAGTTTCAGCGCCGCATGCTCTTTCTGCCATAGACTCGATCGAGCACATCTGCCCGACACGTCCGGTACCGAAGGAGTTGCCGTGGTCCAGTTCGAAGTTCCTGCTATCGTCCCCGCCGATCCGCAGGCGAACATCACTGATCTACTCGTCGAACGCGTAAAAAAGACGCCGAACCGAGTTCTATTTAGCGTTCCCGACGGCGATGGCTGGCGAGACATCACCGCCTCCGAGTTCGAGCAGCAGGTTATTGCGCTCGCCAAGGGTTTCATCGCAAACGGCATTGAGCCCGGCGACAAGGTTGGTTTCGCCGCACGCACCACGTACGAGTGGACGCTGGTCGATTTTGCCCTGTTCTACGCCGGCGCGGTGATGGTTCCGATTTACGAAACCAGCTCGCCCGCTCAGATCCAGTGGAACCTCGAAGACTCCGGCGCCGTTGCCGTGATTCTCGAGTCGCCTGAGCACTTCGCGCGCTTCGAAGAGGTGCGCGGTGACCTGCCCCTGATCCGTAAGACGTGGCAGATGCACCTCGGCGACCTCGCAAAGCTCGTCGAAGAGGGCAAGGGCGTCGATGACGCTGAGGTTGAGCGCCGCCGCACCATCGCCAACGGCGAAGACATTGCGACGCTGATCTACACCTCGGGCTCGACCGGCAAGCCGAAGGGCTGCGTGCTGACCCACGCAAACTTCGTTGAGCTGTCGCGCAACGCCGCCAAGTCGCTCGCTGAGGTGCTGGAGATGCCCGGCGCATCGACCGTGCTGTTCATCACGACGGCCCATGTTTTCGCGCGCTTTATCTCGATCCTCACGATTCACTCCGGCGTTCGCACCGGCCACGAGCCCAACACGAAGAACCTGCTTCCGGCTCTCGGCTCGTTCAAGCCGACATTCTTGCTCGCCGTGCCCCGCGTCTTCGAGAAGGTGTACAACTCGGCAGAGCAGAAGGCCGAGGCTGGCGGCAAGGGCAAGATCTTCCGCTCCGCCGCCGCGGCAGCTATCGAGCACTCCACGCTGCTGCAGGAGGGCAAGAAGATTCCGCTTGGTCTCAAGATCAAGTTCGCGGTGTTCGACAAGCTCGTCTACAGCAAGCTGCGCGCCGCCATGGGTGGCAACATCGCGTACGCCGTCTCTGGTTCCGCACCTCTCGGCGCCCGCCTCGGACACTTCTTCCACAGCCTCGGAATCACGATTCTCGAGGGCTACGGCCTGACCGAGACGACGGCTCCGGCCACCGTTAACCAGGCGCGCAAGTCGAAGATCGGAACCGTTGGTCCGGTTCTGCCCGGAGTTGGCGTTCGCCTGAGCGAAGACAACGAGATCGAGGTTCGCGGCGTCAACGTCTTCAAGGAGTACTGGCGTAACCCCGAGGCAACCGCCGCCGCGTTTAACGACGGCTGGTTCAAGACGGGCGACCTCGGATCGTTCGACAGCGAGGGCTTCTTGACGATCACCGGTCGCAAGAAGGAGATTTTGGTCACCGCTGGTGGCAAGAACGTCTCCCCCGCAGCTCTCGAAGACCCGATCCGCGCGAACCCGATTGTTGGCCAGGTTGTGGTTGTTGGTGACCAGCGCCCGTTCATCGCGGCACTGATCACGCTTGACCCGGAGATGCTTCCCACGTGGCTCGAGAACAACGGACTGAACGCGAAGATGTCTCTCGCCGAGGCTGCAACGAACGCGACCGTTCGTGCCGAGGTGCAGCGTGCAATTGACCGCGCGAACAAGACCGTCTCGCGTGCCGAGTCGATCCGCAAGTTCGTGATTCTGCCGACGGAGTGGACAGAGGCATCTGGCCACCTGACGCCGAAGATGTCGATCAAGCGTCACGTCATCACGACCGACTTTGCCGACGACATTGAGGCTCTGTACTCCGAGCCCGTCGCGACGATCAACGTCTCGATCGGCTAACAACCCGATGAGGAGGGGCCCCGGATCTTCGGATCCGGGGCCCCTCCTCATCGGATTCAGGTGTTAGAACCAGGAGCTTTCGCGCACCTGCTTCATGGCGACCTTTCGATCTTCCGGCGTGAGCCGACGCAAATAGACCATGCCATCGAGGTGATCGGTCTCGTGTTGCAGTGCCTGTGCCATCAGCCCCGTGCCTTCAAGCACGACGCGATTGCCGTCAAGATCAATGCCCTCAACACGTGCGTAGTCACTGCGCAGGGCGTCATGCCAGAGCCCGGGAACGGAGAGGCATCCCTCCCCCGTCGGCTGTGGCTCGCCGCGCAGCTCGACGATGCGAGGGTTCAGCACGTAGCCAATGTCGCCGTCGATGTTGTAGCTGAACGCGCGCAGGTTCACGCCGATCTGTGGTGCGGCAACGCCGGCGCGGCCCGGCAGCTTCACGGTATCGAGAAGGTCTTGCACGAGAGCACGCACGCCATCGTCGATATCGATGATTTCGGCGCTCGGGGTTGTCAGTACCGGGTCTCCGTAGAGACGGATCTCGCGTACGGCCATGTTAGTTGGCGGGCTTGCGCAGAGCGTCGATCACCTTCGCGGCAAGTGCACGTGCGGCGTCTCGGGTCTCGGGCTGCAGATCACGGAACGAGATTGCGCTGCCGGTGGCAATCATGGCGTCGTATGGAACGCTAATGACGTCGCGTACGCGCGTGCGGAAGTGGGACTCCAACTCGTTGCGATGCACGAGCGGGCGACCGACCGATGCCTGGTTGAGCACCACAATGGCGTTCTGTGCCTGCTCTGCGTAACCGTTGGTCTCAAGCCATGTCAGCGTTTCAGACGCGAGCTTCGCCTCGTCAACGCTGAGTCCGGCAACAATGATGAGCTGATCGGCGAGGTCGAGCGTTGCCCCCATGACGGAGTGCACGATGCCGGTTCCGGTGTCGGTCAGCACCAGCGAGTAGTAGCGAGCGGTGACATCAGCGACGGCCCGATAGTCTTCGTCGCTGAAAGCCTCAGAAACCCGGGGGTCGGAGTCGCTCGCCAGCACGTCGAGGCGCGTTTCGTCACGTGCCACGATGTCGGAGATGTCGTTGTAGCCGCGAATGTCGTCGCGGGCGCGGACCAGATCACGCACGGTCTTGCTGGTCGGGCGCGCAATGCGCTCGGCCAGGGTGCCGCGGTCGGGGTTGGCGTCGACGGCGATGACACGGTCGTCGCGCGCGTCGGCGAGCGCCATGCCCAAGAGCGCCGTGACGGTGGTCTTGCCAACGCCACCCTTGCGGCTGAGCACCGGAACGAATCGGCTGCCGCCCGTGAGCGGTGCCGCAATCTGGGCGGTGAGCGCCTTGCGGGCGCGAGCGCGCTTGCTGTCACCCAGGTTGATGCGCTTGCCCGTCACGGAGTACACCAGGTGGCGCCAGGCGCCCTCGGGCTCGGGCTTCGTCAACTGCGAGCGGTCAAGGAGACGATCTGCCGTGAGCAGGTCGCTCGTCTCGCGCGCCGACGAGCTCAGGTCATCGAGCCGCTTGGAAGTCATCGGAATCTCCTGACGGGTCTTCACCCGCTCCAGATCACGCGGGTCACGCTTTGCCGTCGGCGCAGCTTCACCAGTCACAGTGGTTTCCTCTTCCATTTCGTTTGTCTCGACGGTCTGCGCAGATTCTGCGTCTGCCGTGAAAATCTCATCTCCCTCGGCGTCAACCTCGTCGATCTCGGCTTCGGCTTCGGCTTCGGCTTCGGCTTCGGCTTCGGCGAGTTCATCGAGTTCGTCTTCAACGATCTCGTCTTCGACCTCGCCATCAGCCTCGTCGCCGTCTTCGTCGCCATCTTCGAGCAACGCGGCGGCGGCCTCTTCTGCGGCCAACCGGGCGGCTTGTTCTTCTTCGTCGGCGAGGCGCGCGGCCTCCGCCGCGGCCTCCTCTTCGGCGAGTCGAGCGGCCTCGGCCTCTTCCTCGGCCAAACGAGCGACCTCGGCCTCTTCGGCGAGGCGGGCGGCCTCGGCTTCTTCGGCGGCCAGGCGAACAGCCGCGGCCTCTTCGGCGGCGACACGGGCAGCTTCGGCCTCTTCGGCGGCGACACGCTCGGCCTCGGCCTCTTCCGCGGCCACACGAGCCGCCTCGGCCACTTCCGCGGCAAGCCGCTCAGCCTCAGCTTGCTCTTCGGCAGCCACTCGAGCAGCTTCGGCCTCCGCCTCGGCCAGGCGGACAGCCTCTGCGGCTGCCTCTTGCTCGGCGACGCGGGCAGCTTCTTCCTCGGCGACGCGGGCGGCTTCAGCCTGTGCCTCGGCCACGCGGGTAGCCTCAGCCGCTTCTTCCGCGGCCACGCGGGCAGCTTCTTCCTCGGCCACGCGGGCAGCCTCAGCCTCTTCCGCGGCCAACCGTTCCGCCTCGGCAGCTTCTTCATCAGCGATGTCGCCGTCGGTCTCCGCGTCGTAACCCGAGTCGGTGTCTTCCAACTCGGCAATAACGACGTCTTCGGTCTCTTCTTCAGCGTCAGAGTCGGCAGACGGTTCCGCGTTCTTGCGCTTGCCGAGTCGAACCTTCGACTTTGCTGCTGGTTCCGGCGCGATCATTTCTGGCGCGACCACGTCAGCGGCCGGCTCGTGGGTGATCGCCGTGTCGGCTTCTGCGTCGTCAATTGAAACGGTGGTTTCGATGATGACGTCTGCGGCGTCAGAAGCCGACACGGGTGCGATTTCGGGGTTGAGAAGTGCGTCAAACAGCAGGTGCACATCGTCCGTGTCGTCGTCAACGAGATCGTCGTCGTCATCCGCGGCGGCACCGGGCAAAATCACACTGATTTGCGCGGTGTTTCCGCCGAGGAATCCGAGCGACGATGTGTCGCTGCTGGACTCCGCGAGGACCCCGTTTTCCGGTTCCTCGATGGAATCCATGTTGTTGCGATCAGACGGCACTACGTTCACACTCCTGTTGCTGCGAGATTTCTCGCCCGCCCTAGGCTAATGCGCTGGGCGCACTACGACCAAAAGATCGCCAGCCTCCACCTGCTGCGTCGTCGCGATAGCGATGCGCTCCACGACACCCGCGGTGGGCGCCGTGATTGCGGCCTCCATCTTCATGGCTTCAATCGATGCCACCGGCTGGCCCGCCTCAACCTTGTCGCCGACGGCGGCCTTGATGGTGACGACGCCCGAGAAGGGAGCGGCCACCTGACCCGGCTTGGAGGTATCGGCCTTCTCAGCCTCGCGTGCCTCGACCTCAATGCTGCGGTCACGAACGAACACCGGACGAAGTTGACCGTTGAGTGTGGTCATCACCGTGCGCATGCCCTTGGCATCGGGGGCGCCGATAGCCTCGAGGCCGAAGTACAGCCGCACGCCGCGGTCCAGGTCGATGGCGTGCTCGGAACCTTCGGCAAGGCCGTAGAGGTAGTCAGCGGTGTCGAGCTTCGACAGGTCGCCATACTTCTCGCGAACCTCGGCGAAAATCTTCGTCGGCGCCGGGAAAAGCAGCTCGTTCAGCATGGTGCGCCGCGTAGCCGAGTCGGCGTTCAGGGCTGCCGATTGCTCGTCGGTCAGCTCCGTTAGCGACGACTTGATCTCGCGGCCAGCGAGCACCTTCGAGCGGAACGGCTCCGGCCAACCACCCGGCAGATCGCCGAGTTCGCCAGCCATGAAGCTGACTACTGAGTCGGGCACATCGTACTTCTCAGGATTCGCCTCGAAGTCAGCCGGATCTGCCTTCACAGCAGCCAGGTACAGTGCCAGGTCGCCAACCACCTTGGATGACGGCGTCACCTTGGGCACGCGGCCCAGAATGCGGTCGGACGCGGCGTACATGTCTTCGATGAGTTCGAAATCATCGGCAAGGCCGAGGGCGATCGCCTGCTGACGCAGGTTGGAGAGCTGTCCACCCGGAATTTCGTGGTGATACACCCGACCCGTGGGGCCCGGAAGCCCCGACTCGAACGGCCGGTACATGTGGCGTACGGCCTCCCAGTAGGGTTCGAGGTCAGACACGGCATCCAGGTCGAGCCCGGTGTCGCGCTCGGTGTGCGACAGCGCCGCAACCAGCGCCGACAGCGACGGCTGACTCGTGGTTCCGCTCATCGGTGCCGAGGCCGCATCGACCGCGTCGGCGCCAGCCGCTGCGGCTGCCAACAGGGTGGCCAGCTGGCCTCCCGGGGTGTCGTGGGTGTGCACGTGCACGGGCAGGTCAAAGCGCTCACGCAGCGCCGTCACAAGCTTGGAGGCGGCGCCGGGGCGCAGCAACCCTGCCATGTCTTTAATGGCCAGCACGTGAGCGCCTGCTTCGACCATCTGCTCGGCAAGGCGCAGGTAGTAGTCCAGCGTGTACAGCGTCTCGCCCGGGTTCAGCAGGTCACCGGTGTAGCAGAGCGCGGCCTCGGCAATGGCCGTGTTGGTGGTGAGCACCGACTCGATCGCGGGCCGCATCTGGTTGACATCGTTGAGGGCATCGAAGATGCGGAAGATATCGACACCGGTTGAGGCCGCCTCAGCAACAAACGCGTCGGTAACCTCTGTCGGGTACGGCGTATAGCCCACCGTGTTGCGTCCGCGCAGCAGCATCTGGATGTTGATATTCGGAAGCGCCTCGCGAAGCGCAGCCAGGCGCTCCCACGGGTCTTCACCGAGGAATCGCAGCGCAACGTCATAGGTTGCACCACCCCAGGCCTCAACCGACAACAGCTGCGGCAGCAGCCGAGCCTCATACGGAGCCACCGTCAGCAGGTCTTTGGTGCGCACCCGGGTCGCCAGCAGCGACTGGTGGGCATCACGGAACGTCGTGTCGGTGACGGCCAGCGCCTTCTGCTCGCGCAGGGCCGTTGCGAACGCCGCGGGGCCCAGCTCCAGCAGCTTCTGGCGTGAACCGTTCGGTGCCGGCGTCTTCAGGTCAACGGACGGCAGTTTCGCGGCCGGAGCCACACCAATGGGCGCCTCGCCGTTCGGCTTGTTGACGGTGACGTCAACGAGCCAGTTGAGCACCTTCGATCCGCGGTCCTTTGACTCACGGCCCTGCAGCAGCTGCGGACGCTCATCAATGAACGACGTCGACAGGTTGCCGTTAAGGAAGTCTTCGTCTTCGAGCACGGCCTGCAAGAACGGGATGTTGGTAGAAACGCCACGAATGCGGAACTCCGCCAGGGCGCGGCGCGCGCGCGAGGCGGCAGCGCGGAAGTCACGCCCGCGGCACGTGAGCTTAGACAGCATCGAGTCAAAGTGCGGGCTGATCTGCGAGCCCGCAGCCGTGGTTCCGCCATCCAAACGGATGCCGGCGCCACCCGGCGAGCGGTACGTCGTGATCTTGCCCGTGTCGGGGCGGAACCCCTGGGTGGGGTCTTCGGTGGTGATGCGGCACTGCAGGGCGGCACCACGCAGGTGAATGTCTTCTTGACGAAGCCCGAGATCATCGAGCGTCACACCCGCGGCAATGCGAATCTGCGACTGCACCAGGTCAACGTCTGTGACCTCCTCGGTCACCGTGTGCTCCACCTGAATGCGGGGGTTCATCTCAATGAAGACGACCTCGCCGGTACGCGGGCCGGCCGTCTCCAGCAAGAACTCGACGGTTCCGGCGTTGATGTAGCCGATCGACTCGGCAAAAGCGACCGCATAGCGGTGCAGGTCTTGACGAATATTCTCGTCGAGGTTGGGCGCCGGGGCGATCTCGATGACCTTCTGGTGGCGACGCTGCACCGAGCAGTCACGCTCGAACAGGTGAACCGTGTTGCCGTGCGCGTCGGCGAGAATCTGAACCTCAACGTGGCGCGGGCGAAGCACCGCCTGCTCCAAGAACATGCGCGGGTCACCAAAGGCACTACCGGCCTCACGCATGGCCTCGGCAAGGGCTGGAGCCAGCTCGCCCTTCGTCTCGACGCGCCGCATGCCGCGACCGCCGCCGCCGGCGACCGCCTTCGCAAACAGCGGGAATCCGATCTCGTCTGCCTGCGCCACCAGCGCGTCGACATCGTCAGATGCAGGGGTCGAGCGCAGCACCGGAACGCCCGCCGCGATGGCGTGTTCCTTCGCTGTCACCTTGTTGCCAGCCATTTCCAGCACATTCGCAGGAGGGCCAATAAAGGTGATTCCGTTGGCCGCCGCCTTGGCAGCCAATTCGGGGTTTTCAGACAAGAATCCGTACCCCGGGTAGATGGCATCTGCCCCGCTCTCCAGAGCCACCCGAATAATCTCGTCCACATCGAGATAAGCACGCACAGGGTGCCCAACTTCGCCGATCTGGTAGGCCTCGTCCGCCTTCAGACGGTGCAGGGAGAAGCGGTCTTCGTATGGAAACACAGCCACGGTTCGTGCGCCGGCTTCGAAGGCAGCGCGAAAAGCACGAATCGCGATTTCACCGCGGTTTGCGACGAGGATCTTGGAGAACATGGCACCTCGGACTTCCGTTTTGGAGCGGGGGAAATAGCATCCCCAGCCTAGGGGAAGGTAACGTGGTTGATTGTGCACGTACTATCTGTCAGCTCTCTCAAGGGCGGCGTCGGCAAGACGACCGTAACCCTGGGTCTGGCGTCGGCCGCATTTGCCCGAGGAATCCGGACGCTTGTTGTCGACCTCGACCCCCAGTCCGACGTTTCGACCGGCCTTGACATTCAGGTCGCCGGCCGCCTGAACATCGCGGATGTTCTCGCCAACCCCAAGGAGAAGGTGGTTCGCCAGGCGATCACCAGCTCGGGTTGGGCGAAGGTACACCCCGGAACCATTGACGTTCTGATCGGTAGCCCCTCGGCAATCAACTTCGACGGCCCGCACCCGAGCGTGCGCGACGTGTGGAAGTTGGAGGAGGCACTCGCCACGATCGAGGCCGACTACGACCTCGTTCTTATCGACTGTGCGCCATCGCTCAACGCGCTCACGCGCACCGCGTGGGCCGCATCTGACCGTGTCGTTGTTGTGACGGAACCAGGGCTTTTCTCGGTTGCCGCCGCTGACCGCGCCCTGCGCGCGATCGAAGAGATTCGTCGCGGCCTCTCCCCTCGCCTGCAGCCGTTGGGCATTGTGGTCAACCGCGTGCGCCCGCAGTCGATCGAGCACCAGTTCCGCATCAAGGAACTGCGAGACATGTTCGGCCCGCTGGTGCTGTCACCGCAGTTGCCAGAGCGCACCTCGTTGCAGCAGGCTCAGGGTGCCGCGAAGCCGCTGCACATCTGGCCCGGCGATTCCGCACAGGAGCTTGCCGCCGACTTCGATGCGCTGCTTGACCGCATCATCCGTGCCGGCCGCATTCCGGTCGCTAACGACGCGCCCACCGGCCCGTAGGTTCCGCACCGCTTCAGGCGCTGATTGTCGCGCCCGCGACGCGTGCCTCACGGCCCCGTTTCAGTGATTGTGACGATTCGGTCACACGTTACGAAGTGTTTCACTTTTGGGTGCAATGACGCCAACTTGGCGCTGTGCGATCCGCAAGCCACCAAAAAAGCCCCCGCCAGTTGACGGGGGCAATGCAAGATTTGTGGGCTATGCGGTGCGACGTGCGCGGCGCGCAGCCAGCTCATCAACCGGGTCAGGCGCCGTCGGGTCAAACTCGAGCAACGTCGATTCCACTTCGTGCAGCACCTTGCCGACGGCGATGCCAAATACGCCCTGGCCGCGGCTAACGAGGTCGATGACCTCGTCGTTTGAGGTGCAGAGGTAGACAGATGCACCGTCGCTCATCAGCGTGGTTCCGGCAAGATCGCGGATGCCTGCGGCGCGAAGCTGCTCAACGGCGGTGCGAATCTGCTGCAGCGAAATACCGGTATCGAGCAGTCGCTTCACCAGCTTAAGAACGAGAATGTCGCGGAAGCCATACAGGCGCTGGGAGCCGGAACCCGAGGCGCCGCGAACGGTGGGCTCGACCAGCTCGGTGCGTGCCCAGTAGTCAAGCTGGCGGTAGGTGATTCCTGCGGCCTTAGCGGCCTGCTTGCCGGTGTAGCCGACCTCGTTGCTCAGCTCGGGCATTCCGTCCGTGAAGAGAAGGTCAGCCGTCAACGTGGCGTCAGGGTTGCTCGCGTCGAGCTCCATGCCCGCACCTCCTCAAAAGCTTCAACAACTACTTCAAACCTAGAGCAGGGGGTCGTCTGGAACCAGGACATTCGATGCGCGCGTCGCCGCGTGTTTCATCACGGTCCGGTTACGACGACAGCATCCGCTCCAGGGCACTCTGCGTGAAGATGCGGCGAACCTCATCCAGGCGACTCGCCAGCTCCGGCGCCAACTCGTCAGCGCGAGCTCGCGCCGTCGCGTCAGAGCGCCGCAGGTAGGCGGCAAGAGCCGACTCAATCAGCGAAACCTCGCGGTCAACGGTCTGGCGCATTCCGCGAACGTGACGCGGCTCGATGCCGTGACGGTCAAGCGCAACAAGTGCACGCAACAGCGTCACCGCATCTTCACCGTACGATTCAGCGGCAACCAGCACACCGGTTGAAATCGCATCATTCAACAACTGTGTGGGGGCCGAGGCTGCGGCAAGCAGGTCGGCTCGCTTGTAGCGACGCGCCGTCGAGTGAATCGACGGCGGCACCGGAACATCGGGGCTGTTGCCCGCATCGATATCTGCCAGGTGCTCGCGAATGACCGAGTGGGGCAGGTAATGATCGCGCTGCAGGGTGAGAGCAAGACGAACACGCTCAACGTCGGCGTGCGAAAACTTGCGGTAGCCCGACTCGGTGCGAGCAGGGTTCACAATGCCCTGCGCCTCAAGAAAGCGCAGTTTCGAGCTGGACAACCCAGGAAACTCATTCTCCAGGCGCGCGAGCACCTGGCCGATGCTCAGCAGGCCGCCAGCGGAAGACCGATCGCGTGCAGTGCTGGGCATTATGCTGCGGAACTCGCTACGTCAGCCGGCGATGAAAAGAAGTTCATGCGGAACTTTCCGATGCGCAACTCAGCACCGTTGGTGAGAACGCCGCGGTCAACGCGTTCGCCCTCAAGATACGAGCCGTTGAGGGAACGCTGATCGATGAGCTCGAACACGCCTTCGGTGCGCTGAATCTCAGCGTGACGACGAGAGACGGTGACGTCATCGAAGAAGATGTCAGCGTCGGGGTGACGACCGATCGTTGTGACGTCGGTGTCAACCAGGTAGCGGGCGCCGGCCGTCGGGCCAGAGCGCACGATGAGTAGCGCCGCTCCCTGCGGAAGCGCACCAATGGCTTCAAGCTCGACATCTGACAGTTCGACACCGAACGGGATAAACGACAGGTCGGAGTCGTGCCCGAACGTCTGCGTGGTGTCGGTCGCCGCTTCGCGCGGTTCGTGACCGCCGCGGAACGGGCTTTGTCCTTGTACTTCTGACACGCTGGCCTCCTTCCTTTCAGCCTATCGGAATTGCTCACGCGGTCGGGAGCCGATTCTCGCTCCGGCAGGCATCTGGGGTGCGATCCTACGGATTTTTCGCACAGCTCGCACATATTTACGTGGTTCCACAGCGGTCCACGAGGCGCGCACGGCCTTGTAGGCTTATGGCATGCCACATTTTGACGTCGTCATCCTCGGTGCCGGCCCCGGCGGTTACGTCGCGGCCGTGCGAAGCGCACAGCTCGGCCTGAATACGGCCATCATTGAAGAGAAGTACTGGGGCGGCGTCTGCCTCAACGTGGGATGCATTCCCTCGAAGTCGCTGCTGAAGAACGCCGAACTTGCGCACACGCTCGCGCACAAGGCTGATTTCTTCGGCATCACGGGCGAGAACATCTCCATGGACTTCGGCGTCGCATTTGACCGTAGCCGCGACGTGGCTGAGGGTCGCGTCAAGGGTATTCACTACCTGATGAAGAAGAACAAGGTCACCGAATTCGATGGCCGCGGCTCCTTCACTGATGCCAAGACCATTGAGGTCGCCCTCAGCAACGGCGGAACCGAGACGGTCACGTTCGACAACGTCATCATCGCCACCGGGTCGACCGTTCGCCTGCTGCCGGGCGTTGAGCTCAGCGAGAACGTCGTCACATACGAGAAGCAGATTCTGACGCGCGACCTGCCCGGCTCGATCGTCATCGTCGGCGCCGGCGCCATCGGTATGGAGTTTGCCTACGTGCTCTCCAACTACGGCGTCAAGGTCACCATCATCGAGTTCCTCGACCGCGCACTGCCCAACGAAGACCCCGACGTCTCGAAGGAAATCCAGAAGCAGTACCGCAACTACGGCATCGACATTCTCACGTCCACCAAGGTTGAGTCGGTCGTTGACAACGGTTCGTCGGTCACCGTGACCTACACGGGCAAGGACGGCAACACTGCCACGATCGAACCGGACAAGGTTCTGATGTCGGTTGGTTTCGCGCCGAACGTCACCGGCTACGGCCTGGAGAACACGGGTGTCGAGCTCACGGAGCGCGGTGCGATCGCCATCGACGACTACATGCGCACCAACGTTTCGCACATCTTCGCTATCGGTGACGTCACCGCGAAGCTTCAGCTCGCTCACGTTGCTGAGGCGCAGGGTGTTGTCGCTGCGGAGACGATCGGCAACGCGGAGACCCAGACCCTGGGCGACTACCGCATGATGCCGCGTGCAACGTTCTGCCAGCCCCAGGTTGCTTCGTTCGGTCTCACCGAGCAGCAGGCTAAGGATGAGGGCCACGAGATCAAGGTCTCGGTCTTCCCGTTCATGGCCAACGGCAAGGCACACGGCCTCGGCGAGCCCGTTGGTTTCGTCAAGGTGATCGCTGACGCTGAGCACCTCGAATTGCTGGGCGCCCACATGATCGGACCAGACGTTTCGGAGCTTCTGCCCGAGCTGACACTGGCGCAGAAGTGGGATCTGACGGCTGTGGAGATGGCGCGCAACGTGCACACGCACCCGACGCTGTCTGAAGCGCTGCAAGAGACGTTCCACGGTCTTGCTGGCCACATGATCAACTTCTGATCTGACAGACATGAAAGGAGGCGGTTCCCAGTCGGGAGCCGCCTCCGTTGTTTTGGTGCAACCGCGTGCGGTTGCCCTTTGTGTTTGCGTTTGCGTTTGGGTTTGTGCGCGGGCGCTACTGGCCGAGCGCTCGGGCCAGCTTTGACGCGGAAGCCGCCGGGCGGGCTCCGTGTGCATAAGCAATGTCTCGCGCCGCGGCGAAGAGCGCTGCCCGCTGTTCTTTTTCAGCCGGAGCAGCGGGGCCAAGCTCGAACTCCCACTCCCGCCAGGCGCGCTGGGCGCCTTCGCGCAGGTCATCGGCAACGACATGGTCATCGACGAACTCGGCGATGACCCCGCCGTCGGCGTCGCGCAGCGTGTAGGCATCGCGTTCGTTGCGAACGCGGGCCAACGGAACCAGGTCGCCGCGCGCCCACTCCGCTGCGGTCTCACGAATGGCGTCGGGAATAGTGTCTGCGCTCCCCAAGGGCCAGCGTAGTTCGACCCGCGCGTCGTCAACCAAGGGACCCTTCAGATGCCATCCGGCATCGGGACCACCCGTGCGGCGCCGGATCGCAACACCGCGACGAGCCAGACCCGCATCTGGAGTATCAATGTAGTGGGCGTCGAGACTGCGCCGTTCCGGCCCTTCGACCGTGGCCACGCCAGCCAGCGCGCACCAGTCCGGCACCGCCGTTTCGGCATCGACGTCATACGTGTGCTCGATTTCAACCGAGCGTTCTGGCTCAGTCGTCGGCGGGGTCAATGGGTTCCGTTGACTCGTCGTAGGCAAACGCGATCTGCGTCGCTCCGTCGCTGTCGCCGGTGTTCTCCGCATCACCGACGCGGCGATAGATCAGTTGCCCTTCGGTGTACGGCAAGATGAGTTGCGTTTCGTCAGCATCATCCATCGGAATCAGCTGACCATCGAGCGGACCGCCCGTGAGTCGTGCAATAGCCATGTGCACATGGTAGACCAGCCCCACGGTGGTGGCACAAGCCACACAAGCAGGTGTGAAACCTGCACAAAATTCACCGTCTCAGGTTTCTCATTTTCCTCATTTTTCAGAGGGGATCTCCACTAGCTCGGGACAACGCTGAGCGCGAGGGCAAGCCACGCTCCGAAAATGAGAAAGGGACCGAGAGCGATGGCCGTCTTTCGTGTCGCACGCCCCGTCACCATTGCGATGATCGCGAAAACGCTCGCCGACATCAGCGCGCTCAGCAGCGCGAACGGCAACGCAGGCAGATTGAACCACGCCACGATCGCAGCGAGAATCGCCGCGAGCTTGACGTCTCCTCCCCCGAGCCCAGCCCCAGGGATTATCGCCAGGGCGAGCAACACCAACCCCGTGGCGACCCCGATACCCAGCCCCCATAGCGCCGCCTGTCCGTCGGCGCCGGCAATCACGGCCATGAGCATGATGAGAAGAGTCATGACGGCCAGCGGGCCCATGATGATGTGGGGCAAGATGTGGTGAAAAGCGTCGGTAATAACCAGGCACGCACTGGAAACAGCGAGCACAACGAGCCCGAGACACAGCAGAACGTTGGCCATCCAACCACCCGCCGGGTTAGCCCGGGAGAACCCTCCGGCGGCCAGCATGAGCACCGCGATTCCGATGCCAACAGCGCTCAGCACGGCGACACTGAGGCGGTGCTGCCGCATCGCGCTCTTCGTCTTCTGGATCGTCGCTGACATTGCCCCTCCGCGAGGAGCGTATCGAAGCGACGATGAGGACCGGCTTGCCTCAACAAACCTGTGGATAAAAAAGGATTCGGCCCGGCCTCGTGGGGACGAATGGGCCGGACCGAATCCTGACAGTCTTCAGAAACTGTCGTGGTCTGGTATTGCGGACTCCGCGAAACGAACTAAGGGGTGTTCGACTTCTCGCAGTGCGGATATCCGCGCCAGGGACTCTTCAATAATGAGACACTTCTCATAAAGATGCAAGCCCCGCTCGGGCAATTGCCAGGATTTTGTGCACGATGTGGGGCAATCTCGCGCCACACCCACCCGCACCTAGCGGCTATCTACAAAGCCGATGAGCTAGGCGTCAAGAATATCCAGGTGAATTGAACAGGCGTCACCAACAGTGAGCCCAACGGCATCGCGAATTGCCCGCTTGATGGGCAGCACATAGCCCTGCTCCGACACACTCGGAAAGATCGATGTGCTCCACTCCTGGTCAGCAAGGCGCACCCGCACACGCACAGACCCAAACCCCCGCGGCACGCGCGGAATTTCACGAATCATGTCGGAGAGCTCCGTCGGAACGGTGACAAACGTCCACGCCTCCGTCTTGGCTTCCCACAGCCACAGCGTGGATTCGAATTCGATGCGCATGGGAAAACCCTAGTCGGTGAGCCCTCCCTTCAGCCCGAAGGCGCAATGTCCGATCTTCGATATAACGTTGCTTCACAGGTTGATTAGTTAGAACATACTTTCTAGGATGTGGCTATGGCTGTTCCCCTCCGCGCGAGTTCCACTCCCGCGTCGCTCCAGGGTCTGCGCGAGCAGATTGAGCGTGCGGAACGCCGGCGTGCCGATACTGCGATCATTCCCGTGTCTGCGCCCCTGGTTCCGTTGTTCTTCGATGGCGGGCTCAAACCAGGAGCCACCTATGCCATTGATTCTTCTGTCAGCGTCATGCTGTCGCTCATGGCCGAAACGTCAACGGCTGGCTCCTGGTGCGCTGCCGTGGGTTTTGACTCTCTGGCCGCCGAAGCCGTTGAGGGCTTCGGCATTACACTCGAACGTTTCGTCATGGTTCCCAACCCCGGAACCCGGTGGCTGGCCGTGGTGGCAGCGCTCGCCGAAGTCATCCCCGTCATCGCAATTCGCCCTCCCTCTCGCCCCCGCGATGCCGACATCTCCCGGCTCAGTGCACGCCTTCGTGAGCGCGGCGGGGTTCTCCTGGTGCTTGGCGAGTGGCCGGGCGCTGAAGCAACACTCTCGCTATCCGAGACCAGTTGGCGCGGCATTGGTCAGGGGTATGGAGCCCTACAGTCTCGTGCGGTTACCATTTCGGCGCGAGGACGCAGGTTTCCGGCTGCGCGGCGTGCTCGGGTTCTCCTTCCCGGCCCATCGGGAGCGGTGGTGGCGTTCACCCCCGCGGCCAGTTCGGTGACACCCATCGACTCGCCGGCGCCGGCCGACCGGCGCGCTCATCTCACGGTGGTGGCCTAATGTCTTCAATCACCGCTGCGCCGCAGCGCACCATCGCACTGTGGTTTCCTGATTGGCCCGTGACCGCACGCGCGCTCACCACACCCACGGGGTGGGTAGCTGATGCCCCGATCGCCGTCACGCACGGCAACACCATCGTGGCCTGCTCTGCCGCTGCCCGTGCCGCCGGAGTCCGGCGCGGCCAACGACGACGCGATGCGCAGGCTGCGTGTTCTGATCTCCGCCTCATGCCCCACGATCCTGACCGCGATGCACGAGCGTTCAGCCCTGTTGTCTCCCGCATCGAAGCCCAAGCTCCCGGGGTTCATATTGTGCGGCCGGGGCTGTGCATGCTTCGATCTCGAGGTCCGGCTCGTTACTATGGCGGTGAGCGTGAAGCCGCTCGTGTTCTCATCGACGCGGCCCGCGAGCACGGTGTCGACGCGGTTCAGGCCGGCATAGCCGACGGTGCTTTCACGGCAGAACAAGCGGCGCGCACTGCGAGCATTGATGTCGGCGACAACCACATTCGTATCGTCGCCGTGGGCGAGGCCGCGGCTTTCCTCGCTCCTCTTCCCATCGCCATTCTCGACGACACCGATTTGGCGAGCCTGCTGTCACGGCTCGGAGTACATACGCTCGGGCAATTTGCTGCGCTCGACGAGACGCTGGTGCGTGACCGCCTCGCCGAACGCGGGGCGCAGCTGCAGGCATTGGCGGGCGGCCGTGACTCCCGGGAAATCACCCCACGAATTCCCCCTCCCGAGCTAGCCCGCGACGTAGCTTTCGAATCCCCGCTAGAGATTGCCGAGCAGGTTGCCTTTGCCGTGCGTCAGACCGCCGACGAGGTGGTTGCCGCCGTGGCAGCTGCGGCGCTGGTGTGCACAGAAATTCGCATCGAGTTCACTGACGATCGCGGCATCATGTCTGACCGGGTGTGGCTACACCCCACCTGCTTTGATGCCGCCGCTCTTGTCGATCGCGTGCGTTGGCAATTGCAAGCCGCATGGGAAAGCCCCGATCAGGCAACCCAGAACCCCATCGCCCAGGTTCGCCTCATTCCCGAAGCCGTTGACGATGCCGTGCACCACCAACCCGCCCTCGTGGGGCGCGGTCCCGATGCCCGTGTTCATCACGCGCTCTCCCGCGTGCAGGCAATTCTTGGCCACCGCGGCGTTGTCACCGCCGAGGTCACCGGCGGGCGACTCCTCGGCGACCGCCAGCACCTGGTGCCCTGGGGAGACCGCATCGTCTCGACAACCGTGCGAGATCGCCCCTGGCCGGGCCATCTCGAGCCCCCCGTACCCACAACCCTCACCCCCCACGATGACATCGATGTTCTCACCGCAGACGGTGAGCGCGTACAGGTCACTGAGCGCGGAGATACCACCGGAACCCCCACGCACATCGTCATCAATCGGCAGCGCCTGCGAATTTCATCGTGGGCAGGTCCGTGGCCGCTCGCGGAGCGGTTTTGGCTTCATGGTCAGCGGCAACCACCCCGCTACCGGTTTCAAATCGTCGATGAACGTCATCGAGCCTGGGTCGTTCTCTACCAGTCAGACGAATGGTGCGCAGAAGGCAGGTATGACTGATGGGCTTTTCCAATCCCCCCATCTCCTGGTCGGAGCTTGAGCGCGTACTCACCGAAACTCGCCGACCCAAAACGACCCCAACGGGCGCTGATGGCGGCGACTCCCCCGCGTGGTCTCACAAGCGCGGTGAATACGTTGCGCCGGTAAGCGAGCGTCCCCGCAATACGGTTCCGTATGCCGAGCTGCACGCTCACTCCTCGTTCTCTTTTCTTGACGGCGCCTCCAGCCCAGAAGAACTCGTTGAAGAAGCAGACCGACTGGGGCTTCACGCCCTGGCGCTGACCGATCACGATGGTTTCTACGGCATCGTGCGGTTTGCCGAAGCGGCAGAACAAACCGCACTCAAAACGGTCTTCGGGAGCGAGCTATCGCTTCATCTCCCGAATCGACAAAACGGTGAGGCTGACCCCGTCGGAACGCATGCACTCATCCTCGCGCGCGGCGAAGAGGGCTACCACCGGTTGGCCGGCGCCCTCACCCACGGTCAGCTGCAGGGCAGGCAAAAGGGGCGTCCGGTTTATGTCTGGGAAGAGCTCGCTGCTGCCTCGGGGCACGAGTGGGCTGTGCTCACGGGGTGTCGAAAGAGTTCGGTGCTTCAAGCGCTCGCCGAGAGCGAAAGCGCTGCTTCTCGCGAAATTGATCGGCTGACGGCGCTGTTTGGCCACGACAACGTCTACATTGAGCTCACCGACCAGGGAAACCCGCGCGATACCGTGCGCAACGATGCTCTCGCTGCGCTCGCGAGCAAGCATCGCCTTCCCCTTCTCGCCACCAACAACGTGCACTATGCCACACCGCCTCAGGCTCGACTGCATGCGGCTGTCGCCGCCGTGCGGGCAAACCGCAGCATGGAAGACCTCGATGGCTGGCTCCCCTCGACCGGCGGCGCATTCCTTCGCTCGGGAGTCGAAATGACGGCCCGTTTTCAGCGATATCCCGGCGCCGTCGCCAACACCGTGACGCTGGCCGATGAGCTGGCTTTCCCCCTCCGTCGAGCGCGTCCGGCGTTGCCTCAGCAGGAGGTTCCGCCTGGCCACACCCCCATGAGCTGGCTTCGTCATCTCGTTTGGGAGGCCGTGCCCGAGAAATACCCCCGTCTGACGCCTGAAAACAGAGATCGCATCAACAAAGAGCTCGACGTTATCGAGCGTAAAGACTTTCCGGGGTACTTCCTCATCGTTCATGACATCGTTCAGGAGGCACGCCGCCGCGGCATTCTCTGTCAGGGGCGAGGCTCTGCCGCCAACAGCGCGGTCTGTTATCTCCTGCACATCACGGCTGTCGACGCCATCGCCTACGACCTCCCCTTTGAACGTTTTTTGTCGACGCTGCGTGATGAAGAGCCAGATATCGACGTCGACTTCGATTCAGAGCGACGCGAAGAAATCATCCAATGGGTGTACGGCCGCTACGGACGAGAGCGGGCAGCGCAGGTGGCCAACGTCATTCAGTACCGGCCCAAAAATGCGGTGCGCGACATGGCGAAAGCACTCGGATACTCCACTGGCCAACAAGATGCCTGGTCGAAGCAGGTTGAACGCTGGGGAGCAGAGCTGTCAACGCAAACAGCTCACGACATTCCCGATCAGGTCATCGAGTACGCCACGGAGCTCCTTAAGGCGCCGCGGCACCTCGGTATTCACTCCGGTGGGATGGTGCTCACTGACCGCCCTGTCGGTGAGGTTGTTCCGGTCGAACACGCCACCAAAGAAAATCGCACCGTGATCCAGTGGGACAAAGATGATGCTGCCTGGATGGGCTTGGTGAAGTTTGATCTGCTGGGGTTGGGCATGCTGGCTGCGCTCCAACACTGTTTCGATCTCATCGCTGACACCACGGCAGAACGATGGTCTCTTGATTCCATCCCCAAGGAGGAGAAGGGCGTATACGACATGCTGTGTCGCGCCGATTCGATCGGTGTCTTTCAGGTCGAGTCGCGCGCCCAAATGGGGCTGTTGCCCCGCCTGCAACCTCGACGCTTTTATGAACTCGTCATCCAGATCGCTCTCATCAGACCCGGCCCCATTCAGGGTGGCGCCGTGCATCCGTTCGTCCGGCGCAAGCTGGGACAAGAAGAGGTCACCTACGCGCACCCCAAGCTCAAACCGGTGCTCGAGCGCACACTGGGCATTCCGGTCTTTCAAGAACAACTCATGCAGATGGCGATGGCTATTGGCGATTGTTCGGGGGAAGATGCCGATCTCTTGCGCCGTGCGATGGGGTCGAAGCGCGGGTTGGAACGCATCGACTCGCTGAAAGAAAAGCTGTACGCAGGTATGGCCCGCAATGGGCTCAGTACCGAAGAAGCTGACGCGATTTATACGAAGATTCAAGCATTTGCGAACTTCGGATTTGCCGAATCACATTCACTCTCCTTCGCGCTTTTGGTTTATGCCAGCTCCTGGCTCAAACTGCATTATCCGGCAGCCTTTCTCGCCGGCCTGCTTCGAGCCCAGCCGATGGGTTTCTATTCACCGGCGACGCTGGTCGCCGACGCTCGCCGCCACGGCGTTCAGGTTCTGCGACCCGACCTTGCCCTCTCCCACGCCGCCGACGGGCTGGAAGCCCTGGGCGACAGCACTGCGCCAACGGGCGTCGATCAGTGCACTCGTCGAGAACAGCCTCCCGTTGGAGTGTTCCGTATCACCGACCCAGAAGACACGGCGAAGCACCGGCGTGACGGAGCGTTTGCCGTGCGTTTGGGGCTCGCTGGGGTCACGGGTGTTGGCGATAAGACCGCACAGCGAATCGTCGATGAACGGGATAAGCACGGGATGTTCCATGATCTCCATGACCTTGTTCGCCGCACCGGCATCACCTCAGCCCAGGTTGAGGCTCTCGCCACGGCAGGTGCATTCGATTGTCTGGGCATCTCTCGCCGCGAAGCACTGTGGCTCGCAGGCAACGCGGCACTTGACCGCCCGGAGTTTCTTCCCGGCACCGTGATGGCCGTGCAACCACCGCTGTTCACCGACCCCACCAGTTACGAAACACTGGCCTCGGATTTGTGGGCGACCGGCATCTCCACAACAGATCATCCGATCACGCATTTCCGTGCTCAGCTCGACGCTCGCGGTGTGCTCACTTCGCGGGAGTTGCGCACGCATGAGAATGAGCGGCGCGTTTTTGTCGCTGGGCTCGTCACCCACAGGCAGCGCCCGGCCACAGCTTCGGGCATTACCTTCATCAACCTCGAAGATGAGGCTGGCCTCACCAACGTCATTTGTTCTGTGGGCGTATGGAACAAATATCGTTCCATCGTGCGAGACTCCCCCGCACTCATCGTCCGTGGCATCGTGGAACGATCGCCGGAGGGGGTGACGAATATTATCGCCGATGGTTTCGAAGATCTTCGTGTCGGGTTACAGCACAACTCGCGTGACTTCCGTTAGCACCAAACGCGATCCGAGTAGGCACCAAACGCGCGGCGCCCGTTCGCACCAAACGCGCGGCGCCCGTTCGCACCAAACGCGCGACGCCCGGATGCCCAAAGACACCCGGGCGCCTCACTCATCAGCCTGCGTTGTCCGGCTGCTGCGCCCACAGGTCGGGGCCGAAGACTTCGTAGTGAATGCGCTCGCTGGCCACACCGCGGCGCATGAGCGTGCCGCGCGCCGA
Source organism: Microbacterium mitrae (assembly GCF_008017445.1). Classification (GTDB taxonomy): domain Bacteria; phylum Actinomycetota; class Actinomycetes; order Actinomycetales; family Microbacteriaceae; genus Microbacterium; species Microbacterium mitrae. The sequence continues at coordinate 394,446 of NZ_VRSW01000002.1, read as the reverse complement.
CTGCATGAACGCGAGCGGACCGCACATGAAAACGCGAGGGTTGTCGGGCAGGTCGACGTCATCGAGGTTCATGAAGCCCGATTTGGCGGGATGAATCGTGGGAGCCGACTCCGCACCCGCCTCATACCAGTTCTGTGCTTTCGCATCGCTCATCGCGACAATCTGACTGCGCAGCGACGCGTAGAGCGCATGCGAATCGTGGTCGCGGTCCGCGTGGAACAACCGCACCGTGCGCGCGGGTTGGCGGCGCGAGAGATCCTCCAAGATCGCGGCAACCGGCGTGATACCGATGCCCGCTGACACCAAAACCAGAGGCTCATCCGAGCTGTCCAGAACCACATCCCCGGCAGGTTGCGACAACAACAAAACAGCGCCGGGCTTCGCGTTGTCATACAGCCAGTTCGAGACCTGACCGTCGGGATTGCCATTCACTCCGCGAACACGCTTCACCGTCACTCGCAAGGCATCGCCACGCGGCCCCGATGAGATCGTGTACTGGCGAGGCTGGCGGGTTCCGTCGGGCAGATCGACGGCAATCGCAACGTACTGGCCGGTGTGATGCGCCGGGGTTTCACCGGCGACCGGAGCGAGAACAAGGGAGAAGGCGTCACCTGATTCCTCGGCGCGCTCGACCACCCGGTACTCGCGCCAGGGGTTTTCCGGGTCAGTGCCACCCAGTGCGTAGAGTTTGGCTTCTTCGGCGATCAGTGCGGTGGCGAACAGCCAATACACCTCGTCCCACGCGGCCCGAACCTCGGGAGTCACCGCATCACCCAGCACGATTCCGACTGCATCCAGCAGGTGACGGCCGACAATCGTGTAGGAGCGAGCCGGAATGCCCAACGAGACGTGCTTGTGCGCGATCCGTCGCATCACGGGTGCGAAGTCGGGGGCATCGGGCGTGATGAGCTGCACCGCAAACGCGACGACCGATGCCGCCAGCGCTTTGGGTTGCTCACCGATCGCCTGGTTCGCGCGATTGAAAACGTTCAATAGTTCGGGGTGAGCGTCAAACATCAACGGGTAGAACACTCGTGTGATGGCTTCAGCGTTTTCAGCGACGACTCCGGCGGTCGCGGCGACGATGGCTTCCGACTCAGGTGAGAGCTTCATGGCTGTCCGTTTCTCGTGATGGTGTCAGCAACAGTTCCTACTGTCGCCGCGTTCGAAAAAGGGAGGAGGATTTTCCACCGGTTTTATCCGGCCGAACGGTCAGCCCGGTCTCATCCCCTCGGTTTAGCCTGGTTGCATGCCGCGCCGCGCACATGACTTTCGTGGGTTAACCCAACCCCGCAGGCTTACCCTGCTGCGCGCAATTCAGCGGGTACCGGGTCGGCGTGCGGGCGAGATCGCCTCCGAGACGGGCATTCCGCTGAACACCGTGCGCGATCACCTGCGGGTACTCGAAGATGAGGGTTTGATCCGCGCAGACACGGTTCAGGTCGGAACGGCGGGGCGCCCGCCGGTGACGTATTCCCCGGTGCGTGATGCGACACAGCATCCGGTTGCTGCGGCACGGGTTGCCAGTGCCAGCGAGCGCGGGCGCCTCTTGCGCGCTGTGACCGACGCGACATCCGCACCGCTCGAAGACGACGCCCAGCGGCAAATCGACGTTCTCTACGAACATCTCGAAGACGCCGGCCTCGACCCCCGTGTCAACGAAGAATCCCTCACGTTTGAGCTTGCTCCCTGCCGCTATCACGACATGATCGACGAAGATCGCGCGCTCGTGTGTGGGGTGCACGCCCGCCTCGTGCAAGATGTCTTGCGGCAAACCAACGGCCCGCTCGCGCTTCGCAAACTGCAGCCATTCGTCACGGCGCATCAGTGTCAGGTCATGCTCACTCGACGCACCATCGACAACGACACGACGTCAGCTGAGCCCGCCGACGACACCCGGTAGCGCGTGTCAGCCGCGAGCGCATTCGGTGGCAGCTGACTGGCCCGCAAACCGATCCGTCGTCCAAGACATCAGGTCGTCAAGCAGGGTTTGGTCAGCGACCAAACCCATGTGATCGGCATCGGGATACTCCCGATAGTCGATGACTTGGCCCGCCGCGCACCGCTCGGAGACGTACCCCTGCTGCATCGCCGGAACCACGAGCGTATCGGTGAGACCCTGAGCGAGAAAAACGGGCGCAGAAATCAGCAATCGAGGCACATACCGCTCGGCGTGCTCTCCCAACGCACCATCACCCGGCGACTGCGCCCACACGCTGGCATCTGCTGACAGCGCCGTCGCGATCGACACCAACGAGGACGCATCGGTAAGACAGCGTGACTGCATTTCTTGCATCATGATGTGAGCACCGGGGCGCACATAGTCGGTGGTCGCGACGTCATCGTAGGTTCCGGCGTAGGCGGCCAGCGCGAAAGACCCGAAGACGGAACCAACCGGCTGGTCTGCGATTGCTTCCAAGAGAACCGGCAGGTCACTGGCCGGAGCCATTGCGGCGACACCCGAAATAGTGAGTTCTGGAGCGTATGTGCTGGCAAGACCCCCTGCCCAGAGGCTCGCGTGCCCTCCTTGCGAATGCCCCCAGATCACGGTTTCTTCTGCGAGCGAGATCGACTCCAGTTGCCGAGCGGCACGGACGGCGTCCAGCACCGCTCGCCCTTCCCCTTGGCCAATCAGATACGGCTGCACCCCGGTTGTTCCCAAGCCGGGGTAGTCAGTCGCCACGATGCTCCACCCGGCGGCGAGAGCATCCTCGGTCGCCGGCATTCCGCCGGCGACAAACGGGTGTTCCAAGAGCGACGGAGCGCACCCTCGAGCGAAACCCGTGGTTCCATGCGCCCAGGCAATAACCGGAGACCGTGTGGCATCAGCCGGCGCAATAACCAGACCAGACGCCGTGATGATCTCGTCGTCGCCGTTGGTCGTGGTGTACAGGATGCGCCATCCCTCGGCCCCGGCCGGTACGTCTCGCGTAAACACCTGCGCAGACAAGAGCACGCCAGCCTGAGGGGGCAAGCCGTCGGGTGGCGTGTAGAAACCGTCGGGTTGCGGGGTACCGCTCAGCGCGAGGCCGCCCGCGACGAGCGCAATCGACCCGACGAGTGCGAGGCTGGCAGCGACGCCCGTGCGCACGCGGGCGCCGCGCGATGGCACGATCGATGCCGCAGTCGAGGAGTCTCGGTCGCTCCGCGCACCTCGCCACACATGGACGAGTAGCTCGACGCCAAAGAGAACCAGATACACGCCAAAGATGGTTGCCACAAGGAAGACCGTGGCGTCGGGCCACGCCAGGGCGGTCACCGCCAGGAGGAGGGCCGCGAGACCCGAGACCATGGATGCATAACGGTCGCCGTGCCTCCCGCGCACCGCTCCGATCATGCGGCTGAGCGCGGTGATGATGAGCGACGCCGCGGCCAACAACACCAGGAGCGAGATGGTCATGCCCGGGTAGATGAGAATCGTTGCAACCACACCCACAGCTGCGGCCGCGGGAAGCACCCGCGCCCACCACGGCCCGGGAGAAAAGACGTGTGCGAAGCCGGTCAGGAGGATCGCGCCGATCACGACGAAGATCAACAGCCCCCACGCCAAGAACGGACGAAGCACGACATAAAGGCCCGCGAGAATGCACGTGATCGCAATCACAAACGTGACCCACCGGGGCGGTTGGGTCAACAGCCGGCAGTAGGGCTTGGCGAGCTGAGCCCATAAGCCAGGGCGCGGCGAAGACGAAGATTCTTGAGATGTCACGGCGTTCGATTCGCGATGGGTGAGATGGTGCGAGCCTAGCGGTCGGCGCTCGCTGAACGCGACGGATCAGCCAGTGGCGTCGGTGTCTGCCGCGAGCGCCACGACGGCCCGGGCTGCGGCGGCGATGACGCTTTCAGCGAGCTCGTCATCGCGATCGACCAACCACGTCAGGGTGAGACCATCGGTCAGGGTAATGAGCAGGCGTGCGACGGTCGGCAGCGGAACCAACCAGTGGGCGCCGGTTGCTTGGGCGCCGATATCGAGAGCTTGCGTCACTAAGCGCGTGTAGGCGGCGTACTGCTCGCGGGCGAGGTCGGTTTTCTCCCGCAACGCGTATTGCGTGAGTTCGAGCATGGCGAGCTCATGCGGCGGGTCTGCCTGCAGGTGCCGGAGGTATCCGCGCAGCCCTTCGTAGACCAGATCATGCAGGCTCTTACCCTCGACGTCGGTGGGCGCGATGGCGCGCTCCTCAAGAGCGACGACCTCGCCGATGAGTACCTCAAGCAATTCATCGCGTGAGTCGAAGGCATAGTGAAAGCTCGCGAGCGACATATCGGCTTCGGCCACGATGGCACGCGTTGACGCCGCGGCGAGGCCGCGTGAGGCGACAACACGAAGGGTCGCGGCCAACAGAGCGCGTCGACGTTCATCAACCGGTGTTCGCGCCATATGTGTCACCCCTCGACGTCGTCGTCGTGCCTTGCACTAAGGCTAATCGAAGTGGGGCGTTCGTCCCACTTATTTCTCACGTTCACGCGGCCGCCACCGTGATGGTTCCGCTCATCCACGAGAGGAGAGCGACTGGCTAGTGCATGACGACGAGCTTGGCGACCACGATAATCAGGCCGGTCGCGCCGACCATGACCCGCTACGACACCTGAGTAGACATGAGCCAGCCAAAACACAACGTGAGTGACGGTTCCAATCACGAGAATCTGCCCCGCCGACGAATGGGCGATGCCCGCTGCTGCGATCAAACCCGAGACCAAGATCAGGCCGTACACGCCCTCTTCGGTCGAGACGTGCTTGATGTAACGGCGTGCTCCGCTCGGCATGGCATCCATGTCATAAGCCTAGGCAATCGGCGGGCTGGCGAATGACATCATCCAAATGGGTGATAGTGCATTCACCATTCCTCGCGATGACGCCGGAACCACGGGGTGATGAACTCGAAGGAGAGTTAAACATCACAGGAGAAATCACCATGAAGAAACTGTTCAACGCCGCCCTGGTGTACATGGTCTTGGGCGTGGGTTCCGGACTGTTCTATCGCGAGTTCACGAAGCTGAACGACTTTCCTGAGGGGCAGTTCACCCAGCTCGGCCTCGCCCACACTCACCTCCTCACGCTCGGATTCATTGTCTTGCTGATCGTGCTGGTGGTTGAGAAGGCCTTTCGAATCTCGGCGAGCCCGCGGCTCTTCGCCTGGTTCTTCTGGCTGTACAACGCCGGTGTCGGTGTGACGTCGGCCATGTTGATCTGGCACGGAACCTTGACCGTGCTGGGGAAAGAGTCCAGCGCCATGATCTCCGGCATCGCGGGTCTCGGCCACATCAGCATCACGGCGGGCATGATCGTCTTCTTCATCGCCTTGCGCCGCGCGATCTTCCACTCACCCGCGCAACCTGCCATCGTGGAGAGCACCACGCAAGCCTAACCATAAGCGCGAGCAGGAGGGCCACCCTTATGACGACACCGCAACAGTCACCGGCTCCGACACGGCGTGATTGGGCGGCCCTGGCTGTGCTCTCTATCGGCCTCGGACTCATCGTGCTGGACGGCACGATCGTGGGTGTGGCGCTCCCCGCCATCATCGGTGATCTCGGCCTTGACCTCACCGATGCGCAGTGGGTCAACAGCCTGTATGCGGTCTTGTTGGCGGCTCTGCTGCTCTCCACGGGCAACCTCGCCGATCGGTGGGGCCGCAAGCGCCTCTTCCTCGTGGGCCTGATCGTCTTCATGGCCGCCAGCGTGTTCGCCGCAACGTCCTCGACGGCGGGCATGCTGATTGCCGCGCGCGCCGTCCAAGCCGTGGGAGCCGCGCTCATCATGCCGTCCACTCTCTCCACGGTCAACGCCGTGTTCCGGGGGCGGTACCGCGGCGCCGCCTTCGGGGTGTGGGGCGCGGTCATTTCGGGTGCGGCCGCCGTCGGCCCCCTGGCCGGCGGGGCCCTCGTGCAATGGACCTCATGGCACTGGATCTTTCTCGTTAACGTGCCGGTGGGCATCGCGGTTCTCATCGCCGCTATCGTCACGGTGCCCGAGACCCGTGGCGTCAAGACTCGACCCGGTGTTGATGTTGATGGCGCGCTCCTCAGCGCGATCGGTTTCGGCGCGCTCGTCTTCGCGGTGATCGAGGGCCCCGATCTCGGCTGGCTCTCCCCCGCCGGCGAATTCTCCCTTTTCGGCTGGGAGTGGCCCATCGATGCGCCCATCTCTGTGGTTCCGGTCGCCTTCGCCGTCGCCGCCATTGCTCTCGTGCTCTTCGTGGTGTGGGAGCGGCACCGTGAGAAGGTGCAGCGAGCCGCCCTGCTCGATCTCAACCTGTTCAGTTATTCGACATTCTCATGGGGCAATCTCACGGCCGCGATGGTGGCTGTGGGTGAGTTTGCGATCATCTTCGTGTTGCCGCTGTACCTGATCAACGCGCTGGGACTCGACGTGATGGGTGCAGGTCTCGTGCTCGCGGCGATGGCGCTCGGTGCGTTCTTTTCGGGCGCATCGGCGCGTCATCTCGCCGCCCGCTTCGGCTCACCGGGCACGGTGCTGATCGGTCTCGGACTCGAGGTCCTGGGCGTTGTTGCGCTTGCGCTCGTGGTGCAAGCGACAACGCCGGGGTGGATTGTCGCTCTCCCCCTCGTTGTTTATGGCTTAGGCCTGGGCCTCGCGTCTGCACAACTCACGGGAACCGTCTTGCAAGATATTCCGGTCGAGATCTCGGGTCAGGGCTCGGCCACGCAGAGCACGGTACGCCAGGTGGGCTCAGCGCTGGGAACGGCCTTCGCCGGAGCCGCCCTGGCCGTGTCCCTCGCGATCACCGTGCCGACCGCGCTGGGCGAGGCCGGTATCACGGGCTCGCAGGCCGAACAGCTAGCCGAGTCGACGCGTCTCACCGCCGGAACCACGATTGCACAGTTGCGCGCTGAGGGTGCCGCGAGCGCACTCGGAGACCAAACGCCGCAAGCCATCGACGCTCTGGCATCTGGTTTTTCCGACGCCACCCGCGCGTCACTTCTCGTCGCAGCCATCTTCCTCCTGCTCGGCTTCGTTGGAGCCGCGCGGTTGCGTCGTGCGGCCGGTGCAGCGCATCGGCCGGCCTCCACGCCTTAGTGATTTTCGCCGGCGTACGCCAGCGCGAGCGGCATGACCGAGATCTCGGGTTGGCTTTTCGCAGCGTTTGCCGCCGGCAGACGGCACCATGAGGTTGCGCTCCGCGCTCACCACACGATTGAACGTGCTCATTCTGGTGCTGAGCCTGACGGTCGCTGAATTGCCGCTCGCCCCGTCGCTGCCTCTCCTCACCGGTGCTGGTGTGCTTGTGTTGCCCCACGACGCTTGCGCTCAGGGCAGCAGAGCGACGCGCATGCGGTTATTTCCGGCGCAGTCGGCGACCCCCAGCAGCGCGATCAGGCGTAGGCTGAAGGTATCAAGCAGTGTGATCGTTTGAGACGCTGAGCCCTGTTAGGCCGCGTTGCTCTGATAGCCGAACGACCTGCGCACTGTCTTGCTTCTATTGGACTAATCCAGTCATCGAAGCGATGAAGCGAAAGCATGCCACCGCGCGCTTTCGCCTCGCGCGTCGGCGCATGAAAGGTTGATCATCGTGAAGGCAGCACGCTACTACGGCCGCAACGACATTCGCATTGAAGACATCGAACAGCAGCCGCTGGAGCCGGGAACGGTGCGTATCGATGTGGCATGGACGGGGATTTGCGGCACCGATCTGCACGAATATCTCGAGGGCCCGATCTTCGTTCCGGCTCCGGGTCAGCCGCACCCGATTTCGGGAGAATCGGCACCCATCACGCTCGGCCACGAGTTCTCGGGTGTGGTATCTGAACTGGGTGAGGGTGTCACCGATCTCGCGGTCGGCGACCACGTCGTTGTTGAGCCGTACATCATTCACGATGACGTCAACACCGGCCCTGACTCGAACGACTACCACCTGTCTGAAGACATGAACTTCATCGGCCTCGCCGGCCGCGGTGGCGGACTGGCTGAAAACATCGTCGTCAAGCGCCGATGGGTGCACAAGATTGACAAGGCTGTTGCCCTCGATGAAGCCGCCCTCATCGAGCCGCTCTCAGTTGCCTACCACGCCGTCATGCGCTCGGGCGTCAAGGCTGGTCAAACCGCGCTCGTTGGCGGTGCTGGCCCCATCGGTCAGCTCACTGCCGCCGTGCTGCACGCTCTCGATGTTCGCGTCATCATTTCGGAGCTGTCGCCGTTGCGCCGTCAGAAGGCTCTCGATGCCGGCGTCGCCGATGTGGCGTTGAACCCGGCCGAGGTCGACGTGGTGGCCGAGGTGAAGAAGCTCACCGGCGGTCAGGGCGCCGATGTTGCCTTTGAAGCAACGTCTGTGCAGGTTGTCTTTGACACGCTGATGGACGCCGTGCGCCCCACCGGCGTCATCGTTGTGGTGTCGATCTGGGGTAAGCCTGCGACGTTCGACATGCACAAGCTCGTGATGAAAGAGCTCGATGTGCGCGGAACCATTGGTTACGTTAACTCGCACCCTGCGACGATTGCGCTGGTGGAGTCGGGCAAGATCGACCTCAAGCCGTTCATCACGGGAAAGATCGGTATGGAGCACATCGTTGACGAGGGCTTTGACACCCTCATCAACCGCAACGAGACGGCCGTGAAGATTCTAGTGTCGCCCTCGGGCGCCGGGCTCGAATCTGCCGAATAACACGGTGTGATCACCGCGTGAGGGAGACGAAGACGCGGTCTTCGCCTCCCTCACGCGTCTGCCCCAGGCTGGTTGAATAGGGCCATGACATTCGCGGATGCCCCCTCTCTGGCACGTACATCGCGCCGATACGCCGAGGCCGAATCTTCCCAGCACTCCGCGCTGTCGGTCGAAGATGTTGCCGGCGCCGACGAGGGAGCCAGCAACGGCTCGCTCGCGACCGAGCAATACCGCATTGACCTCGAACGCATCCGTTTCTCCCCCTATTTCGGGCGGCTTTCCGATGTGACGCAGGTGGTTCCGCTCTCCGGTGTTGGGCCGATGGCGCACAACCGCCTGACCCACTCGCTCAAGGTGAGCGCCGTCGCCCGCGTGATTGCCGCCAACCTCGCCGGTACTGCCGCACGGCGCCGCGCTTTCACCCGCGGTGAGCGCCGCGAAGACGATGCAACCGGCGCCACCATTGAGATGCTCGGCGGGTGTGACACGATCGTCGCCCAGGCAGCCGCGCATGCCCACGACCTCGGTCACCCACCGTTCGGGCACCTCGGTGAGCGGGTGCTGGACCGCGTCGCACGCGAGCGGTTGGGGCTGCTCGAAGGGTTCGAGGGCAACGCGCAGTCGTTTCGCATTCTGGTGCAGCTCGATACGCTCGGGCGCAATTTTCCTGGCCTCAACCTGACCGCAAGCACGCGCGCGGCCACGCTCAAGTACCCGTGGACGCGTGGCGAGTGGATCGGGGTGTCCATCTCGGATCTGGCGGTCTCTGATCGCCGTCGCGGCGTGGGCGCCGACCCGATTGCAGGAGCGGGCAAGTTTTCGGCCTATGCGCTGGATGCGGCGCAAATGGAACAGGCTCGCAGCGCCTTCCCCACGATCGCTCCGGGGCAGCAAACGATCGAGTGCGCGGTCATGGATCTCGCCGACGATATCGCCTACGCCGTTCATGATCTGGACGAGTTTGCGCGCGCAGGCGTGCTGCAGCAGTCCGAAGTCGCCGCAGAGTTTCGGGCTTGGCTGTCGGCCGCTGCCGCGTTTTCAACGATGGACGAGACCGAACTGGCCGCAACGCGGCGCGCACCCGGAACGGCACTGGAGCTCTTGTGGCGTCGCGCCTCAATGAAAGACGCGTGGATTGCCGACCGCGACGCCTTCGCCGAGGCCGTGCAACGGGTGAGCGAAAGCATCAGCGGCTCGCTGCTAGCCGCCGCTTACGATGGCGGCATCGACAGTGAGCGTGCGGTCTCGGGTTTTACTCGACGATGGATTGAACACTTGCGCACCTCGGTCGTGGTGGAGCGTAACCCGCATGTGCGCAGCGGCCACGTTCGACTGAATCAGCGCGCGTGGCACGAAGTCATCGTGCTGAAGTTTGTGCACGCGCACTTTGTCTTGGAGCGCCCGGAGCTTGCGCTACCGCAACGCGGTCAGGCACGCATCGTCACCGATCTCGCTCTTGGCTTTGACGCCTGGCTGACCGACTCCGATGACGCACCGCGAGCACCACGGCGCCTGCAGGAGTGGGTCGAGGAGGTCACGCACAACATGTTTGCGCTGCGGCAATCGCGACCCGAAAGCATCGTGGGCGAGGCGAGCGATGCCGGGCTTCGTCGTCAGGCGCGCGGCCGCGCGATCGTCGACTACGTGTCGTCGTTGAGTGATCAGCAGGCGATCGCCACGCACCGCACCCTCACCGGCACCGCGTAGTCACCGCCGGTTCCGTCACCGTGGGGTGACCGCCGGTTGCGTCACCGTGGGGTGTCGGCGTCGTCGAGCATGCTGGCGACCGCGTGTACGGCCTCGGGCCGGGAGATCCCAGTGAAAGATCGTGGCGAATGGCGTGATGTTGGCGGCGTGCAGCTCATCGAGCAAGCGGTCGTAGAAGTCGACGCCGGTGGGGTCGAGCGGGCCGCGCCCCTCGGGTTGCAGGCGGGTCCAGCCGAGGGAGAAGCGGTAGGCGTCAAAGCCGAGCGCCGCCATGAGGCGCACGTCTTCGGAGACACGGTGATAGTGATCGGCGGTCACCGCCGTCGTGCTGGCGTCGAGAATACGGCCGGGTTCGGCGCTAAAGCGATCCCACGCGCTGGGGGTGCGCCGGCCGACGGTGGTTGCACATTCGATCTGCGCCGATGCGGTTGCCGTGCCCAGAACAAAGGAGGGCGGAAGGGCCTGACCCAGCGCTACCGGGTTGGCGCCAGCGTGCGGTTCGTGAAACATCATCGCCTCCCCCGGCTAACGTCATCGTTCGCCCAGTCACAGAGTGGGACACTTGTCCCACTTCCCGTAGCTTAGGAGCACTCCCGCGCCAGGGCAAGGGTTCTGTGCCGCTCGGCGCCGGGCGGAACGCCTAAAGTTAATCAGTGAAGACTTCTCCGTCTGTGATACAGGCCCTGCGCAACCCCCGACTCTTCGCGACGGAAGTGCTCGCGGGAATCGTCACGACACTGGCTCTGATTCCCGAAGTGATTTCGTTTTCGGTGATCGCGGGCGTTGATCCCAAGGTGAGCCTGATCGCCTCGGTGGTGCTGGCGATTTCGATGTCAATCTTGGGCGGTCGCCCCGCGATGATCACGGCGGCCGCAGGCGCGGTGGCTCTGGTGGTGGCGCCCCTGGTGCGCGAGCACGGAGTCGAGTACCTGCTGCCAACGGTCATCGTGGCCGGAACCATTCAGATTCTGTTTGGTGTGACCGGCCTCGCGCGCATGATGCGCTTCATTCCGCGGTCGGTGATGCTGGGGTTCGTCAATGCGCTCGGCATTCTGATCTTCGCCGCGCAGGTTCCCCATCTGCTCGATGTGCCCTGGCTGGTGTATCCGCTTTTCGCGCTGACGATCGTGATTGTGGTGGGGCTACCGCGTCTCACGAAGGCGGTACCCGCGCCCCTGGTGGCGATTGTCGTCGTGACGGCGATCACGATGATTGCGCAGCTGAGTGTTCCGGCCGTGGGCGATCAGGGAGAGGTGGCGGGCGGGCTCCCCGGAATCACGCCACTGCTGGTTCCGCTGTCGATGGAGACGTTGGGCATCATTGCCCCGACGGCCGTGAGCGTCGCGTTTGTCGGGCTGATGGAGACGCTCCTCACGGCGAAGCTCGTCGATGACATCACCGACACCCGATCGCACAAGGGCCGTGAGTCGTGGGCGTTGGGCGTCTCGAACATTTTCGCCGGGCTGTGGGGCGGCATCGCCGGGTGCGCGATGATCGGCCAGACGGTGGTTAACGTCAAGCTGGGGCGCGCACGCACGCGGTTGTCGACGTTTGTGGCAGGTGCGTTCTTGCTTGTGCTCGTGACGGTGCTGAGCGACGTGATGGAACAGATTCCCATGGTCGCGCTGGCTGCCGTGATGATGGTGGTAGCCATCTCGACGATCAACGTGCACAGCATTCGGCCGTCTACGTTGCGCCGCATGCCGCTTTCCGAGACGGCGGTGATGGTGGTGACCATTGTCGTCGTGGTCGCCACGAGCAACCTCGCGATTGGCGTGGGCGTTGGCGTATTGCTGGCCATGGTGCTGTTCGCGCGGCGCGTGGCGCATGTCGTGACCCTGACGCGACAGGTGTCGGGAACGAGTGTTGCCTATGCCGTGCACGGCCCGCTTTTCTTTGGCAGCAGCAACGACCTCGTCGAACAGTTTTCATACGCCGAAGACCCGGCTGAGGTGACGGTGGACTTCTCGGCGGCACAGATCTGGGACGCGTCAACCGTCGCCGCCCTCGACTCCGTCGAAACGAAATATCGCGAGCACGACATCACTGTGCACTTCGTGGGCCTCGACTCCCGCTCCACCCAGTTTCACGAGCGGTTGCGCGGAATGTTGGAGTAACGGGGTGTGCATGGCGGGGGTGCCGTGCGCGCCATGGTGATACTGGCGTTGGTTCCCTCAGCTAGCCGCAATGCGGCGCGTGCGGAGAACGCGTTACGGCGCTGTTCGCGCAGTATCGATGGGGCGAGGCTCTACGGAACCTTCAGCGCGATGTTGCTCAATCTCCCCGTGCACCGCTGAGGCTGCCGCTTTCAAGTCAGAAATTGTGAGATCGGGTGTCTTCACGTACCTATAAACGAAAGACGGAGCGAAGTGATTGAACTCCTTTCTTCCGCCAGGGACTTGAGGTAGCGGCATTGGAAAAGCATAGAACTCGGGGTGCCGCCGACTTATGTCCTCACGTAGACGTCGTGATTCCTGGCTCCGACCCGCTATCGATTGGTCGTGGTAGACGACGGCACGGCGGAACTGGTTGCCTTGGAGCTGCCAACCGAGATGCACATGCTGTCCCCGCGTGTATACGTACTCGAATGACTCCACCAGCGGGGTCGCGTTGCTCATGCCACCAGCCGCAGGTTGCTCAAGTTCAGGCAGAAAATCGTTGAGTGCGCGCGCGACGCGCTGGGCGCGTGCCTTGTGCAACGCGGCGCGCATCTGTGAACTGGAAATCGATGAGAGCAGTGTTTCAGACAGCCACACGGGTTCATTGTCGGAGCGTACGTCGGTGGCAGAGACCAACTGGTGCAGATCGCTAATGAGCGCGGCGTAGCGGCGCATCGTCTCGACCTCGTATGACGAATCGGCGGGGAGCGCTTCAAGGATCCGTGCCCCGAATTCTGCGTAGCTGAGATAGCGCCAAGTGCCGAGATCGAAGTCTGGCGCACTCACCGACAGCAGTACGAGAGGGGTGGTGCGTGCGACCACCCGGCTGTTGCAGCCTGATACTCCTCCAATTGGTCGCGTTGCGGTAACGAGAAAACCTTGTTCTCGATGACCAATGGCGCGCGATCTGGCCAGTGGAACACGAGATCCATATGTCCGCGCTCGCGCTCCACGAAGCGATGCGAGTCGGAACCGTCCCCTGCGAACGGGCGGAACGTTGCGTCAGCCGATGCGGGAAGCTGATCGAAGAACCAGCCGATGAGATTGGAGTGGAACAGCTCGCGCTGCCCGTACATGAGGCGGCCGAGCGGGTTCGCCTCGATGCGACGCGCGACGTCCTTGAAGTGTTCGCTCATGATTGATCCAGAATACGAGGTGGCCAGGCGACGCAGCCATCCGTATCACGGATCGACGCGCAGATCCATTCATCTGAGGGAAGAGCCCGGGCTCCGAAACACCACGGCGCACAAGCGTTTCCCACGCGCCCTCGAGCAATCTAGCAGCCGCCCTAAGATGTGAGCCGGGCGCCAGCGTCGATGTCCATCAGCGATCCGATTGACCCCACACGAGCCGCAGAACTTCGACCACGCAGGCGGGGCCAAGTCAGAGCCTCTTAAGTAGTTCCGCCTTCTTCGTCTCAAACTCATCAGCGGTGACGATACCGGCGTCCCGCAGCGAACCTAATTGTTGCAATTGGAGCATGACGTCAGCGCCGGCAACGACGTTCTGCGCCGGAGCCTGAGCATCAGAGCGAACATGCTTCGCATTCATCCCTTGCTTCACAGCCGACAGGAAGTCCGCAAACTCGTTCGCAGGTTGGAGCCACTTCACGGAGACACGGTTGCCAGACGCATGGAATGTGACATGGTGCCCCATCAGGGTTTTGCCTTGCTCGAAACTCGAAATATTGCCATACGGGAATGACTCGAGATCGAACCCACCCAACTTCTTGGCGTAGAAGATCACCCTTCGGTCTGTCGCGATGAGCACCCCATTCCGAACACTGTCGGATCCCATGATCTTGACCTCGTACGCGCCCCGAACGGCGCCTCTCAGCACCTCGCCGACCTCAAAATGCCCCTTCGCCTGTTCGACAAGCTTTTCCGACTTTGCCACAGCAATTTTCCTCTCGACCCGACCACACCGAGCAATCCATCCTCAAACTAGCGCAATACGGATTGGGCCCCGATTATTCGGCCCGTGTTCTGCGGCTATCGGCGATCCGCGGGCGCGGCCAGCGCCATCCCAAGAACTACTGTGGGTCGTCGCACCGCACTGCACAGCTGCTCGCCGTCGCAGTCGTCGGCTATGACCATCTCGCAGCGGCAATCCAACAGGCCGCATTGAGATAGCGGTCGTTCCGTGCGCAGTACGCGCGTTCAAGCGAGCGGTGCACTTCGTCAGCGATTGCCTCTTCTGTTTCGTAAAGATCCAAAACTTTGTCGGCTGATCGCCAAACAGGCTCGAGCGTCGACGCGACGTGCTGAGAGGTGGTCCTAAAGCATGGCGATAGGTCAGGAACGGCGTCGCTCCCTGCGCAGGAGGGAGCGCAGAGTCTCGGCGTTCGCGTAGCCGACCCGTAGCGCGATCTCGGCGGAGGTGAGGTCCGTGGTTGCTGAGAGGTGCCGAGCTCGTTCGATGCGAAGCCGTTGGACGAAGCCGAGCGGAGTGAGGTTGAGCGCCGCACGGATTCGTCGTTCGAGGGTGCGCCGGCTGGTGCCCAGCGACTGCGCGACGAAGGCGACGTTGAACGGTTCGTCCAGGCGGGCGCGCACGAAGCGTTCGAACTCGACGACGATCGGGTCCTCGTGCCGGAGATGTTCGTAGGCGACGAAGGCCGCCTGCGACGGCCGCTCGTCGATGATGAGGAGCTTGGCGACATGTTGGGCCAGGTCGGGGCTGATCGATCGCACGAGTGAGAGCGCGAGGTCGATGTGGGCGAACGCGGCGCCGGCGGTGACGAGGTTCCCGTCGACCACGACCATGGTGTCGAGATCGAGGGCGACGGTCGGATAGCGCTTCAGGAACTCCGGCCCTAGGAACCAGCTCGTCGTCGCCCGCCGATGATGCATCCGTCCGGTCTCGGCGACGGCGAACACACCGGTGCACGCCGCGGCGATCCGGGTGGTCGCCTCGTCGAGGCGCCCGAGCGAGGCGATCACCGAACGAGCATCTCGGCTCTGGAGGGCGTCGTTGGTATCGGCGGCCGTGAGGGTTCCAAGCGCAGGGACGACGACCACGTCGAACTCTCCGGACGCCGACAGCGGGTGGTCCACCGACAGGGTCATCGATGCCGTCGTGGTCACTCGCCGTTTCGGTCCGAGGATGGCGAGTTCGATCGGCTCGATCCGCGGGTCGACATCGCCGCGGGCTCCGTCGGCCACCCGCACGATGTCAATGATCGACGCGATAGCCGAACCGAAGCAGCCGTCGATCGCGATCAGTCCAATACGCATGGCGTAAATAGTAGCATTACTGCCGTATACGCCACTCCCCACCGGCTCTCGCTCGTCATAGGCTGAACTCGTCTCACGAAGAACCCCGACCTCAAGGAGAGTCCCTCATGTCCACACCCACATCACTTCCGTATGCCTTCGTCGCCAAGATCGTCGCGGCCGATGGACAGCACGACTCGCTCGCCGATCTGCTCGCCGGTGCTGTCGCACTCGCCAACGAAGAAGTAGGAACGATTGTCTGGTTCGCGGTCAGGACCCACGCCGACACCTTCTGGATCTTCGATGCATTCCCCGACGAGGCCGCTCGCGACGCCCACGCCAACGGCGCCATCGTCACCGCCCTGATGGCCAACCAGCACCTCCTCGCCGCAGCACCCGAGATCCTGGCGGCCGACGTCCTGGCGTCCAAGCTTCCGTAGTCCGCCAACGCACGAGACGATCGCGCCCCGCCGAGCCTCCGGACCCGACCGCCTCGACACCCGCACCACGTTGATGATCCCCGACGGGCCGAACGATCGCTGCGGCTATGCACCGTTGACACCTCGCACGTCCAGGTCGCGACACAACGCCCCGCCGCATCGCGACCACCAGAACGGAACAGCCCCTGCCCTGCGTTTCCACAGGTCAGGGGCTATTCGCCGGAGCCGCCTGTCGCAATCGAACCGACGACCTAATCAGGCTCATCCCAGATGAGGGTGTAGTTGGCGTTGGCGTGGCGGTCCCGGGATAGACGTCGAGATCTCCCGAGGATGAAGGTTCCTACACGCTGCATCCGAGAGACCTTGACTTGTCTGACGCTACCGTCGGCGAGCGCTCTGGCGCGTTCGCCCGCCCTGACCTGACCACGTTCTGCCGCCGCGATGAGCTCGACCTCGTCGTGACCGGTCAACGCCTCGAGCCCGCGCGTGCGGTGCTCGCTTGCCCGGTCCTGACCCCTGATGAGTGGTGCCGATGCTGCGGCGCCGAGGGCGCTGCTCGGGACACGGTCATCCGTCGACTCGCGCACGAGGCGCTGGACGTGGCGACCCACCGTATTTGAAATCGCGGTGCGTCGCTACCGTTGCACCGGCTGCGGGCGCGTGTGGCGCCAAGAAACCACCCGCGCGGCCGACCCACGGGCGAAGCTCTCGCGCCGCGGGCTGCGGTGGGCACTCGAAGCGCTCGTCGTGCAGCACCTCACTGTTGCCCGGATCGCCGAGGGGCTCGACCTCACCTGGAACACCGCCAACGATGCGGTCCTGGCCGAGGGCAAGAGGGTCCTGATCGAGACGCCGACCGGTTCGATGGCGTAAAGGTCGTCGGCGTCGATGAGCACTGTGCTGCCACACCAGGCGTGGCGCGATGCGGTCGCGGTCATGGATCCCTTCCACGTCGTCCGCCTCGCCGGCGACGCACTCGACCGGTGCCGCCGGCGTGTGTAGCAAGCCATCTACGGCCACCGCGGGATGAAGGGAGACCCGCCCTACTCGGCCAGGCGGACCCTGCACACCGTCGCCGACCTGCTCACCGACAAGCAGGCCTCCCGGCTGAGGGTGTTGTTCGCGACCGAGAACATGTCGAGGTCGAGGCGACCTGGGGCATCTATCAGCGCATGATCGCCGCCTACCGGCACGAGGACCGACGCCGCGGTCGCGAGCTGATGAAAGAGCCATGCCGGGTGACAAAGGCCCGCGTACCACGTCGGCTTGTCAAAAAGATGGGTTGTGAGGACCGGATCACATGTCACCAACGAAAAAATCGCGGAAACCCTTGAATTTCCGCGATTCTTTGGTCGGGCTGACAGGATTTGAACCTGCGACCCCTTGAGACGCTGCCAGCATCTCCCGCAGGAGCGCTCGGTAGCTCGCGATGCCAGACGGGAGTAGGGCTCGCGAGGCATCGCCCCTTCCCGGCGATTCCCGCCGGATACGTGTACATCCTGATCCTTGCGTGTACATCTGCGTGTACATTCTTGGAGCGTTTCGAGCGCTCCAGAGCGTGCTCGAGCGAGCTGGTCGAGCATCTAGCGTTCGGCCGGAGCATCTTCATCGATTTGAACCTCAGGCGCTCGAATTGAGCCGGAGTATATTTCGCCTGAGTCGACTCGTGAGTAGCGCTGAGCCAGGTCCTTCGTCGGAGTGCTGCGAGGTCGATTCCCGTGCTGATGTGAGGCCCGTCAGCTGACGCGCCGAGCCGTGCGCGGCGACTGGAAGCGAGGCTCTCTGTCGACCTACACTTGAATCACGGGCCTTGGGGCCGAACGACAATTGAACAGGTGGGGTTCGAATGGCCTCAGTAACACAACGCATCAAGCAATACAACAAGGAAGTTGGTCAGCCTCGTGGCGGGCTGATCAATCCGAAGCTCTTGACGGCGACGCAGTTCGACGACGAGCAGGGCGCGCTGGACCACAAACTGGAGAATATCCACGCGTCGATCGTCGGACTGGCCGTCGACTATCTGAGCCGGCTGGCGCGGATTAGCGCGAAGAACACGGAAGAGGCGGTGCGTCAAGCGGCAGACGTCTTCCGCGCTTCAGTGATGGGTTCTGAGCGCCTCAGCGATTTCGGCGGTGATGAGTCGATCGCGGCAGACGCGAAGGCTGTGGTCCTCGGGTTCGAGATGACGCAGCTCGACGACGGCGCAGTGAAATACGTGATCGATGCGGATGCGGTGCGCCGGGCCTGCCGGTTGTCGACGTACGACGTGGGCCTGCGCGCGGGGGTGGTGTTCTACAACCCGCAGAGTACGCAGCTCGCGCCGGATGAAGTCACGACGGCCCATATTCTGACCATGATCCAACGGGCTGCAAAGTTCTTTGAGCAGTACGGCCCAGTGACGACGGATGGCTTCATCTTCGTCAGCGAAGAAGCGCACGCTGTCGGCGGCCGCGGCGGGTACACCGATCTGGTGGACAGCGGCGACGGAGACTTTCTGACCGCCGACACGCTGTGGGACTTCAAGGTTTCCGCGTCGAAGCCGACCAAGGACCATACTCTGCAGTTGCTGATGTACTTCCTGATGGGCAAGCAGTCGAGCCTGCCGGACTTCGAGGACATCACCTCCGTCGGCATCTTCAACCCTCGGTTGAACGTTGTCTCACGCCTCGAAGTGATGGAGCTGCCGGCTGATGTAATCGAAACGGTGCGGCGCGACGTGATCGGGTACGACGTGTGAGCACGACAAGCGTCGAGTGCTGCATTGATGAATATCACGGTCAACGAGGTGCGCTGTGCGCACGTCTTCGGGAGGTCGGGACCGATCGCAAGGTAAGAGGGGCTTGACCCTACTTCGCTCGCGTGTCATAGGTTGCCGATAGCCTCATGACATGGCACGACCTCCCCGATGGCAGACGACTCTCGACGCGAGCTTGGAAGAGGCGTGCCTCGCAGTAAGGCTGTACAACGATCCCGCGGAGTCGCGCTCGTTCGAGGGCTTCGTGATCCACATGCACCTGGCATGGCTCTACCTGCTGCACGCGCAGTTCATCCGCGACGACGTGGACTTCCGCTACTGGGACCCGCAGTTTAAGAAGAGGCTGCTCAAGATCGACGGGGAGGCGAAACGCTGGGAACTCGAGCGCTCCATGAAGGAGCGCTGGCCGTCGGACGCCGATCCGGTTCGTGCGAACCTCTCGCTGTTCATCAAGCTGCGGAATCGCTTGGAGCATCGCCATGCGCACGCCGACGAGGCGCTGATGCTAAACCTCGCCGGCCACGCGCACGCTCTGCTCGTGAACTTCGAGACCGAGCTGACCGAGCAGTTCGGCGACAACCAATCGCTGGCGATGCGGCTCAGGATCCCAATCTTCGTCGGTACGTTCACTTCCGAGGGAGAGCAGGCTCTGCGGAGGTTCCGGAGCACCCTGCCGAATGACATCAGGACCTTCGTTACGAGCTACGAGGCCGGCCTGGACGAGTCGGTCACAAACGACTCGCGCTACGAGTTCAGGATCAGGGCGATCGTCGAGCTCGCGCCGAAGGATCCTGATGCGATCGCGCTGCAATTCACGAAGTACGACGATATGACAGACGACGAGCGCGCCTTCGCGGAGGAGCTCGGGCGTCGCGGCCAAGTGATCGTCCGCGACAGGAAACAGAACGTCTCGGGCTTCGGCCGAGTGATGCCGACGAAGGCCGTGAAGGAGATCCAGGCAGCGATACCGTACGTTTACAACATGGCGCACTTCACAGACTCCTGGAAGAAGGCGAAGATCCGTCCGCCCAACGGTGACGACAATCCGTCACGGACGAACACGGACTTCTGCGAGTACGACGAACCGACGAAGACCTACAGATATACGAAAGCTTGGGTCCAGCGCTTGATCAAGAAGTGCTCGACGCCAGAGGGCTTCTTGGAGATGACGGGCCGGGAGCCGCGGACGAAGCCGGCCAAGGCCAAATCCTGATCGAGTGCCTCGCCGGCCACGAGCCGGACTTCTGGGGGCAACCCCGGGAGTGCCGTCGCTTCGCTTCGCGCTGAGTACTGTTTCGAAGCGATTCCGTGGTCGCGCGCGGCACTGCGACGGCGGCTCGACATGCTCGAGCGCGTCGAGATTTGGGAACTTCGGCAGCGAGCGGGCGCAGCACTACTGGGACATCAGCACCGCCTTGAGCAACGACCGGCTCTTCGCGGACATCTTGCTCAGAGAAGCCGAGCCAAGCCGGGCCGCCCCGTTTAGGCCCTTGCACTGACACCCTGATGTATCACCATCCGACGGCGGTTGGCCGAAGCCGTGTCGGACCCCGCCGATAGGATGTCCACGACGCAGCGCCCGCCTCGCAGCAGAGGCGTACGTGCGCGATGACTGGCCGATTTCCCCCGAACGGCCCGTATGAGAACAGGACATCGTTATGGCGAGATTGAGCCTCAAGTCGGTCGAGGAGCGGGTCGCCCCGCTGGCCGGGCGCGATACGTATGACCGGGAGTTCGTCTTCGATCTCCTGCTCGCCTACGGGAAACCGCAGGGAAACGTCACCCGGCTGCGCAACGGCTCGTTGAACGTCGCCGTCGATCCAACGACCGAGGTCGCTCAGAAGAACGTCGTCTACTTCAAGGAGACTGCCGGCGACCCGCTCGAGGTCGCCGAGGAGCTCAAGACGACGCCGGCGGTCGTGCGCTTCAGCACGCGTTTCATGATCGTCACCGACTACGTCGACGTCGTCGCGCACGACACCAAGACGAACGAGACGATCGGCTTCCCGATCCGAGAGATCGACCAGCACTTCACCTTCTTCCTGCCGTGGGCCGGCATGGAGAAAGCTCAGTACGCCGCGGAGTCGCACGCCGACGTCAAGGCGGCCGAGCGCATGGGCAAGCTCTTCGACGAGCTGCTGCACGCGAACCCGGGCATCTTCGACGACGCGCAGGGGCGTCACTCGCTGAACATCTTCTTCACCCGGCTGCTGTTCTGCTTCTTCGCCGAGGACACAGGGATCTTCGACCACAACCAGTTCACGAACGCGGTCGGGTCGCAGACCCAGTCCGATGGGTCTGACCTCGCAGAGTTCCTGACCGACCTGTTCAAGGCTCTGGACACCGCCGATCCGGCCGACAAGCCGACGCACCTCGCGGACTTCCCGTACGTGAACGGCCGACTGTTCACGGTCACCGACGAGCAGGTCGTGCCGCGGTTCACGAAGCAAGCGCGCGACGAGCTCATCGCCTCGGGCACGCTGATCTGGCGCGACATCAACCCCGACATCTTCGGCTCGATGTTTCAAGCGATCGTCACGCCCGGCAAGCGCAGCGACCTCGGCCAGCACTACACATCAGTGCCGAACATCCTGAAGACGATCGAGCCGCTGTTCCTGGACGATCTGAAGGAGGAGATCAACGAGGCGCAGGACAGCGAGCGCCGCCTGGTCCGCCTTCTGGACCGGATCGCGGCAATCAAGGTGTTCGACCCCGCATGTGGATCGGGCAACTTCCTCGTCATCGCGTATAAGGAGCTGCGCAAGCTCGAGCACGCGATTCTCGAGCGGCTCGCCGAGCTGAGCCCGTCGCACCAGACGCTGTGGACGGACTCGAGGATCAACATCGAGAACTTCTACGGAATCGAGATCGACGACTTCGCCGTCGAGGTGGCGATCCTGTCGCTCTGGATAGCAAAGCATCAGATGAATGCTGAGTTCCGTGCGAAGTTCGGCGTGCCGATCCCTCTGATCCCACTGAAAGAGACCGGGCAGATCAAGGCTGGGAACGCGACGCGGGTGGACTGGAATGAGGTCTGCCCGAACGACGGCGAGACGGAGATTTATCTGATCGGGAACCCTCCTTATGTGGGCTCCAGCATGCAGACCAAGGAGCAGAAGGGCGAGTTTAAGTCGGTTCTTGGAGAGCGCCCGTTCTCTCCGAATCTTGATTACATCTCGCTTTGGTTCGTCAAGGGTGCCGACTACATCCGGGATACGCAGGCTCAGCTCGCATTCGTAACCACTAACTCAGTGTCGCAAGGTGACCATGTTGGCTTGATGTTCCCGACCGTGCTCAGCGATGACATCGAGATCGGTTTTGCTCACACATCGTTCAAATGGGAGAACAACGCGAAGCGAAACGCCGGCGTGACCGTCGCGGTGATCAATCTTCGGAACTTTTCGATGAGTGAGAAGTACATCTTCACGGATGGCCTTCAGATCAAAGCTTCAAACATCAATGGATATTTGGCCGACGGACCAAACGTCTTCATCGCCCGTCGGTCCTTGCCGCTTGGCACGAGGCTACCGCGAATGGTTCGTGGTTCGCAGCCTTCCGATGATGGTCACCTCATCATGGATGCAGCAGAAAGAGCTGAAATCCTCTCGAACAGTCCGGAAGCTGCGCGCTATGTTAAGCAGTACGTGGGTTCGTCCGAGTTCATTAACGATGGCGAACGATATTGCTTTTGGATAGAGCCTGACGAGGCGGCGCAGGTCATGTCGATCCGCGGGATCGCGTCCCGATTAAACCGAGTTGCCGAGTTTCGAAGTAGTCCGGACAGAAACGATAAGGCAACAAAGGATCTCGCAGCCAAGCCTTGGCAGTTTAAGCAGCCCGCCTATAAGGCGACTGACTCGATCATCGTGCCTCGCGTGTCGTCCGAACGACGCGATTACATGCCGATGGGCTATCTCGGACCTGACACGGTCATCTCCGACGCCGCGTTCGCGGTCTACGACGCGGAACCATGGCTTTTCGCACTCCTGACGTCACGTATGCACATGGCGTGGACCCGCGCGGTCGGTGGGAAGATGAAGACGGACTTCCGATACTCGAACACCATCGTCTACAACAACTTCCCGGTGCCGCCGCTGTCGGACAAGACGAAGGAGAAGCTCACGGTCGCGGCGCTGCGAGTGCTCGACGTGCGTGAGTACCACTGCGAGCAGACGCTGGCTGAGCTCTATGACCCGGACAAGATGCCGCAGGACCTGCGCGACGCGCACGCTGAGATCGATGCTCTGGTCGACTCGATCTACTCCAAGAAGCCGTACGAGACAGACGAGCAGCGCCTGTCGGACCTGTTCGCAATGTACGAGCGCATGACCGCCGAGGAGGCCGCGAAGGCACCGGCGAAGAAGACCCGGAGGACTGCGAAGTGAACGCGATCAACAAGCCCGTGAACATCGTCGACGTCACGTATGCGCAGACGAAGGCCTCGGTGAACACCGATGCCCTGGGCATGCGCGAGATGCAGCAGCGCGTCTTCGAGCAGCGCGACGCCCAGCACCTGCTGGTGAAGGCCCCGCCTGCGTCGGGCAAGTCGCGTGCGCTGATGTTCGTGGCGCTGGACAAGCTCTACAACCAGGGGCGCAAGAAGGTCATCGTCGCCGTGCCGGAGCGCTCGATCGGTGCCTCGTTCGCGTCGACGGCTCTGACGAGGCACGGCTTCTGGGCGGACTGGGAGATCAAGGACGAGAACAACTTGTGCGACGCGGGCTCGTCGGCCGGCAAGGTCGACGCGTTCGTCAAGTTCCTCGAGGGGCCCGACGCGGTGCTGGTGTGCACGCACGCGACGCTGCGCTTCGCCTTCGAGAAGCTGGCCCCGGAGTCGTTCAACGGCACGGTGCTTGCTATCGACGAGGTCCACCACGTCTCGGCGGATACCGAGTCGTCGCGCCTGGGAGCGCTGCTCCGGGACGTGATGAACGGCTCGGACGTGCACATCGTCGCGATGACGGGGTCGTACTTCCGCGGGGACTCGGTGCCGGTGCTGTCGCCGGAGGACGAGGCGAAGTTCACGCCGGTCACGTTCAACTACTACGACCAGCTCAACGGCTACGAGCACCTGCGTTCCCTGGGCATCGGGCACCACTTCTACCAGGGGCGGTACACAGACGCGATCGACCAGGTGCTCGACCTCGACAAGAAGACGATCGTGCACATCCCGAGCGTGAACTCTTCTGAGTCCACGAAGGACAAGCTCGAAGAAGTCGGCCGGATCATCGACGCGATCGGGCACGCCGAATCGACGGATCCGAACACGGGGATCATCAGCGTGCGCCGTGAGGACAACGGCCAAATCGTGCGCGTCGCAGACCTCGTCGATGACACCGACCAGAAGAAGCGCGGGGACACGCTGCACTATCTGTCGCACACGGCGTCCAAGGACCGTGACGCGGTCGACATAATCATCGCTCTCGGTATGGCGAAGGAGGGCTTCGACTGGCCCTTTGCCGAGCACGCCCTGACCGTGGGCTACCGGGCGTCGCTGACCGAGGTGATCCAGATCATCGGGCGCGTGACGCGCGACAGCCCGGGCAAGGAGCACGCGCAGTTCACGAACCTCATCGCCGAGCCCGACGCCTCGCAGGGCGAGGTCAAGGTCTCGGTGAACAACATGCTGAAGGCGATCACGGCCTCGCTGCTCATGGAGCAGGTGCTCGCGCCGAACTTCAACTTCAAGACGAAGAAGTTCGACGACGAGCCGGCGAAGAAGGGCGAGCTCAAGCTCAAGGGCTTCAAAGAGCCTTCCAGCGACCGCGTGAAGCAGATCGTCGCAACGGACCTGAATGATCTGAAGGCGACGATCCTGCAGGACGACACGTTCGCCCGGGCCGCGGTCGGATCCGTCGACGCCGAGACGACGAACAAGGTGCTGATCCCGAAGATCATCAGGGAGAAGTACCCGGATCTGACCGAGGAGCAAGTCGAGGAGGTACGCCAACAGGTCGTCGTGGACTCGGTGATCAAGAACGGTGAGGTCAAAACTGTTGGTGACCGGCGCATCATTAAGATGGCCGAGAGATTCGTGAACATCGACGAGCTGAACATCAACCTCATCGACTCGATCAACCCGTTCCAGCGGGCGTTCGAGGTGCTGTCAAAGTCGGTCACACCGTCGGTGCTGCGGCTGATCCAGGACACAATCACGTCGACGAAGATCGAGTTCTCGGAGGAAGAGGCACTCGCGCTGTTCCCGAAGATCAAGACCTGGGTGCAGGTGAACGGCAAGCGCCCTGATGTGCGTTCGGATGACCCCGTGGAGAAGCGCATGGCTGCGGCGCTGCTGTTTCTGCAGAAGCTGAAACAGCAGCGCCAAGCGGAGAAAGCCGCTACAGAAATGGTGGAACCCTCATGACACCGATTGATTTCACCTCCAATGAGAATCTTGTCGTCACACTCGACGAAATCCTCGACGACGAGCTCCTAGATACACCTGAGAAGCCGAAGAAGCTCACCTCGTCAGACCGCCTAGAGCGGGCGTTCCTTGAGATCGTCGAGTTTCGGCGGGTCGAGGGGCGGTTGCCGAGCTCGCAGACCCGTGAGATCGCCGAGCGCAAACTCGGTGCGCGCCTGGACGGGTTCCTCGCCAACGATGCGAAGGCCGAGGCGGTGAAGCACCTCGACGAGTTCGGGATGCTGGAAGTACCCGCAGCGCCGGCGTCCATCGATGACCTTTTGGACAGTGACGATCTCGACGACCTTCTGGGTGACGACAGTGGAATCCTAGATGTGTCGGATCTGCCCGTTCGGCGCTCGGCAGACGCTCCAGATTCAGTTGCACGGCGCAAACGGGCTAAGGACTTCGAGAACTTCGAGCACCTCTTCACTGCGAAACATGCTGAACTTCGCGACGGAACGTTGCGTCGTGCCCCGTTCCAGGGCGTCCACACAATCGAAGAGGGTCGCTTCTTCATTCTGAATGGGATGCTGCTCTTCGTTGCCGAAGTAGGCGAATCGAAGACCATGATTGTCGGTGGCAAAGCCGAGCAGAAGCAACGGCTCCGCGTGATCTTCGAGAACGGAACAGAGTCTTCGCTCTACCGACAGTCACTCTCCATCAGGCTGCATGAACAGAACGGCGAGGCCATTGTCCATGCCGAGACTGACTTGGACGAGATTCTCGACGCGGACATCGAAAGCGGACACATCTATGTGCTGCAGTCGATGAGCACCGACCCGCTGATCGCGAACATCCAAGACCTGCACAAGATCGGTTTCTCGACCACGAGTGTCGAACAGCGAGTCAAGGGCGCGTCGACCTCGCCGACTTACCTGATGGCCCCGGTCAAGATCGTTGCCGACTACCGCGTCTACAACCTTAAGGCCTCAGCGCTGGAGAACCTGCTGCACCGGGTCTTCGCGGACGTTCGGCTGGATCTGACGCAGGTCGATCGGAAGGGCCGCGACTACGACCCGGCCGAATGGTTCGTCGTGCCGCGCGACGTGATCAACCAGGCGGTCTCGATGATCATGTCCGGCGAGATCGTCGATTACGTGTACGACCGGTCGCAGCAGAAGCTGGTTTGGGCAAATCGATGAGGCCTTGTCCTCAAGAACGAGGCGACGCGGATCTGCCTAAGGTTCCGACAGAGTCTGAGGGCGCATCTCCAGAGGAATCGGCACCGGAGACAACAGGGGGGCCGGAATACGCCGAGCCGAAGATCGTCAAGGATCCCAGTGATGCCGCGGGACCTAGCGGTTCTCAAGGCACGGACGATCCGCTGGACGGCATCAGCCGCGAGATCCATGACGAAGTTGACCGCATGTATCGCGAAGTGCCAGAGATCGGTCTTGAGTGGCGGTGGTATGACTGGCCATATCGGGCACTGGAGCTCCTCTTCGTCAAGAGGAAGTACTGGACGATGCTGCCCAAGGCAATTCGGCGAACTATCAATAGGGCGCAGAACTGGCTACGAGCGCACAACTCGTTGGAACGCGAGAAGATCGCGCACCTCGACGATCCGATGTACAACATCGTCGTACCCGAACACGAGAGGGTGTCACTGCCATGCTTTTGGCTCGTGGAGTACTACTCCCCAAGTCATGCTGAAGTGCTCATGCAGCGGGTCCGTGGCCGGAAATGGGTCAACGCTGATTTCACGCACCCTGGTTCGCCCGATGTGTCCATCCGTGAGGGACGCAAGCGGGAAGGCGGCCTGGGTTGGCAGACGATTGCGACGCTGGTGAAGCCGGACCATGCCGGCTTCTACCCAGGGGCTATCCGAACGAAGTTTCCGGAAGAGTTCGACTCGATCAGCCTCAGTTTGCTCCCGCTGGGATCCGCGCTGACGGCTGTAGTCGCCCAGTTCAGACTGTCAGAGACGGCTTCGAAAGCGATTGACGCCTCGCTGAGAACAGACCACCAGCCGCAGTTGTATCGGTACAAGGGCACGCTGCAGGTCCGGCAGCGCATGTTCGTCGCGCTCGACGCCGTGAAAGAGAAGCGTGAGGAATTACATCAGACCGGTCGCGATTGGTTCGCAGAGGAGCTTCCCGGTCTCTTCGCAGTGGAAGCCAAAGCTTCGCACCCGACACTCGACATGCTCTTCACCCAGCGCCACGATCCATTCGAGTTGGACTACCTCGCTCGCAACGAGGCGAATTTCCAACGTGCACTGGGCCTAGACCAGGACCCCTTCAGTTTGTTGCACGCGCCCGAGTGGAAGCGCATCCGGATCATGGAGTACCAGTCTGAGACCGTCGATCGCGTTCGCCAGGATTCGAGCCTCGCGCTGATCGCGAAGTTCGATGACGCTCTCGGCAGGAAGAAGAGCTTCCGGAACTACGGAGAACAAAGAACTGAAGGCGCGATCCTGCACGAGCTCAACTTTGGCGCGCCGGGCCTGATCACACGATTCGGACTTTTCGAGCTTCTTCGTGTCAAGCAAGAAGCTGTAGCGATCGCGCGGGATCAGGCGAGTTCGCTGCATTCTCGCCGCCCAGTGACCAGCGCGAAGAAGCTGAGAAGGTCTGTGCTCAGATCGAGCATCGACATGGCCACGACGGCTCATGACATCGAAAATCTGACGAGCAACGACTATATGTATGAGTGGCAGGTCCCGACGTTGGCCACCCGTGAGCGCACAGACAAAGGGTGGTCGAAATCCAAGGACGGTGTCCTCAAAGAGTGGGCGAAGCGCCAGTCAAAGGAAGCGAGGAGACTCGCAGACCTTGACCGCGAGCTTCTCGGGATTCTCGACCTCGCGAGCAGTCTCACAGCGTCAATCGAAGGGATCCGGTCGCAGAGGTGGTCACTGGTCGTTGCGTTTCTCTCGCTTGTTGCCTCGGGCGCAGCCGTCTGGTTCGCGTACATGACGGTCAGCATCACGAACATGCCGTGATCGCGACGGTGGATGCCGAGAAAGCGTCGAGAGTCAAGCTGAACGTATACACCTCGTTCTCAACAAGATGCCGATCATCGACCGCACAGCAAATTGAACCTGCGAACTCCGAGGTTTTAAGACACCAATCGCAAAATGTGCCCGGTATCGCAACGAGCGCGATCAAGCGTGACTGCTGGATAGCTGAGACACGCGTTGAGGCCACTAAGAGCTGAATCTCCCCGGGTGTGTCGCTGAAATCGATCGAACCACGTGTACACACTTGCGTGTACATCGGCCCGCCTCAGGGACTTCAGAGACGAAAAAACCCTGATGAAAATCGCTTCTCATCAGGGCTTTTCTGTCGGGCTGACAGGATTTGAACCTGCGACCCCTTGACCCCCAGTCAAGTGCGCTACCAAGCTGCGCCACAGCCCGTTATTTGGTTGTTCGTCACCACGAAGGCAACTCGTCTATCTTACCCACAAATCTCAGGCGCCTCGAACCACCCTGGCGCCGTGTCGGTGGTCGGTTGTAGCGTCGGCACATGTCAACCGTCACGATTCATCCGGCCACGCCAGATCGCTTCGCCGATGCGCAGCACGCGCTCACCGGCGGCGGAGACGGCAAGAGCTGTCAGTGCCAATGGTGGCTACTGACCAACGCCGAGTTCACCAATTCGTCGGCCGACCAGCGCAAAGACTTACTCGAGGCAGAGATCACACAGGGCCCTCCGCCGGCGCTCATCGCCTACGTCGACGACTCCCCTGCCGGGTGGGTTCGCGTTGGCCCACGCATGAAACAGCCCCGCCTCGCGCGCACCAAGATCATCGCAAGTTCATCCTCAGAATCTTTCGACGATGAATCCGTGTGGGCCGTGTCGTGCTTTGTCGTGCGGCGAGAACACCGTGGTTCCAGAACCACCAAAGCACTCCTGGAGGCCGCCGTCACGTATGCGAAAGAGCACGGCGCGCGCGTGATCGAGGGCTACCCGGTCGACACCTCGGCCGGCAAAGCGTCGAGCAACTCGCTCTACGTCGGCACGCTCTCGACCTTTCTCGATGCCGGGTTCGACGTCGTCGCCCACCCCAAGCCCACCCGCGCCGTGGTCGCTCTCACCGTCTAGGTCACCCCCGCATCGGCGCGCATCCCGCGTACCGCGCGCACGAAACCCTACGATGGGGCTACCCGACTCAAAGGAGTGTCGCCGTGACCACCCCCGCGCCCGCACGACCCCGCGTGCTTTGGCTCCCGTTCGTGCCGTATGTCGTGCTGTCCGTCGTGCACGTTTGGGCTCTCTTCACGCAGAACATGGCACTCGCCGCCCCCACCAAGCTCGGCCTCATGCCGCTGCTCGCCATCGCCGTCGTACTCAACTCGCGCCGCATCACCCGCACGGCGCCCATCGCGATCCTGTTATTCGCGATCTTCTTCTCCTGGCTGGGTGATGGCGCCGGAACCTTCGTGCCCTTCTTGCCGACGGTTCCGATGATGTTGCTGTTCTTCGGTATCGCGCACCTCGCCTACATTCTGCTGTTCACGCGCCACGTCGCCGTACGCTCCTGGCCCAAAGCCGCCCTCATCTACGTGCTGTGGTGGGGCGCCATGCTCGCCGTCATCGGGCCACACACGGGCGGCCTACTCATTGGCGTTGCCCTCTACGGCATCGTGTTGGGCCTCACCGCCGCCACCGCCACGCGCGGCAATCTCATCGTGATTCTCGGCGGCGTGTTCTTTCTCGTCTCAGACTCGGTGCTGGCGTTTCAGCTCTTCGCGCCCGACATGGTCGGCAGCTGGACGAGCCCCGTCGTGATGCTCACCTACACCCTGGGCCAGGGCCTCATCGCCTTCGGCGCACTCGCCCACATTCGTCGCGCAAGCGACATCCGAAGCGAACCTACGGCTCGAGATCGACAACTGTGACGGAATAAGTTCCACCCGCACGTCGGCAATATCAACGCCGGCGTCGGTCAGGAGGGTTGCCAACCGATCCGTCGATGGCGAAGCGCCGGGGCTGGTCACGCGAATCTTCACGATGTCAGAGTCATCGCTCACGCCCACCATCTCCCCGTCCGGTGCGTTCCGTCTGAAAGTTCACTGCCGACTCCCCCGCCCGTCATCCGACAACATCATCATGGCGCGCCCGCATCCATCGCGCAGCGAAAGCCAATGTGCGATGCACCCGTGTCGTGCGAATGCGGCGAGCGAGCCGCCGGACGAAAGCGCAAGCAGTAGTCGGGCGAACTCAGAAACGATCCGCCCTTCAGCACGCGTCGCGATTCCCCATCGCCACCGACGTTCGCCAGCGTCGTGCGCCCCCCCGGGTACGAGCCCGCCGGCGCCGTGCCGCCACCAAACGCTCCGAGCCCCTCGGTGGGAAGCCGCTCACCGGCCCACGCCGCATAGGCCTGAGCGTCGTCAAAACTCACCTGAACGACCGGGTGATCCCATCGGTCACTCAGGTCTGATCCCGGCCCCTCCGGTGCACGCCACGATGCGCCCGTGGTCCACTCCCACCACTGACGCCAGTCTTGCAGGTTGACCGGCCCGGCCGTACGACGAAAAACGAGCGAACCGGGTTGCAGCATATCGGGCGTGCTCTCCGGAAACTCCGCCGGGTCAAGCGCACGTTCCGCCACTGTCACGTAGCCGGTCTCGTCGACAAAGGACACGAACTGCCGATTGGTCACCGGCGTGCGATCAAGCCAAAAAGAATCAACGGAACGCTCGTGTACGGGGCTCTCGTCGCGGTAATAGCGGGTGTCCCCCATGTGAAAGCGCCCGGCCGCGATGCGCACCATTCCGGCCGGAGCATCGGCGCCGTCGATCAGCCCGCCCCGCCCCGTCAGCATGAACCTAGCGAACCCCGCGGGGCCAGCGCAAACACGCGCCTTGCGGCCCGGTCACGTACAATCGCGACGGAGCATCTTGTTTCGCCTGAGCAGTTGGGAAGCCATGTCGGTACGTGTCGATAGCTGGCTGTGGGCCGTACGCGTTTACAAGACCCGCTCCGCGGCGACCACCGCCTGTCGAGCAGGCCACGTGCGTGTCAACGGCGAGCGCGCCAAGGCAGCGCAGCCCGTGCGCCCCGGCGATGAACTGCGCGTACGCATCGCCGGCTTTGACCGCATCCTGGTGGTGAAAGAACTCCTCACCAAGCGCGTTGGTGCCCCGATCGCCGCCACCGCAATGGAAGACCGCACACCTCCCCCGCCACCGCGCGAGCACATGGCAATGCATGCCGTGCGCGACCGCGGAGCGGGGCGCCCGACCAAGCGCGAACGCCGCGACATCGACAAACTACGCGGCCGCGAAGACGCCTAATCGCGTGCGGCCTCGTTCAACCACCGCACGCCGTGGGTCACCGCCCCGAGCGCTACTACGCGCTCACGCAGCCCACGATCACTCGTCACAACGTGCACAATCGCTCCGGGGCGTGCAGCCTCGGCTTCAACGATCGCCACGATCTCGTCATCACCTGATCCGCTCGCCCTCGCGACCGTAATACCCGCCGGGTCGCTAGCCGCTCTCGCTTCGCCCTCCAGCACCGCGATCACGGGAGCAAACCACCGCGTTCCGCCGACTTGCAGCGCCGATGCGGCGACCCCCGAACGTGCGAGCTCAGCTAAGGAATCCAGCACGCGGTTCGCGGCGCCAGCACGGTCTTTCCACCACCCGTTGGGCGTAGCACCCATCACGTTTGCGACGTCGACGACGACCACGGGGCGCACGTTCATCACCGACTGCAACATCGGCCATGATGACGCGAATCCCGGGTGAAGCTCGTGCTGGGCAACCTCCGCGGTTGGAACCCACTCCAGCGCAACGCTCTCCGGGTCGGCGATCACCGGCTCAAACGACTTCTCCACCACGGCAACCAGAGTCGTGTACGACCAGATTCCGAGGTCAAACACCGAGGTCAGCAGGGGGCGCACGGAACCATCCGGAACCCCCGCTTCCTCTTGCGATTCGCGCATGGCTCCCTGGGCGGGGGCTTCATTCTGATGCAGGGCCCCACCGGGAATCCCCCACGTGCCGCCGAAATGGCTCCAGCCCACACGCTTCTGCAGCAGCACGCCGCGCGCCTCGTCCACAGCCAGCAGGCCCGCCGCTCCGTATCGGCCCCAGTACTTGGTTCCGTCGGCGGCAACCACCCACGCATCACCGGGGTCGCGTGGTCCGTGTGGTCGACGCGGTTCACCAGCTGCGGGCTCGACGATACTCACCCGTCCAGACTGTCACACGCAGCAGCAACTGCGGCGAAATGTGCCACATCACGACACACGTGCCGACAGAAAAGCCCCAGGCCGGAACCAGTGGTTCCGCCCCGGGGCCTCTCGCGGTGAGCGGGCTATCGCTGGCGACGCTCGCGCACACGCATGTTGACCACGATCGGCGTGCCCTCGAAGCCCCAAATCTCGCGCAGGCGGCGCGTGATGAAGCGGCGGTAGCCCGGGTCGAGGAATCCAGTGGTGAACAGCACGAATGTCGGCGGGCGCGTTGCCGCCTGCGTGCCGAACAGAATGCGCGGCTGCTTGCCACCACGAACCGGGTGCGGGTGCTCCGCCACAAGTTCGGTGATGAAGGCGTTGAACTTTCCGGTCGGAACACGGGTGTCCCACGACTCGAGCGCCTGCTCAAGCGCCGGAACCAGCTTGTCGAGGTGACGACCGGTGCGTGCCGAGATGTTCACGCGCGGAGCCCACGCAACGTGCGCGAGGTCTTGCTCAATCTCACGCTCGAGGTAACGGCGACGGTCGTCATCGAGCAGATCCCACTTGTTGTAGGCGAGCACGAGGGCGCGCCCCGACTCGAGCACCAGGTCGATGATGTTGAGGTCTTGCACGCTGATGGGCTGCGTGACGTCGAGAACGACAACGGCAACTTCGCTCTTCTCGAGAGCAGCCGAGGTGCGAAGCGACGCGTAGAAGTCGGCGCCCTGCTGCAGGTGCACGCGACGGCGAATACCGGCCGTGTCAACGAGCGTCCACAGTTTGCCACCCAGCTCAACGATTTCGTCAACGGGGTCACGCGTGGTTCCGGCGAGCTCGTTAACGACCACGCGCTCTTCGCCGGCGGCCTTGTTCAGCAGCGACGACTTGCCCACGTTGGGGCGGCCAAGAATGGCGACACGGCGGGGCCCGCCGATCTCCTGCTTGGCGACAGCCGAAACCGTGGGCAGCTTCTTCATCACGGCGTCGAGAAGGTCGGCGACACCGCGCCCGTGAATAGCCGACACCGGGTGCGGCTCGCCGAGCCCCAGGTTCCACAGTGCAGCCGCTTCGGGCTCTTGGCGAGCGTCGTCAATCTTGTTGGCGACCAGGAAGACGGGCTTCTTCGTCTTGCGCAGCAGGCGAACGACGTGCTCGTCGGTTGCCGTGGCACCCACCTTGGCGTCGACGACAAACAGCACCGCGTCGCTCAGGTCAATTGCGACCTCAGCCTGCGCTGCCACCGAAGCATCGATGCCCTTGGCGTCGGGCTCCCACCCACCGGTGTCAACGAGCGAGAAACGACGCTCGTTCCACTCCGCCTTGTAGGTGACGCGGTCACGGGTCACACCGGGAGTGTCTTCGACAACGGCTTCACGGCGGCCGAGAATACGGTTGACCAGCGCCGACTTACCGACGTTGGGGCGACCGACAATGGCGAGCACCGGCAACGCGGGCGCGTAGCTGATGCCATCTTCGCCCACCTCGATGCCGGCGAGCAGTGCGGCGTCTTCATCGTCGAGGTCGTACTCGTTGAGGCTGTCACGCAGCGCCGACGCGCGGATCTCCGCGAGGTCGTCGTCTACGCCAGCCAGGCGCTCCAAGAGCTTGTCTTGGTCGTCATACTCGTCATCTTCATGCATGGGATTCTCCTGTCGCACGATCGATCTCCGCGAGGACCGCAGCAATCGTCTGCTCAAAATCAAGGTCCGTCGAATCTACGACGGTGACACCCTCGGCTGCTTCAAGAAAGTCAACCACTTGGGAGTCTGCCGCGTCACGCTTATGCATGGCGGCGGCAACCGCAGAAGCGTCGTGTCCGGTCAATTCCGCACTGCGTCGAGCAGCGCGAACCTCGGGCGCTGCGGTGAGCAGCAAACGAACAGGAGCCTCCGGCGCGACAACGGTTGTGATGTCGCGACCTTCAATGATGACAGCTTCGCGGCCGCTTTGCGAAACGAGGTCGTGAAAAGTGCTGTTCAGAAACTGTCGAACGGCCGGAACCCGCGCGACACCCGAGACGGCATCAGACACGCGCGGCTCGCGAATCTCACTCGTCACGTCACGGTCGGCAACCATGACCCGTCGCTCGTCGGGGTCCATTCCCAAGCGCAACTCGAAGTCACCAATCGCGTCGAGTACGGCCGTCGCGTCTGAGGTGTCGGCGTCGTGGTTAAGCACGTGCCACGCGAGCGCGCGGTACGCGGCGCCCGTGTCGAGGTAGCCGTAGCCGCGGCGGCGCGCGACCTCTTTCGACACACTCGATTTGCCCGAGCCCGCGGGCCCGTCAATGGCGACGATGAAGGTTTCGGGCATGGGCGTGTCCTCCTGGGGCACAGACATGGTCGGGTCAGTCATTCATGCTCGCAATCTGCCAGCCACGCGCCTGCAGGTCTTCTCGAGCGCGCCCCACGATGGACGGCACAACGCTAATTTCAGCGAGACCGAACTGGGCTCCGGGCGAGTGCTCCAGACGCAAGTCTTCAACGTTGATGTTCAGCTCACCCAGGTCACCAAACAGGCGCCCCAGCTGACCGGAGGTGTCATCAACCATGACAACCACCTTTTCAAACTGACGGAACTGCCCGTGCTTGCCGGGCAGACGTGAGACTCCATCGTTGCCGCGGGCAATGGTCTCTGCCACCGTGCGGCGTGCGCCCGGGGCTTCGGGTGCACGCAGCGCCTGCGAAACCTGCGCGAGATCGGTCGCCAACGCGTCCAAGATCTCGGCGACCGGGCCCGCATTTGCGCCCAGAATTTGCACCCACAGTTCGGGGGCCGACGCCGCAATGCGGGTGGTGTCACGCACGCCCTGGCCGGCGAGGCGCAGTAGCCCCTCGTCGACATCAGCGAACCGGCTGGCCAACAAGGAGGCCACCAACTGGGGAACGTGCGACACCAGCGCGACCGAGCGGTCGTGCTCCTCCGGCGACATTTCCACCGGCATTGCTTCGAGCTCCAGCGCCAGCATCTCCACGAGGGCGAGATCGTTCGCTGGCGTCTCTTCATCGCGGCACACCACCCACGGCCGACCGACAAAAATGTCGGCGCGCGCGGAGATCGCGCCACCACGCTCACGGCCGGCGAGCGGGTGTGAGCCGATGTAGTGCGTGAGATCGACGCCGCGCTCACGCAGCGTCGTCAGCGGCCGTAGCTTGACGCTCGCCACATCGGTGACCACGGCATCAGGAAACGCGCGAAGTTCGGCCTCAATGACATCGGCCGTGACGTCAGGCGGAACCGCGACGACGACGAGAACAGGGTTGTCCCCCTCAGCAGCTTCGCGCCCCGCGCCGTAGTCGATCGCGAGACGCAATTGTGCCGGAGACGCGTCTGTGAGCACGACATCAATACCCTTACGGCGGAGTCCGTGACCAATGCTGGCACCGAGCAATCCGGCTCCAACGATGCGAACGGTTCCGCTCAGACGTGCCGCAACCGCGCGAGGTGATGCGTTCTCTGTCACTTCTCTCCCTGACCCGACGGCGTCTCGTGAGCCGCACGCGACAGCGTGAGCAGTTCACCGCGTTCCACTTTAGTGAGTTCGCGTGATCGCCCAACGGGCAGGGTTCCCAAATGCAGGGGGCCGAACTGGCGACGAACCAAATCACGCACGGGGTGACCAACGGCCGCCATCATGCGGCGAACGATGCGGTTCTTGCCCGAGTGCAGCGTGAGCTCAACCAGGCTTGTGCCACCCGACGTGTCGAGCAGGCGTGCCTTGTCGGCCTTAATCGGGCCATCTTCGAGCTCAATGCCCTTCGTGAGCTTGGCGATGGTTTGGGGCAGCACCTTGCCCTCAACCCGTGCGATGTAGACCTTGGTGACACCAAACTTGGGGTGCGCGAGGACATGCGCCAGCTCTCCATCGTTCGTGAGAATCAGGAGCCCCGACGTGTCGGCGTCGAGTCGGCCCACGTTGTACAGGCGCTCTTCATACTCGTCGGTGAACTCCCGCAGGTCGGGGCGGCCCTGCTCATCACGCATCGTGCTGACAATGCCGGTGGGCTTGTTGAGCATCACGTAGCGCTTGGAGACGTCGAGCTGAACGGCCGTGCCGTCAACATCGACAAGGTCAACCTCCGGGTCAATGCGGCGACCGAGCTCATACACGGTCTCGCCGTTCACACGTATGCGGCCCTGCACGATCAAGTCTTCGACCACGCGGCGTGAGGCAACGCCGGCATGAGCCAGCACCTTTTGCAGGCGAACGCCTTCGGGTTCTTGGTTTTCGTTGTCAATCATTGCGGCAATGATTCCCATCAGTGCGAGAGGTGAATGCTTAGCGAATCAGGGCGTCGTCGAAACCGTCGGCGCCGTCATCGAGAAGCGGAGAAATCGGCGGCAGCTCATCGAGTGAGTTGATACCGAGGTTTTGCAGCAAGAGATCGGTTGTGCCGTAGTTGATGGCGCCGGTCTCGGAATCTTGAAACAGCTCGGTGATGAGCCCACGCCCCAACAGTGTTCGTACGACCGAGTCGACGTTGACGGCACGAATCGAGGCTACCTGACTGCGGGTGACAGGTTGCTTATAGGCAATCACCGCGAGCGTCTCCATCGCCGCCTGCGACAGCTTGGACGGTGCCTGGGCGTTGACGTACTCGGCGACCAGGTTGTCGAGGTTTTCTCGCACGTATAGGCGCCAGCCGCCGCCAATCTCGCGCAGCTCAAACCCGCGTTGCGGGCCGGAACCACGGCCGTCGTAGTCGTCGACAAGGGCACTGATGACGCGGCGGACTGAGGCGACCGGGGCGCTCACGGCGGTTGCGAGGCTGACAATGCTCTGCGGCTCTTCGACGATCAGCAGAATCGCCTCAAGGCGGCGTGCGAGCTCGTCGTCGCTCAACTGCACCGGAGTTTCGTCTTCAACATCGGTCACGATCTCATCGGTCATAGTCGGCTCCGAGGGTTGCGAGGGTGTCTTCAGACCAGTGATCGGCCGTCCACCTCAGGGTGAGCTCGCCAAGCGGTTGGAGCTGTTCAAACGAGATTGCGGCGTGGCGATACAGCTCCAAGATCGACAGGAAGCGGGCCACAATGATGCCAGGGCCTTCGGCTCCGACGATCAGTTCGCGAAAGGTGAGTTGCTCGGCCGTGCGCAGCATCGAGACGACAATCGCCGCCTGTTCTCGAATACTGACCAGCGGCGCGTGCAAATGGTCGAGGCCAACGGTGGGGATGGCTTTGGGCGTGAAGGCAAGTAGCGCGAGCGCGGCAAAATCATCGGCGGTGTGCGTCCACACCAGCTCGGGAACGCGGGCTCGGTACTTTTCGTCGAGCCGCACGCTTCGCACCAGGCGCCGCGCCTCGCGGTCGGTGTTGGCATGAAACCAGGCTGACACTTCTTTGAATGCGCGATACTGCAGCAGTCGAGCAAACAGTAGGTCGCGGGCCTCCAGGAGGGCGACCGACTCGGCATCCACCAGCTCGCCCTGCGGCAAGAGCCCGGCGATCTTCATGTCGAGCAGTGTGACCGCCACGACGAGAAACTCGCTCGCTTCATCCATTTCGTCGGCGTGCTCTGCTGCGCGTAGATAGACCAGAAACTCGTCGGTCACCGCGCTGAGTGAGACATCGGTGATGTCGAGCTCATGCTTCGAGATGAGCGAGAGCAACAGGTCAAACGGGCCGTCAAAGTTTGAGAGCGAAACTCGAAAACCCGACTCTGCTTCGACAGCACCCGCTGCGTGCGATGGTTCCGCTCCCCCGCCATCAACGGTGCCCTCGGCGCCTGGCGCGGCGTCGGCGGCCTCGGAGAGGTTCTGATCAGGCGACGGCACCACGAGAGACCAACTCTCGCGCAAGTCGCAGATAGGCCTGTGCGGCGGCGTGCTCGGGAGCAAATTCCGTAATCGGCATACCGGCAACCGACGCATCGGGGAACTTCACGGTGCGACCGATAACCGTCTCCAGCACATCGTCGCCGAAAGCCTCGACCACACGCTCCAGCACCTCGCGCGAGTGCAACGTGCGGGGATCGTACATGGTGGCCAACACGCCATCGAGCTTGATGGCGGGGTTCAGGCGATCCCGCACCTTGTCGATCGTCTCGATCAGCAGCGCCACACCGCGCAGTGCAAAGAACTCACACTCCAGCGGAATCAGCACGCCGTGACTAGCCGTCAACGCGTTAACGGTGAGCAGGCCAAGCGATGGCTGGCAGTCGATGAGGATGACGTCGTAGTCACCAGCAACCTGACGAAGTACGCGCGCCAGAATCGTCTCGCGTGCCACCTCGTTGACGAGGTGAACTTCGGCGGCCGAAAGGTCGATGTTGGCGGGCAGTACATCAAGGCCGTCAACCTGCGTGTGCTGAATGACCTCGCGAGTGTCGCGCTTCGGGTCAAGCAGCAGGTCGTAGATGGTGGCGCCATCGTGCGTTTGGATGCCG
The DNA here is from genome assembly GCF_008017445.1 of Microbacterium mitrae. GTDB lineage: Bacteria > Actinomycetota > Actinomycetes > Actinomycetales > Microbacteriaceae > Microbacterium > Microbacterium mitrae. Next base: position 355,618 of record NZ_VRSW01000002.1, on the reverse strand, counting down.
AGGCCAGCCGACAGCGCGCCCTGCGGGTCAAAGTCAACGGCGAGAACGCGGCGACCGTACTCGGCGAGCGACGCCGCCAGGTTGATCGTGGTGGTCGTCTTGCCGACGCCACCCTTCTGGTTGCACAGCGCAATAATGCGCGCGGGGCCATGGCTGTCAAGCTTCGCAGGGACATCGAATCCGCGATACGGACGACCTGTCGGTCCGATGGGCTTGTCGTCGCCCTTTGCGCCGCGTGTGCCCTTGTTTTCCGCCACGGATAAACCTGCTTTCGTTCTCGCTCAGGAAATTCTATCGACAGCGGCACGCCCTGAGGGTTCCGGCATGCGGCAGGCCGAGAAATCCGGAACCACCAGCAGCGTAGAAAGTTAGCCGACGGGTGCGAGCATGCGGGCGCGAGCCGCCTCCACAAAGCCCCGAAACAGCGACTGTTGAATCATCACTTCTGGATGCCATTGCACGCCGACAACGAAGCGATCGCCCGTCGACTCCATCGCGTGCAATACGCCGTCGGTGCTGAAGGCGGTGCCGACGAAGCCGGGGTGACTCTTGACCGATTGGTGGTGGTAACACGCCACCGTGAGCTTTTCGGGCACGAGTTCGCTCAGTCGGTGCGACGCCTCAACGTGAACCGGAACAGAGCTGAAGCCGTTCGCGTTGGAGGAGTGCACGCCGCCGGTGTGCACCTCGGTGCCGGTGACCTCGGGCAGATGCTGCACCAGCTTTCCGCCGCGCGAGATTGCCAGCAATTGCATGCCACGACACACCCCGAGGATGGGGAGCTCTCGTTCGTCGGCAAGCTCGATGTAGGTGAGCTCGCTGGCGTCGCGATCGTCGTACCACGCGGTGACTTCGGGGTGCGCCCGCTCGTCATACCGCTCGGGGTTGATATCGGCGCCGCCAGACACGATGATGCCGTCGAGGTGCCGCGTGATCGCCGCCGCGTGCGCCCGGGTTGCCCCCGGCGGCAACAGCACGGCAGCGCCGCCAGCCGCCTCGACCGCGCGAGCATATTCCGCCGGAAGCACGTCTGCAACACTGGCTTCTCCACCGCGCCACGTGGCGTCTTGGCGATAGGTGGTGATACCGATAAGCGGAATCACAGAAGCATCAGTCACAGCAACCCTCCTGAGGTGGAACGATCACCATATTCTCTCAGGTTCATGCCCGGACAGCGCAATGCGCCCGTCATAAATCGCCAAGAGCGCGCGGATGCGCGGTGACATACACGTCGCGAAGGGTGTCAACAGACACGTGCGTGTAGATCTGAGTGGTCGCAACAGAAGCGTGCCCGAGAAGCTCTTGCACCACGCGCACATCGGCCCCGCCCTGCAGCAAATGCGTCGCAAACGAGTGGCGCAGGGTGTGCGGTGAAACGTGCGCGCTCAGGTGCGCGCGCTCGGCCGCTGCTTGAATCACCAGCCACGCGCTCTGGCGCGACAACGGGGCGCCACGAGACCCCAGAAAGAGTTTTGGGGTTGCACTCCCCCGCACGGCCAGCGTCGGACGAACGCGGGTCAGATACGCATCAACGGCGGCGCGAGCGAATGATCCCAGCGGCACGATCCGCTCTTTGGAACCTTTACCCCGCAGCCGCAGCACGTCGCCGTGTGCCAGATCGTCGACGTCAAGACTGATGGCCTCTGAGACGCGGGCGCCGGTCGCGTACAGCAGCTCGAGCAGCGCGCGATCACGAATCCCCAGCGGCTCTTCACCGCTGGGCGCGGCCAGCAGCGCCTCGACCTGGGTGATGGTCAGCGCCTTGGGCAAGCGTTGCGGCGCCTTCGGCGGCTTGAGACGCCCCGTCGGATCATCTGCCGTGTGCCCTTCGCGAACCAGGTAGCGGTGCAGCCCGCGCACGGAAGATTGCAGTCGCGCCAGTGACGTTGCCGCCGGTGCCGGCTCGACGCTGGCGGCATCTGCGCCAAACTCTGCGACCAACGCCGGAGTCAGCGTCGCGATATCCGTGATGTCACGTTCGGCAAGCCAGCTCAGGTACTGTGACAAGTCGCGTCGGTACGCGGCAATGGTGTGCGCCGACAGCCCGCGCTCGATCGTGATGTGACGCAAATACTGGTCAGCAGCACGCTCCGGGGTCATGCCTTCAGGCTATCGACACCCACGCACCGCGATGCCCAAGCACGCTCAGATCGCGCGCTCGCGCCGCAAGAACTCTGCCGTTGCCAGCGCGCCCAGCACCAAGGTTCCGTTGCGAAAACGACCGGCAAGACCCGCCGACACAGCCTCATCAAGCGCCACCCAGTGCGGCTCGATCTCTGCCTCTTCACCGGTACGCACGAAGTCCGTGACGGTAGGTGTGAGCTCGCGAGCCAGGTAAAGGTGAATGACCTCGCTACTGGAGCCGGGGGTCGGCGTGAACGAGACCAGGTGATCCCACCGCGCCGCCTGCAGATCGACCTCTTCTGCCAGCTCACGCTGTGCGGCAAGCATCGGGTCTTCTCCCGGCACGTCGAGCAGGCCAGCCGGAACCTCCCAGTCGCGTTCGCGAATCGGGTGGCGGTACTGCTGCAGGATGAGAATCTGATCATTCTCATCCAGGGCGATGACCGCCGCGGCGCCGGGGTGCGCGATGTAGTGGCGGTGCAGCGTCTCATCGCCGAAGCGGATGGTGTCGTTGTGCACGTCCCACACGCGCCCGCGGAAGGGACGGTCCGATGCCTGGACCGTCACCTCCGCAGGTTCGTCGCGAAACTCAGTCATCCTGGCTGTCGTCTTGGAACAGCTCGCTCGACTTGTGGCGGTCAAGTGCCGCGCCAATCAAGCCGGCAAACAGCGGGTTTGCCTGGGTCGGGCGCGAACGGAGCTCCGGGTGCGCCTGCGTGGAGATGTAGTACGGGTGCACGTCGCGCGGCAACTCAACGTATTCCACCAGGTCGTGCTCCGGGTTGATGCCGGAGAACACGAGACCGGCCTCGGCCAGCTGCGCGCGGTACGCGTTGTTGACCTCGTAGCGGTGGCGGTGACGCTCAGAAGCCGTCGTCGCGCCATACACTTCAGCGGCCAGCGAGCCTTCTGCCAGCGCTGCTTCTTGCAGGCCAAGGCGCATGGTTCCGCCCAGGTCGCCACCGGCGATGATGTCGACCTGTTCGGCCATCGTGGCCACCACGGGCGCGGTCGTCTCCGGGTCGAACTCGGTCGATGACGCGCCGGCGATACCAGCGACGTTGCGAGCGTATTCAATCACCATCGACTGCAGACCGAGGCAAATGCCGAGGGTCGGAATGCCCTGTTCGCGTGCAAAGCGCAACGCGCCGAGCTTTCCTTCAATGCCGCGAATGCCGAAGCCACCGGGAATCACGATGCCATCGAGCGCCGCAAGGTGCTTTTCGGCGCCTTCGGGTGTCTCGCACAGGTCAGATGCGATCCAGTTGACGTTGACCTTGGTTTCGTGGGCGAAACCACCGGCGCGCAGCGCTTCGGTGACCGACAGGTACGCGTCGGGCAGATCAATGTACTTGCCGACGAGACCGATGGTGACCTCGTTCTTGGGGTTGTGAACGGCGTTCAGCACCTTCTGCCAGCGCGACCAGTCAACCTCGGTGGCGCGCTCGGTGAGACCAAACGAGCGAACGATGTAGGCGTCGAGGCCCTGGTTGTTGAGCATCGTCGGAATGTCATAGATCGACGGCACGTCGACGGCGTTCACCACGGCGTCTTCGTCAACGTCGCACATCAGCGCAATCTTGCGCTTGTTGGAGTCAGTCACCGGGCGGTCCGAGCGCAGCACGAGCGCGTCGGGCTGAATACCGATGGAACGCAATGCGGCAACCGAGTGCTGGGTGGGCTTGGTCTTCTGCTCACCGGAGGCGCCCATAAACGGAACCAGGGAGACGTGAACGAAGAACACGTTGGCGCGGCCGAGCTCGTGGCGAATCTGACGAGCTGCCTCCAAGAAGGGCTGCGACTCGATGTCGCCCACGGTTCCGCCGACCTCGGTGATGATGACGTCGGGCTGCGGCTCGTTGGAGGCCTGCAGGCGCATGCGGTGCTTGATCTCATCGGTGATGTGCGGGATCACCTGGACGGTGGCGCCGAGGTAGTCGCCGCGGCGCTCCTTGGCAATGACGTCGGAGTAAATCTGACCGGTTGTGACGTTTGCGGCGCGCGAAAGGTTGATACCGAGGAATCGCTCGTAGTGACCGATGTCGAGGTCGGTCTCGGCACCGTCGTCAGTCACGAACACCTCGCCATGCTCGAACGGGTTCATGGTGCCCGGGTCGACGTTGAGGTACGGGTCGAGCTTTTGCATCACCACGTGAAGACCACGTGCAGTCAGCAGGTTGCCGAGGCTGGCGGCCGTGAGGCCCTTACCCAGAGAGGAAACCACACCTCCGGTCACAAAAATATGCTTGGTGACCTTGGCCGAAGCCTGGGGTGCAGAAGAAGAAGATGAACCGTTACCAGAGAAAATATCCGCCACGGGCTTCCATGCTATCACCGCTATCGCCGATCTAGCCTGGGAGTGCACAATGGCCTGGTCTGATGCCATTCTTGCGGCGAGTCATTGCCGCTCTGTCCGCGCCGTGATCTCGCTGGGAGGGCGCTTGCCGGTTGCGCGTGATTTGCCCCTGACCGACGCGGTAATCCCTATGATGATCGCCGCGACGCACAACCAGGCGCCGATGCCCAGCGTGCTGAAGGACTCCAGCCTTCCGCGTAGACCGAGAGCACTCGCCACAACCATCCACACCACGATAAGAAATGCGGCCGCAGTTGCCCAGACTCGCCCCAAGCCCCGCGCCCACCCACGCCCCAGCGAGACGGCCGCGAGTGCGAGGAGCGATGCCGCAGCGACAACGCCGGCGGCCCAGAGATATCCAACGCTCACCGGCGTGGTGGTGAGCCATTCCCAATCAGCATCGGCGCGATCCTGTGGGGTCAAGAGGTTCGATCCCAGATCGAGTTCGTAGATGTGCGGGTCGTTGCGCTTCATCGAGTCTTGCGTCAAGACCAATGCGCCTCATCCTGGCTCGAGCTGCCGCCGCTTGCGCTAATGACCATGGGCCGAAGCGCGGCGCTCACCGTGAGTCGCGAGGTGGCACCTTCGTCGTCAGACCCGTACGACGGGTATGGGTGCGGTTCGGTAGCGTCCCAGAGGAAGTGGTGGGCAAGACCTTCACCGTCCCCCACGGTGCTGAGCGGGTCGCGGATGACGGTCGTCACCTCCACCACGACGCGCATCGATCACCGTCGGCCATGCTGCACCCAATAGGTTCCAGCTCAGCAGGAGGGTATCGTCCTCCACCTGCGCGACATCCGTGATCCGGTATCTCATCTCGACGACGTGTTCGCCTGGCTCGAGGTATGCCGCTGCCGATGCGAGGTCGGTGCCATCGATCGGCGAGAGACGCGCCCCGGTATCGACACCATCGACAACGATGGCGGTGAGCTCCGGGTGCAGCAGGCTCGTGCCATATTTCACGGGGAGCGCACGCGTAAAGGTTCCGCCCCTCGAAGTGGTGAGCGAAACTCGCTCCAAGACTTCAACGATGAGACGGTCATCGTCGCCCACCGACAGCGCGAGGCTCACCTCGACTTTGGCCGCGGCGTCTAGCTTCTTCACATGCTCTGTGGCGACGACGAATAGCCCTCGCCAGTTAGTCGCGGATCCACTTCGCCAGTCGACGGCGACATCACCCGGTGTGACGGCTATCGCACCAAGCACGATCGCGAGCAACGTGAAGACGATGGCAATTGGTGCCCGCACGTTAACGGGGCCGACACGGCGACCAAAATTCTCCAGCCGCTCCAACACGCTAGCAAGCGCCGCCCACAGGGGCGTATGTTACGGAGGCTCCGGGGTGTCAACGGCGTCTGCAGGTCGTTGCTCCGCAGACGATTCCGCCTCGCTCGTTGTCACCGACGCTCCCTCCGTCGCCGAATGTCATTCTAGGAGGGGCGCGCCGCAGTGCGCCAAGCACGCCGGCACCTACGGAGATGAGACCGGCTAGAAGGTCGCCGCACCCGAGCGATCAGCACGCCACTTACTCATCGCGTTGAGGTAGCGCGTCGACGGTGTGATCCATAGCGCGACGATGACGAGCACCGGCAGCGCGAGCGTGAGCAGGCTTGCCGGCGTGAACACGTTGCCGCCGTCGAGCCCGGAAAGAACGACAATCACGACGATGAGATTGATCACGAAGGTGGCGGTATAAACGATGCGCCCCCAGGCAAGCCCGAGAATAATCGCGACCAGGGCCGCTGAGTTCACGATCAGGGTCGCGACTCCGATCCAAACCAGCAGGTACATCTTGCCGGTGATCTCGTGGTTCGGGCCCAAAAGGTCTGTGACCTGCTGAGCGTCGGAAAAGCTGATCGGCAGCGAAATGAAAGCGAAAAGCACGCCGACGCACAGCACGATCATGGCCGCCAAGTAGAGCCCCGGATACTTCGGCTTGCCGGTCGCGTCATAGGCGACGCCGCCGGGTGCCGGCGCACCGTACATGGCCTGCGGATACCCCGGCTGTCCCTGCGGATAGCCCGGCTGTCCCTGCGGGTAGCCAGGCTGGGCGGGTGCGCCCGGGTACGGCTGTTGCGGGGCCGCGTAGCCCGGCTGCGCCGGTGCGCCCGGGTACGAGGGCGCTCCGGGGTAGCCCGGCTGCGGCGGAAGCGCGGAACCAGGCTGTGGCGCGCCGTTCGGTGGCTGTTGTCCGGGCGAAGGCTGGTTCGGCATGTCACTCATGGCCGAAAACTAGCAGATACCCGTGCGAATTGGCTACGGCCGCGTCGCGGGCTGCTCGTGCGTCGCCGGCGCACGCCGCACCACAGCCACCACACACAGCACCAGGGTGAGCAGCGCCCACACCGCGCACGCTGGCGGCAATACCCGGTAGGCGAGATGCGCGAGGGTCCATTCATCGGTGAGCGGGCCATACTGCACAAAGCCCCACACCGTCGCTGCGATCAAGAACACCGGCAATGCCGAAAGCCACACGATCCGCACCGCGGGTCTGAGGCGCGAAGCGACAGGTACCCGCTCGCGCCGCGAGAGCCACCACACGCCCCACACGGCGAGCACCACGAGGCTGATCAGACTCGACCCGTGCTGGAGCCATTTGAACGCAGGCAGCGGCCCCCAGTCGGCTGCCAGCCACGCGTAGTCTTGCCGCCCCTCGTGGGTGAACGAATCCCACACCACGTGAGAAACAATTCCGAGCGCCAGCGACGCCAGCGCCACGGCAACCTGCACCGTGGTTCCGCCCACCGTTGCGTGCGTTCGAGGGCGCACAAACGACTCCCGCAGCGTCTGCCGGGTCGACTGTTGCCAGTCTTGCGGCAATCGTTCGGCGATAGCTCCGGGCACCAGATGCGCGGCCGCCGGGCGTAACACCAGGCGCCAGAGCACAAACAGCAGCAACGCGAGCACGAGGGTGATCGCGATCGCCTCAAGATTGTGGGTGGTCGAGTATGACGGAACCACCTGCCGCACAAACAGCGGAAGATCCGGTGCCATCGCACCAATGGCGATGGCACCGGGAATCAGCGGTGTGCGCAGAAACGGCAGCGCGACAACGGCATGACTGACGGTGAAGGGCACAGCGCTCCCGGCATCACTCGCTAGGCGCGAAACAGCCCGGCGAGAGCCTTCTTCCCGCGCCGAAGCACACTGACCTCACCGGGCAGCGAGAACGTCACCACGGCGTCGTCAGCGACGACCTTTTCGCCATCCAGCGACACGCCGCCCTGTGCGATCGCACGGCGCGCCTCGCTCAGGCTGCTGACCAGCCCCGTGTCGATGAGTGCCTGCACGACATAGGCGCCGGAGTCGACGGTCGCGTTGGGCAGCTCATCAAGCGATGCCCGCAACGCGTCAGCGTCAAGCGATGACAAATCTCCCTGGCCGAAAAGTGCTTCGGAGGCGGCAATCACCTGCGCCGTCGTCTCGGCGCCGTGAACGTAAGCCGTCACCTCCAGCGCGAGACGCTTTTGCGCCTCACGGCGGAACGGCTCATCGGCGACCTTCGTCGCGTACTCTTCGATTTCTGCGCGGGTGAGGAAGGTGAACACCTTGAGACGTTCGATCACATCGGCGTCGTCGGTGTTGAGCCAGAACTGGTACATCCGGTACGGGCTGCACATGTCGGCGTCAAGCCAAATGGCGTTGCCTTCGCTCTTGCCAAACTTGGTTCCGTCGCTGTTGGTGATCAGCGGCGTGCCGATGGCGTGCACCGAGACGCCCTCGCTCTTGCGAATGAGGTCGGTGCCGCTGGTGAGGTTGCCCCACTGGTCAGAGCCGCCGGTTTGCAACACGCAGTTGTAGAGGCGGTGCAGCTCGAGGTAGTCCATACCCTGCAGCACCTGGTAGCTGAACTCGGTGTAGCTAATGCCCTCGTCGGAGTTGAGACGGGCAGAAACGGCATCCTTTTTCAGCATGGTTCCGACGCGGAAGTTCTTGCCAATCTCGCGCAAGAAGTCGATGGCGCTCATGGGCGCCGTCCAGTCCAGGTTGTTGACCAAGCGAGCGGCGTTATCGCCCTCGAAGCTCAAGAACCGCTCGACCTGACCGCGCAGCTTGGCCACCCACTCCTCGACCGTCTCGCGCGTGTTCAGAGTGCGCTCGGCCGTGGGTCGGGGGTCACCAATAAGACCGGTGGAACCACCAACAAGGCCGAGAGGCTTGTGACCGGCAAGCTGCAGCCGACGCATCAGCAGCAGCTGAACGAGGTTGCCAAGGTGCAGGCTCGGGGCGGTCGGGTCAAAGCCGCAGTAATACGTCATCGGCGGTCCGGCAAGCAGCGCACGAAGCGCATCCTGATCTGTGGACACATGCACGAGTCCGCGCCAAACGATTTCGTCCCAGACGTTCTCAAACGTCTCGTCGTTCGCCACCACGGCCGTGGTTACCGGTTGAGTTGCCATACGCTCCAGGCTATCAGCGGCATGACGCCGCCCCGCACCTGTGACGGTTGTCCCTCCGCCGACATGCGGCATCCCACCTGCGTGCGGCATTCCCACCTGCGTGCGGCATTCTGCCGACCTGAACGGCGCATTGCTGGCGAAAAGTTGTCGTATGTCGGAAATGTTGCGCGGCGTTCACCAACACACCGCAAGATTGCCACACCAGTCACAACACTCCCGACCTGCCGTTGGTGTGCTCTCGCGGGTGCTCCCGAATCTCGCGCGCCTGGTTCCGTCATCTCTCGTCGGAGCCGGCGTGACTGGTGAGACAAAATCCCGGCGTGTCTCGCGTCGCGCGGCGACAACTCCGACACGGCGCCAATTCGCGAGCTGACGGACCCACGGCCCCACGAGCCCACGAGCTGACGGCCCACGAACTCACGGACCCACGGACCCACGGACCCACGAACTCACGGACCCACGGACCCACGGACCCACGGACCCACGGACCCACGGACCCACGGACCCACGGAACCGGGGAACCGGGGGTTTGAGCGAGAACACAATGCGCTCACGCCGTGAATGAGCTCCGTCAGCGGACGGAGCGCAGGGCTTCGAGGCGCTCTGCGAGCGTCTTGCGCTGGATGGCGACCTGCGCGGGAGATGTGCCACCGGTTCCGTTGCGGCTCGCAACCGAACCCTCGATCGACAGCACCGAACGCACCTCGGGGGTGAGGTGTGCGGAGACCTCTGCGAGCAGTGCATCATCGGCATCTTCCAGGCCAATGCCGCGAATCTCACACGCGCGCACCAGCGAGCCAGAAACCTCATGGGCGACGCGGAACGGAACGCCCTGGTTGACCAGCCACTCGGCAACGTCGGTCGCGAGCGAGAATCCCTGTGGTGCAAGCTCAGCCATGCGCTCGGTGTCGAAGGTGAGGGTCGCCACCATGCCGGTGAACGCAGGCAACAGCACCTCAAGCGTGGTCACCGAGTCAAACACCGGCTCCTTGTCTTCTTGCAGGTCGCGGTTGTACGCCAGCGGAAGCGCCTTCAGCGTTGCAAGCAGCCCCGTGAGGTTACCCAACACACGGCCAGCCTTGCCGCGCGCAAGCTCGGCGATGTCGGGGTTCTTCTTTTGCGGCATGATGCTGGAGCCGGTGGAGAACGCATCGTCGAGGGTGACAAACCCAAACTCCCGCGTGTTCCACAAAATAATCTCTTCTGCCAGCCGCGACAGGTTGATCGAAATCATCGTCGCGATGAAGGCGAACTCTGCCACCACATCGCGTGCCGCGGTGCCGTCCATCGAGTTTTCACTCGGGCGTGCGAGGCCGAGCTCACGCGCAACAAGCTGCGGGTCAAGACCGAGGGTCGAGCCCGCGAGCGCTCCCCCACCGTAGGGCGAGACGCGGGCGCGTTCGCGCCAATCGGCAAGGCGCTCCAGGTCACGAACCAGCGGCCAGGTGTGTGCCAGCAGGTGGTGGGCAAGCAACACCGGCTGCGCGTGCTGCAGGTGGGTGCGCCCCGGCATGATGGCGTCGGGGTGCGCATCGGCTTGCGCTGCCAACGCGTCGATGAGTGCCGTGACGTCGCCCGCGATGATCGCGGCGTGATCGAGCAGGTAGAGGCGGATCAGCGTGGCGATCTGATCGTTGCGGCTGCGGCCGGCGCGCAGGCGCCCACCCAGTTCGGCGCCGGCACGCTCAATGAGCCCGCGCTCCAACGCGCCGTGCACGTCTTCGTCGCTGTCGGCGGCAACAAACGCACCGGAATTCACGTCCGCCTGCAGCTGATCAAGCGCCGACTTCATACCGCTGAGCTCGTCGTCGGTGAGGTAGCCGGCGGCATTCAGCGCGGTCGCGTGTGCGCGTGATCCGGCGATGTCGTAGTCGGCAAGCACCCAGTCAAAGTGGGTGGACTTGCTGAGGGCAGCGAGCGCCGCGGAGGGTCCGCCCGCAAAGCGAGCACCCCAGAGCGCGCCCTCGTTGGTTCCGTGCTCTTCGCTCACGCCGATACTCCCTGCTTGCTGAGCAGCCACACCAGCAGCGCCTTTTGCGCGTGCAGGCGGTTTTCTGCCTCATCCCAAATCACGGACTGCGGCCCGTCAATGACTTCAGCATCAACTTCGTAGCCGCGGTCGGCTGGCAGGCAGTGGATGAAGATCGCGTCGTCTTTCGCCTGCGACATGACCTCCTGGGTCACCTTGTAGGCGCCAAGATCCCGCAGGCGAGCAAGCTTCTCTTCTTCCTTGCCCATCGAAACCCAGGTGTCGGTAACGATGATGTCGGCGCCTGCGGCGGCCTCATTCACGTCGGTCATCAGAGTGACGGAACCACCGGTTGCGGCAGCGGCACGGTCAGCGTCTGCGACGATGTCTTCGCGCGGCGCGTAGTCAATCGGGCTGGCAATGCGTACGTGCATGCCTGCCATGGCGCCGGCCAGCGCGTAGGAGTGCGCCATGTTTGAGCGGCCATCGCCGAAGAATGACAGCGTGAGGCCCGCAAGCTCCCCCTTGTGCTCCTTGATGGTGAGGAGGTCCGCCAGCAGCTGGCAGGGGTGAAAGTCGTCGGAGAGAGCGTTAACCACCGGAACGCGCGTGCCCTGGGCCATCTCTTCGAGCCCCGCCTGCGCGTAGGTGCGCCACACGATCGCGGCAACCTGGCGCTCGAGAACGCGAGCGGTGTCGGCAGGAGTCTCCTTGCCGCCGAGCTGACTGTTGGCGGTGGAGATGATCAGGGGCGAGCCGCCGAGGTCGGCGATACCCACCGCAAACGAGACCCGCGTGCGGGTTGACGATTTGTCAAAGATGACCGCAACGGTCTGCGGGCCCGCGAGCGGCTTCTGCACCCAACGGTCCGCCTTCAACGTCACCGCGAGGTCAAGAATTTCTGCCTGCTCGGCGGGCGTGATGTCGTCATCACGCAAGAAGTGGCGGGTCACGAGTTGTTCTCCTCAATAGCAAGTTCAGGATGGGCGGCAATGACGGTAGCGAGCGCGCGAGAAAACACGTCAACAAACTCGGCCACTTCTGCATCGCCAATGGTGAAGGCCGGCGCGATGCGAATCACATCGTCGGTCGGCGCGTTAATGATCAAACCGAGCTCGTGAGCGGCAGCGCGAACCTCTGCGGCAACCGGCGCCGCGAGGTGAATGCCAATCAGCAAACCCTGCCCCGTGGTTCCGGTTACCAACGGCAACGACTGCACGGCATCGCGCAATTCGGTGCCGCGGGCGCGCACATTGACGAGCAGGTCTTCGTCTTCAATGTGGGCAAGCACCGCGTTGCCAACGGCTGTGGCCAGCGGGTTGCCGCCAAACGTGGAGTTGTGCGTTCCGGGGTAGAAGAGATCGCTTGCGTCTCCCCACGTGACCATTGCGGCCAGTGGGAAGCCGCCGGCGATCCCCTTCGCGAGCGTCATGGCGTCGGGAACCACGCCGTACAGCTGATGGGCAAACCACGCGCCGGTGCGGCCGGTGCCGGTCTGCACCTCGTCAACGATGAGGAGCGCATTGTGCTCGGTCGCCAACTCACGTGCACGCCGCAAGAAGCCTTCGGGGTGCTCAACCACGCCCGCCTCACCCTGAATCGGCTCGATAAAGATCGCGGCGACGTCGTCGGTGAAGGCGGCCTCCAGCGCCTCGATCGTGTTGTCGATGTGCTCAACACCGGGAAGGAGGGGCCGGAACGGGTCTTGATAGGCAGCCTTTGGCGTCAGCGCGAGCGAGCCGGTGGATCGTCCGTGAAACGCGTGATTGAGGCTGAGAATGGTCGACTTGCCGTACTTGCCACCGTGCAGGCGGGCGAGTTTGATAGCCGTCTCATTGGCTTCAGACCCCGAGTTCGCGAAGAACACGCGCCCCGACTCCCCCGTGTGCGCGAGGCGCTTGAGGCGAGCGGCGAATTGCAGCTGTTGCGGAGTCGCGAAGTAGTTCGACACGTGTGAGAGCACGGCCGCTTGGTCTGCCACCGCCGTCACGAACACCGGGTGAGAGTGGCCGAGGGAGTTGACCGCGATGCCGCCAAGAAAGTCGAGGTAGCGGTTGCCCTCCGCGTCCCACACCACCGAACCGTCGCCCCGCTCCAACAGCGCAAGACGCCCGCCGAGGCTCGTGAGATCGCGTGCTGCGTCATCTTGCCACGTCATCCTGCTACCACCTCTGTGCCGATTCCCTTGCTGGTAAAGAGTTCCACGAGTACCGAGTGCGGCACGCGCCCGTCGATGATGGCAGCGGAACCAACGCCGCCGTCGACGGCATCGAGGCACGCCTGCATCTTGGGGATCATGCCCGACTGCAGGCCCGGCATGATGTCACGGAGCTCGGTGGCCGTCAGGTGCGACACCAGTGAGTCGCGGTTGGGCCAGTCGGCGTAGAGACCCGCAACATCGGTGAGCACGACCAGTTTTTGTGCGCCGAGTGCCACCGCGAGGGCGGCAGCAGCCGCGTCGGCGTTGACGTTGAGTGACTGACCGGGGTGGTCAAGGTCGGGTGCGATCGAGGAGACCACGGGAATACGGCCGGCTGCGAGATGATCAAGCACCGGGGTCGCGTCAACCTGCACGACGTCGCCGACGCGGCCCAGGTCGGCCTCGACGCCGTCGACAACCACACCGCGGCGGCGCCCACCAAACAGCCCGGCGTCTTCGCCCGAGAGCCCGGTGGCGATCGGCCCGTGCGCGTTGATCTTGGCGACGAGCTGCGGGTTAATTTGCCCGGTGAGCACCATGCGCACGACCGAGATCGCCTCGGTTGAGGTCACCCGGTAGCCGCCCTTGAATTCGCTCGGAATGGCCAGGCGATCCAGCATGTTTGAAATTTGCGGGCCGCCACCGTGAACGACAACCGGCTGAATGCCGACGTATCGAAGGTAGGCCATATCGGCGGCGAAGGCGTCTTGCAGCTCTTCGGAAACCATGGCATTGCCGCCATACTTCACGACGATAATCGCGCCCTGAAAGCGCTTCAGCCACGGCAACGACTCAATGAGCATCGCCGCCCGCTCCGATGCTGCGATCGGATCGGTGTCTTGGAGTTCTTTGTCAGTCATGAGGCGTAGGCGCTGTTCTCGTGAACGTAATCGTGTGTGAGGTCGTTGGTGCGAATACGCGCTTCGGCGGCGCCGACCTTGAGATCAATCACCAGGCTCGTTGCGCGCGGGGTGAGATCGACCTCTTCTCGCGGCCGATCCGGGCCGCCGGCCGTGCACACGCGGACGCCGTTCATGTAGACGTCAACGTCATACGGATCAAACGCAGCCTGCGTGGTTCCAATTGCCGCCAACACGCGACCCCAGTTAGGGTCATTGCCGAAGATCGCAGCCTTAAACAGGTTGTTGCGTGCAACCGAGCGACCAACCTCAACGGCATCCGCTTCGGTTTCTGCGTGTTGCACGTCGATCGTGATGTCGTGGCTTGCACCCTCGGCGTCTCCCTGGAGCTGGGCGGCGAGGTTGTCGCTGACTTCGCGTAGCGCGGCAGCGAAATCGGTCGGGTCTGGCGTGATGCCAGATGCGCCCGATGCCAGCAGCGTGACCTGGTCGTTGGTTGACATGCAGCCATCGGAGTCGAGGCGGTCAAACGTTACGGTGGTGGCCGCGCGCAGCGCCTCATCGGCCTGCTCTGCCGTGAGCACCGCGTCGGTCGTGATGACAACGAGCATGGTCGCAAGGCCCGGGGCCAGCATTCCGGCGCCCTTGGCCATGCCGCCGACGGTCCAGCCATCGCGCTGCACCACGGCGCGCTTTGGCTTCGAGTCGGTCGTCATGATCGCGAGAGATGCGTCTTCGCCACCGTCGGCGGAAAGAGCGGCGACGCCCTGCTCGACACCCGTCAACACCTTGGCGCGAAAGTCTTCGCCACCGACGCCGATCAAACCGGTCGAACACACCACAATGTCGCCGGCGCTCACGCCCAACAGCTCAGCGGCCTTCTCGGCGGTTTGATGCGTCGTCTGAAAACCGAACGCGCCGGTGAAGCAATTTGCGCCACCCGAGTTGAGTACGACGGCTTCAACCACGCCATCCTGCACGATTTGTTTTGACCACATGATGGGGTTGGCCTGGGCGCGGTTCGAGGTGAAAACGGCCGCGCCAACCTTCAGCGGGCCACGGTTCACCACCACAGCAACATCGCGGTTGCCGGTCGATTTCAGCCCGACCGCAACACCGGCGGCCTCGAATCCCTGTGCTGCCGTGACGCTCACGGTGCTACTCCGTTCACGGTGAGGCCGGTGCTCTCGTTGAGCCTCAGCGCAATGTTCATTGACTGAATCGCGGCACCGGCGGTGCCCTTGGCAAGGTTGTCGACGGCCGTCACAATCACAACGCGGCCCGCCGCGCGATCAATCACCAGCCCGATGAGCGCGGTATTCGCGCCAACCACGTCTGCGGTGCGCGGAAACTGCCCTTCTGGCAGCAACTGCACGAAGGTTTCATTGCCGTAGGCGCGCTGCCATGCGTCACGAATTTGCGCATCGGTGACGCCCGGCGCGATCTTCGCGGTGGAGGTGGCAAGAATACCGCGCGACATCGGAACCAGCACCGGCGTGAACGACAGCGTCACGGTTGGGGCCCCCGCATTTTTCAGCGCCTGCTGAATCTCGGGAATGTGCCGATGCGTTCCGCCGACGGCATAGGGATTAGCGGAACCAAGAATCTCGCTGGCGAGAAGGTTGGTCTTCAGGCTCTTACCTGCACCGGACGGCCCGACGGCCAACACCGTGACGATGTCTTCGGGCTCAATGACGCCCGCGGCGATTCCGGGCGCGAGGCTCAGGCTCACCGTCGAGGCGTTGCAGCCCGGTGCCGCAATGCGTCGGGCGCCAACGAGGTTGTCCCGCTGCTTGCGACCGCCGCCGATGAGCAGCTCGGGAACCCCGTATGCCCACGGGTCGTTGAAGTGGCCGCCGTAGAACGCCTCCCATGCCGCCGGGTCGGTGAGGCGATGGTCGGCGCCCGCGTCGATCACGAGCGGCACGTCTCCGAGCGCGTCGGTGTACTGACCAGACTGGCCGTGCGGCAGCGCCAAGAACACCACATCGTGCCCCGCGAGAATCTCCGGGGTGGTGTCTTGCAGCGTGAGGTGCGACAGCGAGCGCAGGTGCGGCTGGTGTTGCACAAGGGGCTGGCCGGCGTTCGAGTGTGCAGTAACCGTGCGAATCTCGACGTCGGGATGGTTTGCCAGCAGGCGCAGAATCTCGCCGCCCGCATAACCGGAGGCGCCGGATACGGCGACCGAATACGTCATGTCTCTACCTTAATTCAGCGGAATGGGGGCCCAAGGCGGCGACACCGGCATTCCACTGCATGCGCAGGACCGAACGCGGGTCGCCTAGATTCGGCGGCCGCCGCGGCGTCGGCGCACGACAGAGACGCTCACAACGAGCGTGGTCGACGGCTGAGCGCAAGGCATGGTGCGAGGTTACTCCTGTTTCACAATGGGCGGCAAATCGCGCCCGTCACATAACGACGGTGGGCGAGAGTCATCACTCTCGCCCACCGTCGTTTGATCGCGTTGATCTCGTCAGTCGCGGATCTGCGCGCCGAACTTCTCGGCAGCAACGGCGACGCCCGCAAGCTTGGCTTCTGTCGCCTCCGCCGCCGTGAGCGTGCGGTCGCTGGCGCGGAAACGCAGGGCGAACGTCAGGCTCTTCGACCCGGCGTCAACACCCTGGCCCCGGTAGTCATCAACGAGGCGCGTCGATTCGAGCAGCTCGCCCGCTCCGGCAACCAGCGCCGAAGCTACCTCGGCGGCCGGAACATCTGCGGCGACGATCAGCGAAACGTCTTGCGTCGCGGCCGGGAAGCCGCTCAGCGTTTCGGCGACCTGCAGCGGACCAACAGCGCCGATCACCGCGTCGAGGTCAAGCTCGGCAACGGTGATGCGACCGTGGAGGTCAGCCGCTTCGGCAACGGCCGGCAAAACCTCGCCGACATAGCCCACCGTGGTTCCGCCGACGCTGAGCACTCCGGTGCGCCCCGGGTGTAGCGCGGCACGCTCACCCTGCACCACGTCGATGCGCACACCTGCGGCCGCGGCGATAACACGAACCGCGTCGAGAGCTTCGCTGAGTCCGGCCGCCTCGGCCGCGTGTTCGGGCTGCTTGGGCGTGATGTTGCCGGCAAGCAGCACGGCGACATGCCGCGGCTGCGGCGGAATCGCGGCAAACAGTTCGTTCAGCGTTTCTTCGCTCGGGTGCTGCCCGAGAGCTGGAACATCCGCGGTTCCGTACTCGACACCTGGCTGCGGGAGAAACACCGTGCCCGTCTCAAACAGCGACAGGTCCGTGAGGCCGCGCGAGGCGTTGCGGTGAGCGACGGCCAACAGCCCCGGAACCAACGAGCGGCGCAGGTACGGCGACTGTCCGTCGAGCGGGTTCGCGAGCTTGATGCTGGGAACCTCCTCCCCCGTCGCCGAGCCGTGCAGGTTGTTAGCCTCAGCGGTTGTGAACGGGAAGGAGGGGGTCTCGACAAAACCGGCGGCCGCGAGCGCGTTCGAGACGCGGCGTCGAGCCTGCTGCGCGGCGGTGAAACCCCGACCAGAGGGCGGAGTGGGGAGCACGGAAGGAATGCGATCCAGACCGTGAACGCGAGCCACCTCTTCTGCGAGGGTCCACTTGTCGGTGAGGTCGGGGCGCCACGTCGGCGGCACAACCTCGTAGGCGTCGGCCTCGTCGGTGACATCGCAACCGATACGCGTGAGCGCGTCAACAACCTCAGCCGTCGAGTAATCAACGCCAATGAGCCCAGAAACAAAGCCGTGCGGCAGCGCGATGGCCTCGGTGAACACCTCGGTGAACAGCGCACCACCGACCGGGTCGTGGGTGCCACCGGCAAGCTCGACCATGAGGTCAGCCACGCGGCGTGCCGCGACGAAACCGATAAGCGGGTCGACGCCACGTTCGAAGCGCTTGGAGGCTTCGGAGGGCAGCTTGTGGCGGCGCGCGGCGCGGGCAATCGAAATCGTGTCGAAGTTCGCGGCTTCAATCAGCACGTTCTTCGTGGTTCCGGTCATTTCGGAGTGCAATCCACCCATCACACCGGCAAGACCAATCGGGCCGTTGTCGTCGGTGATGAGGAGGTCTTCGGTGTGGAGCTTGCGCTTTTGGCCGTCGAGCGTCTCGAAGGTCTCACCCTCGCGCGCACGGCGCACCGTGATGCCGCCGGTGAGCGTGTCAAGGTCGTAGCCGTGCATGGGGTTGCCGAGTTCGAGCATCACGTAGTTGGTGATGTCGATGAGGATTCCGAGCGGGCGAATGCCGGCAAGGGTGAGGCGTGCAACCATCCACGGCGGTGTCGGGCGGGACGGGTCGACGTCGCGCACGATGCGCAACACGAACTCGTTGACCGCAGCCTTGCCACGGATCGGGTTGTCGTCTTGCACCGCGAGCGGAAAGCCAGTGCCCTGTTCGAGCGCGGCGAAGTCAACGTCTGCCGGGTCGTGGAAGGCCGCTCCCGTGGCCAGTGCGTACTCACGTGCCACACCGCGCAGGCTCATGGCGTAACCGCGGTCGGGGGTGACGTTGATTTCAACGGCAACGTCGTCGAGCCCGAGGAGCGCGAGCGCGTCGCTACCCACCGGTGCGTCAACGCCCAGTTCGGCAAGGCGAATGATGCCGGCGTGCTCGGTGCCCAGACCAAGCTCCTTCGCAGACGCCATCATGCCGTCAGAGACGTGACCGTAGGTCTTGCGCGCCGCAATCGGGAACGGGCCGGGCAGCACGGCACCCGGAAGGGTAACAACAACCTTGTCGCCCTTGAAGAAGTTCGAGGCGCCACAGACAATGCCGTGCACGGCGTCGCCACCGTCAGCCGCGGTCTCCCCCTCGGGGGCAACCTGCACCTGGCACCAGCGGATCGTCTTGCCGTTGGACTGCGGCTCTTCGACAAAGTCGAGCACCTGACCAACGACGATCGGGCCGGTCAGCTCAAATCGGTGAACATCTTCTTCTTCAAAGCCGACAGAAACGAGCGACGCCAGAATGTCGTCGGGCGTTGCCTCCGCCGGAATTTCAACGTACTCGCGAAGCCACGAAAGCGGGACGCGCATCAGACCACCATTCCGAACTGCTCACTGAAGCGAACATCGCCTTCGGCCATGTCGCGCATGTCTTGAACGTCGCTACGGAACATGAGCGTGCGCTCAATGCCCATACCGAACGCGAATCCTGAGTACACCTCGGGGTCAAGCCCCGCCGCACGCAGAACGTTGGGGTTGATCATGCCGCAACCGCCCCACTCGATCCAACGCGCCCCACCCTTGAACGTGGGGTGCCACAGATCCAACTCAGCCGATGGTTCCGTGAACGGGAAGTAGTTGGTGCGGAACCTCGTCTTGGCTTCCGGCCCGAACAGCACCTTGGCGGCGTGGTCAAGCGTGCCCTTGAGGTGAGCCATCGTGATGCCCTTGTCAACGACGATGCCTTCGAACTGGCTGAACACCGGCAGGTGCGTGGCGTCGAACTCGTCGGTGCGGTAAACGCGGCCAGGGCACAGCGCATAGATGGGCACGTCGCGCTCCAGCATGGTGCGCATCTGCACCGGCGACGTGTGGGTACGCATCACCAGGTGACGCTCAACCGGGTCGACGAAGAACGTGTCTTGCATCTGGCGTGCCGGGTGATCGACGTCGAAGTTCAACGAATCAAAGTTGAACCACTCGTGCTCAAGCTCGGGGCCTTCGGCAATTTCCCACCCCATGCCGACAAAGATGTCGCTGATCTGCTCTTGCAGCAGGGTGAGCGGGTGGCGAGCACCAACGCGGGTGCGCGATGCGACTGCGGTGATGTCGATGCGCTCAGCCTCGAGGCGAGCGGCCGTTTCTGCCTGCGCGAGTTGTTCCTCGCGCTCGGTAAAGGCCCGGTTCACCTCACCTCGGGCCTGCCCCACAAGCTTGCCGAATTCGGCCTTGTTTTCGGGGGCAACAGAGCGCAACGAGGCGTTGAGCTTCGCCAGGGGCGAGGCTTCCGCAGCGTGCGCGGCTCGAGCCGCCTTCAGCGCGGCAGTGTCCTCGGCAGCGGTGAACGCGGCGAGGGCATCCTGCACGGCTGCGGCGACCGCTTCCGGAGTGATGGTGAGTGAATCAGACACAGTTACCGAGTCTACCGGCCGTGTCGCGCGGTGTTTCCCGCGACCGTAGGTCGGGGGTTCCGGGGTTTTGGGGTTTTGGGGTTTTGGGGTTTCGGGGTTCGGGGTTCGGGGTTCGGGGTTCGGGGGTTCTGGGTGTCTCTCCCCGGGTGGCGCTCCTGGGTTCCGCTCCCCTGGCGGTGCCCCCTGGTTCCGCACTCATGGTTCCGCTCCCGGGTTCCGCTCCCATGGTTCCGCACCCATGGTTCCGCTCCATGGGTGGTGCTCCCCTGTTGTGCACGATGAGAACCCTGTTATGCACGATGAGCGCCAGCAAAACCCCAAAATTCCCGGCGTGGCGCGGCCCAGACGCCATTTGATCGTGCAGAACAGGAATTTGGTCGTGCACAACAGGATTTTGATCGTGCGTAACGCGGGATGGACGTGTGAGTGAAGGTTCGCACAAACACCGATGGTGCCCGCCGGGAATTCTCACCGACGAGCACCATCCTTGTGGCGCGGGAAACTACCTCTTCGGCTTCTTGCCCGACGATTGTGCGGCGATGACCTCGGTCACGGTGCCTTCGTGCATAACAGCGGTCTCGTCAGCTTCCACGCGTACGGCCTTCGGCGACGCCGAAACGCGCTTCTGCACAACGTGAGCCAGCCACGACAACAACAGACACATGCTGATGTAGATCGCCGACACGATGATGGTTGCGGGGATGATGGGTCGCCCGCTTTGCGACATCAGCGTCTTCGCAAGATCAAGCAACTCGTCGTAGCCGATGATCGAACCAAGCGATGTGTCTTTCAGCGTCACCACGAGTTGAGCGATGATGACCGGAAGCATTGCGCGAATAGCCTGCGGGAATTGAATGAGCGCCAGCACGCCGGACTTACGCAAGCCGATGGCATATCCGGCCTCCGCTTGTCCGCGGGGCAATGCTTCAATGCCCGCGCGGAACACCTCGGCAAGCACGGATCCGTTGTATGCCACCAGTGCGACGACCACCGACCAGAAGGTACCGAGGTCGATGCCGATGCTCGGGAAGCCAAAGAACAGCAGCATCATCAGAACAAGCACTGGGATCGCTCGCAGGATCTCCGTCACCCACGTGACCGGAACGCGAATCCAGGCGCGATCGCTCAACCGTCCGACCACGAGAATAACGCCGAAGATCAAGGATCCGACAGCGGCGACAGCAAATGCGCTCAGCGTTGCCATCACGGCAGGAATGACCATGTTGGTCCACACCGTCGAGAACGTGAAAACATTCCACTTGGCGGCGGTGAACTGCCCCGTGTCAATAAAGCGCCAGATCACGAAGCCGACAAAACCAACGAGCGCGACAACTGTCGCGGCGCCGATCAACGCATTGCGTCGTCGGGCCTTAGGGCCGGGAACGTCGTACAGCACGGAAGTCATCGGGCGATCCTCCACTTCTTCTCGAGCGCACGCTGGAGCCAGCTCAGCAGCATGACCAATGCCACAAACACGGCAGCGGTCAGGAGCAGAATCTCCATCAGGGTTCCGGGACGATCGCCAGAGTCAGAAATCGAGGCCCGAGCGGCCGCCATCTCCGCGACGGAGAAGCCTGCGGCAACCGTCGTGTTCTTCAGAAGCGCGATAAACACACTGATCATGGGGGGCACCACTGCTCGCACTGCCTGCGGCAAGACGATCAGAGTCATGACCTTCCCATACGGGAGCCCAATCGCGCGCGCGGCTTCGGCTTGGCCGGGCTGCACGGTGTTGATGCCGGCGCGAATGGCCTCGGCAACATACGTCGCGGTGTAGACGCCCAGCGCCACGATCGCCGTGGGGATGTAGTCGAGCGGAACCAAATCCAGCTGCGGGTAGGCAAACACGAAGAAGAAGAAAACCAGTGTCAGCGGCGTGTTACGGATCCAGTTGACGTAGACGATTGCAACGGCGCGGGCGATCGGAACCGGTGACACACGCATCGCCGCGACGATGAACCCAAGCACCAGCGCAAGCGCGCCGCCACCGAAGAACAAGATGAGCGTGTTCCCGAGCGCCTCGCCCCAAAGATCGAGGTTGCCAAAGATGACGTCCATGGCCCTCCTCTCCGAAAGTTGACGAAGGGACGGAACCTGTGGTTCCGTCCCTTCGGTGAGTGATTAGTAGTTGTCGACTTCGGGCTGCTCGACAGTGATACCGGATTCACCCAGGTTCTTGTCGAAGATTGCCTGCCAGGTGTCGCCACCGTCGGTCAGCAGGGTGTTGATGTGCTCGCGCAGGGCGTCGTCACCCTTGGCAAGACCAATGCCGTACTTCTCGACCGAGAACGGTTCGCCGACGACCTTGATGAGATCCGGGTCCTTGGCGGCGTAGCCGATAAGGATGGCCTGGTCGGTCGTTACGGCCTGCACCTTGCCATCGATAAGGTCCTGCACGCAAAGGGAATACAGGTCATACTCCTTCGTCTCAACCTCGGGGAAGTTCGCCTTGATGTTCTGAATCGGCGTGGAACCCGTTGCCGAGCAGACGATCGTGTCGGCGTTCAAGTCCTTCTCGCTCTTGATGTCGCTGTCGGCAGCGACGAGCAGGCCCTGACCCGTGATGAAGTAGGGGCCAGCGAAGTCGATCTGCTCTTTGCGCTTGTCGTTGATCGAGTAGGTACCGA
Organism: Microbacterium mitrae; assembly: GCF_008017445.1. Classification (GTDB taxonomy): domain Bacteria; phylum Actinomycetota; class Actinomycetes; order Actinomycetales; family Microbacteriaceae; genus Microbacterium; species Microbacterium mitrae. The sequence goes on along the minus strand of NZ_VRSW01000002.1, from coordinate 333,043 downwards.
CGTAGTAGTCGATGTTGCCGTTGACGATCTCCTGCTCGCGGTTTGCCGAGGGGATCGCCTTGAACTCGATGTCAGCCTCGTCGAAACCGAGCGAAGCGGCGATCCAGCGCGCGATGTCAACGTCGAAACCAGAACGCTCATTCGTCGTGGCATCGAAGTATCCGAGGCCCGGCTGGTCTTCCTTGACGCCGATAACAACCTTGCCGTCGGCCATCATCTTGTCAAACGTCGGTGAACCTTCGAGGGTGACGTCGGTCGCAACCGTCCACGGGTTCGCCGAGCTGCTGCTGCCGGAGTCTGAGCTGCCGGAGTCCGTGCTGTCGCCGGAGTCGGCGGGCGAGCCGCTCTGGCAGGCCGTGAGTGCGAGAAGGGCAACGGCTGCGATACCGATGCCGGTCAGGGTGCGTGACTTACGCATTTTTCCTCCTTGGTAGGGGTATGTGGAGCCCACGTCAGTGCGTGAGGAGCTTAGAAAGGAAGTCTTTGGCGCGAGCGCTCTTCGGGTTGTTGAAGAACTCTTCTGGCGTTGCCTCTTCAACGATCTGGCCATCAGCCATGAACACCACGCGGTTGGCTGCCTTGCGCGCGAAGCCCATCTCGTGGGTGACGACGATCATGGTCATGCCTTCTGCGGCAAGCTCAACCATGACATCGAGCACCTCGTTGATCATTTCTGGGTCGAGAGCCGAGGTCGGCTCATCGAAGAGCATGACCTTGGGGTGCATCGCCAGTGCACGCGCAATAGCAACACGCTGCTGCTGACCGCCGGAGAGTTGAGCGGGCATCTTCTGCGCCTGGTGCGCAACACCAACACGTTCGAGCAGCTTCATAGCCTCGGCCTCAGCCTCGGACTTCTTCTTGCCAAGTACCTGGATCGGGCCAAGCGTCACGTTCTGCAAGATCGTCTTGTGCGCGAAGAGGTTGAACGACTGGAACACCATCCCCACCTCGGCGCGCAAGTGCGCGAGCGCCTTGCCCTCGGCCGGAAGCTCCTGGCCATCGATCGAGATCGAACCGCTCGTGATCGTCTCGAGTCGGTTGATGGTGCGGCAAAGTGTCGACTTACCAGACCCCGACGGGCCGATAACGACAACGACCTCTCCCTTGTTCACGGTGAGGTTCACATCTTTTAGTGCGTGGAAGTCGCCATAGTGCTTTTGGACGTCTTTGACCACGACAAGGGGCTGTCCGCTCTCTGTCATGCTCCGACACTAGGAGCCTCAGGGTGCTTTCAGCCACCTGTGCGCGCGACGGTTACGCACTCGTAACATTCGTTAACCAACAGATGGCTGACCTATTCAGTCAGCGCCGTCTGCAATCCGCTAGGACGCGGAACGCTGCGCGAACGCGGATTCGTACAGGCACACGCTGGCGGCGGTTGCGAGGTTCAGCGATTCGGCTCGGCCGTAAATCGGCAGCTTCAACGCCCGATCGGCCAGCGCGAGCGCCTCGTCTTCGAGCCCCCGCGCCTCGTTGCCAAACAGCCACGCGGTCGGTTGTGCCAGCACGCCGGCGGAGCGCGCCGCGAGCAGGTCGTCGCCCTTCACGTCGGCAGCAATGGTGGTGAGGCCCGCAGCACGGCAGCGCGCCATCACGTCGGCAACGTCGGCGCCGACAACGATCGGAACGTGAAACAGCGAGCCGGTCGTCGAGCGCACCACTTTGGGGTTGTACGGATCCACCGTCTTGCCGGTCAAAATCACCCCGTCTGCCCCCGCCGCATCCGCCGCTCGAATAATGGTTCCGAGGTTTCCGGGGTCGCGCACCTGCTCGCAGACCGCAAGCAGCACGGGCTTCGCCGCGAACACCTCATCCAGCGTCGCCGGAGACTGCTTGGCCACCGCAATCACACCCTGCGGCGTGACCGTGTCTGCCATCGCGTCCAAGACGGCCTCGCTCGCCAGCGTCACCGCGATGCGATGAGCGTCTGCGTTGTCGCGCAGATCGGTGTGACGGTCCCACGCGGCTGGCGTCGCGTACAGGTCAACGATGCTCCGCGCCCGGTACTGCAGGGCCTCACGCACGGCCTGGGGCCCCTCCAGCAGAAACAGGCCGGAGTCGTTGCGCGCACTGCGCTTGGTCAGCTTTGCGACGGCGCGCACGCGCGGGGACCGGGGGTTCTCGAGCACATCACCAGTCTAGGGCGGCCATGGCACCCTTCGAGCGAGCGGCGCGTGAATTCTCGGCGGCGCAGGCGGGTGTCGGAACCACGGTGCAGGCGGGTGACGGAACCACGGTGCAGGCGAGAGGGTCATCTCGGTTGCAGAACACCAAGGGCGCCCTCTGAATCAGAGAGCGCCCTTAGAGAGTGAAGAGCTTATGCAGCCGACTTCGGTGCGTTGACATCGCTGGGCAGAGCTGCCTTAGCGGTTGCAACGAGCGAGGCGAAGGTTGCGGCGTCGTTCACAGCAAGCTCAGCGAGCATGCGGCGGTCAACCTGAACACCGGCAAGGCCAAGGCCCTGGATGAAACGGTTGTAGGTCATGCCGTTCGCGCGCGTTGCAGCGTTGATGCGCTGGATCCACAGGCGACGGAAGTTGCCCTTGTTCTTGCGACGGTCGCGGTATGCGTAGACGAGGGAGTGGGTGACCTGCTCCTTGGCCTTGCGGTACAGACGCGAACGCTGTCCGCGGTAACCGGATGCGCGCTCGAGAATAACGCGGCGCTTCTTGTGGGCGTTTACCGCCCGCTTTACACGTGCCATTTCTGGTTTTTCCTAATCTTCAAACGGGCGCGATTAGCGGCCGAGGAGCTTCTTGATGACCTTGAAGTCGTTGCCAGATACAACCTGGTCAGCGTTCAGACGACGCTTACGACGGCTTGCCTTCACCTCGAGGTTGTGGCGCATACCTGCCTGCTGCTTCATGATCTTGCCGGTACCGGTGACCTTGAAGCGCTTCTTGCTGCCCGAGTGGGTCTTCTGCTTCGGCATCTTCTCTTCCTTAGTGTTTCGCCCTGTGGGCGTCTGGTTCGCCCGGAGGCGAGGCTTATGTGCCTATTCGGCGGAATCCGAGGGAGCGGCAGCGCCGTCGACCTGCGACTTCTCAGTGCGAGCGTCACGTGCGGCCTGCTTCGACGCGGCGCGAACAGCATTCTGCTCGGCCTTCGCCTCCGACTTGTTCTTGTGCGGCCCGATCACCATCACCATGTTGCGGCCGTCAATCGTCGGGTTTGACTCGACGGTTCCGAACTCGGCGACGTCTTCTGCGAATTTCTTCAACAGACGAACACCCTGATCGGGACGCGACTGCTCACGGCCACGGAACAAGATCATTGCCTTGACCTTGTCGCCCGCCTTGAGGAAGCCCTCAGCGCGCTTGCGCTTGGTTTCGTAGTCGTGTGCATCGATCTTCAGGCGGAACCGCACCTCCTTGAGGACGGTGTTCGCCTGGTTGCGGCGAGCTTCCTTAGCCTTCTGAGCAGCTTCGTACTTGAACTTCCCGTAATCCATGATCTTGACAACGGGAGGCTTCGAGTTGGGAGCAACCTCAACAAGGTCAAGGTCTGCTTCCTGTGCGAGGCGAAGAGCGACCTGAATGGCGACAACGCCAATCTGCTCGCCACCGGGGCCGACGAGTCGGACCTCCGGAACGCGAATGCGCTCGTTGGTGCGGGGATCGCTGATGCGGAACTCCTCTGGATGCGTGGTTCATGGCCACTGCGATACGAGGGTTCGTGTCGCAGGCGAAGGTCTATCACTCCACCCGCACGGCGTCTAACGCCGGCTTTGCACCCTAACTACCCCCGACAGATTCGGGGGCGGAGCGCAGACCCGGTAGCCTAGAACGGCAAGCGCGGGTGGGATGTGATCCACTTTCGTACTGGAGCGTAAGCCCCAGAGCCCGCATAAGTTTAGCAGAGAGTTGCACGTGAACACGATTCCGGCCGAAAGTAGCCACGAACACGACCCTGAGCGCCTCGCGCAGTGGGAGAAAGCAGACCAGGCGGCAGCAGAAGCCGCGCGTGATATCGCCGATGTTCCGGCCGTTGAAGTCATCACAACGGCAGCAGTACACCTGCTGAGCGCCGCGGCCGTCAAGCTCGGACTCGCCGATGACCCCAACGCCGCCCAACAGATTGACCTGGATGAGGCGCGCAAACTTATCGACGCGCTCGCAGGACTCATTACGGCCGGCGCTCCCGCCGTGAGCGATATGCACGCCCGTTCGCTGCGTGATGGCCTGCGCTCCGTGCAGCTGGCCTTCCGTGAGGCCTCGGCCATTCCCGATCCGATCGGCAAGGGCCCGGGCGAGAAGTGGACCGGCCCGGTCAACTAACCCCGAAAAACTCCTGCGAGGCGGGCGCGAGTGCGAAGGCACTGACGCCCGCCTCGTTTCGTTGCGTGACGCCACCGCCCCGCAGGAGGCGTATCCTGGTGGCAAGCACACGTGCTCCGGGGTCAGTGAAAGTCTGAGCCGGCGGTGATAGTCCGCGACCCATCTCCTTCGGGAGGTGGTTGATCTGGTGAAATTCCGGAACCGACGGTTAAAGTCCGGATGGGAGGAGACGTGGCGTCATTGGTGGCGTCGCATATTTTTTGCAACCCCCGGTGTCGCCGTTGTTCCTGCATACCCCGGCGCCAGGACCGGAGGTAGCAATGTTCACGGGAATCATCGAAGAACTCGGTGAGATCACTCAAATCACGCCAGCGGCGGGCGGCGAGGTACGCGTTCGCATACGCGGCCCGCTGGTGACCAGCGACGCTCGCCTTGGCGACTCGATCGCCGTCAACGGCGCGTGTCTCACCGTTGCCGAGCTCATCGGCGACGAATTTGAGATTGAAGCGGTTCCGGAGACGATGCGCCGTACGGCACTCGGGGAGCTGAAGGCCGGTTCCCCCGTCAATCTGGAACGCGCCATGATCGCCGGCGCGCGGCTCGACGGCCACATCGTGCAGGGGCACGTCGATGGCGTTGGGCGCCTCCGCTCACGCACCTCTGGCGGCCGCTGGGAGGAGCTCGTGTTCGAACACGCACCGGAACTTGCCCGCTTCATCGCCGAAAAGGGCTCGATCGCCGTCAATGGCACCTCGCTCACCGTCACGACGGTGACGGCAGACTCTTTCGGCGTGGCATTGATCCCCCTCACCCTCGAGCGCACGACGCTTGGTGGCCTGGCCGTCGGCGATCCGGTCAACCTCGAAATTGACGTGATCGCCCGCTACGTCGCTCGCCTGCACGAGACGGAGGTCGCGGCATGACCATTGAACGCGCCCTCGAAGAATTGCGACGCGGCAGGCCGGTGCTGGTCGCAGACGCCGCGACCCGCGAGAACGAAGTCGACGTGATTCTGTCGGCGCAAGCAGCGACGGAACCATGGATTGCGTGGACCGTGCGGCACACGTCTGGCTATTTGTGCGCGCCGCTGCCCGCCGATGTTGCCGATCGTTTGGAGCTGCCGCTCATGGTTCCGGCGTCACAAGATCCGCGTCGCACCGCGTATGCCATCAGCGTTGATGCGGCCGATGGCATCACCACCGGCATTTCTGCCGCCGACCGCACCCGCACCCTGCGGGTGCTCGCTTCGCCCGATGCGACGGCGGCCGACCTCATTCGACCCGGCCACATTCTCCCGCTCCGCGCCGTCGGAGGCGGCGTTCGTGAACGCGCCGGCCACACCGAAGCGGCCGTTGATCTGTGTCGCGCAGCGGGGCTTCACCCGGTGGGCGTCATTGGCGAACTCGTGCACGACTACGGCCCGGTAATGCGGTGGGATGACGCCGCGAGCCTCGCCGCCGAATATGACCTCGTACTCATCAGCATCGAAGACCTCATCGCGTGGCTCAACAGCCACCCCGCTCACCAAGGAGAACTCGTATGAGCAAGCATGGCTCACCCACCCTCACCCCGCGCGGCGACGGCCTGCGCGTCACGATCGTCGCGGCAAGCTGGCACACCGTCATCATGAACGGTCTGATCGAGGGCGCCCAGCGCGCACTGCGCACCGCCGGCGTCACCGACGTGCATCTGCTGCGGGTTCCGGGCTCTTTTGAACTGCCCCTTGCCGCTCAGCACGCGGCGACCGCCGGGAGCGATGCCGTCATCGCGCTTGGCGTTGTAATTCGCGGGGGCACACCACACTTCGACTACGTGTGCCAGGCCGCGACCCTCGGCATCAACGACGTCGCCCTTACCACCGGTGTGCCGATCGGGTTCGGCCTGTTGACGTGTGACGATGAGGCCCAAGCGTTCGATCGCGCCGGGCTTGAAGGCTCGTCGGAAGACAAGGGCGCTGAGGCTGCCGAGGCGGCCGTGGAGATGGCGACGTTGCTGCGAGACAGCCCACTCAGGGCAGCCTCGTAGGGTGCTGATCTAGCTCGCGGAGCGGACGAGCTTGACCGAAAGCGAATCAACCAGCACGGCGACGCGGTTATCGGCCGCCCACCGCTGCGCGAGGCGCTGCAACACGGCATCGAGCTGCGTCTGGTCAAGCCCGTCAACGAGTTCCAGCGAGACGACGAGTTCAGGCCCGTGTAGCCGCGCTTGCGGGTCACCGGAGGCCATCGTGAGGTCGATGACGGCAAGCTCGGTTGCGACCGATTCTTGCAGCGCCGCGAATACCTCCGGCGACTCGGCGCTCGGCACCCACGGCACATCCTGCGCCAGCGCCCAGACTGCCGGGCGCCGCACGATGTACTCGGTTTCTGCCGTCGGGTCGATGACGATGAGGTCAGTTTGGTCGGATGCCGCGGAGAGGGCGGCACGGACGCCTGCGACCGGAATCGGCCGCGCCAGCGGATCCCACGTGCGCATCGCATCAACGCTGGTAAAGATGGGGAGCACCGTGCGGCCGTCAGGCGCCGCAACGGTCACGATGGAGAGTTCCTGCGTCTTGTCGACAGCAAGACCGCTGGGGGCGACACCCTCCTCACCCTTTTCGGCAATGAGCGGAATCAGCACCCGCGCCGTGCGCAGCGCCTCAACAATGGCGATCTGGTCGCCGGAACCATTGCGAAAGTTGGTGAGGGCGGCATACAGCGCCGGATCTGCGGAACCATCGTCGCCGGCCGCGGGATTGGGCTCGAATCGGCGCCCCTCCCACGGAACGCCCGCCGAGTCAGCCGAATTAGTCTCCGGCGACATCCAGCGCCTCTGGCAACGTGAACGCGCCGGAGTACAGCGCCTTGCCGATGATCGCGCCCTCGACGCCGAGCGGAACCAGGTCACGCAGTTCGGCAATGTCGTCGAGCGAAGAAATACCGCCCGATGCCACGACGGGCTTGACGGTGCGGGAGCAGACTTCGCGAAGCAGCTCTAGGTTCGGGCCGCGCAGGGTGCCGTCTTTGGTCACGTCGGTGACGACGTAACGCGAGCATCCCGCATCTTCGAGGCGTGCGAGAACTTCCCAAATATCGCCGGCGTCTTGCGTCCATCCGCGAGCAGCCAGCGTGGTTCCGCGAACGTCCAGACCGACCGCAATCGCCTCACCGTAGCGGCCGATAACGTTGGCTGCCCACTCGGGGTTTTCCAACGCCGCCGTGCCGAGATTGATGCGGGTTACGCCGGTCTCCAGCGCGGCCTCAAGAGACGCGTCGTCACGGATTCCGCCGGAAAGTTCGACGTTGAGCCCGCGCACCTGCTTGATCACGCGGCGGATAACGCCGGTGTTCGCGCCTCGCCCGAAAGCAGCGTCGAGGTCGACCAGGTGCAACCACTCGGCACCCTGCTCTTGCCACTGAGCCGCGGCGTCCACCGGGTCGCCATAGCTCGTCTCGGAGCCGGCCTCGCCCTGGGTCAGGCGCACAGCCTTTCCGCCCGCAACGTCGACGGCCGGCAACAGAACCAGTGCAGGGGTGTTGGTGAAGTCGTTCATGTGTCCTCTAGCAAACAAGCTTCGTGCAAACGGCATAGACGTTAGAGCGTAGTCCCGCCGAGCGTGCCGATCCAATTCGAGAGCAGCGCAATGCCGGCTGCACCCGACTTTTCGGGGTGAAATTGAGTCGCCGATAGCGGGCCATTTTCGACCGCGGCGATGAAACGGGAGTGGTGCGTCGCCCACGTCACCGTCGGTTGCGGAAACGGCGGCGTCACCTCGAGCGTCCAGTCTTGCGCGGCGTTGGAGTGCACAAAATAGAAGCGCTCATCTTCGATGCCGCGAAACAGCGTGCTGCCCTCCCCGGCCTCGACGGTGTTCCAGCCCATGTGCGGGAGAATCGGCGCTTCAATTTCACGCACGACGCCGGGCCACTCACCGAGCCCCTCGGCACCAACGCCACGCTCCACGCCGCGCTCAAACATCACCTGCATGCCGACGCAAATGCCCAGCACAGGTCGTCCGCCGGCCAGGCGACGGTCGATCAGCTCTTCGGATCGTTCGGCGCGCAACGCCTCCATGACGGCCGCGAATGCGCCAACGCCGGGCACGACGAGCCCGTGAGCGTCCATGATGAGTTTTTTGTCTTTGGTGAGCCGAGCATCGGCACCGGCCGCATCAAGCGCCTTGACGGCAGAGTGCACGTTGCCGGAACCGTAGTCGAGAACGGCGACGACGGGGCGGGTCACAACGCGCCCTTGGTGCTGGGAATGCCGGAGACGAGCGGGTCAAGCGCCTTCGCCTGGCGGAAGGCACGAGCAAAGGCCTTGAACTCGGCCTCTGCGATGTGGTGAGGGTCGCGCCCGGCGATCACATTGACGTGCACGGTGAGGCCGGCGTTGAGCGTGATTGCTTCGAACACGTGGCGAACGAGTGAGCCCGTGAAGTGGCCGCCAATGCGGTGAAATTCGAAACCGGCCGGCTCGCCCGTGTGAACCAAGAAGGGACGACCAGAAATATCGACGACGGCCTGTGCGAGTGCCTCGTCGAGCGGAACCAATGCATCGCCGTAGCGGGAGATTCCGGCCTTGTCTCCGAGCGCCTCACGAATAGCCTGGCCGAGCACGATCGCGGTGTCTTCGACGGTGTGGTGGGCGTCAATGTCAGTGTCGCCGGTGGCCTTGACGGTGAGGTCGGTCAGCGAGTGCTTGGCAAACGCGGTCAGCATGTGATCGAAAAACGGCACAGACGTGTCGATCGAGCTTTGACCGGTGCCATCGAGGTTGAGCTCAAGCTCAATCGTTGACTCGCTCGTAGAACGGCGACGGGATGCGGTACGGTGCGCAGTCATATTCAGAATTCTAGCGAGGCTAGCGCGTCGAGGAACGCGGTCGTTTCTTCTTCGGTACCGGCAGACACGCGCATGTGCCCCGGGATTCCCACATCGCGGATCAGGATGCCGCGCTCATAGAGGGCGAGGAATGTCGCCTGCGGGTCGGCCACACCGCCGAACAGCACGAAGTTGGTCCACGATTCGTATGGCCGATAGCCCAGCGCCGTGAGGGTCGCTGAAATGCGATCACGCTGTTCAACGATGTTGTCGACGGTGGCGAGCATGGTGTCGGCGTGACGGAGGGCTGCAAGCGCGGCAACCTGCGTCAATGAGCTGAGGTGGTACGGCAAGCGAACCAGGCGAAGAGCATCAATAAATGCTGGGTCTGCGGCGAGGTAGCCAACGCGCGCACCAGCGAAGGCGAATGCCTTGCTCATGGTGCGCGACACCACCAGGCGCGGGCGTCCGTCGAGCAGAGTCAGCGCACTGGGCGCGTCGTGCGGCGCGAACTCGAAGTAGGCCTCATCAACCACCACAATGCCGTCGGTCGCGTCATAGACGGCGGCGATCACATCAAGTGGCAGCGGCGTGCCTGTGGGATTATTGGGCGCGCAAAGCAAGATGACGTTCGGGTTGACCTCTTCGACCTGTGCCACCGCGGATGCCGCGGTGAGGGAGAAGTCGGGGCCACGCTCTCCCGCAAACCATTGGGCTCCGGTGGCCTGCGTGAGAAGCGGATACATCGAATAGGTGGGGCCAAAACCCATGACCGTTCGGTCAGGACCGGCAAACGCCTGCAAGATGTGTTGCAACACCTCGTTCGAGCCATTTGCCGCCCACACGTTCTCGGCACTCAAGCCGTGCCCGAGATAGCCGGCAAATGCCTCCCGCAACAGGCTGAACTCTCGGTCGGGGTAGCGGTTCAGATCACGCACCGCGAGCGACACCGAATCGACGATATCGGTTGCCACGTCGTCTGGAATCGGATGCGTGTTCTCGTTGACGTTCAGTGCGACTGGCAGCGGAGCCTGCGGCGCGCCATACGGTGTCATCCCGCGAAACTCGTCGCGGATGGGTAGATCACTGAAGGAGATCGTCACTCCCCCATCGTAGGTCTGCGGAGTACGGCCGCCGAAATCTATGTCGAGAAAATTACGTGCCATCTCGCTACGCCCATCCCGGCTTCTCAGCGCAGAATCGAGACGTGCGCCTACTTCGTGTACTCAGCCGGAATCGACAGCGTCTGACCGGGAACAATGGCCGAAGACGGCAATGCGTTGAGCGAAACAATGGCGTCGATGACATCACGGGGGTCGGCAGCTGGCGCGATCTCACCCGCGAGCGACCACAACGTGTCGCCCGGCATGACGTTAATGGTTTCGAAGGTCACCGGCGCTCCGCCCTCATCGAGAGACGCGAGGGCCGTGCCGCCGCTCAACACGGCGATGACGACGGCAACAACAATCGGAAGCGCCACGAGGGCCGCAAGCACCCGACGACCGCGCTCGGTGATGCGCAAGCGCGTGGCCATGATGGTGCGGTTGGAGATAGCGCCGGCAACGGATGCCTGAACGACACGAACGGGGCCACCGTTGGCGTTGATGCTGATCGTGCTCATGATTCCTCCTTATGGTGTGCTTCGGCCCGGTTCTCGGCCGGGAGAACCGGAACCGAAGCTACGTTCCGAATCTATGTTCGATCTTCGAACATGTCAACCTATTTTTCGAACGACTTCTCAAAATTTGTTCCGACACACTCGAACAAAAGTCTCTGTTTGCCCGGAAAGTCGGATACGGTTTCGATAGCGAAAGCACATCATCAACCTCCGACATTGGTCGTTGAGTGGCATAAGGAGAACGCAATGAGCGCCGAAGAGACCGTGAACGGTGCGGGCAACGAGGCCCCACGCACGCGTCGCCGCAAGAACCTCAGCGACAAGCAAATGGCCATCCTTGAGGTCATTCAACGCTCGATCGCACGCAACGGGTATCCGCCGAGCATGCGCGAGATCGGTGACGCGGTGAACCTGAAGTCGCTCAGCAGCGTCACGCACCAGCTCGGTCAGCTCGAGTTGAGCGGATACCTCCGCCGCGACCCGGGTAAGACCCGTGCCATGGAGGTGCTCATCGACATTCCGGGCATCGCTACCGAAAACCCCGCAGACGCAGCACCCGCCGTCGGCGACGCAGCCCTGGTTCCACTCGTCGGCCAAATTGCCGCGGGCATTCCCATCACCGCAGAACAGCAGGTTGAAGAGATCTTCCCGCTCCCCCGCCAGCTCGTTGGCAAGGGCGAACTGTTCATGCTCAAGGTCAACGGTGAGTCGATGATCGACGCGGCCATTTGCGATGGCGACTGGGTGGTCGTTCGCGTTCAGAGCGATGCCGAGAACGGTGACATCGTCGCGGCCATGCTCAACGATGAGGCGACCGTAAAGGTTCTGCGACGCCGCGACGGCCACACGTGGCTGCTGCCACGCAACAGCGCTTTCGAGCCGATCCTCGGCGACGAATCAACCATTCTCGGCAAGGTTGTCGCCGTGCTCCGCGCCGTCTGAGCACTACACACGAAACCCTAAGCACGACACACGAAATCGGCCTCACTCGCCCGACAGGGCAGGTGAGGCCGATTCTGTAGGTGGGCCGTTAAGCGCCGATCTTTTCGCGCACGTTCTTGGTGGCGGCCACGAGGTTCCGCAGCGACTCGACCGTTTCGTCGTAGCCACGCGTCTTGAGTCCGCAGTCTGGGTTTGCCCAAATGAGCTTGTGCGGCAGGGCATCGGCTGCGCGCTGCAGAATCGACTCCTGCTCATCGACCGACGGAACGCGCGGCGAGTGAATGTCCCAAACACCGGGGCCAACGCCGTGCGGGAAGCCCGCGTCACGAATGTCGTCAATCACTTCACCGCGGCTGCGCGCTGCCTCAATGGAGGTCACGTCAGCATCGAGCGCCGTAATCGCGTCGATGACGACGGCAAACTCGGAGTAACACAGGTGGGTGTGAATCTGGGTGGCATCCGCAACGCCTGCCGTTGCCAGCCGGAACGATCCGACCGACCAGTCCAGATACGCGGCCTGATCGGCCGTCTTCAGGGGCAGCAATTCGCGCAGTGCCGGTTCGTCGACCTGGATGATCGCAATACCGGCATTCTCCAGATCGGCAATCTCATCGCGCAACGCGAGACCCGCCTGGTTGGCGGTCTCAGCCAGCGGCTGGTCATCGCGAACGAACGACCACGCCAGAATCGTGACCGGCCCGGTGAGCATGCCCTTCACGTGTTTTTCGCTCAGCGACTGCGCATACTCAGCCCACCGCACCGTCATGGGCGCGGGTCGCGACACGTCGCCCCACAGCAGCGACGGGCGGGTAGCGCGCGAACCGTAGGACTGCACCCAACCGTTTTGCGTGACGGCAAAGCCATCCAGCAACTCGGCGAAGTACTGCACCATGTCGTTGCGCTCGGCCTCACCGTGAACCAGCACGTCGATGTCGAGATCGTGCTGCAGATCGATCACGCGGCTGATCTCAGCCTTCAAGAACTCGTCGTAGGCGGCGTCGTCAATCTCGCCGCGCGCGTGGGCGGCGCGAGCCTTGCGGATCTCCCCCGTCTGCGGGAAGGAACCAATCGTTGTGGTCGGCAGCACGGGCAACGCGAGGGCGGCGTCTTGCGCGGCGACTCGTTCTTCCTCGTTTCCACGCACAAAGTCGTCGGTGTGAAGCGCTGCGGTGCGCGCCCGGACCGCGTCAACGCGAACGCCGGGCGCTACGGCACGATCGGCCAGCGCCGCGGTTGCCGCATCCAGCTCACCGACAATCGCCTCGCGACCGTCCACGAGGCCAGCGGCGAGCGTCACGATCTGTGCGACCTTCTGATCGGCAAACGCCAGCCACGACACGAGGCGAGGGTGCAGTTGCGTCTCATCCGCGACGTCGTGCGGCACATGCTGCAGCGATGTCGTGGTTCCGGCGGCCACCTGAGCCGTGCCCAGAGCTCGCAGCTCCTCGAGCGTGTCAAACGCGCCGGCGAGGTCGCCGCGCCAGATGTTTCGGCCGTCAATCACGCCGCCGACCAAGACTTTGTTGTCGAGCCCCGGGACGGCCGCGGGGACGGAACCACGACGCAGGTCGATCGCGATGCCGTCGACGCCAGAGGCGGCGAGTACGCTCCACGCTTCAGGCGAGAGCTGCGCGTAGCCGGCGGCCACCAAAATCTGAGGACGGTCGGCGGCGTTCGCGAGAACGTCGTAGGCGACACGTGTAGCCTCGGCGAGCTCCGCCGGGCTGTACGGCAGGCTCTCGCTCACGAGCGCTGGTTCGTCCAGCTGCACCCACTCGGCACCGGCATCCTTCAACGCCGCCAACAGTTCGACGTACACCCCAAGTACGTCTGCGAGCCGGGACAGCGGCGAGAATCCTTCGGCTGCCTCATCGCTCGCCTTGGCGAGCGCCAAGAACGTCACCGGGCCGACAATGACCGGACGCGTGACGAATCCATCGGCACGCGCCTCAGCGACCTGGTCCGCAAAGCGGGTGCTCGAAAGCGAGAACACGGTGTTCTCGTCGATTTCTGGAACCAGGTAGTGGTAGTTGGTGTCAAACCACTTGGTCATCTCCAGCGGTGCCCGGTCGCCGTCTCCGCGAGCAGCGGTAAACAGCGCGTCGAGCCCAAAGGTTCCGTCTTCGCGGCGCAAGTGTGAAAAGCGCGTCGGAAGCGCCCCCAGGGTGACGGCAGCGTCAAGCACCTGGTCGTAGAAGGAGAAGGACTCCGGAATCGATGAGTCGGCCCGACCGAGCCCGAGCTCGGCGAGACGCGCACGCGTGGCCTCGCGAAGCGACGCCACGGTCGCCTCCAGCGCGTCAGCGTCGGTCTTTCCGGCCCAGTGCGACTCCACGGCGCGCTTAAGCTCGCGCTGACGCCCGATGCGCGGATAGCCGAGGATGGTGCCTGCGGGGAAGGTCATCGTACGTTCTCCTTTTGGATGAGGATTCCGGCCTCGCGAAGTACCGCGAGAACCGTGTCGTGATTGTTGAAGGCGTAAAGGTGAATGCCGGGTGCGCCGCCATCCGCGACGGCGCGCGCGAGGTTGGCGGCATACTCGATGCCCAGGTCGCGCTGACCCTCGGCGGTGGGCTCAATCTCGAGCGCGATAGCCAGCTCGCTGGGAAGCTCTTCACCGCTGAGCTCCAGCACGCGATTGAGCCGGGCCGGATTCGTGATCGGCATGATGCCGGGCAGGATCGGAATCGTGACGCCAGCCTGACGCGCGCGCTCAACGAATGCCAGGTACGCGTCGGCGTGGAAGAACAGTTGCGTAATTGCCAAGGTCGCGCCAGCCGCCTGCTTGGCCAGCAGTGCGTCAATGTGCTCCCTCGCGTGGCGAGATCGCGGATGCCCATTGGGAAATGCGGCGACGGCGATATTCACGCGACTGCGCCGATCGACACGGGCAGCACCCGGAATTCCGGGAACATCGCTTTGCCGGAACGGCACCCGTTCGGCTTGCACGCGGTCGATGAGCTGCACGAGCTGGGCCGAGCTTTCCAGGTCGCCGAGATAGATGTCTTCCTCGCGGGTGCCTGCGGGCGGGTCGCCGCGTAGCGCCAGGAAGCTGGAGATTCCGGCATCCAAGAATTCGCGAATCAGCGCTGTCGCGCCGGCATAGGTGTTGCCGACACACGTGAGGTGTGCCAGCGGATCAACGCCGGTGTGCTCCCGAATGTAGGTCAGCACCTCAAGCGATCGCCCCCCGGAGGAGCCGCCGGCACCGTAGGTCACGGAGATAAATTGCGGATTGACGGCGGCGAGCTCATCAATCGTGCGGTGCAGCGCCTGCACAGAGGTATCTGTGCGCGGCGGATACAGCTCAAAGGAGAACGGAAGCGTGGCGATTTCATGTGTCATCTGTGTCTCCTTTCCGGGTGAATCATCCGCGCATGGGGCCGGTTTGCACGCCCACCAGCACTCGGCCGGTGGGCGGGTTTTGGCCCGGATATCGCTGAAGCTATGAGGTTTCGAACGTCGTGGCACCACGCTAATGGCGGGTCTTTGCGGCGCCACAATCTTCGGTGACGAAATGTGTTTCTCAGTGACGAAATGTTTCGGCGCCGCATGACAGACCCACCCGATAACCTCGAGACATGGCACGTTCTCTTCCCTTCGGCTCCTGGCCCTCGCTCCTGTCTGCGGCGGACGCTGCCGCTGGTTCCGCTCGTTTTGACGGTGCCTCCTTTGCCTCGGGCGAGGCATATTGGGCGCAGTCTGTCGGCGGCAGAATGACGGTGTTTCGGCAACATCAGGAACAGCCGCTGCTGCCGGAACCGTTTAACGTGCGTTCGCGGGTTCATATGTACGGCGGCGGCGCGTGGACGGTCACCGCTGACGGCACGGTGTTTTTCGTTGAAGCCAGCGACCAGCGCGTCTGGGTTCTTCCTCCCGGCGAGGCGCCGCGCGCGCTCACGCCCGCCTGCGAGGCGACAACCTACGGCGGGCTCACTCTCAGCGCCGGCGTGCTGCTCGCGGTGCGTGAGCGTCGCCTCCCCGGCGGTATCGAACGCGACATCGTGATGATCGCACCGCGCCCCGATGCCGACGAGCCCATCGTGTCGCTTGCCTCCGGCACCGATTTCGTCGCGCAGCCGGCCCTTAGCCCGGATGCCGCCAATCTCGCCTGGGTGGGATGGAACCACCCCGATATGCCGTGGGATCACGCCGACGTTTACGTGCGATCGCTCGTGACCGAAGGCCACCCGTTCTCCGTATCCCAGGGCGCTGGCGTCCAGCCGCAGTGGAGCGCGCGCGGCGACCTGTTCTTTGCCGATGACCGCACCGGCCGATGGAACCTGCGCGCCGTACCTGCTGGTTCCGCCACCTCCCTGCCCGTGGCCCCCGCCGATGGCGACACGGGTGGCGCGCTGTGGGTGCTGGGGCTGTCGTGGTACCGGCTTCTTGATGACGGGCGCATTCTCGCGGTACGTACCGACGGCAGTGACCGTCTCGTGGTGATTTCGCCCGACGGCCAGCGCGAGGTTTCGACGCCGCTATCGGCCGGAATCATGGTTCACGACGTCGACGGAACCCGCGCACTGGTGAGCGGGGCAGGCGAACGTGTTCCGGGCGGAATCTGGGTGATCGACGTTGACGATGAGGCCGTGGCGCACCCGGTGGCAGGGGGCGTGGCCGCCTGGCCCGACGAGTGGCTCCCGCGCGCCGAGCCGATGACTTTTGCGGGGCCGCAGGGCGACGTTCATGCGTTCTTTTATACCCCCACGAACCCTCGGGCCGAGGCGTTGCCTGGCGCCCTCCCGCCCGCCCTTGTCATGGTGCACGGCGGGCCTAGCGATCACACGTCGCCGGCGCTCTCCCCCACCATTACCTACTTCACCAGTCGCGGTATTGCGGTGTGCGACGTGAACTACGGCGGATCCACCGGGTATGGTCGCGCCTATCGCGAGCGCCTTCGTGGCCAATGGGGCGTTGTCGACGTTGCTGATGTTGTGGCGGCCGCCGATGCCCTTGCGGCATCGGGTCTCGTCGATGCGAACCGGATCGCGGTGCGCGGCGGGTCGGCCGGCGGGTGGACCGTGTTGAATGCGTTGGCTCGCACCGACCGATTCGCCGCAGGCATCGCGCGCTACCCGGTCACCGATGCCCGCGCTCTCGCCAGCGACGACGGCGAGTTTGAATCTCGTTACTTCGACGGCCTTATCGGCCCGCTCCCCGAGGCGAACGATCTGTACGTTGAGCGATCGCCACTGACGCATGCCGCGGAAATCAAGACTCCCGTCTTGCTGGAGCAGGGAACCGACGATCCGGTGGTTCCGCAAAGCCAGCCGGAGATGATTCGCGACGCCCTGGCCGCCAATCGTGTGCCGCACGCGTATCTGTTGTTCGAGGGCGAGGGGCACGGATTC
The DNA here is from genome assembly GCF_008017445.1 of Microbacterium mitrae. Lineage (GTDB taxonomy): Bacteria > Actinomycetota > Actinomycetes > Actinomycetales > Microbacteriaceae > Microbacterium > Microbacterium mitrae. The sequence goes on along the minus strand of NZ_VRSW01000002.1, from coordinate 316,047 downwards.
CGCCGGCCAGAAACCCTGGTGGCGTCGCTGGAGGCCGAGTTGGGCTTGCTCTCGACGGTGTTCGAGTTCGAGGCCGATGTGCCGCCGCTCGCGCTCAGCTAGGGGTGAGCGGCTAGCGGTTTGCGGTTTGCGGTTAGCGGCTAGCGGTTAGCGGGGGTCGTCGAGACGAGCGGAACGTCGTGCGCGCCACCGCGTCACGGGTGGCAAGAACAGCTGAATCAGCGGGCCGACACCAAACGCAAACAACAGGGTTCCAACGCCCACCGTGGTTCCGAAGCCCCATCCAATCAGCGCCCAGCCAAGCAGCAGCACGCTGCCCTCGAGCACCGTGCGCACCAGCCACACCGGCTGCTTTGTGATGCGAACCAGGCCCGTCATGAGCCCATCGCGCGGGCCAGGCCCGAAGTCAGCGTCGATGTACAGCACCGTCGCGAACGCGAGAATGACGAGGCCCGCGCCGAAGTAAATGCACCGCAACCACAGCTCATCGGTGACCGGCACCACCAGCAGGGCAAGATCAGCCCAAAGGCCGACGGTGAGCCCGTTCATCAGCGTGCCAATGCCGAAGCGTTGGCGCAGCGGAATCCACAGCAGCAGCACCACGATCGACACGGCCACCGTTGCCATGCCGTAGCTCAGGTGGAAGTTTTCGATCAGGCCAAAGCTCAACACATCCCACGGCGCGACACCGATATGCGCGCGCACCATGAGGGCAAGCGCCAAACCGTACAGCGCCAGGCCCACGATGAGCTGCACCCAGCGGTCGATCGTGTCCTTCCGGCCCGAAGTGGTGGCCGGAAGGAAGAACTTGAACCACATTTAGACGGCGTACTTTTGCAACTCGGCCGCGAGGCGCTCGCCAACCCGCGCGTGCACGAGAGTTCCGTCAGCCTCATGCGTCGATGAGATCAGCATGCCGCTCTCGTGAATCTGCGACACCAGCGATCCTCTGTCGTACGGAATCAGGGCGTGCACTTCGACGGCCGGAACCGGCAGTGCGGCCTCGACGGCGGCGCGCAGTTCTGGGATACCCTCGCCGGTGCGGCTGGAGACGAAGAACGCGTCGGGCTGTAGCCCGCGCAATACCAGGCGGGTGTCGTCATCGACGAGGTCGGCCTTGTTGAAGACCACAATCTCGCGCGCCTCGCGAGCGCCAACGTCTGCCATCACATCGCGAACCGTCTGAAGCTGGCTACCCGGATCGGGGTGCGCGGCATCAACCACGTGCAGAATCACACCGGCCCCGGCGACCTCCTCCAGCGTGGAGCGGAACGCCTCAACCAGCTGGTGGGGCAGGTTGCGCACAAACCCAACCGTATCGGTCAGCGTGAACACACGCCCGTCCGCGGTCTCGGTGCGGCGGGTCGTGGCATCAAGGGTGGCAAAGAGCGCGTTCTCGACCAGAACGCCAGCCTCGGTGAGGCGGTTCAGCAGGCTGGATTTTCCGGCGTTCGTGTAGCCGGCGATGGCGACAGACGGAATGGTGTGGCGCTTGCGCTCAGCACGCTTCGCCTCGCGCGCCGGAGCGAAGTCACGAATCTGCTGACGCAGCTGCGCCATCCGCGTGCGAATGCGGCGGCGATCCAATTCAATCTTGGTTTCACCGGGGCCGCGCGAACCCATACCGGCACCACCGGCACCAACCTGGCCACCGGCCTGACGGCTCATCGAGTCACCCCAACCACGCAAGCGAGGAAGGAGGTACTCGAGCTGCGCAAGCTCAACCTGCGCCTTACCCTCACGGCTCTTAGCGTGTTGGCTGAAAATGTCGAGAATCACGGTGGTGCGGTCAATCACCTTGACCTTGACCACGTCTTCCAGCGCACGACGCTGGCTGGGGGCAAGCTCGGAGTCGGCAATGACGGTGTCGGCGCCGAGCGCGGCGACGATATCACGCAACTCCTGCGCCTTGCCGCGACCGATGTAGGTCGCAGGGTCGGGGTGCGGGCGACGCTGCAGCAGACCGTCGAGCACGATGGCACCGGCCGTCTCGGCTAGCGCGCTCAGCTCACGCAACGAGTTTTCGGCATCGGCCTGGGCGCCCTGCGGGTAAACGCCAATGAGCACGACGTTCTCAAGCCGCAACTGGCGATACTCGACCTCGGTAACATCTTCGAGTTCGGTCGAGAGTCCGGGCACGCGGCGCAGGGCGTGGCGCGCCTCCAGGTCCCACTGCTCGCCGTCGGTCGAGCCGTGGCCCGCTGTGGCGGCATCTTGCAGTGCCTGTGCGGCACCGAACACCCGCGTTGTGGAGCGGCTTTCAGCGTGCGCCAACACGCGCTCCACCGGGTCAATAGCGTCGTCGCTCTCGCCCGTCGTTTCGGTCGCTTCGTTCGCGACCGGGTTGACGGCGTCGTCAACCGAACGGGCGTCTTCAGAAAAATCGTTCTCGCTGGGCAGGGTAATCGTCCTCTCGCACCGCTTCTGCGGTTCAGTCAAGCCTAACCTCCACGGCGGCCTTCGCTCCGATAGTCTTAACCCCCATGAGCAGTGATCACTATTTCAGTGCCACGCCGTCCAGCTCCTACGCCCCGCGCACCATCCAGGTCACCCTGCAGGGCCGCGCCGTGGAGCTGACTACGGCGGGCGGAACCTTTTCGCCCGACCGGTTGGATGCTGGCACCGGCGTGCTGCTCAACAACGTGCCCGCACCGGCTCCAGGCGGAAACCTGCTCGACATCGGATGCGGGTGGGGCCCCATCACGCTGAGCCTGGCAATGGCCTCACCACACGCGACGGTGTGGGCCGTCGATGTCAACGAGCGCTCGCTGGAATTGACCCGGCAGAACGCGGCATCGCTTGGGCTCGAGAATGTGCGAGTATGCAAGCCCGATGAGGTTCCCGACGACATCGTGTTTCGCACGATCTGGTCCAACCCGCCGATTCGCGTCGGCAAGGATGAGCTACACGGCCTGCTGCGCCGCTGGCTCCCCCGCCTCGACGAACGAAGCGACGCCTGGCTCGTTGTGGCTCGAAACCTCGGCTCCGACTCGCTGCAGCGTTGGCTCGACGCGACCCTCGACTCGACGTTCAGTACCTCTCGTGCGGCCACCAGCAAGGGCTACCGCGTGTTGCGCGTGCGCAAGCACGGCACTCCTCGCACCGACACGATCAACCTGGTCTAGCTCGAAACGGTACCCGCGCCGCGTGGGCCAGCGCGCTATGCCAGCGAAATGGTTCCGCTGAAGACCAGCGATGCCGGCCCCGAGAGCGCGACGTGCTCGCCCTCTTCGGTGGGGAACATCCGCACTGCGACGACACCACCCGGAACCTCAACACGCCAATTGTGCGGCGCCTGCGGCCCTGCCCAGTGACGCACCGCGAGGGCGGCCGCGGCGATGCCCGTGCCACACGACAGCGTCTCACCGACGCCACGCTCAAAAACGCGCATGCGAAGGTGCCCGACCCCGTCAACGATCATCGGATCTTCCGGAACCACAAATTCGACGTTCGCGCCGGCGGCGGGCGCGGGATCGAGATGCGGGATGACTGCGAGATCGAGGTCGTCCAGCTCGGCGTTTGATGCGAGAGCGACCACGACGTGCGGGTTACCGAGGTTGACGCTGAGGCCCGGACGCGCCACCGCCATGCCACGGGTGCGCACGAGCGGCTCCGCGCTCTCCAGCTTCCAGCGGCCGAGATCGACCTGGAATCCCTGAGCTGAGCGGGTGAGATCTTTGATGCCGGCGCGGGTGCCGATCGGCAACGTCGAACCCGGCTCAATGGTTGCCAGACCCGAATCCAGCAGGTACTTCGCGAACACGCGCGTTCCGTTGCCGCACATTTCAGCCTTCGAGCCGTCGGCGTTGCGATAGTCCATGAACCACTCCGCGGCGGGATCTTCGGCGACGATGGCCGCACCCTCCTCGATGGCCGCGGAGCGAACCACGCGCAACAGACCGTCAGCCCCAATACCAAAGTGGCGATCGCACAGCGCTGCCACCTGGTCATCGGTCAGCTCAAGCTCACCGTCTGGGTCGGCGATGATGACGAAGTCGTTGCCGGTGCCGTGGCCTTTGGTGAACGCAATCTGAGGCATGTCACCAGTCTAGGGACGACTGACGACGTCGCGGCGCTCGGCGTCGCGCTCTTTTTCGAGCTTGAGCTAGTTGATAGCGTCGGGCTCGACGAGGAGCTGCTCGGCACGGGTTTCGCGCGCGTCGATCCATTCGGCATGCTGATACCGGCGGAACCAGGAGACCTGGCGGCGGGCGTAGCGCCTGGTCAGCGCCTGCGTTTCTGCGATCGCTTCGTCTTCGGTCGCCTCGCCTCGCAATTGCGCCAATGCCTGCGCGTAGCCAATGGCGCGCGGCGCAGTGGTTCCGTCTGCCAGACCATGCTCGCGGAGCGCCGCAACCTCGGTAATCATGCCCTGTTGCCACATGCGTTCGACGCGAGCGTCGAGGCGCACCACCAGCTCGTCGCGCGGAATGCCGGTGGCGATAATGCGGTGCGGCTGCCAGTTGACGGGCGTCTCCGGCAGCGCAGCCTTGTGTGTGTCTTTGCCCAGTTCGAGAATTTCAAGCGCGCGAACGATGCGGCGGCCGTTGTGCGGGTCGATGCGCGCGGCAGTCTCGGGGTCTTTTTCGGCGATGCGTTGAAAGAGCACGCCCGGTCCGAGCTCAATCAGCTCGCCTTCGAGTCGAGCGCGCAGCGCCTCATCTCGCGGCGGAAACTGAAAATCGAACAGCACGCTGGAGACGTAAAGCCCCGACCCACCGGCAAGGATCGCACTATTGCCGCGGGCCTGGATGCTCTCGATCGCCGCGCGTGCCTCACCCTGATACCAGGCAACAGCCGCGTCTTCGGCCGGGTCAAGCACATCCAGCATGTGGTGTGCGATGCCCCGCCTTTCGGCAACCGGCAGCTTCGCGGTTCCGATATCCATGCCGCGATACAGCTGCATGGCGTCAGAGCCAACAATTTCTGCCTGCTCGCCGCGGCGCTCAAGTGCCTCGGCGAGATCGAGGGCGAGGTCGCTCTTGCCTGTGCCGGTAGCCCCGACGACGGCGATCAGCCGAGGCGTCACGCCTGCGGGCGCAACACCGGCAGGCCAAGCCCGACGATGCGCTTGCCGTCTTCGCCGACGGTCGTTGCCGGTACGGGCACGCCGCACGATTCGGCCTGCGAGCGGTCCCACGCGTCTCCGGCACGGGTGCGGCGAATACGCAGCTGCTCACCCTCGGCAACGTCGGCGACGAGGTAGTGGGGAGCACCGCGGGTAACGGTCACGGTGACGACGTCGCCGGGGCGCGGAACCTCGGAACCCTCAGGAACGGAGAAGTGCACCAGGCGGTTGTCTTCGGCGCGGCCGGAGAGGCGGTGCGTCGCCGCGTCTTTTCGCCCTTCGCTGGCACCGACGAGAACGTTGACCTCACGCCCAACCTGGGCCTCGGCCTCAGCCTGGCCGACGCGCTCCTGCAGCGCGAGCAGGCGGTTGTAGCGCTCCTGCACGACCTCCTTGGGAACCTGGTTCTCCATGGTGGCCGCCGGTGTGCCTTCGCGAATGGAGTACTGGAAGGTAAACGCGCTGGCAAAGCGTGACTCTTCGACCACGCGCATGGTCTCCAAGAAGTCTTCTTCGGTCTCGCCGGGGAAGCCCACGATGATGTCAGTGGTGATCGCGGCGTGCGGCATCTTCTCGCGTACGCGGTCAAGAATGCCGAGGAACTTCGCCGACCGGTAGGAGCGGCGCATGGCCTTGAGCACGGTGTCGGAACCAGACTGCAACGGCATGTGTAGCGACGGCATGACTGCCGGCGTCTCGGCCATCGCGTCGATGACATCGTCGGTGAAGGCGGCGGGGTGCGGGCTGGTGAAGCGGATGCGTTCCAGGCCTTCAATTTCGCCTGCGGCACGCAGCAGCTTGCTGAATGCCTGACGGTCGCCAAACTCAACGCCGTAGGAGTTCACGTTCTGACCGAGCAGGGTGACCTCAACCGCGCCGTCATCGACGAGCATCTTGATCTCGTTGAGAATGTCGCCGGGGCGGCGGTCCTTCTCTTTTCCGCGCAGCGCCGGCACGATGCAGAACGTGCAGGTGTTGTTGCAACCGACCGAGATCGATACCCAGCCGCTGGAGACCGAGTCGCGCTTGGTCGGCAGCGTCGAGGGGAAGATTTCGAGGGACTCAAGAATCTCTAGTTGCGCTTCGTCGTTGTGTCGCGCGCGTTCGAGCAAGCTGGGGAGGGAGCCGAGGTTGTGCGTTCCGAAGACCACGTCAACGTACGGCGCCTTGTCGATGACCGCCTGCTTGTCCATCTGAGCCATGCACCCGCCGACGGCGATCTGCATGCCCTCTTTGCGGCGTTTGACTGATGCCAAGTGACCCAGGGTTCCGTACAGCTTGCCTGCCGCGTTCTCACGGACGGCGCAGGTGTTGATCACGATGACGTCGGCTTCGTCGCCAAACTCAGCGGGAACGTAGCCAGCCGATTCCAGTGACCCCGAAAGGCGCTCAGAGTCGTGAACGTTCATCTGGCAGCCGAGGGTACGCACTTCATAGGTGCGCTGGGTGCCATCGGGGCGAAGCGCGGCGGGCGACGGCTCGATCAGCGTCGGGGCATTGGAAGGTGAAGACATGATTCTGCCATTCTACGTTCCCGCCGGCGAGGCGGTCTCGCCGGCGCTAGCGGAACCGCGGGCCGCTGACTTCACGGAGAGCTTGCTGTGCGGCTTCACGCGCCACGGTGCCAGCGAACCCGCGCCGAGCGAGTTGGCCGAGGAGCCGTCGCAGGGCAACATCGGGTTGCAGACGCGAGAGCGCGGTTGCGCGAGATCGTGCGTATTCCAGCGCCCGCTCGTCGTCATCGTCTTCCAGCCCAGCCATCGCTGCGGTGATGATCTCGCGGTCGATGCCTCGCGCCGACAGCGCCATGGCGATGGCACGACGCCCCTGCCCCTTGCGCGTAGAACCCGCATAGACGATCTGCTCCGCCAGCACCGCGTCGTCGAGATATCGACGGGCGACGCACGCTTCGACCACGTCGTTTTGCACGTCATCGCCGAAACCGAGACCACGAAGGTACGAGCGTGCCTCAGAGATAGACAACCCCTTGCCGCGCAGCTTCTTGAGCAACGCCGTTTCAGCCTGCTCCCGCTGCTCTTCTGGCGACGCTTCTGGCACCTCGTCGTCGGCACTTTGCACAACGCGCAGGCGCGGACGCGAACGCGCAGTGGCAGCGGCCGGAAATTCTGCCCGTCGAGCAACGTCATCACTCATGGGTTCACCCGGCGATTGCGCATCTTGCCTCTCCGACGCCTCAGGCATGGCGTGCGGCCGGCGCTGATCGGCAGGCTTTGCCAAGTCAGAAGCACGCATCAACGTGGGCTTCTTGGCGCGCCCCATTTCGGGGAGCGTGATCGAGGACGACGTTGGATGCCGCCGGCGAGACCCCGCTTCGTCGTCAGCGTGAGCCGCCGACGGGGCCGAAGACAACGGCACGGGAGGTGTTGGTGCCTCTGGAGCAACCCACCACCCCTCGTCGTCGGTGGCGTGAACGGGATTGGCTTCGCTGACCCAGGCGTTATCGGGCGATGCCGGCTTGTCGAAGCGCCGCCCGAAGATGGGAATCACGGGGGCAAGCTCCTCTCCCCCGTGATTCACATGCTCATTCATGCCGAGCGACGCTCCTCGGTGACGGGCTCTTCGGCGACAGCGCCGCCAATGCCCAGCTTGGCGAGAATCTTCTTCTCGATCTCGTTTGCGGTGTCGGCGTTCTTCAGCAAGAAGTTGCGGGCGTTCTCTTTACCCTGACCAAGCTGCTCACCGTCGTAGGTGTACCAGGCGCCAGACTTCTTGACAATCGCGTGCTCGACACCGAAGTCGATCAGGCTGCCTTCACGCGAGATTCCGACGCCATACAGAATGTCGAACTCTGCCTGCTTGAAGGGTGGAGCCATCTTGTTCTTGACGACCTTGACGCGGGTGCGGTTACCAACGGCCTCAGAGCCGTCTTTCAGCGTTTCGATGCGACGGATGTCGAGACGAACCGATGCATAGAACTTCAGCGCCTTACCACCGGCGGTGGTCTCTGGCGAGCCGAAGAACACACCGATCTTCTCGCGTAGCTGGTTAATGAAGATCATGGTGGTGTTCGTCTGGTTGAGCCCACCCGTCAGCTTTCGAAGAGCCTGCGACATCAGACGAGCCTGCAGACCAACGTGGGAGTCACCCATCTCGCCTTCGATTTCAGCGCGCGGCACGAGGGCGGCAACGGAGTCGATGACGATCAGGTCGATAGCACCAGAACGCACGAGCATGTCGGCGATTTCAAGCGCCTGCTCACCGGTGTCTGGTTGCGATACGAGAAGCGCGTCAATGTCGACGCCCAACTTCTTCGCGTATTCCGGGTCGAGCGCGTGCTCTGCGTCAATGAACGCGGCAATACCGCCAGCACGCTGCGCATTGGCGATGGCGTGCAGCGTGAGGGTGGTCTTACCTGACGATTCTGGGCCGTAGATCTCAATGATGCGGCCGCGCGGAAGACCACCAATGCCGAGAGCAACGTCGAGTGCAATCGAGCCGGTAGGGATGGTCGCGACGGGCGCGCGTTCATCGCTACCGAGCCGCATAACGGAACCCTTGCCGAACTGACGGTCAATTTGGGCGAGGGCTGTTTCTAGTGCCTTTTCGCGGTCTGCGGGTGATGGCATGACGTGCTCCTTGGTGTCGCGTTCTTTGTCGCCTATAGGCTGTCGCGCCGCCCGCTGATGCGAGGCGTGCCTTCGACAAGGCGTCGGTTTTGATGAAGCTGACGCTACGCCTGGCCTCCGACATTGCATTTGTCGAAGGTCAATACGTGGACAACAGCCGCAACATCAACCGTTGTGCAGGAGCTTACGCCCAGTTCGAACGAATATTCGAGGACACGCCGGAGAAAGTTTCGAACACTCGGTGCGTCACACCACAACGAAGCGCAGGCAGTAGCTACCGACGGGCACGATCAATGCGCCCCGCGCCATGCCAGCGCTCCTGGGGCACATCCATCTCGGCGCACAACGCCAGCCAAATATCGCGAGGCGCAATGCCAGCCTCAAGCGCGAAGGTCGAGGTCATGCCGATGGCGGGCAAATGCAGATCCTGAAGGATCGACACCGCCCGCCCACCGAATTCACCATCGACGGCGCGCAAAAACTCGCTGCGACGCATGAAGTATTAGTGCAGTGAAAGCTCAGGCTCTACGGCAGCCACCAGCTCGTCGGGAACGGTGTCTGGGAAAGAACTCACCGTCTCGAAGGTCGTCAGACCCTCCAAAACAGCAATGCGATCCCCCACCTCACGCATCACGACAGAGATCGGAACATCGAGCGCTTCAGCGACGGCCGCGAGAATCTCGCTCGACGCCTCTTTCTGGCCGCGCTCAACTTCGCTCAGGTAGCCCAATGCAACGCTTGCGCGGCTTGCGACCTGGCGAAGGGTCTGCCCCTTTTGCTGGCGGAGGTCGCGAAGCACGTCGCCGATTTCCTGACGTACCAGAATCATTTCGTCCTCCTCCAAATGAACACCCTAGCCGGGTGGACAACAGTACCTTACGAATGCTCATCATTCGAACCGGTTTACATCGAGCGTATTACTCGAATCCCTCAGAACAACCCTGAACAGCCGTACTTCATTCCCGAGATCCCTATGCATTCGCTGAACGCCGGAACCCGGGTCAGCTTACGAGATTTCGACTGCGAGCAATCGTTGCATCGAGTCGATAAACGCGTTGTAGCCGGCACGCAATCCCTCCTGCGCCTCGGCGGGCCATCCCGGAGTCGGTTGATGCAGCACGAGCCGGGTTTCGGCGTCTGAAAGCTCATCAAGATCGAAGCTCACGGCAAGACGATCCGGGCTCTCCGGCTCATCCGTGATCAGCAGTACCACTCGCGTTGGTTCCACCAGCTCGGCAAACTCCCCCGCCCAGTGCTTCTTCTCACCGTCAGGCAAGTGCATGACCGCAGTCCATTGGCCCCCGACGCGGGCGTCCCAGGTCATTTCTTCTCGCGGAACGGCAACGGCGTCGGTGCCAAACCACACACGAAATGAATCGGCGGTCACAATTGCGTCGTAAACCGCTTGGCGCGAAGCGTTCAGCGTGCGTTCGACAATAATCTCGTCTGCCATGGTGTTCCTCTCAGGTTTCTGGTGAATCTATCGCGAGCGCCCGCGCCACAGCCTCGACTGCGCTCACCACGCTCTGCTGACGGATGCTGGCGCGGGTTCCGCTGAGCTGAAGCGGAACCACAAACTCGGTTTCGGGGGTGGAGACCGCGATGTAGACGGTGCCGACGGCATGTCCGTCGGCGGGGTCGGGGCCAGCAACACCCGTCGTCGCGACGCCGACGTCGACCCGGTGCTCGGCAGAGACGGCACCCCGCACACCCCGAGCCATCTGGAGGGCAACGTCAGGATCAACGGCGCCGCGCGATTCAAGCAGCGCCGCATCAACGTGCAGCAGGCTGTGCTTCACGCTGGTGGCGTATGACACCACGCCTCCGATATACACGGCCGAGGCGCCAGGAACCGAGACGAAGGCATCGGCAAGCAGACCGCCGGTCAGCGATTCGGCGGTGCTCAGTGTGTACCCGCGCCGGGCGAGTTCAGCCAGAACGCGCTCAGCTGTGCTCATCGCTCTTTCCGCGTTGGGCGCGACGGCCACGCAGTTCTGCCGCAATGATGTCGATGCCGCTGACCACGGTGAGCACGACGGCAATCGTCATGGTGACGGTGTTCACGATGTGAATCCAGTCGCCAACGACGTTCCACAGCGGTAGCAGCGCCAACGACAGCGCGAGTGCCTGTGCCACGGTCTTCAGCTTGCCCATCCACGCGGCGGCTACGACGTGGTCAGAGGCCACCGCGAGGCGCATGATGGTGATGCCAATTTCGCGCACCAGCACGATGATCGTGATCCACCACGGCAGTTCTGCAAGCATCGACAACCCGACGAACGCGAGCCCGGTTAGCGCCTTGTCGGCAATCGGATCTAGCAGCTTGCCGAGGTTGGTGACGATGTCGTATTTGCGGGCGAGGTATCCGTCGATGCCATCGGTGGCGATCGCGACAATGAACAGGATCGCCGCCGCCCACCGCAGCGTGCCGTCCCGGCCGTCGTCGCTCAGCAGCATCCAGAAGAACACGGGTGCGCACAGAATGCGCACGATGGTGATGGCGTTAGGCAATTGCCGAGGAATAGTCATTAGTCACGACCCGTCAGGTTCCAGGCGTCTTCGTCGCCATCATCGTCACTCTCGACGACGGGAAGCCCATCGTGCTGTGCCGCAATTGCGTCTTGTCCGTAGCGGTCGGTTTCGTCGAGCTGAGCGGGCTGCGCTGGCGGAACCACGGCTGCCGTTGGCAACGGCGGCGCCGGTGGTACGTTGGCGGGTGCCGCAGGTGCTGGTGCGGGCGGTTCCTCGCCGCGCAGTCGAGCCAGAACCGCAGGCAATTGTTCCGTCGTCACAAGCACATCGCGAGCCTTCGAGCCTTCGGATGGGCCAACAATCTCGCGGGATTCGAGCAGGTCCATCAGACGGCCAGCCTTCGCAAACCCGACGCGGAGCTTGCGTTGCAGCATGGAGGTCGAACCAAACTGGCTCGAGACAATGAGCTCGGCGGCGGCGAGCAGCAACTCAAGGTCGTCGCCAATGTCGGCATCGACCTCTTTCTTCTCGGCAACCTGTTCGACGTCGGCACGGTACTCCGGGCGTGCCTGGCCGGTGACATGCTTGACGACCTTTTCGATTTCAGATTCGCTCACCCAGGCGCCCTGCACGCGCAGAGCCTTGGAGGCACCCATCGGCAAGAAGAGGCCATCACCCTGACCGATCAGTCGATCGGCGCCGGGCTGGTCGAGGATAACGCGAGAGTCGGTAACGCTTGTCACGGCGAATGCCAGTCGCGACGGCACGTTGGCCTTAATCAGACCGGTCACGACGTCGACAGACGGGCGCTGTGTTGCCAGCACCAGGTGAATACCCGACGCACGTGCCAACTGCGTGATGCGCACGATCGAGTCTTCAACATCGCGCGGCGCGACCATCATCAGGTCGGCGAGCTCGTCAACAACGACCAGGAGATAGGGGTAGGGCTTGAGCACGCGCTCACTGCCTGCCGGAACCTCGATTTCACCGGCAACGACCGCCTTGTTGAAATCGTCAATGTGACGGAACCCGAACGACGCGAGATCGTCGTAGCGCATGTCCATCTCCTTCACGACCCACTGCAGCGCTTCTGCCGCCTTCTTGGGGTTCGTGATGATGGGCGTAATCAGGTGGGGCACGCCCGTGTAGGAGGTGAGTTCGACACGCTTGGGGTCAATCAGAACCATGCGAACTTCGCTCGGCTTGGCGCGCATCAGCAGGCTCGTGATCATCGAGTTCACAAAGCTGGACTTACCCGAACCGGTCGAACCGGCAACGAGCAGGTGGGGCATTTTCGCGAGGTTGGCAACGACGTAGCCACCCCCAACGTCTTTACCAACGCCGATTGTCATCGGGTGAGTGCTCTTCTTGGCTGCGTCCGAGCGGAGGATGTCACCCAGCGTGACGATCTCACGATCTGCGTTCGGAATTTCGATACCGATGGCGCTCTTGCCAGGAATCGGCGCGAGAATTCGCACCTCGTTGGAGGCGACCGCATACGCGATGTTGTTGGTCAGCGCCGTAATGCGCTCAACCTTGACGCCCGGGCCGACTTCGACCTCGTACTGTGTGACCGTCGGCCCGCGCGAGAAACCGGTCACCTTCGCGTCGACGCCGAACTGTTCGAATACACCGCTCACGGCGGCAACGACGGCGTCGTTCGCCGCGGAGTGTGCGACACCCGGGGTGCCCTGTTTCAGCGCGCCGTCGCTGGGCAACGAATAGGGCGCCGCGGGCGAACCCATGCCGTGCTCCCCCGGCCCCTCCGTGCCGAAGCCGGTGAGACCGGGAAGGTCGGTTGCGGTCTCGTTCTGGTCGAAGTCGTCCATGATGGACGTCGCAGGCGACTTGACCGCCGTATCTGCCGCGTTACGGAGTTCGGTCAGCACCTGTGTCGCGGCGTCGGGCGAAATCGTCGGCGCAGGCACGGCCGGTGTCGCCTTCGTGACTGCCTGCTCAAAGCTGCCGTCGCCCTTGGCGGGATCAAGCAGGGCGGTCAGCGCATCGGAGTCGAGTCCGGAGTCATCGGCCTCTTCACGACCAGACTTGTTCCGGCGCCACCACGGCACACTCTCATTGGTCGCCGCGGCCTCATCTTCGGTGTCGCGGAATGTGGGCGAGGACGACGGCGTCTGACGCTCTTCACCAAACAGCCAGGCGTACAGGTCGCCGAGGCGCTGGGGAATGCGGTTGGGCGGCGTCTTGGTCAGGATCAGAACGCTCAACACGGTGAGCAGCGACAGCAGGATGTAGGCCACGACATCGCCCAGCAGCGAGAGCGGCTGCCCGAGCATCCAGCCAAACAGACCACCGGCAGCGCTCAGTGCCGGCATGCCCTGAATCGTGTCGGCAGCGGCGCTGTCTGCCACCGTGGGCTGCGGTTTTCCGCCGGCGATGTGGCAGAAGGCGGCCAGTGCAATCGTGAAAATGCCAAAGCCAATGCCGATGCGGCCGTTGTCGTGCACGGAGGACGGGTGACGAAACAGCCACCCGGCAAGCAGAATGAGCATGACGGGAAAGACGAAGGCGACACGGCCGATCAGGCCGCCGAACGAATACGCGCTAATCGTGGCGGCAGCGTCGTTGCCGATAAAGAACCACTCGTTGACGGCACCAGCAACGGCCAGCAACACGAGCAAAAACGGGAGCCCATCGCGGCGCTGCTCCTTCTCCAGCGACTCCGGCCCGAAGGCACGAAACAGGCCGCCAACACCGTGCGCGAGGGCCATATAGGCGCGCGTCGCCGCACCCGGCTTGACCGGGGTGTCGGCATAGTTTTTCGGTGCGGGTTCTACCTTTTTTGCGCGCGACGATGAGCCCTTCGCGGGCGCCTCAGCTTTCGCGGCTTGGCTGTTCGTCCTGGCCATTCCTCAACGGTACGACCGAGCCCCGACATTTGCCCGGATTGCGCTCGGCTAGGCGCAACACCTGCAACGAGAAATCGTGCCGCCCCCGATATTCAGGGACGGCACGATTCACGCGGTTTTACGCTTCGATGACGAGCGGAACAATCATCGGACGGCGGCGCAGGCGCTGGTTGACCCAGCGGCCAATGGTGCGGCGCACGACTTGGCTCAGGGCATGAGAGTCACGCACGCCGGAGGCAGCAGCCTCCGCAAGCGCGGCCTCAATCTTTGGCTTCACATCATTGAAGACGGCATCATCTTCCGCGAAGCCGCGGGAGTGAATCTCCGGCCCCGAGATGACAGCGCCGGAGGACGAATCCACGACAACAATGACGGAGATGAATCCCTCCTCGGCCAGAATCCGGCGATCCTTCAGGTCAGCGTCGGTGATGGCGCCGACGCTGGAACCATCGACGTACACCTTGCCGACGTCGAGCTGACCGACCACCGTGACGTCGCCATCTTTCAGGTCCATCACGGTTCCGTTTTCGGCCAGAATGGTGCGCTCGGCGTCAATACCGGTCTGCTGCGCAAGCTTGGCGTTTGCGACCAGGTGACGGTATTCACCGTGCACCGGAAGCACGTTCTTCGGCTTCAAGATGTTGTAGCAGTACAGCAATTCGCCTGCGGCCGCGTGACCAGACACGTGCACCATCGCGTTGGCCTTGTGAACCACGTTGGCACCGAGCTTGGTCAAGCCATCGATCACACGGTAGACCGCGTTTTCGTTGCCCGGAATGAGACTGGAGGCCAAAATCACAGTGTCGCCCGGGCCCGGCTCAATAGCGTGGTCTAGGTTTGCCATGCGACTGAGCACAGCCATTGGCTCACCCTGCGAGCCGGTGGACATGTAGACAATCTGATCTTCGGGAAGATCGCGTGCCTTCTTGTAGTCGATCAGAACGTTGTCTGGCACTTTGAGGTAGCCGAGTTCTTCTGCGATGGTCATGTTGCGCACCATGCTGCGACCGAGCAGAGCAACCCGGCGCCCATTGGCTGCCGCGGCGTCAAGAACCTGCTGCACACGGTGCACGTGGCTGGAGAAGCTGGCCACGATGACACGACGCGGCGACTTTGAAATCACCTGTTCCAGCACCGGACCAATGCCACGCTCGGTGGGCGTGAACCCGGGAACATCGGAGTTGGTCGAGTCGACCAAAAACAGGTCAACGCCCTCCTCGCCCAGTCGGGAGAAGGCACGAAGGTCGGTAAGACGGCCATCGAGCGGCAACTGGTCCATCTTGAAGTCGCCAGTTGCGAGCGCCATTCCTGCTGGCGTGCGAATAGCGACGGCCAGCGCGTCAGGGATGGAGTGGTTAACCGCGACGAACTCGAGCTCGAAGGGGCCGACCTGTTCGCGCTGCCCCTCCTTGACGACCAGCGTGTAGGGCCGAATCTTGTGCTCTTTCAGCTTCGCCTCAACGAGCGCGAGGGTGAGCTGCGAGCCGATCAGCGGAATATCGGGCTTCAGACGAAGCAGATACGGAACGGCGCCGATGTGATCTTCGTGTCCGTGCGTCAACACCACGGCCTCGACATCGTTCAGACGATCACGAATCGAGTCGAAGTCGGGCAGGATCAGATCGACACCGGGCTGGTGTTCTTCGGGAAAGAGCACACCGCAGTCAACGATGATGATCTTGCCGTCGTATTCGAAGGTCGTCATATTGCGACCGATTTCTCCGAGCCCACCGATGGGCGTGACGCGAAGAGTGCCGGCTTCAAGCGGCGGCGGGGAGTAAGTCGTGGTGGGCATGAACGCCTTTCAGCGAGTCGTCCCGTGCACCTTCGGCAGCGCGCCGCCTGCAGCGGCATTGCGGTCGGGGCGGAAGTTCGAGAAGTCAACGCCGACGACGTCGCGCACCAGCGCGAGTTCGTCTTCAATCTTGGCGGCTTCCCACTCTTCCGGTCCGACGAGCGGAAGACGGACACGGGGGCTATTGATACGGCCGAGGCCGTGCAGGATGTACTTTGCCGCGACGGTGCCTGGAACGTGCGTCATTGCTGCGCGCACGAGGGGCTCCAAGCTGCGATGCTGCTCGGTTGCCGCGTGAAGGTCGCCGCGGTTTACGGCGTCCACGATGGCTCGATACGGTGCGGCGGCAATATTCGCCGTCACGCCGATGAGACCAGATGCACCAATCGACAGGTGCGGAAGAACATTGGCGTCATCGCCAGAAAAGTAAAGCAAGTCGGTCTGGTTGAGCACGCGGCTCACCTCACTAAAGTCACCCTTGGCGTCTTTGACGGCCAGAATGTTGGGGTGCTTTGCGAGGCGCAGAATCGTCTCGTAGTTAATGGGAACGCCGGTGCGTCCGGGAATGTCGTAGAGAATAACCGGCAGGTCGGTCGCGTCTGCGACGAGGCGGAAGTGCGTGAGAATGCCCGCCTGGGTCGGCTTGTTGTAGTACGGCGTGACGATCATGATGCCGTCGGCGCCGGCCTTCTCGCTGGCCTTGTACAACTCGATGGCGTGCGCGGTTTCGTTTGACCCACCACCGGTAATGATCTTGGCTCGACCGGCCGAGACGCTCTTACCCACCTCGACAAGCTTCAACTTCTCGGCGTCGGTCAGCGTCGAGGTCTCTCCCGTGGTTCCGGTCACCACGATGCCGTCGGCACCGTCGGCGATGACCCGATCCATGTGCTTCTCGACCGCGGGCCAATCAACTTCACCGTCGGCCGTCATCGGAGTGACGAGCGCAACAAGAACCTGTCCGAAGGGATTGGGAGTAGCGGCCATGCTCCCAGCGTACCCGTCAGAGTCGACCGGGGCGAAACACTGTATCGCCGCACGTCGGAGATGTCGCCACATGTTCAGGACCACGCCGACAAGTTGCCTCAGCAGTCGCACGCCCTCCGACCTGAGACAACACAGCAAGAGAGCCACGGAGCGGGAACCACGCAAGCAGCAGCGGAGACGGAACCGGGCAGCCCCAGAGACCAGGCGTTCCAGCGCAGAGTCCGGAGCGCTGGAACGCGGAGTGGGCTGGCAAGGATGTGAGTCTCAGTCCTCAAGGGCCGCCAGAATGGCTGCGATCACGCGCGGCCAGTCGTACATGACCATCGCATAGTCGAAGCGCAACACCCGAAATCCCTGCGCCGTTGCATCAGCATCGCGGATGAGATCTTTGTGCCGACGCGAGTATCCGTCATGGTTCGCTCGCCCATCGACTTTGATGATTAGCCGCCCGATCAGAAAGTCGACCCGCCCAACACCGTGAACCGGCACCTGAGCGCGAACGAGCAACCCAAGACGAAACAGTCGCAGTCGAACGAGCGATTCCAGCCCACTCTCGGAGTCGCCTCGCGCAAAATCGACAAGCAGCCGAATCCGCGCGGGCACCTGCCCACGAATCCAGTCGCGATCTTTACGCGTCAGCAGCCCTTGGTTCCATGCCGATTCCAGCGCGACGAAGAATGCCTCATCGCCCTGACACGCGGCAAGTTGCACGAGCGCAACACGCACCGACGCAATACCGAAGCCGCGCGAATACTGGTCGTGGTGATCGGTGCATGAGCAGTCGGCGTGGGTGAACGTGCGCGCGTGGGACGCGACTCCGACGTGGAGACCTTTGGCCACCGGTAAGACCCAGACTCCACGCTGCTTCAGCGCTGAGACGCACGCGAGCTGTCCGCCGTGCGCGGCGGCGAGGGTGCTCGGCAGGTCGAGATTTACGGCTATCACGCCGAGGCGAACCCGGCTGAGTCGGCGATCGTCAACCGCGCGCGAAATCTCGTAGGGTGTGAAGCCGTGCGCTCTCAGTTGGCGCGTTCGCACCACACCGCCGAATTGCGCGACCGTCTCTCGTATGTCCATGAACGAAGTGTGCGGTTTCGCGTTTCGCGCCACTCTAAGTCTCAACCCAACTGCGGACAACCGCCCCTTGGTTCCGCCCTGTGGAGGAAAACTCTCGCCTCCTCGGCTAAGTGGGCGCCGAAACCGTGGCGACACGCCCCGGGCGTCTGAATGGTGCCGACCCGCACTCGGCATCGAAGCCTCGCCGACACTTGCCGGGCGTCGGAAGCCCTGTGGCCGAAGTGACGAATCGTCGGCGTGTCGGCTGACGTGCGGCCACTTCTCCGACGTGAGCTGAGATTCGCCCCAGCCCGAATCCGAGGGCTAGGTTCGCCCGAGACCCGAGCTGCGGTCGCCCGAGTCTCGAGATGCCGTCCCCTAGGCCCGAGCTACCGCCGCGCTAGGCCCGACCTGCCGTCGCCCTAGGCCGATCGGCGTTGCCGCGCGTCGGAACTGTTGTCTCCAGTTTCACGCCCGTTCTCCTTACCTCCCGCGCAGGCTCCCGCGTTCCCTACCTCCCGCGGGAGCCCAGCCGCGCGAGCGCGGGGTCAGGCAGGATGGCCGTCAGCTTGGCAATGAGTTTGTATTTGAGGGACGGAATCGACACGGCCTTTCCTCGCGCGGCATCCCGCAGGGACTCGGCAACGACGTCAGAGGCATTGAGCCACATCCACCCGGGTACTCCCTCGTTGCCGGGCTCGAGTCCCATCCGCTCATGAAAGTTGGTGTGGGTGTAGCCCGGGCATACCGCCGTCACGGTCACGTTTTCATAGTGCGTATTCGCCCACCGCGAGAACGACACTAGCCACTGCTTACACGCACCATATGTGGAACGCGGAATATAGGCCGCGATCGAGGCCACGTTGAGAATGCGTCCGCCGCGCGTCGCCATGACCTGCAGAGCCGCGTGCGAGAGTTGCAGCGGTACGGCGACATGCAGCGTGAGGTGATCAAGCTCGGCCGACACATCGTTGGTGGCGAAATCAAGCGGCAGTCCGAAGCCCGCGTTATTGATCAACATGTCGATCGGCAAATCCTCGGACTTTACGCGGTCTACAACGCGCGCCAGATCGTCCGGCTTCAACAGGTCGGCAACCAGCACGGTCGCGGAACCACCGAGGCGCTCGGCCTCGTCGGCAACCGTTTGCAGGGCACTCGCCGCTCGTCCCACGAGCACGACGTGTGCCCCTCGGGCGGCGAGCTGACGTGCGTATTCGGCGCCGAGTCCGGAGCTGGCGCCAGTGATCAGGGCGGTGCGAGGCATGACCCCAACCTAGGCGGTCATGAAAGATTTCGACACAAAACGCCGGCGCGTCAGCGCGAGACGTACGATTCGAGACGTGGAAATTACGCCCGCACTTGCCACGCTCGCCGCCATCATCGCGGTGGTCGCGGGCATCGGCGTGCTCCTGCGCTCGCGCGATGGTCGGGTCAGAGTTCTCTCCGACAACGCCGCTCGAGTCGACGCCGTCGATCTTGCGGTTGAACGGTTTGCCCCCGCCGGAACGCTGGTGCAATTCTCCACCGACATGTGCGCTCGCTGCCCCGGCGTTCGCCGCCTGCTCGGCGAACTTGCCGCAGAGAGCAATGGCGTTGAGCACGTCGATGTCGACCTCACGAATCGAGCAGACCTTGCCGCGCGCTACGGCATCTTGCAAACACCCACCACCCTGATCGTCAATGAGCGCGGCGTCGTCACCGCACGCATTGTCGGAGTTCCCACGCCCGATGCGGTTCGCCTGCACCTCGCGGCGCTCCGAAAGGACCACGATGTCTCAACCTCACGGCATTGATCCACGCGGCCCCCGCTTTGCGGCGACCATCACGGCAACCCTGCTCGCCGTCACGATCCTTCTCGCGTTGACGGCGCCCGCGGGCGTCATTCTCACTCCCGCGTTTTTCGCGCTGCTCATCGTTACCGCGCTGTTCGCGTGGGGTGTGGCCTCCCCCGAGACCGCTCCGTGGGGCGTTCTATACCGGCGCGTGGTCGCGCCACGTCTGGCGCCGCCGACAGAACGGGAAGATCCGCGTCCGCCGCGTTTCGCGCAGGGTGTCGGGCTCGTTGTTGCGGGCGCTGGCGTACTCCTTCACCTCATCGGGGTTCCGCACGCCATCCTGATCGCCGCCGTCATCGCTTTCGCCGCGGCGTTTCTCAATGCTGCGTTCAACTTCTGCCTCGGATGCCAGATGTATCTGCTGCTGCAACGGATCCGGTCGCGCGCGACAGCCTAGCCACGCGCGCGCAAACCTCGTTAGGCTCGATGCACAGGCCAACGACAGGAGGACCCATGGCGGTAACGAGCGAAGCAACAACAGTATGGGAAGGCTCGCTGACCGAAGGTAGCGGCACGGTGGCGCTCGACACGTCACACGTCGGCACCTTCAACGTGAACTGGAAGGCGCGCTCGGAGGGTTCTGACTCGACGACAACGCCCGAAGAGCTCATTGCGGCGGCTCACGCGTCGTGCTTCAGCATGGCACTCTCGCACGCTCTGACGCAGAACGGCACTCCCCCGGAGCGTCTGCAGACGACGGCATCGGTCACGTTTCAGCCCGGTGTCGGAATCTCCGGCAGCCACCTCAACCTGAACGCCTCGGTTCCGGGTCTTTCAGAAGAGGACTTCCAGCGCATCGCCGCTGAAGCCAAGGCCGGTTGCCCGGTTTCGGCAGCACTGGCCGGCATCGACATCACCCTCGAGGCAACGCTTGCCTAACGAGTTTGTCGTCATCGGGGGCGCGTCTGGCTTTATCGGACGCGCCCTCGCTGCGTCGTTCGAGAATGACGGCATTCGGGTCGTGCGCCTGGTGCGGCGCGACGCTACCTCGCCTGACGAGGTTCGGTGGATGGACGGTCGCGACCTTGACCCCACTGTTCTTGCCGGCGCGAGCGCGGTGTTCTGTCTCAACGGTTCGTCCGTCGGATCGCTGCCGTGGACGAAGAAGAAGCGCGCCGAGTTTCGACACTCTCGCGTGGTTCCGCGCCACCTGATCGCTCGAGCACTCGCGACACTCGGGCCCGACGCGCCCCACTTCGTGCATGCCTCCGCCGCAGGCATCTACGGTTTTGACGCCGGTCGCGTCGACGAGAGCTCCCCGATCGGATCAGGCTTCACGGCGGCACTGGCCGAGGTCACCGAGGTTTCGACCAGGCTGACAACCACGCCGACAACGCATGCCCGCATCGGTGTGGTGTTGCACCCCGACAGCGTGTTGCGCCCGCTGATTCCGTTGACGCTCGCGGGCGTTGCTGGTCGCCTCGGCACCGGAACCCAGAGTTGGCCGTGGGTCGCCTACGAAGATGCCGTCGCCGGCTTGCGCTTTGCTGCAGAACGCCGTCTCGCCGGCCCCGTCAACATCACGGGTCCGACACGGGCCACCGCGACCGACATCACGTTCGCGGTCGCGCGCGAACTCAACAAGCCCTACCTGGTTCCGGTTCCGGCGTTCGCGTTGCGCGCCGTGCTCGGCCGCGAGGCTGCCAACAACCTGTTGCTCATCGACACCGAGGTGAGGCCGCAGCGCCTGCTCGATGCGGGCTACGCGTTCCGCTACCCAACGGCAGAAGAAGCCATTCACGATTCGCTCGCCGGGCTCCGCCTCGACGCCTAGAACTTTCGCGGCTACGGAACCGCGCTTCGGCTGCGGAACCACGAGCTACGGAACCACGAGGTGCGGCTACGCGGTCGCGTGCTTTTCGAGAGAGATCGCCTTGCGAATTGCCTGTCGTGCGCGCGGACGGTCACCCGCGGCGTCATACACCAGGCCGAGGCGGTACCACGAGCGCCAATCGGTCGGGTTGGCCTCAACGTCGGCGCGATACTGCGGAAAGAGCTCGTCGCCAGCATCTTTGCGGGGGCGCCCGCTCGGATACACCGCAACCTCTTCATGCGGCAGCGCATCCTCGGCCTCAAGCACGCGGCCAAGCCGGTCGGAGTGACGGCCAAACTGCACCTCACGCCACAGCGCCCACGCGCCGATGAGCGGGAGCACCAAAAGAGCGATGCCCATCGTGACCGCGATCGGGTCTCCGGTCGAGAGCATGATGACGCCGCGCTGAGCCACAAAAACGATGTAGAGCGCAAGAACCACCGCCATCACGATGGCGCCGATGCGGTTGGTCACTGGTCGCCTCCGGCCGGGGCGCCGATTCCGATGTCGACAAAGTTCTCGAGACCCACGACGATGCCGGTGACATCGAGTGCGGAGCGCACCGCGATGGCAATGCCGGGCGCGTAGGCTGCGGCTGAATCGATGGTGTCGTGCGTAATCGTCAGCGACTCCCCCGGGCCCGACAAGATCACGTCTTGCCTGGCGATGACTCCCGGCCTGCGCAGGGAATGCACGGGCACAGATGCCACCTGCTGGCCGCGAGCACGCTGATCAACGTGCGGCGCGGCCACCGGAACCTCGCGCGCGGCAGCAATCAACTCTGCGGTGCGCACCGCGGTTCCGCTGGGCGAATCAATCTTGGTGTCGCGATGCGCCTCGACGATCTCCACGGAGTCAAACAGGCGTCCGGCCGCGGCAGCAAGTGCGGTCGCCACGATCGAGCCCAACGAAAAGTTGGGAATGAACACCACCCCGATGCCGGCTTCGGCCACCGCGGGGCGCAGCGCGCTGATCCGATCCGCCGACCACCCCGACGTTGCTACCAGCACGTTAACCCGTGCGGCAATCGCCTCAGCGACGACCTCAGCGCTGACAACCGGGTGCGTTGCGTCAACAACCAGGTCGACCTCGGAGAGGGACGCAAAGGTATCTCGCGAGCCGAGAGCGTGCGTCACCTCGATACCGTCGAGCCCATCGATAACGCGATGAATGATGGTTCCGAGCTTGCCGGAAGCGCCAACGAGGGCAACACGGGTGGTCATGGTTCCATCCTAAATCGCTCGCCGTCTGACGGCTCAGACGAGGGTATTCTCCGGCAAGCCGGTACGGTCTTCGAACGGCAAGTGCGCGAGATCGTTGTGCGTGATGAGCGTCCACGGACGGCTCTGCTTCTGCGCCAGAATCGTGAGGCCAGCGTTGGCCTGGTTCAGCGTCATCCAGCGCCAGGCCGGGGCGCCGAGCACCTCGGTCACAAAGCGCGCGATGACGAAGTTGTGGGTGATGAGCAACTCGTGCACGTCTCCCGACTTGCGACCCAAGAATTCGGCGACCGCGTCAGACATCTGAGCCTTGCCAGCCTCGATCTCCTCGTCGGTGACGGAACCAAAGAAGGGTTCGAACACGGCGGGGGTATCGTCTTCCATCCCGGTAGGGATGCAGTCGAAGAGCAGGGCGTGTGGCTGCGGCTCAATCGCCGGTAGGCGCTGCGCGACGATGCGCGCGGTCTCGCTGGCGCGCTCTAACGGGGAGTGCCACACCGCGTCCAGCGGCACGCCGGAAAGTCGGTCGGCGATGGCCTCTGCCTGCCGCACACCGCGTGGAGAAAGCGGTCCGTCGGGAAGCCCGTGCTCGGCATCTTGTTGCTCGCCGTGCCGGACCAGGTAGATGTAGTGCGTCACGAAATCACTCGTCTCTTTGCCGGAACACCTCCACCCTACCCGGCACCGCCGACAGGTGAGGTCAGCTCAGCGCGCGGGTGAGTTCTGCCAGGTTCGCGCGCCCCAAAGACACGCCAACACCCTGCATGAGCTCGTCGACGTGGGCCTCGGCGTACACGTTGACAATTGGCGCTGTGATCAGGCGCTGAGCGCGCAGCCACGCGATCGCGATAGCGGCATCTGGCACGCCGAGCTCGGCCGCGATGGCATCGAGCGCCCGAAGGAGCCGGGTTCCGCGGCGGTTCAGATTGGTGCGCAGCTGGTCACCGCGCACACCCCGTTGCAACCGCGCACGAGATCGGTGAGCGCCAGACAGGAAGCCGTGTTCGAGTGGATGAGACGGCGTCACCGCCAGGCCCTGAGCGCCGGCCACAAGTCGCAGGTTCGAATCAAATTCGTCGCGGCGCACCATGTTGTATGGCACGTCGATCACCGTGATGCGCGGGTAGCCTGCGGATGCCAGAATTCGCGACTGCACGAGGCGTTCGGCGCTGAAACCGTGCGCTCCGATAGCGCGGACCTTGCCCGTCTCCACCAACCATTCGGCCGTAGCGAGAGTGTCTTCAGTGAGCGCGCGCGTGTCGGTGCCATCGAGGTACAGCACGTCGATATGCGTGGTTCCGAGCCGCTGCAATGATGCTTCGACGGCGCGCACCAGATTCGTGGAACCAAGGCCCGGGTTGTCGGGGTGGCCACCAACGCGCGTGGCGAGAACGATATCGTCGCGCACGGCGCGCGATGCCATCCACTTGCCGATGATGAGTTCGCTGCGGCCGGCTGCAAAACTGTCAGCGGTGTGCACCATGTTGCCGCCGAGATCGAAGAAGCGATCCAGAATGCCGTAGGAGTGCTGCTGATCGACCTTCCAGCCGAACTCGCCGCCGCCCAGGATGACGGGGAAAATCGAGAAGCCCGTCTCGCCAAGGGCGACACGAACATGGCTGCCAATCGGTCGGCCCTGAACGGGAATGGGAGCCGATGGATGCGTCTCCGGGGCGACCACGACCGAGGGATGAGCGATTGCTTCCCCGCTGGTCATGATTCACCTGCCTCCGACATTCGCGCCATACCCCCTGTATGTTGCGTTCTGCCTCTTACGAGAGTACGGTGCGCACTCTGTGAAATTCGCGTGTGACGCGAACTTTTCCGAAACAGCGCATAACGTTCCGGTTACAACACAAAGAGCCCATCCCC
The DNA here is from genome assembly GCF_008017445.1 of Microbacterium mitrae. Lineage (GTDB taxonomy): Bacteria > Actinomycetota > Actinomycetes > Actinomycetales > Microbacteriaceae > Microbacterium > Microbacterium mitrae. The sequence goes on along the minus strand of NZ_VRSW01000002.1, from coordinate 291,475 downwards.
GCGGGGATGGGCTCTTTGCTAGCGATTAGTCTTCGGCCGGAGCCTCAGGTGCTGCTTCGCCTTCTTCGACGACCGGCTCCAGCGACAGCTTGCCGCGGTCATCGATCTTCGTGATGCGAACCAGCAGCTTCTGGCCAACCGAGACAACGTCTTCGACGTTTTCGACGCGCTTGCCACCGGCGAGCTTACGAACCTCGCTGATGTGCAGCAGGCCGTCCTTGCCGGGCAGAAGCGAGATGAATGCGCCAAAGGTTGCGATCTTGACGACCGTACCCAGGAACTGCTCGCCAACCTCGGGGTTGGTCGGGTTTGCGATCGCGTTGACCTGAGCGCGGGCAGCCTCGGCCGACGGGCCATCGGTTGCGCCGATGTAGACGGTTCCGTCTTCTTCGATCGAGATCTGAGCGCCAGTCTCATCCTGGATCGAGTTGATCGTCTTGCCCTTCGGGCCGATCAGCTCGCCGATCTTGTCGACGGGGATCTGCACCGAGATCACGCGCGGTGCGGTCGGTGCCATCTCATCGGGCTCGTCAATTGCCGCGTTGAGCACGTCAAGAATCGTGTTGCGCGCGTCGTGTGCCTGCTGCAGAGCAGCGGTCAGCACCGACGAGGGGATGCCATCAAGCTTCGTGTCGAGCTGGATCGCCGTGATGAACTCACGAGTACCGGCAACCTTGAAGTCCATGTCGCCCAGGGCATCTTCAGCACCGAGAATGTCGGTCAGCGCGGCGTAGCGCGTCTCACCGTTAACCTCGTCAGACACCAGACCCATGGCGATACCCGCAACAGCGGCGCGCAGCGGCACACCAGCGTTCAGCAGCGACAGCGTCGAGGCGCAGACCGAACCCATCGAGGTCGAACCGTTCGAGCCGAGAGCCTCAGACACCTGACGGATCGCGTACGGGAACTCCTCGCGGCTGGGCAGCACCGGAACCAGTGCGCGCTCAGCGAGGAAGCCGTGGCCGATCTCGCGGCGCTTCGGGCTACCAACACGGCCGGTCTCACCGGTCGAGTAGGGCGGGAAGTTGTAGTGGTGCATGTAGCGCTTGCTCGTGGTCGGCGACAGCGAGTCAATCTGCTGTTCCATCTTGAGCATGTTCAGCGTGGTGACGCCCAGAATCTGGGTCTCGCCGCGCTGGAAGATCGCCGAGCCGTGAACGCGCGGGATGACCTGCACCTCTGCGTCGAGCGGACGGATGTCTGCCAGGCCGCGACCGTCAATGCGAACACCCTCAGAGAGGATGCGGCCGCGAACGATCTTCTTGGTGACCGACTTGTAAGCAGCCGAGAACTCGAGCGTTGCCACTGCGGGCAGCTCGCCTGCTTCTACCTTGGCGATGAGCTCAGCCTTGACGCGGTCCTTGACCGCGTCATCGGCGTTCTGACGCTCCTGCTTGTCGGCGATCTGGTACACGTCGACGAGCTCGGCGAAAGCCTTCTCGTTGACGAATGCGTAGGTCTGCTCGCTGTACGGCAGGAAGACGGGGTAGACACCCGGCTCCTTCGCGGAGTGCGAAGCCATTTCGGCCTGCGCCTCGACGAGCTGCTTCAGGAACGGCTTTGCGGCCTCAAGACCAGCAGCGACGATTTCTTCGCTCGGCTTGGTGGCGCCGCCCTTGATGAGCTCCCAGCTGTGCTCGGTTGCCTCAGCTTCAACCATCATGATGGCGACATCTTCGGTTCCGTCGTTGTTCGTGACAACGCGACCGGCAACCATCAGGTCAAAGACGGCCTGGCCGACCTGCTCATGGTTGGGGAACGCGACCCACTGGTCTTCGTGCGCACCCATGCCCGGGATCAATGCCAGGCGAACGCCGGCAATCGGACCCGAGAACGGCAGACCAGAAATCTGGGTCGATGCGGAAGCTGCGTTGATCGCGAGTGCGTCGTAGTACTCGCCAGGGGCGATCGACAGCACGGTGACGACAATCTGAACCTCGTTGCGCAGGCCGTCAACGAACGACGGGCGCAGCGGGCGGTCGATGAGGCGGCACACCAGGATGGCCTCGGTCGAGGGACGGCCTTCACGACGGAAGAACGAACCGGGGATCTTGCCTGCTGCGTACGAGCGCTCTTCAACGTCGACGGTCAGCGGGAAGAAGTCAAAGCCCTCACGCGGGCTCTTCGATGCGCTTGTTGCCGACAGCAACATGGTTTCGTCATCGAGGTAGGCGGCTACGGCACCCTGCGCCTGCTGAGCGAGGCGACCGGTTTCGAAGCGGATGGTGCGCTTGCCGAAGCGTCCGTTATCGAGAACGGCTTCAGCAGCGGTGATTTCAGGACCTTCCAAGAGGTCTCTCCTTCTTTGTTTTGACTCGCGCCTCCGTGTGAGAAGCGAGTTTCGTGAAGGAGCGGAACGTTCAGATTTGAGCGTGCATCATTGATGCGAACCGCTAACGCTGGCCACCAGTAGAAGATCACTCGGCCCAGTTGACGAGGAACCCACCACAGGGGACCAGCTTTCTGCCCAGTCCGCTCCGCTGATATTGAGTTGTCAGCCCGCCTGTGGCGAGCCTCACTGATGCTATCAGTCACACCTGACAATCGGCGGATTCTTGGCCGACCAGGCAGAAAACGCGGCGGCAACCGATCGCCGTGTCTTGCTCGCCTCCGTATGAGCGAGCGCGGAGCTCCGTGCCCGCACCCACCGGCCTGTCGAGTCGGTACTCGCGGTGCTAGCTTGGCAATGGGACGCACAGCGACCTCCGTGGGGCGGAGAGACCGCGCGCGCAATTGGAAGGGAATCATCGTCATGGACATGGATCGACAAGTTCTCCCGAATCAAACGCCGTAAGGGCGCAGCGCCACCCCGGTGGACATCCGGGATGTCGGTGATGTGCCGTTCCCGGCCCAGGTGCGAGCACCAGAAGGCGCGCCCAACGTGCTCGTCATCATGATCGACGACATGGGTTTTGGCGCGCCATCGTCGTTCGGTGGGCCCTGCCAGATGCCGACGTCTGAACGGCTCGCCGCGGGTGGCGTGAAGTTCAGCCGTTTCCACACTACGGCGCTGTGCTCGCCAACGCGTGCTGCCCTGCTGACCGGGCGCAATCACCATTCGGTCGGCATGGGCACCCTCACCGATCTGTCATCGGGTCATCCGGGATACAACACGGTGCGCCCAGATTCGGCCGCCAACGTCGCCGAAGTGCTTCGACTCAACGGATATAACACGGCGGCGTTTGGCAAGTGGCACCAGACTCCGACGTGGGAGCTCGGCGCTACCGGCCCGTTTGATCGTTGGCCAACCGGAGAAGGTTTCGAGCGGTTCTACGGATTTCTCGGCGGCGAGGCTGACCAGTGGAATCCCTCGCTGGTTGATGGCACCACGCCCATCGAACCGCCGGACACCGAGAACTACCACCTGTCTGAGGACTTGGCCGATCGCACGATCGCGTTTGTTCGCGCGCAAACCGGCTTGGCGCCAGACAAGCCGTGGTTCGCATATCTCGCCTTCGGCGCGACTCACGCGCCGCACCATGCCCCCGCCGAGTACATCGAGCGTTACCGCGGGCAGTTCGACGACGGCTGGGATGCGCAGCGCGAGCGCACGCTGGCAGCGCAGAAGCAGCTGGGCGTCGTACCGGCGGACTGCGAGCTCAGTCCCCGACCAGACGCCATTCCGGCGTGGGATGACGTGACTGACGATGAGCGTCGCCTCTACGCCCGGATGATGGAGGCGTATGCCGCGGCCGCAACGCACACCGACGATCAGGTCGGCCGCATTGTGGACGAGCTCGAAAAACTCGGCCGTCTCGATGACACGTTGATCGTGTACATTCTGGGCGACAACGGTGCCAGCGTTGAGGGCGGCGCCGAAGGAACCTTGAATGAATTTGCGCAGTACAACAGCGTGCCCGAAACAGTGGCGTTCATGCTCGAGCGAATCGATCAGATCGGCGGCCCCGAGCTGTTCAACCACTACACCTCGGGGTGGGCCCACGCAATGGACACCCCCTACCAGTGGACCAAGCAGGTTGCCTCGCACTGGGGAGGCACGCGCAACGGCATGGTGGCGCACTGGCCCAATGGCTTCGCCGCTCGCGGTGAGGTGCGTGAGCAATTCACCCACGTGACATCCGTGGTTCCGACCATCCTTGAGGCCGCCGGATTGCCGTTGCCCGAAATCGTGAACGGTGTCGCCCAGATGGCCTACCCCAACCCGGCATTCGGATACGCTTTCGACAGCGCAGAGGCCCCCGAACAGCACACCACGCAGTACTTCGAAACGGTTGGCAATCGGGGTATTTATCATGAAGGCTGGTCGGCGTGCGCCATTCACTCCGTGCCATGGGATCTCACCGGACAACTCCCCCGCTTTGAGGAGGACGAGTGGGAGCTCTACGCGCCTGGCGACCATTCGCAGGCACACAATGTGGCTGCGGAACACCCGGAACAGCTGGCCAGGATGAAGGAGCTGTTTCTGACCGAAGCCGCGCGCTTCAACGTTCTGCCGCTCGATGACCGCAAGACCGTCAAGCTCAATTCCGCGCTCGTTGGGCGCCCGGACCCGATGGCGGGCCGCACTCGCATGCGGCTATACCCCGGGGCGCGACACATCGCCGAGAACAGTGTCCTCGACGTCAAGAACCGCACTCACAGTGTGACCGCGACGGTCACAATCGGCGAAGAGCCGGCAGAGGGCGCGATCATCGCTCAGGGCGGTCGCTTCGGTGGATGGACCCTGTACTTCGACGAGGGCCGCCTCGCCTACGCCCATAACTGGGTCGATCACGAGCGATACTACGTGCGCTCTGAACAGGTCATCGCGGCTGGCGAGCATGAGGTGCAAATGGTGTTCGATTACGATGGCGGCGGCGTCGGCAAGGGCGGAACCGCGACGCTGTTTGTCGACGGTGAGCAGGTGGCGTCGGGTCGTATCGACAATACGTGCGGGTACCTGTTCGGCACGAGCGAAGTGATGGACGTCGGACGCGATAGCGGAGCACCGGTGATCGACGGCTATCGCACACCGCATGGCATTTGCACGGCCATGATCGACTCGGTTGTGATCGACGTGGACCCACAGGTGGACCGGGATGACGCGGGAATGGTGCGCACGTTGCTCCAACGTCAGTGACCGTCAGCGCGGGGCAGGCGTGACTTCTGGTTCCGCCTCTCTCGTCTGCCGCGCGCGGCGGATGCCATCTATTGGCGCAAAGACACCGGTTCGCACTGGCCACACCATGGTCCCGCCGGTATGCTGACCGCATGTCTGACACCAACGAAGATATGAAGGCGAAGTTCCGCGAGGCACTTGCCAAGAAGAACGCGCAGGCACGCAGCGGAGAAGCGCACGAAGACGCGCGCGGCGCGGTCACCGGAACGCACGATGTTACCAGCCACAAGCGTGAGTTCCGCCGCAAGAGCGGGTAACCAAGAGTCCGACGGGGCGGTGATCCAACGGGATCGCCGCCCCTTTCACGTTTTAGCGAGCAGCTTGAGGGAGCAGGGCAAGCTCCTGCGAGCGCCGGTTGTACGCAACACGACCGCCGTCGGCGGTGTAGACCTGCGTGGGCCGTTCACGAGACCAGCGCTGCCAGCCGGGGTCACCGGTCTTGACAAAAGCGACCCAGGCGGCGTGCATTTCGTCGGCAAGTTGCTGCGGTGCACCCTGCCCCGCTAGCGCCTGCGAATCTGCGGACGCCAGGCGATCAAAGACGAATCCAAGCTCCATCACGTGAGCCGCCCCCAGTTTGTCGACGGGGCTTCGCCAATCAAATTCGTAGACGTAGGTCGCCGCATCGGCGTCAACGCGACTGTCGGCAAATTCAGCGACCGCGCGGCCCAGTAGCAGGTCGGCAGATATCGACCCCAATATCTCCCCCGGCGCCGCGCCCGGCCGATTCTCTCGATAGGTCTTGACCGTGCGCCTGCTGACCCTGGTGACCATGCGAGCCAGCGTCACGGTGAGCCACGAGATGCGATCAAGCTTGCCGGAGGGCACCAACCACAGCCGATACTCCTCGCTGGTCGACCCGATGAGCACGGGGATACTCCGGCCAGCACCGGCTCGAAACGCCGCCATCGGATCACGCGGAACCGCATCGCCGCCGGCAACGAGCGCGAACGTCGGACCGCCGCCCAGGGGCGAACCGGTCGCGATGGCCGCTGTCTGAGCGGTGACGAGATCGGCCGGGCTGTTCGCCGCAAATGCCTGCTTCGTCGCGTCAACCCCGAGTTGCTTCGCCGTCGCTGCTGTCATGCGCCGGCTCTTTTCTGCGGCAATCGCGCTCAGCGGCCCGCTCTGCAGGATCACCCGATCGAAGTAGGCGTCTGCGTCGGGGTGGGCGAGGATCGCGGCAAGCGCATTTGCACCCGCGGAATGCCCCATCGCCGTGATGTTGCTCGGATCACCACCGAACGCAGCGATCTCACGCCGCACCCATGCGAACGCGGCCATCTGATCAAGAAGGCCGAGGTTTTGCGGCACGCCATCGAGTACCGAGAACCCCTCGGATCCCAGTCGATAGTTGAGCGAAACATAGACGATGCCGTGCTTCGCAAACGCGGCACCGTCGTACGCTGGCAGTGCCGAGGTTCCGCGGCTGAACGCACCGCCGTGCACAAACACCATTACCGGCAGCCGTCCGCCTGGACTCTGCTCGGCGGGCACCCAGACGTTCAGCGTGAGAATGTCGTCGCCGGCAATCGCTACCGTCGGCAAGTACTTTTCCAGCCCGCCAACGTAGGCGGTCTGCGGCGCGGTCGGCCCGAACTGTGTGGCGTCGCGCTCGCCTTCCCATGCCTGCGGTGGGTGAGGTGCGGCAAAGCGTCGCTCGCCGAACGGCGGCGCCGCATACGGAATTCCGAGAAATCGGTCGATGGTTCCGTCTCGCTGCCCGCGCACCGTGCCGCTCGAAACCGTGACGATCGGGTCGCCTTCGTGTCGCTCGCCGTGCGCGCGCGTATCTGAATTCATGCCACTCCCCGCCAGGCGGCCGGGTCTGCGGGCCGCGTCAACGGTCTCAGACTCCTGCACCGTGAGACTGCGTGTCAAGCATGCAGCACGGCATTCCCGCCTCACGTCGGTGCGCCCGTGCGACGGCGAATTTTCGCTAATCGCTGGCATCCGCGAACGGACAGTGATACCTTGCTCAGACGGAAACGTTTCCACCAACGAGTCTCGTCAAATTTGGAAACGTTTCCAAAACCACCTGATCAATGATGACCGAGGAGCTTCGCCGTGGATGACAAGCCGATGAAAGTCACCCTTGTCGAGGTTGCTGAACGTGCCGGTGTCTCCCTCGGATCTGCTTCTCGCGCGATGAACGATCAGGGCGCCAGCGAAGCCATGGTGGAACGCGTGCGAACGGCTGCGGTTGAACTCGGCTACCGACCCGACGCGAGCGGTCGGTCACTGCGGATGAAGCAGACCAAACAGATCGCGTTCGCCGTCGCCGACATCGGTAACCCGGTCTACGTCGAGATGCTGTCCGCCATTCACGAGACAGTGTCTCCCGCTGGGTACCGCGTCGTGGTCATGCAAACCGGACAGACCGCCCATAGCACGGCCGAACTCGTGCGCACCATGAGCGCGGGCATCATCGACGCCATGATCTTGTCGCCGCTTCGTCTTGACGACGAACTCCTCGCCGCTTTGACCAGCGCACCCATGCCCATCGTCGTGATTGGTCGCCCGCTGCCCGAGCACGGCATTGATTCCGTCTCCACTGACTCCGCGGTCGCGATCGGTATGGCCGTTGACCACCTGATCGACATCGGGCGCACCCACATCGGCTTCATTAACGGCCCCCTCGACACCACGCCGGGCGCCGCTCGTCAGCGCGGCTTCGTCAGCGCCGCACAACAGCGTCTCGCCAGCGAGGCAAGCCCCATCGAGATCGCCGATGACTTCACCGTCGCCGCGGGTCTGATCGCGGCCAACACCCTGCTCACCCGCGCGCAAGAATCTGGCACGCCCATCAATGCGATCGTCGCGGCCAATGACCTTCTCGCGATCGGCGTGATCCGCGCCGCCAAGAACCTGGGGCTGCGCGTTCCGGAAGACCTTGCCGTTACCGGTGTTGACAACACCGAAATCGGCGGGCTTTTCCAGCCCAGCATCACGAGCGTCTCGCTGGGATCGACAGAACGCGCCCACGTCGCAGCCCAGATCGTGCTCGAGCGCATCGCCCCCGATGCCGGTCACGGCGGCGAAGTACGTCAAGCGCACATCGGCCCCACGCTCGTGGCACGCGAGTCCACCGGCGCCGCTGACCCCATGCTCACCTCCTTGAACACGACCCCACGACAATCGGATGGAACTCCACAATGACGCAGAGTTTGCCGGCAACACTCGAGGTGGTAGCGCACCCTCCGGGCCAAAAGAAGCGCAGAAAACGAATCACCGGCATTGAACGTAGCCGTCGGCGCGAGGCCATTCTCCTCGTCATGCCATCACTGCTACCGATCATCGTGCTGAGCATCGCACCGCTCGTCATGGGCATTGCGCTCGCCTTTACCGATGCGCGCTTGGTGCGCAATCCGGAGTACAACTTCGTCGGAATGGACAACTTCGTCCGCCTCCTCGACAACGGCTTCTTCTGGGACTCGTTCCGCATTGGCATGGTGTGGGCGGTATCCGTTACGGTGCTGCAGCTCGCCGCCTCCATGGGTCTCGCGCTGCTGCTGAACTCCAACATGAAGATGCAGGGGCTCACGCGCTTGCTCGCCCTCATCCCGTGGGCGATGCCGCCCGTGGTGGTCGCCATCATGTGGCGCATGATCTACTCCCCCAACGCCGGGCCGCTGAATGCCTTTCTGGGGGCCGTCGGATTGCCAGATGACATCAACTGGTTGGGCGATTTCTCACTCGCGCTCCCCGCCGTCATCGTGGTCGGCGTCTGGGTCGGCATGCCGCAAACCACTGTCACCCTCCTTGCCGGTCTGCAGCAGGTTCCATCAGAGCTCTACGAAGCAGCTGCCGTTGACGGCGCCGGAGCGTGGCGCCGGTTTACCACCGTCACCCTGCCGTCGCTTCGCCCCATCATCGTCTCGATCACCTCGTTGAACTTCATCTGGAACTTCAATTCGTTCTCACTCATCTACGTGTTGACCGAAGGTGGCCCCGGTGGCAAGACCATGCTGCCGATGCTGTTCACCTACATCGAGGCCTTCAAGAACCGAAACATCGGATACGCGGCTGCCATGGGTGTTGTGCTCGTGATCGTCGTCGTGCTGCTGCTCGCTCTCTTCCTGCGCGCCCAGTTCCGTGAAGACAAGGAGAAGTAAGGTGCGCATCTCTCGCGTCGGTCAATACATCGCCCTGGTGGCGTATATCTTCTTCCTCGGCTTTCCGCTGATTTGGCTCATCTCTGCCTCGTTCAAGTCTTCGGCCGAACTGAACTCGCTCAACGTCTCCCTCATCCCCAACGAGTGGCATGTGCAGAACTACTCGGATGCGCTGGCAAAGCAGGGGCTGATCTCCTCGTCGATTAACAGCGCGATCGTGGCACTTGCCTCCACCGCTCTCGTGGTCATCATCGCGTTGCCCGCCTCCTATGTGCTGGCACGCCTGAAGGGCAAGATCCGTATCGCGGGCGTGGGCTGGATCATGGTCAGCCAGGTGTTCCCCGTCATCCTGATCATCCTGCCGCTGTTCTTGATTCTGCGAACGATCGGCATCAATGACAGCCTCCTCGGGCTCACCCTGGTTCACACCACCTACACCCTGCCGTTCGCGCTGTGGATGCTGCAGGGTTACGTCGCGGCCATTCCCGTTGAGCTTGAGGAGGCAGCGGCCATGGACGGCGCGAGTCGCTTCCAGGCATTGCGCCGCGTCGTCTTTCCTCTTCTCGCGCCCGGCGTCGTCGCCACCGCGATGTTCGCCTTCGTGTCGAGTTGGAACGAGTTCTTCTTCGCGTTGGTGCTGCTGCAATCGCCAGAAAACTACACCCTGCCGATCACCCTGAAGATGTTCATCGGCGGTGAAGGCAAGGTGGCCCTCGGGCCACTCGCCGCCGGCGCCGTGCTCGCCTCGATTCCCAGCATTGTGTTCTTCGCAATCATGCAACGAAAGCTCGTCGGCGGACTCATGTCCGGCGCCGTCAAGGGGTAGCGCCCACCTCCGTCCAAAACCCTCCGTTCCGGTCAACGCAGATGTTCCGCAACACATATTCGAAAGGAAGACCCATGAAATCTCGTGGTGTATCCATCGCCGCTGGTCTCTCGCTCACAGCGCTCGTCCTTGCCGGTTGCTCGTCACCCAGCTCAGACACTGACAACGGCAACGGCGACAACGCCTCAGGCGAACCCATCGCCCTCACGTTCCAGTCGCTGTCTGACCAGCCGGCAGCCATCGCCGCCACCGAAGCAATCGTCGCGGAGTGGAACGAAGCCAACCCGGACGTGCAGGTGGAGATTGTTCCTGCCGGCTGGGATGGCATCTACGACAAGCTGATCACGCAGTTCAACGGTGGCGCAGCGCCCGACATCATCCACTACGAAGCCGCAAGCATCGTTCCATTCGCCCGCGACGGCTACCTCGCCGACTTGAGCGAGTACATGTCGGAGGAGCGCAAGAAAGACATTCCCGAGGGCATCCTCGACTCGGTGACCGTTGACGACCAGGTCGTGGCCTACCCGACCGAGCTGCAGTCCTACATGGTCTTTGCCAACAAGACCCTGCTCGAAGCGGCGGGTGTGGAGATTCCCACCGGCGACACCATGACGTGGGATGATCTGCAGGAAATGGCGAAGGCGACAACGACCGCCGACGTCTACGGCCTCGGTTGGGGCCTGAAGAGCCCAACGGCCGCGTTTATGGCCATGGCACCGCAGTTCGGCGGAACCTATTTTGAAGGCTCCGGATCGGACGCAACGCTCACGATCGGTGAGGGCGAGATGGCACTGCCTGACCTCGTCGACACGATGGCTCACACGGACAAGTCGATGCTGCCTGTCGGACTCACCCAGTCGGGCGGCGAGGTCTTGGCTTCGTTCTACGCGGGTCAGGTTGCAATGACGGTGCAGGGTTCGTACCAGGCCGCCAACATCGCAAAGGACGCGCCAGAAGGATTCGACTGGATCGTGTTGCCGCCACTCGAGGGCCCGGAGGGTGCAGACCAGGCCGCCAACCCGCAGACGCTGTCGGTCAACATCGACTCGGAGCACATCGAAGAGGCAGCAGCGTTTATCGAGTTCTTCACCGAGGCAGACAACCTCGCCGCGCTGAACAAGGCTGACGCACTGATTCCGGCGACCACGTCTGGCCAGGAAGCACTGGCTGCCGAAATGGCTGGCGAAAACGGATGGGATCAGATTCTGCAGTCCGGTCAGTACATGACCAGCGCCCCCTACCTGTTCGTTGACGCCTACGCGCAGTGGAAGGACACGGTCGCAACGCCCGCGTATCAGAAGTACATTGCCGGTGAAAACAACTCCGAGCAGACGGCCGCTGAGCTGCTGAGCGGCTGGGATTCGATCACCAAGTAATCCTTTGGGGGCGAAGCGCATCGCCGCTTCGCCCCCAAAACACTCGGCGCAAAGCGCAACACGACGTATCACCGCGCACGAACACGCAAAGCAGTGCAAGCGCAACACGACAGGAGTAGAACGTGAGCTGGCTTGAGGACCGATCGATCGCCGTCATCACCGGAGCAGCCGTGGGCGACGCCCTGGGCGGCGCCGTCGAGGGATGGACTCCGCAGCAGATCGAAGAACGTCATGGCGGCCGGGTCACCGGCATCGTTGAGCCGTGGTTTGAAAACTGGCAAGACGCGCGCCCCATCGCGCCGTACCACAAGGGTGACGGGCACATCACCGACGACACTCTGATGACCCGCGCCCTCGTCGAGGTGTATGCCAAGCGACGAACGCACCTGGACGCCTACTCCGTTGCCGAAGACCTGGTTCCGCTCATGATCGGCGAACCACGGTGGATTCCCGAGCTCGAATCGACCGCCCTCCTGCTGCAACGCGTGTTTCTCGCCGAGAAGTGGATCGTCGGGCGCCTGCACTACGGCCACGTCGACCCCCGCGAGGCTGGCGTTGGCAACATCATCAACTGCGGCGCCGCGATGTACATCGCCCCCGTAGGCCTCGCTAACGCCGGCGACCCGGCTGCCGCATATGCGGAGGCCATTGACATCACCGGAGCGCACCAGGCCAGCTACGGTCGAGAAGCCGCCGGCGTGTTTGCCGCGATGGTCGCCGCGGCCGTTGCCCCCGGCGCGACGCTCGCCGATGTGACAGACGCCGCCCTCACGCTTTCGCACGACGGAACCCGCGCCGCGATGCGCGCCGTTTTCGAGGCGATCCACGATGTTCCGACGCCACAAAACGATGAAGACGAGCGCGCCCTTGCCGCGCACATTCGTGACGTTGTTGCCCCGTTTGATTCGGTTGGGCCCGAATACCGTCAGATGTCGATGGATGCCAGGCGGCCCTCGCGTACTAAGGCGATCGAGGAGCTTCCGGTCGCTTTCGCCTTCATCTTGGCGCACCGCGGCGACTTTCGTGGTTCCGTCCTCGCCTCCGTCAACTACGGTCGCGACGCCGACTCGATCGCCGTCATGGCGGCGGCCCTGTGCGCAGGGCTCGGCGGCACCGAAGTTGTGCCCGCGGAATGGATTGACGAGATTGAGGCCGCGAGCAAGATGGATATTCGCGAGACCGGTCGTCTCATGGCCGATGCCGCCCGCGACATTCTCACCGCCGACCAGGAGCGCGCCGCCGCACGTAGCGCGCGCCTCGGCGATTGGGCCTCACTGTGAGGCTCACCTGGGCCCAGCCCGAAGACCTTCTCCCTCACGAACTGGTGCAAGCCCGCGTCGAGGGCAAGAGTGTCGACGCGGTCGCTGAGCGCTGGCAGCAAGCGGGCGGAACCATGACGCCCGAGGTCAGCGGAGCGGGCACCGACCCAGCGATGGCAGCATTGCGCCCGCTGGCGCGGCAACTGCTTGACGAACTGGACGAGCAACCAGCCGCGATCGACGCCGCCGAACCAGAGACGTGGAACGACATCGTCGCCACACTGACTCCGGCGGCAGTGCGCCCCGTTCCCACCGACCTGCGCGACCGGGTGCACGGCGCATGGGCCGGGCGTGCGGCGGGGTGCCTGTTGGGTAAGCCGGTCGAGAAGATCCCGCGCCAGGGCATTGAAGAAATTCTCCGCGCCACGGACCGATGGCCGCTGAATGATTGGTTCACCGCACAGGGGTTGCCTGCTGAGGTTAACGAGCGATGGCCATGGAACAAGCGTTCAGCGCCGACATCGCTGGCGGAAAACATCGATGGCATGCCAGAGGACGATGATCTCAACTATCCGCTGCTGGCGCTGACGTTGCTGGAAGCCAAGGGTCGAGAATTCACGACCGAGGACGTCGCGCAACTCTGGCTCGATGCGCTCCCCGCCGGCCGGTCGTTCACGGCCGAGCGTGCCGCATATCGCAATATTCTCGACGCGCGGCCCGTGCCTCAAACGGCGACGCACCACAACCCGTTCCGGGAATGGATCGGTGCGCTCATCCGCACCGACGTGTTCGGCTGGGTGAGCCCAGGCGACGTACTGACCGCCGCGCACCTGGCCTACGAAGACGCCAGACTTAGCCACACCCGAAACGGTGTGTACGGCGCCATGTGGGCGGCGGCTCTCGGCGCGGCGGCGCTGACCGCCGGTACCGTCGCCGAGGCGCTGGATGACGCCGGAACCATCGTGCCGCCGCAGAGTCGCCTTGCTGAGGCTATTGCCTTCGGTCGCGCACTCGGCGCCGACGGCGACATCAGCGAAGACGGTGTGCGCGGGGCACTCGATGCCCTGCACGCGAAGTATGGCGAGCTGCACTGGGTGCACACCCTCAACAATGCGGCCGTCATTGCTTATGCCCTTCAGGTGGGCCGCGGTGACTTCGCGGCGAGTATTTCGATCGCCGTCACCGCGGGCTGGGACACCGATTCTGCAGGTGCGACCGTTGGCGCCGTCGTGGGAGCCGTCCGCGGATTCGAGGGCATCGAATCACGGTGGACGAGCCCGCTGCGCAACACGATCGCCACGTCCCTCCCCGGCGGAGACCAACAGATTTCGCGCCTGGTTGAGCGCACCCTGGCACTTATCTCTCCTGCGCACTAGCGAAGCAACAGAAAGCATGTGACGTGACCTACACGTTTGATCCCCTCGTTCCGCGGCCGATCGATCTGCCGACCGCCATCGACACCTCTGCAGCCTTGACGCGCGAGCTGAGTGTCGCGCTCGATGAGGCAAAGATCTTCTCCGGCCCGACCAACCCTGCCGAGCGCGACGCATGGCGGGCCAGACTCGACGAATGGCGCCGTGACGCCCGCGAGCGCCACGGCTTCGTCGGCACCGGCTACGAGAACCCCAACGCGCAGTGGGCGGCCCAATGTCGCACCGTCGCCCAGGTGTGGTTGTGGGACGAACTGCTCTATTCGTTTGACGAGCACCGTTTCACCCCGGAGCGCCTGATCGCTGACGCTCAAGCACGATTCGACGGGCTAGACGCGGTCGTTCTCTGGCACGCCTACCCCATCATCGGCGTCGATGACCGCAACCAGTGGGACTACTACCGTGACATTCCGGGCCTTCGCCGCCTCGTGGATGATCTGCATGCCGCCGGGCTCAAGGTATTCGTCGACTACAACCCGTGGGACATCGGAACGCGACGCGCTGGCGCCGACCGGGAAGAACTGGCAGCCGTCATCGCCGACTTCGATGCCGACGGCGTCTTTCTCGACACCCTGAAGAAGGCCGATCCTGATCTGGTGGCCGCGCTCAATGCCGCAAAAGACGGCATCGTGCTGGAGGGCGAAAGCAAGCTGGCCGTGGAGCGCACCGAAGATCACACCTCATCGTGGGCGCAGTTTTTCGCCGACTCCGAGGTTCCTGGCGTCCTTCGCGCGCACTGGTACGAGCGCCGCCACATGCAGCATCATGTGCGCCGCTGGCACCGCGACCACAGCGAAGAACTGCAATCAGCCTGGTTGAACGGTGTTGGCGTGATGGTGTGGGAGGTCGTGTTTGGCGTTTGGGTCGGCTGGAGCGAACGTGACGCCAACACGTTGCGACGGCTGCAGACGGTGACGCGTGCGGCAGAAGATCTTCTCCTCACGGGCGCGTGGACCCCGCTGGCCGCCCTGACGGCCGACGCGGAGGCCGCGGGCGTGTACGCGTCCTCGTGGGAGAAGGAGGGCGTAACCCTGTTCACCCTGGTGAACCGGGGGACGACCGACTGGACCGGCGTGGTCCACGCCGATCATCCGCCGATCACGGTTCCGGGTCGCTCCATCGCCGCCGCTGTCGGCCATAGCGGCGATGCCGCTCCTGTCTGGTTTGCGGGCCTGGAGGCAGCTGTCGCCGCGGCCAACGTGGTTCCTACCGGCTCCCCCGCCTTTGCTCATCGCATTGCGCGACGCGTGCTCGCCGAGGGGAGCTCGCGCGATACTGCGACGGAACCATCGGTGCTGATTGCGTCGGGAGAGCACGTTGTGACGGTGCGATACCGCGCCCGCGAGACGGGTATGTACCAGGGTGCACCGTACGTTGACGAGTTCAAGCCACTGCCGCCGCGCCTGCACGATGCGCGCACGTTACAGCGCGAGGTCGTGCTGCACGGTGGGGTTCGCGTCGCGCAGACGGAGGTCACCAACCGGCAATTCGCTGCCTTCGTCGCCGAGTCGGGCTATGTGCCTGCCATCGACCACCGCTACCTTCTTCAATGGCAAGACGGTGCTCCCGCCGCTGGCACGGAGAACGAACCCGTGACCTTCGTCAATCTGGATGATGCTCGCGCGTACGCTGCCTGGCGCGGTGCACGGCTGGCAACGGAAGACGAATGGCAACTCGCCGGCGCGGATGAGTCATTCCAGCGTGGTACACCGCGCGTATGGAACTGGACGGAGTCGGAGTATTCCGATGGTCGCACCCGCTTCGTGATGCTGAAGGGCGGCGCGGACTACATCGCCGAAGGATCCGACTGGTACATCGAGGGGGGCCCGCACGAAGCGGACTATGCGGTCAAATTCTTGCGCCCGGGCCTGGGCCTTGATCGATCCGCAACCATCGGGTTTCGTCTGGCCTGGGATGAGGAGTCATCATGAACGTCGGCACCGATCCGCAGGCCGGTGCGCTCGCGGGCATCCGCGTCATTGACGCCGCAACACTGTTTGCCGGGCCGATGGCTGCGATGCACCTCGGCGACAACGGTGCCGAAGTCATCAAGGTCGAGCATCCCACTCGCCCCGATCCGGCGCGCACCCATGGCGTTGCGAAAGATGGCGTCAACCTGTGGTGGAAAACGCTGGGGCGCAACAAGCAGACGGTAACGGCCAACCTCTCCTCCCCCGGCGGGCGTGAGGTCTTCTTGAAGCTCGCCGAAACCGCCGACGTCGTGATCGAGAACTTCCGCCCAGGCACTCTCGAACGGTGGGGGCTGGGATGGGATGAGCTTCGGGCACGCAATCCCCGCCTGGTGCTCGCCCGCGTGAGCGGATTTGGGCAGGTCGGCCCCTATCGCACCCGACCCGGATTCGGCACGCTGGCCGAAGCCATGAGTGGCTTCGCCGCGATGACCGGCGAGCCTGATGGCCCTCCCACCCTGCCGCCGTTTGGGCTGGCCGATGGGGTCGCGTCCCTCGCCACCGCCTTCGCGATCATGGTGGCGTTGCGTGCTCGGGAGCAGACCGGTGAGGGTCAAGTTGTCGATATCGCCATCATTGAGCCGATTCTCGCCATGCTCGGCCCCCAAATCACCCGCTGGGATCAGTTGCACACGGTGCAGCCGCGCACGGGCAACCGCACGACCAACAATGCGCCTCGCAATACCTACCGTACCTCGGATGGTCAGTGGGTGGCGGTCTCCACCTCGGCGCAGTCCATTGCCGAGCGGGTCATGCGGTTGGTGGGCCGCCCAGAACTCATCGACGAACCCTGGTTTGCCACCGGCCGCGAGCGCGCGCAGCATGCCGACATTCTTGACGAGGCCGTCGGCTCTTGGATCGCACTACACAGTCGCGACGAAGTTATCGCCGCCTTTGAGGCCGCAGAGGCCGCCGTCGCCCCCATCTACGACGCCGAAGACATTTCACGTGATCCGCAGTTTCAGGCGCTTGGCACCCTGCACCGGATCGATGATGACGAGTTAGGCTCGATGACCATGCAGGGTCCGTTGTTTCGACTTTCTGACGCGGCAGGGGTCATCGCGTTCACCGGGCGCGCACACAGCCAAGACACCGATGCCGTGCTGGGCGAGATGGGCTACTCGGCCGAGGAGATCTCGCGCCTACGCGAAGCGGGCGCGGTATGACCCGCCCGCCCCTCACCCTGCTATACACGGGCGCTGACCGCTCTGAACGGATACCTGCCGCGTGGAACTCTCCCGCTGATGTCGTCATCTTCGATCTGGAAGACGCGGTCGCGCCGGCACGTAAGGCCGAGGCGCGTGAGAACCTGCGCGCCTTTTTTCATGGTTCCGCTCTCCGCGCCGTTCAGGTGCGCATCAACCATGCCGGCTCGCCCTGGTACGCCGATGATCTGGCGCTGATTTCTGCACTTCCGTCGTTTGTCGAGGTGCGTATTCCGAAAGTGGAATCTGCAGCCGACGTTCGCGCCGTTGCGACAGCGCTGCCCAGCCGCCGCCTTCACCTCTTGATTGAGAGCGCGCTCGGCCTGGAGCGGGCATTCGATCTCGCGACAGCCTCCGACGCGGTCGCTTCGATCGCGCTGGGCGAGGCAGACTTGCGCGGCGACCTCCGCGTTGACGATGACGCGGGCCTGGCCTTTGCGCGCATGCGGCTCGTGCTCGCGGCAAGGGCGGCAGGGCTGCCGTCGCCGCAGATGTCGGTGTTCGCCAATATCCGTGATGGTGAGGGGCTTGCGGCGTCGTGCGCTGTGGGCCGTTCGCTCGGCTTTCGGGGCCGCACCGCCATTCACCCGTCGCAGCTGCCCATCATTGCCGCTGCGTTTCGTCCCACGAGCGACGAAGTTGCTCGCGCACGCGCGGTGCTCGCGGCAATCGATTCGGCCGTCGCCATCGGAACCGGCGCTGTCGCTCTCGAAGACGGCACCTTTGTTGATATCGCCATGATTGATCGCGCGAGAGAGACGATCGAGCTGGCAGACGCCTCGCCCTGACGCCACAAACAACAGTGGGCGCGCTACCCGTTGCCGGTAGCGCGCCCACTGTGTGAGACTCGGTGGTCTGTTTCTGATTACTCGCCCGTGAGGCCACCGAGCAGGTGCCCGAACGAGCGACCCTCGCCCAGATAGTTTGCCGGGTCGAAGGGGTCGCTGTTGTTCACCGGCGCGTTGGCGACAATGCGCTCTGCGAGTTCGCGGGCACCCTTCTCCACTCGGCGGCCCAATGGCGCCACATCATCGGCGTTCGAGCCCCAGTCGCTGGAGGCCGCGAAGACACCCGATGACACGGTGTCGGCGTGCAGGTAGGCAAAGAGCGGACGAATCGCATAGTCAATGGCTAGCGAGTGCCGCGCGGTGCCCGCGTTTGCTCCGATCAGCACCGGCTTGCCGGCGAGCGAATCGGGGTCAAGCACGTCGATGAACGACTTGAACAGGCCCGAGTAGCTCGTGGAGAAGATCGGCGTCACGACGATCAGCGCGTCAGCGTTGGTGACGTTGGAGATCATGGCCTCAAGCTCGGTCGGCGCAAAACCGGTGAGCATGTTGTCGGTGATCTGATGAGCGAAGTCACGCAGTTCGTAGGTCTGCACTTCGCTGTCGACTCCGCGTTCATTCAACTCGGCCACGGTAGCCATGGCGAGGCGATCGGCGAGCATGCGGGTCGACGACGGGTTGGAGAGTCCTGCCGAAATGACGGCAATACGACGGGCGGCCATGGCCTTACTTTCGAGTAGCGGCGGCACCAAAAGCGCTGCCAGCGGTAACAGTGGAGTCTTGGTAGGGGCTGGAACCTGTGGTCAGGTTGTCGCCACGGTTGGCGTTGGGCACGGCCACACGCACGTCGCCGTCGCCATACTTTTCTTTCACCAGCAGGGCGTGCGTGGGGGCGTCGGGTACGTTCGCGGGGCGGCCTGCGGCCATCTCCTTGCGAAGCACCGGAACAACCTCTTCACCCAGAATGTCGATCTGCTCGAGCACCGTCTTCAGCGGCAGGCCCGCGTGATCCATCAGGAACAGCTGGCGCTGGTAGTCACCGAAGATTTCACGCATACCCGCGTAGCGGTCAATGACCTCTTGCGGCGAACCCACGGTGAGCGGGGTCATCTGTGTGAAGTCCTCCATCGACGGGCCGTGGCCGTAGACCGGGGCGTTGTCGAAGTAGGGGCGGAACTCGTTCTTGGCGTCTTGCGAGTTCTTGCGAATAAACGCCTGACCACCCAGACCGACGATGGCCGTCTCCGGTGCACCGTGACCGTAGTGCTCCCAACGCTGACGGTACAGACCGATCAGGCGCTGGTAGTGCTCAGCGGGCCAGAAGATGTTGTTGGCGAAGAAGCCGTCACCGTAGTAGGCGGCCTGTTCGGCAATCTCCGGAGTGCGGATGGAACCATGCCACACGAAGGGTGCGACACCATCGAGCGGGCGCGGTGTGGAGGTGAAGCCCTGCAGCGCAGTGCGGAACTTACCTTCGAAGTCAACGACATCTTCGCGCCACAGGCGGTGAAGTAGACCGTAGTTTTCAATCGCAAGAGGCAGACCCTGGCGGATGTCTTTGCCAAACCACGGATACACCGGGCCGGTGTTGCCTCGACCCATCATCAGGTCCATACGACCGTCCGAAAGGTGCTGCAGCATGGCGTAGTCTTCGGCGATCTTCACCGGGTCGTTCGTCGTGATCAGCGTGGTCGACGTCGACAGGATGATGCGCTCAGTCTGCGCGGCAATATATGCCAGCGTCGTGGTGGGCGAAGACGACCAGAACGGCGGGTTGTGGTGCTCACCGATGGCGAAAACGTCAAGGCCCGCCTCTTCGGCGTGCTTTGCCATGGTGACGGCCGCCTTGATCCGCTCGCCCTCAGACGGCGTGCGCCCGGTGGTGGGGTCTTGTGTGATGTCAGAAACGGTCATCAAACCGAACTGCATACCGGGGAAGTCCTGCGTGGTGCTCATCTGATCGCTCCTTGCGATTTGTATGCAACTGAATATACATGATGAAACACGATGCGCGCGAATCTATTCCCGTATCACAGAAAGCTCTCTTGCCCTCCCAGAGCACATCCGTAATGTTGGGTCGTATGACAGCGTTCAGTCAGATGTCTGCGAAGAAGACGCGAGACCCGTTCTGGGACAACGCGCGCTTCATGTGCATTGTGCTGGTTGTCGCCGGGCACGCCATTCAGCCGATGTCACGAAGCTCCGACCTGGCATACGCCACCTACTTGTTGATCTACACCTTTCACATGCCCGCGTTCGCGATCATGTCTGGATACTTCACCAAGTCCGGCCCGCCAACGCGCACCGGCCTCAAGCGCGTCATCACCGACCTGCTGTTGCCCTACCTCATCTTCGAAACGATCTGGTCGGCGCTATCCGTCGTGATCAGCGGTACCTTCAGTCTCAACTACGGGTCCGTGTCGTGGACCCTGTGGTTCCTGCTCGCCCTCGCGGTGTTCCGCATTCTCATCCCCTACATTGCGCTCCTGCGCTGGCCGGTAACGATATCCGTCATCGTCTCCATTGCTGCCGGCTACCTCCCGGAGCTTGATTCGACCTTCGCAATGGATCGCATCATCGCTCTGATGCCGTTCTTTGTTATCGGATGGGCGCTCAAGGAGCGCGGCATCCTCAAAAATGCCGGGTTCTTCGAGCCGCGCCGCCCGCTCGTCGTGATTGCGGCCGCCGTGTTGCTCGCCTCCGTTCTCGCGACATTTCTGCTGACCGCCGAGGCACTGCGTGCCGAAAACCTGCAGCGCTGGTTCTTCTTCAAGCAAAGCTACGCCGAGCTCTCGCTACCCGCCGATCTCACCCCAGGCCCGTGGGGCGGTCTCATCCGGCTGGGCGTTATCGCGATGGCGCTCATCATGTGCTGGGCGTTCTTTACGCTCGTGCCCCGGCGCCTTTACCGCTTCACGCCCCTCGGCGCCTACACCCTGTACGTCTATTTGCTGCACACTTTTGTACTGTTCCCGCTGCGCGAGACGCCGAGCCCCAGCGGCAAGGGAACCATCACCGTGGGCTTGGAACCACAGGCGCTGTGGGTAGTGATCCTGCTACTCGCATCGGTGCTGATCGCCGTCGCGCTGTCTTCGCGCCCGGTTCGCCGCATTGCGCGACCGTTTGTGGAACCACGCGCCGACTGGTTGTTTCGCGAGCGTTAGTTTTCGAGCAGATCAGCCAGTGCGGTCAAGATCGGCGCCCTGCCCATCTCGATATGAGCCGTGGTGAGCGCGGCCGCGGAGCGCTCATTTCCGGCATCGATCGCCTCCAGCAGTTGGCGGTGCTCCAGTGCGTGCTCTACGCCGCGCTGGTCGCGTGTGAGGCGAAAGATCCACTCCATCCGTCCGCGCACGGGCGCGAGGGCACGCACCAGGCCCGCGTTCGCGCTCATCGAGACGATCTCCGCATGAAAGTCCAAGTTTGCGCCCTGCGCGGTGTCTGGATCAGTCGACGTCTCCGCCATCACAAGTAGCTGACGAAGGCGCGTGGTGGATGCCTCACCCGCGGCGACGCGCTCAGCTGCCCGGCTCGCCGCGAACGGTTCAATGCACAGGCGGAGGTCGAAGATGTCGTTGATATCCGTGGTGGTGACCGCAACAACTCGCGCGCCGCGGTTCTGCTCGCTCACCACGAACCCGTCGGCTTCAAGTCGCCGCAGCGCCTCCCGCACCGGCACCCGAGACACCGCGAATCGCTGCGAGATTTCGCGCTCCTTGAGCCTGCTGTGCGCGGGGTACTCCCCCTCGATGATTGAGCGCAACAGGGCTGCATAAACGTCGTCGCCCAGCGCGTTGCGCGGCTCGATCTGGTCTTGTTCGGTCATGATTGGGCCACCTCCGCATAGACCGGCGGAAACAACTCCTGCGTGCTGACTTCGCGGTACGAGCGCCCCGCGTAGGCCGAGCGCATCTTGTCGAAAAGGCGCTGGGAATCGCGACGCACCGCCTCCAGATCAACGCCAGCAATGGTTCCGTCGCGCATCACGACGCGACCGGCAACCATGGTGAGGCAGGCGTCACGAGAGGACCCGGCGAGAATGAGATTTCGCAGCGGATCATCGATCGGTCCCAGGCGAACGTCGTCGAGTCGGAACGCCGAAATATCAGCCTGCGCTCCGACGGCGAGGCGGCCGAGGTCGTCACGGTTCAGCGCCGCCGCACCACCGAGCGTGGCTGCATCCACATACGCCGCAATATCTCCGCGGGCGAGGTCACCGTTTTGCACCTTGGCAACGGAAACGCCAGTATCAATGCCGCGGATGAGGTCAGGCGGAAATGAGTCGGTACCCAGCGCGATCGTGATGCCAGCGTCGCGATACCGCGCAAAGGTCTCAAGCTCCGAGCCGTACCGTGCATTCGTCAATGGGCAGTGCACGATGGCGGCCCCGGCGTCGGCGATTCGCGCCAGGTCGCCACGGTCTTCGCCGTGCACCCTGGGATTGATGTCGAGAAAGACGCCGTGCGGAACCAGCAGGCGATCGGTGAGGAGGCCCGCGCTGTCGATGAGATCAAGTGGCGTCATGCCGTGGGTGCGCAGAATATAGTCGCGCTCGAACTCCCCCTGCAGCGCGTGCAGTCGAACTAGCGCCGATCGTTGCTCCGCCGCCCTCGCGGTCGCGGCCAGCAGCGCGGGCGTCAGGGTTTCGATGCGGCACGGCAAGAACACCGGGGTGACCAGCTCATCGTGCCAGGTCGCCACCTCGTCGAAGAATCGAATCGCGTCGGCGAGCCCGGCCTCACCCTCGGCCTCATCAAACGCGATCGCCCGCTCACCCTCCGGCGTGACCACATTCACCGCGGATCGATAGGAGGGGCCAAGGTACCCCCGCAAGCCAAGCGCGCGCGAGAACTCCGCCATCGCGAGAAAGTCATCGGCATCTTCCGCCCACGCGGAGTGCACCTCGGAGGCGATAGGCATGTAGGTGGTGATGCCATGGAGCGCGAGTTGAATCAGCCCGATCTCTCGCACCCGACGCCGCTCCTCGGCACTGAACACGTGGTTCCGGCGGTCAAAGTAGTCTGCGGACCACTGCAGGCTGCGAGCGCGATCCCCACTCGCGAACGAATCGAGAATGAGGTGATCGATGTCGGTGAGGGCGTCGAGATCGATGAGCCCAGGAAGCATGATCGCCTCGCCGAGGTCGATGTGGTCGGTGACATCTTGCGGCGCCGCGGCGCTTGTGCCGGCAAAGACAATGCGCGTGCCTTCAACAACGATGGCGGCATCGCGTTGCAAACGGTTGGCGCCGTCACCGAAGACGACGGCGTAATCGGCGGTCACAAGAGTGCGCATACCCGACCTTTCCAAGTTTGGTATCCCAAAGATCGCATTCTTCGGCAGTTTACTCAACCGGA
This sequence comes from Microbacterium mitrae, assembly GCF_008017445.1. Taxonomy (GTDB): domain Bacteria; phylum Actinomycetota; class Actinomycetes; order Actinomycetales; family Microbacteriaceae; genus Microbacterium; species Microbacterium mitrae. The sequence goes on along the minus strand of NZ_VRSW01000002.1, from coordinate 268,030 downwards.
CACGTGTTTGTGTCATTCTGGTATACATCTAATGCTTGTCGATGATCGACTCAGCGGAAAGGAAGCCATCCTTATTCGCAACGTTCGCCCGTGGGGTGCCGCGGCACACGACGTGGTCATCACCGACGGCGTCATCGCAGAGCTGCGCCCCCACGATGCGGATGCACCGCGCAGCGCCGGCGATGTCGATGGGCGCGGACGCCTGTTGCTGCCATCGTTCAGCGACGTGCACGTACACCTCGACTCGACTCGCATCGGGCTCCCGTTTCGCCCCCACACCGGTGCGCCGGGCGTATGGGGAATGATGATGAACGACCGCAACAACTGGCGCACCGCAGAGATCGATTTGCCGACGCGAGTCGCGGGCACGCTCGAGACGATGATCGCGCGCGGAACCACGCGAGTGCGCGCCTACGCTCAGGTTGATGTGGACTGCGAGCTGGAGAAGTTTGATGCCGTGATGGCGGCGAAGGAGCGGTTTCGCGAGCACGCCGATGTGCAGGTGATGACCTTTCCGCAAGCCGGGATTCTGCGCGAAGAGGGCACGATCCCCTATCTTGAGGAGTCGCTGCGCCAGGGCGCCGATGTGATGGGCGGCATCGACCCCTGTCAGCTTGACAGGGATCCGTCGAAGCACCTCGACATCGTTTTTGGGCTGGCCGAGAAGTATCAGGTGGAGGTCGATATTCACCTGCACGAGCCGGGCGAGCTTGGCGTGTTCAGCACCGACCTCGTCATGGAACGCACGCGTGCTCTCGGCATGCAGGGCAAAGTCACTATGTCGCACGCTTATGGCTTGGGTGGTGTCAGCGAGGCAGTCAGCCGGCGCCTCATTGATGAGTTCGCCGAGCTCGATATCGCCATGGCAACCATCGCTCCGTCAACGTCAACGCACCTGTCTCTCCTCGCGCTGACCGAGGCAGGCGTCCGCGTTGGTCTGGGCGAAGATGGCCAGCGCGACTACTGGAGCCCCTACGGCAATGGAGACATGCTTGATCGAACCTGGCAACTCGCGTTTACCAACGGATATCGCCGCGATGATCACATCGAACTGGCGCTGGCCGTTGCGACCCTGGGTGGTGCCTCGATCATGTCGCATGCGGAGCCGCGGGTGACGGGGGTTGGGCAGCACCACGGAACCTCGGTGGGCGACCGCGCAGATCTGCTGATTGTCGAGGGTGAGACGCCCACCAGCGCCGTCATGGATCGAAGCACGGATCGCACGGTCATCCACGATGGTCGCGTCGTCGCCGACGCTCTTCGTGTCGCGGGGCTCTAACTCCGCGCGCGGGCGGGGCGACTCCGCTGCACTCGGGCGGGTCGCCTCGGGCGCGCGGGGGCGGGTCGCCTCGCCTGCACTCTGGCGGGTCGCCTCACCTGCGCTCGCTTTGGGCGCGGCCCTTCTGGTGGGCATCAACCTGCGCCCGGCCATCACGACCGTCGCCGCGTTGCTACAGGAGACGCAGGCGGCGTATGCGCTGAACTCCTTCTGGGCCTCGGCACTCGCGACACTGCCCGTCATTGCTTTTGGGGCAACCGCGCCGCTTGGCCCGCTACTCGCGAGACGATTTGGTGTGACGCGCGCCCTGGCGCTGACGATGGCCGCGCTCGCCGTCGCGCTCCTGCTGCGCGGGCTCGGCACGCCGGCGTTGTTGGTCGGAACCTTTGTCGCGGGGGCCGCAATCATGGCGGCAGGCACCCTCTTGCCGCAATATCTCAAGTCGCTCGCGGCTGGCGGAATCTGGGTGGGCCTGAGCAGCATGTCGTTCGGCGTTGGCGCCGCGCTCGGCGCAAGCCTCGCGATTCCGCTGTACCACCCCTCCGGCGACAGCGTCTCGGTATCGCTAGCACTGTGGGCAGCACCCGCGGCACTTGCTGCCGTCGTCATGCTCGCGGTGGGGCGGCGCCAGCCCGTGCAGCGCTCCTTGCGCCTGATACGACTGCCTCGCGACTCTTCACAAACGGTGACGATCGCACTTGTGACCGGTGTGTTTGGCCTCCAGGCGTTGCTGTACTTTGCGGTCACCGCGTACCTGCCCCAACTCCTGATTTCACGCGGGGTCACACCCGCTGACGCGGGATCGTTGTTGGCGTGGTTTAGCCTGATCGGCCTCCTCCCGACGCTGGTGATGCCCATCGTCGCGCAACACCGCGGGCTGATCGCGATCTGCGCACCAGCGCTCGGTGTGATCACAAGCGCCGCGCTGGTGTGGCTCGCCAGCGCGGATGGCCCCTACCTCGTCATCGTCGGAATTCTCGGGGCGGTGCAATCCGGTGCGTTCGGTCTCGTGCTCGCACTTATCGTGCGGTTGGCGGCCGACCCGGCTTCTGCCGGAACCCTCTCTGCCATCGCCCAAGGCGTTGGCTATGCCATTGCCGGGGCAGGCTCTTTTTTGATCGGAGTGCTGTACGCGGCCACCGATTCGTGGTCGCTAGCGCTGATGGTCCTGGCCGCCGTCGCATTCGTCCTGGCGATCATCACCACCGCATCGCTGCACCGCTCCCCCGTTGCCCTCTACGCCCCCCAACGCCCGTAACCCCCGCAGCCCCTGGTTCCGCCCTCTGCGGTTGCGGCGTCCGCGATTCCGGCGCCCCGTTCGCGCGCCAGTTCCCAAATGTCGGACGAGTTGGCGCGACACGCCGACCTGCCCGGCGTGTCACAGGCACCCCGGCCACTCAGGTTCGACATTTGGGAACGATCGCCCCCTCCCACCCCGGAAAGCTCGCAGGCAACAGTGGACCGGAACCACGGTGCCGCGGAACCAGGGCACTCGCGGCCGCACTGCCCCACGGGTCCGCACCCTCTGGTTCCGGCCCTTGTGGCTCCAGTCCCCGTGGTTCCGGCGCCCCACTCGCGGCCGCCAGTTCCCAAATGTCGGACGAGTTGGCGCGACACGCCGACCTGCCCGGCGTGTCACAGGCACCCCAGTGACTCCGGTCCGACATTTGGGAACGATCACTCCCTCCGACCCCGGAAAGCTCGCACGCAACAGTGGACCGGAACCACGGTGCCGCGGAACCAGGGCACTCGCGGCCGCACTACCCCACGGGTCCGCACCCTCTGGTTCCGGCGCCCCGCGCGGACGCCAGTTCCCAAATGTCGGACGAGTTGGCGCGACACGCCGAGCTGCCCGGCGTGTCACAGGCACCCCGGCCACTCCGGTCCGACATTTGGGAACGATCACACGCCCTACGCCGAAAAAGCTCGCACGCAGCGCCGGAACGGAACCGCGGAACCGCGGAACCACGGAACCACGCCGCAACACCGGAGGCGCCGTGCGGAACGCGCCGCTATACAAAACGAGAGCCGCCCCACACCCGGGGGCGGCTCTCCAAGAATGTTTTGCGCGATTGTACGCGGGTGCTGCTTATCGACGCAGACCGAGACGCTCGATCAGCGAGCGGTAACGGTTGATGTCAACATCCTGCAGGTAACCCAGCAGGCGACGGCGCTGACCGACGAGCAGGAACAGACCACGACGCGAGTGGTGGTCGTGCTTGTGCTCCTTCAGGTGCTCGGTGAGGTCCTTGATGCGCTGCGTCAGCATTGCAACCTGCACCTCGGGGGAACCGGTGTCACCGGGGTGCGTTGCGTACTCTTCCATGATCGCCTTCTTGACGTCTGCTTCGAGTGCCATAGAACCGATCCCCTCTCTGTTAGCTGCGCGGCGCTCGTCACAGTGTGTGCGAGCTCTCTTTATCCGCGGCCGATCAAACGGCAACCTCAAGAGTCTATCGCATGATGACCCTCCCGAGCACCACTCGCGCCTTTGCCTCACAGCCGCACCGCTAGGCTCAAAGAATGCCCGTACGCGCACCGATGAGGCGTTCATGACCAGACATCACATCGATATTGAGACGCTCGCCGATTTCGATCATTTGGTGGCGCACCGTGAGACGCTCAGCGGCGTGACCATGCAATCCATCGACCTGCGCGCCCGCACGGCCGAACTTCAGCGAGTGAGCGTGCTGGGCGCACTGTTTCTGGGGTGCGAGCTTGCTCCGGGTGTGAGCGCCGACCTTCAATCTCGCGGCGCTCTCGTGTTTCCCGAGATTCCCGCCGTGCCGTTTGATCCGTACCGCACCGAGCCATATTCCGCTGCCGAACTCTATGACGCGCCGACGTACGCCGCGAGTTTTGACGCTCGCGTTTACGCGTGGAGTCGAAGCCAACAGCAATCCCCCAGCATCATTGGTTCCATTGCGACGGCGCTTCACGATCACGCCATCACCGAGTCGCTCGGCGAAGCCTTGGCGGCGGTTCCGGTACGTCGGCGGGTCGGGGTCATGGGCGGGCACGGCGCCGTCCGCGGCTCAGACGCCTACGCCGACGCGGCCCACCTCGGCCGCGGTCTGGCACGGGCCGGGTACACGGTGTTCACCGGCGGCGGACCCGGAGCGATGGAGGCGGCCAACCTTGGCGCCTGGCTGGCGCCGCACGAAGACGATGCCCTCCCGCAGGCGCTCGAGATTCTCGCCACCGCGCCGACGTTTGAGCCTGATATCAATGCGTGGGCGAATGCGGCCGCCGCCGTGCGCGCGCAATGGCCGCGTACCGACGACACCGTACGGTCTGTCGGCATTCCGACGTGGTTTTACGGCCACGAACCGCCCAATCAATTCGCCTCGGTCATCGCGAAGTACTTCGCCAATCCGCTGCGCGAGGCCACGCTGCTTGAGCGCTGCCAGGGCGGCATCATCTACCTCGCCGGGGCGGCCGGAACCGTGTCTGAAGTGTTCATGGACGCGTGCGAAAACTACTACGCGGCCTCCGAAAACACTGCGCCGATGGTGCTCGTCGGACGCGAGCAGTGGAACTCAACCCTCCCTGCTTGGCCGCTGTTGACCGCGCTCGCCGCCGGGCGAGACATGCAAGCACATCTACAGCTGGTCGACTCCACCGACGACGCCATCGCCTACCTCCTCGGAGCTTCACACGCATGACCGAACATCGCGGCGCGTTCATCGACCTGCGCCCTTTCAAGGCCAGCCCTGCGTTCGCGCGCATGTGGGTTGGTTCCACCCTGGCGGGCCTCGGCGGCCAGATGACACTTGTTGCCGTGATGCTGCACATGTACGAGCTCACCGAGTCGACGTTCGCGGTGTCGATGATCGCCGTCGCCGGGCTCGTGCCCATGATCGTTGCCGGCCTCTACGGCGGCATGTTGGCAGACGCGTTTGACCGTCGCACCGTTGCGCTGCTCGCCGCCATAGTCACCTTGGGGTCGACAATTGTGCTGGCAGCGCTGGCCTGGAGTCACAACACCACAGAAGCGTCGCTATACATCCTCTCCATCATCAATTCGGCCGCGAACTCGATCGTCATGGCAACCCGCGCCGCCATCGTGCCCCGTCTCATCCCGCGCGACCTGTTGCCCGCCGCCTCCGCGCTGCAGGGCATCACCGTCGGCATCATGGTCATGGCCGGCCCCGCGCTCGGTGGCCTGCTCGTTGCCTTCACCGACTACGCCTGGACCTACACGATCGACGTGGCGCTCATGTCGTTTCTGTTTCTCGGGCTATGGACCTTGCCGCATCTACCCCCTGAGGGCGAGACGGTGCGCCCGGGCCTGCGCTCCCTGGTTGACGGCTGGAACTTCATCCGCACCTCCCCCAACATTCGCATGCAGTACGTGATGGACATCATCGCGATGACTTTCGGGCACCCCGTTGCGCTCTTTCCCGCCGTCGGCGCCATCATCCTCGGCGGCGGTTCCGTCACCGTTGGCGTGCTCACCGCATCCATCGCCGCGGGCGCCTTCATCTGCAGCATCTTCTCCGGACCCTTCGGCCGTGTTCGCTGGCAGGGCGTTGGCATCGCCAACTCCATCATCGTGTTCGGTATCGCGACGGCGCTGTTCGGTGCCGTGCTCCTCCTCGCCACCTGGGGAGTCTTCGCGCCTGACATCGTCGACGAAACCCACGCCAATATCGCGCTGATCGCGCTGGCCTGCCTATTCCTAGCGATTGCCGGCGCAGCCGATAACGTCAGCGCGATCTTCCGCAATACGATGATGCAGGCCGCCGTGCCCGACTCCATGCGCGGTCGGTTGCAGGGTGTCTTTACCGTCGTGGTGACCGGCGGCCCGCGCCTTGGCGCGCTCTACATGGGCACGCTTGCCACCATCGGCGCCATCTGGGTGCCGCCACTCCTGGGCGGCATCATCATCGTGGTTCTCGTAGCAACGCTGTTGCGCGCCAGCGCCTCGTTCCGCTCCTACGACGCTCGCGATCCGAAGCCCTAAAGCGGTGCCAGCGCCGCCAGAAGCGCCTCGGCGTCACGAGGTCGTTTCAGTCTCACGACGGGCGGAACCATGGGGTTCGCCTCCCACTCGCGGATGCGTTCACGTTTAGATGCGAACGAACGAAAGTGCCAGGCGATGATGGAGTCGCGACTGAGAGCGCGACCCAACGTCTCGATGTTGCCGTTGCAGCACGGTTCCCGGCGAATCACTCGGCGGACGGTACGACGAAGCAGGCGCGCGAGAGAAACGAGGCGCGGGTAGTCCAAACCGACGATCACATCGACCCGTTCGAGAGCGAGCGCATTGTGCCGCCGATACACCGAGTCAACCGCGTAGGCGTCTCGTTGTAGCACCGGAATGACCCGTGCATCGAGTTCCTCGGGCGAGGCCTGAACCCAGCCGGGGTCCCAGCAGAAGTCATCGATCGAGACATACCCAACGCCGATCCGGTCGGCAATCTGCTGGGCGAGCATCGACTTGCCAGAACCGCAAACGCCAAACGTCAGCACGCGACGCGCGCGCTGTACGTCGCTGATGGTTCCGCTGGCCATTCCGCAACGCTAACAGAGGCGACACGCGCCAAGAAAAACACCCCCCGGCATGCGCCGAGGGGTGTTGGGATTTCGTCTTAGCCGACGGCAATCAGATCGATGATGAAGATCAGGGTCTTGCCGCCGAGGAAGTGACCGGAACCAGCAGGGCCGTATGCGAGGTGCGGCGGGATCACGAGCTCGCGGCGACCGCCGACCTTCATGCCGGGGATGCCATCCTGCCACCCCTGGATCAGGCCGCGAAGCGGAAACTGAATCGTCTCGCCGCGGCCCCACGACGAGTCGAACTCTTCGCCGGTCTCGTACTCGACGCCAGCGTAGTGAACGGTGACGTTATCGCCGGGCTGAGCCTCGGCGCCGTCACCCACGACGATGTCGCGAATGACGAGCTCGGTGGGCGCGGGACCCTCGGGAGCATCGAACTCAGGCTTCGTAAGGTTTGTCATGTCTCAATCCAATCGCGATGAGGCGCTCGGGTCAAAGTGTGAACGGCAGTTCTCACCAAAATCTTTGAAAGCCTTGACATTGTTCCGAGCCAGGCGCATTCTGTTGGCAGATCAACTCAGCACTCGGAGGACTTGCAGGCTTCGCCGCAGCACCGGGTGCTGAGTCTTTTTTGCCGTGCGGATCAGCGTGACAGCAGTTGGTTTCTGGTCGCCATCGTGCGCTGTAGCAGCACGTGCTCATCGATTCCGGCCTGCGGGTCACGGCCGGAGATGGCTCGCTGACGCGTCGCCGCGAGTTCATTCGCGTCGATGATGAATCGCTTCATCACCTTCGTGCGATCGCCCGGCAAGCTGCGAGCCCAGCGCTTGGCTGCCACTCGCCCCGACTTCGTGGCAAGCATGTCGACCTCTTGCGGGGTAAACCACCCCGCCATCGCATAGTCGCCCAGACGGGCACGCGTGAGTCGCGCCTCTTCGACCTTGAGCCAGCGGATCACCACGATGAACGTGATGAAAAGCGGAACCTGGATCACGCCGTACAGCACGAAAAAGGTGCCGGGTTCGCCGACGAAGGTGGAACCATTCCACAGCGCGTGCAGGGCAATGGCGGCAAGCAAGCCGACAAAGAACATGGGGAGAACGGCCGCCCCCTGACGCCCCTTGCGTGACGCCAGGCCGAGCGCGTACCCGGTGCAAGCAGTGAACATGGCATGGCAGAACGGCGACAGAATGCCGCGCATGAAGAAGATCGGGCCGAGGCTTTCGGAACCACCGGTCATGAACTGCACACCGAAGTACTGAATGTTTTCGGTGAACGCGAAGCCCGCACCCACCAGTGCGCCGTAGACCACCCCATCGATCGGACCATCAAGCGCACGCTTTCCGATCACCATGATGAGCAGGAGGCCCAGCCCCTTGCTGATCTCCTCGACAATCGGTGCGCGAATGACGGCGCTGACGAAGGCCGCCTCCTCGGGGTCAGACGGAATCATTGGGTCGGTGGCCATCGCGACAAGCAGCGTGAGCGCGATGCTGACGATGCCGCCCCACGCGAGAGCAAATATCAGCAAACGCAGCGGCTCTGGTTCCCACCGGTCAACAAGGTATACGCCGCTGATGACGATCGCAAGCGGCGCCAACGCCATGATGAACCCGAGGGTTGAAGCACCCTGGCCGAGCCCCGAAATGAAGTAGGCGATCACCAGGATGAGAATGAATCCGAGAATGATCCATAGCCACCACGGAACATGGCGACCCGACTTCATCGTCACGTTTGCGAAAACGTTGACCGGCGGCACGGGTGCCTGGGAAATTGTTGCTGGGTGACCCCACTGGGGTTGCGCCATCGGAGATGCATATTGTGGCTGATAGCCGTAGTCCCCCGTTGGCGGTGTCAAACCATTGCCATACGTCATGGCACAAACCTACAGCCCGTGATGGTGCTCGCGCGGGATAGGTTAGAAGAATGCGTTTTGCCCACCTGACCGGAATCTCCGGTACGGATCCCCAGTTGTGCGCGCTGAACAACGATGACACCGCGATCGTCGTGTCTGAATTGTTCATCGGCGCCCCCTCAACCCTGAACGAATTGATCGCCGGCGGAGACGAGCTTCTCGAGATCGTCCGCGAGGCTTCTCTTACCGCATCCACGGTTCCGATCGACGGCCTCGGCTTCGCCTCTGCGGTACTCGCACCCCCCGCGGTGCTTGCCGTCGGCCTGAACTACGCCGCACACTCGTCTGAGCTCGGCCTCAAGACCGACAGCGCGCCGACCGTGTTCACGCTGTGGCCGAACTCGCTTACCGGCAACGGACAGACCACCATCTGGCCACGATCACTCAGCGAATCGGTTGACTACGAGGCCGAGCTCGGCGTCATCATCGGCCGGCCGGCCCTCAACGTCGCAGCAGAAGATGCCCTGGACTACGTGTGGGGCTACACGGTCGTCAACGACATCACGGCGCGAGATATTCAATTCTCCGAGGCCCAGTGGAGCCGGTGCAAGTCGTTCGACGGCTTTACCCCGACCGGCCCTGTCGTCGTCACGCGCGACGAAATTCCCAACCCGCAAGATCTGCACATCTGGGCGGTCGTTGATGGCCACACGGTTCAAGACGCGTCGACTGATCAGATGGTGCGGTCGGTCGCCACACTCATCGCGCACCTCTCGCAGTCGGTAACGCTGCAACCCGGAACCTTGATTTCGACCGGGAGCCCGGGAGGTGCCGGATACTCACGCGACCCGCAGATTTTCTTGCGCGACCGTTCCACCGTCACCGTGGGTATCGACGGCATTGGCGAGCTCACCACGCACTGCCGCATTACCGACTGACGCAGGGCAACAAAAAGTGGGCCTCACCTACGCGGTGAGACCCACTTTTGTTTAACAGCGAATCGTTAGCCTGCGACGTCGTCGCTGGTGATGACGTTCTCGGCCGGCTGCACGATCGGCACGGAGGCGGTAATCGTCTCCAAGCCCGACAGGCGTGCTGGCGAAATCTGCTTCATGACCTCTTCCCGCGACATCAGGCCGGCTTCAACAACCAGGTCAGCGATGTTGTGTCCGGTCATGAGCGCGGTCTTTGCGAGAGCCGCAGCCGATGCGTAACCGATGAACGGCGTCAGGGCTGTCACAACACCAACCGACGAGCCCACCATCGCGCCAAGGCGCTCGCGGTTCGCGGTGATGCCATCGATGCAGTTGACGCGCAGCGTCCACATTGCCTGGCGCATCCAGGTGATCGACTGGAAGATCGAGTGCGCGATGACCGGCTCGAAAGCGTTCAGCTGAAGCTGACCACCCTCAACAGCCATCGTCACCGTGACATCGGAGCCAGCAACCGCAAACGCGACCTGGTTTACGACCTCGGGGATCACGGGGTTGACCTTGCCAGGCATGATCGATGAGCCGGCCTGACGAGCCGGCAGGTTGATCTCGCCAAGACCGGCCTGCGGACCAGATGACAGCAGACGCAGGTCGTTGCAGATCTTGGACAGCTTGATGGCATTGCGCTTGAGCGATGCCGAGAACGACATGAAAGCACCGGTGTCGCTCGTGGACTCCACGAGGTCGGTTGCCGTCTCCAGCTCAAGGCCGGTGATGTCGTTCAGGTGGCGCAGCACGACAGCCGCGTACTGCGGGTGCGCCGTGATGCCGGTGCCGATAGCGGTGGCACCCATGTTGATCTCGGTGAGCAGCTTCGCGTTCTCCGACATACGGCTGTAGTCCTCGCCGAGTGTCGTTGCGAAGCCGTGGAACTCCTGACCAAGGGTCATCGGAACCGCGTCCTGCAGCTGGGTACGCCCCACCTTGAGAATGTCGTGGAATTCGACGGCCTTGTCGAGGAAGCTCTTGCGCAGCAACGCCAGCTCTTCCAGCAGGCTCAGCAGCGTGAGCGACAGCCCAATCTTGATCGCCGTCGGGTAGACGTCGTTGGTCGACTGGCTGCGGTTGGTGTCGTCGATTGGCGACAGAAAAGCGTAGTCGCCCTTCTCGCGGCCAGCCATCTCCAACGCAATGTTGGTGATGACCTCGTTCGCGTTCATGTTCGACGAGGTTCCGGCGCCACCCTGAATCACACCAACGGTGAATTCATCGTGGAACTCACCATCGATAACGCGCTGGGCGGCGGCGTCGATGAGGTCTGCCTTCTCCTGCGACAGCACGCCGATCTCGGCGTTTGCACGAGCAGAGGCCTGCTTCACCATCGCGAGTCCGCGAACAAGATCCGGATACACCGAGATCGGGCGCTTCGCGATCGGGAAGTTCTCCTGCGCTCGCGCCGTATGGATGCCCCAGTAGGCATCAGCGGGGATCTCGAGGGATCCCAGGGAGTCAGATTCGGTACGAGTGCGCATCGTTGCGTCCAATGTTGCTTCCTTGTGGGTCGCGGCCAATGTGGGGAGGGTAGTACAACCCTATCTCGGTATTGACCTCACAATTGCTCCCGATGCCCGCCATCGTGAGTGATGCACGATAGTGGCACGATTGCACGACAAAGCGCCACGGCGTTCTTAACCCCGTGGCGCTTTGATCGATCAATGTGCTTAGTGATTAACCACGATTGATGTGCTTAGTGATTGACCACGATCAGCGTGATCGCAAAAATGACGGCTCCCGCGCACACGGCGAAGCAGGCGTAGGCGCCAACCAGTGCGAGGTTCTTCTGACCGTCGGTCAGCGGGCTACGCTTAGCAGCCTTTGCGGCGGCCTTTGCGGCGCGCTCGCGCTCCTTCTCGGTGATGACGGAGATGGCGTCGGTGAATTCGGCCGGGCCGACGACGGGCGCGCGGCCGGCGCGAACCAGAAGCCGCAATCCCATCGAGTAGAACAGCACGAGAACGGTGGCACCAACGAAGGCGGCGGCGAAGACCTGAGCAAAAGCTCCCCAGTCAATGACGATGTTCATCGCGAGCCTCTATCTTCGGTCTTGGTCGGCGCCGTTGACGGCGACTTCTTGGCCGCCTTCCGCTCGGCGTCTTGGCGTTCTTTCTCGCGAAGCACATCGGCGGCGTGGTGCTTGTCTTGGGCCCGCTTCTCCGCCTTCTTGGCAGCCTTCTCGGCCTGCAAGATCATGCGCTGGCGGCGCGTGGGCGGCGGGTTCTTCTTCACCTTGACCGCGGCGCCCGAGTCGGCAACCTCACTCATGGCGTTTCCGGAGTGCACCTCATCCTGACGCGAACGCCAGAACAGACCGAGGATGATGGCCACCGCGATGATGGCGTCAATAACGACACCCCAGGTTCCGAGCCACACGACGACGAGCGCGGCGAGCGCGCCGACACCACCGGCGGCCGGCAGGGTAAGCACCCATCCGATCATGATGCGCCCGGCAGTGCCCCAACGAACCTTGGAGCCGCGGCGGCCAAGACCAGAGCCGATCACGGAGCCCGAGGCCACCTGCGTGGTCGAGAGCGCGAAGCCCAGCGCCGACGAAGCAAGAATCGTGGCAGAGGTCGAAGACTCTGCGGCGAATCCCTGAGCGGGCTTGACGTCGGTGAGGCCCTTACCGAGGGTACGGATGATGCGCCATCCGCCCATGTAGGTGCCGAGCGCGATGGTTACGGCACAGGCAACGATGACCCACAGCTGCGGCTGTGAAGCGGTCTGCCAGCCAATCGCGATCAGGGCGAGGGTAATCACACCCATCGTCTTCTGCGCGTCGTTGGTTCCGTGCGCCAGCGCCACGAGGCTCGACGTGAAGATCTGCCCCCAACGGAAGCCGTCGCGGCCATCGGGCTTGCCGTCGTAGCGTCGGGTCATGCCGTACGCCACCTTGGTGGCGACGAACGCGATGATTCCAGCCGTCAGTGGCGCGATAAGCGCGGGCAAGACGACCTTGGTGACAACGATGCCGAAGTCAATCGCCATGGCGCCCGCACCAACGAGCGTCGCACCGATCAGACCACCGAACAGGGCGTGCGATGAGCTTGACGGCAGACCCAGCAACCAGGTCAACATGTTCCACGTGATTGCGCCGATGAGGCCGGCGAAGATGAGCGATGGGAACAATGTTGCGGCATTACTGCCAGACATGATCGCGTCTTCTTTGATCATGCCGCCCGAGATGGTCTTGGCGACCTCGGTTGAAAGGAAGGCGCCGACCAGGTTGAGGAGCGCGGCAAGGATGACAGCCGTCTTGGGCTTGAGGGCGCCCGTCGCGATAGGCGTTGCCATCGCGTTCGCGGTGTCATGAAATCCGTTTGTGAAATCAAAAAACAGTGCCAGCAGGATGACCAGCACAACAATTAAGGCTGCGGTTTCCACCGTTGACTTTCGTGGGGGGATGAAGAGGAAGAGGTGTCGAAGAATCCGACATGACGAACGAAGAGTTCACCGTTAATTCACGAACCGGCAACCGGCCAGATCAAATCTTTTCATCCCCATGCGATCTGGTCAACTCAACACTAGACCTTTGGCTACCAGCGGGTAGCGTTAAGGCGTGACTGAACGACTCTCAGCGCCTCGCGCGCGCCAGCATCCTCAGGCCCGCACGCACCACGGCGATACTTTTATGGATCCGTACGAGTGGCTACGCAACAAGGAGAGCGAAGAGGTCATCTCCCACTTGACCGCTGAGAACGCGTTCACCGAACAGGAGACCGCGCACCTCGAGCCGTTGCGCGAAACCATCTTCCAAGAGATCAAGTCGCGCACCCAGGAGTCTGATCTGTCGGTTCCGACCCGCAAGGGCCAGTGGTGGTACTACGGCCGTACGGTCGAGGGGCAGCAGTATGGCATTCAGTGCCGCGCGCCGCTCAGCTCGGTCGACGATTGGACCCCGCCCGTCCTCTCCCCCGACGCCGAGGTTCCGGGCGAGCAGATTCTGTTCGACGGCAACGCCGAGGCCGAAGGTCACGAGTTTTTCTCGCTCGGCAGCTTTGATATTTCGCGCGACGGAACCCGCATGCTGTGGGCGACGGATGTCACGGGAGATGAGCGGTACACCATTCGAGTGCGCGATCTTGTATCCGGCGAAACGTTTGCCGATGTGATCGAAGGCACCGCGGGCGGCGCCGAGCTGACCCCCGATGGCCTCGGCATCATCTACACGACGGTTGATGAGGCGTGGCGCCCCGACACCGTGTGGCTGCACACCATCGGCGGCGATGTGACTGCGCCGACACGACTGTTTCACCAGCCCGACGAGCGATTCTGGGTCGGCGCGGGATTCTGCCGCTCCGACCGTTACCTCATGATCGGACAAAGCTCATCGATCACCAGTGAGGTGCTGCTGCTTGATTCGACGGACCTGCTGGCGGAACCACGGATCGTGTGGCCGCAGGTGGAGGGCGTGGAATATAGCGTCGATCATGCCGTGATCGAGGGTGAAGACGTGCTGTTTATTGTGCATAACGACGGCGCGCTCGATTTCGAGCTCGTGCGCGTTGCCGCGGCCGATCCTCGCGGTGAGCGGACCGTGGTCATGCCGCACACCCCGGGCACCCGCATTCTGGATGTCGACTGCTTCCGTGATTTCACGATCGTGGAGTATCGCCGCGAGGGGCTCGCTCGCATGGCCAAACTCGACCACGCAACGGGCTCGGTCGATGAGGTCTCATTTGATGAGCCGCTGTTTGCCGTTGGCGTGAGCGGGAACTCGGAGTGGGCGCCGCAACTCATTCGCTTCGGCTATGCGTCATTCGTCACCCCTGGTTCCGTCTTCGACTGGAACCCAGTGACCGACGAGAAGTTCCTGCGCAAGCAGCAGCCGGTGTTGGGCGGCTACGACCCCGCTGACTACGGGCAATCTCGCGTCTGGGCGCGTGCAGCCGACGGCACCGAGGTTCCGGTCTCTCTCGTCTGGAAGCGCTCTTTTGGTGAGCCAGGGGCGACGCCTCGCCCCGTTCACCTCTATGGTTACGGTTCATACGAGCACTCCATCGACCCGGGGTTCTCATCAATGCGGCTCTCGGCGCTTGATCGCGGCGTGATTTTCGCCGTGGCGCACGTGCGCGGCGGCGGCGAGATGGGGCGAGCCTGGTACGAAGACGGCAAGCTCATGGCCAAGAAGAACACCTTCACCGACTTCATCGCGGCGGGAACGCATCTCGTGGAGTCGGGCGTCACGACGCCTGACCGCATGGTTGCCGAAGGCGGCAGTGCAGGTGGCCTGCTGATGGGTGCTGTGGCGAACCTCGCTCCCGAGCTGTTCGCTGGCGTGTTGGCGTCGGTTCCGTTTGTCGATGCGCTGACCACGATTCTTGACCCGTCGCTCCCCCTCACCGTCATTGAATGGGACGAATGGGGCGACCCGCTGCACAACGCGGACGTCTATGAGTACATGAAGTCCTACACGCCATACGAGAACGTGGCCGACGGCGTCGCGTACCCGCGAATTCTCGCCGTAACCTCGCTCAACGATACTCGCGTTTACTATGTGGAGCCGGCCAAGTGGGTCGCTCGCTTGCGCGACGTCGGCGCCGATGTGCTGTTGAAGTGCGAGATGGTCGCCGGGCACGGTGGTGTCACCGGGCGCTACAACTCATGGCGCGAACGCGCGTACGAACTGGCGTGGATGTTTGACGTGCTCGGTGTTGCCGGGGCATCGGCGGATGCGGGGGGTGTCGGTGCGGGTTCTGCGGATGCTGGGGGCGTTGAGTGAAGGCGCCGATGTTCATTCCCAACCCGATGCGGGGCGAAACGGCCATTGCGATGGCCGCACAGCTGCGCCGAACCATCGCGATCTTGCTCGGCGCGGTCATTAGCGCCGGTATTCTCGGTGCCGCGCTGGTCTACTTTTTCGTCGAGCTTCCGCTCCTCGCCGGAGTTCTCCTGCTGATGGAAGTCGCGTTTGCCGTCTTTGTCCGCCTACAGTATCCGCGATTGGTGGCCGCACGGCACCGCGATCTCGTTGTCGCCGGTTCCTACCTCTCCGGAATCGAAATCAATCAGTTCGCCCAGCCGCAGCAATTGTGGGACGCCGCCGTCGCCGTGCGAGACAGCGGCGACAAGGCGCGCGCCCGCATGATCCTCGGCTCCTAGCCCCCTCCGATCGGAACCAGGGCTGGGTGCCTGCTCCTGGTTCCGCTCTCACGTTCCCAAATGTCGGACGCCCCGGCGCGACACGCCGGAAAAACGCTCCCACGCACCCACCGAACACCATCCGTTCCGACATTTGGGAAACCCGGGGCGGGTTCGCGGAACCACGGGCGCCGTTCGGCGGGCATCCACGGGCCCGGGGCGCGGAACCAAGGGCTGCGGAACCAAGGGCTGGGTGTCAGCCCGCGGTTCCGGCATCCCGTTCCCAAATGTCGGACGCCCCGACGCGACACGCCGGAAAAACGCACCCACACGCCGAAGGAACACCATCCGTTCCGACATTTGGGACACGCACGGGGGCTGCGCGGAACCGGGGGCGAGGTTAGGCGCGCGCCCACGGGCCCGCGGCATGGATCCGCGGGCCGGGTGCCAGCCCGCGGTTCCGCCGCCCAAATGTCGGACGCCCCGGCGCGACACGCCGGAAAAACGCTCCCGCATGCCCAAGGGTCACCATCCGCTCCGACATTTGGGATACGCGCGGCGGCTCGAGGCGGAACCATGGAGCGGCAAGCGAAGCCGCAGGAGTATGCGCGGTTGCGGTACAAGTCGACGGACGTGCTGTCCGAAATTTCGCGATGAGTGTCGGTCAAGGCGCGACGGCAACGCGATCGGATCGTGCGGCTACAGCATCGCCAGGATGGTATCGCGTACGAGCGGCCAGTCGTAGATGACCATTGCGTAGTCGAAGCGGAGCACTCGCCAGCCGGCCTTCGCCGCGTTGGCGTCACGCATAAGGTCCTTGTGGCGTTGGGACGGGCCGTCGTGATTCTCGCGCCCATCGAGCTCGACGATGAGGTTACCGATCACAAGGTCGACGCGGCCAACACCCTCGATTCTGACCTGCGTCCGCGTGCTGACGCCCAACCGACTAAGCCGCAAACGAACCAGAGATTCAAGCCCACTTTCGGCATCGCTTCGGGCGAAGTCGACAAGCTCTGCGAATCGGCGAGTGACGTTGGATCGAATCCAGGCACGCTCGTCGCTCGATAGGAGCCGCTTGTTCAGCGCGGACTCAAGTGCGGCGAAAAACACCTCTTCACCCATACATCGCGCCACTTGCACGAGTGCGATTGCGACCGACGTGATTCCCAACCCCGCCGTGAACGCGCTCCGGTGCACAACGCACGCGCAACCCTCGTGCCAATGGTTCCGCGCCCGAGGTGAAATCCCGACATGGAGGGTTGACGATTCGTCATGCACCCACACACCATGCGCGCGCAGCGCACTCACGCAGGCCATGGTTCCGCCGTGTTGTGCAGCCGTCGCTGCGAGATGGCTGGCATCCGAGCAGTAGATTCCCTGCCGCACGCGCACCAGGAGGTTCGCGTCAAGCGCCCGCCGGATCGTTTGCTTGGTCACGCCCGACGCGATGAGGTCCGCCGTGCGGCAAACCCCACCGGCCTCGAGAATCACCCGATTGTCTGTCATCCCAACAGCCTCGGCGAATCACGCGCCGGCGATTACCGCCGCTCAAGACTGGGGACAAAATGGCTCGACCGACCGAGTGTGCAGGAGGCTCCGGTTGCCAAATGTCGGACCGATATGCACGACACGCCGAAGACACGGCCCCTCGCGCTTCGTGGCGGCCTCGGTTCCGACATTTGGGAAGCTCACCGCACGCCACGGCCCGAGAAGAATCGGAAAAGTCGGAACCACGGAGCACCGACACCACGGAACCACGGAGCACCGGAACCCAGGGGGCACGGAACCCCGAAACCCCGGGGGGCACGGAACCACGAAACCCCGGAACTCACGAACCACAAAACTACAGACCCCCGGCACCGCAGGGCACAGGGCCGACGAACGTTAGCCGAAGAGGGCTGCGGCTTCGTCGTAGCGGTACTGCGGCACGGTGTTCAGCTCGCCGAGGGCGTCGGAGAACGGCACGCGTACGATGTCTGTGCCGCGCAGGGCGACCATTTCACCCCAGGCTTCGTCGACGATGGCGTCTGCGGCATGCAGGCCCAATCGCGTGGCCAGCACGCGGTCAAATGCAGAGGGTGAGCCGCCGCGCTGAATGTGACCAAGAACGGTGGAGCGCGTCTCGATGCCAGTGATGCGTTCGATTTCGGGGGCCAGAATTTCGCTGATGCCACCGAGGCGCGGGCGGTTGAATGCGTCCAGACCCTTGTCACTGAACGCCTCTTCCATCCCCTTGAGCTTGAAGCCTTCGGAGACGACAACCAGGGGCGCACGGCCACGGTCGTGAGCGGATTGTACGAGTGCGGTGATCTCGTCAAGCGACATTGGATTTTCTGGAATGAGGATGGCGTGTGCGCCAGCCGCCATGCCGGCGTGAAGCGCGATCCAGCCAACGTGACGGCCCATAACTTCGGCCACCATGCAGCGCTGGTGGGAGTCGCCTGTGGTGCGCAGGCGGTCCATAGCTTCGGTGGCGATGTTCACCGCGGTGTCGAAACCGAAGGAGTAGTCGGTGGCGCGCAGATCGTTATCGATGGTCTTAGGCACGCCGACGACCTTGATTCCGTCTTTTGATAGACGATCGGCGGCTGCGAGCGTTCCCTCGCCGCCGATGGCGACGATGCCGTCAATGCGGTGACCAAACAGCGTCTTAGCGATGTTCTCGGCGCCGCCGCGGTCTCCCTCATAGGGGTTAGTGCGGCTCGTGCCGAGAATGGTGCCGCCCACCTTCGACAGGCCCTTCACCTCATGACGAGTGAGCGGCACGAAGTCGCCCTCCACCACGCCGCGCCAACCGTCGCGAATGCCGACGAACTCCAGATCGTAGGAGGTTGTTCCCTTGAGAACGATCCCGCGGATAACCGCATTGAGTCCGGGGCAATCGCCGCCGGACGTCAGAATGCCGATCTTCATGATGCCTGCTTTGCTGGGGAGGGAAAGGGGATCGGGCGACGCTGCCTGTTTCGACCATAGTGGCCAGCGCAACAGAACGCCATTCCGCCCCCGCCGATTTTCCCGATTCTTACGCCGCTCCGCACCACAAACGCGAAAAAATTCCCACCTCCCGCGGCGAAATGCAAATTTCGTTGCTAAGAAGTGGGAATTTTCACTCGTGACGGTTCTTACCGACGAAGCGCCTCGCGCAGCAGGTGCATGAGCGCCGACAACTGCACCGAGTCTTGCGATCCGGGTTCCACCACCACGCCGTCCAGCGCCCGCAGCGCAAGACCCTGCTTCTGGTCGATGAGCTCCGCGATCTTGGTGTCGAGCGTGTGGGCCGCGATGATGCGCCACGCCGTTACCGGCTCGTCCTGGCCAATACGGTGCACGCGGTCAATGGCCTGCGTCTGCTCGGCGGCCGTCCAGCTCAGCTCAGCCAACACCACGTTGGACGCGGCCTGCATGTTGAGGCCGACACCCGCCGCGGTGAGCGAACACACCGCGATGGACACTTCGGGGTCATTGTTGAACGCGTCGATCGCGGCCTGGCGAGCCGTTGACGTCTGATCGCCGCGCACCGAAACGGTCTTGAGCCCGTTGACGGCAAATAGCGACTCCGCCTGGTTCATGACGTCAATGTGCTTGGCGAAGAACACCACCTTGCCCACCGAGCGTTGCAGTTGCACGGCGTAGTCCGCCGCGAGGCCGGCCTTAGCCTGGCCAATCTTGCGCACCATCGTGAACACGTTGTCGCCGCCGGCGTCAGCGTTCTTCGACTCTTCAAACTCGTGTTGCGCGACGAGACGCACAATGTCTTCGTCAATGCCGCGGGTCTCGCGACCGCGCGCCTCAATGATGCGGCGGTACTTCGCCGCCATGCGGTCGCCCAGCTCGCGCTCTGCAGCCCGGATGGAACGGCCGAACTCGTCATCAAGCTGCACCGGCATGTCGGCAACGAGCTTGTCTGGCAGATCGGCAGCGACGTCCTTCTTCTTACGACGCACGATACCCATCGAGATCACGGCCTCGCGCGCCTCCGGGTAGAAGGCCTTATCTGCTGGCGTCAAGCCGGTCGCGTCCAGCTTCTCCATCAGCACGGAGCCGGGCTTCTCCCCCGTCGTCCATCCCAAGAACCGCCAGATCGCGTCGAAGTCTTCGACGTCATTGATCAGAGGCGTACCCGTCAGCGCGATCATGAGCGGGTCACCGCCGGGCGTCTGCTCGCGCACGCGGCTCGCGAGGGCGAGCACGTTCTGCGACCGCTGTGATGACAGGTTCTTGATGAAGTGAGCCTCATCTACCACCATCCCGCGCAGGCCAATCTTGCCCAACCATGACAGGTGGCGATCCAAAATCTCGTAGTTGACGATAAAGATGTCGGCAAACGCATCGATTGCGTCGCCGTCACCCTGAATCACCGTGGCGCGACGCTGCGGCGTCCAGCGCTCGACCTCACGCGCCCAGTTCATTTTCACGACATTCGGAACCACGACGAGCAGCGGGTACGCGTTCGCGACGGACGCCGCGATAACCGACTGCGCCGTCTTTCCGAGGCCCGGCTCGTCCGCCAGCAAGAACGAGCGGTGGCCGGCGCGCACCGACTCGACGAACCGGGACTGGTGTGCCATCACCTCAAGACCCTTGGGCGAGATGTGATCGAACTCCGGAACCGGGGGGAGCGCCATCGAGGCGACCGACCCGCCCGCGCCCTGCTCAAATGCCTTGTAAAGCGGGCCCATGAGGTCCCACCCATCGAGGCGTCGGCGCGGCGTCTCCTTCGGAATCACGCGCGACAGGTCCGGCGTCAAGAACGGGTTCGCCTCAATACGCGACTCCACCGCCGGCGGCGTCACCTGACGTTCGGCGAGGGCTGCCGGAACCACGGGAGTGACGGCCACGGGGGCAACATCAGTGATGATCAATTCGTCAGGCGCAAGCTCCGCTCCCGACTCCAGCAGCCAGTCGCGGCGCATGCGCTTGGCAACGGGGCTCGTTGCCGAGTCAACCTCGAGCAGCGGGATGATCGAGGTATCGCGCGCTGCCGTCTTGGCGAGAATCTGTGCGACGCCGTCGAGGCGTTTCAGCAGCTCTGCGCGCGTTGCGTCGCTGATCTCGGCGTCACCCTTGACCCTGGCGCGCTCTTCGCGCACGAGGAAGGCAATGACCTGAAACTTGACGCGGTTGGTCGGCCCGAGCTTGCCTTTTTGCGCTTTGGCCTCAACCTCGCGCACTTTGCGCGCGAGGATCGGGATGATGGGGGCGTCGTCGTCGCGACGAGACGACGACTTGCGCCGCCGTGATGCTGATGCTGTTGCCGAGCTCGGCATGCTTCTCCTGAGTGTGAGCGGAGCAATAAGGATGATTCCACGACGTGAATCATGCGGGAGCGCCCACCTGATATGCGGGACAGGGCGCAATCTTGCGCTGCCCGTCTGCAGACTCCGCTTCAGCGGAAAGCGAGACGGGGCGAAAGACTCCCCACAACCATCCTAGGCTAAACCCTCACAAAGGTCAGCCCCGTTCAACGAAACGCGCGAAGACGCAGACTGTTCAGCACCACGAACACGCTGGAGAACGCCATGGCCGCGCCGGCCAGCATGGGGTTCAGCAGACCCAGCGCCGCCAGCGGAATCGCCGCGACGTTGTAACCAAACGCCCAGAACAGGTTTCCGCGGATCGTCGACATGGTCTTGCGTGAGAGGCGGATCGCGGTGGCCGCGGCACTCAGCGACTGCCGCACCAGCGTGATATCGCTGGCGTGCATGGCCGCATCGGTTCCGCCGCCCATCGCAAGCCCCAGATCAGCCGCGGCAAGAGCCGGCGCATCGTTGACGCCATCGCCGACCATTGCAACGGACCGGCCCGCCGCCTGCGCCGCGCGCACGGCCGCAATCTTGCCCTCGGGGGTAACGCCAGCAGTGATCTGCGTGATGCCAACGGCCTCGGCGGCGCGCAGAGCGGCCGCCTCATTGTCGCCGGTGAGCATTTGCACTTCGACGCCCAACTTTCGCAATTGAGCAACCGCCTCGGCGCTGTCATCGCGCACCGCATCGGCAACAAACAACACGCCTTGAACGACCTCACGCCCGTCGTCGACGCGGCCAGCAACGATGGTGGTGGTGGCGGCTTCGCGGATGGCCTCGGCGAGGGCGAGCGGAAGCGTCTCCAACTCCCCCACGTCCAATCGGCGAGCGAACACCGCAACGCCGTCAACGGTTCCGGCGACGCCACGGCCCGCAGTCGATACGAAGTCAGTAGCGAGCGGAACCTCAGACGCGGCCGTCACGATGGCCCGCGCGACCGGGTGCTCCGATGACGCCTCGATGGCTGCGACGCTTCGCAAGAAGTCGTCGCGCTCGACTCCCGCCACCGTCACAAACGACACCAGGGTCATGGTTCCGGTGGTGATGGTTCCGGTCTTGTCTGCGAACAGCGTGTCGATGCGCCCCGCCGATTCAATCGCTTCTGGGCCGGTGATCAAGATTCCGAGCTGGGCGCCGCGGCCGGTGCCAACGAGAATCGCGACGGGCGTTGCCAAGCCGAGCGCGCACGGGCAGGCGATGATCAGCACCGCGACGGCGGCGGTGAAGCCTGCGGCGACAGAACCACCAAATACGATCCACGCGACGAGCGTGATGATCGAAAGCAGTATCACGATGGGTACGAAGACACCCGAAATACGATCGGCGAGGCGTTGCACGGCGCTCTTGCCCGTTTGTGCGTCTTCGACCAGGCGAGCCATGGCCGCGAGGCGCGTGTTCTCGCCGACCGCGGTGGCCTCCACCACGAGGCGTCCGTCGGTGGCGATGGTGCCGCCGGTGACGATTGATCCGGTTTCGACCGCGACAGGTTCGCTTTCGCCAGAGAGCATGCTGGCATCAACGGCTGCGGCGCCCGAAACCACCATTCCGTCAGTCGCGATTTTCTCTCCAGGCCGCGCCACAAACCGGTCGCCGACCTGCAGCTCATCGATCGGCACGGTCGGGCCGTCACCGCCCGCGATCGTGGCCAGCGTGACATTCTTTGCGCCGAGGTTCATCAGCGCACGCAGCGCATCGCCCGCGCGTCGCTTGGACCGGTGCTCGATCCAGCGGCCGAGTAGCAAGAAAACGGTAACGCCGGCAGCGACCTCAAAGTACACGAGCGAAGTCGCGTCATGCACCGGACCAAACAGCACGACCTCATGCGTCATGCCGATCTCACCGGCGTTGCCGAAGAACATGGCCCAGACGCTCCAGATCAGCGCGGCCGACGTGCCGAGTGTGATGAGGGTATCCATGGTCGCCGTGCCGTGACGGGCATTTTGGAACGTGGCCCGATGGAACGGCCAGCCGCCCCACACCACGATCGGGATGGTGAGCACCATCGCCATCCACTGCCAACCCGGAAATTGGAGTGCCGGAACCATGCCGGTCGCGATCACCGGAACGGCAAGAATCGCAGAGACCAGCAGACGGGTACCGAGTTTGGTGCGCCCCTCGTCGGCGTGATCATGTTCGTCCATGGCGGCGGGCTTGGACCCCGCCGCCCGAACGCGTGCGCCGTAGCCTGCCGATTCGACGGCGGCGATGAGATCGTCGTCGCTCACGCCGGCCGGAATCGAGACCTTGGCAGATTCGGTCGCGAGATTAACGGCGGCCTGCACACCCGCGACCGACGCGAGGCGTTTCTCAACGCGAGCAACGCAGCTCGCGCAGGTCATTCCTTCGATGTCGAGCGTCGCCGCGCGAAGCTCATCATCGGCGTGCAGGGCCGTACTCACGCGCGACCTGCGAACGTGTAGCCAGCTTCGGCGACGGCCGCAGCAACGGCGTCATCGCTGACGTCGCCGGTGACGGTGACCGTCTTTGCGCCGAGGTCAACCACGGCGTTTTCAACGCCAGCGACGCCGGAAACCTCGGTGGTGACTGATCCGGCGCAGTGTCCGCATGTCATTCCCTCTACGAGATAAGCCTGGGTGGTCATGATGCTCCTTGTTGTCGTGCCATCGCGATTGTTCATCGCTCACTAAGGTCAAGTGTATACCCCCCAGGGGTATTCCCAATGCGCGAACGAAAGTTCAAAAAGAACAGGCCCCCCACTACTCATCAGACCGTCGCGGCCAAAACACAATGACCCAAGCGGTCGAAACCGCCCGGGTCATTGCCCTTCCGCCACCTGGCGAGTCAGCGCACTAAATCATCGACTTGGTGTGCCACACCGTCTTCGTCTCGGTAAAGAACGTGATGCGCGACAGCGCAGGTGCAGTAGCCGACGCGCCACGCTCGGGCGAGGTCACGCGCTTGAGCGTTTCGGCTGCACGCTGCTGCAGGTCAACCCAATCGAGGTCATCCGCACCGACGAGGTCAAGCGCGTTGACGTCTTGGTGTGAGGCAAGCCACGGCGCCATCTCGGCTGGGGAGCCGGTGAGCACATTAACGACGCCACCCGGAACATCGCTGGTAGCAAGAACCTCGGCGAACGAGATGGCCGACAGCGGAAACTTCTCACTGGCAATCACGACGACCGTGTTGCCAGCCACGAGGGCCGGCGCAACGGATGAGACGAGACCAAGCAGAGCCGAATCCTGCGGCGCAATGATCACCGCGACGCCCGTTGGTTCCGGTACCGAGATGTTGAAGTACGGCCCAGAAACCGGGTTGGCGTTACCCGCGACCTGAGCAAACTTGTCGCACCAGCCCGCGTACCAAACCCAGCGGTCGATGGCCTCATCGACCTGCGCGCCGGCGACGGCCGCCGTCACGCCCTCCTGGTCGACGATCTCCTGCACGAACTGTGCGCGGCGCCCCTCGAGCACCTCCGCGATGCGGTACAGCACCTGGCCGCGGTTGTATGCGGTGGCGCCTGACCAGCCCTTGACGGCAGCGCGGGCTGCCTTCACGGCATCGCGGGCGTCCTTGCGCGAGGCGAGTGCCGCGTTCGCGAGAAACTCTCCGCTCGGCGAGGTTACCTCGTAGGTGCGGCCCGATTCGCTGCGCGGAAACGCGCCACCGATAGCCAATTTGTAGGTCTTCGGAACCGTGAGACGCTTGCTCATGCGGATGCTCCCTTCAGGTAGGCGGCGAGGCCCTGACGGCCACCCTCGCGGCCATAGCCGGACTCCTTGTAGCCACCGAAGGGGCTTGCCGGGTCAAAGCGGTTGAACGTGTTGGCCCAGATGACGCCGGCACGCAGACGGTCAGCGACCGCAAGAATGCGCGATCCCTTATCCGACCAGATGCCAGCCGACAGACCGTACGGCGTGTTGTTGGCCTTCTCAATAGCCTCACCCGGCGTGCGGAACGTCAGAATCGACAGCACCGGGCCGAAAACCTCTTCGCGGGCGATGCGGTGCGAAGCCTGCACCCCGGTGAAGATGGTCGGGGCAAACCAGAAACCGTTCTCCGGAATCTCGCACGCCGGGCTCCAGCGCTCGCCGCCCTCAGCCTCGCCGATGGCGCTGAGCTCACGAATACGCTCCAGCTGCTCCCGCGAGTTGATGGCACCGATGTCGGTGTTCTTGTCAAGCGGGTCACCCAGACGAAGTGTCTGCAGGCGGGTCTTCAGGCGATCGACGACCTCGTCGTGAATCGACTCCTGCACCAATAGGCGCGAGCCTGCGCAGCAGACGTGACCCTGGTTGAAGAAGATGCCGTTGACGATGCCTTCAACAGCCTGCTCAAGCGGCGCGTCATCAAACACAATGTTGGCGGCCTTGCCACCCAACTCCAGGGTCAGGCTCTTGTCGGTGCCAGCCACCGTCTTGGCGATTTCGCGGCCAACGGCGGTCGAGCCGGTGAACGCGACCTTGTTGATGTCGCGGTGGCGCACCAGGGCTGCACCGGTTGCTCCGGCACCCGTCACGATGTTGACGACACCGGCAGGAAGGCCTGCCTGCTGCACGATCTCGGCAAACAACAGCGCCGTGAGGGAGGTTGTCTCTGCAGGCTTGAGGACCACGGTGTTGCCTGCCGCAAGTGCGGGAGCAACCTTCCACGCCAGCATCAGCAGCGGGAAGTTCCACGGAATTACCTGACCGGCAACGCCCAGCGCGCGGGGGTTTGCGCCCAGGCCCGCGTAGTCAAGCTTGTCTGCCCAGCCGGCGTAGTAGAAGAACCAGGCGGCGACGAGCGGAACATCGACGTCGCGGCTCTCCTTGATGGGCTTGCCGTTGTCGAGCGATTCGGCGACAGCCAGCTCGCGTGCACGCTCCTGAATGATGCGTGCGATGCGGAACAGGTACTTGCCGCGGTCGCGCCCGCTCATCTTCGACCAGGTCTTCTCAAACGCCGTGCGTGCGGCCGCGACCGCGGCGTCAACGTCGGCCTCGTCAGCGGCCGAGATCATCGTGATCTTGGTTTCGTCTGCGGGGTTGATGCTGGCGAAGCTGGTTCCGTTACCTTCGCGGAACTCGCCGTTGATGAACAGTCCGTACTCGGACTGCAGGTTCAGCACCGAGCGCGACTCGGGCGCGGGTGCGTATTCAAGAAAGCTCATGTTGGCCTCAGGCGATCGTCAAGTAGTCGGGTCCGGAGTAGTGTCCGGTTGTCATCTTCTGGCGCTGCATCAACACGTCGTTGAGGAGGCTCGAGGCGCCGAAGCGGAACAGGTGCGGAACCAGCCACTCCTCGCCCAGCGTCTCAGCCACCGTAACGACGTACTTAATCGCGTCTTTGGCTGAGCTGATGCCGCCGGCCGGCTTCACGCCGATCTTCTCTCCGGTAAGCCGGTGCCAATCGCGCACGACTTCAAGCATCAGCAGCGTCACCGGCAGGGTCGCGGCCGGCTGCACCTTTCCGGTGGACGTCTTAATGAAGTCGCCACCGGCAAGAATCGACAGCCACGACGCGCGCTTCACGTTGTCGTAAGTGTTGAGCTCGCCCGTCTCCAGAATCACCTTGAGGGACGCATAGCTGCCATCCTCGCGGCGGCAGGCCTCTTTCACCTGCACGATCTGGTCATAGACGAAGGCGTAGTCGCCGGCGAGAAACGCGCCACGGTCGATGACCATGTCGATTTCATCGGCACCGGCGGCGACGGCATCCGCCGTGTCGGCAAGCTTGATCGCGAGCGATGAGCGGCCAGAGGGGAACGCCGTCGCAACGGCCGCCACCGAAATCTTGCCGTTATCGGGGTCGCCGTGCATGGTTCCGAGCGCCGCAACGGCATACGGAACCATGTCGCCATACACGCAGACAGCTGCGGGCCGCGGGCAGCTCGGGTCCGAGGCATCGGGGTGCATGGCTTTCGCAACGAGCGAGCGAACCTTGCCCGGAGTGTCGGCGCCCTCAAGCGTGGTCAGGTCGATGAGCTCAATGATGCGGTCAAGCGCCCACGCCTTCGAGCTCGTCTTGATCGAGCGCGTGCCCAGGGCGGCGGCGCGCTGTTCCAAGCCGACAGCGTCGACACCCGGCAGACCGTGCAAGAAGCGACGAAGCGCCTCGTTGCTCGGTTCACCACCGAGAATTTCGACCGCCCGCGCACGCAGCGCTAGGTCAGTACTAATGTTGTTCATTCGTTCTCCAACAGGTCACGGGCGGTGCCCTCGTCTGTAATGAGGATGGAGCACAGGCCGTTAACTACAACGGCCCGGGCGATGTCACGCTTCGCTTCACCCGACACCACAAAGATGCCGCGTTGCGCTGTGCGCAGTGTGTCAAGTTCAAGCCCGAGGGTGCGGGCGTCAAGAGCCGGGTCAACAATGTTGCCGTTGGCGTCGATATAGCGGCCGGTGATGTCGCCGACTGCTCCCTTGCTGGCAAGCAACGCGACCTCACTTCCGCGCAAGTAGCCGCTCTCGATCAGGGCCGAGTGTGAGTCGTCAACTCCCGCCGAATACAGGTAGGCATCGGCGCGACGAGCCAGGTCAAAAACGCCCGCAACGGTGCGGTCAGCCATGATGGCTTCCTTCGTCTCGCGGCGTTCCAAAATGGCGGGGCCCGGCAGCAGTACCACTTCGCCTCGCCCCTTTTGCGCGATCGTCGATGCGAGGGTGGCAGCAGTGCCAGCGCGTCGATTGAGGGTCACTCCGCCGTTGATTTGCACCACCGTGACGCCGGTCGCCCAGGCCTCCGGCAAGCGTTCGGCAACGGCCGTGAGGGTACGGCCCCAGCTCACGCCGAGAATCTTCGGCACGGGGCGCATTGCGGCGAGATAGTCGGCGCCGGCTTGTGCCACGGCGCTGCCGGCGTCTGCGCCTTCGGGCCGCGGAACCACGACAGCGTCCGCAAGATTGAAGTGTTCGCGCAAATCGCGTTCGAGGCCGAGTCGGCGGGCACGAGGGTGAATGATTTCGATGCGTACGATGCCTGCTTCGCGGGCGGCCGTCAGCAGGCGTCCCACCTTCCAGCGTGAGATGCCTAGTAGTGCACCGACTTCGTCTTGCGTCTTGTTCTCTTCGTAATAGAGCTCGGCGACGCGCACGGCAAGTAGCTCATCCATCACCTAAAACGGTAGCCCCGCGGAATGCTCAAATCAACATTAGTTGCTGGATTTGCTCATATGAGCATGCCTCCGTGCGCGGGTGCGCAGGCGCGACAAACACCGACAGTCGCGCACGTGGCGGCGAAGGGTGCGATGCGGGCGCAGGCGCTACGACAGAATCTGACGCGTACGCTCGACGTCGTCCGTCATCTGCTCAATAAGTGCCGGAATGCCGCGGAAGGCGACCATGCCACGGATGCGTTCGACAAACTCAACGACGACCTGCTGGCCGTAGAGGTCGAGATCGGTCTCGTCGAGCACGTACGCCTCAACCTGACGAACCTCCACGTCATCGAACGTCGGGTTAATGCCAACCGAGATCGCGGCGCGGCGATGAATGCCGTCTTCGGTGAGCAACCATCCGGCGTACACCCCGTCAGCCGGAACATCGCCCTGGCTTTGCGGCGACAGGTTGGCGGTGGGAAAGCCGAGTTCTCGACCGCGCTTGAGGCCGTGAACCACCTCTCCGGCAACGGCATGCGGCCGGCCGAGTAGCCGTGCTGCCGTTGCAACGTCGCCCTCGGCAAGAAGCTCACGAATGCGCGTGGACGATACTCGGTCGCCCTCGTCGGTGACGTCCCCAACGGCGTCGACGGTGAAGTCGAAGGTCTCACCCATACGGCGAAGGAGCTCGGGATCGCCTGCACCACGGTGGCCAAAGCGGAAGTCATGCCCGAGCAGCACCGTCTTGGCGTTGAGGTTTGCGACGAGTACCCGCTCGACGAACTCTTCTGCTGTTACCTGGGCCATCGCCTCATCGAAGGTGAGAACCAAGACGGCATCGATGCCGGTGCCGCCGAGCAGCTCGATCTTTTGCGCAAGGCTGACCAATTCGGTCGGGCACAGCTCGGGGCGCAGCAACGCCAGCGGGTTTCGGTCAAAAGTCACGGCGACGGTCTTCGCGCCGCGGAGGCGAGCATCGGCAATCGCCTTCTCCAGCACGAGACGATGCCCCGTGTGCACGCCATCGAATTTTCCGATCGCGACGACCGTCGGACCAAAGTCGGCGGGAATCTCGTTCGGATCGGTGAAGACGATCATGCAGCGACCTGCTCACGGCTGGCGGCCACGGGCGCCGGCTTGTGTGTCGTCAACCACCACAGCCCCAACACCGGCAGCACCAGCGGAATCCAGACGTATCCGCGACCGTAGTACGACCACACCGTGTCGTGAGCGAACAGATCCGGCATCACAATGCTGAGGGTTCCGATCGCCAACACCCCGACCAACTCAAAGACAATCGCCACCCAGGCGACGAGGTACCACCCCGGACGCCCGGCGAAGATCAGCGCCAGCGTCGCGAGAATGTAAACCACCGCGGAGGCGGCCGACAGCGTGTACGCAAGCGGGGCCTCGTAAAACTTCTCCGCAATCTGCACAAAAGAGCGGCCACTTGCACCCAGCGCCATGATGGCGTAGAGGATCACCAAGACCCGACCGATGCCGGTCATGCGTCGATTGACGGGCGTTGCTTCAGAAGTCACTAGACAATCTTAGGCGCCGGTAACCGGAGTGGTGACCGTCCAGATGACTTCCATGCGCCACATCATGATGGCAACAGCGATGGCCACAACACCCATGATCACGGTTGACCACTTGGTGCGGTCAACGAATGCCCAGACCACGCCGCCGACCGGCAGCAGCACCGCCGAGATCAGGTAGGTCCAAAACTCCAGCAGGCTCCCCGCTGGCGGATTGCCGGCGAACGGGGCGATGATCGCGATCACAACCTGCACCAGCAGCAACACTTCGACGAGCGCGATGGCACCGACCGTGAGGTCGCTAGGTACCTTGCCCCAGAGCCCCATCACGATGCAAATCAGCGCGGCGAGCGCCGTAATCGCCACCACGGTGAACGTAAACCAGGTGATCACGCCTGAACCTCCGGCATATTCATGATGCTCTTCACGGTTGTTCCTCGCCGCTCCACGACGCCGATGAGCTCACCATCTGGATCAATGGCGGCGGCCGGATAGCTTGCCGATCGGTCGGCGCCTGCAATCTTCTTGCCCTGGCGGAGGTCACGCGCCTCATCGGCGGTGGTGGCGATGACCGGCATGACCAGCCCTGCCGCCGCCGCTGGCTGTAGAGAGACGGAACCAATGCTGTCGGCATCGCTTGCCTGCGCCACCTCAAAAGGGCCAACGTGGGTGCGCCGCAGGGCGGTCAAATGTCCACCAACGCCCAGACCCGCACCGAGATCACGAGCGAGCGCACGAATGTAGGTGCCGCTGGAGCAGTCAACGACAACGTCCAGGTCGATCACGGCGCCGTCGCGGCGCTGTGCGACCACGGCGAATCGCGATACCGTCACGTCGCGCGATTTGAGTTGCACTTCTTCACCCGCGCGCACCAGATCGTAGGCACGTTTTCCACCGACCTTGATGGCCGAAACCGAACTCGGAACCTGCGAGATGGTTCCGGTGAGCGCAGCAATACCCTCGGCAATAGCGGCGTCAGAAATGTCGCTAGCGTCGGTGCTGGCAACCACCTCGCCCTCGGCGTCATCCGTTGTGGTCGCTTGGCCCAGCCGGATCGTCGCCTCATACGTCTTGTCGAGCCCAACGAGGTAGGTGAGCAGGCGCGTGCCGCCCTCAACGCCGAGCACGAGCAGGCCGGTAGCCATGGGGTCCAGCGTGCCAGCATGCCCGATTTTGCGGGTGCCGATGGCGCGGCGGGCGCGGCTCACCACATCGTGGCTTGTCATGCCGCCAGGCTTGTCGACCAGCACAATCTG
This sequence comes from Microbacterium mitrae, assembly GCF_008017445.1. GTDB lineage: Bacteria > Actinomycetota > Actinomycetes > Actinomycetales > Microbacteriaceae > Microbacterium > Microbacterium mitrae. Next base: position 237,185 of record NZ_VRSW01000002.1, on the reverse strand, counting down.
CGCCGCTGGTCGCGGCTTGTCGTTCGACGCCATCAGCAGAAGTCTCGATAAATCTGGGTGGGCACCGCCGGGTTGGTGTTATCGACCATGACCGATGCGACTCCCGCAGGCTTTGCATTCTTCAGGTAGGCGAATTCCGCGTCGGTGTACGGCCGCTCGGCCGTCCGTCCCGGTCGATGCGCCAACGCGTTCTCTGCCGTTTCAAGCCAGATCGACCAGTTCGCCAACCCGCGCAGCTCGGGTGCCAGCACGCCGGTTCCACTCAATACCAGCACCGCATCCGCCGGCGCCGTCACCCACCGCGACTCCAATGGCGCATCGCGATTCGCGTCCCACGTACCGAGTTGGAACCCGCTGGTCGCGGAATCGAGTGCGCCGCTGCGAAACGGGTCGATGAGGGCTCGGCGGACAGCGTCTTCATCAACAATGACGCCACGTTCGGCCTGATCTGCCCGAGACAGGTGAAAATCGCGCAGCCGGGCGTGAAAAGCCGCGACGTTGTCTTCTTCGATGATCTGAACAAACTGCGACGCGAAGGCGTCGACGGCCTGGGCATCGATCCCGTCGATCGCGACGACGATGCGCCCGGCCGGATACAGCTGACGCAGTTCGCCGCGAAGCTCACGCAAGAGCGTGTTCGCTGGTGTGATGGGCAAGCGCATGCCTCTAGCCTACGACCAGTCGGCCCGCGTGACCCTACAGTGGAAGGGTGCACCGGCTCGCTCCCCCACTGATCGATTGGTACCGCGAGAACGCGCGTGACCTGCCGTGGCGCGACCCTGACTTTGGGGCGTGGGGCATCTTGGTGAGCGAATTCATGCTGCAACAGACGCCCGTCACCCGGGTGATTCCACGGCTCGAAGAGTGGCTGATGCGGTGGCCAACACCCGCGCACCTCGCGGCGGCGCCGGTTGCCGATGCTGTGCGGGCGTGGGCCAATCTTGGCTACCCGCGCCGCGCGATGTGGTTGCACCAGGCTGCGGTCGAAATCACCGCACGCCATGGCGGCGTAATCCCGCGCGATGTTGACGCGCTCCTGGCTCTCCCCGGCATCGGTGATTACACCGCGAGGGCCGTCGCGGCGTTCGCGTACGGGGAGCGCGTGCCGGTCGTAGACACCAATACCCGACGGGTGCTGGCTCGCGCCATTGAGGGCAAGAGCCAGCCAGGCCCGGCCGCCAAACGCGACCTCGCCGTCATGGCCGAGATCTTGCCGACGGAACCAATAGCTGCCGCGATCGTGAATGCCGCGGCTATGGAGTTGGGGGCGGTGGTGTGTACGGCGCGAAGCGCACGGTGCGAGCTCTGCCCGCTAGCGTCGTTGTGCGCGTGGCGAGCGGCCGGTTACCCGGACACCGGCGATACGCGACCCAAGCAAGCTAAATACGAGGGCTCTGACCGTCAGGCGCGCGGGGCCGTGCTTGCCGAGCTTCGCGCAGCCGATGGTTCCGGGGTTCTCGTCGATGCGCTCGTGACGCACTGGCCAGACTCCGATCAGCGTGACCGCGCCATCCTGACCCTGCTCGCTGACGGGCTCATTGAGACCGTTGGCGACATGGCACGTCTTGCAGGCGACGGGCGTTCGACGGCACGCGCGGGCGCGACAATAGACGTGTGACCACTCCCCCTCAGCATCGCTCCTCGGCCCGCACGTGGCTTGCGATGGTTCCGATGCTCTTGGGCGTGCTGATTGGCGCGCTCGCCATCAGCGCCACCACCACCGCATTGCCCGCGATGCGCTCTGACATGCACATGACTGACGCGGCAGCGATCTGGATTGTCGATATCTATCCGCTCGCACTCGCCGTGACGCTCGTCATCGCCGCTCGCGCGGGTGACCAGTTTGGCCGTCGCACCGTCATGATGCTTGGTCTCGTAGGATTCGCCGCCTTCAACCTGATCGGCGGCATGACTGACTCGGTCTTGGTGCTCATCATCATGCGGGCACTCCTCGGCGCGAGCGAGGCGATGGTCATTGCCAGCGTCGTCTCGACAATTGGTGCGGTGTTTCAGCCGGGTGAGCGCGTACTCGCCTATGGTCTGTGGACGGCGACGTTCGGTGCAGGCAGTGCCTTCGGGCCGGTTGCCGGCGGCATTCTTGCCGAAGGCCCTGGCTGGCGGTGGACGCTTTATGGCGGCATTCCGCTGGCGATCATTGCGCTGCTGCTGGCGCTGTTTCTAGTTCCGAATACCCGCACCGCCCGCGCACCGCACTGGGACGCTCTCAGCATCGTGACATCGATCATCGCGCTCGGTGGGCTGGTCTATGCCCTGCAGCACGTCGCGCTGGAGCCGGTCGTCGCGATCGTTGTTGGCGTGATCGGCGCGGCCGCCGGCGTCACCTTCGTGCGCCGACAACGGCAACTGAGCGATCCGTTTATTGATGTTGGACTGTTCCGCATTCGCGACTTCTCCATCGCCTACGTGCGCATTATTGCTGGCACCGGCGCGTCGGCCGCGACCGTGTATCTGGTGAGCTTGCACCTGCAAGATGCCCGCGGCGAGACGGCCCTCACCGCCGGTTTCGCACTGCTGCCGCAAGCGATCATGATTGCCATCGGCGGCGTGCTTGCACCAACCCTGTTGCGATGGCTCTCGAGCAATGCACTCACGGTCGCAGCTCTGGCGATGCAAGCCATAGGCCTCGTGTGGCTGGCAACCGACCCCGCCAGCCTCGTTGGCGCGCTCCTGTTTGCGGGCTTCGGCTTTGGCCTCATCGGCACGCTGACCGCCGCCGCACTCTTTGACGCCACTCACCCCGAGCAGGCCGGGCAGGTGGGCGCGATTCAAGAGGTTGGCTTCGCGCTCGGCAGCGGCCTGGGTGTGGCGGTGCTGGGAACCATTGCGCTGGTCGCCGGAACCAATGGCTACGCGGTCGCGCTGGTCACGGGTGCGGCCCTGGTCATTGCCGCGGCCCTGCTTAACCCTCGGCTTACGCGCGCGTAACTCACGCGCTGATACGACGAGCGCCGCCACACTCAGCGTGGGGCGGCGCTCGTCGTATGCAGACTTGGTGTTGGTCTGCGTCAGTCTTCGTCGTCAGCCTCTCGGGGCTTCTGATAGGGGTCTTCTTCGCCAGCGTACTGAGCGTTTGCGGCGAGTCCCGCCACCGCCTCGTCACGCTCACGCGCTTCGCGCAACAGCGCGGAGATGTGATCGGCGTTCTCCGGCAGAGCGTCAGAGATGAACTCCAACGTCGGAACCAGGCGCACACCGAGGTGCTTGCCGACCTCCTTGCGAAGCATGCCCGTCGCTGCGGTCAAAGCCGCGGCGCTGTCGGCACGCTCTTCATCGGTGCCCAGCACCGTGTAGAACACCGACGCGTGCTGCAGGTCGCCCGTGACCCGAACTTCTGTGATGGTCACGAAGCCGAGGCGCGGGTCTCGCAAACCCTTGTCGAGGCGTTCCGCGAGAATCACGCGGATGCGGTCGGCCAATCGTCCTTGACGTTCACCAGCCATGTTGTCCTCCTCTTGTGCCGTTGCGGCAACAGATCTGTTGGGAGCGTACTGCAAAAGAGATGACGAGGCCGCGTGAGTGAACACTCACGCGGCCTCGTCTTGATCTTAGGCGCGGGGCTTCTCAACCATTTCAGTGGTTTCGATCTCGTCACCGATCTGAATGTCGTTGTACTTGCCGAGGCCGATACCGGCTTCGAAGTCGGTACGAACCTCAGTGACGTCATCCTTGAAGCGGCGCAGCGATTCGATCGCCAGGCCGTCTGCAAGAACCACGCCGTCGCGGATAACGCGTGCCTTCGCGTTTCGGGTGATGGTTCCCGATCGCACGATGACACCGGCGATGTTGCCGAACTTCGAGGAGCGGAAGACCTCACGGATCTCGGCCACACCCGACTGAACCTCTTCGAACTCCGGCTTGAGCATGCCCTTAAGTGCATTCTCAATGTCGTCGATCGCGGAGTAGATCACCGAGTAGAAGCGGATGTCGACGCCTTCACGCTGAGCGCGCTCGCGTGCCTTGACATCGGGGCGAACGTTGAAGCCCACGATGATGGCGTTATCGATCGTTGCCAGGTCAACGTCGCTCGCCGTGATCGCGCCCACACCGCGGTGCAGGATGCGCAGCTGAACGGAGTTGTCGACCTCGATCTTGAGCAACGACTCTTCGAGAGCTTCAACAGCACCCGAAACGTCACCCTTGATGATGAGGTTGAGCGACTCAACCTTGCCCTCTTCGAGTGCGCGGGTGAAGTCTTCGAGCGAGATGCGCTTGCGAGCCTTCGCGAGCTGAGCGTTACGAGCAGCGGCTTCACGCTTCTCAGCGATCTGACGTGCCGTACGGTCTTCCTCGGTCACGATGAAGGTGTCACCAGCACGCGGCACCGAGTTCAGACCCTGCACCTGCACCGGACGCGACGGGTAGGCCTCGTCGACCGCTTCGCCGTTCTCATCGATCATGGCGCGAACGCGACCATATGCGGTACCGGCCACGATCGCGTCACCGACGCGCAAGGTTCCGGACTGAATGAGCACGGTTGCCACCGAACCACGGCCCTTGTCGAGCTTGGCTTCAATAGCGACACCGCGGGCATCCTTGTTCGGGTTAGCGCGCAGGTCAAGACCAGCGTCAGCCGTCAGCAAGACAGCGTCAACCAGCTCTTGGATACCAATGTTGTTGCGTGCCGACACGTCAACAAAGATGACGTCTCCACCGTATTCTTCGGCAACCAGACCATACTCGGTCAACTGCTGACGAACCTTGGCGGGGTTGGCGTCTTCCTTGTCAATCTTGTTGACGGCAACCACGATCGGCACGTCGGCCGCCTGTGCGTGGTTCAATGCCTCAACCGTCTGCGGCATGATGCCGTCGTCGGCTGCGACGACGAGGATCGCAATGTCGGTGACCTGAGCACCACGGGCACGCATAGCGGTAAACGCTTCGTGACCCGGGGTGTCGATGAACGTCACCGCACGCTCAACACCCTCGTGCTCGGTCCAGATCTGGTAGGCACCGATGTGCTGGGTGATGCCGCCGGCTTCACCCGCGACAACGTTGCTCTGACGGATGGCGTCAAGCAGGCGCGTCTTACCGTGGTCAACGTGACCCATAACGGTGACGACCGGCGGACGAATCTCGAGGTCTTCATCGTCTTCGTCGGCAAGCTCAGACTCGAGGTCGAGACCGAAGCCCTCAAGGAGCTCCTTGTCTTCGTCTTCTGGCGAGACCATGACGATCTTGTAGCCGAGCTCGGCGCCAAGAACCTCAAACGTTGCCTCGTCGAGAGACTCCGTTGCTGTCGCCATCTCGCCCAGGTTGAAGAGAATCGTGACGAGGGTACCCGGCTGAACCGTGTAGCCCGTCAGGGTCTCGATCTTGTCGGCGAAGTCTGCGATCGACGATCCGCGACGCAGGCGAATGATCTCACCGTTACCGCGCGAAACGTTAACGCCACCAACGAGCGGCGCATCCCGCATTTCAAACTCTTGGCGCTTCGCACGACGCGACTTACGCTGCTTTGACTTGCCGCCGCCCTTACCAAAGGCACCAGCGGTTCCGCCGCGGCCACGACCACCAGGACCGGGACGACCAGCGAATCCGCCGCCGCCAGCACCGGGACCACCGGTTCCGCCGCCGGGACGCTGGAATCCACCGCCGCCGCCACCGGGGCGACCTGCACCACCGGCGCCACCGGGACGCTGCTGGAACGGTGCACCTGGGCGACCGCCACCACCGGGGCGACCTGCGCCACCCGGGCGCGGAGCACCCGGGCGCGGGGCGCCGGGACGCGGAGCCTGCGGACGCGGGATGTTACCCGGCGTCGGGCGCTGGCCCATGCCCTGCGCCGAAGCGAAGGGGTTGTTACCGGGGCGAGGACCTGCGGGACGCTGGCCCATACCCTGCGCCGAAGCGAACGGGTTGTTGCCAGGACGCGGGGTGCCACCGGGGCGCGGTGCGGGTGCGGGAGCCTTGGGTGCCGGAGCGCCAGGCTTGGGCGCGCCCTTGCCTGCGCCACCATCAGCGGCGGGCTTGTCAGCAGCCGGCGCCTCAGCGGCCGGAGCTTCTGCAGCCGGAGCTTCGGGGGCCGGAGCAGGCTTGGGAGCAGGCTTCGGGCCGGGCTTCGGACCAGGCTTTGCAGCAGCGGGCTTTGCCGCTGCGGTCTTTGCGGGCGGAGCCTTGGTAGCGGGCTTCGCCGCAGCATCAGCTGCGGGTGCGGCAGCAGCCGCAGCGCCCTCCGCCTCAAGCGCAGCGCGAAGCTTGCGCGCAACGGGCGGTTCAATAGTTGAAGAAATACTCTTCACGAACTCGCCAAGTTCTTTCAACTTGGCCAGTGCATGCTTGCTGTCTACTCCGAATTCGGAGGCAATTTCATGCACGCGTGGTTTGGCAGCCACTGATTCTCCTGTCTGGGTCTACCCAGGCAGGGCAGACCTATTGGCGGACGGGTCTCATTTCGAGCCGTTCACTTTGTTTCCATAGCCGTTCAGCCGTTTCTCGATGGTCTGTGTATCGGGCGAACCCGATACTCGCAGTGCCCGTACGAACGCTTTGCGCCCGATCGCCTTGGCGAGGCAACTTACCTCGTCATGCACCCACGATCCTCTGCCGCCCAGCACTTTCCGCTCGTCGATGACGAGCCGATTGTCTTGGATGGTAACCCTCAGAAGTGAGGAGCGAGAACCGTGTGATCGGCAACCGACACACGTTCGTACGGGTTCCATCTTACACCTCCCCCGCGATGGCTCGCGCGCCAACCCTTGTGTGGCGGCGCACGAGTCGCGGATGCGTGGACTAGTTCTCGTCGAGAATGGAGTCCGGCTGGATGTCGATCTTCGCGCCGGTCAGCTTGGCGGCCAGACGAGCGTTCTGGCCCTCCTTGCCGATGGCGAGCGAGAGCTGGTAGTCCGGAACCAGGGCGCGAACGGCCTTGGTCTGCGCGTCAAGGATGAACGCGCTCGTCACCTTGGCCGGCGACAGCGCCTGCGCAACGAATGCGGCAAGCTCCGGGTTGTAGTCGATGATGTCGATCTTCTCCCCGGAGAGCTCTTCGGTGACGGCGCGCACACGGCGACCCATCTCACCGATGCAAGCACCCTTGGCGTTGATCGAAGGGTCTTTCGCGACGACGGCGATCTTGGTGCGGTGACCAGCCTCGCGGGCAAGCGACACGATCTCCACCAGGCCCTGCGCGATTTCCGGAACTTCGAGCGCGAAGAGCTTGCGAACCAGGCCGGGGTGCGTGCGCGAGACGGTGATCTGCGGCCCCTTGTTGCCCTTTGCGACGCTCGTGACGTACACGCGCAGGCGTGAGCCGTGCGTGTATTCCTCCGTCGAAACCTGCTCTTCGGGCGGCAGAATCGCCTCAACCGAACCCAGGTCAACGTGAATCATCTTGGGGTTAGGACCCTGCTGAATGACACCGGCGACGATGTCACCCTCCTTGGCGCGGAACTCACCCAGCACGGCGTCATCGGCGATATCGCGCAGACGCTGGCTGATGACCTGCTTGGCAGCGAAGGCGGCGATACGACCGAAATCGTCTGGCATCGTCTCTTCTTCGCCAATGACGGCGCCCTCTTCGTCGGTGACGGGAAGGTAGACGGCAACGTGGCCGGTCTTGTGATCGAGAGCCGCGCGAGCGCCCTCCGGAAGTTCATCGTCGGGCGACGTGTGCTTGGCGTAGGCAGTCAACACAGCCTGCTCAATAATGTGCGCAAGCTCGGCGAAGGGAATTTCCTTCTCACGCTCAATCGTGCGCAACAGCGAGAGATCAATGTCCATAACGGCCTCCATATTCAGCTCTTACCCCGATGGGGGCATCGAACCATTCTAGCGGATGCCGCCGACCCACCAACCGCACTGCCCTCCTGCGCCCACGCCCCGGTTCCGGCCCCATGATTCCGGCTCCCTGGTTCCAGTCCCCTGGTTCCGCACCCGCGCTTCACGACCGTTATGCACGGTTTAAATCGGTGTGCACGAAGAACCTGCATCACCAATCACTTCAGCCACATCCGTCACACGATTGCGTGCGTAACGGTCGCGACTGAAGCGCGCGGAACCATGGTCAGTGGAATTCGGTGGAGTGCACAGCGAAATCGAGACAGCGGAACCAGCTCACACGTGTGCGGACGGCAGCGCGTTGATCGCGTTGATGAGTTGGAACAGCGAACCGACCTTGAACTGGTTCAACACGAGCGCGAGGCGAGGGAGTTCGAGCTTGTCGTGATCGGCGCGCTCGGGCGGGAACGGCTCGGCGCGGCGGATCGTTCCTTCCTTCAACAGAAACGAAAACTGTGCACTGAGCGCGGCGATCTCTTCATCTGTTGGCGTGTGCTTGAGGCGCAAGACGAGGGTGTCGCCCACCCAGCGCATCGAGTCGTAGTTGTGCCAAAAGTTTTCGATGGCGGCATGCGCCTCGGCAACCGAATCGGTGATGAGCACGCGATCGAGGTCATCGGGCGAGATGACGCCGGCAGGCATCATGGTTCCGCGAATGTAGTGTTCCAGGTTCTTCCAGAACGTACCGCCCGGTTCATCGAGCAACACGATGGGCACGGGTTCGGCCTTGCCGGTTTGCTGCAGCGTGAGCAGCTCAAACATTTCGTCAAGCGTGCCGAATCCGCCGGGCACGCAGATGAACCCCGTCGATTCTTTCACCAGCATGAGCTTGCGAGTGAAGAAGTACTTCATCGCAACGTGCTTCGGATCTTGCCCGATAACCTCGTTGGCCTTCTCCTCGAACGGAAGACGAATTGACACACCGATCGACATATCCGGCCCGGCACCTTCTGCCGCCGCCTGCATGATTCCCGGGCCAGCACCCGTGACCACCATCCAGCCATCATCGGCGAGCGCGCGAGCCACATCGTGTGCGGCACGGTACGCGCCGGAGGCTGGCAACGTGCGCGCGGAACCAAAAATCGTCACCTTTGGAACGGCGCGGTAGGGCGCGAACAGCCGAAACGCGTTTCGCATTTCGATCAGCGCGGCCGAGGTCACCTTGAGGTCGAGCCGGTCGGTGCCATCAGTACCCAGCAGAATGCCCGACGTCAGAATGCGCCGGATGAGGGCGCGGTTGTGGGTGATGCCGGCCTCGTCGATCAACCGATCAACGTCGTCGATGAGCTCGGGCGGCAAGTCATTCTCTGGAATATTGATTTCGCTCATACCCCCACCCTCTCATCGTGAGGTGTCGAAGGGGTGAACTACCGCGCCAGCGCGCCGAGAAGCTGATCCGCCACCCACGCGAAGTCAGACGGGATGAAGCCGTTCGAAACACTCACCAGCAGAGTGTTGGTCTCGTCAGTTGCGAACACTCCGCCGTTGCCCTCGGCCACGAAAGGTACAACAACCGATACGGCTCGCCCATTGGAGATCTCGAGCGGTGTTCCGCCCGCCTTCGCTGCGCTCTCGTCATAAACTACCGCGCCGCCAGGGACGAGCATGACTGAAAACTCGACCGGCACCAGCGTGCCTTGTTCGTCTTTCGCGATCGTTGCGAGCGTGCACCAGCGCCCGAGCACGTCAAACAGGGAGGTCAGCGGCGATGCTTCATCAAACGCATAATCTATCCCGGTTACCGCGGCTCCATCCGGCGCAATGAGCATCGATGCAAGCTCGGCGCACGTTGGGGTCGGGGTGCCCCACGCGGCCGCGCTTCGCTCAGGCACTGACGCAGCCGGGAGCGCGTCACCGCGTTCGGCCACCATTTGTAAAAGGTCATTGACCAGCGCTTGATCCTCGCCGGCAAGCGAGCCAAAAATACTCACCGTGTACCACCCGTGCGACGTTACCGCCGTCACGCTGCACCCTCCCCCGTCCACGTAGCAGTGCGGTACACCGTTCACCTCGGCGGGCGCCAATTCCGCCGGTAGCACAGTCACGGTCAAGACAGCACCCAGATAAATACCTTCACTCCACCATGTGCATCGGAGACCGCCGAGTGATTCTTCCTGGCCGACCGACCAGTTCACGCCGAGGTCCGTCATGGAGGTGCCGAAGGTGTCGCTCAACTCGCCGTCGGAAAAGACCTTCGCGCAGTCACCGCCGAAGGCTTGAACCTGTTCGGCCTGAGTCGGCTCGGGAGTGGCCGCGGGTCTCGGACTGGCCGCGATGGCGGTGGGACTTGCGGTGGGCGACGCGCTACCGCTTGGTTTCGGCGCCGAGGTTGGCGCGCACGCCGCCAATGACAACACGGCCATGGCGGCCGCAATGCTCATGAGTCCCCTACGAATATTCATTCGCCCCCTATGCTTACTCGCGATTGTAGGGGCGACCCGGTCTCGGCGGTAGCAATGCGAAGGGGCGGCGTCAGATGTCTCTGACGCCGCCCCGAACGCTGGAGTGGCTATGCCCCGAATCGTGCGAGCGCTTCGGCAACGGGCATCGGCGTCTTCACGCCGCTGCGGCGATCCCATACCTCGACCTCGCGATCGGCGGCGCCACGACCAACGATGATGATGTGCGGCACACCGAGCAATTCGGCATCGCCAAACTTCACACCCGGAGAAACCTTGCCTGCGCGATCATCGATCAGCACGTCACGCCCGGCGCCCTCAAGCGCGGCAGCAACTTCTTCCGCCAGTTCGAACGCCAATGCGTCGCGACCGGTCGCCACAACCTGCACGTCGAACGGCGCGATCGACTCGGGCCAGATCAGGCCGCGGTCATCATGGTTGAGCTCGGCGAGCACGGCGAGAATACGGGTAACGCCGATACCGTACGATCCCATCGTGACGGTCGTGAGCTTGCCGTTTTCGTCGAGCACCTTGAGGCCAAGGGATTCGGCGTACTTGCGGCCGAGCTGGAAGACGTGACCGACCTCCATGCCGCGCTGCAGGGTGACGGGGCCGGAACCATCGGGAGCGAGGTCTCCGTCGCGAACGCTCGCGACTTCAACGGTGCCGTCTGAGGCGAAGTCACGACCGGCGACCAGCGAGTGCACGTGCTTCTCGTTGATGTTTGCGCCCGTGATCCACGTGGTTCCGTCAACGACGCGCGGGTCGAGGAAGTAGCGAATGTTGGACGCCGATTCTTCACCGAGGAGGGCGCCCTGCGGCGTCCACGGGCCAATGTAGCCGCGCACCAGCAGCGGGTGCCTCGCGAAGTCAGCGTCGGTTGCCTGCTCCACTTCGGCAGGAGCGAAGGCGACCTCGGCACGCTTCTCGTCAACCTCGCGGTCACCGGGAATACCCACCACGACAACCTCACGAGTGCCGTCGAGGTGCGTAAGTGCCAACACGACGTTCTTCAGCGTGTGGGCGGCGGTGAAGGTTCCGTCGAGCACGGCGTTGGAGTGTTCGACGAGCGTGTCGATCGTGGGAGTGTTGGGAGAATCAAAGATGACCGGCTGTGCCAAGCCTTCAATGGAGCGAGGCTCCGGCGCGAGGGTCTCAAACGCCTCGACGTTCGCGGCGTAGCCGCCGGCCGAGCGCACGAAGGTGTCTTCGCCAATCGCGGTCGGGTGCAGGAACTCTTCAGAACGAGAGCCACCCATGGCGCCGGCGTCGGCCTGCACAATGACGTACTCGATGCCGAGGCGCTGGAAAATGCGCTCGTAGGCGTCACGCTGAGCCTGGTACGAGGCGTCAAGCCCGGCGTCAGACGCGTCAAACGAGTACGCGTCTTTCATGGTGAACTCGCGACCGCGCAGCAGGCCCGCGCGCGGGCGCGCCTCGTCGCGGTACTTGTCCTGAATCTGGTAGATCGTCAGCGGCAAGTCTTTGTACGACGAGTACAGATCTTTCACCATGAGAGTGAAGGCCTCCTCGTGCGTGGGCGCGAGAAGGTAGTCAGAGCCCTTGCGGTCTTGCAGGCGGAACAGCGCGTCGCCGTACTCTTCCCACCGACCGGTCGCCTCGTACATGTCGCGCGGTAGCAGAGCCGGGAAATGCACCTCAAAGGCGCCGGCATTCGCCATTTCCTCGCGGACGATTTTCTCCAACTTGCCCTTGACCCGCAGGCCAAGCGGCAGCCACGCGAAGATGCCTGGCGCCTGCCGGCGAATGTAGCCGGCGCGCACCAGAAGCTTGTGCGAGATCGCTTCCGCATCGGCGGGATCTTCGCGGAGAGTACGGACAAAGTAGTTCGAGAGTCGTGTTACCACCCCTCGATTCTAGGGCGCGACCCGTTGCCTGCTGAACGCGTAGCCTGAGTGAGACGAGATTGCGAAAGGTCAGACGCGTGACGACGATTCTCTTGACGGGCTTTGAGCCCTTCGGAACGGACAGTGAAAACCCCTCAGGCGACGCCGTGCGGCTCCTCGCATCGACCTGGCAGGGGCCGGAACAACTGGTCACCGCCGTGCTGCCGGTGACCTTTGATGGCGCCGGAGCCCGGTTGCGCGAGCTCATCGCAGAGCACTCCCCCGACCTCATCATCGCGACGGGCTTGGCAGGCAATCGGGCGGCCCTCAGTTTTGAACGCGTTGCCGTGAACCTACGAGACGCACGCATCGCCGACAACGCTGGCGAGCAACCCATCGACACACCCGTGGTTCCGGCTGCCGCGAGCGCCCTCTTTGCGACGTTGCCGGTCAAGGCGATGACCGCCGCCGTCGCAGACGCTGGCGTGCCCGCCGAGCTTTCGCTCAGCGCCGGCACCTTCGTATGCAACGACGTGATGTTTCAGGCGATTGATGCTGCCGGGCACGCCCGCGCTGGCTTCATCCACTTGCCGTGGGCCGATGGGCAAAAGCCCGCTCCCGCGCCCACCCTGCCGCTGGCCGAGATCGCACGCGGCATCGAGGTGGCGATTCGCGCTGCACTCGCAACCACCGATGATCTCACCGTCGTTGGCGGAACCATCAGCTGACTGCGCAGCACTCGCGCCACCGGGTTAGTCGACGGCCGGAACCACCGTCGTCGTCATCACCAGCAGTTGCGGGTCGCTGAGGTCGAGAGCCACGGTGATCGATGCGAATTCTTCGAGGCTGTCGACGTGCGTTCCGCCGCACAAAAACGACGCTTCGCCTGCCGGCAGCGCACAGTGCCAGGTGCGGCGGTCGGCGATCGTGTTGCCCTCGGTTTCGATCCAAGAACGAGCCGAAGAGGCAACCCATGCGGCGAGGAGCTCGTTGATCTTTGCCTCACGGTCGGCAAGCGACGCCGCTAGTTCGTCGGGGCGGAACCCTGCCTTGCGCAGGCTCTTGCCGAGCCGGTAGGTGTCGACGCTGCCGTCGGGGTGAATGCGGCTGGTCGCGTTGGCTCGTGCTTCAAAGTTGGGGCTTCCCAGCGGGTCGGTTCCCGGATCCTTGTGCCATAGGTCGGCGAGAGCAGCATCCAGGGCGAGAGAGGCGAGGTGACACGCGGTGTGGCCACGGCTCAGCCCCGCGCGCAACTCGGCGTCAACGACCGCGCTCACCGGGGTTCCGGCAACCCAGCCGGGCGTCTCGGCGATGAGATGACCAACATGCCAATCCCAGCCGTCAGCGCCACGCTTGACGGGAATGTCCGCGCCGACGGCCAGGGTGCCGGCGTCATCCACCGCAACCATCACCGTGTTTTCAACGCACACCGTGGTTCCCTCTACCGCCAAGGTTCCGGTATCGCCTGGCTGATCCGGCCAGGTGTGATCAACCGGGTGAAACGGCGTCTGCTGCACGATGACGACAGAACCACCCTCGTGCGGTCGAACGTCAACGACCGTGGTCTGTTCGGTGAGCGCGCCAGACGGAAAGGTAACGGTGGTGGGTTGCATTCGTCCATCTTCACACCTTGCGCGCCGTGCCGGGTAAACGAGAGCGGGCCGCTCCCCCGTGCCTGAGAGAGCGGCCCTGGCCAAGCCTGCTGCGCTTGGCCGGTCGGTGTTCTAGATCGCCCGCAGGATGTCTTCGACGCGCGTCTTGGCGTCACCGAAGAGCATCGAGGCGTTCTCACGGAAGAACAGCGGATTCTGCACACCCGCATACCCGGTCGCCATCGACCGTTTGAAGACGATGACGTTCTTCGCCTCCCACACGCGCAATACCGGCATGCCTGCGATCGGGCTTGACTGGTCTTCGGCAGCTGCGGGGTTGATCGTATCGTTCGCGCCAATCACGAGCACCACGTCGGTGTCGGCGAGGTCGTCGTTGATCTCGTCCATCTCCAAGACGACGTCGTACGGAACCTTCGCCTCCGCCAGCAACACGTTCATATGGCCGGGAAGACGGCCCGCAACCGGGTGGATGCCAAAGCGAACCTCGATACCGTGATCGCGCAGCTTCTGGGTGAGCTCTGCGACCGGGTACTGCGCCTGCGCGACAGCCATGCCGTACCCCGGTGTGATGACCACAGACGAGGCTCCTTGAGCATCGCGGCGGCCTCTTCGGCGCCCACCTCGCGATGCTCACCGTGCTCGTCGTCGCCGTCTTTCTTCGGCGCCGCGATGCCAAAGCCACCGGCAATAACCGAGATGAACGAGCGATTCATGGCCTTGCACATGATGTACGACAGGTAGGCACCACTCGAGCCCACGAGCGCACCGGTGACGATGAGCAGGTCGTTATTGAGCAAGAACCCGGCAGCCGCCGCTGCCCAACCCGAATAGGAGTTCAGCATCGAGACCACGACCGGCATGTCGCCGCCGCCGATCGATGCCACCAGATGCCATCCCAAAGCAAGCGCCAGCAGGGTGACGGCGATGAGGAGGGCAAGCGACGGCGTAATGACGTACCAGATCGTCAACGCGATGAACGCAACCAGCGCACCGACGTTGAGATAGTTCTTGCCAGGCAGCATGAGCGGCTTGGATGGCATGCGTCCCGAGAGTTTCAAGAACGCGACGATGGAACCGGTGAAGGTCACGGCTCCGATAAAGACACCGATGAAGACTTCGGCGTGATGAATGTCGGCGAGCGCCCCGGTGTAATGCGGGGGCTGCAGGTGGCCGTTCCATCCGACGATGACGGCTGCCAACCCGACAAAGCTGTGTAGCAGTGCGATCAGTTCAGGCATGCCCGTCATTTCGACGACGCGTGCTCGCCAGAGGCCGATAACGGCGCCGATCACGAGGGCGGCAATCAGGAGACCGAAGCCGAGAATCGAGGGGTTGTCTGTCTGAAAAGAAACCCAGATGGTGGCGATCAACGCAAGCGCCATACCCACCATGCCGAAGCGCACGCCGTTTTTGGCGGTCTCATGCTTGCTGAGACCGGCGAGGCTGAGGATAAAGAGAAGTGCGGCGACGATGTACGCTGCGCCGGCGACGGCCGCGGCCGTAGAAGTCATTGAATCAAACACAGAGATTTCCTTTGGCGTGCCCGGTTAGCGCTCGGAGCGGGGGGCGCGGGAGAACATCGCGAGCATGCGTCTGGTGACGGCGAAGCCACCAAAGATGTTGATGCTCGCAAGCAGCACCGCAATGGCTGCCAAGGCGAGAACGACCGGGTCGTGCGTGTTGATCTGCATGATCGCGCCAACGATGATGATGCCGCTAATGGCATTCGTCACGCTCATCAGCGGCGTGTGCAGCGCATGCGCCACCTTGCCAATGACGTAGAAGCCCACCACAACCGAGAGCATGAGCACGGTGAAGTGTTGCGGCAGCGGCGCAGGAGCGAAAGCGTTCACCAAGAAGAGCGCCGCAATACCGGCGACGATGAGCGCGGTTTTCGCACCGGCACTCATCCCCTTCTTTGCGGTCGAGGCCGGAACCTCGGGCGCGGGGGCCGCGGGTGCGGCCGAGACACTGACCGCAGGTGGCGGGAAGGTGACGGCGCCATCACGGGTGACCGTGACGGCACGTTGCACGACGTCTTCCCAGTCAAGCGCAAGGGTGCCGTCTTTTGCCGGTGTCAGCAGCTTCATCAGGCTGACCAGATTCGTGCTGTACTGCTGGGACGCCTGGGTCGGAAGGCGCCCTGCGAGGTCGGTGTAGCCGAGAATCGTGACTCCGTTCTCGGTGACAACCTTTTGACCCGCGACCGACCCGACGACGTTGCCGCCGGACCCTGCTGCCATGTCGACGATGACGGAACCAGCCTTCATCGAGGCGACATCGGCTGCGGTGATGAGCACCGGAGCCGCGCGACCCGGAATTTGGGCGGTGGTGATGATGATGTCAACATCGGCCGCTTGTTCGGAATACAGCTCGGCCGCGCGACGGTCATATGCCTCGCTCGTTGCCTTCGCTTAGCCGTCGGTGGATTGTTCCACCGCAACTTCAACCGGAAGGTAGACGCCACCGATCGACTTCACCTGGTCGGCGACCTCAGGTCGCGGATCGGTGGCGCGCACGATCGCGCCGAGGCTAGAGGCAGCGCCGATCGCGGCGAGCCCGGCGACGCCAGCTCCGGCCACCAACACCTTCGCGGGCGGCACCTTGCCGGCCGCGGTGACCTGTCCGGTGAAAAAGCGACCAAACTCGTGCGCTGCTTCAACGACCGCGCGGTAACCCGCGATGTTTGCCATGCTGCTCAGCACGTCCATGGACTGCGCTCGGGAGATGCGAGGCACAGCGTCCATCGCGAGCGCGGTCACGCCCTGGGCTGCGAGTGCGACGAGCAGG
Source organism: Microbacterium mitrae (assembly GCF_008017445.1). GTDB lineage: Bacteria > Actinomycetota > Actinomycetes > Actinomycetales > Microbacteriaceae > Microbacterium > Microbacterium mitrae. The sequence goes on along the minus strand of NZ_VRSW01000002.1, from coordinate 220,739 downwards.
TCGGGGCTGAGCGCCGGCGCGAGAATTCCGACGAAGGTAGCGCCCGCCCGCATCTGCGCGATCTGTGCGGGTTCGGGCGCAGCAACAGCAAGCACGATATCGGCGCCCCATGCCGCTTCGGGCGAAACGATCCGTGCGCCTGCGGTCTCGTAGGCGAAATTCGAGAAGCTCGATCGCTCCCCCGCGCCGCGAGCGACCGTCACGTCGTACCCCAAGCCCGCTAACTGTGCCACCGTGGTGGGGGTCGCAGCAACGCGTGTCTCTGCGGGCCCCTCGGCAACGATGCCGATGATTGCCATGTTCTCTCAATCTCCGCGACGTTGCGGACGAACGTTTCGCCTTCGCGAAATTCAACAGGGCGCTTGCGCGCCGCACAACGCCTCGTAGGCGAGGTGCCCAAAAACATTGAGCGAGTGTCGCGGGGATAGTGCGACGTGGGGAACACTATCCGCTGTTTCGATCAGAACTGGCCGATTAATGATGACTTTGAGAAGAAACTTTGCCGTTTCTTTCGAGAACCAAAAATAAGCAAGCGGTCACTTGGTCGCGCGTCATCCGAGAGCCGCCGCCGAGATGAGCGCGTTCATCACCCCGGTCGCCAGCTGTTGCGAATCCATCGGGGCGTCCGGCGCGGCGGTGACTCGCACCGAAATCCTGTCATTTCCGACGACCGCGATCAGCGTCAGCTGCCCTGCAGCGTTCTGCGTTCGCCATGCCGAATCCGCTCCCGCCAGCGTGATTGGTTCCGCATTCGCGCTCGCGAGAGATTCTTCACTCGGTGCTCCGACGCCGCGCTGCAGCATCGTGGCGATGGTGCCCTGTTTCTGCGGATCTTGGTCCGCGGAACGCCAGTGGCAGGGGCGGAGCGATGGAGACGCGAACATCGCCGCCATATAGGGACTGTCGACGTCAAGCAGACTGTATCCCACGGTGAGGTCTGACCACCCGGTTGCTTTCAAGACGAGGCGGCCGATGTCTTCGCAGGTGATTCCCCATGGTTCAAGCTCAGCCCCGGTCGGCACAACACCGGAGGCTGCGGCGGTTTGAACGAAATCGGCCGCAATGCGTTCCAACAGTTCGGCGTCTTCCGGTGCGGTGGTAACCATTGCGACAAGACTGGAGCCTTCTGCGAACGAAATGCAGGTGTTGTGACCGACGCTGGTACACTCCCGAGACAAGGCATCGGCCCACTCGTTGCGGACTTCATCGGTGTACATCGCGGCAGGTAAAAGGACGAGCAAGTGCGATCCACCTCCAGCGGTGGGGTCGCCGTATCCGCACCTCAAGCCACCAACCGCCACGATTGCGTCTAACATCGCGGCGATCTCGCCGCCAGCTGGTGACGCCTCGTATTCTTCGCTCAACCCGCCCAGCTCTTCGATAAGCGCGGGGCTGAGAGCCTGGCTGCAGTCGCCGTTGAAGGGGTAGACGACGGGCGTTGGCTGTTCCGGCGAAGACGATGGTTCCGGCGCGGTCGTCTCACTCGCGGCGCTCGTTTGCGTTGGCTGCGTTGGCTGAGGGGTTCCCGTACAGCCGGTGAGGAGAAGCACCGCTCCAAACACAACGATCACAATGTTCCGCATGCGCGACATAGCGCCCCTGTCCCTTGGCATCCATCTTGGCCGCCGCCCGGTATCTCGGCAAGGGGGTGAGGTTGGCGCTAGTCGGCGTGTTGAGCGAGAAGGTCGGTGGCGATTGTGGTCGCCGTTGCCAGCAATTCTTCGTCGGACCGAGTGATGGAGCCGGCCGACACCGTGACGCGGTTCGAGCCCACAACGGCGACAACGGCCACGGTTGTGGCGCTCGGCATGCCCTGTACCTCCCACGCCTCAGTCGCACCGCTGATCGTGACCGGCGATGACGCCAGTGCAGTCAGACGCGTGGCGGTCGGCGCCCCAACGCCTGGCTGCACCGCGACGACAATACTGGTTCCGTCGGCGGCGTCATTCATCGGGCACCAAAGGTAGGGAGCTGTTTCGCGCAGACCGTCAGCGAGTGGCCCGAATGATGTGGCATCGGTTGGCGCGCCGGGCGTGAGCGCCGCGCTCGCGGCCGACTGCTGGACGATCACGTCAATGTCGTCGCACGTCAAGAGCGTTTGCCAAGCATCGTCCGGTAGTGAGCCGATCACTGCTTCTGTGGGCGCGCTCAGGGCAGCGACGAGCGCTGCTTCGAGGTCATCGGAGTAGGCGTCGATTTCCGCCAGCAGGCCGTTAGATTCAACGAAGAGGGAGCACGGCCCCACCTGCGGATCGCAATCAGCTTCCATGAGATCAGACCACTTTTCCCGCACCTGCGCGCCCACCGCGGCTGAGGGAATAACGAACAGTGATGCGGCGAACGTTCCGTCCGCCTTTTCCCACCCGCACCCGAAGGCGCCGATGCGTTGCATGCTGTCGGAGTAGAACGGCTCCCATCCCAGCTGGGGGCTACTCTCAGCCTCATTCTTGTGCAGCACGATGCCGAGTTGAGCCGCGCGCTCCTCGGAGAGAAGTTGCGTGCAGTCGCCGTCATAGGGCGCAACGGTCTCGACGTCTGGCGTTCCGGTCGCCGGAGCCTCGGTCGGGGCACTCGACGGTGAGGCGGAGGACGCCGACGATTCGGTTGGATTGGGGGTGGGTGTCGGTGTCTGCGCGGTACACCCGACGAGAATCAGGGCGCTGGAAAGCACGACCACAATGTTCCGCATGCGCGACATAGCGCCCCCTGTCCCTTGACACCCATCTTGGCCGCCGCAAGAAGCCAAGCACAGGGAACAGCCGTAACGTTCGCATAACTCCGCGGTGGCGGACGAGCGGAACCTTTCGGCTCCGCGGCGCGCGAGTCACCGTGCGGAGACGACCAGTTGCCGCGCGGCGACGACCTGGCTGTTACGCCGTGACGACCTGCGCGGTTCCGGGGGTTGCTTCTGGGCCCATCTCGTCGGCGATGCGGCGGGCTTCTTCGATGAGCGTCGCGACAATCTCCGACTCGGGAACGGTCTTGATGACTTCACCCTTGACGAAAATCTGGCCCTTGCCGTTGCCGCTTGCCACACCCAGGTCGGCTTCGCGAGCCTCGCCGGGGCCGTTGACAACGCAGCCCATGACGGCGACGCGCAGCGGAACCGTGACGTCTTTGAGACCCTCGGTCACCTGTTCTGCGAGGGTGTATACGTCGACCTGAGCGCGACCGCAGGACGGGCACGACACAATTTCAAGCTTGCGTTCCCGCAGGTTCAGTGACTGCAGAATCTGGTGGCCGACCTTAACCTCTTCGGCGGGCGGTGCCGACAACGAAACGCGAATGGTGTCGCCGATGCCTTCGGAAAGCAAGATACCGAACGCCGTTGCCGACTTGATCGTGCCCTGGAATGCCGGGCCAGCCTCGGTGACGCCGAGGTGAAGGGGCCAGTCGCCGCGCTCGGCGAGCTGACGGTAGGCCTTGACCATGACGATGGGATCGTTGTGCTTGACCGAGATCTTGAAGTCGTGAAAGTCGTGCTCTTCAAACAGCGAGGCCTCCCACACGGCGCTTTCGACGAGCGCTTCCGGTGTTGCCTTGCCGTACTTCTCCAACAGGCGACGATCCAGCGAGCCGGCGTTCACGCCGATGCGCAAGGAGACGCCAGCGGCCTGAGCAGCCTTCGCGATCGCGCCTACCTGGTCATCAAACTTACGAATGTTGCCAGGGTTCACGCGCACCGCGGCGCAACCGGCGTCAATCGCCTGAAAGACATACTTCGGCTGGAAGTGAATGTCGGCGATCACCGGAATCTGGCTCTTGGCCGCGATGATGTGCAACACATCGGCGTCATCTTGGCTCGGCACGGCTACGCGCACGATCTCGCAGCCAGACGCCGTGAGCTCCGCGATTTGCTGCAGCGTCGCATTGATGTTGGTGGTCGGTGTCGTCGTCATCGACTGCACGCTTACCGGGGCGTCGCCGCCCACGAGAACCTTGCCCACACGAATCTGGCGCGTCTTGCGGCGGGGCGCAAGAATCTCACGAGCGGTGGGGATTCCGAGATTAACTGCTGGCACCTCACCAGCCTACGCCGAACCCCATGGATGAGCGCTGAACAACGCAGTGAGATTGCCCCACGTCGCCGGGCCGCCGCAGCATGCAGCGCCGTCATCGACCGTCGCATATGCCCGCCGAGGTCTGAACCTCTGGTAATCTCGCCCCATGATCGCGAACCGTTCTTGGTGGCCCGCCTGCTAGGCGGTGTGTTCGCGATTTTTCGAAGAGACCGTCCCCTGCTGGGCGGTTTTTTCGTATGAGCCGCCGTGAACTGGAGCAAAAATTTCATGTCTGGCCTGATGAACGCCCTGCCCGTCGACGCGCCATTCGTGCTGCTCGCTCGCCAAGGTTCCGCTGATGTCGAACTGTTGACGGGTGACGTTGTCGACGTCGAGTTGCTGGCAGATATTCCGCTCGTCGGGGCAGACGGAACCAGGCGCGAAGTGTTTGCGATGGTTCCGTACCGCCAAGTGCGTGAACGCGGTTTCGAGGCACATGACGATGATGCGCCGCTGCGGTGCCTCCTGATCAATGGGCACGAGTTCTTCGACCGCACCGACGCGCTCCAGAACCTTCCGTCAGACACGATTGCGCTCAGCGATGCCGGGTTCGACATCTCAGACGAGGATTACGCCACCATTGTTCGGCGCGTCATCGCCGATGAGATCGGCCGCGGCGAGGGTGCCAACTTCGTGATCCGCCGTGACTATGTCGCCGGTGTCGAAGCCGACGCTCGCACCGCAGCCCTCACCTGGTTCCGCGCGCTTCTTGAGCATGAGCGGGGCGCGTACTGGACCTTTGCCGTCGTGACCGACGACCATATTGCCGTCGGCGCCAGCCCCGAAGCCCACGTGTCATCGCAGGGCGGCGTCGTCACGATGAACCCGATTTCGGGCACGTTCCGCCACCCCGCGGGTGGGGCGACAAAAGAGACGCTCTCGGAGTTCTTGCGCTCCACCAAGGAGACCGAAGAGCTCTTCATGGTTGTCGATGAAGAGCTCAAGATGATGAGCGCCATCTGCAGCGATGGCGGACGCATCACCGGCCCGCATCTGAAGGAAATGTCGCGGCTGACACACACCGAGTACATGCTTCGCGGCTCGAGCCGACTCGACCCGCGCGATGTGCTGCGTGAAACGATGTTCGCACCGACCGTCACCGGCTCCCCCATGCAGAACGCGTGCGCCGTGATTCGCCGCCACGAAACAACGCCACGTGGGTACTACTCCGGCGTGGCCGCACTGTTCACGCCTAACGCCGAGGGCGGGCACGATCTCGACGCCCCGATCCTGATTCGCACCGCCTACATCAAAGACGGCCGCCTGCGGGTGCCCGTCGGTGCGACCCTCGTGCGTCACTCCTCGCCGGAGGGCGAAGTGAGCGAGACGCACGGCAAGGCCGCCGGAGTGCTCGGCGCAATCGGTGCGATCGCGCGCGAGACGCCCGCGGACCCCGATCAGCCCGCCGAGCGCGCGTCGCTGGCAGCAGACACCGAGATTGCCGAGCTCCTCGAATCGCGCAATGAGCGACTGGCCCCGTTTTGGTTGAACGCGCAATCCGCCGCCGGTGGCGCGTTCGCCGGAACCTCGGTGCTGGTCGTCGACGCCGAGGACCGCTTCACGACGATGCTGGGTCACCAACTGCACCACCTCGGCCTCAACGTGACCATCACGCCGTGGAACGAGGTCACCGACGACGCCGTTCGTGCCGCTGATCTCGTCGTCTCCGGCCCCGGCCCCGGCGACCCGCGCGATGGTTCCAGCTCGCGCATCTCCCGCATGCGCGAGGTTGTGGCGCTGCGCCGAGCCGAGCGCACTCCGCTGGTAGCGGTGTGCTTGAGCCATCAGATTTTGGCCGACCAGCTCGGCATCGAGCTGGCGCCGCTTGCGACGCCGCATCAGGGCGTGCAAAAGAGCGTCGACGTGTTTGGCGAGGCGGCAACGATCGGCTTCTACAACACGTTCACGGCGCGCGTCGGCGCCGGTACCGAGGCGGTGGGCGCTGTCAGCGTCGCAGCCGACAGTGGGACGGGCGACGTCTATGCGCTACGGGGCCCGAAGGTCGCCTCGGTACAGGGCCACGTGGAGTCGATCCTGTCAAAGGACGGCATCCACACCCTTGAGCGCCTCGTGCGCTTCGCGCTCGCCTGAGCCTCAGGGCGCTTCGCGCTCGCCTGAGCCTCGGGGCGAGAACGCCCGCCCAGAGCCGAGGCTCAGAACAGCTGAACCGGATTCACGATATCGGCGATGAGTAGCAACGCGCCCATGCCGACGAGGGCGATCACGACGACAAAGGTGAGCGGAACCAGCTTGGTGGCGTCTACGGGTTTGGGTGCGGGGCGACGGAACAGCTTCGCCCAGCCGCGCTTTATGGCATCCCAGAGTGCCACGACGACGTGACCGCCATCGAGCGGGAGCAGCGGAATCAGGTTGAACACGAACAGCGCAATGTTCAACGAGGCAACGAGACTCAACACGCCCGCCACTCGGGTGGCGATGGGCGCATCGATCGTGGCCACTTCGCCGGCGATGCGGCCGACGCCAACAACACTGATCGGGCCGTTCGGGTCTCGTTCGCCACCGGTCACCAGCGACACCGCAGTGTTGTAGAGCTTGACGGGGAGTTCGACCATGATGCCGGCCACGGCGCCGACGTTGGCCACCGTCTGCTCCACGCCCGCGGAAAGCGGTTGCGGTGTCAGCACCTGTTGCGGCCCAAAACCGACGAATCCGACGTCGACCATCTGCACGGTTCCGTCTTCGTCGGTGACGATATTGCCGTCAGCGTCCACGGCCGGGCGCTGGGCGAGCATCGGGGTGACGTCGATCGTGAGCGGCTGCGCCTCGGCTCCTGCCGGTGCCGGACGCGTGATGCTGAAGGCAAGGGCGGTATCGGGGTTGTCGCGGATAATGCTGGAAATCTCCACGAAGCTCGACACCGGCTCGCCATCGATGGCGGTGATGGTGTCGCCCGGCAGGAGCCCTGCGGCGGCCGCGGGCGATGCCGGATCACTCGGCGTGCATTCCGTCTGCTGTGACGATGCCGGAATCACGCACTCGTTGATCGTCGCGATCGTGGTGCTTGACTGCTGAACGCCGATACCGCTGAGGATGATCGTGAACAGCACACCGGCGAACAGCAGGTTCATCAATGGGCCGCCCAGCATGATGATGACGCGCTTCCAGGTGGGCAGCTTGTAGAACACCCGCTCGTCTTCACCGAGGGTTTCTTCGTTAGCGTCACGCGCGTCTTGCACCATGGTGCGAAAGAACCCGCCGCCAGCCGCACCGGCTTTCGCGCCACCGGATGCCGGCGGATACATGCCAGCCATCGAGATGTAGCCGCCCAGCGGAATGGCCTTGAACCCGTACTCGGTTTCACCAAACTTCTTGGACCACAGGGTGGGGCCGAAACCGATCATGTACTGCCCGACGCGCACCTTGAAGAGCTTCGCCGGTACGAGGTGTCCGATCTCATGCAGGGCGATGGAGACGGCAAGACCAACGACGATCACCAGGATGCCAATAATGAAAGCGAGCACAGTCACACGCCGAGGCTACAGCCCTCACCTTTGTGACAGCCGCAAGGTGGGATGATGGTCAAGCCATGTCTACAGACACTCCTCCCTCTAACCTTCCTCCCGTCCTGCGCCCGGAAAACCCACCGCAGCGGACGTTGGAAGACTTCGCGACCCGTTTCGCGACCCGCACCCTCGGCGACCTCGCCGCGCGCACCTTCTCCGGTTTGACGCTCGCGACCGCTGATCTGCGTCCCGGCGAAATCTTCGTTGCCATCAACGGCGTCAATGCGCACGGCGCAACCTACGCTCACCGCGCCGCCGAAACGGGCGCGGTCGCCGTTGTCACCGACGAGGCCGGAGCGGCTATCGCCGAGGCCAGCGGGCTGCCGATCCTGGTGGTCAGCGATCCGCGGGCACTGCTGGGCGACATGAGCGCCTGGGTTTACGGAACCGGCGCCGACGATGATCTGCCGCTGCTGCTGGGCACGACCGGAACCAACGGCAAGACGAGCGTGTCGCATCTGCTGGAAGGAATTCTGCGTCAGATTGGCGTGGTCGCCGGCCTGTCGTCAACGGCCGAGCGCCACATCGCTGGCCAGACCATCGTGTCACGCCTGACCACGCCCGAGGCCAGCGAAATGCACGCCCTGCTGGCGTTGATGCGTGAGCGCAATGTCGAGGCCGTGGCCGTCGAAGTTTCGGCACAGGCGCTGAGCCGCCACCGCGTCGATGGGCTGCGGTTCGACGTCGCCGGGTTCACCAACCTGAGCCACGACCACCTCGATGACTACGCCGACATGGACGAGTACTTCGAAGCCAAGCTGGCGTTGTTTCACGAAGACCGGGCCGTGCGCGGGGTCGTGAGCCTGGATTCTGCCGCCGGAGCCGAAGTTCTGGCGCGCTCCGAGGTTCCGGTTATCACCGTCGGTACGCCGTTGATCGCCGCAGACCCGGAGGCGGCACGCGCCGCGCACTGGGTGGTCGACATTGTCGCCGAGCACCAGCAGGGCACGACCTTCACGCTGACCGGGCGTGACGGCCGCACTCTCACCACGGTGGTTCCGGTGATCGGACCGCACATGGCCGCCAACGCGGGGCTCGCGATCGTGATGCTGCTGGAGGCTGGCTACGAGTGGGACCGCATCGTCAGCGCGCTGCTGCGCGACGGTCGAATCTCTGCCTATCTGCCGGGGCGCACGGAGCTGGTCTCCGGGCCAACCGGTCCCGCCGTTTACGTGGACTTCGGACACTCCCCCGACGCCTTCGAGAAGACCCTCGCTGCCGTCCGCCGCGTAACTCCTGGCCGCGTACTGATGTTGTTTGGCGCCGACGGTGACCGGGACGCGACGAAGCGTCACGATATGGGTCGCGCCGGCGTGCTTGGTAGCGACATTCTGGTGATCACCGATCACCACCCCCGGTTTGAAGACCCGGCGAGCATTCGTGCCACGCTGATCGAGGGCGCCCGGTTGGCACAGTCTGACGCTGAGATCCACGAATTCTCGCCCCCAGAGTCGGCGATCATTGCGGCGGTTGGCATGGTCGGCGATGGCGATGCGATCCTATGGGCCGGCCCCGGCCACCAGGATTACCGCGACATTCGCGGCGTGCGCACGCCCTATTCGGCGCGGGAACTCGCTCGACGCGCCTTGCGCGATGCTGGCTGGCCCGTCGGCGAGCCGCACTGGCCCGTTCCGTACGCCGACTGACGCACGCTCCTGCTACGGCGGCCCCGTAGCGCGTTGTCCGCGCTCAGGGGGCCGCGGGTTTGCCGCTAGGCGCGCTGGGCGATCATCCGGTCTGCGGTGTTGCGCGCCCACGCCTCGGTCTCGATGAGCGACTCACGCGTCAGCTCGTCGGGCGCATCGTGCGCGTCAACGACGGCCGAAATCGTGTCAACGATGTCAAGGAATCCGATCGCCCCGGCGTGGAACGCCGCAACGGCCTGCTCGTTCGCCGCGTTGTAGACGGCGGGGAAGGTTCCGCCCGCCCGACCAACCTCTTTTGCGAGCGCAACGGCGGGAAAGGTGACGTTGTCGAGCGGCTCGAAGGTCCACTGCGTCGCCTGTGTCCAGTCCAGTGGCGTGCCGACGCCGCTGATGCGGCTCGGCCAGTCTAGGCCGAGCGCGATCGGGAGCCGCATGTCTGGCGGCGACGCCTGGGCCATGGTCGAGCCGTCCGCGTACTCCACCATGGAGTGCACGATCGACTGCGGATGAACGACAACCTCGATCTTGCCGTAGGAGACACCAAACAGCAGGTGCGCCTCGATGACTTCCAGACCCTTGTTGACGAGGGTCGCCGAATTGGTGGTGACAACCTTGCCCATGTCCCACGTGGGGTGCGCGAGCGCCTGCTGCGGTGTGACCGTTGCGAGCTGCTCGCGCGTGAACCCTCGAAAGGGGCCACCGGAGGCGGTGACGACGAGGCGTCGCACGTCGGAGGGCAGGTTGCCTTTTAGTGCCTGCGCAATCGCGGAGTGTTCGCTGTCGACCGGAACAATCTGCCCGGGCTCGGCAATCGCGGTGACGAGCTCGCCGCCGACGATGAGGGACTCCTTGTTGGCCAGCGCCAACGTCTTGCCGGTCTCCAGAGTCGCCAGCGTCGGGCCAAGGCCAACGGAACCGGTGATGCCGTTGACGACCATGTCTGCGTCAACGTCACGCACCAGCTGTTCGGCGTCGATCGCACCGAGCGCGGTATCGTCGACCCCAAACTCATCAGCCTGGGCGCGGAGGCCATCGGCATCGCTTCCCGCCGCCAACCCGACGACGTCGAAACGTCCCGGGTTAGCGCGGATGACCTCGAGGGCCTGCGTGCCGATTGAGCCAGTGGAACCAAGAATGATGACGCGACGCATGTCGCCCACCCTACGCGGCTGGCGTTGCTACTGCGTAGCGGCGGGCGTCGTGGCGAGGATGTCGACCACGAAGATCAGCGTCTCCTTGGCGAGCGCGCTGGTGGGGTCAGCACCGTACCCAAAAGCGGGCGGCACAACGACGAGCACTTGCGAGCCAACGGCGTAGCCTTCCAGAGCCTGCTTGAAGCCATCAACCACGCCGGTCGTGGGGAACGACGACGGTACCGCGCCGCGGCTCCATGAGCTGTCAAACTCCGTTCCGTCTGACCACTTGATTCCCATGTACTGCACGGTCACGGAGTCGCCCGGCTGCACGACGGCGCCATCGCCCTTCTTCAGGGTCGCAAGCTCAACCTCCGTGGGCGCGTCGCCCTCCGGAACCGTCACCGACGGGGTGCCATCTTCGGCGAGCGTGACGACGGGCATGCCATCGACGGCCGGCTGTTCCGTTCCCCACGCCGCGCTCGGCGTGACGCCCGCGATATCGAAAATCCAGATGTAGGCGGGGCGGTCGGCGCTGCCAGGGGTCGTCACCGCGATGCGCGAACCGACCGTTGCGCAGCTGATCGCCTGCGCCATGCCCGTTTCGGCGACGATCGAGGTGAGTGCGCCAGCGTTGGTCCAGCCCATGTCGCCCACCTTTTCGCCGGTCTCGGCATCAAAGATGGTCTGCTTGACGTCGGCCAGCGAGCCGTACTCGAGCTTTTCTCCGTCGCCCTCAACGGTCACCGTACGCTCAATGGCTGCAACTTCGAGCGGCGCCGTGAAGGTCACCGTCGGTTCCTTCGTGGTGTCGGTGTCAACCGTCACGGCCTCAATCGCCGGACCACTCTCGTAGGCTGCGCCGCACAGATCGGTGGTGGGGTCAACGGCGGTCGAGTCGCCACCGGGAGTCGATGTTGCCGACGGCGATGACGACGGCGATGCTGCGGGCGTCGAGCACCCGGCCAGGGCAAGCGCCGAGATCAGCAGAGCGGGGGCGATAAGGGAGAGTCGAGCGCGCACAGGGTTCCTTTGCAAGACAGACGGAACCACCATTGTGTCGCACCCCGTTATGCCTCACCTGGGAGAACGGCGTGCCGCCTCGCAGCAGGAGGCGCTGCATGCCAACACGGGCATGGGGTCTCATGCCATTTCACGGCGTGAGCGTCACATGCCATTCCCGGTATAAAAGGCGTAGTAAACTCGCTCAGTGACTTCTGACGAGCAGGAACCCGAATCGACTCCCACGCCGTCGAAGAGCCGTCCGACCTTCATGTACTGGTTTGGTCGCGCGATCCTCACACCGCTCGCACGGTTCATCTACCGCCCGCGCATTGAAGGCAAAGACAATGTGCCGCGCACCGGTCCCGTGATCTTCGCGAGCAACCACCTGTCATTCATTGACTCCATCGCCATCCCCGTCGCCGCGCCGCGCCCCGCGCACTTTCTCGCAAAGTCGACCTATTTTGAGGGCACCGGCATCAAGGGCTGGGCACAGCGGTCATTCTTCACCTCGATCGGCGCCATCGGCGTTCGCCGGGGTGCCGGTCAGGCAGCACTTGATGCTCTGGATCAGCAGCGCCAGTTGCTCGAAGAGGGTCGCGCGGTCGCGCTCTACCCCGAGGGCACGCGTTCGCTGGACGGGCGCCTCTACAAGGGCCGAACGGGCGCCGCATTTCTTGCGCTGCAGACGGGCGCCCTCGTGGTTCCGGTCGGCCTGATCGGAACCGACAAGGCGATGCCGAAGGGTGCGAAAATGCCTTCGCTCAAGGAGCGCATCGTCGTGAAATTTGGCGAGCCGCTTGACCTGTCATCGCACGGTCCGGCCACGAGCGGCAAGGCTCGCCGCACGGCGACCGACGAAATCATGGCGGCAATTCACGAGCTGTCTGGCCAGGAGCTGGCGAATCAGTTCAACGAGGTTCCGGCCGTTACACCCATCGAACGCATCAAGCAGGTTCTCCCCCACGAGCGGCGCTGAGCCTTCGCGAGCGGCGCTGAGCCTTCGCGAGCGCCGCGGTTATCACATCAGGCTCAGCCGACCGTGACGGTCGCCTCGTGGCGCACCGGAAAGTTGACGCTCGAGGCGATGAAGCACCATTCGTTGGCATCGTGATGGGCAGCGATTGCGTCGTCGATCATCGCCGCATCGGCAACCGTCACTCGCGGGTGCAGCACCACTTCGCTAAAGCGACCGCCGTTGCCCTCTTGCACCATGGTTCCGGTTGCTTCGTCGCGGTAACTGGTGACGATGACTCCTCGCGTCACGCAGGCGTGCAGATAGCTCAGCAGGTGACACTCGGCGAGCGCAGACATCAGCAGGTCTTCTGGATTCCACTTCGTCGGATCACCGCGAAATGGCCGATCGGCCGAGGCCAATAGCCGCGGCTTGCCCGACACCTCGAGCGTGACGCTGCGGGCATAGTCGCGGTAGCCGCTCGTGCCTGTACCGGTGTTTCCGCTCCAGGTGGCGGTGACGGTGTAGTGGTGCTCAGCCATGCGCCTAGTCTGGCATGGCGCGCGCGTTAGGCTTGATGTTGTGTCTGAAACCTTTGCCGTAACTGAAGCCGTTGAACTTGCCGTCGTCGAACGCAGCGGCTTTGTCGAATCACGCCACGCTGGCGCGGCGGTCGTGCTCTCACCCGACGGAGACGTTGTCGCCGCCTACGGCAACATTGAGGCTCCGGTTTTGCCTCGTTCCAGCATGAAGCCGCTGCAATCGCTGGCGTGCGCCACGGCGGGCCTGGAGCTCACGGGCGAAGCGCTTGCGCTGTCGACGGCGTCGCATTCGGGAACCGATCGCCACGTTGCCGTGGTGCGTGCGATGTTGCAGTCCGTTGGCCTGACTGAAGACGACCTGGCCTGCCCGGTTGCCTACCCCAGCGACACCGACACATATGCACATATGCTCCGCGACGCGCTACCGCAGGCACGCGTTCGCATGAACTGCTCCGGCAAGCACGCGGCGATGCTGATGGCGTGCGTGGCGAACGAGTGGCCAACGCAGGGGTATCTGGATACTCAGCACCCCCTACAGGTGCACACGCGTGAGCTGATCGAACGCCTCACCGGCGAGAAGATGACCATTACCGCGATCGATGGGTGTGGAGCACCGGTTTACGCAATGAGCCTGCATGGCCTCGCACGCGCCCTGCACCGCATCGGAACCGCGAGCGAGCGCTCCCCGTTTGCAATGTATCGGGCCGCTGGCGCCCTGGTGCGCGCCGTGCGGGAGAACCCGTGGGCCATCGCGGGACCGGGCCGCGACGACACGATTGCCATTGAAACTCTCAACGTGTTTTCCAAGGTTGGCGCCGAGGGCGTGCAAGTGATGGTTGCGCCGAACGGAACCACGGTCGCACTCAAGATGCTCGACGGCAACCCGCGCGCCAATGCGATCGTGGCGGCTACCCTCCTCGCACCCGCCGGCGCCTTTACCGACGCACAGCTCGCGGAGCTGCAGGCCAACCTGCATCTTGACGTGCTGGGCGCGGGGCACCCGGTTGGTCGTATTCGCGTCACCGCGGCGCTCGCCTGACACTCGCCGCTGACACCGGCAGGCGTTGACCCGCCCACCCGCGCTCACGCGCGCGATAGGCACTACGACACCAGCCGAACGCGGCGAGGCGCCGTACCGCTACGAAACTCCCACCACCGGCCCGGCCGTGCAAAGGGTGGGGTGGCGCGCTCGCCGGTGAGTAATCGCACATCGGCAAGACACTCGGCGGCGACGATGAGGGTTCCGGTGTTTCGCAATCGCTCCAACACCGCCCACGCCCGCTGAAATTGGTCAGGGTCTCCCACCAGAACGGTGCGGGAAAGGTTGAGAGATTCGGCCGCCGCGGCATCACCGACCGCAACAATCGTCCACTCAGCACCCCACGCCTCGTGAAGAGCCGCAACATGCTGGTGCACGCCCCGCGCCACGATACCGATCGGGCCGTTGCCGGGGTGGAACACGGGCGCCGGGTCGGCCTGCGCGGCTTCACGGCGAGGCTCAACGAGGGCAAACTGCACCTCGGCTCCTGCCATCAACGCCCGACCAGGCGGCTTTTGCGGATCATGATCTGACGAGGTTCCGCCGGCCGCAATATGGTCGAGCTTGCTGGGAACAGCCAGCAACACTCGGCCAGGCAACAGGTCGGCGACGCGCGAGAGCACACCCGAGGCGCGCTGCGCGGTGAGCACCCAGGTCTGACCGCGCGAGCCTGCGGCACGCACCAGTTGTTCGAGCCGTTCGCCGGCCTCGCGCGCGAACGGCTCTGGCCATGCGGCGAGTGCCGAATCAACGTCGTCCCATACGATTAGCGTCGCCCGGCTGGTAGGCAGCGTCTGCAGGCAATCCCACGCACTCTCCAGGTCGGCTGGCACCCGAATCGTATCCGGGTGGCTGTGCTGCATGAGCTGAGCGAGCGAGGTCTTGCCGCTGCGCGGCCCGCCAAGCACCCACCACCCGCGCTCAACGCCAGGCTCAATGACCACCGGCACGCGGCGCAGATTCTCGGTGTCATCCGCAATACCCACGGCGACGCCGCGTGCCGGCGTCGGCAGGTCGGCTACCGCGACCCGCACCGGCAGTGGCTCCCACCAGGAATCTTGGTGTGCCGCGACCGGCAGGCGGGCCGCAATTCGCGCGACATCGTCTGCGGTGCTCAGCGCACTTCGAAACCGTTGCGGCAGCGAATCGGCGGCGCGACGCACAAACGCGACGCCCTTGCCTTCGATACCGCCACTGATCTGCGCGGCATCGTCGGAACCAATGATGGCGCGGGCATCGGTCGCGTCGGTGACCCGCAAAGCGATACGCAGCGGGGTATTCGCGAGCGTCGCGTCTTTGATGGTTCCGGCCGCGCGCTGGGCACCAAGAATCAGATGCATGCCGAGCGCACGGCCGCGCGCGGCAATATCAGTAAAGACCGCGTCAAGTTCGGGCAGCTGACGAAGCATCGCGGCAAACTCATCGACGATGATCACCAGACGCGTGAGGGCGACGCGAGCATCGGTGATGTCTCGAGCACCCGCCGATGCGATGGCACTCTCCCGGCGCCGGATCTCTGCCTGCAAGCTCAGCACCGCACGCCGCGCCATCGCACCGTTGAGGTCGGTCAAGATTCCGGTCACGTGCGGTAGCGCGAGCAACGGATCAAACGCGGTGCCTCCCTTGAAATCGGCCAACAGCAGGGTCACTTGCTCGGGCGTGTAGGCCTCGCACAGCGCCAGTGCCCAGCTCACCAGCAACTCGCTCTTGCCCGACCCGGTGGTTCCGACAACCACCGCATGCGGCCCGTCGTTCACAATGTCGACCGTGACCGCCGTACTCCCGGAGCGGCCCAGCGCAACCGGCAACTCGCGGTGTGGCTCCCCCGGGTGTTGTGCGAGGTCGGCGAAGTACACGATCGGTTCAATCGCCCGCGCCTCGTTGGCTTTTGCTGCCAGCACCTGTGCGATCGCGGTAGCCTGCAGCCCCGCGATGGCCTCGGCAGCAACCTCATGGCGAAGCGAGTCTCGGCTCACCACTCCGCGCAGGTCTGCCCCGATGTCGATGACCGTGCGGCACCCCGCGGGCAACGGGTCACCGGGCAAGCACCAGTTCAGCGAGATGGCGGCGGGGATGGGCTCTGCCACAGCAACCGCCAACACGCGAGCGGCCGTCGAGTAGCGCACGTGCGGCAGGGCCACCATCCACTCCTCGGCCTGCTCCCCCAATACGATCCGCAGCTGTTCCGGCGCGTGAGTGCAGCATGCCTGCAGCACGAGCGCCCGCAGCACGGCGCGAGCCACCAGCGGCTCACCCCGCACGCAGACGCCGCCGTCGAGCGGCAACACCAGCGGCGCCCGTTGCAGTGTCGTGGCGTACTGGCGCAGCTTCTGCGCCTCATCGCCATCGATACCGCGCGCCACTTCGAGCCCCATGCCCATGGTTCCGGCCCCCACGACCACCGTGCCCTCGCGTTGCGGATGCACGCGCCAAAACTCCTCCTCACGCTCGGTCAGCCGTGAAAGATCGGGGTGCGTGCTCCAGCGCAGGGCGCGCTCGGCGTCGTGTTGCGTGTCGATTTGCGCGGTCACCGCGGCGACCGCCTGCCGAATCTCCTTGCGATACCGGCGTGCATCCGCACGTTTACCGCGGGCCGCATCCAGCATCGTCGCCACCAGCATGACCGGGCCGAGAGCGGCAAACATCAGCGCGATCACCGACTGGGTGAGCAAGTACATGCCAAGCCCGCCGAGAATGGGAACCACGGCAGCCGCCAGCGGGATCGCCGACCGTTTGCGAGGCGCGGGCGGGGCAGGCAGGGTCAGCGGCGCGTCAGCCGTCGGCTGGGCGGCAGTGAGAACGTAGCTCATGCCTCCATCGTGCGATCAGACGTGATCGGCGTGAGACCCTGCGTGGCCGATGGGGAAAAGCGTGGCGGACTACTCGGCTGGGGAGGAACGATTGACGTCAACAACCACAATGGTGACGTTATCGCGTCCGCCGTTTTCAAGCGCAGCCTTGAGCATGGCCTCGACCGCATCACGCGGGTCGGGATTCTGTGCCAGAAAGTGGCCGATGCCGTAGTCAGTGAGCTCTTTCGTCAATCCGTCGGAGCAGATCACAAAACGGTCGCCGTCGACAATCTCGACACGAACATAGTCGGGCGAGACGCTTTCGCTGGGGCCAACGGCACGAGTAATCACGTTGCCGTAGGGGTGGTTTTCTGCCTCTTCGGCGCTCAGCCGGCCGGCAGCCATCAGCTCTTGCACCACGGAATGATCGGTGGTGAGTTGGGTCAGCCCGCCGTCGCGCAGCAGATAAACCCGGGAGTCACCAATATTGAGGGTGACCCAGGACTCGGTGGCGATGTCAGTATCGAGGTAGATGCCGGTCAGCGTCGTACCGGTACCCTCATCGGTGGTCTCGGGGTGTGCCGCGATGTCGGCAACCGCCTTGGTGAGCGCCTTCTCGATGGTGATGGGCGAAACGTTGCCCTTCTTGGCCATCGCGCGCAAACGGTCAACGGTGCTCGCGCTGGCGATCTCGCCACCAATGTGGCCGCCCATGCCGTCGGCGACGACGAAGAGCGGAAACGCGGTGAGGAAGGCATCTTGATTCGTCTCACGACGGCGACCAGTGTCGGTGGTTCCGTACCACGACAGGGTGACATTATCGCCACTGGCGAGCGTCACGCTCTGAGTCGAGGTTGCGTCAACGGCGTTGGCCACGGCCGAAACCCCCATACATAGTGTTGCCAGCGCGGGACTGCACCGGTGTGTCCATCCTAAAGGACACGCCGCTCGGCGGTCCGCAGCGACGTGGGAATTGGGGAGAGTTTGCGCTCATGCCGTAACCAGCTGCCACTCGCGTTCTGCCCGGCTCAGCTCGAAGCCGTTTCGCGATGCCCAGTCGAGCAACTCAGTCGCGCTACCAATGTGCGCGCCCGATTGCGCGAGCGCCCGAACGAACGCGCCCTTGGCGTGCTTGTTGAAGTGATTGAGCGCTCGAACCTGCCCGCCTTCGGTGCGAGTAACCACACGCACGAAGGCGGATGGAACCTCAGAAGGAACGGGGCCAAGGGCAACATACGCTTCGCTTCGCAGGTCGAGAATGAAGTCGGCGTTCGCCTCGGCGATGGCTTTCGTCGTCTCCCGCGCCCAATGCGCCTTCATCGAGGCGAGCCCAGGAAGACGTACGCCCGCACCCAACCGATACGAGGGAAGGCCATCCCCCGCGCCCACGGGCCCGAACGGTGCCGAATGAATCAGCACGTGATCTGCCAGCCACTCGCGTGCGCCAGAATCCAGCGTTGCGGCATCAAGAGCGTCAAACAGTACGCCAGTGTAGCGATCCATCGCTGGCATAGTCGGCGCCGACCACAACGCCGCGTTCACGGCCACCTCACCACGCTGACGCGGCGACAGCTTCAGCACCCGCGCAGCGTTCTCCTCGTCGGCGCTCAGCGCAACAAGCGCATCCAGCGCGGCGCGGCGCTGTGGTTCCAACGACGTCAACCGCAATGCGGCGACATCGAGGGGCGGTCCGGAACCATCGGGGTGCTTGGTCTCGGAGGGCGGGAGGAGAATCAACATGGCAATCCTTGGAGATGCAGAAAGCCGCCCACCGGAGACCGGCGGGCGGCTTTCTGACTAGTCAATCAGGAGACGAGTGCGGCGTGGCCAGCAACAATCGTGACGGTTGAACCCTCCATCGAGAGGAATCCATCCTTCGCGGTAGCGGTGATCTTCTCGCCAGCCGAGGTGGTGATACGCACCTGACCTTCGGCGAGAATTGCCAGCACAGGCTCGTGGCCGGTCATGAACCCGATTTCGCCTTCGACGGTCTTGGCGACGACAAGCGACGCCTCTCCCGTCCAGACCTCTGCGTCAGCAGAGACGAGGCTCACGTTGAGGGCCATCTCAGCCGTTCTCCTTCTGGATCTTCGCCCACTGCTCTTCGACGTCGGAGATGCCACCGACGTTGAAGAATGCCTGCTCGGCAACGTGGTCGAACTCGCCCTTGACGATAGCGTCGAACGACTCGATAGTCTCCTTGATCGGAACCGTCGAACCCTCCACACCGGTGAACTTCTTCGCCATGTAGGTGTTCTGCGAGAGGAACTGCTGGATACGACGTGCACGTGCCACGACGATCTTGTCTTCTTCAGAGAGCTCGTCGACACCGAGGATGGCGATGATCTCCTGGAGTTCCTTGTTCTTCTGCAGGATCTGCTTCACAGCGGTTGCGACGCGGTAGTGGTCGGCACCGATGTAACGCGGGTCGAGGATACGCGACGTCGAGGTCAGCGGGTCGATTGCCGGGTACAGACCCTTCGACGCGATCTCACGGCTGAGCTCGGTCGTTGCGTCAAGGTGCGCGAACGTCGTTGCCGGTGCCGGGTCGGTGTAGTCGTCAGCAGGAACGTAAATTGCCTGCAGCGACGTAATCGAGTGACCGCGCGTCGAGGTGATGCGCTCCTGGAGCACACCCATCTCGTCGGCAAGGTTGGGCTGGTAACCCACGGCAGAAGGCATACGACCCAGAAGGGTCGAAACCTCGGAACCTGCCTGCGTGAAGCGGAAGATGTTGTCGATGAAGAGCAGAACGTCCTGGCCCTGCACGTCACGGAAGTACTCAGCCATGGTCAGTGCCGACAGCGCAACGCGCAGACGCGTTCCCGGCGGCTCGTCCATCTGGCCGAAGACAAGGGCGGTCTTGTCGAAGACGCCTGCCTCTTCCATTTCGTGGATCAGGTCGTTACCCTCACGGGTGCGCTCGCCAACACCGGCGAACACCGACACACCACCGTGATCCTGCGCAACACGCTGGATCATTTCCTGGATCAGAACGGTCTTACCGACACCGGCACCACCGAACAGACCAATCTTTCCACCCTGAACGTAGGGGGTCAGCAGGTCGATCGACTTAATGCCGGTCTCGAACATGGTGGTCTTCGACTCAAGCTGGTCAAAGGCCGGAGCCTTGCGGTGGATACCCCAACGCTCCGTGACCTCGATGGTCTCGCCGGGTGCGAGGTTCAGAACCTCACCCGTTGCGTTGAACACCTTGCCCTTGGTGACGTCACCGACGGGAACCATGATGGGCTCACCGGTGTCGCGCACCTCCTGGCCGCGGACGATGCCGTCGGTGGGCTTGAGCGCGATGGCGCGAACGAGGTCGTCACCGAGGTGCTGAGCAACCTCGAGGGTGATCTCGGTCGACTCTTCGCCGATCGTGATGGTGGTCTTGAGTGCGTTGTAGATGTCGGGGATCGAGTCGTGCGGGAACTCGATGTCGACAACCGGTCCCGTAACGCGTGCGACGCGCCCGACGACCGCAGTCTGAGCTGCCGTGGCGATGTCAGTCATGGTCTTCTCTTTCGTGATGGTCTTTAGGACGCCAGAGCGTCCGCGCCGCCGACGATCTCGGCGATCTGCTGCGTAATCTCTGCCTGGCGCGCGTTGTTGCGGAGGCGGGTGTAGTCCGTGATGAGCTTGTCTGCGTTGTCACTTGCCGACTTCATCGCCTTCTGCGTTGCGGCGTGCTTTGCGGCAGCCGACTGCAGGAGAGCGTTGTAGACGCGGCTCTGGATGTACACAGGCAGGATCGAGTCGAGAACCTGCTCGGCGTCCGGCTCGAACTCGTACAGCGGGAACACCTGAGTTGACGCGGCTTCCGCTGCATCGGCTTCCACAATCTCCAGCGGGAGAAGGCGGACGTTCTCAGGCGACTGCGTCATCATGCTGACGAAGCGGTTGTAAACGAGGTGAATCTCGTCAACGCCGCCCTCTGCGTACTCCTTGCGGAACGACTCGAGGATCGAGGCCGAGATCGCCTCGGCCGTTTCGAACGACGGGTTGTCGGTGTCGCCAACCCAGTCGGCCACCCAGTCCATCTTGCGGAACTGGAAGTAGCCAACGGCCTTGCGACCCACGAGGTAGTAAACGACTTCGCGTCCCTGCTCCTTGAGCATTTCGGCGACTTCGAGAGCCTCACGGAGAATCTGCGAGTTGAACGCACCAGCCAGGCCTCGGTCTGCCGTGAAGATCACAACCGCGGAACGGCGGATCTGGTCGGGCTCGCGAGTCAGCGGGTGATCGACGTTGGAGTTGGTGGCCACGGCGGAGACGGCACGCGTCACGGCACGCGCGAAGGGTGAGGCCGCGCGAACGCGAGCCATTGCCTTCTGGATGCGCGAAGCCGCGATGAGTTCCATCGCCTTCGTGATCTTCTTCGTGGTCTGAGCAGAAGAGATCTTCTGCTTGTAGACCCGGAGTTGAGCGCCCATTATCGTCTCTTTCCGCCCGGCTTACGCCCGGCGACCCTTGACGATCTGCTCCTGGTTCACGTCTTCAGCGGATGCCGCGTCGTGCTCTTCACGGCCGAGACCGTCAATTGCCTGACCCTTGCCACCGTTGAACTCAAGGATGAACTTGTCGGTGACCATGTTGAGCTCGTCAACCGTTGCGTCATCGAGAACGTTGGTTTCGCGCAGACGCGTCAGAATCTCGGTGTTGCGGCGCACGTAGTCAAGCAGTTCACGCTCGAAGGGAAGAACATCTTCCACCTCGATCGTGTCGAGCTTGCCGTTGGTGCCGGCCCAAATCGAGACAACCTGCTCCTCAACCGGGTACGGCGAGTACTGCGGCTGCTTGAGCAGTTCGGTCAGACGTGCACCACGTGCCAGCTGACGACGCGAAGCTGCGTCAAGGTCGGATGCGAACATCGCGAAGGCTTCGAGCGAGCGGTACTGCGCCAGCTCCAGCTTCA
Source organism: Microbacterium mitrae (assembly GCF_008017445.1). GTDB lineage: Bacteria > Actinomycetota > Actinomycetes > Actinomycetales > Microbacteriaceae > Microbacterium > Microbacterium mitrae. Next base: position 199,127 of record NZ_VRSW01000002.1, on the reverse strand, counting down.
ACGTTCCGGAGACCTTCTTGATCGACTTGACCTGAGCGTCACCACCAACACGCGAAACCGAGATACCCACGTCAACGGCGGGACGCTGGTTAGCGTTGAAGAGGTCCGACTGGAGGAAGATCTGGCCGTCGGTGATCGAAATCACGTTGGTCGGAATGTAGGCCGAGACGTCGTTTGCCTTGGTCTCGATGATCGGAAGACCGGTCATGGAACCAGCACCCAGCTCGTCAGAGAGCTTTGCGCAACGCTCGAGAAGGCGGGAGTGCAGGTAGAAGACGTCACCGGGGTATGCCTCACGTCCCGGCGGGCGACGCAGCAGCAGCGAAACGGCACGGTAAGCCTCAGCCTGCTTCGACAGGTCATCGAAGATGATCAGGACGTGCTTGCCGCCGTACATCCAGTGCTGACCAATGGCAGAACCGGTGTAGGGAGCCAGGTACTTGAAGCCGGCGGGGTCAGACGCGGGAGCTGCCACGATCGTGGTGTACTCCATGGCGCCAGCCTCTTCCAGCGCACCCTTAACGGATGCGATGGTCGAGCCCTTCTGACCGATTGCGACGTAGATGCAGCGAACCTGCTTGTTGACGTCGCCGGACTCCCAGTTGTCCTTCTGGTTGATGATGGTGTCGATCGCGATAGCGGTCTTACCGGTCTGGCGGTCACCAATGATGAGCTGACGCTGGCCACGGCCAACGGGGATCATCGCGTCGATTGCCTTGATGCCGGTCTGCATCGGCTCGTGAACCGACTTACGCTGCATAACGCCGGGAGCCTGAAGCTCCAGCGCGCGGCGTCCTTCGGACACGATCTCGCCGAGGCCATCGATCGGCTGACCGAGCGGGTCAACGACGCGTCCGAGGTATCCGTCACCGACGGGAACCGAGAGGACCTCACCCGTGCGGGTGACTTCTTGCCCTGCTTCGATGCCCGAGAACTCGCCGAGCACAACAACACCGATAACGTTCTCGTCCAAGTTCTGGGCGAGTCCGAGGGTGCCGTCGCCGAAGCGAACGAGCTCGTTTGCCATGACGCCGGGCAGGCCCTCAACGTGGGCGATGCCGTCGGCAGCGTCAACGACGGTGCCGACTTCGGTCGCCGCAGCGCCTGCGGGCTCGTAGGCGGCGACAAAATCTTTCAGCGCGTCACGGATGACGTCGGGGCTGATGGAGAGGTCTGCCATTGTCTTCCTTCGTTTTGTGGGGCTCATCGCCCCGAAATTCTCCGCTTTCGCGGGAAGTCGTTTAGCCTGCGAGCTTCTGGCGCAGGTCCTCGATGCGCGACGAAATCGTGCCATCGATGACGTCATCTGCAATCTGCACGCGCAGACCGCCGACGACGGCGGGGTCGATAACGACGTTGAGCGAAATTCGCCCGCCGTAGTTCTTCGACAGGGCAACCGTGAGGCGTTCCTGCTGCTCAGCAGAAAGAGCCGAGGCGCTCGTCACGGTTGCGACGACTCCTCCGCGCTGCTGTGCGACAAGACGCATCGCGTGGGAAAGCATGGAGCGAACGCGACGACCGCGCGGATCCTGCACCAGCGACGAAACCACCAGCGTGGTTACTTCGCTTGCCTTGCCCGCGAGGAGCTTCTCGATAAGAGCGCCCTTCGCTTCGTCCTGACCCAGGCGTGAGCCGAGGGCAAGTTCAAGGGCAGGGTTCTCAGCGATCACACGCGAGACCGAGAAGAGCTCGCCTTCCAGGTCGACGCCCTCTGCGGCGCGCGATGCCGCGCGCACGCCGAGGTCTTCGATACCTGCGACGAGGTCGGCCGGGTTCGACCAGCGCAACGAAACGGCGGCGGTCAGCGCGGCAATGGTTGCCGGCTGAAACTGCGCGCCGAATACGGTTGCAACGACCCGCGAACGCGACGCGACCGAAGCCGTCGGGTCAGCAAGCGCTCCGCACAGCTGCTTCGAGGATCCGATGACCTGCGCGGCTGTGAACAGCTCGCGCGCGGTTTCCAGATCGACGGTCTGCGCGTCGAGAGCGATTGCCGCCGCCGCGAGTGCCTGAGTGGTAGCGCTACCCATTATCGGGTTGCCTTCTCAGAAGCCTCGAGGTCAGCAAGGAAGCGGTCAACCACGCCCTGTGCCTTCTTGTCGTCTTCGAGCGATTCGCCGATGACGTTACCTGCGAGGTCAAGAGCGAGCGTGCCGACCTCGCTACGGAGCGAAACGAGTGCCGCCTGGCGTTCTGCTTCGATCTGCGCGTGAGCGGTGGCCTGAACGCGTGCTGCCTCAGCGGTAGCGGCGTCCTTTGCCTCTGCAACGATCTTCTTGCCGTCTTCGCGTGCAGCGTCGCGGATGTCTCCCGCTTCCTTGCGTGCACTTGCGAGCTGAGCCGTGTACTCCTCCAGCGCGGCTTCCGCCTGGCGCTGTGCCTCGTCAGCCTTGGCAATGTTGCCCTCGATGGCAGCCGAGCGTGCATCAAGCAGCGCGGCCATCTTCGGGAGAGCAACCTTCCAAACGACGAAGAGGATGATCACGAAGCAGACGGCCGACCAGATGATGTCGTACCACGCGGGAATCAGCGGGTTAGGCGCTGCTGCTTCCTCTGCGGCCAGGACAAGAGCGTTAAGCATCCTGTCTCCTTACCTGTCTGAAGTCGAGTGAATTAGGCGGCGAAGATGAAGTGCGTGGCGATACCGATGAAGGCGAGCGCCTCGGTGAAGGCGATACCGATCCACATCATCACCTGCAGGCGACCCTGCAGTTCAGGCTGACGTGCAACACCCTCGATCGTCTTGCCGACGACGATACCCACACCGATAGCGGGGCCGATTGCCGCGAGGCCGTAGCCCACGGTCGAGATCGAGCCGGTGACTTCAGCGAAAACCGTAGTTGCGTCCACGGGGTTTTTCCTTTCGTTGGGAGGAACGGCTTATGCCGCTCCGCTCAGTGCTCTTCTGCGACTGCGAGCTGGATGTAGACCGCAGTCAGGATGGTGAAGACGTACGCCTGGAGGAAGGCCACCAGGATTTCAAAGAGGGTGTAGGCAAAACCTGCTGCCAGCGAACCGACACCAAGAATCGGGAACCATGACCCTGCAGAGAAGAAGAAGAAGTGCGTCGCTGCGAAGAACAGGACGAGCATCAGGTGGCCGACGATCATGTTCATCAGAAGTCGCAGCGTGAGCGTCACGGGGCGGATGATGAACGTCGAGATGAACTCGAGCGGCGTAACGATCAAGTACAGCGCTGCGGGCACACCGGCCGGGAAGAGCGAGTTCTTGATGAAGTTCTTGGGGCTCTTCTTCAAACCGGCGTAAATGAACGTGACGTACGAGATAACGGCGAGCAACAGCGGAACAGCGATGATCGAGGTTCCGGCGATGTTCATGAAGGGAATCACACCCGTGAGGTTCATGAACAGAATCATGAAGAACATGGTGGTCAGGATCGGAAGGAAGCGGTTGCCGTCCTTCTTACCCAACAGGTCGTGCGCGATGTTCACGCGAACGAAGTCCAGACCCATTTCGACAACCGACTGGAAGCGGCCGGGAACGACACGCATCTTGCGGGTACCGAGAACCAGCAACACCACAACCACGGCGGTTGCGAAGAACTGGATCAGGTGAATGCGGGTAATGACCAGCTCACCGATTTGGAAGACCGGCGCAGGGAAGAATTCCCAAATGGACGGTGCGTGGAAGCCATCGCCTTCAGCGGCGGCAGCGGCGATAAGACTCGCGGCGTTGTTCAACGTTGCGGCTCCAACTTCGGGGCAACACACAGGTGTCGCGACGATGGGTGAGACTGGATCATCCCGACACAGCACGCGTGCAGGGCACTGCGCGCAGTCGGGGGAACTCTCCTACCCTAGCAATAGTTCGTAATTCTCACGAATCGAGACGGAGATTATTTGGAGTCTTCCGACCCCTGGTTTTCGCGGCCGATTTCTTCTCGATCTGAGCGCTGCACAGAGCCGTTTTCGAGATCGTTTTCTTCGCCCGCGTCGGCCAGCGTTTCCGGCAGCGCAATCTCGATCGGAATGCGCATTTTCTGCATCACAACGACGTCAACGACAAGCGAGGCGAGCACCGTGACGACAAGCGCGACGTAGAAAATCTGGCTGTCGAGCCACGGCTGATCTTTGATGAGGAAGAACCCAACGAGAAAAATCACGAACTTTACGAGCCAACCACCCAGCACAATCGCGAAGAACAGCGTGGCGTACAGCTCGGTTCCGTTCCACCGGTTCGCAATCAGAATCGACAGCGCGGTGATCGCGAGAAACACAAAGCCGAACAGCACGCCGACAATCGCGCTCCACATGCCGTCTTGTGCGGCGAGCAGAAAGCCGACAATGCCGGCGATCACGGCGATGACGGCGTTGACGATGCCGCCAACGATCAGTGTCATTCGCAGCACGGGGTTACTCGCAACAGGAGCGGGGGTGGTCATGAGGCGTCCTCCAGATCGGGCGCAGTGATGATAGGTCGACGACGCGACGGGATGATCGTGACGACAAGGCAGGCGATGATTCCGACGACGCCAAAGATGACGCCGACCCACCACAGCCCCGGCCAACGGTCACGGGTCGCAATGTACATGAGCAGCACGGAGAGGCACACGACCGCCGTCCATGAGTAGAAGATGAGCACGGCCTCCATGGCGGTGTGACCATGATCGAGCATGCGGTGATGCAGGTGCTTGCGGTCGGGCGAAAACGGCGACTTGCCGGCACGGAGCCTGCGCATCACGGCCAGTCCAAAATCTGTCAGCGGCAGCGTGAGCACAACGACGGGCAGCAGAATCGGAATCAACGCACCCAACAGCTGCGATTCGCCCAGTCGATCATCGCTAATGGCATCGCTCAGCGCCTCGGGGTTTGCCTCACCGGTGATCGCGATCGCACTGGTCGCCATGAGCAGACCGAGCAAGAGCGCACCGGAGTCCCCCATGAACATCCGAGCAGGGCGCCAGTTGAGCGGGAGGAACCCGATGCAGGCGCCGATTATGGCGGCAGCAATGAAGGTGGCGAGCGACGAGTTTGTCGAGGTTCCGAAGTCTCGAACAAACATGTACGAGTACAGAAAGAAGATGACGTTGGAGATCAAGACGACGCCGGCGACCAGCCCATCAAGCCCGTCGATGAAGTTCACCGCGTTCATCACAATGACGATCACAAAGACGGTAAGACCGAACAGTAGCCAACTAGAAAGGACAGTGACTCCGCCGAACGGCAGGTAGTAGATCTGCAATCCGCCGTAGGCGACGATGCTCGCGGTGATGAACTGTGCCGCGAGCTTGATCATCCAGTCAAGGTCCCAAAGGTCATCGGCAATGCCGACCAACACAATGACGGTCGACGCGATAACGATCGCCCAGATGGACGCAGGTCTCTCCCAGAAGATCGCGAAGAACGGAACCTGGCTTGAGATGGCGATGGCGACCATGATGCCGACGTAAATGGCAATGCCACCGATACGTGGCGTCGGCGTAGTGTGAACGTCGCGCTCACGAATGCCGGGGTAGATCTTGAAGCGGTGGCTCAGGTGCCACACGACCCAACCGACGACGAAGGTAACTGCCGCCGTCAGGATGATGATGAAGAGGTACTGCCTCAAGACGCGCCGCCGGCTTCGGGTTCCGCGGGTGCGGGATCCGGCTCCAGCGCATCTCCGAGCACCTCGCGCAGTTCGGCGCGGGTCACGCCACCCTCGCGAAGCACGCGCACGATCCGCTCGCTTTCTGTCGCGGTGACGAGCTGCGTGGCATCGATAATCGTCGAGCTGAGCCCGACGCCAGCCTGGCCGCCGTCGAGGTAGACGCCGATGCTCTCGCCGAGCATGGCCTCAGCTTCAGCGATGGTGTTGGCCGCCGGCTGCCCGGTGAGGTTGGCGCTAGAAACCGCGAGCGGCCCGGTCTCTTGCAGAAGCTCGCGTGCCACCATGTTGTCTGGCATGCGCACCGCAACGGTGCCCTTGGTTTCACCCAGATCCCACGTCAACGACGGCTGCGCCGGAAGCACGATGGTGAGTGCTCCTGGCCAGAAGCGCTCCACGAGGGCGTCGACTTCGAGCGGAACCTCCGCAACGAGTGCACGCATCGCGTCTGTGGTTCCGACCAGCACGGGCGGCGGCTGGTTGCGGCCTCGCCCCTTCGCCTCCAACAGTCGGCGAACCGCAGCGGGCGAAAAAGCGTCTGCGCCAACGCCGTACACGGTGTCGGTGGGCAGAACGATGAGCTCGCCGCGGGCAACAGTTGTGCGGGCAGCACGCATGGCCGGCAGGAGCTGGGAGGCATCGAGGCAGTCAAAAACGGAAGACATGACCTCGCCATTCTAGGGCGCGCGGCTGGCGATTACGGGTGAACGGCCGTGGTGACTCGATCGCGCATGGTGAGATCCTGATGCGTTGCCGCCGACTGCCAGCCATCAGCCGTCAAAATCTCGCGGATCTCGGCGCCCTGCCATTCGCCATGTTCCAGCACGATGCTCGATCCCGGGTAGCCAAGGCGCAGGCCAACGCCGCTGATAATGCGAATGTCATCAAGCCCATCAGCGCCGCTATACAGCGCCTCCTTGGGGTCGTGAAGGCGCACCTCAAGGTCACGCGGAATCGCATCCGCTGGCACATACGGCGGGTTCGACGCGATGACTGCGACGGTGCCTGCCAGATCATCGAGCGCGTGGGCAAAATCGCCCCGACGTAGCTCAAGGTTGGTTGCGCCAACGCGCGTGACGTTTTTCGCTGCCCAACCGTGGGCGGCGGCCGACCGCTCCACGGCGACAACCCGGGCGTGCGGAACCTCGGTGGCCATGGCCAGCGCAATCGCGCCGGAGCCAGTTCCCAAGTCAACCGCAATGGGTTCTGGTGCTGCGACCGCCCAGAGCGCGTCGATGGCGTATTGCGCGACGATCTCCGTTTCGGGACGCGGAACAAAGACGCCGGGGCCGACGAGAAGCTCGAGGTAACGAAACGGTGCGGTGCCGGTGATGTGCTGTAGGGGTTCGCGAGCCGCGCGGCGCGCGATCACCGCGTCATAGGCGGCGAGATCGGCGTCCGAGAGGGTGTGACTGAGGGTCTCCTTGAGCTGAATGTCACCCCGGGAGGCGCCGAGAACGTGGGCAAGCAGGAGGGTCGCGTCGACGGCGGGGTCGGTAACGCCGGCCGTGGTGAGCGTTTCGCGAGCCGTCGCCAGCACGGCGGATACGGACTCGGCGGGGGTAGGCAACTCGGTCATCTCCCCCAGCTTACGTGGGCTCTGCGCGCACCCAGCCGATGGTTCCGGTCTGCGTCTTGCAGCATTGGGGACGTATTTCGTCACACACTGATGCCGGCTCCCGCAACGCCCTATCCTGAACGCACAGTTGTCGTCGCCACAGAAAGGCACATCATGGCTGGAATCCACGCCGACATCACCACGGCTTTCGGAAACACTCCCCTCGTTCGTCTCAACACCGTGACCGAGGGTGTGGGGGCGACGGTGCTCGCCAAACTCGAGTTCTTCAACCCCGGCTCGTCTGTCAAAGACCGCCTGGGAATCGCGCTCGTCAACGCCGCAGAGGCGTCGGGCGAACTGCAGCCGGGCGGAACCATCGTCGAATCGACCTCGGGAAACACCGGCATTGCGCTCGCGCTGGTGGGCGCCGCGCGTGGCTACCACGTCATTCTGACCATGCCGGCTTCAATGTCGAAAGAGCGTCGCGTGCTGCTGAAGGCTTTCGGCGCCGAGCTGGTGCTGACCGACCCGACGAAGGGCATGACGGGAGCCGTGGAAGAGGCCAAGCGCCTCGTCGCCGAGACGCCAGGCGCAATCTGGGCGCGACAGTTCGAGAACGAGGCGAACCCTGCCATTCACCGGGCGACAACAGCGCGCGAGATCTTGCGTGACACCGAGGGCAACATCGACATCTTCGTCGCGGGCATCGGAACGGGCGGAACCATCACAGGCGTGGGTCAGGTGCTGAAGGAGGAGGTTCCGGGGATTCAGATCATCGCTGTCGAGCCGAAGGACAGCCCTATTCTCACCGAGGGACACCCCGGACCGCACAAGATTCAGGGCATCGGGCCGAACTTTGTGCCGGCGATTTTGGATCGCGATGTCATCGACGAGGTCATTGACGTCGAGTTTGATGACTCGCTGCGCGTGGCGCGTGAAGTGGCCGCTCGTGAGGGTCTGCTGGTGGGCATGTCCTCCGGTGCTGCAATCTGGGCAGCGCTTGAGGTGGCTAAGCGCCCGGAGAACGCTGGCAAGACGATCGTCGTTGTGGTTCCTGACACCGGCGAGCGCTACCTGTCGACGGCGCTGTTTGAGGATTTGCGCGAAGATTGACGCATGAGCGCGCTGTCTCGAATTCGCGAAGATCTCGCCGCGGCCAAGCTGCGGGATCCTGCCGCGCGTAGCGGTCTGGAAATTGCAATCCTGTATCCGGGCTTACACGCGATCTGGGCGCACCGGGTGAACCACTGGTTGTGGCAGCGCGAGCTCAGGTTTTTGGCGCGCGCGGGTTCGCAGGTGACGAGATTTCTCACGGGAATTGAGATTCACCCCGGGGCGAGCATTGGCCGACGGTTTTTCATCGATCACGGATCTGGCGTGGTGATCGGTGAGACCGCGGAGGTGGGCGACGACGTCATGCTCTACCACGGGGTCACGCTGGGCGGGCGCACCACGTCTGCCGGCAAGCGCCATCCCACCCTCGGTGATGGGGTGGCTGTGGGCGCAGGCGCGAAGATTCTCGGGCCGATTGTCATCGGCGCCCATAGCGTCGTCGGCGCCAACGCCGTCGTGACCAAGGATGCCCCCGAAGAATCGGTGCTTGTTGGCATTCCGGCCAAGGCCAGGCGACGCCACCCTGGCGAAGACACCAAGGCGCTCATGGCGCCCGAGTACGCGATCTAACGCGCCGCGTGCGTGATCTGGCGGCCGCCGTGCGTGATCGAGACTGCCGCGGCTCGCACCTCCCGTAGGCTCGAATCATGAGTGTGCTTCACGATATTTCGGCACGAGGACTGGCCCGCCAGCTCAACCAGCGCTCCGTCTCGCCGCGAATAGTCACCGAGCACTACCTCGCGCGGATCGCGGCGCACAACGATGCGCTCGGCGCGTTTGTCGAAGTCACCCCCGATGGCGCGATGGAACGCCTCGCCGCCGTACTCCCGGATGCTGTGCGCGGACCGCTGTGGGCGGTTCCGTTTGGCGACAAAGATCTCGCGGCGCGCGCCGGGGTTCCCACGCGCTATGGTTCTGCGGCTTTCCGCTCGTTCGTGCCCGAAGTCTCCGACCCGCTCGTCGCGGCGCTCGATGCCACGGGAGGCATCAGCCTCGGCAAAACCGCCACGCCCGAATTCGGAATGACCGGGTACACCGAATCTGCCGTATCGGCTCCGACCCGCAACCCGTGGGACCTCTCGACCGGAGCCGGTGGTTCCAGCGGCGGCGCGGCCGTTGCCGTCGCCGCGGGGCTATTGCCGTGGGCACCCGGCTCTGACGGAGGCGGTTCGATTCGCATTCCGACGGCGACCGTCGGCATTGTGGGCCTCAAGCCCTCGCGCGGGCGTATGCCGTTTGGTTCCGGCCTCGACTCCCCCGACGGCCTTGCCGTGTCCGGCCCGCTCGCACGCACCGTCGGCGACATTCGGTTTCTCTATGACGTGATGCGTTCGATTGCGCCGCTTCCGTACGCTGTGACGGCTCCCGAGGTTCCGAGGCCCGCGGCGTTGCGGGTTGGCGTTACGACCGTCTCGCCCTGGGACGACGACACCGAAATCGTGCTCGACGATGACGCCGCGGCAGCTGTCGCATGGGCGGCGGAGGTGCTCGCGGCCTCGGCTACGGTGTCGCAGGCAACGTGGGAGCCGGTGGGATACCCCGACCTTTTTCGCACCCTCTGGCGCGCGAGTGCGGCGCGCATTCCGGTGCGCGGCTCGGAGCTGACCCAGGTTGAGCCTATTACCCGATGGCTCATCGAAGAGGGTCGCGCGCTGTCGTCGGAGGCTGTGCTCGGTGCTCTCGCTGCGGCGCGGGTGTTCGAGAAGCAGACGATCAGCGCGTTTCACGCCTACGATGCCGTGTTGACTCCGGTGCTCGCCCAATCGCCGCGCCCGGTCGGTTGGTTTGATGCGCTCGACGCCGAGAAAAACTTCACGCAACAGGTGCAATATGCGCCGTACACCAGCTGGGTCAATGTCGCGGGGCTGCCTGCCATCTCCGTGCCGGTGACGATGTCAGCCACCGGTCAGCCCGTCTCGGTGCAACTGGTTGGCCGCCCCGGCGGCGAAGAAGCACTGTTTGCATTGGCCGAACTACTCGAGCAGGCCCGCGGCCCGCTCCCCCACCCGCCGGTCTGGTACGCGAACTAACACCGGCCTGCGCCCGTGGGCGGGCGACTGCGGGCGCGTGCGGGCGCTTTCCGCGGTTCGTCGGATTGCCGTGCGTCTTGGTTTGCTGTTATGCACGATCCCGACCCTGTTCTGCACGGTCCCGACCCTGTTCTGCACGACCAAATCGCCCGAAACACGACGACACGCCGTGTTTCGCCCCCTTTTCATGGTTCCACTCGTGCATAACACGGGGGGCACTCGTGCATAACACGGGCGGGAACAGCGGAACCACGGCGCTAAGCGCTAGGGAGTTTCGAGTGGGGTGCGGAGGGCGTGCTCGCAGCTGGGGCAATGGCTCACTTCGGCGGGCAACACGAGACCGAATCGAAAACTGATTGGTAGCGGTTTGCCGCAGGCCGGGCACTTCCACAGCCGGGAAACGATGGCGCCAGACCACGCCGGAAACGCCAGCACGATGCCGACCAGCGCGATCATGACGACGACGAGGGAATACCACCGCAGGCCGTAACCAACGATGGAGAGGGCGAGCACGATGAGGCAGACAACGGGAACACGCACTACCGCGCGCGAAACGTCTTCAAACCTCATCGTGCCCGGCTCAATCGTTGTCGCCGATGGCGGCGAGGCGCTCCTCTTCATCGGCTGCGATGCACGAGTCGATGATCGGTTCGATCGCGCCGTCCATCACCTGGTCAAGGTTGTAGGCCTTGTAACCAGTGCGGTGATCGGCGATGCGGTTCTCGGGAAAGTTGTACGTGCGGATGCGCTCCGAACGGTCCATTCCACGAATCTGCGACTTGCGGGCGTCTGACGCGGCGGCCGCGAGTTCTTCCTGCTGGCGTGCAAGCAGGCGGGCGCGCAACACACGCATGCCCGCTTCACGGTTTTGCAGCTGGCTCTTCTCGTTCTGCATCGACACCACGATCCCGGTGGGAACGTGGGTGATTCGAACGGCCGAGTCGGTCGTGTTCACCGACTGACCACCGGGGCCAGACGAACGGTAAACGTCAATCTTCAGGTCGTTCGGGTCGATGTGGATCTCTTCGGGCTCATCAACCTCAGGAAACACCAGAACGCCGGTGGTCGAGGTGTGGATGCGGCCCTGCGACTCCGTTGCCGGCACACGCTGCACGCGGTGCACGCCACCCTCATATTTGAGGTGCGCCCACACGCCCTGCGACGGGTCGGTGGAGCTGCCTTTGATGGCGATCTGCACGTCTTTGTAGCCGCCCAGATCTGACTCGTTGAAGTCAAGCAGTTCCGTCTTCCAGCCCTTGTGGGCGGCGTACTGGGAGTACATGCGCAGCAGGTCAGCGGCAAACAGCGCGCTCTCCGCGCCGCCCTCGCCGGCCTTGATCTCCATGATCACGTCACGAGCATCGTCGGGGTCGCGCGGGATCAGCAGGCGGCGCAGCTTTTCCTGTGCCTGCGCCAAGCCTTCTTCAAGCCCAGGAAGCTCCTCGGCGAACGCGTCGTCTTCCTTCGCGAGCTCACGCGCCGCCTCAAGGTCATCCCCCGCGGCCAGCCACGCACCGTGCGCGTGCACAATCTTGTTCAGCTCGGCATAGCGGCGATTTACGCGCTTTGCCCGCGCCGCATCGGCGTGAACCTCGGGGTCAGACAGTTCCTTCTCGACAAGCTTGTGCTCATCGAGAAGGGCCTGAACAGACTCGAACATTAGCGAATGTTGTTCTCGTGAGCGTGCGATGCGCCGCCAGCGGGAGCCGGCATCGACTTCTGCATCTGCACCAAGAACTCCACGTTCGACTGGGTGTCGCTGAGCTTGCCGAGCACAACCTCGAGTGCCTGCTGCGTGTCAAGACCGGCAAGGGCCCGGCGCAGCTTCCACGTGATCTTGACCTCGTCGGGCGACAGCAGCATCTCTTCGCGACGCGTGGACGATGCGTTGACGTCAACGGCCGGGAAGATGCGCTTGTCAGCAAGCTGACGGCTCAAGCGCAGCTCGCTGTTGCCGGTGCCCTTGAACTCTTCGAAGATGACCTCGTCCATCTTGGAACCAGTCTCAACGAGAGCGGTCGCGAGAATCGTCAGCGAGCCACCGTTTTCGATGTTGCGGGCGGCACCGAAGAAGCGCTTCGGCGGGTACAGCGCCGAAGCGTCGACGCCACCGGAGAGCACGCGGCCCGAGGTCGGCGCTGCCAGGTTGTAGGCACGGCCGAGGCGGGTGATCGAGTCGAGCAGCACGACAACATCGCGCCCCAGCTCAACGAGACGCTTGGCGCGCTCGATCGCGAGCTCTGCGACCGTGGTGTGGTCTTCTGCCGGGCGGTCGAAGGTGGAGGCAATAACCTCACCCTTGACGGTGCGCTGCATGTCGGTGACCTCTTCGGGGCGCTCGTCAACGAGCACGACCATGAGGTGAACCTCGGGGTTGTTCGTTGCGATCGCGTTGGCGATCTGCTGTAGCACGATGGTCTTGCCAGCCTTGGGCGGCGCGACGATCAGGCCACGCTGGCCCTTGCCGATGGGGGCGACGAGGTCGATGATGCGCTGCGTCAGCTTCTCGGCCCCCGTCTCCAGACGCAGGCGCTCCTGCGGGTACAGCGGGGTCAGCTTGCCGAACTCAACACGGTTGGCGGCGTCTTCCACCGACAGGCCGTTGATCGAGTCGACCTTGACCAGCGCGTTGTACTTCTGACGGCCAGACTGCTCACCCTCGCGCGGCTGCTTGATCGCACCGACGATGGCGTCACCCTTGCGCAGGTTGTACTTCTTCACCTGGCCGAGCGAGACATACACGTCGCTCGTGCCCGGCAGGTAACCCGACGTCCGCACGAAGGCGTAGTTGTCGAGCACATCAAGCACACCAGCGATCGGAATCAGTACGTCGTCTTCGCCGATCTCCGGCTCAAACTCGTCGTTCTGCGTGTTCGTGCGGCGCTTGTTGCGCTGACGGTTGCGGCTGGAGCCGCCCTCGTCGTCTTGGTTGTTGTTGTTCGAGCCAGCGTTGTTGTTGGAACCAGCGTTGTTGTTCGAACCAGCGTTGTTGTTGCCGTTGTTCTGGCCACCGTTGTTGTTGGTTCCGGAACCATTGCTGCCGCCGTCGCGCTCGTTGCGGTTGCGATTGCGGTTGCGGTTGCGGCTCCGGCTGCGTCCGCCTTCGGACTCGCCCTCGGCGTTCGCCTGCTCGCCGTCGGTAGCGCCAGACTCGTTCGGCGCCTCGGCGGGAGCCTCGGCCGGAGCCTCTGACTTCTCGGCCGCCTTCGGCGCGTCAGCTGCGGTGTCGGCAGCATCAGCGGCGACGGGCTTCTTGCGCGAGCGGGCCGGCTTCTTGGCGGGCACCGAATCGGCAGCGGCCGAATCAGCAGCGCCAGAACCGGAACCATCTGCTGCGGGTGCAGCATCGCTTGCGTCTGCGGCACCGTCGGCCGCGACGCGCTTGGTGGTCTTCTTCGCCGGCGCGGCCTCGCCCGCAGCGTCAGCACCCTCGGCGGGAGCGTCGGCATCCGCGGCAGCCTTGGCCGGGGTCTTGCGAACCGGGCGCTTGCGCGGTGCCTTGGCGGGCGCCTCGGCATCACCGGCGGGTGCATCCGCAGACGCGGCCGGTGCGGTCGCAGCGACCTCAGCCGACGTTGCCTCAGCGGCGGCGTCGGCGGTCTTTACCGTCGCGGTCGTTGCACGTCGTGGTGCACGCTTGCGAACGGGCGCAGCTTCTGCCGCTTCCTGCTGAACCGCAGGTGTGGTTTCGATCTCGGAGTTTGACTCCACGAGTTCTCCTCTAATTGGGATTAGCTTTCATCTGCCTACAGCCTTCTCGACACACGACGAAGTCTGGTGTTCCAGGGGTAGTGCAGAGGTTCGCAGATTGCGATGGGGGTCAGATCACGCAGTGAGCGCGGAATCCCCCGTTACGTCCCTCACTGTACCACCTTTAAAATCGACTGCGAGCAACAACGGCTCCCAGCGCGCGCCAGAAACGCGATTCGCGATTTCCGCCGCTGCCTGACGTTTACCTGGGCCGTCTGCCAGCACCAGCACCGAGGGCCCCGCGCCCGAGACCACGGCTGCGTACCCTTCGGCACGCAGCGCCTGCACCAGCGCGATGGTTGGCAGCATGGCCTGCGCACGATAGTCCTGGTGCAGTTTGTCTTCGGTTGCGGCGAGCAACAGCTCGGGCGATTGCGTGAGCGCCGCGATCAGCAGGGCGGAGCGCGAAACATTGAAGATGGCGTCTTCGCGCGGAACCGAGTCGGGCTGCAGGCTGCGCGCCAGCTTTGTCGACATGGTGTAGTCCGGCACGAATACGAGAGGCGAGACGCCGCGGTGCACGAGCAGCTTCTTATGTGCCGGGCCGTCGTGGGTTGTCCACGCGATCGTGAGCCCGCCGAAGAGGGCTGGAGCGACGTTGTCTGGGTGCCCCTCCATCTCGGTGGCGATGCGCAACAGGTCATCGTCGCTGAAGGCCACATCGCCCTCAAGCAGCCCCTTGGCCGCGAGAATTCCGGCGACGACCGCGGCACCAGACGAGCCCATGCCGCGCCCGTGCTGAATCACATTGTGTGCGGTGAGCTTGAGCCCCGGCACCGGGCGACCCACCGACTCATACGTGTAGGCGATGGCGCGCACCACGAGGTGTGTGGCATCGCGCGGCACCTCATCGGCCCCGGCGCCGGTGACGTTGATCTCCAGCACACCGGCAGGCGCTTCTTCGACGGTCAGTTCGTCGTAAACACTCAGCGCAAGGCCCAACGTGTCAAAGCCCGGACCGAGGTTTGCGCTGGTCGCCGGCACGCGAACGGCAACGGTACGCCCCAGCATGTCAGTCTCCTTCAACGCGCAGCACGGAGACAACGCGGCGAACGACGGCGCTGGCCGCGAGGCTCTGCACCGTATCGCTCAAGTCTGCTTCGCGGGCGGTGTGCGTTCCGATCACCAGGCGCGCGGTTCCATCTCCTGGTTCCACCGTCTGCTCAACCGTGGCGACCGAGACGCCGCCGTCGCTGAGAATTCCGGCGATGGTTGCGAGCACGCCCGCCTCATCGGTGACTTCGAGGGTGATTTGGTAGCGCGTGGTGACGTGGCCAATCGGAACAATGGGAAGGTTCGCGCGGGTGGACTCCCCCACTCCGACGCCGCCGGCAACGTGGCGTCGCGCCGCCGAGACGACATCGCCGAGCACGGCGGACGCGGTCTGCACGCCACCGGCACCGGCGCCGTAGAACATCAGCGGACCAGCAGCTTCTGCCTCAACAAAGACGGCGTTGTTGGCGCCGTGCACGCTGGCGAGCGGGTGTGAACGGTGAATGAGTGCGGGGTAAACACGCACCGAGATCGACTCGCCCTCGCCGTCGTTTGCGGTCAAGCGCTCGCACACGGCCAGCAGTTTGATGACCATATCGGCCTTGCGTGCCGACTCGATCATCGCCGCGTCGATGGAGGTGATGCCCTCGCGATAGACGGCATCGAGCGGAACCGTGGTGTGAAACGCGAGGCTCGCGAGAATTGCGGCCTTCTGCGCCGCGTCATAGGCCTCGATATCGGCGGTCGGGTCGGCCTCGGCATACCCGAGATCCTGAGCCTGCTTGAGCACGTCACCGAAGTCTGCACCCTCGGTGTCCATCCGATCCAGGATGTAATTCGTGGTTCCGTTGACGATACCCATGATGCGGTTCACGCGGTCGCCGGCGAGAGAATCGCGCAGCGGGCGAATGATGGGAATGGCGCCAGCGGCTGCGGCCTCGTAGTAAACCGACGCGCCCACCTGATCGGCGGCGTCAAAAATTTCCGAGCCGTGGGTGGCGAGCAGCGCCTTGTTGGCGGTCACGATGTCGGCACCGGAGTTGATGGCCTGCAGAATGTAGCCGCGGGCAGGTTCGATGCCGCCCATGAGTTCGATCACGATGTCGGCGCCAAGCAGCAGCGACTCGGCGTCGGTGGTGAAAAGCTCGTCTGGCAACTCAACATCGCGCGCAGCTGACGTATCGCGCACCGCGATGCCAACCAGTTCGAGGTCGGCTCCGGCGCGGTCAGCAAGCTCAGCGCGGTGCTTGAGCAGGAGTCCGGCGACCTGTGACCCCACCGCTCCAGCTCCGAGCAGGGCAACACGCAATCGTCGGTAGTCGATCATGCTTCTCCTTTATCTGCGCCGGCGTCGCGCGCCAGCAGATCATCAATCGTCTCGCCGCGCACCAGCACGCGTGATTCGCCATCGCGCACGGCGATCACCGGCGGACGGGGCACGTGGTTGTAATTGCTTGCCAGCGAAGCGCAATACGCACCGGTTGCCGGTACCGCCAAGATGTCACCGCGGGTGGTGTCGCTCGGCAGGTATTCGTGGTCAACCACAATGTCGCCAGACTCGCAGTGCATGCCGACGACGCGAGACAGCTGGGGGGTGGAACCAGAGGTGCGGTTGGCGAGGCGGGCCGAGTATTGCGCGCCGTAGAGGGCGGTACGAGCGTTGTCGCTCATGCCGCCGTCGACGCTCACGTAACGGCGGGTGCGCTCGCCCTCGGTAGTTTCTACCGTCACTTCTTTGGTGGTTCCGACTCGATAGAGGGTCACGCCCGCCGTGCCCACAATGCTGCGCCCCGGCTCGAAGGAGAGGTGCGGAATGGCGATATCGCGCAGTGCACACTCTTCGGCGACGGCGTCGACGATATCGCGCGCTAGGTCATCGATCGGTGCCGGGTCATCGACCGCGGTGTAGGCGATGCCGAAGCCGCCGCCGAGGTTCAGTTGCGGCACGTCACCTTCAGCAAGAAGCGCGGCATGAACGGCTACGACGCGTCGCGCCGACTCGCGAAAGCCGCTCGCGCCGAAGATCTGCGAGCCGATGTGGCAGTGCAGGCCGCGGAATTCGAGCGCGTTGTGCGCGCGAATCGCGGCGACGGCGGCCGGTGCGTCTTGTAGCGTGATGCCAAACTTTTGGTCTTCGTGCGCGGTGGCGAGAAAGTCGTGCGTTTCGGCGTGCACGCCGCTGTTGACACGCAGCAGCACGCGCTGCGTGGTTCCGGCTTCTGTCGCCGCACGCGCTACGCGGTCAATCTCTTCGACCGAGTCGAGGATGATGGTTCCGATGCCGATGGAAACCGCACGGGCGATTTCGGCATCCGACTTATTGTTCCCGTGAAAACCGAGGCGCGACGGGTCAACGTCTGCCGCGAGCGCGACGGCGAGTTCACCACCGGAGCACACGTCAACGTTGAGACCGGCTTCGATCATCCAGCGGGCGACATGCGTGGAGAGAAAAGCCTTCCCCGCGTAGTAGACGGTCACCTCGGCGCCGTGATTGGCCGCGGCGGTCTGGAACGCGGCGAGCGTCTGCGCTGCCCGGTCGCGAACTTCTTGCTCATCAAGCACCAGCACCGGGGTTCCGTACTGCGCGGCGAGCGCGGTCGCGGTGGCGCCGCCGATGGTGATTTCACCCGAACTGTCGCGGGTGGTTCGCCGCGGCCACACCTGCGTTGCCAACGCGTTGACGTCGGCGGGCACGGCCAACCAGTCGGGGGCGAATGTCGCGGGCGATGCGGATGACACGGGCTACCAATCGTGGGGCGGGTGGCGGCGCGGAGTTCTCTCGCGCAGGTGTTGCAAGTCTAGGACAGTTGGCCGGGCGGCTTGAATTGCGTGACGCGGGCTGACATCGGGGCGTGAGTGGGCTGACACGGCTGTGCGGGCGGTTCGGCGGTGCGGGCGGAGACAGCGAAGGGCCAGACGTGTGGTCTGACCCTTCGCTCGTTGCTATGTGTGGCGACGTTACATGCGCTCGGGTGCGGTGACGCCGAGGAGCGTGAGTCCGTTGCGAAGCACCTGACCCGCGGCGTCGTTGAGCCATAGGCGGGTGTGGTGCACGGGCTCGATGGGGTCATCGCCCTGCGGGGTGACGCGGCAGTTGTCGTACCAGCGGTGGTAGAGCCCGGCGACCTCTTCGAGGTAGCGGGCAACGCGGTGCGGCTCGCGCGATTCGGCGGCGTACGACACCACGCGCGGGAACTCCTGGAGCGCGCCCAGCAACGCCGCTTCGGTTTCGTGCGTCAGCGTCTCGGGCGCAAACACCGATCGGTCAACGCCCGAGTCTTTGGCGTTACGCGCAACGTTGTGGGTGCGGGCGTGCGCGTACTGCACGTAGAACACCGGGTTGTCGTTGGTGCGCTTTTGCAGTTGGTCAAGGTCGATGTCGAGGTTGGAGTCGGTGCTGGAGCGAACCAACGCGTACCGCGCGGCGTCAACGCCAACGATGTCGACAAGGTCTTCGAGCGTGACGACGGTTCCGGCGCGCTTAGACATGCGAACGGCCTCGCCGCCGCGCACCAGGTTGACCATCTGGCCGATGAGAATCTGGTGGTTAACGTAGGGCTCGTCGCCGAACGCCGCGGTCATCGCCATGAGGCGCTGCACGTAGCCGTGGTGGTCGGCGCCCAGCATGATGATGCAACGGTTAAAGCCACGCTCACGCTTGTTGAGGTAGTAGGCCAGGTCACCGGAGATGTACGCCGGGTTGCCGTCGCTCTTGATGACGACGCGGTCTTTGTCGTCGCCGAAATCGGTGGAGCGCAGCCACAGCGCACCGTCTTTTTCGAACATGTGGCCGGCGTCTTGCAGACGCTGGATGGCGCGCTCAACCGCACCGGTCTCGTGCAGCTCGTTCTCGTGAAAATAGACGTCAAAGTCGACGCCGAACTCGTGCAGCGACTTCTTGATGTCGCCAAACATCAGCTCAACGCCCTCACGACGGAAGGCCTCTTGCAGCTCTTCCGGGTCAAGCTCAGATAGATCGCCGACGTAGTTCGCAACCACGCGATCCTTGATGTCAGAGATGTAGTCTCCGCCGTAGCCGTCTTCCGGCGTCGGCTCACCCAGGTAGCTCGCCACCAGCGAACGGGCAAACCGGTCGATCTGCGCGCCGTGGTCGTTGAAGTAGTACTCGCGCGTCACCTGAGCGCCGCTTGCCTGCAGAAGTCGGGCCAGCGAGTCACCGACGGCAGCCCACCGGGTGCCGCCGAGGTGGATCGGGCCGGTCGGGTTGGCCGACACAAACTCAAGGTTGATGACCTCACCAACGCGGCTGTCGTTGGTTCCGAATGCCGATCCCTCGGTCACGATGGTGTGGGCAAGCTGTCCGGCGGCGGCGGCATCGAGGCGCAGGTTGATGAAGCCGGGGCCAGCAACGTCAACCGACGCGATGCCGTCAAGCTTCTCGGCCTCCAGAGCGATGCCCTGGGCAAGTTCGCGCGGGTTCATGCCGACGCGCTTGGCGAGTTTCATCGCGATATTGGTCGACCAGTCGCCGTGATCGCGGTTCTTCGGACGCTCCAAAATAATGTCGTCCGGGGTGAGAAGCAGGTCTTCACCGCCGGGTCGCTGGCGCACGATCGGTACGACGACGGCGAGAAGGGCGGTAGAAAGATCTGCAGGGCTCATAGTCTTTCTATTCTAAGCCGTCGTCGCCTTTGGCCGGAGCCGCTGGCGACGCTGCGAGAGTCGCGAGCCGGCTCAGGTGATGCGCACGAGCTGCGTGCGGTCAACGACGAGGGGCGACGGGTCAATGCGCGTCTCACCCTCCTGCACCCACGCGTCGATCTGCAGGCGCTTGAGGCGGGCGGAACCACCGTGAAAGGTGAGAAAGGCGCAGTCGGCCGCGTCTCGGCCCGAGGCGATGCGCACCAGGTACGAGGGGTCAGTGAGCCCCGTGGTGTCAACAACATGCCAGGCGCCGTCAACGAACGCTTCTGTGACGGCGTGAAAGTCCATCGGAACCAGGCCCGGGGCGTAGCAGGCAACATAGCGGGCCGGCACATCCATCGCGCGCAGCATCGCGATGGTCAGGTGCGAGAAGTCGCGACACACGCCGCGCTGCGTGGCCAGAGTGGTGACCGCCGAGTCGGTCGGTGTGGTGTCGGCGGGCGAGTACGTGAGCGTCGTGTTGACGAACTCGGCGACAGCGTTGAGAAGAGCGGAACCATGCAGGCCGGTGAAGAGGGCGCGAGCCTGACGAAACAGGATGTCTGACTCCGCGTAGCGGCTCGGGCGCTGGTATTGCATGAGCCCGGCCTCGGTGATGTGCTCTTGCGTTGCGGGGCGTTCGATGCTCGCCTGGTACTCGATTTCAAGCAGGCCAGCGTCGGGTGTGACGCGGTGCAGGCGGCTGCCGTCGAGGTTGATGATTTCGCGCGCGGAGACCGCTTCGCCCGCCATCGTGAAGGTGAGCGTCTCCGCGGTGATCTGATGCGATGGGTGCGCCGCAATCGAGAAAATCAGGTCGACCGCCGGGCCGACCTCCTGCACCATCGAGCACCGTACCAAGCGAGTCACCGCACGATCCTTTCACACTCTCACGTGGTTCCGGTGCACGCCCGTTGGTGGTCCGGCGGCTCGACCCGGTGCTACTGGTCGAGCGCGCGCGTTTCTGGCGAGAAGTAGTCGACGTAGATCTGAAAAGTGTCGTTGTGTTCGTCTTCGCCGTACACCTCGATGGCAATGCCGGTGGCGTCGGGAGATGTGTCTGATCCGCGGTAATAAACCAGTGCGCCGTAGAAGCCGTCATCTGGGGGCAGGTCGGGGTTGAAGGTGGCCACCGTTTCGATGTAGCCGTCGGCGATGAGGTCGGAACCAAGGTCGTTGATGGAGGCGGAGGACACGTTCTCGACGAAAGTGGTGAGCATGGTTTCGGTGGCACCGAGCGACATCAGCCACACCTCAGCGCACTGCGGATACAGTGCGTTTTCATCCATCTCATCGGCCGGGAATCCATCAACCCACACCCAGTCCACGCCGTATTCGTGGCCGCACGGCTCGAACGACCCCCACCCGGCGGGGGCACCCGATGCGTCGGCTGTTGGAGTCGGCGATGATGCGGCGGTTGGCGCCGCGGTGTGCGGCGTCGGGGTTGATCCGCCGCCGGAGGATTCGTCGGGGATCTGCAGCGCAACGCAACCGGTAAGCATCGCAGCGCTCACCGTGATGGTAATGAGTGAGGCGATCCGTCTGTGTCCCGTCGTCATGACCTGAAAATAGCGTCATCGAGCCGCCGAATCTAGCCCGGACTCATCACGATGCGGTTGCGACGACCGCGAGCGACAGCCCTGAGGCCACGAGCATCACGACGGTAGCGATGCCGGTCAATACAATGCGGGTAGGCAATGCGCGTAGCACCGCGGCGATGCCGTAGAGAAAGAGGCAAATGGCGAGCATCACCGTCGCGAGCGTGAGCTGGTCACCCCAGTCGTTGTATTCGGCGGCTTCTGCGGCCGCGGCTTCGGCCTGCGCCTTCTTCTCGGTGTACGGCGTGTAGAGCGCGGCGAGGTAGTCGGGGCTGGTTTGCGGGTGCGTGTAGGTGCCGGGCGATGCTGAGTTCTGTTCATCCGACCAAATGATCGCCGCGGCGAACGCCTCGGTCGCGGACTGATACATCAGCAGATCGAGCGTGGCACTCGCGATCACCGATGTGTCGTAATCGCCGTAATCCATCTGCACCGAGAGCTCGGCGATGCGGTTCAGCAGCGACGCATCGGTAATAAGTTGCGCGTTCGCCTCAAGGTAGAGCGATTCCGCCTCTGCCGCCAAGACACCAGCGCGGGTGTTCGCTTCGGCCATCTCACCGTCGTACAGCGAGGCTTGGAACGATGCCCACGCGGTCACGATCGAGGCAAGACCCAACAGTACGGTCAGCAGAACGGTGAAGTTTTTCTCAAACCGGGATCGCTTTTTCTTGGGTGGCCGCGATGAATCGAACGGGTAATGCGGTTGGTGACCGGTGGGCTGGGGCTGGTGCGCGGTGGGCTGGGGTTGCCCGGGATGCTGAGGAACCTGTTGCGCGGTGAACGCGGGCATGGCGCGCTGCGCGGGGCCCGCGTTTTCGGGTCTCTGCGGCTGGGGTGGGTACGGCGGCTGGGTCATCGTTGAGCCCCTCCATCAGCACCTCCCGCTGAGGTGCGCTGAGCAATATTGTCAACCCAATCTGCGCGACGCGGTAGGCGCAGTGTTGCTCCCTCCCCCGCCGCCGAACCGCGTGCCGTTCTGCCTACGATGGGATGGTTCCGTAACCCTGGGAGGCCACGTGAAATCACCGAGCGATGTTGTTGCAGCGTGGGAGCGAGCCTGGAACGCCGGAGATGCCGACGCGTTGGCCGCGCTGTTCGCCGACGACGCCGAATTCGTGAACGTCGTTGGGCTGTGGTGGCATGACAGAGCGAGCATTCGCGAGGCGCAACCGGAATTCGTGTGATGTGCCCCTGACAGGAGTCGAACCTGCGACCTACGGTACCGGAAACCGGCGCTCTATCCACTGAGCTACAGAGGCGTACCGGTCGAGACTATCACCCGCGAGCGCTCCGACCACGCCAGGGCACCTGCCCCACGAACCTCGGGCGTGTCTACGCAACCGCAGGCTCCACTTCACGCGCGCTCCTGGTTCCGATGCTCCGTCAAGGTCGGATTCAGGCGTTGCACGAGCGAACCGTGTGACCAAATGTCGGAGTCGTTGGCCCGACATGCCGCCCAACCGGCCACGGTGGCGTGTGTTTCGTCACCGGCTCCGACATTTGGCAACTCGAGGGCACCGGAACCAAGACGCAACCGCAGGCTCCGCGTCATGCGCGCTCCTGGTTCCAATGCCGCCTCGAGCCGCTCCCCTGGTTCCGGCGCCCCTCCAATGTCAGATACAGGCGTTGCACACGCGAACCGCGTGACCAAATGTCGGAGTCGCTGGCCCGACACGCCGCCCAACCGGCCCCGGTGGCGTGTGTTTCGGCACCGGCTCCGACATTTGGCAACTGGAGGGCACCGGAACCAAGACGCAGTCGACGCAAGGGCACCGGAACCACGCAGCGCAGGCGCGAAGACACCGGAACCACGCAGCAACGCCCGCAGAACGCGCCGGCATACGCCTCACACCAAGAAGATCGGCACGGCTCCGGGGCTGTGGGCGGAGACCAGCACGAGAAACACCACGGCATCGAATAACAGGTGCACCACGACGACGTAGGTGAGCGAGCGGGTGCGCATGAAGATGAAACCTTGCACCAGCGCGAAGGGGATGGTCAGGACCGGCCCCCACGCCTGGTAACCAAGCTCCCACAGAAATGACACGAACACGACCGCCTGCAGCACATTGGCTGTCGCGTCTGGCATGTGGCGTCGAAGCAGAGCGAAGCACGTGCAGATGAAGAACAGCTCGTCCCAAATTCCCACGGCGCCAACCCCAACAAATAACCGCGCGATGAGGTCGGGGGTATCAACGACCGGCCAGTTGGCGTACACGCCGGAGGTCACGAAATAGAACGGCAACAAAAGCCATCCGAGCACCAAGACCGCCGCAAGCCACCCCCAGTGCAACGCTCCCCAGCGCCCGCCGCCGCGCCACGGAAATCGAATCGCTCGGTCGCGGTACGCAAACCGCGAGATCAGATACGGAACCACCACCGCACCACCCAGCGCCGCCGTGAATCGCGCCATGGAGAGGTTGTCGAGCTCCGCTTTCAGATCAATCAGGCTGACGATGCCCATGCCGATCGCGATCAGCGACAGATCACGCGTGAGGCTCGGCGCCCGCACTCCCCTGGTTCCGCCGCCAGCAAAGGGAGGCACCCCAGACAACACCAGCCCCACGAACAGCAACGCCCAGGCCACGACAGGCTGCCGAGCCACGAAGAAAGCTGGCGCCGCGGCGCACACGAAGGCGGCCGGAACCACGGCGGCGGGAATCAGGGCAGAGAGGGTGCTCGCCCCGCTCCGCCCAGACATTAGCGGGCCTTGCGAACGTATGTCAGATCGCGAATGTCACGGCCGACCCGCAAGCCCTTCTTTTCAAACGCGGTGAGGATGCGGCCGTCAAAACGCTCGGCCCACTCCCCCTCAAACCCACGCTCGAAGTCGGGCTCGGCGTCAAGCACCTCGACCATCTGATCGGCGTAATCCTGCCAGTCTGTCGCCAGGCGCAGCGTTCCGCCGTCTTTCAGCGCGCGGGCAACCAGCGAGCCAAAACCGGGGCGCACCAGACGACGCTTGGCGTGGCGCTTCTTGTGCCACGGGTCGGAGAAGAACACCCAAATCTCAGACACCGAGCCTTCTGGCAGCAGGTGCTCCAGCACCTCGGGGGCATTCGCCTCAATCACGCGAACGTTGGAGAGGCCCGCCGTGTTGGCATCGAGCATGGTGCGCGCGAGGCCGGCACGGAACACCTCGACGGCGAGAAAATTGCGCTCCGGTGCTTGGGTGGCGGCGTGGATGATCGCGTGCCCCTGGCCCGATCCGATCTCCACAACCAACTCCGCCTCGCGACCGAAAAACTCGGCCGGGTTCAGACGCTGATCCGGGTGAACGCTCGTCGCCGCGGCATCGCGCTCGACCGGAAACATGTAGGTGTCGCTCAGCGTCTCCCAGGCCGCCTCCTGGCCGTCTGACATGCGGCCAGATCGGCGCACAAAAGAGACGGGTTCATCACGAAAGCGGCGTTCGGGAGCATCAGACACCACACCAGGCTACGAGAGCGCCGGGCAACGCGCGAACTCACACACCGCCGACGCGCGAGGCCTCACCACAGAAGCACAACGACACACCACCGAAGCGCCGCACCCGAGCGAGGCTACTGCGGCGCCGTCACGTAGTCGATGAGCTCTTCGACACGGCCAAGCAACGAGGGTTCGAGGTCACGAAACGTCGTGACGCGGCTCAAGATGCGCTGCCACGCCGCCGCAATGTCGGCCTGGTCAGCATGCGGCCACCCGAACGCCTGGCAAATCCCCACTTTGAATTCGATGCCACGCGGAATCTGCGGCCAGGCGGCGATACCCATCGCCTTCGGCGTCACGGTCTGCCACACATCGATGTACGGGTGGCCGACAAACTTCAGATACTTGCCGTGCGGCCCGCGCATGAACTGCTCGACAATGCGCGTTTCTTTGGAACCCGGAACCAGGTGGTCAACGAGAATGCCGTATCGCGTCGTCGCGTTGGGTGGGGTGTCACGCAACACGTCCTCCAGCAGATCAATGCCCTGCAGGTACTCGACGACAACGCCCTCGGCCCGCAGGTCGGCGCCCCACACCTTCTCCACGAGTTCCGCGTCGTGGCGACCCTCAACGAGAATGCGGCTCGGCAGCGCGGTGCGCGCCCGCTGATCTTGAGCGACAAACGAGCCAGAGGCAGTACGCCTGGTCGGTTGACGAGTCGCCGCGGCTGCGGGCGCTACGAGCTCAACGGGCTTGCCGTCAACCAAAAACCCGTGCCCGAGCGCAAACAGCCGACGCCTGCCGAGGCGGTCTTCTAGTTCGACTTCGCGGGCCGTGGTCTTGGTGACGGCGCCGCAGTAACCGTCATCGGCGACTTCGACCACGAGGTCAATCTCGGCCGGGACGCGCGAAATCTTCGGCCGCCCCTGTTGCCGCCACCCAGCGGCGAGCACGTCCGATCCGTACCGATCATCCATGGCAACACTCCTTCTCCATGGCAAAACTCCATCAGCAAACCCTACGGCGGCGCGTCTGATTTTGAACGCAGGCGTCACGACGTGCCGCGCACATCTGGTTCCGGAACCAGAGAATTGGCTGGATTGTCGAAGTGACGTACGCGAAGTGGCTGTTTTCCTGGGGGCGCGCCCCCTAGAGTATGGATCGTGACAGTGATGCGTTTGCAGCAATCGCCGGTTACGAGGGGGAAGGGGATATTCGCCCTCGTGCTCACGGCGGTGTTGACGTGT
This sequence comes from Microbacterium mitrae, assembly GCF_008017445.1. Lineage (GTDB taxonomy): Bacteria > Actinomycetota > Actinomycetes > Actinomycetales > Microbacteriaceae > Microbacterium > Microbacterium mitrae. Next base: position 173,179 of record NZ_VRSW01000002.1, on the reverse strand, counting down.
GCAGGTGTGGGCGTGGCAACGGCCGCTCACGCCGTTGATCCTGGCGGCCTGACCGGTTCTGGGTACGTACACGATGACGCCGATGCGCTCACGAACGCCGAAGAGCAGCAGATCAACGATCGTCTCGAAGAGCTACGCACCGAAACGAACGCCGAACTATTCGTGCTCTACGTCGACGAATTCACCAATCCGTCTGACCCGGAGGCGTGGACGAACGAGGTGGCGAGCAACAGCGGCATGGGTCCGACCCAATACCTGCTGGCGATTGCCGTTGACGGTCGCACCATGTACCTCTCGGGCGACTCGACCGGTCCCCTCAGCGAAGACCAAATTGTCTCCGCAGAGAACGCGGCCATCGACGCGCTTCGCGTCGACGACTGGGCGGGCGCCCCCGTCGCTACGGCCGACGACATGACCGCCTCCATCTCGGGTGAAGTGCCTGCCGAGCCGGGCACGCCCACGGAGTCGGCCGCACCCGCCGACTACTCCTGGCTGCTCTACGCCGTTCTCGGCGTGGCCGTCATCGCCCTCATCTTCTACTTCCTGCAGCGACGCAAGAAGAAACAGCAGTCTCTCGCGGGCGGCGCACCATCGCTTGCCGAGCTGGAACGCGCCGCTGGTTCCGCTCTCGTGCAAACGGATGATGCCGTCAAGACCAGCACCGACGAGCTCGGTTTTGCCCGCGCCCAGTTTGGTGACGAGGCCACCGCCGAATACGAAAAGGTGGTCGCCGCGGCTAAGCAGCGCCTCGATGAGTCGTTTGCGATCAAGCAGCAGCTGGATGACGATGTTCCCGATAGCGATGAGCAGAAAATCGCGTGGAACCAACAGATTATTCAGATGCTGAACGAAGCGAACGGCTGGCTCGATGAAAAGGCCGCTGCCTTTGACGAGCTTCGTGGCCTCGAACAGAACGCTCCCGCCGCGTTGCAGGCTGTGACGGCGGAACGCGACAAGCGTCGCGGCGAGCACGACGCAGCGATCGCGACCTGGCAGCAGCTGGAGCGGGCGTATGCGGCGACCGCCCTCGATGCCATTGATCAAAACGTCTCCGAAGCACAATTGCGTCTGCAGTTTGCGAACGAGCAAATCGCTCATGCAACGGCGGCCATTGCCGAGGGCAATACCGCCGCCGCCGCTGTCGCCATTCGGGCGGCGGAGGATGCCGCGACGCAGGCCGGTCAGCTGCACGGCGCCATCCAGACGATGGCAGCCAACCTCGAGGATGCAGCGCAGCGTAGCACCGCGCTCATTGCGGAGCTGCAGGGCGACATCATCACCGCTCAGGCTCTCCCCGACACCGACGGACGCATCGCGCAGGTCGTTGCTTCGACATCCGCTCAAATCTCGGCCGCGCAGTCGGCGCTCGCGCAAGCGCAAGCGAACCCCGTGCAAGCAGTTGAACTGCTAGAAACAGCCAACAACGCCATCGACAGCGTCGTTAAAGATGTCCGCGATGCGCAGGCACGCGCGGAGCGCGCTCGCCGCCAACTGTCGGACGCAATCATGAGCGCTCAGGCGCAGGTATCGGCGGCGGCAGATTTCATCGCCACGCGCCGCGGTGCGATCGGCGCCACCGCCCGCACCCGTGTGGCGGAGGCCGAGGCATCCCTCAACCGGGCACGTAGCCTGCAGTCCGCTGACCCGGAACGCGCACTCAGCGACGCGCAACGTTCGATGCAGCTCGCAAACGACGCCATGAACGCTGCCCAGCAAGACGTCGGCATGTTCAACCAGCCGACCTACGGTGGGGGCGGCGGCAACAACGACGTGCTCAGCGCCGTTTTGGGCGGTATCGTGCTCAACCAGGTGTTCGGTGGCGGCAGTCGCGGCGGCGGCGGAGGCGGCTTCGGAGGCGGCTTCAGCGGCGGACGCAGCGGCGGGTTCCGCTCCGGTAGCTTCGGCGGCGGCGGCACCCGATCCCGACGCGGCGGCGGCCGTTTCTAAGACTTCAACTCCAAACTTCAGAACCACTCCAGGAAGGAAAACCGATGGCTAAGCAGTCCATTTTCGGTCGTATCTCAACGCTTGTTCGAGCGAACATCAACGCGCTCCTCGACTCTGCCGAGGACCCGCAGAAGATGCTCGACCAGCTCGTGCGCGACTACACCAACAGCATCGCCGACGCGGAGTCGGCCATCGCCGAGACGATCGGCAACCTGCGCCTGCTTGAGCGCGACCACGCAGAAGACGTGAAGGCCGCAGGCGAATGGGGTAACAAGGCCCTGGCCGCAAGCCGCAAGGCAGACGAACTGCGCGGCATTGGTCACACCACCGACGCTGACAAGTTCGACAACCTTGCCAAGATCGCGCTGCAGCGCCAGATCAGCGCCGAGGGCGAGGCCAAGCAGGCCGAGCCGACGATTGCCTCGCAGACTGAGGTCGTTGACAAGCTCAAGGACGGCCTCAACGGCATGAAGGTCAAGCTCGAGCAGCTCAAGAGCAAGCGCTCGGAGCTGCTGGCTCGCGCGAAGACTGCCGAAGCGCAGTCGCGCGTGCACGACGCCGTCAAGTCGATCGACGTACTCGACCCGACGAGCGACCTCGGTCGCTTCGAGGAGAAGGTGCGTCGTCAGGAGGCCATCGCTCAGGGCAAGCAAGAAATTGCCGCTTCGTCCCTTGACATGCAGTTCAACGAGCTCGAAGACATGGGCGAGCTGACCGAGGTTGAGGCACGTCTTGCCGCGCTTAAGCAGGGCGGACAGAGCGCCATCACCGAGTAATCTCGATTGATTCAGACGGGGGCGTCGGCAGTGGCCGGCGCCCCCGTCGCGTTTCACAAAGGTCCCCGTTCCCCTGCCACACCCCCGCCAGCGGTGAGAAGATGAGAACATGACCCGCTTTGTGATTGTTCCGCAGTGGCAGGGATCCCCCTCGCCTCGCGCCATGGCGTTGGCCGATGGCGCTGAAGCTATCGCCGGCGACCTGCCGCGCTCCGCGGTCGTGCATGTTGGCGTGCCGATTGAAGCTGGTGAGTCGCTCGACAGCGGCGTGCTGCGAGCGAGTTCGCTACAGAAAGTTCGTCGCGATATCGCCGACGCGTTGGTGTCAGAAACCGATCGATGCATCCTCATCGGCGGCGACTGCAGTATTGCCGTCGCCGGCATCGATCATGTCGCGCACCCCGATCTCGCGGTGATCTGGTTCGATGCTCATGCCGACCTCAACTCCCCCGCATCGTCGCCGTCGGGCGCTTTTGCCGGCATGGCAGCAAGGGCTCTGCTCGGCGAGGTTCCGCCGGAGCTGGCCTTGACGGCACAGCCGCTCGTACCGCAACGACTTTTCGTCGCAGGCACCCGCGCGCTCGACGACGATGAGGCCGCCTTTGTCGAGCAGTCGGCAGTGGCCCTGTTTTCGGTCGACGCGTTGCGCAATCCTGCGGCCCTTGTCGACGCGGTGCGCGCCAGCGGTGCCACCAGGGTGTACATCCACATCGACCTTGATGTGCTTGATCCGGCCTTCGTCACCGGCGTGCAAAACCCTATGCCGTTCGGTATGGATCCCGCCGAGCTCACCGCCACCATCTCGGCGCTGCGTGAGGCTTTTGACCTCGCCGGGGCATCGCTTGCGGGATTCGCGCCGTCATCACCCGCGGCCGCCGTCGAAGACCTCGGAACCATTTTGCGCATCATCGGAGCGCTGGCCTCGGCATGACAATTCACGAGCCAACGACCCTCGCACACGATGCCGAACAGGCGGTCATCAAGGGGCGTCGCATCGACCGCCTCATTCCGCCATTTCTGCTTGACTCACCGATCAGCCGCCTGGGCTATTGGTGGGGCACCGCCGTCGGCATGACGTGGGGCTTTGTCTGGAGTCGCGGAACCATCACCCAAGACGAGGGGTTGTGGATCTTCCGTGGGCTGCCAGCGTGGGCTTTCCCCCGCGGCGGTGTCTGTGTCGGTCGGTGCTTTCTCACCGGCCCCGCGGTTCCGTCGGCCGCTGTACTCAAGCACGAGCGGGTACACATGCGGCAATGGCAGCGCTACGGCTTCTTGATGCCGCTGCTGTACACCTTGGCAGGCAGAAACGCGCTCACCAATCGATTTGAGATCGAAGCGGGGCTAGAAGACGGCAACTATTTGCCGCGGCATCACCGCGAGTGAATGCGGTCGGCGCCGACGCTGAGGCCAACCTCGAGATGACGGCGCACGTGCTCGGCTGAGGCTTCGTTCAGCAGGTAAATACGGTTGGTGTTGTCTGCGGTGCAGAGCATTTCGCCCGCCCATGCCAGCGCGGCACGGCCGGCGAGCTCGCCGCTGGCGGCACCACGAACCGAGCGATCAAGCCACGTGACGGTCATGCGCGGCGGCAGATCGATGTGCGTGATTTGCGAGGCGTCAGCCACCTCGATGAACACGCGCCCGGTTGCGCACATGGGCAACGTCGCGGCGAGCATCTCGAGCTCGAGCAATGACCGCTCGTCGGCGGTGACCAAAACCTGAACGCGCGCCGCTCGAGCGGCTGCACGGCGAGAAACGCGGCGGATTTGGTTCGTCATAGCAGTATCAGTATACCCAAAGATAGGTATGCCTTACCTCACTCGGCGAAATTGCCAACCGCAACCGCCTGCGCCGCGGTTCAGAGCGTGATTCGAGACCCGCGATTGATCAGAACCTCGCTCAGGCCCGCAATTTCGTCGTCGCTCAGACCATTCGCTCGCAGGTAGTCGGTCGGCGAGCCAAATCGTCGCGTGAGGTCGGCCAGCAGACCCTGCATGACCCCGGCGGGCGACTGCGTTGCGAGCTCTTCAATGTTCTTCGCCTCGGGATGCACCCTGCGCACCAGGTCAATCACGGCGCGGTTCCGTTCGGCGGGCAGCAGCGCCTCGGTGCGGGCGTAGTCGGCCACGATGGCACGCTCGTCGACGCCCGCCGCGGCCAGGGTCAGCGCCACCGTGACACCGGTTCGATCTTTACCGACCGTGCAGTGCACGAGCACCGGCTGATCTGCCAGCACCCCACGAACAACCTCGAGCACGCGATCGGCCGAGTCGTCCACCAACGTGCGATACATATCTGCCAGGCCAAGATTCTCACTGAAGAAGGAGGCGACGGAACCAACAAAGAGCGGAACGCGCTGAATGGGCACGTCTCCCGGGCGGCTGGGCTGGTGGTGCACCTCTTCGTCATCACGAAGGTCAAGGATGCGCTTCAACCGCAATGATGCGAGGTCGGCCTCACCCTCGTGCGTGACCGTGGCGAGGTTGCCAGAGCGAAACAGCACGCCGTAGCGGGTCTCGTGCTCCGCAGCCGGAAGCCCGCCAATGTCACGAAAGTTAATGGTGCCGCGAACGAGTGATTCTGTCATGATGTCTTGGGCAGTACGGGGTAGCGGCCAGCGATGGCGACTCGGTTGAAGGCGTTAATCGACACCGCAGCCCACGACAGCGCAGCGTACTCCTTCTCGGTAAAAACGGAACCAACCAGGTTGTATACGTCGTCTGGCACGCCGCCCTCGTGAATGTAGGCGTATGCCTCCGCCAGTTCGAGAGCGGCACACTCACGCTCCGAGAAGACCCCGGACTCTCGCCACACGGCGACCTGTCCGATCTCGTCTGCGGTAATTCCGGCTTCCAGCGCCTTCTCAACGTGAATGCGCACACAGAACGCGCAACCGTTGATCTGCGAGGTGTGAAGCATCAGCAATTCTTTGACGCGTTCCTCGATGCCATTGTCTGCACAAATCTGCGTGACCGTGTTCGAGAACGCGGCGAGCGCCTGGTACGCGGACGGTTCAGTCTTTGAGAGGTGCACACGAGTCTCTGCCATAAACCAACTCTACGACGCTCCCGCCCAGCGTGGCTGATTTGATGGTTCCATCACCGCGAATTTCAATATGACAAGCCAAATCAGAAAATCTTCTCAGTTTTGCTAAGGCGCATGCCTTTGTTTCTGTGCATATTGATCTCCGATTTCCGCAGGCATCGAAATCGGGTCGATAATTCAATCGATCCTATTACCGCCCCGAAAGGCACACTGTGACGATCGATGCAGTGAATGAGTTTTCGTTTCTCGCTGGCCAAGCGCACGCGCTCGGTGTTGAGGCTCCTGCGTCTGTGACGCGAGTCTCGGTTGCGGCCCACGGTGGCCGCACCATCAGCGCTCTGAAGTACACCGACGACGAGCCTGTCGTCACATTGCTGCATGGCGCCGGTCTCAACGCGCACACGTGGGATTCCACGGTCATCGCGATGGGGCTTCCTGCTCTCGCCATTGACCTTCCCGGTCACGGCGATAGCTCGTGGCGCGCCGATGCCAGTTACACCCCCGATAACCTCGCCGATGATGTGATCCTCGCGATTGAAGCACTCACGTCGCGCCCACAGATCCTGGTCGGCCACTCATTGGGTGGCCTCACCGCGGCCGCCATTGCCTCGCGTCGCCCTGACCTCGTCGAGCGCGTCGTGTTCGTCGACATCGTGCCAGCGCTTGACCCCAAGATCGGCCCGGCAGAGCTTCGCGCCTTCTATTCACGGCAAGACTTCGCCACCCGCGATGAGGTCGTTGACTACGCCATGAGTTTCGGCATGGGCAGCGACCGAGCAGGAACCGCGCGCGGCGTGCTGTTTAACACCCGCGTGCGTGAGGATGGCCGCGTGGAGTGGAAGCATCACTTCGCGCAGCTTGCCCTCGCGATTCTGCCCGAAGGCGCGGCAGAAGGAACACTCGTGCAGAACGAGCGCGCGTGGCAGAACGTCGAGTCGATCGGCGCGCCGGTCACGCTGGTGCGTGGTAGCCGCGGCTACATCGATGAGCCCGCCCTCGCCACCTTCACGCACCGAGTGCCGGAGGCAACCGTCATCACGGTTGACGCTGGGCACAACGTGCAAGAGACCCAGCCTGTTGCGCTGGCCGCCATCATCACGGCCAGCTCCGAAACCGAATAAACCCGCGCGGGGTCACGTTGATGCGTGTCAAACCCTCGCCCCAGCCCCGTCATACACATACCCTTATGTCCGGAAAGGACTGACATGTTCCGTCGCACCGCAGTGGTCGCCGGCCTCGCCGCTGTCGCAATCGCGCTCAGCGCCTGCGCACCGTCATCGAACAACGAGCCCTCCCCCTCAACCACCAGTGCCGCAGCCACGGGCTCGCCCGTTGCCGACGGCGAACTTGTTGTTGGTCTGGTGCTCGAACCCGACAACCTCGACATCCGCCACACCTCTGGTGCCGCGCTCGAGCAGATTCTCGTCGACAACATTTACCAGGGTCTCGTGACCCGCGACGAGAGCAACGAAATTGTTCCGGCTCTCGCCACCGACTACACGGTCTCCCCCGACGGCCTGACCTACACCTTTACGCTGCAGGAGGGTGTCGTCTTTCACGGCGGCCAGCCGCTGACCTCGGCCGACGTTGTCGCGTCGTACACCGCGGTGCAAACCGACCCGACCGTCATCGGCAACCGCGACTTCGCCAACGTGGCAAGCGTCACCGCCCCCGATGCCGCAACCGTCGTCATTACGCTGACCGAACCCGACATCAACTTCTTGTTTACGCTGACGACGCCCGCTGGCCTCGTGTTCTCGGCTGGCGACACGACCGACCTGAAGACGGCCGCCAACGGTACCGGTCCGTTCATCTTCGACTCGTGGAAGCGCAAAGACAGCATCAAGTTCACGCGCAACGACGCATACTGGGGCGACGCCGCATCACTTGCCGAGGTTACCTTCGTCTACATTCCTGACTTCACGGCCGGCGTGAATGCCGCAACCACGGGCGATCTCGACGTCCTTACCGCCGTTGACGCAAACCTCGCCGTCAACTTCGAGGGCACCGACTTCATCATCACTGAGGGCAAGACCACCGACAAGGCGACGCTCGCGTTCAACAACAAGAAGGCGCCGCTGGACAACATCAAGGTGCGCGAGGCGCTGCGCATGGCGATCAACCACGAGGCTGTCATCACGGCCGTCGGCTCGGGTGTTGAAGAGTTCGGTCCGATCCCGGAGCTTGACCCCGGGTACGAAGACCTCTCCGATGTGGTTTCTTACGACCCCGAGGGTGCGAAGAAGCTGCTCGAAGAAGCCGGTGTGAAGGATCTCGAACTGACCCTCACGATTCCGTCGTTCTACGGCACCACGGTCACGAAGCAACTGGTCTCTGACTTCAACGCCGTCGGCGTCACCCTGAAGATCGAGAACGTCGAGTTTCCGACGTGGCTGAACGATGTGTACACCAACCACGACTACGACCTGAGCTTCGTGCTGCACGTCGAGCCGCGCGACTTCAGCAACTGGGCAAACCCGGAGTACTACTTCGGCTACGACAACGCAAAGGTGCAGGAGCTCTACGCCGACGCGCTTGCCACCACTGACGCTGACGAATCAGACAAGCTGCTCGCCGAGGCTGCGCGCCTGGTTTCTGAAGACCACGCCGCCGACTGGCTGTACACCGGAACCACGCTGACGGCTCACCTTCCGAAGGTCTCCGGCTTCCCCGTCAACTCCGTCAACTCCCGCATCAACCTGGCTGACGTCGCGATCATCGAGTGATCCGATACATCCTGACGCGATCAGTCCTCCTCATCGGAGGACTGATCGTGGCGTCCCTGCTGATCTTCCTGGCGTTGCGGGTACTGCCCGGCGATGTCGCTCAGGTGATCGCTGGAACGCAGGGAACACCCGAGCAGGTCGCGCAGCTGCGCGAACAGCTCGGTCTCAATGAACCATTGCCGGTGCAGTATTTCAGCTGGATCGGCGGCGTCGTCACGGGCGATATGGGCACCTCGATCATCACCAACACGCGCGTGGTTGACGAGCTGGCAGAAAAGGCGGAGGTCACGATTCCGCTGGGGCTAATGGCGATGGCCGTTGCCCTCATCATTGCCGTGCCGCTCGGCATCCTGTCGGCAATTCGTCGCAACAAGGTCAGCGGAACCGCGCTGAACGTTGGTGCGCAGGGTATCGCCGCTGTGCCGGTGATTTGGGCGGGCATGGTGCTCATCCTGATCTTCTCGCTCTGGCTCGGCTGGTTCCGCGCCCAGGGATTTCCGCGTGACGGATGGGAGGAGCCGGGCGAAGCGTTCATGGCGCTCGTGCTCCCAGCCGTCACCATCGGCATTGTGGAGGGTGCCGTGCTGATGCGATTCGTGCGCAGCGCCACCCTCGACGCGGTGGGCCGAGACTTCGTGCGCACGGCGGCCGCGAAGGGTCTGACGCGCACGCAGGCACTGTTGCGTCACGGCCTTCCCAGCGTTGGCCTGTCGATCATTACGGTGCTGGGTCTTCAGGTTGCCGGCATCGTGGTCGGTGCGGTCGTGATCGAAAAGCTCTTCAATCTGCCCGGCATCGGGCGCATGCTCATCGACGACGTCGGCGCGCGCGATTTGCCGCTCGTGCAGGGCGAGCTGCTGGTGCTGACCGCGGTGGTGCTGTTGATCGGGTTTGCCGTCGACATCATTCACCGCATTTTGGACCCACGACTTCGGGAGGCCGCAGAGTGAGCACCAAACGCGCCGGCTGGTTCCGCCCGCTCTGGCACTCAGCGACCGGCAAATTCGGCATCATTGTGATCGCCGTCGTCGTGCTGACGGCCATCGTTTCGTTGTTCTGGACCCCGTTCTCACCCGAACAAGCCAACGTCGACGATCGCTGGCTCGGGCCGGGCTGGCCCCATCTGCTGGGAACAGACAACGGTGGCCGAGACATGCTGACGCACATCATGCTCGGTGCGCGCACCACCGTGGTGGTCGCCGTCGGCGCCGCCGTCATTTCCACCATCATCGGCATCGCGCTCGCGTGCCTTGCGACCCTCACCACCCGCCTTGTGCGCGAAGCGATGGCAACGCTGATCGATGTGCTGCTGGCCTTTCCGGTGCTCATCATCGCAGCCATGCTCGCCTCCATTGCCGGACAGTCGCTGTGGGTCGTGGTGTTCGCGGTGGGCATCGGATTCGGGGTCAACATGGCCCGCGTGACGCGGCCCGAGCTACGCCGCGTGCTTTCCAGTGACTTCGTGCTCGCGGGCAAGGCAGCCGGCCTCACCACGGCACAGAATGTGTGGCGGCATGTGCTCCCCAACATTGCGCCGGTCTACATTGTGCAATTGTCGTGGTCGATGGGTGTTGCCGTGCTCGCCGAAGCGGGCCTGAGCTACATCGGCTTCGGCGCATCGGCCAACGACCCGTCGTGGGGGCGCCTGCTCTCCGAAACGCAAGCGTTCATCAATGTGCACCCGCTCGCCGTGATCTGGCCGGGCCTTGCGATCTCGCTCACGGTGCTCGCCCTCAACCTGCTCGGAGACAAGCTGCGTGAGACGACCGACCCCACGCTCAGCCGCCGCATGGTCAAGTCCATGCCCGCCCCGATGCCGACGGTGACCGCATGAGCCTGGTCGTCTCCAATCTGCACGTCGCGATCGACGGTAAAACCGTCATCGAAGACATCAGTTTTTCCGTTCCCGACGGTGCCCGCGTCGGCCTGATCGGTGAATCCGGCTCCGGCAAGTCGCTCACGGCGCTCGCCATTCTCGGACTGCTGCCCGATGGTTCCACTGTCTCCGGCAGCATCACGTGGAACGGCGTGGAACTGATCGGCATGCCCGACCGCAAGCTCGCCGAGTTGCGCGGTGACGAAATCGGCATCGTGTTTCAAGAACCGCAGACGGCGCTGAACCCGATTCGAACGCTCGGGCGTCAGATCGCCGAATCGATCCGCATTCATGAAAACGTGACCCGCGCCGAGGCGAAAACTCGCGCGATTGCCGAGGCCGCGCGCGTGAAGCTCCCCGACCCGGAGCGCATCGTGAAGCGATATCCGCATCAGGTTTCTGGCGGTCAGCGGCAACGCGCCGCCATCGCCATGGCGCTGGCGTGCCGCCCCAAGCTACTCATCGCCGACGAGCCGACAACGGCGCTCGACGTGACCATTCAGGCCGACATTTTGACGCTGCTGCGCTCCCTCGTCACCGACGACGGCATGTCGCTGGTGTTCATCACCCACGACCTCGCCGTGCTGAGCCAGGTGGCAACCCACGCTGTTGTGCTGGAGCACGGCCGCGTGATCGAGCAGGGGCCACTCACCACGCTGCTCACCGCACCGAAGTCACCGATTACGCAGGGACTGCTGCGCGATGCGCAGGCAACCCTGTGGCGGGCGCCGGAAACCCCAGAATCGACGGGAGCTGACGCATGACGATCGTCGCCAAGGATCTGGTTCGTCGCTACGCCCGCGCCAAAGAGACTCCGTTTGAGAAGCGCACCTACACCACGGCGCTGGACGGCGTTGACTTCTTTGCCGACGACGGCGAGGCGGTCGGCATTATCGGCGAATCGGGATCGGGCAAATCGACGCTGGTTCGGCTGCTGCTCGCGCTGGATACCCCGACCAGCGGAACCATTGAGATTGGTGGGCGCAGCGTTGACGCCCGCAAGTCGGCACGCAGTCTGCACTGGCTACGGCGCGAGACCGGAATCGTCTTTCAAGACCCCTACGCTTCGCTGGACCCGCGCATGTCCATCGGACGCGCGATCGCCGAGCCGCTGTGGGCGCTGGGCATTGAGGGCGATCACCGTGCCCGGGTTGCCGAGGTTCTGCAAGACGTTGACCTCGAGCCCGATATGGCCTCGCGCTTTCCGCACGAATTCTCCGGCGGCCAGCGCCAACGCATCGCGATCGCCCGCGCGCTCGCCCACAAGCCGTCAATTCTGGTCGGCGACGAGCCGTTGTCGGCGCTGGATGTGACGGTGCGCGCACAGATTCTCGACGTGCTGCGGAACCTGTTGGCGCGCGACAACATGACGATGCTGTTCGTCTCGCACGATATTGGCGTGGTGCAGGCGCTGTGCGATTCGGTTGTCGTGATGAAAGACGGCGCCATCGTCGAACGAGGCGCGGTCTCGGAGGTGCTGCAGCACCCGCGTGAGGCCTACACGAAGCGCCTCCTTGCTGCGATCCCCACCATCAACACCGCCCCGTAGCGCGCATCTCCAGCGAAACACATTCTGGTCGGCGAGAAACATGGCGGTGCGCTGTGTTTCGCCGACCAAAGTGTGTTTCGCGGGGCCGCGCGGGGGCGCTGCGCGCCGGGCGGCCGCGCGGGGGCGCTGCGCGCCGGGGGGCGGGCTTAACGGGGGTGCTTGCGGGGCTTGGGGAGCTCTTTTTGCAGGATGATGGTTCCGAGCCAGCGATCAAACTTGAAGCCCACGCGACCCATCCGCCCCACCTCGACGAAGCCGAGCTTTTCGTGCAGGGCGATCGACGCTTCGGCACCCTTATCGCTGATGACCGCGAGGATTTGGCGGATTCCGGCGGCCTCGCCGCGCGCAATAAGCTCCGTGAGCAGCGCTCGACCGATGCCCTTGCCGCTGGCGCTTGGACCGAGATAGATCGAGTTCTCGGTGGTGAAGCGGTAGGCAGACTTGGGTCGCCACTGCGACAGCAGCGCGTAGCCGAGCACCTGATTGCTGGGTGACACGGCGACGATGAAGGGCAGCCCGAGCTTGGTGAGGTGCGCGAACTTCTCCTTGAACTGCTTGAGCGTCCACGTTGACTCGTCAAAGGTGACCGAGGAGTTGGTGACGTAGTAGTTGTAGATTTCGCGCACCGCAGGCAGGTCGGCTGCAACGGCATCGCGAATCGAAAAAGCGAACTCCTCCGGCGCCGGTGTGGGCTGCAGATGGCGCGGCAGCTTACGTGGCTTGAGGTATTCGTCAGGCTTCATCGGGTGCCTCCACTCGCCAGTCGATGGGTTCGCTACCCTGCTCTCGCAGCAGCTCATTGACCGCAGAAAAAGGCCTGGAACCAAAGAACCCGCGCGATGCTGACAGCGGTGAGGGGTGGGCGGACACCACCGCCGGCGTCTGTCCGAGCCATCCACGAAGGTTCTCCGCGTCTTTGCCCCACAACACCGCGACCAGCGGTTGATCACGCGCCGCCAGAACGCGAATAGCGTGCTCGGTGACGCGTTCCCAGCCCCATTTACGGTGCGAGCCTGCGGCGCCCGCGCCAACGGTGAGCACGCGGTTCAGCAGCATGACGCCCTGATCTGCCCATGCCGACAGGTCGCCGTGGCTGGCGGGCGCAATGCCAAGGTCAGCCTGCAGTTCTTTGTAAATATTGCTGAGGCTACGCGGCAACGGTCGAACGTCGCGGTCAACCGCAAACGACAGCCCGATCGCGTGACCGGGTGTTGGGTAGGGGTCTTGACCGACGATGAGCACACGCACGTCCCTCAGGGGGCGACGGAACGCGCGCAGCACGTTGTCGGCAGCGGGCAATACGGTCGCTCCGGCATCGCGTTCTGCCTGTACGCGCGCAGTCACCGCGGCCAGATCCGCGGCGACGGGGGCGAACGCCTCCGCCCAGCCTGCATCGATGGTTCCGTCAGCCACCAGCTGATCGAGCGTCGTCACGTTACAGTCGAGGCTTCAGTTCGCCGCGAATCAGAACATGCTGGGCCGCCTGCGCGACGGGGCGCATGGTGATGAGGTCGAGGTTGACGTGCCCGGGGGCGTTCAACGCGTAGTTGATCACGCCGGCGACGTCGCTCGCCACCAGGGGTGCCACGACACCGTCATAGGTTGCCTCGACAGCCTCCGTGTTGCCGCGATTGCGGTTGAGGGTGAACTCCTCGGTGAAGACCATGCCCGGCGCGATCTCAGTGACACGCAGCGGTTCGCCTGCCAGCTCAAGGCGCAACGCCTTGACGAGCATCGACTCCCCCGCCTTCGCGGCGTTGTAGCCTGCGCCGCCCGGATAGGCGGTCTGCGCGGCCGTCGAGGTAACAAACGCCAGGTCGGCGTGGCCGCCGGTGAGCGTGGCCCGACGCAGCAGCGGCAACAACGCCGCGACCAGGCGCTGCGTGCCCATCACATTCGCCTGAAACATCCACTCCCAGTCATCGGTGCGCGCGTCTTCGATGCGCTCGGTGCCTGCCGCGCCGCCAGCCACCTGCACTAGCGCATCCGTGGTTCCGGTGCTTTCCAAGTACTGCGCCAGCGCGTCAACATCTGCCTGCTTGGTGAGGTCGGCGGCAAAGACGGCGGCGCCGGTCTCCGCTGCTACGTCGGCCAGACGGTCGGCGCGGCGGGCCACGCCAACAACGTCCCACCCCGCCTCGCGAAGGGCCACAACCGTCGCCCTCCCGATACCCGAACTTGCACCCGTTACAACAGCACGCCTCGTCATGCCTCCACGCTACAAGGTGCATGCGTCGAGCGTGTTACGTAACATGTCCCGCAAGTTGGCGGGCATGGGGTAGCGCTTTAGCCTCTTCTCAGCGGCTCCGGTTGCCGCCCGACAACACAAGGAGTCCTCATGTCTGCACCCGAGAACTGGCGTTTTGAGACCAAGCAGATCCACGCTGGCGCCGCACCCGACCCTGTCACCAAGGCTCGCGCCACCCCGATTTACCAGACCACGTCGTACGTGTTCGACAACACCGACCACGCCGCGAACCTGTTCGCGCTGGCAGAGTTTGGCAACATCTACACCCGCATTCAGAACCCGACGCAGGATGTTGCAGAGCAGCGCATCGCGGCGCTCGAAGGCGGAACCGGAGCGCTCCTTGTCGCATCGGGTCAAGCCGCAGCCACGTTCGCCATTCTGAACATCGCCGGCGAGGGCGACCACATCGTTTCGTCGAGCTCGATCTACGGCGGAACGTACAACCTGTTCAAGTACACGCTCGGCAAACTCGGCATCAGCGTGACGTTCGTCGAGAACCAGGACGACCTCGGCGAATGGCGCGCGGCCGTTCAGCCGAACACCAAGCTGTTCTTCGGTGAGACGATCGGCAACCCCAAGATCAACGTGTTCGACATCAGCGGTGTTGCTGACGTAGCCCACGAAAACGGCATTCCGCTGATCGTCGACAACACGATTGCAACGCCGTTCCTGATCAAGCCGTTCGAATTCGGTGCCGACATTGTGATTCACTCGGCGACGAAGTTCCTCGGCGGCCACGGCACGGTTATCGGTGGGGCCATCGTCGATGGCGGACGCTTTGCCTGGTCGGAGAACGTCGACAAGTTCCCGGGCCTCACGGTTCCGGACCCGTCCTACAACGGCGCCAGCTACACCGCCGCCGTCGGCGATGGGCTGGCCTACATCATCAAGGCCCGCGTGCAGCTGCTGCGCGATCTTGGTGCCGCCATCGCGCCAGCGAGCGCATGGCAGCTCATTCAGGGCATCGAGACCCTCTCGCTGCGCATCGAGCGCCACGTGCAGAACGCACAGGAGATCGCGGAATGGCTCGACAACCACCCCGATGTCGCGGCCGTCAACTACTCGGGCCTGCCGTCGTCGCCGTGGTACGCCGCCGCCAACAAGTACGCCCCCAAGGGTGTCGGCGCGGTGCTGTCGTTCGAGCTCAAGGGCGGCGTTGACGCCGGCCGCGCGTTCGTCAACAACCTCACACTGTTCAGCCACCTCGCCAACATCGGTGACGTACGCTCGCTCGTGATTCACCCGGCTTCGACCACGCACTCGCAGCTCACTCCCGAGCAGCAGCTGACCGCCGGTGTCACGCCCGGCCTGGTGCGCCTGTCGGTTGGTCTCGAGAACATCGACGACATCAAGGCCGATCTGGAGGCCGGCCTCGCCGCCGCTCGCGTACAGATCGAGCAGACGCGCGTCTAATACTGCGCCGTATGGGGGTGGGAGTGGCTTCGGCCGCTCCCACCCCTTTGCCGTACCTGCGGTGTCGCGCCGCACCCGTGGTTCCGTGCCCCTGGTTCCGGTGCTCCGCCCCTGGTTTTGACCCTGCTGCACCCCTGGTTCCGGCGCTACCGCACCCCTGGTTCCGGCGCTACCGCACCCCTGGTTCCGACGCTCCCGCCCCCCTGGAATATCGGTTATGCACGAGGGGTTCCGTGTTGTGCACGAGCAAACCGCGCTCAAGGCCGAAAAACACGGCGTGTCGCGCCGATCACGCCGTTTGCTCGTGCATAACAGGCTTGATCTCGTGCACAACAGAACGCCCATCGTGCAGAACAGAGCGTGGCTCGTGCGTCACGCTGGGCGTCATAGTTCGTTGCCGGGGCAAGAAACCGGACAGAATGGAACCATGGATTGGCAGGTCTCGGAAGACACGGTGCCGTCGGCTCCCGTCACGGAGGCCGACGCTCGCTCGCTCCTGGGCCGCCCGCCGGCGACCGGCGCGTGGCGCGACGGTGATCCGGCCGGTGATCGCCACTTCGCGACGTTTGGCGCGTTCCGCACCGAATCGGGTGGACAACTCCCCTCATTCCGTCTCGCGTACGAGACCTGGGGCACGCTGAACCCCGAGCGCGACAACGCGATCCTCATTCTGCACGCGCTGACGGGCGATTCGCACGTGCGTGGCGCTGCCAGCCGTGCGCACCCCACCGCCGGATGGTGGGAAGACATCGTTGGCCCCGGCGCCGCCATCGACACCGACAAGTACTTCGTCATTGCGCCGAACATTCTGGGCGGCTGCCAGGGTTCCACCGGCCCGTCGAGCATTGCCCCTGACGGCTACGAGTGGGCCTCACGCTTTCCCTACCTGACGATTCGCGATCAGGTCGCAGCGCAGCGGCTGCTTGCCGATCACCTCGAAATTGACCGATTCTTCGCCATCATTGGTGGCTCCATGGGCGGCATGCACGCCCTCGAATGGGCCGTGACCACCCCCGAACGGGTCGCTCGCCTTGCGGTGCTCTCGTCGCCCCCGCTGAACACAGCCGACCAGATCGCGCTCAACTCCGTGCAGCTCGAAGCCATCGCTATCGACCCCCACTTCAGCGCCGGTGAATACTACGACGCCGGCGATGGCGAGGGCCCACACCGCGGGCTCGCCCTCGCCCGACGCATGGCACTGCTGAACTATCGCAGCCCCTCAGAACTCAACCAGCGGTTCCAGCGCTCCTGGCAGTCCCCGGTGTCGCCATTCGGACTCGGCGGCCGATTCGCGGTCGAGAGTTACCTCGACTTTCACGGCAACAAATTCACCCGCCGCTTCGACGCCAACAGCTACGTCATTCTCGTCGGCGCGATGGACTCACATGATGTCGGCCGAGACCGCGGCGGTGTCGAAGACGCCCTCGCCCGAGTCACGGCAACCACCCTCGTGCTCGGCATCGACAGCGACCGGCTCTTCCCGGTTGACGGTCAGCACCGCATCGCCAAGGGCATCCCCCACACGCTCGACGGCAACCAGGCGGTCGTGATCTCCAGCGACTTCGGCCACGACGGGTTCCTGATCGAACACGAAGCCGTCAGCACCCACCTGCGACGACTGCTCGCGGCCTGACATCCATCCGCGAGCTACTCAGCCTCGTTGAGATAGCTCCACGGCAACGCCCCCGCCTCCACACGGTGACGCGCACCGCGCTCACCCGGCCGATCAGCGTCGTACTCATAGTCGCCCTGCCACAGCAAAACCGTGTGGTCTCCGCGCTTGCGCATGCGGGTCGCGTACTGTCGCGGCTCTCTGCTTCGCAACAGTTCCTCCCACCCCGTAAGCGCGGAACCACAACTCGCGACAGCGGTGAGTGTCACGAACGTCGGCGGGTACAGGGTCGCGAGGCCGTCAGCGTGGCGTTGCAGCATATCGGCTGGGCGAATCCACACCCACTCGGCGACTTCGTCGGCAGACGGAACCAAGGTGCCGGTCGCAGAGAGGGCCACGAAAAACCAGGTTCGGATGCGCACCTTCGTTGAGGTGGGCGGCTCCCACTTGGAGATGTGCACGAGGTCGGCCGGAGCAACATCGAGCCCGACCTCTTCGCGCGTTTCGCGAACCGCCGCGACCCGCAGTTCGTCAAGCTCGGATCCGCCTTCGACCGCGTCTTCCGGGTCGACCTTGCCGCCCGGAAACACCCACGCTCCGGCGAAGCTGCCGCGTTCGGGGCGTCGGAGCATGAGAATCTCGGGCCCGTCTGCACCGTCCCTGGCAACCACCACGGTTGCCGCCCGTGCCGTGATCGGAACATCGGCGGGCGCCTCACCGCTCGCGGAGGTCTGCGTCATGAACGTGCGAAGCGCGTCGGCTCCGGGAGCGGCGTCAGTCATTCCTCAACGGTACCGAGGTTGATGGCCGACGGCACCTCCGCCACCGGTCCGACCCGCACACAACCTATTCAGCGCCGTCGAGCGCCTGTTCCAGCCGCTCGAGCTTGGCGTCAATTTCGCCTGAGTATCCGGGGCGAATATCGGCCTTGATGACCAGCGAGACGCGCGAGCCGAATGGTTCCACCGCCGCCGTTGCCCGCTTTACGACGTCAAAGACCTCGTCCCACTCCCCCTCGATTTCGGTGAACATGCTGGAGGTGCGGTTGGGCAGGCCAGACTCGCGCACCACGCGCACGGCGGCGGCAACGGCGTCGTGAACGGAACCATCGGCACGGCCGGTGCCGGAGGGAGCGACAGAGAAAGCAAGAAGCATGACTGAAGCCTTTCGTTTCAGGGGTGTGGGGGTGCGTCCGACGATACCTGCGCCAGCGTCGTGATGGGCACCGGGTGCCGAATCGCAAGCTTGGCAACCCGGGCGGTGGCGGCCAGCATCAGCACAACCAACAGCAGGTTTCGGATCGTGATGATGGTGATCACCACAACGTCGGTCTGGAGGAACAGGTCGTAAAACAGCGGGTAGATGAGGTGCGTGCAGGCCGCGATGATCACGGCCGAGACCGCATACGGCAGCGCGCGCCGACGATCCCACACCAGCCACAGCACGACCGGTGCGATCAGCCAAGTCTGAAATTGGGGCGAGCCCACCTTGTTGAACACGATGAACGCCATCACGGCGGCCATCGCCAGCGGCGGCATGAGCTCGCGCGCCGAGACGCCTCGCTGATGTGCGATCAACCCGAGCGCGGCGAGCGCAACAGCCGCGATCAGCAGCAGCGGGGTGAGAATGTCGGCGAGAAACGCGACGCCGTTGCCTGCGACTTGAAAGGTGATGAGGTCATAGTCGTACTCGATTCCGGCGCCGTCGACGCCGGCAATCGCGCTCCACAGAAACGGCGTTGCAAACACCGCCTCGGCTTGAAGCCCGCGCGAGGACTGCATGGACAAGAAGCCGAAGAGAAAACTGATGCCGCCGCCCAGCGCGACAATGCCGACAACGACCGCGCTCACGACCAGCGTGCCCTCAACGATGCGCCGCTTGCTGTTCAGCGCTGCAAAGGCGGCCGCCAAGATCGCCCCCGTCCAGATCTTCATCCACGCGGCCATCGCCAACAACGATGACGCCAACACCGGGTGCGAGCGGATGAGCAGCACACCAGCCACCGCAAACGGCACCGTCACCGCATCAAGTCGATACAGCGCGATGGGGCCAAGCGCCACCAGAAAGACAATCCAAAAGATCGCCGCCGCCCGCCGCGAGCGCGATCGCCCACCGCCGACCAGCAAATAGAAGGCCGCGGCGTCAAACAGAAAGACGACGAAAATCCACGCCCACTGATACCCGAGCAACGGAGTAAACAGCTGCGCCAAGATCATCGGCATCAGCGCGAGCGGCGGATAGACCCACGGCTCGGTCACCCCCACGATGCCCTGACCGCGAATCGCGTACGCCGACCACGGCTCGTACACATTGGTCACGTCATTGCGCGGCGCGTTGGGCTCCACCCACCCAAGCCACGCGACCAGAATATGCGCGGCAATAAACAACGCCCACAGCGCGGCAGCCCACGCCCATCCAGACCGACGGGTCACTCCGCTCCTCCGCACAGAACCTCGGCAACCGCCAGCGGAACCATCTCGGCAACGTCCATCGCCACAATCGGATGCGGGGTGACGGAACCATGGGTTGCGGCGAGCGCGCCGGCTCGCGAGTGTAAGAACACCGCTGTCGCGGCGCACAACGCCAGCTCATCGAAACCGGCAGGCCGCCGCTGTGCAATCACCGAGCCGATCATGCCGGCCAGCACATCGCCGGTGCCCGCCGTCGACAACCACGGCGTCTCCACCGTGATCGACCACACCTCGGCCTGGTCATCTGCGCGGTGCGGTGCGGCAACCAGCGTGCGCGACCTTTTCAGCACGATAACGGCGCCGAGCGCCGCCGACACCGTCGCGACGTCCACGGCATTGTCACCGGTGAGACCGATCTCGTTCGCTCGCGCAACGCGAGCGAATTCGCCCGCATGCGGGGTCATCACGGTCGGCGCGTGCGGCACGGCAACAAGTTCCAGGGCTCCGGCGTCGGCAACCACCGGCACGCTCCCCGCTAACAGCTCCGTGGTTCCGGCCGCCTCAGCATCCGCGATGGTTTGACCCGAGCCAATCACCCAGGCATCGCACCGCTCGCCCGTGGTGACCGTCTCCGGTCGTCGCGCGAGCACCAACGCGCTGGCATCGCCGCGGTACCGCACGAGACCGGCGCCAGCGCGCCATGCCCCCTCAACGCCGAGCACCGCCGCACCGGGATACGTCACCGATCCCGTGCGCAGGCCGACGACGCCGCGCGAATACTTGTCATCGGCCGCCGTTGCGGCCCGAAGCACGGCGTGCGCATTCTGCACACCGAAGGGCACGACCCGCACGGAGGGGGTGGCGTGAGCGTCACCATGGGTCTGAGCCATGGCACAACGCTACCGCGCGTGATGCCGGAGGCACGGCTACCGCGCGTGATGCCGCAGGTAGACGCGGGGGCGAGCGAGATTACTCCCGCTCGCCCGCGTCCCTGCTCAGGCCCGAAACTGCGCTCTGGCCCGACCTGCGCTCGGGCCCGAACCGGCCGGGCCGCCGTGCTAGCTGGCGCGACGGCTGCGTTCCGTGGCGTCTTGCACCTCGCCGACGAGCTCTTCGATGATGTCTTCCAAGAACAGCACCGCCACCGTCTCACCCTCGTCGTTACGCACGCGGGCGAGGTGTTTGCTGGCGCGGCGCATGAGCGCGAGCGCGTCTTCGAGATCGGTGGTGGTGTGAACCGGAACCAGGTCGTGCACACGCTTGGCAGGAATCTCCCGCTCGCCGTCTGGGTCACCGTCTTGAGTGACGCGCAGCACATCCTTGAGGTGCACATAACCAACCGGAATGTTTTCCTCATCGACGATCACGTAGCGCGAATAACCGTAGGTGGCCACAGCCTTCTCAACCTCATGCGGCGTGGTGCGCTCACCAAGCGTTACCAGACGGTCCAGCGGCACGGCGACGTCCATCGCCTTCTTGTCGGTGAACTCAACCACGTTTGACACCGTGCCCGCTGTATCGGCCAACACGCCCTCGGCGCGCGACTGATTCACGATGGTGGCAACCTCTTCCAACGTAAAGGTCGAGGCCGCCTCGTTCTTCGGCTCGACGCCAAACAGGCGAAGCACCGCGTTGGCGATCCAGTTGAGGGTCCAAATGACCGGGTGAAAAACCTTCGACACCCACACCAGCGGGGTCGCCAAGAACAGCACCGCGCGATCGGGCACCGAGAACGCGAGGTTCTTCGGAACCATTTCACCGAACACGACGTGCAGGTACGAGACCAGCAGCAGCGCGATGATGAACGCGATCGTGTCGACCGTGCCCTCGTCGAGGTTGGTCAGGCCGAGCGGATACGCCAGGAGGTGGTGAATCGCCGGCTCAGAAACGTTCAGAATCAGCAGCGAACAGATCGTGATGCCGAGCTGACTCGTCGCCAGCATCAGCGTCGCATGCTCCATGGCATACAGGGCGGTCTTGGCGGCGCGAGAGCCCTTTTCGGCCAACGGTTCGATCTGCGAGCGTCGAGCCGAAATGACGGCAAACTCGGCGCCGACGAAGAAGGCGTTTCCGATCAGCAGAATGACCAGCCAGACAATTCCCATCCAGTCGCTCATCGTGCCTCACCTCCTTCGCTCGTCGTCGCATCAACCGGCGCTGGCACAAACTTCACCCGATCAACGCGGCGGCCATCCATCCGCTGCACGGTGAGGATGCCGTCTTCGACCTGCACCTCATCACCAACCTGCGGAATACGCTCCAGCACGCTCATGATGTAGCCGCCGACGGTGTCGTACACATCCCCCTCTGGCACGCGCACGCCAGCACGGTCGGCCAGCTCATCGGGGCGCAATTCGCCCGGGAAAGTCATCGACTCCTTGCCACGAATCACGCCGGCGCGGGTGCGGTCATGCTCATCGAGCACTTCGCCAACAATCTCTTCGACCAGATCTTCCAGCGTCACGATGCCGGCGGTTCCGCCGTATTCGTCAACCACGATGGCCATCTGGTAGCCGCGTGAACGGAGCTCGGCGACAAGAACATCCAGATGCACGGTCTCGGGAACCCGCAGTGGTTCGGTCGCCAGCGCTGCGGCCGGAACATCGGAGCGACGCTCGCGAGGAACGCTGATGGCGGCCTTCAGGTGCACGATGCCGAGAATGTCATCCATCGACTCGCCATAAACCGGAAAACGGCTGTGCCCCGTGGTTCTCGCGAGGTCAACGACATCTTCGGCCGTCTCATCGGCCTGCAGCGCCTGCACGCTGGGGCGCGGGGTCATCACATCGTCGGCCGACAGGCGCGCGAAGGTGAGCGAGCGGTTGAGCAGGCTTGCGGTGTCGGCTTCGAGCAGGCCCGCACTCGCCGAGCGGCGCACCAGGCTGGAGAGCTCTTCTGCCGAGCGCGCACCGCTCAGCTCTTCTTTTGGTTCCACGCCCATGGCGCGCAGAATGCCGTTGGCGGAACCATTGAGCACCACGATCGCGGGCTTGAAGACGGTGGTAAAAAGCGTCTGAAACGGCACCACGATTTTCGCGGTTTGCCTCGGCAACGCCAGGGCGAAGTTCTTTGGCACCAACTCACCGATGATCATCGAGAGCACCGTCGCCAAGAACATAGCAACGACGGTCGCGATCGGCTGTGAGACCGCGGTGGGCACTCCCCACCCGGAAAACAGCGGCGCGAGCAATTGCGAGATCGCCGGCTCCATGGTGTAACCCGTCAGCAGCGTCGTCAGTGTGATGCCGAGCTGAGCGCTGGAGAGGTGGGTAGAGGTGATCTTGAGCGCCGCAATTGTCATCGACAGGCGAGACTCACCGCGAGCGCGTCGCGCCTCCAGATCGGCGCGATCAAGGTTGACGAGCGAGAATTCGCTGGCCACAAACAGGCCGGTGCCGATTGTGAGCAACAGACCGATGACTATTCCGAGCCAGGGCTCCAAAGCAGTTCACCCCCAACCATCGGGGCGGAGGAACAGCGGGGCGTATGTCTACAACTAGGAGGGTCGTCCATTGTGTGGCTCAGTCTAACGGAACTTCCTGAACGCACGAGGTTTTGTCATTTCTGAAACCGGGCCGAGATGCCACCAAATACGGGTGCTACCAACTGACCGGCAGCGCCTTGCCCTCCTCGTAACCGGCGGCCGATTGCAGGCCAACGCGGGCCCGCTCGCGAAACTCGGTGACGGTATGAGCGCCGGCATACGTGAACGAGGAGCGCACGCCGCTGGTGATCATATCGATCAGGTCTTCTACGCTGGGGCGCAGCGGATCGAGGTAGATCTTCGACGACGAGATGCCCTCGGCAAAGAGCTCCTTGCGGGCACGATCGTACGCATTCAACCGCCCAAAGCGCGCCTGCACCGCCTTCGTTGACGCCATGCCCCAGGACTCTTTGTAAACGCGACCAGTCGCGTCCCGCAGCAGCTCGCCCGGCGATTCGATGGTTCCGGCAAACCACGAGCCGATCATCACGGAGGCAGCGCCTGCCGCGAGCGCGAGCGCAACATCGCGGGGGTAGCGCACCCCACCATCGGCCCACACGTGGGCGCCCATATCGCGCGCGGCTTCAGCAGTCTCCAGCACGGCGGAGAACTGGGGCCGGCCGACGGCCGTCATCATGCGGGTGGTGCACATCGCGCCCGGCCCTACCCCCACCTTGAGGATGGTCGCGCCCGATGTGACCAAATCGTGCACGGCGTCGGCGGTCACGATGTTGCCCGCGACAATCGGCAGCCCGAGGTTGAGGGCGGCCACATTGCGGATGGCCTGCATCATGCCGCGCTGATGCCCGTGCGCGGTGTCGAGAACGAGCACATCGACCCCGGCCGCGGCGAGCGCCTTCGCCTTCTCGGCCGGGTCGCCGTTGATGCCAACGGCCGCGGCCACCGCAAGACGACCGCCGGCGTCAACCGCGGCGGGGTACAGGCTGGAGCGGAGGGTGCTTCGCGCACTCGCCGTGCCAACCACAACACCGTGCTTGTCTTTGACCAGCAGCAGCTCTTCGCCGGTTTCGACCACCAGATCGAACGCGTGTCGCGCGTCGGTGACATCTTCGGCGTCGATGGCCGGAGCCGGCCCCGCAACGAGCGTTCCTAGCGGTGCGTCCTCGGGCGCAGCGCCCAGGCGCTCACCGGTGACCACTCCGCGAACGTTGCCCGAATCCAACGCCGCGTCTGGATCGCGCACCACCACAACACCAACACCGGGAAGAGCCGGAACCATGCGGAGCGCGTCGGCGGCGGTTGCCGTTTCGGCAAACACGATCGGGGTGTCCCACAACACCGGTTGCGCC
Source organism: Microbacterium mitrae (assembly GCF_008017445.1). Classification (GTDB taxonomy): domain Bacteria; phylum Actinomycetota; class Actinomycetes; order Actinomycetales; family Microbacteriaceae; genus Microbacterium; species Microbacterium mitrae. The sequence continues at coordinate 148,782 of NZ_VRSW01000002.1, read as the reverse complement.
TTGACCCAGCGAATGGCCGAGTCGAGCTGTTGCAGCGGCACATCTTGGGCGAGCACCGCAAGCCCACCACGCCGAGCCATGGTGGCGGCCATCCGCGGGCCCGTCACCGAGTTCATGTTTGACGCGACCAGTGGCGTGCGCGCCGGGGTGCCATCTGGCGGCGTCAGATCGACGTCGAGTCGGCTCGTGATGCTTGAGCGCGAAGGCACCAAAAAGACGTCGCTGTAAGTCAAATCGACCTGGGGTCGCTCACCGATGAACTCCATACCCACACGGTACGCCGAGCGGAGGCATGGGGGCGAGTATCGATGCAAATCCGCCCGCCGCGCCGCACGGATGGAACCAGCAACCGCACGTACCGAGAAATTGTGAACATAACGATCAGCGCGGCGCTCTACCTCCCAGCGATCTGGGTTAGGCTTGGGAGGTCCTGTGTGTGGGCAAAAGTGTGCCCCCAGGGCTCCAGGATCATCACGACGAAAGTGGGCGATCGAGCGTGTCGAGCCAGTTGACGGGCATCGGTGCTTCGAACGACGGAGAGTTCGGAGCCAATGAATGGCTTGTCGAAGAACTCTATGAACAGTTCAAGGCAGATAAGAACTCAGTAGATAAGGCATGGTGGCCCGTTCTCGAGGCCTATCAGCCGCCGACGGGAGCCGCGTCTGCTCCCGCTACTGCCAAACCCGCAGCCCCTGCTGCCACCGAGCCGCGCCCGGTGACGGCGCCGATTCCGGTGATTGGTTCGCAGCCAGTGGCCAAGACAACGGCAAAGCCGGCAGCACCGCAGCCGATTCCCGCACAGGCACCGAAGCCGACCGTTGCGGACCCGGCAGCTGCCGCAGAAGAAGATGTCGTCACGCCGCTGCGAGGAATCTTCAAGACGATCGCCGCCAACATGGAGACGTCGCTCTCGTTGCCGACGGCGACCAGCGTTCGCACGATTCCGGCGAAGCTGATGATCGATAACCGCATCGTCATCAACAACCACATGGCGCGTGCGCGCGGTGGCAAGGTCTCGTTCACGCACATCATTGGCTGGGCCATGATTCAGGCGCTGAAGGAGTTCCCGAGCCAGAACGTCTACTACGACGAGATCGACGGCAAGCCCTCGGTCATCCAGCCCGCGCACGTCGGCCTGGGTATCGCTATCGACCTGCCGCGCCCCGACGGCACCCGCGCACTCGTGGTTCCGTCGATCAAGCGCGCCGAGACCCTCACGTTCAACGAGTTCCTCGCCGCCTACGAAGACCTGGTCTCGCGGGCCCGCGACAACAAGCTCACCGCCGCCGACTACCAGGGTGCAACGATTTCGCTCACCAACCCGGGCGGCATCGGAACCGTGCACTCGGTTCCGCGTCTGAGCAAGGGCCAGGGTTGCATCATCGGCGCCGGAGCGCTGGAATACCCCGCAGAATTCCAGGGCTCTTCCGAGCGCCTGCTGGCCGAAATGGCGATCGGTAAGACGATCACCCTCACCAGCACCTACGACCACCGCGTCATTCAGGGCGCCGGCTCCGGCCAGTACCTGAAGAAGGTTCACGAACTGCTCATCGGCCAGCGCGGCTTCTACGAGGGCATCTTCGCTGCACTGCGAATCCCCTACGCGCCGATTCGCTGGGCAACCGACATCAAGGTTGACCTTGCCGAGCGCGTTGACAAGCAGGCTCGCGTTCAAGACCTCATCAACTCGTACCGCGTTCGCGGTCACCTGATGGCTGACATCGACCCGCTCGAGTACGTGCAGCGTTCGCACCCCGACCTGGAGATCGAATCGCACGGTCTCACCTTCTGGGATCTGGACCGCGAGTTTGTGGTCGGCGGCTTCGGCGGCAAGCGCGCCATGAAGCTTCGTGACGTGCTGGGCGTGCTGCGCGACTCCTACTGCCGCACCATCGGCATCGAGTACATGCACATTCAAGACCCGGAACAGCGTGCGTGGTTCCAAGAGCGCGTCGAGGTCAAGTACCAGAAGCCGACCCACGACGAGCAGATGCGCGTGCTGGGCAAGCTCAACGAGGCCGAAGCCTTCGAGACCTTCTTGCAGACCAAGTACGTCGGCCAGAAGCGCTTCTCGCTGGAGGGTGGCGAGTCGCTGATCCCGCTGCTGGATGAAATTCTGCAGGGCGCAGCGACGGCAAACCTCGCCGGTGCCGCCATCGGCATGGCCCACCGCGGCCGCCTCAATGTGCTCACCAACATCGCGGGCAAGACCTACGGTCAGGTGTTCCGCGAGTTCGAGGGTTCGGTTGCGCTGGGCAACAAGCTCGGCTCTGGTGACGTCAAGTACCACCTCGGCACCGAGGGCTCGTTTGTCAGCGACAGCGGTAGCGAGCTGCCGATCTACCTGGCAGCCAACCCCTCACACCTGGAGACGGTTGACGGCGTACTCGAGGGCATCGTGCGCGCCAAGCAAGACACGTTCCCGATCGGATCGTTCACGTGGCTTCCCGTACTGATTCACGGTGACGCCGCCTTCGCCGGCCAGGGCGTTGTGGTCGAGACACTGCAGATGTCGCAGTTGCGTGGCTACCGCACCGGCGGAACCGTGCACATCGTCGTCAACAACCAGGTTGGCTTCACGACGCTGCCGCAAGACTCGCGCACCTCGGTCTACTCGACCGATGTCGCCAAGACGATTCAGGCTCCGATCCTGCACGTCAACGGCGATGACCCCGAAGCCGTCATCCACGTGGCACAGCTCGCGTTTGAATACCGCGAGAAATTCCACCGCGACGTGGTGATCGACCTCGTCTGCTACCGCCGTCGCGGTCACAACGAGGGCGATGACCCGTCGATGACGCAGCCGCTGATGACCAACCTCATCGAGGCGAAGAGCTCGGTTCGTAAGCTCTACACCGAGGCTCTCGTTGGTCGTGGTGACATCACCGCTGACGAATACGATCAGGCCAAGGCTGACTTCCAGGGTCGTCTCGAAGTGGCGTTTGCCGACACGCACGCGGCGCAGACCGGTGCGATCGACATCATCACCGAGCAGCCCGAGCCTGAGCTTGCCGGCAACCCCGAAGTTACGGGTGTTTCGAAGGAGGTCGTCGAGCTGATCGGTGACGCTTTCGCAAACAAGCCCGAGGGCTTCACGGTGCACTCCAAGCTTCAGCAGCTGCTCGACAAGCGCGTCGACATGAGCCGCAACGGCTCGATCGACTGGGGCTTTGGCGAGTTGCTCGCGTTCGGTTCACTGCTCGTCGAGGGCACGCCGGTTCGCTTGGCAGGTCAAGATGCCCGACGCGGAACCTTTGTGCAGCGCCACGCGGTGCTGCATGACCGCGCAAATGGTCAAGAGTGGTTGCCGCTGGCGAACCTGTCAGAGAACCAGGCACGCTTCTTCGTCTACGACTCGCTGCTCAGCGAGTACGGGGCGATGGCGTTTGAATACGGCTACTCGGTCGAAAACGACAAGGCGCTCGTGCTGTGGGAAGCCCAGTTTGGTGACTTCGCGAACGGTGCTCAGTCGGTTGTCGACGAGTACATTTCCGCTGCCGAACAAAAGTGGGGCCAGCAATCCAGCGTCGTGCTCCTGCTCCCCCACGGCTACGAAGGTCAGGGCCCTGACCACTCGTCGGCTCGCATCGAGCGCTACCTGCAGATGTGTGCACAAGACAACATGACGGTCACGCGTCCGTCGACGCCCGCGTCATACTTCCACCTGTTGCGCCGTCAGGCCTACGCCCGCCCGCGTCGTCCGCTGATCGTCTTCACCCCGAAGGCCATGCTGCGCTTGCGCGGCGCGTCCAGCCCGGTTGAAGACTTCACCACCGGCAAGTTCGAGCCCGTTCTTGACGATGACCGCGCAGGCGTCGACAAGAATGTCGTCAAGCGCGTTCTGGTGCACTCCGGAAAGATTCACTGGGATCTCGTCAGCGAACTCGACAAGACGCCGAACCCCGAGATCGCCCTGGTGCGTCTCGAGCAGTTCTACCCGAAGCCGATCGACGAACTGCGCGCCGTGCTCGACTCCTACCCGAACGCCGAGGTTGTTTGGGTTCAGGATGAGCCGGAGAACCAGGGTGCGTGGCCGTTTATCGCGCTGAACGTTGCTCCGGAACTTGGCCGCGACGTTCGCGTTGTCTGCCGCCCCGCCTCGGCTTCGCCGTCAACGGGTTCGAGCAAGGTTCACGCGCTTGAGCAGGCCGACCTGCTCAAGCGCGCACTGACCTAAAAACAACACTCCACGAGGGGCGAGAGCATTCACTGCTCTCGCCCCTCGCCGTATCTGCACCCGTGGTTTCGGCCCGGGTCCGGCCCACGCGGCAGCAGGAGATTAACGCCGCAGCAGGATGAAAAACGCTGTTGGGTCCGTCTGCCGGCGTAATCTCCGTACACGGCGTTAGCCAGACCCCCGAGGCCCGAGAGACGCACCCGCGTACAGCCCTCCGCGGTTCCGCCCTGTTCCGCCCCACGGCGCCCACGCGGTGCCGCACCCGTGGTTCCGCGCCACGCGGCAGTAGGAGATTAACGCCGCAGCAGGATGAAATGCGCTGTTCGCCCCGTCTGCCGGCGTAATCTCCGTACGCGGCGTTGACCAGACTCCCCCACGGCCCGAGAAACGCACCCGCGTGTTCGTCATGCCGATGCACATTCTGAGGCCGTGCTCGCGATATTCTCAAAGGATGCTCGCCGTCGTCTTGGTCAACCCGGCCGCGCGTGGCGGGACGCCAACAGACGCGGTTGAGGTCGTGCGTTCACGCCTGGGAGCGACCGGAGTCAACCGTGTTGTCACGCTGACTCCCGCGTCAGCCGCCGAGGCCGAGCGCGAGCTTGCGGCGCTGCTGCCCGAGACCGCGCTGGTGGTTGTCATCGGTGGGGACGGAACCGTGAATATCGCGGTTAATGTGTTGGCCGGAACGCGCATCCCACTGGGCATTGTGCCTGTCGGCAGCGGCAATGACTTCGCCTCCGCCTTTGGCATCGCCGAGCTCGACACCCTTGCCGCCACCGAGGTGATCACCGCCGGAATCACCCGCACGGTCGATCTCGCCAGCGTCACCCGCCCCGACGCCACCGTGCGCAAGTTCGCGAGCGTGTTTGCCAGCGGTTTCGACTCCCTCGTCAACGACCGCGCCAATAACATCCGCTGGCCGCGCGGCCACATGCGATACAACCTCGCGATTGCGATCGAGTTCTTTCTGCTGAAGCGCGTGCGGTACGTGATTTCTTGGGTGGCCGAAGACGGAACCACCGGAACCACAAATTCGACGCTGCTGATGGCGACGGTGGCAAACACGGCTACGTATGGCGGCGGCGTGCCGATCTCGCCAAAATCAGACCCGGCCGATGGCGTGCTCGAACTCATCATGGTCAAGCCCGCCGGTCGTCTGCGCCTGCTCCGCCTGCTCAACCGGGTTTTTCAGGCGAAGCAGCTCGACGATCCGCTGTTTTCGGCCCAACGTGTGACGTCGGTGACGATCGATACCGCCGACACTCGCGGATATGCCGACGGCGACCCCATCACGACGTTTCCGGCGGAAATTTCGGTCGATCCCGGCGCGCTGACGCTGATCGTTCCGGCGGCAACACTCGCGCCGCCGGCAGCGAACATGGCTGTCGAACAGAACATCACGGCCGCAACGCCGGAATAATCGGCATAGACTGAAAGGCTATGTCTGAGCCGCGTATTGTCTTCCCTCCGGAGCTTCCTGTCAGCGCCGCGAAGGAGGAGATTGCCGACGCAATTCGCGACCACCAGGTTGTGATCGTTGCCGGCGCTACCGGCTCGGGTAAGACGACGCAGTTGCCCAAGATCTGCCTCGAACTGGGCCGCAAGAAGATTGCCCACACCCAGCCTCGGCGCCTTGCCGCGCGTACGATCGCCGAGCGCATTGCCGAAGAGCTCGACGTTGAGCTCGGCACCACCGTCGGCTACAAGGTGCGCTTTACCGACAAGGTGTCAGACGACACGGCCATCGCTTTGCTCACCGATGGCATCCTGCTGAACGAGATCCACCGTGATCGGCTGCTGCGCCGCTACGACACCATCATCATCGATGAGGCACACGAGCGCTCCCTCAATATTGACTTTCTGATGGGGTATCTGGTGCGCATTCTGCCCGAGCGCCCCGACCTCAAAGTCATCATCACCTCGGCGACGATTGACCCCGCGAGTTTCGCGCGCCACTTCGGTCGTGACGATGTTCCGGCGCCCGTCATCGAGGTGTCTGGCCGCACCTACCCGGTCGAGATTCGATATCGCGCGCCGCTTGACGATGGCGACGAGGTCGACAGCATTGTGCAGGCGCTGCGCGAGCTCGATGCGGAACCACGCGGCGACGTCTTGGTGTTCTTGCCCGGTGAGGCAGAAATTCGCGATGCGCAAGATGCCCTCAAGGGTGCGTTCTCGTCATCGACCAGCCGCACCGAGGTGCTGCCGCTGTTTGGCCGACTCAGCGCCGCCGATCAGCACCGCGTCTTTGAGCCTTCGCAGGTCGCGGGTCTGCGACGCCGCATTATTCTGGCGACCAACGTTGCCGAGACCAGCCTCACGGTTCCGGGTATCAAATACGTTGTCGACACCGGCACCGCCCGCATCTCGCGCTACTCGGTGCGCTCCAAGGTGCAGCGCCTCCCCATCGAGGCCGTCTCGCAGGCTTCGGCGCAGCAGCGATCAGGTCGCGCCGGCCGCACCAGTGACGGCATTGCGATTCGGCTGTACTCCGAAGAAGACTTCGACAAGCGCCCGGCCTTTACCGATCCAGAGATTCTGCGTACCAACCTGGCGTCGGTCGTGCTGCAAATGCTGGCACTCGGCTTCGGCGACATCGATGACTTTCCGTTTCTTACGCCGCCCGATTCCCGAGGAATCAAGGCCGCCTTCGACCTACTGATCGAACTCGGCGCCGTTCACGGCGAGAGCAACGAGCTGACCACAATCGGCAAGCAGCTGGCACGTCTGCCGATCGAGCCACGCTTCGCTCGCATGCTCATCGAAGCGGCGCACACCGGCGTGAGCGCCGAGGTACGCGCAATCGTGGCGGGCATGTCGATCCAAGACGTGCGTGAGCGCCCAGAAGAACGGCGCGAAGAAGCCGACCGTCTGCATGCGCGCTTCGTCAACCCCACCAGCGATTTCTTGTCGCTCTATGCCCTATGGACCTACCTCGAAGAAAAGCGCACGGCGCTCGGATCCAGCGCGTTTCGCCGGCTCTGCCGAGACGAAATGCTCAACTACGTGCGCGTTCGCGAATGGTTTGATGTGTATCGCCAACTCGAGCGTCTCACCGGTGATTTGGAACGCGGAGGGCGCCGATCAGGGCACCGTGCAGAGCGCGGAACCACGGGGCACGGAACCACAGGGCGCGGCCCAGCGCGCGGCACGAAGGGTGCGGCACGCGGTGGCCGCGACTCGGCCACTGCCGCGAGTGCACCGGGCGCCGCAGCGGCGGATCCCGACGCCGTTCACCGCGCGATTCTCTCCGGCCTGCTGTCGCAGATTGGCGTGCTCGACACGCGTACGCAACAACCGCGTACCGCCAAGCCGTCGCGGCCGATATCGACGTATCTTGGCTCGCGCGGCGTGCGATTTGCCATCTTTCCTGGTTCCGGTCTTCGCAAGAAGGCGCCCCACGCGGTGATGGCCGCCGAGCTCGTTGAAACGAGTCGTCTGTTCGCCAGAACGGTTGCCGCCATCGACACGGCGTGGGCGGAGTCGCTAGCCGGCAACCTGGTGAACCGTAGCGTGAGCGAACCGCACTGGTCAAAGGCGCAGGGCGCCGCCCTGGCGTATGAGAAGGTGACGCTGTTCGGGGTGGAAATCGTGGCGAAGCGCCGCGTGCAGTTCTCCCGCATTGACCGCCCGGCCGCTCGCGAACTATTTGTGCGCCATGTGCTGGTTGAGGGCGAGTGGGATCCGTCAAAGCTTGCGCCAACCCTGACGGCATTTGTCCGCCAAAACCATGAGCTGCGCCGCCGTTTGGAAAAACAGGAAGAGCGCGAGCGCCGTCGCGACATTCTGGTCGGTGACGAGGCAGTCTTTGACTTCTACAACGCCCGAATTCCGGCGGACGTCAGTGACGTCCGCTCGTTTGAAGCATGGTGGAAGACGACCATCACGCGCAACCCAAAACTGCTCACCATGCGAGAAGAAGACCTCCTCGAAGGTGCCTCACGATCAGGCGGAGACGAATTTCCCTCGCGATGGAGTCAGGGCGATCTCACGCTATCGCTGGGCTACCGCTTCGAGCCTGGCGCACGCGATGACGGCGTCACCGTCGTCATTCCGCTGCCCCTGCTGGCAAGCGTTGACGCCGCGGGGTTTGATTGGCAGGTACCGGGCATGCGCGACGAGCTCATCACCGCCATCCTGCGATCGTTTCCCAAGACGATTCGCCGCAACGTGGTTCCGGCCTCCGACTGGGCCACAAAGTTTTCGGCGCAGTTGGCCGCAGCCGGGCCGGAGAACCACAACGGCCGGCCACCCAAATCCCTGGGCGAAGCCCTCGCCGCCCTGGTGCAGCCGATCGCGAATCAGCGGGTGAGCGCGAGCGATATCGAGTGGGAGCGCGTACCCGCGCACCTGCAGATGAACTTCCGCGCGGTCGACGCCCGCGGGCGTGCGATCGACTCCGACCGCTCGCTTGCGGCCCTGCAGCAGCGTCTCAGCGAAAAGGCACGCGACAGTGTCGCCGCGCAGATTCGCAAGGCACAGCCCGGCTCGGAGAAGGCGCCGAAGCCGGGGTCAACCACGGCGTCACGATTCGCCGAGCGCGAGGGCATTACGACATGGGATCTCGGAACCATTCCCCCGCACGTCGACACGGCTCTCGCCGGAGGCACGGTGCGTGGCTACCCGGGCCTGATCGACGATGGCTCGAGTGTGTCAATTCGTGTGCAGACCGACCCGGCGATCGCCGAGCGCCTGCACCACGCCGGAGTGCGCCGCCTGTTGCTCCTCGCCCTGCACTCGCCCGCGTCGTACGTGCAGGAGCACCTGACGTCGGCCGAAAAGCTCTCGCTGGCAGCCTCGCCGTATCCGTCGGTCAAGGCCCTCATCGAAGACGCCCGTGCCGCCGTGATCGATCGCGTGATCGCGACCACCACGACGGGGCCGATTCGTACCGAGGCCGAGTTCATCGCGGTGCGCGATGCTACGAGCGCAGCCATGGTTGACGGAACCTTCACCGCAGTGAGTCTCGTGGCTCGCATTCTTGACGGCCACCGTGCTGCGGAGCGCACGATCAAGCAGATCACCTCGATGCCGCTGTTGGGCACGCTCAACGATGTACGCGGGCAGCTCGCCGGCCTCGTCTACCCCGGCTTTATCTCGCGCACGGGCCTCGACCGTCTCGCGCACTTTCCGCGGTACCTCGCCGCCGTCAAGCACCGCCTTGACAATCTATCGGCCAATGCGGGGCGTGACCGTGCGTGGATGTCGGAGTGGGAGCGCGCCAACCAGCTGTTCCTCGATGCCGGTGGCATGGTTCCGCCCGCGGATAATGCGCGCACGGGCCTCGTACACGCGCGTTGGCTTCTCGAAGAGCTGCGTGTCAGCCTGTTCGCACAGACGCTCGGCACGGCGGAGCCCGTCTCGCAGCAGCGGGTGCAGAAGGCGCTCAACACCTGAGTGCCCGCGGTGGCCGTTAGGCTCGAAGCATGTCGCAGGCGATCCAGTACACCCAGCTCGGTGGCCCCGAGGTTCTGACCCTTGTTGAGGTTCCGTTTCCGGAGCCAGCACCCGGCACCGTCACGGTGCGGGTCGAGGCGGCGGGCGTGAACCCGATCGATTGGAAGCTGCGCAGCGGGCTGCGCGCGACGCCCCCGTTTGAGGGGCCGCAGGGCACCGGATCGGATGGCGCCGGAACCATTGCTGCCGTTGGTGAGGGTGTTGACGGTTTTCGGGTGGGTGACGCGGTGGCGTTCTGCAATGCGGCGGGCGCGTACGCGACCGACGTTGTGGTGAGCGCGGCGCACGTCTTCCCCCGGCCTGCGGGCGTCTCGGCCGCGGCCGCAGCCGCACTGGGTGTGCCCGCGGGTACCGCGTATCAGGTGGTGCGCTCGCTGGCGATCACGACGGACGATGTAGTGCTCGTGCACGCCGGTTCTGGTTCGGTCGGGCAGTTTGTGATTCAGTTCGCGCGGCTTTTCGGCGCTCGCGTTATCGCCACCGCCAGCGACCGTCGGGCCGGCACCGTCACCGCGCTCGGCGCCACCCACGTGACCTACGGCGCGGGCCTCACCAAGCGCGTTCGCGCGCTGGGCATCGAGGTCACCGCGGTCATCGACTGCGCAGGCACGGACGAGGCGATTGAAACGTCGCTCGCCGTTGTCGCCGATCGCTCCCGCATCGTGACGATTGTGCGCGGCAAGGAGGCCGACAGTTGGGGAATCCGCGCCTTTATGGGCGGCTCACGCCACCCCATGACCGCGCAGCAGCTGGCGTGGCGCATCGAAGCAATGCCAGTGAGCCTCGCGCTCATGGCAACGGGCACGCTCACGGTTGAGATCGGTGAGAGTTATCCCCTCGAACGCGCCGCCGATGCGCAGGCCGCCAGCCAGGCGGGTCGCGACGGCAAGCTCATCATCACGCCGTGATGAACCTCACGCCGTAGCAAGGGTCACGCGGTACCGCCCGTCTCGGCACCCGTCGCAATCGGGGCACCCGGGGTGTTTGACCACGCGCTCCACGAGCCGGGGAACAACTCGACATCAATACCGGCCGATGCCGCCGCGAGCGCTGCCTGCGCGGCAGTGATGCCCGACCCGCAGTACAGTGCGACCGGCTTGCCCGCCGACACCTCGGCGAACGCGGCCTGAATCTCTTCCGGCGACCGCAAGGTTCCGTCCTCCGCAAGGTAACGCACGCCCGGCAGGTTGACCGCGCCCGGCACGTGCCCCGCAATCGGGTCCAATGGTTCCGTCTCTCCGCGGTAACGCTCCGGCACGCGCACGTCGACGAGCGTGCCCTCCTCGGGCCACACCGCGGCCTCACCAACGCTCAGCCCCACGTGCAGTGACGTGATCTCCACGTCGCTCGGCTCAGGCACAACACCCTCCCCGGTCTCCAGCTCGCCGTTCGCCGCGCGCCACGCCTTCATGCCGCCGTCAAGCACGCGCACATTCGTGAAGCCGGAACCGTCGAGCAGCCACCACGCGCGTGAAGCACCCATCATCGCGAAGTCATCAACAATGACAATCTCACTGTCTTTGTGCACGCCCCAGCGACGGGCAGCCTTCTGCAAACGCGCCATGCTCGGCACCGGGTGACGCCCGAGTTCTGGGGCGCCGTGCTCGGCCAGCTCTTTGTCGAGGTCAACATATACGGCACCGGGAATGTGCCCGGCAGCGAAGTCATCGCGGCCATCCGGCTTATCGAGGCGGTACCGCACATCGAGAACGTGAATGGGGTGCTCCCCGGTGAGCTCGGCGGCAAGGTCAAAAGCAGAAATTGTGACGGCCATGACTTCATCTTGCCCGCTCGAGGCATGAGCGCGCTACGCTTCCGGAATGACAGCACCTCGGTGGGGCATCCTCGGCCCCGGTGGCATCGCCAACGCCTTCGTAAAAGATCTCCGCACCGCGGGCCTGACTATCGAGGCCGTCGCCTCCCGCTCGATCGAGCGTGCGCAAACCTTCGCCGACACCTACGAGATTCCACGCGCACACGGCAGTTATCTCGCACTCGCGCAAGACCCCGACGTCGATATCGTCTACATCGCGACCACGCATCCGCAACACGTCGCCCCGGCGCTTCTCATGCTCGAGCACGGCAAGCACGTGCTCATTGAAAAGGCCATCACCGCGAATGCGCACGAGGCCCAGCTCATTGCCGATGCCGCGGCACGTCATGGCCGCCTCGCGCTTGAGGCGATGTGGACTCGTTATCTGCCGCACATGGCCCGCATCCGCGAGATCATCGCCGCCGGAACCCTCGGCGACGTCGTGGCCCTCACCGCTGATCACACCCAAAAGCTCAGTAGTGACCCCAACCACCGCATCAACAACCCCGAGCTCGGTGGCGGCGCGCTCCTCGACCTCGGCATCTACCCCATCTCCTTCGCGTGGGACATCTTCGGCAAGCCTGAGACAGTCACCGCGACCGGAACACTGGGAGCGACCGGAACCGACACCCAGGTGCAAGCGACGTTTACGTACTCGGGTGGTCGGGTGGCGAGCACCTTCAGTTCCGCGATCGCACGCGGGGCGACCGCGGCGACGATCATGGGCACCGAGGCCTCGATGTACATCGACCCCGTCTGGTACGGGGCCACGTCATTTCGCGTTGTGGCGACCGACGGCACCGTGTTGGAAACCTACAAGTCGCACATTGAGGGTCGCGGTATGCAATTTCAGGCGCTGGCCGCCGAGCAGCTCGTGGCTGCCGGAGACCTCACGGGCGGCCTCCTCCCGATCGCAGAGAGCGTCGGCATCATGCAGACGCTCGACGAAATCCGTCGGCAGATTGGCGTGGTGTATCCCTCGGATTCGGGCGAACTCGTTCTCCACTAAACCCGGGGCGATTCAGGGGCGAGGTCGCTTGTTCCGTGGTAGGTGGTGACGGTGATCCCGGGTACGGGTGTGGTCATGGTGGCCGCCTTTCCTTGTTGTGGTTCTGACATGCTTTGTTATGACGGAGGCATCTGACACTGACTCCCGCCACGAGCGCGTCGCCTTGTCGAAGCCGATCGAGGCGAGCGTTTGCGCCTAACCTGGAGTAGCCGCTGCGCGCGGCGCGATGGCGAGCCAGGCGACGTCCGGCATGGTTCGTCCGCGTAGTCATCTCTTCATCTTGCTGGAGATTTTTGGCGTAGTGTCGACGTCAGGTATACAAGATGGATGAAGGAAGAGCGCGTCTTAGATCCTGAGTCGCAGGTTGAGTATGTCGTTCCTGCCTATTCGACTCCCGATGAGACCCTCGATAGAGCGCGGCGGATTGCGCAGGGGCGGTTGGGTCTTGTGTATATGGCTTCGTTTTCCACGCGCTATTTACCTCCGTTGGAGGACGAAGGTGGTGGAGCGGTTCCGATTTCCGACGGTCTGAGAGAACGATTGAACCGATGGTTCGACTATGGGCGCGAGCAACCTGACTCCTTTGCGGAAGACCCGGGGTACGTCATCTGGGAGATGCTCGGCGACGAGCTCTATGAGAAAGTCGTCGCCGAGCTATGGTCGTCCGCGGTCGTTGTGCGCCCCTAATTAAGTTGCTATTCCCGGTTAGCTCGGATAGCAGGTCTGTGTGTTCTGATCTTTTGGCGGGTACGCGGTAATGAGCCTGTCACTGTCGGTCGCGAAGACCACAATGATCCGCTTCGAGAGGACTACTTGGAAAGTGTCCATGCGGTACCACTGGACTTTCGCGATTGCGCAACGTTTGCTATTCCCGGGGTTGTACCCGGTGTTTTGCCAGCCGAAGAGGACCATCCCCGCGGACTGCGCCATGAGATCGTCCCAGCTTTCAATCCCTTGAGACTCAGGCACCCAACCGAGCGCCTCGCCCGCTGTCATTAGTTTGTTCCAGTCGGTCTCGTGCTTTTTCTTAATGTGTCGGTACCCGTAGTAATCATTCCCACATTTGAGCCTCACATCTTGAATTTGCCCGTCTTTCGCAAATTGGTAATTCATGAACACGTCGTTCTCGTTACCTATCTGGATGCAGCTGACCCATTGCCCAAAATCAAGCAGGTAGGGCGAAATCGATGGGCCCTCAGATGGCGCGTCCTCCGACTTGAACGGCACTTCGTCTAGAGGAATCGGAGTGCCATCTGCACCGACGACGTATGCAGCGATCAGGGGCTCTTCTGAATCAAGTGCGCCAGGAAAATCGGCGGGAGCCGGGACGAATGATACGAGATTGGCCAGAAAGGTTGCGGTGACGGCCGCCGAGAGAACGCGATGCCGGCGATGCTTAAAAACCATGGTTATAGTCCCCCTATGCAGTTCTACATGTGTCCAGCAAAGCTAGCAGACACTTCCAACGAGCCAGAAGACGCCGCCGACGACGCGGGCGAACCGCGGCGAGCGCGGTCGTTTGGGTTATGGAAACAGCGGCCCCCCTTGCTGCGAGTGTTGATTGGGGTTGGTGGGGTCAATACCCCCGCGCTGGAAGTGGGACTTCACCCGGAGGCCGGGGCCTGGGTTGCGAACGCGGGACGGCTGTCTTCTTCGACATCGGCCCGGCGGAGTCAGTTCTGCAGGGTGGCTTCGTTGATACCGAAATCGGTGGCGATCTGTTTGATGGTGACGCCGCCCTCACGGCTGCGAGCGAGCGCGACGACGGGGCTCGTCAAGTTTTCTGTGTAAGAGGTTCGGAGTTTGGTCGTCAGAGTAGGGAGTGATTCATTCGGGGTAGGCCAGCGCCAGCTGCTCGAGTGCCTGTTTCCGGTTCGTGGTGACGTTGCCCTCGATGCGCCTTCGGGACGCTTTGCGTTTTACGGCGAGGGTCCGCGTTCCTTTTCGTTCGCCGGCGCGTTTATCCTCGATGTCGCAGACCGCCAGCCAAAGCAGCTTCACCACAGCGGCATCGTCGGGGAAATGCCGTCGGTTCTTGGTGATCTTCCGCAGCTAGTAGTTCAGCGATTCGATCGCGTTGGCCGTTAGATCACACGTCGCAAGGCGGGCGGGAACGCGAGGGCCTCCAGCACAGCGTCCTCGTTTGCGGCCTGGTAGATCGGCTTCAACGCCGCCGCGACGGCCTTGCGGTCCTTGTAATTCACCAACCGCATCGCCGCGCGGATGAGGTGCACGACACAGGTCTGCACGGTCGCTGTCGGCCAGGTCGCTGCGATCGCCTCAGGGAATCCGGTCAGCCCGTCGCAGCAGACGATCAGCACGTCACGAACGCCGCGATTGGCGAGCTCCTAGGCCTCATCACCCAGAAGTGACAGACTGTGCGCATGACTGAATCAGCTCGCGTTGCCGTCTATCTCGACTTCGACAACATTGTGATGAGTTGGTACGACCGCGTGCACGGTCGCAACTCTTACAGCAAAGATCGTCAACAGATCACCGCCAACCCGACCGATGCTGCCATAGCCGATCGGCTCGCGGCCGCGGCCATCGACGTCGGTGCCATCATCGACTATGCCGCGAGCTACGGCACGCTCGTGCTGACGCGCGCCTATGCCGACTGGTCAAACCCGGTCAATGCGGAGTATCGCTCCCAACTCGTTGCCCGTGCCGTTGACCTGGTGCAGTTGTTTCCGGCTGCCGCGTACGCCAAAAACGGTGCCGACATTCGTCTCGCCGTCGACGCGGTGGAGGACATGTTTCGCCTACCCGACCTCACTCACGTCGTGATTGTCGCCGGCGACTCCGATTACGTGCCCCTCGCGCAGCGCTGCAAGCGTCTCGGACGCTACGTTCTGGGTGTCGGCGTTGCCGGTTCCACCGCCAAGTCCCTCGCCGCCGCGTGCGACGAATTCGCCACCTACGAGTCTCTCGAAGGCGTCGCCGTTCCGGTCGCCGAAGAAGAAAAGAAACCCACCCGACCCCGCGGCTCGCGCGCCGCCAACCGCAAGGTGGACGACCCGCAGGCGACAGCCAAGACACTTCTCGAGCGCGCACTGCGCATGGGTCAAGAGAAGGAAGACGCCGATTGGCTACACTCCTCGGCGGTAAAGCAGCACATGCGCCGTATGGATCCGTCGTTTAGTGAAAAGGCGCTCGGATTCCGCTCGTTTTCCGACTTCCTCAAAGCGAACGAGGCGATCGCTGAGATGGAGGAAACCGGCCACGAACGCCTCGTGCGTTTCCGCGAGCAGAGCACCGAGTAGTACCGCTCAACGGCCGAGTATTCGCCTGCTCAGCGGGAGTTTCCGACGAGCACGTCGAGGGCAATGCCATCACACGATACCCGCGTGTGCCCCTCAATGGTTCCGCCCCGCACGACATCGCCCGTCGCCCACTCGGCATCTGTCGATACGACGACACGAGATACGCCGTTCACGAGCGTGGCGTGCGCGCCCAAATCACGCAGCAGGGGCGTGAGCTGACGCTCGACCGAATCAATCAGGAGGTCGAACGCGAGTACGCCAACAAACGCACCATCAACGCGTACCGGGGTAGAAATGGTGATCGTGTATTCATCGCTGCAGAGGTAGTCGACGTAGGGGCCCGCGACATGTGAAATGCCGGAGAACAACGGCACCCGGAACCACTCCAGCTCCGAGTAATCGATGCGCTGCTTGTTCACCGTCTGTGCGGCAAGAATGAGCTTGCGGCGTTCTGCGCCCTGCCACCAGGCCAAGTGGCTGCGCGAATCGCTCAGCAGGTCGAGCGCCGCGATAAAGCCCGCACCATACACAGGTGCATTGATCGTGTCGAAGAGCTGATCGGCGAACGGCGCGACGAGGGCATCGAGCTTATTGGCCGACATGGAACCAGGAGAAAGCTCGTCGGCAATCGCGTCGGCCACGGGCTCGGCGAGGGCTTCCAGCGCGAGAATCGGCGGGCGGAAGTAGTCGGCGATGATCGAAGCGGCGCGATCAGCCGTAGCGGGTGGCGTCATCGTCATAGAGGTCTCCGGGTTGAAGGGATTACTGCATCGTACTCATCGCGACGGGTTGGGCACGATTTCTAGATTTCCGATTGCATAACGACGAGGTCGTGAACGGCGCGGGTTACGAACTCTTCGATGGCCGTGCCAGCGGCCGTTGCGTCGCCCTCGCTTACCGCGACAGCAGCGTCGCGGAGGTGGCTTCGCAGGACGAGGCGAGACTGCGGGTCGCCGTCAATGAGCCGCAGGTAGGGGCTCATTTCGGACTGCAGTTTCATTTGCTCACGCGTGAGCCGTGCCGACTGGCTGAGGGCCACCAGTTCGACCTGTACATCATCGAGCGTGCGGCGCCACGCGCCGAGGTCTGATTCTTCTGCACGATCGATGCGCGCCACGAGTGCGGTGGCCTCTGCCTGGTCTGCGCGTCGAGCTGCCAACCGCACGGCCCCGACGGTGATCGCCGCGTAGTGCGCACCGAGGTCTCGAAGCGCGAGGCGCGACGACGATTGCACGGCCTGACGCGCGAAGACGAGGGGGTCGGCCCCCTCGGCAACGAAGCTGCCGCCGTTGCGACCGCGCCGCGTGACGATGAGCCCGCGCTCGCGTAAAACGCCCAGCGCTTCGCGCACGGTAACGGGGGCAACGCCCAGCGTTCGGGCGAGGTCTTGCTCAGCTGGCAACCGCTCCCCGGCGCGCAAATGACCACCCGTGATCGCCTCGGAAAGACGGCGCTCCACGAGCTCAGCGCGGCCCTCATCACCGATCGGCATGAACAGCGCGCCCTGCATGCGGTGCGGGGCTGCGGACTTCTTCGCGGTGGTGGTCGAGGCTGACATCGGCTCGATTCTTTCATTCCTTTCTGCGTATACACGGCACGCATGGAGGGGTGTTGCATCGCCCCCGATGCCATCCCCAAAGCGTGGCGGGGTGAATCGCTCACGCTCTGCGGTGCATGTTACGCCGCGGAAACAATTTCGCAAAGCACTTGCAATCTATCCTCTGCTTTTATATGTTTACTCACACCTTGTGATCAAAGAAGTCTGAGGAGCCAGGATGCGCACCGATGCCCAGCCCACTACAACCGCCGTTGCCGATGAGGCGACCGCCGCGGTTTCGCTGACCAACGTCACCAAGACGTTCGGTGACTTCACCGCCGTAAAAGACCTCGAACTGCACGTGAAGAAGGGCGAGTTTCTTTCCATGCTCGGCCCATCGGGCTCGGGTAAGACCACGGTGCTGCGCATGATTGCCGGCTTCGAAGAGGCAACGAGCGGAACCATCATGCTCGGCGACACGGATGTCACGAACCTGCCGCCGCACCGCCGCCAGGTAAACACCGTCTTTCAGGACTACGCGCTGTTTCCGCACCTCACCATCGCGGAAAACGTGGGCTACGGACTCAAGGTGCGCGGAGTTTCCCGCGCGGAGCGTGAGAAAGAAGTGGCAACCGCGCTCGAGCAGGTGCGACTGAGCGCCGTCGCCAACCGACTCCCCCACCAGCTCTCGGGCGGCCAGCGCCAGCGCATCGCGCTCGCACGCGCACTCATCCTCAAGCCCGAAGTTCTGCTCCTCGACGAGCCGCTCGGCGCCCTCGACAAGCAGCTGCGTGAAGAAATGCAGATTGAGCTCAAGCAGATTCAGCGCGAGGTCGGCATTACCTTCATCTTCGTCACCCACGACCAGGAAGAAGCTCTCACCCTGAGCGACCGCGTGGCCGTTTTCAATAACGGCAAGATCGAGCAGATCGGCACCGCCCGCGACGTTTACGAGTTTCCGCAGACCGAGTTTGTCGCTCGCTTCCTCGGCCTCTCCAACATCCTTCCCGCATCGGTCGACCAGGAGGGCGCCGTCGGCAGCATCAGCATTCGCCCCGAGCGCGTGCGCGTCGTGGCGGCCGGTTCTGTTGTCGCCGCCGATGAGGTGTCGCTCGCGGGTGTCATCTCCGAGACGGTTTACACCGGCCCGACGACGCGCTACATCGTCGAAACCGACGGCAACCACCGCGTGATCGCCGAGGCGCAGAATGCGCATCACCCGGCAGATCAGGCTCCCTTCGGGCGCGGCGATGCCGTTCGGGTCGCGTGGTCGAGTAACCACGCGGTTCCGCTCCCCTAACGCGAGGCCCCTGCCTCACCTTCCTAGCTCAACACTCTTACGAACTCAGCACCCAGAACAGCAGTTCAACACCAACAAGGAGACACCATGCGTTCACGCATTTTGGCCGGCGCCGCCGTCGCGGCAGCCGCAACGCTCGTCCTCGCCGGATGTTCCTCAGGCGCCACCGACGGCTCATCCGACGGCCTCAGCATCGAGGTTCCCGATGTTCCAATGATGCAAGAGAAGGGCGAATACGAAGGAGAAGTCAACATCGTCGCGTGGTCGGGTTTTGTGGAGCCGGCCTGGTCAGACGAATTCACCGAGCAGACCGGATGTGTCGTTAACCGCAAGGTCGCGGGAACGAGCGACGAGATGGTTCAGCTCATGCAGAGTGGCGACTACGACCTCGTTTCGGCTTCTGGCGACGCGAGCCTTCGCCTCATCGTCGGCGGCGATGTGCAGCCCCTCAACCTCGAGTTGATCCCCAACTTCGGCGACGACATCGTCGAGGGCATGAAGGGCCAGATCTACGACACGCTCAACGGCAAGAGCTACGGCGTGCCGATCGGCCGTGGCGCCAACATCCTGCAGTACAACTCGGAGGTCGTCACCGAGACCCCCGACAGCTGGAGCGTTGCCTGGGAGGCAGACAGCCCCTACGCCGGCAAGGTCATCGCCTACGACGCGCCGATCTACATCGCCGATGCCGCCATCTACCTGATGGCAACTGACCCCGAGCTCGGCATCAAGAACCCCTACGCGCTGGACCAGACGCAGCTTGACGCGGCAATCGAGCTGCTGCAGCAGCAGAACAAGATCGTGTCTGAGTACTGGGCAGACCCTGCCGCACAGATCACGTCGTTCGTTGGCGGGACCACGGAGCTGGGAACCTCGTGGGAGGTGCTTCGCAAGCTGACTGAAGACGACAAGTTCAAGTCGGTTCTGCCGAAGGAGGGTTCGACCGGATGGTCCGACGCGTGGATGCTCGCCACCGACGCGAAGAACCCCAACTGCGCCTACGAGTGGATGAACTACACCTCCTCGCCTGAGGTCAACGGCGCCATCGCGATGAACTTCGGTATGGCACCCGCCAACGCCGCGTTCTGCGAGCTGAACGACGAGGCGAAGGCGCACTGCGACTACTACAACGCCACCGACGAGGAGTACTTCAAGAACGTTTGGTTCTGGACCACTCCGATCGAGCAGTGCATTGATGGTCGCACCGATGTGACGTGCACCAACTTCCAGCAGTGGACCGACGCCTGGGCCAAGGTCAAGGGCTAGTCATTCCCCGGTGGGCGGGAGAGCGATCTTCCGCCCACCTCTTCTTCACAGAACGGATCGACTCATGAAACGTCGAGGGCAACTCGCCGCACTTCTGGCGCTGCCGATGGCCTGGCTTGTCGGTATCTACATTTTCTCGCTGACGATGCTTCTCATCACGGCGTTCTGGACCACCGATTCGTTTACCTCGAAGGTCAAGCCGGGCTTCACGCTACGCAACTTCGAGCAGCTGTTCACCAACAGCGCCTACTTCTCCACTGCGCTCAAGACGCTGGGCATTGCCCTCGGCGTTACGGTGCTGTGCATTCTCATCTCGATTCCGCTCGGCATCTTCATGGCGAAGATCGCTAAGCCCTGGCTGCGTGCCGTACTCGCCGTCGCCATCACGATGCCGCTGTGGGCCGGATATCTCGTCAAGATTCTCGCCATGCGCATTGCGTTCACCGAGAACGGATTCGTCAACTGGTTACTCGCCCCCATCGGCGGCCACGGCCCCGGCTTCAGCGAGTTCACCACCATCCTGACGCTCACCTACCTGTGGTTGCCGTACATGGCCGTTCCGGTTTACACCGCGATCCGCCAGCTTCCCAGCAACCTGTTCGACGCCTCCGCGGACCTCGGCGCAGGCGCCGGGCGCACCATCTTCACGGTCGTGGTTCCGCTCATCAAGCCGGCCCTCATCGCGGGCTCCATCTTCACGTTCTCGCTGAGCCTCGGTGACTACATCGCTGCCAAGTTTGTCGGCGGCTCGACCCAGATGATCGGTAGCCTCATCGCGCTGAACATCAACCTGAACCCGCCGCTTGCCGCCGCCTTCGCCATGGTTCCGATCACCTTCGTTGTCATCTACCTGCTGAGCGTGCAGCGCACCGGCGCTCTGGAAAGGATGTAATCATGCTTCGCCTCTCCACCGGAGCCAAGGTCATCCTCGGCATCATCGTCGCCGCCGTGCTCGCGTTCATGTATGTTCCGCTGTTCCTGGTGATCAGCAACTCGTTTAACGCGGCTCGCATCTCCAGCTGGCCCATTGAGGAGTTCTCCACCGACTGGTGGGGCAAGACGTTTGCCAATGAGCCGGTGCGGGCGGCCCTGCTCAACTCGGTTCTCGTTGGGCTGGGTGCCACCGCCATCGCCCTCGTTCTCGGCACGCTCGTCGCCTACGCCTTGCAGCGCTTCGACTTCTTCGGCAAGCAGGCCGTAAACCTTCTGGTGGTGCTGCCGATCGCCCTGCCCGGCATCGTCACCGGTGTGGCGTTGAATAACACCTTCAACCAGGTGCTGGAGCCGATCGGCATTCACGTCGGCTACTTCGGCATGATCATCGCCCACGCCACGTTCTGCATCGTCATGGTGTTCAACAACGTGTTCGCGCGGTTGCGCCGGCTCAGCCCCAACGTTGAAGAGGCATCGCGCGATCTTGGCGCAACGCCGTGGCAGACCTTCCGCCTCATAACATTCCCGCAGTTCCGCAGCGCCTTCATCGCGGGTGGCATCCTGGCCTTCGCCCTCAGCTTTGACGAGGTCGTGGTCACCATCTTCACCGCGCCCCCGGGCGTTGAGACCCTGCCGCTGTGGATCTTTAACCAGATGGCGCGCCCGAACGAAGCCAGCATGGTCAATGTGGTTGCCACCATCGTGATCATTGCCTCCTTCATTCCGGTGTGGGCATCCCAGCGACTGTCGAAAGACATCGACTGAGCCGCCACTAAACTCAAAGCATCGAGACACAAGGGAGTTCGATGCGCACGCCACCCAGCATTCTGACCGACACGACCACCGTCGACGTTGATCGAAGCGACACCGGCTATGACGCGTGGGTACAGCAGGCCATTCGCGCGGTGAACGCCGACGCACAACGCACCGCCGACACGCATCTGCTGCAGTTTCCACTCCCCGCCGAGTGGAACATCCAGCTCTACCTCAAAGACGAATCCACCCACATCACCGGCTCCCTCAAGCACCGCCTCGCGCGCTCGCTGTTTTTGTACGGCTTGGCCAACGGGTGGATTCGTCCGGGCGTGCCGGTCATCGAAGCCTCCAGCGGTTCCACGGCGGTATCTGAGGCGTACTTTGCTCGCCTCATCGGGGTTCCGTTCATCGCGGTGGTGCCGCGTTCCACCAGCTCTGAGAAGACGCGCCTGATCGAGTTCGCGGGCGGAACCGTGCATTACGTTGACGACGCACGCACGGTTTCCAGCGAATCGATGCGGTTGGCCGAGGAGACGGGCGGTCACTTTATTGACCAGTTCACCTACGCCGAGCGCGCCACCGACTGGCGCGGCAACAACAACGTCGCCGAATCAATCTTTCGCCAGATGGCTGAGGAGCCCCACCCGGAGCCGACGTGGATCGTCACGACGGCGGGCACCGGCGGAACCTCCGCCACGATCGGCCGCTACGTGCGTTACACGCAGCGCGCGACCCGCATTGCCGTGGCCGACCCCGAAAACTCGTGCTTCTTCGATGGCTGGTTGGGTGGCAACGCGCAAGAGCGTTGCGAGACTCCGGGCCGCATCGAAGGCATTGGGCGCCCTCGCATGGAGCCGAGCTTCTTGCCATCAGTCATTGACCGCATGATGAAGGTTCCGGATGCCGCAAGTATCGCAACCATTCACGCGCTCCAGGCACGCATGGGGCGCATGGCGGGTGGTTCCACCGGAACGGGCCTGTGGGCGGCGTTGCGCATCATCGCCGAGATGCGCTCGCGCGGCGAATCGGGCAGCGTGCTGACCCTGCTGTGCGACGGCGGCGAGCGCTATGTCGACCGCTATTACAATGACGAATGGCTTGCCGAACAGGGCATTGACACGACGCCGTACCGCGCCATGATCGACGAGCTGCTTGACGCGTAGCGGCTAGGGCGCTGCCCTTACAGCGAAAAGCCGTCGGCGTACTGCACCTTCTTCTCGCCTGCACCAACGGCAAACGGGAGGCGGTTGCGCAGCGGCGGCAGCGGGCAGTTCATCTGGTTGGAGAAGCCGCACGGCGGAATCTCTGCCGTGTTGAAGTTGAGCGTGACGGGCAAGACGTCGCCGGGCTTGAGCGCCCGCCCGAGGTCCGGCAGCGGCACGTAAAGAAAGCGTCCGGCGCCATACGTCTCGGCGCCATTTGTCGTGTCGGCAAAGACCAATTGCAGGCCAGGCCCCGTCGGCAGCTCGGTGTCCAGTGCTTCCACACGATATTCGGTGCCGTCATGCGTGAACACAAGGTCACCGGAGACGGCATGGCGGCGAAGCGCGCCACCGTCGCGGAGGTGCTCAAACGGAACCACGCGGTCGGCGTCGACAAATTCGAACCGCCCGGTGACGACCCACGCCGGGTCGTACGGGTAGGCATCAATGCCTTCGAAGGCCTGTGCCGCCGGCGAATCCGACTGCCAGACGCGATAGCCGTGCTGCATCTCGCCGGTGTCGATGTGCGGCCGGCTGAGGCGCGTGAGCACCGCGGTATCGGGAAAATCGGCGAGCGCGGTGGCCTCGCTAGCGGCCGGCTCACCCGGCTGATCCCAGTGGGTTAGCACCAGGGAGAGCGCGCCGCGCTGAGCGGTGACCTCCGCAATGCGGTCGGCACGAAACTGGGCGTACTGCTGCTCGGCATTGCTCACGTTTCTATGTCACCACACCTGCCGAGCCGCGGCAAACGCGCGGTCATGGTGTGTTACCGAATGCGGCGTTACTTGCTGCCGCCGGGAGGGCCAACAAGCAGAAGTACGGTGTACAGCGCAACAATGGCGACCACGATGATCAGCGCGAGCGCCCACGGCCGGTTCAGGAAGAACCGCATCCAGCGGTCGTACCAGCGCTGGTCGCGGGGGTCATCACTCTGTTCCAAGCGCCATGCGCCCTCCAGCATGCCGCGACGCTGCAAGCCCATTTCAACGGGAACCGTCGCGTACGGAATCACGGCGGCAGCAATGGCCAGAATGGTCGGGCCCACCTTCCAGCGCTGGTTCATGGCGACCAGAATGGCGGTGGCGCCATACGACAAGAACACGAAACCGTGAATGGCGCCGCCGATGGTGACCACAATGCCTGGGGCACCAACGGCGCGGGCAATGAGGGCGGCGATCAGAATCGTCCAGGTGATGACCTCGGCGATAGCCAGAGTGCGAAACAGCGTCTTGGGTGCGCGGAACACGGTTCTCCTTGAAAACGGCGGCGATTTTCGCCCTCGTAAGCATAGTTCCGTTGACTGAAAGTTTGCCGACACAGTGTCGGTAAGCTTTTCCTCCAGCGCGGAACCACGGGGCGGCTATGCTAAACGCGTGCGGGATTTCATGCGGGGCATTGCCGACTTCGGAGACTCCTTTGCGTGGTTCCGCCGCACCCCCAAGGCGATGCAAACGGCGCTCATCCCCGCGGCCGTGGTGTGGGTGGTTCTTGCCGCCGCGGTCGTTGCGTTTTTGGTCTACTTGCCACAAATCGCGATCGCTGTCACGCCTTTCGCCAATGACTGGAACGCGATCTGGGCCGCGGTCTTTCGCGTTGGCGTCTCATTCGGACTCTTCGGCGCCGTGATCTACCTGTCGACCCGGCTATATCGCGGCCTGGTCGCCACCGTCGGCGAGTTCGCCTACGTACGATTGCGTCGCGCGGTGGCCGAGCACGCCCACTCGAAGCTGCAGCCTCGCCGCGAGAGCACCAGCAGGCTGTTTGCAAGCACGATCCTAGGCTTCTTCACCGGCATTCCGCTCGCGATTGCCGTGCTGCTGTTGTCGCTCATTCCGGTGGTCGGCTTCGTGCTGGGCTGGATCGTTGCCGCCGTCGCTGCCGGGCGCGAACTTGGCGAAGATCTGGTGCGCTCCACGGTCTCCGACGACACGGTTATCGCCGCCAACCGCGCCCGCATCACCGGCTTTGGTATCGCCGCCAACCTCACGATTCTGATCCCGTTCGCCGGCGTGGTCGCGATGCCCGTCGCGGTCGCCGGCGCGACAGCACTCGCCACGAACCTTGATCAACCCGGCACCGGCGGCCATTCAGCCTCCTAATTGCGCGACGAAATTACGCGGCGAACAGCAGGATTGCGCGACTTTTCAGCGTGAACCCCGTACCGTCAAAGCATGGGTTTCTTCCGCCGTCACAACCAGCCGCCAGCGCCCGTTCCGGTGACGCTCACCGATCCCCCGCGCCCGTCGTTCTGGGCCGATAGCTTCGGCAAGCTCGCCACCCGCTCGCTACAGGTGATTATTGTGATCGCGCTCACGGCGGGCGTCATTATTGCCATGCGGGTGCTGAACGTCGTGGTGATCCCGGTGATTCTTGCCCTCATCTTCGCCTCGGCATTTGCGCCGGTCATGCGGTGGCTGCGCGCTCGCGGCTTCTCTTCGCTGTGGGCAACCATCATCGCGATGCTCGGCAGCGTTGTTGTGTTGGGCGGCGTCGTCTGGCTCATCGTGTGGCAGGTACGAACGCAGTGGCCGATGCTCGCAGAGAAGGCCGCGGCCGGCTGGGCACTGTTGGTCGATTGGGCCACCCACCTCGAACTCCCGTTCGTTATCGACCAAGATCAGATCGACCAGTGGCTTAGTCAGGTTGGCGATTTTCTCACCAGCGCGCAGTTTGGTTCCGGCGCCCTCGCGGGTGTTGGCGCGGTAGCGAGCTTCTTCACCGGCCTCGTGCTGCTGATCGTGGTGCTGTTCTACTTCTTGCGTGACGGTCGAGCGATTTGGGAGTTCTTGCTGCGCCCGTTCCGCGGCACGCACGAGCAGCGCGCACGTCGGGTCGGAACCAAGACTGTTGAGACGCTCGGATCTTACGTTCGCGGCACGGCAGCGGTGGCCGCCGTTGACGCGATCGGCATTGGCATTTGCCTGTTCATCCTGCAGGTTCCGCTGGCCCTGCCACTTGCCGTACTGGTGTTTCTGCTGGCCTTCATTCCGCTGGTCGGTGCGACGGTCGCCGGCATTCTCGCGGCGCTCGTCGCGCTCGTCGCCAACGGACCCTTTATCGCGCTCGTCGTCGTTGCCGTGGTGATCGGCGTCAACCAGATCGAGGGCAACTTCTTGCAGCCGGTGCTCATGGGGCGCTCGCTCAAGTTGCACTCCCTCGTGATTCTGATCGCGTTGGCCGTTGGCACGCTGCTCGGTGGCGTGCTCGGTGCGGTGCTCGCGGTTCCGATCGCTGCCGTCGCATGGGGCATCATTCAGGTGTGGGATGGCCCCAACACCCCGGCGGTGTGGGCGCGAAAGCATGTCACGGCGCCAGCACCGCAGGAGTAACGCGGTGCTTGAGTAGCCCTGGCACGGAGTCCCGGTCTACGGTGTGCGCTTCGAGGTCTCTGCGGCGGCGACGATGCGGTTCACCATGCCGCTAAAGATCAGCCCATGAAACGGCAGCATCGCTAGCCAGTAGAGGCGCCCGGAGAGCCCGCGCGGGAAGAAGACGGCCCGCTGCCGGTAGACGGCACCGTCTGGCTGTGGCTCAACTCGCAATTCCAGCCAGGCCTCCCCTGGCACCTGCATCTCCGCGCGCAGCCGCACGATGCGTTCCGGTTCGAGGTGTTCAACGCGCCACACATCCAACGCATCGCCCACGGCAAGCCTGCGGCGCGATCGTCTTCCGCGAGTCATACCGACCCCACCCATGACCCGATCGATCAATCCGCGCATCGACCACAACACGGCCGCTGAGTACCAGCCATTGCGGCCGCCAATCTGCGTGACAACGGTCCACACGGCCGCAGGTGTCGCGTGCGTTCGTCGGCTTCGTTCGTCGGTGAAGACGGTGCGGCCCGCCCATTCCGGGTCGCTCGGCATTGGTGCACTGGGCGCCAGGGGCACCCGCGCGTCGACCCAACTGGTTTCTACATCGTCGCGTTCCATACGACCAATCGCCAGCCGCACAGCCTGCCGATACGAGGTGAGCCCACCGGGCGGCGGGGCGATGACCGCATCGATGTCGTGGTTTTTCATGATGCAGTCGTGTTGCAAAGACTCGACGAGCGGGCGAGCGATTGACCGTGGAACGGGCGTCACCAGCCCCACCCAGTGCGAGGCCAGCTTCGGGGTAAACACCGGCAGTGCCGCGATTCCTCGCTGCGGAAGCCCCGCCTCAACGGCGTACCCATTCATCATTTGCCCGTAACGCAACACGTCCGGTCCGCCAATGTCGAAGGCGCGATTGAGCGTGGCTGGCACGAGCGGTGCCGCCAACAGGTAATACAGAACATCGCGGATCGCGATCGGCTGAATGAAATTGCGCACCCACCGTGGCGCCGGCATATAGGGCAACACCTCGGTGAGGTGGCGCACCATCTCAAAAGAAGCGGATCCGGAACCAATGATGACGCCCGCCTGCAGCACCAGGGTCGGCACGCCGGAGGCAAGTAACACGTCGCCGACCTCGCGCCGCGAGGCGAGGTGAGCGGAGAGCGTGACGCCGTCGGGGTGCAACCCTCCCAGGTACACAATGCGCGTGACACCTGCGCGGGCGCTCTCGGCGGCGACAGCTTCGGCGATCTGCCTGTCGGCCTGTGCGAACCCTCGGCCCGCCGTCATCGAATGCAGGAGGTAGTAGACGATGTCAACATCATGCAGCGCCTCACTAATCGCCGTGGTGTCGCGGGCATCTCCCGTCACGACGTCAACGGCGCTTCCCCAGGCGAGGGCTTCTACTCGCGGGCGCGACCGGGTGAGCACTCGTACCCGGTAGCCTCCGGCGAGCAGCCGAGGAATGAGCCGCCCACCAACGTAGCCGGTGCCACCCAACACGAGCACGCGCGGCGCCGGGGAGCCGTTGTGATGCCTGGCGCGAAGCGCGCGTTCACGCCCGGTGGGAAAGCTGAGATCCACCCCATCGTCTCGCTCTCGGTTGCCAGTGGTCGTCATGTCACTCCTCGGCGGTGCGCTCAGAATGTTGCCCGGGCTGTTGCTGAGTCGCCCAGGTCTCGTGGTCAGCGGTCATGGCGCTCGTCATGTCATCGAGAAACGCGGTGACCACCTCCCGCTGGTCAGCGGTGAGCTTCTCGGCCGCATAGAACCTTCGTGCCTGTTGCCTACCCACGACGCGCCGAATAAGCGCCTCCGTTCGCGGGGTGACATCGATGCGAAGGGCGCGGCGATCATCGGGGTGCAGTGCCCGCACGACATGACCTCCGCGTTCCAATCGATTGAGGAGCTTTGTCATCGAGGCGGCTGACATCTGAAGGTGCTGAGCTAGCATCTTTGGTGTCACCGGCTCACCGGCACGAGTGGCGACCACCAGGTGCCGCAGTGCCTTCATCTCCGGCACACTCAGCGCCATCGCTTCGCGAGAAGCCTCGGCCAACTCGCGTTCTGCGTCGCGCAGTCGAGCAAGCGCATTCATCACCATCGTGATGCCGTCACGATCACCGTCAGACACATCGGGGGCATTGATGGTGGCGCTCTCTGCTGAGGCATGCACAAGGTCGTCGTGCCCGAGCATGATGGCGGCTCTGGCCGCAGCCGACTCGCGTGCTTTCATTGGCACACCCCCGGAATCCGAAACCTCAAAAATAGTTTCCTATGGTTTACTATATCGCTAAGGCTACTTTTTTGGTCACGAATCCTGGGAGGCGACATGACGTCACCGTCGGAACAGGTGGTTCTGCTGGCCGATGATGGCACGGCGATCGGATCTGCGCTGAAGAGTGAGGTGCACGGGCACAACACTCCCCTGCACCTCGCGTTCTCGTGCTATCTCACCGACGAGCATGGTCGTCTTCTTGTCACCCGCCGCGCCCTCTCCAAGCAAACCTGGCCGGGCGTGTGGACGAACAGCTTCTGCGGTCATCCCGGGCCCGG
Organism: Microbacterium mitrae; assembly: GCF_008017445.1. Taxonomy (GTDB): domain Bacteria; phylum Actinomycetota; class Actinomycetes; order Actinomycetales; family Microbacteriaceae; genus Microbacterium; species Microbacterium mitrae. The sequence continues at coordinate 120,196 of NZ_VRSW01000002.1, read as the reverse complement.
CGAAGACATGGAACAGGCGATCGTGCGTCGGGCTCGCGAGGAGCTCGGTGCTGAAATCGCCGATCTGCGACTGCAAGTCGCGGGCTTTCGTTATCGTGCCGTCGACGCATCAGGCATCGTGGAAAACGAAGTCTGCCCCGTCTTCAGCGCGACGCTTGTTGCCGGTGTTTCACCCGCGCCGAGCGAAGTCAGCGAGTGGGAATGGGTGAGGCCGGTCGACCTCGCCACCGCCATCGACTCGGCGCCCTTTGTGTTCAGCCCGTGGCTTCGTGAGCAACTACCGCTCCTGCTCGCCGCCGGAACATTTGCTCCCGCGGTCGCGTCATGACCAGCACACGCACACGCCCGCAGTCCGCGACCGCCTTGGCAGCCGAAATCAGCAACCGCCTCGCCGCGGTGATGGCGCTACGCGCGACACAAGCCGCCGCACACGGAACCGATTTCGCCGAATTCTGGCACGTCGCCTCCCAGTGCGCTCAGGGCGGCAAGCTGCTGCGCCCTCGACTTCTGCTCGGATTGTTCGACGCACTCCGGGCTCCTGAACACGCCGATCCGGCGGCACGCACCGCCGCAATTGACTTGGCGGCTGCGGTCGAGCTCCTGCACTTCTCCTTCCTGCTCCACGACGACCTGATCGACGAAGACCTGGTGCGGCGCGGGGTTCCCAACCTCATCGGCCGACTCGCCGGAGTTGGCGCGCTCAACGCGAGTAATGGTTCCGTCGATGTCGCACGCCTGCACTGGGCGCGAAGCAGTGCGTTGCTTGCGGGAGATCTGATGCTGACGATCGCGCACCAGATGTTCGCTCGGGTGGGTGTGGCGGAGGCGGCACGGCTTCGCGCGCTCGACGTTCTCGACACCGCCGTGACCGAGACCGTTGCCGGCGAATACGTTGACGTCGGACTTTCTGATGCACAAATCGCGCCGACACTCACGCTCGTTCTCGAGATGACTCGCATGAAGACGGCCACCTACACGTTTGAGCTACCGCTGCGGCTCGCGGCAATCATGGCGGGCGCGGAGCATGCTGTCGAGCAGCGCCTGGGCGATATCGGCCGCCATCTCGGAGTCGCGTTTCAGCTGCAAGACGATCTACTGTCTGCATTTGACGCGACGGCGGCGCACGGAAAAGACCTGTTCTCAGACTTTCGCGAGGGCAAAGAGACGGCCCTGATCGCATGTGCGCGCCTCACCAGTGAGTGGCCCCACGTTGAACGACTCCTACAGGCCGGCGACCTGTCGGCGAGCGCGGGGCGCGCTCTGCAGCGGCTACTCGAATCGTGCGGCGCACGGGCAGCTGTCGAGGCGATCGTGCAAGACCAGCTCGACATCGCACGCGGCCTGCTGGTCGCCGATGCAACGTCGATTCCGCCAGCCGCGGCCGATTTTCTTCTCGACGTGATGGAACAGCTTCGCGGGAGGCGGGCATGATGCGAGAGCTGCACGACCTTGACCCTCTCGAGCGGTACATTGTCGCGTCAGAGCGCGCCGCCGACCAGGTGATTCGCGCATATTCCAGCTCCTTTGGCGCGGCAACGCGCCTGCTCGGCGCGCGCCACCGCCGACACGTCCGCAACATCTACGCGCTGGTGCGCGTCGCAGACGAACTCGTCGACGGCGTCGCCGCCGGGGCACATCTCGCGAGCATTGAACAGCTCGCACGTTTGAACGCGCTGGAGACCGAAACCAACAATGCGGTGCGTACCGGCTACAGCAGCAACCCCATTGTGCAGGCCTTCGCCAGCACGGCACGCATCGCCGGCATTGACGCGACGCTGACCGCTCCATTTTTCGCCTCCATGCGCACCGACCTTGATCCGATTTCGGTCACCGCGCAGGCGCCGGAACCAGCACTCGTGCCAGCGAGAGCGGCCTCCGCTGCCGAGCCAGTTGGGGTTGCTACCGCCGGCGGCCACCGGTTTGATGCGCAGGCGCATGCCAGCTACGTCTACGGTTCAGCCGAGGTTGTCGGCCTGATGTGCCTGCGCGTGTTCGTGCGCGACGAATCGCTCACCGTCGAGCAAACCCACACGCTGGAGCAGGGCGCCCGTAGCCTTGGCGCGGCCTTTCAGAACGTCAACTTTCTGCGGGATCTCGCCGATGACACCGAGCGGCTCGATCGCAGCTACTTGAGCCCAGACGATGTCATCACCGAAGATTGCAAGGCACAGTGGGTCGCAACGATTCGCCTTCAGCTTGCAGAAGCTGAGGCCGTTCTGCCCCTGCTTCCCCGCGATGCCCGCGTTGCGGTGGATTGCGCCCGGCGTCTGTTCTCCAGGCTGAACGATCGCATTGCCGAGCGGACGGTGGCACAGATCATGCAGCAACGGGTGCGCGTTTCACAACCCGGCAAGCTGGTGTTGATCGCTCAGGCTCTCACCGCGCGAGGAGCGTCATGACTCGCACCATCGTTGTCGGCGCCGGCATCGCCGGACTCGCGACCGCAGCACTCCTGGCGCGCGAAGGTCACGAGGTCACGGTCTTGGAGCGTGGTGAGCGCGTCGGCGGTCGCGCGGGCACCGTTGAGCGGGGCGGGTTTCGGTTTGACACCGGACCCTCGTGGTATCTCATGCCGGGAGTTTTTGACCACTTTTTTGACCTGCTCGGCACGAGTACCGCGGAGCAACTCGACCTCTGCACGCTCGACCCGGGCTATCGCCTGTTCACAGAGCCAGCGAAGGGCGAAGATGCCGGCAGCGTGGTGATTCCCGCTGGCGTCGAACGAGTCATGGCGACATTCGACGAATTGGAACCAGCAAGCTCGCGCAGATTGCGCCGCTATCTTCGATCGGCACGATCTGCCTCCGATATGGCTGAGAGGTACTTCCTCTACAACCCGTTCACGCGGGTGCGGTCGCTTCTGCGCGGCGACATCGTACGATCGCTGCCGCGGCTCACCACCCTGCTGACGAACTCCCTTCAGCGCTTCGTGCATCGCCGGTTCCGCCACCCCGCACTGCGCCAGGTGTTGAAATACCCGGCCGTCTTTTTGGGAACCGACCCGCGTCGCGCGCCAGCCATTTACCACCTGATGAGCGCGCTCGATCTGGACGACGGCGTGCAATACCCCCTCGGCGGATTCTGGGCCATCGTGCAACGACTCGAAGTGCTGGCGCGCGACGCGGGCGTGACGATTATCACCGGCGCCGAGGTCACGGAAATTCTCACGCAACCGGACGATGGCCGGTGGCGTGCTGCCGGGGTTCGCTGGCGAGACGCGGCGAACGTCGAACACGTGGAGACGGCCGACATCGTCGTCTCCGCCGCCGACCTTCATCACACCGAGACGGCGCTGCTTCCCCCGCATGCGCAAAGCTACCCAGAAGCGTGGTGGCAGCGTCGCGAAAGCGGCCCCGGCGCCGTGCTGGTGCTCCTCGGTGTTGAGGGCGAATTGCCGCAGTTGCCTCACCACTCGTTGTTCTTCACGGCCGATTGGGATGCGAACTTCGATGCGATCTTCGGCCCCTCCCCCGTGGTTCCGCAGCCCGCATCGCTTTACGTCTGCAAGCCCAGCGCGACCGATGCGAACGTCTCCCCCGATGGCTCAGAGAACCTCTTCATCCTGGTTCCGGTGCCCGCCGACGTGGCGATCGGCCGCGGCGGCGTCGATGGCTCGGGCAGCGCCGAGGTCGAAGCAACTGCCGATCGCGCGATCGAGCAGGTTGCACAGTGGGCAGGGATTCCCGATCTGCGCGAGCGCATCGTGGTGCGCGAAACCATCGGCCCAGCCGACTTCGAAAGCGACTACAACTCGTGGCGCGGCGGCATGCTCGGACCGTCCCATATTCTGCGCCAGAGCGCAATGTTCCGAGCACAGAATGCATCACGTCGCGTGGCCGGCCTGTACTACGCGGGCGCCACGACAGCACCGGGCGTTGGCGTACCCATGTGCCTGATTAGCGCCGAGCTCGTCTTAAAGCGAATTCGCGGCGATCACTCCCCCGGCCGCACCACGGCCTCACGTGGTTCCGGCGCGCGAAAGGACCAACCGGTTCATGCTCATTCCTGATTCGTTGCAATACATTGCGCTGATGGCGGCGTGCCTGGTGCTCACTTTGCCGCTGGAGTTTCTCTTCGGCGCGCGCGTGTACCGGCGCCCGCTGCGGCTCGTGCAGACGTTGCTCGTGACCCTGCTGGTGTTCTCGATCTGGGACGTGATCGCCATCGGTGCGGGAATGTGGAGCTATAGCGAGCGGTTCACCAGCGGCATCATGTTGCCGTTTGGGCTGCCGTTGGAGGAGATCATCTTCTTCATCGTTATCCCCATTTGCGCGATTCTCACATATGAAGCGGTCGGTCGCGTTTTTCAGCTGGTGCGGGCGCTGGCCAGACGAGGTCGGACGACGACAGGTGGTCGGTCATGAATCCGTTTGCCGCGTACCCGGTGGCCACCCTGCTGACCATGCTCGCCGTCGTGCTGATCGAGGTGCTGTGGCTGCGAACCGGTGTCTTTCGTAGCGCGCAGTATTGGGTCGCGATGGCGATCATGTTCGCATTTCAGGTGCCGGTGGATGGGTGGCTGACGAAACTGTCTGATCCCATCGTGATGTACAACCCAGAGACCACGCTGGGGTTGCGGTTTCCGTGGGACATTCCCATCGAAGACTTCGGTTTTGGTTTTGCCATGCTGACGCTCACCATCATCGTGTGGAAGGCGCTGGGGCGCAGGCGCAGCGCGACGGAACCAGGTGCGCGGCAGCGCGCGACGGAACCAGGTGCGCGGCAGCGCGGTTCACGAACGGAGCGCTGAGGTGGCTAGACAGGTTCCGGGTCGTGACCGGCGTGCCAGGGAGATTCCGGCGCCGACCGGCGACGCGCAATCGAGCCAGCCGCGCACGGTTGCCGTGGTGGGTGGTGGTATTGCCGGGCTGGCTGCCGCCTGCGGCCTCGCCGAGCGTGGCGTTGACGTCGTGCTCATCGAACCGGAAGCCCAGTTGGGCGGACGCGTGCGGGCATGGCCGGTGACGTCACCGGCGGGTGATGTCATGATGAGCCGCGGCTTTCACGCGTTCTTTCGGCAGTACTACAACCTGCGTGCCTTGCTTTCGCGTGCCGGTGACGTCGATGATCTGTTGGTTGCAGTCGATGACTACCCCGTCGTCAGTGCGCGCGGTGACCGCGATTCGTTCACGAAGATTCCGCGCACGCCGCCGTGGAATTTCATGTCTTTTGTGGCGCAAAGCCCCACCTTCACGGCGCGCGACTTAACTCGCGTTGACGTTGATACCGCTCTTTCGCTCCTGGATGTCTCTTTCCCTGAGACCTACCGCGAGCTCGAAAACGTGAGCGCGGCCGAGTTTCTTGACCGGCTACGTTTTCCGGATCGCGCGCGACATTTAGCGCTCGAGGTTTTCGCCCGCAGTTTCTTCGCCGACCCGGAGGATTTCTCGGCCGGCGAGCTGGTCGCCATGTTTCATTCGTACTTCCTCGGTTCGGCCGAGGGGCTGCTCTTCGACGTTGCGCGCGACGACTTCGACACCGCGCTGTGGCGACCCCTGGGTTCCGCGCTGGAACGCAACGGCGTGCGTCGCGTCGCGGGGCGTGTAACGCGCCTGGAGCGGGGCGACGACGGTTGGGTCGTGGAGTACAGCACGGGAGACGGTGCCGACGGCCAACAAGTGGCGGCGGACGCCGTCGTGTTGGCGGCGGGTCCCGGCGGCACACGAGACATCGTTGCGGCCTCTGGCAACATCGGAACCACCGACTGGCGGGAGCGCATGGCTGCGGTGAAGCTGGCTCCGCCGTTTGCGGTGCTGCGACTGTGGTTTGATGGCCCGGTATTGCCGGAGCGGCCATCATTCTTGGGAACCGCGGCCTTCGGGCCGCTCGATAACATCAGCGTGCTCAACCGCTTCGAGCGGGGCGCGGCGCAATGGGCCGAGCAAACCGGTGGCAGTGTTGTTGAGCTTCACGCGTACGCGGTGTCGCCAGAGTATGCCACGGATGGCGCACGCCAGCAGGAGCTTGCCAGCGAGCTTCGCCGGCAACTGGAACGCGTTTTTCCCGAGACAAGAGAGCTCACGGTGCTGGCCGAAGAGCTTCTGATCGAACAGGATTGCGCACTGTTGGGTACCGGCGCTTGGGATGACCGTCCAGAGGTGCAGACGCCCGACCCTGGCCTCGTGATCGCCGGGGACTGGGTGCGTTGCGACCTGCCCATTGCGTTGATGGAGCGTGCTGCGACGACGGGCTGGATGGCGGCAAACGAGCTGCTGGCGGGATGGGGCGTCGCAGGGCACACGCTGTGGAGCGTTCCCACCCAGGCTAGACAGCGGTGGCCGAAAGTTGCCCGGACACTTATGGCGCGGCGGCCTGGGCGGAAAAAGAAATCCTGAAGTCACGTAGCTGATAGCCCTGCACCAGGGTGTCAAACTCGCGGCGCGGCAGCTTTTCAACCGCGGCTCCCGCCCGCAACAGGGCGCTGACCAAAATATCGGTCTCCAGGAGTGCGAGGTGCGAGCCCGGGCAGCGATGTGCGCCATCTCCAAAACTCAATCCGCTGCGCTCCGCCGCCGCGAGGTTCCGCTCGGGGCATACGCTCTCCGGGTCTGGGGCGAACACCTCGGCGTCTCGATTGCTCGCGTGCACGTCGATGTCGACAAGAGTTTCGGCCGAATACGGGCACCCCGGCGCTTGCTGCTGCACCCGACGGTAGAGGTGCGCAACGGGTGGATTGAGCCGGATAATCTCGCTGAGAATGGCGGTTCGCTCGGCGGCTTCTGCGATGCGATACCGCGCCAGAAGCGCGGGAGCCTCATGTAACCGCAGCATCACCATGCTGATGAATTCGCGGGTGGTCACCATGCCTGCCGTTCCATAGGTGAGACACTCCATCAGAATCTCGCGGGGGCGGTAGCCGCGCTCAAGGAGGTGGCTGATGATGTCGTCGGCGGGCCGTTTGCGGCGTGCGCGGATCGCCGGGCGCACGTCGCGCCAGTAGAAGCTGGCAAGCGGAACCAGGGCGTCGCGGGCAGCACGCGCCCAGTCATTGCGGCTGCGGCCATGATCGTCACGAGTGTGATCGACGGGCGGCTGACGGAAGAAGGCCTCGAGTCGGCGCGCGAGGGCGCCGGTGTCGCTCGCCGTCAACCCGACAATGTCGGAGGCAACTCTCACCGAGAACAACAGGGCAAGGTCATCGAGGCGCGCGCTACCCGCACTGCGCGCCTCGGCGACCAACGTTTCGGCCGTCGCCTCGATGCTCGAACGGTGGCGTTCTTCGAGCGCGCGGGGGCTGAAAAATCGCACGAGTTGCTTGCGGTGCTCATCATGATCGGGTCCGTCATCGATCAGTATCGGACGCCGCGCAAAGAGACGAGCCGGAATCCGCTCCGCGGTGAACCCGGCCTGAGTGGTCGCGCCCTTCGCGCGCAGCAGTTCCTGGCTCGGTTTCAGCCGCGTCAGAGCGACGACAGCGCGGGCGGCTCCCACCGTGGTGCGGTCGCGGCGCGGCACGGGTGGCTGCCTAGGCGCGTGCGGTGCGCACGTGGAACCACAGGGTCAACTCGCTGAGCGCGCGTAGCACCTGAGCCGGATCATCACTGCGTTCGAGGTCGTCGAACGTGCTGCGAAAGCCCGTCGGCAAGGCCGCTGGAGCTTGCCGCAATGGCTCGTATCCCATCGTCCAGGAGGCGAACCGCCGCGCGGTGATGGGCATTTCCAGCAGCACGCGCAGATTCGTGTGGCGCGTATCGGCGCTGATGGAACGGTACAGAGCCCTGACGTCGTCTTCTGCGCCCTCGAGGCACTGCACGAACCGGCCATCGCGGTATAGCAAGATGCCGGTGATGTTGAGGCGATCGTTCTTCGCGCGCGCCTGCTCCAAAAGCGCGATCAACGCCAGCTCGGCGGTGTCGCCGGTGGCCTCGCTTGTGTAGACGAGAGTGAAAAGGGCAGCGGTATCGCTCACGGGTTCACACTCCCTTGCTCGGTCGTTGGCGCTTGGTTCTGTGGGTTGGCGTCTCGCGACTCAACCAGGCAGCGCATTGCCGAGTCGAGGTTCCGAAAGTACCCCACCTGCTGAGAGAACGCGTTAAAGACCTGAAACGCCTCGGGCTTGATTCGGTCGATGAAGCCGACGAAGCCGCTGCTATCACTTGCGACGTAGAACCCGTCTTCCACACATGCCCAGGTGAGCGCGCCTCGATCATTAGCGCTGGCTGGATCCTCAGGCACACAAACCTCGTTCATCGTCAAAGAGAGCTTCTCTCGCCAGTATTGACGAATGCGTCTGGTTTGACAACGCGCGACACCCTCCTCTCGTCTGGTTGATACAGGACCTTCAACTGGCTAGAGGGTTCGCCGATGCGCATGCCGAGCGGGCACGGAAGATTCCGGGGCACTGCTATCGGGCGGGAGCAGACGTATGATGTCAGCAGAGGCGGAGGCCTCAGGACGGGAGCCATCATGACCGAGCCAGACCGCCCGCCAACGCGGCACCTCACCGAAGACGAGTGCTGGGAGCGTCTCTCCCGCGCACCGTACGGACGGATCGCCGCCACTGCCGCCGGGGAGATCGATATTTTCCCCGTTAACCACAAGGTCGATGGGCGCGCCGTTGTCTTTCGCACCGCGGCCGGAACCAAGCTGCTCGAGCTCACGATCCGCAGTTCGATCGCGTTCGAGATTGACGGCTACGACGATGTCGAGGCCTTCAGCGTGGTCGTCAAGGGCACCGCGGAAGAATTCGACCGGGGCGCCGAGGTGACGGCAGCGGAAAGCCTGGGAGTGCAGCCGTGGGCTCCAGAAGAAAAGGACAGGTGGGTGAAGATCACTCCGGTCAGCGTTTCTGGTCGAGTGTTCGATCTACCCCCTGCTCCCTGACCCGCTTAAGCCGTGCGTTCGATCGGCACCCGCACGAGATTGCCCCACTCCGCCCAGGAGCCGTCGTAGTTGCGTACGTTCTGCATGCCGAGCAGGTGCGTCAGCACGAACCAGGTGTGCGCTGACCGCTCACCGATGCGGCAGTACACGATGACATCGTCGTTGGGTGAGAGGTTCAGGGCGCCGGTGTAGATGCCGTCGAGCTCGTCACGCCCACGAAACTGGCCGTCCGGCCTCCCGGCACTGGCCCACGGAATGTTGACGGAACCAGGAACATGCCCGCCGCGGAGCGTGCCCTCGAGCGGGTAGCCCGGCATGAAGGTCACCTCACCGCTGTATTCCGCCGGCGAGCGCACATCGATCAGCGGGTTGCCCTCGTGCACGAGCACATCGCTGGCGAACGCCCGCACGGTGTGGTCATCGCGCTCGGCGAACGGATAGGCGCTCGGCGTGGTCCGCTCTGGTAGGTCTGTCGTCAGCGGCAATTCCTGCGACACCCAGTAGTCGCGCCCGCCGTTCAGGAGGCGAACGTCTGCGTGGCCAAAGAGCGTGAATACCCACAGCGCATAGGCTGCCCACCAGTTGTTGCGGTCACCATAAATGACGACCGTCGTTTCGGGTGTGATGCCTAGCCGCTGCACGAGCGCCTGAAAGGCGGAACCATCAACGAAGTCGCGCATCACGGGGTCGTTAAGGTCGGTGTGCCAATCGATCTTGCGTGCACCGGGAATGTGGCCGGTTTCGTAGAGCAAGACGTCTTCATTCGACTCCAACACGACCAGGTCGGGGTGGTGTCGATGAGCGATCAACCACGGCGCCGTCACGAGTCGCTCCGGGTGCGCGTAGTCCTGAAGTTCAGCGGCGGGGTCGGCGGGCAGTGTCATCGGTGCTCCTCATGTTTCGCTTGAGATTTTCAAGCGTGAGTATTTCAACTCTCACTGCTAGAATACTTTGTGTACGAATGATTTGGGCACAAATTGAGGAGAAGGATCATCATGACCACGACACGCGCACCACAATCGACATCAACGCAGTCAAGCAACGGCGGAGAGGTTGTGACCGTCGTGAGTTTTGTGATCGCCTTCGCGTTCTTCATCGGCGGCATGTTCTTGCTTGGCCGCTCCGTAAGCGTCACCGGCGCCGAGTTTTGGGTGTTCGCCGCCGGCATCGTCTCGTGCGCCTTCGCCTACGTCATCCCGATGCACATTCTGCGCCTCTTCGACGGCGCATAGCGCGCAACTCAGCCCATGGTTCCGCTCGTCCGACGGCGCAACTTTGGGCATGACGTCTTGAGGAGCGGAACGACAACGGCCCGGCTCCGCGAGTATTCGCAGAGCCGGGCCGTTGTGATGTTCAAGGGGTGGGTTAGAAGTCCCAGTCTTCGTCTTCGGTGGCGACGGCCTTGCCGATGACGTACGACGAGCCGGAACCACTGAAGAAGTCGTGGTTCTCGTCGGCGTTGGGCGACAGCGCCGAGAGAATTGCCGGGTTCACGTTGGTGACCGTCGAGGGGAACATGGCCTCGTAGCCGAGGTTCATGAGCGCCTTGTTGGCGTTGTAGTGCAAGAACTTCTTCACGTCTTCGGTGAGACCCACCGGGTCGTAGAGGTCTTGCGTGTACTGCACCTCGTTGTCGTACAGCTCAAACAGCAGGTTGAACGTGTAGTCCTTCAGCTCCTGCTTGCGCTCTTCGGTCTCGTTCTCCAGACCCTTCTGGAACTTGTAGCCGATGTAGTAGCCGTGAACGGCCTCATCGCGAATGATGAGGCGGATGAGGTCTGCCGTGTTGGTGAGCTTGGCGCGTGATGCCCAGTGCATCGGCAGGTAGAAGCCGGAGTAGAACAAGAAGGACTCAAGCAGGGTCGACGCGATCTTTCGCTTGAGCGGGTCGTCACCGTGGTAGTAGTCGACGATAATCTGCGCCTTGCGCTGCAGGTTTTCGTTTTCGGTTGACCAGCGGAACGCCTCGTCGATCTCTTTCGTCGACGCGAGCGTCGAGAAGATCGAGGAGTAGCTCTTGGCGTGTACCGACTCCATGAACGCGATGTTCGTGTAGACAGCCTCTTCGTGCGGCGTAATCGCGTCGGGGATCAGCGACACCGCGCCGACCGTGCCCTGCACGGTGTCAAGCAGCGTGAGGCCGGTGAAGACGCGCATGGTGAGCGTCTGCTCCTCCGGCGTCAGTGTGTTCCACGACTGAATGTCGTTCGACAGCGGCACCTTCTCGGGCAGCCAGAAGTTGTTGACGAGACGGTTCCAGACCTCGAGGTCTTTGTCGTCTTCGATGCGGTTCCAGTTGATCGCCTGGACCTTGTTAACGAGCTTCAGCTTGTCCGGAGTCACGCGCTGCCTTCCGACGAAAAGTTAAGGGATTTTCGGCCAAAAGTTGCTCCCTGAGGCCTTCTTCAAATACTACATGTAGGTACCGACACCGCACCCGGACGCTAGATGGTGTGTTGACCCTGCCTCACGAAAAGCATGGCTCCCTGGCCCGCTCCGCCGCGTCGTTTCGATCGGTTGACGAGCCCCGCGTTCTCCAACCTCGTCTGCACGACTCGCGGCAGCGGCGGGAGCACGGCGCCACGACCACGCGGCAATTTGGCGAGACCAGCGACAATTTCCAGCCGTTCCCCCGACGTGGTGCGAACCCTCAGCCGCGAGTATTCGCCCCCGCCACCCCACCACAGATCGCGAATCTGTTCGTACCGCACTGTGCGATCTCCGCGCTTGGAGTGCACCTCTACGCGATCCATGCCGAACTGAATTTGATAGTCCGCCTGCCTGCGGCGCAGCACAGCAACCAGACCGACATAGGCGGGAATGCCAAAAACGACGGCGAGCAGCACCAGCATGAAGCGGGGCCCGAACATGAGCGCCGCGTCGCCAGTGGCGATCAGGAGCGCGGCGATACCCAGACCGCCAATGAGCACGACGGCAACAATCCAGATTGTGAGAGTGCGCAGCGTCGTCTCCACCGCGGCAAAGCTAATGGTGGCACGACGCGGCTCGTGCACCCACTCCGGGTTAATGAGCTGAACTGCTGGGCGCCGAGCGAGCGCAGAAATCCAGCCGATGAGGGTGAGTGATAACCACGCCAACGCGGGCGGGAGTGCGAGCATCACGGCATAAGCCGTTCCATGCGCGCTGGCGGGCAGGGCGGCGTACATGTCAGCCTGCGTCATCCACCAGACGCCGGCCCAACCACCCAGCGTCACGGCCAGATGCACAACCGGGCCGACGCGTGACGGTAGCAGCCTCAATAGCGACGTCACCGTGACGCCCAGCACGGCGCCGGCAACGATGCTCATCAGAAACGGCAGGAAGTCTGGTTCGAACTGCTGCTGAATGAGGGCACCGGCACCGAGTAGCAACACCACGACGACCGCGGTAGCAGCGAGCGCCCAGCGCACCGGCCGCATGACGGTCGAAGGCTGCCCGGTGGTGTCTGCGTGCACCACGCCAGCATAGGGCGACGCGACTCGGCGACGCGACCGGCGCCCGAGCATGATCGCGTGCCGCACACCCGAGCCGCTCCCCCTCCGAACGCAACAGCGGGTCGCGATAAACGCAACGAAGGGGGTGCACCAATCGGTGCACCCCCTTCGTTCAGGTTGGCGTTACAGCATGCAGCTGACGCAGCCCTCGATCTCGGTTCCTTCCAGCGCCATCTGACGCAGGCGGATGTAGTAGATCGTCTTGATGCCCTTGCGCCATGCGTAGATCTGCGCACGGTTGATGTCACGCGTGGTCGCGGTGTCTTTGAAGAACAGCGTCAGCGACAGGCCCTGGTCAACGTGCTGGGTTGCCGCAGCGTAGACGTCGATGACCTTCTCGTAACCGACCTCGTATGCGTCTTGGTAGTACTCCAGGTTGTCGTTCGTCATGAACGGTGCCGGGTAGTAGACGCGACCGATCTTGCCTTCCTTGCGGATCTCAATCTTCGACGCGATCGGGTGAATCGACGACGTCGAGTTGTTGATGTAGGAGATCGAGCCGGTCGGCGGAACGGCCTGCAGGTTCTGGTTGTAGATACCGTGCTGCTGCACAGAAGCCTTGAGCGCCGCCCAGTCTTCGCGGGACGGCAGGGCGTGTCCGGCAAACAGTTCTTTTGCCTTGTCCGTCACCGGCAGGAAGTCATTTTCCAGGTACTTGTCGAAGAACTCACCGCTTGCGTACTTTGAGTCGGCGAAGCCGTCAAACGATTCGCCGCGCTCGATTGCGAGCTTGTTCGACGCGGTCAGCGCGTGGAACAGCACGGTTGCAAAGTACACGTTGGTGAAGTCGATCGACTCTTCAGAGCCGTAGTACACGTGCTCGCGGGCAAGGTAACCGTGCAGGTTCATCTGGCCGAGGCCAATGGCGTGTGAACGGTCGTTGCCGTCTTCGATCGAGCGAACCGACTCAATGTGGCTCTGGTTCGATACCGCCGTGAGCGCGCGGATCGCGGTGTCGACGGTTCCGCCGAGGTTGCCGCCATCCATCGCCAGCGCAATGTTCATCGAGCCCAGGTTGCACGAGATGTCTTTGCCGATGACGTCGTACGACAGGTCGGCGTTGTACGTGGTCGGGGTGTTGACCTGCAGAATCTCCGAGCACAGGTTCGACATGTTGATGCGACCCTTGATCGGGTTTGCCGCATTCACCGTGTCTTCAAACATGATGTACGGGTAACCAGACTCAAACTGAATCTCGGCGAGCGTCTGGAAGAACTCGCGAGCGTCAATCTTGGTCTTCTTGATGCGCGCGTCATCAACCATCTCGTGGTACTTCTCGGTGACCGAAATGTCGCCGAACGGAACCCCGTACACCTTCTCGACGTCGTACGGCGAGAACAGGTACATGTCTTCGCCCTTCTTCGCGAGTTCGAAGGTGATGTCTGGAACCACGACACCGAGCGAGAGGGTCTTGATGCGGATCTTCTCGTCAGCGTTTTCACGCTTGGTGTCGAGGAATCGCATGATGTCGGGGTGGTGCGCGTTGAGGTAAACCGCACCCGCGCCCTGACGAGCGCCCAGCTGGTTGGCGTAGCTGAAGCTGTCTTCGAGCAGCTTCATGACCGGGATGATGCCCGACGACTGGTTTTCGATCTGCTTGATCGGCGCACCCGACTCGCGGATGTTTGACAGCAACAGTGCCACACCGCCGCCGCGCTTGCTCAGCTGAAGCGCCGAGTTGATGCCGCGGGCGATCGACTCCATGTTGTCTTCAATGCGCAGCAGGAAGCAGCTAACGAGCTCGCCGCGCTGCGCCTTTCCGGCGTTGAGGAACGTGGGCGTTGCCGGCTGGAAGCGACCAGAGGTGATCTCATCGACGATCTGCTCGGCAACCTTCTGGTCGCCGTCGGCGAGGGCCAGCGCGGTCATCACGACGCGGTCTTCGAAACGCTCGAGGTAGCGCTTGCCATCAAACGTCTTCAGCGTGTAGCTGGTGTAGTACTTGAACGCACCGAGGAAGGTGTCAAAGCGGAACTTCGCCGCGTACGCGCGGTCGTTCAGCGACTGAATGAACTCGATCGGGTACATGTTGATGACCCGCGGCTCGTAATACTCCTTCTCCACCAGGTAGTCGAGTCGCTCCTGCAGGGAGTGGAAGAAAACCGTGTTCTGGTTGACGTGCTGCAGGAAGTACTCGCGAGCAGCCCGGCGGTCGGCGTCGAACTGAATCTTGCCCTCGGCGTCGTAGAGATTCAGCATCGCGTTCAGCGAGTGATAGTCCATACCCTCGTATGCGGGGTTGTTCTTGAAGGTCTTATCTTCCTTCACTGCAGCTTCCACCATCGTTCCAATCCGTCGCTGACGCGATCGACATCTTCGCTCGTGCCAAATAGCTCTACTCGGTACAAGTGCGGCACGTGGCACTTGCGGCTAATGATGTCTCCGGCAAGGCAGTAGGCCTCGCCGAAATTTGAGTTGCCGGCTGCAATGACGCCCCGGATATTGCTTCGGTTCTGCTCGTCATTGAGAAACCGAATGACTTGCTTGGGAACCGCGCCGTGGCCGTCTCCCCCACCGTAGGTGGGTGTGACGAGAACGTACGGCTCATTGACCACGAGGGGCTCATCGGTGCGGTGTAGCGGAATGCGCTCAGCCCGCGCACCGAGCTTCTCAACAAAACGCGCCGTGTTGCCAGACACGCTTGAGAAGTACACGATGAGCGGAACATCGTGGAGCTGTCGACGTTCGGCAGCGACGGCCGCAACCGACATGACACCCCTCCGGGGTCAGGCCAGGCGCGAGGCGAGCTCGTCGATCTTGTCGGGACGAAAGCCCGACCAGTGGTCTTCATCCGTGATGACGACCGGAGCCTGCATGTAGCCCAGAGCCTTGACCTGCTCAAGCGCCGCCTCGTTCTGCGAGACGTCGAGAATTTCGTATTCAATGCCCTTGGCGTCGAGTGCGCGGTAGGTCGCATTGCACTGTACGCAGGAGGGCTTGGTGTAGACCGTGACCGACATATTTTGACCGTCTTTCCCTCGTAAATTCTGATTTTGCCCGGCGATCCCCCGCCGGTCACTCAATACTACATATAGGTACCGACATTGAGGCTGACCACAAGAACTAGTAGTTACATTCTTGTAGTTATCCACCGCTCTCCCCTAATACAACACAATTTGTCCACCGTTTCATCCACAACCAGAGCACCTCGTAGCACCCTCAAAAACCGCATGTTCTCGCGCTTCGCTGAACGGCCGGATTGATCCATCCACAGGAACAGCCGAAGCGGCGCGTTTCGCAGACCGAATTGCTGTGGACAACTACCGTCGGCGTGTCGCGGCGTGTCGATATCGACCCCTTCAGACCACGCACATTCGGCGACAATCTGCAACACCATTTTTGCCCCGGTGGCAAGAATCTTGACACCGAACTGCACCGACGAGACGGTATTCTTAGGACTCGTGGCATCAGCGGGATACAAGGACCTACTCAACACTCCTGGCGTCGGGCGTATCATCGCGGCGCAGCTCATTGCGCGTTTCCCCAACGGCATGGTTTCGCTGGCGATTCTCATGCACGTTGAGCAGGCAACGGGCTCATACGGCAACGCCGGACTCGTGCTCGCCGTCACCTCCATTGGGCAGGCCATCTCCGGCCCCGTGATCAGTCGATGGATGGGCAAATGGGGCATGCGCCCGGTGCTCCTCATCTCGATGGTGATTTGCGCGCTTGCAATCTCCGCGATCGCGCTGTCACCCGCGAGCATGCCGCTTTACATCACCTTCGGATTCATCGCGGGAATCTCCAACCCGCCCATTCAGTCGGCGGTACGCACCATCTACCCGAAGATGGTGACCGCAAAGCAGCTCAACCCGCTGTTCGCGCTGGATGCTTCGCTGCAGGAGATCATCTGGATCATCGCCCCGGTGCTGATCACCTTTATCGTGATGCAGATTTCGACCACCATCGGCCTCTGGGTGATCGTCACGATTCTGGTGCTCGGTGGACTCTGGTTTATCTACTCGCCCGAGGTCGGACGGGTGCGCATTCCGCAGAGCCGTCGCGCCCTCGGCAAGGTGCTGACCAGGCCCGCGGTGTTGCTTGCGACGATCATGGGCTTCCTGCTGATTGGCGCGTGCGCAGCGGTCGAGGCGGGCGTGATCGCAACGTTCGGCCACTCGGAAGATGGCGGTCACGGCGGCGGCCTCGAAGCAGGGCTGGTGCTCGCCGTCTTCTCCGTTGGCTCCCTCATTGGCGGACTCTTCTCCGGTCGCCTCGCCATTTCGCAGTGGGCGATGGCACGCCGCCTGCTGATCGTGACCGCGGGCCTTGCTGTCATCCCCTTCTTCGTGAACCCGTCGTGGGCGGGTCAGCCCTACGCCATCGGCGCCGCACTCACGATCGCCGGATTGGGTGTTGCTCCCGCCCTCGCCGTCATCTTTGCGATGACAACCGCGAGCGTGAAGTTCTCCGACACTGCCGAGGCGTTTGGCTGGGTGGCAACCGGCCAGCTCATTGGCGCGGCAGCCGGCTCCGCGGTCGCAGGCTTTCTCATTGACGGCATCGGCCCGAGCGGCGCATACATCGCTGCCGCAGGCTTCGCCGGGCTGGGCCTGATCATCGCGGTTCTCGCCGTGCGGGGCTTCCCCGACCTACGCTTCCGTGACGCCTCACCGCTCCCCGACACGGCGCCCATTCGCACCGTCATCTAACCCTCTCCACACCGCGCTGCGTGGTTCCGCAGCCCTTCCTGCACGACGAACCACAAAACCGTAGGCTGTCGGCATGACCACTCCTGTGATTCTGCCGCTGACCACTTGGGGATCTGCCACGGCGCCGCTGCGCGCACTGTTGGTGCATGGGCTGGGGTCAAATGGCGCGCTGATGTGGCGCACCGGAACCATGCTGAGCGAGCTGGGATGGCGCGCGGACGCCGTTGACTTGCGCGGGCACGGCACGGCCCCGCGTGCGCTCGACTACACGATTGCCGCCTACGGCACCGACCTACAGCACACCCGCAACGACGACGGGCCGTGGGATCTGGTCGTGGCGCATTCGCTCGGCGGAGCGGCGGCAACCTGGGCCGCCGCGAACGACGCGACGTGGACAAGACGGCTCATCCTCATCGACCCGGCCATCCGTCTTGCCGGGCGGGACCATCGCATCATTCTTGCCAGCCAGCAGCGGTCCTTTGCCGATGGTTCCGTTGAGGCATCGATGGCCGAGCACCCGAACTGGCACCAGCAAGATCACGAGCTGAAGGCGCTGTCGGTGGCGCAATCCAGCCACTGGGCGATTGAGCAAACCCTTGAGCAGAACGAGGAGACGTGGGATGTGCGCGCGGAGGCGGCACGTCTGGGCGTGCCGACCCACATCATCGGTGCTGACCCGTCCGTCTACTCCATCTTCACCGGCGACCTTGCCGCCGAAGTGCTGGCGAACCCGGTGATCACAATGACCGTCGTTCCGGGCGCTGGACACTCACCCCACCGCGACAAGCCGACGGCGTACGTCGAGCAGCTAGCCGAGGCGATCGGCCAGTAGCCGAGCCCGCACCAAGCAGACGCGAGAGAATGGCACCATGACGTTCGATGCCAAAGCGTATTTGCCCGACGATCTGATTGCTCGAATTCGTGAGCGAGCGCCACTGATTGATGCCGAGAATCGGTTTCCTGATGAAGACTTGGCGGAGCTTCGCGCAGCCGGGTATCTGAAGATTTTGGTGCCGACCGATCGCGGCGGCGCCGGGCTCACCCTCGAGCAGGCGGCCGTGCTGCAACAGCGCTTGGCGACCGCAGCGCCTGCGACGGCACTCGCCATCAACATGCACCTGGTGTGGACCGGGGTTGCGAAAATCATGCGCGACCGCGGCTTTGACGATCTCGCGTTCGTGCAGGACGGCGCCGCCCGCGGTGATGTCTTCGCGTTCGGAATCTCAGAGGCGGGCAACGACCTCGTGCTCGGCGGGTCTGACACCATAGCGAGCCCCACCGCCGATGGCGGGTACACGTTCACCGGCACGAAAATCTTCACGTCGCTTGCCCCGGTGTGGACCCAGCTTGGCCTGCACGGCCTCGACACCACAGACCCAGAGAACCCGCGCCTGGTGTACGCGTTCATCGACCGCACCGACGCGGTCGTGACCCGCGACGACTGGAACACCATCGGCATGCGCGGCACGCAGAGCCGCACAACGGAACTGCACGGTGCCGTCGCCGCCCCCGCTCGCGTTGCGCGCGTGGTTCCGCTGGGCGAAACCGATCCCATCATGTTTGGCATCTTCGCCGCGTTCGAGATTCTGTTGGCATCGGTCTATACCGGCATCGCTCGCCGCGCGATCGATGTGGCGGTCGAGACGGTGGGCAAGCGCCGTTCTAAGAAGACGGGCAAGTCGTATGCGAGCGATGCTGACATTCGCTGGCGTATCGCCGAGGTGGGGCTGGCGTACGACGCGCTGCTCCCCCAAATCGCGATGATCTCGCGCGATGTCGATGACCTCGTCGACCATGGTGCGCTGTGGTTTGCGAAGCTCTCCGGCCTCAAGCACCGCGCCGTGGTGATGGCGAAGCACGTCGTCGATGAGGCGATGCTCACCGGCGGTGGCAGCAGCTACTTTGCGCGCAGTGAGCTTCAGCGTCTGTACCGCGATGTGCTGGCCGGCATGTTCCATCCGTCTGACCCAGAGTCAGCACACGCCACGATGGCTACCGCCTGGCTTGGCGCCGCCGAGGAGTAATCATGGCCGATGAGCGACAGCATGATGAGCCGCCCCAGCCGGGGCATCAGCCCAGCGGAACCTCGTGGAAGACGGAGGCTGAGCGCGCTGCGGTGGTCGAGTGGGCCATTCAGCAGGCGATGCGCCAGGGAGCCTTTGACGACCTTCCGGGCGCAGGCAAACCGTTGCCCGATCTTGGCACGCACCACGACCCCGACTGGTGGATTCGTCGCAAAATTCAGACCGAGAAGCTCGAGGGTCTGGGACCTGCGGCGCTGACGCTGCGAGTCGAAGATCGCCAGTTGCACGACACTCTTGACGCGTTTCGGCGCGAGGCGGAGGCGCGAGAGCATCTGGAGGACTTCAACCGGCGCGTTGTCGAAGCCCGACGTCAACTCAACGGTGGGCCACCCGTCGTTACGCCACTACGCGACATCGAGGCGGAGATTGCGGCGTGGCGAGAGCGCCAAGCCGCCCCGCAATCGCAGCCAGCCGTCGAACGTGACGAACCCGCCAAGCGGCGGCGCTGGTTCCGGCGCTAGCTACTTGCCCGACACCTCGAAAGCCTTCAGCATTTCGGCGATCGCCTGCTCGCGCTGGTCGCCACCATGCTCCATCATGTGGCTCACGTGCTCGCGCAGGTGGTTTTCGAGGAGAAGCTTGTTGAGCGACTCGAGCGAGCGCTGAATGGCGCGTGACTGCGTGATGATGTCCATGCAGTAGTCCTCGTTGTCGATCATCTTCGCGAGGCCGCGCATTTGCCCTTCCAGAATGCTGGTTCGGTGCAGTGCACGTTTTTTGATGTCTTCGATCACGCTCGAAGCCTACTCCTGGTGAAAGGATGGCGGCATGGTTCGCACACCAACAGCCCTGCTTTCTCCCGCCGATCAAGAGCGTCGCCGTGCGCTTCGCACCATGAAGGGTGTGGCCCTTGGCGCGCTGATCGGCATGGCGGTGCTGTTCTGCATCGCGTTTGTGCTGCAGCGCGACATTCCCGCGTGGGGTTATGTGCGGGCCGCCGCTGAGGGTGGCATGGTCGGCGCGCTGGCCGACTGGTTCGCCGTGACGGCGCTGTTTCGGCACCCGATGGGCATTCCGATTCCGCACACCGCGATCATCCCTAAGCGCAAAGACGAGATCGGACGCTCGCTGGGCGAATTTGTCGAGACCAACTTTCTCTCCGGCGAAATTGTGCAGCAAAAGCTGAGCACGACGGCGATGGCTCAGAAACTCGGAACCTGGCTGAGCGAACCGGATCACGCGCGGCGGGTGGGCTCGGAGGCTGCCACCATGGCGGCGAACGTGCTGCGTGCGCTCAGCGATGATGACGTGCAAGATCTCATTGGCGATCTGGCACGCGATCATCTTCTGAACCCGCAGTGGGGTCCGCCTGCGGGTACCTGGCTCGGCAAGGTGGTCGATTCCAATGCGCATCACGGCGCCGTTGACCTCGCCGTCGACAGCATTGCCACCTGGCTTGCCAACAACCAGAGCTACTTCACGGGGCTCCTCTCCAAGCGCCTGCCGTCGTGGGTGCCATCGCTGGCGCATCGTTTGGTGGATGACACCGCCTACAAGGAGGCGGTCAAGTTCGTTAGCGCCGTACAGGCCGACAAGAACCACCAGGCGCGGCGCGCCATTGACGCCTACCTTGCCAAACTTGCCGACAACCTGCAGCACGATCCGGCCACGATGGCGAAGTTGGAAGATGCGAAGTCGGCAGTATTTGACAGCCCGAGGGTGCGAGAGCTTGCGGGTGAGGCCTGGAACACGGTCAAGAACGGCCTGCTGGAGTCGTTGGAGAATCCGGCCAGCACGTTGCGCGCCCGCATCGATGCGGCGATCTTCGATTTCGGTCAGCGCTTGGTGCGCGATGAGGCGTTGCAGCAGCGACTCGATGCCTGGATCACTCAGGCCGCGGTGTTCGTGGTGGAGCGGTACAAGCACGATATCGCCAGCATCATCACCGACACGGTGGAGCGCTGGGATGCCAGCGAGACCACCGAGAAGATCGAGTTGATGGTCGGCAAAGACCTGCAGTTCATTCGCCTCAACGGAACCATCGTCGGCGCGCTCGCCGGGGTTGCGATATACACGATTGCGCACGCGCTACTGGGCGCGTGACCGCGCGGCGTGCGTTTCTTCTCCGCGTCGATTCATGTCGACCGTGGCGACAGTGTCGGTGATCGGGCGTAGCCTCCCCTCATGGGGACACACGCAGATATCCGAGGAATCATTCCGCCGTACCTGCTGAGCAAGCTGGCTGACGACGGCGCCGAGCAATATCCTGTGGCGGCCGCTGCCGCACGCAAGACACTTGCCGTCGGGCGCCCGCCGTTTCGCCATCGCGGTCAGATCGATCTTTCGGTGGACGACACCGGTTCGCTCGTCATCGAGCTGACAGATGCGCCCAACCGCACCATTTTCGATGCTCAGAACGCCCGTTCTTTGCCCGGACTCATCGTTCGCGAGGAGGGCGAAGAGCCGACCGCCGATGAGACCGTAAACGCCGCCTACGACGGCCTGGGTGCAACGTATGACCTGCTGTTGGCGGCGTTTGAACGCAATTCTCTCGATGGCGCCGGCGCCGCGCTGCACGCCACGGTGCACTACGGCGAAGACTACGACAACGCGTTCTGGGATGGCGAGCGAATGGTGTTCGGCGATGGCGACGGAGAAGTGTTCAGCGGCTTCGCAAACTCCGTCAGCGTGATTGGGCATGAATTGGCGCACGGCGTCATTCAGCACACCGCAAACCTGGTGTATCGCAATCAGTCCGGCGCGCTGAACGAGTCCATTTCGGATGTCTTCGGGGCGCTCACCGAGCAGTACCTCGCCGAGCAGACGGCTGATGCCGCCAGCTGGCTCATTGGTTCCGAAATCTTTACCGACGCCGTTCAGGGTGTGGCGCTCCGCAACATGCTGGAGCCTGGAACCGCGTACCACGACGATGTGTTGGGCACTGACCCGCAGCCCGGCCATATGCGCGACTTCGTCACGATGACCGAAGACAACGGCGGCGTTCACGTCAACTCCGGTATTCCTAACCGTGCGTTCGCACTGCTCGCGCTCGATCTCGGCGGCTTTGCGTGGGAGCGTGCCGGCGTGATCTGGTATCACGCGCTGACGGGCACTCTGTCCGCCACGGCCACCTTCACGGAGTTTGCCGACGCTACTGTTTCTGCCGCCCAGGCGGAGTACGGTAATGCTTCAGAGGAGGTGCGCGCCGTTGAGCGGGCCTGGCGCGCGGTTGGCGTCTATGACGAACCAGAACGACGAGACCCCGCCGCCGAGTAGGCAGCGGCGGGCAGCCGGTCACCCCCACGTGGCAGTGCGCATTAGCCGTTCTGGTGGGGTTGCGGGAATTACGCGCCGCTGGCAGGCGGAGGCACCCCGAGGCGATGAAGCTCAGTGGGTTGCCGCCATCGAAGACTGCCCGTGGGAGGAGGCCGTCGGCTACGATGACCACGCCTCACGGGCTGATGACTTTATGTGGCGCATCGTCGCGGTGATCCGCCACGACGAGCGATCAATCACGCTCCCCGACGAGTACGTGACCGGGCCATGGCAGCATCTCGTCGGCGTCGTCCGTGACGCCAGCACGAGGTGAGCCACGCCGCGGTGTTACAGGTCGTCGCCCGCGACCCAGGTTTCGAAGCGGTAGGCGGGGCCGCGATCTGACGGCGTAAAGCCCTCCGCCGGCACCGATGCGACATTGATGAATCCCGGCGGCAGGGCGGGGGCGAAGGTATCGCCGTCGGTAACCTCAAGATCAAGCACCGTGATGACGGCAACATCGGCGCGGTCGGCGGCGGCGGCGTAGAGCGAGCCACCCCCAACGATCCAAACCAGTTCGCCACCCGGCGCATCGGTTGCGGCCGCGAGCGCCTCGTCCAGGTCAGTGAACACGAGCGCTCCCGCCGCTTCTGCCTCGGCGGTGACCTCGGGGTCTCGGGTCAACACGACGTTCGTGCGCCCCGCGAACGGTCGAAACCGCTCCGGAATCGATTGCCACGTGCGCCGCCCCATCACGACGGGGTGCCCCATGGTCGTCGCCTTGAAGTGCGCCATGTCTTCTGGTGCATTCCACGGCATGTCGCCCGCGCGCCCGATCACGCCGTCACGGGTCTGTGCCCAAATCATGCCAACGGCTTGATCCGGCAATGGTGGCAAGTTCATCGCGTCGGTCATGATTACACCGCTACCGGAGCGGAGATCTGCGCGTGGTGCTGGTAGTCGTGCACCGCGAAATCGTCGAACGAGTAGTCAAAGATCGACTCCGGCTTGCGCGTGAAGGTGAGCGTGGGCGACGGGAAGGGCTCACGCTCAAGCTGAGTACGAACCTGTTCGAGATGGTTGTCGTAAATGTGCACGTCACCGCCCGTCCACACGAATTCACCGGGTTCCAGACCCACCTGCTGCGCGATCATTCGCGTCAGCAGCGCGTAGGAGGCAATGTTGAACGGAACCCCGAGAAACATGTCGGCGGAACGCTGATACAGCTGGCATGAAAGTTTGCCGTCGGCGACGTAGAACTGAAAGAACGCGTGGCACGGCGGCAGCGCCATGTTCTCGATCTCGGCAACGTTCCACGCCGAGACGATAATGCGACGCGAGTCCGGGTTGGTCTTCAGCTGGTCGATGACCTGCGCGATCTGGTCGATGTGTTGCCCGTCGGGCGTCGGCCATGACCGCCACTGCACGCCGTACACCGGACCAAGCTCGCCGCCTTCGTCTGCCCATTCGTTCCAGATGCGCACGCCGTTTTCTTGCAGCCACGACACATTCGATTCGCCGCGTAAAAACCACAGCAACTCGAGCGCGACCGACTTGAAGTGCACACGCTTGGTGGTGATTAGCGGAAAGACGTCGTTCGCCAAGTCAAACCGCAGCTGCCGACCGAAGACGCTCGTGGTTCCGGTGCCGGTGCGATCCGTCTTGTGCGTGCCATTGGCCAGCACGTCGCGCAGCAGATCCTCGTAGGGAGTCGCGATGGTCATGGCTCCCATCGTATGTTGCCCAGCGGCGGCCACGGCGATTGCAGCGCGGAAAGGGCATCATCGATCAAACGGGTAGGCACCATTTTCGCAATGTGCGCGGTGTTGAGGCGTCGAAACGTTGCGCTCATTGAGAAAGCACCGTGGATTCTCGACGGCGGTGCCCAGCGGCGATAGTGTGAACGACGTGGCACTCTCGTTTGATCCTCTGTGGCCGCGTGCGGGCGGCTGGCCCGCTCTTGATGGCGCGGCCGATGTTGCCGTGCTCGGCGTTCCGGCACACCTAACCTCGCTCTCACCGACCGGAGCGCATGCGACGCCCGCGGCGATTCGAGAAGCCATCCAGCGCTTCTCCCCCGCGCTCGTAACCGGCAATCGCATCGTCGATCTGGCTGAACTCAACGTGCGAGATGCCGGTGATGTTGCCGACCCCGATAGCCCCGAGGGCGAAGAGCGCACGATGGCGCACGTCAGCGAGCTTGCGCGAGCATCTCGACTTGTTGTGGCGCTCGGCGGCGACAACAGTGTGACGTATGCTGCGGCACGCGGCGCACACGCCAGCGGCCTCATCACGCTCGACGCTCACTACGATGTGCGCGATGGCGTTTCCAATGGCTCCCCCGTGCGCCGGCTCGTGGAGTCTGGGCTCGACCCGAAAAAGATCGTGCAGATCGGAATCGCCGACTTCGCAAACTCGGTTGCCTATGCCGAACGAGTGCGCGACTACGGCATTACCGTGATCGGCATTGATGAGGTTCGCGGGCGCGGCATCGACGATGTGGTCGCGCAGGCGCTCGATATCGCTGGCGCCGGGCCCGTGCACTTCGATATCGACGTTGATGTGGTCGATCGTTCGGTCGCACCCGGGTGCCCGGCGAGCGTTCCCGGAGGCCTTGCCGCATGGGAGCTGCGCGCTCTGGTTCGCGGCATCGCCCGCTCAACCACCATCGCCTCAGCTGACATCACCGAGGTCGATGCCACCGCCGATGCCGAAGACGGTCGCACGGTGCGCCTCGCCGCGCTCTGCTTGCTCGAGTTGATCGCCGGAGTCTCGGAGCGCGTGTGATGCAGCTCACGCTGATTCGCCATGCCAAGAGTTCTTGGGACGACCCTGATCTGAGCGATTTTGACCGTCCTCTCGATCGGCGTGGACTCCGCGACGCCCCGGTCATGGCGCAGCTCGTCGCGGGCCGCAAACAGCAAATCGATGTGATCCTCTCATCGACAGCGGTGCGCGCGGCCAGCACGGCACAGTATTTTGCCGATGCCCTCGACTGTGAGATCGAGTTTTTCGATCAGCTTTACAACGCCGACCCGCGACGCGTCGCCGATCTGGTTGCCGCCCGCGAAGAAGACAATGTTGCCGTGGTCGCGCACGACCCGACACTCAGCATCTTGGCGCGCCATTTCAGTCCGCAAATTCCGCATATGCCAACGTGCGCCGTCGCCTGGTTCACCTGGCCGGCGAACTCGTGGCGCGAAGCGCTTCGCACCCCACCAGCACGGGTGCAGTACGACATTCCGCGCGACACCGCCTGATCGCGCGGAACGCCGACGCGGGTTAGCTAAATACCCGCTCGATCATCGGAACACCTGGCCGGTATGCCAGGTGAATGCGTGATGGCGCGCGCAAAACGGCAAGGTGAGCGGCGGAACCAACGGCAAGCGTTCCGACGTCGGTGCGGCGCAGGGCCGCGGCTCCGCCTGCAGTTGCTGCCCACACGGCTTCGGCCGGTGACATTCCCATCTCGCGCACGGCGAAGGCGATCATGAGCGGCATCGAGGTGGTGAAGCTGGTGCCCGGATTGCAATCGCTCGCGAGCGCCACCGTGACCCCGGCGTCGATCAACCGGCGCGCGCTCGGGTACGGATGCTTGGTGGAGAACTCGACGCCGGGCAGCAGGGTCGCAACGGTGTCAGACGATGCCAGCAGCTCAACGTCGTTATCGGTGAGGTAGGTGCAGTGATCCACGCTCGCCGCGTTCATTTCCACGGCAAGCGCCACACCGCCGCCCTCGCCCAGCTGGTTTCCGTGCACGCGCGGTTGCAACCCGGCAGCAACGCCAGCCTCAAGAACGGCGCGGGACTCATCAACGTCAAAGGCGCCGCGCTCGCAGAACACGTCGATCCACTTCGCATATGGCCGCACGGCCTGCAGCATCTCGCCGCACACCAGCTCGACATACCCCTCGCGGTTGTCGGCGTATTCTGCCGGAACCACGTGCGCCCCCAAGAAGGTCACCTCGTTGGTGATCTCCCGCGCCAGGCGCGCAAGCTTCGTCTCCGAGGCCACATCGAGACCGTAACCGGTCTTAATTTCCAGCGTTGTGGTTCCCTGACTTAAGCACTCGGCAACAAAACCATGAAGCCGGGTACGCAGCGCCGCATCCGAGGCGGCACGCGTGGCGGCGACGGTGGTGCGGATTCCGCCAGCGGCATACGGGGTTCCCGTCATGCGCGCGGCGAACTCCTCGGAACGGTCGCCGCCGAACACCAGGTGCGTGTGGCTGTCGACGAACCCCGGGATGACCGCGGCACCTTCAACATCAACAACGGTCTCTGCTGGTTCCGCGTACCGCGCCTCGCCGACCCATGCGATCTTGCCGTCTTCGATGCGCACGGCGGCGCCGTGCAGCGTGCCGCACTTGTCGCCGTCGATCTCAACGTTGGTGGTGAGCTCGCCGATACCGGTAACCAGGGTTGCCATTACGCGTCCATCATCGGAATGGTCAGGCCACGCTCGCGAGCGATGTCGGCGGCGTGGTCATAGCCCGCGTCGACGTGACGCATCACGCCGGTGCCCGGGTCGTTGGTGAGCACGCGCTCGATCTTCTCGGCGGCGAGCGCCGAACCGTCGGCAACGGTGACCTGACCGGCGTGGATGGAGCGGCCAATGCCGACACCGCCGCCATGGTGGATGGATACCCACGAGGCGCCAGATGCCGTGTTGAGCAGGGCGTTCAGCAACGGCCAGTCTGCGATGGCGTCGGAGCCGTCCTTCATCGATTCGGTCTCGCGGTAGGGGCTGGCGACGGAACCAGAGTCGAGGTGGTCGCGCCCGATCACGATGGGCGCAGAGAGCTCGCCCGAAGCAACCATTTCGTTGAACTTGAGGCCCGCGAGGTGGCGTTCCTTGTACCCCAGCCAGCAAATGCGGGCTGGCAGTCCCTCGAAGTGAACCTTCTCGCCTGCCTGCTCCAGCCAGCGGTGAAGCGCGGCGTCGTTGGGGAAGAGTTCGGCAATGGCACGGTCGGTCTTGCGAATGTCTTCCGGGTCTCCCGAGAGCGCCACCCAGCGGAACGGGCCACGCCCCTCTTCAAATTGGGGGCGAATGTAGGCGGGCACGAAGCCGGGAAACTCGAAAGCGCGGTCGTAGCCGCCCAATTGAGCTTCGGCACGAATCGAGTTGCCGTAGTCGAACACCGCGGCGCCGGCATCTTGAAATTCGACCATTGCCTTCACGTGGGCAGCCATCGCGGCGCGCGAGCGCTCGGTGAAGCCTTCGGGGTCGCGTGCGGCCTCGGCCTTCCAATCGGCGACGGAGACGCCAATAGGAAGGTATGCCAGCGGGTCGTGGGCGCTGGTCTGGTCGGTGACGATGTCGATCGGCGTGCCGCGGCGAAGCAGCTCAGGGAAGACCTCGGCCGCGTTGCCGACAACGCCAACAGACAGCGCCTCGCCCGCGTTCTTGGCCGCAACGACGCGCTCGACGGCGGCGTCGAGATCGGTGGTGTACTCGTCGAGGTAGCCGTGGTCGACGCGGCGCGCCAGGCGGCTCTCATCGACGTCGACGATCAGCACGGCGCCGCCATTGAAGGTCACCGCGAGCGGCTGCGCGCCACCCATTCCGCCGGCGCCGCCGGTGAGCGTGAGCGTTCCAGCGAGGCTCTCGCGTCCGAGCGAGCGTGCGACGGCCGCGAAGGTCTCATAGGTTCCCTGCAAGATGCCCTGCGTGCCAATGTAAATCCACGAGCCTGCCGTCATCTGGCCGTACATGGTGAGACCGAGGTCTTCCAGCTTGCGAAACTCGGGCCAGGTTGCCCAGTCGCCAACCAGGTTGGAGTTGGCGATGAGCACGCGCGGCGCCCAGTCGTGCGTGCGAAACACACCGACCGGCTTTCCGGACTGCACGAGCAGCGTTTCATCCGGCGCCATCTCATCGAGCGTGCGGATGATGGCGTCGTAGGCAGCCCACGAACGCGCGGCGCGGCCCGTGCCGCCGTACACCACGAGGTCTTCGGGGTGCTCTGCGACCTCGGGGTCGAGGTTGTTCATCAGCATGCGCTTGGCGGCTTCTGCCCCCCAGCTCTGGGCGGTGCGTTCGGCTCCGCGGGTGGCGCGGATGGTGCGTGGCGTCGTCGTCATGCTCACTCCTTTTCGTTGCGTGCGCTGTGTGGCGCAGTGCTTAGTTATGCGCTGTGTGGCGCAGTGCTTAGTTGATGGCGCCGCGGGCAGCGGCAAGTACCTGGCCAGAAATCACCATCTCGGTGATGGCCTCCATGTCTGGCGAGAGGAATCGGTCGGGGCCGGGCCCGGCAACCTCGGTGCGAATCAGCTCGCGCACGGCGCCCGTTGCGGGTCCGGGCTGCAGCGGCGCGCGCAGATCAAGCGCGCGCGTTCCGGTAAGCAGCTCAATGGCAAGCACACGTGCCAGGCCGTCAATGCCGCGACGGAGCTTGCGGGCGGCGGCCCAACCCATCGAGACGTGGTCTTCTTGCATGGCCGAGGAGGGAATGGAGTCGACAGACGCGGGAACCGCGAGGCGCTTGAGCTCGGACACGATGCCGGCCGCGGCGTACTGCGCGATCATGAGGCCCGAGTCGACGCCGACCTCGTCCGCGAGGAAGGGCGGCAGGCCATGGCTACGAGCCTTGTCGAGCGCGCGGTCGGTGCGGCGCTCCGAAATGGAGGCCAGATCCGCGATCGCGATAGCCAAGAAGTCGAGCACGTAGGCAACGGGGGCACCGTGAAAGTTTCCGTTGGACTCGACGCGACCGTCGAGCGTGACGACGGGGTTGTCAACGACGGATTGCAGCTCACGCCCGGCAATCAGGGCGGCGTGGGTGGCCGTATCGCGGGCGGCGCCGTGCACCTGCGGCGAGCAGCGCAGCGAGTACGCGTCCTGCACGCGGGTGTCTTCTGGCCCCTTGTGGCTTTGCACCATGGGAGACGGGTTGAGGTAGGTGCGCAGGTTGGCGGCCGACTGGCTCTGGCCGAGCTGCGGGCGAAGATCCATCAGGTCTTGGGCGAAGACGGCATCGGTGCCGAGCTGCGATTCGATCGAGATTGCGGCCGACAGGTCGGCAACCTCGAGCAGGTTCTCCAGATCGTGCAGCGCCAACACGAGCATGCCGAGCATGCCGTCGGTGCCGTTGATGAGGGCCAGGCCCTCCTTTTCGCGCAGCACGAGCGGCTCGATGCCCGCGGCGTTGAGCGCTTCGGCGGCCGTGAGCTTGACGCCGGCAACGCGCACGTCGCCTTCGCCCATGGCGGCGAGCGCAATGTGCGACAGTGGGGCGAGGTCGCCGGAGCAACCCAGCGAGCCGTACTCGCGCACGATCGGGGTGATCCCGGCGTTCAGCATTGCGGCGTACGTCTCAACGACGATCGGGCGAACGCCCGTGCGACCAGAAACGAGGGTGCGAAGCCGCAGTAGGTGCAGGGCGCGCACCACTTCGATCTCGACCTCAGCCCCGGTTCCGGCGGCGTGTGAACGGATCAGGCTGGCCTGCAGCTGCGCGCGACGGTCGGGGGAAATGAAGGTGGTGGCGAGCGCACCAAACCCGGTGGAGACGCCGTAGTGCGGCACGGAGTCATCGGCGAGCGCCTCGATTCGTGCGCGCGATTGGGCAACCCCGGCGAGGGCTTCCGTGTCAATGGTGACGGGGGCACCGTGGCGGGCCACGGCGACGACCTCGGCGGGGGTCAACCCGCGACGGCCGACAGTAACAGTCTGCTGTGCGCTCATACTCTGATTTCACACCCGCGGCGCGGTCGGCGACAGGGCTTCATGGCACAATGTGTCTGATATGTCAGACAAACCAGCGCGCATTGTTCCCGCCGCCGATCAGACGTTGCGGATCCTCACCATGATGTCGCGCGCCCGCGGGCCGCTCGCCGCCAGCGTGATTGCCGCGGCGCTCAACATTCCGCGCTCCACGGTCTATCAACTGCTAGACACCCTGCAGGTCAACGGTTTTGTCGTTCACGTTCCCGAATCGCGCACCTGGGGCCTCGGCACCGCGGCGTTTGAACTCGCTGGCGGCTACGCGCGTCAAGAACCAATCGCACGCCTGGGCCGCCCGCTGCTCGCCTCGCTCACCGACCGCATTGGCGAATCGACCCACGTCGCGGTGATGAGCGGGCGCGATGTGGTCTACATCGTCGAAGAGCGTGCTGCCCGCCGCCCCGCTCTGGTCACCGACGTTGGAGTGCGCCTGCCCGCGCACCTCACCGCAACGGGTCGTGCGATGCTCGCCGCGCTCCCCGCCGAACAGGTGCGGGCCCTCTACCCCGATGCTTCCGCCTTTGCGGATCGCACCGGGCGTGGGCCGCGCTCACTGTCGCAGCTGCGCGTGTTGCTGCGCGAAACACGCGCGGCAGGCGTCGCCTCAGAAGACGGGGAGGTCACGGCAGGCATGCGCTCCGTCGCCGTCGCCGTTCGCGATCACACCGGTTGGCCGGTCGCCGCGGTCGCAACCACCTGGAGCGACTTCGGAACCATCGACACCGCCCGCATCACCGTCGCGGTTACCGAGGCGGCAGCCACGCTTGCCACCCGCCTGCGCTAGCAACACCCTGGTTCCGCACACGAGGTTCCGCACCCTGGTTCCATACCCCCAGCTCGCCCCTACCCGGCGTGCGAACCAAACGCGGCAGCAGGAGATCACGCCGACAGCAGGGCGATATCGCCCAGGATTCCGTCCCCCGGCGTAATCTCCTTCCCTCACGTGGCGGCCAGAAGCCCCGAACCGCGTCACCGACTAGTTCACGGCGAGAACGGAACCACCGGTCACGGCGACGAGTTCGTCGAAAGTGAGCGGAACAGCGGTGCATGCGGTTTCACGCACCAGGTTCCGCACCCCCAGTTCCATACCCGCAGCTCGCCCCTCCCCGGCGTGCGAACCCAACGCGGCAGCAGGAGATTACGCCGGCAGCAGGACGGTATCGCCCAATTCTCCGTCCCTCGGCGTAATCTCCTTCCCTCGCGTGTTGGCCAGAAGCGTCGAAGCGCGTCACCGAACCGCGTCACCGACTGTTTCACGGCGAGAACGGAACCACCGGCGACGGTGACGAGTTCGTCGAACGTGAGCGGAAAGCGGTGTGCACGGTTCCACACCCCCGGTTCCGCACCCCTGGTTCCAAACGCCCAGCTCGCCCCTACCCGGCGTGCGAACCAAACGCGGCAGCAGGAGATCACGCCGACAGCAGGACGATATCGCCCAATTATCCGTTCCTCGGCGTAATCTCCTTCCCTCACGTGGCGGCCGGAAGCGCCGAACCGCACCACCGACTAGCTCACGGCGAGAACGGAACCACCGGTCACGGCGACGAGTTCGTCGAAAGTGAGCGGAAAGACGGTGTGCGCGGTGCCGTCCGCCGCCCACAGTTCGTCGAACTGCGCGAGCGTCTCGTCAATGACGGTCTCGATGTGCGATGGATGACCCACGGGAGCAACCCCACCAATGACCTGACCGGTCGCGGCTACCACCTGTTCTGGCCGCGCCCGCACGATGCGTTGCTTGCCGAGGCGTTCGGCCAGCAGAGCGGTGTCGACCCGGTGTGCGCCGCTGGTCATCACCAGCAGCGGCTGGTCGTCGGCCACGAAAACGAGGCTGTTGGCGATGGCTCCCACCTCGGTACCGAGTGCTGCGGCGGCGAGCGCCGCGGTGGCAGCAGAGTCGGGCAGGGTGACGATATTTGAGGTGACGCCGGCGGCGCGAAGCTGGTCGGCAACGCGCTGGCTGCGCGCGGAGAGGTCGGTCATGTCATCCCCTCGCAATCACTTCGCCGTGCGGCAATTGCATGAACGCGCCCGGCG
Source organism: Microbacterium mitrae (assembly GCF_008017445.1). Lineage (GTDB taxonomy): Bacteria > Actinomycetota > Actinomycetes > Actinomycetales > Microbacteriaceae > Microbacterium > Microbacterium mitrae. The sequence goes on along the minus strand of NZ_VRSW01000002.1, from coordinate 88,186 downwards.
TGCGCGACCACTCGAGCCACGCTTCAGAAATCTCCATCAGATCAGATTGTGTGGCGAGCCCGAGCTCAAGAGCCTGTGTGGCAAAAGATGAGGCGAGAGCGCGCTCAGCCCACCCTTCACCCCACCACCGTACGCGTTCTTCGTTCGCGTACGTCCACTGAGAGCCCGTCACCGTCACGTCGCTGAAGCCGGCCTCGCGCGCCCAAGTGCCAACGCGTCGCCCCGCACTAAATTGCGCGCCCAGCGCGTCGCCCGTTGCCAGCATGATGCGCAGCCAGTTATCGAGCGCGGGTAGCAGCGGATACCAAAACACGGCGCCGTAGTCGACTTCGCGCAGCGCCACGATGCCGCGGGGTCTAACCACCCGACGAAACTCCCGCAGCGCATCAACCGGCCGCTGCAGGTGATGCAAAACCTGGTGCGCGGTCACAATATCGAACGAGTCGCCCGCCGCCGCGAGCGCATACGCGTCGCCGGTTTCAAACGACACGTTCGTGAGTCCCCGCGCCGCGGCGCGCTCGCGCGCCTGCACAATCACGGCCTCCGAGTAGTCGACGCCAACGACCCGCCCGCTGCCCGTCAGCTGCGCCAAATCAGCCGTAATGGTTCCGGGGCCGCATCCGACGTCCAAAATGCTCATGCCCTCCTGGATGAGCGGAACCAGGTGCGCTGCGGAGTTCGCCGCCGTGCGATCGGCGTGAGAGTTGACCACACTGGCGTGGTGTCCGTGGGCGTAGGCGTGCTGCATCAGCGACCTTTCGTTGCGCGAATCACTGATTTTCGTTGCGCGAATCACTGATTCGGTTGCCACCACTGTATGACACCGCCATCGCAACCTGTACCGCGCGAGTAGCCACCGGCACGGCATCTCCCTAATATCGAACACGGGGACCGCTGCTGTGGGAGCAGCATTGCCTCGTGACCAATCCATCGCAGTAAGGCCAACGAGCACATGACGTCATCACGCGCGCCGTGGTACAGCCGCAAGTCAGTCAACGACTTTGTGACATCGAAAACCGTTCAAAACGTGATCCTTGTGGTGATCGTCATCAACGCCATCGTGCTCGGCTTGGAGACGGTGCACTCCCTCATGCAGAACTATGGGGCGACACTGCACCTCCTCGACAAGATCTGCCTGTGGATCTTTATCGTCGAAATCGCCCTCAAGCTGTATGGCCAGGGGCTCGGCTTCTTCCGCAGCGCGTGGAACGTGTTCGACTTCGTGATCGTCGGCATCGCCCTGATTCCCGGGGCGGATGGCCTCGCAGTGTTGCGCGCACTGCGCGTGTTGCGCGTGTTGCGCCTGATTTCGATCGTGCCGTCGCTGCGCCGCGTCGTCGATGCATTGGTTCGGGCCGTACCCGGCATCGCTTCGATCGCCGCGCTGCTGGGCATCATTTTCTACGTCGGCGCGGTCATGGCGACGATGCTGTTCGGTAAGAACTTCCCGGCCGAGTACGGTGATCTGGGCTCGACCCTGTTCTCGCTCTTTCAAATCATGACGCTCGATGGCTGGTCTGATCAGGTGCGCAGGATCATGACCGTTGACCCGTGGGCGCCGGCGTTCTTCGTTCCGTTCGTGCTCATCAGCGCCCTCACGGTGCTCAACCTCTTTATAGCCGTCATCGTCGATGCGATGCAGGGGCTCGACGCCAGCAACGAACACGCCGCCGAGGAGCATGACGCCGAGCGCCGCGGAACCACGGCTGTGGCGGGCGCGTCCGCAGCCGCAAACGGAATGGCGGCGGGTGAAGGCATTGTGCCCAGCGAGAGGCACGAACACTCCCATCACGTCACGTTTGGTGAGTCTGAGGTGATGCGGGAGCTCGCGGCACTCCGCGCACAGGTGCAGGCGCTGACCGACGCGGTTAGCAAGGCCGATCGGGCATAGCCCGCGGGCGACCGGGTATCGCTACGGGCGGCGCTCCGGTCGTGACTTGCGCAAGCCGGCGGTCGCGCTAGGTCAGCTGCAACGTGGTGATGCAGGTCGGATCGTCCACTCCGGTGGCGATCGGTGCTGAGACCGTGCGCTCTCCCGCGGTGATCGTGATGGTTCCGGCGATATCGCGCGGCAACCACAGTCCGACGAATCCGTTGTCGTTGGTCGTGTAGGTTCCGGCGGCAAGTTCGGTGCCGTCAGCGGCGGTGATGGTGATCTGCACGGATTCGTTCGCGAGCTCGCCACGGCACGTGGTCAGGCTGTGAAAGAAGCAATCATGAGTCTGTGACGCGTAGGGCGCGATGGAGACGTAGAACTGATCGTCTGGGAGCGGCATGCTCGCCTGGTTGTTCTCGTCATCGGTGAGTACCACCTCATCCGGGCGCACCGAGGCGAGGAGGTTCGCGGGGCGCTCGGCGACCGGCATCGCCTCAAGCGTCTCAATCACGTCGGTGGCGCTGAGACCCGCGAGCCCGTGTCGTTCGAGAAAGGTGTCGGCCGGTTCAATGTTTGGGCTCGCGTCGGCCGTCGGCGCAGAACTCGGCGCCGCACCCTCTCCGACGCTCTCGGTGGCGGGTGCGCAAGCCGTGAGAGACACGGCCGTCACCATGGCGAGAAAGGCGGTCAGCAGTACACGTGAGGATCGAGCCATGACCCCATCCTAGGGATACCTCCCCCGGGTATTGCCTGGGAGTCCGCCTAGCTCAGTTCACGCATCACGGAACGCTCGAACAGCTCGACGCCGGATCGGTCGTATGCCATTTCCGGAAAGTAGTGGATGGCGTAGCCCAAGCCGTGCGCCTGGCGCTCGGCGAGACGCTCAGCAACCTGCTCAATGGTTCCGTAGCCCGGGGAATTTTCGTACTCAGCGCGGATCCGCTCGGCACGCGCCTCGCCGACATGCGGGGTGAGCCGGGCCATCACCGTGTCGAGTCGCTCGGCGGCCTCGCCCTCGGTCTCACCGACGATGGTGTTGAAGTTCGACGAACGGGTGATCTGCTCGAAGGGACGCCCAATCGCGTCGCAGTGCTGACGAAGCACAGTGCTCTTGTGATCAAACTCCTCCAGCGTGCCGGTGAAATTTGTGTACTGAGCGACCCGGGCGGCAATCTTCAGCGTCACCTTCTCGCCACCGCCGGCAATCCACAGCGGAATTCCGCCCGCCTGCAACGGTCGCGGCTCAACAATCGCCCCATCGACCTGAAAGTACTTACCGCTCAGCGTCGCGGAACCCGTGCGCCAGGCCTGGCTCATGATGTCGACGCCCTCGCGCAGCATGCCCAGCCGCTGCGGAATCTCGGGAAACCCGTATCCGTACGCGCGCCACTCGTGCTCGTACCAGCCGCCACCAATGCCCATCTCGGTGCGGCCGCCGGAGATGATATCGACGGTCGCGGCAACCTTGGCGAGGTAGGCCGGATTGCGGTAGCCCATGCACGTGCACATCTGGCCGAGCCGGATGCGACTGGTCGACGCCGCGAACGCGCTCATGAGGGTCCACGCCTCGTGCGTTGCTTCGTGACTTGCCACGGGGGTCGTGTGAAAGTGGTCGTACACCCAGAGCGACTCCCACGCGCCGCCATCGAGGTGAGTGGCAACGTCGCTCATCGCCTGCCACTGCTGGGCGGGCGCGATGCCAACCAGATCGAATCGCCAACCCTGAGGAACAAACGCACCGAATCGCATGCGCCTACGCTATCGCCTTCGGTTCGAGACGGCACGTGGGATTGGGGCGCGGCGGCGAGGGCACTAGCCAGGCGGAGCGGCCTATGAAAGGATACTGAGCAATATGCGAGGCGCTGACAACAGCGATCCAGGTGCAGGAGGGTAGCCATGGAACCACGTATTTTGACCATATCTCGTGACCGCTGGGTGTGGGGCGGCACCGCACTCGCGTGCGCGGCAATGCTGTCTGCCGCCGACTCGCAACTCCGACTATTCACCGGCTTTGCCTGGTTCCCCGTCATCGTAGATGTGCTGGTGATCGCGGCGATCATCCTCTTTGTTCGTGACGCTGGTGAACCGCGCGCCATGCTGGCCGACCGGCAGGCGGCGTGGGCAGGAGCGGCGCTTATTGCCATCGGCGTCATCGGGCAAACCGTGTGGGCGCAGTTCATCGTGCTGCCGCCACCCGCCTGGTTTACTGCGGCAACGTTCTTGTTCGAGGCCGCGACACTCATCGGCCTTGCCGCTTTGGCGTGGGCGGTGAGCCGCAGCCGGCGCATTGGCCGCGCCTACCGCAATGTGATCGTCGCCGCTGTAACGGCCATCATCGTCAGCCGGGTGGTTGAGCTGATTGTGATGTCAACGCCGATCCTCTCCCCCGAGTTCGTCAATCCCACGTTCTGGCTCATCACAGCGTCTGCCTGGACGATCACGGTGTTTGGTATGCTCGCCATCGCCCTCGCCGCCGTCCTCGCCGTTCACAACGAGCCGACGGTCGATTCGCCACCCATTCGCGAGCCCAAGGAGTCGCATGTCATTTCAGGCATATCTTGACGCGGTCGAGACGAAAACCGGCCTCACGCCGCGCCAGTTGATCACGCTGGCGAATGAACGAGGTTTCGGCCCCGAGACCAAGGCAACCCCGATTCTCGCGTGGCTGGCCGAAGACTACGGCTTGGGTCGCGGCCATGGCATGGCGATTGTTCACGTGATCACGAAGGGGCCGCGAATCAGCTCCAAGCACGTGGGTAGCGGCGGAACCCACGCCGACGCGAGCGACACCCTGTGGCTGGATGGCGCGGCGACGGATCCGTCCCGCGCCTAACACCACCGCGCCGCCTACACGGTTGCTCGCGGCCTCGGGGCCGTGCTCCGGTATGATTCGACCAACGCCACATTGATGCGGGCGCCCGGAACGGAGTTCATGGTGATTATTGCGGGTCTCGTGCTTGCCGGGTTGGCGGCGCTCCTTCACGTCTACATCTTCTACCTGGAGTCCGTCGCCTGGACGGGCAAGGCGGCACGTGCCACCTTCGGAACCACCGCAGAAGAGGCGAAGGTCACGCAACCGCTGGCGTTTAACCAGGGCTTCTACAATCTGTTTCTCGCGATTGCCGTCGCCGCGGGCATTGTCTTCATGGCTCTCGGAAACACTGCTGTCGGTGCGACGCTTGTCTTCACCGGGGCTGGCTCCATGGCGGCCGCTGCGCTCGTTCTCTTCGCATCCAGCCCCTCCAAGCGCAGCGCAGCACTCAAGCAGGGCGTGGTTCCGCTACTCGGCGTTATCGCACTGGGGATTGGTATCGCGCTGTCGTAACGGCCTCGCGTGGTCGCAGCGGCCTCGCCGAACGCATACACACCCTCCGCAAACAACTGATGGATAGGACGCAGCAGACGCGGGAATACTTCGCGGCACCCCTCGGTTTCGTGCACGTGAATACACTCACGAAAGGGAAGCCTTGTCTACCACCCCCGTCATCAGCATCATCGTCGGCAGCGCGCGCCCCGTTCGCATTGGCCGACAAATCGCCGACTCTGTGGCCACCGTGTTGCGTGACAGCACGCACGCCGACGTTCAGATTCTCGATCTCGCCGAAATCGCTCTGCCCATGCTGGATGAGCCTTTGATGGCCGGTATGAATCAGTACCAAAACGCACACACGATTGCGTGGGCGAAGATGATCGCCGACAGCGACGCTGTCGTCTTCGTCACACCGCAGTACAACGCCGGCTACCCGGCCGCGCTGAAAAACGCAATCGACTACATCTACGCCGAGTGGAAGAACCGTCCGAGCGCAATCATCAGCTACGGCGGCCACGGCGGTTTGGCTTCGGCCGCGCAGCTCCGCCAGGTGCTGAAGTTCATCGGCAACGACCTGATCGACACCGACGTGTCATTCACGATCAAGCAGACCGACTACACCCCCGAGTGGTCGCTCGGCGATGCAGACGCGGTCGTTGCCCGCGATGGCGACGCCGTTCGCGCGCTCGGCGAGGCTCTCATCGCCAAGCTCGACGCCCAGGTGGCGAAGGCCGCGTAAGGCGTGATCACACGTTGGGTCGCCCGTCACGAAGCGGCCCAATGTGTGGCGTCTGGGCCCTTGTATGCCGTGACGTCGGGGCTAAACGAAACCTTCTTCGACGAGCACGCAGCCACCCTCAGTGATGACGTGCGCCTGACCCGAACCTCCGGCCACGCGGCTCGAGCTCTCGACAAAGAGGCGGAGGCGGTGCACCGACATCGTGAAACCGCCGTACATACCGGGATACAAGAACGACAGCAGGTCAAGGTTTTCGGCGACGATCACCTCGGTCTGCACGGGCCTGATCGCTACCGGATCCATCAACTGCGTGCGCGAGGCAATCAGCTCACTCAGGTGTTGATCCCAGGCCGCATACCGGAGTTGCTCCACTGGAGTCGGATCGGCCACGGCAAGCACCTCACGAAGATGAGTGTGACCACGTTCTTCGGCAATGTCGATGGGGCGTTTGCCCTCCGCATCTCGCAACGACCGCCAGCCGCCGAGCTCAATCAGGCGGCTCGCGACCTCGACGGGTGCGCCGTGCCACGCCGCCTGATGCAGCGGCGCAAACCACGAACGGCCTTCGATTCGCCATTGGTTGGCGGAGATCCAGGACGATGAGTTGATGATCTCAACAACCTCGCCCCAGGTTCCGCTCTTCGCCGCGTCAGACATGCGGTTGACGGCGGCAACGTGAGTCCCACTGAGCTGGGTGGTATCGATAACCCCAGGCCACATTTCATTCACCATCATCGCCCCCTGCGTAGGTGGTGGACCTGAGGGGAATCGAACCCCTGACCTCCTCGATGCGAACGAGGCGCGCTACCAACTGCGCTACAGGCCCTGACTGCACCAACCCTATCCTCTGCACGCGGTGGGCGGAACCATGAAGCGCGGGGCGCTCGCCGATGAGCGGTTCAGCTTGCGGCGCGGCTGGCGAGTAGCTGACGAACGTGTGCCTCGATGGCGGCGTCGTCCATCGCGGGGGCCGCTGCCGCCGGGCGTGCGGTGTCGATTCGCACCGGCGCCTGCTCGGCCGCCTTCTGTCGTGCAGCCTCTTCAAGGGCGGCACGGCGGAGCGCCTCGCGGGCGTCCTGCGCGTCTTGTGCCGCGGCGGCGCGGGAGCCGGCGACCGTGGTCAACGGTTGCGGCAAGGTGCGCGGCGTCCACTTCGGGGCCGGCTCATCGTGCAGCACCGACACGCGCTTGCGCGGGGCCTCAACCACAACGGGTGCCACCACCGTCGGCAAGGCACGACGCGCAACGCGCGACATGCGCTGCAGCACGGCAACGCCAACGACGCCAGCCAATACACCGACGACGGCAAGCATGACCTGCGTGAAAACGATGCCGAAGGTCAGCGCTGCGATGCCGATCACGACGATGCTCAGCGCAGCGAGACGAACCGAGCGACGGGCACGCGCCTGACGCGCGGCGATGACAGCGGGGGCGTTACGCGCGGCCAGGAGTTCGGCACGAAGGCGTTGGTGTTCGGCCGCGGCGTCAGCGCTAGCGCGGGCGCGCTGTGCTTCGGCGCGCGCCTTGGCGAGTTCGCGCTGAGCGACCTCATCGGCCCGGCGCTGCTCGCGAGCTTCAAGCGCGCTGTTGCGCACGCGTTCCTTCTCGAACTCAACCTCTTCACGCACACGGTCGGCCTCGGCGCGCGCGGCTACCTCTTCGAGGCTCTGACGCTCGGCCTCAGCCTGTCGTGCCAGCTTGGTCTGGCGGCGCGCGGACCGCGTACGCAGGTCTACGCGAAGCTCTTCGGGCTGGTCACTCGTCTCGGCCAGAATGCGCAGCGCCTGACTCAGGCGAACGGCGTTGCGTTCGGTCGCGTTGTACTGATGACGCGAGTACCAGCTGGGCAGGAGGTACACCAACCACAGCGCCGCCGCAATCAGTACGACGACGCCTCCCCCAAGAACTTGGCCCTCCATGCGCACTACGGTATGCGAACATCGCCGCTATTCCCGCATCGAACACGCGCAAACGTGAAGGTTCAAGCTCAGATTCAAGCTCCGGGTGTCAAAAACGCTCCGCGACGGCGTTTCGCAGGCCAGTTTCGTGGCCGCAACCCTGGTTCCGGAACCATGACTGCCGCCCCGCGCCTGCCGCCTGATTCGTGTTTCCAACCCCGAATGCCGGTTCCACCCCCGCGCGTTCCGCTTCGGTGCCCCGCGCGTTCCGCCCCCGGGCCCACCGCACCAGCACGCGAGAGAAGGAGATTGCGACCGCGGAAGGCGAGATTGCCCGAAAATCTCCTGCTCCGGCGTGAATCTCCGGCTCTCACGTCGGCGCGCGGCCGCGAAGAGCCGAAAACGCCGGTAACCGCAACGCCGCTAAACGATGGCGGCGGCTGACTCGGGGGCGCGCCCAGAAACCCAGCGACGAAGCACGCCTTCTGGTACCTCATCGGCGGTGAGGGCGAAGGCGTAGTGATCGCGCCAGTCACCGTCAATGTGAATGTAGTTTTTGCGCATGCCCTCGTAGCGGAACCCCAGCTTTTGCACCACGCGCAGGCTCGGCTTGTTCTCGGGGCGGATGCAGATCTCCATGCGGTGTAGGCGCAACTGCTGAAACGCGATGTCGGTCGCCATCGCCACACACGTCGGGGTGACGCCCTTGCCTGCGAACTGCTTTGACACCCAGTAGCCGATCGTGGCCGAGGAGAGCGAGCCGCGGGCGACGCCCCAAATGTTGAGCTGCCCGGCAATTTCACCGTTGTATTCCATGACGAACGGAACGCTCAGACCGTCGCGATATTGCTGCAGCAGACGGCGAACACCCAAGCGCATGTCAAACGACGATGTCATGCCCGGGATCGTGGCTTCCCACGGGGAAAGCCACGCCCGATTAGACATGAGCTCGTGTTGTAGCGCTCGGGCGTCCTTGGGTTTTACCAAGCGGAGCGTGATCGGGCCGTGATGGCTCGTGATCTGAGGCTCCACTTCGGCCTACAGGTCTGCTGCGAATTCTTTGAGCCACGGGCGTAGCTCAGGGCCGAGATCGGCGCGGTCAGCGGCAAGCTGAACGATCGCCTTGATGTAGTCAACGCGGTCACCGGTGTCGTAGCGGCGTCCGCGCAAGATCACGCCGTAGACACCCGGGCCGTCGGCGTCGGTGGCCAGCACCTGAAGCGCGTCGGTGAGCTGAATCTCATTGCCCTTACCGGGCTCGGTGACCTCAAGAATGTCGAAAATCTCGGGGCTCAGCACGTAGCGACCGATCACCGCGAGGTTCGACGGCGCTTCTTCCTTCGCAGGCTTCTCAACGAGGCCCGTGATCTTGACCACGTCGGGGTTGTCGGTGGGCTCAACGGCGGCCGCGCCATACAGGTGGATGTGGTCGGGGTCGACCTCCATCAACGCAATGACGCTCGCGCCACGGCTTTCGTGCTCGGCGATCATCGACGGCAGAAGCGGGTTGTGCTCGTCAATGAGGTCATCGCCCAGCAGCACCGCGAACGAGGAGTTACCAACGTGAGCCTTGGCCCGCAGCACCGCGTGACCGAGACCCTTGGGCTCGCCCTGACGAACAAAGTGGATGTCAGCGAGATCAGACGAGTGCTGCACACGCCGCAGGCGAGCGTCATCGCCCTTGTCGATGAGCTTCGTCTCCAACTCCGGCATCGCGTCGAAGTGGTCGCTGATCGAGTTCTTGTTGCGGCCGATGATGACGAGAACATCTTCGATCCCGGCTTGCACCGCTTCTTCGACCACGTACTGAATGGCCGGCTTGTCAACAACCGGCAGCATCTCCTTGGGCATCGCCTTCGTCGCGGGGAGGAAGCGAGTGCCGAGGCCGGCAGCTGGAATGACGGCCTTCATGCGTATTTCTGGCATTGCCCCAGCCTAGTCGGCCTGAATCTGATTCCCCGCATAGAATCGTGTCATGCCCGAAGATATCGAGCACGTCAAGCAGGCTTTGCGTGCAGACTTGCGGCAGCGCCGCCACATGCTCTCCCCTATTCAGCAAGAGCACGCCGAAGAATCGCTCACCGAGCAGTTGTGGAACCTCGTCGACGCCACCGGCGCGACGTCGATTTCGTGCTACCTCTCCACGACTCTCGAACCCGGCACACGAACGTTCGTGAATCAGGCGATTGAGCGGGGGCTCCGCGTGCTGCTGCCGAGCACCCGCGCCGACGGGCTCCTCGACTGGGTCGTCGCGACCGTCGACGGCGACGAGACGGATGGCCCGCTGGGGGTTCCGGAACCGGTGGGCGAGTTGCTCGGACCGATTGCGGTTGACGAGGTTGATCTGCTGCTGATTCCTGCTGCCGCGGTCGACGAGTCTGGCATGCGTTTGGGCTGGGGCCGAGGCTACTTCGATAAGACCATCGGTTCAATGCAGAAGTGCCCACCCGTCTATGCGGTGATCTTCGACTCCGAACTCCTTGACGAGGTTCCGGCGGAACCGCACGACCAGCCTGTCAGCGGCGTCGTCACTCCCACGCGCATCGTCACCTTTGCCGCGCACTAACGCTTCATTTCAGAAAGAACCCATGCCTACCTACGCCTATGCCTGCACGCAGTGCGGCCACGCCTTTGATGCCGTTCAATCCTTCAGCGAAGCCTCCCTCACGGTGTGCCCAGAGTGCGGCGGCGCACTACGCAAGCAGTACGGATCAATTGGTGTGACGTTCAACGGCGGCGGTTTTTATCGCACCGATTCGCGCGCCTCTGCAACAAAAGGTTCCGCCGATTCCAGCGCGTCTTCTGGCGCGACCGGGACTTCTGCGCCATCATCTACTTCTGGAGGAACCTCCTCCGCGACCACCGCGTCGTAGCAGAATTCAGGCAAAGGGGCACACCGTGCTTAAGGGTTTCAGAGATTTCATCCTGCGAGGCAACGTTATTGACCTCGCCGTTGCCGTCGTCATTGGCGCGGCCTTCACCGCTGTGGTCACCGCGATCGTTGACGGCTTCATCACGCCGCTCATCGCCGCCACGACGCCGACCGGATCGATCGCCGAGGCGGTTTTCTCGATCGGTAACTGGCACATCGCTTGGGGCATGATTCTTGCCGCGCTCATCAAGTTCGTCTCGATCGCAGCCGTCGTGTACTTCGTCATGGTCGTGCCGATGAACAAGTTCAAGGAAATCCAGGCCGCGAAGGCTGGCGTCACCGAAGAAGAGGCCACCCTCTCCGAGACTGACCTGCTCATTCAGATTCGCGACCTGCTCACCGAGCAGAAGAAGGCGTAGTTCGCCACCATTCGCACAGGAAGGCGCCGCCCAACGGGAGGCGCCTTCCTGCTTCTCACCAGCCCATCCACCCCGCCCGTTGAGCGAGGACGCGCAGCGCCCGAGACGAAACGACAAGCCGTCAGTAGTGAGGCGGAACCTCGCGGCGCATCCGCTCGTCGTTGGGGCCAGAACCTGCTGGTTCCGCTTCCACATTCGCGAAATCCGTCGTCGTCTCCGGCTCCCCCGTGGTTCCGGGAGCAGGCGTTAGCCGCGCGCGCCGCGATCCCGCGACACGCACCACGTGCTGTCGCTCATCGCTCATGATGCGGTCTCGGCCGCCTCAGTCTCGGCGAACGGCATGACGCCGAGCAGCGAGGCAATGCGCGCGGCGACACGTGCCGGATCGCTATAGAGGTCAAAAGAGTGCACGCGAACATAGTGCCACCCGAGCTTGCGCAACGCCTGAGGGCGAAGGCGCAGCGACTCACGCAGCGAGTCGCCGTAGATTTCGGGGTCACTTTCGACGACGACGGCGCGACCGTTGTGTTGCGCGACGAGCGGCAGCACCCCGCGGTAGTTCACGTTCAATGTGACACCGAGTGCCCGCAACTCGCGTGCCAGCTGGAGCACAAGCGGGTCGGCGAGATCTTCAAGGTGCTGTTCGCGCGAGCGCTCTGCGACGCCCGCAAGAATCGACATGAGCGTCGCGGCGCCGTGCTCGAGGCGATCGTCGGTGAACGCCGAGGGCCGAATCGACGACACGATCGTCATCGAACGGCGGGCGCGCGTCATGCCGACGGTCAGCAGGCGCTCGCCGTCGGGGGTCGATAGGTCACCAAAGTCGCTGAGCACGCGGCCGTGACGGGTCAGGCCAAAGCCGAGGGAGAAAATCACGCGGTCGCGGCTTTCGGCGACCGATTCTTCGAGCGTCAACACCGCAAACGGCTCACCGTTGTCGCGTGAGACAAAGTCGGCAACGTCGGCGCGGCCGGCAAAGGCGTGCGCGACGGCCGTGCGCACGCGCTCGGCGTGGCGCCTGCTCGCGGTCACCACCATGAGCGATTCCTTGGGGCGGTTGACGGCATGCTCGACAACCACCGTCACCACGCGCTGCACTTCGGCCTCGGGGCTCTCCACGGCGCCCGAGATCGGGTCGGGCGTGCCGATGCCGCCCTCGACGTAATCGACGGTAAGACTGCCGCGACCCAGGTACGAGCCCGCCCACGGCATCGAGACAATCTCGCCGCCGTAGAACGCGTCGTTCACGAGCTCGGCGAGGTCTTCGCCACCCGCGCGGTAGCTGCGGGTGAGCGTTTCGACCGGAACCAGGTCAGCCACCCGCTCGAAAACACTAGTCGTGTCGAACGGATTCTCCGTTTCCCACTCCCCCGACGTTGCAGTTGCGATGGAGAACGGCGTCGGCGCCTGCGTGACCGGGTCGCCAAACAGCACGACCTGGCGGGCGCGACGAATCGCGGGCGCAGCCTCGGTGGTGTTGATGGCGCCAGCATCGGCGATCAACACCACGTCAAAATCGGTGTCGGGAATCAACGGAACTTCGTACGGCGAAGCGACCCACACCGGAACCAAGACTCGCGTCAGCGCGGGCGCTGCGGCTCGCAGCGTGGCCGGGGTGGGCGCGCCGCGCGTGATCGCACCGCGAAGCGCCTGTGCCTCAGCCGGCTGATCGATCAGCGCAATGCGCCAATCGGTCGCCAGACGCCAGGCAAGAAGCGGCCCGGAGTTGGCGTTATGTGCCTCGTCAACGAGGCGGAAGTCGCGCTCCAGTCGATCAACGACGGCGGTCTGCGCGCCGAGGAGTGCTTCGTCAGTCTGCAGCAAGTGTTCGATCGCCGACAGCCACCAGGCGCTCTCCAGCTCCACCGCAACGCGATGCTCCGGAACGTGACGTTCGGAGAGATCCGACAGCAATGGTTCCAACCCCATCCGCGCCAACTCCACGCGAAGCTTGCTGCGCTCAATGAGGTTGTCGAAGAACGTGGATTCGGCGGCGAGGCCAGCCAGCGTGCGCACGAGCTGTGCGACGGGAAGCGCTGAGAGTTTCGCGGCGCCCGCGCGGCCCAGGGGCTTATCGAGCGAGGCGAGGTCGGCGTGAACGCGCTGCCAGGCGACCGCGACATCTTGCAGGCCCGCGGGAATCTCCGGAACCACACCCTGGTCGACGTAGCGCTGCCAGGCGGTGCGCTGCTTTTGAATGCGCACCAGCGAGTCATACATGTCTTGCACGTGCACGCCGGGGCGCACATATTCGCGCGCGACGGTCTTCAGACGTCGGCGCTGCGCACTCGACATCTGCACGGCATCGCGCCGCGTCGCGTGGGCGGCGATCAGATCGGTCAGTGGTCGCTCAAACACGGTGGGGCTGAACTTGTCGAGCGATTCGAGGATGCCCTGGAGCAGCTTGAGGTACTCCCCCAGCTCGTCCACGGTGAGGAACGGACGCATGCGCGTCTGTGAAATGAGGGCATAGCCACGCTCAAGCAGGCTGGGCACGTCGGTCTTGTGAAGCTTGCCTGCCAGCTCGTGAGCGGCCTGTGCTGCTGCCGTCGACTCGAACGCCGCGCCGTACCAGGGTGAATCGTCGGGGCCGAACTCAAACTCACCAAGCTTGGCGGCCAGCGTCAGTTTCTCGGCGGCGGCGGTGCGGCTCGATGACAACGCGGCGAGCGCGCGAGCATCCAGTCGCGCCTGCGTGTTGGGTGGTTCCGGGTGCTGCGCGATCTTCGCAAGCTCGCGCGTCGCGTCGAGCGCGCTCACGCCAAACGCGGGGTGCTTTTGCGTGAGGGCGGCGCGATAGTCACGCAGTACGGCGCGCAGACTCACCAGAGCCTCGTCGACCTCCGCGGCTGCTGGCTGCGTTGCCTTCTCGTTGCGACTAATGGCGCGGATGAGATCTTTTTGCAGGCTGGTGGGGCTCACGGCCAATCCATCGAGACCGATGCCCACCAGGCGGTGACGGAACCCGTCAAGGGTTGAGCGGCGTGCGCTAACGACAAGAACGCGCTTGCCTGCCTGCACGAGCGCACCGACGGCGTTGATGATGGTCTGCGTGCCGCCGGTGCCGGGCAGAGTCGCAACCGCGAGCGATTGGCCGGCGATGATGCGCGACAGCACGCGCTCCTGCTCGGCATCGGCGTCCAGCAACAGTGTGTCGGCGGCGGGAGAGCGGTCATCAGGACCGGCCCATGCCGCGATCGGCCGCTGTTTTTTGAGGTAGTCGCGGTCATCGGCGTGGCCGGCGAGCGCGTTAAGAATGGGGTGGTCCAGCCCGCCATCGGCACTCATGTGTGCTGCGACGTCGGCGAAGGTCGAAACGATCAGGCGCGGGTGCACCGCGAACGTGTCGATGCGGGTGGTGATGCGTCGCAATTCGTCAATCACGCGCTGCGGCTTGAAGACGCCGCCCTCGTGCGCCAGCACCGCCAGGCGGGTGCCGTCGATCGTGATGCCGTAGTGCTCACGCATCGCGCGAACCAGCTCCGGGTTCACGATCATGGCGCCATGCAGCTTCAGCTCAAAGTCGGTGTAGTGCCGGCGAATGGCAAGCGGGCGCAGCAGCACCGGGGCCGTGTATTCCACGCCGCCGATGCGCCACGAGGCAAGACCGGTGGCCAGATGCACGGCGTCGATGCCGCGAACGGCACGCAGCTCAACGTTCTTGGCGGTGATCCGCTCCGCGGCAATGCGCGCGGTGCGCAACGCCACCTCATCGCGAAAGAGCCCAGAAAGCAGCGTGGATCGTCCGGTAATGAACTGCGGCAGGCTACCGGGGTGCGCCTTCGTGATTTCGATGCCGGCTTCCGGAACATCGTGATAGCGAAGAAGCGGCGACGCCCCGCCAAGGTCGGCGCTTTCGGCGACGATTCGATCGCGCGCGGGTTGCGCAATGTGCGCGGCCACCACACCGGGAGCGAGGTCGCCGACCATTCCAGGCTGCACCGCCTGCGCGAATTCGCGATCTTCGTTCATGAAGAGACGCCCTCCTGTTGCCGACATTTACCACAGTAGGTCGCCTCGCGCGTGATTCTCGGTATCCCTCGCGCAGTTTGACCGAGAAATCGCGGCAAATTGGCTCCTCCACCGAGACAAGAACAACGCCTGTTCTCCCCAGTGCGTGAACGTGTCATTCTGGAACCATGCGAGGCGCACAGGATGAAGCCATGTCATATACCTGGGATGCCGCCCCTACACCGATCGGCCTGCTTGTTGCTGTCTTCGCCGGCGAGGCGCTCGTGAGCGTCGACGTCACAGAAACCGACCCGCTGTGGGAGGTGGAACGCGTCGCACGGCTGCTCTTTGAAACCCCCGTTCATGAGCCGGGTGCGGCACGTGAACTCGCCCGCCAGGCCGACGAGTACTTCGACGGCAGGCGACGGTCATTTGACCTCCCGCTTGATTGGCGGCTCGCGGGCACCGGTTTTGCCGCGCAGGCGCTGCAGGCGATCACCGAGATCCCTTACGGCGAGACGGCGAGCTACGGCGAAATCGCCGCGCTCGCGGGCAGGCCACGGGCTGCACGCGCCGTAGGCTCCGCCTGCCGCACCACCCCCTTCTCCCTCGTGGTTCCCGTGCACCGCGTGATCCGCTCCGATGGTTCCGTTGGCGAATACGGCTCCTCCCCCGAGACCAAACGCTTTCTGATCCAGCTAGAACGAGAAGCGCTCGCGGCAGCCGCCACCGCGTAAAGGAGCCCCGGCGCCCCCCTGTCACGCGAGGGTCGAACCGCCGATTAGGCTAGAGGTACGCCCCCGTAGCTCAGTGGATAGAGCGTCGGTTTCCTAAACCGTGCGTCGCTGGTTCGAGTCCAGTCGGGGGCACCCTGCATCCAACTCATGAGAGCGTGTCCCTACTGCGGAAGCGGAACCAGGCTGTCCCGCAGAGCGCAAACGTCCAGATTGTCATCACTGCGGCTCCAGGGAGTGGGTCGAGAACGTCAAGGCCGGGGTATTCCATCAGAAGCTGGATCCCTGCGAGGTCGGGCAGAAATTTGAGCAGCGGGATGAGGCTGACGAGTGAAACGGTGACGCCTAGCACCATGGGAATCAGCACCGCCAGGGTCACGATGAACGTACGAGCGAGCAACGTGATACTCGCGGCAATTAGCGCGATTAGCATGTAGTTCACGGCGACGCCTACCAGGTTCCAGATCATCCCGGCGCTGACTTCGTTAAATGTCATGCCGTATTCGCCGAGCGCTGCATGCTTCATGAGCACGGACAGGCTGATCGATATCAAGCCAATCCCCGCCGAGAGAACGGCGATGATGAAAACTTTTGCGCTGAGCACACGCCCTCGATTCGGGGTCGCGATGAGCGTGGTGCGCAATTGTCCGTCGAGATACTCCGTACCGACGATGAGGGCGGCGAGGAGTATGACCAGAGGTTGCCCGAACCCTGCGGTCTCGAAGCCCTGCGATTCGAGCGGGAACTGTGCACGCCGATCTGGATCGAACGCGAAACCCGACGCCAGCGCGAGCAGTCCGGGGACAACGAGCGCTGCTGCGATCGTCGCCTGAATACTGCGGAGAGAAAGGGCCTTCGTGAACTCGGCACGCAGGGTGTCTCTGAAGTGGGCGCGGGCCATGATGTCGCCTCTCACAGGTCTCGACGGGTAAACGTAACCGCCGCAATGGCGACCAGAACGGCTGCCCATGTTGCTTGGATGAGGCCACCCAAGGCAGGTTCAAGGAACAGTCCTGTCGCGGGATCGCTATATAGCGAGGCTCCTGCAGTGGTGGGGAGGGCCTTCGCGCCGGGCCAGAGCCCGACGAGGAAGTCACCGACGCCGATCACGAGCGGTGAGATCAAGATGAGCGGCAGGATGGCGGTGCGCGCTATGGTGCCGACGGCGAAGGCGATCAACGCCGTGAACGTCCATGCGAGCACGACGCCGCCAATATTCGCCCAAATCACGGGCGTCAGCGCCCAGGGATTAATTCCTGCTTCTCCGACCGCATGGGTAATGACGAGCGCCCCAGTCATCGTCAAGAATCCTGTCACGGCGACCACGAACGCCAAGAGCGCTATCTTGACGAGAAATACCCGAAGCCGCTTCGGGGTGGCGAGCAGTGTCGTACGGATTTGACCGTCGCCGCCGTATTCGCTTCCCGCCCATAACGATGCGATTGCGACAACGAGCACGTACCCAAAACCGGCCATCTCGAAGCCCTGGTAGTCGAGTGGGATCGGTGCGGAGCTGAACAGCAGTTCACTGTCCGCGGGGAGGTTGGGTGGGGTAGCCGAATTTGTCATTGACATGGGCCAGGTCGCGAGAACCGCGACAATGGCGAGAATCCAGACCGCTTTGGTGGTAAGTAGTTTGGTGGCCTCGGAACGGACGAGCGCGATCATCGGTCGCGCCCCTCGGGGTCCGGGTGCTCGGCCCGGGCACCATACTCGGTGCGCGCATCCGTGAGCGCAAAAAACGCTTCTTCCAAGCTGGCATGGTCACCCAGCACCTCGCTGCCTGCACCAGAAGCAACAACGTGGCCCCGGACGATCACCACAATGTCGTCTGCGGTGTCTTCCATCTCGCTCATCAAGTGGCTCGACAAGAGCACTGTCTTGCCGGCATCAGCAAGCGAGCGGAGGAAACCTCGCATCCAGCGGATGCCGTCAGGGTCCAACCCGTTCGTGGGCTCATCGAGCACGAGGATGCCCGGGTCGCCAAGTAGCGCCGTGGCGATTCCGAGTCGCTGCCCCATGCCGAGCGAGAAGGCGCCAATGCGCTTTCCAGCCGCTCCCTGCAGTCCGGTCAGGGCCAGCACTTCCTCGACGCGCGAGGTGGGAATCGCATTGGATTGCGCGACCCAGCGGAGGTGAGCACGGGCGGTACGCCCCTTGTTCGCGCCAGGGCCGTCGAGCATTGCCCCCACACGCTGCAGGGGACGATCAAGCGACCGATATGCCACCCCATCGACGAGTGCCGTGCCGGAGGTAGGGCGATCCAGGCCAAGCAGGATGCGAAGCGTGCTCGATTTGCCGGCGCCGTTGGGCCCGAGAAATCCAGTGACACGACCCGGCATCGCAGTGAAACTGACGTCGTCCACCACGGTCTTGGAGCCGTGACGTTTGACAAGATGAGTGACTTCGATCATGACAACTAGCCAACCGAAACCGCCCGAGGTTGTCAGTCTGCGGGTGTCGACAATCTCTCGGCGCGGAGCCGCGACATCTTGTCCTAGACGCTGATCAGTCGAGTCTCGTAGGCGAGGACCACGAGCTGTGCGCGGTCTCGCGCACCCAGCTTCGAGAGGATCCGGCTGACATAGGTGCGTGCCGTGGTCTGCGTAACGAACAGCTTGGCAGCGATCTCAGCGTTCGATAGGCCGCGCCCGACCAGGGTCAGCGTCTCTCGCTCCCGCTCGGTTAGCTTCTCTATTCGCGGATCTGCTAACCGCGCGGTTCCAGGGCGAACGAAGCGGTCGATCAACCTGCGCGTGAGTTCGGGCGCGAGGAGCGCATCACCTTCGCTGGCGACCCGGACGGCTCTCAGCACGTCGCTGGGTGGGCTGTTCTTGAGGAGGAACCCCGATGCGCCGACCTGAAGCGCCTCGAACGCATATTCGTCCAGATCGAACGTGGTCAGCACGATCACGCGAGGCCCGGCGGCTTCTCTACACAACTGCCGAGTCGCTTCAAGGCCGGTCATGATAGGCATCTGCACATCCATCAGCACGACATCGGGGTGAGAGACCGCGGCGCGTTCGACAGCGCCCACGCCGTCGGCGGCCTCCGCGACCACGACCATCCCTGGCTCATGTTCAATGAGTAGGCGCAGCGAGTCGCGCACCACGGCTTCGTCGTCGGCGATCAGGACCCGAATCGGCATCATCGTGCCGCTCCTTCGTGTTGCGGAAGCGGGATCCGCGCCGTGAGGAGGAACCCTGGCTGACCGGAATCGATGCAGAGTTCGCCTCCCAGCAGCCTGACGCGCTCGCGCATCCCCGTCAGACCGTGCCCGTACGAAAAGCCCGAAGACACACCCACGCCATCATCGCTCGCTGCAACAACCGCGTCGGTGGCAGTGTGTGTGACAGTGAGCGTGAGCCGGGTGGCTCCGGCGTGACGGAGGGCGTTTGTCACCGCCTCCTGCGCGACGCGATGCACCGTGGTGCGGATCGACGGGGGCAGCTGATCGACTTCAGAGTCGTAGTGGAGATCGACTTCCAGCCCGGCCAGCTTCGCCGTAGCGGAAACATCGCGGAGAATGCCGCTGAGGGGCAACGAGGCAGCGGCAGTTTCGAGCTTGCCGTCACGTTCGCGTTGCAACAGTAGCTTCAATTCAGCCAGCGAATCCCGCGCCTGAGATTCGATCGCCCGTAGCGCTTCCCGCAGTTCTGGCTCGCCGAGCGCATCGACGTGCGCTGTCACGCCCGCGCGCACACCAATAGCACCGAGCGAGTGCGAGAGAACATCATGTACGTCGCGGGCCAGCCGTAACCGCTCGTCAGCTCGAACTTGTTCTTCAGCCACCTGCTGCGCTTGACGGGTGCGAACTCCCAAAACCCATGACACCGCAAGCACGACCGCACCGAGCAGAACCCCGCGCATCCGCTCCTCGAATCCACCCAAATTCGGCGGACCACCGAACACGAAAGTGACCAGCATCAGGAGCGTCCCAGCGACAAGCAACCACCACGGAAACCGGCGCGTGCCGCGGCGCTCCGCACTCGTAAACACTCCGACGCCAGCTAGAAGGAACGGGTCGGCTGTCAAATTTAGCGCCCAGGCTGTTGTCGTTGCGGCCACCGCGAGCAGGACACCGGAGCCGGGGGCCCAATGACTGAGCGTGGCCGCAAGCATGGCAGCCACTCCCAGCAGGAGCTGTAGTCCACGGGCACCTTCCGGAGGCGTGACGGTCAGCCACAATCCGACAAAGACGACGCCTGCGAAGACGATACGCAGCACGAGTCGCTTTGCGACGAGCCGCGACCGCGATTCCGATGACGTGGAAGCCCGATCGGCCGAGGTCTCGAGTGCCGCCATACCTGCCGCCCTAACTGCTCGCTTCGATTCTGACCTAAGGTTAGCTTCCCCCACCCCGGCTTACTCATCGCCTTCGCGCTGCCAGCGCTGCGCCTTATCCATCGCCGAACGCAACGCGATGCCGACGCGGGGTTGTTCGATGAACACATTGTCGGCGCCCAGGATCGACAGCACACCGGTCACGGCGAGTTGCTCGTAGACCTTTGCGCTCACGCCGGCAAGCATCAGGGCGCCGCCAGAACGGCGCAGGCGCGTCGCGTACTGCGCCAGCACGCGAATAAAGGTGCTGCCCAATTCATCTTTGCCGCGCAAGCGGATGATCACCACCGCGCGCCGCGCATCTTTCGCGATCTCCGGCAGTTGCGCCTCAAACACGGACGCGGCGGCGAAAAATAGGCTGCCATATGGAACCAACACGATCGCCGCGCCCGCTTCAACGGCCGCTGGCGGCGCGATTTCGTTGGGCAGCGCCTCGCCCTCGTCAAACACCCACTGCTTGACGGTCACGCGATTGGATTGCCGAGCGACATGCAAGATGACGGCGAGACCCACACCACTCAGCACCGCGTACTGCAGCGGAATGAGCAGCGTCAGCACGAAGGTGACCGTGAGCACGGTGATTTGGATGGGGCCGGTGCGCCACACCATCATCACGTCGTGCAGCTTGAACGTGCGCACCCCGACGAGAATCAGCAATCCCGCGAGCGCGGGCATCGCGATGTAGCCAATCACCGAGCCCAGCAGCAGAATCGTCGCCGCCATCACGACCGCGGCAATCAGGTTGGCGAGCGCACTCTTCGCTCCCGCGGCCCGCACGAGCGCGGTGGCCGACATTGAGCCGCCCACCGGCATGCCCTGGAACATCCCCGCCGCAATATTCGCGAAGCCCTGCCCGCTGAAGTCCACCGACGGATCAGGGTAGCGGCCGTTGGGGTTCGCAATGGAACCACTGATGGCGGCGCCCTGCACGAGCGCGACCAGAGCGAGAGAAAGCGCAGGCAGCACGAGGGGCAGGATCAGCGAAATGTCGGGGAGCGACAGCCCCGGCAGGGTGTTCGGCACATCGGCAACCCTGAGAAGCAACGCCACCTGTTGCTTTGGACAACTGCAGAGTTCGACACCGATTACGTCATGCTCGCCGCGCGCATTCTGGTGAACCCCGAAGACCCCGCCGACATCGAGATTGTGAATGACCTGCAACGACGGCTGCTGGTGACGTCGGCGTCTTCGCGGGCGTTCGAGCTCCCGCCGTACGACGAGGCGTCGCTTGACGCAACGCGCAACGCCCTGTTGGAGCTGGGTGCGGGCCTTGGCGGGCTGGAGCGCTGCTTCGGAACCAAGAGCGCGGTTGACCCGGTGCGTCACCTGATCGGCACGGCGCTCGGGTGGGGCGGGCTGCCCGAGCACGAAGCGTCGTACATCATGGTCAGCCCCAACCTCGCCGTCGGCCGCTACCCGCTCACGATTGGCGAGGTTCCGGTTGACGGCTTCTGGTCAATCTCCCTCTACAACGCCGACGGCTACTTTGAGCAGAACCCGTTGGGCGCCTACAGCATCGACAACATCGTCGGCACCCGCAATGACGACGGAACCTTCACCGTCACGTTTGGTGGCGGTGATGGTGATCCCAATGTGCTTCCGGTGATGCCGGGTTGGAACTATCTGGTTCGCCTCTATCGCCCGCGTGCCGAGGTGCTCGATGGAACCTGGAGCTTTCCCGGCCTCGACGAATCGCCCCCGGCCGGATGACGCAGGCGGGTGCATAGCCGCCCGCGTGGCGGTTTGCCATACTGAGCATGAGTCAGCCGTCGGCCAGCTCAATTTCTAGCAGCGGGCGCGCGCGCACCCGTAAGAAAGGTTTCGCGATGATTCGAATGTTGATCCGCGTGGGTATCAACCTGCTGACCGCAGCGCTCGGGTTGTTGGTCGCCGCTTGGCTCATTCCCGACGTGAAGCTCGAAGTGGGTGGCTTTATCGTTGCCGTGGCTGTTTTTGCCATTGCGCAATCAATTCTGGGGCCGTTTGTCTTCAACATGGCGCGCAAATATGCCGATGCCATTCTTGGCGGCATTGGGCTGGTAACGACGCTCCTCGCCCTCTTTGTCGCCACCCTGTTTCCTGGCGGTCTGCGCATCGAGTCGCCCGTTGCCTGGGTGCTCGCGCCGCTCGTCGTCTGGATCGTGACCGCCCTCGGCGGCTGGATCCTGGCGCTCCTGTTCCTGCGCGAAAAGGCTAACGGCGCCAAGAGCGCAGCCAAGTAACCGACCCAGAAGCGTCGTGGGCTAAGCCGCCACCCCCAGATACGGCTCCCACGACGCTTCTGCGCGTTCCGCGCCGCGCACCACCCAGGTTCCGCCTCGTGGTGCGCGCGGCGTAATGCGCAGCTCCCACCCCATCTCCTGCGGTGTGCGGTCGCTCTTGATGTTGTTGCATCGAAGACAGCACGCCACCAGGTTCTCCCAGGAGCCATCGCCACCGCGAGATCGCGGCTGCACATGATCGATCGTTGATGCTGTGCCGCCGCAGTACGCGCACCGGAACGCATCGCGACGTAGCACTCCGCGTCGCGTTGCGGGCGTGCGCCGCGTCTTGGGAAGGCGAATGTACTGCGTAAGAACAATGACGGCGGGGCGGTCATACACCGTCGTCGCCGTCCACACCGGGTCATCGACGACGCACTCCAGAACCGTCGCTCTGTCATTCATTACCAACAGCAGGGCTCGTTTGAACGAGACCACGGCCAGCGGCTCATATCCGGCGTTTAATACCAACGTGCGCATCCGTCGTCCTCTCGATGGGGCCCGGCAGGCTGCTGGGCGCTTCGATGCGTGGCGGCGTGGTGGCGGCAGAAAGAGTGCCAGAAAACGACAAAAGGCGCTGTCTTGTCAGACAGCACCTTTTCAGTCGCACAGCAGGGCTATGCATTTCGTGTCGCAGGCATTGCAACAGAACGTCTCGGCCTCCTGCACCCATGGTTTGGGTGCGTGGTCGTCGGTTCATGTGCTCACTCTCTGCTTTCTCCGCGTCGGGTAAAGAGTAAACCCGCCAGCGACCTTTTCTGGTCACTGGCGGGTTAATTCTTGGGAATCGTTAGCCGACGTTCGCTTCGAGCCAGGCCATGGGATCGACGAGCGAACCGTTAACCTCTACCTCGAAGTGCAGGTGGTTAGCCGTCGAACGGCCGGTCGTGCCGACAGCGCCGATGGGCTGGCCGACCGAAACCGTGTCGCCAACGCTGACGAGGCGGGTGCCGTAGGTCATGTGTCCGTAAAGCGTTGAAACGCGCTGTCCGCCGATGACGTGGTCGATGACAACACCGACGCCGTAGCCCCAGTAGCTCTCGCTCGAGACGGTGACAACGCCATCTGCTGCCGCGTAGATCGGGGTCATGGCCGGAGCCAAGATGTCGACACCATCGTGTGCACCGCCGCGCGAGCGGAACCCGTCACCGATGTACGAATAGCTCTGCAGCGGGAAGATCACGGCGCCGGAACCAGCCGGAACCATGGAGAGGTCAGCGCCTGCCCAGGCGCTGGACGAGGTTGAAGAGCTGGACGCTGCCGCGGCCGCGGCCTGCTCGGCGAGCTCCTTAGCGCGCTGCGCGGCAGCTTCTTCTGCCTTCTTCTGCTCGATCTCATCAATCGTCGTCGCAGCGTACGAGTTGGCGGGCAGGTTGGTGGTGTCGGCGTCAGACGCGACAACCATCGTCTGGGCGCCGTCTTCAGCAACCTGCTGCAGGGTGATGGATTCTTCCGTCGCCGGCTGGAACGCGGCGTAGGCGGGAAGTGCGACAGTGGCGATCAGACCGGCGACGGCACCGAAGATGCCCAGCGCCCGAATGGGGCGGAGCTTGGTGCGAGCCTGCGCCTGGGCGACGGGCTTCTTCTTGGTCTGTTCTGCACTGCGGCGGGTAATTCGCGGGGCTGAAGATGGGGTTACCGACGTGTCGGTATCGCTCTTCAACGATTCGTTCTGTGACGACAAGCTGATCCTCCGGGCGCCTCTCCACGACAGTGGCGGCTCGTCGGCACTCTGTTACTCAGGGCACTTTGTGCATCGGGACCCGCGGAAGTGACGAGCCAGCGAGGCAGTTTCCACGGTGTCCTCCGGCCAGCTTCTCGCCCTCGGACTTGAGCAAGGCTACCTGAATGTAACGATATTGTCTCGCTGAGACGGCACATTCGCGAGAATTCTCATCTTGGAGATGATCCATAACTGCGAAGTGCGGCCGTTGTGGCACACCTCACAGCCCGAGCCGATTCGCGTAATTCCGCGTGAACCCGGGGCAAAACCCGGGCGATAACGGGTTACGCGCGGTCGTCAAGAAGGAAGATGTGCGCGGCCACTTCGACCGGCAGCTCGAGACCAGACTCGTTGCCGTCCATCTCCACCAGCACATATCCCTCGTTGAAGCGGAACTGGCCGCGTGCGCCGGGCACAACGCCGGCGTCCCGGAACTGCTCCAGCAGTTCCGGGTCGACCTGCGCGGGTTCCGCGAGGCGGCGCACGGTGCCCTCGATGGGGCGACCGGCGTCGGTCAGTCGCTGCACGAGGCCGACGACACCCTGCTCGAAGGTGGCATTGGTTTCGCCACCGACCTGGTCAAGGCCAGGAATCGGGTTGCCGTAGGGCGATTCGGTGGGGTGGCCAAGAAGCTCGACAAGGCGACGCTCAACCTGCTCGCTCATGACGTGCTCCCAGCGGCACGCCTCTTCGTGCACGTATGCCCAGTCCAAGCCGATCACATCCGAGAGCAGACGCTCGGCCAGACGGTGCTTACGCATCACGTCAACGGCCTTCTGGCGCCCCTGCTCGGTGAGCTCGAGCGTACGAGTTTCTGAGACGACGACGAGACCATCGCGTTCCATGCGACCGACCGTCTGCGAGACCGTCGGACCAGAGTGACCGAGGCGCTCCGAGATGCGAGCACGCAGCGGCGTAATGTTCTCCTCCTCCAGCTCCAGGATGGTGCGGAGGTACATTTCGGTGGTGTCGATCAGGTCGGTCATGAGGCCTCACAGCTCAGAAAAGGAATGGTTCTAGCCTACCGACTTTCACCGTCACACTCTCCGGACGCCCGCGCCCGACGAACTACACTGAGCGCATGGCGACAGTTGAGATTCCCCGAGACCTCCTTCCCGCTGACGGCCGCTTTGGTTGCGGCCCCTCCAAGGTGCGTGAGGAGCAGATCCAGTCGCTCGCGTCGGTCGGTCTTTCGCTACTGGGAACCTCGCACCGTCAGGCTCCCGTCAAGAACCTGGTTGGTTCGGTGCGCGAACTGATGGGCACGCTGTTTCGTCTGCCCGATGGCTACGAAGTCATCGTCGGCAATGGCGGCTCGACCGCCTTCTGGGATGCCGCGGCGTTTGGGCTGATCGAAAACCGCGCGCAGAACCTGGTCTTCGGCGAGTTTGGCGGCAAGTTCGCCAAGGCTGCCGCGGCGCCCTGGCTGCAGTCGCCAGACGTTCGCAATGCCGAGCCCGGAACCATTGCAGCGGCTGAGGTGGTGGCGGGCGTTGACGTTTACGCCTACCCGCACAATGAGACCTCAACGGGAGCGGCGGCTCCTATTCGTCGCGTGCACGGCGACGAGGGCGCGCTGACGGTCGTCGATGCGACGAGTGCTGCCGGCGGCATCGACTTCGACGTCACTGAGGCAGACGTTTATTACTTCGCGCCGCAGAAGAACCTGGGCTCCGATGGCGGCCTGTGGTTTGCCGTGGTGTCGCCCGCGGCTATTGAGCGCATCGAGCGCATCGCGGCTTCTGGCCGCTACATTCCGGAGTTCTTGAGCCTGAAGCAAGCGCTGGATAACTCGCGGCTGAACCAAACTCTCAACACACCCGCGCTCACGACGCTGCACCTGCTCAACAGCCAACTCGACTGGATCGTCGCAAACGGTGGGCTCGCGTGGGCAGACGCGCGCACGCGCGAAAGCTCCGGGGCGCTCTACGACTGGGCCGAGGCATCTGCCATCGCAACCCCGTTCGTGTCAAACCCCGAGCACCGGTCCCCCGTCGTCGCCACGATCGATTTTGATGACTCGATCGACGCCGCAGCGATCGCCAAGACCTTGCGCGCCAACGGCATCGTCGACACCGAGCCCTACCGCAAGCTGGGCCGCAACCAGCTCCGCGTCGCAACCTTCGTCTCGATCGAGCCGAACGATGTGCGTCAGCTGATTCGTAGCATCGACTACGTGCTGGCCAACAGCTAACGCCCCAAGCAAGAAAAGTGCGGGGGCGGAACCATGGTTCTGCCCCCGCACTTTGTTTGCGTTATCGACGCTTTAGCGGCGCAGGCGCCGCCAGCTCAACCGGCGGCGCTTCTTCGCCGGCTCGGTGGTTGCTTCTGGCTCACCGTCTGACTCATCGTCATCGGTGTCATCGGACTCGCCTGCCGAGTCGTCGCCGTCGTCGTCAGCGTCATCGTCGATGTCGGCACTCAGACTGACCTCGCCCAATGCGTCGATGTCAACGCCGTCAAGGTCGTCGTCGTCTTCGCTGTGCAAATCGTCGGGGTCGAAGTCGAGATCTTCGTCGTCGTCAAGATCGTCGTCGTCAATCTCGTCGTCGAGGTCGTCATCAGACTCGTCGCTCGCCTCGCCAGCGGCGTTCTCCGCAGCGGCGACCTGTGCGGCCTGATACTCGGCCAGTCGCACCGCCCACGGCACCCAGTCGGGGGCGACGAGCGCCCGCTCTCCGGGCAGGAGTTCGGCCTCAAGCACGGTCGGCTCATCTCCCGGCACGCGTGCCAAGGACACCGTCCAGAACCATCCGGGATACCCCAGCAGTGTCGTCTCGAACATCAGCGAGACCACGCCATCGGGCTCCACGATGTGACCGGCTGGCGCACCAATCGTCGCCGCCGGAGTGATTTCCAGCAGCGCGGCATACGCCAGGTCGTGCGCCGCCAGCAGGGCTGCGTCCGGCTCCACGACGGCAGGCGCGACAACAGCCTCAGCCGCGACCTCAGCCTCAGCCTCAGCCACGACAACAGCCTCAGCCACAGCCTCGATCTCGACAAGTGTCTCGGCGGGCGCGACCACAGGTTCCACCGCTTCGCCACCCACTGGTTCCGGTGCCTCGCTGGCAACGTTGGCCGCCTCGACGATCGCCGCTTCTGGTGCAGCAGACACGGCGGACTCCGCCGCGTCGTTCGCTACGACCCCTGGCGTCACGTCGGGCTCGCCCGGCGTCACGGTGTCATCTGTTTCAAACGTCAAGCTCGTCCGCCACCTTGCGCAGTACCGTTGCGACCTTGCGAGTCTGGCTTGACGACGGGTATCGGCCGTGGCGCAGGTCGCCGCCGAGGTTGTCGAGCAGCTTCACGAGGTCTTCAATAATGATTGCCATGTCATCGACAGGCTTGCGGTTCTTCTTGGCCAGGCTCACCGGAGCCTCCAATACGCGCACCGCCAACGCTTGCGGGCCACGCTTGCCCTCGGCGACGCCAAATTCGACCCGCGCGCCCGGCTTGGGCGCAGGCGAGCCGGCTGGCAGGGCGGTGACATGCAAAAACACGTCTTGGCCGTCCTCAGCCGAAATGAAACCGAATCCCTTTTCTTCGTCGTAGAAACGGACTTTGCCCGCTGGCATAGCACCCTCACTGAAATCTTGCGCCCCAATGGCGCTGAAAAGCCGGGCCAAATGACCCGCTCACCAGCCTACCCGGGTCGAGGCGAATACACTGGAGGGTGATGAGTAATGAAAATTCTGACGCTGAGGTTCCCGTCACGCGCATTGACCGCATTCTGGCGGTGTCGTCGCTGACGCTCATCGTCGCGGCTGTTCTCTGCTTTGTGGCCGTCATCATCGGTTCCATGGTCACCGTCGACTTCGGCACCCCGTTTTGGACCATCGTGAGCGGCATCATGTATTACGGCCTGCCGGTGGGCGTGATCCTGTTTTTCACACTGCTGGTGTCAAACACGGTGCGCCGCGCCAAGCTGGCCAAGGCCGCTCGCAGCGATCAGCGACGGTAGCTTCGTCATATGACGACAGACGCACGGGGGTTGGCTGTTGCCCTCGCCTCGCAGAGCGACGACGCTCTCGACCAACTCTTTCGCGAGCGCGACGTTTCGTCACGCGTCGCGTGGCGTGACTTCTTCGACGCCGCCGAGGCCCTGCTAGAGCCGGCATCGATTACGACCGGGCTGCGAGCGATTGCCGCCCCGCAGGCCGTCACGCTGCGAGCGCTGGCCGAGGGCTTACCGCTCGCCGTCACGGACGACACGCTCGTGCGCTCAGGCTTCGTTTCACCAGACGGAACCATGTACACGCCCGTTGCGAACGTCGTTCGCGATCTGGGTGCCGCCGAGACGGGTGCCGCACGCGAATCTGTCTCGTCTGAGCCCGCGGCACGCGCGGCGGAGCGTGCCTTCACCACCATCGGCAACATCGCCGATCTGCTCACGGTGCTGCTGACCAGCCCGCTTGCGCAAATCGGAACCGGTGCCGTGAGCGCGGCAGAGCGTCGTCGCCTCGCCGAAGCTAACGTCGTTGATGACGCCGAGGATGTTGACACGCTGCTGCGCGTTGGCCAGGTTGCTGGCCTTACCGCCCCGATCGATCGTCGATGGATGGCGACGCCAGCGGGCGCGAGCTGGCTTGGCGCCTCCAACCGCGAGCGCTGGGATCGTATCGCCAGGGCGGTCGTCGCTTTTCTTCCGGCGGGGATGCGCGGTGCCGACAACGCCGTCATCGCCGTGGCGGAGTGGCCCGCGGCCTACCCGTGGGATCCGGAGTGGCCGGCGCGCGCTGATCGGATTCGCACCGCACTGTTCTTGCTCGGCCTGCTGACCGCAAGCGGCGAGCCAACGCCGTGGGCTGCTCCCCTGCTCGCCGGCGGTGAACCCGATCGCGAGGCGCTCTCGGAGCTTCTCCCGCACGAGGTCGATCAGATCTACCTGCAGCATGACCTCACCGCCATCAGCCCCGGCCCCCTCGAGGCCGCTCTCGACATTCGGCTGCGCTCTATGGCAGTGCGCGAGTCCCACGCCCAGGCGTCAACCTATCGATTCACGCCGTCGTCATTGATGGATGCGGTGACCGGCGGCGAGACCGAAGAGTCGATCACCGAGTTCTTGAATCAGATCTCGCTCACGGGTATCCCTCAGCCCCTCGCCTATCTCGTGGGCGAATCGGCGCGGCGTCATGGTTCCATTCGCGTTGGCATTGACGGCGACGGCCAGCACACGCTGGTCACCGCCGAGACAAACGCGTTGATCGACACGATGGCCGTTGACCAAGCGCTGCGGCCGCTGGGTTTGATGCGCTCGGCGCGCGGTCTTCTTTCGCGCGTGAGCCGCGACACCGTTGCCGTCGCACTCGCCGACGCGCACTACCCCGTCACCCTGGTGGCCGCAGACGGGTCGCCGGAGCGATTACAGCGACACCGGCTAGCGGAACCATCGGCTGCGTCGTCGGAGGGCAGTTACGCCGAGCTCGTGGAGCGGTTGCGCGAAGCGACGGCCGACAACTCAGAAACCGCCTGGTTGGAGCGTGAGGTTGAACTCGCCGTGCGCCACCGCAGCACGGTCTCTGTCACGGTCGCCATTCCTGGTTCCGAGGCACGCACCTTCACGCTGGAGGCTTCAGGTTTTGGCGGCGGGCGCCTGCGCGGACGCGATAAGGCGGCCGATGTGGAACGCACCCTGCCGGTGTCTCACATCACCCGTATTGAAACATTGAGCTAGTCGCCGGGGGCGATTCGGCACTGCCCATCAAAACCGCGAGTAGAATTGCACGTTATGGCTAATGGCCCCCTGATCGTGCAAAGTGACCGTACCGTTCTGCTCGAGGTTGCACACCCCGATGCCGAAGCCGCTCGTCATGAGTTGGCGGTGTTCGCGGAGCTTGAGCGCGCGCCAGAACACATCCACACCTACCGTGTGACACGTCTCGGACTGTGGAATGCGCGCGCCGCCGGGCACGATGCCGAAAACATGCTTGACACGCTCAACCGGTGGTCAAAGTTTCCGGTGCCGCCGTCGGTCGCCCTCGACATTACCGAGACGGTTGGCCGCTACGGTCGCCTTTCGATTGAGCGTGACGACGAGGGCACCCTGATTTTGCGCAGCGCCGACCGCGCGGTGCTCACCGAAGTGGCTCGCAACAAGCGCATCTCTCCCCTGCTCGTCGGCCACCCCACCGAAGACACCTACGTCATCGACGCGTGGGCGCGCGGGCAAATCAAGCAGGAACTGCTGAAGATTGGGTGGCCGGCAGAAGACTTTGCCGGATACACCCCGGGCACACCCCACGAAATCGCGATGGATGAGACCAACGATTTCTCCCTCCGCCCCTACCAAAACGATGCAGTCAGCACCTTCGTTGCCGGTGGTTCCGGTGTTGTCGTGCTACCATGTGGCGCCGGAAAGACGCTGGTGGGCGCCGGCGCGATGGCCGAGACCAAGACCACGACGCTCATTCTGGTGACCAACACCGTGAGCGCGCGGCAGTGGCGTGATGAACTGCTCAAGCGCACCACGTTGACGCCCGAGGAAATTGGCGAGTACTCCGGACAGAGCAAAGAGATCAAGCCGGTCACCATTGCGACGTACCAAATTCTCACCGCCAAGCGGAAGGGTGAATACGCACACCTGGCGCTGCTCGACGCGCTGGATTGGGGCCTCATCGTGTATGACGAGGTGCACCTGTTGCCTGCGCCCGTCTTCAAACTGACGGCCGACCTGCAGGCGCGACGACGGCTCGGATTGACCGCAACGCTGGTGCGTGAAGACGGCCGAGAGGGCGATGTGTTCAGCCTGATCGGGCCGAAGCGCTTTGACGCGCCGTGGAAGGAGATCGAGGCGCAGGGGTTCATCTCTCCCGCGGTCTGCTACGAGGTGCGCATCGACTTGCCGGAATTGGAGCGCCTTGAGTACGCCGCATCAGCAGACGATGAGCGGTATCGCCTGGCCTCGACAGCGCCGGCGAAGATTCAAACCGTGCGTGATCTGGTCGCCAAGCATGAGGGTGAGCAGATCTTGATTATCGGTCAGTACCTTGACCAGATTGACACGCTCGCTGACGCCCTCAACGCACCCAAAATCACCGGCGCCACGCCCGTCGACGAGCGCGAAGTGCTGTTTCAGGCGTTTCGAACCGGAGAAATTTCGGTACTGGTCGTGTCGAAAGTGGCAAACTTCTCCATCGACCTGCCTGAAGCCTCCGTCGCTATCCAAGTCTCTGGCTCCTACGGCTCCCGTCAAGAGGAGGCGCAGCGCCTCGGACGCCTGCTGCGCCCCAAGAAATCAGGGCACACGGCGAGTTTCTACACCCTGATCGCGCGCGACACGGTGGACCAGGATTACGCCCAAAATCGGCAGCGATTCTTGGCAGAACAGGGCTACAGTTACACGATTTTGGATGCTGATTCGCTAGCGGCTTAGCGACATTCGCTCAAACCTTAGCCAATCCATAGCCTGGGGTGGCAATAATGGGGGCATGACCGCACCGCGCATCCTTATCGTCGACGACGAGCCCAACATCCGCGACCTGCTCAGCACGGGTCTGCGTTTTGCCGGATTCCAGACCCGCGCCGTTATCAACGGCGCGCAGACCATCTCCGCCGTGCTCGAAGAAGAGCCCGACCTGATCGTGCTTGACGTCATGCTGCCCGACATGAATGGCTTCAGCGTGACCAAGCGTCTGCGCGAGGCGGGCTACACGGCACCGATTCTGTTCTTGACCGCCAAAGACGACACCGAAGACAAGGTTGCCGGCCTCAACGCCGGTGGTGACGACTACGTCACCAAGCCCTTTGCCCTCGACGAGATCGTTGCCCGCATTCAGGCGATCCTTCGCCGCACCATGCAGGCCGATGAGGAGTCGATCATCCGTGCCGGCGAGCTGACGATGGATCAAGACACGCACGATGTCTACATTGGCGACACGGCCATTGACCTGAGCCCCACCGAGTTCAAGTTGCTCCGCTACCTGATGCTCAACCCCAACCGCGTGCTCAGCAAGTCGCAGATTCTCGACCATGTGTGGGAGTACGACTTCAACGGCGATGCCGGCATCGTGGAGAGCTACATCTCCTACCTGCGTCGCAAGATCGACCCGCACGCCACCGAATCGCTGATTCAGACCAAGCGCGGTTTCGGCTACATGCTGAAGACCTCGAAGTAACATCACCGCACTCTCCCGAAGTAGGAGGCGCTCCTTCTGGACGACTCACCCGATACGCTGACGCGCTGGTGGCGCGGCGTCAGCTTGCGCGCGAAGGTCACGGGTGTCACCGTCGCGGTGCTGGCGATCGGCCTGTTTTCGGCCGGCGTCGGCGCCGTTCCGTTCTTGCATTCTGCGTTCATTCAGCAGATCGATGACTCGCTGAAGCAGCAGGCGTCCACGATCACCCCCGAGCAGGTGTTCGAAATCACCGAGGCCGATGGGCAGTTGACCTTCTCACCGCGATCGACGGTTCCGGGCACCATGCCATTCACCGCGATCTATGTGAACGATCAGCTTGTCGCGGCTGCCGGTGGTTATGGTTACGAAGAGCCCGCCATCCCGTCAACGCTGCGCCTGGACATCGGGCCGCAGCGCGACAGTGCTTCTGACCTCGCCTCCGTCGATGGCAAGCCCGCGGCGTTTCGCGCGCGCGTCGAGCTGGCGACGGTTCCGACCTCGCAGGGCGATGTGCTGGTAAGCCAGTTGGTCGCAATCCCCACCGCCGATGTCGACCGCTCGGTCGGCACGTATCTCGGCATTTTCGGCATCCTCGCTACCGTCACGATCATCGCGGTCGGCATGCTGACCCGCTGGCTCGTAACCCTGACCTTTCGGAGTCTGGGCCAGGTGGAATCGACCGCTATGGCAATCGCGGCCGGCAACTTCAGTCAGCGCATGGCGGGTGCGGAACCACGCACCGAGGTTGGCAGACTGAAGACGGCCATCAACACCATGCTGGGGCGGATGGACGCCGCTCTCGCGCAGCGCGATGCGAGCGTGCGACAAATGCGTCGCTTCGTCGGCGACGCAAGCCACGAGTTGCGCACCCC
Source organism: Microbacterium mitrae (assembly GCF_008017445.1). Classification (GTDB taxonomy): domain Bacteria; phylum Actinomycetota; class Actinomycetes; order Actinomycetales; family Microbacteriaceae; genus Microbacterium; species Microbacterium mitrae. The sequence continues at coordinate 55,073 of NZ_VRSW01000002.1, read as the reverse complement.
GCTGGTCACGGTTCGCGGCTACGCCGAGCTGTACCGCATGGGCGCCATTCGCGGTGAAGAAGACACCGCCCAGGCCATGGATCGCATCGAAAAAGAAGCCATCCGCATGGCTGCGCTCGTGGAAGATTTGCTGGCCCTCGCCCGCCTCGACGAGAAGCGTCCACTGACCTTCGCGGCCGTCGACCTTCGCCCCATCGCTCGCGACGCGGCGATGGATCTACGCGCCCAGGCCCCCGACCGGCCGGTCACTGTCTTCACCGAGCGTCAGCCTCCGACGGCACCCATTGCTGTGCAGCACGGCAAAGAGCACGGAACATCGTCGCACCCCCGCAAGGGGCGTGCGCCTGCCACGGCGGCTTTCTCGCTTGCCGAGGCCACCCTGCAGCGGTTGCGGCGGCGCCCGCGCCCGGCGGCCGCACCGGGCGAGGTACAGCCGGTGATGGAAGAGGCTATTCTGCCGCCGCCTGCGCGTGACCCGATTGTGCTGGGCGCCGAAGACAAGATTCGTCAGGTTGTCGCGAATATTGTCGGCAACGCGCGTCGCTATACGCCCGAGGGTTCACCGATCGAGTTCGCCGTGGGTGTGGATGAGACCGAAACCATGGGATGGATTGCGATCATTGACCACGGCGACGGCATTCCCGATCAGATGAAGTCGCAGATCTTCCAGCGGTTCTGGCGTGCCGACACGTCACGTACCCGCGAAACGGGTGGTTCCGGTCTGGGGCTCGCGATCGTCGCCTCGATCGTCGAGGCGCACCACGGCAACATCGCCGTCGAAGATACCCCGGGCGGCGGTGCGACCTTCCGCATCTCCTTCCCGCTGGCGTCGCGACCGGAGGCTGCCGAACACCTCAACATCGAGACGCAGCCGCTGCAGCGGCTCACGCAGGCAGACATTGATGAGATGTCTGCCGAACTCGGCGAGAGCTAGCCAACGCTCCTCCCCAACGGGGCTCCGTGGCGCCTCTCTCCCCCGCTCTGCTGGTTCCGCTCTGCTGGTTCCGCCGCGCTCCTAGCGTGGTGTGAAACAACAGAAAGGACCTCTCATGGCCGTCTTCTCAGTAGATTCCGAAGCAGTTATTTCGGCAACCGCCACCGCCCGAGCAACGGCAGAACGGGTGCGCACCGACGTCGCCTCGCTCGTTGCCAACCTGCAGGCGCTGCAGGGCTCCTGGTCGGGTGCAGCATCGATCGCTTTTCAAGAAATCTTGGAGATGTGGCGTGCAACGCAGCGTGAGGTTGATACCTCACTCGACCGCGTCAACCTCGCGCTGGACAGCGCTGCCCGGCAATACAGCGACGCCGAGCAGGCCAACCTCAGCCTGTTTCGCGTGTAGTCGGCTGCTGGCCCGGCTCATCCCCTCGAGTCGGGTCAGCCTGCTGCCTGCTGCCTGCTGCCTGCTGTGGTCGGCATCTTGCCTGACGTGGTCAGTCCGCCGCCTACTGTGCGTCGTCAATCCATCGCAACACCCGCAGCGCCTGCAGCGTCACATTGCGTGAGGGCTCTCCCACCGGCTCGTCGATCTCAAACCAGACTCGTCCGGGGAGGTGGTGATCGTTCAGCCAGCGACCGTCAGGCTGCTGTTTGGAGCGCACCATCGCAACGGCCTCGGCGAGTCGAGGGTCGGGGCTTGTTCGGTCGTGCTCAGACGCGAGGCGGAAGTAGTCGAGCGCTCGGAGCGCGGAGTAGGCGTGGCGCGGAATCGCGAGAAAGTTTGTGACCCACGGTGCGACAACTTCGCCCGTTGAGAGCGAATACATCAGGTGTCTGGCGAGCAGGTATTCTTCGGCCCGGTGGCGGGTAGCGATCAACTCGTCGGTGGCTAGTCCTGCTTGTTCGTAGGCGAGGAGGGCATAGAGGGCGTTGAGGGTGGAGTGAAAGCTGGAGCGCGTTGACCCCGATTCCCATTCACAGTTGAAGCCGCCGTCTGGCAGGGTGTGATCTACAAACCATCGCGCGAGTGGTGCCATGTCGACACCGAGCCAAATACCGTTTTGCAGGGTGAAGGCGTTGATACAGACATCGACCTCACCACCCCAATAGGGCAGGTTGTCGTACTCCCAACGACTAGTGGTCGCAAGCTTCTCCGCCGTGCCTTCGAGGGCGGCCGCGTCCACGCCCCACGTGCGCAACATGTTGAGCGACCAGGTTGTTGCCGTCCACGGCTGCCCCGGCTCGGCCTGCCAGTCATTCGCACCCGGAAAGTACGCGCCGCCCGCCCACTGGCCGTCATCGTCTTGCTTGGCGAGGAGCTCAGCGCCATAACCTTCGGTCATGGTTCGCTCTCGCGTGCGGTTCCACGTCGAGAGCGGAGCATCAAGCAAATCGCGCTGAACTTGAAACTGCAGGGAGGGATCTGCCTCCAGCAGCCAAGCCGTCACATCGTCGTGCACCATGAGAGCCAATTTTACGCCTGTAATTCACTTTGCACAGTGGCCAGGCACATTAGCGACATAAAGCGAGGGCCCCGACTTTCGTCGAGGCCCTCGCTTGATCTCAGCGATCAAATGGATTAGAAGTCCATGCCACCGGTCGGGTCACCAGCAGGTGCGCCAGCCTTCTCCGGCTTGTCTGCCACAACGACCTCGGTCGTCAGGAAGAGGCCTGCGATGGATGCAGCGTTCTGCAGTGCCGAACGCGTCACCTTGGCGGGGTCGATGATGCCCTGTGCGAACATGTCACCGTACTCGCCGGTTGCAGCGTTCAGGCCCTGGCCGCTCGGCAGCTCAGCAACCTTGTGCGCTACAACGCCCGGCTCCAGGCCAGCGTTGAGAGCGATCTGCTTGAGCGGAGCCTCGATCGCAACGCGAACGATGGCAACACCGGTAGCCTCGTCGCCGACGAGCTCGAGGCCCTCCAGCGCCGATGCGGCCTGCAGCAGCGCGACGCCACCACCGGGGACGATGCCCTCTTCAACGGCAGCCTTTGCGTTGCGCACGGCGTCTTCGATGCGGTGCTTGCGCTCCTTGAGCTCAACCTCGGTTGCAGCGCCTGCCTTGATAACAGCAACGCCACCGGCAAGCTTTGCCAGGCGCTCCTGCAGCTTCTCGCGGTCGTAGTCGCTGTCGGTGTTCTCGATCTCGCGGCGGATCTGGGTCACGCGACCTTCGATCTGCTCTGCCTCGCCAGCACCCTCAACGATGGTCGTCTCATCCTTGGTGATGATGACCTTGCGAGCGCGACCCAGCAGGTCAAGCGTTGCGTTCTCAAGCTTGAGGCCGACCTCTTCGGTGATGACCTGGCCGCCGGTGAGGATAGCGATGTCCTGCAGCTGAGCCTTGCGGCGGTCACCGAAGCCGGGAGCCTTAACGGCAGCCGACTTGAAGATGCCACGGATCTTGTTGAGAACGAGCGTTGCAAGTGCTTCGCCCTCGACGTCCTCAGCAATGATGACGAGCTCCTTGCCGTCCTGGATGACCTTGTCAACCACGGGCAGGAGGTCCTTGATGTTACCGATCTTCTGGTTAGCGATCAGGATGTACGGGTCTTCGAAGACCGCTTCCTGGCGCTCCGGGTCGGTAACGAAGTACGGGTTCAGGTAGCCCTTGTCAAAGCGCATACCCTCGGTGAGCTCAAGCTCGGTGCCGAACGTGTTCGACTCCTCAACGGTGACAACACCTTCCTTGCCAACCTTGTCGATGGCCTCGGCGATAAGTGCACCAATGGCCGGGTCGGCGGCCGAGATCGATGCGGTTGCCGCGATCTCTTCCTTCGACTCGATTTCCTTTGCGTTCTCAAGCAGCTGAGCGGTGATGGCTTCAACAGCCTTCTCGATACCGCGCTTCAGCGAGATGGGGTCAGCGCCGGCTGCGACGTTGCGCAGACCTTCGCGCACTAGTGCCTGAGCGAGAACCGTAGCGGTCGTGGTTCCGTCACCAGCGACGTCATCCGTCTTCTTGGCAACTTCCTTGACGAGCTCAGCACCGATCTTCTCGTACGGGTCGTCGAGCTCGATTTCCTTGGCGATCGAGACACCGTCGTTCGTGATCGTGGGAGCGCCCCACTTCTTCTCGAGCACAACGTTGCGACCGCGCGGGCCAAGGGTTACCTTGACGGCGTCAGCCAGGATGTTGAGTCCGCGCTCGAGGCCACGACGTGCCTCCTCATCGAAAGCGATGATTTTAGCCATGAGTCTTTCGTCCCTCCTGGACGTCGGCGAATCAAATTTTTAGCACTCAGTGATGGCGAGTGCTAACACCCATTCTGGCACTCACCCCTGGGGAGTGCAAGCCAGATAGATCAGCCCTGGGCGGACAAAAAGTGCGGTCGACTCAACCGGCAGGCGCGAAATCGGCGCCGATCACGATCGTCAACTGAGCAGACTCATTGGTGTCGCCCACCTGATAGGCGTCACTCTCATCGATCAGCGCGTCACCCATCAGCCCCGCGAGGCCGAGTGCCGGGCTCTGATCGCCAGGCAGCGGGTAATAGACCGTGGTGTGCTCGAAATCTTTGTCGTCAGAATCGATCGAGAAGATCTTGTCTTCTGTCCACCCATTGGCCAGCAGAATCTGCGTAACCTCGGCGGTCTTTTCTGCATCGGGGGTGGCGTTAAGAATAAGCACCGAATAGTTCGTGTCGATGCGGGCCTCAATCGGAGCCTGCGTAATCGACGACTCCGGAGAGGCGCTGTCACCGAAGGTGATCTTGCCCATCACCACAAGGGCGCCAAAGACGCCACCGACAAACAGCACAACCGCTGCGACCGATGCCCACAAGAATGTCGCCCAACCTCGGCTACGCGGTAGCTCGGCGCGGTGTGCTCCGACGCGGCCCTTGTCGCGGGCTACATCATCGAAGCGATCACGCGGGAAGTTCGAAGGCACCCGATGATGCTACCGAACCCAACCTAGAATGCTCGGCAGATTCTCCCAGCAACGGTGCGCGACCTCCGCGCTGGCGCCGCACTCGAGCCGCCACAAATGGTTCCGCCGCGATCGCCGAAGGCTGCGCACTGACCCGCGCGAGCACCTGGTAGTAGCGCACCGCAGACATACCCCACAGCGCCGCGATCTGCTGCTCCTTGGCGGCGGAATGCTGCGGCCACCTCGCCTCAAACTGCAAGATGCCACGCGCGTCGATGTCGACTGCACTGGCAGGGGCGACAGTGTCGAGGGGCGGAACCACGGTGGAGGTGCTCATGACGCCAGCGTATGACGAGCCTCCGACATTGCTTCGGTCGCCGTTCGGCTAGCTGGCCGCGTCGGGCGATGCGAACCATTCGATCCAACGCCCCAGCGGGTCTGCTGCCGCCAACACCACGCCGTTGCGCGCGAGCGCGAAGCCATCGCGGGGCACGCGCGCCGCCGATGTGACCCACGCCTCATGAAGCCCTGGCGCGTCGAGGGTGATCCACTCGTCGGCCACGTGCTGTATCTCGGCGATCAGACGCTCCCGGCCGGCGCGCGGAATATGCGGCAGCACACCGGGAGTCGTCACCACAATGCGTGCACCGGTCGGCGCCCGGTCAACGACGCTGTGCAACATCTCGACGGCGTCGCCCGCAACCATGACGGGTGGTTCCGCCGCCACGATGTCGAGCGCCGCGGCGATTCGCTCTTCTCGGCCGCTCTCCCCCGGCCACACCAGCGCACGAAGCCATGCGCGGTCGGCGCTGTCTCTCGCATCGAGCGGATTGACATCAATCCCTGCGCGCCACACGATATCGGGTTGATTAAGGGGCGGAACCTGCGTGCCGCGCAGCGCAGATTCCAGCGTCACGGTGCTGCCTGGTTCCGGCGCCCATTCGGCGACCAGACCGGTGTCGTCGACGTAGCGGTAGCCGTAACGGTCGGGGTAGAGGCATAGGCCCGCGGAGGCTCCCACCTCGATGAGCGCGATGGGCGCGGCGATATCGGCGAGTGCGGGCATGAGCGCCGCGCAACGCAACGGTTCATTGGTTTGCACCGACCGGCCAACTCCCGCCTGCAGAATTTCTGCGCGGTGCATCAGCACCCAGTCGCGCCACGAGGTTCCACTCGTCGCAGGCGCGCCGGCCAACCGCATCACCGCAAACACCAGCGGAGGTTGACGCCGCTGCGGCTCAAATTCGGCGATGACGGCGGCCACCGCCTCATCCGTCGCAACGGTGTGAGCCCACGCCTCATAGAGTTCGCTGCGGCCCGGCGCCTCTTCGGCGGCAAATCGGGCGTAGCGCTGCTGAACCTCGGCGATGCTCACTCCCCTATTGTGGCGGCAGCGGCACCAGTGTCGGCGGCAGGGGTGACAATAGAAGAGAAAGAAGGAGCGACATGACGTACAACGTGAACAAGTCCGAGGCCGAGTGGCGCGAACAGCTTGACGCTAACCAGTTCGCGGTGTTGCGCGAAGCCGCTACCGAGCGCGCCTGGACGGGCGAGTTGCTCGATGAGCACCGCGCAGGTCTATACACGTGTGCGGCGTGCGGTGCTGAGTTGTTCAAGAGCGGAACCAAGTTTGATTCAGGTTGCGGATGGCCGAGCTTCTACGAGTCGGTGCGCCCCGAAGCGGTCGAACTGATTGAAGACAACTCACACGGCATGGTTCGCACCGAGGTGCGGTGCGCCGCATGCGGCAGCCACCTGGGTCACGTCTTTCCTGACGGATTCGGAACGCCGACGGGCGATCGCTACTGCATGAACTCACTCGCGCTGTCGTTCACGCCCGAGGGCGAAGACGCAGCCGAATGAGCGTGCGCGATGCGGTGCTGGCGCGCCGGTCGTGGTCAAAGGTCACCGAAGACGCGCCGACCCATGAAGATGTTCTCGCGCTGGTCGAGGCGGCCAGCCGCGTTGCCGACCACTCCTCGCTGAGCCCGTGGCGGGTGATCGAGTTGCGCGGCGCTGATCGTGACAAGCTCGGCCGCGCCATCAACAAGGCCAACGGCGACAAGGGTTCATCGTCAAAGCCGCTGCGCGCACCGCTGCTTCTTGCCGTCGTGTTCTCGCCGCACAAGAGCGGCAAGGTTCCGTCGTGGGAGCAGGAGGCCGTCGCCTCAGGCGTCGCCCACGTGCTCAGCCTGATGCTCGACGATGAGGGGTGGGGCGTGATTTGGCGCACCGGCGGGTACACCCGTTCGAAGGCCGTCGCCAAGATGCACAATCTCGGCAAGCGTGAGCAGCTCATGGGGTGGCTCTATGTGGGCGGCAAGCCGGAGGGCAAGCGTGAGTCGCGGCGCAAGACGACCGACCCACGCAAGAAGGTCAGCTCGATCTAGGCGGGCCGTGATGAGGTGCTTCTGGCTAAGCAACGCTCGGTCGGGCCGTGCTTATACCGTGTCGCGCTTATGCCGTGTCGCGCCGTGCTTAGCCGCGCCCGTGTTTAGCCGCGCGGCCGGCGGCGCAATTATCGCCACGGCACAGTGGCCGTCACGACGGCCGCGAGGGCGAGCGTCACCATCAGCGTGGATTGCCACCACGCCGGCGGGTTTGACGCAGGGAAGAATGCGTCAATGATGACCGAGGCCGCGAGCTGGCCGACGACGCTTGCCAGCCCCAAAAGCAATACACCGATGCGGTGGACGACGGCGGCCGACACGAAAATGTATGCGACGCCCATCACCCCGCCGACGTACAGCCATGGTTCCGTTGGCCACGGATTCGTCGGCCCGGCGATGCTGACCGAGATGAGGGCGGCGATGGTGAGCACCGCGGTGCCGCCGATGAAGTTCATCAGCGTCGCGGTCATCGGGTTGCCGACGAGCATGCCGAGACGGCCGTTTGTTGCCTGCTGGTAGGCGATGCCGACGCCAACGCCGAACGGCATAAACAGAATCCACCACGGCGTTTGAGCGAGCAGGTCGCCGGTGAGTACGACGGCGACGGAGACGAGCGCGAGCGCTGCCCCCGCGGCACGGCCAACAGTGACCGCCACGGCGCCCGCGGGGCCGTAACCGATGCGGTCGATGATGAGGCCGGTGACGGCTTGACCGGCGACAATGCCGACGGTGAACAGTGAGACACCAATGATGCCCACCGTTAGACCCTGCGTCGCGACGGAGAACGCCCCGGCGAGGCCGCCGGTGAGCAGGAACCACGGGATGCGCCGTTCGCGCACGCCCGTGACGAGGCGTTGGGCGCCTGAACGACCCGATTTTGTGAGTGTGGTGATGACGATGAGGGCGGCAAGTCCCGAGGCGAACGAGATGAACCCGGCGACGATACCGTTGTCGAGTCGGGTGCCGAGGTTGCCGTTGATGCGCGCCTGAATCGCGGTTAGCGCCCCCACCGCGACGGCGGCCAGCATGCCCATCCAGAATGCCCGGCGGCCCGCTACCGCGGTCACGTCGCACTCAGTTTCTGGGCTTCACACACGCTCTCCACCGTATCGCCTTGCAGCCACGTCTCGTGCCGCACGGCCTCGCCAAACGCTTCGCCAGCCTGCTGGTTCCGCCCATGCCGAAGGCCCCGCCTTCCCAGTGTTTTCTACGGAAGGCGGGGCCTTTGATTCAGAGCCGACTACGGGACTCGAACCCGTAACCCCCATATTACAAGTATGGTGCGCTACCAATTGCGCCAAGTCGGCAGAGCAACCAGCATACCGGTTGCTCTGAGAGCTCACGTACCAGGGGCGGGCGTAGGCTCTTCAGTCGGTGCGGGCACCTCCGTGCTCTCCGGAGCGGGAGTCTCGGTCGCGCCGTCGCTCGGCGAAGGCGTGGGCGAGGGGGTGCCGTAGAACGCGTCAGATGAGGCCTTAAGAACCGCCTGCGCAAACTCCGCAGCGTTCTCCGGGCTGCCAACGTACTTCTCGTCGTCGACCATCACCAAGAACGAGCCATCAAGCTTGACCTTCGACTCGCCGACCTTCTTGCCTGCGACCGAGTCGGTCTGCTTCTTGGCCCACGCCGTGAACGTCTCGTCTTCGATGCAAGCACGAATCTGCTTGGGCTTGTCGGCGCCAACAGCGATCGCGAGGTCGGCAAGCTCGGCGTCGGTGTAGCCCTCGGTCTCCAGCGGAGGCTGCGTTGCCAGCAACTCGTGGTGGAACGCGAAAACATGATCCGGCGAATACGTTGCCACGCAACCCGTCGCCGCCATCGCGCGCACCGAGTACTTGGTTCCGTTCGACTGGCCCGTCACCGTCGCGATGGGGTAGTACGTCAGTGTGATGGCGCCGTCACGCACCCACTGTGCGAGCTGCTTGGCGTTGGCGACCTGAAAAGCGGCGGCGTCAGCGTCGTGGTAGTCCATGTAAATGCTGACGTTGAGAGGTTCTGCGGTGGGCGTCGGCTCCGGAACCGCGTCGCCGGTGGTCTCGTCGGTCGCCTCTGCCGTGGGCTCGGGTGTCGGAGTCGGCGTGGTGATGGTTCCGTTGCCCGCCGAGGTGGGGGCAGACACCAGCTCAACGTCAACGACAAAGCCACCGTTGACCAAATTCTTCGGCTCCGACAGCGGTTTGCCCGTCTCGCCTGCCACCACATTGGTGACGACAAAGCCGATGCCAACGATGAGGGCCAGCACGACAACACCGATCACCGAACGCCAAATGAGGCGGGAGCGCTTTTGTTGCGCGGAGACCAGCAGGGCCTTCTCACGCACGGCGTCGCGGCGCGATTCGGGCGCACCGGAGGCAGCCGGGGTCGCCCCCGTGGCGGTCGGAACGATACCGGTTTCTGGCTTCGCTTCGGAGGAGTTTTCGTTCTCCGCCTGCGTACCTTCTGCTTCTTCGTTTGACATGACACCTCAATTTCGACCCGACGGGCTCGGGCGTTTGCCGCTATAGGCAACCTCTCTAGGGTAGTCCGACACGCTGAGAAATGCCCAGACGAACGGATTCTGCGGCCTGTGAACGGTACGAAATGCTCAGAAAATTCATCGGTCATGAGTCGCCTCCATCTGCCATACTGGTCTCGGCCCAACGACGGGCCACGGTGGGTAACCCTGCCGCGCTTCACAACGGATCGTCCGGCACGTACCTGCCGGTGAAGGAGAAAACTGATGGCATCTGTAACCTTTGACGCCGCTACCCGCGTCTACCCGGGAGCAACGCGAGCGTCGGTTGACAAGATCAGCCTCGAGGTCGGAGACGGTGAATTCCTCGTTCTCGTCGGCCCCTCGGGTTCCGGAAAGTCCACCGCACTGCGCATGCTTGCTGGCCTTGAAGAGGTCAACTCGGGTCGCATTCTGATCGGTGACCGCGACGTTACCGACGTGCCGCCGAAAGACCGCGACATCGCCATGGTCTTCCAAAACTACGCGCTGTACCCGCACATGACGGTCGCCGAAAACATGGGCTTCGCACTCAAGATCGCCGGCGTCAGCAAGGAAGAGCGCGCCGCCCGCGTGCTCGAAGCTGCCAAGCTGCTCGACCTTGAGCCGTACCTGGCCCGCAAGCCGAAGGCACTCTCCGGTGGTCAGCGTCAGCGTGTTGCCATGGGTCGCGCTATCGTTCGCGAACCGCAGGTGTTCCTCATGGACGAGCCGCTGTCCAACCTTGACGCAAAGCTGCGTGTGCAGACGCGTACGCAGATCGCATCGCTGCAGCGCCGTCTCGGCGTCACCACGGTCTACGTCACCCACGACCAGACCGAGGCCCTCACGATGGGTGACCGCATCGCCGTGCTGAAAGACGGTCTGCTCCAGCAGGTCGGCACGCCGCGCGAGTTGTACGAACGCCCCTCCAACGTCTTCGTTGCCGGCTTCATCGGCTCCCCCGCCATGAACCTGTTCGAGACCTCCATCGCCGATGGCGGCATCGTCTGGGGCAACGAAATTGTTCCGGTCGAGCGCGAAGTGCTCGCGAAGGCATCGGGCGACAAGGTCACCGTCGGCATCCGCCCCGAAGACCTCGTTGTCGCGGGAGCCGGCGAGGCTGTCCTGCCCGTAACGATCGACCTCGTCGAAGAGCTGGGCGCTGACGGCTACCTGTACGGCCGCGCACACGCAGGTTCCGAGATCGAGCACGAAATCGTCGCTCGCGTCGACGGCCGCGACCACCCCAACGCTGGGGAGAACATCACCCTGCGCGCCGTTCCCGGACACATTCACGTGTTCGACACCGCAAGCGGTGAGCGCCTCACCGAAAAGGCCATCGCCTCAGCGTAATTTCACGCCTCAACGACGCGGCGCAGGGGGTTTTCCCTTGCGCCGCGTCGCTGATTGACCCGGGAGAAACCGTGTCGGAATCTTTGACCATCACCGCCAGCGCGATCGACCCTGGGCTGCTTGATCTGCCCTGGTCAACACCACTGGGCCAATGGCCCAGCAGCACGATCGTTTCGCTGCCTAAGGGCCTCTCGCGCCACCTCGTGAGATTCGCAAACCTCTCCGGCCGCGTGGTCGCGGTAAAAGAAACGACCGAGGCGATGGCCACCCGCGAGTATGAAATGCTCGGCAACCTGCAGCGCCTTGATGTGCCGTGCGTTGAGCGTGTCGCTGTGATCGCGGGGCGCACGGCAAAAGACGGAACCACGCTGCCCGCTGCGCTCGTCACCGCACACCTGCGCTTCTCGATGCCGTACCGTGCGCTGTTCACCGGCGTGCTCAAGCCCGACACCGCCAACCGCCTCGTCGACGCGCTAGCCGTGCTCATGGTGCGCCTGCACAACGTCGGCTTCTATTGGGGAGATGTTTCGCTCTCCAACACGCTGTTTCGCCGCGATGCCGGGGCTTTTGCGGCCTACCTCGTCGACGCCGAGACAGGTGAGCTACACGAGACTGGTCTGACCGAAGGCCAGCGCCTGTATGACCTCGACCTTGCCCGCACCAATATTGCCGGCGAGATCTTCGACCTTGAGGCCGGCGGCCGTCTTGAAGAGTCAACCGATGCCATCGCGATCGCCGACCGCCTCGTGAGCTCATACCACTCGCTGTGGCATGAGCTCACCGACCAAGAGACCTTCCCGCTGACCGAGTCGTGGCGCATCACCGAGCGAGTCGCGCGCCTGAACGAGCTGGGCTTCGACATCGACGAAATGTCGATTCAGACGACGAACGACGGAACCACGGTGGTGATTCAGCCGAAGGTGGTCGACGCCGGGCATCACGCGCGTCGCCTGCTGCGTCTGACGGGCCTCGATGTCGAAGAGAACCAAGCCCAGCGCCTCCTCAACGACCTCGACGAGTTTCGCGCGCGTTCCGCTCGTGTCTCCTCCGATGAAGAGATGGCCGCCCACGAATGGCTTACCCGCGTGTTTGAGCCGGTCGTCAAGGCGATTCCGTTTGAACTGCGCGCCAAGCTTGAACCAGCCGAAGTGTTTCACCAGGTCCTCGAGCACCGCTGGTACATGTCGCAGGCACGAAGCGCGTCGGTTCCGCTGGCCGAGGCGCTCTCCAGCTACATCTCAACCGTGCTGCGCCACCGTCGTGACGAGGCGACCATCATGGGCCCGCCCACCGAAACGACAACGCTACAAATGATCACGGCCGATACCGTCGCCGAAGACACGGACGACGACGAAGAAGCGGGCGATTGGCGCGACCTGGTGTAGGTGACGTCAAAAACGGGTGACCGTCGTGCCGCAGATGCGGCAACGACGGTCACCCGTTTTATGGAACCGCGGCTCAGTAGCCGACGGTGAACCGCTCGCCGCGGTGGCGGGGGTTCTCGATCTCGTCGAGAACAGCCACACCAAAGTCGGCGCCCGAAATGTTCGATTCGCCATCGGCGTCGACAACGAGAACGTCGCCACCGTCACGGTAGGTGCCGGTGCGGGGGCCGTCGTTCCACGGACCGAAGCCACCGGCCGGGTGAATGAAGAACCAGTCGTGAGCGCTGCCGGTCTGCTGCAGGTCGTCGAGCACGGCAATCATTTCGAGGGCCTCAGCCTTGAATTCTTCGGGGAAGCCAGAGTCGACCAGGCGAGGGCCACCCTCGGCGACCAGGGAGCCGCCGGCACCGCCGACAACACCGACACGAACCTCTGCAGGCAGTGCGTCAATAACGTTCGCGATGGCAGCGCGCGTGGCGCCAGCCATGTCACCACGGGGCGAGGTTGCAAAGACAACAACGTCGGCACCCTCCGCAACAGCAACGATGCCCTGCGGGTCAAGAATGTTGCCTTCGGCGTAGAGCACGCCGTCCTGCCGCTCAGCCGGAAGCGTGCGCGCCACCGAGACAACCTGGTGTCCACGGGCGACAGCTTCCGCCACGATGTTCTTACCGGCGTAACCGGTTCCGCCGATAACCACAATGCGAGCCATGAGAGTCCCTTCGTTTGCTTGCCATCGTCACAACGTACATGCGCCCCGCATCATTCCGATACGGGGCGCATTTGTACAAACTTTTTTGTGACTAATCCTTCGCTCCGCGCACGGTAGCCACCTGGTAGAGCGCGACAGCCGCCGCGATTCCGGCGTTCAGCGACTCGGTAGCCGCAGAAATCGGAATCGACACGATCTGATCGCAGTTCTCCGCCACCAGTCGCGACAGACCCTTACCCTCTGAGCCGACAACAATCACAACGGGGCGATCCGCGAGTTCCAGCTCGGGAAGCTGCACGTCACCGTCGCCATCAAGACCCAGGATGAACACGCCCTGCTTCTTGAACTCCTTGAGCGTCGTGGTGAGGTTGGGGGCAACGGCCACCGGAATACGAGCGGCGGCACCCGCCGACGTCTTCCAGGCTGCCGAGTTGACGTGAGCCGAGCGACGCTGCGGCAAGATAACGCCTTGGCCGCCGAACGCGGCCGTCGAGCGGATGATCGCGCCGAGGTTGCGGGGGTCGGTGATGCCGTCGAGGGCCACGAACAGCGGCGTCTGGCCGCGGCTGATGACCTTTTCCAGCAGATCCTGCGGGTGCGCGTACTGGTAGGGCGGAACCTTGAGGGCGACGCCCTGGTGAACACCGTCGAAGCCGGCCATGCGGTCAAGCTCCGGGCGCGTGACCTCCAGCACCGGAATGTTGCGGTTCGAGGCGAGCGACAGCATCTCCTTGACGCGGTCGTCCATCTCAACGCGCTGCGCGATGTAGAAGGCGGTCGCCGGAATCTTCGTGCGCAGCGCCTCAAGCACCGAGTTGCGACCGGTAACGGTCTCGGTGTCATCCGTTGCCTTGGCGCGTGCGGCGCGGTTCATGTCGCCCTGACGCTTCGCGCCAATCTTGCCCTGGCCACCGGCGGCGGCGTAACGCTCCTGAGCAGCCTTGCGCTTGCCCGCGGGGTGCCACGCGCGGTCTTCTGCCTTGGGGGTCGGGCCCTTGCCTTCGAGCGCCTTGCGGCCGAGACCGCCGGTGCCCTTCGTTGCGCCCTTCTTGGAAGTCGCCTTGCGAGCTCCGGGGCGTCCTGGCTTAGTCATTGATACTCCAGTGAGTTCCGTCGGCGGTGTCTTCGAGCACGATGCCCGCCGCCGCAATTGCTTCTCGGATGCGGTCTGCCGCACCCCAGTCTTTTTCAGCGCGAGCCTGAGACCGCTGCGAAATCATGGTTTGCACGAGGGCGTCCAGCGCACCCTCAGCGCGCGACGAGGTTCCGCTCGCCGCCGTCAGCTCAAAGCCGAGCACGCGCATCGCGGCAACAACCGACCGCGCGAGGGCGATGGCCGTGTCGGCGTCGCCATCATCGAGCGCACTGTTGCCACGACGAACCGCATCATGCACGACTGCAAGCGCCTGCGGAACGCCGAGATCGTCGTTCATGGCATCGGCAAACTCCGCCGTGATGGTTCCGCCTTCTCGCACCTCTGCCACGCGCGAAACGCGGTCGACGAAGGTGCGAATTCGCCCGAGCGCGGCCTCAGCCTCGTCATAGGTCGACGGCGTGATGTCGAGCGTCGAGCGATAGTGCGCGGCGAGCAGCGCGTAGCGCACCACCATCGCGTCGCGCACCGCGAGCACGTCCGATGCCAGCGTGAAATTGCCGAGCGACTTTGACATTTTCTGCCCGCCGACCGTCACCAGGCCGTTGTGCACCCAGTACGACGCGAAATCGTCTCCCGCGGCCGTGGACTGCGCAAGCTCGTTCTCATGGTGCGGAAAGCGCAGGTCAAGGCCGCCCCCGTGAATATCAAACGCTTCGCCGAGGTAACGGCGCGCCATCGCCGAGCACTCGATGTGCCAGCCGGGCCTGCCCGCTCCCCACGGAGAATCCCATACCGCCGAGGCGGGCTCCCCCGCCTTGGCGCCCTTCCACAGGGCGAAATCGCGAGGGTCGCGCTTGCCGCGCGGATCGGCGTCTGCGGCCGGTTCCATCGCGTCAATCGACTGGTGGGTGAGCGCACCGTATGACGGCCACGATCGCACATCAAAATAGACGTCACCGGCGGCCGCGTACGCGTGGCCGCGCTCGATCAGCTGCGCAATGAGCTCCTGCATTTGCGGCACGGAACCCGTTGCTCGCGGCTCGTAGGTCGGAATCTGAATGCCGACGGCAGCATATGCTGCGGCAAATTCTTGCTCCATGCGGTAGGCCAGTGCCCACCACTCCTCCTGGCTCGTGGCGTTGGCGAGCACCTTGTCGTCGATGTCGGTCACGTTGCGCACAAAGGTGACGCGGCCGTAGGTGTGCTCTAGCCATCGCCGCAGCACGTCGAAGCTCAGCGCGGCACGCACGTGGCCGATGTGTGGGCCCGATTGCACCGTCGGTCCACACACGTACATCGTCACGTTCGAGGCATCGAGCGGGACGAACTCGCGCAATTCTTGCGCTTTCGTGTCGTGGAGGCTAATAGTCACCGCTCTAGCCTACCGGCGAGCGCCTCCTCAAACCTGGAAACCTCGCTACCGCAACATGTCACCGGCTGTTCGACTACGGCAACATGGGCGAAACATCGCATCGCGACAATAGAAGCATGCTGACCATCCGGGTAGATGACCTCACCGATCCGCAGACGCGCGCGCTTATCGCCGAGCACGTCGCAGCCATGCGCGCCGGGTCGCCAGACGAGAGCTGCCACGTTCTTGCCGATGATGCTCTCCGTTCGCCGCACATCACCGTGTGGACGGCATGGCTCGACGGCCGCATCATGGGCATGGTGGCGTTGGCGGCGCTTACCGGAACCACGGCAGAGCTCAAGTCGATGCGAACGACGTCGGCTGCTCGCGGCACGGGTGTTGGGCGAATGCTGTTGCGCCACGTCATCGATGAGGCCGCATCACGCGGGGTCACTTCGCTGTGGCTGGAAACGGGTTCTGACAATGGTTTTCTGCCTGCCCGATCGCTCTATGCGAGCGAGGGCTTCGTCGAGTGCGCGCCGTTTGGCAGCTACCACGAGGATCCACATTCGATCTTCATGACGCGCGCCACCGCGTCGGTCGCATAAGACTGCCTGTCTACCGCGGCTGCAAGCCGACCTACCGCGGCTGCAGCAGGGCCACGGCAAATACCTGCACGCCGTCGCTGGTTCCGACAAACCCCAGGCCGTCGGTCGTGGTTGCCGCGACTGAGACGGGTGCGCCCAGAATCATCGACAGCGTGCGCTCGGCCTCGACCCGCCGCGGCGCAAATTTGGGCCGTGATGCCTGAATTTGCACCGATACGTTGCCGATGATGAAGCCTGCTTGCTCGACGAGGCGGCGCGTCTCAGCAAGAAAGACGGCGGCGTGAGCCCCGGCGAATTCGGGCCGCGAGGTTCCGAAGTGGGTACCAATATCGCCGAGCCCCGCCGCAGAGAGGAGCGCATCAACAATCGCGTGCGAGGCGGCATCACCGTCGGAGTGGCCACTGAGCGCCTGCTCCCCCGGCCATTCCAATCCGGCAAGCCACAAGGTTCCGTCGCCACCAAAAGCATGAACGTCGGTGCCGATACCAACGCGAGGAAGCCGAGGAGACGGCGCAAGCAGCGATTCGGCACGCTGGAGGTCGGCGGGGGTCGTGATCTTGAACCCCATCGCATCGCCCTCGACCGTCAAGACCGTGTGACCGGCGGCCTGCATGAGTGCGGCGTCGTCGGTAAAGTCGCCGCCAACGGCCTGATACGCGGTGAGCAGCACGTCGCGGCGAAAGCCCTGGGGTGTTTGAGCAGCGGCGAGCTCTGAGCGATCGACAGCCGCTGTAATCACCGAGCCGTCAACGCGCTTGATGGTGTCAACGACAGGCATCACCGGGATGATCGCGTGGCCGGTCTCGCGTACCGCGTCAATGACGCGGTCAATCATGGCCGCCGGAACCAGGGCACGCGCGGCATCGTGCACCAGCACCGTTTCTACGTCGCCCCAGAGCGCGGATAGGCCGTTCGCGACCGATTCTTGGCGCGTTGCGCCACCGGTGACCACGCGCGCCAAATCGCGGCGATCGCCCGCCACCTGCATGATGTCTGCCTCAGCCTCACCTTCAAGACCCGCCGGCGCAACCACGATCACCTGTGTTGGTTCCGTCGTCGAAAACACACGCTCTAGGGCGTGCGACAAGATGGTGCGGCCAGCGAGACCAACAAAGGCCTTCGGCGCGCCAGCACCGAGACGGGTGCCAGAGCCTGCGGCAACGACGATGACCCCAACGCGCGGAACCGGAATGATGCTCACCCTCTCACGCTACCGCGCAGGGCAGAAAACACGAATGCCGCCCGAATAATCGAGCGGCATTCGCGAACAAATGAATTAGGAAGCGAGGACCTCGTCAAGCAGGCTGCCAGCCTTCTCTTCGTCCGTCTTCTCGGCCAGAGCAAGCTCTGACACCAGAATCTGGCGAGCCTTCACGAGCATCCGCTTCTCACCGGCGGAGAGTCCGCGGTCTTGGTCGCGGCGCCACAGGTCGCGAACAACTTCGCTGACCTTAATGACGTCGCCAGAAGCGAGCTTCTCGAGGTTCGCCTTGTACCGGCGGGACCAGTTCGTGGGCTCCTCGGTAAAGGGTGCGCGCAGCACGTCGAAAACGCGCTCGAGGCCCTCTTTACCAATGACATCACGAACACCCACGAGGTCGACATTGTCTGCCGGTACCTCGATGGTGAGATCCCCCTGTGCAACACGGAGCTTGAGATAGATCTTCTCTTCACCCTTGATGATGCGAGTCTTTACTTCGGAGATCGTGGCCGCACCGTGGTGCGGGTAAACGACCGTCTCGCCGACTTCAAAAAGCATGCAATTATGTCCCTTCGGCAAACTCCAGGATACCACATGGCCCCTTACGCTAAGGTGTGCGGTTGCGCCGCGCCGACACACCGCGTTCAGCAGACTCGTCAAAACGACTAGACTGACCTTGACCCCTTCATCGTCTTTGGGAGGACCTGTGACCTCGCGCGCGCTCGCGTCCATCGCACTCGGTGCGGCCGTAATCCTCGGCGCCACCGGCTGCAACATGATTTCGCCCCAGGCGACAACCATTCCGTATTCGGCTGCGGAGGGCATCAACATTGATGACGCCTCGGGCCCCGTCAAGGTTCGCAACCTGTTTATCGTTGCTGACGAGTCGGGCGAGAATGGCAACCTGATCGGCAACTTCGTCAACAACACCGATGAAGACCACACGGTCACCATCCAGATCAACGAGGGCGCCGACGCCGTCAACGTTGAGGTTGATGTTGACGCCCACTCCACCGTCGTGCTTGGCGGCACGGGCGACAACGGCGAAGACCCCGTTCTGCTTGAAGGCATGAACGCCGAGGTCGGCGCCACCGTCGTGTCGTACATCACGTCGGGCGGCGAGACCGTCATGACGCACGTTCCGGTGCTCGAAGAGAAGCTTCACTACCTCGAAGGTCTCGCTCCGAAGGAGTAAGTCCTGAAAGAGGGAGGGTCACACGCTCGGCGTGCGACCCTCCCTCTTTTTCGTCTCCAGCGGCGGCTAGCTGGCCTCGAAGCGGTAGCCAAGGCCGCGCACGGTGACCAGCAACACAGGCTGTGCGGGGTTCTCCTCGATGCGCGAGCGAATGCGCTTAATGTGCACGTCAAGCGTCTTGGTGTCGCCGAAGTAGTCGCTACCCCATACGCGGTCAATCAGCTGACCACGAGTGAGCACCCGGCCGGCATTGCGCATCAGAACTTCGAGAAGCTCAAACTCTTTCAACGGCATGCTGATCTCGCTACCGTCAACCGAAACGGCATGGCGGTCAAGGTCAACCGTGACGCGTTCGCTTTCGAGTAGGCGCTCATCCAGCTCGGCCTCGACCGAGTCATAACGCCGCAGCACTGCCCTCATGCGCGCCAGCAGCTCGCGCGAAGAATAGGGCTTGGTGATGTAGTCGTCGGCGCCCAGCTCCAGCCCCACCACGATGTCGACCTCAGAGTCCTTCGCGGTGAGCATGATGATCGGCGTCTGCGCGTTCACGCGAATTTGCCGCGCCACCTCGGTTCCTGGCATGCCCGGAAGCATGAGGTCAAGCAGGATGATGTCGGCGCCGCGATCGCGGTAGGCGGCGAGCGCTGCCGGTCCGTCTTCGGCGATCTCAACCTCATATCCTTCCCGCTTCAGCAGGTATGCCAGCGGGTCGGCGAGGTCGGGTTCGTCTTCGACGAGGAGCACACGAGTCATTCCTGCTCTTCTCTCTGCGGGGTGGCCGTTGTGGCCGTCTTCTGGGGAGTCTTCTTCGCACGAGCGGCGGGCTCGGCACGTGAGGCGGCGGCTGCGGCCGGTGCCGACTTCGCCGCCTTCTTCTTCACCGGTCGCGATGCCGAACCGCCACCGCTCTTCGCCTTCTTGCCCTTGGTTCCGCTCTTCTTATGCGAACGCTCATCGGCATCGGGGGCAGGAATGAGGGGCAGGGTGACGGTGAACGTGGAACCACGCCCGGGTCGCGACCAGAGGCGCACGTCGCCGCCGTGGCGCTGCACCGCGTGCTTGACGATCGACAGACCAAGCCCGGTGCCGCCGGTGCGACGCGACCGAGCCTGATCGGCTCGGTAAAAGCGCTCGAAAATGCGGTTCTGCTCGGACTCGTCGATGCCGATACCGCGATCTGCGACCGAAATCTCAACGGCATCGGCCATCTGCTTGACCCCGACGCCGACGCGGGAACCCGCGGGCGAGTACGCAATCGCGTTAGCAATCAGGTTGGCAATGGCGTCGCTTAGCACCTGCACGTCACCGCGCACATAGAGCCCGCGGTCGCCGCCGCGTACCACCTCGACCCCCTGAGACTCGGCCGCAACCGACTGCATGTCGATCGCGGCGGCAACCACCTCATCGATCGACACCGCCCGGGTCTCCGCCAAGCTGTCGGTTGACTGCAGGCGAGACAGGTTCATGATGCGCGAGGTGAGGTTGCCGAGGCGCAGCGCTTCGGCTTGGATACGCGAGGCAAAGTGGCGCACCTGCGCTGGGTCATCCGCCGCCGATTCGATCGCCTCTGCCAACAACGTCACCGCTCCGACCGGGGTCTTCAGCTCATGGCTGGTGTTCGAGACGAAGTCGTGACGCATGCGCTCAACGCGTTCGGCCTCACTGATGTCGCGCACCGTGAGCAACGCGAGGCGTCCGCCCAATGAAATCGCGCGCGCTGAAACCAGTCGAGTCTCGGTGGATACGTCGCCAATACGCAACCGCATGGAGTGCGTCTCTGGCACGCCCGATGCACGGGCCTCCTTGACGAGCGCGCGTAGCTCGGGGTCTTGCAAGGTTGCGCCGACGCGAAACCCCAACCATCCGGCGGCTTTTGAGGTCGCGAGAATCAGGTTGGAGGTGTCGATCACCGCAGCAGCATCGGTCATGCCCTCCATGACGAGAGTCAAACCGTCTGGCAGCTCGGTGCTGGACTCCTGCAAATGCTTGTCTCGCGTGCGGTACGCGACCACAATCAACAGTGCGATGCCGCCGCCGAGGATGAGCCCCAGGCACAGCGACAGCAGCGAGAGCTCCAGCGAGTTCATATCTCCAGCGTAGATTGTTCACCTTGGTCTCTGCGGCCAGTTTCCGCGATTTCTGGGGCCTCGCCGTCTACTATTCACGCAGAGGGCACCAATCGTTAACCTTTGGTCATCAGAATCGGATGCGACCTGCCGTGCCCTATTTGCACACCCGATTCAGTCGCGCAGTGCGCGCATACGAAAGGCGTTTTGATGCGCGAAGTATTCCACCAGTCTTTGGACGAGGTGCAGTCGCGTCTCGTCGAAATTTCCGAGCTCGTCGCCGATGCTATCGACAAGGCAACCCAGGCGTTCGCGGGCAGCGATGTCACGCTCGCCGATGAGGTCATCACCAACGACCGCCGCATTGACGAATTGGCCGTCGAACTGGACGAATTGGCCATTGAGATCCTGGCGCGCCAGCAGCCGGTCGCGCGCGACCTCCGCACCGTGGTGACGGCGCTCCGCGTCAGCGCGTCGCTGGAGCGCATGGGCGACATGGCCGAGCACATCGCTCAGCTTGCTCGATACCGCTTTCCGGAACGCGCGATTCCAAAGGGCTTGAAGACCACGTTCACCAAGATGGGTGAACTTGATGTCGACATTGCCCGCAAGCTGACCGACCTGCTGCGCACGCAAGATTTGCGCCTGGCAGACGTGATTCGCAACGACGACGATCTGGTTGATGAGTTGCACGCGACCGTGTTCGAGAAGGTGCTCTCCGAAAACTGGAAGGGCGAAGCGGGGGCAACGGTCGATGCCACCCTCGCGAGCCGTTACCACGAGCGTTTCGCCGACCATGCGGTCTCGGTCGCGAAGAAGGTTGTTTACCTCGCCACGGGCGACTGGGCAGCCGACACCGACGCTATCGTGACGCAGCCGTAACACCGCGCCAAGCGGCGGGCCCGTTCGGCGCCCGACGCGGCATGCAAAGGGGGTGGCCGGGTGAGTAATCACCCGGCCACCCCCTTTGTGGCGGAGTTAGTGCTTCGCGCCCTGGTTTGCGACGGCGGCGGCGCCAGCGGCGGCCGCCTCCGGGTCAAGGTATTCGCCCGGGCCGAGCGGCTTGAGGTCGGCGCCAAGGCGGTAGACCAGCGGAATGCCGGTCGGAATGTTGAGCGAGGCGATGTCGTCGTCGCTGATGCCTTCGAGGTGCTTCACCAAACCGCGCAGCGAGTTGCCGTGTGCGGTGACAAGAACCGTCTTGCCCTCCTGCAGATCGGGCACGATCGCGCTGTCCCAGTACGGCAGCAGGCGGTCGATAACGAGGCTCAGCGACTCGGTGCGAGGCAGCTCGCCGTCAATGCCTGCGTAACGCACATCGTTTACCTGGCTGAATTCGCTCGCGTCGTCAAGTGGGGGCGGCGGAACATCGAACGAGCGGCGCCACAGCTGAAACTGCTCGGGGCCAAACTCTTCGAGTGTCTGCGCTTTGTCTTTGCCCTGCAGGGCGCCGTAGTGGCGCTCGTTCAGACGCCACGAGCGCGTCACTGGAATCCACAACCGGTCGGCCGCGTCCAGCGCAATGTTCGCCGTCTGGATGGCACGGCTCAGCAACGACGTGTGCAGCACATCGGGCAGCAGGCCAGCCTCGGCAAGTAGCTCGCCGCCGCGGCGCGCTTCATTCTTGCCCTGTTCGGTGAGGCGAACGTCGACCCACCCCGTGAACAGGTTCAGCTGGTTCCATTCGCTCTGTCCGTGGCGAAGGAGGATGAGAGTGTAAGGCTCCGTCATGCTCACAGCCTACCGGCGAGCACCCGCCCACTGCGTCGCCGAATGTCACACACTGACACTGGCAAGATTGAAGCATGGCTCGTCGCACCACCCCCACGGGGCACGCAACTCGCGGAACCACCGGAACCAATCGCTTGCGCCGGGTGGACCGCTGGATTGCCGCACGCCGCGAGTTTACGACGGCCACCAATCCCCTCGTGGTCGATCTGGGCTTCGGTGCGTCTGGTGTCACGGCGTTCGAGCTGTACGCCCGCCTCGTCAAGGTGAACGCCGGAACCGAGGTGCTGGGCGTTGAGATTGATGCCGATCGCGTTGCTCGCGCCACGCAGCAACTGGCCGAGGTGCGCGCCGGAACCACGACATTTCCGGCAGATGCGCGGGTGAGTTTTGCCAAGGGTGGTTTTGAGACGCCGACCGCCCGCGCTCCTCGCATTATTCGAGCGTTCAATGTGTTGCGCCAGTATGACGAGGCCGACGTTGCCGCGGCCTGGGCACTGATGGCACATCGTTTGGAACCAGGCGGGTTGCTCGTGGAGGGCACGTGCGATGAGATCGGACGCGTTTCGAGTTGGATCGATATTGATCCCACCGCTACCCCGTTGCGGTTGACGGTTTCGCTGCGTCTTGCGGGCCTGGAATCTCCCAGCATCGTTGCGGAGCGGCTGCCGAAGGCGCTCATTCACCACAATGTTCCTGGCCAGCGGGTGCATGCATATCTCGCGGCGCTCGATGACGCGTGGGAGCGAAGCGCACCGCTCGGAACCTTTGGGCCGGTGCAGCGCTGGCTTGCGACCGTACGGGCCGTGAAAGACGCCGGCTGGCCGGTGCAGGGCACCGCTTCGCGCTGGCGGCTGGGCGAGGTCACCGTTGACTGGGCTGCGGTGGCGCCGTGACGACGGCGGCAGTTGTCGGCTCGGGTCCGAACGGTCTCGCTGCCGCCATTCGTCTCGCACAGGCGGGCATCAGGGTCACGGTCTATGAAGCTAGTAGCCGCATCGGTGGCGGCGCTCTCACCTCTGAGCTGACGGTTCCGGGCCTCCTTCATGACGACTGTTCAACGGCGTTGCCTGCGGCTGTTGCGTCGCCGTTCTTTCGATCGTTGAGCCTTGAGCGGCATGGCCTGGTGTGGCGGCACGCGCCGATTGAGCTGGCGCATCCGCTTCTGGGACAACGCACGGCGACCCTGTTTCGCGACCTCGATGCCACGGCTGCGGAGCTCGGCGTTGACGGTGGCCGCTGGCGTGCGCTCTTCGGCCCGTTGAGTTCACGCCCTGATGCGCTCGCCGCCACTGCGTTCCGGCCCCTCGTTAGTTGGCCGCGCCATCCCCTCATGCTGGGGCGTCTCGGTGCGCGTGCCGTGCCTCCCGCGACTCTGACGGCACGACTGTTTCGTACCCCGCAGGCCGCGGCGCTGTTTGGCGGCATTGCCGCTCACGCGTTCATGCCTCTGACGTCGCTGGTGTCATCGTCGGTTGGCGTGATGCTGGGTGCGATGGCGCATGCGCACGGCTGGCCGATGGCTCAGGGCGGGGCGGGTGCGCTCACCGCGGCACTCGCCGCCGAACTTGGCCTCCTCGGCGGACGCATTGAGACCTCCGCGGCGGTCACGAGCACTCGAGACATCGACGCGGACATTGTCATTTTGACCGTGCCGCCCGCCGCAGCGCTCCCCCTCATGCCCGATGTGCCGTACCAGGTCGGACGCGCGTGGCGACGCTTTCGTCCCGGCCCTGCCGCCTACAAGATCGACCTTGCGGTTGAGGGCGAGGTGCCGTGGAGGGATGAGGAGTCGCGCCGCGCGGGCGTCGTGCACGTAGGCGGAACCATGGCTGAGATGCGCGAGGCAGAGGCAGCGATTGCTCGTGGGCGGATGCCGGAGCGGCCGTTTGTTTTGACGGCACAACCCCACACCACGGATGCTTCTCGTCGGGTGGGCAACGTGGTTCCGTTTTGGCTGTATGCGCAGGTGCCACATGCGTGGGGAGGCGACGAAACGGAGCGCATTCTGGCGCGCGTTGAGCAGTTCGCGCCGGGGCTTCGTGAGCGTGTTGTGGGCATGCATGTGCGCGGCCCCGCGGCGCTTGAGGCGCACAATGCGGCGTACGTTGGCGGTGACATCACGGGTGGCGCCACGTCTCTTCGGCAACTGTTTGTTCGCCCACGTTTGGGTTGGCTGGGGTACCGAACCGGGGCCGACGGTATTTATCTCGGTGGCGCCTCGACCTCCCCCGCGGCGGGTGTGCACGGGATGAGCGGTGTCGCCGCTGCCGAGTGCGCCCTGAAGGATCTGAGCCGCTAGCCCCAGCGACGCAGCGCGATACAGGTCGCCTCGGCGTGGTCGCGCTGTCGGTCGGCATTGACGTGGCCTCGTTCGTGGCCGTATGCCGCGCGTGTGCCGTGGGGGTGTCGTGTGCCGTGGGGGTGTGAGGTGGGGATATCGGGCACACCGGGCCGCCGTGACTACGAGCAGGTACGCAGAACGACTCACCCAACGCCCCCAAACCCGCAGCGTCAGGTGCGAAACGGCCAACCGTCGGGATAAACAAACGGCACGGCTACAACCTGCACGTCATCCTCGTAGGTGATCCTGCCGGGCGAATCCGTGCGCGGTTCCACCCACCGCACGTCATAGCGCGCCAAGAGCTCAAGATACCCGCGCGTCAAAGTGAGGAGTTCTTCGGCCGTCGCCTTGAACCACGACCTTGCTCCTGGATTCGCAATCGGGTCATAACAATCGGCAACCACCGAACTCGGGTCTCGGTAGGCCGCATTCGCATGGTCGTTAGTTTCACGCACCCACTGCGCATCATCCGAGGTGAGGATGCCCTCCGCTGCCAGCCCGTTTACTAACGCAAAAACACCCGGAAACAGACCCCCGGCGATTCGGAACCGCACTCTGAAATCGGACAAAATCCCCCACGCGCCGCCACTCAGTCTTGCTTGAGCGGCCTGCGCGAGAGGCGTGTCAGGCGCGGCACGTTCGCGGTGGCTCCCGCATCGGCCGGAACAATAACCTCCTGCGCCGCCGAAATCACCACGTCATCAAGGCGCACGCTGAGGGATGACTCCGCGGGCACGCGACGGCTCACAATCGCCAGAGCGATCGGACCAAGTTCGTGATGCATGGCCGCTGACGTCACCACCCCGACCTCATCCTCACCGTCGTACACCGTGGTTCCGGGTGCAGGAATCACACTGTCGCTACCGTCGAGGTGCAACATCACGAGGCGCCGCGGCGGGTGGCCGAGGTTGTGAACCTTCGCGACCGTCTCTTGGCCCCGGTAGCACCCCTTGTTGAGGTGCACGGCTGAGCGCAGCCAGTCGACTTCGTGCGGAATGACGCGGTCATCACGCTCATTCGCCCAACGCGGACGCCAGGCGGCAATGCGCAGCGCATCGACAGAAAGCAGGCCAGCGGCGGTGACGGAACCACGCTGCGCGATGAGAGCGTCACGTTGCGCTGGCGTGACGATGGCTTCGCGCCACGATCGATCAGCGCCCGGGTGTTCGGCGGCGTGGGAGTATTGCCAGCCACCGGGAGTCACCACGCTCCACGGGTCGACCCAAATTCGAGCATCGTCACCGAGCACGGCGGTCACGACCGCTTCGGCAGCGCCCCCCGCGTTGAAGCCAACGAGCACCCAATCCGTCGTCGCCGCAATCTCGACCTGCGCGCGAAACCGCATCCGCAGCAGCCACGTTGACAGTGGTTCCGCATCGTCGATGTCAACCAGCAGATACGTGGTCTCACCGTCGTCGTACACGCCGGCGGCGTGCTCAACGCGACCCTGCACGTCAAGCACGAGCAGCTCGGTCGAAGCGCCAGCAGGCAGGCGATCAACAGCCTGCGAGGTGATGGAGTTGAGCCACGTGAGGCGTTCCGGTCCGGTGAGGGCAACGACGGCCCGGTCGGCCAATTCGGCGAACGCCGTGCCGCGGTCAAGCGCGCGCTGTTCACGCAGTGGCTCGCCGTAGTGAGCGATGCCATGATGGCCGGCGACGGCACCGGGGAGGGAGGCGAAGCGGCTCATCAAGAAACCTTCGCGAGTCGCGCAGAGGCGTGCGAGGCAAGCGGAGCGCCCAACGCTGTTATATCCCACGCCCACAGCAGGTGAGAGTCCACAAGGCCATACATGCGCGTCGCGGCGCCATAAGGCAATGCCGACGCACCACGCACAACGGCGTCGGTGGCGATCTCAATGCGAGGCCCGTTGACCTCGCCGAGATAAAGCTCACTCACGCCATCGGAGTGCACCAAGTTGACTTCGATTTCGAAGCCACCGCTCGTTTGGCGAAGCGCTTCGACATCATCGACCGTGCGAACGACCGCTTCCGCGGTGGCGGGCAACAGACCGGGGCCAGCATCCGCGGCGCTGCGCGGGCGTGCCAAACGCCAGAACCCGACTTCGCTGACCAGCGCACGATTCGTGTCGGTCATCACGGCGGTCGCGGAATAGTTCAAGAAGTCGCCACCGTCGTGGCTGAAGCTCACGCGGTGGGTGAATTCACCGGAGTAATGGTCATCACCGACGTGATAGTCAATGACCCCAACGCCCTCCCATACGCCCAGTAGCCAGGAGAGCGGAACGAGATCCGCCGGAAGATCGCTCGGCAGCTCGATCATGCGCTTAGCGCTGGCCGCGGAACAGGTTCCACAGGACGGCGCCCGACACAAAAGCGATAGCCGCCCCGGCGAGTCCCAGGAGCCCTACGAAGAAGAGTTCAAGCGCAAGATAATCCATGCCATTACTCTAGCGCGCTCTCGCCCGTTGTCGGCACCTCAGACGGCGGTCATCATCTCGGCGAGACCAAAACCCACCGAGACCACGCCCATCACCATGAGCGCACCGAGCATGCTCAGGCCGACGCGTCGAATGAAGCCATTGGGGCGGCCGTAGGCCACCTGAATGCCAAACGTCAGAATGAGGCAGCCGCCCAGTGCAACGCACAGCCACTGCGGCCGGGCCTCGACCCCGACGAAGAGTCCGATTGCGGAGGCAGCCAGGAGCCCGGCGACCCACACAGCGACGATGCCAGGAAACGGCGATCGCGGAGCAAGTTCAGGTGTCGACACCTCGCCATTGTTGCATGACGACATCTACAAGACGTAGGAATCAACCCCATCGAGAGGTCTGGCTATTATGGGTGCGAGGCGGCCAAGCCGCTAAAGAGGAGCGAGTGTGGCACAGATCTTGGTACTGAGCTCCGCCGCGGACACCCTTGGCCCCCTCCCGGCGCTCGAGCTTCTCACCCATGCTGTGCGCGTCATTCCTGCCTCCCCCGCCCACCTGGTGTCTGCCCCCGATGCCGACCTCGTCATCATCGATGCGCGTGGCGATCTGCTCGCGGCGAAGTCACTGTGCAAGATTCTGCGCACCACGGGCCTCTCGAGCCCCCTGATTGCCGCCGTGAGCGAAGGTGGCCTCACCGCAATCTCGCCAGACTGGGGCATCGACGATGTCATCCTCACCACGGCCGGCCCCGCCGAAATTGACGCTCGCGTGCGCCTCGCGCTCGGGCGCGTTGCCGTTACAGCCCAATCCACGCGGGTACAAACCAGCGGTATCTCCATCGACGAGGCCAGTTATTCAGCCAAGGTGAATGGCCGCCCCCTCGATCTCACCTACAAAGAGTTCCAGCTCCTCCACTTTCTCGCGACACACCCATCGCGAGTCTTTACCCGAGAGCAGCTGCTGAGCGAAGTGTGGGGCTATGACTACTTCGGTGGCACCAGAACGGTCGACGTGCACGTGCGTCGGTTGCGCGCAAAACTGGGCGACTCGGAACAATTGATTGGCACCGTGCGCAACGTTGGCTACCGCTTCAATACGGCTGAAGACGACGCGTTAGATTCGTCGCACGCGTAACCGGTTTACCCGCATGTCATAGTTGCCTGTCATGATGTTGACATGATCGAGCAGACGATCCCCGATGCGGGCTTTGGTGATGACGACGACGACTTCGATGCGCTCGCGCCCGATGCAGACGACCGTTTTCCTGATGATCGGTATCTTGACCGCGAGTTGAGCTGGCTCGCGTTCAACCAGCGTGTGCTTGAACTTGCCGAAGATCCCGCCACTCCCCTGCTTGAGCGCGCGAACTTTCTGGCCATCTTTGCCAGCAACCTCGACGAATTCTTCATGGTGCGCGTCGCCGGGCTTAAGCGCCGCATTCTGACCGGACTCGCGGTTCCGACCAACGTCGGACGCGCCCCGCTCGATGTGCTTGCCGACATTTCGGCCGAGGCTCACCGCTTGCAATTGCGTCACGCCGCGGCGTGGAAGCACCTCGTACAGCCATCGCTCGCCGAGGCGGGCATTGAGGTTGTCAACTGGGACGAACTCACCGGCGCCGAGCAAGAGTCGCTGACCGAGTACTTCCAAAACCAGGTGTTCCCGGTGTTGATGCCGCTCGCCGTCGATCCCGCGCACCCGTTCCCCTACATTTCCGGTCTCTCGCTTAACCTTGCGATTCGTGTGCGCAATGCACGCACCGGCCGCCAAGACTTCGCGCGCCTCAAGGTGCCGCAGATGATGCCGCGCCTTGTCGAGGTTCCGGGCGACGGAACCACGATGCGCTTCATCTCGCTGGAAGAGTTGATTGCCAACCACCTTGGCGACCTTTTCCCCGGTATGGAGGTCATCGATCACCATCTGTTCCGCCTCACGCGCAACGAAGACATGGTGATTGAAGAAGACGAAAGCGAAAGCCTGATTCAGGCGCTGGAGGCAGAGCTGATGCGCCGCCGCTTCGGCCCGCCCATCCGCCTCGAAATCACCGATGACATGGATGATGTCACCCTCGATGTGCTGCTGAAAGAGCTCGACATCACCGATCAAGAGGTCTACCGCCTGCCCGGCGCGCTTGACTTGCGATCGCTGTTCAGCCTGTCTCGCATTGAGCGACCCGACCTGCACTACCCGCCGCACCTGCCGCGCACGGCGCTCGCCTTTCAGCCCGTGGAGCAGAACGGTCGCGCCGACATTTTCGCCGCGATCCGCCGCGGCGACGTGCTGGTACACCACCCGTACGAATCTTTCGCGACAAGCGTGCAGGCGTTTTTGGAGCAGGCCGCGCGCGACCCGCACGTGCTCGCCATCAAGCAGACGCTGTACCGCACGTCGGGGGACAGCCCCATCGTGCAGGCACTGATCGACGCGGCCGAGTCGGGCAAGCAGGTGCTGGCCCTGGTTGAGGTCAAGGCGCGATTCGATGAGGCCGCCAACATTGTGTGGGCGCGCAAGCTTGAAAAGGCTGGCGTTCACGTCGTCTACGGTCTCGTCGGGCTGAAGACCCACTCCAAGCTGTGCCTCGTGATCCGCGAAGAAGAGGGCACGCTGCGCCACTACAGCCACGTCGGCACCGGAAACTACAACCCCAAGACCTCGCGACTGTACGAAGACTTCGGCCTGTTCACCACCGATGACCAGGTTGGCAAAGACCTCACGCGCCTGTTCAACGAGCTCAGCGGCTACGCGATCGAGAAGAAGTTCAAGCGCCTGCTCGTCGCGCCTCTGCACCTGCGCAAGGGGCTGATCCGTCTCATTGAGAAGGAGCGCCGCAACGCTCTCGCCGGCAAGCCCGCCCGCATTCGCATCAAGGTCAACTCGATGGTCGATGAGCAGATCATTGACGCGCTTTATCGTGCCTCGATGGCCGGAGTTCCGGTTGAAGTGTGGGTGCGCGGCATCTGCTCGCTGAGGCCCGGTGTGCCCGGGCTCAGCGACAACATCACGGTGCGCTCCATTCTCGGTCGTTATCTGGAGCACTCGCGTCTGTTCATGTTTGCGAACGACGGCGACCCGCAGGTTTATATCGGTAGCGCCGACATGATGCACCGCAACCTCGACCGCCGTGTCGAAGCTCTGGTGCGCGTGATCGCGCCCGAGCACCTCACGGAGCTTGCGACGCTGTTTGACCTCGCGATGAGCGACGCCACCAGCTCGTGGCACTTGGACGCCGACGGCGTGTGGACGCGCCACTCGGTCGACAGCGACGGTCAGCCCCTCATCGACGTTCAGGACGCAACCATGGCGGCTATTGCCCGCCGCCGTCGGTCGCGCGCGGTGCGATGAGCAACACGGCCGTCTACGCCGCCGGCGCACTCGTCTGGCGAATCGTTGAAGGCAAGCTCCGCATTCTCGTCATTCACCGCACGAAGTACGCCGATGTCACCCTGCCCAAGGGCAAGGTTGACCCGGGCGAAACGCTGCCAGAAACGGCGGTACGCGAGATCTTCGAAGAGACCGGAATTCGGGTCAACCTGGGTGTACCCATCGGCGTCTCGCACTACCGGCTGCCCAGCCGCAGGCAGAAGATTGTGCACTACTGGTCGGCTCACGCGACCGACGCGGCGGTGCGACGTTCGGCGTTCGTGCCGAACAAAGAGGTTGCCGGCTTGGAGTGGGTCTCCCCCAAGCGAGCCCTCAAATACCTCAGCTACCCGGTCGACGTCGAGATCGTAGAGAACTTTCTGCGCCTCGAAGGCGACGGCGTGCTCGAGACCTTCCCGCTCATCGTGTTGCGTCACGCCAAGGCATTGTCCCGTTCAGAATGGTCGGGCAGTGACGCGGAGCGGCCGCTGACAAACCGCGGAACCACGCAGGCGCACGGCATCAGCGGCACGCTCGCAAGCTTCGGGGTACGCCGCATCGTGTCATCCACGGCAATTCGTTGCGTGACAACCGTGGTTCCGCTCGCCACCGCCCTCGGCCGTGACATTGCGCGCACTGATGACCTCTCCCAAGACGCCTTCGAAGCCGGAACCGCTGATGTGCGTTCCGTCGTCGGCAAGCGGGTGCGCGCGCGCAAGGCCGCTGTGCTGTGCAGCCACCGCCCCGTGATTCCCACGATCATGCGTGAAATCGCGCTGGCAACGGCAACCATCGAGGGGCGATATCTGGCGGAGGCCGCGACGCTCGAACCTTCGGCTTTTAGCGTTGTTCACCTGTCGGCAACCCACCCGGGCACCGGAATTGTGACAATCGAGACGTACGACGCTCGCGGCTAGAGTGTTCCGGTCGTTCACCTTCCGTTCACCTGCGTTCCCACACTAGTTAAGAAGAGACGCTTAACGTCTGTGATGTCCCTGCACCGGGATCATCTCCGACACAGTGAAGGATTCACCTCGTGAAGCTCACCCGTATTGCCCAGATCGGCGCGATCAGCGCTATTGCTGCTCTCTCGCTGACGGCTTGCGCAGCGAACGAGTCAGCGGCCCCCGCTGGCTCGAACGCACCCTCCGACTCCAGCGCCCCCTCTGACGCTCCGGCGCTGTCGGGCGAGATCGCTGGTTCCGGCGCCTCATCGCAGGAAGTTGCCGTCCAGACCTGGACCGCCGGCTTCCAGACGGCACACGCTGACGTCACCGTGACGTACGACCCGGCCGGTTCTGGCGCTGGTCGCGAGTCGTTCATGGCTGGCGCTATCGCGTTCGCCGGTTCTGACCGCGCGTTCAAGCCGGAAGAACTTGAGGGAACGTTCGCGGCCTGCGCCGATGGTTCCAACATCATCGAGCTGCCCACCTACATCTCCCCGATCGCCGTCATCTTCAACCTCGAGGGCATCGAGTCGCTCAACCTGGACGCTGCCACCACGGCCAAGCTGTTCTCGGGCGAAATCAAGAACTGGAACGACCCGGCAATCGCGGCTCTCAACCCGGGCGTCACGCTGCCTGATCTCGTCGTGAACCCCGTGCACCGCGCCGACGACTCGGGCACGACCGAGAACTTCACCGACTACCTCGCAGCCGCAGCTCCCGAGGCGTGGACGAACGAGCCCGATGGCGAATGGCCGCTGCAGTCTGGCGAAGCCGCTCAGGGTACGTCGGGTGTCGTCAACTCGGTCAAGCAGGGTGTCGGATCCATCGGTTACGCCGACGCATCGCGCGCCGCAGAAGAGGGCCTGTCGACCGTCGCCATCAAGGTTGGCGACGAGTTCGTCGAGTACTCGCCGGAGGCCGCAGCAGCCGTCGTTGAGCACTCGCCGTTCGCCGAAGGCCGCACCGAGGGCGACCTCGCGATCGAGCTTGACCGCACCTCTGAGGCTGCAGGCGTCTACCCGATCGTTCTGGTCAGCTACCTGATCGCCTGCCAGGAGTACGGCGCAGACTTCGCCGACCAGGCACCGATCGTGAAGTCCTACCTCCAGTACATCGCCAGCGAAGAGGGCCAGGATGCAGCCGCAGCCGCAGCCGGAAACGCTCCGATCACCGAAGACCTGCGTACCAAGATCAACGCAGCGATCGACCTGATCGTCACCAAGTAAACACTGTTGCCCGGCTCGGTCACCCACCGAGCCGGGCACACTGTCGTATCAGCCGAGAACAGGACACCATGACCTCTTCCACTCAGAGCCCACCGCGAGCGCGCCAGGCCAAGCCGCCCGTGCGCGCGGGGGATCGCTGGTTCTCCGGAACCGCCCTGTTCGCCGGCTCCATGATCTTGGTGACGCTCGCCGCCGTCACCATCTTCCTGGTCGTGCAATCGATTCCAGGCATCACGGCAACGAGCGAAACCGCGTCACTGCTTGACACCAACTTTTGGGACTACGTCTGGCCGCTGACGTTCGGAACCATCTGGGCTTCGTTCCTCGCGATCGTGATGGCGGTTCCGCTCTCCGTCTCCGTTGCGCTCTTCATCTCGCACTACGCACCGCGCAAGCTGGCGCAGGCGCTCGGCTACGTGGTTGATCTGCTCGCCGCCGTGCCGTCGGTCGTGTTTGGTCTCTGGGGCATCATGGTTCTTGCCCCCGCCGCGCAGCCGATCTACAGCTGGCTGATGACCAACATGGGTTGGTTTCCGCTGTTCGCCGGTGATGCTGCCGTTGGCCGCTCTATCTTCACCGCGGCCATCGTGCTCGCCGTCATGATTGTTCCGATCATCACGGCGATTTGCCGAGAAATCTTCTTGCAGACGCCGCGCCTTCACGAAGAGGCGGCACTCGCCCTTGGCGCTACGCGCTGGGAGATGGTGCGCATGGCTGTCTTCCCCTTCGGCCGCTCCGGCATCGTGTCGGCCTCCATGCTGGGCCTCGGTCGCGCGCTGGGCGAGACAATGGCGGTCGCCATGGTGCTCTCGGCCACCGGCGTGATCAGCTTCAAGCTCTTCACCAGCCAGAACCCCTCAACGATCCCCGCGAACATCGCCCTTACCTTCCCTGAGGCCTACGGCGCAAACGTCAACGTGCTGATCGCGACGGGCCTCATCCTCTTCATCGTCACCTTCGCGGTGAACGCCGTCGCGCGCTGGGTTGTCAGCCGCCGCAAGGAATTCTCGGGAGCCAACTGATGTCAATCGCCGTTTCTCCCCCAACCTCCTCTGACGCGCCCGACGCACCCGAGGTTCCGGTCTCTGCTTCCCCCGTCCGTCTCACCAGCGGCCAGCTGCCGCGGTGGACGCCGTGGGCATTGCTGGGCGGCACCGCCGTCGCCATGGCCCTCGTCTTTCTGCTGTTGGCACAGAGCGTGCAAGACGAGTTCAACATCGCCGGCTGGGCGATCGTCACCGCGCTGGTGTATTTGACGCTAATCACGATCATCTCGGCAACCGTCGAGGGGCGCCGCAAGGCCACCGACCGCCTCGTCACCGGCGTCGTGAGCAGCGCGTTCATTCTCGCCATGGTTCCGCTCGTTTCGGTGGCCATCACCGTGGTCAGCAATGGCGTTGCCGGCATCTCCGCCGAGTTCTTCAGCAACTCGATGCGCAACGTGGTTGGCGAGGGCGGTGGCGCCCTGCACGCGATCATGGGAACCCTGCTGATCACGCTGGCGGCGGCCGTGATTTCCATTCCGATCGGTATCTTTACCGCGATCTATCTGATTGAGTACGGCAACAACAACCGCCTCGCGCGCGGCATCACGTTCTTGGTTGACGTGATGACGGGTATTCCGTCGATCGTTGCCGGTCTGTTCGCGTTCGCGCTGTTCGCGCTGTTCTTCGGGCCCGGCGTGCGCATGGGCATCATGGGATCGATCGCGCTGTCTGTGCTGATGATTCCCGTGGTCGTGCGCTCCACAGAAGAAATGCTGCGCCTGGTTCCGAATGAACTCCGCGAGGCGTCGTATGCGCTCGGTGTGCCGAAGTGGCGCACCATCGCGAAGGTGGTGCTGCCGACGTCGATCGCCGGAATCACGACCGGTGTGATGCTGTCGATCTCGCGCGTGATTGGTGAGACCGCGCCACTGCTGATCACCGCGGGCGTTGCGACCAGCATGAACTACGACCTGTTCGACGGCCGCATGGCGTCGCTGCCGGTGTTCGTGTATTCGCAGTACATGAACCAAGGAATTCCGGCGCAGGCCTTTGTTGACCGTGCCTGGGCTGGCGCGTTGACGCTCATCGTGATCGTGATGGTGCTCAACCTCGTCGCCCGCCTGATTGCCAAGATCTTCGCCCCCAAGATGGGCCGCTGACGCGGCGTACCTCTGTAGATAAGAAATCGAGAAACCCCGTGTCTAAGAGCATCGAAGTAAACGACCTGAACGTGTACTACAGCGACTTTCTCGCTGTCGAGGGCGTATCCATGACCATTGAGCCGCGCAGCGTGACGGCCTTCATCGGCCCGTCGGGTTGCGGCAAGTCCACGTTCCTGCGCACCCTGAACCGCATGCACGAGGTAATTCCCGGCGCTCGCGTTGAGGGTGAAGTGCTGCTCGACGGCGAAGACCTGTACGGCGCCGCCGTTGACCCGGTGCTCGTGCGCCGCCAGGTCGGCATGGTGTTCCAGCGCCCCAACCCCTTCCCCACGATGTCGATCCGTGAGAACGTGCTCGCCGGCGTGAAGCTCAACAACCGTCGCATGTCAAAGGGCGACCAGGACGCGCTCGTGGAAAAGTCGCTGCAG
The DNA here is from genome assembly GCF_008017445.1 of Microbacterium mitrae. Classification (GTDB taxonomy): domain Bacteria; phylum Actinomycetota; class Actinomycetes; order Actinomycetales; family Microbacteriaceae; genus Microbacterium; species Microbacterium mitrae. The sequence continues at coordinate 19,860 of NZ_VRSW01000002.1, read as the reverse complement.
GGGGCGAACCTGTGGAACGAAGTCAAGGATCGCCTCGATAAGCCGGGATCTGGCCTCTCCGGCGGCCAGCAGCAGCGTTTGTGCATCGCGCGCGCTATCGCAGTCTCCCCCGATGTGATCTTGATGGACGAGCCGTGCTCCGCACTTGACCCCATCTCAACGTTCGCCATCGAAGAGCTCATCAACGAGCTCAAGAACGAGTACACCGTGGTCATCGTGACGCACAACATGCAGCAGGCATCGCGTGTCAGTGACAAGACCGCATTCTTCAACATCGCCGGCACCGGAAAGCCCGGCAAGCTCATCGAGTTTGATGACACCACCACCATCTTCACCACGCCGTCTGTGCAGGCAACGGAAGACTACGTGTCGGGACGATTCGGGTAACCCACACGTTCTGCGAGTGGGGGCTCGCCGCAAACCGCCGCCGGCACCGCCGCGGCGGTTTCGCGTTTGTGGGGTGCGGGTTCTGGGGTTCTGGGGGTCCGGGGGCGGCGTTCCCAAATGTCGGAGGAATCGCGCGACACGCCGGCCCGTGGCTCCGTCTGAGCCTGATTGCCGCAGAACTACCGACATTCGGTCACGCGGGGCCGGAACCACGCTGTGCAGCCGGCGACGTGGTTCCACGCGCGGCATTCCCAAATGTCGGAGGAATCACACGACACGCCGACCGAAGGCCCCGTATGAGCCCACTCGCGGCAAAACCTCCGACATTCGGTCACGCGGGGGCGGAACCACGCGGCTGCGCCGCGCAGGAGCCGCGACGGAACCACATGGTGCAGCCGGCGGCGTGGTTCCGCGCCCCCTTTTCCGAAATGTCGGAGGAATCACACGACACGCCGACCGAAGGCCCCGTACGAGCCCACTCGCGCCAAAACCTCCGACATTCGGTCATGCGAGGGCCGGAACCACGCGGCTGCGCCGCGCGCGAACCGTCACGGAACCACATGGTGTAGCCGGTGGCGTCGTTCCACGCGCGGCTTTCCCAAATGTCGGAGCAATCGCGCGACACACCGACCGAAGGGCCCGTATGAGCCCGTTCGCGGCAAAACGTCCGACATTCGGTCACGCGGGGGCGGAACCATGCGGCTGCGCCGGGAGCGGGCCGTCGCGACCCGCTGGTCCCGGGCATGTCACCGTGGTTCCACGACCCGCGCACCTCGTGGTTCCACGCGCGGCATTCCCAAATGTCGGAGCAATCGCGCGACACACCGACCGAAGGGCCCGTATGAGCCCGTCCGCGGCAAAACTTCCGACATTTGGGCACGCGAAACCGGAACCGCCGCCACGAAACCGAAACCGGAACCACGGCAACCGCCGCGAGTCCGCCGCCGCGGCGCGGGACGCTAGTCGCGGGGCGAGAGGAGGTAGGCGTTGAGTTCGGCGGTGAGGGCCGAGTCCATGGGCAGGGTGGTGCCGTCGACGGTGTGAATTGGGGCGGCAAGACGCACAGATGACACAAGCCAGGCGGCATCGACTCGGGGCAGAGCGGAGGCCGGAAGCGTCTCGTACACCGCCTCGTACCCCTTCGCCTGGAGGAAGCTAAATACACTGATCTGCGTGGTTCCGTGCAGAATTCCGGCGCCGGGCCGTGGCGTCACGAAACGATCTCCCACGCGAATGACGAGCGACGCCGTCGGCGCCTCCAACAGGATGCCGTCGGACGAGACGAAGACGGCGTCATCGGCGCCACGGCGCTTGGCCTCGCGGATCGCTGCCATGTTCACCGCGTACGACAGCGTCTTCGCCCCGAGCAGGAGCCACGGAGCACGCCCAGGAGCGCCACTGTCAAAGCCGCGATCGAGCGTCACGACCGAAATACCGTCTCGGCGCGCGGCCGCGAAGTCACCGGCAGGCGCCGCCGTCACCCAAGCCGTCGGCGTCGGGCCGTGCTCGATGCCTCGGCTGAGGATGAGCTTGATGACCCATTCCCCCTCGCCGCATGCGTCGGCCGCGATCGCAATCGCCTCACGCCACTGCTCAATGTTGGGCAGAGGAAGGTCGCACAAACGCGCCGAGTGCGCCAGCCGCTCGAGGTGTGGCATGACCTCCTGCGGGTGTCCGCCGGAGACCCCGATCGACTCGAAAATACCGTCTCCGCGCTGCGTTGAAAGCTCGCCAACGCTCAAGGCGGGAGCGGAAGCGTCGATCACGCTGAACGTGTCGGCGTAGGTGTCGCGAATGTCGAAGTCTGCGACGGGTGTGATGAGAAGCGCGAAAGTGCTGGCCATGAACTGAGCCTAAAGCCTGCCGCCGCGCAGGGCACGGCATTTGTTCGCACAGCGCGCTGCGATCACCGCACCGGCCTGTTCCGATCACCGCACTGGCCTGTTCAACACCTCAGATACCTGCGAAACTTCGAGAACTCAACCTGTTGAGGAGGCGTCATGCCGGTATCACTGCTTCTCGTGTCGATCGCTGGATTCTTGATCCTGGCCGGGGTGATCATCGCGACGATCGGCTTCTTCATGACGCCACGCACGATACTCGCCCAGCGACGACCAAGTTTGCTGGAAACAATCACCGAGCTGCTGCGAAAACTATTCGAGATCATGTTCAGCGACACCTCGGCGCGCGAGAAGAAGATCCAGGCGTGGGGCGTCTTTCTCGTCCTCCTCGGCGTTGGCTTTCTGCTCGCGGCCGGCGTCGCGACGCTCATCCCAGACGCTGGCACCACCACCCCACCCACGCCAACCGCGACCTAAACCCTGGTTCCTGAACCACCCCAGCGAATCCACAGCGCGGAACCACCCCGCGAAACCGCAGCGCCGGAACCACCCGCACGAACCCGCAGTTCCGCGCGCCGAAGAGGGGACGCACCACGTCGGCACGCCCCCTCACCGCCAGAAATTACTCGGTCGGCGGCATCAGCACGGTGTCGATCAGATACACCGTGGCGTTCGCAGTCTGAACTCCACCACAGATGACCATCGCGTCATTGACCATCCACTCGTCGCCAGAGCCAGTCACCTCAAGCTCGCCACCCTGAACCGTGGTGTGCATGCCTGCGATATCTGCGGGCTCGATCTGCCCCGGAACCACGTGGTACGTGAGAATCGACGTCAACAGGTCGGCGTCGGTCTTCAGCGTCTCAATCGTCGCGCCCGGAATCTTCGCGAATGCCTCATCCACCGGCGCGAAGACGGTGAACTCCGACGAGTTGAGGGTATCGACAAGGTTCACATCGGGGTTGAGCTGGCCGCTCACCGCCGACACCAGCGTCGTCAGTAGCGGGTTGTTGGAGGCCGCAACGGCCACCGGATCTTGTGACATGCCCTGAATTGAGCCGCCGCCGGTCGGAACCGTCTCAGCGTAGCTAGCGCATCCAGGGCCGACGAGGTTGGCGGCTGGGTCCATCTCCATCGGCGTTGCCTCGACCGACTCCGACGTCTGCGGTTCGGTCGACTCCATAGCGTCACCAGAGGTGTCGCTTGCTCCCATGGTGCAGCCGGCGAGAGTCAGTACACCCGCAGCAGACAGTGCTAGTGCGGCGGCGACCTTCTTGTTTGTGATGCGGAACATCTCTTTACCTCCGAAGTTGGCCGCATGCTGCATGCGGCGGATTTTCCGCGAAGCATCTCGCGGCGTTGATGGAGGTTCGCAGCGCTCTGCGCAATGGATGGGAAGAATCTCAAAAAAGTTTGCGCGATCCGTTTCGCCGCCCGTGACGAACCCCCGGTGACAGAAACGAGGACCACAATGGATCAGGTCATCATTGGGCTGCTCGGCGGGCTCATCACCGGCATATCGCCGTGCATCATTCCCGTCTTGCCGGTGATTTTTCTCACCGCGGGTGCGCAATCCGCCCGCTTCGAATCGCAAGATGATGCGGCGCCCGCGCGTCGCAGCCGACCGTTTCTGGTGATCGCGGGCCTCATCGTCAGCTTCACTCTCGTGACCCTCGTCGGCTCGCTGATCCTCGGCGCGCTCGGATTGCCACCAGACATCATTCGCTGGCTCGGCATCATCGTGCTGCTCCTGATCGGGGTTGGCCTGCTGGTGCCGCGGTTCGAGCAGGTGCTTGAAAAGCCGTTCGGGTGGATTCCTACCAAACACGTCAACAATCGCGGCAGCGGTTTTGGCGTGGGCCTGGCCCTCGGCGCGGTGTTTGTGCCTTGCGCAGGACCCGTGCTCGCCGCGATCATCGTGGCCGGTTCAACGGGGCAAATTGGTGTCGGAACCATCGTGCTCACGACTTCCTTCGCAATCGGTGTGGCCGTTCCGCTGCTTGTCTTTGCTCTCGCGGGTCGGGGCGTGATCGAACGAATTCGCGCCTTCCGCACGCGCGAACGCGGCCTGCGTATCACCGCCGGCATTGCGATGCTGGCACTTGCCGTTGGCCTGGTCTTCAACCTGCCCCAGGCGCTGCAACAACTGCTCCCGGATTACACGGCCGACCTACAGAAGGAGCTCTCCGAATCAGAAGCGGGCGAGAGCGCACTCGGGCTTGGTGGACTTGTCACCGATGAGAACCGCATGCTCGACAACTGTGAGAACGGGGCGCCTGAGCTCGCAGACTGCGGCACCGCCCCGGCGATCCGTGGAATTGAGAGTTGGCTCAATACCGAAAATGGGGCGGCCGTCAACCTCGATGACCTCAAGGGCAAGGTCGTGCTCATCGACTTTTGGGCGTACTCCTGCATCAATTGCCAGCGCGCAATCCCGCACGTGAACGCATGGTACGACGCCTACGCAGACGCTGGGCTCGAGGTGATCGGCGTTCACTCGCCGGAATACGCGTTCGAGAAGAATCCCGCCAACGTCGCCGCAGGTGCTGTCGACTTCAACATCGAGTACCCCGTGGCGCTGGATAACTCGCTGTCAACCTGGACCGCATATCGCAACCGCTACTGGCCCGCTCACTACCTGATCGACGCCAACGGTGTGGTGCGACACATCTCGTTTGGCGAGGGCAACTACGCGGTCACTGAGCAGCTCATCCGAGAACTTCTGCAAGACGCCGACCCCACGGTCGAACTGCCACCGGCAACCGAAATCGACGACAATACTCCCGCTAGCGGGGAGACAACGCGCGAGACCTTCCTCGGCTCCAGCAAAGACGTGAACTATGGCGGCACGGAACCATATCGCGCGGGCGAAGGTTCGTTCAGGTTCCCGAGCGAGCAACCGGCCGACTCCTTCGCGCTGTCGGGCGAGTGGACGATCGAGACGCAGTTCATAACGCCCACCGCAGACAAACCTGCGAGTATTCGACTCGACTACCGCGCCCGCGAAGTCAGGATGGTGCTGGCTGGCAGCGGAACCATTGTGGTGCGCGATAGCGAAGGCAGCGAGCAAACGATCGTCGTCGACGGCACCCCGCGATCTTACGAACTGCTCAATGGTTCCGACCTCGGTGCAGGGCAACTGACCGTCGAGATCTCCCCCGGCGTGCAAGCGTACTCGTTCACATTCGGGTGATTCTTATGACGGCTGACAGGGCGCGAGGGTGCATGCTTGAGGAGATGGTCATCGACGGCACTGAGTTTGACGAGGACGCACCGACGAGAGATCACGTCGGGGAGTTGCTCGTGCGCATTGCCGGGGCCGATCAGGCGGCCTTCGCCGAGCTTTACGACGCCCTGTCTGCGCGCGTCTTTGCCCTGATTCTGCGGGTGGTCATCAATCGGGCACAGAGCGAGGAAGTGCTACAAGAGGTCTTTCTCACGGTGTGGCAATCCGCATCACGCTTCGCTCCGAACAAGGGCCAGGGACGCACCTGGGTCTTCACCATCGCCCACCGGCGCGCGGTTGATCGCGTGCGCGCCTCGCAATCCAGTAGCGATCGAGATGTCGCCGCCGGGCTTCGAAATCTTGACGTCGCCCACGACAGCGTCGCCGAAGAGGTCGAGTTGAGCATCGAGGGCGACAGGGTGGTGAGGGCGCTCTCGTCGCTGCCTGACGTGCAGCGCGAGCCAATCGTGTTGGCGTACTACGGAGGCTACTCACAGACCGAAATTGCGGTCTTGCTGAGTGCGCCGCTCGGAACCATCAAAAGCCGGATGAGAGACGGCTTGAGCAAACTTCGAACCACCTTGGGGGTGATGTCATGACAGAGAATGAGTTCATCGAGCTCGCAGCAGGCTACGCGCTGGACGCGCTCTCGCCTGAGGACGAAGCACGCTACCGTGCGGCTCTGGAAGATAATCCGCAGTGGAACGACATCGCGCTGGCAGCTGAAGCCACGGCCGCGCAGCTCGCGATGGCCGTTCCCGAAGCATCCCCCCCGGCCAGTATTCGCGACTCGTTGCTGACTCAGATCGCCTCCACGCCACAGGAGAGCCGCGACGGCTCCGCTGGCGTTGACCACGCACCGGCGTCGGCATCCGACGGCGGCGATGGTTCCGCCTCGCCGCCGATAGCCGTCCCCGAAGACTCAACAGGCACCGACCGCACCTCCGCCCGCGCTTCGAACTCGTGGCGGCGACGGTGGTTCGCCCTTGCCGCGAGCATTGCCCTGTTGGTCGGGGTGGCGGTGGCCTCGACCGTGATCTTCTCCACGCTCAACCGCCCCGCGGCAGTCGTGGCGCTCGAAGAGGTGCAGGCGGCGGGAGATGCGGCGCAAGCGAGCACAGAGCTGCCCGCCGGCGGGAGCGCGACGGCGCACTGGTCGGCGTCTCTGGAGACTGCCGTGTTGGTCACGACCGGGCTAGAACAGTTGGAGCCGAATAAGTCGTACGAGCTCTGGCTGGTGCGCGGCGACACACCACTGCCCAGCGGCGTTTTTACCAGCGACACCGACGGCCAGACGACCGCGGTTCTCAGCGAACCCCTCCGACCGGGTGATGTGATCGCCGTGACGATCGAAGATGCCGGCGGCTCCCCCACCGGCCTACCGACGACTGACCCCATCATCGTGATCGAAACGAGCTAGCCGCCGTCGCGGTTGCGGAACCACGAACGTCGCGGTTGCAGGGTTAAAGGCCCAGCTGCGGAACCACCACGTGCGAAATAGACAAAGGGCGCACCAGAAAGTGCGCCCTTTGTGGGCCCCGTGGGGCTCGAACCCACGACCCGCGGATTAAAAGTCCGATGCTCTGCCAACTGAGCTAGAGGCCCGTGTGTTCTAGCTTAGCGGGGCTGACGACCTCTTCGTGCCGCGTGTCGATCACGTCGCCGGTAAAGGTGGCGGCGCTGTGCCGTTCAATCAGCACAACGAGTGCACACAGCACTCCGATGCCGATGATTCCGGCGATCACAATTTCTGCCATGACGTCCCCCTTTGAGCGTCTGCGCCGCGTCCCTTCGGCGCCTGATCAGTATTGCGTGATGGGGCACGTTGGGTTCAAACTTCGTGCCCTTGTTGTTGGGTGTCTGTCGGGGCGCATTCGTCTCAGAGCAGTTTGATCTCCGCCTGCGCGCGTTCTCAACGGGCTCCCAGTCTCCACCGATCCGCCGTCGCAGATCGCGCGTACCCTGGAATGATGTCCGATGCATTTCACAAGCCCGTCATGCGCCCCAGCTCCATGTTTGACGTCGCGTTCGGCAGTGTCGATCCCGCCGAGCGCTCGCGGGTGGCATACGCCACGGCAAGCGCGCTTCTGAACCGCGTTCGTGCCGAGGCAGACCCTGAGACGGTCGACAAACTCGTCGAGTTCACCGCCGTTCACGGCATCGAGACCATCGCCGATCTCTGGTCGCAGTCGCCCGCGCGTTCGCTGCCCGGAACGCTGTGGCGCATCTACCTGTTACAGCTCATGGTGCACAAAGACCCCACCACCGCCGCCCTGCTGTATGAGCGCGGGCGCGCAGAACTTCCCTCGGCCGACGCGGTCATCGCGGGCGCGCCAACCCCGGCAAGCCCCGCCGAGTTGATGAATCTCGCCGACACGATTCTGCGCGGCGTTTTCGAGGGTGATTTCGCTAGCGCGCTGGAACGCGCCTCATCGTTTTGCCGAGTCGAGGCCGCCGGCGCAACACACGTCGCCGACGACTACGAGCCAACCGAACCGCAGCGCGCGAGTGAGCTCACGACCAGGGCGCTACGCCTCTCCACCTATGCCGCAGATCTTTCGACCGCCGCGAAACTGTGGCGTTCTGGCCACCTGATCTGAGGTTTTCTCTCGCGCCGCCGCGCGAGAAGACATCAGACACGCGCGATTTTCGCGCTTTTCTGAGAATCTCGGGAATACACCCCGGGATCAATCGCGTTATGCTTTATCGGCCGGGCCGCTAACCCCGGGCTCCAAAACTTGCCGCTATGAGCGGCCTTCCGCCGAGAGGCGTTCAGCGGCCCGGTCTTTACTTTTTCTGAACGGATTTTGCGGCAAACTGTTCAAGCGGTGCGCGGTCGCTCGCGGCTAATCTTCAACGATCTCAGCGCCAGCGTGGCCCATTTCTTCGATCGCCCGGTGCGAGCTCTCGGCCGCCACTCCGGCAATCATCGTGGTGAGAACGCGCACGTCCACCCCGTGTTCAATCGCGTCGAGCACCGAGGCCCGCACGCAATAGTCTGTCGCGATGCCGACAACGTCGACGCTGAGAACGCCGTGCTGACGAAGCACGGCAGCGACCGTGACGCCGTCTTCTGTCTGCCCCTCAAACAGCGAGTAGGCGGGCTTACCCTGCCCCTTCTTAACGTGATGGGTGACGCCGCTCACTTCGAGCGCTGGGTGGTAGGCGGCACCGTTCGTTTCGGCCACGCAGTGCACCGGCCAGGTGTCAACGAAGTCGGGATCGGCGGCGAAATGGCCACCATTGTCCCCCTCAGCGTTGTGCCAGTCGCGTGACGCGATGATGAGGTCGTAGTCGCTTGCGTGGGTGGCGAGGTGCTCAGTGATGGCCTGCGCAACGGCAGCGCCACCGGTCACACCGAGCGCACCGCCCTCGGTGAAGTCGTTCTGAACGTCAACGATAAATAGCGCACGAGTCATGATGCGAGCCTACGCGCACGCGCACGGTTCGTCAGCCGTCGATGATCATGAGCACGATCGAGGTGCCCAAGCTCAGCACGAGCAACGTCGCACTGGCCACCAGCGCCGCCGTTGCGGGCCTTCGAGCCGGCGAAGCTGCTTCAAGGCGCACCGCCCCCGAGCGGCCCGGCTGCACCCAGATCGCGGCATGATCGGCGCTACCGAGCTCCGCCGCCTGCGCGGGCGTCAGGATTGCTGCACCGACGGTTCCGGCGCGGTCGTCAAACCAACGTGCGACCCGAGCCGTGCCTTCGGTTTCGATCATGGCGTCAACCTTGGTCCAGGTCTTTTGCTGCAACACGATCACCAGCACCATCATCGCGAAAAACCCCGTCGCGAGGGCTCCCAGCGAGGTGAATACATCCGTCACGGCACCAAGCACATTGAGGGCATTATTCACTTGTTGATCGTATCGGAGTGCGCGCCTGTTCCCAGAATTACCCCTTGGTTCCGCCCCCTTCTGGATGCGCACCCTGGTCCAGGGTTGTGGGTCAAGACGGAACCAGAACTCCCGGAATCGCGTATCTCTCCTACGAAACACATTTTGGTCGGCGAGAAACATGCGGCGCGGCGGTGTTTCGTCGACCAGAGTGTGTTTCGCCGAAAGTGGGGCTGCTGCGGACGAGGCTTATGGGCCACGGACGACCCTGGCCCACGGGCCGACGCACCGCGACACCGAGAAAGGGCCGACCGGGAATGCGAAAGACCCCCGGCAAGCCGGGGGTCTTTTTGTGGAGCCACCTATCGGGTTCGAACCGATGGCCTTCCCATTACGAGTGGGATGCTCTACCACTGAGCTAAGGTGGCGTTCCATTCACTACTCGCTCAACTTCGCTGGCAAAAGCCGGAAGAAATGCGGGTGGCGAACCTGCAATAGCCTAGCGCATTTTTTCGAAGCGGATGAACACGGCCTGCGCCCCGGGCGGGTCGAGAAGGCGTGCCGCCCGACCCGCCGGGCGATCTAGTTGCAGGTGGTTTGATCTGCTGGCGGTGTTCCCTCCAGCAAGAAGGTGTCGATCGCGTCATCGATGCAGGCGTTACCCTGCCCGTAAGCCGTGTGACCTTCACCGACACGAGTCAGCAGCACGCCGCTGGAGAGCTGATCGGCCAACGAGACTGCCCACTCGTAGGGGGTTGCCGGGTCGTTGGTGGTTCCGACTACCAAAATCGGAGCGGCGCCTTCGGCGGCAATTGCACCTCGAGTACCCGACGGCGGGAAAGCCCAGGCTCCACAGGTGTCGCCACCCGACCAATATGGTGCGATCGTCGGTGCATTGTCTTGCACAAATTGGTCGACTTCGTCGATCTCGGCGTCGGTCATGTCTGCCGGGTAGTCCATGCAGTTGTAGGCGTTAAATGCCTCCGTCGAGTTGTCGGAGAACACCCCGCCAGCTTCTCGGCCGTTGTAGCTGTCTGCGAGGTACATCAGCGTGTCACCGTCGCCCTCCTCCGCCTCGGCGAGACCCGCGGTCAGTATCGGCCAGGCGCCCTCTTGGTACATCGCCGAGACCACACCGGTGAAAGCGGAGTCGGCACCCAGCATGCGACCATCGGTCACCTCAATGGGGCGGGCATCCAGCTCAGCGAGCAGTTCGCTGAGATCGGCGAGCGCCTCATCAACGTCGCCGCTGTAGGGGCAATCGGATGATGCGAGGCAGCCCTCCATGAAGGCGCGGAGTGCGTTCTCAAAACCGACGGCCTGAATCTTTCCGACGTCCGCACTCGGAATGGCCGGGTCAATCGCGCCGTCCAAAACGAGGCGGCCGGCGCGCTCGGGGAAGAGCTTGGCGTAGGTGGCGCCGAGGAAGGTTCCGTAGGAGAAGCCGATGTAGTTCAGCTTTTCGTCTCCGAGCACGCCGCGCAGCACATCCATATCGCGTGCGGAATTCTCGGTCGTGATGTGTTCGAGCAGCGCTCCGGTGTTGTCAGAACAGGCCTGCGCAAACTCCGCCGCCCGGCCGTCAACTTCGGCGATCCACTCGTCGCTGCCGCGCGGATTCTTCGGAATGTCGTAAAGATATGAGTCCATTTGCGCTGCGTCGAAGCACACAACGGCGGTGGAGGATCCAACACCGCGGGGGTCGAACCCGATGATGTCGAACTCCTCTTGCAGATCTTCGGAGAACATGTAGGTGCCGGCCTGCATGACGTAGTCGTAACCGCTGCCGCCGGGGCCACCCGGGTTCATCAGCAGTGATCCCTGCGCCTCGTCGGTTGCTCGCAACCGCACGACGGCCAGTTCAATATCGCCCGCTGAGGTGTCGGCATAGTTCATTGGCACGGTGACCATGGTGCAGTCCATGCCAGGGTTTTCGTCGCACTGCTCCCAAACGAGCTCCTGGCCGTAATACGGCAACAGCTCATCGGCAACGCCCGTGGTGACGGGCGCTTTCGTGGGGATCACTCCCGAGGGCCCACCCGTGGTTCCGTCAGCCTCCCCAATCGCCACATACATGCAGCCCGAGAGCGCCAGCGCGCTCATCGTGACGCTTGCAATTACGACGCCCCAGCGCCTCATCGCCTTCGATTTCACGGTGTCCTCCCGGTCGTGACCGTCACCAACAAGCTCTCCAACGCGAGCAGGGGTGCAGCGTTTTGTTCGATCGCTTCGCGCGTGTCTGTGATGGCGTCGAGCACTGCGAGGGTGCGCTGCGCCGGCCACGCGTTCGCAACGAACGTGATGTCGCTTTCCAGCTCCCGATTGATCATGTCATCGACTCGCCCAAACTGGCAGAGCACGACATCACGAAACAGCGACTGCAAATCGGTCAGCACCCGATCGATGCCATCGCGCACGCTTCGAGTGGCACGCTTCTTCTGCGCGTCTTCCAGCGCCGATACCTGCGATCGAACGGCGGGCGGAACCGCGGCGCCGTCGGCGATACCCGCCGTGCGCAACAGCTCGGAGCGTTCCGCAGCATCGCGTTCGGTGGTCAGCGTCTTGGCATCATCGGTGGCCGCCTGCACAATGGCGGCGGCAACTTCAACGACATCGGCGACGGTGCGGGCGCGCAGCGTATCGCGGAGTGTCTTTTCGCGGCGCTCCCGAGAAACAGGATTGGTCGCGAGTCGCTGCGCCATGCCAATGTGCCGCTGCGCATGGCGCGCCGACTGCTCGGCCACCTGCGCATCAACTCCGGTGCGGCGAACAATCAGCTCTGCGACGTCAGCAACATTGGGTTCGGCAAGTCGCACTGTGCGAACACGCGAGCGAATTGTCGGCAGCAGATCGACATCGCTCGGCGCGCAAAGAATCCACACCGTCTCCGGCGGCGGCTCTTCGAGCGCCTTCAAAATCGCGTTTGATGCCTGCTCAGCCATGCGATCAGCGTCTTCAATGACGACCACGCGGTGCCTGCCGACCGACGGTGCGAGGTAACTGCGCGCTGCGGCCGCGCGCACCTCTTTCACCGGAATGATGACGCCCTCGGTGCGCAGGCGCACCAAATCGGGATGTGTGCCCGCGATGACCTGCTGAATCGTGTGATCGTCATCGGCATCGCGCGCGATGAGCGCTGCAGCGAAAGCGTACGCGAGGGTGGAACGACCGGAACCAGGAGGGCCGGTGATGAGCCAGGCATGCGTCATCTCGGCGGGGTTTTCAGCCGCGTGTTTGAGCTGTTCAACGGCCGCCGGCTGGCCCCAAACCGCAGCCCAAGCGGATTCGGCGTTCGTGGCTGGCGCGGTGGTCATGTCACCAGCCTAGACGGCGGCACCGACAGCTCTCGCACTTCTCCACAGGCGACCCTCAGCCCAGTGTTATCCCCACCTGGGTGTGCGCGACCGCGCGTCAGGCCGCGGTCAGCGCGCTTTCAATCCGCGCGCGGATCTGCTGCGCAATTTCCTCGACCGGCTGCTGCGCGTCGATTACGACGAATCGCTCTGGTTCCGCCGCGGCGAGCGCCAGGTATGCCTCGCGCACACGGGTGTGAAATTCCAGCTTTTCTGCCTCGAGTCGGTCAAAGGGCTTGTCGGCCGCATCCAACCGTTCGCGCGCCGCGACCGGATCAATGTCGAGCAAGACCGTGACATCGGGTAGCGCACCCTCGGTGGCCCACATTGACAGTGCACGCACCTCGGTGGCATCCAGCACCCGCCCCGCCCCCTGGTAGGCGACGGAAGAATCCAGGTAGCGATCCTGCAGAACGATGTCGCCGCGCTCCAGAGCAGGGCGCACGACCGTCGCCACATGATGCGCCCGGTCGGCCGCATACAGCAGTGCCTCGGCGCGCGGTGCGATGTGTCCGCGGTGATGCAAGACGATATTGCGAATCAGCTCGCCGACCTCACTCCCACCCGGCTCCCGCGTATGCAAAACCGTGCGATCGAGCGTCGACAGCCACGCCATGAGCAGCGCCGACTGCGTGGTCTTGCCCGAGCCGTCTCCGCCCTCAACCGTGATCCAGAGGCCGCGAGAACTCACTCGCTCTCCGCCGCCTTCGCCTTTGCCGTCGTCTTCGTGGCCGCCGGCTTCTTAGCCGCGGTCGTCGACTTAGCCGCAGTCGTCTTCTTGGCCGCTGCCGTGGTTCCGGTGGTCTTCTTCGCCGCAGCAGCCTTAGTCGCCGCAGCCTTCGTGGTCGTAGCTTTCTTGGCAGGCGCCTTCTTCGCGGGTGCCTTCTTGGCGGTGGCGCGCTTCTTGATGGGGCCCTTAGCTCGCTTGTCGGCGAGCATCTGTACGGCCTTCTCAAACGTGATGTCATCGGGCGTCTCGCCGCGCGGAATCGTCACATTGGTCTCACCGTCGGTGACATACGGGCCAAAGCGTCCATCGCGCACGCGAATCGGCTTGCCAGAGACCGGATCGGCCTCAAACTCCTTGAGTGCGCTGCTCGCGCGACGCGCGCCATACTTCGGCTGAGCGTAAAGCTCCAGCGCCTCGGGCAGCGTGATGTCGAAGATTTGCGACTCGGTCTGCAGCGAGCGCGAGTCGGTTCCCTTCTTCAAGTACGGGCCAAAGCGACCGTTCTGGGCGGTGATTTCGTCGCCAGACTCGGGGTCTTGGCCCACCACGCGCGGCAGGTCAAGCAACTTGAGCGCCGTTTCGAGGTCGATGGTGTCAACGGCCATCGACTTGAACAGGCTGCCGGTGCGGGGCTTGGGCTCGTCGGCCTTCTTCTTCGCCTTCTTCGGAGCCTCGACAACTTCGCCGGTCGCCTCGTTAACCTCTTCGTCGGTGACTGGTTCCAGCTCTTGCACGTACGGCCCGAAGCGGCCGTCCTTCACCACGATGAGCTTGCCGTTTTCGGGGTTCTCCCCCAGCACGCGGTCGCCGGCAATCGGCGCCTCGATGAGCTCAATCGCCTTCTCGGCGGTGAGTTCGTCAGGCGCGAGGTCTTCAGGAATGTTGATGATGCGCGGCTTAGCATCGGGGTGTTCCGGGTCAGCGACCTCAAGGTACGGCCCGTACCGACCGAAACGCAGCGTCGAATTCTCGGTGATCGCGGTCGCGTTAAGCGCGCGTGCGTCGATATCACCCACGTTGTCGACGACGTGACGCAAACCGACGTGTTTGTCGGAGCCGAAGTAGAACTCCTGCAGCCATTCGACGCGGTTCTGCTCGCCACGAGAGATCGCATCGAGGTCGTCTTCGAGTGCCGCGGTGAAGTCGTAGTCAACGAGTGCGCTGAAGTTTTCTTCCAGCAGGCGCACGACGCTGAATGCCATCCAGCTCGGCACGAGCGCCTGGCCACGCTTGGTGACGTAGCCGCGCTCGATGATGGTGTCGATAATGCTGGCGAAGGTCGAGGGGCGTCCGATGCCCTTCTCCTCCAACGCCTTCACCAGGGAGGCCTCGGTGTAGCGCGGCTTCGGTGTGGTCTTGTGACCCTTCGCCTGCACTTCGGAGACGGCGACGTTATCGCCAACCGCGAGCGCCGGTAGCGACTGGTCGGCCGCCTTGTCGGCGTCGCCGCGCTTCTCGTCTTTGCCCTCGTCGTAGGCGTCCAAGAACCCCTTAAACGTGTACACGGTTCCGGAGGCCGTAAATTCGGCCTTCTTGCCGCCGGCTGCAACGGCAACCGTCACGGTGGTGGTTTCAAACTTGGCGTCAGACATCTGGCTGGCGACGGTGCGCTTCCAGATCAGGTCGTACAGGCGCTGCTCGTCACGGTTGAGCTCGCCCGCCACCT
Source organism: Microbacterium mitrae (assembly GCF_008017445.1). Taxonomy (GTDB): domain Bacteria; phylum Actinomycetota; class Actinomycetes; order Actinomycetales; family Microbacteriaceae; genus Microbacterium; species Microbacterium mitrae. The sequence goes on along the minus strand of NZ_VRSW01000002.1, from coordinate 4,820 downwards.
CGGCGGGGGTACGGAACGTCTCACCCGACGGGCGAATTGCCTCGTGCGCCTCCTGGGCGTTCTTGCTCTTGGACTTGTAAACGCGAGGCTTGAGCGGAACCGCGCCGTCGCCGTAGAGGGCGACCGCCTGGGTGCGTGCGGCGGTGATCGCCTGCGCAGACAGCGAGACCGAGTCGGTACGCATATAGGTAATGAAACCCTTTTCGTACAGCTTCTGCGCCACCGACATCGCGTTCTTGGCGCTCAGGCCGAGCTTTCGCCCCGCCTCCTGCTGCATCGTCGAGGTCGTGAACGGTGCGTAGGGGCTGCGGGTTCCGGGTTTGGCTTCAACCTTGGTGACATCGCCAGATCCGGCTGCCGTGATGGCGTCGGCAAGCGATGTGGCCTCGGCTTCGGTGAAGACGACGACGGCCTTCTTCAGCGCACCGTTCTCGTCGAAGTCGGTTCCGCGGGCAAGCGGGGCGCCATCAACGCGAACCAGGCGAATGCGGAAGGTATTGCTGGCTTTCGCGGCGTCAGCATCGACATCCCAATAGCTGGCCGAGACAAACGCCATACGCTCGCGCTCACGGTCAACAACCATGCGGGTGGCCGCCGACTGCACGCGTCCGGCAGAAAGACCCGGCTGCACCTTGTACCAGAGCACGGGGCTGACGTCCCAGCCGTAGAGGCGGTCAAGAATGCGACGCGTTTCTTGCGCGTCAACGAGTGCCGTGTCGAGCTCACGGGTGTTGTTCACGGCCGCCTGGATGGCGTCTTTGGTGATTTCGTGAAACACCATGCGACGAACCGGAACCTTGGGCTTGAGAGTCTCAAGGAGGTGCCACGCGATGGCTTCGCCCTCGCGGTCTTCATCCGTTGCGAGGAGCACCTCATCGGCGTTCTTCAGCGCACGCTTAAGCTCTTGCACCGTCTTGGTCTTGCGGTCGCTGACGACGTAGAGCGGGTCAAAGCCGTTCTCGATGTCGATGGAGTACTTGCCGTATGCGGCTTTCTTCTCGGCCGGGATGCTTTTCTTGTCGGCAAGGTCGCGAATGTGCCCCACCGATGAGAGCACCTCGTAGTCGTCGCCGAGATAGCCCTGAATTGACTTCATCTTCGTCGGGGACTCAACGATGACGAGCTTCTTGCCGTTTGCCAAGAGTGTTCCTTCCTCCGAGAGCACACCATACACGCGAACTGCTTGCTATCGACAGAGAGCAGAGCGTGTGAAATGCGGGTCTCAGAGCCTGATGTGGCTTGCGCGACGACGGCTTTTACGATGCACGGGAAGCAGAGAAACCAAATGTCGTCACCTCACACCTTACGTCTTTTCGCTGAACGGCGGCGGAGTACCGACTAGTTTGGGGTCATGCTCGCTGTGTTGCGTACCTGGGGTCGCGTGCTCGTCATGCACGGCCCTGCGCTCGTCGCGGCATATGTCATTGGCCACACAGCGCACTACATTCTCATTTGGGTGTCTGGCTTTGTCGGAGCCTATTCGTCGTTCGCACTGGTGTTGGTGGCGCCGCTTGCGGTGCTTTCTAAACTGCTGGCTTTTGTGGCGATGATGCTCATCACCCGCGATTCTCTCCCGCACCTCAGCGCTGCCGCCCCTACTGGCGAGCAAACCCCGCTCGAACGTCGGGTGGGGTTCAGCGAGGCCGTGCTTTCCTCCGTCATTCCGTTCTTTGCCTTCTATTACGCAGCCGGGTTCTTCCGCGAAGATCTGTCGCGCATTCTCACCATCTCGCAGGAGCAGGTATTCGCGGGCGATGGTTCCGAAACGGGCAACGCCCTGCAGTTTCAGGTCAACCCGTCGATTCTGGCGCTGCTGCTGGGATGTTTCGTGCTGAAGCAGGTGTGGGAAAAGGCCAAAGACCGCCTGCCCAGCTGGACCCGCATTCCCGCTGTCTACCTCGATGTGGTGTGGGTGCTGGTGGTGATCTACGGCGCTTCGGCTTACACGATTGCGTTCACCGATTGGGTTCAGTCGCGCGCGGTCGTGCAATGGGCGGTTGATCTGGGCGACTGGGTTGCCGTCACAGTGCCTGCGGTCGCGGCGGTGTGGGAGGTTGCCGCGCAGGTCGTGACCACGGTGCTCAACCTCAGTGTGATCTCGCTCGCCTGGCTACTGATTGCCGGTGTGGTCTTTGGTGAGGCTATCGCCGCGCAACGGCCCGCCATGGCGGGCCTCAGCCGCGTGACAAACCGCCTCGAGCATCTCGCCCCCACGACCCGTCGGCGCCTGCGCGACACCGCGGGGCTCGCCGGTAGCCGAATCGAACCGATCCTGCAGGCGACAACGCTGCTCATTCACGCTGGCCCCATCCGCATCGCGTTTTATCTGCTGCTTTCGCAAGTGTGGCTGTTCGCTGACCAGGCGTTGGCCGCAGGAATTCCGCGTCTGTTTGGGCCACATGAGTGGGATTGGTGGGTGATGTTCTTGCCGTTCATCGCCCTGATTCCCGCGATGATTTCCGAACCCATCCGCATCGCGTTGATCGCGGCTGCCTACGACGATGCGCTTGGCGCAATGAAGGCGGGCGGAACCAGTGATGCGGCACGGGGCGGAATGCCGGCGGGCGGAACCAGTGGCGCGGCGGATGACGCGTCGGCGCTTTCGCAAGATGAGCCGGCGTTCTCGCAGGATGAGGCGCCGGGTCAGCGCGCGAAGTCGACTTCGACTGGTTGATCGGGGTCGAGAAAGCGGAGGGAAAAGTCTCCCGTCAGCCCCTCCGGAATCAGAAACACCAGGTACTCGATCGCCTTGGTGTCTGAGCCGATGCAGTTGCTGGCGTAGGCGGCATCGCCGGTGAGACCGACGTCGAGCGACGTGGGTCGAAACGTGAGGCGTGGATCGCCGTTGTGGGTGAGCTCGATGTGACACAGGTACATCGCGTCGTCGCCCTGCTCTGACTCGACGGTGAACGCCATGACTTCGGTTCCCGTCATGGGTTCGGCGGCTGCTGGCAGCTGATATTGCACGCTCAAATTGGTCAGCGTGGTGGTTCCGACCATGATCGTGTCGTCGATCCCAAACTTCGTTGCCGTGCCGCCGTTGGCGACGACGGTGGGACGGATCGCGAAGAACCAGACCGCGATCGCGAACACCGCGACGGTGATGGGGAGCGCGATGAACGCCCACCGATTCGCCTGCAGCCACGCCGACACTCAGTACCCCACCGATTTCGGTTCGATGGCCATCATCGCAACTCGCTGCGCCTCGGCCAGATCGACCGTGAACGACAGATAGGTGTCGGCATTGTCGACATCCCACCTCGCACCCAACCGCAGCTCAGCCGTGGCGCCTGCGTATGGTTCCGGAATCTCAAAAACCAGGAAGCCCTCGGCGGGCGCCGCAATAGAAAGAGTTGAACGCTCCATGCCATTGCGGAGGCGATCTGATGGTCGGTACTCGTCGCCGTTGACGGTGAGGGTCGCGTGGGTGAGTGAGGCCTCGGTCTCATCGGTCAGCGCTTGGGCCGAGAGTTTGATGACGACCCACTGAGCATCGTCGCTGCGGGCACGCGAGTCGGAACCTTCGGTCACGATGCTCGCGATGCTCACGCCGTGGACGGTGACGCTCATATTGCGGTCGGATATCTCCTCACCCAGGGCGCCGGTGACGGCGTATCCGTCGCGCCAGGCCACTTCGTTGGGTACGGCGAGCGAGACCAGCCAGGCGCCCACCATGAGCGCCGCTGCGATTGTCCAGGTCAGTGCGGTTTTCACGGCCCATTCACCTCGTCGGTGATGGCGAATTCGCCGACGGCGATCGTCGGCAGGGTCTCGTAGTAACCGTCTGAGGTGTCACGCAGAAACTTGTTGGGGGTGTACTGGTTTGGTGCGAACACCAGGGTGAGCTGGGTGCGGTCGGCCAGGGGCTCGACCAGCTCAAACGTGACGTCGTAGGTTTGCGTGAGCCGCGGACCCAGCATCGAGGTGAACTCGCCGCCGGGGGTTCGAAGTGAGGGTGAGCCGAACTCGCCAGCCTCGTCGATTGAGACGGCGTTGACGCCGTACAGCGGCGCGGCGAGAGATCCCGCCGTCATGAGTTCTTGAACGGTGTACGTCGATGCCGAGGTATTGGTCACGGTCATTCGGATCGTCAGAAATTCTGCGCCCTCGGCAGGGTCACCCCAGGTGTCCGTAGGATGAAGCCGAACGCGATCGATGGTGACCTCGGCGATTCCGACGTCTATGGCTTCGCCCTGCGTTGCGGTGGCATACCGTTTCTCGCTTGAGCCGAGACCGCCCAGCGCGGCGATCACGACCACGATCAACACCGCGGCCACCAGCAGATACGCCATGGTCGGTACCCGATCGAATCCAGCGCGCAGCCGCGACCGCGGCGGCGGTTCGCGCGTCGTGCTCGCATCGGTGGGGGTCACATGCCCAGCCTACGACGCGAGGTTCGGCTCAATTGCAGAGTCGACCCCGCTTCACCTGCACGCACCGGGGTTCGATGAGATCGGTCAGCACCTACTTGATCCCGTGGGCGCGCGTGATCGCAACCAGCAGGCCGGTAAGGGTGACCGCCGCCGTGGAAAATCACAAGAAGTACGTAAATACATCACGCATTGCCACGCGCGCCGCCGCGCTTTGCAAGCCCTTGCTCTCCTGCAACAGGCGGATCCGCCTGTGTGTTTCGCGGAGCTCGGCCGACGCCGCGGACTTCACACCATCCTTCCACCATCACGAAAGGACACTCGGGACTGACGCAGGTTTCGGTGACAACTAACCTTTGAGGCCGAGCGCCTCTGGGAGAGGATGTCTTCATGCCTGCACCGTTTCCGAAAGAGTTCCGTGACGATGTCGTCGCGGTTGCCCGTGCTCGT
>NZ_VRSW01000010.1 GCF_008017445.1 Microbacterium mitrae | reverse complement strand
GGGACTGACGCAGGTTTCGGTGACAACTAACCTTTGAGGCCGAGCGCCTCTGGGAGAGGATGTCTTCATGCCTGCACCGTTTCCGAAAGAGTTCCGTGACGATGTCGTCGCGGTTGCCCGTGCTCGTGAGGAGGGGGTGACGTTGAAGATGATCGTGAAGGATTTCGGGGTCTCGGAAGCGTCGCTCGTGAATTGGCTCAAGCAAGCCGATATCGAGGACGGGCGAAAGCCTGGCCAGACCAAAGACGAGGCTGCTGAGGTTCGCGAGCTTCGTCGTCGGAACCGTTTACTGGAGCAGGAGAACGAAGTGCTTCGCAAGGCCGCGGCGTATTTGTCGCAGGCGAATCTGCGCCTGGGTGGCTCCCCAAAATGATCTACCCGCTCGTGAGCGAGCTCGCCGCATCGGGCATTCCGGTGACAGTGTCGTGTCGGGTATTGAAGCTCGCCCGCCAGCCTTATTACCGGTGGCGGAAATCGCCGATCGCTGACGCGGAGATCCTCCGAGCGAACCGGATGAACGCACTCGTGGATGCGCATCGGGAAGACCCCGAGTTCGGTTGTCGGTTCCTGCATCACCAGGCCCGTCGCGCCGGGGTGCGGATGAGCCGGCGAACCGCGTGGGTGCTGTGTCGTGCCGCGGGGATCTCCTCCGCGGTTCAGCGTCAACGCCGCCGCGGTAAGGGGCACAGACCTGGGCCACCCGTGTTCGATGATTTCGTGAAGCGGCAGTTCACCGCTGATGCCCCTAACCGCGTCTGGCTGACAGACATCACGGAGCACTGGACGAGCGAGGGCAAGCTTTACTGCTGTGCGATCAAGGACGTGTTCTCGAACCGCATCGTAGGGTATTCCATCGCGGACCGGATGACATCCAAGCTCGCCGGTGACGCCCTCACCAATGCGGTGCGCCGGCGCGGCGACGTCGCGGGCTGCATCCTTCACGCGGACCGTGGATCGCAGTTCCGGTCAAGGAAGATGGGGCTCGCGCTGAGCCGTCACAGCATGATCGGTTCGATGGGCAGAGTCGCGTCAGCGGGCGACAATGCGGCGATGGAATCGTTCTGGGCGTTGCTGCAGAAGAACGTCCTGAACCGGCAGACCTGGACCACCCGCGCGGATCTGCGCCTCGCGATCGTGACCTGGATCGAACGCACCTACCACCACCGCCGGCCCCAAGACCGACTCGGCGGCTTGACACCCATCGAATACGAAACCAAAATCAACACCAACAAGGCCCTCGCGGCCTAAACCACACCTGTCACCAAAACGTGCGTCAGTCCCT
>NZ_VRSW01000001.1 GCF_008017445.1 Microbacterium mitrae | reverse complement strand
ACACCACTCGGCGGTACTTTACAAACTAAAACTTGTTTTTGGTGTGCAACGGCCTGTGGCCGTTGCACACCAAACACTACGGAGAATATCTTGACTAGTCACACGAAAGGCTTATGGAAGCTTGCAGGATGGCTTCTTATTCTTGCCGCAACGTTCACCAGTTCCGGTACTGGCTTCTCCTCCCTCTCATTCATCCCCGCAGGTTTGATTTCTGCTGCCGTCGCCCTTCTTTGCTTTACTCCTAGCCCTCGCCAGAATGTTTTCCGCGGTCACACACTCCCGACCGCAAGCGCTCTCGTCTTGGCAATATTGGCGCTATCTGGACCTCTTCTTGGTTTTGTAGGAGCTCCCTGGGGCACCATCCGCGAGGGGCTGGTGGTGTGCGTTCTCGTAGTTCTCGGCGTAGACATACATCGATCAAAACTCCTTCCACGCAGTGTGAGTCGATGCATGTTGGCTGTAGTGCTGGTGACAGCGGCTCTCTGGGCATCATGGACGCTAGTCGGTCAGGAGATCGTTACTTCACCGTCAACTGCACCGATCTACGTCGCAACCTCACAGTTCATAATGGCTGCGTTACCTGCCTTTTTTGGCGGTGTGATTCTTCATTTCATACCGGTAAAAGAAATACACCAGCTCGATCAATAGAAGTTGCGGCCAGCCTAAGACGGTTAAGGTACGACGCCCAAGACGTCGTACCTTAACCGTCTGTACTATTTTTGGTTTCCTTCGTTGGCTTCGACAGCATGGGGGTTTACACCGAACAGAAAGGAACACGAACTATGGTCACCTTCACGCAACGAGTGACCACACCTGGCAGCAGATATCACACATACCGACCGGCAAATGGTCGCTAGCGCCCCGGGCGCTCCGAGCCATGACCTGAGACCGAACCGCCTTGCGGGCCGTGGCTTCGCAAGAAAGCCCGGTGCGTTTCCTCGACGCCCCTACGCAAGGTCTGAGACCAGCCGATGACGGCACCACGGAAAGAGCACCGGTAGCGAAGTCCATCGGGTGTGCGACGTAGCTCGATGAGCCCGTAGGGCTGTCCATCGTATTCGCGCAGCTCCCACCGGCCAGGTTCAAGCTCGTGCATTTCCAAGATGGGGTGCCAAGTCATATCAGCGACCGTATGAGGGGCCGGAGTGGGTATGGCCGGCCTCGGGGGTGAGAGGGGGCGTGTTCAACTGTTCCGCCCGTAGATCTTTCAGTCGACCCGCTAGCCGCTCAGCGAGCGTGAGCGGTTCCGGCATCGGCTGTGGCGTATCGCGGTTGAGCATGTAACCGCGGGGCTGGGTGGCTTGCTCAAAAACGGGTATCAGCGGCGTGGGGTCGATCCACAATCGGTCGTTCTGTGGCCGGCTCATTTCTGACGCATGGTTCCAAACGTCAGGATCGACGCGAGCGAAATCGAACGTGTACGGGGTTTGTTCCGCAACGTGCTCCATGAACACCTTCGAGGTGCGCCCGTTGCCTTCTCGGAATGGGTGAGCTTGAAAGCGAGAACTTTTCGATCTGATGCAACATGCGGTGGTTCCGCGTGTTTCCGGGCCTTTGGGTCGCCAGGATCGCGTCGGCTTGCCAGCGTGGTGGTGGAGTGAGGCGCGGTGACGCCGCCGGGTCACGTTCAGCCCCATGATTCCGGGCTGTTTGGCGAGGGCGTGATCCGCGTTGTGGGCCATGTCATCCATTCTAGCGTTGCGTTAGATGCAATAATGATGGGGTGGGTGAGGATGCGGAGGTGCTGCTGCTTCGGCAGCCGGGCATTGTGCCGTTGCACGAGGACGCGGCCGTTTTCGGCGGAATGCTCGATGGGTTCTCCCGCCAGCAGGTGAGTCGCGGTCTGGCGACGCAGACGATCCAGATGCGCCGCTGGCAGGTGGAGCGGTTCCAACGGTTCGCGGATTCGTACCCGTGGGAGTGGCTGCCGGGTGACGTCGAGGACTTCACCACGAGCCTGTTCAGCGGCCCGCGACCGTTGTCGCGTTCGACGGTGCGGATCTATCACCTGACGTTGCGCGCGTTCTGCGATTTCGTCACCGACCAGCGCTATGGGTGGGTGGCGGAGTGCCGATCACGGTTCGGGTCGGTGCCGACGCAGGTGTGCTTCGAGTGGAACACGGTCGCGCACACCGTCGATTTCGAGGGCACGCCGGGTCGGCGGCCGCTGGACTATGACGAACTGGACGCGCTGTTCGCCGTCGCTGACGCACGTGTGGAAACACTGCGGCAGCAGGGCCGCAAGGGCGCGCTGGCCGCGTTGCGGGATGCCCAGCTACTGAAGACGACTTATGCGTGGGGGCTACGTCGCCGCGAGGTGCTGGGGCTGGATGTGGTCGATCTGCGGACGAACGCGAAGACACCGCAGTGGGGTCGGTTCGGGCTACTGCACGTGCGGCACGGGAAGTCCTCGAAAGGGTCGATTCCCAAGCGCCGGTCGGTGTTGTCGCTCCCGGAGTTCGAGTGGGCGATCGACGGGCTGCGCCTCTACGTCGAGCAGGTGCGGGAGAAGTTCAACCCCGGCAACCATCTGGGGCTCTGGCCGACCGAGCGCGGCACCCGCGTCGGTGACCGTTACCTCGACCGGCGGTTCGCGCAGCTCCGCGACGAGGCTGGGCTGCCGAGCGAGCTGACCCTGCACAGCCTTCGCCACTCCTACGTGACGCACCTCATCGAGCTTGGTTATGCGGAGCAGTTCGTGCAGGCCCAGGTCGGGCACGCCTACGCGTCGACGACGGCGATCTACACCTCGGTGACCGACGACTACCGCAACCGTGTCCTGGCGGCGGCGATCGACAAGTTCTACTTCCCGGAAGGAAGCACCCGATGACGACGAAGACGATCACCTGGCGGCTGCGGACACTGATGGCCGAACGCGGAATGTTCAAGACCACAGACCTCCTCGAACCGCTGAACGCCGAAGGCGTCGCACTCTCCCGCGAGCAGGTCTTCCGGCTGGTGACCCAGACCCCGCAACGCCTCAACGTCGAGGTCCTCGCGGCACTCTGCACGATCCTGGACTGCACGCCCAGCGACCTACTCGTCCTCGAACAAGCCGCCGCACGGTCGGTGCAGGCGACGGGGACGAGCGGAAGGATCGAGGACATCGGAGACCTGCGCCCCGTCGCCGCGCGCATCCAGCGACCGAAGCTGTGACCACGACCCCACGCGGCACTCCACAGCCAAACGGGGTGTTCGGGCGTCGCGTCGCCGCCGCCCTGGCCGCCAAGGGCGTGACCGCACCGGAACCGGCCGTCATTGACGCGGCGGAGAGGATCGTGCAAGCGAGAGCGCGGAACGGGACGCTGCGGCTGCTGACCAGCGACGAGTTCAACCCCATCGAACTGCATGGGGAGACAACACCGAGTCAGGTGCAGACGCTGCTGGCGAATCTTGTCCGCGATGGCGCGACCGGCATCCGGTTGCCGCTCTGCCCGTCATGCCGCACCAGGAGAGTCGTCAAGGTCCGCAACGAGCAGGGTCAGCGCGAATGTTTCCGCTGCGCGCAGCGCCGCTCCTACGGGGAGTGCCCCGATTGTCTGCGGATGAAGAAGCTCACCGCCACCAACACCGATGGGCAGCGCGTCTGCCAGCGCTGCGGGCCGGAGGGCATGCCGACGTTCACCTGTGACGACTGCGGGAAGACCGTCACCACCGTCGGGCGCGTCGACGGGCGACGGGTCTGCCTGAACTGCTTCCCGAAGCGTCTGCGACTCTGCGTGTCGTGCGGTCAGGAGAAGAAGATCGCCGTGAACATCCTCCACGGCCCGCACTGCTTCGCCTGCCACAACCGCATCCTCCGCAACCCGGCACCCTGCCCCGGATGCGACGAGAAGCGCATCCTCGCGTTCCTCGGTGCCGACGACCTCCCGTGCTGCGCGGGCTGCGCCGGTCAGCCTCCTCGTTACGCCTGCCGACGCTGCGGCAGCGAAGAACACAACTACGGTCGCCTCTGCGGAAAGTGTGTCCTCAGCGATCGTTGCGACGATATCCTCACCGGCCCCGACGGTGAGTTCCTTCCTCCGATGCAGGCACTGCGTGACTACCTGCTCGCGCAGCCTCGCCCGGCCCAGATCATCAAGTGGCTGCACATGGGGCCGAGCACGGACCTGCTGCGTGACATCGCATCCGCGCGAGCCGCAATCGAGTCCATACTGGACGCGCCTCGACCGAGCAAGCCATTGATCTACCTGCGCACGCTTCTCCTCGACTCCGGTGCCCTGCCGCGCGATGCGGCGGCCACGCGGCAGCTGATGGCCTGGGCGACGCACACCATCGGCGGAGCCTCCGCCGAACACCGCCAAATGCTGCGCACCTACACTCGATGGGTGCTGATGCGCCGAGCCAGCCGAGATGCCGCAGGCGACATCGCTATCGGCGCAGCTCGGCACCTCAAAGCATCGCTGCGCGGCCTGATCACTTTCCTCACCTGGACTGAGGAACAACAGACGCCCCTGCACGCTCTCACCCAGGCGCAAATCGAGGAGTTCATCACCCTCCGCACCGCACGAGGATGGCTCCCGCAGTTCCTCACCTGGGCCGCCGAACGCGACATCACGCCCGAGCTCGACATCTCGACACTCCCGCGCCGAGAACCCACGATCAGCACGTCCGAAGAACACCTCGAAAACGTCATCCGCACCCTCACCACGGATCGCACAATCCCGCTCGATGCGCGCCTCGCGGCGCTGCTGATCGCGGTCTACGGACTCCCCGCAACCAAGACGCTCGCGCTGCGTCGCCGCCAGCTCCGCGACGAGAGCGACGGCCTCGACCTCCACATCGGAGACCGTCCGCTCACGTTGCCCGCGCCGATCACCCTGCTCGCTCGCGAGCAGCTCGACCTCCGACCCGACGCCGACGATGACGCATGGCTGTTCCCTGGCCGTCTCCCTGGGCAGCCTCTCGACCCGCAATACCTCTCACTTCGCCTGCGCCCTCTCGGCACCAGCATCTCCGCGCTACAGAACACCGCCCGGTTCCGGCTCGCCGGAGCCGTCCCCGCCAAAGTCCTCGCAGACGTACTCGATTTCGGCGTCGCCACCTTCGAAAACTACGCCCGCCTCGCCGGAGGCACCCGTGGTGACTACCCGGCCCTGCGCGCCACGGCACCAGCCATCCCCACCGGCCGGCGCCGCTGAACGCGACCTGCCACAGCACCGACACAGCCGCATTCCAGCCGCGTTGAGAAAAGCCCCGAAAATCCAGTAGACATAAGGCTATGACCGACTACCCCACGAACCATGATCTCGGCCGGATCGACGTCATCGAACTGGACGACACTCCTGCCCTGAGTCGTGACGTCACCCTCAACATCGCCACGATCCAAGCCGCCTGGCCCGACTTCGAGAGCTCCTTCGACTCAATACAGGGCCGCAGAATGATGGGACTGTTCTACGGCGAGAACGAGATATACCGCCTGTCCTCCACACGTCTTGGTCGAGACCACGACAACCCACTCGGCCTCGACGAGACCGTGATACCAGGCGGCAGCTACCTGCGCCTGCGCCTGCGCGGCACCGCCCCGTCTATCTACGAGAACATTGCCCCCGCATTCGACGCGCTCTTCGAACATGCAGACCACGACCCTGGACGGCCGCACATCGAGTACTACCGCCGCGAGGGCGAGGTCGACTGCCTCGTCCCGGTCAGCTCATCGAACTGACCTCAAACAAGGTGGATAGTTCTCACTCGGATAAGGCACTTCCACCGGTATTCACATAGGCGAAGATCACGCTGGCGTGGTTCACCAGGTTGTTGCGGGTCATTCTCCCCCAGTCGTGATCGCGCACGTATTCCTGCACGTCCGTCAGAACCTGAGAGACCTGCCCTCGTTGGGCAACAACGTCGGGTGCCACGCTGGCGTCTCGCACGTCCGCGAAACCCACCTGCCCGCCCTTACCGATATTGACGGCACGGATCTCTCCCGCCCATTCGTAGAGGTCTTGGAAGAGATAGCGGTGAATACTCTGCAGGTGCTCGGCGCCGTAGGTGCGTGCGATCCCGTCGCCGCCGTACTGCAGCTCGGAGCGTCGATCGGCGGTTCCCAGGTACTCCAACTCGCGGAGCACAAACATGTCCTTCGCGTCGAGCTTGTTGCGCAGCGTTCCTTGCCGGCTAAACGTGCTGTACGTGTCCTGGGCAGGAGAACGATTCTCACGTCGTGAAATCGGTCACTGGTTCGCTTCTGTGGCGCGTCGAAGGGCACGCTCGAGCATCTCTTCGCGGGAGATCTCACCTTTCGCGCACGCCGCCAGGTCAGTGACCGCGGCACGGTCGGGCGTCCACCCTTCATGCCAATTCGCGGCAACCGCTTGACGGATTCCGTCGCGGCTCCTCTCCGACATACCGGTGAACAGTTCCGGCCACAGCTGCACGACGTCGAACCCGGTGCCGGTCGCCTCGCGCGCCGCCTCGACACGGCTGACGCGTTCGTATGCGTCTCGCATCGAATTGCTCATGGATTTCTTCTTCCGCTTCGTTTGAGATTGTCGGCCGCGCGCCTTAGGGCGAACCCCGAGCTGCTTCTAGTCGTCTCCAGGAATGTTGGGGTTACGGCCGTGGAGAAGGACTAGGCGCTCAGCATCACCACCGCTATCAGAAGTGACAGCAAAGACTTGATAGAGACGAGCGTTCGAATGCGCAGCAGCCCACGCAAGCGCTTCGGCTGCATCAACGCAGTCCACCAGGTCCCAGGCGTCCAAGTTATACCCGTAATCAATGCCTGGGCGTTCCCAAAAGTAGACGCGATAAAGACGTGGTGAATATACATCCAGGTAATCGACAAGGACTACCGCTCGCGCCTTCATGGTGGCACATTCTGTCACAGAACTTGGCGGTTTACCGGGGTGGTAGACGTCGGCCCATCTACATGAAACCTACGGCGGCTAAGTGCGGCGGGATGGTCCAGCGCCCTGAGCTGAATCACCAAGGAGACAAGCGCGGCTTCTCGGCCAGCCCCTCCAAGTCGGCAGACATGCTGACGCGGGAATGGAGCGCAGAATAGACTCACCCTCGTGACCAACGAAGCCTCAAACTCCGCTCCCGTCCGCGTCCGGCCAGAAATCGCCTCGCTCCCGCCCTACAAGCAGGGCAAGCAGGCGGGTGCCGATGCCTTCAAGCTGTCGAGCAATGAGAACCCGTTTGAACCGCTGCCCGCGGTGGTCGATGCGATCCGCGCCGAGGTGACCATCAACCGCTATCCCGACGCCTCGGCCGGGCGCCTGCGTGCCCGCCTTGCCGAAAAGTATGGCGTTACCAGTGATGAGGTGCACGTCGGCTCCGGAAGTGTCGCTCTCATCGCGCAGCTGTTGCTTGCCGTCGCGGGCCCCGGGGATGAGGTGATCTTCGCTTGGCGCTCCTTCGAGGCCTACCCGGGTCTGACGCTGGTTCCGGGCGCCACGAGCGTCAAGGTTCCACTCACCGCCGACTTCGCGCATGACCTTGACGCCATGGCCGCCGCCGTCACCGACCGCACGCGCGCCATCATTCTCTGCACGCCCAATAACCCGACGGGCGGAACCATGTCGGCAGCCGCCGTGCGCGAGTTCCTTGCGAAGGTGCCGGGCGATGTGCTCGTCATGCTCGATGAGGCATACGCCGAATTCGTCACCGACCCCGACGCGGTCGACGGTGTGCGCGACGGCATTCTCGCCGACTTCCCCAACGTCGTCGTCTTGCGCACCTTCTCGAAGGCCTATGGCCTCGCGGGGCTCCGCGTCGGCTACGTGCTCGGCCACCAGCGCATTCTCGACGCCGCCCGCTCCACCGCGATTCCGCTGTCGGTCACGGCGCAGGCCGAGACCGCGGCTCTCGCGAGCCTCGACAACGAGGCGCAGCTCAAGGCGCGCGTTGCCGTTCTCGTCGAGCGCCGCACCCAACTGCTCGACCGCCTGCGCGCCGCCGGCATCATGGTTCCTGACTCCCAGGCCAACTTCGTGTGGCTCGCCTTCGGCGACGACACCATGGCCGCTGCCGCCGCATTTGAAGCCGGCGGCGTCATCGTGCGACCGTTCGCCGGCGAGGGCGTTCGCGTCTCCATTGGCGAGGCTGAATCTATTGATGTCATCGTGCGTATTGCGCAATCCGTTGTAGATACCCTCCCAGAAGGGCACCCGGTCCGGGGGCTAGCGTAGAACTGTGACTCGTACGAATACACCCGGTCTCGTTCGCGTCCTCGCCGCCGATGGCACGTTCGCGCCGACGGATGCGGCCGAACAGTTTCGTCCGATCATCGACGCGGTGAGTGACGAGCAACTCGAGCAGTTCTATCGCGAAATGGTGATCGTTCGCGGCTTCGATCGCGAGGCCACCAACCTGCAGCGTCAGGGCCAGCTCGCGCTGTGGCCGCCGAGTTTCGGCCAGGAGGCAGCCCAGGTGGGCTCCGCCTTCGCCGCCCGCAGCCAAGACACCCTCTTTCCGTCGTATCGCGAGCACGTCGTCGCGAAGATCCGCGGCGTCGACGTGATCGACATCGTTCGACTGATGCGCGGCCTCACGCACGGTGGCTGGAACCCCAACGACCCGAAAAACGGCAACACCCGCATCTACACCCTGGTGCTCGGCTCGCAGACGTTGCACGCAGCCGGCTTCGGTATGGGCCTCGTCTTCGACGGCAAGACCGGCACCGGCAACCCCGACACCGACCAGGCCGTGATCGCCTACTACGGCGACGGATCGTCCAGCCAGGGCGATGTACACGAGGCCATGGTCTTCGCCGCGAGCTACCAGGCGCCGACCGTCTTCTTCTTGCAGAACAACCAGTGGGCCATCTCCGTGCCGGTCAGCCGCCAGTCGCGCACGCCGCTGCACGAGCGTGCCGCCGGCTACATGCCCTCCTTCGAGGTCGATGGCAACGACGTGCTCGCCAGCTACGCCGTCTCCCGCTACGCGCTCGATGAGGCCCGCGCCGGCCACGGCCCGCAGGCCATCGAAGCCGTCACCTATCGCCGCGGTGCTCACACCACGAGCGATGACCCCACGAAGTACCGCACGAAGGATGAAGAAGAGGCGTGGGCCGAGCGCGACCCCATCGCTCGCATGCGCGCCTTCCTGGAAGGGCGAGGCGCGAGCGCCGAATTCTTCGAAGGCGTCGAAGAAGAGTCGCGTGATTTCAGTGCCGACATTCGCCGCCGCACGCTTGAACTGCCCGTACCCGGGCACGACAGCATGTTCACCCACGTCTACACCGACGATCACCCGCTGATGGCGGAACAACGCCGCTGGTTGGCGGAGTATGAGCAGACGTTCGAGGGAGGTGCAGCATGAGCGGAACCACGATGACCTTTTCAAAGGCGCTGAACGCTGGCATGCGCGCCGCGTTGGCGAACGATGACCGCGTGCTGCTGATGGGCGAAGACATTGGCCCCCTCGGCGGCGTCTTTCGCGTCACCGAAGGGTTGCAGGCCGAGTTTGGCGAGCAGCGCGTGCTGGACACGCCTCTCGCCGAGTCGGGAATCGTCGGAACCGCGATCGGGCTTGCCATGGCGGGCTTCCGTCCGGTGATTGAGATTCAGTTCGACGGATTCGTGTTTCCGGCGTTTGACCAGATCACCTCGCAACTGGCCAAACTCACCAACCGGCATGAAGGTTCCGTGCCTTTTCCCGTTGTGATTCGCATTCCGTATGGCGGCCACATTGGTGCGGTTGAGCACCACCAGGAGAGCCCCGAAGCGTACTTCGCGCACACTCCGGGGCTGCGGGTGATTAGCCCGTCGACGCCGAATGACGCGTACTGGATGATCCAGGAGGCCATCGCGTCGAACGACCCCGTGATCTTCATGGAGCCGAAGAGCCGGTACTGGCAGAGGGGTGAGGTTGACCTCGAGTCATCGGCCCTCCCCACTCACGCGAGCCGCGTGGTTCGCCGCGGCACCGACGTCACTCTGGTCGGCCACGGCGCCATGGTTTCGGTACTGCTGCAGGCCGCGGTGCTCGCCGAGAGCGAGGGCATCAGCTGCGAGGTTATTGACCTGCGTTCGCTGTCGCCCATCGACTACACGCCGATTCTTGACTCGGTGCGCCAAACCGGCCGCATGGTTTACGCGCAGGAGGCGCCCGGGCACGTCTCGGTCGGTAGCGAAGTGGCAGCCACGGTGATGGAGCGCGCGTTCTACTCGCTGGAGGCGCCCGTTATTCGGGTCTCGGGCTTTGACACGCCCTTCCCGCCAGCAAAGCTCGAAGGCACCTACCTGCCTGACCCTGACCGCGTGCTCGAAGCTGTCGACCGCGCTCTCGCGTACTGATCGGAGATATCATGGCGACGCAGACGTTTAACCTCCCCGATGTTGGTGAAGGTCTCACCGAGGCCGAAATCGTGCAGTGGCGCGTGAAGCCCGGTGACACCGTCGCCGTCAACGACGTGCTCGTCGAGATTGAGACGGCAAAGTCGCTGGTGGAGTTGCCGTCGCCGTTTGCCGGAACCATTGGCGACCTGCTGGTTGCCGAGGGCGTCACGGTCGAAGTGGGCGCTCCGATTATTACCGTCGCCGATGGTTCCGACTCGCCTTCCGCCCCGGCCACGCCTGCGGCCGCGAGCGAGGGCGGCGGTTCGGTGCTGGTCGGCTACGGAACCATGGGTGAGGTGAAGTCGCGTCGCCGCAAGGTGGTGCAAGACCCGGTGGTTTCCAGTGCCGGCGTGATCGCGAAGCCGCCGATTCGCAAGCTCGCGCGTGACCTCGGCGTTGACCTCACGCACGTGGCGGGCACCGGTCCTGCCGGTGAAGTGACCCGCGATGACGTCGTCGGCCAGGCGTCGCAGGCCAGCGTCTTCCGCAACATTCAGACCCCGCAGTGGGGTGCGGAGCGGGAGGAGACCATCGTTGTCTCCCCCACGGCCGCAGCCGATGGTTCCGCCGACGATGACCGCCAGGAGACGATTCCGGTGCGGGGCGTGCGCAAGGTGACCAGCGCTGCCATGGTGCGCTCGGCGTATTCGGCGCCGCACGTCACGGTGTGGAAAGACGTTGATGCGTCGCGCACGATGGAGCTCGTCAAGCGGATGAAGGCTTCGCCCGACTTCGCGGAGATTCGCGTTTCGCCGCTGCTCATCATGGCGCGCGCGGTGATTTGGGCCGCGCAGCGCACACCGATGGTGAACGCCGCGTGGGTCGACGGCGACGACGGCGCCTCAATCGTGGTGCGCAACTACGTCAACCTCGGTATCGCCGCGGCGACGCCGCGCGGACTCGTGGTTCCCAACATCAAAGACGCGCAGAACCTGTCGATGCGTGAGCTCGCGCGGGCGCTCGAAAAGCTGACGCTGACGGCGCGTGAGGGCAAGACGACGCCTGCCGATCAGCAGCAGGGCACTATCACCATCACCAACATTGGCGTGTTTGGTATGGACGCCGGAACCCCGATTCTGAACCCCGGTGAGTCAGGGATTGTGGCGCTCGGCTCGATCACGCAGAAGCCGTGGGTTGTTGACGGCGAGGTGCGCCCGCGCTGGGTGACGACGGTGTCTGGATCGTTCGATCACCGCGTGATCGACGGCGACGGCATGAGCCGCTTCATCGCCGACGTTGCCTCGATCCTGGAAGAGCCCGCGCTGCTACTTGACTAGTGCAAGGCGACCCTGATGTTGCTTCTTCTTCAATCGACGTGAGATCACTCGAGCGAAGGTGATTTGAAACGACGGCATCAATCCCGGTAAACACGGGGTGCGCCCAACCCTTCGGCTGGAATCGGCGAGAGTCTGCTCGCATACGGTGACGTCGCCCGCGAATTGCCACGGGCGACGTCGGGCACCCGCCCTTCGCTACACTCCAGCCATGGACAACACCTCCCCGCGCGTCGTGGTTTTTGGGCCGGCATCGTGGAACCAGATGGTGATGCTTGACCGGTTGCCCGAGCCCGTGCCGC
Source organism: Microbacterium mitrae (assembly GCF_008017445.1). Taxonomy (GTDB): domain Bacteria; phylum Actinomycetota; class Actinomycetes; order Actinomycetales; family Microbacteriaceae; genus Microbacterium; species Microbacterium mitrae. The sequence goes on along the minus strand of NZ_VRSW01000001.1, from coordinate 1,471,247 downwards.
ACATGCAGTTTGCCAATGATTCGTGGCACACGGTGGGTGGAACCAGTGCGGGCAAGGCGCTGCACCTCACGTCGTTGGGTGTTGACCCCATGCTGCACACACTGCTCGCGAATGATGGCGACGGCCGCCGCGTCGCCGACGCGCTACGGGGCGCTGGCGTCGCATTGACCGTGCACGAGGCCGACCGCACCGAACGGCACCTCAACCTCATGACGCCCCACGGCGAACGGGTGAGTCTGTATCTCGCGACCCCCGCGCCAGCCACCGTGCACCAGCAAGCCGAACTGCTTGCCGCGCTTCGTGGTTCCGACCATGCCGTCATCGACCTCACCGAAACCGGGCGTCTGCTGATCGCCCGCGTTCGCGAGGCCGAACACCCGCCCACCATCTGGGTTGACCTGCACGATTACGACGGCATGGCTGATTTTCATGAACCGTTTCTGCGTGCCGCCGACGTGGTGTTCATGAACGGCGACGCGACGGATGACCCCGAGGCGCTGATCCGCTCGTGCGTCGCGCGCGGCCCGGCCCTCGCCGTGTGCACACTAGGGGCCGAGGGCTCCATTGCCGTTGCCGTTGACGGAACCACGGCGCGGGTAAAAGCCGAGCCGATTGTTGACATCGTGGACACGAATGGCGCCGGCGACGCGTTTATGGCTGGGTTCTTGGCCGCGCACATCGCCGGCGCGACGCTGAACGAGAGCCTTGCCGCGGCAGCGCGACAGGCTCGAACAGCCCTAGAAACGAAGCATCTTCACCCGCTGCTTGACGCCATCGAGGGGTAGCGCGCCTCGTAAGGAACACCCCTTTTCGCCGGTGACCCCTCATTCTTGTGCGTTCGGCCCCGCCAACCAGGCGAGGGATGCGACCACCAGGGCGCTCGTGCCGACGTCGAGAGTGGGCTGGATGACCGGCGCGAACTTCGGTGAATGGTTGTACGGAATGTCCTTTTCGATGGTCCCCGCTTTCGCGGCCGCGGCAAATTGTTCCGGGTCGATTCCGCCCAGACCCCAGTAGGTATATGGCGCGCCGAGCGCGTCGGGGATGTCGCTGAAGTCTTCGCTCGCGGTCTGCAACGCCAGCTCGGTGGAACCGTTGCCGAAGTAGGCGTCGAAGGCCGTGCGGACGGTCGCGGTCGTCGCCGCGTCGTTGATCGTCGGGGGAAACTCGTCGAGCGCGACGAAGTCGGGCGGTTGCGGAGCGTTCGACGACGACGCCTCGTTGTTGATGATCTCGTGAATGCTGTCGAGCACGGTCTGGCGAGCACGGCGTCGTCGGGGATCACATTGCCCTTGTCGCCGGCGTGGAAGCTGCCGACGGTGACGACCGCGGTTTCGGTTGGCGCGATCTCGCGAGACACGATCGACTGCAACCTCACGACCGCCATCGCGGCCATCACGATCGGATCCACCGTCGCCTGCGGGCTGGCGCCGTGCCCGCCACGCCCATGCAACGTCACGCGCAAGGTGTCCCCAGCCGAGAGCACGGCGCCGCTGCGCGTGCCGACCGTGCCAGCGGCCAACGGCAAGACCTGCTGTGCCAGTGCAACATCAACGTGCCCGACAATGTCAGCGAGGTGATCTTCGACCATTCCCGAGGCGCCGTTGCCGACCTCCTCAGCTGGCTGGAACAGGGCGATGAGGGTTCCCGACCAAGCCTCAGTGTGGTCCGACATCAGCCGAGAAGCCCCCAGCAGGCAGGTGATGTGAATATCGTGTCCGCATGCGTGCGCCACCGGAACCGTCTTGCCCTGCGGATCCGTCGCCACCGCGGTGCTGGCGTACGGTAGCCCCGTGTCTTCTTTCACGGGCAACGCGTCCAGCTCGGAGCGCAGCAACACCGACGGTCCGTCGCCATTGCGCAATACGCCCACGACCCCGGTTCCGCCGACCTTCTCGGTCACCGTGAAGCCGGCATCTCGCAGATGCTGCGCAACAGTCTTGGCCGTCTCGACCTCTTGGTGAGACAACTCGGGGTGCTCGTGGATGTGTTTGTAGAGCGGCTCCTGCCACGCCCGTACTCCCGGCAGCCCGCTCAAGACCGTCGCCGTCGCAGATTGTGTTCCCATAGCGTCCCCCTTTGGTTAGAGGGAGATTAACCCACGCGGGGCCGAATGGCACGACTATGGCGAAACCCGAAAAAATCCCGGTGAACGAGGCATCTGCTCCCGCTGTTTACCGTCACCGAGGAGTAGCGCATGCGGCCGCCTCTGCACGCGGCACCATTGACGCGCCTCTCACGAGGGTGGGAGACTGGTACTCGAGAAGTATTGGAAACGTTTCCAAATTACCGAGTGCGGTTCAAAGAGGAGCCTTCATGCCTATGTCTCGTTCGCGTCGCGCGGTGTTATCCGCCGCTGGCGCCCTCGCCCTGACCCTGTCGGTGCTCGCCGTACCGGCAGCAGCGACCGCCGCTGAAGGAGGGGAGATCATGATGGCGCAGGCGCCAGATACCGCCGCGGGAGCCGTCGACTTCGCGATATACACCCCGCCCGGCTACGCCGAGTCAGAAGAGCGGTACCCCACGCTGTATCTGCTGCATGGTCGCGGCGACACGATGGCGGCGTGGCAGCAGGTGAAGGGTGACCTTGACCAAATGATCACCGACGGAGAGATCGCACCGATGATCGTCGTGATGCCTGACTCGCCTTGGTCAAGCCGCGGCAACTGGTACACCGACTCGCTATATACCGGCGATCAAGGCGCGGGTGCTGCCGTCGAGACCGCGCTGGCCATCGACCTCGTTGACTACGTCGATGACAACTACCGCACCGTTGATGACCGTCACGCGCGTGCGGTCGGTGGCTACTCCATGGGTGGCGCCGGCGCGTTGCGGTTTGCGCTTGCTCACCAACAGACCTTCTCGGCTGGACTCATTTTGAGCCCCGCCGCGTACCAGGGCGCACCGCCTGCCGATTCGTCGGCGCGTGAATACGGCGCGTACGGCGTCGGCGATGCGCTGTACGACCACGCCCGGTACGAAGAGTTGTCCTACGAGACGGCGCTCGCCAGCTTCGACCCCGCCATGCCCGTGCACCTCTACCTCGGTGTGGGCGATGATGAGTGGGCAAACCCTGACCCGGCCGATGCCATGCACGATCTCGACATGGCCACACATCTCGTCTATTCGGCGGCCCGCCGCACACCCGGTGTAACCGCAGAACTGCGGGTCATTGATGGCGGACATGACTGGGGCGTGTGGCAGTCGGCCTTCCGTGATGGCGTGCAAGATCTCAACGGTTACCTCCGCACCACGCCTCCCGCAACCTGGGAAGCCGAGCTACTGGGTACCGCGGGAGACGATCGCGCGAGCGGCATTGTTGAGCTTGAAGACGGCGGAACCATCGTCGCCTTCACCGTGGCAGACGCGTTTGACGGCGTGGCATACGCGGGCGGCATGGACGTGATCGTGCAGCGTCGCGACGCCGATGGAGCCGTGCTGTGGAACGCTCCCATCGCCACTCCAGCCAACGATCGCGCTTACGGCGTTGTGCCCAATGGTTCCGGAGGCTTTATCGTGGCCGGGTTCACGCGCTCTGACAATGCCGGTGAGCCGGGCTCGAGTGATCAGATCTTTGCTGCATCGCTCAGCGGCGACGGTGAGCAGCAATGGATCACGCGCTTTGGCGACCCCGATGCCGCCGACCGCGCCTACGCGGTTGCCTCCGATGGCGCCGGTGGCGTGTACCTCGCGGGGTATACCGGCGGCGCTGCCGTCACCCCGAGCACGGGCGACAAAGACGTGCTGTTGGTGCGCATCGGTGAAGACGGGGAGGTGCTGTGGGCTGACCAGTTCGGCTCAACCGGTGAAGACAAGGGCCAGGGCGTGAGCCTTGCACCCGACGGCGGCGCGTATGTCACAGGCATCGCAGGCAACGCGCTGCCGGGTGTAACCAGTGCCGGCGGCGTGGACGCCTACGTCGCGAAGTACTCGCCAACGGGCGAACGTGAATGGTTGACGCAGTTTGGAACTGCCGAAACCGATCAGGCCTGGGCCGCCGTCACCCGCGAAGGCGGGGTCTACGTTGTTGGCCACACCAAGGGTGCACTGGGTGATGCGAACCTCGGTGACCACGATATGTACGTCGCCGCGTTCGATGAGGCAGGTACTCGTGAGTGGGCGACGCAGTTCGGAACCACCACCGACGACCGCGCGATCGGTGGTGTTCTGGGGGCAGATGGTGGGCTCATGGTCGTCGGTGTTTCGTACGGAGCGATGGTCGAGTCGCTTGGCGGCGTCGACATTGTGACCGCAGAGATTTCGTCGACGGGCACCGTGGGAGCTCTCACGCAGTTCGGCTCATTCGAGCGTGACGGCGCCGACGAATGGGATGACCCCAACCTTTTCGCGGCCTCCGGATCGGTATGGATCAGCGGGCTGACCTATGGCGCCCCGACCGGCACGACCAACGCCGGTTCGGGTGACGTTTTCATCGCCCACCTGCCCTACGACTCCGCGGAAACCGATGGTGGCGGCGGCGGGCCAACGCCAACCACACCGGGTACGCCAAGCGGTGAACCCGGCGGTGGAGATGGTGCCGACGGTGCCGCTAGCGGTGGCGGAACCAGTGGCGGGCTCGCGTCAACGGGTGCGGTGATGGTTCCAGCGTTCAGCATCCTTGCCACCCTCGCCATCGCGCTGGGAGTGATCATGCGCCGCCGTCACCGCGGCACGCTGACCCACTGATGTGTGGTGGTCGCCCTGTTGCAGTCGAGCTAAAACCTGCCCAACTGCAGCAGGGCGATTGTGCCAGAGCCGATGGTGGCGCGAGCCGCCGGGTTTTCGGCGTAGTAGGTGATCAGCTCGGTCAGCACGACGGGATCGCTCGCCAAGTCTCGTGACGCCCAGGAGAAGGTTCCGCTGTTCGCCAGCACGCTGGCACGCTCCGCCGCAAACGTCGCACCGCCGATGGCGGGCCAGTCGGCGCTGCCGCCCGTGCGGGGCAGGGTGAGGCTCACAGTCGTGGGAGTGAGGGTGAGAGATGCGCCGCCGGAACCACGCCACGCGCGGATTCCGGGCAGGATGATGGCCGCGCCGATGGCGAAGAACGCCACCGAACCAAACCGGCCGACGCCGGAGAAGACGGCTTCACCGCTGTCGCCATAGAGCTCGCCGCTCACAAGCAACGCAACGAGGCTGGCGAGCATCAGAACGCCGACGGGCGCCAGCCAACGCATGAGGGAACGCGCACCGGTTCCGGCATCAAACGTCACGCCGTCTGCCGTGACGCGTGCGCGCACGACGAGCGGTCGCGTGTCTCGTACTTTTGCGATGAGCATGCCGATGCTCAAGCCGATCAGCGCCAGCACACTCGCGGCAAAAAGCGCGACGACGACGGAGCCGGTGGCAATCGTCACGGCCCCCAACCACGCGGTAACGATGATGGCCAGGATCGCGGCGACGATGAGGAGGGGAGCGACACCGCCCTTTGGCGGATGCCAACCCCGGCGGTTGCTGATCGTGATTTCGGTGGCGGTTAGTTCCACAAGCCATCCCATGCTTTGCCGATGCCGTGCCCGACATCTCCCACGAACTCGGTGGTGTTGTCCCAGGCATCTTCGGCAAAGTCGGTGGTGGCGTCCCAACCGTCGCGCATACCCGCGTCGATTGCCTCGCGCACATCTTGCGGCACCCAGCTCTCATACGCCCAGACGGCACCCGCACCGACGCCGATAGCAATCGCAGCGCCCGCCGCTACCGGCACCCACACCGGGGCGGTAATGCCGGCCGCGACAAGACCCGCGCCAACAAGGGCGCCGCCGACGATGCCGCCGGCGGTTCCGGCAAGAATTTCAACGCCAACCGCGCTGGGTGATCCGTCGCCTTCTAGGGCCTTCACCAGGTCAACGCCGTCGATGACCCAGCCGACCCCGGGCACCCACTTCGCCGTCTTGCCCAGCTTGCTCGCGAGCTCTTCAACTTCGCTTGCCTGCCAGCGCAATGCGTGCGGGTTCGCCGCCTCGGCGGCTGCACGCACCGCGGGGTTTCCGGAGCGGAGCTTGCGAACCCAATCATCGGCCTCCGTACGCAGGCGTTCGCCCTCGCCCTTGAGAAACTCGGCGTTCTCCTTCCAGAGGTCACCCTGAAAGCCGATGTACTCCTTGGGAATATCAGCCCCAGCCTCGCCGAGCGCCTCAAGAGCCGTGGTCAACGCGCTATCAGCGGGGATGGTTCCGGCGAAGGCATCGAGGTTCTCATGAACCCACACTTCCAACTCGCCCCACCAAGAGCCGACGTCTTCGGCAATACGGTTGTACGTCTTAACGCGGTCTTGGTAGCGCTGCCAGGCATTCCAGTTGGGGTCGTCCCGGTCAGTGACCTCGTAGCTGGTGGGCGGAACCGGCGCGCTAATTTTGTCGCCCGAGACCGACAGCCCATCGCTCTTGGCCTTCTCGCGGTGCCCGGCAAAATCGCTCTGCATGCGCTCCAGCTGCCCGGCATAGGCGCGCAGTTTCTCGGCTCCGTCACCGGCGAAGCTCATCAGCTCGCCGCTGGCATCGCCGACGTCGTGCAGGAGCGAAACGTAGGCATCGGCTGAGGCTCCATACCAGTGCGATCGGACCGAGGTGGGAACCACGTCGCCTACGGTCTCTGAAACCTCAAGCACGCCTTTGAAGGAGGGGTCAAGCAGTTCGGCCGCCGCCTTGATCTGCGAAGGAGTGCCCGGAACGAAAGTGTCGATGACGCTCATTTGTCGTCTTCTACTTCGTCGGCGAGGCGCGAGATGCTCGCGCTGACATCCTCTTCGGTCTTGGTTGCGTCGTTCGCGATACCTCGCACCAGTGCTCCGAGGGTGCCATGCACCCGATACGCGGCATCGACAGGGTCAACCAGCTTGGCGACAATCGTCGCGACGGCATCAGAACCGAGTCCGGCATCGATTGACCGCGGCGTCTTGCTTAGCGCCTTCTTGGCTTCTTCGGCCACAAGCTCATGTGCTTCGGCATGCTTCTTCATGACCTGTGGGTCCATCGAGATTTGCGTCATGCGATTGCTCCGTCCGCGCGGTACATCTCGGGTACCTCGAGGTCGAAGATGACCACATCAAACGGCTGTTCCTTCTTCAAGGTGTCAAGCTCGTCGGTGCGCATCACGATCCACGCCTGATTGGGCCCCGCGAGGTCGAGCAGGCGGTCAAGCGACGAGTAGGTCAGCAGCGCTTGACGGCCGTCGCGCAGTTCGCGAATTTCGGCTGCCATCTCGGTGCCTTCGTTGCGCGTGCGAATCGCAACATAGAGCACCGGCGGAACGACGGACGGAGTGGTCATTTTGTATCCCCTTTTCACCTGATCCGACTTCACTGTAGAGGCAGCAACTATTGAGTCGCTGAAAATCGCAGATCGTGCCCGCGCTCATCGACCGCAGTTGATAACGATTCTCATTAACGTTAGGGTGGAGTAATGCATCGTTCCGCACCACTCGCACTGATCGCCCTGTCTGCCCTCACCCTCGCGGGCTGTGCTGCCACCCCGGCCGCCTCCGAAGGCAAGATTCAGGTGGTGGCATCGACGAGCGTGTACGGCAGCATCGTTGAGCAGATCGGCGGCGAGCACGTTGATGTGACCTCGCTGATCTCGTCTGCCGCACAAGACCCGCACGAGTATGAGCCATCGTCAAAAGACAAGCTACTCATCAATCGTGCCGACCTGGTCGTGAGCAATGGCGGTGGCTACGACGGCTTTATCGCCGGTCTCATCACCAGCGATGACCTGCCGGTGATCGAGGCCGTCGACTTCGCGCCGGACTACCCGGGCAACGACGAGCACGACGATGTCGTTGACGACGAGCACGACGATGTCGTTGTCGACGAGCACGCGCATGACGATGAGACCGCCGCCGAGCACGCCGAGCACGAGCACGACGACGCGACAGAAGAGGCCGACACCGACGATGCGGCAGAAGAGACCGAAGTGGCCGACGGGCACGACGACCACGCGGGTCACAACCACATCGCCGGATTCAATGAGCACGTCTGGTACGACCCTGCCGTGATCGCTGGCCTCGCAACAGACGTGGCAGAGCACCTTGGCGAGCTTGACCCCGAAAATGCCGCGACCTACGCGCAAAACGCCGAGGCTCTGCACGCCGAGCTCGACACCCTGACCGACGACATCGCGGCTGTCGCTGCCACCCAGCCGCACACCCACATTCTGGTCACCGAGCCTGTCGCACTGCGCCTCACCGACCTGATGGGCCTGCACAACAGCACGCCGAGCGCCTTCCTTGAGGCTGTCGAAGAGGGGCAGGATGTTGCGCCCGCGACCCTGCTTGAAACGCTGAAGGTACTTGAAGATGATGGAATTGCTGCTGTGATCGCGAATACGCAGACCGGCGGCAACGAGACCGAACGCATTATCGACGAGGCCGAAGCGGCCAATATTCCGGTGCTGGAATTCGCCGAAGTGCTCCCTGACGGTCTCACCTACGTCGAGTGGATGGCCGGCAACATCGACACCCTCGCAGACGCGCTGGGCGCAGCCTCGTGAGCGCACCTCTCCAGATTGTCGGCGGCGCGCTACACCGCGACGGCCGCACCCTGTGGGCAGGCCTTGATCTGACCGTGCACCCCGGCGAACTCATCGCGGTGCTCGGGCCCAGCGGATCAGGAAAGACGAGTCTGGTACGCGCGATTCTGGGGCTCGACAAGTTGAGCGCCGGAACCATCAGCGTGCTGGATACGCCGGTAACGCACAAGGGCAATCGCCGCATCGGGTACATTCCGCAGCAGCGCCCGCTTCCACCCGATACCTCGCTGCGCGGACGCGATCTCATCATGCTCGGTGTCACCGGGCACCGCTTCGGTTTTCCGGTGCGACGCAAGGCCGACGCGCAGCGCGTCGAACGACTGATTGACGCGGTTGATGCCCGCTCGTTTGCTGATCGCCCGGTCGGTCAGCTCTCCGGTGGCGAACAGCAGCGCCTCCGCGCCGGCCAGGCTCTCGCCGACGAGCCAGGGCTCTTGCTCTGCGACGAACCCCTCACCAGCCTCGACCTCGCCAATCAACAGGGCCTGGTGGCGTTGCTGGATCAGTACCGCCGCCGCACGCAGGCGGGCGTATTGCTGGTGACGCACGACATCAACCCGGTGCTCGACTCCGTCGATCGCATTCTGTACCTTGCGGGCGGCAAATTCACCCTCGGAACCCCGGCTGAGGTTCTCAACAGTGAGGTGCTGAGCGATCTCTACGGCGCACCCGTCGAGGTGCTGCGCGCGGGTGGGCGGCTCGTCGTCGTTGGCGCCCCCGACGCCGGCGAGGCACACTGCCATGCCGAAGCCGACGCCCACGGAGGAGACCAGTGAACTGGGATGACATTGCCGAGCTGATGTTCGGTGGCCTGCCGTTTTATGGCGAGGTGCTTGGCCTGGTGTGGATGTCGATTGTTGCCGGCGCCGTGCTTGGTCTTGTCGGCGGCCTCATTGGCACGTTTGTGATGCAACGCGATATGGCTTTTGCCGTTCACGGCATCAGCGAGCTTTCTTTTGCCGGTGCCGCCGCGGCCCTGCTCATCGGCGCCGATGTCGTCACGGGCTCTGTCATTGGTTCCGTCATCGCAGCCGCCATCATCGGCCTGATGGGCGCCAAGGCGCGCGAGCGCAACTCCGTGATCGGCGTGCTGATGCCGTTTGGTCTCGGTCTCGGCGTGCTGTTTCTCAGCCTCTACGATGGCCGTAGCTCCAACCGCTTTAGTCTGCTGACCGGTCAGATTGTGTCGGTGCAGAGCCCCCAGTTGGCATCGCTGCTGGCGATTTCTGCCGTCGTGCTCATTGGCCTGCTGTTGATGTGGCGACCATTGCGGTTCGACTCCCTCGACCCGCAATCGGCCGCTGCCCGCGGCGTTCCGACCACGTTCGTATCGCTCGCGTTCATGGTGCTGCTCGGCCTGATCGTCGCCGTCGCCGTTCACATTGTGGGCGCGCTGCTGGTGATGGCGCTCATCGTGACCCCCGCCGCAGCCGCGATGCGCGTGGCGACTGGCCCGGTTGCCGTTCCGCTGCTGGCGGCCGCGTTTGGTGTGGTCTCAGCCGTTGGCGGCATCTTGCTCGCGGTGATGGGAACGCTGCCCGTCAGCCCGTACATCACCACCGTGAGCTTCGTCATCTATCTCGTCTGCCGCATGGTTGGCGCTCGCCGCGATCGCGTCTTGCGGCTGCCATAACGCCGACACTCAGAAATCCTCAGTAGGCTCGGACTATGGCTCAGCGAAACACGTGGCAGCGCGAACGAGTGCGCGAAGCGCTCGCAGACGCGGGCGGTTTCGTGAGCGCTCAGGCGCTGTACTCGGCGCTGCGAGACGACAACACGGGCATCGGCCTGGCCACCGTCTATCGTGCGCTGGCATCGCTGGCGTCAAACGGCGACGCCGACTCATTGCAGAGCCCCGAGGGTGAGTCGCTGTACCGCGCCTGCTCGTCCGACGGGCACCACCACCACCTGATTTGCCGCCGTTGCGGACTGACGGTCGAAATCGCCGCCACCGACGTTGAGCAGTGGGCACGAACGACGGCTGCCGCGCACGGCTTTACCGAAGCCGAGCACGTGGTCGACATCTTCGGCCTCTGCGCGTCGTGCAGCGCGGCACGCGAAGGCTCGTGACCAGCACCCGTCCCCGGGCCGCCGACCGCGCGGCGGTGTTGCTCGGCGTCGGCGTCGCGGTGATCGCCGCCCTGATCGCTATCGACCTGTGGGCTCCCACGCTGTTCAGCGTTGACCTGCCCGATCGCGCCCAAGACGGACTCACCCTCGCGCTGAGCGTTCTCATCGAAGCGTTGCCGTGGGTGATCCTCGGCGTCACCCTCTCCATCGTGGTGCAGGTGTGGTTGCCTGCCGGCGTGCTCGAACGACTTATGCCCAAACGGGCATGGGCCAGACGCATGGTGCTCTCGCTGCTGGGCATCGTGGTTCCGGTGTGCGAATGCGGCAACGTGCCCTTCGCTCGCGGCCTCATGATGCGCGGGTTTACCCCGGCAGATACCCTGACGTTTTTGATCGCGGCGCCGATCGTCAATCCGATCGTCATTATTACGACGCACGCCGCCTTTGGCTGGGATGGCGGCATTCTGGTGGCGCGCCTGGTCGGTGGTTTTGCGGTCGCGAACCTCATCGGCTGGGTGTTCTCCCGCCACCCCAACCCCGACGCGCTGCTCACCGAAAAGTTTCTCGCAACGTGCGATGCCGCCCATCACACGCACGCGGCAAAGACCGAGCGCACGCTGGTTCAGTTCATCATTGAGCTTCGTGCGGTGATGCCGGCCCTCGTGATCGGCTCGGCCATCGCCGGCGCCGTTCAGGTGCTTATTCCGCGAGAGGCATTAATCGCGATCGGCTCGAATCCGGTGCTCTCGATTGTCACCATGATGCTGCTCGCGATGATCGTTGCGATCTGTTCTAACGTCGACGCGTTCTTTGCGCTGTCGTTTGCCAGCACGTTCTCCTCCGGCTCGATCGTTGCCTTTCTCGTTGTCGGCCCCATCGTCGATGTGAAGATGCTTGCGCTGATGCGCACCACATTCACCACCCGCACCCTGGTGATCATCGTCGCCATTGTGCTGCTGTTCGCGTTCGCACTCGGAACGGCGGTGAACCTCTTTGTCTAACGCCTCATCGATCGCCACCCGCCTGCTGGGCGTCGGAATCACCGCCGCCATCGCCGTCGTCACCATCGTGCTCGCAGCCACCGGCAGCCTCGCGCTCTACATCAACCCTGACGGCTCATGGTTTGCCATCGGAATGGCGGTAGTCGCGCTCACCGGATGCGTTGCCTCGTTCGCGATTCCGCTGGGCCGCGAAGCCGAGCACGATCACGACCATGGGCACGTGGCGCAGGCGCCGGCACGCCGCGCGGCTGGCGCCGTCGCGGGTGCGGTGGGCGGAACCATCGCACTGGTCGTGGTGGCTGCCGCACTGTTGTTGCCGCCGGCCTCGCTGTCTGCCCAGACCGCAATGGACCGCGATCTCGGCGTGACTCCGCTGTTTGGTGGCGATGACGTTATCGCCCTCGCCACCACCGGTGACACCGCAACGTTTGGCGTGGGGGACTGGGCGAGCGTCTTCGCGACCGCGCCGGACTCCCGTCTCTACGAGGGCACGACCGTGACTCTCACCGGGTTTGTTACGCCTTCGAAGAGCGGGGGTGGCTCACAGCTGACCCGACTCGTGGTCACCCACTGCGTGATCGATGCGCAGCCGGCGAGTGTTCCGCTGGTTGAGCTGGCGAGCAGCGAAGAAACCGGCCAGTGGGTGAGCGTTACCGGCACGGTCGAAGCCAACAGCGCCGGCGACCTCGTCGTGCGCGCGACCGAAGTCACACCGATTGACGAACCGGCAGACCCGTATGAGTACTGACAGCCGATCGGGCGCGCAGGGCCGCGCCAGCAGTGAGTCTCGGCGCCGCCGCACCAAGCAGACCACGGCGACCTTCTGGCGACGTGTCGCCGCCGTGGTCGGCGTGCTCGCCGTACTCTCCGGCGTCGGCGCGGGCATTGCGCTCACGCAGGGGCCGCGACTGACGAATGTCACGTTCGACGAGCAGGCGGCGATTGAATCGTCGGGAACACGCCTGACCCTCACCACCAATCAGGCGCTGGATGGCATCACGGCAGACGACGTGACGGTGACTCCGGCGACCGACTTCACCGTCGATGCGCAGGGGCGCAACATCGGGGTGCGCTTTACCGCGCCCCTTAACGACGCCACGACTTACACGGTAAAAATCAACGGAGTGAACGCCGTCGGAGGCGGGCCAGAGGTCACGATTGAGACCAGCATCACCACGGCACCCGCCTCGATCTTCTTGCTGCAGCGCGACGGCACCGGCGAGCTCGACATGATCGTCACGATGCCGATTGACGGCATGAGCAGGCAGACAATCTTCACGCACGATCACATCGAAGAGATGCGCGTCGCGCCTGACGCCCTCGTCATTCTGGTTGAAGAAGACGATCGCAGCGCCATCATCATCACCGATCGAGACGGAACCAATCCCCGGTATGCGACGCTGCCGGGTGACGGATATATCTCGAGCCTGCAGGTTGCGCACCGTGGCGGCGCGTTCGGTTATCTCTTCACCGATCGCGAGCTGACCGAAACCACGGGCCGCGCCAGCATTCTGTACACCGCCTCCATTCACGACCCAGCGGCTGAACCGGTCGAGCTAAGCCTCGCGAGCACCGACCCATCCGTCGCCGACTGGATGTTCGTTCCCGACTCCCCAGGGCTTCTCACGGTGACCTTTGCCGGTGATCTGCTGTTGGCTGCCGATGGATCGTCTGCGCGACTCGGAACCGCATATGCAATTGATGGCATATCTCGCGGCACGTACGAAGCCATCATTGACCGCTCCGGGGTTCCGGTCGGCATCAACCTGCAAACGGGCGTTGAGACTCCGATCGAACTGCCCGCGCTGAGCGGCACCCCGGGGCGGGTGGAGCCCGCTGCCGACGACGGCCAACTGTGGGCCGTCACGCAGCGAGATGAAGGCGGGCTGCCGACGGGGCACGCGATCGAGCTCGTCGCCTCCGACGGCTCGGTGCGCACGGTGGTGCTGAACGAAAAGACAGATCCGATTCTGCAGTTCTGCGTGTCACCCAGCGCGCAATACGTTGCCGTCATCGTCGCCCCCGACTACGCGAACAACCCCTACGACACCTACACGCGCCCCATGCCGAAAACCGTCACGCGCATCGTCGACGTCGACAATGGTTCCGTCATCAGTGAACTCAACGGATTCGATATCTCATGGTGCTCACGCAGCCAGTTCTGAGGCCGGCAACGCGCGCCGACCTGCTTGGCTACGCGGTTGACGTGGCGCCCACGCTGCTGGGCGGTGTGCTGCGCGTCACGACCGCCGACGGCACGGTCGGTGTGCGCATCACCGAGGTCGAGGCGTACCACGGCCAGGGAACAGGCGATATCCCGGACCCCGGATCCCACGCCCGCATGGGGCGCACCGCGCGCAACGCCACGATGTGGGGCGAGCCCGGTCACCTTTACGTGTACCTCAGCCACGGTATTCACTCCTGCGTCAACGTCGCGGCGGGGCCGGAAGGTCGGGGTGACGGCATGCTGTTGCGTGCGGGTGAGATTGTCGAAGGCATCGAGTTGGCGCGGCAACGGCGGGCGATTCATGGCGAGTCGGGCGTTCGTATTCCGCCGGATCGCGATCTGGCGCGCGGGCCGGGGCGGCTTGGCCAGGCCATTGGTTTGCGCCATCCGATTCACGATGGCATTGACGCCATTACTCACGCGTCCCAAGCAGGTGCCACCGCCGAGCTGTTGCTGCGAACGGAACCAGTGGCTGAGTTTTCGACCGGGCCGCGCGTCGGGGTGGCCGGGATTGCCGGCACCAGCGCCTATCCGTGGCGGTTCTGGATCACGGGCGATCCGACGGTATCGCCATTTCGTCCCGGTCGCGGCGCCGCATAGTGCGCCGGTGGTTCCGTACCCCTGATTCTGTATCGCGCGCCGCTGGTTCCGTCTCACGCGCCGCTGGTTCCGCGTCAGCGAGCGATGGTTCCACGTGAAACCATGCTCGGCTCGCGTTCAGAGGTCTCCCGCTCCCGTGCTAAACTGGTCGCTTGTCTGCGAGCACTCCAGCACGCAGTTCGTACATTCCCTTCCTCCTGACTCGGAAACGAGTAGGGGAGAGGCGTGTGCAGACAAGGGATCTTGGGTGAAGCCGTCCGGCTTCACGGTACAGAAGGAGACACCATGGCAGCAGTGTGCCAGGTGACAGGAGCTGTTCCCGGCTTCGGTCACAACATCAGCCACTCGCACCGCCGGACGAAGCGCCGCTTCGACCCGAACGTGCAGAAGAAGACCTACTACGTTGCATCGCTTGGTCGCAAGATCACGCTGAACGTTTCGGCTAAGGGCATCAAGGTTATTGACGCTCGCGGAATTGAGTCGGTCGTTAAGGACCTCCTCGCGAAGGGTGTGAAGCTCTAATGGCGAAGAAGGCTCAGGACATTCGTCCGATCATCAAGATGAAGTCGACGGCTGGCACGGGTTACACCTACGTGACCCGCAAGAACCGTCGCAACAACCCCGACCGTCTGGTGCTGAAGAAGTACGACCCCGTCGTACGCAAGCACGTTGAGTTCCGAGAGGAGCGTTAAGAATGGCTAAGAAGAGCAAGATCGCTAAGAACGAGAAGCGCAAGGTCATCGTCGAGCGCTACGCCGCAAAGCGCCTGGAGCTCAAGAAGGCTCTGGTTGACCCGACTTCGACCGACGAGCAGCGCGAAGCTGCCCGGGTCGGCCTGCAGAAGCTGCCCCGCAACGCTTCGCCGGTGCGCGTTCGCAACCGCGACGTCATCGACGGCCGCCCGCGTGGTCACCTCTCCAAGTTCGGCATCTCCCGTGTTCGCTTCCGCGACATGGCTCACCGCGGTGAGCTTCCGGGTGTTACCAAGTCGAGCTGGTAAGCACTTTTTCACACAGGGGCGTCTCCTTCGGGAGGCGCCCCTGTGGCATTTGTGGGGCAGGTGGTTCCGTGCCCCAGCCTTCTGCTCCCCGCGCTCCAGTCTCCGCGCTCCATGGTTCCGTTTGCCGAATTGCGACACCCCGCCCCGACTGCGCACAATGCTGCTCTGATCGGTCGCAGTTCGGCCGTTCGGTCGCGCTTGGGCAAGGGGCAATGTTCCTGCACAAGTGGGCCGCGGGTGCTTACTGTCCCCAACCCGGCGGAACCTGGGCCGCGTCGCGTCCCGTCGGCACACGATCAACTGCATGGACATTGCGTCGTGGATTGCAAATAACGGAACCATCGTCCATCGCCGAAGGCTCGCAGAGGCCGGATACACGAAGCATGTCATTCATCGGGGGATGGCGGCGGGGCTGTTGATTCCGGTGCGAAGGCTCTGGGTCGCACTGCCGAGTACCGCGCCGGTGCTCGTCGCAGCGGCGAACGCGGGAGGGCAACTTACGTGCGAGTCATTTGCGGAACACCGTGGCTGGTGGATCGCACCCTCGCGTCGCGTACTGCACGTCGCGCACCGCCCGCACAGTGGAGGGTTGTCGACGGAACCAAGCATCAAGCGGCATTTCCGGGTACCGATTGGTGCGCACGATCCGCTCAATGTTCTCGACACCGTCGTGTCGGCACTTCGCAATATTGCGCTGTGCCTGCCAGCAGATCACGCTATGGCGACGTGGGAGTCTGCGGTAAAGAAGGAGAGGTTGAGCCCGATCGCGCTTCAACGCCTGAACTGGGGAAGCACGCGGGCTAGAGCGTTGGCGCTGCGCGTGACGAACTTTGCGGACTCCGGCCTCGACTCCTTCCTCATTCACCGCCTCCGCCATCTCGCGGTTGAGTTACGTCCGCAGTGGCTCATCGGCTCGCACCCCTGTGATCTGCTGATCGGTGACTACCTCATCATCGAGGTCGACGGGTTCGAATTCCATAGCGGGTCTGCAGCGCGGTCGCGGGATGTTCGACGCGACGCAGAACTTGCGGTGCGTGGTTACACCACACTGCGTTTTACGTATGACCAGGTCGTCAACAACTGGCCATACGTGTACCGCACGATCCAACGTGCGATCGACGCAGGCCTGCACCTGGGTCGATAGCGCGTGCCCGAAATGCGACTGATCGCCCGAGTTGCGGGCATTGGTTTGCCGATTGGTCGCAGTTGGGGCGTGCTGTCGCATTTCGGGAACGCGTCGCATCGCTCGGGTGCGCCCTGGGGCGTGACGCAGGCGCTAGATTCGCAAAAGTCGAGCGGAACCAGGGGTTCCGCTCGACTTTTGAGGCTGGGGTTTCGCTCGACTTGCGAAGGTTACGACAAACCCTGTCGCGAAACGCTACGGAGTGGTCTCGGTGGGGTCGTTGACGATGAGCGCGCCACGCGGCCAGTCTTCGGCGACGAATGGATCTTCGCCCCGGATGACGGCCTTCCAGTTCTCGGGTAGCACGTAGTCGACGTAGCCGCACTCCTTGAGCTCGCTGTCGAGCTGCAGTGTGAGGCGCTCCTTACCGTTGTCGCGGGCATCTTGCGAGGTTCCGGAGTGGATCGTGTTGTCTTTCGACTCCATGTTCACGTCAGATGCGGCCTGGCAGAGGTGATAGACCTTGCCCGAGGTGGTCCAGTACACGAGGTCTTCGCCCGTGATTGCCTGCACGATGCCGGTCTCGGCGGTGTACTGCTCAACAGACGGCGCGTTCTGCGAGTAGCCGAAGTATCCGGCGACGAGCGCGACGATGATGCCGATGGTTCCGGCAAGCGCCTTCTGCTTGCCATCCATGTTCTTGTTCGTGAAGACCAGCACGATCATCGGCAAGAACGCGATGATCGTCATGATCAGCCCCAGCTGATTCTGCACAAAGAACCGCACCGTGTCTTTGCGCGAGGCCGGGTCAAGCTTGTTGGCGTTTTTCCACAGCAGTGAGCCGCCGATGGCGAGGAGGCCGATAACGACGATGAGAACGATCAGCAGCCACGTCTTAACGGGTACTTGGCGCAGTACGTAGAAGATCGTGAAGGCCTCGCCGGCGATCGCCAGAATCCACAGGGCGAACGCGATGATGCGGAAGGTCATTGCCTTCTTCTTAGCCTCAGCGGTGGGCTTCCAGGTGGCCTCGGCAGGCGTCGACGACGACCCCGAAGATGAGGTCTTCGCGGACTCGACGCGAACCACCTTCTTGTTGGACTTGGGTGCTTGGGCCACGGTTTACCTCCGGAATGACGATGACGACCGCCCCTATCATGCCGGATAATCAGGGGTTTGCGTGGCCACTGCGCTGTTTCGACGCACACCGGTTACGTTGGGGCCGCTCGATGAGTCACATCAGTCACATCAGCCCCAAAAACCTCAGTTTTAACGCGACACGCTGTCAAAAATCGTGAAAACTCGCGGAAAACCGGGCAAGTGTCCGATTCCATTGGTACATTCAAGGCGGTCGATTGACCACCTGAGGGCATTGCTCCTCAGACCACAAGCAATAACAGGCGGCGTATGTCGCCGCTGGAGGACAACAAATGGCTGACAAGTCCATCACCAAGACCGAGCTCGTCGCTAGCATCGCTTCGGCAACCGGTCAGAGCCAGGCTTCGGTGTCGGGTGTTCTCGACGCACTGTTCGCTACGGTTTCTGACGCTGTTGCTAAGGGTGCCAAGGTTTCGATCCCGGGCTGGATCGCATTCGAGCAGGTCGAGACGTCGGCACGCACGGGCCGCAACCCGCAGACCGGTGCTGAGATCAAGATCCCCGCTGGCAAGCGCGTCAAGGTGACCGCTGGTTCCAAGCTCAAGGCAGCTGTCAAGTAATTCAGCTTCTGAACAGAGGGTGTCGCATTGCGCGGCACCCTCTGTTGCTTTTGGGCGCAGCAGCCGACCGCTCGCGCCGCGTGCCCGCGCAGCGCCCGACCCTTGTGCCGCGTGCCCGCGCAGCGCCCGACCCTTGTGCCGCGTGCCCGCGCAGCACCCCGCGGGCCGGGCACTCAGGTGAGAGCGCCTAGGCTAGAAGGGTGAAACCGCGCACGCTGCGGGCCCTCGGCCCGGTGATTCTGATCGTCGCGGCTGTTGTCGCCGTTGTGATCTCCCTCGCCTACGGTGGCGGTGCGGCGCCCCTCGACCTCGGTGACCCAGGACCTGTGGCGCGCTGGGGTTTGCCGATCGCGAAACTGTTCGTCAACCTTTCGCTCGCGGGCGCTCTCGGTGCCCTGGTGCTGGCGCTGTTTGCCTTCAAGCCCAGCGATCGCGCCTACGATGTGCTGCTGGATTTGGCATCGTTCTCGGCGGCCCTGCTCACGGTCTCGGCCGGAACGGCCGCGTTCTTCAACTTCATTCTGGTTTTCAACCCGCAGGTGTCGCTCGGGCCAGACTTTGGTCAGCAGTTGGGGCGGTATCTCACCGACAATCCGCTCGGAACCGCGTGGCTGCTCACCACGATCGGTGCGGCTGTGTTGACGATGCTGACCTTCGCGTGGCGGTCGTGGCTGGCAACGCTGTTCGCTGCGGGCCTCGCCTTCGTCACCGCCATGCCCATGGTCACGCAGGGCCACGCCGGTGACCTCGCCAACCACAACCTGGCCGTTTCTTCGCTCGGCATGCACGTTATCGGCGCGGCCGTCTGGATCGGCGGCCTGATCGCCGTGGTGATGGTGCGACCGCACGTGACCCGCATCACCACCACGCTGCAGCGCTACTCGTCGCTCGCGTTGTTCGCCTTTGTTGTTGTTGCCGCCAGCGGCGTGGTTCGTGCGTTCACGGGCCTCGGCGACTGGCAGTACCTGTTCTCTCCCTACGGCGTGCTGGTGATCGTCAAGGTGCTGACGCTGATTGCCCTCGGCGTGCTCGGCGCGGTGTACCGCACCAAGCTGATTGCGAAGACCGACAACCCCAAATCGGCCGCGCCATTCTGGGGTCTGGTGGCGCTCGAACTTGCCATCATGGGTATCGCGAGCGGCGTCGCCGCGGCCCTCGCCCGCACGCCCTCCCCGGTTGCGCTGCTCTCCACGGGCGCAACGCGCACGCCGGCAGAACGACTGACCAACGCCTCGCTGCCGCCAGAGCTCACCGCCGAACGCTGGTTTACCCAGTGGAACATCGACATTCTGTGGCTCGCCGTGGCCGCCTTCGGCATTGTGCTGTACCTGATCGGCGTGTACCGCCTGCGTCGCCGCGGAGACCACTGGCCGATCTACCGCACGATCCTCTGGGTCATCGGCATGCTGCTGCTGGTGTGGGTCACCTGCGGCCCGATCAACGCCTACCAGGCCTACCTGTTCAGCGTGCACATGATGGGCCACATGCTGCTGACCATGGCCATTCCGCTGTGTCTGGTGTTTGGTTCCGCCGTTACCCTGCTGCTGCGCGCCGTCGACAAGCGGCACGACGGAACCCGTGGCGTGCGGGAGTGGGTGCTGTGGGCGATTCACTCGCCGTTCTCGAAGTTCGTCACGCACCCGATTGTGGCGGCCGCGATCTTTGTCGGATCACTGTGGCTGTTCTACTACTCCGACCTGTTCCGCTGGTCGCTGTATGACCACCTCGGCCACATTTGGATGGTCGCGCACTTCTTGATCTCGGGCTATATCTTCGTGCTGACCCTCGTTGGTATCGACCCGATTCCGTTCCGCTTTCCGTATGCTGGCCGCCTGATCACGCTCATCGCGGTGGCCGCCATGCACGCCTTCTTTGGCATGGCCATCATGATGAACGAGGGGCTCATGGCGGCGGAGTGGTACGGCTCGATGGGTCGCACGTGGGGTGATACGCCCATGCAAGATCAGTATGTTGGCGGCGGCATCGCGTGGTCGATCGGTGAAATCCCGACACTGATCACCGGCATCGTGATTGCGATTCAGTGGAGCCGCAGCGACGAGCGCCAACAGCGCAACCGTGACCGTCACGCCGATCGCACGGGTGACGCGGAGCTGGCCGAATACAACGCCAAGCTCGCCCAGATCGCGCAACGCGACGCGCAACGCGGCGAATAGGCGCTTCGACGCGCGACGCGGGTCCCGGTCCGGCGCTCGTGCGCCGCGGTTCCGCTCCGACGCGCGTGCCGTGGTTCCGCACCGACGCCGGCGCTGTGGGTCCGCTAGCGAATGTCGACCGAGGTAATGCTGATCGACGCTTGACCGTCGGGGGTCATGAGAATCGTGCCGCTCATCGTGAATGGCACCTCTTCGACGCGCTCCCAAATCGAGCCGTCGTAGAGCGATTTCATTTCGACGGTGACGGTGGCGACCGCGCTCCCCTCGGGAATGCGCCAGTTGGAACCATCGGGTGCGACGGTGATGACGGGTGGCTGTGAGATGGTCCACACGGGGAGGTTGGCGATGCGGTTTTGCACCGTGATGCCGAATGGGCAGTTCGTCGGCTGTAGCACCTGCTGGGAGGCGCACTGTGTGGTCAAGAAGTCATTCACGCGGTCTTGAATGACCTGCACAAATTCGTCGGTTGGCAGGGTCTGCACCACCACCGGAACCGAGGTGAGCGGCACGTCGGCCAGCACCGCGGTTCCGCTCGCCGTTGAAATCGCGGTGTCAACGGCGACCGAGTAGAGGCCGGGCGAAAACACCAGCATCGGCACGGCGTCGGAGGGCGCGGCGTCGATGCCGTCGACGGATACCTGCCGCTTATCGAGGTCGAACCCGTTGATGGAGTAGGTCATGGAGCCGAAAACCGTGAGGTCGATGACGCCGAGCGGGGTTCTGGCGAACTTCCAGCCGGGGGCGAGGCCCTGCCAGCCGTTGGAGGTCACGGCGAACGTGGTTGATCCGTTTACGCCGCCGGCCGTGTACGAGGCGGTGACCATGACGAGGTCGCCATCGGTGCGCTCCGAGACGATCTTGATGTTGGTGAGCGGCGCCAGAGCGTCGCGCCGCAGCAGTGCGTCAGAGGCCATCGGGTCGATGCCAGCCTCTTCGAGCTCGACGGAGTCAACGCTGACACCCGGAACCACGAGGGCGTCGGCCGCACGACCCTCGCTGAGGAGGGTGAGATAGTTCTCGACGAAGGCGCCGGGGCCGTAAACGTTTTTGTAGAGCAGGTTGTAACCAAAGAATGCGCCAACGGCAAGCAGCACTCCGGCCAGCGCCAGGAGTGCGAGGTCACGTGCGAGTCTGCGCCCGCTGCGTCGCGCGATGGGCTCCACGGGAACAGTCTATGGATCGACCCTCCACACATCCTGAGCATTTGTCGGCACGTGTGTGTCGCGCGGCGTGCCCTGCTCGCGGGCGCCGCTCGCGGCCGCCGCCGTGTGATGGTTCCACTTCCCTGTGCACGACGCGGGGTTCCCTGTGCACGACGCGGGAGGCGCGGGGCGTCGGGCATCTACGATGGAATGACGATCTTTCAAAGGACTTTTGTGAACCTCCCACCCCTCTCTGCGGAACAAGAAGCCGTGTTCCGTCTGATTGAAGACACGCGCGAACACGTGTTCGTGACGGGGCGCGCGGGAACCGGAAAGTCGACGCTGCTGCAGTATTTGGCGTGGAACACGTCAAAGCAGATCGCGATTTGCGCGCCGACGGGCGTTGCCGCGCTCAATGTAGAGGGCCAGACCATCCACTCGCTGTTTCGGTTGCCGATTGGGCTGATTGCCGACAGCGAGATTGATCAGTCCGATGCGATCCGCAAAATTTTGAACGCCATCGACACGCTGGTGATCGATGAGATTTCGATGGTGAACGCCGACCTCATGGACGGCATGGATCGCGCGCTGCGCCAGGCGCGCGGCAAGCGCGGCGAGCCATTCGGCGGCGTGCAGGTGGTCATGTTTGGCGACCCGTATCAGCTTGCGCCGGTGCCGCCACGCGGCGATGAGCTGCGCTACGTGCAAGATCACTACCGCTCGTTCTGGTTTTTCGACGCGCATGTGTGGGCGGGCACCGCGGCGCGTTCCGACGGCATGCTCGACATCGGAACCCCGGGCGCACCGCTGCACATTGTTGAGCTGATTGACATTCACCGGCAGTCAGACGATGGCTTCAAGACCATGCTCAACGCGGTGCGATACGGCCGCGTGACCGCCGACATTGCCGGCGTGCTCAACACGCAGGGCGCTCGCACCCCGTCGGATGACGCCGAGAATCCAGTCATCACGCTGGCGACCCGCAACGACATCGTCAACAACATCAACCGCAAGCACCTGGCCGCGTTGCCGGGTCGCGAGCAGACCGCGGTTGCCGAAATCAACGGCGAGTTTGGCCGCGGCGAGGCGAATTACCCGGCCGACGCCGAGCTGAAGCTCAAGATCGGCGCGCAGGTCATGTTCTTGCGCAACGACATTGGCTCGTTTCCGGAGCCCCCGCGATACGTCAACGGAACGATCGGAACCGTCACGCGCATCTCCGGAGACAGCGTGCGCGTCGACGTAGACGGCGACGAGTTCGACGTTGAGCCGACCGTGTGGGAGCGATTCCGTTACGCCTACAACGCGTCAACCAAGCAGCTCAAGCGCGATATTGTCGCGGAGTTTACGCAGTTTCCGTTGCGTCTGGCGTGGGCCGTGACGATCCACAAGTCGCAGGGCAAGACCTACGATCAGGCCATCATCGACCTCGGCTCTGGCGCGTTCGCCCCCGGTCAAACGTACGTCGCCCTCTCGCGACTGACCAGTCTCGACGGCCTGTACCTGTCACGTCCGCTGCGGCCCAGCGACATTCGCGTTGACCCCGACGTGCAGCGATTCATGGCCGGCGTCCGGCGCGCCCAGCAAGCCACCGCCCGCCCCGTGACCTCCTAACCGCGCCCCGCGTGGTTCCGCGGGTGGCGTGGTTCCCCGGTTCCGTCGTGCACAGCGTGGTTCCGTTGTTCCGTCGTGCACCGCGTGGTTCCGTTGCCAAATGTCGGAGTGGGTGGGGCGGAACCACGGTGTGAGCGGGTGGGTGCGGCGTGTCGCCGTGGTTCGTCCGACATTTGGGAACCCTGGGGTGGTTTTCGCGCGCAGGGTCCGGCTGCGGGTGTGGTTCCGTCGTGCACCGAGTGGTTCCGTTGCCAAATGTCGGAGTGGGTGGGGTGGAACCACGGTGTGAGCGGGTGGGTGCGGTGTGTCTCCGTGGTTCGTCCGACATTTGGGAACCCTGGGGTGGTTTTCGCGCGCAGGGTTCGGCTGCGGGTGTGGTTCCGTCGTGCACCGCGTGGCTGCGCGTGTGGTTCCGTGGCGCCCGCGTGGTTCCGTCGCCAAATGTCGGAGTGGGTGGGGCGGATCCACGGTGTGAGCGGGTGGGTGCGGCGTGTCGCCGTGGTTCGTCCGACATTTGGGAACCCTGGGGTGGTTTTCGCGCGCAGGGTCCGGCTGCGGGTGTGGTTCCGTCGTGCACCGCGTGGCGGCGCGTGTGGTTCCGTGGCGCCTGCGGCGTCGTTACCAAATGTCGGAGTGGGTGGGGAGGAACCACGGTGAGAGCGGGCGTTCCCGGCGTGTCGCCGAGGTTGGTCCGACATTTGGGAACCCTGGGGTGACCTTCGCGCGCAGGGTTCGGCTACGGGTGTGATTCCGTCGTGCACCGCGTGGCTGCGCGTGTGGTTCCGTGGCGCCCGCGTGGTTCCGTCGCCAAATGTCGGAGTGGGTGGGGAGGAACCACGGTGAGAGCGGGTGCACCCGGCGTGTCGGCGAAGTTAGTCCGACATTTGGGAACCCCGGGGTGGCCCTTCGGTGCCACGCGGCGGTTAGGTCGCGCGGCGGTTGGGCCGCCAGACTAGGCCGCCAGACTAGGCCGCCGGGCTCAACCGTGCCAGGCTCAGCCGGGCCGGTAGGGAATTACGCGGCGAGGCTGCGCTCGGCCCACAGTTCGGCGAAGATGTCGGTGTTGAACTGGTAGGCGGCCAGCACCTCGGCGATGATGCGTTCTTTTTCTTCGTCGCTCCAGCCGGCGTCGTCCAGCTCGGCGCGGTAGACGTCTTTGAACGCACGCGGATCGGCGATGTCGCCGAACAGGTAAAACCCGATGCCGTTGGTTTCGAAACCGAACTGACGAGCCACGACGCGGCCGATGTAAATACCGCCGGAGAGGTCGCCGAGGTAGCGCGTGTAGTGATGGGCGACGTAGCCGCCAGCCCACGTCTTGCCGACCTGCTCGATGCGATCAACGTAGCGACGCGTCGACGGCAACGCGACGATTTCGTCACGCCAATTCTCGCCAAGCAAGAAGGCAAGATCGGCCTCGAGCGCCGGAATGCGGGTCAGCTTGTCGCTGATGAATCGCGCCGCGATTGGGTCGTTGCGCATGCGCTCGGTTGCCTCTTCGAGAGCGCGGTAGATGAAGTAGTGCTGCACGACGAGGGCCGTGTAGTCCTCGCGACTGAGCTCGCCCTTAAGCAGGCTCGACATGAAGCCGGCGCCCTCGCTATCGGAATGCGCGCCGGATGCGCGGTCGCGAATTGCCGCAGAAAAGGGGACGAGTTCAGCCATACTCCAATAGTAAGGGCTACCTAACACGGCCCGCCACCGGGGTCGGCTAAGAAGGCTCGCTGCGGAACCAGGGAGCCGCGGAACCGGGGAGTTACGGACCAAGAGAGCTGCGGAACCAAGGGCGCGCGAGCGGGGCTCAACGCCGAGACCCGCTACGCGTGCGGTCGGGGCTCAACACCGAGGCGTGCACACGCCTCGTCGTACAGTGCGACCACTTCGCGGCGCACGGCCGGGCGCTCCGAGATAGAACCGGCAAGCCAGCCCACCGTCACTTCGCGCTCGCCGTCGGGGGTCACCGCGGTCCACATCGCCTCGTCGCCGGTGAAGCCGGTCATGACCGCGCTCGTTGCCTCCGGTTCGCCGAACGCGCGCACGATGAGCAGGTTGTCGGCGGTGTGATCGTCGTTCATGTGGTGCAGCACGGCGGCGACGATGGCGTCGTCAAAACGGAAAGTCATGGTCACAGCGTACGCGCGGGTATAAAAGGTGCCCACACCGTAGACTCTTCGCGTGACTGTACAGGTGAACGCGAAGCCGAGCCGCGCCCGGCGGTGGACCCGCATGATGGCACTAACCCTCGTCACGGCGAGCCTCGCCCTGACGGGTTGCACCTCAGATCGCGTCGAAAAGCTTGACACCCCTGCTCTCGCCGAAGGCAATCTGCCCGCCGAGCTAGTCGCCTCAATGGAGGGTGCAGTCGCCACCGCTATCGCTGCTTCTGGCGCGTCGGGCGCGATCGTTGGCGTCTGGGTGCCGTGGAGCGGCTCGTGGGTCGCCGGAGTCGGAACCACGCAGCTGGGCGGGTCAACGGCGATGGACCCGTCGATGACGTTCCGCGTTGGCGACATCACCCGTTCGATGACGTGTGATGCCCTGTACGGCATGGTTGCCGACGGCACCGTCAAACTCAACGCACCCGTCACCGACCTGGTTCCGGGTATTCCGAACTTGGAGGGCGTGACGCTCGGTCAGCTGTGCGACTCGACGTCGGGCGTCGGCGGGCTCGCCTCATGGACCACGAGCCGCATGCTCGCCTCCCCAGACCGTGAATGGAACCCGCGCGAGCTTGCGAGCTTTGGCTTGGGCAACGGGCTGGTTGCGGCGCCCGGCGAGCGCTATGTCGAGTCTGACACCGGCTACCTGCTGCTCGGGTTGGCGCTGGAGCGGGCCTCCGGCATGAGCGCGCAGCAGTATCTCGCCAAGTACGTCACGGAGCCGCTGGGCTTGGAGAACACCCTTCTTCCCACCGACAAGGCGCAGGCGCCCGGCGAGAACAGCCCCACCGGCTACATTACCCCCAATAGCCCGGAGGGCTGGGTGTGCGCCGAACCCACCGATGTGACCGAGGTTTCGGCCACCACCGGTTGGACGGATTCGGGCGTGGTTTCAAACATCACCGACCTCGGGCTCTACGCACGCGCGCTGGCCGAGCAGACGTTGCCGCAGGGCGAGAAGTCTGAGCGCTACGACTCGCCGTTGCCGATGGCCGAAGGATTTCCGTCGTGGTACACCAGCACCGGCGGCGTGCAGTTTGCCGACAGCATGATGGGTTACGGCGGATCGACGATCGGTTACGCGACGTCGGTATGGTCTGACCCGACGACGGGTGTGACCGTTGCCGTGATGCTCAACAACTCGACCAACGATGCGGGTATCGTGCGTTCGCTGGCCTTCCAGCTCGCCGCCCTCGCGGCGACCGCGCCTGCCGCCGGCGGCCAGACGGTTCCGGAGTTCGGACTGCCCTGGACGTTTGAAGACGAGGGCAACAGCGTGCGCGCCCAGGCAATCTGCCCGGTTCCGTAACGAGACCGCGCCCGGCGGGCACCGCGCACTCCGCGCCGAGCCCATCCCGCGCCCCCGCTCAACGCGCCGCGCTCAAGCGCCGTCAGCTCAGCAGACGGTGGGTGATAAACCGACCGGCCTCGTTCTCGGGCTGATAGGCGACCGCGCGTAGCGTTACCGTTCGCTGCCCGAAGGCCTCATCTGCGGCGGTGAGCGCGCGCACAGCGCCGTCGCTAACCTCGCAGAACCCGGTGACCGAGATCGCCAGGTTGTCGAAGGCTGCCTCGTCGCTCGCATACCGACCGGGAGCGTCGTTCAGCCGCTCCAAGAGCATTAGCGCATCCATCGCACTCACCGAGAATAGGTCGTGCTCGTCGAGCAGCAGCGGCATCGTCGCTGGCACCGATATCTGCGACAGCGCGTCTGCCTCGTAGCCCAGCACGAGCCCGGAATCACGCACTTCGCTGACGGCGTCGCCCGCTGGCGCCAGTTCTGCATACACCGCCATCAGTTCGGCTTTTTCGGCCGCGCTCATGGCGTCGCCAAACATCGCGAGCGTCTCGAGCAGCGTCGCGTCAGGAATCCGTTCGACGGTCTGCGAGAGGGCCGCGCCGTAGACCTCAGCTAACGCCTGCACCTGCTGTGCCGTCATGCCGAACTCGAGCCGCCCCAGCCCCTGTCGGGGGTGAGCGGTCCAATCTGTCGCCGACACTGCGTGTTCCGCCTAGCGAACCTGCGTCACCGAGAACTGCATGCGCGGGTGGGCATATGCCTCTTGCGACTCCACAAGCTGCAACTCACGCTGGCCAGAGGCGAGGGTGTTGTTCAACAGATCCCACACGCTTGACGACGTACGTGCCAGCGCCGTCGCAGCCGACCCGGTCTCGCGGTAGTGCGCCGTGAACAGCGCGGCTGTGACGTCGCCAGAACCGTTGGCCTTCATCGGCAGGTGTGGCGTCTGCACAATCCACGCACCCCGCTCATCTGCGGCCAGCATTTCGATGGTTCCCTCGGGGCGATCCGGGCGCTCAACGCTCGTGACCAGCACGGTCTTCGGGCCCATCGCGAATGCCGCGTCAACCGAGTCGAGGGTCGACTCGAGGGTGTCGGGTTCGGTGTCGGTCAAAAAGCCCAACTCAAACTGGTTGGGAGTGATGATGTCGGCTTGCGGAACCACGCGCTCGCGCAGCAGCACCGGAATCGCGGGTGCCACAAAACAGCCCGACTTGGCGTTGCCCATGACCGGGTCGCACGAGTACACGGCCGAGGGGTTGAGCTTCTTCACGCGAGCTACGGCGTCGAGAATCACATCGCCGATGCCGTCGCTGCCCTGGTAGCCGCTCAGCACGACATCAATGTCGCACAGGCCGCCGCGCTCTTCGATGCCCGTGATGACTTCACGCACATCGTCGGGGCTGATGAGCGGGCCGCGCCAGGCGCCGTAGCCGGTGTGGTTGGAGAAGTTGACGGTGTAGACGGGGAGAACTTCCACGCCGATCCGCTGCAGAGGAAACACGGCTGCCGAGTTGCCGACGTGCCCGTAGGCAACCGCGGACTGGATGGAAAGCACCTTCATGTAGGCATTCTCGCACCCCGTCGCCCCACGACACGAAGTTGGCCTAGGCCGAACCGACCATCGCGCGTGTCATCCGTTGAGCAGCGGCGCAATGTTCTCGTTCCATACGTCAATCGAAAGCTTGATGATGAGAGCCGCAACGACAATCAAGAACACGGCGCGTATGAACCCGGTGCCGCGCGAAATTGCCATGCGCGAGCCCACGTACGAGCCGATCATGTTGGCGATTCCGATGACGATGCCGAGCAGCCAGAGCACGGAACCATGGGGCACGAAAAGCAGCAGCGCGCCCAGGTTGGTGGCGAAGTTCACGATCTTTGCCTTCGCGCTTGCCTGCACAAAGTCGTAGCCGATGAGCCCCACCAGACTGATCACCAAGAACGTGCCGGTGCCGGGGCCGATCATGCCGTCGTAAAACCCGATCACGGCGCCGAGAGCCGTCGCGGTGAGAATGTGCTTCTTGCCGTGGAACCGGAGCGCCGCTTGCGCGCCCAGAGCCGGTTTGAAAGCAGTGAAGAGGGCGACCGCAGTGAGCGCGACGACAATGATCGGTTTGAAGACCGACGCGGGCAGAATCGTGGCGACGAACGCCCCAGCGAAGCTACCGATCAGGGCGATCACCGCCATGATGCTGGCGGTTCGCATATCGGGTTTGGCTCGGCGGTAGTAGGTGATGCTGCTGGTCGCGGTGCCGAAAATCGAGCCAAGCTTGTTGGTCGCCAGCGCCTGCACCGGCGTGATCCCAGGGATCAGCAACATGGCGGGCAACTGCACGAGTCCACCGCCGCCGACTACCGCGTCGACCCAGCCGGCAAACAGCGCCGCCAGCACGACAAAGGCCAGCACTCCCCATGTCAGTTCGTCAATGCCCAGCACCCCTCGAGATTACTCCCGTCGACATTCACGCCCGACGCGTGCGCGGTAGGTCTAGTGACATTCACGCCCAACGCGAGCGCGGCAGGTCAAGCGACATTCACGCCCGACGCGTGTGCGGCAGGTCTAGCGTGGAACCATGACAACGTACGTGAAGGTCTGCGGCTTGCGTCACCCGCACGAGGCCGAGGTGGCGCTCGAAGCCGGAGCCGATGCCATTGGCGTCGTGTTCAGCCAGAAGAGCCCGCGCCGAGTCACGATCGACGAGGCTCGGGCCGTGGTCGCCGCCGTTGCCGGGCGCATCGACACCGTCGTCGTCACCAACGATCTTGATGCCGCCGAGGCGGCGCAGCGTGCCCGCGATATCGGCGCCGACGTGCTGCAGTTGCACGGCCACTATTCGGCCGAGGACTTCGCCCGCGCCCGCGCCATCATGCCGAGAGTGTGGCGGGCGACGTCGCTCGCCGAGGCCGAGAACCCAACGGTCGGTGACTATGGCGATGAGGCGCTCCTGCTTGACGCACCGCGCCCCGGATCAGGCGAGCGGTGGGATCTCAGTGAGCTCACCTCGCGCTCGCTTGCCGGTCACTGGTTGCTCGCCGGTGGCCTCAACGCCGACAACGTGGCAGACGCGATCGCCGAGGCGCACCCCTGGGGCGTCGATGTCTCAAGCGGCGTCGAGTCGGCGCCGGGTGTGAAAGATCTCGACAAGATTCGTACGTTCGTTGCCGCTGCCCGCGGAGCCAGGGCATGACGGGCTCGGCTACGGAACTATTCGGCATCAAGGTGCCGATCGTGCTCGGCCCGTTCGGCGGAGTTTCTAGCGTCGAACTGGCGGCCGCCGTGAGCAACGCTGGTGGGCTCGGGTCGTACGGCCTGTACGGCTACACCGCCGAGCGCATTCGTGAAACCGCCGCACAGCTGCGGGCGGTGACCGATGAGCCGTTCAACCTCAACCTGTGGTGGCCAACCGGCGACGAAGTCGAGCCGCACGATATCGATTGGGCCGAGGCGACCGCCCGCGTTGCCCCGTTCTACGCCGAGGCCGGCCTTGACCTACCGCCGCGCCCGGAGCGATTCTTGCCCTCGTTTTCCGAGCAGCTTGAGGCTGTGATTGCCGCGCGGCCCGCCGTCGCCAGCTTCGTATTCGGCGTACCCGATGCCGACGCCATCGCCGCGTTGCACGACGCGGGAACGCGCGTGGTCGGCACCGCCACAAACGTCGCCGAAGCGCGTGCGCTCGCGGCGGGCGGAGTGGATGCGATCATCGCGAGCGGCATGGAGGCCGCAGGGCACCGGGTGACGTTTATCGGCGAGGCGGAGGATTCGCTCGTCGGAACCTTCGCACTGGTTCCGCAGGTCGTTGACGCCGTCGACGTGCCGGTGCTTGCTGCCGGCGGCGTCGCCGACCGGCGGGGCGTTGCCGCGGCCCGCGCGCTGGGGGCTTCTGGCGTGGTGGTCGGAACGGCGTTCTTGGCGACGGCGGAGTCGGCGGCACCGCCGTCGCACCGAGCCGCGATTCGGCAGGTTGCGCAGAGCGGAACCAGGCTGACGCGCGCCATGAGCGGGCGCCTCGCGCGCGGCATAGAAAACGACGCGATGCGCGAGCTCGAGGCTGCCGGTTACGCGCGGTTTCCGGCCCAAAACATGCTGACGGGCGGATTTCGTGCCGCAGCCGCGCGCCGCAATGACGCGTCACGGCTGTCGCTGTGGGCGGGGCAGGCGGCACCGCTTGCGGTGGGAGCGACAGCCGCCGAGGTTTTCGACGAACTCGCCGCCGGACTCACGCCCTAGCGCGCGCGTCACGAGGTTCCGCTCCCTGCGTCACGAGGTTCCGCCCCCCGCTCTGCGAGATTGCTGTGCCTCGTTATTCGCTGGGTGGCAGCGTCATGCCCGCGTCAATGCGCGATGCGTCGTCAAGGCGGTGCCATTCGCGGTTCACGTAGGCCAGCGGGGTGGAGTCTTCGCCGACTTGGCGGTTGATCGCGACCTGCAGGGCTTCGGCCGCGATCACGGTGGATCCGCTGGCGTCCATCTGGTTGATCACGCGGCAGCGCACCCAGGCGCGCGCCCCGGTGAAGACCGTCTCGCCCGTGGGGAGTCGCTGCCATAGGTCGGTGTCGCCGAAGCGATCGATGCCCTTGGTTGCGCCGCGCTGGGCGAGCGGGATGTCATCGACGTCAAGGAGGTGCACGACGACGGTGTCTGACTTGACGATCACCGCGGTGGCCGACGACACGGTGGTGACGGAGAACATCAACAGCGGGGGGTCAACGTTGACCGAGGCGACCGAGGTCGCGGTGAGCGCGACCGGCCCGTCGCCTGCGTCGGCCGTGATCAGTGCGACGCCGCCGGGGTGTCCGCGAAAGACAGCCTTGAAGGCGTCGGCAGAAACATGGTGCTCCGGGTCTGCGCCCAGGGGGATGGGGGATGCATTCGTCACCCTTCGACGGTACTCCGCCTCGACGGGGGTGGGCTCGGCTTCGCCGTTTTTCGTCATGAGGCGGCATCCGGCGTCACAGGGTCGCAGGCGAACTGCCCCGTGCGATCGAGGCGCTGCATGAGTGGTTCCAGCGCATCACCCAGGGTTCGCAGCTGGCGCTCACTGAGGTGGTCAAATACGGTGGCACGTACGTAGTCGAGGTGACCGGGCAGGGCGTGAATGAGGGCCTTTCTGCCCGCCTGCGTGAGCACCACATCGACGGCGCGGCGGTCGCCGGCAACCGTCTTGCGCGTGACGAAGCCACGCTCTTCCATGCGGGTAATCACCTTCGACACTCGGGGCATGTTTGATGACAGTATGCGCGCGAGTTCGCCCGCGCGCATTGTCGTGTGCGGCGACTGCTTGAGTGCGCTCAGCACACGAAACTCCACGTTGGTGAGGTCTGAATCTTCACGCAACTGCGCGTCGAGGGCGACGGGCAGTAGCTCCGCTACGGCGATGAGCGACAGCCATGCGCGCGATTCATCATCCGACATGCGGGGGGTGAGGCGGGCCATGGTTCCATTCTAGCCGCGAATTAGTTTCCACGGAAATAATCTGTGGTATTTTCTTTCCTTGGAAACTTTTCGCCGAGTCTGTTCGGCGTCACAAACAAAGAGAGAGAACTCATGCTGATTGCGCTGTGGATCGTGAATATTCTGCTGGCGGCCGCCATGCTGGGCGCCGGAACCATGAAGAGCATCAAGACAAAAGAGGCGATCGTCGCCGGTGGCATGGCTTGGGCAGACGACTTTCAACCGGCCGCCATCAAGGGCATTGGCGCACTCGAAGTTGTTGGCGCAGTGGGTCTGATCGTTCCCTTGGCGACCGGCATCCTGCCGATCCTGGCGCCGATCGCGGCGACGGGGCTGGCCATTGTGATGCTGGGCGCCGTTGCGGTTCACCGCCGCCGCAATGAGCCGGTCATGCCCGCGCTCGCATTCGCGATCCTCGCGATCGCCAGTGCTGTCATTGGCTTTATTGCCGTTTCGTGATCGCGGGTACTCCCCTATTGCGGCGAAGGGGGGGCGTGGCATTCTGTAGATAGTGCTAGTTCCTAGCGTCTTCTGTGGAGGCCACTGCGTCTTTCGAGTAGCAGGTCAGTATTGCCGAGTCGCTGCTATAGCGCGCGAACCGGGAGCGGCGTCTCGACGACGGCACCATTTTCAACACTGAGGGTGAGTGCCATCGGTTCGATGGCGGTGCTGATTGCCTCGACCAATTCGCCACCGTTGAAGTGCAACGAGTCGAGGTTGCCGCACGCCCACCCTTCGCCGAGCTCACCGGCCAGCAGCGCGGCGTGCACGAGGGGGCGACGCTGCCCCTCGGCGTCGTAGTGCGGGGAGAAGCTGCCCGACACAAAACCCAGCCCCTCTGGCAACACCTGCAGCGTCGGGCCAAAGCTGTCGGTGGTTCCGCCGTCGAACCAGCAGATGCCACCCGCGGAACCACCGGTGAAGACCACGTTTTCGTTCGCCGGGTCGTTGAACATGTCGGTGAGGATTTGCCACACGCCCTGCCGGCGCCACACGTCATACATGTTGGCGGTGTTGCCGCCACCCACATGAATCACATCAAAATCCGTGATCCACGAGCGCAGGTCATCGCGGTCGCGGTTGAAGAGCGGGAGGTGATGCGGTGCGCAGCGGTCAGAGTGGTAGGTCTGATAAAAGCTCACGATGTAGTCAGGGCGGTCACCGGTCGCGGTGCCGACAAACAGCACGCGTGGGCGTGACTTGCCGGTGAGGCTCAAAATGTACTCGTGGGTTGGGTCATCGCGACGATCCATCATGTCTTTGCCTGCGCCCGTCGCAACAATATGCACCATGTCCACAACCTATCGAGGGGTCGAAGCCGTGTACAGCGATTGGTCCATGTGAGGCGCTATTTGCAACGCCGAACATGGAGCTGTCACAGGGGGTTGCGTGCCAGGCGATTCCGGCGCACAGTAGGTGGGGTCGGCGGCACAAGGAGAGCACGATGCAGAAGATCATTCCCAACATCTGGTTTGACCACAACGCGCAGGAGGCCGGCGAGTACTACGCGTCGATCTTCGACGACGCAACCAGCACGGTCACCTCCCGCTATCCCGAGCAGGTTCCCGACTGGCAGGCATCGTTTGCAGGCAAGGTGCTCACCGCCGAGCTCGAGATCGGCGGGTACACGTTCAACTTCATCAACGCCGGCCCCGAGTTTCGACCCAATCCGTCGATTTCCTTCATGCTCAACTTTGACCCGCTGATGTTCGGCGGCGATGAAGCCGCGGCACGCGCCCGCATGGACGCACTGTGGGCTGCTCTTGCGGATGGCGGAACCGCGTTGATGGACATCGACGAATACGACTGGAGCAAGCGGTACGGCTGGGTACAGGATCGCTACGGCGTGAGCTGGCAACTGATGCTGAGCGACCCAGAGGGATGGCCGCGTCCATTCATCATTCCGCAGTCGATGTTCTCGGGCGATGTCGTCGGGCAGGCGCGCGAAGCCGCAGCGCACTACGTTTCAACGTTCGACGATGCCGAAATCGGCATGATCGCGGAGTACCCCGAACCGTCAGGTGCGGCGCCCGCCGGCAGCATCATGTTTGGTGAGTTTCGCATCGGTGAGCAGTGGTTCTCGATGATGGACGATGGTTCCGGCGGCCACAATCCCTTCACCCCCGCCATTTCACTCTCGGTGCAGGCAGCAGACCAGGCTGAGATCGACGACGTGTGGGAAGCCCTGTCGTCAGATCCGGGTCAGGAACAATGCGGCTGGCTGGTCGACCCGTGGGGCGTGAGCTGGCAGGTTGTGCCAGAAAACATGGGCGAACTGATGAAGCGCCCGGGCGCCTACGAACACATGATGGGCATGAAAAAGCTCATCATCGCGGAGTTTTAGACCGCGCGTAGCTCTCGCACAAACGTTGCCCAGGGCGCTACTCTGCGTTGCCCAGGGCGCTACTCGGTGTCGTCGGCAACGACCGCGCGGGTCGCCTTGCGGTCGGCGATCAGGGTCTCGCGCACGATGCGGCGCAACACCTTGCCGATGAGAGACTTGGGCAGCTCTTCCCACACCACGTAGCTCGTGGGGCGCTTGTACTCGGCGAGGTGTTCTCGCGCCGCCTGGCGCAGGGCATCCTCGTCGAGGGTTGCGCCCTCTTCCAAAATCACGACAGCGGTGACGACTTCGGCGCCGCCCCCACGAGGAATACCGACGACCGCCGTCTCGGCAACGCCGTCGACCGCGTTCATCACGCGTTCTACTTCGCTCGGCGAAACGTTGAAGCCACCCGTGATGATGAGCTCCTTCTTGCGGTCAACCACCGTCATGAAGCCATCCTCGTCTTGCACCACGAGGTCACCTGTGCGCAACCAGCCACCCTCGAGCAGCGTCGCTGCAGTCTCTTCTGGGCGGTTCCAATACCCCTGAAACACCTGAGGCCCGGCGATCAGCAGCTCGCCCACCTCGCCGAGCGCAACTTCGACCGTCGGCTGGTTGGGGTCAACGACCTTGATGTCGGTGGAGGGAAACGGAATGCCGATCGTGCCGATCTTGCGGGTGTTTTCATCAAACGGATTGGCAAGCGCGACGGGGCTCGTCTCGGTGAGGCCATACCCCTCGTTGAGCATGGAGCCGGCAACCGACTCCCACCGATTGACCACCGCGGGCGTCAACGTCATGGCGCCAGAAATTGAGTACACCACCTGCGAGAGATCTAGGTTGCCGTCGCGGGCAACGCGCGCCAGTCGGTCAAACATGGGCGGCACGGCCGGAATAAACGTGGGCGGAAACTTCTTCGCGGCTTGCGAAACGAGCTCCGGGTCAAACGTCGGAAACAGCACCGCCCGTGAGCCCGTCTCGACGGCATAAATCACCGAGAGCAGCACACCGAAAGAGTGGAACATCGGCAGCAGGCCGTAGATTGACCCCTTGCCTGGCAAGAAGTTGGGCATCCACGCCTTGCCCTGGCGAGCGTTTGCCCACAGGTTGCCGTGCGTGATGATGGCGCCCTTGGGGCTGCCCGTGGTTCCGGACGTGTACTGCAGGCACGCGACGTCGGTGACGACGGGGCGCGGGTGCGCGGAGTCCAGCGGGCGGGAGCGTTCGAGGGTCGTGAAGCTCACCGTTCCGGGCGCGGACGCGGTGAGCTTGTTGCGCGACTCCTTGGCCTTCGCGATGGGCAGCGCGAGTGCCAAGCGCATGGCGCGCGGCATCGCGGTTGTGATGTTCACCGCGACGATGGTTCCGATGCCCAGGTCTGCGGGCAGCGACTGAATCAGCGGCGCGACCTTGTCCCACGCGATCACAATCTGGGCGCCGTGGTCGCGAAACTGCACCTCAAGCTCATCGTGCGTGTACAGCGGGTTGTGCTCGACCACAATGGCGCCGAGCCGCAGCACGGCGTAGAACGCGATGACGTGTTGCGGCGCGTTCGGCATGACCAGCGCAACCCGGTCGCCCTGCTTCACACCGAGGGTGCGCAACCCTTCAGCAACGCGGGCAACGCGGTCGCCCAGCTCGCGGTATGACAGCGCCTTGCCGAAGAACGCGATCGCGTCATTGCCGGCATACTGAGCGACGCGCTCATCGAGGAGGTCGCTCAGCGATCCGGTGGGCAGTTCAATGTCGATGGGCGAACCCTCGGCGTAGAACCTGTTCCATTCGCGCTGTTCATTCAATTGCATCGTTCTAGGCTACGCCCGAATGACGCAAAACCCCGAGGGGCAGGCGTCAGCGAACGATGGCGGTGGGGGAGGTCAGGTTCAACAGAATCTCGTGGCTCACCGAGCCGAGCAAGAACCGGGCCAGCGCGCCGCGACCATGTGAGCCGACAACGGTGAGACGCGCCGTCTCTGCACGGTCGGAGATCGCGTGCGACGGATACCCGCTCAACACTTCACGCCGAATCTCGAGATCGGGGTAATCCTGCGACAGGCCGGCGAGGGCCAGTGACTGCATTTCTTCGGTGATGGATTGCATGCTGCGCAGATATTCGTCGTTGTCAAGCAACGGCATGTGCGGAACCTGCACTGGCGTCCAAACACTCACCACCACCAGCGGCTCACCCAGGCGATCGGCTTCGGCTGCGGCAAACTTCAGCGCCGCCTCCGAAATCTCCGAGCCATCGACACCAACGACAACGCCGGAGCGGCCGTCTTCATTGACCGATGCGCCAACGACGACCGTCGGGCACGAGGCGGCTGCGACGATACGCACGCCGTGCAGCCCGCGGCGACGACCGGAACCATCATGAAAGTCGCTGCCGATAACCAGCAGCGCGGCGCCCTGGGTTGCGCTGGAGATGTGCGCAACCGGGTTGCCCTGGCGCACCTCGGTTTCGACCACAATTCCCGCGCCGCGCAGGCGCTCAGCCTCACCATCTACATACGCCTCAGCGTTTGCGACGGCGGCGTCGAGCAGCCGGCCTTCGCCGACCGTGCCGGTAGCGCCGCCAACAACGGTCAATAGGTACAGGCTCTGGTGGCGCTGTAGGGCGCGCTTCTCAGCCCAGGCGAGAGCGCGGCGGCCCGCCTCAGAATCGGTGAGTGCGACGACAATCTTGCCAGCCATGACGGTTCCGTTCTCGAAGCGAAGTAGCAACACTGTCAGCGTATGCAGAGTTTGCCCGCTCAGCCAGAGACTTCGCCGTGTTTATTCTCGGAACGATCGGCTGGCACGGCGTGCTCGACTCACGATTTCTCCGGCCGTCGCCATTGATCCCTCAGGGTCGCTCTCCGATGAATGTGCGTTGCCGCTGAATGTGCTCAACCCGTTTCCCCACCACCCCCAACCCGCAAACATGACCGTTATGCACGATGCGGTGTGACTGGTGTGATTGGTGGGGCTGGTGAGGCAAATTTTTCCTGCATACGGTTTTGAATCGTGCATAACGGTTGCGTTGCCGGAACCAACGGCGCGCCCCGGAACCAACGGCGGCCTCGGAGGTTGCGCAGGGTTCCGCGCTCTGCTCGTTCCGACCGTTCCGCACAACGACCGTTATGCACGATGCGGTGTGACTGGTGTGACTGGTGGGGCTGGTGAGGCAAATTTTTCCTGCATACGGTTTTGAATCGTGCATAACGGTTGCGTTGCCGGAACCAACGCTGCGACCCGGAACCTTCGGCGGGCGTCCGAGGGTGAAAGGGCAGTTATCGCCGCGCCACGGAACCATCGCCGCGCCGCCGAGGCGGCACCCGGTTGGCCCTACCCGACGAAGATGCGTTCTACCGGTGGGCGGCCGCGGCTGGCGCCGCGACGCGACCCGGTGGTTCCGCTCCATGCGCCGGCAACCGTGTCGGCGGCATCGGAGGTTGACTTGACCACACCGGGCAGCGCGTCGAGCGCTCGATTGAGGTTACCCATGTGGGGGTCTTCGCCGGTCAGAGTGCGCAGGATGGCGCGCGCGTCGGTCGTGAGAAACGGGGAGGGCAGAATCGCCCGCGTGAAGTCGAGGTCATCGAGCATGAGCTTGCCCAAAATGGGGCGGCAGTTCTCAACGATCTGCGAGTGATCGAAAGCGAGTGGGGGAATCTCATCGAGTGGGATGCCGTCGGGAAGCTGCGCGACGATCGCCCACATCGCAATGGAGAGGCTGGGTCCGCGCGGGTCGCGGCTGGGCTCATCGAAGGTGCGCAACTGCCCGAGTGCGAGCGGCGGCAACGGGGTGAGCTTGGCGATGGCCCGGTGAGCTGCGCCATCGAGGCGTTCGCCGGCACGCATTGTGACACCGGGGAGCGCCAGCTCGCCAGGGTACGGCTCAGAGTCGCGGCGCACCAAGCCAAGGCGAATGTGCTCCCCCTGCGGGTCGTAGCTCAGGCACAGCACATCGACACTGACCACCGAAAGCAGGTCTGTCATGGGTGCTCCTTCGTGCGCGACGCACCCGTCGGTGCATTTTTTCTCACACTCTAGGCTACTCATTTCACCCTAGAGAAGATCGGGTGCACCACGTAGCCTGGCGGCATGCGCGCACACCACTGGATTGCCACCGGACCGGGCGGCCTCGCCGATTTTCAGTTTGTCGAGAAAGAGGTGGGCGAGCCCGCTCGGGGCGAGGTGACGATCACCGTTCAGGCCTCGGGCGTGAACCCCGCCGACCTCAAACACGCCCAACGTGCGACCGACTTTCCGGTGGACATTGGCTACGAGATCGCCGGAACCATCACAGCCATTGGCCCGGAGACGGAGATCGCCTCAGGGGGTGGCGTCGTTGGTGATGCCGTGCTCGCCTTTCGGGTCTCCGGCGGCTACGCCTCGGTTGTGACGGTTCCCGCCGAAACTGTGTTTGCGCGGCCAGAAGCGCTCGGAGTGCTTGAGGCGGCCAATCTTCTTCTGGTTGGCGCGACCGCTGCCGACATGTTGCGGGTGGCGAGCGTGCAGGCGGGCGAGACCGTGGTCTTCTTCGGTGCCTCTGGCGCCGTCGGTGCGCTGTTCTTGCAGATTGCACGCTCGCGTTCCATTCGCGTGATCGGCGTGTGCGGCGTGGGCCGCGGCTCAGAAGTCACCCGATTCGGCGGGGTCGCCGTCGAGCGCGGCGAAGGTCTGGCCGAGCGCATTGCGCTCGCGGCGGGCGAGCCGATCGCCGCGGTGTTTGACGCGTCGGGGCGCGACGACGATCTCGCCGTCACCAACGCAATCGCCGGAGACCACTCACGCCTGGTGACGATCGTAGGCACCGCCGCGGCACGCGACGCCGGTTTTCAAGCGATTGGCGGCAATCAGGCAGAAAGCGCCGCCTGTCGCGACAGCGTGCGCGGCGAGCTCGTCGACCTGGCGGGCGCTGGCGACTTGGTGGTTCCGGTGTCGGAGACGTTCTTGCTGCGCCAAGCGGTCGAGGCGCTCGAACTGGTGATGGCCGGCCGCGCCGGAGGCAAGGTCGCGCTCGTGCCAGACTCCAACGACGTGTGATCGCCAGCGACCCGCGGCGCCCGGTAGCGTCGAAGGGAACAATGGAGGCACCGTGAGCATGACCAGCTTGAGTCCAGAAACGCGCACCGCAATCGCGGCATCGACGGAACCCGTCGTGCTGGTGACCGGGGCATCCAGCGGCATTGGCGCGGCGACGGTTATCGACCTCGCCGCCGATCACCTGGTGATCGCAGTCGCTCGCAATGCCGAGCGGCTGGAACAGGTGGTCGCGGCCTCGCGCCCAGGAGCGGTGATCGCGGTCGCCGTTGATCTCACCGACTTCGCCGCCGTGGCCGAAGCCGTGGCCGACCTGCCGCGCTTGGACGCGCTGGTCAACAACGCCGCTGTGATGTTCCGCACCTCGGGCGCCACCCTCACCCCCGAGCAGTTTCGCGACATGCTTGACCTCAACGTGGTCGCGCCGGCCAATCTCACTCGATTGCTGTTGCCCCTGCTCACAACAGCGCGCGGAACCATCGTTTTTACGGGTTCCGGCGCCTCCCGCAACCCCGTGCCACACCACATCGCCTACGCGTCATCGAAGTATGCGCTGCAGGGCTACACCGACAGCCTGCGGCTGGAACTTGCCGGCGACGGCGTGCGCGTCACCACCGTAGCCCCGGGCCCAACGGCCACGGTCGGCGCCTATCGGATGGACGGACTCCCCGACGACAGCGCGGCTGGCGACCGCCTTGACCCTGCGACCGTTGCGCGCTCCATTCGTCACGCCATCGATGCGCCCGCCGACACGCAACTCACCGAGTTGTGGGTACGCCCGCGCGTTGAGCGCCGCTAACAGGTGGAGCGCCGCTAACAGGTGGTCTTTGCCGGCAGCTGCAAGAAGCGATTGCCCGTCCATGACAGCAACGAGGGCAAGAATTCGCTGTTGCCGTAGAGCATGCTGATGTGGTCGGCGTCGGGGATGGTGCGATAGGCGAGGGGTGTCTTTGTGGCGCACAGCGAGGCAACATAGCCGCTTTGCACGCTGGGTTTGATGAGCGGATCGGCGCTGCCCGCCACGATCAGCAACGGAATCTCCTGGCTCGGCTGCGGAATGTTTTCGCGCAGCCGCTCGCCGAGTGGCCCGGTTCGGGGGTCGATTCGAAACAGCGACGGATCGGCCAGCCGCGTCGCAACGACCAGCGCACTGCGCCAGCTACCGGGCCCATCCAAACAACGCGAGGGAATGTCGCGGGCGGCGCTGATGGTTCCGGGTCGCAAATAGTCGGCCATTTGAATGTCGTCATAGTGCTGCTCGTAGGCGTGCAACACAAATGACGCGAACACCATGCCCCCGGTCACCGAGTCCATCGTGCTGACCAGCGACGTGAGATCGCTCACCGGGCTGATCGCCGCCACGCCGCGAACATCGAGTTGCGGCGCATACTCCGCGGCAATCGACGAGGCCCACAGCGCGGCATGCCCGCCCTGCGAGTGCCCCCACAGCACCGTGGTGCGGCTGATGCGCAGTTCGATGATGGAGTAGGCGGCGCGCGTGGCGTCAAGCACGGCGCGGCCGCTGTCTTCGCCGATCAGGTAGGGGTGCTCGCCCGCGGTGCCGAGGCCCACATAGTCCGGCGCGATGAGCGCCCAGCCGTTCTTGATGATGTGGCGCGCCGCGAACATTCCGCCCGAACGAAACGGATCAGGCTGCAGCGACGGTGCGCACGGGCGCGTGATGCCGGTGGTGGAGTGCGCCCACGTGACAGACGGATGCGTTTCATCATCGTCCGGCGAAATGGCAATCGCACTCGCGACGTCAATGGTTCCGTCGCTCGCCTGCGTCGTATAGAGAAAGCGGAACCCCACGGCGCCGCCGGGGATCCCCTCGGTTATCGGCTCGTACTGAATGAGGCGGCCCGGCTCGTCGGGCACATTACGAGGCGCCGCGTAGAAGGTATCGGTCACGGTGACGGGGCCCGTTTGTACGACGGTGATACCGACGGCAAGCACGGCCGCCGACACCGTGACGAGCGCAACGATCGAGCGGCCAAAGCGGCGCCAACCGGTGCGGCGCTTTCGCTCCTTTTCGCGGCGATTGCGCGGAAGGGCGCGCCACCCGGCATCGATGCCGGTGATGACGAGCCACGCTCCGAAAACGACGGAGAGCACGACCAGGGAGATGTCGCGCCAAAAGAACGCGACAACGCCAAACAGAATGGTCGCCACCGCGATGGTGATCGAGGCGATCTTCTCGTCAAGCGCTTCGTCAGAGCGCACG
The DNA here is from genome assembly GCF_008017445.1 of Microbacterium mitrae. GTDB lineage: Bacteria > Actinomycetota > Actinomycetes > Actinomycetales > Microbacteriaceae > Microbacterium > Microbacterium mitrae. The sequence continues at coordinate 1,429,564 of NZ_VRSW01000001.1, read as the reverse complement.
GCGCGATAGATGCGATACGCGCCAACCGCGACGAGTCCGATACCGACGAGCACCGTCAACGCCAGCACCGTCAGCCACTGCGCTTGCAGCACGATGATGCCAACGGTGATCCACGCCGTTGCGGTGATGAGTCGCCACCGCACGCTTGCGGGGGTATGCCACAGCGCCAGCACGCCCTCGGTGATGGCGCCAACGCCAATCACCATGGCGAGCACGTCGAGCGACAGGGTTGGGCGACCAATGATCAGCACGCCCGCAACGATGGCGACGGCGGCGATCGCGACGCGAACCTGCCATGGCAGTTTCGCGAGCGCTTGCGCGATAAGCGCCTCTCGCAGTGCAATCTTCTCCGGCATAGTTTTCCCTCCCCCATTCCACACCACATCTCGCCGCCGTGCGCCGAGGTTTACGGCGCGGATTGGTCAACGAAATTTGGCGCGCCATGCTTGGTGATGCTCGTTTTTCGTTGTGAGGTGCACAAAGAGCAACGAATATCGTTGCGGATTGACGGAACCATGTGCTGAAATAGTGGAATGACAGATTCGCCGCGCCCCCCACTGCTCGATGACGTGTCGAAACGCATCATCGAGTTGTTGCAGGAAGACGGCCGTCGCGCCTACGCCGACATCGGCCGCGCCGTCGGGTTGAGCGAGGCCGCAACGCGCCAGCGGGTGCAGCGCCTGCAGGAGACCGGCGTGCTGCAGATTGTCGCGGTGACCGACCCGACCCAGCTCGGCTTTCATCGCATGGCGATGATCGGTATTCGCGTCACCGGTGACCCGCGCCTCATCGCCGAGCAACTCAGTGCCCTCGATGCGCTGGCGTATGTCGTGGTGACGCTCGGAACGTTCGACATCATCGCCGAGGCCGTGTGTGAGGGTGATGCCGATTTGGTTGACCTCATCGCCACACGTATTCGCGCGATTGATGGGGTCGTTCACACCGAATGCCTGACCTACGCCGGCCTATACAAAGACAAATACAACTGGGGAACGCGCTAACGCGCGCCTCACCCACCCCACCCACCAACGAAACTCGCCATAACGCAACGGAGCACGACATGGTCGCCACAGTTTTTGAACGCAACCCCACCGCAGAAAGCGTCGTACGGCACTCGCTCGCCACCACGAAGCAGAGCGTCTTTTGGCTCGACGATGTTCAGCGCCCCCAGTACGAGACGTTGCGCGGAAACCACACCACCGACCTCGTGATTGTCGGCGGCGGCTACGCCGGGCTATGGAGCGCCGTGCGCGCAAAGGAGCGCGAGCCCCAGCGCCGCGTCATTGTGCTGGAAGCCTCGCGCATCGGATGGGCAGCCTCCGGCCGCAACGGCGGGTTCTGCGAGGCCAGCCTCACGCACGGCTACGACAACGGCATGAGCCGCTGGCCAGACGAAATGCCGGAACTCGTGCGGCTGGGTGTGCAAAACCTCGATGAGATGCAAAACACCGTGGCGCGATACGACATGGCGGTCGACTGGGAGCGCACCGGCTCTCTCAATGTCGCCATTGAGCCACACCAGGTGGAGTGGCTCGCCGAAGAGGAGGGGTTCTTAGACCGTGACGCCGTACAGGCGCAGGTTGCCTCACCCACCTACCTCGCCGGAGCGTGGGATCGCGACGGGGTCGCCATGATTCACCCCGCCAAGATGGCGGTGGAGCTCGCGCGCGTCGCCACGGACCTCGGCGTTCAGATCTTCGAGCACAGCCTGGTGAAGTCCATCTCCGGAACCGGCACGCAAACGGTCACCACAGCCGATGGTTCCGTCGAGGCGCAGCAGGTCATTCTGGCGACCAACGCCTTTCCGTCGCTCCTCAAGCGCAACCGGCTGATGACGGTTCCGGTTTACGACTACGTGTTGATGACCGAGCCGCTGACCACCGAGCAGCTCGCGGCGATCGGCTGGTCAAACCGCCAGGGGTTGAGCGATCTGGCGAACCAGTTTCACTACTACCGGCTGAGCGCCGATAACCGTATTCTGTTTGGCGGCTACGACGCGATTTATCACTTCGGTGGCAAGATTCGCGCCGAGTATGAGAACCGCCCCGAGACGTTCGCGAAGCTGGCCTCGCACTTTTTCACCACCTTTCCGCAGCTCGAGGGCCTGCAGTTCACCCACAAATGGGCGGGTGCGATCGACTCGTCGAGTCGATTCTGCGCCTTCTTCGGCACGGCGCGTCAGGGGCGCATCGCCTACGCCACGGGCTTCACGGGGCTCGGTGTTGGCGCGACGCGCTTTGCTGCCGATGTCATGCTCGACAAGCTCGCCGGAGACAAGACCGAGCGCACCGAGAACGCCATGGTTCGCACCAAGCCGGTGCCGTTTCCGCCGGAGCCGGCCGCGGCGATGGGCGTCAACCTGGTGCGCGCGGCCATGAATCAGGCCGATCACAACCAGGGCAAGCGCAACCTCTTTCTCAAGGCGCTGGACGCGGTGGGCATGGGGTTTGATTCCTGACGCCCATCGAGCGGAACCACGCACTTGCGGTTTCAGTAAATAGTGCGGTTTTTGAGGCGCGATTTGGTCAGATGAACGTTTGATCCTTCCTTACGGTGGAACTAAAGCTCCACGCACGAGGGATATTGCGCATGACGGCAGAGCTGCCGAAGACACCACCCACAGCCACACTGGCGAGCGGTGATGCCGCGACGCGGTCGGTGTACTTCGTCTCTGACAGCACCGGAATCACGGCCGAAACGCTCGGCAACGCGCTGCTTGCAAACTTTCCCGGTACCCGCTTTCGGCGTCAAACGGTTCCGTTCGTCAGCACCGTTTCGGGCGCGAAAAAGATTCTCACCTCGCTCACCCGCAGTCGTGAGGCGGGGGAGAACCCACTGATCTTCACCACGGTGAAGTCGGCCGATGTGCTCGCGGTGCTGCACGCGTCAGACTTTGAAACCATCGACCTGCTGGGCGGTCACCTGCGCGAGCTGGAGCTGGCGCTCGGAACCACGGCCTCCGTGCAGCCGGGCTCCTTCCACGGCCTCGGTGATGCCGAACGCTACTTCGCGCGCATGCGGGCCGTTGAATACGCGATCGAGCACGACGATGCGCAGAGCTTTCGCGCGCTCGATCAAGCCGACGTCATCATCATCGCGCCATCGCGGTGCGGCAAAACCCCCACCACGATGTACCTCGCCCTGCAGTACGGGCTGTTGGTGGCAAACTACCCGCTCACCGACGACGACTTTCCCACCGAGGCGCTGCCGCCGACCGTCGCGCCGTACGCGAAGAAGTGCTTTGGCCTGACCACCACGCCGCTGCGGTTGAGCCAGGTGCGCCACGAGCGCCGACCCGACTCGGTCTACGCCTCGCTCGCCCAGTGCACGCTGGAGCTGCGTCGTGCCGAAGATTTGTACCGCCGCAACCGGGTTCCGTTCTTGAACTCTTCAACGAAATCGGTTGAAGAGATGTCCGCCGTCATCATGCAATCCATGCGATTGCGGGCCTAGTGCGCCACAAGCGCACGGCTGCATCGCATCAACCCGCTCAACAGGGAGTATCTCCAATGACCAACGTCTTGTGGTTCAACGAACTCGGAATGAACGACGTCGCCCAGGTAGGCGGCAAGAATGCCTCCCTCGGTGAGATGGTGTCGAACCTGGCTGGCGCTGGCGTGAGCGTGCCGCGCGGTTTCGCGACAACGGCCGACGCCTATCGGTCGTTCTTGGTACACGACGGGCTTGTCGACCGCATTCGCGCCGCCGTTGAAGCACTTGATGTTGCCGACGTTGCTGAGCTTGCCCGCGTTGGTGCCACCGTGCGCGAGTGGATCGAGACGCAGGAGTTGCCCGCCGACCTTGAAGCCGACATTCGCGCGGCCTACCAGGAGCTCGTTGAGACCGATCCGCAGCCGGAGGCGGTCTCGTGGGCGGTGCGCTCCAGCGCGACCGCGGAAGACCTGCCCGACGCGTCGTTTGCCGGACAGCAAGAGACGTTCTTGAACATCAGCGGCATCGACAACATCTTGGCCGCCGTTCGTAGCGTCTTCGCCTCGCTCTACAACGACCGCGCGATCGCCTACCGCGTGCACCACGGCTTTGACCACCACGAGGTTGCCCTCTCGGTGGGCGTGCAGCGCATGGTGCGCTCTGACATTGGCGCCTCCGGTGTGATGTTCACCGTCGACACCGAGTCTGGCTTTGACGACGCCGTGTTCGTCACCAGCTCTTACGGCCTCGGTGAGGCCGTGGTGCAGGGTGCCGTCAACCCCGACGAGTTCTACGTTTACAAGCCGGCCCTGCGGGCAGGACGCCCCGCCATACTCAAGCGCTCCGTGGGTGAAAAGGCCATCAAGATGGTCTACACCGACGCGAAGCAGGCTGGCGCGAGCACGGTGTTCACCGATGTTGAAGCCGACGAGCGGCCGCTGCTTTCTATCACCGACGCTGAGGTTTTGGACCTTGCCCGTCAGGCCCTCATCATTCAAGACCACTACGGCCGCCCGATGGATATCGAGTGGGGTCGCGACGGGCTCGACGGCAAGCTCTACATTTTGCAGGCCCGCCCCGAAACCGTCGTCTCTCGTGAAGACGGCAATGTCACCCGACGCTTCGTGCTTGAGGGCCAGAGCGAGGTGCTCTCCACCGGGCGTGCGATCGGGCAGAAGATTGGCGCCGGTGAGGTGAGCGTGCTCACCTCAATCGATCAGATGGCGTCGTTCCGTGCCGGCGACGTTCTGGTTGCCGACATGACCGACCCCGACTGGGAGCCGATCATGAAGCTTGCCGCCGCGATCATCACCAACCGCGGCGGTCGCACCTGCCACGCCGCGATCATCGCGCGCGAACTGGGCATTCCGGCCGTCGTCGGCACGGGCGATGCCACCGCGCAGTTGGCTGCGGGCCAGCCCGTGACGGTTTCATGTGCCGAGGGCGACACGGGCTTTGTCTACGACGGCATCTTGCCGTTCGAGGAGATTGTCACCCGTCTCGATGACATGCCGGAGGCGCCGACCAAGATCATGATGAACGTCGGAACCCCGGATCAGGCGTTCTCGTTCTCTAAGATCCCCAACCGCGGCGTCGGCCTCGCGCGACTCGAATTCATCATCAACCGCCAGATCGGAATTCACCCGCGAGCGCTGCTCGAACTCGACACGCTTGATGACGAGTTGCAGGAAGAGATCAACGAGCGCATCGCGGCCTACGCCTCGCCGCGCGACTACTTCGTGCAGCGCGTCGCCGAGGGCGTCTCGATGATTGCGGCAGCGTTCGCGCCGGAGAAGGTGATCGTACGTCTCAGCGACTTCAAGTCAAACGAATACGCCAACCTGCTCGGCGGCGACCGGTACGAGCCCCACGAGGAAAACCCGATGCTCGGCTACCGTGGCGCCTCGCGATACATTTCCGAAGACTTCCGTGCGTGCTTTGACATGGAGTGCGAAGCCATCCGCTACGTACGAAACGAAATGGGTCTCACCAACGTTGAGATCATGGTTCCGTTCGTGCGGACCCTCGGCGAAGCGCAGGCGGTCACCGAGTTGCTCGCCGCGAATGGCCTGAGCCGTGGCGAGAACGGACTGCGCGTCATCATGATGTGCGAACTGCCCTCCAACGCCGTGCTCGCCGACGAGTTCTTGGAGTACTTCGACGGCTTCTCCATTGGTTCCAACGACATGACCCAGCTCACCCTCGGCCTTGACCGCGACTCGGGGCTCGTTGCCGCCACGTTTGATGAGCGCGATCCGGCTGTGCTCAAGATGCTGACCATGGCTATTGAGGCCTGCCGCCGCGCGGGCAAGTACGTCGGCATCTGCGGGCAGGGCCCGAGCGATCACCCTGACCTCGCCGATTGGCTGGTGGAGCAGGGCATTGAGTCAATGTCGCTGAACCCCGACACGGTCGTTGAGACCTGGTTGCGTCTCGCGCAGCTCGCGCCCGCTGTTCGATAACGCGCCGCTAAGAGCCGGCACCCGCAGCAATGCTGGTGCCGGCTCTTGCAATACCCGCTAGCGGTATCGTGCCGCGACGGGGCAGTCGAAGGGGTCGCGTGCGGCCAAGCCCACATCGTTGAGGTAGGCGATCACGCGGGCGTATGACTGCAGCAGCGTGGTCTCGGTATACGGAACGCCCTCGGTGCGGCAGAACGCCTTCACAATCGTGCGCGTCTGCGACAGGTAGGGGCGCGCCATCGACGGAAAGAGGTGGTGCTCGATCTGGTAGTTGAGTCCACCCATGAGCCACGTCGCCCACCATCCGCCTCGAATATTGCGTGAGGTGCGCACCTGCTTCGAGAAGAAGTCCAGGCGTGCGTCGGGCGCGATGATCGGCATGCCCTTGTGGTTGGGCGCAAAGACCGCGCCCATGTAAACGCCGAACACGGCGAGCATGACGCCGACGAAGGCGAACGCCTTGCCCAACGGCAAGAACAGGAAGATCGGACCAAACACCAGCACCGAGCGCACGGCGAGCAGGCTGATTTCCGTCCACCGCCCCGCAATCGGTGCACGCCTGGCCAGGTGGCGCACACTGTGCACGTGAAGGTTGAGCCCCTCAAGGGTCAGCAGCGGAAAGAACAGCCATCCCTGCTTGCGGGTGATCAGGCGCCGAAGCCCGGTCGCGGTGCGCGCGTCATCTTCGAGAAACGAGATCGTGTCGAGCGCGATATCGGGGTCTTTGCCCGCACGATTGGGGTTGGCGTGGTGCCTGGTGTGCTTCGAATCCCACCACGCATAGCTCATGCCGACAATGGCGATGAGCACGCGCGCAAGGCGGTCGTTGGCGGGGCCTGCGGTCAGGATTTGCCGGTGCGCCGCCTCGTGCGCCAGGAAGGCGACCTGCGTGAAGAGAATGCCGAGGGCCGCTGCGGGGAGCAGTTGGAACCAGCTGTCGCCGATGAGCACGGCACCGGTGATCGTCGCGGCAAAGCCGACGGCGATCGCTGCGGCAACTAGCACGTAAAACCACGGCGTGCGGCGCAGGAGTCCGCCTTCGCGGATCATCGCGGCAAGCACGGTGTAGCTGCGGGTGAGGGGAGGGAAGTCGCCTTCACGGGCGTAGGTTTGGCGAACGGGGCCGAGGGTTGGTGCCAGATCGGCAACGGTGGGGGAGATGATCGACGTCATTCCTATTGGCCGAGAGCGGGGGCAATCGGGATGAGCAACGATCGGGCGCCGTCGCTAGTGTCAATCTACGCTCCCCCACATGCCGCACCACGTATGTATCCGGCCCCTCGCGTACCGGCGCGCTGCCTGGTTCCGCCCCGCAACGACGGTGCCGAGACCCCGTGGGGCCCCGGCACCGGTCGTCATGTGCTGCTACGACGTGAGGTTCTTCTCGTGGTAGCGCCACTCATGCCAACCGGGCTGGCCCTTCATGAACGCGTCGACCTGCGCGGTCGTCGCCACCAGCTTCGGGTCGTTCTTCATATAGAACTTCGTCTCGCGCACGATCAGGCCAGACAGAATAATGAGACCGATCAGGTTTGGCAGCGCCATCAGGCCGTTCATCACGTCGGAGAATGCCCACACCGCGCCGAGCGGCGTCGTGCAACCGACGAAGACCACGAGCGAGAAGAACACGCGGAACGGAACCACAACGCGGCGCCCGAACAGCTTCTCAATATTGCGCTCGCCGTAGTACGACCAACCCAAAATGGTGGAGAACGCGAACATCGCCAGCGCAATCGTGACCACCCAGTGGCCCCACTCGCCGGGCAGGCCGTGGGTAAACGCCTCACCCGTCATCAGCGATGCCGGAATCTGCTCGCCGTTATCGTCGACGAACGCGTAGGCGCCGGTGGTGACAATCACGAGACCGGTCATCGTGACCACGATGATGGTGTCGATAAACGTCTGCGTCATCGAGACGAGACCCTGGCGCACCGGGTGGCTGGTCTGGGCGGCGGCTGCCGCGATGGCGGCGGAGCCCATGCCCGACTCGTTCGAGAAGATACCGCGAGCGACACCGTACTGAATCGCGATGATGAGAACGGAACCAGTGAAGCCGCCGACGGCGGCACTGCCGGTGAAAGCATCGGCAAAGATGAGTCCGAGTGCGGCGGGAACGTCAACGATGTTAGCGATCAGAATGTAGAGCGCACCCAGCACGTAGAACACGATCATCACGGGCACGAAGCCGGCCGTCACGCGGCCGATCGACTTGATGCCGCCAACGAGCACGAGCATCGCGAAGATCGTGAGTGCGACGCCGGTGACCCACGTCGGGATCGTGAAGCTGCGCTCCAGGTTTGCCGCGATCGAGTTGCCCTGGGTCATGTTGCCAATGCCGAAGCAGGCGAGCACGGTGAAGATCGCGAACGAGGTCGCCAGAATCTTGCCGAGCGGCCCCTTGATGCCACGTTCCAGATACATCTGTGGCCCACCGTTTTGCTCACCAGCGGAGTCTTTGGAGCGGTAGCGCACGCCGAGAAACGCTTCTGCGTACTTCGAGGCCATGCCGAGTAGGCCGGTGACCCACATCCAGAACAGGGCGCCGGGGCCACCGATGCCGATGGCGGTTGCCACACCAACGATGTTTCCGGTTCCGACGGTGGCGGCGAGCGCCGTCGTCAGCGCCTGAAACTGCGAGATATCGCCGTCAGAGCCCTCGTCTTTGCGGCGCAGGAGGCCGAGGCGCAGGCCCGCGCCTAACTTCAAAAACTGGATGCCGCCGAGACGGATCGTGAGATAGAGGCCGGTGCCCAGCAGCAGCGGAATGAGGAGCCACGGCCCCCAAATAAAGCTGCTGATGGTGTTGAGAACAGACTCGATGGTCTCTGCCACGGTGTTCCTCGTTTCTGCCGGTGCCACGTCAATGTGTGCACGCGTTTCAGGCGAATAGTGTTTGACGATTCTAGGGAAACTCACATTTCGGTCGCGCGGCGACACCAGCTTCGTGAGAGAAACTTCACGTTGTTCTTTTGCCTGATGGCAAGAAAGTCCTCCGAGAAATGGCTGATCGCCGCGATACTGGGGGGATGGAAGAGCTGAACACCTTTGTGGCAGATGCCGGCGACAACCTCTGGACGTGGATCGTGTTGCCCGTGCTCGCCTTGCTTGGCCTGTACTTCACTTCGCGCTCCGGAGTCGTGCAGTTCCGCATGATCCCCGAGATGTTTCGCACCCTGACCGATAAGACGCCGTTGGATGAGAACGGCCGCAAGCAGTCGGTTTCGGCCTTCCAGGCGTTCACGATTTCGGCGGCTTCCCGCGTTGGCGTTGGCAATATCGCCGGAGTCGGAACCGCGATTGCGTTGGCGGGGCCTGGCGCCATTTTCTGGATGTGGACGATGGCCTTCATCGGCGGCGCCTCCAGCTTCATTGAGTCAACGCTGGGTCAGGCCTACAAGGTTCGCGACAAAGACGGCTTCCGTGGTGGCCCGGCGTATTACATGCAGTACGGGCTCGGCCAGCGCTGGATGGGCATCCTGTTCGCCGTGATCCTCATCCTGTGCTTCCCGTTTGCGTTTAGCTCGCTACAGGCCAACACGATCACCGCGACCTTCTCGGCCACCACCGGCGGCGGCGAGTGGCTGCCCTCGGCGGTTGGCGCGGTGCTCGCCATTCTCACCGCGCTCGTTATCTTCGGCGGCGTGCGTCGCATTGCCTCGGTGACCCAGGCCGTGGTTCCGCTGATGGCCCTCGGCTATCTGCTGCTGGGGCTCGTCGTTGTCGGCATGAACATCGATCGCATTCCTGACGTGTTTGCGGCGATCTACACCGAGGCATTCGGCTTCGGCGAGATGGCGGCGGGTGCGCTCGGCTACATCATCATGACGGGCGTCAAGCGCGGCATGTTCTCGAACGAGGCGGGCCTCGGCTCCGCCCCGAACGCCGGAGCATCGGCGGCCGTCACCCACCCGGTGAAGCAGGGTCTGGTGCAGACGCTGGGCGTGTACTTTGACACGTTCTTGGTGTGCTCCATCACGGCCTTCATCATTCTGGTTGCCACCCCTGACCTCGCCGGCGCCGAAAAGGGCATCGTGCTGACGCAGAACGCTCTCACCTCGACCCTCGGCTCGTGGTCAAACATTGCCCTAACCGTCATCATCTTCTTGCTGGCGTTCAGCTCGATCTTGGGCAACTACTACTACGGCGAAAGCAACATCGAGTTCATCTCCAGCAACCCCACCGTGCTCACCGCCTACCGCAGCCTCGCGGTCGTGGCGATTCTGGTTGGTTCCATCGCCTCCGCAGACCTGGTGTGGAGCACGGCAGACGGCATCATGGGTCTCATGGCGCTCGTCAACCTGATCGCTATTGGTCTGCTCTCGCCCGTTGCGTTCCGCCTGCTGAAGGACTACTCCGCCCAGCGCCGCGCCGGCAAGGATCCGGTGTTCACTCGCTCCCTGATGCCCGATCTCACCGGCATCAGTTGCTGGGAGAGTGAGCAGTCGGTGACCGGAACCATCCGGGTCGTCACGAAGCCGTAGCGCCAGTACAGCGCCAGCGCCGCGCCCGTACAGCGCCAGCGCCGCGCCAGCCGCCGACTAAGCTCAATGCTTATGGCGGCTGGTGCGACAATCTACAACTTCACGGTGCAATTGGCCGACCTTGACCGGTCGGTCTACGAGGAGTTGACGCTGCGGGTTGCGCAGCACCCCTCCGAAACCGACGCGTACATGCTGACGCGCGTGCTCGCATACTGCCTCGAATATGAAGAGGGCATCGACTTTACGTCTGGCATCGCATCGGTGGACGAGCCGGCCATCCTGGTCAAAGACCTCACCGGTCGCGTGCTGGCGTGGATCGAAGTCGGCGCGCCCGACGCATCGCGGTTGCACTTCGGCAGCAAGCTCGCCGACCGCACCACGCTCTACACGCACCGGGATCCGGCAAAGGTCATCACGGCGTGGGCGGGCAAACCCATTCACCAGGCCGACAAGATCATGATCCACAGCTTTGATCGCGGCTTCATTGACGACGCCGTCGCAGGGCTGGAACGCCGCAACACGATGACCGTGTCGGTGACCGAGGGTCAGCTTTATCTCGACCTCAACGGCAACAACTACGCCACCGCAATCCACGAGACCCCAGCCGCGTAACTGGTTCCGCGGGTTGCTGGTTCCGCGGGATCTCGCGGGTTTGCTGGTTCCGTTTCTCCAGGCCAAAAATTGGGCCCCGCTGCGTCGCGCCCCCAGCGCGGCCGCAGCAGGGCCCAATTTTCTCGCCTACTTGAGGGCGATGAGCTCGCCGTCATCGGCGAACATGTTGTCTTTCACCATCAGAAATTCGGCGACGGTGCCCGCCGGAACATCAAACACCACGGGGCCGGCCATGGTGTTGCCGGGGTTGATGCCCAGCGCCCACGTCGCAGCCGAGTCTAGGTAGATCGAGGCCATCGAGTCGGCGTCGTACTGCTTGCCTTCGACATCGACCAGCGTGACGTAACTGTCGAAGAACGTCTCTGACTTGTTGCCGATGTTCTTCACCGACAGGTCAACCTGCAAGAAGACGCCCTGCGCGGTGTGCGAGAGCGGCTCTTCGCCGATCGTTGCGCCGAGTTCGGCTGATCCGGTGACGGTGAATTCAAACTCACCAACCGTGAGAGGGGTGTTAAGGCCCGGAACCTCGGGCTCAGCCGGCGGCGCGGGCTCGGCTGAGGTGGCGTCGTCGGGGGCAGTGCTGGCCTCGGCAGGCTGAGTCGCCGTGATCGGGTCGGAGTCGGCCTCGCTGGTGGTCGGCGCGGAGCACCCGGCGAGCGTGATGGTGAGGGCGACGGCTGCGACTGCTGCGGTGAGTGCGGAACGGTTCATGTGAGATTCCTTTGGTCTGGGATGTGATGTATCCATCTCAGCCAGTCACCCCACAGCCCCAACACGACCGATCGCCCACTCTTGTCGATACGAAAGGTGGGGTCGCCGAGCGACGAAAGGGGGTGAGGCGTCGTCGGTGGCCGGCTCTACCATCAAGACATGACCTTTGCTGACGTGCTGCCTTCGCCCGCGGCGAAGCGCCCATGGTGGCGCGTTCCGCGTGAGGCGCTCGTGCTGATCGCGTGCGCGCTGGCCGTCATGTCGGTGGCGGGCAAGTATTCGACAACGGGTGCCAGCACCGACGACGCGTTTGCGCCCTTCGGCTTCTTCGCGGCATTCCCGATGCTCGCGGTGGTGGCACTGTTGTGGTGGCGTCGGCGATGGCCGGTGCCCGTCACCATGGTGGCGATCATCGCGACGCTCATTTTTCCCACCACCCCGTTCGTCGCGCTGACCGCCCTGGCAACCGCCACCGCCGTCACCGTCGGGCGCACCCGTTGGCTTCTCATCGCCGGAGCCTTTGTGGCGACCGTGGTCTCGCTGCTGTGGGACGTGTTTTCCACGTCATCTCTCCTCGCCGCCTTCGTCGACGACGCGCCTGTTGGTTCCGCAGCCCGCCTCGGGCTGGTGCCGTTTGTTCCGCTGATCGCGGCGCTGCTGGTTCTTCCGTTTGCCGGTGCCGGATTCTTGCGGCAATACCGCAACGAACGGGATGAAGCGCGGGCCGGAACCGCGGCTGCGGCACGCAATGTCGCGGTGCTGCACGATGAGGTCGCCCGCGAGCATGAGCGTCAGGAGATCGCTCGCGAGCTGCACGACACGCTGGCAGCGCGCCTGAGCGCGGTTTCGCTTCACGCCGGGGCTTTTGAATTGGCGGCATCCCAGGCGGGTGATCACGCGCTCGCGGCGGCCCGGCGGGTTCGGGAGGCCGCGCAAGGCTCCCTCGACGAACTGCGCGCGGTGGTCGACGTGCTGAAGAACCCGACGGCGACGCGGCGAGGCACGGGGCTGAGCGATCTGGCCGGGCTGATCGATCGCGTCACCGCCGACGGCGCCGACGTGCGCGCACAGGTGATGGTGACCGACCCCGCATCGTGTGGCGATGACATTTCGCACGCGCTCTATCGCATCCTGCAAGAATCCATTTCAAACGCCCGCCGTCACGCCGGCGGCGCGGCGATCCGCGTTGACGTGCGCGGCGGCCCACAAACCGGCGTCAGTGCCACGATCAGCAACGAGGTTCCGCCCGGCTCTCGCCCCAGCTCCATCGGCGGCGGCAATGGGCTGGTTGGCATGCAGGAGCGCGCGGCCGCGGCGGGCGGCTCATTTCAGGCGGGTCAAACCGTCGACGGAGCGTTTCGGGTAGCCGTCTGGTTGCCGTGGCAGCGTCAGATGCCGCCGATATCATCGAACGGTGACTGACCCGATCCGCGTATTGATTGTGGATGACGACGCGTTTGCGCGATCCGGCATGGAGATGCTGATTTCGAGCGCCCCCGATCTGGTGGTGGTGGCGACGTGCTCGAACGGCGCGCAGGTCGCCGGCGCGATCCGCGAGCAGTACCCCGACGTTGTGCTGTGCGATGTGCGAATGCCCGGGATGGATGGCATCGCCGTCGTCGAGGCGCTGCGTGGCAGCGGGCCCGCGTTCTTGATGATGACGGCGATGGACGACAACGGAACGGTGCTGCGTGCCATCGAGGCGGGCGCCGCGGGTTTCTTACTGAAGGACGATGACCCGATCAGTATCGTCAACGCCGTGCGCAGCGTTGCGGCGGGAGATACCCCCATGTCGGCTCGCTCGGCACGCCATTTGGTGTCGTGGGTGCGAGACGACCCGCAGGCGGCTCGTCGTCGCGATGCACAAGCACGGGTCGAACAGCTCGCGCCGCGCGAACGTGAAATGGCGATTGCGGTGGCAACCGGGGCCTCAGATGCGGAGATCGCGCGCCAGGTGCTGGTGGCTGAAAGCACCGTGAAGTCAACGCTCGCAACGGTGCGGGCGAAGCTGGGCGCACGGACGCGGGTTGACCTTGCGGTGACCGTCGTTCGGGCCGGCCTGGTGTGATTTTCGGCGCAGCCTGGTGTGATTACGGAACGTGCTTCACGAGGGGGCGCACAACTACGGAGCCCCATGGCCGGACATACGGAGATATTGGATGCGAGCCAATCTTGTGACGTAACCTTATCCCCCTAAGGGGAACGACTTTTCACACATAAGGGGGCATCATGGTCGGGCTACGCGAGCGGAAAAAGCGCGCCACAGAACAAGCAATTGAAGGGGCCGCCGTTGACATCGCGTTCAACGAGGGCATCGATGCGGTGACAGTCGACCGGGTTTGTGACATAGCGATGGTGTCTCGCAGCACCTTCTTTAACTACTACACATCCCGCGAGCAGGCGATCTTCGGGCGCCCGCTGGAGTTTGACCGCGAGCGCACCACGCCAATCCTGGAGGAGAACGGCAGCGACCTCGTCGTCGCCGCCGCCGAAATCGTGATCGACGCCGTGCGCGGTGACGCCGATGATCCGATTACCAAGCGCCGCTTGCAACTCTTTTTGCGCGAGCCTGGAACCACGACTCGAATCTCATGGGCAAGCCCGCAGAGCCGTGAGCGGCTGGAAGAGGTGCTCACCGAATGGCTCGATGAGCACCCCGACCTGGCAGCACTCACCGACGGTGACCACGCCACCGAGGCGCGCATGATTGTTGGGCTCGCCGTCGTGCTTGGTGACGAGCTCATGCGACACATTCGCGAATCCAAGGGCGAAATTACGATTGACCCCGAACAATTCCGCGCAGCCGCCGCCCAACTTGCGCAGGTGGCCGCATCAGCGGTGTAACGACGACGCTGTGAGGGTGGTGCCGTGGCGTGCGCGCTACGTGGTTCCGTCGTCGCTCGCGATGCGATGGTTCCGCGCGCTAGCGTAGCGATATGACCACTGCGGCGCCGCGCATTCATGCCAGCGATATCGCGCTGGTGTTCGTCGGCGGCACGATCGGGACCGCCGCGCGGCTCGCCGTCACGCTGTGGCTGGGCGCCGGTGCGGGGCTTGCCGTCGTGAACATTGCCGGCGCGTTCCTGTTGGGGGTGCTGACCGCGGTGCTGACGCGCTCGGCGAGCGAGCGCAATCGACGAGCGAACCTGCTTCTGGGCACGGGTGCGCTCGGCGGATTCACCACCTATTCCGCACTCGCGGTGGCTGGCGCCGACCTTGCGTGGCTCCTCTTCGCAGCGCTGATTGCCCTGGCCGGTGTGATTGCGGCGGCGCTTGGCTTCGCTCTCGGCGGCGGGTTCGGCGGCGCACAGAAGCGGGGCGGGAGCTAGCGACATGGAGATCGGAACCTTTGTTGCCGCCAGCATTGCCGGGGGCGTTGGTGCGGTGTTGCGCTGGGTGGTGGATGTCGTCATCACGCGACGCACGCGGTCGAGCTTTCCGTTGGGGGTCTGGATCGTCAACGTCTCTGGCTCATTCGTGCTGGGAATCGTGGTGGCGCTGCTGGCGGCCGACCCGCTCGGCGCCGTGATTGGGGCGGGGCTACTCGGCGGGTACACCACCTTCTCGACCGTTGCGGTCACGTCTGTCACGCTGACGCGAGCGGGTGAGTGGCGCACCGCCGCCGTGAACGTTGTGGGAACGTTTTCGGCCTGCGTTCTGGCCGCCGCTGTCGGTGTTGCGGCCGGTGGCGCACTTTTCGGCTGAATACTCCGGGAACGCTCCCAGACACGGGGTGAACGCCACGTGGAATACTAAGCATCGACTGTTTTCGTCACCTCTAACGCAAGGCTTCCCGTGTTCAAACTTGCTGTTCTTAGCCTGAAAAACCGCGCGCTCATTGCCCTGATTACCATCGTGGCCGCGATTTTTGGTTCCCTCGCTCTGGTCAACCTCAAACAGGAGCTCATTCCGTCGATTGAGTTTCCTGCGCTGATGGTGATCACGACCTACCCCGGCGCGTCGCCCGAGGTCGTGAATACCGATGTCTCAACGCCCATTGAGTCGGCGATTCAGGCCGTTCCTGGGTTGGAGACCACCACGGCAACGAGCACGACCAACGCCAGCGTTGTGCAGGCATCGTTTGCGTACGGCACCGACCTTGGCACCGCCGAGCAGAAGATGACGCAGGCGATCAACCGCATTTCATCGCAGCTGCCGGAGTCGGTTGACCCGCAGGTGTTGCTGCTGTCGATTGATGACCTCCCCGCCGTGCAACTCGCGGTCTCTGGGGGCGACGCGCAGACGATTCAGACGCGCCTGGAAAACATCGTGGTTCCGGAGCTAGAAAAGATCGACGGCGTGAACCAGGCGTCGATTCTCGGCGCAACTACGCAGCGCATCGTGATTACCCCGGATCAGGCCAAACTCGCCGCCGCCGGGTTCTCACAGCAGGCGATCTCTGACGCGCTCGAGCAAAACGGCGTGCTCTTTCCCGGTGGTTCCGTCACCGAGGGAGACAAGACCCTGACGGTGCAGACCGGAACCAAGGTGACCTCTGTTGACGACATCGCGGCACTGCCGCTGGTCGCGACCAGCGCCGACCAGCTGATGGCGGGTGCGCAGACGATTAACGACGTGGCAACCGTGGAATTGGCCGCGGCGGATGCGACGTCGATTTCTCGCGTCAACGGTGAAGAGGCGCTGACGATCTCGATCACGAAGCTCGGCACGGCGAACACGGTTGAAGTCTCGCGCGCGATCGCCGAACTTCTGCCCGAGCTGGAATCGCAGCTCGATGGCGGCGAAATTACGGTGATCTTCGATCAGGCCCCCTATATTGAGCAGTCGATTGAGGCGCTCGCACAGGAGGGTCTGCTCGGTCTCGGTTTTGCCGTGCTGGTGATTCTGATCTTCTTGCTGTCGTTCCGCGCCACGATTGTGACGGCAATCTCCATCCCCACCAGCGTGCTCATTACGCTGCTGGGTTTGCAGGCGATGGAGTACTCGCTCAACATTCTGACGCTCGGCGCGCTGACCATGGCCATCGGTCGCGTGGTCGATGACTCCATCGTGGTGATTGAGAACATCAAGCGCCACTACGTCGGCGGCGCCGACAAGATGGCATCGATCGTGCTTGCCGTGCGCGAGGTGGCTGGCGCCATCACGGCGTCGACCATCACAACGGTCGCGGTGTTCTTGCCGATCGCGCTGGTGGGCGACATGACCGGTGAGCTGTTCCGTCCGTTCGCGATGACGGTGACCATCGCCATGCTGTCCAGCCTTCTCGTGGCCCTCACCATTGTTCCGGTGCTCGCGTACTGGTTCATGAAGCCGGGCAAGGAGCTTCACGACGCCGACGGCAACGTCATCGACCCGGAGAGCCCCGACGCCCCGCCGTCGCGACTGCAGAAGGCGTATCTGCCGATTCTGAAGTGGACCGTCAAGCATTCGGCGGTCACGCTGATCGTCTCGCTACTGGTGCTGGGCGGCACGCTGTTTTCAGCACAGTTCATGAAGACCAACTTCTTGGGTGACTCCGGCCAAAACACCATGACGGTGCAGCAGGAGATGCCGCCGGCCTCGAGCCTTGCCGTCAAGGATGCCGCCGCTGCTGAAGTTGAGGCGGTGCTGCGCGATATCGAGGGTGTCGAGACGGTGCTTGCCTCCGTCGGCTCCAGTGGTTCCGCTCTGCAGGATGCCTTCAGCGGTGGTTCCGCGGGCGCAACGTTTTCGATCACGCTGTCGGATGACGCCGATATCGAGCAGGTGCGTGCCGACATTCAGTCGCGCACCGCCGAGCTCTCCGACGCCGGAAAGGTGACGATCGCGGCCGCCGCATCGCTCGGCTCGAGTGACATTGCGATCGAGGTGACCGCTCCTGACTCCGCAACGCTGGAGGAGGCGACCGCCGCCGTACAGGAGAAAATGACCGGCCTCGCCAGCGTCGAGCAGGTCACCAGCAACCTGGCCTCCGCGCAGCCGTACATCGCGGTGGAGGTTGACCGCGACAAGGCGGCCGCCGTCGGGCTGAGCGAGGTTGTCGTCGGCGGCATGGTGAATGCCGCGATGCAGCCGCAGAACGCCGGAACCATTGAGATGAACGACACGTCGGTGACGGTGGTTATTGCCGCAGCGAACCCGCCGATGACGATTGCGGAACTCGCCGAAATGCAGATTCCCTCGGCGCTGGGTCTGACGCGTCTGGGCGATATCGCGACGGTCGAACAGACCGATGGGCCGGCATCGATCACGACGCAGAACGGACAGCGCACGGCGACCGTCTCGGTAACCCCGCAGGGCGATGACCTGTCGGCCACCAGCGTCGCGGTAAACGGTGCGCTGGCCGACGTTGAGCTGCCGCAGGGTGCGAGCGCGAGCCTCGGCGGTGTCGTGACCCAGCAGAACGACGCGTTCACGCAGCTGGGCCTGGCGATGCTCGCCGCGATCTTGATCGTCTATGTCGTGATGGTGGCGACATTCAAGTCGCTGCGCCAGCCCCTGCTGCTGCTGATCTCGGTGCCATTTGCCGCCACGGGTGCGATCCTCCTGCAGATCATTTCGCAGGTTCCGCTCGGGGTTCCGTCGTTGATCGGTGTGCTGATGCTGATCGGAATTGTCGTGACAAACGCGATCGTGCTGGTCGACCTGGTCAACCAGTACCGCAACCGTGGGCTGTCGACGTATGACGCGACGATCGCCGGATCATCAATGCGTCTGCGCCCAATTCTGATGACGGCACTCGCCACGATCTTCGCCCTCGTGCCGATGGCGCTGGGTATCACCGGGCACGGCGGGTTTATCAGTCAGCCGCTCGCGATTGTGGTGATCGGCGGCCTGGTGTCATCCACCGTACTGACGCTGATTGTGCTGCCGACGCTGTACAACCTCGTTGAGGGAGCGAAGGAACGTCGCCAGGCCAAGCGGGCTGGCGGGTCTGGGGCTTCTGGTTCGGGAGCTGGGTCTGGGGGTGATGGTGGGCCTGGATCTGGGTCTGCGGGGCCGCGACGAACGGGCAGTATTCCGGTTGTTTCTGATGTTTCTGGCGCTTCTGATTCGGGTGCTTCTGGTGCTTCGGGTTCGGGGGTCGGGGCTGATGGTGACGACGGTAGCGGCGCGGACGGTGCTGACGGCGCGGATGGCGCGTCCGCCGCGCTGACCGGGGCGGATGGAGCTGTGCCGCCAACGCGACGCTCGCGTCGTTCGTAGACCACGTCTTGCGGCGCATCGGGGGAACTCCTCGGTGCGCCGCTCTGGCGTTATGGGGGTTGTATTGAGTCGCCGCGGTGCCGCACTTCAGGGCCTCGAAGATATCTTCCATGAAAGTTCTCTCACATTAGTAGATATGTTCGGTAAATCATGACAACATAAACCCATGACCACCGAACCGCCACCGCCTGAACCTGCTGAAGGTTCCGCCGCTGGCTCCGCACCGGGCCAGGCGCGAGGTGATGGCGGTCGGGGGTCGCATGAAAGTTCTGCGGTCTCGCCGGCCGCGTCGTCCGAGCTCGCGAGCAGCGGCGCTAAAGGCGACGGGTTCGCATTCGCGCTCGAGTCATTGCGCGAAATCCAAGCGGCAAAGTCCGGGCTTGACGCGATGGAGACGGCGCTGTTTGCGGCGGTCTTCGAGTACGCCGATCTGCGTTCGAAGGAGTCGCCGACGCCGATTGCCGAGCGCGACATGATTCTGCGTTCGGCTTGTGCGGAGATCGGTGCGGTGCTGCGACTGAGTGATCGCACGATTCAGCGCCGCATCTCCGAAGCGTACACCGTCTATACCGGCTTTCCGCAGACGTTCGAATCACTGCGCACGGGCGAGATCACGTCGCGTCACGTGCAGGAGATCGTTAAGGCGAGTGATGGGCTTCCTGTCGAGGTCCGTAGCGAGTACGAGGTCGCGGCGCTGGAGCGAGCGGCGATCTCGACTCCCGCACGACTTGCGGCCGTGTTGCCCAGCGTGGCGAATCAGATCCACGCCCGAAGCCTCAGCGAGCGCCACCAAGCCGCCCGCAGACATCGCTCTGTCATCGTGCGCGACGTTGAAGATGGCATGGCCGAACTCGTCGCCCTGCTCCCTGCCGTGCTCGCACATGGCATCCATGACCGCCTCACTGCGATGGCGGTCAGTGTCGAAAAGTCCGACCCTGACGACGAGCGCTGTCGAGATGAGATTCGCGCGGATATCTTCGCGGATATCGCACTCTCCGGCGCCCCGCTGGCGCATGGTGACGCACTTTCTGCGATTCGCGCAAACGTTCAGGTTACGATTCCCGTCACGACACTGGTTGCGGCCTCAAGCTCAGGCGCTGACCTTGTGGGCGTTGGGCCGATGGATGCCGAGACCGCGCGAAGACTTGCGGGTGGGGAGCCTGGCTGGGATCGCGTAATGACGCACCCGGTGTCGGGTGCAGTGCTTGCCGTTGATCGATATCGGCCGGGCGAAGATTTGCGGCGACGATTACGGGTTCGTGATGAGCACTGTCGGTTTCCGGGGTGCCGTCAGCCGGCGCATCGGTGCGACATTGACCACAGCGTCGCCGCGGTCGATGGAGGCAAGACACATCTCGACAATCTGGCTTTGCTTTGCAAGAGTCACCACACGATGAAGCACGCTGCGCGCTGGCAGATTACGCACCGCCCGCATGGAGTGCTCGTGTGGACGAGCCCGGAAGGCAACACCTACGTCGATACGCCAACGCCGGTCCTTCGGTTCTATCCCACGGGTGACGCGGCGAGCGGCGGTGTCGCGCACGAAAACACCAACTCTGAAACCGACGGTCTCGGGAATGGGAGCGCGCGTGGCTCCGTCGGCGGGGATCGCGATGCGGGACTGACTATCCCGCGCAGTTCAACGCCGACCTCTCAAGTGAGGCCCGACCTAACTTCGGATTCGAAGTCACCGACGGATTCGCATTCGCCGACGGATCCGTCCCCGCCTTAACGTTCCGATGCGACTAGCGACTGGATTTTCGGTAGGTTGTCGGCGCCATTCCCAACACCAAGGTGAAATCTCGGGTGAGATGAGCGTGGTCAGCATAGCCGAGCTCGTTGGCAAGCGCCGCGAGGTCGAGGGTTGGATCGCATCGCACTCGATCGGCCGCCTCCTGCAGACGTCGACGCCGAATCATGGCTGCCGGCGGCAAGCCGACGTACCGATGTGCGATGCGTTGTAGCGTCCGGCTCGACACTGCAAGCCGCTCAGCGGCCTCAGCGACTGAATGCGCGAAGTCATCGCCCATGAAGATCTCGGTGAGTCCGTTCGCATGCAGGTCGGCGGCTGGCGGAGATCCGACTCTGGTCAACAACCACGCCGAGAATTTCGCCACCGCGTGGTCTCGCCGAGCTTGATCCGCGGCAACGAGGTTGCTGACAGCGGCGGTAGTGGCGTGGTCATGGTCGAACTCCGGAACCATCGCCGCAGCGATCGCCACGTGCAAATCGGGTGCGTCCATGACGAGCTCGGTATCGACAAGCCCTGCGGGTGCATCAACGAACGCCGCAACCGCTGCGGGGCGCAGCAGCGCACCAACAGCCCACCCATGGCCGCGAAGCTCCCGATGTGATGCGCGAGTCGTCGCGCCCGCCAATGTCACCTGCGTTGGGTCGACCACCAGATTGAGTGCCGGGTACGCGACGATGTCCTGCCGAGACGATTCGTCCGGTGGTAGCTGCCACTGCGGAATCCAGAACCATGTCACCAGATGCGCAACCTCGGGCGGAGGAGCCAACCGATGAAAGGACGGCAGCCGCGACGGATACAGCACTCCGCGAGACGACTCCAACATGCACCCAGCGTAGGCGTCGGAAACCCTGACCCGCAGCAGACATCGGTTGGCAGCCCTGACCCGCGGCAGGCGTCGG
This sequence comes from Microbacterium mitrae, assembly GCF_008017445.1. Classification (GTDB taxonomy): domain Bacteria; phylum Actinomycetota; class Actinomycetes; order Actinomycetales; family Microbacteriaceae; genus Microbacterium; species Microbacterium mitrae. Next base: position 1,408,068 of record NZ_VRSW01000001.1, on the reverse strand, counting down.
GTGGCACCCCCGACCCGCGGCAGGCGTCGGGTGGCAGCTCCGGCCCGCAGTAGGCGTCGGGAGACAGCGGCTCCGGAGCGTGCATCCGCGACCCGACTCCGCAATGCACATCGCGGTACCCCTCCGTGAGCCCGGCCACGCAGTATCCACCATCTCGGCACCCAGCCCGCTTCCCCGGTCCGTCGGTCAACGTGACGCGATTATTCAAGCGCAGGCGCGTCGCAGCGAAGTAGCGTTACCGCATGAGCACTCCCGAAGAACCCACCACCACCCCAGGCGAAGCCCAACCCACCATGGGCGTCACGGGCGTGCACACCACCAACGGCCGTCCCCACGGCGCGAGTTCCCTGACGCCGTTCCTCGCGATCCGCAACGCGCGAGAAGCGATCGCGTTCTACCGCGACGTGTTTGGCGCCCGCATCGTCGATGTCACCGAGTTCGACGGCGTCGTCGTGCACGCCGACCTCGCATTTGATGACGGGCACCTTCAGATCGGCGAGCCGCAGCCCGACTATCACTTGGTTCCGATGTCCGAGGGTGACGATGACTGCTACTCCATGGGAATCTACGTCCCCAACGTAGACGACGTCGTCGACGCGGCCACGGCAGCCGGAGCCACCGTACGCGAAGCGCCGAGCAACTTCGTATCGGGCGACAGATTCGCCAGTATCCGTGACCCGTTCGGTGTGCGCTGGTCGGTCATGAGCCGAGTTGAAGACATCTCAGAGGAGGAGAGTGCCCGTCGCGTCGCCGAATGGGCGGCATCAATGGGCGGCAACGCCTAGCGCCGCAACAGCAAGCGAGCAGCAGAGCGGTCATCGAGCGGCCAGCAAAGCGATCCGCAAAGCGAATGCCTAGCGATCCCCGCCCGAGTACGAAATGCCCCACTGAGCCTGCCAGGCTTCCTCGGGCGCAAGCCAGCGCAAACCCTCCCCAGAATTGAACGCATTCGCCGGCGCCGTCATGGGTTCCACCGCGATCGCCACGGCGCGGTCCGCGTACGGTCGCTGGGTGTAGAGCTGAACAAAGTCGAAGCTCTCGTCTTGCCACAGCGAAACGGTGCGGCCAGCGCCGTCGCGTAGCGTGTGCACGGCGTGCCCTGCCGCATTGCGACGCAGCTCCGTATAGGCGGTATCCAACTCCAATTCGGCCAACGTTTGACCGTCGCGCAGGTCGTTCGCCGCTGTCACGCCCGCGCGTCCGACCGGAACCAGCGCGTCGTCAACCACGAAATACGTGGTTCCACTCGACGTCACCGTGATGTCGTCCGCCGGCGCATCCCCAATCACGAGGTACGGGTGTGTACCGATCGCCACGGGCGCGGCCGCATCGCCCACATTGCGGATCGCGTGCGTCACGACGATGCCATCCGCAACAAGCGCATAGGTCACCGCAGTCTGCAGATGAAACGGATACCCGGTCTGCGGGTAAACATCGGCGCGCAACGTCACCGATTCGGGGCCATCGGCGACGTCATATGCCGTGAATCGCAGCAGTCCGTGGCTCGCATTGCCGCGTGCGGGCTCAGAGATCGCGAGTCGCTGCGTACTTGAGGCGAGTTCCCACTCGCCGTGGCGAACGCGGTTGGGCCACGGAACCATCACAATGCCAGAGGCGGACGGCGCCGGCACGCCGGCAGGGTATGACGGAACCACGTCGACGCCGTCGACGGTGAGGTGGCGCAGGGCTGCGCCGACCTGCGCGATTTGCGCAGTCACTACGCGCCCGTCGCGCTCGGTGCGGAGAAAAATCTGACGACCTGTGGGATCAAGGCTCACAGAATAATCGTAGATCCGGCACGACGTCCTCACCGACCGTGGGTCACAACACCCTCACCGACCGTGGGTCCCGACGCCCCCACCGAGACGCCCCACTGGTTCCGCCCAGCTTCCCGCCTATCGCTGCAGCCATGGGCGCAGCATGCGCGTCACCCACGGAAGCACCCAGTACGCCATGATCGGCGTGAGAACGAGCGTCGAGATCAGCACACGCAGTGGCAGCGGGAATGTCTCGAAGCCGGGAATGAAGCCAAACAGCCACGAGAACAGCAGGTTCATGGGGAAGAAGCCGAGCCAAATGCTGATGGCCTGCTTCCAGCGTGGCGGGGCCGGCGGAATGATCTGCTGAATCGGGCCGGTTGCGGGGTCAGCCAGCGCGAGGCCCAGCGGGGCGTCAAACCATCCCTCGATTCCGGTGCGTCGTTCGGTGCGTACCTCTTTGGCGAACGCGCGGCCGGAGTCAAGCCACCAGTTGCGTTGCGGGGATTCCTCCCAGGCCTCCAGGGTGGAGATGTCGGTGAAGCGGTAGAGCATGTACCAGAGCTCGCTCTCGACGCCAGCGCGAACCCAGCCAGAACCTAAGAACCCGTCGAATCCAGCAGCCAGGTCAACGCCTGCTTGCATCCAACTTGTTGCCTCGATCGTTCGGGTGGGATCGATCTGGCGCTCGATCGCGACGGTAATCGGATCAGCATGTGCCATACGTCTATTCCACACTGCTCAGATGACGGAATGATTACGAAACCCTGCGTCACAGCGCGGTGGTGGCGATTGGCGTGCCTAGGCTGTGCGAATGCGAGCTTCGACGAAGAGCCGAATGAGTGCGGTCGCCCTCGGCGTCGCTGGCGCCAGCGTGGGGCTCTTGCCCTGGTGGATCACCGGGGCGCGGTTGCCGCTGCAGAATCTCTGGGGCACCGACTCGCTCGATATGCCGTTTGCGCTGGTTCCGTTCAGCCAGTATTACGTGCATGCCGTCGCCGCCATGTTCATCGTCGGTGGTGGATTGGCGGGCCTGATCGCGGCGTTCGCTCCGGCGATACGTGCGCGGCGCTGGTGGGTCGTGCTCGGTGGGAGTGCGGTGCAGCTCATCGCCGTTTTGCAGTCCTCCGTTGTCACCCTGCTCGGGCTACGAGGCGACACCGAGTCACAACTGTACTTCGGGGTCATCCTGCTCATGCTGGTGCTCTCGCTCCTCGCGGCCTTCGCCACGTGCGCGCTATGTAGCGTGGCCTCTGGCGCGGAGCTGGCCCGAACCGGTTGGGCGTCGCCGGCGTGGCTGATCGGTGTCGCCATGTTCGCGATCTTTCTCGGCGTCTGGTTGATGCAATGGCCTATGGTGCTTGCGCCGAATGGCGATCATTATGCCTTCGGCATCGTCGTCAGTTGGCTATCGCCGATCCTTGTGGGCCTTGCGATTGTTGCCGTCGGCGTGCACACTATCGGGCGTATCGCCGCCGCGATCGCGGCGCTGTTGCTGCTGTGGATCGTGCCGGCAGCGCTCACCGCAACCGGTGCCGTACTCGGATCGAGAGTCATGCTCAACGACTGGCGGAGCGCCCCCGAGTACGCGCTCATGGTGTTCCGGGAGGCGCTCTTCATGGTCGACTTCTCGCTGCGTGCGGTGATCATCGCCGCTGTGGTGGCCGTGATCGGTCTGGCGTTGCGATACGTATTGCGTGGTCGCGCGGGGCGGTAACCCGGCGCGCCACGATGAGTAGCGCGGCCGTGCGGAACCGCGGGGTGCGGAACCGCGGGGTGTGGAACCAAGTGCACGGGGCCAGGAGGTAGCACCCGCCGACTGCGCCGCCAGCATGGCCCCCGCCAACGGCGCCGCCAGCGCTGGCGCCAGCGCGCCCGCCAGCTGCGCGGTTCCCACCACGCCCGCCAGCTGCGTGGTTCCACGCGCGCTTCTGCGTGGTTCCCGGTGCACGGTTCTCTCTCAGGGGCATGTCCGTTAGACTGGGGTGTCGGCATTGAGGCAACCGCGTCTGCGGAAAGTCTTTTGTGTGAGCCTCAGGGGCCGATGATGTGCACCGATCGGTGTGCTGAACATCACAGGAATGGCCCCGGCCGACGATAGTCCGGGTTACTCGCGTGTGCGCGAGCGCTGTTTTCGTGCGACAACTCAAGGACTACGTAACTTCATGCCGAAGAACCACAAATCGGGCGGCTCACGCGCGCCCAAGAACTTTGACCCGCGCTACTCGGAGCGGAAGAAGTCGACCAAGCAGGGTATCGGCCGCTCGCACCGCGGCTACCAGGCTCCCGCCGAGACGGAAGCGCCCGCAAAGGCGCGCTGGTCGGCCGAAGATCGCGCCGGTCGCGACCACGCACGCGGAGTTCAGGATCGTGCTGCCGGTCGCCCCGCACGCGACGCTTCATCGCGCTTCGACCGCCACGAGCGTGGCGACATGCGCGACCGCGGCGAGCGGAACGACCGCGCTGACCGCAACGACCGTTTCGCTGGTGCTGGCCGCCCGGATCGTGGCGACCGTAACGATCGCTTCGATCGCAATGAGCGTCCGCGTTTCAACCGTGATGACCGTTTCAACCGCGATGACCGCCCCCGTCAGGACCGTGGCGAGCGTGACTTCGGTCGCGGTGGCCGTCCGGCCCGCGATGGCGACCGCCCCCGCTTTGACCGCGAGCGTCCGGTGTTCCGCGACGGCCCGCGTTCGCGATTCCAGAACGATGACCGCGCTCCCCGCGACGGTGAGCGCCGTTTCAACCGTGACGACCGCCCGGCCTATAACCGTGACGACCGCGGTGCAAACGGTCGCGACAGCCGTCCGGCGTTCAACCGCGATGAGCGTGCGCCGCGCGATGGCGAGCGTCGTTTCAACCGTGACGACCGCCCCAGCTACAACCGTGACGACCGCGGTGCCCGCGCGGAGCGCGGCTCGCGCGATGGTGAGCGTCGCTTCGAGCGCAGCGATCGCCCGGCTTTCAACCGCAACGACCGTGCGCCGCGTGACGGCGAGCGTCCGCGCTACGACCGCGCCGAGCGTCCTTCGTTCCGCGACGAGCGTCCGGCTCGTGCCGAGCGCCCCTCGTTCCGCGATGACCGCCCGACTCGTGTCGAGCGTCCTGCTCGCGCAGAGCGTCCGGCACTCAACCGTGACGACCGCCCCCGCGGCGACCGCTCCGACTGGAACAAGAACGACACGAAGAAGTCGTTCGAAGATCACGAAGACGTCGTTCTCGAGCGCCTCGAGGCGCAGGCAGTGTCGGCAGATGACGTCGCCGAAACCACGTTTAGCGCGCTCGGCTTGGGCGACAACATCGTGCGCGCCCTGAGCGAGCTCGGCGCCGCGAGCCCGTTCCCGATTCAGGCTGCAACGATCCCCGACATTCTTGCGGGTCGCGACACCCTGGGCCGTGGCCGCACCGGTTCCGGCAAGACCATCGCCTTCGGCGCACCCCTCGTCGAGGCGCTGCTGCGCTCGCGGGCGGGCATCAAGCGGGAGTTCGGACGCAAGCCGTCTGCCATCATCCTCGCGCCGACTCGCGAACTCGCGCTGCAGATCGACCGCACCGTGCAGCCGATTGCACGAAGCGTCGGACTCTTCACCACGCAGATCTACGGTGGCGTTCCGCAGGGCCGCCAGGTGGGCGCGCTGCAGAAGGGCGTCGACATCATCATCGGTACCCCCGGCCGCATCGAAGACCTCATCCAGCAGCGCAAGCTTGACCTTTCTGAGGTGAAGTTCGCCGTTCTCGACGAGGCTGACCACATGTGCGAACTCGGCTTCCTTGAGCCGGTGCAGCGCATTCTGCGCCAGACGCATGAGGGCAGCCAGAAGCTGCTGTTCTCCGCCACGCTGGACGCGGAGGTCGAGGCACTGGTTAACGAGTTCCTCGTGAACCCGGCGGTATACGAAGTCGCTGGTGAAGACCAAGACTCCGGAACCATTGAGCACCGCGTCTTGGTTGTTGAGCACCGCGAAAAAGCCGACATCCTCACGTCGCTCGTCGACCGCGAGGGCAAGACGTTGGTCTTCACCCGCACCCGTGCCTACGCCGAAATGCTCACCGAGCAGTTCGAAGACGCCGGAATCCCGGCCGTTGCACTGCACGGCGACCTGAACCAGGCCAAGCGCACGCGCAACCTGCAGCGCATGACCTCGGGTCGCGTTGACGTGCTCGTCGCTACCGACGTTGCCGCGCGCGGCATCCACGTCGATGACATTGACCTCGTAGTTCAGGCCGACGCGCCTGACGAGTACAAGACGTACATGCACCGCTCCGGCCGCACCGGTCGTGCGGGCAACAGCGGTCGTGTCGTCACGCTGATCCCGCGTCAGCGTCGCCGCCGCATGACCGAACTCCTCGACCGCGCCGAAATCGAAGCACCCTTCGACGAGGCCCGCGCCGGCGATGACGTGATCGAAGAGATCGCCGGTCGCACGCTGACCCTCGAAGAGATCACCGCGTAATCTGATCAGCGCGTAGTCAATTCGCGCAACGGCCCGTTCAGACTCGTCTGGACGGGCCGTTCGCGCACGTGCCACCAAATGCGAACGGGTGGACGTACCCCAACCGACGCACGCCCCCGACGCGCGAGAAACGCGGACAAGCAGGGCTCGACAAGCGCTCTAATGCTCGACAAGCGCTCCAAGCAGTGGACCGCACGTCTTAGTCTCTCCGGATTAGACGCGTCTTAGTCTCCGGGTTAGAACAGCATCGACGGCCCCTGAGGTTGCGGCAGCAATCGTCCCGTCTTGCGCACCGGAGTCATGCCACTTCGACTCGACGCACGCCCCATGCCTGTTCGCGATCCCGCAGCTGCCGCGCCGATATCTCCTCCCGAGCCTGCGCCGACATCGCCTGCCGCGCCTGCACCACCGCCTCCCGCGCCTGCACCTGCCGACCCTGATCCCGCAACGCCCGTGCCATCCGCCGCCCCAAACTCAAGCGGCATCATCCCCCGCGCAGCCCCCGTCGCGGCGTTGGCGGCAGAACCCTGCCGCGCCGGTCGGACGCCGTAGTCGTCATCCTCAAACGCGGCCAGCCCGTGTGCGCGTATGAGGGGCCGAATGCGCCGACCCAACCATTGTCGGTACGCCTTCGGGGCGGCAGCCGTCATGCCGGGGTAAAGCCCGAGGTATGACGAGACCAGGTCAGGATGCTCGCGCTGCAACCACTGCATGAACCACGGCTTAACGCCGGGGCGCAAATGCAGTGCGCCCCACGTGACACCGCTCGCGCCCGCCGCTTTGATCTGGGCGAGGGCGTCATCCAGCGAATCCATCGAGTCGGTGAGATGCGGCATGATCGGCATGAGAAAGACCCGCACCCGAAAACCCGCCTCGACCGCCGCTCGCACCGTCGCCAACCGCGCCGCCGCCGTCGGTGTGCCGGGTTCGATGCTGTGCTGTAGTCGCTCGTCAAACACCGCAATCGACATCGCGATGGATACCGGAACCTCGCGCGCGGCATCGACCAACAGCGGAAGGTCCCGCCGCAGGAGGGTGCCCTTGGTCAAAATGGCCAGCGGGGTGCCGCTGGCTGCCAGCGCATCAATGATGCCGGGCATGAGGCCGTAACGGCCTTCTGCCCGCTGATACGGGTCGGTGTTCGTGCCGAGGTGAACGCGTTCGCGCCCCCACGAAGCGCGCGAAACCTCACGCTTGGTGACCTCGGCAATGTTCACCTTGACGACGACTTGATTGGCGAAATCTTCACCCGCATTTAGTTCGAGATACTCATGCGTGCCGCGAGCGAAGCAGTACACGCAGCCATGGGAGCAGCCTCGGTAGGGATTAATTGTCCAGTCGAACATCATGCGAGACGACGACGGCACGCGATTGAGCGCCGACCGCGCCAGTACCTCGTGAAAGGTGACGCTGGCAAACTCGGGCGTTGTCACTGAGCGCACAAAGCCGCTCAGTTGTTCCATACCGGGGAGGGCGTCGTCGTCGACGGCGCCGAGTTGTTGACCGTTCCATCGCATGGTTCCATAGAACACAGTTACGAAAGAATTGTCAATAACTCTAGAACAAAGAATCGAAAATTGGCGATACGGCGGAGGCTACGAGACGTGCAGCACGACCTTGCCCTGGGGATGTCCGGTCTCCAGCAATTCAAACGCGGCGACAACATCGGCGAGTTCGAACGAACGCGCCACTTCGTAGACGATCGCCCCCGTCGCGATATCGGCGGCAAGAGACGCGAGCATCGTCACATCGCGCGACGTTGTTGTCGTCGAGATGGCTCCGAATCGTTCGGCAACCTCGTCGCCAGCAATCGTCACCATCGCGCGCGCATTCACGTGCACCGCCGCGGCGAGCGTCTCCTCGCCGACAGTGTCGTACACCGCGGCTAGGGTGTCGTCACCCAGAGCGGAGGCCAGACGTGAACCCAATCCATCGCCGTATTCGATCGGTTCCACACCCAGCGCGCGCGCGCGATCAAAATTGCGGGCGCTCACGGTGCCGAGCACACGAAGCCCCTGCCTCACACCCCATTGCGCAACGAGCGAGCCGACCATTCCCGTCGCGCCCGACACCAGAATCGTGCCGGAAGCTGGCAACGCGAGCGCGTGCACGAGCGCATTCGCCGCAAACGCTGGCGTCGCCAGCGAACCCGCCTTCTCAAACGACAGCCCCTGCGGTACGCGCACCATATTTACCGCGCGCACCACCACAAACTGGCGCATGGTGTTCACTCCCCAACCGAACACCGCATCGCCAACCTGCACAGCGGTTCCGTCTGCATAGACGGCGCCCGCGCCCACAGCCGACACCACGCCTGCGACGTCGCCGCCGATTCCGCGCGGAAAGTCCGCATTTCGCGGCGAACGCCCCGAAAGCACCTTCGCGTCGTAGGGGTTGATTCCGACGTCCCGCACCTCAAGGAGCACTCGTTCGTCGCCCGGAACCGGGGTGGGAACCTCGGCGAGGTGAAGAACAGTGGGGGCGCCGACCTCGTCGTAGAGCACGGCTTTCTGCAGAGACGTCATGCATTGATCATGTCATCGTCAAACGTCGCACGGAATGGGTACGCTGGCATGTACCCTGTGTCACCCGAAGACGCACGGCGTGATCTTGAAATAACGAAATGCATTCCGTACTCCCCGCTGCCCGCCACCATGCGCGATCACGTCGCGCATTCATTGTGGTGGCCGCCGTCGGGCTTGCGGCCGCCATTTTCGGCATCGCGATCGGCATGGCCGCCCGCCCGACTGCTGCGCAAGATGTGTCGACACAGTCGCCACCCAAGCCGACGAGTGTCGTGAGCCTCCCGGTTCCGCAGCTCACCGCGGTCCCCGCCACCGCCTTCGTTTGCTCGCTGCCGTCAATGACCGAAGCGCTGGCAACCGCCAATGTTTCGAGCGTGATTTCGGCGGCCGGAGGGGTGGAGCAGTTCCGGCGCGCCGTGGTGCTCGGAACCCACAAGTGCCTCCTGCCCGACGACCCCGCGAGCGTATGGTTTGTGGTCAACAAGGCCCGGCCCTTCCCTGACACCACCTGGTGGCCGACCGATCTCACTCAACCCGTCACCCGACCCGCCGGCTCGCCACAGTTGCGGGCGGAGGCTGCGGCCGCATTCGACGCCATGGTCATCGCCGCGCAAAACGAGGGCGCAGGGGCGATTGGGCTTAATAGCGGGTTCCGCTCGTACGCCACGCAGGCGGCCTCCTACGAATCACAGGTCGACGCCGCAGGCCAGACTGAGGCCGACCATCAGAGCGCCCGCCCCGGCCACAGCGAACACCAGACCGGCCTGACGGCTGACGTCGTCCCGTGCGACACGAGTTGCGGAACCCTGGATGACTTCGGTGCATCAGCGCAGGGTGCCTGGGTGGCGGAGAACGCGTGGCGCTTCGGCTGGATCACCCGCTACGAAGAGGGCTCCACGGGCATCACCGGCTACACCGCAGAGCCCTGGCATCTGCGCTACATCGGCGTCGAACTGGCAACGCTCTATCACGAGGGCGGCTACCGCACCCTCGAAGAGTTCTTCGGTCTCCCCGCCGCCCCCGACTACGTCGGCTGAGCCGGAACCACGGAACCCCGGAACCCCTGGAACCCCGGAACCCCTGGAACCCCGGAACACCGGGTGCCGCGTAGCGAGCGGAACCACGGAGGCCCGGAACCAGAAACGCCGAAGCGGGCCCGGCCATCGGCCGAACCCGCTTCGGTCTTGGAACGAATTAGCTCTTTGCGAGCTGGCGTCCAACGATCTCGCGCATGATCTCGTTGGTTCCGCCGTAGATGCGGTGCACACGAGCGTCAAGGAAGGCGCGGGCGATGTTGTACTCGGTGATGTAGCCATAGCCACCGTGTAGCTGTACGCCCTGGTCGAGAACTTCCCACTCGCGCTCGGTTGCCCAGATCTTCACCTTGGCGGCCTCTTCTGCGGTGAGCTTCTGCTCGCCGTAGAGCTCGATAGCGCGGTCAACATAGGCCCACAGCGACTCAACGGTGATCTGCATGTCGGCGAGGCGGAACATGGTGTTCTGGAAGCCAACGATGGGCTGGCCGAAGGCCTCACGGCTCTTGGTGTACTCCAAAGTCCAGAGGAATCCGGCCTCGGCAGCAGCAGCGGCGGCGACACCGATCGAGAGGCGCTCCAGCGGCAGGTTGCGCATCAGCTGCACGAAGCCGTGACCCTCAGCGCCACCGATCAGGTTCTCTTCCGGAACGAACACGTCAGAGAACGAGAGCTCCGCGGTGTCGTGACCGTGAAAGCCCATCTTGTTGAGCTTCTTGCCGTGGTCAAAGCCCTCCATGCCGTTCTCGATGAGAATCAGCGAGAACGCGTCGGGGCGGTTGCCCTCACCCGTCTTCACAAACGTGACGACGACGTCGGCGGTGGCGCCCGAGGAGATGAACGTCTTAGCGCCATTGACGATGTAGCCGCCGTCAACCTTCTTCGCCGTCGTCTTGATGCCACGCAGGTCGCTACCAGCGCCGGGTTCGGTCATGGCAAGTGCGCCAATGATTTCACCCGTCGCCATGCCTGGCAGCCACTTCTGCTTCTGTGCATCGGTGCCGAAGTGCGCGAGATACGGCACGGCCAGGTCATCTTGAATGCCGAAGGCGCCGGCGAGTGAGCCGAGGCCTGCGCGAATCGTCTCTTCGTTCACGATGGTGCGGAACCGGTAGTCCTGCAGCATGCCGGCGCCGCCGAACTCTTCCGGCACCGACAGGCCGATGATGCCAGACTCGCCAGCGGCGAGCATGGTCTCGCGGTCGACCTCGCCGTTCGCCTCCCAGCGCTCGCGTGCCTCATTGGTTCCGAAGCGCTTGACGAATTCCTTCACGACGTCGCGGAACGCCTCGTGGTCTTCATCGAAAATCTTGCGGTCCATCCCAGATCCTTCCTGAAAAGCTGCAGCGGCGTCAGCGCCGCATGCCGAAATTCTACGGCGATCGGAGGTCGAAAGACAGGGCTATGTGGAATCCCGTGTCAAACTCTGTGAAACTCAGTGCCACCGTTTGTAGGGTCGCGCAACGACTGTCAGGTGCCGTTCAGAACCACGCGCCGCAGAGCGCCAGAACCATGCGCGCCGGAGCGCCAGAACCACGCGCGCCCGAGCGTCAAGACCACGGGTAGCAGAGCGCGAAGATCGCGACGGTGACGGCAAGCGAGATGCCGACAAACCAGAAGTCGCGAGCACGCAACGGAACCTCGTGGCGCTCGGTACGCGTCGCATGCGCTCCGAAGGCGCGCGAGTCCATGGCCAGCGCCACCCGTTCCGCGTGCCGAATCGCGCCCGCCATGAGGGGCAAGATGTAGCCCCACCCGCGGGCGAGAGCAACGAAGGGCCCCCGTCCGCCGTGGCGGCCGCGCACCCGATGCGCGGAGCGAATGATCGACAGTTCGTGCTTGAATCGCGGCACGAAACGGTATGCGGCAAGCGCCGTGTAGCCGATGCGATACGGCAGCTTGAGGTACTGCACCGCAGTGCGCACCAGATCCGGCCCTGCGGTCGTGACGCCGGCGATGAGGGAGACCGCGATGATGGCCGCCAATCGCAGTGCGGCGGCGAATCCCTGCTCAATCGCACCGGTTGTCACCACAATCGAGCCCAGCGAGAACACCGTGGAGCCGCCCACGGCCGTGGCGTCCATCCACAGCGTCAGCCCGGCGCCGGTCACCAGGACCGCGAGCGGAAATGCCACGAATAGCGTGAGCGCGAGGGCGCGCGTCATGCGGGCTCCGGTAAGCAGCACGAGATATGACAGCACCAAGAAGGCGAGCGGGGTGTCAAGGTCGCGCACAAACAGCAGGGCCAGCGCCGGAACCACGGGCGCGGCGAGCTTGGCGAGTGGATTGATGTGGTGCAGATAGCGCCATCGAGGAGCGGGGCGCGAGGTCTGAAATGCGTCGAGAGAGCCCGTCGAGTAGGCGGTCGGGGCAGGAGCCGTCATGCGCTCGCTCCGGAACCCACGAGGTCAGAAATGCGCCACACATCGGCGTAGTCGGCGCGCGACTGCATGGCGCGCTGCACGGGAGGCACGCGCAACCCGCCAGCCACCAGGGCCTGCGGATTCGCCCACACCTCTCGCGTGGTTCCGCTCGCCAACACCCGGCCACCGGACAGCGCAATGGTGTGCGTCGAATAGTCGGCGACCAGCTGCATGTCGTGCGTGACGACGACAATCGTGGTTCCGTCGTCTTGCAGTTCGCGCAGCAGATCAAGCAGCTCGTGCGCCCGCGCGCGATCCTGACCGAAGGTGGGCTCATCAAGCGCGAGAATTCGGGCCCCGGAGAGCAGGGCGGTTCCCACCGACAGGCGGCGCTTTTGCCCGCCAGAGAGCAAGAACGGGTGCATTTCGGCCTTGTCGGCAAGGCCGAACCGCTCGAGCATGGCGTTGGTGCGCTCGCGAACCTCGGCCTCGGGGCGCTTGCGGGCACGAAGTTCATACGCGAGCTCGTCAAACACCGTCGAGGTCATGAACTGGTGCTCGGGGTTTTGAAACACAAAACCGATGCGGTCGGCGATCAGACGCGCGCGAGCCTTCGCCGGGTCGATACCCGCGATCGATACGACATGCTTCGGCGGGCGCATCACGCCGCACATCAGCTGCAGCAGCGTGGTCTTGCCTGCGCCATTCGCGCCGACAATCGCTGTGAATGACCCTTCGACGACGTCGAGCGAAACGTCCGAGAGTACGTCGCGCCCGCCGCGCTCAAACGTGAGGTGGCTGATGCTCGCGACGAGCGGGGCAGTGGAACCAGGGATGCTCGTGTTGAGGGCACCCCCGACGCGCGCCGGGAGGGCTGATGCGAATTCGGCGGCCGTGAGTGGCAGCGGGTCAACGTCAATGCCGTGCGATCGCAACGCGAGAGCGGCCAGTGTCGCCTCCGGCAGCCACACCCCCAACTCATTAAGTTCATGCGCCCTTCGGCGCAGCACCTGCTCCGTGGTTCCGTCGTGCGCGACGCGGCCATCGGCGTCGAGCACGAGCACCCGATTGACAAAGCCCATCGCGGCGTCGAGGTTGTGTTCGACGAGCACAATCGCCTGCTCGCCGTCGGCGACCAGCTCGGCGAGAGCGGCGTAAACCTCGTCGATGCCCTGCGGATCAAGGTTGGCGGTGGGCTCGTCCAGCACGAGAACCTTTGACCCCATGGCCAGCGCACAGGCGATGGCGAGGCGCTGGCGTCCGCCGCCTGAAAGCTCGTCGGGGTTCGCGCGGCGCCGATCCCACAGCCCCACCTTGCGCAAGGCGCTCTCAACGCGGGTGTGAATTTCCGGCACGGCCAGCAGCAGGTTTTCCAGCCCAAAGGCGACCTCGTCGTACACCGATCCGGTGACCAGCTGCGCGTCAGGATCCTGAAAAACCATTGCAACGTGGGGCGAAAGTTGCGCGGGTCCCGCCGTCGGCGCGGTCAGGCCGTCGATTTCGACGGTGCCCGAGATTTTTGCCGGGATGTCATGCGGAATCAGCCCGTTGAGGGCAAGGGTCAGCGTTGACTTGCCGGCGCCACTGGGCCCCAGGATCAGCAAAACGTCGCCGCGGAAGATGTCGAAGCTCACGTCGTTCGGCGCGGGCGCCGGATTTCCGGTGTGCGTGATCGACAAGTTTCGCACGCGCATCAGGGGCGCAGGTATCGCGGAATCGTCGGGCACAGGCATCTCGGGAAGAAAAGGAAGGGGACCCTTACACGCTAGTCGCCCCACATGTGAGCCGCCACCACAGCCCGCCTAAATAAATAGGTATGCCGAGTGCCTCGAGAAGCGCGCGGCACCTCGTCGCGTCTAGCTCAGGGTGCGAGCCAACCCCGCCTTGCGCATGGAACGGCCGATGAGGATGCCGACATACGTCCACAGCATCGCGCCAGCGACATAGACGCCCACCGACAGGAGGGCGAGCGGCACGCCAAACTTGTTGATGCCGATGCCGAGGCCGGCGGTAAGTCCCAGCAGCAGGCCAAGAATGGCGCCGCCGGTCAGCATGTATTTTGTGGTCCATTTGCGGTAGCGGCCGATCGCGGTCCAGCCCTCTTGAACGCCGCCCATGATCACCACGGCACCGAGATAGCTCAGGAACCATTGCGGGCTGAGGGGGAGGGCGACGAGCGCGGCCAGCAAATGGGTGATGAGTGCCACCCACGGCGCTCGCAGCATTTCTTGCGCGACAATGCCCGGAAGCAGGTGCATGCTCAGCACCAAGCCATACAGAATCGGCATACTCGCAACTACCGGAATTGTCAGGTATCCCGCAAATGCCGAAATAATTCCAGTGCCAACGGCAATGGCAGCGCAGATCAGCAAAATGCGTGTTGAGAGCGGGGATCGGGTGGTCACTTTGCCAGTCTACCGATCAATAGATTCATGAGATATCTCTCATCACCCCTTATGAATTAGCTGATAAAAAGCTAGGTTGGTCGGCGGACTGGCTTTTCGGCTTGATCTGTTGTGCTTCGAAGGAGAATGTCTATGGAAGGTCGTTTCGGCCTTAAGGCGGGGGCTGTCGTCACATTCGCGGCTCTCATAGCCTGTACATCCGCAGCAACAACCAGCTTCGCGGCGGAGCCGACGGAGGTGAGTATCCCGACGCCGCAGAATCTCGAAGATGGTCGTTACATCGTTCTTCTTGACGACGCACCTGCCGCCACCTACGAAGGTGGCGAAGCAGGCCTCACGGCAACCAAGCCGGCCGAGGGCGACAAGCTTGACGCGACGACCGACGCTGTCGTTGAGTACTCGTCACACCTTGAGAACCTTCAGGACGAAGTCGCCGCAGAAGTTGGCGCCACCCCTGACGCGAATCTCACCATCACGTTGAACGCCTTCACGGCGAACCTCACGGCATCGCAGGCAAAGCAGCTTGCGGCCACGAATGGTGTGTCTGCTGTCGTTCCGGATGAGATTCTGCACCCCACGGCTGTGCCGTCGACCGAATTCCTCGGTCTTGAGGGCGATAACGGTGTCTGGGAGACGTACGCGGGAGGCCCAGAGGGCGCTGGGGAAGGCGTCGTTGTGGGTGTCATTGACACCGGTATCGCGCCGGAGAACCCCTCCTTCGCCGGTGAGCCACTGGGCACGACGTCCGGTGCTACCCCGTACCTTGAGGGCAACACGGTCGTGTTCAACAAGGCTGACGGTGGCCAGTTCCGCTCTGACCGCGTCACCGGTGACCAGTGGAACCTAAACGACTACTCTACGAAGCTCATCGCTGCGCACTACTTCAGCGCGGGCGCTGCCGCTTCTGGCTTTGACTTCCAGTGGGACATCCTGTCGCCGCGTGACGGCGCCGGTCACGGCTCCCACACGGCAAGCACCGCGGCTGGTAACTACAACGTCGAGACGACGGTGAGCGGCCTCGACTTCGGCCCGATCTCTGGTGTTGCTCCGGCAGCCAAGATCGCCTCTTACAAGACCTGCTACGAGGGTCAGGACCCGGCTGTCACCACCGACGACATCTGTGCCGGCTCTGACCTTCTCGCCGCAATCGACAGGGCAACGAAGGATGGCGTTGACGTCATCAACTTCTCCATCGGTGGCGGCGCCGCAACGACGGTGTGGGATGCGCTTGACCAGGCATTCTTCAACGCAGCAACCGCTGGTATCTTCGTTTCGGCTTCGGCTGGTAACTCGGGCCCCGACTACGTCACCGCTGACCACGCATCGCCGTGGTACACCACGGTGGCAGCATCGACCATCCCGACCTACGAGGGAACCGTTGTTGGCGAGGGCTTCGAAGCTCCCGGCGCTACCGTTTCGGTTCCGCAGGGCGGCGAGGTTACGGGCGACGCAATCTACGCTGGCGATGTCGCAGCATCGGGTGCCACGGCAGCCAACGCGGCACTCTGCTTGCCGAACACGCTTGACGCCTCGCTGGTAGCGGGCAAGATCGTGGTCTGTGACCGCGGAAGCAACGCGCGCGTTGACAAGAGCGCGAACGTTCAGGCGGCCGGTGGCATCGGTATGGTGCTGGTCAATGTTGGTCCGGGCTCGCTCGACACTGACATGCACTCCGTACCTACCGTGCACATCGCTGACACGTACCGCGCCGACCTGCTGGCAACGATCACCGAGACTCCGGAGATCACGCTGCTGCCGCAGAACATCACCGACTTCGTGACTCCGGTTCCGCAGATCGCGGGCTTCTCGAGCCGTGGCCCGATGATGGCTGATGGTAGCGACATTCTGAAGCCAGACATTGCCGCACCCGGTGTCAACATCCTTGCCGCTGTCAACAACGTTGAAGACGCAGCACCGCAGTGGGGCCTGATGTCGGGTACCTCGATGGCAGCACCGCACATTGCCGGTCTTGCCGCGCTGTACCTCGGCGAGCGCCCGCAGGCAACGCCGGGTGAGATCAAGTCGGCTCTCATGACGACGGCGTACGACACCGTCGACAGCGAAGATGCATCCAACCCCGACCCGTTTGCACAGGGTGCAGGTCAGGTTGACGCAAAGCTCTACTTCAACGCGGGTCTGCTGTATCTGAACGGCCCTGCTGACTGGGCTGCGTACCTTGAGGGCAAGGGTCTGTACGAGTTCGACGGCGTTGAGCCGATCGACGGTAGCGACCTCAACCTGGCTTCGATCTCGATCGGAAGCCTTGCCGGACCGCAGACCGTGACGCGTACCGTTACGGCTCAGACGGCTGGAACGTACGAGGCAACGATCGACGTACCCGGTGTGACCACGGTCGTTGAACCGTCGAGCATCACGCTCGCAGCGGGTGAGTCGGCAACGTTCACGGTTTCGTTCGAGAACGCAACGGCACCCACCGAGCAGTGGGCAACGGGCTTCCTCACGTGGAGCAGCGACACCATCGACGTTCGTTCGCCGATCGCTGTCTTCCCGACCGCCGCTGACGCGCCCCTCGAGCTTTACGGCGAGGGCGTTGAGGGTGTTATCGACTACTCGATCACTCCTGGTTACGACGGTGAACTTCCGCTGAACCTGTCGGGCCTGACCCCGTACGTTCTGCACGAAGACACGGACAACCCGGTTCCCGGTCACTCGGGTAACCAGGACTCCGGTGACGCGGATGGCGAGATCGGCTTCATCCTCGAGGTTCAGGAGGGCGCAGAGCTCGCCCGCATTGATCTCGACTCCTCGGACGACGCTGGTAGCGACCTTGACCTCACGGTCTACCACCTGGTGAGCCCAACCTCTTACGACAAGAAGTATGACGCTCAGACGGGCTCGGCTGACGAGCAGGTCACCATCCACGCGCCCGCCGCGGGCACGTACTTCATCCTCGTCGACATGTACTCGGTTTCCGGACCGATGACGTGGGACCTCACCACCGCTGTTGTTGACGGTGCTGCCGACGGCGCCCTGACCGCGACGCCGAACCCGGTTGCCGCAACCAAGGGTGTCTCGACGCCGGTATCGCTGAGCTGGGCTGGCCTGGAGAACGACCAGCGTTACCTCGGTTACGTACAGTACGGCGACTCCGCTGTCAGCACAATCGTGACGGTTGACGCTGGTGCCGCGGCTCCGGCAAACACCGCCGCTCCCGTGCTCTCCGGCTCGGGTGTTGCGGGCGAGACCCTCACGGTCACGCCGGGCGAGTGGGACCAGGATGGTCTGACCTTCAAGTACGAGTGGCTGAAGAACGGCGAAGCCATCGCCGTTGCCGACGCCCCCGCCGGTGTCAACGCCGTGGTTCCGCCTGATGCAACAGACAGCAGCACGTACACGCCGACCGCAGCAGACGTGGGCGCAACCATCTCGGTTCGCGTTTACGCCAGCGCTGAGGGCAACCCCAACGCGGGAACGGCAGACTCGAACGGAATCGTCATCACGGCGGCTCCGACGACGAGCCCGACGCCGACGGTTGACCCGACCGACCCGACCAACCCGACTGTCGCGCCGACCACGGCTCCGACGACGCCGGGTGCAGGCGGACTCCCGGTCACGGGTGCCCCCGACGCAACGCTTCCGTTGCTCGTCGGATTCCTGATCGTGGCCCTGGGTGGTGCAGCGTTCGTCATCGGACGCAAGCGCCGCGCACACGCTGAGTAATCCATAACAAAGCATCCCCCGGCTGGAACCTTCCAGCCGGGGGATGCTTGTTTATGCGGGTCGAGCGTAACGCCCAAGCGCAAGCGCAAGCTGTTAGGTCAGATCGCGGTACACGCGCTTACGTGGCGTCAGGCGCACATTCGGCAGCGGCGGCGCGGGAATCCACTCGTCGCCATGGCCGACAACGTGACCGAATCGGGCACTGCGTGCCGCCCAGTCTTCTTGCGCCTGCGCGATTTCTTCATGGCTGCGACCGACAAAGTTCCACCACATCACGAGGTCTGCCTCAAACGGCTCGCCACCGATGAGAAACACCACAGTTTCGTGCTCCGCGGTGATCATCACGCTGGTGCGATGAATGCCCAGGTACAGC
This sequence comes from Microbacterium mitrae, assembly GCF_008017445.1. Taxonomy (GTDB): domain Bacteria; phylum Actinomycetota; class Actinomycetes; order Actinomycetales; family Microbacteriaceae; genus Microbacterium; species Microbacterium mitrae. The sequence continues at coordinate 1,389,473 of NZ_VRSW01000001.1, read as the reverse complement.
AATTGTTCCGGAGCAAGATCCGTTTCGGGGTTCGCTGCCACGGTCGCCGCCCCTTCAACCACGAGCACCGCATGCTCCCAGTCGGCAAGAAGCGGAACCTCGACGCTGTGTCCGGCGGGAATGGTGATCTCCGCGCCGACGAGGGGTGTGTAGACGGTGGCGGGGGATTTCACGCCAGCGAGTTCACCCAGCACCACGGTCGCCGCGACGGTCGTATCTGCGCCCGTCGCATTGTTGTGTGCCTTCAGCGGGGCCGTTGGCAGGTCGATGATCTGCTCAAAGGCGGGGTCGCCCCACCGCCTGCTGTCTGGCAGCGCTATCCAAAACTGCAGGGCGTCAAGGTCGATCGGGGCGTCGGTGATGGAGTATTCCGAGTGCGAAATCCCCACCCCGGCCGTCATCAGATTGAGCGCGCCGCGCGTGATGTTGACGTCGTTGCCGATGCTGTCGCGATGACGAATCTCCCCGGCGTATGGCCAGGTCACGGTCTGCAATCCAATGTGCGGGTGCGGTTCCACGCGCATCATGGTGCGCTGTGGGCCGAAGCGATCCAGAAAGCACCAGGCGCCGACGGTCGGCAACGGCCGCTGCGGCAGCGCGCGATGCACGCTCATGCCGCGGATGCCGCCGAGTGGAACCTCGCGAGCGTCGTAGAGTTCGACGCGTGGCCCGGCGCACTTCTCGGCTGGCTCGCTGGGCTGAACCTCCGCGTCGAGGCGAGTCATTCTTGCCCGCGAGGTCAACAAACGGTCAGGCCGGGAACGTCGTGCGTGCGCAGGTACTTTGCGACGAACGGGCACACCGGAACCACGGTCTCGCCACGCGCGGCCGCATCGGCCATTGCGTCGGCCACGAGGGTGGAGCCGAGCCCTCGGCCACCAAAGGCCGGGTCAATTTCGGTGTGCGGGAAGATAAAGACGCCATCGCGTTCTTTGAACTCCGTGTAGCCGGCAACCTCATCGCCAACGAGAATCTCGTAGCGACCGGCCGCGTCATTGCGACGAACCGTCACCGGTTCGCCTTCGTTCGTGGTGGTGAATTCGTCCGTCATGGTGCCTCCTCGTACAGGTGTGACCCCATCGTGCCACGCCAACAACGGCTTCGGGCCCGTCACCGCACAATTGGCGGCAACGGGCCCGAACAACGCGTCGAAAGCTAATTGGCGTTCTTCAGCGCCTTTTCGTCGATCGGCATCTCACCCGAGGCGCGCAGCGCGTCGTAGTAGGCGCGAGCCTCCTGCTGGCGCTCGGCTTCAATTCCGCTGGAGATCGGTGCCCGCAGGTGGTCTTGCTCATAACCGAACGCGTCGACGAGGTCGAGGGCGTGCGGACGCAAGCGCACCAGCAGTCGCTGAATGTAGCGAGAAACGGAACCAGCGCGCTGCGCAGAGAGGCGGCCGTTGATGAGGTACCACGAGAGGTGCTTTTCAATCAGTCCCAGGCCAAACAGGTCGCGTAGCCACGTCAGCACCTCTTTGGTTCCGTCGTCCGTCACCCGCAGCACGGCGTCGGTGAACGCCTCCCACTGCAACAGCTCGCCGTGGGCGCGCGCCGCGTCAATGAGATCGACCTGAACCTCGTTGAACAGCGCGGCAGCATCGGCGGGGGCCATCTTGCTGGCCGGGCGCAGACGCATAGCCACGTCGGCCACCATGCTCTGCACTCGATCGCTCAGCAGGTCGTGCTGCTGGTCGGCGCGCAGGCCATTCTCAACCGAACGGGCGGTGGAGCCGAGGTCGGCGACCGTCTGACCGAGCGCACGCAGGCCCGCGCCGTGAAACACGCGATCCGCCGCCTGACCAACGGCGAACGCTGCAAGCTGCGCGGCATCCTTACCCTTGAACTGGTTGGCGTAGTCCTTCAGCAGGCGCTTGCCAACGAGCTGCAACAGAATGTTGTTGTCGCCCTCGAACGTGGCGTACACGTCGAGGTCTTGGCGGAGGCCAACGAAGCGGTTCGCGAACATGAAGCCCGAACCACCGCACGCTTCGCGCGCCTCTTGCAGCGTGTCGAGGCCATGCCAGGTCGACAGCGGCTTAAGCGCGGCGGCCAGCGTTTCCAGATCTTCACGATCGTCGTCGCTGCCAGCCTTGCCGCTGAACACGGCGTCAAACTTCACCAGAATCTCGTCGTGCGCGATGATCGACGCGTACGTCGTCGCCAGGCGCGTCAGCAGACGGTGCTGGTGCTTGCCGTAGTCCATCAGCACGACCTCATCGGTTCCGGCGCCCTGGTCAAACTGACGGCGCTGTGTGCCGTAGACAATCGCGATGTTGAGAGCCATGGCCGCGGCCCACGACGATGCGCCGTCGAGCGACACTCGGCCCTGCACGAGCGCGCCGAGCATCGTGAAGAAGCGGCGCCCGGGGCTGGCAATGGGGGAGGTGTAAGAACCATCGGCGGCGACATCGCCGTATTTGTTGAGTAGGTTGGTGCGCGGAACACGCACGTTCGTGAAGTGCAAGCGCCCGTTGTCGATGCCGTTCAGGCCACCCTTGAGGCCATCATCTTCACCGCCGACGCCCTCAAGGAAGTTGCCGTTCTCATCGCGGATCGGCACGTAGAAGCAGTGCACGCCGTGGTTTACGCCGTTCGTGATGAGCTGGGCGAACACGGTCGCGGCGATACCGTGCAGGGCGGCGTTGCCGAGATAATCCTTCCAAGCGCCGCGGAACGGCGTGTGAATGACAAACTCTTCGGTCTCCGGGTCATACGTCGCCGTGGTTCCAACCGCCGCAACGTCAGAGCCGTGACCGATTTCGGTCATCGCGAACGCGCCAGGAATCGACAGGTCAAGTACGCCGGGCAACCACTTGTTGTGGTGCTCTTCGGTGCCGAGGTGCAAAATCGCCGAGCCAAACAGGCCCCACTGCACGCCAGCCTTGATCTGCATGCTGGGGTCGCCCGTGAGCAACTCTTCGAAGGCGGCGATGCTGCCGCCGTGGTTGTCTTCGCCGCCAAACGCGACGGGGTAGGCGCGCGCGATGGCGTTGTTTTCTACCAGCAGGTGCAGCTGGCTCAATACGCGCTCGCGGTGCTCATCCATGCCGAGGCCGTCAACGCGCCAGAACGCCGGGTCTTTCATGAGGGCACGCGCGGTGCGACGCTCTGCCGCCCACGTTCCCATCAGGATGTCGGTAACCGCGGGCACATCAATGCGCGGCTCGTCGCCGGGGTGCGCGGCACCGGTGGCCGTGGTGACTTCAGAATTCGTCATGACTCTCCTAGGCATTACACGGGGATGAGTACGACCGTAGATGAGCCACAATGAAGCATCCAACCGTTTAGAGGTCATCCACAACGAGTCGGGGCGCCCGGGCGTGCCTCGGTTGTGCCCGCCCCACACCGCTTAGGCGCGCAGGCCACGGAACGGTCAGGGCGGCACGTTTCGTCTCGCCGCGCTCGCTCAACGGGCCGGGCTGCGGGGCAAACCCGCCCGTGGGTGTCAGGCGGTGGCGGCGATGACGGCCAGCACGCCCTCGCCGTACGACTCTTTCTTCTTCGCGCCGATGCCGGTGATCGCATCCAACGCCGCCATGGTCGAGGGGCGAACATCAGCCAGCGCGCGCAGCGTGGCGTCGCCAAACACGATGTACGCGGGCACCCCCTGCTCGCGCGCCTGCTCGGCGCGCCAAGCACGCAGCGCCTCGAAGAGGTCGCGGTCGCCGTCGGCGACACTTTCGCTCGCGCGGGCCTTGCGAACGCCGGAACCAGAGGTGCGGCCCAAAACATCCTTGCGCAGCAGCACGGTGCGTTCACCGCGCAACACCGCGCCGCTCGCCTCGGTAATGCCGAGAGTTCCGTACTCCCCCTGCGACGCAATGAGATCTTGGGCGAGGAGCTGGCGCACGACGCTTCGCCAATCGGCGTCGGTGAGATCGGCGCCCAGCCCGTAGGTGGAGAGCTCGGTGTGACGCTGCCCGCGAATGCGCTCGGTCGAAGCGCCACGCAAAATGTCGATCAGGTGGCCAGCACCGAACGACTGATTGCGCTCTCGCTTCAGCCTCACAATCGTCGACAGCAGTTTTTGCGCGGCAATGGTTCCGTCAAACGTCTCCGGCTGCTCCAGGCACGTGTCACAGTTGCCGCAGGGCGCGGACTCCTCGCCAAAATAGCCGAGCAGGTTCTGCCTGCGGCACTGCACGGTTTCGCACAGCGCAAGCATGGCGTCGAGGTGCTGCTGTTGGCGCTGCTTGTGGGCACGGTCGCCGTCGCCCTGATCAATCAGGCGGCGCTGCTGCACCACATCTCCCAGCCCGTAGGCCATCCACGCGATCGCGGGCTCACCGTCGCGGCCCGCGCGCCCCGTCTCCTGGTAGTAGCCCTCCACAGATTTCGGCAGGTCAATGTGGGCAACAAAGCGCACGTCGGGCTTGTCGATGCCCATGCCAAACGCGATGGTTGCCACCATCACCACGCCGTCTTCGCGCAAGAATCGCGACTGGTGGCGCGCACGCACGTCGGCGGGCAACCCGGCGTGATACGCGAGCGCGTCGATTCCCTGCGCACGCAAATGCTCGGCCGTTTGTTCCACCTGTTTGCGGCTCAGCGCGTAGACGATGCCGACGACGCCCTCCGGCTGTGAGCGAATAAACGACACCAGCTGCTTGCGCGCGTCGGTTTTGGCGGCGATCCGGTACTGAATGTTGGGGCGGTCAAAGCTGCAGACGAAGTGGGCGGCCGCCGCCAGGTGCAGCCGCTCGGTGATTTCGGCGTGCGTCGCCCGGGTGGCGGTGGCGGTCAATGCCATGCGCGGAACCCCGGGGAACGTTTCGCCCAGATCGCCCAGGGCGAGGTAGTCGGGGCGGAAGTCGTGGCCCCACTGCGAGACACAGTGTGCCTCATCGATCGCGATAACGCTCAGCGTTCCTTGTGCGATGAGGGCGCGGGTCGCGGGATTGGAAAGGCGCTCCGGCGCAACGTAGAGAAGGTCGAGTTCGCCCGCGAGGTATGCGCGTTCGGTGGCGGCGCGCTGCGCGGCTGACTGCGTGGAGTTGAGGTACGCGGCCTTGACACCGTTGGCGAGGAGCGCGTCGACCTGGTCATGCATCAGCGCGATGAGAGGCGAGACGACGAGTCCGGTGCCCTCTCTGACGAGCGCCGGAACCTGGTAGCACACCGACTTGCCGCCGCCGGTCGGCATGAGCACGATGGCATCGCCGCCAGCGACGACCTGGTCGATCGCTGCCGCCTGATCGCCGCGAAATGCGTCGTAGCCGTAGACCGCGCGCAACGCCTCCAGCGGCGTCGCGTATTGCGAAGGGCGCACACCTCGCGCCTGAGGTGCGGCGGGTGGGGCGGCGTAGTCGGCGCGCGGCGGCGGGTAGCCGCCAGCAAAGTCGAGTTCGCCGGGCGGCTCGGCGTACGGGTCGAACGGCACGTCGTCATACGGGTCGTATCCGGGCTCATCAGACGGATCAAACGGCACGTCTGCGTAGGGGTCGGCCGCGCCGCGAGGGGAGGAGAAGGATCCGGAAGTTGCCACCTGCTCGAGTCTACCGAGCAGGACTTTCCGGAAGGTGCAATCGCGCCAAGAACTGTGGAGTACCGGCGGGGGCGCCCCGCTTGTCAAGGAGCGAAACCACAATCACGGTCGCGGTCGTCAGCGGAATCGTCCACGCCGCCGGCTGGGCCAACACTGCCGCCAGCCACGCGCTCTCAAAGCCCACCGCGGTTCCGATCATCGCCACGGCACACGCAATCGCCCCGACAATCATGCCCACCGTCGCGCCGCGTGCCGTCATGCGCGGCCACCACACGCCCAACACCATGACGGGGGTGAGGCTCGATGCGGCGAAGACAAAGACCTGTCCGACGCTGGAGACGAGCCCGGAGGGCACGGTGAGAAAAGAGAAGGCGAGCGGAACCAGGGCGCAGATGACGGCGGAGAGACGGAACGAGCGCACCGATCCGGTGAACAGGTCTTGGCTCACCACTCCGGCGAGTGATACCACCAATCCCGAGGAGGTGGCAAGAAACGCGGCGAACGCGCCGGCGACGATGAGGGCGGTGAGTAGGTCGCCCCACACGCCGCCGATGACGCGCGAGGGAAGTTCCAGCACCACGGTGTCGGCAAGGCCGGGTTGGGCAAGGTCTGGTGCGGCAATTCGGGCAATCAACCCCATGGTGGAGGACACCGCATAAAACACGCCGACCAGCACGATCACAATGACCGTCGCACGCCGAGCCGACAGCCCATCGGGGCTGGTGTAAAACCGCACCAGCACGTGCGGCAGTCCGATGGTTCCCAGCAGCAACGCCAACATCAGCGAGGTTGTGGCGTAGAGGTCGGCGCCGCCGGGGCCACGTTCAGCGGGAAAGATGAGGTGCGGGTCGATGGTTTGCACATGGTCGCTCAGCGCGACAAACAAGAACACCACCGGAACGGCGAGGGCGGTGAGTTTAAGCCAGTACTGAAATGCCTGAACCGCGGTCACGGCACGCATGCCGCCGGCCGCGACCACGCCGCCCACCACCACGGCAACGAGCACCGCGCCGACCCATAGCGGCAACCCCGCGACCACCTGCAGCGTGATCGCCGCGCCGTGCAATTGCGGCACGATGTACAGCCAGCCGATGATGAGCACGACCGCCGAAGTTACGCGCCGTGCCGTTCGAGACTGGGTGCGGGCCTGAATGAAATCGGGAATCGTGTAGGCGCCGCTCCGTCGTAGCGGTGCGCCCACAAACAGCAGCACCAACAGGTAGCCGGCGGCGTACCCGATCGGAAACCAGAAGCCCTCGGAACCAGAGAGCAGCACGAGTCCGGCAAGACCCAGAAAGGTGCCAGCGGAGAGGTATTCGCCGCTGATCGCGGAGGCGTTCCACACCGGCCGCACCGACCGGGAGGCGACGTAGAAGTCGCTCGTGGTGCGGGAGATGCGCAGACCGTACGCGCCGAGAACAATGGTTGCCAATACGAGGCCGGCAACGGCACCCAACACCAGTGGCGTGTTCACTCGTCACCCTCGCGGAGCGCGCGGTAGCGATTCTCGTTTCGGGTGGCGCTGCGCGCATAGATGATGGCGAACAACACGATGATCGGGTAGTAGCCGTAGGCATGCAGCAGCCACGGCAGCGGCACGTGCGCAATCACAATGTCGTTGAGGGATGGCACCGCAAACAGCACCAGGGTCAGTGCGCCGGCCGTCAGCAGAAACCCGCCCAAACACACCAGCGCCAACCGCAATTGCGCGCGCACCAACCCGCGCGCGTACAGTGGCTCCGAACTGAGCGGGCGGCGAATCGGGGCGGTGACGGTCGCGGGCGACGCCGTCACTCGCACGCGAGATTTAGCTGACATTTCAGGCCCGAAGCAGGCGCTCGCGCACCGTCGCGGTGAGGCGGCGAGACACCGGCAGCTCAATTTCGGCGAGCGTAACGGTGGGGGCGTTTCCGGAGAGGTGAACGCTCATCACCGCGTCACGATGCACCAGATACGAGCGGTGAATACGCACGAAACCGGCCGAATACCACCGCTCCTCCAGCTCCGAGATGGGGGTGCGAATGAGGTGGCCGCCACTCGAAGTCCACAGTCGCGAGTAGTCGCCCTGCGCGTGCACCCAGCGCACATCGGTGCGGCGAATGAGGCGGGTTTCGGAACCAACGGTGACGGGAATCTTCTCATCACTGACGGCGGGGGCGCCGGCAAGATTCGCGTCGATCGCTCGGCCCAGCGCCACCGCTAGGCGTTCCAAGCGGACGGGCTTGAGGAGGTAATCAACCGCGGCGACGTCGAAGGCGTCAACGGCCCGTGAGTCGTCTGCGGTGACAAAGATCACGGCGGGGCGCTGCTGAAACTGCTGCAGGGCACGGGCAAGATCCAAGCCGCCGAGCCCCGGCATGTGAATGTCGAGAAACACCACGGCGACCGAAACCTCGCTCAGAATTCGCAGCGCATCGGCCCCTGACGAAGCGCGATAAATCTCACCGATACGCGCGTCCGCGCGCAACAGCGCGGTGAGCTCGTCCAGCGCTGGTGCCTCATCATCGGCGATCAGAATGTCGACTGTCATGTCTTCGTTTCGTCTTTTGCGCGCCTTCGCGCACCCCTTCAGGGTACTCGGAACCCACACTCGCGCGCTTCGTGGTTCCGGTTCACCTATTCGAGCCCGCGCACCTCGGCGCCCAACCAGTCGGCGAGTTCAGAAATCTCGTGCCGCACCATGTCGTGCTCCTCCGGCTCCCAGGCGTCGAGCTCATGAACCGCCGTGACCACCAGCGTGCCGTCGGCCGCGCGATGCTCGGCATCGAGCAGGCCGGCGAAGCGATCCCCGATCAGAATGGGGTGGGCAAAGTAGCCGTAGCGGCGCTCCGCCTTGGGCTTGAACTGTTCCAACACGTAGCTGAAGCCAAACAGCTCCTGTAGCCGCGGCCGGTCAAACAACATGCCGTCGTAGGGATTGAGAATAGCCACTCGCCCGCCGGGGTCGGTGTCAAGTGCAGTCACTGCTTCGGGGTCAACGCGAAACTTCCACGAGCTCCCCGCTACGGTCGCCTCTTCGCCGGCCACGCCAACACCACTCCAGCGCGACTTGGCGCGCGCGATGCCAAGCGCTCGAAGCCGGCGTTCGGCAAGCGCGCTCGCAGCATCCGCTTCGGTGAGCTCGGTTTGCTGTGGGTAGACCCGTTCGGCAAGATCCCACACCTTGGTTCTGCCCTCGCGACGTACGACGGCAACCTCGCCCGCCCGCTGCAACACCTCCAGCATGCGCGGCACCTGGTTAGGCCCGTACCAGCCAGACTCCGAGCGATGCGCCACCGCGGCGGTATCCGGGATGCCGGCGGCGGGCAGTGGCCCCTCCGCGGCGAGGCGCGCGATGATGTCGCGATGAAAGGCGGCGTTTGCCTCCACCCACGCACGCGTTGAGGCGTGGAGCTTGTCAATGCGCATCTGCGGCTTCATCATCGGCAACACCGACACCGGTCGAAAGGCGCCGTCGAATTCGAACAGCAGGCGATCCATTTCGGTGGCCTTGCGCAGTTGTGCTGGCTCGTACGACCAGCCGATGCGTGAAAACAGAATCGTGTGTTCTGCCGGCGCGATGACCTTGGTCGGATCGATCTTGATCGCGGTGAGTTGCTCGGCTACCTCGACCACATCGCCGGGACGTTGCGCGTCAAGGAGCTGCGCGCGCAACGCAATACGACGCGCGTCTTCGGCAGAGAGGTGTACGGTCACGGCGACACTCTACGCCGCACGGTTACTGCGGGTCACGCGTTGGTAGGCTGCGGGGCGCGCGTTGGTGGGCTGCTGGGTGCGTGTGGAACCAGGGGTGCGGGTGGAACCTGGGATGTTGTTACGGCGCTTCGTGATCCGGCTGCGACTTCGGCACCCGAACTCGCACCATGGTTCCGGCGCCCTCATCGGTTTCAATCACCAGCCCCGCCTCATCGCCGTACAGCTGCCGCAAACGGCGGTCAACGTTGCGCAGGCCGACATGATCGCTCGTGGCGCTCGCCTCCAACAACGCTTGGGCGCGGTCGGGTGCCATGCCGACACCGTTGTCTTCGACCGTGATCTCGGTGTGCGTGCCGTCGTCGACGCTCGCGATCGTGACGAGTCCGCCGTCGATTCCGGGTTCCAGACCGTGTTTGACTGCGTTTTCTACCAGGGGCTGCAGGCTGAGGTAGGGGATCACCGTGGTGAGCGTTTCGGGTGAAATGCGCAGGCGCACGCCGAGGCGGTCGCCAAAGCGGGCGCGTTCAATCTCGAGATACGAGTGGATCGCCTGCAACTCCTCGGCGAGCGTCGTGAACTCACCGTGCCGACGAAACGAGTAGCGCGTGAAATCGGCGAAGGTGAGAACGAGCTCGCGAGCGCGGGCCGGATCTGTCGTGGTGAATGACGCAATCGCGGTGAGCGCGTTGTAGATAAAGTGCGGGCTAATCTGCGCGCGAAGCGCCCGCAACTCTGCCTCGGCCAGCGCCGTGCGCGAGGCATCAAGCTCGCCCAGCTGCAGTTGGGAGGACGCCCACTGCGCCACCTCGCCGGTTGCGCGCACGAGCGGCGCTCGCAGCGGACTGGCAAACGCGATCACCACGCCCCACACGTCGGTGTCGACGATGATCGGAGCGCCAACAGCCTCCCACCCGTGCGGCGAAGCCTCCTGTTTGGGAAAGACCTGGCGGGTGCGAGCGTCACCGACGGTGGCCGCGATGCTGCGTGCAGCCGCCTCCAACTCGGGGTGCGATGGTTCCATCGCGACGGAACCATCGGTGCCGACGAGCGCAAGCGCTTGCGCGCCGAGCATCGTGCGCATGTGGCGGGCGGCACGATGGCGGTCGGCCGAGGCGCCACCGCGCAGATCGCGGGCGGCGCGCGCCGCGAGGTGAAGCGTGCGATACGCGGCGCGCTCGGCGTCACTGCCAAGATCGCGCGCGCCGTGAGCGAGGCGACGAACGCCGAGCACGGCGAGAACGATCGCCGCACCCGCAAGCGCGCCGATCGCGAAAATCACGGCATCAGGCACGATCCGAGCCTACGACCAGCGGCCATTTCCCGCCGCCGACAGACGCGTTTTCGAGCTCGACGCGTTCTCCGCGGCCCGCCGGCGCATGGTTCCGTTCCGCGCAGGCGCGTGGTTCCGTGCCCGCGACGCGTTTTCTGCGCCCCGCGCCTTCCCAAATGTCGGAGCGGGCATGGCGACACGCCGGAGGGGGCGCCCCGTGGGGTGCCTCGGGCGCCACGGGTCCGACATTTGGGAACGCGGAAGCACGGAACCCCGGCACCGGAAACACGGAACCCCGGCGCCAGAACCACGGCACCGGAACCGCGGAACCACGGCACCGGGTGAAACGTCTGTGGGGCGCCGTGGTTCCGTGCCGCGCAGGCGCGTGGTTCCGTGCCCGCGACGCGCTTTCTGCGCCCCGCGCCTTCCCAAATGTCGGAGCGGGCATGGCGACACGCCGGTGGGGGTGCGCCGTGGGGTGCCTCGGGCGCCGCGGGTCCGACATTTGGGAACGCGGAACCACGGCGCCGGGTGGAACGTCGGTGGGGCGCATGGTTCCGTGCTGCGCCGGCGCGGGGTTCCGTGCCCGCGACGCGTTTTCGAGGCTCCGCGCCTTCCCAAATGTCGGAGCGAGCACAGCGACACGCCGGTGGGGGTGCGCCGTGGGGTGCCTCGGGCGCCGCGGTTCCGACATTTGGCAACGCGGAACCGCGGAAACGGAACCACGGCGCGGAACCACGGCGCGGAATCATGGCGCCGGAACCACGGCGCCGGCACCGGAACCACGGCGCCGCGGCACCGCGGCGCCGGGTGAAACGACGGTGGGGCGCGAACTGTTGGATCGTGCCCCACCGACGTTTCTGTCTCGCCAGTCCGTGTTAGCAGCAGCGCGGCTCTGCGGCCTGGTCGGCGTAGCGCCTCTTCCAGAACTCGCGTTCGGTCAGCTCCGGCTCACCCGGGTGGGTGGCGCGGTGATGCTCGACGTAGGTTGCGTAAGCGCTGTCACCCATGAGGTTGGTGATGTACCAGCGCACGCTCCGAAACGCGCTGCCGACTGCCTGCGAGACGGTCATGTTAGTGCCCGCCCTGTGATGGCTTGAGCTCGGGAGGAAGGGCTTCCCACTCCTTCTCGAGCGCGCGCTCAGACGGCGTCGCGATGAAGCCTGCCGGTGCGTAGCGGCGCGAGGCAACGGGCGGATCTTCCATGTTTTCTCCGCCACCGTTGCGAATCGCTCGCACCGTGGTGATGACGGCCATCACAATCACGATGATCGCGAGAATCACGAAGATCACCGACAGCACGCCCTGCACGAGCGTGTTGCGCACAACGGCTTCCATCGCTTCAACCGACTTCGCGGTTCCGAATTCTGTCTTGCCTTCGGCCAGCGCGTTGCTGAACGCCGCGTTGTTGGCGAAGTATCCGACCGCCGGGGTGGGCGAGAAGATCTTGTAGGCCGACGCGGTGATCGTGACAACGGCAGTGAAGGCGAGCGGAACCGCGATGATCCACAGCCAGCGGAAGTAGCTCTTGCCACGCTTAGCGACAATCGCGAGCACGACGGCAAGCGCGATCGCGGCAAGCAACTGGTTGGCGATACCGAACAGCGGGAAGAACGTGTTGATGCCGCCCAGCGGGTCGGTGACGCCGAGCATCAAGATCAAGCCCCAACCGGCCACCATGATGCCCGTGCAGATCCAGACGCCGGGGCGCCACGAGACGTCCTTGAACTTCGGAACCACGGTGCCGATGGAGTCCTGCAGCATGAAACGAGCAACGCGCGTTCCGGCGTCGACGGCGGTGAGAATGAACAGCGCCTCGAACATGATGGCGAAGTGGTACCAGAAGCCCATCATCGCGGTGCCGCCGAGCCACTGTTGCATGATGTGTGCGAGTCCGAGGGCGAGCGTCGGGGCGCCACCGGTGCGCGAGACAATGCTCTCTTCTCCCACGTTTTCGGCGGTCGTGGTGAGCATCTCCGGCGTCAGGTTCACGCCCGTCAGGCCCAACGAATTAACCCACGCAACGGCGCCTTCAACGGTTCCGCCCGTCGCTGCCGCCGACGAGTTCATGGCGTAGTAGATGCCCTGGTCGATGGAGATTGCGGCGACCAGCGCCATGATCGCGACGAACGATTCCATCAGCATGCCGCCGTAACCGATAAAGCGCGTCTGGCGCTCCTTCTCGACCAGCTTTGGCGTGGTTCCAGAGGAGATCAGGGCGTGGAACCCGGAGAGAGCACCACACGCGATCGTCACGAACAAGAACGGGAACAGCGGGCCGGAGAAGACCGGGCCGGTCTCGCCGCTCGCAAACTGCGAGAACGCCGGAACCGTGATTTCGGGGCGCACGATGATGATGGCGCCGGCCAGCAGCACGATGACGCCGATCTTCATGAACGTTGACAGGTAGTCACGCGGAGCCAGCAACAACCACACCGGCAGGATGGCGGCGATGAAGCCGTAGACGATGATGCCGATTGCGATGGCTTCTTTAGGCAGGTGGAACATTGCGTAGCCCCACTCGGTGGAGGCAACCCAGCCGCCGGCAACAATCGCACCGATCAGCAGCACGAAGCCGATGATAGAGATTTCGGTGATCTTGCCCGGGCGCAGGTAGCGCAGGTACAGGCCCATGAAGATAGCGATCGGGATGGTCATCGACACCGAGAAGACACCCCAGGGGCTTTCGCCGAGTGCGTTGACGACGACGAGCGCGAGGATGGCGACGATGATGATCATGATCAGCAGGGACGCAATGATGGCGGCGGTGCCACCGATCTTGCCGAGTTCGTCACGCGCCATTTGGCCGATCGTGCGGCCGCCGCGGCGCATCGAGAAGAACAGTACAACGTAGTCCTGCACGGCGCCCGCGAGCACGACGCCGACGATGATCCAGATCGTTCCGGGCAGATAGCCCATCTGTGCGGCCAGAATCGGACCGACGAGGGGACCAGCGCCGGCAATCGCAGCGAAGTGGTGGCCATACAGCACGCGGCGGTCGGTCGGAACGTAGTCACGGCCGTCTTGCTTGTATTCGGCAGGGGTGGCGCGCTTGTCATCGGGGCGCGTGATGTAACGCTCGATGACCTTCGAGTAGAAGCGGTAAGCGATGAGATAGGTGGCAACGGCCGCAAACACAAACCAGATGGCGTTGACCGTCTCGCCGCGCACAATCGCCAGCATCACCCACGCGACACCACCCAGCAGGGCGATGGCAATCCAGATCGCGATCTTCAGCGGCGTCCACTTGGTGTCTTTGGCGTCTTGCTCGGCAGTGAGCGACGTCGGCGGCAGAGCGGGGTCGGAGGTGATCTCCCTCTCCTCCTGCGCTCGATTGGCGGTTGGGCTGGTCACGGGGCATTCCTCTCTACACGCGTCGTTGCGGAATCTCCCCAGGGTACGGTTGCTCACAGCCCGCTCTCAGGTGCGAGGGATGGGTGGAAATTGCGCGCGACAAGCGGTAGGTATCGTGCGACGAACGGCGGATCAGCGGGGTTCGGCTTGGTCACCGCGGCGGAACCAGGATGTGCGGTGTGGACGAAGGCGGAGAGCGTCTGCGGTGCGAGATACGCTGACGCCATGACTATCGCTGGGGTTGTGACCGGAGCCGATGAGCGTGCGCGTTGCGGTTGGGTAGGAGCCGACGCCGAGTATCAGCGGTATCACGATGAGGAGTGGGGAACGCCCCTGCATGGCGACCGGGCACTGTACGAGAAGATGAGCCTGGAGGGGTTTCAGGCGGGGCTGAGCTGGATCACCATTCTGCGCAAGCGCCCCGCGTTTCGCGAGGCCTTCGCTGGGTTTGATCCGGCCGTCGTCGCGGAATTCACCGACGCCGACGTTGAGCGATTGATGAACGACGCTGGCATCGTTCGCAATCGATTGAAGATTCACGCCGCGATCAGCAATGCTCAGCTCGTGCTGGAGATGGCGCCGGGCGAGCTCGACGCGTTGATGTGGTCGTTCGCGCCAGCCCCACGCGATGCGGCGCTGGCAACGCTCGCCGAGGTTCCGGCCGTCACTCCCGAGTCTGAGGCCATGTCAAAGACGCTGCGAAAGCGGGGGTTTCGTTTTGTGGGTGCCACCACGATGTACGCGCTCATGCAGTCCAGCGGCATGGTCGATGACCACGTAGCGGGATGCTGGCGCGCCCTCGCCTAATTTCCCCATTTACTCCTCGACGCTTGCGGCGATAGAGGTGATGCGTCGGGTGGTCGCTGCGCGAGAAATGCTCCGCGAAGTGGAGGCTTGCCTTCGGGGCTAGCGCACGGCGGGTTCGAGGTGGCGGGCGCCGTGCGAGAGCACCTTGACGACGATGCCGCGTTTTCGTAGTTCGGCCAGGGTGCGACGCTCTTCATCGGTATCGCGACCGAGCGCGTGCAGGCTCGCAATTACCAGTACGTCGCCCGGAACCAGGGTGGCGAAGAAGCGCGCGAGTCGCCCCTCCCATGACTCCAGAATTTCGGGGGCCGGGTGACGGAAGCCCTCGATGGGCACGCCGAAGCGAGCGAGGTCATCGCGTTGCTGCACAACGGAGGGCATGTTGTCGCGGGAGACAACGAGACCCACGAGGCGGGAGTCTGCCGGGCGTGCGCGCCACCAGTCGCCGTCTTGCTGCATCTCGACGAAGCATTTGGGGCACTCGGCCGCGGTGTGCGCAATCGGCACCGGGCTGGTTGCTGCGTCATCAGCGTTGCTCATGGTTCCTCCGCTCCTATTCTGCCTGACATCGGCCCCGCCCGACACGTGATCGCCCGACACGTGACTGCTCGATGGGCGACCGCCCGACTCGTGAGCACCCACGATCGAGCGTCAGTCGGAGTACACCCGACGGTGAAGGCCCAGCTCTTCGGAGTCGAGGGCCTCCATCATGGCGCGAAGGGTGGCCGTGGAATACCGACCGTCACGACGAAGCTGGGTGAGGCGGTGACGTTCCGCATCGATCATCGCCAGGCGCAGCTTCAGCATTTCTGTGGTGCGGGCGCTGCGATCCGGGTCGGGAGCTGCCGACCACCGATCGCGCGCCTTCGCCACAATCGCGGGGTCAAACGGGGAGCCGTCGGGCTGGCGCAGATTGGGAGATTGGAGGGCTGCAAGAGCTGCAGCATGCAGTTGGGCTTGCACATCCTCCATTTCATCCACGCCTGATTCGTTTTCGCGCGACCCACCCAGCCCGAGCTTCTTCACGACGAACGACAGCGTTCCACCCTGAATGAGTAGCGTGCCGACGGCCACCAGAATTGCGATCAGCACGAGCAGGGAGCGCTGCGGGGTGCCGGCCGGAAGCGTTTGCGCTGCCGCCAGTGTCACCGCTCCGCGCATTCCGGCCCACACCAATACGACCCCCTCGCGCCAGGCCAGCGGGCGCGTCTCGTAGTAGGTGGCGTCGGCGAGCCGGGTGTTGATATGGCGCGTCCATCGGGCGGCGTCGCGCTCGGGATTGCGTCGATCATGCCCAAACTTGCGACCCATTCTGCGTTGCTTTTCGGCGGGCGGAGCCTCGGCCCACGACGTTCTGTACTCCTCCAGCAACGGGCGAATCGTGGCCGAACGCCGGGAACGGCGCGAGAGAAACCACAACAGCGGCGCCACGTACGCCGAGCGCACCAGCAGCACGATGAGGCACGCGCCGCCCGCAACGATCGCCGCATGACCGAGGCCGGTGCTGCTGGCGTTGGTGTCTTCGATGATGGCGCGAACTTCCAGCCCCATAATCAAGAACACCGCGCCCTCGAGCAGCAGTTCAATCGTGCGCCAGTTGACGTGGTCGCTGAGGCGCTGCTCGGCGGTGAAGTGTCGCGCCGAGCCCTGTCCGGTGACGATGCCGGCGACCACCGCGGCAACCAGCCCCGATCCGTGCAACTCTTCAGATGGAATGTACGCGAGGTACGGAACCACAAAGCTGAGCGCGGTTGCGGCTGCGGTGGACGGAACCCACGCACGCACCCGCAGGTTGATCCAACCCACCACGAGGCCGATCACCACGGCGATAAATACCGCCCAGGAGAAGTCGCCGACGCTGTCCCAGAAGCTGAAGGCGCCGGCCGTGGCGGCAATCGCGGTGCGCAGCAGTACGAGCGCCGTCGCGTCGTTGAACAGGCTCTCGCCCTCGAGCACGGTGACGACCCGGGGTGAAATGCCGAGCTTCTTCACGATGGAGGTCGCGACCGCATCGGTCGGCGAAAGGATGGCACCCAGCGCAATGCCCAGCGCGAGCGAGACGCCCGGAATCACGAGCGAGAAGAAGAAGCCCAACACGACCGAGGTGATAACCACCAACAGCACCGAAAAGCCGCCGATGGCGCCGAAGTCACGGCGGAACTCCATCGCGGGCAGCGACACCGCCGCGGCATAAAGCAGGGGCGGCAGAATGCCGATGAGAATGACGGAGGCATCAAGACGAATATCGGGAATGAACGGCAGAAAGCTGATTGCCACACCGACGGCCGTGAGAATCAACGGACCCGCAACCCCCACCTTGGGGGCGAGCGCGGTGACGGTGGCGATGATGATCACGCCAATCACAAATACCAGCGCGATTTCGATGGGTTCCATGGCACTCCTCACCAGCCTCGGCCGATGGTTCCGCCTCCGCCGAGTGGGGCTCTACTCTAGCGGTCACTACTGGGGGAGGCGATGCAATCGCGGTACCGTTAGGCATGACGTTTAACCCAGACGCGGACATCAGCAATCACCGCGTGCGCAAGTCGGGCCGCGGAGCCAAGGTCGCCGGCGGCGCGGTCGGCGTCGGCGGCATCATCGCGCTGATCTTGGCGCTGGTCACGGGCGGCGATTTCTCGCAGCTCCTGCCGATGCTCGGCGGCAGTGACACCCAAGAGCAGGCGGAACCATCGGGCGGCACGGGCCTGGAGAAGTGTCAGACAGGTGAAGATGCGAACACCGACGACGACTGCCGCCTCGCGGGTGCCACGCTGGTGCTGGACAGCTTTTGGGAACAGAACGTCTCGGGCTATTCCGCACCAGAGATGGTGATTGTCGAGGGGTCGACCTCGACTCCGTGCGGCACCGCCTCGAACGCGGCCGGCCCGTTCTACTGCCCCTCAAACCAGACGGTCTACATTGACCCCACGTTCTGGCAGCTGATGCGCGACCAGTTTGGCGCGAGCGCAGGCAACCTGGCGCAGATCTACGTGCTCGCTCACGAATGGGGCCACCACGTGCAGTACATCAAGGGCGTCATGCGCGATCACCCCAACAATGGTTCCGGCCCAGACTCCAACGGCGTGCGCACCGAACTGCAGGCCGACTGCTACGCAGGCGCGTGGGTCGCGCACGCATCGGAGCAGAAGGACGATAACGGCCAGACCTATATGAAGGCGCCCACCGAGGCTGAACTTGTCGATGCGCTGAACGCTGCCAGCGCCGTCGGCGATGACAATATTCAGAAGCAATCCGGCGGCTTCGTGAACCCGGAGAGCTGGACTCATGGTTCCAGTGAACAGCGCCAGCGCTGGTTCGCGACGGGCTACCAGTATGGCGTTGGCGCGTGCAACACCTTTGATGTGAGCGGCGCAGACCTGTAACGAGTGCAGAAGTGTAACTAGTGTGGTGTTGGGGGAATAATGAACAGCACAACTCTTGACGACGATCTGTATCCGAGCATTGAGCCGTATGAAACCGGCATGTTGCTCGTTGGTGATGGCCACCGGATGTATTGGGAACAGAGCGGAAATCCCGAGGGCAAGCCCGTGCTGTTCGTGCACGGGGGGCCGGGTTCTGGAACCTCGCCATGGCAGCGCCGGTTCTTTGACCCGGAGAAATACCGCATCATTCTGTTCGATCAGCGCGGCTGCGGAAAATCGACCCCGCATGCGAGCGAACCGGGCGCCGACCTGCGCTTCAACACCACGTGGCATCTGGTCGCCGATATGGAGCTGCTGCGCAAGAACCTCGGCATCAGTCAGTGGCAGGTGTTTGGCGGTTCGTGGGGCTCGGGCCTCGCGCTGGCGTATGCCGAAACGCATCCAGCCGCGGTGAGTGAGCTGGTGCTGCGCGGAATCTTTACGCTACGACCCCATGAGCTTGAGTGGTTTTATGAGGGCGGTGCCGCGGCAATCTTCCCGGATCTGTGGCAGAAATACGTCGCCGAGATTCCGGTGCTGGAGCGCAATAACTTCATCGCCGCGTACCGCCGTCGCCTGAACGACCCCGACCCCGCCGTGCACACCCCGGCGGCAATTGCGTGGAGCACGTGGGAGGGCGCGACGACCACCCTGCACCTCGATGCGGATCACGTTGCCGAGATGGAAGTCGCCGACCGCGCCGTCGCGTTCGCGCGAATCGAGAACCATTTCTTCTCGCACGGCGGCTGGTTTAGCGACAATCAACTCATTGCCGACGTGGAGCGCATTCGACACATTCCCACGGTCATCGTGCAGGGGCGCTACGACATGTGCACTCCGATGATGACCGCGTGGGATCTGCACCAAGCACTGCCAGAAGCGGAGTTCATTGTGGTTGCCGACGCCGGGCACGCCGCGACGGAACCAGGGATTCGCCGCGCGCTGCGTGCGGCTACCGACGCCTTCGCCGGGTAGCGCGCACGCGCCCGCTAGGCGCGCGCGTCGCGAGCCGCAGGTTCCCCGGTCAGCGCACCGCGCTAGGAGCGGAGCGCCGCGCCCAGCGTCTTGGCTAGGCGCGCCAGGTTCCGATCAATCATGAACCGCGTGAACCCCTCCGAGACTTCGGCGGAGGTGCGTGAAGTCACGAACCACGGCGGCTTGGGCAGAATCGAGAAGCGTCCGCGGCCGACCGACCGCGGGAATGGGCGGAACGGCCCGCGCAGCACCGAGCGCTCGACGTCGTCGAGCAGGAGCGCGTTGTGAACGATGCCGATGCCGCTGCCGACGTCTTCGAGCGTGTGGCCGGGAAAAGCGCCCCATGAGAGCGTCGGTGCCACAAACGAGAAGCCGGTCCACCCGTTGATGGCGATGTTGCCGTAGTGCAGGTCGGCGACGGCGCGCTCAAACCCGTCGCCCAGCTCCGCCTCGGTCACCGGATCAATCAGAATATTGGCGCCGAGGGTGCCAGCGAGCCGCTCATTCGCATACGCGACCGCGCCATCAACAAACTGCTGACCGGTTCCGTCGACCTCGACGATGCCCAGTACCGGTGCGAAGAACTCGGTGGTCTCCAGCGTCGCGGCATCGTCGGTGCCATCAATTTCGACGAGCAGGCGGGGCCCGTATTGCTCGGCGTCGGGGTAGGCCTCACGCGCGATCGCGAGTTTGGTATCACTGTTGGGGTACCACACGGGTCGCTGTGGCGCCTTGGCGTACGCGCGGCGCAGCGCCGCGAGAAAGTCGTCTTTTTGCTTCCAATCGGGCGAGATGATGACAACCTGGCCCGAAATGCAGATGTGGCCGCTGTTTTGTAGCCGCATGGTGACGACGTGCTCGGCCTGATAGTCAAGATCGGCCTGCGTCCACGGCCCCGGAACCACGATGATGGGGGCGACGCCGCCGAGTTCGCCGGTGATGGGGGTGGTGAGTTGCGGCTTGCCGGTCTGCTTGCGCTTTTGGCCGGCGGCGCCCGGGCCCCACACGATCGTGTCAAACGTCACAGCGGAGCCGGTGATGTGAATGTGCGAGAACCCCGGGTGGGCGGTGAGGTACGCGCCGACGTCGCCGGCACCGGTGACGATGCGCACGAAGCCGGGCTCGATGAGCGGCTGTAGCGCCTTACGGAACACCGTCAGCAGGCTGTCTTGCGTGGGGTTGAGTTTGAGCAGCGCCACCCGGTTGAAGGCAATCAGCTCGTAGAGCACGTCGAGAATCGGAATAGACGTGACGTTGCCCGCGCCGAGCACGAGGCCCACGCCGCCACCCGCTGTGGGATTGAGCTGCGCGAGCCCGGCGCGACGGCGTGCCTGATCGGCCGTGACGCCCGGCTTCAGCCAGACCTCACCGGTGAAGCCGTTCAGCAGCAGCGCGTCTGTTTTTGTCGCGGGGTACGCCTGCACGGCGACCTGCCCGGTGGGCGCGAGGGAGGTGCGCACGTTCTTGAGCGGGCTCTCGCCGGCGGCGATCGCATCGAGCGACGAGATCAACGCGTCGATTCCCGCGAGCGTTGCATAGGGCCCGGCGAGCCATTCTTCGCCCCGCAGCGGGTGCTGTTCGTCGAGACCCTTCGAGGCCGCGGCTGTGCGCGCCCATTCCGCCGCATTTTTGGCGACGGCTTCGCGCACGTGACCAAGAACAGTGGCGCGTTGTGCCACGGTCAGCGTCGACCAGATCTTCGATCCCATCTCCAGCGACGCGATGTCGGCGTCGAGCGCGTCACGAATCTCCGGGGCGATCGCCGACGCCGTTTTCGAGGCACGCGCCTTCGCGGTGGGGGTCTTCGTGGCGGGCTTTTTCGCGGCCGGCTTCTTCGGCTGGGCGGGCGTGCTCATCGCGATCTCCTTCTTTGGCCTCACTCTACGGCGGCGACCTGATCGATGTCTTTGCGCGTCAGACGGTAGCGCGCGAGCGGAACCAGGCTGAGGGCTGCGAGGGCGGCCGGAACCACCGAGAAGCTGATGACGACGCCGACGATCGCCGAGGCTGGTTGCGTCACGGATTGCCCCGCCACCGACGGCACGTACTGGGTGATCGCGAGAATCGTGGTGAGCGCGGTCGCGCTGAGGGCGAATCCAATCGTTTCACCCGCCGTCCAGATGCCGCTAAATGCACCGGCACCCTTGGTTCCGGTCGTGCGCTCATCGTGGCTCATCACGTCGGGCAGCATGGCCATCGGTAGCGACTGCATGCCGGCGTAGGCGATGCCGGCGAGGCCGACGGGAACGTACATCCAGTTGCCTGGCAGCCACAGCGCGATGGAGATCGCGAGCGCCGCGACGACAAATAGGATTGTCGCGAATCGGAACGCCGCCTGCTTGTCGGTGCGTCGCGCGATCGCACGCCATACCGGTGCCGCAAACAGCGCGGGGGCGATGAGGGCGACGAAGAGCAGGGTCACGGCGTCTTCGCTTTTCATGACCCAGGTGGCAACGTATTGGGCGCCGGCGAGCATGAGACCCGTGGCAAGTGCCTGCAGGAAGAAGGTCAGCAGCAGCACCCGGAACGGCTGGCTCCGGCGCAGCGCGCGAATGCCCTGCGCGTAGTGCTCCCAAATGTTGAGCCGCGGCGGTGCGATGTCGGTCAGCGGGGCGCTGTGCGGGGCGGTGCGCGTCGCGACCCACATGCCGAGACCAATAATCGCGCCGGCAACGATGCCCATCAGGAGGTACCCGGTGACCGGATCGCCCGTTAGCTTGCGAAGCATCGGTCCGCCCGCGCCGAACAGCAAGATGGCAAAGGTCAGCACCATGACCCGCCACGTCAGCAGTCGAGTGCGCTCGTCGTAGCTGTCGGTGAGCTCGGCTGGCAGGGCGAGATACGGAACCTGAAACAGGCTGAATGCGGTGGCGGCGCCGGTAAACGCGACGAGCACCCAGATGGTTCCGACCACCGTTCCCCACGCAGGCGGCGCCGCAAAGGTCAGCGCGAACAGCACCGGCAGGGCAATCGCGCCGAGCTTCATAAAGCCAATGCGCGTTCCGTAGCGCAGGCGCTGCCGATCAGACAGCGCCCCAATCAGCGGGTCGATCACCACATCCCACAGCTTGGCGATGGTGATGATCAAGCCGGCGGTCGCCGCAGCGATACCCAGATTGTCGGTCAGGTAATACGCCAACACCAGGCCGGGCAGGGTCGCGAAACCACCGGTTCCGATCGAGCCGATAGCGTAGCGGGCGATCGTGTCCGCGGAGAGTCGGGAGTCGGGTGATGGGGGCGCCGGAGCGTCGTTGCTCATCGCGCCAGCATAGGGCACGCCAACGACACCGGGGTCTAGATCAGGTTGAGCGCGCGCAGCTTCTGCTCGACGTCGTCGTTCGACGGCTCAACATGGTGGGTGGCGTCGGGGTACACAACCACCGGAATGTTCATGCGACCCGAAATCTCGCGCGCCACCTCTGCAGCGGCAGGCTCTGCCTCCAGGTCAACGTAGGTGTACGCGATGCCGAGGCCGTCGAGCTGCTTCTTGGTGCGGCGGCAGTCGCCGCACCATTCGGCGCCGAACATCGTGATGGTGTCTGCTGCGGGGGTCGTCATGACACCAGATTAACCCGGAACCACGGGGCAGGGGCCGAATCTGGGTGCTGTGAGGCGGGGCATGCCCGAGGTGGTGCGAGCTTCGCGCTCGCGGTGATCAGGGTGTGCGCAGGCGTGGGGCACGGTGGCTTTCAGCGACGTCGCACGTGCGCCCTCTATGCTCGTATTGCGCTCTCGCTCACTCGAACGCGAAGCGAACAACGACCTTTTCACCGGCCGCGCCACCCACGCATCGCCGGCAGGGAGCACTCATGACCGACGACCCTACGCGCGAGGGCGACACCGGCGACACCACGCCCACGGCCAAGCCCGCCCAGGCAAAGAAGCCGGCGCCCGCCAAGAAGCCCGCCGCGGCCACGGCGGCTGCCGCGAAGGCTACTGAGACGAAGCCGGCTGCGGCAAAGACTGCCGGAACCAGGGCCGCCGCGACGAAGGCCGCTGAGGCGAACGCGACTGCTGATGCCCCGAAGTCGACGGCGAAAGCCAGTGTCGCAAAGGCTTCGCCGACGAAGTCGACCGCCGCGAAGCCGACGGCCGCGAAGACGGCTACTGCGAAGTCCGCTGCAGCGACCAACCCGGCGACCGCGAAGCCGGCTGCCGGGACGAAGCCCGCTGCCGGGACGAAGCCCGCTGCCGCGAAGACCGCCGCCGCGAAGCCGGGCGTTGCCAAGACGACCGTGACGAAAGCGTCGCCAGATAAGGCGTCGGCGGCCACACCGAAGCCGACTGCGGCCACACCGAAGACTGCGGCCAAACCGAAGTCGACTACGAAGATTGCTGCCTCGACGACCGACGAGGCCCAGGCAGACGCCGAACCGCTGGCGGAGCCAGCATCGACGGTTGCCGCGCAGGCAGAACCAAGTGGGTCAGACGTTGCAGCCGACCCCAAGCCCGAGCCCACGGCGGTCGCGCGAACCGAACCGAGTGCGTCGGACATCGAGCCCGAGCCGGAGCCCGAGCCCGAGCCGGACCCCACACCCGAGCCGGAGCCCGAGCCCACACCCGACCCAACACCCGACCCCACACTCGAATCCGACCCCACACCCGAAGCCGACCCCACGTCAGCCGCGCCTGCGGCACCCGACGTACAGTGGGCGCCCCGAACGACGACGCGAAAGAAGCCGAGTTGGCGCACCGCCCTCGGCGTCAGTGCTGCCTTTCTCGTCACGGCGTTGCTGCTCTCGGCCGGAGTCGTCTGGTGGTACGCCCTGCAGGGGGTCACTCTGCCCATTTTCGCTGGCGTGCAGCCCTCGGCCAGCGCCTCAAGCGCGCCCATCACACCCGAGCCGACGCCAGAGGAGCCGCTGACCGGAACCATCGACGAGTCCGCGCCAGTGGCGGTCGGGCCCGAAGGATCGGTTGCACTCAACGAGGTGGCCTACACCGCGAACGGCAATTTCTTCACGATCACCGGTCTGCAACGCGTCGATGCGCAGTCAGCCGCTGATGGTTCCGCTCTGGGATCCATGTTGCAGGTCACCATCGCCTATTCAAACATCTCGGCCGACGACGCCGACCTGATGACCCCCGTCGTCACCGTGACCACGGGCGCCGAGCGCGCCCCGGCACAGCAGGTCGATGCCCTTGGTTCGTCGCCGTTTGCCGCCTGGGTGGGAGCAGGAACCGTGGCGCAGGCCAGCTATGTGTTTAATGTTGATGACGCGCAGCAGGCCGATATCTCGGTTACGGTTACATACGGCGCGGGCGAAACTGTCACGTTCTGGGGAGACGCGAATCTGTTCGGCAACGGGCAAGCGGTCGCCGCAGTAGGCGCCGGTGCATCCACCGATGTGCCAGCGTCATCCACCGAGGTAGAGGAATAGCCGAAGACTTCATGTCAGAAGCCACCCCTGCGGCATCGTTTGCCGCGAGCATCATCGTCCCGACGTATAACGAAGAGGGCAATGTTGCTGAACTCATTTCGCGCGTCTCGACGGCGCTCGCAGGCGTGCATGCCGAACTGATCATCGTCGACGACAGCAACGATGAAACCCCGGTGATCGCGCGGGCGCTGGGCGAGACCGCCGCCATTGACGTCACCGTTATTCACCGCGACGTTGCCGAAGGTGGCCTAGGCGGCGCCGTTGTCGCTGGCATTCGCGCGGCGCGTAGCAACGTATGCGTTGTGATGGACGGCGATCTGCAGCACCCACCGGAGAAGATTCCGCAGCTTCTGGCTCGGTTTGCGCAGGGCGACGCCGACGTCGTGGTGGCGTCTCGCTACACCGGAGGCGGAACCGCCAATGGGCTGAGTGATCAGGTGCGCGTTGCCGTCTCGCGGCTGTCGACCATGGTCACGAAAGCCATGTTCCCGGTGCGGCTGCGCGAGTGCTCCGACCCGATGACCGGGTTCTTTCTGGTGGACAAGACCGCGGTCGATTGGGAGAGCCTGAAGCCGCGCGGTTTCAAGATCTTGCTGGAGATGCTTGCCCGTCAGCCTCTCCGGGTTGCCGAAATTCCGTTTGACTTTCAGGCCCGTCACGCCGGCGAATCCAAGGCATCGTTCACCCAGGGGATTCGATTCTTGACCCAGCTCACGCAACTGCGCTTCGGCCGCATGTCGGTCTTCGCGCTGATCGGCGCGCTCGGCGCCGTCGCCAACGTGCTGATCATGGCGGTGCTGACGGGATGGTCGGTGCCCTATGTGCTCGCCGCCATCGTGGCGAGTGTGGTGACCATCATCGGCAACTTCTTGCTCATCGAGCTGTTCGTGTTCCGCGATATGAAGGCTGCGGCCGGGCCGATGTGGATGCGCTTCGCCAAATCGTTCACCTTTAACGCCGTCGAGGCCGTGGTGCGAATCGCGGCGCTCTACGTCGTGGTTGAAACCTGGCACGTGTCGAGTGTGCTGGCGACCGCCGTGCTCCTCGCGATCGCCTTCATCGTGCGCTATGTGTTCCACTCCCTGGTGGTATACAAACCCCGTCGCGACGGTGATGTCGCGACGGGGTTGTAAGCAACGCTGCGTTAGCCGGCGAAAGCCGCCGCTACAGCGTCGTTTGTGATGGTTCCGCCCTGCGTGTTCAAGCCCTTCGCGAGTGCGGGGTCTTCGGCAGCGGCGCGCGCCCAACCCTTGTTTGCAATGGCTGAGACATACGGCAGTGTCGCGTTCGTCAACGCGCGCGTTGACGTCTCCGGAACAGCACCGGGCATGTTTGCGACGCAGTAGTAGAGCGAGTTGTGCACCGCGAAGGTCGGCTCATCGTGCGTGGTCGGGTGTGAGCCCTCGAAGCATCCACCCTGGTCGATCGCGATGTCGACGAGCACCGAGCCCTCCTTCATCGTGCTCACCATGTCGAGCGTGACGAGCTTCGGGGCCGAAGCGCCCGGAATGAGCACCGAGCCGATGACGAGGTCGGCCTTAGAAACCTGCTCGCCGATTTCCCACCGGTTTGAGACACGGGTTTGGATCTCGCCGTTGAAGCGACGCTCCAGGTCGCGCAAGCGAGGCAGTGAAACATCGATGACCGTCACGTCTGCGCCCATGCCGAGCGCGGTTGCCGCGGCGTGCTCACCAGCGACGCCGCCGCCGATGATGACGACCTTGGCCTTCGGGGTGCCGGGAATGCCGCCCATGATGATGCCGCGGCCACCAGCCGGGCGCATCAGCGTGTGAGCGCCGACGGCAATGGAGAGGCGTCCTGCCACCTCGCTCATTGGGCTGAGCAGGGGCAGCGAGCGGTCGGCGAGTTGCACCGTCTCATACGCGATTGCTGTGGTCTTGGCATCAAGCAGCGCTTGGGTGAGCGGGCGGTCTGCCGCGAGGTGAAGGTAGGTGAACAGCGTGAGATCTTCGCGGAGGTGGCGGTACTCGCTGGCGATCGGCTCCTTCACCTTGAGCAGCAGCTCGGCCTCGCCCCATGCGGCATCAGCGTCCGGAACAATCGTTGCGCCGGCCGCGACGAAATCGGCGTCGCTCAACCGGGAGCCAACACCGGCACCCTTTTCCACAAAGACCTGATGACCGCGGTCAACGAGCATGTCGACGCCTGCCGGGGTGATGGCGACACGGTTCTCGTTGTTCTTGATCTCGGCGGGGACTGCGACCTTCATGAGGTACTCCTTCGACGCTGATTGGGTACGTGCTGTGCAGATAGGTATGCGTGCAACGGTTTGACTCGGTGCGCACTAGAATCGCAGAAAGTTCGGGATAAACATGAAAAGGATGAAGAACATTCTCTCCATGCTCAGAAATCGGCTCTCAGACTGCACAACCGACCGATTGGGTGCTCATCATGACGAATGATCTTCGGCTCGATGAGGCCGACTCGCACATTCTCGCGCTGTTGTCGCGCGACGGTCGGATGACGAACGCCGAGCTGGCCGCCGCCGTCGGCGTCGCGCCCTCGACAATGCACGCGCGCGTGAAATCACTGATTGAGCGCGGCGTGATCACCGGCTTTCATGCCAGCATCGACCAGGCTCGACTCGGCAAGGGACTGCAAGCCATGGTGGGTGTGACGCTGCGAGCCGGATCGCGTCAGGAGAGCATCTTGGCGTTCAGCCAGGCGATTCGGCGACTGCCGCAGGTCATTCAGGTGTTCTTTGTCGGCGGAACCGACGACTTTCTGGTGCACATTGCCGTGGAGTCATCGGCCGACGTGCGCACCTTTGTGGTCGAGCATCTCTCCGCTCAACAGACGGTCGCCTCCACCCGCACCAGCATCATCTTCGACTATCACCGAAACGCCGTCGCCGCGGAGTTTGAGTAGGGACGAGCTCGAATAAGAACATTCGGTTCGGGAACAAATCATCCGGCTGGCCGTTGCAACTGGGCGGGGCGAGCCGTAATGTATCTCCTTGCCCCTTTTTGCCCACCGGCAGAAAAGGCAATCCTGAATCGGAGATATTTTGCTGGGAAAACTCCTCATCAGGTACATGAAACCGTACCGGGGCTGGCTCATTGCCGTGCTCGTCTTTCAAGCTGCCGCGGTCATGGCTTCGCTGTACCTTCCGAACCTGAACGCCGACATCATTAACGAGGGTGTCGCCAAGGGTGACACCAACTACATCTGGACGCGCGGCGGATTCATGCTCGCCATCGCGTTCGGTCAGATTGTCGCCTCCATCATCGCCACCTTCTTTGCCGCCCGCGCAGCGATGTCTGCCGGTCGCGATATTCGAGGAGATGTCTACACCCGAGTCAGCGATTTCTCTGAACGCGAGATTTCACACTTCGGTGCTGGCTCCCTCATCACCCGCAACACGAACGATGTGCAGCAGGTGCAGATGCTGGCGATGATGGGTGCCACCATGCTGGTGCAGGCACCGCTGATGGCGATCGGCGGCATCATCATGGCGCTGCGTCAAGACATTGGGCTGTCATGGCTCATTGCCGTAGCCGTACCCGTGCTGCTGATCTTCGCCCTCTTCATCATCAGCCGCATGGTTCCGGCGTTCCGCCAATACCAGGCGAAGCTTGACGCGGTGAACCTGGTGCTGCGCGAGCAGCTCACCGGTGTGCGTGTTGTGCGCGCGTTTGTGCGTGAGCGCATTGAGGAAGAGCGCTTCCGCGAGGCGAACGACGGCATTCAGCGCATTGGTCGCTGGATCGGTTCGCTGTTTGTGGTGCTCTTTCCGGTCGCGATGCTGGTGCTCAACGTGACCATCGTTGGCGTGGTGTGGTTTGGCGGTATCGAGGTCAACAACGGCAACACCAGCTTCGGCACGATCTTCGCCTTCATGCAGTACATCGGCCTGATTCTGATGGGCGTGCTGATGGCGAGCTTCATGACGATGATGATTCCGCGCGCCGCCGTCTCTGCCGACCGCATTGGCGAGGTGCTCGACCACGAATCCACGCTGGCTGCTCCCACGAACCCCGTCATGGAGTTCCCGGAGCGGGGCGTCGTGCGTTTCGAAGACGTCACCTTCCAGTACCCGGGCGCCGAGGCTCCCGTGGTTCACAATGTGTCGTTCGAGGCGCGTGCCGGCGAAACCGTCGCAATTGTTGGTTCCACTGGTGCCGGCAAAACGACGATCGTTTCCCTCATCCCGCGTCTGTTCGACGTCACGAGCGGCCGCGTTATGGTGGGCGGCGTCGACGTTCGCGAGGCAGACCAGGAGAGCCTGTGGGCGCAGATTGGTCTGGTTCCGCAGAAGTCGTTCTTGTTCAGCGGAACCATCGCCTCCAATCTGCGATTCGGTCGCCAAGACGCGACCGATGATGAGCTGTGGCGTGCGCTGGAGATTGCGCAGGGTAAGGACTTCGTCTCCGAGATGCCCGACGGGCTGGAGTCATCCATTGCACAGGGCGGAACCAATGTGTCGGGTGGCCAGCGACAGCGCCTCGCGATTGCGCGTGCGCTGGTGCGTCAGCCGGAGATCTTGATCTTCGACGACTCGTTCTCGGCGCTCGATGTGACGACCGACGCGAAGCTGCGCCAGGCGCTGTGGAGCGAACTGCCCGAGGTCACCAAGATCGTCGTCGCGCAGCGCGTCTCGACGATTACCGAAGCCGACCGCATCATCGTGCTCGAGGACGGCCAAATTGTTGGTTCCGGCACGCACGCTGAACTGTCGGCCACGAACGAGACGTACCGCGAAATCGTTGAATCGCAGCTGGGGGTGGACGCATGAGCGACGCGACAAAAACCCTGACCGACGAAGAGATTGCGGCGGCAGAAGAGGCAGAAAACGCCAAGCAGATGGAACTCGCCATGCAGTCGGGCGAGTGGGCACAGGGCGGTAAGCCCAAGAACTTCTGGCCCAGCTTCAAGCGCATGATTGGCGTGCTCGCGCCGTACAAGTGGGCCTTCATCTTTGTGTCGCTGCTTGGCGCGCTGGGTGTTGTGCTCTCGGTGTGGGCGCCGACGGTGCTGGGCAATGCGACCAACGTGGTGTTCGAAGGCTTCTTGAACACTCAGCTGGGATCGCAAGTGCCGGCCGGAACCACGCAGGATCAGTTTGTTGAGATGCTGCGCGCGGCCGGTCAAGCCGAGTTCGCGAACACCATCGCGAAGATGAGCGACTTCAACCCGGGCGCGGGCATCGACTTCACGAAGCTCCGCGAAACCATCGTGTTCGTGATGGCGCTGTACGTGTTCTCGGCCATTCTCGGCTGGGTGCAGGGCTATGTCGTCAATATCGTGATGGTGAAGGCGATGTTCCGTCTGCGCGCGCAGATTGAGGAGAAGATCAACCGTCTGCCGCTGTCGTACTTCGACAAGGTGCAGCGCGGCCAGCTCATCTCCCGCGTCACCAACGACGTCGATAACATCACCCAAACCATGCAGCAGGCGCTCTCCAGCGCCATCACCTCGATCCTCACGGTCGTCGGTGTGCTGGTGATGATGTTCTCGATTTCGTGGCTGCTGGCGCTGGTTGCCCTGGTTTCGCTCCCGCTCATGGCGGTGGTGTTCGGCATCATCGGACCCCGCTCGCAGAAGGCCTTCAAGTCGCAGTGGGGCAAGGTTGGTGCACTGAATGCTCGCGTTGAGGAGTCTTTCTCCGGCCACGCGCTGGTAAAGGTCTTCGGCCGCGAGAAGGCTCAGATCGCGGCCTTCCAGGAGGAGAACGAAGAGCTCTACCAGGCCAGCTTCAAGGCGCAGTTCCTCTCCGGCATCATGATGCCTGCGATGACGTTCATCGGTAGCCTCACCTACGTCGGTATCGCCGTCGTCGGTGCGCTTCAGGTTGCCGCAGGCAACCTGAACATCGGTAACGTGCAGTCGTTCCTGCAGTATGAACAGATGTTCACGCAGCCGCTGTCGCAGCTGGGTGGCATGGCAACGGTCGTGCAGTCAGGTACCGCATCGGCCGAGCGGGTGTTCGAATTGCTCGACGCTGAGGAGCAGGAGGCAGATGCTGCCGACGCTCCGGCGCTTGTCGAGGGCCCCGGCGTGATCGAGTTTGAGAACGTTGCTTTCTCATACACGCCCGATCGCCCGCTGATCAAGGATCTGTCTTTCCGGGTGGAGCCGGGCCAGACGGTCGCCATTGTCGGGCCGACGGGTGCGGGCAAGACCACGCTGGTCAACCTGCTGATGCGCTTTTACGAGCTCGACGGCGGGCGAATCCTGCTTGACGGTCAAGACATCGGCGCGCTTACGCGCGACGATGTGCGCTCGCGCACCGGCATGGTGCTGCAAGACCCGTGGCTGTTCTCCGGAACCATCCGAGACAACATCCGTTACGGGCGCGAGTCGGCGACCGACGTTGAGATCATCGAGGCTGCTGTCGCGACACGTGTCGACAAGTTCGTGCACTCGCTGCCGGATGGCTACGACACGGTGCTTGACGAAGACGCGTCGAACGTCTCGGCCGGTGAGCGTCAGCTCATCACGATCGCGCGAGCCTTTGTGGCGCAGCCGACCGTGCTGATTCTGGATGAGGCCACGAGCTCGGTTGACACTCGCACCGAGCTGTTGCTGCAGCACGCGATGGCGGCGCTTCGCGAAGGACGCACGTCATTTGTGATCGCTCACCGTCTCTCCACGATTCGCGACGCCGACCTCATCCTCGTGATGGAATCGGGCGACATCGTCGAAAAGGGAAACCACGAGACGCTCATCGCGCAGAAGGGTGCCTACTGGCGCCTGTACCAGTCGCAGTTTGAGCAGGCGGTCGACATTGAGACCGCGGCGGAGCAGATCGCCCAGTCGGCCAACCCGACCGAGAGCGTCGAGATCGTCGTTGACGCGGCGGTTACGGCTGACACGGTGGATCAGGTTGACGTGGACTCCGCGGCCGAACCAGCCCCTGGTTCCGGCGCCTAACGGCCTCGCATGAAACGTCCCGCTCGGAGCATTCCGGGCGGGACGTTTCACGTGGAACAGCCGCGCTCGTTGCGCGAGCGTGGCGAGTTGAAGCGAGCTGTGCCTCGACTGCGTGTGCACTGGCTGCGCGTGCCTCGGCTGCCCGTTCGCACCCCGGTCGTGCATGTGATTTGCTAATCCCATGACCCGCACTGATGACGCCGTTGTCGCCGTTCTCCCCCGACTGGAACCATTTCTTCGAGAGTGGATCGACACTCAGCGGGTGATGTCGGGTGTGCCTGCCGTGCAGGTTGCGGTGCGACGCGGGCCCGAGCTGCTATTCAGCTACGCCTCCGGGGTTGCAGACACCGCGACGCGGGAGCCCGTCACGACGGGTCACGCGTTTCGTATCGCCTCGCACTCCAAGACCTTCACCGCGACACTGATTATGCAGCTGGTCGAACGCGGTGAGCTGAGCCTGGATGCCACCGTGGCATCTCTCGTGCCCGAGCTTGCCAATGCGCCCGTCGCTTCACGCACGGTGCGCGCGCTGCTCGGCCACCAGGCGGGCGTTGAGCGTGATGGCACCGACGCCAACTGGTGGCAGCGCAAGAGCCTATTCCCCAATCGGAATGAACTGATCGCCGAGCTGCAGCATGACAGCGTCTATGCCGCTAATGAGCACTTCCACTACTCGAATCTGGCCTACAGCCTGCTCGGTCTCATCATTGAATCCGTCACGTCGCGCGACTTCAACGATGTGGCGCTTGACGTGGTTCCGGTGCTGAGTGAATACATGGGCGATGCCGCAACGATCGGGCCCGATTCGGGTGTCGGGGCAGACGTCGCCATTGTGTCTGGGCACGTCGCGCCGCTCGGCTATTGGCGCGACGGGGAGGCCGAGGCGGTGCCGCCGGTGGTCGCGCCCGTCGATACCCGCGCGCAGGCGGCAGCGACGGGTTTCTGGGCGAATGCAGAGACGATTTCGGCGTGGGTCAGTGCGCACGCCCTCGGCACTGGACTCTTTCTGAGCGATGATGCCAAGCGACTTATGCAGCGCAAGGAATCTACGATCACCAAGAACGGATTGACGCGCTTCTACGGTCTCGGTTGGATTCAGCGTGCGATCGGCAAGCGGCACGTGATCGGGCACTCGGGCGGCTTCCCCGGTCACATCACGCAGACCTGGGGCGACCCGAAGACCGGGTTGGCGGTGAGCGTGCTCACCAACCGCATCGACGGCAAGGCGAGCGACTGGGCCACCGCGATCATTCGTTTGCTCGACGCGGCCGCGCACGAGGTGGCGAGGTCAGATGGTGACGATGTCGCCGATGTCTACGGAACCTTCTGGGCGCTGTGGGGCGCAACCAGTGTGGTTCCGCTGCCTGGCGTGACGCTGCAGCTCTCGCCTGCGGCCGTTGACCCCGCCGGCGCGATGACCGTGATGCACGCTAACAACGATGGCGCGCTGCGTGCCGTGCCAGAAGACGGCTTCGCCGACGCGGGCGAGGTCATGCGCGTCGAGCGCGACGGCGATGGCATCGCGTCCATCACCGTGACGGGAATCACCAGCTGGCGACCCGACCTGTTCGCCGAGCAGCGCGACACCCTGCTGCGCGGCGCCCTCTAGCGAGGCTGGGCCCCTGGCCTGGGTCAGGGCTGATACGGGGGAGCAGGAGAATAACGCCGGAGAAGGAGATTTCGCCGATATTGTCCGTCTCTCGGCGTAATCTCCTGCTCTCGCGTTGCGCGAAGCCGGAACCGCGGGGCTGGAACCTCGGGAACCACAGGCACCAGAATCACAGACACGGACACCAGAATCACAGACACGGCACCGGAACCACGGGGTGCCGCTAGACGAGGCCCCAGAGTTCGAGGGGGTGGGTGAGACGCCACCAGGCGGAGGGGCCGTGCAATTCGCTGGCGAGTTCAACGTCGGTGATGCGCTCATTGAGCGGGCCGGTCACGGTGAGGGAGCCGGCGTTGCCGCCCTTGTTCCAGTCTTCGCCTAGTTCGAGCGTTGATTCGGTGGTTCCGCCGGCGCCGTTCCACAGCAGCAGGGTGGAGTCGGTGGCCGTTCGCAGCTCTGCCTGCACGCCCCACACCGTTGCGACGTTGCCGACCGGCGTGCCGGCGGGTACGGCGTTGATGGGGGCGAGGGCGACTTCGAGGTCGGCCAGCAGCCGGCGCGTCTCGGCGTCTCGGGTTTCGGGGTCGAACTGGTTGATCACCGATGCCGTCAGCCGCACCGTGGTTCCGTCAATCACCACGTCTTTCGCGGTCAGCAGGTTGAAGCCTTCGAGCGAGCCGGTCTTGACTCCGATGACTCCGGGGTCGGCGAGCAGGTTGTTCGTGTTGGTCACCGGCTCGACGTTGCCGGGAATCTCTGCCACGGGGGTTGCGACAATTTCGGCGAATACCGGGTGCTGGAGGGCTACCTCCGCGAGGCGGGAGAGGGAACCAGGTACAGCGGAGTTCGCCGGGTTGATTCCGGTGGGCTCGACCACCGTGATTCCGGTGATGCCGTTGCGGTTCAGCCACTCCATAGCCGCAGCGGCATATTCTTCATCGCTGCTCCAGATCTGCTCGGCGAGGAAGTCAGTGTAGTTGCCAGCCGACCCCATCAAGATGCCCTGAAGCAGTTGGTATTCGGTGAGCGTGCCGTCGACCGGAACGTCGAGAGCCGACTCGTTGTTGCGCAGATAGTCCCAGTAGAGATTACTGTCGGCCTGCGTGAAGTAATACTCGGGGCCCTGCTCGCCGGGGTTCAGCGGCAGCGCCTCCAGAATCACCATGGCGGTGATCACCTTGGTGATGCTGGCCATCGACTCCTGCTCGAAGGTGCTTGAGATGCTTCCCATGCCTTGAACGCCAACGCCCGCGGCGCCTTCGATCGGCCACGAGGGGAGTGCTGGCGCCGCCGCGGTGACGGTAACCGGGGTTTTGGTGACGTTGGGCGCGAGGTTCGTGAGCGGAAAAAATAGTGTCGCGGCCACGTAGCTCGCGCCGAGGCCCACCAGGATGGCGGCCGGAACCAATACGCGGCTGATACCGCGCTTCAGCGGCTTCTCGGGAAGGAGATCCAGTGAATCCGGCTCGGGAAAGCTCTGCGTGTGGCGACTCGTCAGCCACTCAGCCGTCACCCACGGCAGCACCGGCTTCTCGGTGGTCGAGCGCTGTTCGGGCGCATCAGGATCGGCGAGTTGAGTCACTCGCCCAACTTACCGCGTCGGGCTGTGAATCTCCGTTCGTGGTTATACTCAGTTCAAACCCACGGGAGTCCGGTGCGTGCCGGGCTGAGAGGAAGCGAAAACGCTTCGACCGTCGAACCTGATCTGGATCATGCCAGCGAAGGAAGGAATCAAATGACTTCGTCTGCCCTTTTGTCTACCGAAGACCGCGTTCTCACCGCATCCGTTTGGAAGTGGCGAGTCGTTGACATCGTGATGGCGAGCATTATCGCCGTTGCGTGCGCGGTGCTCTTCATCGTCTGGAACTTTGCGTATGAGGTTCCGTCTGGCCTGCTCAAGCCGCTGCTTCCGGGCCTTCAGGGTCTGCTGGCCGGCCCCTGGCTGATCGCCGGCGTGCTCGCTGGGCTCATCGTGCGAAAGCCCGGTGCCGCCCTGTTTGCCGAGATGGTGGCGGCGTCGATTTCGGCGCTGGCAGGCAACCAGTGGCAGGCACTCACCCTGGTTTCCGGACTCGTTCAGGGCCTTGGTGCCGAGCTCGTCTTCCTCATCGTGCTGTACCGCGTCTACAAGCTGCCGATTGCGGTGCTCGCGGGCGCCGGCGCGGGCCTTGCGGGCGGAATCTTGGACCGCTTCCTCTGGTACGGCGCGCTCGATAACGCCTTCGCCGCGACCTACATCACCTGCACGACCATCTCCGGCGCCGTCATCGCGGGCCTTGGTTCCTGGTTCATCATGAAGGGTCTCGCGAAGGCCGGAGCGCTAAGTCGATTCGCCGCGGGGCGCGAGGTTTCCAAGCGCGTCTGATGGCCGTTCGTCTCGAAACGCGAGCGTGGGGTTGGCGGTACTCGACCCGCCAAAAGTGGGCGGTCGCCGACGCCACGTTCGTGATTGAGCCCGGCGAGCGGGTGCTGTTGTTGGGAGCGAGTGGCTCCGGCAAATCGACGCTGCTGCATGCGTTTGCCGGGGTGCTCGCCGACGATGAGGGCGAGTCGCGCGGAACCATGACCGTTGATGGCGCGCCGGTTGCGTCTCAGCGGGGCCGGGTGGGGCTCGTGCTGCAAGACCCTGATACGCAGGCCGTGCTGTCGCGGGTGGGCGACGATGTCGCTTTCGGCATGGAAAACCTGGGCGTGCCGCGCGATGAGATGTTGCCTCGCGTTGAGATGGCGCTGGATGCGGTGGGGCTCGACGTCGACCATGACCGTTCGACGGCCGCCCTCTCGGGTGGCCAGAAGCAGCGCCTCGCGCTGGCCGGGGTGCTCGCCATGCAGCCGGGCGCGATTCTGCTCGATGAGCCGACGGCGAATCTTGACCCCGCGGGCGTGCGCGAGGTGCGCGAGGCAACGCTGCGCACCGTCGAGCGCACGGGCGCAACGCTCGTCATTGTGGAGCATCGCACCGAGGTGTGGCTTGACATTGTGACCCGCGTGATCGTGCTCGGGCCAGAGGGCGTTGTTGCCGATGGTGCCCCGTATTCGGTGTTGCAGGAGCGCGGCGCTGAGCTTGCCGCCGCGGGCGTGTGGGTTCCTCATCACCCACCGATCACGCCGCCGCCGCCCGCTTCAAACTCCGGTGGTGTGTTGCTTGAGGCCACCGAGCTCGAGGTGGCGCGTGTGAAAAAGAACCCCGTCGCCGGGCCGTTTGACCTCGCAGTGCACGCCGGTGAGGTGATCGGAATTGTCGGCCCGAATGGCGCTGGCAAATCAACCCTCGGCCTCACGCTCGCTGGCCTCATTCCCGCTCATGCTGGTTCCGTTCGCGCCAGCGAAGAACTCGCAGGCTTGCCTCAGCGCGATCCGTTTCGGTGGACGTCGCGACAGTTGCTGACGCGCATCGGAACCGTGCTGCAAGAACCGGAGCATCAGCTCATTGCGCGCACGGTGCGCGACGAGATTGCGGTGGGCCCGCGGGCGTTGGGGATGGGCGCCGACGAGGTCGATGCGCGCGTTGAGGAGCTGCTGGTGCGGTTGCGGCTCGCGCATGTGGCGGCGGCAAACCCGTACACCCTGTCGGGCGGGGAGCAGCGCCGGCTCACGGTGGGCGCGATGCTGGCGACCCGGCCGCGGGTGCTCGTGCTTGATGAGCCGACGTTTGGCCAGGATGCCGTGACGTGGTCTGAGTTGGTGGCTCTCATGGCCGAGCTTCGTGATGCCGGTCACGCGTTGGTGGTCGTCACGCATGACGAAGTGGTGCCGAGGGCGCTTCACGCGCGACAGTTTGCGGTGGGCGTATGAAGGCCGGGGTGTTGGATTCGCCGCGCACGCGCAGTGGCCCGATCGTGTCGCGCAGTGCGCTCGCGAAGCTGGGTGGCGCGCTGGCACTGTCGGTGCCGCTCGTGCTGACGGTCGACCTCGTCTCGGCGAGCGTTGGGCTGGTGCTCGGCCTGGCGATCATCCTGCTGTCGGGGCTCACGCCGCGGGAGTTCTTCTTCCGCACTCTCCCGATTTGGGTGGCGGCACCCTCGGTTTTCATCACGGTGTCGCTCTATGGCGTCGCGAGCGGTGCGATTCTGTTCGAATGGGGCGTGATGCGGGTTTCTGAGGGGTCACTTCACCTCGCTGCGGCGTCTGCGCTGCGCCTGCTTGCGGTGGGATTGCCCTCGATTGCGATGTTCGCCACGATCGATCCGACTGATTTGGCAGACGGGCTCATTCAGAAGCTGCACCTCTCCCCGCGTTTTGTGATGGGCGCGCTCGCGGCGATGCGCCTTCTCGGGCTGCTTGCCAACGACGCGCGCTCGCTCGCGCTTGCTCGGCGCGCTCGCGGTGTTGCCGACCACGGGCGCATTCGCCGATTCTTTGGTTCCGCCTTCGCCCTGTTTGTGCTGGCGATTCGCCGCGGAACCACGCTGTCGACCGCCATGGAGGCGCGCGGCTTCGGGGTGCCAGGGGTGCGCCGCAGCTACGCCCGAATCGCGCCGTTTGACCGGCGAGACGCGATGTTGATTGTCGTGTGCGGGCTGATCTCAGGCGTAGCCATTGGGGTCGCCGTGGCAACCGGCGCCTGGAATTTCGTGTTCGCCATCGCTGCGTAGGCGGGCGGTTCGGGGGTTGCGTGGGGCTCCGGGACGGATCGCGGCGCGGTTACGTCGCGTTCCACAGGTCGCGGTAGTAGGCGAGTCGATCGCGGTCAGGTTCAACGCCATACGCCTCGATGAGGAGGTCTTCGTAGCCGGGACCGTAGTTCCACTCCGTGCTCATGCTCGCGACGGCAATATCTGACCAACGATCGCCCAGGCCGAGGGCGCCGAAGTCGACATGCGCGATCGGATTGCCAGCGTCGTCGAGCAACGTATTGGGCGCGCAGGCGTCGCCGTGGCAGACAACGAGCACGTCGTCCGATGGTGGGGTGCGCAGGCGATCCGGCACCGTGAGCCCACGCGCCTCTGCTCCGGCGATTCGACTGTACGGATCCCACAACCACGCACACTCGCTCACCGGAAGCGCGTCGTGTAGCCGCCGCAATCCGCGCCCAATCGCTGTCACCGCCGTTCGTGGTTCCGCGATCCAGCGAGGATCAACGGCCGAGGCTCCATCGATCGCCTCAGTGACCAGCCATTCGTGGGTGTGATCGGCACCGACTTGCACGACGACGGGCACCCGCAGGTACTGGTTCGCCCAGCTCAGCCGCTCGGCTTCGTCGAACATCGACACTTCAGCGTTGTGTGGGCCGTACTTGATGTAGCGCGTGGTTCCGTCGGCGCGTTGTGCGCGAAATGTGAAGCCGCCGATTTCATTGGCCCACACGGGTGTGAGCGTTGCGCCTTCGGCGAGCGCGAGCACGGTGGCGCCAATCGGAACGTCGCCCGTTGGGATACTCATTCGCTGAGTACCTCCATGAGTACCCGCACATGGTTGTGCACGGTGTCGTGCGATGCGTACACCAGCGTCACGATCGCGTGAGGCGCCAGGGTCTCGCGCAGCTGCGCAACGGCCGGTGCGCTCTCATGTTCGAGCTGGTGACGATACTCGACCGCGTACTTGTTCCATTCGTCAGCGCTCGCGGCGTGCCAGGCCTTGCGCAGTTCGGTGCTGGGCGTGACGTCTTTTGCCCACAGGTCAATCGCGGCACGCTCCTTGGAGACTCCGCGCGGCCATAACCGATCGACGAGCACCCGAAATCCGTCGGTCGGTTCTGCCGGGTCATACACGCGCTTGAGGAGCAGTTGCATGCGCCCACTCAACCACTTTTGTGGCTGCGGCGGCAGACGCCTCCGCTGATGGTTCCGGAATCGTGGCGCGCGATGTGCTGTCACGTATCAACAGCGATGGAGCGCACAATTCTGCCGCGCATGTGATGTTTCGACATCTCGAGATGCCGCCGAGCCTCAGTGCCGCGTAGGCTGACACTCGGTGTCGCTCCTCGCAGGAGCCTCGCCAGGTGCCCGCCCCATTTCACGCGGGCGCGCCCGCCAAAGCTGCGGGTGCAGGATTGAACAGTTCGAAGGAGAGCTATGGATATCGCAGGCGCAAGTGCGCTGGTGACTGGTGGGGCCAGTGGCCTCGGACTGGCAACGGCCAAGCGACTGACGGCAGCGGGTGCTGTCGTGACCATTGTCGACCTGGAGTCGTCTCCCGGTGCCGAAGTAGCCCAGTCGCTGGGCGGATACTTCGTGGCAGCCGATGTCACCAACCCGGATCAGGTCGCACACGCGGTCGCCGAGGCGGCAAAGCACGGCCAGCTGCGGGTTGTGGTGAACTGCGCCGGCATCGCGCCGCCAGCCAAGGTGTTGGACCGCGAGGGCAACCCCGGCGCGCTCGCCGACTTCGCGAAAGTCATTCAGATCAACCTCATCGGAACCTACAACGTGCTGTCGCAGGCGGCCGCGGTGATGGCCAAGAACACCGGAACGGACGACCGCGGCGTCATCGTTAACACTGCATCGGTTGCCGCCTTTGACGGCCAGATCGGCCAGCCCGCCTACGCCGCTTCCAAGGGTGGCGTGGCAGCAATGACCCTGCCCGTCGCGCGCGAACTCGCCCGCTACGGCATTCGGGTGTGCACCATTGCCCCCGGCATCATGGAGACCCCGATGCTCGCCGGCCTCCCGCAGCCGGCACAGGATTCGCTCGGCCAGCAGGTTCCGTATCCCGCCCGCCTCGGCAGGCCCGACGAATTCGCGGCGCTCGTCGCGCACATCGTCGACAACGGCTACCTCAATGGCGAAACCATTCGTCTCGATGGCGCAATTCGAATGGCACCAAAATGAGCGAATCCCCCATTCTGCTGTCGATTTCTGACGGGCTGGCGCGGATCACGCTGAACCGCCCCGCTCGCATGAACGCGTTCGAACAGTCCATGGCTCACGCCTGGGCCGATGCGACGATCGAGGCAACATCACGCGACGACGTTCATGCGATCCTCATTGACGCCGCCGGTCCGTCGTTCTGCGCCGGTGGCGACGTGCTCGCGATGGCACACGGCATGAGCGACTTCACGATTGAAGAACTCGCCCACACCATCAACTCGGGCATTCTCGCCCTCGTGCAGTCGTCGGTTCCGGTCGTCGCCGCGGCGCACGGAACCACGGCTGGCGGCGGACTCGGAATCTTGCTCGCCAGCGACTACGCGGTTGTCGGAGAAGACTCCAAGATCGGAAGCCTCTACGCCAACGTCGGCCTCACCCCTGACCTTTCGGTCACGGCGAGCTTGGCGAAGGCTGTCGGGGAGCGGCGGGCGCTCCAGCTCGTGCTGTCTGACCGGATGCTCTCCGCGCAGCAGGCGCTGGATTGGGGGCTCGTGGCTGAGGTTGTTGCTGGCGACGACGTCATCAGCCGCGCCGAAGAGGTCGCACAATCGTGGTTGGCCGGCGCTTCCGGCGCTTATGGCCAGGCAAAACGACTGATCCGCTCGCAGCCGTCCCGTACCTTCGCCGATCAGCTCGCCGAAGAAGCCCGTTCCATTGATGCCGCACTGCGAACGCCTGAAGCTCAGGCTCGCGTGCGGGCGTTCGCTGACCGCTCTGCACGAAAGGCACCGTAATGTCACTCGCCGGAAAAACCATCCTCATGTCAGGCGGTAGCCGCGGCATCGGCCTCGCGATCGCGCTTCGTGCGGCCGCCGATGGCGCCAACATTGCGCTCCTCGCCAAGACTGACACCCCGCACCCCTCCCTCGAAGGCACGATCTACACGGCCGCCGAGGCCATCACCGCCGCGGGCGGCAACGCCCTGCCGATCGTCGGCGACGTGCGCAACGACGATGACATCACTCACGCCGTGCTGAAAACACGCGGCGAGTTTGGTGCCATTGACATCGTCGTGAACAACGCGAGCGTTATTGATCTGACGGGTTCGGCAGACATCGCCGCGAAGAAGTACGACCTGATGCAAGACGTCAACGTGCGCGGAACCTTCATGCTGTCGCGCGCCGCGATTCCGATTCTGCGTGAGGCCAGCAACCCGCACATTCTCTCCCTGTCACCGCCGCTGAACGTCACGCCCAAGTGGCTTGGCGCTCACACCGCGTACACGATGGCGAAATATGGCATGACGATGGCAACCCTCGGCATGGCCGCCGAGTTCGCCGGTGAAGGAATCGCCGCTAACACGCTGTGGCCGCGCACCACCATCGCCACCGCTGCCGTGCAGAACCTGCTGGGCGGCGACAAGGTGATGGCTGCGTCACGCACCCCCGAGATCTACGCCGACGCCGCCTACGCGGTGCTCAACCGCTCGTCACGCGAGGCCACCGGCAACACCTACATCGTCGAAGACGTGCTGGCAGAGGAGGGCATCACCGACTTCTCGGGATACGCCGCCGTGCCCGGCACCCCCGACAACCGCCTGTTCCCCGACATCTTCTTGGATTAGTCGGGTAGAACGCGATCTCACGGGGAGTTGGCGACTCCCGTACATCGGTTGCGGCGCGAAACGGTCAGTGGCTACCCCTCTAGGGGTCAGCCGCTGGCCGTTTCGCTTTTTGCGCGCCTTCCTCGTCGCGCTTCTTGCCTCTGCATCATTCCTTTCCCTTGCTTTCGGTGCCTCGAAAATTTGTTCTATGAGAATAGCGTTAATCTAGTACAAATCTACGAAAATTGTGCAAGAATGGTTCCATGACCATCGACAACATCAATGACTCGCCGGCTGATCCGGTCGGTGCGTTCTTGTTTGCGGTCGACGCGCTGCGTGAGATTCAGTCAGCTATGGCTGGCCTCGCGGCGATGGAGGTGTCGCTGTACGCTGCGGTGTTCGCACAAGCGGAGCAGTTGACGGCGTCTATGTCGTCGCCAATCACCGATCGCGAGATGGCACTTCGCACCGCCAGTGCAGAGATTGGCGCGGCTTTGCGGGTCAGCGATCGCACTGTGCAGCGCCGCATGTCGCAGGCGTGGGACGTAACGCACGGGTTCCCACAGACTTTCGAGGCCCTGCGCGCCGGGCGCATCACACCGTCGCACGTCAATGTGATCCTGAGGGCGAGCGATGGCGTGCCCCCAGGCGAGGCCCGCGACGCCTACGAAACGATCGCGATTGAGCGCGCTGTAGAAACACCTCCCGGCCGGCTCGCCGCAATCTTGCCCGCCGTCGCGGCGCAAGTTCACGACGCGGGAGTGAACGAGCGGCATCAGCGCGCACGACGCGAGCGGCGAGTTGAAGTGCACGATCTTCCAGACGGCATGGCCGAACTGCTCGCAGTACTGCCGGCCGTCATCGCACACGGCATGTTTGACCGCCTCACGTCCATGGCTAAAGCGGTGGAGGGGGTCGAGGTGGGCGATGAGCGCTGTCGCGATGAGATCCGCGCCGACGTGCTGGGTGACCTCGTGCTCGGCGGGGGCCCGATTGCATCCGGCGACGGTCTCGCGGCCATTCATGCGCATGTTCAGGTCATGGTTCCGGTGCTGACGGCCGCGGGAGTATCCGAGCGGGGAGCAGAACTCGTCGGATCAGGGCCCGTCGACGCCGGAACCGCGCGGCGGCTGCTCGGGGCGGCATCCGGGTGGGATCGCGTCATGACGCATCCTGTCACTGGCGCGGCGCTCGCGGTTGACCGGTATCGGCCCGGCAAAGACCTGCGCCGCGCGCTGCGAGTGCGTGACGAGCATTGTCGATTTCCCGGGTGCCGCCAGCCAGCCCACCGGTGCGACGCTGACCATAGTCATGCCGCCGC
Organism: Microbacterium mitrae; assembly: GCF_008017445.1. Lineage (GTDB taxonomy): Bacteria > Actinomycetota > Actinomycetes > Actinomycetales > Microbacteriaceae > Microbacterium > Microbacterium mitrae. The sequence continues at coordinate 1,346,908 of NZ_VRSW01000001.1, read as the reverse complement.
AGACGGTGGTCAGACTCACCTCGACAACCTGGCGTTACTCTGTCGTAGGCATCACGTCATGAAGCATGTCGCAGCGTGGGTGATCACGCATCTCGGCAACGGTGTGCTGCAATGGACCAGCCCTACCGGGCGCAGCTACGTCGACACTCCGACGCCAACGCTGCGGTTCGTTCCCTCCGGCCTTGACCCCGGAAGCGATGACGGTCTCGACCCCGGCGAGCCGTGATGGCTTCGCCCCCGTGAGCCGTGACGATCTCGCCCCCGGGAACCGTGGCGAAGGTTCCACCCGCACGCTGACGGCTGCCGGCTGACGGCTGTGGGTGAGGCGGCGCACCAAAATACGCGGTGGGGCGGCGTGACTGCGGGGCATACTGGGAGGGCGAGATCAGTATGAAACAAGGAGAGTGACGTGACCCTTCAGCAGGAAATCATCGATGCCCTTGGAGTGCAGCCGACGATCGACCCGGTTTCGGAGATTGAACGCCGCACCGAGTTTCTCGCGGAGTATTTGCGGGTATCCGGCGCGAAGGGGTTCGTGCTGGGAATTTCGGGCGGTCAAGACTCCACGTTGGCTGGCCGGCTCGCCCAGTTGGCCGTCGAACGGCGTCGCGCCGAAGGGGGCGAAGCGCAGTTCATCGCGGTTCGCCTGCCCTACAACGTGCAGAAGGACGAGGCTGACGCGCAGGCGGCGCTCGACTTCATCCGCGCCGACCGTGAGCTGACGGTGAACATCGCGGCCGGAGTTCAGGGCATCGAGGCCGGCATCGAAGAATCTGGCGATGAGATCAGCGACTTCCAGCGGGGCAACATCAAGGCGCGTGCTCGCATGGTCGTGCAGTTTGCGATCGCCGGTCAGCATGGCCTCGTCGTCATCGGAACTGACCACGCCGCCGAGGCTGTCACCGGCTTCTACACAAAATTTGGTGACGGTGCCGCCGACATCTTGCCGCTCGCCGGGCTCAACAAGCGTCAGGGTCGTTCCCTTCTCCTCGAGCTCAACGCACCCGACCGCCTGGCCTACAAGGAGCCCACTGCGGACTTGCTCGACGGCACCCCCGGCCGCCCCGACGAAGACGAGCTCGGCATCACATACGTCGACATCGACACGTACCTCGAAGGCGGAACCATTGCGCCGCAGGCAGCGCAGCGGATCGAAGCTAAATACCTCGGCTCGCAACACAAGCGTCACCTGCCGGTGACGCCCGACGACACCTGGTGGCGCCGCTAGCCGACGACGGAGCCTGCGGGTACCCCACCGCCCAGCCCATCGGTGGTTCCGCCGATGCTATTCCCCTACCCAAACACGCGCGTTTTCCACCGATTCTTCCTTCGAATCCGAAGCAAGGAATCTCCCTTCGGTAACGGTCCACGCAGACCCGTGAAACTCAGGGTTCGCACAACCGTGCGCGAGTACTGTTAAAGGTTGAAAACATACGAAACCGAAGGGAATTTCATGAAGCGTCGTGTTTCTGGCATTCTGACCCTCGCCGCCACCGCGGCACTCCTCACCGGCTGCGCCACCACTGCGGCAACCGATGCCAAGGAAACCTCTGCTCCGAAGGAGACCGTGGCCATCGCCACCTCGTCCTTCGACGCACCCGTAGCATTCACCGAGTCGTTCGGAACCGACGACCTCTCGATGCAGGTATGGTCTGCGGTCGTCGCTGACGAGACCGTGATCGGCACGCTGGGCGAGCCGGAGGCCGGCAACGTGTGGGTAAGCACCACCACCGCCACCAAGTCGACCTCGACCGACCTCGTCGATACCGACGTCGCGCCGGTGCTGCGCTCGACCTCTGACGAGACCGTCGCCTACGAGGCCGTGTCGCCGCGCGAGAACGAAATTCCGCTGGCAACCGCCAACCAGTCGTACTCCTTCCAGTGGGCCTTCCAGGTTCCCGAAGACAAGGCTGTCGCTGAAGACCTCGTGATCTGCCTCAACGACGCTGAAGGTGCTGAGCTCGGCTGCTCGGCAATCATCAAGTAGTCACACTCACGCAGACGGGGTGGGCGGAGCGATCCGCCCACCCCTTCGCGCTCCCATCGTCTATACATCACTCAACCCGTACGCTGGAACCATGAACTCTGAGATGACGCCCGTGCGCCAGGTCCGCCCCCGCACCGAGGGATGGTCGCAGAAGAAAGACGCCGAAGGGCGTCCGATGCTCCAATTCGCGAGCCCTAAGCGAGGCAAGCCGCCCGTTCACTGGGCAGATTTGACTCCGGAACAACGGATCGAGCGAGTCAAAGAGCTGGGGCTTCCGGGGTTCCGCGCCAAGCAGCTCAACACCCACTACTTCACGCACTACACCTCGGATCCGGCGCATATGACCGACCTTCCGGCCGAAAACCGCGAAGAGCTCGTCGCCGGCCTCATGCCGCCGCTGCTCACCGAAGTGCGGCGTCTTGAAACGGACAATGGCGACACGATCAAGTTTTTGTGGCGCCTGCATGACGGCGCTCTCGTCGAGTCGGTGCTGATGCGCTACGTCGGTCGCATCACCCTGTGCATCTCATCGCAGGCCGGCTGCGGCATGAACTGCCCGTTCTGCGCCACCGGCCAGGCGGGGCTCACCCGCAACATGTCGGCGGCTGAAATCATCGACCAGGTGGTGCGTGCCAACCGCGCCATCGCCAACGGTGAGCTCGGCGGCAAGCGCCGCGACGATCACTCAGAAGAGCGCGTCTCCAACATCGTTTTCATGGGCATGGGTGAACCCCTCGCCAACTACAACCGCGTGATGCAGGCTGTTCGCACCTTCGTTGGCAAGCAGCCAGAAGGTCTCGGCATGAGCGCCCGCGGCATCACGGTCTCCACCGTCGGCCTGGTTCCGGCGATCAAGAAGCTTGCAGAAGAAGACATCCCCGTCACGTTCGCGCTGTCACTGCACGCGCCAGATGACGTGCTGCGCGATGAGTTGATTCCGGTCAACTCCCGCTGGAAGGTCGACGAGGCGCTCGATGCCGCCCGCGCCTACTTCGATGCAACCGGTCGCCGTGTGTCGATCGAGTACGCGCTCATCAAAGACATGAACGACCACGCATGGCGCGCCGACCTGCTGGCGCAGAAGCTCAACGAGCGCGGCCGCGGCTGGGTGCACGTCAACCCGATTCCGCTCAACCCGACGCCTGGTTCCGTCTGGACCTCAAGCGAAAAAGACGTGCAGAACGAGTTTGTTCGCCGCCTCAACGACGCCGGCATTCCCACGACCATTCGTGACACTCGCGGCAAAGAAATCGACGGAGCATGCGGCCAGCTGGTCGCGACCGAAGAAGACAAGGTCGCCGCCGACGCGCTTTAGGCACCGGAACCACGGAACGTGCGGAACGCGCGGAATGCGCGGAGCGTGCGGAACCACGCGGAGGACTCTAGTCTGTGCCAGGCACGCGTCGAGCCATGCCGAGGCGGTAAACCACATCGTCTCTTTGGTGGATAATTCGACGCTATCCGGGCTTTCGTGGGAGCGTCAAGCATAGGGTCTGCATGGCTGCGACTCGGTCAGCACCCAGGCCGCTTGCACCTCTCGCACAGCCGTGTCTTCGTAGTCTGGAGGGATGTCCTATTCCGAACACCGGCCCGGACGATTTGGTTCCGATGGCCAAATTGAGTTCGATGTGACCAACCCGAAACCCGAAGAACCCCTCTACATCCAAGACATTCGCGACGCCGAGCGTCGTGAAGCTGACGGCGTCGACACCTACTACGCTGACGGCCCCACCGACCCATTCGGTCGCATCCGCGACTCCGAAGGCGTGAGCGAGCCCGAAGGCGTGAGCGAGCCGGAAGACGTGAGTGATCCGGAAGACGTGAGTGAACCCGAGACCCCAGAGTCGCAGCTAGAGGCCCACGACACAGAGCCGGAACTCCCGGAGCCGCAACCAGTCGCCGCTTTCGAGGCGGAACCCGTGGTTCCGTCCCGTCGTAGTGAGCGCCCGCGCAAGGTGCGCCGGCCGATGCGCCGCATGGCGATTCTCGGCGGTGCTGACGGCTATGTGCTCGATCAGGTTCCGACCGAGACCAGCCGCTTTGTGCAGATGTTCTTCGTCATTCTCGGCACGGCGGTGCTCTCGGGCGTCTCGATGCTGTTTGCGCTGACGACCGGCGTGAAGGCTGCGGTCTGGTTGGCGATTCCGCTTGCGATCGTGTGGACGCTGATCATCTTTAACCTTGACCGGTTCTTGACGTCGACCATGAAGTCGTCGACCAAGATCGGCAAGCTCATTGCGCTCGCGCTGCCGCGTGTCATCATGGCGGCCATCATTGGTGTCGTGGTGGCCGAGCCGCTCGTGCTACAGATCTTCGCGAACGACATTGAGCGCGAGGTCAACGCCACCAACATTGTGCAGGCGCAGGGCGACCAGGAGGCTGTCGCGACGGGCCCCGAGAAGCAGGCGCTTGACGCTGCCACCCTCCGCCTGAGCGAACTCGAAAACCAGGCAGCGACCGGTTTGGTCGCCGGAACCACGACAGATTCTGCGACGCTCACCGCCGCGCAGGCGAAAATCGACGGCATCACGACGCAAATGACGACGCAGCAGGGCGTTATTGATCAGGCGCGGGCGATCTATCAGTGTGAGCTGACCGGCGTTGGCGCAGGCGAAGTCGAAGGCTGCACCGGAGTTTCTGGCGAGGGCGCGAGCTCTGACGCCGCGAAGTCGCAGCTCGATGAGGCTCAGGCCACGTACGACGCGCTGGCTGCTGACCTTCGCGTTGCGAACGAAGAACTGACGACGGCGCAGGAGTCCAGCGCTGGCGCCACCAGCGTGAACGAAGAGCGCAACCGTGAGGCCGCGAAGGAACAGCTGCCGACGGCCCAGGCGACGTACGATGCCGCGCTTGCGGCCTACAACGAGCGGACGAACGCGGTGGCTTCTGGCAACGCGGGTGCGAGCGGGCTGTTGAGCCAGATCACCGCGCTCAACAGCCTCTCCGAGAAAGAGCCGACCCTAGGCTTTGCGCACTGGATGATTGCTGCCCTCTTCTTCATGATCGAACTGTTGCCGGTTCTTGTGAAGGTGCTCACCAGCCACGGTCAGCCATCGCTGTATGAAGAGACCGCGAAGGCTCGTCGCCAGGTGGAAGAGGATCGGGTGCGCGCCAACGCGTTCCGCGATCGCGCAGATATCGCCACCGGAACCATGGCGCCGCTGGCAACATAAGGTGCGCGCCAGGTGCGCGCCGCGGTGTCGGCTTTGCGCACGTAGGTATGCGTAAAAGGGGGTCGCTACGGCGGCCCCCTTTTCGATGTCGGAGGCCCCGAGTACTGTGCGTCGTGGAGGGTCACGATGACAGAACACGAGGTCACCGCGTCGGCGGCTGACGACAGCACCGCGCTCGCGCCTGATAGCGGCGCGCTCGTGCCCGCCGATGGCACCGCATCCCCAACGGGTGCCAGCGCGCCGCTCGCGCCGCTCACCAGTGCGATGCGGGCGCGCATGCGCAGTTTCTACGCGGTGCTCATCAACACCGCACTCGCCAATGTCACCTCGAGCTACCTGTGGTTTGCGCTCACGTTTTGGGTTTATCTCGAAACCAAGTCGCTTCTCGCCTCTGGCATCATCGGCGGCGCCTACATGTTGCTCGTCGCCGCGTTTGGCATGGTGTTCGGTGCCATCGTCGATCACCTCCGCAAGAAGGCGGCCATGATTTTGTCGAGCGTGACCACGCTCGCAACCTATGGAGTCGCTGCCGTGATGTTCGCGCTGCTGCCAGAGTCGACGTTGCTCGACTGGCGTGGCGGCTGGTTCTGGATATTCGTGATCATCATTCTGATCGGCAGTGTGGTGGAGAACATGCGCAATATTGCGTTGTCCACCACCGTCACCCTCCTGGTTCCGTCTGACCGGCGCGATCGGGCCAACGGGCTGGTCGGCACCATCAGCGGCATTGGCTTCTTGGTGACAAGCGTGTTCTCCGGGCTTTCGGTGGGCCTGTTGGGCATGGGTCCCACGATCACGATCGCAGTGGTCGCTACGGGTCTGGCGCTGGTGCATCTGCTGCTGATCTCGATTCCGGAACCACACAAGGTGCGGAGCGAGAGTGGGCGGGTAGACTTCCGCGGCGCGATTCCGGTGATCATGGCGGTGCCTGGGCTCTTGGCGCTGCTGCTGTTTACGACCTTCAACAACCTCGTTGGCGGCGTTTTCATGACGCTGATGGACCCGTATGGCCTCACTCTCTTCCCCGTCGAGGTCTGGGGCATCGTGCTTGGTGTCACGAGCATCGGGTTCATCATCGGTGGTGGGCTCGTCGCCAAGTTTGGGCTGGGCAAGAACCCGCTGCGCACCCTGCTATTGGTCAACGTTGGTGTCGCGGTGCTGGGTATGACGTTTACCGCGCGCGAGTGGGCGTGGTTGTACGTGCTCGGACTCTTGATCTTCATGACGCTGATGCCTGCGGCAGAGGCGGCCGAGCAAACCATCTTGCAGCGGGTCATTCCGTACGAAAAGCAGGGCAGGGTGTTCGGGTTCGCAATGACGGTCGAAGTCTCGGCCGCGCCCATCACAGCGTTCTTGATCGGCCCGATCGCCGAGTTCATCATCGTGCCGTACATGAATAGCGACGCCGGGCGTGACACCTGGGGTTGGCTGCTCGGTGAGGGTGAGGCCCGTGGCATGGCGCTGGTGTTCGTCATCGCCAGCGTCATCATGCTGATCGCCGTGCTGTTGGCCTTTGCCTCTCGGCCCTACCGGCAATTGTCTAAGGCGTACGCCGATGCTCCGCCGCCCGACCCGTCAGCAGGCGATGACGACTCGAGTGGGGATGACGGCGAGCGAAGCGGCGGCGGCGACGGCGAGCCGAGCAGTCAGGCCGGCGAGCAGAGCGGTGTGCCCGGGGAAGGGGTGCCAGGAGACTCGGTGCGTGAGGTGCTGTGATGCGTGGTGTCGATGAAGCGGGTGAGGTTCGCGATAGCGTCGGGACGTGACTGGCCCCATTCTGTTACCCTCGCCAACGCCGAAGAAGAATCACACGCGGCTGGGGCTCATTCTTGCGATCGCGACGGCGTTGAGCTTCGGAACCTCGGGTGCGCTCGCGAAGGGATTCATCGACGCGGGATGGACGCCCGGTTCGGTCGTGCTCGCCCGCATTTGGATCGCCGCCATCGCGCTGGCCATTCCGACGCTGATCGCGATGCGTGGCCGGTGGGGCGTACTGCGCAAAGCGTGGCCAATCGTGCTGTTGTACGGCACTCTGGCTGTCGCCGCGACCCAGCTGTTTTACTTTCAGGCCGTCGTCACGATTGACGTCGGCATCGCACTGCTCATTGAATACACCGCACCCGTCGCGGTGGTCATCTGGGTGTGGGTGCGCTCTCGCGTGCGACCCTCCGGCGCCACCTTCATTGGGGCGGCGATCGCGCTGCTCGGCCTGGCCGTCATGCTCAACGTGTTCAGCGGCGTGAGCGCCGATCCCGCCGGCGTGCTCTGGGCGTTCGGCGCCATGATTGGCGCCGCCGCGTACTTCATCCTGTCGGCGCGACAAGACATTGGTGTGCCGCCCATTGCGCTCGCCGGGTTCGGGCTTTTCGTCGGTGGCACCGTGCTCGGCATTGCTGGCGCTTTCGGTATTCTGCCGCTTCACGCGTCCACCGATCCGGTCACGTACGCATTTGGTTCCGTGCCGTTCTGGATTCCGCTGCTCGCACTGGGGCTCGTCTCCGCGGCAATCGCCTACGTGCTCGGAATTGTGTCGACCCGCATGCTCGGCTCGCGACTCGCCTCGTTTGTGGCGCTGAGCGAAGTGGTGGCAGCGGTGCTTTACGGTTGGCTGCTCGTCGGCCAGGTGCCGGGATTCATGGAGATCATCGGCGGCGCACTCATTCTCGTCGGCGTCATCATCGTCAAGCTCGGCGAACGCGAGGTCGACGCGCTCGCGTAGCGGAACCCGGCGGTCGCACGCCCTTTGTATACGCTAAGCCCCGGTTGAGGTTCCAAAGGTTGCCTTGATGGGTTTTGTGTATACAATAGCTTTCACAAGGAGGTGCCATGCGGGCGAGTGATCGTGCATATGTGACGCTTCTCGGTGAGATTCAATCGGGAGCGCTGCCGCCGGGCACCGTGCTGGGTGAGGTCGAACAGGCCGCACGCCTGGGCGTTAGTCGCACTCCGTTGCGAGAGGCCATCGGCCGCCTTGCCGCAGACGGGCTCGTTGCCCAACAATCGCCGCGCGTCACCGTGGTGACCGACGTTGATACCGACGACATTCGCGAGCTGTTTGAAGTGCGTCGCGCGCTGGAAGAAACCGCCGCACGCCTCGCCGCCGAGCGGGGCGACCGCGCCACCTTTGCGGCACTGGCGACAGCCTTCGAACGCACCGACATCGACGGCGACGAAGGCCTTGATGACTATTACGCCGTCATTGCTCGATTTGATGAGCGCCTCGACGCGGCCGTTCGCAACGACTACCTCACCGCGGCGCTGCGCACCGTGCGCACCCACCTGGTTCGTGTGCGGCGACTCGCCCGCGACAACCCGGCGCGGCTCACGCAGTCCATTGCGGAGCACCGCCTCATTGCTTCGGCAATCGCCGCGGGCGATGCCGACCTCGCAGCACACGCGACCCACGTGCACCTGCACAATGCCCTGACCAACATTTTGGCGGCGCTGCCGGAGACCACTTCGGCGGCGAGCCCCGCAACACCCACGAGCAACCTCCACGAGTAAGGACAACACATGACTGTTCAGCACCACGTGCGCGTTTACAAGAGCGCAGAAGACCTCCCCCGCGAAGAGCAACTGGCCTTCAAGATCGCCCAGGTTGCCGCTGATCCGGTTGAGGTCGACGCTGACGTCATCGACATGATCATCAACCGCGTGATCGATAACGCTTCCGTCGCCGCGGCGTCGCTGACCCGGGCCCCCATCGTGTCGGCTCGCGCTCAAGCGCTTGACCACCCGGTCTCACGCGGCGGCGCTGGCGCGAGCATCTTCGGCCTTGACGAAGAGCGCACCAGCCCCGAGTGGGCCGCATGGGCAAACGGCGTTGCCGTTCGTGAGCTCGACTACCACGACACCTTCCTCGCCGCCGAATACTCGCACCCCGGCGACAACATTCCGCCGATCCTCGCGGTCGCGCAGCACGTTGGCAAGGACGGAAACGCGCTAGTGCGCGGCATCGCCACCGGCTACGAAATTCAGATGGACCTGGTGCGCGGCATCAGCCTCCACAAGCACAAGATCGACCACGTCGCACACATCGGCCCGTCGGCTGCTGCCGGCATCGGCACGCTCCTCGGACTCGACGCCGAAACCATCTACCAGGCCGTGAGCCAGGGCCTGCACACCACCACCGCAACGCGTCAGTCGCGCAAGGGTGAGATCTCCACGTGGAAGGCGCACGCCCCCGCGTTCGCCGGCAAGATGGCCGTCGAAGCCGTTGACCGTGCGATGCGCGGCCAGACCTCGCCGAGCCCCATTTACGAAGGCGAAGACGGAGTCATCGCCTGGATGCTTGACGGCCCCGACGCCTCCTACCTGGTTCCGCTGCCCGCCCCGGGCGAAACCAAGCGCGCCATTCTCGACTCGTACACCAAGGAGCACTCGGCCGAGTACCAGGCTCAGGCGTGGATTGACCTGGCCCGCAAGCTCGGCAACGAGAACCCCGCGCTGCGCGACCCGGCAAACATCGCCTCGATCGTGCTGCACACCAGCCACCACACGCACTACGTGATCGGCTCGGGCGCGAACGACCCGCAGAAGTATGACCCCAACGCCTCGCGCGAGACGCTGGATCACTCGATTCCGTACATCTTCGCGGTTGCGCTGCAGGATGGCGCGTGGCACCACGTTGACTCGTACGCGCCGGAACGCGCGGGTCGCGCTGACACCGTCGAGCTGTGGAACAAGATCACCACGGCAGAAGACGCCGAGTGGACGCGTCGCTACCACTCAGAAGACCCCGACGAGAAGGCTTTCGGCGGTCGCGTTGAGATCACCCTGACCGACGGTTCGACCGTGGTCGATGAGATTGCTGTTGCCGATGCGCACCCGCTCGGTGCTCGTCCGTTCGCGCGCGCCGACTACATTCGCAAGTTCCGTACTCTCGCCGAGCCCGTGCTCGAAGAGGCCGAGATCGAACGCTTCCTTGACCTGGCGCAGCGTCTGCCCGAGCTTTCCGTCGACGAGGTGCGCGAGCTCAACATCATCGCAAAGCCCGGTCTGCTCGACGGCATCGAGTCGCCGCGCGGCCTGTTCTAAGCCGGAGAGAGCACATGCTGTACTCACAAGTCACCGCGGCCGAAAAGCGCCGCCTGTTTCGCGAGCGGTTGAACACCGGCGAACTCCTGCGGTTTCCCGGGGCGTTCAACCCGCTGTCTGCCCGCCTCATCGAGCAAAAGGGTTTCGAGGGTGTTTACATCTCGGGAGCCGTGCTCTCGGCCGACCTTGGCCTGCCCGACATCGGGCTGACCACGCTCACCGAGGTTGCCGGTCGCGGCAAGCAGATCGCTCGCATGACCGACCTGCCGACCCTGATCGATGCCGACACCGGGTTTGGCGAGCCGATGAACGTCGCCCGCACGGTTCAAGAGATGGAAGACGCCGGGCTTTCCGGCATGCACATCGAAGACCAGATCAACCCCAAGCGGTGCGGTCACCTCGATGGCAAGTCCGTCGTCGATGAGAGCACCGCGCTCAAGCGCATTCGCGCCGCCGTTGACGCGCGTCGTGACGAGAACTTTCTCATCATGGCGCGTACCGACATCGCGGCGGTCGATGGGCTGCAGGCGGCGATCGACCGGGCCAAGGCGCTCGTCGACGCCGGCGCTGACGCGATCTTCCCGGAGGCCATGCACAGCCTCGAGCACTTCGAAGCCGTCGTGAACGCGGTCGATGTTCCGGTGCTCGCCAACATGACCGAGTTTGGCAAGAGCGAACTGTTCTCGGCTCAGCAATTGGCTGATGTCGGCATTCGCATCGCCATCTGGCCGGTCTCGATGCTGCGCATTTCGATGGGTGCAACCGGTCGCGCTCTTGACGAACTCAACACGGCCGGCCATTTGACCGGCAAACTGGACGAGATGCAGCACCGCGCTGATCTCTACGACCTCATCGACTATGAGGCCTATAACCACTTCGACACCAGCGTGTTCAACTTCCGGGTTGAGCGGTAAGCCAGAAGGAGTAACTCATGACGGAAGTCGACATTAAGAAGGGCCTCGCGGGCGTCGTCGTTGACGTCACCGCCATCTCGAAGGTCAACCCCGAGACCAACAGCCTGCTGTATCGCGGATACCCCGTGCAAGAGCTGGCCGCGACGCAGCCCTTCGAGGCGGTCGCGCACCTGCTGTGGACGGGCAACCTGCCCACCGCCGCCGAGCTCGCAGAGCTCCGCGCCACCGAGCGTCAGCACCGTGCGCTTTCGCCCGAGGTGAAGGCCGCGATCGACATTCTGCCGACCACCGCACACCCGATGGATGAGGTGCGCACCGCGGTCAGCGTAATCGGCGCGCTCGATGCCACGGGCGATGTGATGGACGCAGCCGGAACCCCGGAAGAGAACCAGGAGCGCGCCATTCGGTTGTGGGCGCAGTTGCCGGCGATTGTTGCCTACGGCCAGCGTCGCCGCCGTGGCGAAGAGCTCATCGCACCGCGCGATGACCTGGACTACTCGGCAAACTTTCTCTGGATGACCTTCGGTGAAGAGCAGCACGAGATCGTCGTTGATGCCTTCAACCGCTCCATGACGCTGTATGCAGAGCACTCGTTCAACGCCTCAACATTCACGTCTCGCGTGATCGCGTCGACCCTGAGCGACCTGTACTCGGCGGTCACCGGAGCCATCGGCGCCCTCAAGGGGCCGCTGCACGGTGGCGCCAATGAGGCCGTGCTACACATCTTCGACGCCATCGGTTCGGCCGAGAACGTGACGCCGTGGCTGGATGAGGCGCTCGGCGCCAAGCGCAAGATCATGGGCTTCGGCCACCGCGTCTACAAGCGCGGCGACTCGCGCGTGCCGACGATGAAGGCCGCGCTTGACACCCTCGTTACGCACTACGACCGTCCCGAGGTTGCCGCACTCTACGACGCGCTGGAGAGCGAGTTTGTCGCGCGCAAGGGCATCTACCCGAACCTGGACTACCCGTCGGGCCCGGCTTACAACCTGATGGGCTTTGACACGCTCACCTTCACGCCGCTGTTTGTCGCCGCGCGCGTAACCGGTTGGACCGCACACATCATGGAGCAGCTGGCCTCAAACGCGCTGATTCGCCCGCTCTCGGAGTACGTCGGCCCCGCCGAGCGTCACATCGACGGCTACGTCGCAACCGATGCCGAGCTCGAAGCCGCCAGCCGCGAGGCCGAAGCCGAGTAGGCGGAACCAGAAGCACAGAATCGGGGTCGCCCTCCATCGCGGAGGGTGACCCCGATTTGTTTGTCTGCTACTGGGTGCGCGTGCCGCGGCGGCGGAGCGCCGAAAGCACGAGGCCGCCAGCGAGCAGCACGGCAGCGCCCAGCGCCAGTGCATACGGCGCCTCGGCACCCGTCACGGCCAGCTCGTTTCCGCCGCCGCTGGTTCCGGAACCAGCACCCGCGCTGCCCTCAGCACCACCGGTTCCGCCACCCTCACCCGGCTCGCCCTCGCCTTCGCCCTCGCCTTCGCCTTCGCCCGGCTCGCCGGTCGCGAGAATGGCGCGGCCAAGCGGCGCCGGATCGACGACCGGATGTGCGGCAAAATACGCGACCGTCAGGCCGAGATCCGCCTGACCGGTATCGACGCGGTCGGTGCCCTGCGCAAAGGTGACGAAGTTATCGCCGCCGCTCGCGAGGAAGGAGTTGGCCGCCACGGTGTAGCGCGCCGCCGGGTCAATCGGTGTGCCGTTCAGCGACATCGACAGAATGTGCTCGCCGCGCGGCGCGTCGTCAACGTAGGTGTAGCTGAAGCCTTCTGACACTCCGAGATGCAGCTTGGGGCGGGAGGCGCCGTCTGGCTGCCACTGCTCTTCGAGCACGCTCTTGATCTGCGCACCGGTGAGGGTCAGCGTGACGATGGTGTTCGCAAACGGCTGCACGCTCGCCACATCGCGGTAGGTGACGGAACCATCGGTGCCGTAGCGCAGGTCGGCGCGCAGTCCGCCGGGATTCATGAACGCGATATCCGCCGTGGGTACGGCAGCAGCGGGCGTCGCGCGTGCCGCCGCGGCCTCCGCGCTCTGACCAGACGCTGCCCACAGTGTGACATCGGCGATGAGGTTGCCCATGGCCGATTCCACCCCGCGATCGGAACCATTGGTTCCGCCGCGCAGAATATCCGCGCTGATCGCGCCGACCGTGACACTGCCCTTGTCCGCCGCGACGGCCGCGGCCTCGGCGACGATCGCCGCGACCTCTTCGTCGGCCGGGTAGAGGGCGGCGCCGTCGGCGGTGAGCGGCACGAGGTCACCCGAAATTGCGACGAGCTGCTTCGATTCAGAATCGACGGTCATCGAAATCTGCCCGAGCGTGGTGCCGTACTGGTGTGCCTGAATCACCGGGCGCGCGTTACCCGCAGGGTCGTTGACCTCACAGGCGTACGCCTGATGGGTGTGGCCAGAAATGATCGCGTCAATATCGCTCGATGCTCCGGCGACGAGCGCCCCGTACGTCGTGCTGGCGTCGGTGAGGTCAGCACAGCTTGAGGTTGCCTGGCCGTTGTGGGTGAGCAGCACGATGACGTCGGCGGCGCCCGCGGCGGTCAACTCTGTGGCCACCCGGTTGGCGGCCTCCAGCTCATCACCAAACGTGACATCGGCGATGCCCTCGGCCGAAACCATGGCCGCTGTCTCTGCCGTCACCGTTCCGATAAACGCGACGCGCACGCCGTCGACCGTCTGAATGCTGTACTCGTCAAGCGCGGGCTCGCCCGTGGCGCGGTCGTAGACGTTCGCGCCGAGCGCATACTGCGAGCCGCCGAAGCGCGGAACCACGCGGTCGGTGAGGTCAGCCATTCCGGCGTCGAACTCATGGTTGCCGACGGCCGAGGCATCGAGTCCTGCAGCCACGAGGGCGTCAATCGTGGGGTTGTCGCTGTCGATGAACGACGTAAACGTGGAGGCGCCGATGTTGTCGCCGGCGGAGACAAACAGGGTGTTCGGGTTTTCCGCAGTCAGCGTCGAGACGGCGCCGGCCAGCACCGCGGCGCCGGGCTCGCCGCCACCAAGGTTGGCCTCGATGCGGCCGTGAAAGTCGTTCACGTTCAGAATCTGCACCTCGGTGAGTCCGTCATCAATCGCAAACAATGTCGTGGTTCCGCTCACCTCATTGGCGACCGCCAACATCGGCTCGCCGGTGGGGGAGGCATCGGCGGGAATGAAGGTCACGCCTTCGGCGCCCAGGTCCCCGGCAGACGACAGATCCGCTTCGGCATCGGCCGCGAAGTCGCGATTGTTGACGTAGGTAACGAAGGTCGCGTCGGTCGGGGTCGTGATGTCGTAGACGACGACGCCGCCAACCCGCTCCAGCCCGACAAACGCGTAGGTGCGGCCATCGATCGCGCCGACGGCCACGCTTTCCGGCTCGGGGCCTTTGTCGTCGCTGCGGCCCTCGGCGTTGGCCTCGGTATGGTTGGAATTCACGAACGCGCCCAGCGCGTCAAACGTGATTTGCTCAAACGCGGCGCCCGAATCGAACACCAGCGTGCCGTCGGTGGTGAAAATCGAGAACGAGCGGCCACCAAACGCGTATAGCTCGTCGTAGCATCCGGCGTCGGCGTTGAAGCCGAGTTCGCGGGTCACGTTGAGCCGCCCGAGTTCTGCGTTTCCGGTGAGCGAAGCGAAGTTCTCGCACACCGGGCCGTAGCCATCATCGGCGAGGTCTTTGACGCGGGAAGGCTCGGCGTAGTCGCCCCATTCCCGCGCGTCGCCCTCGTTGGCGGTCACCAGGTACGTGGTTCCGTTGGCCTGGTACGACGCGATGCCGTCAGGCATGTAGACGCCAAACAGGTTCTCGTAGGTGCGCTGCGTGAACGCGCCGTCTTTGTCGGAGGGGTCGAGCGCGTTGGCGTCGAGGGCGTGATCCTTGAACCCGAGCGGGGTGATCGCGGTGACGGTGGCGGTAGCCAGGTCAACCGTGGCAATCGCGTTGGCCTCTTGCACTGAAACGTACGCCGTGGCGCCGTCGATCGTGACGTATTCGGGCTCCAGGTTGCGGCTCACCGGGTAGTCGGCCTCCGGAGTCGGTCCGAAAACGCGCACACCGGCGGGCAGATTGTCGCCCTCAAAAGCGTGAAAGTCTGCGATGCGCACGTCGCTCTGCGCGGGAGACGCAACCGTGGCAGGCAATGCCACCACGGCGACGGAACCTTCGGGGTCGGTGGCGAAGTCGTCGGCCGGCTCTCCCTCGTTGGCAACCACAGCCGTGGTTCCATCTGCCGACAGCGCCACCATATCGGGCAGCGCGCCCACGGTCACCGAGCCGAGGATCACGGGCTCATCGGCATTCGCATCGAAGAACACCAGGGTGCCCGGGTCGGTCTTCACCGGCGCCTCAAACGCAATAACGCCGAGGCCATCGTCACGCACCGCAACCGAGTTCGCGACGCCGGTGCCGGCGACGGCGAACAGTTGCGTCATGGCGGCCGGATCGCTCGCATCAAGCACCGAGACGGAACCAGCCTGCGCGTTAACGACAAAGAGGCGGCTGTTGTAGGCGGCGACGATTTCGGCGGCAGATTCGTCGAAGACGCCGGTCTCGAATGTGCCGAGCGGCTTCAGCGTGAAGCGCGCGTCGGGGGTGGATACCTCGATGGGGTCGGCAACGATGGCGGCGGTAGCGGGCGACGGCGCGGCGAGCGCCAGCGTGCACGCCACGGCCGCGACCGCGACGGAACCGGCTGAGCGCCGGAAGGATCGCGAAAGCATGAGTGTTCCTGATCGGTTGGAGATTCACGGCATGCGGGAGCGCATGCGCAGGACTCTTCCACCGTCATCGCCGCGGGTGACGGCCGTGTGAACGGGCCGCAAACGCCGGGGTAATGCCGTGCGAGCAGGTGTTGCGCGTGAGGTGCGGGTGGTGTTCGGCTGCGCTGATGCAGGTGTCGCGCGTTACGCGGTCGCGGCGCGCATGTGCTCCAGATCATCGAGGTGATCGTTGAAGCCACGCAGCGCGACCGTGGGAACATCGGTCTGCACCACGGCGCGCAGCTCAGCCACGAGGGCTTCGCCACCGTCGGGTAGAGCGATCGCGGGCAGTGCCCGCCCGATCAACTGCCCCATGGCTTGGCCCTGAGTGCGCGCGAAGGCGGCGAACTCCCGCGGTGCGCGCTCTGCGTACTCGGCAACCAGCTCGCCCTGCTCGATGCCCCAGAAGCCTTCGGCGACGGCGCTGAATTCACGGTTGGAGAGGGTTCCGCTCACCAGGCGCTCCCAGGCCGCAGCCTTCGCGGCGGCCGTGGGAAGAGCTGCGGTCGATCGCAGAGCCGCGTGCGCGCCGGCGGTCGTGCGGTCGCGCTCAGCCTCTGCCGCGATAACGGTGGAGTCGCCGAGCTCAGCCAGACGCGTCACGTACATCCAGCGCACGGCAGGATCCTCCGCGGCGGCCAGCCGTTGCTTCAGTTCGACCGGGTCGCTACCGGCGTGCGCGAAAATTCGCTCAGCGGCGGCGTGCAGGTGCGTTTTCGGTGAGGCCAGCACCAGGCGTGCAAGCTCCGCGAGCAGGTCGAGGTGCGCGCCGACGGTCTCGACCGTGCTGTGCGTTGCCGCCATTCGCAGCGCCAAGCCGATGGCGCCCTCGAAGACGGTGGCATCGTCTTCGTCGATCAACTGGGTGCGGGCGAGCGTGATGAGGCTCGTCGTTGACCGCGTGCCGCGCTGCACTCCGGCAACGGCCGTTGCCCACAACAGGCCGCGAGTGAGCGGGCGCTCGATGCGGCTCAGCGCGGCATCCAGTGTTGCCTGCGAGGCGGCGTCAAGCTCAAGCGCCGCGTAGGTTTCGTCGAGCGCGTTCGGCAGAACCGCGAGCCCCGCGAACGCCTCCAAACGAACCGGCTCGTCGGCGAGGTCAACGACCTCTTCGCGGGCAACGGAACCATCGGGTGCAAAGCCGGTGACGGTGAAGCGGTGGGGGCGGGTTCCGTTTCGCGTGAGCACCGGAACCTCGCCGTCGCGAGAGACGGTAATGGTGTCAAAGCCGGTGGTACGCAGCCATGCCGTCGCCCACGAGCGCACATCGCGGTCGGTAGCGGCATCGAGGGCATCGAGAAAGTCGGCGAGGGTCGCGGTTGCGAACGGGTGCGCCGAGAGGTGCGCGTTCACGCCGCGAATGAAGTCGTCTTCGCCGAGCCAGGTGACCAGTTGGCGCAGCACCGCATTGCCCTTGGCATAGGTGATCATGTCGAAGTTGGCGAATGCCGTATCAACGTCGACGAGGTTTTCTGCGTCTTCCGCGATGGGGTGAGTGGAGCGGCGGGAGTCGGCGGAGTAGGCACTGAGTTTGCGACCAAGAGCTGCGGCCGTCCACGTGTCGGTTCCGGTCGCGCGACCAGAAACTTCGTATCCCATGTAGTCGGCGAACGACTCATTGAGCCAGGTGTCTTCCCACCACGCCATGGTGACGAGGTCGCCAAACCACATGTGCGCCATCTCATGCGCGATGACCGAGCTCATGGCGTGGCGCTGCATGGCGGTGGGTTCACCCGGCGTCAGCAGCTCGTCGCGAAACGCGACGCAACCCGGAAACTCCATCGCCCCCCAGTTCAGGCCCGGCGTAAACACCTGCTGGTAGTCGGCGAACGGGTAGGGCTCGTCAAACGTCGTCGTGTAGTGCGCAAAAGCACGCGAGGTCACGAACTTGAGGCTCTCAAACTCGCGCTCCAGCGCCGCCGCCTGCGAGGCGCGTGCGTGCCAACCGAAGGGCAGCGAGCCGCTCGGCGCCAAGGCGTACGGTTCATCCCACGTCTTGGAGACGAAGGGGCCGCCGCAGACGAAGAAGATGTACGTCGAGAAGCGGGGCGTCTTCGCGAAAAACCAGGTGTCGCCCTCGCGGCGATCGAACAGCCCGTTAGCCAGGACCGTCCAGTGACTGGGGGCGGTGACCGATACGGTGAAGGAGGTCTTGATATCGGGCTGGTCAAAGGATGGAATCACTCGCTGCGCGATATCCATCGCGGTGAAGCCGCTGACGTAGCGTTCGTCGTCTGCGGGGTCAATCACGACCGTCATGCCGTCACCATCGGTGACGTAGGGCATGCGAGCGCGCACGGTCACCGTGTTCTGCGCCGCCAACCCCGTCAACGTGATGCGGCGCCCGTCGTATGCCCACGTGGTTCCGTCTGCCGTCTGCACCGTGAGCTCGGTGGCATCGGTCAGCTCCAAGAAGCTGGTCGCGCCCGGCGTCGAGCACGCAAACGTGATGGTGGTGACGAGGTCGTAGCGATCGGTCGAGGTGAGATCGAGGTGAACGACGGTGTCGACCTCAGAGATCAGAGCGGAACGGGTGCGGGCATCGGCAAGCGTGAGTGACACACCTCACACCGTACCCTTTGGCGCGCTGTCGTTGGCGCTAGGTGCGTGCGTTGCGAACGCGACGCACAATCGCGGTCACCACGATCAGTCCGACGATGCCCGCCAGCACGCCGATCACGGCGGAGGCAGGAATGGGCGGGCCGATACGCGATTCATCGGCGGCGTCGGGGGAGGCGGAACCAGGGAGCGCCGTTTCAGATTCGGTCGTTGCGGGCGGCGTCGGTTCTGTCGTCGCCGGTTGTTCTGTCGTCTCGGCGGGAGGTGCGGTGCCGGCAAGCACGGTGATGGGAATCACAATCGGGGCGAACTCGTCTGTGCCAATGGTGAGGTTGTGAACGCCCACCGGAAAATCTGCCGGAATCGTCACCGCGAAACCGGTGTCGCCATAGCGGTCTGCGGCCGGAATGTCGGGCACGACGATGGCGCCGTCGCCGAGGTTCGCGGTGATGATGCGGCCGGTGCGAAGGTCAGAAACAGTGACCTGCAGGGTTTCGCCCTGCGTGATTTCACCCGTTCCGAAGTACACCTCGGCCCATTCGTACGTCTCCATCGGAACCGCGGCGGCCGCCGGCGTGCTGGCGCTCGCGGCGGGGGCAACGAACGGAGCAACCAGCAGCGCCATCACGAGCGCAAGCAGCGCCCACAGGGAGCGCCGGGAGGTCAGGGTGCGAGGCATGAGGACTTTCTGTCGGGCTCATTGGCGGGCCCGTCGCTAACCAGAATGCCAGACGCGGCTCAGCGGAGGTAGCGGTGGCGAGGGTATTCCTTTTAGTAGGACATCCATGTAATCTGAGCAGTGTGCCAACGAGGGCACAGACAGGGGTGTCACATTGGTACGTCAAATCCCGCACTTTGTAGGCGGAAAGCGCACTGAAGGAACATCGGGGCGTTTCTCCGATGTTTTCGATCCGTCGACCGGTGAGGTGCAGGCGCAGGTCGCCTTGGCAAGCACCGCCGAAGTCTCGGCCGTGATCGAAAACGCGCAGCAGGCGCAGCTGAAATGGGCGGCAACCAACCCCCAGGTGCGCGCCCGCGTGATGATGAAGTTCGTCGAACTCATCGCACGTGACCGCGACGAACTCGCCCGCCTGCTCTCCAGCGAGCACGGCAAGACCGTTGACGACGCCAAGGGCGACATTCAGCGCGGTGTTGAGGTTATCGAGTTCTGCATCGGTGCCCCGCACCTGCTCAAGGGCGAATACACGGTCGGTGCCGGCACCGGCATTGACGTCTACTCAATGCGACAGGCGCTCGGCGTTGTTGCGGCGATCACCCCGTTCAACTTCCCCGCGATGATTCCGCTGTGGAAGGTTGGCCCCGCGCTCGCGTGTGGCAACGCCGTCATCCTGAAGCCCTCAGAACGCGACCCCTCGGTTCCGATTCGTATCGCAGAACTCTTTCAAGAAGCGGGCCTGCCCGACGGCGTACTTAACGTCGTCAACGGCGACAAGGAGGCCGTCGACGCGCTGCTGAACGATGACCGCATTCAGGCGGTCGGCTTCGTCGGTTCCACGCCCATCGCGCAGTACATTTACTCGACCGCGACGGCCAACGGCAAGCGCGCGCAGTGCTTTGGTGGCGCCAAGAACCACATGATCGTGATGCCAGATGCCGACCTTGACCAGGTCGCCGACGCACTGATCGGTGCCGGCTACGGCTCCGCCGGCGAGCGCTGCATGGCGATCTCCGTTGCTGTTCCGGTGGGAGACGAGACCGCAAACGCGCTGTCGGCCAAGCTGGCAGAACGCGTCGCCCACCTGAAGATCGGCCCGGCGCTCGCCGAGGGGATGGACTACGGCCCCCTCATCACGCGCGAGGCCGTTGACCGGGTCAGCGGTTACATCCAGCAGGGAATCGATGAGGGTGCAACGCTGCTCGCAGACGGCCGTGGCTACGTGGTTGAGGGCTACGAGAATGGCTTCTACCTCGGCCCGACGCTGTTTGACAACGTCACCACCGACATGACGATCTACCGCGAAGAGGTCTTCGGCCCGGTGCTCGTCATCGCCCGCGCCCACACCTACGAAGAGGCGCTGGCCATGGCCACCGACCACGAGTACGGCAACGGCGTCGCGATCTTCACCCGTGACGGCGACACCGCCCGCGACTTCACGACGCGCGTGCAGGTCGGCATGGTCGGCGTCAACGTGCCGATTCCGGTGCCCATCGCGTATCACACGTTCGGTGGCTGGAAGAAGAGTGGCTTCGGTGACCTCAACCAGCACGGCCCCGACTCGTTCCGCTTCTACACCAGGACCAAGACGATCACGAGTCGTTGGCCGTCAGGCATCAAAGAAGGTGCCAGCTTCGTCATTCCCACGATGAATTGAGAACTCCATGAGCATGACCACCACGACTGAAGAAGAACTCTCCGCGATTCTTGACGCGGTTCGCGACTTCGCCGCCTCCGAGATGGCGCCTTACGCCGCCGAATGGGACGAACACGGAACCTTCCCCCGCGACACCCTGCAGCGTGCGGGTGAGCTGGGGCTGGGTGGCATCTACGTGGCAGAAGACGTCGGGGGTGCGGCCCTCAGCCGCTCCAACGCCGCCGCGATCTTCGAGTCGCTCGCGTACGCCGACCCGACCATCACCGCCTACATGACCATTCACAACATGGTCGGCTGGATGATCGACACGTTCGGCACCGAAGAGCAGCGCCAGACGTGGCTGCCCGGCCTCACGGCGATGGACATGTTCGGCGCATATTGCCTGACGGAACCAGGGGCTGGCTCCGATGCCGCCGCGATCACGACGTCGGCGATTCGCTCCGGCGACGAGTACGTTCTGACCGGTGTGAAGCAGTTCATTTCTGGCGCCGGCGAGGCCGGGGTTTACGTTGTCATGGCGCGCACCGGCGAGCCGGGCGCTCGCGGCATCACCGCATTCTTGGTTCCGGGTGACTCCAATGGGCTGTCGTTCGGCGCGAACGAGAAGAAGATGGGCTGGAAGGCGCAGCCGACCCGCCAGGTGATTCTCGACGAGGTTCGGGTGCCTACGGCCAACGTGCTGGGCGAGGTGGGTGGCGGTTTCAAGATCGCCATGCGCGCACTCAACGGCGGGCGCATCAACATTGCCGCCTGCTCGCTGGGTGGGGCAGCCTGGGCCCTCGACAAGGCCGCCGCCTACGTCAAGGAGCGCTTCACGTTCGGTGAGCCGCTCGCGGCCCGCTCGACGGTGCAGTTCACGCTCGCCGACATGGCGACGGAGCTGCGCGCCGCCCGCGCCCTGGTGCGTGAGGCAGCACGCAGCATTGACGAAGGTTCCGCCGACGCGGCAATGCTCTGCGCCATGGCGAAGCGCTTTGCGACCGACGCGGGCTTCAAGGTTGCCAACGATGCCCTGCAACTGCACGGCGGCTACGGCTACCTCGCCGACTACGGCATCGAAAAGATCGTGCGCGACCTGCGCGTACACCAGATCTTGGAGGGCACGAACGAGATCATGCGCGTCATCATCGGTCGCGAAGTTCTCGAGGGCAAGCGCTAACGCGCAAGCGGAACCAAGGAGGACGAGCATGACGAACATTGCATTTCTCGGGTTGGGTCACATGGGGCTTCCCATGGCAATCAACCTGCACAAGGCGGGCCACTCCATTGCCGGCTTCGACGTGGTTCCGGCCGCTATCGATGCGGCGCGAGCTGCCGGCCTTTCGGTCGCCGACACCGCGGTCGACGCGGTGATCGGAGCCGAGGTCGTCATCACGATGCTTCCGAGCGGCAAGCACGTGATCGATGCCTACGCGGGCGATAACGGGCTGCTGGCGAACGCCGCGCCCAACACGCTGTTCATTGACTGCTCGACGATTTCGGTGCTGGAGGCGCGCGAGGCGCACGACCTGGCAGCGGCCGCCGGCCATCGGAGCCTGGACGCACCCGTCTCTGGCGGCGTTGTTGGCGCCGAGAACGGAACCCTCGCGTTCATGATCGGTGGCGCAGACGACGTCGTGGCATCGGCCCGCGAACTCTTTGAAATCATGGGATCGCGCATTGTGCACTGCGGCGGCGATGGCCTCGGCCAGGCCGCGAAGGTGTGCAACAACATGATCCTCGCGATCAGCCAGATCGCCGTTTCGGAAGCCTTCGTCCTGGGCGAGCGCCTGGGGCTCACGCACAATGCGCTGTTCGATGTTGCCGCGCACGCGTCAGGGCAGTGCTGGGCGCTCACCACCAACTGCCCGGTTCCCGGTCCGGTTCCCACCAGCCCCGCCAACCGCGAGTACCAGCCCGGCTTCGCCGGCGCGCTCATGGCGAAAGACCTCGGGCTGGCGCTGGCCGCCATTGAAGCGACCGGCGTTGATGCGCAACTCGGGCGTCACGCGCAGCAGATGTACGCGGACTTTGCCGCAGGTATCGGCGCAAACCAGGACTTCTCTGGCATCATCAACACCATTCGGGCGTCTTCTGGCGCGTGAGATCGCGTGACGTTTCACGCAAGAGAGGCGAGCATGATTGATTTTGAAACCATCCTGGTTGACACCCGTGGCCGCGTTGGCTGGATCACGCTGAACCGCCCCGAGGCGCTGAACGCGCTGAACGCGCAGACCATGCACGACGTGGTGATCGCCGCGGAACAGTTTGATGCGGATCCAGGCATTGGCGCCATCGTAATCACCGGTGCCGGACGAGCCTTCGCCGCGGGTGCTGACATCAAAGAGATGGAAGACCGCACTGGCCTTGACATGCGCCTGGGCAACTACTTTGCCGAGTGGGGGCGCCTGGTTGCCGTGCGCAAGCCCGTCATCGCCGCGGTGAACGGTTTTGCCCTCGGTGGCGGCTGTGAGCTGGCGATGATGTGTGACATTATCTTGGCCGCAGACACCGCCAAGTTTGGTCAGCCGGAGATTAACCTCGGCGTCATTCCCGGCATGGGTGGCTCGCAGCGACTGGCGCGCGCAATCGGAGCCTACAAGGCCGCCGAGCTCGTGCTGACTGGTCGCATGATCGATGCTGCGGAGGCAGATCGTGCCGGACTCGTCTCGCGCGTTGTGCCTGCTGATGCGTTGCTCGATGAGGCGCAGGCTATGGGCGACACCATCGCCGCAAAGTCGCTACCCAGCGTGCTGGCCGCGAAGGAGCTCATTCGCACCTCGCTCGAATCGCCGCTCGCGGAGGGGTTGCGTCACGAGGCCGCGCTGTTTGCTTCGCTGTTCGACACTCGTGACCAGAAAGAGGGCATGGCCGCGTTCCGCGAAAAGCGCCAACCAGCCTTCGAAAACCGCTAGAAACCGGAGTGTGGGTCAGTCGGGTTCGCGGGTGGATTCGGGGTCGTTGACGAAATCGCCAGCACCCTCGCGGAACCGTGCGACGATCGCCACCAGAGCGGTGGTGTCGGCATGATTCATGCCGACACGTTCAAAGACCTCGGTGTTGAGCGAGACGGTCGCGTCTTCGACGACGGCGCGACCGCTCTCGGTCAGCAGCAGCAGCGCGGCGCGACCGTCAGAGGGGTGCTTGACTCGTTCGATGTAGCCGTCTTTCACGAGACGTTCTACCGTGTTGGTCACGCTCGTGGGGTGCACCTGCAGGCGATCGATCGCGCTGGCAAGGGGCAGTCGCCCGGCACGCGTGAAGGCCAACATGCGCAACATCTCGTACCGCGCGAAGGTCAGCTTGTGTGGTTTCAGGGCCGCATCGACACTGGCCTGCATGAGCTGCTGGGCGCGCATCACGCTCGTCACGGCAGTCATTCCGGCGGCGGCGTCATCCCAGCCATGCACGTGCCACTGCCGACGCGCCTCAGCGATCGGATCAACACGAAGCGGATTCTGCCCTGCCATGCGCCAACGCTATCGGTTTTGCGCCGTTTTCTCCGCCGAATCGAAGCGTGTTACGTTTGGCCTAATGTTTGCTTGGTTGTGCGGAATGTATACATAGGCGCCCGCCTGATGGCTTATCAATGCGATAGCCCACAGCGAATGGGTACATTGAAATGGCGTCTATTAGACTCGCGACGAACGAGGAGGAGCTATCGATGAAGATCATCGTCCTGGTCAAGGAAGTCCCTGACACCTATGGTGACCGCAAGCTGAATCTAGAAACCGGTCTCGCTGATCGTGGTGCAAGCGAGGCGGTGCTCGACGAGATCGGCGAGCGCGCGCTTGAGGTTGCTCTCTCCTACGCAGACGCGAACGCCGGCACCGATGTTGTCGTGCTGTCGATGTCGCACGACGGTGCAGCCGCAACGATCCGCAAGGGTCTCGCGATGGGTGCCGCCAGCGCCGTGCAGATCGCCGACGAGAAGCTGCTCGGCGCCGACCTGCGCCTGACCGCTCAGGTGCTCGCCGCCGCGATTGAGAAGACCGGCTACGACCTCGTCATCGCCGGAAACTCCTCCACGGACGGCTCCGGCGGCATGGTTCCGGCGATGATCGCAGAGCTGCTCGGCGTCGTTTCAGCCACCGGCCTCAGCACGGTAGAAATCACCGACGGTGCGGTCACCGGCACGCGCCCGATCGATGGCGGCTCGCAGACCATCACCGCGACCCTCCCGGCCGTCATCTCGATCTCCGAGGCGCTTCCCGACGCACGTTTTCCCAACTTCAAGGGCATCATGGCGGCTAAGAAGAAGCCGTTTGAGACGCTGTCGCTGGCAGATCTCGCGATCGACGCCGATGACCTTTCGCAGGCGCACTCCATCATGCTGACGGTCGCCGAGCGCCCGCCGCGTGAGGCCGGCGTCAAGATCGTGGACGAGGGCGACGCAGGCGAAAAGCTTGCCGAATTCCTGATCCAGAACCGACTGGTGTGAGGACGAGAGTAATGACGAACTACCCCGCAGACTCCATTCTTGTCGTTCTTGAAACGACGACCGCAGGCGCCCTCACCCCGGCTGCGGCCGGTCTTCTCGGTGCCGCCTCCGGCGTCGGAACCCCGGTAGCGCTGATCGTGAACGGTTCCGCTGAAGCCGCAGCCGAGGCGGCACGACTCGGTGCCGCGCACGTGTTGGTGACCGAAGGTTCCGATGCGCAGACGCTTAACCTCCCCGCCGTTGATGCTGTTGCCGCAGCCGTTGCCGCTGTTCAGCCTGACGCCGTGCTGCTGTCGCACTCCATTGATGGCCGCGATATCGCTGGCCGTCTCGCCGTGCGTGCGAACGCCGCGCTGGCGGTTGACGCGGTCGGTGTCGCGCGCGACGGTGAGGGCGTGATCGCCGAGCACTCGGTCTATGGCGGCGCCTTCAACTCGACCTCGGCTGCCACGTTCGGCCCGCTGGTCGTCACGATTCGCCAGGGCTCGATCGACGCACGCGCAACCGAGCAGCCGCTGGCTTCTGAAACCCTCATGGTTGCCGCATCGGGCAAGCCCGCCGCCACGATCAACTCGGTTCAGGAAGAGGTTGTGGAATCCTCCCGCCCCGAACTGCGCGGCGCGGCCAAGGTTGTCTCCGGTGGCCGCGGCCTCGGATCGCAAGAGAAGTTCGTGCTGGTCGAACAGTTGGCTGACGCTCTGGGAGCCGCGATTGGCGCCTCCCGCGCCGCCGTCGATGCCGGCTACATTCCGCAGTCGCACCAGGTCGGCCAGACCGGCGTTTCGGTTTCGCCCCAACTGTACGTGGCGCTGGGCATTTCCGGCGCGATCCAGCACCGCGCCGGCATGCAGACCGCCAAGACCATCGTCGCGATCAACAAGGACGGCGAGGCTCCGATCTTCGACATCGCCGACTTCGGCGTTGTCGGTGACCTCTTCACCGTGGTTCCGCAGTTGATCACCGCGCTCGAGGCCCGGAAGAAGTAGGCATGGCGACCTATAGCCGTTCGATCAGACGCGGCTTGCCCCGCGTGGCCGGCGGAGACGCGTGGCCTGCGGGCGGCGTCGCCCCCGACGGCGGCGACCTCCCCGCCGAGCCCGCTGCCGATTCGATGCCACCCGCTGTCGAGGTGGTTGAGGCAACGACTGCGGTTGCGGAACCAGTGGCTGTCGTCGCGGCGGAAGTAAGCGCCGGTGAGGTGGCTGATGCCGCGCCCGTCGCGTCTGTAGCGCCTGAGGCCGCAGAGGCGCCGGCTGGTGCGGACTCTGCTTCTGATTCTGCTGCTTCTGCTGCTACGGGGGGTGCGGCGCTGCGCCGCGGACTCCCGCGCACACCCGGTGGCGAACCCTGGCCGCCCGCCGGCGCTACCACTGGGGCTGCTGTCGCCTCCGCCGCTTCGGCTGTGGCCGCGCCTGCCGTGGCACCGCCCGTCGCCGCGCCTGCCGCCGCGGCTGCACCCGTAACTCCGGCCGCCCCCGACGCACAGGCTCCCGCCCCACAGGCCCCCAACGCACAGGCTTCGGCCGCGCAACCGGCAGCTGCCCCGCCCGCATCGCTGGGGCAGGTTGCCGGCGAAGCCGTCGCCCTGCGCCGCGGACTCCCGCGCGTTGCCGGCGGCGACGGCTGGCCACCCGCTGGCTCCGTTGCGCGCCCCGCGGTGGCCGCGCCCGCCCAGGCGCCGGTCGACGCAGCCGCACCCGTAGCGGCAAACGTAGCCGCAGCAACAACGGAGGCTGCCTCAGGCGCCGCTGGCGTGGTTCCGCCCGCCGCTGCACCCGCAGCCACCGCCGTCGCACCCGCACCCCCGGCGCCCGCTACGGCGAAGGGCTACGACGTCAGCACGCCGCTGCCGTTTAAGCCGACGGTTTTTGCTGGCAAGTACGCCGAGGTTCCGGTGGTGAAGCGCGAAAAGCGTCGCTACGGCAAGTTCACGGCCGGCCAGTGGTTCGGCGTTCTGGTGCTCTCGGGCGCCGTTTTGCTGGGTGCCGCTGCCATGGCTGTCATCGCCGTGCGCCTGCTGCTGAGCCTGCCGTTCATGCAGGACTTCCTCACCACCTACCCCGGCGAGTACGACCTGCCGGAAGGCTCGAAGCCGGGCTTCCCGGCGTGGGCGCAGTGGCAGCACTACTTCAACATGTTCCTGATGCTGTTGATCATCCGCAGCGGATGGCGGGTTCGTACCGATCGCCGCCCGAGCGCGTTCTGGACGCCCAAACGCTCCACCGACGGCCGCGGCAAGATCAGCCTGACGCTGTGGCTTCACCAGTCGCTTGACCTGCTGTGGGTTATCAACGGTCTGGTATTTGTGGTGCTGCTGTTTGTGAGCGGTCACTGGGTGCGCATTGTGCCGACCAGTTGGGAAGTGTTCCCCAACGCGCTCTCCGCGATCTTGCAGTACGTCTCGCTGGATTGGCCCACCGAGCACGGCTGGGTCAACTACAACAGCATTCAGCAGCTGATGTACTTCGTCGTCGTGTTTATTGCGGCGCCGGTGGCGATCATCACGGGTCTGCGCATGAGCAACCTGTGGCCGAAGAAGGCAGAAAAGCTGAACAAGGCCTACCCGGTAGAGGTGGCGCGTGCGCTTCACCTGCCGACGATGCTGTTCTTCGTGCTGTTCATCATCATCCACGTGTTCCTGGTGTTCGCCACCGGTGCGCTGCGCAACCTCAACCACATGTTCGGCGGAACCGACGAGGTCAGCTGGACGGGATTCTGGCTGTTCTTCGCCGGACTCTGCGTGATGGTGGGTGCAGCGATCGCTGCTCGTCCGCTCGTGATCGCACCGATCGCGAAGCTGTTCGGAAAGGTCAGCGCCCGCTAAGCGTCGCCGGAAGCTGCTTTGAGGCCTGCGTCGAATCCTTCGGCGTAGGCCTCAGCACTTCCGGTGTGAAACATGTCACGCTCCGGCGGGCGCACGATGGAGCGCGCTCCGGGCAGATCGAGCGAGCCCACCAGGTCGGCGCGGCCGCGCACAATGGCGACGGGCTTGCGCGAGGTCTTGCCTTTCACCAGGTCGGTGGCGCTCGCCAGTTCGTCGGCAACGCACGGCATGGTCACCACAAGGGGGCGGCCCTCGGCGTCGACGGAACCACGCAGGTCGTCAAAAACGTGCACTCCGGCTGCGCCGATGGCCTGGTCGGTTTGCCCCTCGCGCCAGGCGCGACCCAGAGTGTCGGTGATGATGACGCCGAGCGGCACACCCAGGCGTTCACGCAACGATGCTGCCAGCCGCCGCGCAGAGGCGTCCGGGTCTTCGGGAAGCAGCAGGATGGTTCCGTCTGGCGTATTGCTGGCATCAACCCCGGCTGCGGCCGCGATAATGCCCAGCCGGCTCTGCACAATGCGCGTGGTGTGACCCGTCTCGGAGGTGCGAGTGGCAACCACGCGCACGGTCTCCTCGGTGATGGCGGCCTCGCGGTCGTTCGCCACCCGCGTGCGACCCTCTGCTTTTGACACGATCTTGCTGGTGACGACCACGATGTCGCCCGCCTGCAGTGGCTGATCCAAAGCAGAAATGACAACATCGGCGAGATCGACGCCCTGCGTAATCTCACCGATGTTATCGAGTGCCCAAATCTGGAGCATTAGCGAACCAGGCGCACCTCGGTCAGGCTCTCGCCCAAGAAGGGCTCGGTGTGCTTGGCGCCATCGGCGACGAAGCCGTTGCGCTGGTAGAACCGGTGGGCGCGAGGGTTGTCCTCGGCGACCCACAGGTAGAGCGGTTGTCCTTCTGGGACGACCGCGTTGAACAGTTGCTGTCCGATTCCCGTGCCGTGATACGCGTCGAGGAGGTAGATAAAGTACAGCTCACGTTCGCGCGGGGCATCTTCGTCCCGCGCAGGACCTGAGCCGGCAAAACCGACAACTTCTCCGTCAACGAGCGCGGCGTACTGAACGTATTCGGGGCCCTGAGAGGCCCACGAGGTCCAGAGTTCCGCGAGGCGCCGTGGAGATACCTTCTCCAGTGCGGCGGTGCTAATCAGGTGATCGTACGTCTCGTGCCATGTGGTCGCGTGGACACGCCCAATAGCCTCGGCGTCGCTGACACGGACGGGACGAACAACGACATTGGTCTGCAGTTCGGCTTCCATGGCCAGACTCTAAACCGCGCAGTGCCAGAACGTGAAATCGGTGGAGACTCACACACAGCGATTCGCGTCGTCTCGCGGAGTGCGAGTAGCATCACCGGCGTGAACGTGATGTGGCGAACGCTGTTGTCAATCCTCTTCGCGCGCCGTCGTGTGCGCCGCAACGGGCTGGTTCCGCCGCGAACCGTCACGCGCATTCGCCTCACCACCCTGCCCACCGATATCGACATCTTGCGGCACATGAACAACGGCCGCTATCTCTCGCTGTTTGATCTTGGCCGCTGGGATCTGCTGGTGCGAACCGGCGTCGCCGACGTGATGAAACAGCAGAACTGGTATGCCGTGGTGTCGGCCGAAACCATTACGTTTCGCAAGTCCCTGCAGCTGTGGCAGCGCTTTACCGTCGAGTCGCGCCTGTTGGGGCACGACGATCGCGCGATCTACATGGAGCACCGCGCCGTGGTGAAGGGTGAAATCTACGCGAAGGTGATCGTGCGTGCCCGCATGTTGAAGCGTGGCGGCGGAACCGTCAGTCACGAAGAGCTGTTTGCGGCGGTTGGTAAGCCCGACATGATTCCTGACATCGCCGACTGGGTACACGAGTGGGCGGTGGCGTCGTCGTTGCCGTCGCCGCGCCAAGATGCGCCCAGCGTGTGGGAAGACTAACGCCCGACGGTATCGGGTACGGGCGCTGAGCTAGTCGCTCAGTCCGGGGGCTGAGCCGTGCGCTGAGCCGGGGGCTGAGTCGGGCGCTGAGTCGGGCGCTGAGTCGGAACCACGTGCTGGCGGTGCATCGAGGTCGTCGCGCACCGCGGAGAGCTTGTGAAGCGCGCGATACAGGTGACTTTCGACGGTGCGCACCGAGAGAAACAGCACCTCGGCGATCTGCTTATTGCGCATTCCCTGCGCCGCCAACTGCGTGACTTCGCGCTCGCGGGGAGTCAACGCACTCTGCGTTGCGGCGACCGAGCGCATTTCAGACTGCAGCAGACGCTGCCCGGCCTTGACCTGCTTTGACCAGGTCGGGTCATCGGCGGTGATGAGGGCGAGATCGCGATTGACCACGCGGGCGCACTCCCAGGCGTGGTTCGCGACGAACGCCTCCAGCGCGCGCACCAGGACGGCCGGTTCATTGCGCGCCATTCCCACCACGTGATCACGCACGGCGCCGAGCACGGAGTCTTTCGGGAGCGAGAGTTCCGCGATCGCGGTGACATCGCCCTCGAGGGCTTCTTTGCGCACGGTGAGCGAAAGGTACGCCTCGCCGATGACGCGAAACGGGGTTCCGCTGACCTCATAGGTGCCCCACACCCGCGCCAAGCCCTCCGGCCCACGCACCGCGAGCGTGCTGAGGAGTCGGGCAGACGTCAGCGCGTGATCCATAAACACCCCGCTGACCAGGTGCATGGGCGGCCTGGCCGGTTCGCCACCAAACCGGCTCAGCACCCAGGCGCTCAGGTCATTGGGCGAGAGTCGACTCAGAAACCGCATGGTTCCGCTGGTGTTGGTCTCATCGCGGGCGACAGACAGCCGCGTCAGCGCCATGCGAATGAGTGCCGGGTGGTCATCGGCGAGGGCCGCAGCGTGCGTGCGATCATCGATGCAATCGAGCAGCGCGCTCGGTGCGGGCGCGCCGAGGGAGGCGAGCATCAGGGCACTCATCATCAGCGCGTCGTCGAGACTTCTGCGCGCCAGATCGTGGTGGAGTCCTGACGGGGAGTTAGCCAGCGTGATGTTGAGAATGCGATTGACGAATCGCTCGACGCGAGGGCCGTCGGCGGCGAGGCTGCCGGTGGCACCGAGGATGATGAGGGCGCGAACGCGGGTGGCATCATGAGCGCCCTGCGGCAGCAGCACATCGGTGGCCAGGTCGTTCGCGCGTTGCAGGTCTTGTTCCTGCAGTGCGCCCGCAGCGCGAAGTACGGTGCGCAATGCCGCAACCATCGCCGGATCGGGCCCGGATGCACCCGGAGTGTCAGAGAGATCGAGCGCCCACCGCGTTGCCGCGGTGTCGCGCGTGAGTGGCAGCGACAAGCACTGCAACCAGGGTGCCGCCACTTCGTAGGCCTCGGGCGGGAAAGCGTCGGATCGCAGATCGGCCGAGAGCGCGTCGAGATCTTCGTCGGTGCCGCGGGCGATGCTGTGCAGCACCGTGACCTGCTCCCACCCCGGCTGCGCCATGAGCTGACGGGCAGCGAACGCCGCGCGGTCGATAGCGCCCACTCGTCGCAGCAGCCACATCGTGACGAACAGCAGGCGTGAGCGATCGACCCACGGAACATGCGAAAAGCGATCGGGATGCTCACGAAGCATGGTGGCGACGATGAGAATCTCGGGCTCGGCACAGTGCGTGCCCAGGGCGAGCGACTCGATCACATCGGTGGCGATGAGCACGGCGGCGTCGTCGAGCTGACTGGGAGTCGCCAGTCGGAGGGCAAGGCTCATGGCCTGATTGAGAACGACGGTATCGTCCAGCCGGTCGGCGATCGAGGTTTCGGTCAGCAGGTCAAGCGCGTGCGCATCAACAAACCGGCGCAGCCGTCGACGACTGACGCCGGGAAGCGTTGCGACAAGACGCGCCACCGGTAGCAGCGCCGCGGGAATTTCCGTCATCGCTTCGTTCGCAATCATGCGGGTGCGTCGCCCAAAGACCGCGACAGAAGCCTCTTCGGACTCGGCGTAGTCATGCACGATCGCGCGCAACAACGGCGTGCTGCCACCGCAGATTGCGACGATCCAGTTCACCTCAATCGGCGCGAGCGACACCTCGTGCTGTTGACAGGCTTGAGCCACGATTTCTCGCGATTGCGCCGCAGTAATGGGTTCGAGCACGAGCTCAACGGCGTGAACAGCACGGAGGCGCTGGGCGAGGGCGGGCATGGGGCTCACCAAATCGGAGGCCGGAGCGGCCAGCACGACGGTTGCGCCCCGCTGGGTCATCAATGCGGTGCACCACTGCTCAATTTCTGGTGTCAGCAGGGTCTGGTCAATAACCACGATGCTTCCCGGCGACACGGAGGCGGTGACGGGCTCTGAGGCGGCGGTATCAATAACCGGCAGCCCGTCGGCCCGCAGAGCGGAGACAACGTCGGCAACGATGCCCCGCCGATCACGCAGAACATCGCCTGCAACGATGACGTGGCGGCGCGATTTCACCGTCTCGCAGGCGCCGTCAATCACGGCCTGCCTGCCGTGGGTTACCCCCGGTGGAGCCCCAATTTCGTCCTCAACCACCATATTTTCTTCCAGCCCCCCGAAGCGAAGAAGAACAACGAACGATACTTCTCGTTCTGTCGTTAGTGTAAGCACTCCTGCCCCGCTTGCGGTGCACCCTGGTTCCGGGTTTCTTCGGGGTGGTGACGCGCGGCGGTGTGGCGGCAATCTAGGCTCGATTCATGGCGGAAGTTGCCCCGACAGACATCACGATGGCGCGAAATCGTGCTGTTGAGCGCGCTACGACGTGGATTCAGGCGAGTGCGCCAGATGAAGACGCCAAGTCGCCCACGCGGTTGCGAGCGTTCTTGTCTGACGCTGCGGGTCGCACGTTTGCCCTCGGCGCGGTCGATTCTGTGCTGCGCCCCGATAGCCTGGCGGCCGCAGCCGGCCACTTTCACCGCATTGCGCCGACGGTTCCGGAGGCGTTGCCCTGGTACATTCGCTCGGCCGTTCGCGCCAGCGGCGCCATGGCTCCGGTGTTACCCAGCCCCGTGGTTCCGGCGGTGCGATCCGCGATGCGCAGCCTCATCGCCGACATCACGTGCGACTCGCGCCCCAAGAAGATCGCGGCCGCCATTGCCGCCGCGACCGCAACGGGCGCGCGCCTGGAACTTGCCGTCGCCGCCAGCACCGCGCGGAGCGAGGCCGAGGCCACAGCCCACCGTCAGCGCATCATCGCCCTGCTGGAGCGTGACGACGTCACCGCAGTGACCTACCGTCTCGGCCACGCCGTGCATATCGAAAACCCGTGGGATTTCGCCGAGCTCGTGGCCGCCGCAGTCGACGCCGTCACCGAGCTGTATGTTGCCGCCGCTGCCGCCGACACGAGGCTATTGCTCGACGTACGCGAGCTTCGCGAACTGGATCTGGCGATCGCGGTGTTTACCGATGTGTTGGAGGGCGCCGGAACCACGGTGAACGCGGGCATGAGTGTTCCGGCTGCGCTCGCGGACAGTCATGATGCGGTGCGGCAATTGGCGGCGTGGGCAAGGGAGCGCGACGCGGAAGCGCCCATCACGATTCGCCTGACCGATAGCGCCGGCTCTGGCGCCGAACGTGACGAAAACACTCTCAACGGGTGGCCGCAGCCGGCGCTGGCTGGCAGGGTCGATATTTTGGCCGCGCAGGTGCGTGGGCTTGAAGCGCTGATCGCGGCAGAAAATGCGGCGGCGGTACGCGTCAGCATTGCCACTCATGATCCGTTCGTGCTCGCCTACGCTGTGGAACGATCCGGCGACGCGGGGGTTGATGTTGAACTGGTGATGGACGCCGGCTTCACACCCGAATGGGAGCGCGCCGTTCACGGCGACATTGCGGTGACCGTGTCGAGCCTGGCCCTGAACCCCCGAGAGCTGGAGGCGAACGTCGACGCGATTGCCGAGCGTCTGACGGCGGCGGCACTCGTGATCGACGATGTCGCACGAGTGACGGCGGCAGACCTTCCCGGCCATGCGGCCGAAATCACCCGCCGCGCACAGACCGATCCGCCGCTCTCGCGCCGCACCCTTGACCGTTCCGCAGAAATTGGCGACATCGCGCCCGGAGCTCTCCTGCGCCCCATCGCCACCGACTCGGTTGATCTCACCCAGGCAGTCATGGGCATCGCTCACACTGCGCAGTCCAACCACACCAGCGCCCTCGATACCGGAGTCGACGACCTGCTGTTTGGTGGCACACCCTTTGTCGAGACCGCGGTGTTCTCCGAGCGCGAGACGGGCGAGACTGCCTACGGTGCCGCGGGGTTCCGCAACGCGCAGGTCACCGATCCGTCGCTTGCGGCCAACCGTGAGTGGGCGCGAGCAACCCAAGAGGTCACCGCGAGCGACGAGGCGGCGCCCGAGACCTGGCCGACGTCTGCCGACGCCGTGGTGATGATTCGGCACGGGCACGGCGAGTGGGAGGCGCTCGCGGCGGCCGAGCGTGCGCTTGTGCTGGAGCGAGCAGCCCACCATCTCGAAGCGCGCCGTAGTGACCTGATCGTTGCCGCCCGGCCGTTGGGGGTCGCGTTTGCTGACGCTGACCGTGATGTCACGACTGCCGTCGACTTTGCGCGGTATTACGCCGCCACCGTTCGCGAACTTGACGCCGTATCCGGGGCCATTTTTGTCGCCCCCGGCATCACCGTCGTTGCCGGTAGCGACGCCGACCTCATTGCCTCCGCCGCCGAGGGTGCTCTCGCGACACTGGCGGCCGGAGGCGCCGCGATTCTCGTGGCTCGTCCTCACGAGCAGCGAGTGATCGCGCTGCTCGCCGACGCACTGTGGCAGGCCGGTGTTCCGCGCGATGCGCTCTGCGTTGCTGGCGGAACCGCGCAGCAAGCTGCCGCCGAGGCGAGCGTCGACAGCGTGCTGATGAGTGGTTCCGCTGCCGACGTCGAAGCCGTCGTGCACAATCAGGCAGAGTTCGCCGTGAACGCGCGGGTGCTCGGGCGCAACACGATGATCGTGGCGGCCTCCGCCGATGTCGATGAGGCGGCTGCCGCCCTGGTGTCGAGCGCCTTCTCGCGTGACGGCGCTGCGTTCGAGTCGGTCAGTATCGCGATCCTCTCTGGTGCCATCGCGCGTTCCGACCGCCTCGCCACCGCGCTCATCGAACTGACCTCAGCCTGGGGCCAGCGGGCCGAGCGGCAGGCACAGGCGCGAATCGATCGCGGCGAGCCTCGCCACATCGCGCTCGACGAGGCCGCGCTATGGGCGCTCACCACGCTGGAGCCCGGGCAGCGCTGGCTGGTGCAGCCGCGCGAGTTGGCAGACGGAACCTACACACCAGGAATCCGGGTCGGCGTCGAGGCTGGGTCGCGCTTTGCGAGCGAGCATTTCGCCGCCCCGGTGCTGGGAATTCTGCATGCCGGTGGGGTGGGCGCCGCGACGACGATGGCCAATGCGCTCTCGACTGGAGCCGTTGCCGCGCTCATGACCACCGACGTGAGCGACGCCGAGTACTGGCTTCGTCGCGCCGAGGCAGGTTCGCTTCACATTGGGCGCGCCACGATTGACCCGGTCGTGCAGCGGCAACCGTCCGGCGGTTGGCATGGCGCCGCCGTCGGGCCGGCTGCGAAGGCCGGCGGACCCAACCGCCTGGCGACACTCGGCACGTGGCGGCCAACGACGGGCCGCGCAGCCAGCGGAACCCTGCACCTGCGCGGCCTAGACTCGCGCGTCACCGCGCTCATTGAGGCAGCCCAGCCCGACCTTGACTTCGACGATTTCGACTGGGTTCGCCGCGCGGCGCTCTCCGACGCCATGGCGTGGGATCGGGAGTTCGGCCATATTCGCGATGTCACCCGTCTCGGCATCGAGCGCAACCTGTTCCGGTACCGCCCCGCGACGGTTGCGATCCGTGCCGGCGTCGGCACACCGGTGCGCGTGGTGGTGCGTCTGGTGATCGCGGCAGTGCGGTCACAGGCCGACTTCACACTCAGCACCGCAGAAGGGCTGCCCATGGGTCTGCGCCGTGCACTCGGCGAGGCAGAAATCACGCTTTTTGTTGAAACCGACACCGAGTTTGCGCAGCGCGTCGTCGCGGGCCAGATTCCGCGGGTGCGTCTCACGGGAGCCGACGCGGCCGATACCGCAGCCAGCATTCGAGCCGCATCTGTGGTTCCGGTCGCCACCTTCGCCCAGCAGGCAACCACCGTGGGTCGCGTCGAACTGCTGGCCTACCTGCGTGAACAAACCGTGAGCATCGGCGGCCGATCCGTCGCCGCCTTCTCCGGCATCATCTAAATTCCCCGCGCCCGTCCTCGAACTTCGCCACCCCATCCTGTTCTGCACGATGAGAATCCTGTTGTGCACGACGGGAATCCTGTTGTGCACGATGAGAGGCGCACAACGGGCCCAAATGGCGGCGTGTCGGGCCGAATGGTGAATTTCATCGTGCAGAACAGGAATTCAATCGTGCATAACAGGACGTTGCTCATGCACGACAAGGCGGGCGCCGTCGGCGCGCGGGACAAGCAACGCCGGCGCATGTAAAAGATTGTTGACATGCGAGCGCGGGCGGCGTAGCTTGAGGATGTCAAGTTTTCTTTACATGCGGGAGGTTGCTGTGGGCTATCAAGAACGCACGATCTGGGTGCAGGTGCTGACCACGCTGGTCGCGCTCGGCGTGTACATTCCGTGGACGATTGCTGCCGGAACCACCGAGGGTGGCGAATGGTTGTGGCGCATGATGTGGGTGATCGGCGGCAGCGTCGCGCTGAGCGTCACCGCCTCTACCGTATGGAACATGGCGGCTGGCATCACGCGCGCCGACGCAAAACCTGACGAGCGCGACATCCGCATCAGCCACGCCTCGGAGCGGGTCGGCACCGCGTTTCTGGTGATCGCGGGCCTTGTGGCCATCGTGTTGTGTGCCCAAGCCGTATCCCCGTTTTGGATCGCGCACACCATCGCCGCCGGCTTCGCGCTGTCATCACTCGTTGGCGGCCTCGCAGCGCTCGGCATGTACCACGAAGGCATACCGACGTGGGCGGAGGTGCGCTAGTGGTCAAACCCACCCAGGTCACCAATAACATTCGAGCTCTGCGCGGCGAGCTCACCCAGGCAGAACTCGCCCGCCAGTTGGGCGTCACACGGCAAACCATTATCGCCATCGAACAGGGCAAATATTCACCAACACTCGAGCTGGCCTTTCGGCTCGCACGTGTGCTCGGCGCCCCACTCGATGAGGTCTTTCAATACCCAGAGGAGTGAAAATGCGTGCATGGACTCAAGACACGTACGGCAATGCCAGCGTGCTGACGCTGGCCGAGGTGGCGCCTCCGCAACCGAAAGCCGATGAGGTCTTAATCGCGCCGGTCGCGGTGGGAGTTAATAACGGCGACACGCGAGTGATGCGCGGCGAACCCCTGCTGGTGCGGCTGTTTTTCGGGCTGAATCGCCCCGCGGTCGCGACCCGCGGAATGGATGTTGCCGGAACCATTGAGACAGCCGGCAATGGCTTCGCCGTTGGCGACCGCGTGCTCGCCGAGACGGCAGGTGGTGGGTTTGCCGAACTGGTATCCGTTGCGCACTCCCGCGTGGTGCGCGTGCCCGAGAACGTGGCCCTTCACACGGCCGCGGCACTTCCGGTGGCGGCATCGACCGCGTTCGCGGCGCTCGAAGCCGCAGGCGTCACGGATGAAGCGGCCAGCGGGCGCCGCGTGCTGGTGCTCGGCGCTTCTGGCGGCGTTGCCAGCTACGCCATCGCGCTCGCGCTGAGCCGCGGCGCCCACGTCACGGCGGTGTGTCGAGAATCCGCCGTCGAAACGGTGCGCTCGTGGGGAGCACAAGACGTCCGGGCTCGCGACAGCCACCCCCGGGCTCGCGACAGCCGTGACGCCCTCGCCTGCGCCGCCAATGACCCCCTCGCCCCCGGTGAGCGGTTCGATGCCATTATCGACATCGCCGGTGACCGCACCCTCACCGAGCTACGCTCCCGCCTAACAAAAGGCGGACGGGCGGCACTCGTCTCGGGAGAGGGGTCGCGGTTTTTCGGCCCGGTCGGCCGCATTCTGCGCAGCGTCTTTCTCTCTCGTCGCTCGGCCCGCCTGGTTCTGGTCGCACAAAAATCCAATCAGGCCGTGCTGACCGAACTCATCACCCTCGTCGCTGACGGCACCCTGGTTCCGCGCATCACCCGCACCGTCGACTTTGCCGAGGTTCCGTCGGCGCTCGCGGCGGTCGCTCGCGGCGAGGTCATTGGCAAGAGTGTGGTGAGTGTGAGAGCGGAACCTGCGCAAAAAGACACAAAATGAGGTTTCGTAACCGCGCATTGTGATGAAAGAATAGGCTTCGGCGTGCTCGGATCGATGGTGTCATAACGCTCCGCCGAGCCTGTGGACAGCGTCCGCCACCTTTACCGACAAGGGAGCAGAGCGTCCATGACTACGCGTACCCAACAGATCCGTCACTACCTGATGTGCAAGCCCAGCCACTTCACCGTGAGCTACACCATCAACCCGTGGATGGAGCCGGCCAACCCCACCGACACCGCCAAGGCTGTCGAGCAGTGGCAGAAGCTGTACGACCTGTACGTCGAGCTGGGTCACACCGTTGAGCTGGTCGAGCCGGGCGAGGGCTTGCCCGACATGGTCTACACCGCTAACGGCGGATTCCTCATTGACGGCACCGCCTACGCACCGAAGTTCCGCTTCACCGAGCGCGCTGGCGAAGAGCCCCTCTTTATCGACTGGTTCCGCGAGAACGGCTACCACGTCGTCGTGCCGCAGGAGACCAACGAGGGTGAAGGTGACTTCCTGCTCGCGGGCGATGTCATTCTTGCCGGCACCGGGTTCCGCTCCACCGGCGAAAGCCACCGTGAGGTTGGCGAAGTTTTCGGCAAGCCGGTCGTTTCGCTGACGCTCGTTGACCCGCGTTTCTACCACCTCGACACCGCGCTCGCGATTCTTGACCCGGTCGTTGAGCCCGGCGCCGAGGTCGGCGTTGCCTACCTGCCCAGCGCATTTGACGAGGAGAGCCAGAAGACGCTCGCCACGCTCTTCCCCAACGCGATTCACGTCTCTGACGAAGACGGCGCCGTCTTCGGGCTGAACAGCGCCTCCGACGGCAAGAACGTCATCATCTCCCCGCGTGCGGTCGGCTTCAAGAAGCAGCTCGAAGAGCGCGGCTACAACGCGATCACGGTTGACCTGTCTGAGCTGCTGCTCGGCGGCGGCGGCATCAAGTGCTGCACGCTCGAACTGCGAGGTGCATCCGCATGACCGAACACATGACTGACGAGGCGAGCCTCGACAAGAACCTCGCGCACAACTACCACCCGCTGCCCGTCGTGATTTCTTCGGGCGAAGGCTCGTGGGTCACCGACACCGATGGCAAGCGCTACCTTGACCTGCTGTCGGCCTACTCGGCGCTCAACTTTGGGCACGGCCACCCGGCGATCCTGCAGGCAGCGCATGAGCAGCTTGACCGCCTCACGCTGACCAGCCGCGCCTTCAACAACGATGTGCTTGGTCCGTTCGCGACGGCACTTGCCGAGCTCTGCGGCAAAGACATGGTGTTGCCGATGAACACCGGCGCCGAGGCTGTCGAGAGCGGCATCAAGGTTGCCCGCGCCTGGGGTTACCGCGTCAAGGGTGTGCCGGCCGGTGCCGCGCAGATCATTGTCGCCGGCGGCAACTTCCACGGCCGCACCACCACGATCGTCAGCTTCAGCGACGACGAGTCGGCGCGCGACGGCTTCGGCCCGTTCACGCCCGGCTTTGTGACGGTTCCGTACGGCGATGCCGAGGCCATCGAGGCAGCGATCACCCCCAACACGGTAGCCGTGCTGATCGAGCCCATTCAGGGTGAGGCTGGCGTACTGATTCCGCCTACGGGTTACCTTCGGGCGGTGCGTGAGGTCACCGCCAAGCACAACGTGCTGTTCATTGCTGACGAAATTCAGTCGGGTCTGGCGCGCGTCGGAACCACGTTTGCCTGCGACCGTGAGGGCGTGGTTCCGGATGTCTACCTGCTGGGCAAGGCGCTCGGCGGTGGCGTCATGCCGGTGTCGGCTGTGGTCGCCAACAGCGACATTCTCGGCGTCATTCAGCCGGGCGAGCATGGTTCCACTTTCGGTGGCAACCCGCTCGCCGCCGCCGTCGGCCACCGCGTGGTCGACATGCTCGCGACCGGTGAATTTCAGGAGCGCGCGATGAAGCTCGGTGCGCACCTGCAGCAGATTCTTGAGCCGCTGATCGGTCATGGTGTCACCGAAGTTCGTGTCGCCGGGCTCTGGGCTGGCATCGATATCGACCCGTCGTACGGAACCGGTCGTGAGATCTCGGAGAAGCTGATGGCTCGCGGTGTGCTGGTGAAAGACACTCACGGTCAGACGATCCGCATGGCGCCGCCGATTGTGGTGCGCGCGACCGAGCTGGACTGGGCTGTCGAGCAGCTGCGTCTCGTTTTGGCGGTGTAGACAAGAGTTATGACGAATCGCAACGAAGAGATCGACACGCTGG
Source organism: Microbacterium mitrae (assembly GCF_008017445.1). Lineage (GTDB taxonomy): Bacteria > Actinomycetota > Actinomycetes > Actinomycetales > Microbacteriaceae > Microbacterium > Microbacterium mitrae. Next base: position 1,306,472 of record NZ_VRSW01000001.1, on the reverse strand, counting down.
CGGTGCACGCCGGCCGTGACGATCTGGTGGCTCTCGGAACCCACGCCCTCCCCATTGACCTGTCGAGCACGAACCCGCTGCCCGACATCGAGCGCGGCGGTGACTCGTACGAGGCGCTGGCAACCGGCGGGCACCCAGACCCCGCTGGCGGCTTTGTCTACCAGCGCCTGTGGAACCCAACGGTTGCCCGATTCGAGCAGGCACTGGCCGCGCTTGAACACGGTGAAGCCGCCGTGGCCTTCGGCTCCGGCATGGCAGCGACAACGGCCGCCATTTTGGCGATGGCCGCCGACGGCAAGCGTCACGTCGTTGCGGTTCGTCCGCTCTACGGCGGCACCGACCACCTCCTCGGAACCGGGCTGCTCGGCACCCAGGTTACGTTTGCCGAGGCGCACGAAGTGGCCGAAGCCATTCGCCCTGACACCGGTCTCGTGGTCATCGAGAGCCCGGCCAACCCCACGCTCGAACTGGTTGACATTCGTGCCGTGGCGGACGCCGCAGGAGATGTTCCGCTGCTGGTTGACAACACGTTTGCCACCCCGGTGCTGCAAAACCCGCTCGACCTGGGCGCGGCGATGAGCCTGCACAGCGCGACCAAGTACATCGGTGGTCACGGCGACGTGATCGGCGGCGTGATTGCGTGCTCGGAGGAGATTGCGGTCAAGCTGCGCTCCACCCGCGCCATCACCGGTGCGCTCATGCACCCGCTCGGCGCGTACCTGTGCCACCGCGGACTGCAGACGCTGCCGCTGCGCATGCGCGCACAGCAGGCATCGGCCATCGAGCTGGCCGACTGGCTGGCTGAGCAGTCCGCCGTCAAGGCCGTGCACTTCCCCGGTCGAGGAGATGCCGCGAGCCCGCTGATCGGCACGCAAATGCGTGGACCCGGCGCGATGATCGCGATCGAGCTGGCGGGCGGTTACGCGGCAGCGTCGACCGTTGCCGCGGCCGTGCGTCTGTTCACGCACGCGGTGTCGCTCGGCGGCGTTGATTCGTTGATTCAGCACCCGGCGGCGCTGACGCACCGACCGGTTCCGCCCGAGGCGCGCCCCGCGGCCGACGTGCTGCGCCTCTCGGTCGGGCTGGAGGCGGTCGACGACCTCAAGGCCGACCTCGCGCAGGCCTTCGCCCAGGCGTAAGGCGGGCGTAGCGCTGGCGTGGTTAGGGCGTTGCGCTGGCGTGATCAGGGCGTCGATCTTTGCGGCCCCGCTCATTGAGCGGGGCCGCAAAGCGTTTGTCGCAGCGGCGCTTCGCGGCATTGAGCGAGTGGCGCAGTCGCCCGTTGATGCCCGCGCACTCGTCTCCCGTCGGAAATGTTGCCCTACGAACCCCGACACGCCGCGAAGCTTTCCCTCTGCTCCCATGACTTCCGACGCGCGGCGACAATCGTGGTTCCGTGATCCAGAGTCTGTGCATGATCGCTTCGCGTTCCGCAGGGTGCTGAGCCTCGATTTCCTTGCCGCGCGTCGGAACCTCTGTGACGCGTGAGGCAAAAGCTCGGCGTGTCTCCGCAAGTTGAGTCACATCTCCGACGTGCGGCAAGGCAGCGGGACGGAACTGCGGGGTGCGGGAGTGGGGCGGAACCGCGGGCGCGAAACTCCCGGGGCGCGAAGCGCGCTAAACCCGTTTGAGCATTTCGAGTTCGCGGCCACCGGGGTCAAGCGGATACGGAACCCACTGGCCCGTCTCGATAAAACCGCGCTTCTCGTATGCGGCAATCGCGCGGCGGTTGTCTTCGTGCACGCCCAGCCGCAACGTGGTTCCGCGCTGCGCCGCCCATTGTTCGACCTGTGTCAGCATCGCGTCCAGCACGCCTTGTCGCCCGCGCGCTCGCGGCGTGACGTACACGCCAACGAGCATGGGGCCGTGATGGCGGTCGATGATGCCGCCCATGGTTCCAATCCAGCGACCGGAACCATCGATCGCGGCGATGCGCAGGCTACCGTCGAGAGCGGGGCGTGCGGCGCGTACCTGCCAGGTGGCGTCTGGTTCGGCGAGGGCCGAGTCGAGCGTTTCGAGGTAGGCGATGGGGGTGTCGCGCAGCATTTCGAGGCGTAGCGCCTTGACTTCGCGCCAGTCGGCTTCGACCACGGCGCGCACCGTGAATTCCATCTGTTCAGCGTATGGTGCCCGCGAGCGAACGGCACCCTGCGCGTGTAACGAGTTCGAAACCCCACACACGTTAGGCTCCCTCTATGGCAGATCTGTTTGACGGGTACAACACGGTCACCCCGCGCACCACTGTGGCTGGTGTGCCGGCGTTTGACGAGATGTTTGAGAACGGTGATACCGCCAAACCGCGCGCGCCGTACGCCGAGCTGCATCGCACCCTCGCCGAGATGACCCAAGATGACCTGCGCGGGCGCACCGACGCGCTCGCCAAGTCGTATTTGGCGCAGGGCGTCACCTTTGACTTCGCCGGTGAGGAGCGCCCGTTTCCGATTGACGCGGTGCCGCGCATCATTCAGTACAACGAGTGGTCGCGGATTGAAATGGGTATCAAGCAGCGCGTTAAGGCCCTGGAGGCGTTTCTTGACGACGTCTACGGCCGCCAAAACGCGGTGCGCGACGGCGTGATCCCTGCCCGCCTGATTGCGTCGAGCCAATACTTCTACCGCCAGGCGGCGGGCATTCCCACCAGCAACGGCGTGCGCATTCACGTCTCCGGCATCGACCTGATTCGCGACGAAAACGGCGAAATGCGCGTGCTCGAAGACAACGTTCGTGTGCCGAGCGGCGTGAGCTACGTCATCTCCAACCGTCGTGTGATGGCCCAGACCCTGCCCGAGCTGTTTGTCTCGATGCGGATTCGCCCGGTTGGTGACTACCCGCACAAACTGCTCGCCTCGCTGCGCGCCGCGGCCCCACACGGGGTCGATGACCCCAACGTTGTGGTGCTGACGCCGGGCGTGTACAACTCGGCCTACTTCGAGCACACCCTGCTCGCCCGCCTGATGGGCGTGGAGTTGGTGGAGGGGCGGGACCTGTTCTGTGTTGGCGGCAAGGTCTTCATGCGCACCACCCGCGGCCCGCGCCGTGTCGACGTGATTTACCGCCGCGTCGACGACGACTTTCTTGACCCACTGCAGTTTCGCGCCGACTCGATGCTTGGTTCCCCCGGCATCTTGCTGGCAGCGCGCCTCGGCAACGTCACCATTGCCAACGCGGTGGGCAACGGCGTCGCCGACGACAAGCTGGTCTACACCTACGTTCCCGACCTCATCCGCTACTACCTCGGCGAAGAGCCGCTGCTGAAGAACGTCGACACCTGGCGGCTGGAAGACCCGAATGCGCTCGAAGAGGTGCTTGACCGGCTCGACGAACTTGTCGTCAAGCCCGTCGATGGTTCCGGCGGCAAGGGTCTCGTTGTCGGCCCCGACGCCTCCAAAAAGGAGCTCGACGACCTGCGCACTCGCCTCATCGCTGACCCGCGTGGCTGGATCGCGCAACCCGTCGTGATGCTGTCGACCATTCCCACCCTGGTCGAAGATGGCGTGCGCCCCCGCCACGCCGACCTCCGCCCGTTCGCCGTCAACGATGGCGAAGACGTGTGGGTACTGCCCGGCGGCCTCACCCGCGTGGCGCTGCCCGAGGGGCGCCTTGTGGTGAACTCCAGCCAGGGCGGCGGGTCAAAAGACACCTGGATCACCGGCGGCAAGGCGCCGACGGCCACGGAGTACCACTCCGAAGAGTCCATCGCCTCGCTCGTGCAGGACCAGGCCTCGGTTCCGACCTCCGAGGCGGTTATGTACGACGACCAACAGGAGCCGATGCACTCGCCGCAAGACGATGAGTCACCGCTCGCCGAACAACACGAGCAGCAGCAACAGATGGGTGGTGCAACATGCTGAGCCGCATTGCCGAGAGCCTGTTCTGGATTGGGCGTTACATCGAGCGCGCCGACGGCACCGCCCGCATTCTCGACGTGCACCTGCAGTTGCTGCTGGAAGACCCGTGGATCGACGAACCGACCGCCTGCCGCTCGCTGCTGGGCGTGATGGGTTCTGCCCCCGCCGACCCGACCGTCGTCGTCACGCGCCGCGATGTGCTTGCCACGCTCGCCATCGACCGCACCGTGCCGTCCAGCATCGCGTACGCGCTCAACGCCGCACGTGAAAACGCCCGCCGTGCGCGCGAGATTGTCTCCACCGACCTCTGGGAGATTCTCAACACCACCAACGCCGGCATGCCCAAGCGCCTCTACAACGACCGCGCCCACGACTTCTTCCAGTGGGTGCGTGAGCGCTCCGCGCTGGCGATCGGAACCGTTGACTCGTCTACCAGCCGCGATGAGGCTTGGCAGTTCTTTACGCTGGGTCGCGCCATTGAGCGCACCGACATGACCGCGCGCCTGCTGGCGACCCGCTCGCTGACCGAAGAGTCCGGCCCCAGCTGGACCACGATTCTGCGATCCTGCGGCGCGTACGAAGCCTACGTTCGTACCTACCGTGGCATGCCGTCGAGCCGTAACGCGGCGGAGTTCTTGCTGCTCGATCGCCTGTTCCCGCGTTCCATCATCTACTCCATCTCCACGGCGGAGAACTGCATGATCGAGATCGACCCGGGGCGCGACCGAGTGGGTCACTCCAACAGCGTGTTGCGCGCCCTCGGCCGCATGCGCAACGACCTGGAATACAGCCCCATCTCCGAGATTCTGGCTGAACTACCCGAACACATGGAACGCGTACAAGCGGTGACGCGCGAGGCATCGAATGCCATCAAGCAACGCTTCTTTCCCACGCAAGCCGAGCCGAGCTGGATCGGAGAGAACTCATGAAGCGCCTTCGCATCGAACACACCACGGGGTTTCGCTATCCCACCGACGCGACCGCCTCGTACAACGAGGCGCGCATGATGCCCATCACCACCGACTCGCAGTTTGTGTTGACCAGCTCACTCGACATTCAGCCGAACACCTCGGTCAACCAGTACGTTGACTACTTCGGCACGCGGGTGGCGTCGTTTGATGTGCTCTCGCCTCACAGCGAACTCAACATCACGGCGCGCAGCCTCGTCGAGGTGCGAGAGCGCCCGCTGGAACACCCAGAGCTCACGTGGGATGAACTGGCGCAAGACGCCGAGCGGTCGGTTGACACCGTGGAGAAGCTGGTGCAGACGCACCGCACCGACCCCCACGAAGACGTGCGGGTGCTTGCCCGCACGATCGCCGACAAGTACGACAACCCCTCTGAGGCGGCGCACGCGATCTGTGTGGCCGTTGGCGATGCGGTGGAGTACATGTCAGGCGTCACGGGCGTGCTGACCACGGCCGCTGAGGCGTGGGAAGCCCGCAAGGGTGTCTGCCAAGACATGGCGCACATTTCAATTGGCGCGCTGCGATCGGTGGGCATTCCCGCCCGCTACGTCTCTGGCTACCTGCACCCCAAACCCAATGCTGAGGTGGGGGAGCCGGTCAAGGGCGAGTCTCACGCGTGGGTGGAGTGGTACGCCAACGGGTGGCGCGGGTTTGACCCGACAAACAACATTGAGATTGGCGACCGCCACGTGCTCGTTGGCCGCGGCCGCGACTACAACGATGTTCCGCCGTTGCGTGGTGTTTTTGCCGGGCCCTCTAAGTCGCAGCTGTTCGTCACGGTGATGATCACGCGCGAGGCGTAGCGCCCAGAATCCCGGAACATTCGCGGGTTGTCGCCGGGAATGTAACGCTTTTCGTGTTGTCATGGAACCATGTCGACATCGGCACTCCATGCGCCTCGCCGCCACGCGACTCGTCGTCGCGCCCGGCGTCGGATTGTGGTGCGCTGGGTGGCCGTGATTCTGGCAACCGCACTGTCGGCAGTCGCGGGATACGGCGTCGCTTACGCCGTCGATCACCTGGGTGAAACCACGCCTCGTGGCATGTATTTTGCGCTGCCGGAGCGGCCCGTCTGTACGCCGGAACCACTGCCGAGGGTACTGATTTCGGGTAGTTCCACCATGCAAGAGTGGGCGAGCTCGGCGGGAGACTTGGCCCCCATGAACACCGTCAATATCGGTGTCGGTGCGACAACCATGCGTGATCAGCTGCTGTACCTTGAGCCGATCGTGACAAAGTTTGACCCCGACGCCATTGTGATGTTTGCCGGGGCAAACGATCTTGCCGTTGCAGGCAACGGCAATGCCGACCGGGTGATCGAGATGGTCAAGGAGTACGTGGCCACCACCGAGAAGCTGCTGCCAGACACGGTCATCTACTTTGTGTCGATCAATACCGCGCCATCGCGTGCAGGCAATGCGCCCGGAATCGACAAGGTCAACGCCGCGATCGCGCAGGCCGCCACCACCGACGGCACCTTGCGCTACATCGAGACCAATGCGGCACTGCTGGGCGCCGACGGCAAACCCGACAGCACCAAGTTTCAGAGCGACGCCCTGCACCTGAACGAATCTGGCTACGCGATCTTCGGAAAGATCATCGAGGAGCGCCTCGTTGCCGACGGCTTTGCCGAGTCGGACTGCGTCTTTCCCGACGGAACCATTGACCCAGATCCAGCCCAGGTTACGTCTGAGTAGGGCCGGGTTGCGCTAGAGCTCGGAACCTTTGCGGTCGAGGCGGATGGGGGTGGTTGCGGCCACCTCATCGCTGAACTCGGCGGGGGCGATGACCGAGATCGGGCGCGTCTGGTCGATCGTGAGGCGGAAGCGCCGCTCTTCATCGCGGTGCAAACGGCCAGACATGATGAGCCAGGTGAGGCCGATTCCGAAGGCGAGGAGGCCAGCGCCGGCGCCAACGTTAATGGCGGCGCGGGGGCCAAACTGGTCGGCAACCCAGCCAACGATCGGCGCGCCAATCGGGGTTCCGCCCATGATCACGGCCATGTAGAGCGCGAGCACGCGGCCACGCAACGCCGGGTCGGTAGTGGTCTGCACGTAGCCGTTCGCCGTGGTCATGATGGTCACCACGCAGAAGCCCACTGCGGTCAACGAGATCGCATAGCTCCAGTAGCCGGGCATGACGGCAGACAACGCCATGGCGAGGGCAAAGAAGCCGGCGCCAATAATGACCACGCGGATGCGCGCGCGGTCGCGGCGCGCGGCGAGGAGCGCGCCGGCGAGTGAGCCGATCGCCAGAATGGAGCTCAGCAGGCCGAAGCCGTCTGCCTCTTTGCCGAACTCGAGCGCCATGGTCGAGGCGTAGATCGGAAAGTTCATGCCGAAGGCGCCGATCAAGAACACCATCGCGAAGGTGACGACGAGGTCGCTTCGACCGGCGACATAGCGGAAGCCGTCGGCCAGGCGGCCGCCGCCGGCGTTCTTCACGCGCGGAACCAGGTCGTCCATGCGAATCAGCAGCAGCGCAATGATCATGGCCATGAAGGTTGTGGCGTTGATCAAGAAGACCAATCCGTTACCGACGGCAACCACGACGATGCCGGCAGCGGCGGGGCCGAGCATGCGGGCAGCGTTAAAGGAGGCGGCGTTCAACGCCACCGCGTTGGAGGCGTTCTCACGAGATACGAGATCGGAGACGAACGCTTGGCGAGCCGGGTTATCAAAGGCGGCAACGGTTCCGGTCACCAGCGCGAAGCCGAACATCATCGGCAACGTCGCGAGGTCAAAAATCAGCAGCACACCCATCGAGGCGCCCAGTAGCGCGAGCAGTGACTGCGTGAGGATGAGCAGGTTGCGGCGGTTGAAGCGGTCGGCCACCCACCCGGTGATGCTCACCAACAGCAACGGCGGGCCAAACTGCAGCGCCATGGTGATACCCATTGCGGTGGCGTCGTTATCGGTCAGCTCGGTCAACACAACCCAGCTGATCGCGGTCGCCTGCATCCACGCGCCAACGTTCGAGACGAGGGCGCCGATAAACCACACCCGGTAGTTGAACGACGAAAACGAACGGAACATCGCGCTCATCGGTCGGCAAGCTTTCTCATGATGGGGGCGGCGTGCAGCAGAATGTCGCGCTCCTCTTCGGTGAGTTCGTTGAAGCCGTCATCGAGCCAGGCGTCGCGCTTGCGGACCGTGTCGGTGACAACGGCGCGGCCGGCCTCGGTGAGGGAGATGTTGACCTTGCGACGGTCGGCCTCATCGACGGTGCGCGTCACCCAGCCAGACTCTTCGAGGCCGTTGACCGTGCGGTTCATGGAGGGGGCAGAGATGCGGTCGCGTTCGGCGAGCTCGCTCAGTGTGTGATCGCCATACATGCTCAACACGGCGAGCACATTGAACTGTGCATCACTCATGGAGTCGATCGCGCGGTGGGCGCGCAGGCGGCGGGCGAGACGAAACGTTGCCATGCGGATTCGAGCCGCAGGCGTCGCATTCTCGGGGATTGGAGCGGTCGCAGCATTCGTCATCAGAATAGTTAGCTTAGCTCATTAGTCTTGCTAAGTAAATCCCGTCGGCAAAGACCGGGGAAATCGTCGACGAGATCAGGCCGCGCGCCTCCAGTTCTTTCGAAATGCCACTATGTTGGTACGAAGCCGAAGAAAGGGGGAGGCATGACTGTTTCGTCAAACGCCAGCGCGGGGGAGCTTTTTCGTCTCGTGCAGTCCGGCCACGCCTCATCACGTGCCGATTTGGCACGGTTGACTGGCCTGTCAGCCTCCACCGTCACCATGCGCGTCGATGAACTGATGGCGCATGGATATGTCGAAGAGGCAGGCATTGGCCCCTCCAAAGGTGGCCGACGCCCACGCGTGCTTGCCGTCAAGGATACGGACACCGTGGTCGCAGCGGCAGACCTGGGCGAAAATCATGTCGTCGTCGTGCTGATGAACCGCCGCGGCGAGATTGTGGCCGAGGCCAATCGCCCGATGAGCCTGCTCGCCGGCCCTCGCGCCGTGATTTCTGACACATGGGGCATCGCGCAAGAGCTGGCCGCAACCATGCAGCCGGCGGTGCGCATTGAGGGTGTCGCGATGAGCGTGCCCGGCCCGGTTGACTCTCGCGACGGACGCCTGATGGCCCCGATGCGCATGCCCGGATGGAACGGCGTGGTGGTTTCGCACTTGCTGAGCGAAGTCTCTGGTGTGCCAACCGTCGTCGAAAACGACGCCAACGCGATGGCTGTCGGTGAGTGCATGGAGCGCGGACCAAGCGTTCGCGACCTCGTGTTTGTGAAAGCCGGCAGTGGCATCGGTTGCGGCATTGTTGCCGGCGGCCACCTTCACCGCGGTTTTCGCGGCGTCGCCGGAGACATTAGCCACGTGGCCATTGCGGGTGCACCGCCGGTGATCTGCTCATGCGGGCGCGCCGGCTGCCTGGATGTTGTCGCCTCCGGAACCGCGATTGTCGACGCGCTGCGTGAAAGCGGCGTCGAGGTGGAGACTCTCGACGATGTGCTTGCACTGGCCGATAACGCGCACCCGCGCGCGACGGGGCTGCTTCGCGAAGCAGGCCAGCGCGTCGGCGAAGTGTTGGCCACCATCATCAACTTCTTCAATCCGCAGGTGCTGGCGATGGGTGGGCGCCTGTCGACCGCCGAGTCGTTTATCGCCGGAGTTCGCCAGGCGATCTACACACTGTGTCTGCCGATGTCGACCGATCAGCTCGAAATCAGTGTCTCTGCCGCCGGCCCGCTTGCCGGCGCTCGCGGGGTTGGTTGGGCGCTGCTTCGCCAACTGCTGGCACCCAACCGTATCGACCAGGTGATCCGAGGCGAAGACGCAGTTTCTTCGATTTTGTAGTAAGTCAAAGAAAAACCTCCGAATGTTGGAGGAAGTGGCTTTTCGCGCCTATGCTCAAGGTGTGACGACAACGAAGCCCCGCATCGCGATCGCCGGAATGGCCATCGAATCTTCCACGTTCTCCCCGCACCGCGCTGGCGCCCGTGATTTCCAGCGCTTCGAGGGCGAAGAGCTCATCAATCGCTACACCTCGCTGCGCGAAGGTTCGGCTCGAGACGCGGCGGAGTGGTTGCCGGTCTACTACGCCCGCTCCATCCCCGGCGGCGCCGTATTGCGCGAGGTCTACGACGACGTCAAGACGCGCATTCTCGACGGCCTGCGCGAACTCGTCGCGGGCGACGGCATCGACGGGCTGTTCTTCGACATTCACGGTGCCATGAGCGTCGTCGGTCTCGATGACGCCGAGGGTGACCTCATCAGCGCGATCCGCGACGTCATCGGCAACGATGTCGTCGTCTCCGCATCGATGGATCTGCACGGCAACGTCTCGCGCCCGCTCATCGAGCAGGCCGACATCATCACGTGCTACCGCCTTGCACCCCACGAAGACACGGCCGAGACGCGCGACCGCGCCATCAAGAATCTGCTTGACGCGCTCACCAGTGGCGTGGTTCCGCGCCGCGCCTACGTGCCGGTGCCGATTCTGCTGCCCGGGGAGAAGACCTCCACCCGCGTTGAGCCGGCTAAGAGCCTGTACGCGCGCATTGATGAGATCGAGACCCGTGACGGCATTGTGGACGCCGCGATCTGGATCGGATACGCGTGGGCCGATGAGCCGCGCTGTCACGGCGTCGTGGTGGTCACCGGAACCGATGATGCGGCCATTGCATCGGCTGCGGAAGAGTTGGCGGCTGAGTTCTGGCGGGTACGCGACGAGTTCGAGTTTGTGGGCCCTCCCGGAACGCTGGATGAGGGCGTCGCCGCCGGTCTTGCCTCACCGACCATCCCGTATTTCATCAGTGACTCGGGGGATAACCCGGGCGCGGGTGGAACGGGGGACGTGACGTGGACCCTCGCGCAGCTGCTGCAGAAGCCAGAGCTCACGGCCGACGATTCGCCCACCGTGCTGGTCGGCTCGATCTTTGACAAGGGGGCGCTCGACTTTCTGCGCACGCAGCAGGTGGGCTCTACCGTCACGGTCGAGGCTGGTGCGCGCGTTGACAGCGGCCCGCACGGCCCCGTCACAATCACGGGCGAGCTGGTCTCGCTCACCGAAGGCGACCCAGATGCCGGCGGTATCGCGGTGATCCGCGTTGGCGGCATTCACGCGATTGTCACGGAGTTCCGCAAGGCATATCACGCGATCGAAGACTTCACCTCGATCGGGCTTGACCCGTTTACGGCGCAAATCGTGGTGACCAAGATCGGCTACCTGGAGCCGACGCTGTACGACGCGCAGCGAGGCTGGACGCTTGCTCTCACGCCCGGCGGCGTTGACCAAGACCTGGAGCGCCTTGGCCATCACCGCATTCAGCGGCCCATGTTCCCATTCGACTCATTCGATCACACGCCTGACCTGTCGGCGGAGATCTTCGGCTCGCAGGCCTAAGGTCTTCGCCCCACTGCCCGGTGGGTACCAAGCTCGACTGATTCCACACATACTTCGGTCGATTGACAACGCCCCTGCTGCGCACTCGCGCGACAGGGGTGTTGTCTATGCCCTTGAGTGCGTTACTTGCTCCAATAATCAAGAAAGTTAGTTACAGAAACGAAACATCTACGACTGTTTCCTGCAACTTACTTCGTGCATGATGAAAAGTGCATCGAGAATTTTACTAACCACTCGATCGCACTAAACAAGGAGGTTTGATGCGCACGGCAGTGATGCGACGTTTCGTCGCTCCCCTGAGCATGATCGCCGCTGCAACGCTCGTTTTCGCTGGATGCACCTCGTCTAGCGACAACGCGGGTGGCAACGGATCAACCGAGAAGGACTCGGTTAGCTACGCACTCCCCGCAGGTACCGGCCCGAACTGGATCCTGCCCATCTCAAGCCCGGACACCATGGCGACGCACAACGGCGCTATCCAGGCGACGATGTACCCCCGCCTGTTTGCCTTCAACGGCGTCAGCGGAACCATGGGCCTGGACCAGAAGGCATCGGCAGCTGAGAGCTACGAGTTCTCCGCAGACAACCTCTCGCTGACGATCAAGCTTGCTGACCTCGACTGGTCAGATGGCGTGCCTGTCACCTCGCGCGACGTCGAGTTCTGGTACAACCTGATGCGCTTCAACTCGGAGAAGGCCGGCGGTTACTCCGCAGGCAACATCCCCGACAACATCACGAAGTTTGAGACGGTCGACGACAAGACGTTCACGCTGACGTTCGACGCCGTTTACAACCCTGACTTCATGCTGGCCAACCAGCTGAGCCTCATCGACATCATGCCCGCGCACGCGTGGAACAAGACGAGCGACGACGGCAAGGTCGGCGACTTCGACCGCGAAGAAGCCACCGCTATCGAAGTCTTTGACTACCTGTTCGCCGAGGCGAAAGACATGAAGACCTACGCAACCAACCCGCTGTGGCAGGTTGTTGCTGGCCCCTACAAGGTGGAGAGCTGGTCTGACTCCGGCGAGGTCGTGCTGACGGCCAACGACAAGTACACCGGCACCGATGTTCCGTCGATCAAGACCGTGACCTTCGTTCCGTTCACCTCTGCAGACGCCGAGGTCAACGCGGTTCGCGCCGGTGACGTCGACTACGGCTACATCACCGCCGCTGACCTCACCAACGAGGCGCAGTTCGCAGACCTGGGTTACCGCGTTGAGCCGTGGGCCGGTTGGTCGATCACCTACATGCCGTACAACTTCGCAAACCCGGAGATGGGCCCGGTCTACAAGCAGCTCTACGTGCGTCAGGCACTGCAGCACGCCGTTGACCAGGAGACCATCTCTGACGTTGTGTGGCACGGCGCTGCTAAGCCCGGCTACGGCCCGATTCCGCAGGAGCCGGACTCGGACTACATCTCCGACGAGCAGAAGAACAACCCGTACCCGTTCGACCTCGACACCGCCGCCAAGCTCTTCGCCGACAACGGTTGGACCGCGGGCGCAGACGGCACGCTTGAGTGCACGAACGCCGGAACCGGTGCCGGCCAGTGCGGTGAAGGTATCGCCGCAGGCAAGAAGATGGAAATCGTCGTCACCACGCAGAACGGCTCGCAGGAGACCGACAACATGATGGCTGAAATTCAGTCGTCGCTGGCCAAGATCGGCGTCACCATGACGATCGACGCCCGCCCGCTGGACGCGGTTCTCACCGAGGCGCAGACGTGCAAGACCGGTGAGGGTTCCTGCACCTGGGAGCTCGTCTTCTTCGGTACGGCTGGCTCGTGGTACTTCCCGGCTTACCCGACGGGTGAGCGCGTGTTCGCTAAGGAAACGAAGTGGAACGCCGGACAGTACGACAACCCGGCTGCTGAAGAGATCATCAGCCAGATGACCGTCTCGACCGACACGTCGATCGCTCAGGAGTACTCCAAGCTGCTGGCAGAAGACCTGCCGGTGATGTGGATGCCGAACCCGGTTTACCAGGTCTCGGTCATCAAGAACGGCCTCGACGTTGCAACGCAAGACCCGGGTGCTGAGTTCTACCCGCAGCGTTGGTCGTGGACGAAGTAATAACCCGCAAGTAAGGCAATAAAAGCATGGTTACAGCAGCGCGAAGCGCGGTGAAACAGACCTCGAGTGCGGCCAGATTCTGGCTGTTCCTCGCACGGCGAGTCCCGCAAGGACTGATCGTCATTTTGATTGTGACGCTCATCGTCTTCGCGTTGCTGCACCTTGCCATGCCTCAAGGCCCGGCACAGGGCGTTCTGGGTATGTCTGCCTCCCAGGAGCAAATTGACGCGTTCAACAAAGCGAACGGCTACGACCTCCCGGTATGGCAGCAGTACCTGAACTTTCTCGGGCAGCTCGCAGTCGGTGACCTGGGCGATTCGTTCAAACTGAATCGCCCGGTCTCCGATGCGATCGGCCAGCGCCTGCCCAAGACCCTGGTGCTCGCGCTGATCTCCATGGTGGTTGCGCTCATCATCGCCATTCCGATGGGCATCTACCAGGCCACCCGTCGCGGCAAGATCGGCGACTACATCCTGACCGCGATCAATTTCTTGATCTACTCGACGCCGTCATTCTTCCTCGGGCTCGTGCTGGTGATTGTCTTCGCGCAAACCTTCAAACTGGTTCCGGCTCTCGCCCCGCAGGGCGACACCGTCGCCGAAGTGCTGAGCGAGCCGGCCAAACTGGTGCTGCCGGTGGCAACGGCCGCGCTCGGCATTATTGCGACGCTCTCGCGTTATATGCGCTCGTCGACCATCGACAATCTGACCGAAGACTACGTTCGCACCGCTCGTGCGAAGGGAACCCCGATGCCGGTGGTGGTGCGCCGCCACGTCGTGCGCAACTCGCTGACCAGCGTGATCGCCATGCTCGGCTACTACCTGCCCGTCATGTTCGGCGGCATGATCGTGGTCGAATCGCTCTTTAACTATCCGGGTATGGGCCTGCTGTTCTGGACCAGCGCGCAGAACTCCGACTACCCCGTTCTCATCGGTTGCATCCTCGTGATCGCGCTGGCAACCGTGATTGGTTCGCTTCTTGCCGACATCGCGCAGGCGCTGCTGAACCCCCGCACGCGAGGAGAACTGGCATGACCACCACTCAGGCCACCGTGACGATCGACAAGGCGCAGACGCCGTGGCGTCGCGGCATGCGCCGGTTCGTCCGCAACAAGCTGGCAATGATCGGCGTTGCCATCATCGTCTTCTTCCTGCTGTTCTGCTTCGTCGGCCCGCTGTTCTGGCAGACCGATCAGGTGCACACCGACCTGAAGAGCGCGATGCTTCCCCCGGGGAGTCCCGGACACCCGCTCGGAACCAATGACCTCGGCTACGACGTGCTGGGTCGGCTCATGCAGGGCGGTCAGATCTCGATTCTGATCGGGCTCGCGGCCGGTGTGCTGGCGACCGGAATCGGCACGCTGTGGGGCGCCATTGCCGGCTATGTCGGCGGCGGCGTTGATGCCGTCATGATGCGCGTCGTTGACGCCGGAATTGCGATTCCCGCCACCTTCCTGCTGCTGATTCTCTCCACGATCCTGCAGCCGTCTGTTGGCCTGATGATTCTCGTGATTGGCCTGGTCTCGTGGCTAGTGCCGGCGCGTTTGGTGCGTGCCGAGTCGATTTCGCTCAAATCGCGTGAGTACGTGATGGCGATCCGCGCCATGGGCGGAACGCACGCCCGCGCCGTCATCAAGCACATTGTTCCGAACACCGTCGGCACGATCGTGGTCAACGCGACCTTCCAGGTGGCAGACGCCATTCTGCTTGTTGCCTACGTCTCCTTCCTCGGAATGGGCCTGCAGGCGCCGGCTACCGACTGGGGAGCCATGCTCACCGGCGGCATGACCTACACCTACTCCGGTGCCTGGTGGTTGATCTTCCCCGCCGGTATCTGCATTGTCCTCACCGTTGTCGCCTTCAACGCGATCGGTGACGGCCTGCGTGACTTCTTCGATGTGAAGGGACACTAACGGTGATGTCTGTTAGCACCCAGCCGCTGCTGAGCCTGCGCGATCTCGCGGTCACCTTCTCCACCGAGCAGGGCCCGGTTGAAGCCGTCAAGGGCATCAACCTCGACGTCAACCCCGGTGAGGTCGTCGCGGTCGTCGGCGAGTCTGGTTCTGGCAAGTCGGTGACCGCGATGGCGATTCTGTCGCTGTTGCCGTCAACGGCCACCCGTACCGGCGAGATCATCATGAACGGTCGCGATCTGACCACGCTCACCGAAAAAGAGTTGAACTCGGTGCGCGGCGCGGAGATCTCGATGGTGTTCCAGGAGCCGATGACGGCCCTGAACCCCACGATGCGTATCGGCGATCAGATCGCCGAAGCCCTGCTCAATCACCGCAAGATCAGCAAAAAGGACGCCGCGGCGAAGGCTGTTGAACTGCTTGCTCGCGTGGGCATTCCCGACCCCGAGCGGCGCGCCAGCGGCTTTCCGCATGAGCTCTCCGGCGGCCAACGCCAGCGAGTCGTGATTGCGATCGCGCTGGCGTGCGAGCCGAGCCTGATCATCGCCGATGAGCCCACCACGGCACTGGATGTCACGGTGCAGGCCGAGATCTTGGACCTCATCCGCAGCCTGGCTGACGAGAGCGGCACGGCCTTCTTGCTGGTCACCCACAACATGGGCGTGGTGGCCGACATTGCCGACCGCGTCGCGGTGATGTTCCGTGGTGACATGGTGGAGATCGGAACCACCAAGCAGGTGCTGAAGATGCCGGAGGCGCCGTACACGCAAAAGCTGCTTTCCGCGGTTCCGCGTCTGCCTGAGGCCCGGGGCCTCGGCATGACGCCGCCGCCGGCCAGCGACATCGCGGTGATGGAGCTGATCGACGCCAGCGTGATCTACCGCAAGGGTGGCACCTCGTTCGCCGCGCTCGACAATGTTTCGGTGCAGATCGCTCCGGGCGAGATTTTGGGCCTGGTGGGTGAATCGGGCTCGGGCAAGTCAACGCTCGGGCGCTCGGCACTGGGCCTTACCCCGCTGTCGTCGGGTGAGATGCGCCTGTTTGGTGAAACCGTTGGCAAGGGTGGTCTGCGTGGGCGCGGCGAGCGCCGCATGCGCGGCCGCATCGGAACCATCTTTCAAGACCCTGGTTCCAGTCTTGATCCGCGAACGACGGTCGGCGAAGCGATCGCCGAGCCGCTCATCATTCATCGCTCCGACCGCCCGATGAGTTCGAAAGATCGCGCGGCGCGGGTTCGCGAGTTGCTTGAGGCTGTTGAGTTGCCCGCCAACTACGCGCACCGTTTTCCGCACGAGCTCTCCGGTGGCCAGCGTCAGCGCATCGGTCTGGCGCGCGCGATCGCGCTGGAGCCGGAGCTGATTGTTGCCGACGAGCCCACCTCGGCGCTCGATGTTTCGGTGCAGGCCGCGGTGCTTGAGGTGTTGAAGAAGCTGCAGGAGAAGATGAACTTCGCCTGCCTGTTTATCAGCCACGACCTCGCCGTTGTGCACGAAATTTCGCACCGCGTCGCGGTGATGTACGCCGGCCAGATCGTCGAAATCGGAACCACGGACGACGTGCTTCTTGACCCGCAGCACCCGTACTCCAAGAAGCTGTTGAGCTCGGTTCCGGTTCCTGACCCCACCGTGCAGCACGCTCGCCGCCTGGAGCGGCTGACGCGGAGCGTCGCGTGAGTGCACAGCTGGAGCTGATCGCTTCAGACGCCGACGCGGTGCGGGTTGCCATCAGCATTGGTGCCAGCCGAGTGGAGCTTTGCTCGGCGCTTGCCCTCGGCGGGCTGACGGCGTCGGGCGGAACCATCGCAGACGTTGTGCAGGCCGCGGCGGGCGAGGTTGAAGTGCACGCGCTGATTCGATCGCGTGCCGGCGGGTTTCGCTACGACGATGACGAAATTCGCGTGATGACGCGCGATATCGAGCTGGCGGTTGCCGCCGGGGTTGATGGTGTGGTCGTCGGCGCGCTCGGCGATGACGGACTGTTTGATGAGCGTGCCATGCGGGGCTTCGTCGCGGCGGCTGGTGGCAAATCTGTTGCCGCACACCGTGCCATTGATGTTGCCGCCGAGCGTTCACGCGCACTCGAACAGCTCATCGATTTGGGTGTTGTGCGGGTACTGACCTCCGGCGGTGCGGTGACGGCGCTTGAAGGCGCTGCGGCCCTCGAAGCCATGGTCGCGCAGGCGGCGGGTCGCATCGACATCATGGCCGGTAGCGGTATTTCGACCGCCACGGTCGCCGATGTTGTGGCCACCGGCGTGCGTGCGGTGCACTTTTCGGCGAAACGCCTCGTACCCGATTCCACCGGCATCAGCATGGGCGCGGCAAGCCGCGAGGGGCTCGGCCCGTACGAAAAGGTCGATGCAGACGAAGCTCGCCGCATTGCAGCGATTGTGACCGGTGGTATTCAGTGACAACGCGTAACGTGCTCGGCCTCGATGTCGGGGGCTCGAGCATCAAGTATCAATTGGCGAGCGTTGCCGCCGATGGGCTCCCTGTTGTTGTGCAACAAGACACGCTGCCGACTCCGGAGAGCGACCCGATTGCAGCGTTTGCCGCGATCGCGCGCCAACTCGCCGGTGACGACCTGGCCGGAGTGGTCATCGCCATTCCCGGCCTCGTCGACAGCGACAGCGGCACCGTGCTGCGTTCGGTCAACCTGCCTCACCTTGATGGATTGCGACTGGGCCCGCTCCTCGGCGACTTGCTCGAGGTTCCGGTTGACGTCGTCAACGACGGCCGCGCCGCCGCCATCGCCGAAGCGCGGTGGGGTGCAGGAGACGGCCACCACGACGTGTTCACCCTGGCGTTGGGCACCGGGATTGCCGGCTGTCACGTGGTCGGCGGTGAGGTTGCGGCCGGTGCGCACGGCATCGCAGGCGAACTGGGACACATCGTTGTTGATCCGCACGGCGAGCTGTGCGGATGCGGTCAGCATGGTTGCCTAGAGACGGTGATCGGCGCGCCGGCGCTGCGCCGTGCCTGGCGTGCGGCCGGCGGCGAGGGATCGCCGCGCGACCTGCTCGGCGCCTACGAAAACGGCGACGTCCGTGCCCTGCCCATCGTTGAGCGCGCGGGCAATGCGCTGGGCGATGCGCTGCTGACGCTGCTGGCGCTGGTCGATCCGGGTTGCATCGTGATTGGTGGCGGACTTGCCAGCTCGCCGCATCGCCTGGTGCAACTCGCGGTCACGCGGGTCGACGAGAAGGCGACGTTCCACGTGGTTCCGCCCATCGTCTCGGCAGAGCTGGGTCGCTGGGCCGGCGCCGTCGGTTGCATCGGCATCGCCGTCGACCGGCTCACCCGCGCGGTGCACGCCTCAGCCGCGCGATAAAAGTGCGGTGAGCACGCGGTGAGCGTGCCGACCCCGCGGTGAGCGTGCGATGAGCACGTCAACCGTGCTCACCCATGCGGTGAGCGCCTCAACCGCGCGTTGAGCGTGCGTTGAGCACGTCAAGTGCGCCGTGAGTGCGCGTAGCGATTCGAAATATTCCGCGTCGTGGTTCCAACTCACCCCCATCTCTTTTGCGACGTCGGAAGTGTCGCCGCATGAGACGAGACACGCCGAGATTTTGCCTCACCAGTCACAAAGGTTCCGACGAGGGACAACGGAACCAGGTGCCAGCGTCAGCAGGCGCGCGCCGCACAATTCAGGAGACCCACTAACGCCGCCCCGTTCATGAGACCAGCCGGCGCCGGCCATCGAGACTTCGAATGTGGCCGGAGGTCGGAAGGCATGGGGCCAAAGTGACGACTGCGCGGCGCGTCGGGGTACATTGCGCGACATCTCCGACACGCGACAAACCCGACATGCGACCCGTCTGCCGTCGTCACCCAAACAGAGCAACGCCGGTCTGCCGCCGGCACCCAAACAGTGCAACGCCCGTCTGTCGCCGGCAGCGGAACATGGCAAGAGGAGCATGCACCCGTAGACTCGCGTGCATGGCTGAATTCATCGACGCCCACGGGGTCGCGATCGTTTACGACGTGCATGAAGCTCAGGGCGAACCGCGCGGTGTCGTGCAACTGGCGCACGGTCTTGGCGAGCATGCCGGCAGATACGGTGCGCTGATCGCCGCACTTACCGAGGCGGGCTACCGGATCTACGCCGATGACCACCGCGGTCACGGTCGCACCGGAATGAAGCAGCACGGCGGCGACGCGACGAAGCTGGGAAAGCTCGGCCCCGGCGGCTTGCGCGCAACCCGCGCCGCGATGTGGCAGTTCAGCGAATTGATTCGCGCAGAAAACCCCGAGTTGCCGCTCGTTTTGATCGGCCACTCGTGGGGCTCGTTCCTCTCGCAGTGGCTGCTCAACCACCATGCCGACGCGTACGACGCGGTCGTGCTCAGTGGTTCCGCTCTGCTCTCGCCCACCACCCTCAGCCCCCTGCCACTGAACCGTGCCTTCGAGGGCCCACAGGCGACGGGCCTGGAGTGGCTGGCGACCGAAGAGGGCGTGTGGGGCGAGTTTCGCGCCGACCCGCTCACCACCGAGCAGCCGCTACTCAAGCTTTTTGGCCTGGCCGACGCGATGCGCCTGTATGAGCTGCCTGCCAAGCATCTGCCCCGCAACGTGCCGGTGCTGCTGATGGTTGGTTCCGAAGACCCGGTAGGCGGGCCGGTCAGCGTGCACAAGCTGGCGAAGGCGTACCGCGAGCGCTCCGGCCTCACCGATGTGACGACGGTGGTCTACCCCGGCGATCGGCACGAAATCTTCAACGAGAAGGATCAGGAGAAGGTGCGCGCCGATCTTCTGGCGTGGCTCGATCACCGGATTCCGCCCGCCGCATAGCCGCCAGCAGTAGGCTGGATTTATGCACGGAGAGTATAAAGTCCCAGGCGGAAAACTCGTCGTCGTTGACTTCGAGGTCGAAGACGGCGCGATTGCAAACTTCCATCTCGCCGGCGACTTCTTTCTCGAGCCCGATTCGGCGTTGCTCGACATCAACGCGGCGGTCAACGGCCTGAGCGAGTCCACCGACGCCTCGGGAATCGCCGCCGCCGTGCGAGCGGCACTCCCCGAGGGTGCCCAATTGCTCGGTTTCACGCCGGAGGCGGTCGGAACCGCGGTGCGGCGAGCGCTGGTGACGGCGCCCGGGTGGAAAGACTTCACGTGGGAGGTCGTGCACGATGGGGCCGTCTCGCCCCGCATGAACCTCGCGCTGGATGAGGTACTCACCGGCCGCGTCGGTGATGGCCGCCGTCAGCCCACGCTGCGCATTTGGGAGTGGAACGAGTCGGCCGTCGTTATTGGGTCGTTCCAGTCGTTGCGCAATGAGGTTGACCCGGAGGGCGCCGCACGCCACGCTTTTGACGTGGTGCGCCGCATCTCGGGCGGAGGCGCCATGATGATGGGCGCCGGGCAGATCATCACCTATTCGCTGTACGTGCCGGCCGAACTCGTCTCAGGCATGACGTTTGCCGATTCGTATGCGTTCTTGGATGACTGGGTGTTGCAGGGGCTGCGGGCGCTGGGCATTGAGGCGACCTATCAGCCGCTCAACGACATCGCGAGCCCCAAGGGCAAGATCGGCGGCGCGGCTCAAAAGCGTCTCGCCAACGGCGGCGTGCTGCACCACGCGACCCTCAGCTACGACATGGACGGTCAGATGATGACCGAAGTGTTGCGTATTGGCCGCGAGAAGCTGTCAGACAAGGGAACCACCTCGGCGGCGAAGCGCGTTGACCCGCTACGGTCACAGACGGGCATGAGCCGCGACGACATCATCACCGCGCTGATTTCGACCTTCACGTCGCTCACCGGCGCGAAACAGGGTCACATCACCGAAGACGAGTACGCCGAAGCCGAGGCCCTGGTCGAATCGAAGTTCTCGACCGAAGCCTGGCTCAAGCGCGTGCCGTAGCCGCGGGGCGTTTCGTCTCGCTACGCTCGCTCAACGGGCGGGGCGCCGGGCGGACGTTGAGCGAGGCCGCCTAGCGACCGAGTCGAAACGTGGTGAACGCGTGGATCAAGCGCCGGCCAGGGCGGCGGCGACGACGGCTCGCGCCTGCTCCTGCACCTCGGCGAGGTGTTCGGGGCCACGCAGCGACTCGGCGTAAAGCTTGTAGACGTCTTCGGTACCCGACGGGCGAGCGGCAAACCAGGCGTTCGCGGTCTGAACCTTGAGCCCGCCAATCGCCGCACCATTGCCGGGAGCGTGCGAGAGCTTGGCGGTGATCGGCTCACCGGCAAGCTCGGTGGCGGCAACCGCGTCGGGGGAGAGCTGCGCGAGCACCTTCTTCTGCGCGGGGGTCGCGGGGGCGTCAACGCGCTGGTAGGCGCTCGAACCGAAGCGCGCTTCCAGCTCGGCGTACAGCTGCGATGGCGTCTTCTTCGTCACCGCGATGATTTCAGCCGCCAGCAGGCACAGCAGAATGCCGTCTTTGTCGGTTGTCCAGACGGAACCATCGGCGCGCAAGAACGAGGCGCCGGCAGATTCTTCGCCACCGAAGGCGACGGAACCATCGAGCAGCCCGGGCACGAACCACTTGAAGCCGACCGGAACCTCCCACAGGCGCCGGCCCAGAGCCTCTGCCACCTTGTCGATGATCATGCTCGACACCAGCGTCTTACCGATGGCGGCATCAGCGCGCCAGTTGGGCCGGTGCGTGTAGAGGTATTCGATCGCGACGGCGAGGTAGTGGTTGGGGTTCATCAGCCCGGCGTCGGGCGTGACGATGCCGTGGCGGTCGGCGTCAGCATCGTTGCCGGTGAGCACGTCAAACTCGTCGCGGCGCGCCACCAGCGCGGCCATGGCGGAGGGGGAGGACGGATCCATGCGAATCTTTTCGTCCCAGTCCAGCGTCATGAATGCCCACGTCGGGTCAACATCGGGGTTGACGACCGTGATGTCGACGCCGTGAACCTCGGCGATGTATGACCAGTAGTCAACGCTTGCGCCACCCAGTGGGTCGGCGCCCATGCGCACGCCGGCGGTGCGAATGGCGTCGAGGTCGATGATGGTGGCGAGATCACGCACGTAGGCGTCACGGAAGTCGTAAGACCCGGTGGCGTCGGCCGTGAAATCAGCCGTGCGCACCCGCTTCACCTCGGCGAGACCGCCCTCGATGAGCGCGTTGGCGCGGTCGGCGATCCAACCGGTGGCATCGGTGTCGGCAGGCCCACCGTGCGGCGGGTTGTACTTGAAGCCGCCGTCGGCCGGCGGGTTGTGGGAGGGCGTCACCACAATGCCGTCCGCACGCGTCGGGTCATCGGCGGCCTTGCCAGCGTTGTACGTCAGAATCGCGTGGCTGAGCGCGGGCGTCGGCACATACGATTCGCGAGAATCTTGCAACATCGTGACACCGTTGCCGACGAGCACCTCAACGGCGGTGCGCTCGGCCGGCAGGCTCAGCGCATGCGTGTCACGGCCGATGAACAGCGGGCCGGTGATGCCCTGTGCGGCGCGGTAGTCCACGATCGCCTGCGTCGTGGCGAGGATATGAGCCTCGTTAAACGAAGCCGTCAGCGACGATCCGCGGTGCCCACTGGTTCCGAATGCCACCCGCTGCGTGGCGACCGTGGGGTCGGGTGAAACGTCGTAGTACGCCGCAATCAGGGCGTCAACATCGATGAGATCGGAGGGCTGTGCCAGCTGTCCTGCGCGCGTCATGTAGACAGTCTGCCCCTCATGTGCCGCGCGCGCACCTCAAGATGACATTTATCGTGCGAATGCACCGGCAATTCTCACTAGGCTGAACGCATGTCTGCTGCCCCTGAGCCTCGTCGTCGCGTTTACAGCTACCTCGGGCCCGCCGGAACCTTTACGGAGGCGGCGCTGCAGCAGGTTCCGGCGGCAAAGGGGCAGATTTGGCGCCCCGTGCACAACGCCGGTGAGGCGTTTGCCGACGTGATCGAGGGGCGCAGCGACGCGGCCATGATCGCGATTGAAAACTCCATCGAGGGTGGCGTCTCCACCACTCAAGACGCGTTGGCTACCCTCCCCGGGCTTCGCATCGTGGGCGAGTACCTGGTTCCGGTCAACTTCGTGCTGGTTGCCGCCCCCGGAACCACGATGGCTGATGTGAAGACGATCGCTGCGCACCCGGTCGCCTATGCGCAGTGCCACCGCTGGCTGGGTGAGCACTTGCCGAGTCACCAGCACGTACCTGCCGCAAGCAATGTGGCCAGCGCGATCGGGGTGCTCGATGGCACGCTGCCGGCGCAGGCAGCGATTGCCCCACCGGGAATTATCCTGCATCACGACCTGCAGGTGCTGGCCAGCGACATCGGCGATAACACCAACGCCGTCACCCGCTTCGTGCTCGTTACCCGCACCACCCAGCCGACGCCACGCACCGGGGCAGACAAAACCTCGATCATCGCCGAGTTGCCCAACGATCGCCCCGGAGCGCTGTTGGCGCTTTTGGAGCAGTTCTCGGCCCGTGGCATTAACCTCAGCCTGATCGAGTCTCGCCCCATTGGTGACGCGCTCGGGCGCTACCGCTTTGTGATCGACGCTGACGGCCACATTGACGATGCACGCATGGCTGAGGCCCTGATGGGTTTGCGCCGCTTCAGCCCCCGCGTGGTCTTCTTGGGGTCATATCCCCGCGCCGACCAACTCATCGTGCAGTATCACGATGAGTTCTCCGACCATGTCTTTAGTGAGGCTCGTGAGTGGCTCGACGCGCTCGTGCGCGGGGACGCTGTCGAGTAAGACCGGTACGCGATGCAACAGCCCCGAGATGACATCGACAACGCAGGCGGAGCCGCGACGCCGCTGTCTATCTCTCAGCAAAAGCAGGAGCGCGACTCCCACGCGCAGCGCTATATCGCCACCCTCATCGGGTTGCTGAAAACCGGCGACCTTGACGGCGCCGAACGTGCGCTTCGGCGCATCGCCTTTTCCGAACTGATGGTGAATGCAGCCGCGCTGCACGACGCGCTGCGCTCGTTGCCGATGACCACCCCGATCGGCGCGTTGGCCTCGACCGAGCGCCCAGCGCTGTTGCTCGCCCTTGCTTTTGCGCGGCGTGAGTCAACCGGGCGACTCGACGCCATGGTTCCGCTGCTGGTCTCGGCGGCAGCAGTATTGCGCAAGAGCTCCGCGTCATCTCCCGCGCAACGCGCGCGCGACCTGTCGCTCGCGGCGCTGTGCCTGATGCTCGCGCAACACAGCACCGACTGCATCGACATGGCCAGGCGCGGCGCCGATCTCGTGCGCGCGTTTACGATCACCTCAGACGATGATGCGGCGACGCTGGTGGGCGTTGCCGCGGTCGATCTTGCGCTGGCATTTTTTCTCAACGACCGCGTCGCCGAAGCCGCCAGTATGTGGCGGTGGGTGCGCGAACACACGGTCGACCCGCGCCTGCCGCGACTCATGCAGGCCGACTGGGGAACCTCTGTGGTGGGGCTCGTTGTCGGTGACCGCACCATGGTGTCGCCGCTCGCCGCGGCAACCATCGAGATGCCGCTCATGGATCGCGAAAAAGACATCCCAACGCGCGATCCGTGGTGGTTGATGGTGGCAACGGCTCGCACCTGGGCGGCGATTGATCGCGGCGATTTTTCCGGCGCGCTCGTCATGTCACAGTGCGCGGTTTCGGCAACACCCACCCCCGCCGTGACCGGCCCACTCGCGCTGGCGTATTGCGCAGCGCTGCTGCTGAACGGACGCACCAGCAGTGCGCTCACCTTTGTTGACGAACAGTTGGCGCTACTGCCGCCAGACGGCATGGGCAGCACCGGCCCGCGCCTTGCCGCGGTAGGCATGACCGCCTCCGCGATCGCGGGAGATTCGGCGCGACTCGCGCATTTCAGCACGATGGTGCGGCCGTACCCGGGGCTTCACCGGCTGGCTTCGGCGTTTGCGGCCATGGTGACGGGCGACCCGCACGCCGCGATCAACGCGCTCGCCGAGTACAACGACGACATCTTCGGGCCGCGCTGGCGCGCGCTGTACTGGACGCTTTTCACCGCTGTTCACGCACGAGCCGGCCACCGCGCGATGGCGGTCGAGGGTCTGCGGAACCTCGTTCCGCTGATCGAGCGGCAGCGGCTGGGTGCGTGGCTGATGCTGATTCCGCAACCCGAGCTTGACGCGGTGCGCGGCATTGCCGCCGACAGCGACTTTGATTTTGTGCTGCAGCTGTTGCCCGCGCACGCCGGCATCTCCGTGGTTCCGGTGGTCACCTTCACCACCCGCGAGGAAGAGATTCTTCGCCTCATTGGGCAGGGATTCACCAATACGCAGATCGCGAATGCGCTGTTTATCTCGCCCAACACCGTCAAATTTCACGTCGCTAAGTTGCTGAAGCGACTCGGGGTTTCGTCTCGTGAAGAGGCAGCCGAATTGGGCGTTCCGCGGCTGAACCGAGCGCCGCGTGAAGACACGAAGCGCGAGGCCGGCACGCCCGATTATTAAGACCGGGTAGTCAGGGTGGGTAGTTTCTTTTCACCTGTAACGGAGCGTCTGATTCGCGTGGTGTGATTAATGCACAAATCGCGCGGTGAGTGCTCTCCCGAAAGCTCCCGCGTCGAGCCGGTTCTGTCCCTGGGCTGGCCGGACTGATTCAGTCCAATCCCGATTGCCCTCCCTGGCGTCGGGGCGATCGACCCGCATCAATCCCCCTCCTGATGCGGGTCGATCACTTCTTTGTACGGTCATCAGCTTCCTGGCGCTGTTGCGAGCGCCGTTGCCTGAGCGCCGGCGCTACGCGTTCGCGATGAGGCGCAGCGTCTGCTCGCGGCCGAACGATGAGGCTCGGTCTTCGTTGGCGTAGGCTCCCGCCACCGGAACCACCATGATTTCGTCGACACCGTGCTGCGCCGCGAACGACGTGAGTTCTGCGCGCACCGACTCGCCGGTTCCGACAACCCAATTGCGTCGCACGCCCGCAATCAGCTCTTGCTCTTGCGCCGTCACCGTGGCGAGCGCCGCCTGGGACTCTTCAACCGTTTCGAGCGGGGTGAGCGGCTGGTTGAGTCGCAACTTGGTGAAGATGCGCATTTGCGGAAGGGCGCGCTGCTCGGCCTCTTCAAGCGTCGGGGAGGCGACCACGTTGGTGGTGAGGAAGGTGCGGGGTGCCTCAAGCGTTGCCGAGGGCTGGAACTGCGAGCGGTACAGATCGAGCGCGCGCTCCAAGCCCTGACCGGAGAAGTGGTTGGCGAAAACGTACGGCAGGCCAAACTGTGCGGCAAGCATGGCCGAGTAGTCGCTCGATCCCAGCAGCCAAATATGCGGAGTCGAGGTGGCATGCGGCGTCGCGTGCACCGCGTACTCGCCGCCCGTCGTGAAGCGCATCGTGGCGCCCTCGGCGCTCATGATCGCGGCAATGTCGGCGACGTGCTGCGGAAAGCGGTCGACATCGCTGGTCGCACCCGATTGACGCAACAGGTGGGTGACGACGGGGTCGCTGCCGGGTGCGCGACCAATGCCGAGATCAATGCGACCGGGCGCCATGGCCTCCAGCGTTGCGAACTGCTCAGCAACGATGAGCGGAGCATGGTTGGGCAGCATGACGCCGCCGGAACCAACACGAATGCGCTGGGTGCGAGCGGCGGCCGCGGCAATCAGCACGGCGGGCGACGTCGAGGCGACCGCCGGCATGTTGTGGTGTTCGGCAAACCAATAGCGCTCGAAACCCAACTCGTCGGCGAGGGCGGCCAACGCCATAGATGACGCGACCGCTTCGGCAGAAGTTTGGCCGGTGCGCACAGAAACAAGATCGAGGACTGAATAGGTAACCATCATTTGAGGCAACGCCCGACGGCGGGCGAAGATTCCCGATCCGTTAGCCGACGGCCTCCCGATCTGGTTGGCGAAGATTCCCGATCCGTTAGCCGACGGCGAACACGGGCATAACCCGGCCCCCTGGTGGTTACCCTCGACATAAGGCGTATTCCGTTAACGCCCCGAGGAGTGAAGATGTTCGAGAGATTCACCGACCGTGCCCGTCGTGTCGTTGTGCTCGCCCAAGAAGAGGCGAAGATGCTCAACCACAACTACATCGGCACCGAACACATCCTGCTCGGCCTGATCCACGAGGGAGAGGGCGTCGCAGCCAAGGCGCTGGAGTCGCTCGGCATCTCGCTCGATGCAGTCCGTGAGCAGGTACAAGACATTATTGGCCGTGGGCAGCAGCAGCCGACCGGGCACATCCCGTTCACGCCGCGCGCCAAGAAGGTGCTGGAGCTTTCGCTACGCGAGGCTCTGCAGCTCGGCCACAACTACATTGGCACCGAGCACATTCTGCTCGGCCTCATCCGTGAGGGTGAGGGTGTTGCCGCGCAGGTGCTGGTTAAGCTCGGCGCCGACCTGAACAAGGTGCGTCAGCAGGTTATTCAGTTGCTCAGCGGTTACCAGGGCAAGGAGCCCGTCGGTGTCGCCGCTGGTGCTGAGCAGCAGCAGTCGGCCCCGCAGGGTGGTTCCGCTGTGCTTGACCAGTTTGGTCGCAACCTGACCCAGGCCGCGCGCGACAACAAGCTCGACCCGGTCATCGGGCGCGAGAAAGAGATCGAGCGCGTGATGCAGATTCTGTCGCGCCGTTCGAAGAACAACCCCGTGCTGATCGGTGAGCCCGGCGTCGGCAAGACTGCCGTCGTCGAGGGCCTCGCGCAGGCGATCGTCAAGGGTGAGGTTCCGGAGACGCTGAAAGACAAGCAGGTTTACTCGCTTGACCTCGGCTCGCTCATCGCTGGTTCCCGCTACCGCGGTGACTTCGAAGAGCGCCTGAAGAAGGTCACCAAGGAGATCCGCACCCGCGGCGACATCATCGTCTTCATCGACGAGATTCACTCGCTGGTTGGTGCCGGTGCTGCCGAGGGCGCGATTGACGCGGCCTCGATCCTGAAGCCGCTGCTTGCTCGCGGTGAGCTGCAGACGATTGGTGCCACCACGCTTGACGAGTACCGCAAGCACTTCGAGAAGGATGCGGCCCTTGAGCGTCGCTTCCAGCCGATCCAGGTTGCCGAGCCGTCGATTCCGCACGCCATCAACATTTTGAAGGGCCTGCGCGACCGCTACGAGGCGCACCACAAGGTGCAGATCACCGACGGTGCCATCGTTGCCGCGGCCAACCTGGCCGACCGCTACGTTGCCGACCGCTTCTTGCCAGACAAGGCCATCGACCTGATCGATGAGGCTGGCGCACGCCTGCGCCTGTCGATTCTGTCGTCGCCGCCGGAACTGCGTGAGTTTGACGAGAAGATCGCCAAGGTTCGCGAAGACAAAGAGAAGGCAAGCGAAGAGCAAGACTTCGAAAAGGCCGCGTCTCTCCGCGACGAGGAGAAGAGCCTGCTTGCAGAGCGCCTTCGCCTTGAGAAGCAGTGGCGCTCGGGCGACGTTGCGTCGCACGCCGTCGTTGATGAGGGTCTGATCGCCGAGGTGTTGGCCCAGGCCACCGGTATTCCGGTGTTCAAGCTCACCGAAGAGGAGTCCTCGCGTCTTGTCTTCATGGAGAAGGCACTGCACCAGCGCGTTATCGGTCAGGACGAGGCGATCGCAGCTCTGTCGCGCACGATTCGTCGTCAGCGTGCGGGCCTGAAAGACCCGAAGCGCCCCAGCGGATCGTTCATCTTCGCCGGCCCGACCGGTGTCGGAAAGACCGAGCTTGCCAAGGCTCTCGCGGAGTTCTTGTTTGACGACGAGGGCGCCCTGATCTCGCTTGACATGAGCGAGTTCAGCGAGAAGCACACCGTTTCGCGCCTGTTTGGTGCCCCTCCCGGATTCGTTGGATTCGAAGAGGGCGGCCAGCTGACCGAGAAGGTGCGTCGCAAGCCGTTCTCCGTCGTGCTGTTTGACGAGATCGAGAAGGCTCACCCCGACATCTTCAACTCGCTGTTGCAGATTCTGGAAGAAGGTCGTCTGACCGATGGTCAGGGTCGCGTAATCGACTTCAAGAACACCGTCATCATCATGACGACCAACCTCGGTTCGCAGGCTATCGCCGGCGCTCCCGTTGGGTTCCAGGTCGAAGGCAACTCGCAGACCACCTACGAGCGCATGAAGGGCAAGGTCGACGAAGAGCTCAAGCGCAACTTCAAGCCCGAGTTCCTCAACCGTGTGGACGACGTCATTGTCTTCCCGCAGCTGTCGAAGGAAGAGTTGCGTCAGATCGTTGACCTGTTCACGAAGCGACTGTCGGAGCGGTTGCTTGACCGCGACATGACGGTGTCGATGACCGACGCCGCCAAGGACCGCCTCATCGAGATCGGTTACGACCCGGCTCTCGGTGCGCGACCGCTGCGTCGCGCGATGCAGCGTGAGGTCGAAGACCAGCTCTCCGAGCGAATCCTGCACGGCCAGCTGCACTCGGGTGACCACATCGAGGTTGACTTCGCTGACGGGGCGTTTGCGTTCGAAACCGGCCCTCGAGGTGAGCGTGTCGCCCTGGCGGCGACCGCAACCCCTGCGATTTCGGCCACGCCGGACATCATCGCCGGCGGCGAGATTTCGTAACGCGAAATTCACAGAACGGGCTCGACTTCGGTCGGGCCCGTTCTGCGTTTGTGGGGCGGCAGCGTTCTAAGCTTGAGCCGTGACCGAAATCCTCGTCCGCCCCGCCCGTACCGCTGACGTCAAGGGCATTCGCGACCTGCTCGAGCCGATGGTGGAACAGCGCGTGCTGCTGGGCAAGGAGCTCGTTGCGCTCTACGAGTCGGTGCAGGAATTTGTGGTGGCGGAGGCCGACGGTCAACTGATCGGTTGCGGTGCACTTCACGTGATGTGGAAGAGTCTGGGCGAAATTCGCACCCTCATGGTCCACGCCGACTGGGCTCGTCGCGGCGTGGGTAGCGTCCTCGTCGACGCGCTCGAGGTGCGCGCCCGCGAACTCGGACTCAAGCGGCTGTTTTGCCTCACTTTTGAAGTTCCGTTCTTCACCCGTCACGGCTTCGAGCCGATCGGTGAAAAGCAGGTCGTCAGCGACGAGATTTACGCGCAGTTGCTGCGCAGCCCCGACACCGGTGTCGCCGAGTTTTTGGAGCTCGCGCACGTCAAGCCCAACACCCTGGGCAACACGCGCATGCTCAAGACGCTGTAGGCGCCCGCGGGTGCCATGGGCTCGGTGGGCGTTGTGAGCGTGACGATAGCCTGCGCTCAACATGAGAACTCGCCGCACTCCGCGTGCTGATCCCGGATTGCGCGTGTGAGGTCGTACGCTGTGGGTGATGTCAACTCCCACTCAGCGCCGTCATTCGCCCGCGGTCTACCGCCGGCGGCGCGTTGTGGTGTTCGGCGGACTCGCCGTCATCATCCTGGCCATCGCGCTGCTGATCTGGCAGCCGTGGAACGCGTCATCCACCCCCGCCAAGCCATCGTCGAGCACCTCGCCGAGCGCGAGCGCCACGCCGTCGGCTGACGCGGGGGAGACGGGCGACGGAACCACGGAGGGCGAGGTCGCGCCCAGCGACGTGCCGGTCGAAGAGTTGCCAACCGAGCAGCCCGAGGCCGAGGTGGTCGCGTGCGGTCCGCAGGATGTGCGCGTCGATGCCTCCACAGACAAGGCCGAATACGGTGCCGATGAGCTGCCGCAGCTCACACTGTCGCTCACCAACCTGACCGATCGCGACTGCACCATTGACGTCGGCACGGCCGTGCAGACCTTCACGATCACCAGCGGCAACGACGTATGGTGGCGCTCCACCGATTGCCAGGCCAACCCCACCACGCAAATCGTGACGCTCGGCGCCGGCCAGACGGCCGCCAGCCAGACGCCGCTGGTGTGGGACCGAACGCGGTCGTCGGTGTCAACCTGCGCAGACGAAACCCGGCCACGCGCGGGCGGCGGCGGAGCGTCGTACCACCTCGCCGTGACGATCGGTTCGTTCGAGTCACAGGGTAGCGCCCAGTTCATGCTCTACTGACGGCGTAGCCGTGCTGGGCTGGCGCTGAAAAAGTTGCGGGCCAGCATTGGGCGTTGAACTATGCAGTGCGCGCCAGGAGCGGTAGTCTGTCAGTGGCTACCGACGTATCGCAGACACGGTGAGCTGCCTCTGCAGAGTCATTACGAGCGATCCCCCCAACTCTCGTAATGATTACCCGGTCTTCCGGTGAGCCATGGCCCCTTCTGAATGTTCATCCCCCGTGAACATTTTGAGGGGGCCTCCCTTTTGCTCGGTACGCTGGAGATATGGCATCTTCGCGTTCATCCCGCAAGCAGGAGTTTCGGTCTGAGGCGCTCGCGCAGGCGTTGGAAAAGCAAGACATGGCCGCTGTGGCACTTGCCCTGCGCAACGGCAACACCGTCTTGCCGCTGATGAAGCCCGCCGCGAAAGACAACCCGTTGGATCGCGGCGAGGTCTGGACCTACCGCGACGCCGACGGCAATGTGGCGCTGCTGGTGTTTAGCGATGCGAAGAATAAGCCGGCAAACCTTCCGCCCGGCGTAGCGCTGTACTCGCCGCTGTGGCTGAAAGACTTTCTCACCCGCTACCGCGATGTGATCACGACCGTGTTCTTCGACATCGCCGGCCCCCACCCGATGCAGGCCGATCCCGCCGATATTCTCGCCGCGCTCGAAATCTAGCGCCGCGCTCGGAATCTAGCGCCGTGCTCGGAATCTAGCGCCGCGCGGGGTGGCCGCGGGCAATCGGCCGAGCCGTGCCTGATCTCGAAACTGGGGTGACGGCGGCCGTTGCGGTCAGGTTACCGAGTCGTGCGTCGATCTCAGAGGTGGGTGTGTGTGGCTCAGAACTGGGGTGCCTGCGGTTCGGAACCGCGGGTGCGGGTGCGCAGGTCTGAGAGTGCTCCGCGCAGGGTCTTGGATCGTTCGTCGAGCAGATGCTCGTATCCGAGCCGCTTGCCCTCGGCCCGGCGTTGTGACACCTGAGTGACCGGCCGGATTTCTCCCGCCAGGCTCAGCTCGCCGATGGCCGCCAGGTCAGACGGAACCGCGGTGTTGAGCACTGAGCCTGCCACCGCGATCGCGATGGCAAGATCGGCCGCCGGCTCCGTGAAGCGCACGCCACCGACGGTAGAAACGTAGACATCGAACGATGAGGTGCGGATTCCGGCGCGACGCTCAAGCACGGCGAGCACCATCGCAACACGTGCGGCATCAACACCGTGCACGATGCGACGTGGCGCGGGTCCGGTGCTTGCGACAGTCAGGGCCTGCACCTCCACCGGCAGCGCGCGGCGACCCTCCAGCGCAATCGCGACGCAGGTTCCGGGTTCGGGAAGGCCCCGCGAGAGAAACAGCGACGACGGATCGGTGACCTCGATAATGCCGGATCCGCTCATTTCGAAGCAGCCGACATCATCGGTGGGGCCGAACCGGTTCTTGAGCGCGCGGATAAACCGCAGCGAGGTTTGCCTGTCACCCTCGAACTGGCACACCACATCGACGAGGTGCTCCAACAGGCGAGGGCCGGCTACCTGACCGTCTTTGGTGACATGGCCAACGATGATGATCGGCAGCCCGCGCTCTTTGGCCACCCGAACCAGGGTGGCCGCAACCTCTCGCACCTGACTGGGATGACCGGCCGCGCCCTCAGACATGGCGGAAGACACCGTTTGAATCGAGTCAACAATGACGAGCTCGGGTTGCACGTCGTCGATGTGCCCGAGAATCGCGGCGAGGTCGGTCTCGCTCGCCAAGAACAGCTCATCGTGAAGTGCTCCGGTGCGCTCTGCCCGCAATCGCACCTGGGCGGGTGATTCTTCACCACTCGCGTACAGCACGCGCCGACCGGCGCGCGCTGACTGCGCAGCCACCTCGAGCAGCAGCGTTGACTTGCCGACGCCGGGCTCGCCGGAGAGCAGAATTGCCGCGCCGGGCACGATGCCGCCGCCCAACACGCGGTCGAACTCGCCAACACCGCTCGTGCGGCGCGGCGACTCGGTCGTGTCGATCTGGGTGATGGGCTTGGCTGCTCGCCCGGCCGATGGCGCCAATGCCGATACGCGTGGCTTGGCGATTCCGGTGTCGATGCCGAGCTCGACGACCGTGCCCCACTGCTGGCATTCGCCGCAGCGGCCTGCCCATTTGAGGGTCGTCCACCCGCACTCTGTGCATTTGAAGGAGACCTCTGTGGTTCGTCGGCTTGCCATGGTTCCAGGCTAGGTGGTGCCTCCGACATTGCCGACACGCCCGCCTGTGCACACGCCGCGGCGTGCACGGTGTCTGAGGCGTGCGCTACTGTCGTGCCCAGAAGACGGCACGCATAGACGGGTGCTGCGAACGGGCTCAAGGGGGAGTATGACGCTGAGCGAAAGCGTGATGCGAGGTGCGGCTCGCGCGCTGGGGGCGCTACCGGTTCCGGTCATGCGGCTTCTCGCCGGGCGGCCGCGGGTGGTCGACGGCAACCAGCTCTTTCCCGAAGTGCAGGCTGCGTTGCGCATGATCGACGCGATGCCGAGCAGTGCGTTTGAAGACCTTGCCCTGCCGCAGGCGCGCGCACAGATCGACATGCAGGCTCGCATCTTCGGGCGCAAAATTGACATCGATGTGGTGCGCGATCTGGTGGTTCCGACGCGCGACGGCTCCGTTGCAGTGCGCGTCTACCAGCACCGGCCAACCGACCGCCTTCTCGGCGCGGTCACCTACTTTCACGGCGGTGGCTGGGTGGTCGGCAGCCTCGAATCGGCCGATGCGGTCTGCCGCTTTATCGCCCGCTATCTTCGCGTCGTCGTGGTATCGGTTGATTACCGGCGCGCGCCGGAACACCCGTACCCGGCCGCGGTTCATGATGCGATCGACGCCTACCGCTGGGTGCGTGGCCAATCCGACTGGGGAGAGGTTGTGGCCGTCGCAGGCGACAGCGCGGGCGGAAACATTGCTGCGGCCGTCGCGCTGCTTACCCGTGACGACAATCCGCCCGATGCGCAGTTGCTGTTCTACCCGATCACCGATGTCACGACCGAGCACCCGAGTTACGCAACCTTCGCCGAGGGCTACATCCTCACGCGCCGGCAAATGCGTTGGTACCGCGACCACTATGTTCCCAACCCCGCTCAGCGCGCTGATCCGGGTGTCTCCCCGCTGCTCGCAGACCTGCGCGATGGTTCCGGCATCGCTCCAGCTCACATCGCGGTCGCCGGATTCGACGTGCTGCGCGACGAGGGCATCGCATACGCCGAGGCTTTGCAGGCGGCCGGCGTTCCGACCACACTGCAGGTGGTCACCGGCAACATTCACGCCTTCACCAATGTGACCGGGGTGGGCCAGACAAGCAAGGCGGCGCTAGCCGAGGCCGTCAAGCATCTCGGTCATCTTTTGCAACAAGCCCGCCGTCAACGCGAGCGCGCTGAGACAACGAGAACCCGCTAGCTCAGCGCGGATCCCACGCAGAAAGAGCGATTCATGTCACAACCTCAGGGTGCCCTGCTTGTTGGCTCGGTTAACTATCCCGACGCACAGACCACGTTTCGCACGGCCGCGACTGTGCTCGCGGGTTACCTCAAGCGCATCCCTGACGGCGAGGTCGGCAAGCGCTTTCATTGGATCATGTTTCAGCCTGATGTGCTTGGTCAGGCAGAGGGCATCGAGCGCATTGGCGCCGAGCCGATTCCGATGCCTGCGGGCCTTGACGCCCGTCCGTTGCGTCTCGCAGACGGCGTGGATGCTGCTGCCATCGAGCTTCCGCCGCTCGGTTACGCCGAGGCGGCAATCGATTCGTACGCCGAGTTCGTGAAGCTGCGCGACGAGGGCGTGATTGCCGCCGGAACACGCTTTCAGGTTTCGCTGCCGACGCCGCTCGCGGTGATCAGCTCGTTCTTCTTTGGCGATGACCGCGCCGCAGTTGACGCCGTCTACACCGCGGCAATTCTTCGCGAGGTGGCACAGATCGCCGCGGCGATTCCCGCTGCTGACCTGGCGATTCAGTGGGATGTCGCGAGCGAAATGGGAATTATCGAGCGGGCCGCCGGCTATGGCGCGCCGATGGAGGCATGGTGGCCGGGCGACCCCTTCGACGGGCTGGTTGAGCGCCTCGCCGCGTTGATCGATGCCATTCCTGACGGTGTCGAGGCTGGTCTGCACCTTTGCTACGGCGACGTTGCCGAAACCCATTTCATCGAACCGACCGACACCGCGCAGCTGGTTCGTTTTGCGAATGCCGTGACCGCTGCGGCGCACCGCGAGCTGACGTGGGTGCACCTCCCGGTGCCGATCGAGCGCGACGACGACGCGTACTTCGCGCCGCTCGCCGACCTGCAGTTGGGGGAGGGCACCGAGCTGTACCTGGGGTTGGTGCACCGCCAGGATGGCGTTGACGGAACCACGAGGCGCATCGAGGCTGCGCGCCCGTTTGCGCCGGAGTTCGGTGTGGCAACGGAATGCGGAATCGGGCGCGCGCCAGCCGATGCGACAGCCGGATTGTTGGCGATTCACGCCGACGTGGCCGCGCCGTGGTCCGATAACCGATAACAATTTTCGGGAGTTTTGCTCCTGATTTACGCCCGGGCGTGCCGCCGTGACTTTCGTGGCGCGTCCGGGCTTTTTCTTTGCGCGCGCGGTGATGGTTCCGTCTTCTCCCATCCAGAGGAATCGCGACAAATCATCAGATGAAGTTTGCAAGTCAGGTAAGGCTTACCTATGTTGGAAGGGCGGCACTCGCCGCGAATCCCACCAGATGACTGGAGCTTCCTCGTGTCTGTACGCCCTTCGATCCGTCGCGCATCCGTGTTCGGTGTCGCCGTTGCCTCGCTCGCTCTGCTTGCCGGTTGCGCATCGACCCCCGCCGCTGAACCCGAAAAGACGGAGACCGAGGCTCCCGCAGCCACCGAAGTCACCATCACCGACAACCACGGTGAGATGACCGTTCCGGTCAACCCCGAGGTCGTTGTCGCACTCGACAACACCGTGATGCAGACGCTCTCCGACTGGGACATCAAGCTTGCTGCCGCCCCCAAGGGCGTCATGGGAACGGTGTGGCCGGAGTACACCGACAACGAAGACGTGCTCGACATCGGCAACCACCGCGAGCCCAACCTGGAAAACGTTGTCGCGGCTGCTCCCGAGCTGATCATCGGTGGCTACCGTTTCGCCAGCCACTACGACGCGCTGAAGGCCATTCAGCCGCTGACGATTGAAACCTCGCCGCGCGAGGGCAAAGACCACATCTCTGAGCTGGTGCGCCAGACCGAGATTCTCGGTCAGGTATTCGGCCGCGAAGACGACGCAGCGGCGCTGGTCGAGGCCCTGGAAACCGCCGTCTCCGACGCCAAGACGAACTACGACGGAACCGCGACGGTTGCCGGCCTCATCACCTCCGGCGGCAAGATCAACTACGCGGCTCCCGGTGACGGCCGCGGCGTTGGCTCGCTGTTCACCACCCTTGACCTGGTTCCGGCCATCGAATCCGAGGGCTCGACCGACCACACGGGTGACGAAATTTCGGTGGAGGCCATCGCCGCTGCCAACCCCGAGTGGCTGATCGTGCTTGACCGCGACGGTGCCTTCCAGGAAGACGGCTACATTGCCGCCAAGGAGCTCATCGAAGGTTCTGAGGCGCTGAAGAACGTGCCGGCCGTGCAGAAGGGCCAGATCGTTTACCTGGACGCGAACTTCTACCTCACCGAGGGTATCCAGGCGTACACCGGTCTGTACGCAGACGTCGCCGAAGCTTTCGCGAGCGCGAAGTAAGACTGACGCGCCGGCCGGGTAGCTCTCTCTGCCCGGCCGGCGCCTCATTCCGTCATGAGCACAACACTTTCTTCCCCTCCGACGCGCCTGCGCATGCCTACGTGGTTGCCCATGACGCTCGGAGTTTTCGGCGTATTGGCGCTCGCCTGGCTCTCCCTGAACGTCGGCGCGTACGACCTATCCAAGGATGAGTTCGGCAATGAGCTGATGTTCATCACCCGGGTTCCACGCACGCTGTCACTCATTCTCGCCGCGTGCGCCATGAGCGTTGCCGGTTTGATGATGCAGCTACTCACGCAGAACCGCTTCGTTGAGCCGACGACGATCGGAACCACGGAGTGGGCATCGCTCGGATTGCTCATCATCACGATCATCGCGCCGCAGATCGGCATTCCCGGTCGCATGTTCGTCGCGAGCATCTTCGCCTTCATCGGCACCATGATCTTCCTCGCGGTGCTGCGGCGAATTAGCCTGCGCTCCTCGCTCATTGTTCCGCTCGTTGGCATGATGCTCGGCGCCGTGATCTCCGCGCTCACCGCGTACATTGCCGCATCAACCAACCTGCTGCAAATGCTCGGCACCTGGTTCATGGGCTCGTTCAGCGCCGTGGTGCGCGGCCGCTACGAATCGGTGTGGATTGTCGCGATCGTCGTGGTGATCGTGTGGATTGCCGCCGACCGCTTCACCGTTGCCGGCCTCGGAAAAGATGTCGCGACCTCCGTCGGCCTCTCGTATGAGCGCGTGGTCTTCATCGGAACCGCTCTGGTGGCGATTGCCTCCGGCGTGACCACCGTGGTCGTCGGCTTCTTGCCGTTTCTTGGCCTCGTGGTTCCGAATCTCGTGTCGATGGTGCGCGGTGACAACCTGCGCTCCAATATCGCGTGGGTGTGTATCACCGGGTCTGCGCTGATTTTGGTGTGCGACATTGTCGGGCGCCTGATTCGCTTTCCGTTTGAGATTCCGGTGTCGATGATCTTGGGCATGCTTGGCTCGGTCGTCTTCATCGCGATGCTGTTGAGGATGCGTCGTCGTGGCTGATGTTGTGATGAAGACCGCGCCGCGGGTGCGACCGGCGTTGGATGCCGAAACGCGAAGCTGGGCCAAGCGGATCACCGTGCTTGCGGTGGTGGCCGTCGTGGTCACGGTGCTGGTGCTCACATGGAACATCGCCGTGGAACCATTTAGCGCCGGGTTCTACAAGATCGTGGAGATGCGCCTGACGACGGTGGTCACCATTATCTTGGTGGCCTCATGCCAGGCGGTGGCCGTTGTGCTGTTTCACACCGCGACCGGAAACCGCATTCTGACGCCGTCGATCATGGGGTTTGAATCGCTGTACGTAGTGATTCAGACCGCGATGGTGTTCTTCTTTGGGGTTGAGACGCTGTCGGCGACGGATGGCGTCGGCAAGGTGCTGGTGCAGAGCGCGATCATGGTCGCCTTTGCGACGGTGCTGTACGGCTGGCTGTTTGGCGGCAAATTCGGCAACCTGCACATCACGCTGCTGGTGGGTTTGGTGCTCGGAACCGCCTTTGGAACGCTCTCTGCGTTTATGCAGCGCATGCTGGTTCCGGCCGATTTCGACATTCTCTCGGCGCGACTGTTTGGCAGCATCGCCAACTCCAACCCGGAGTATTTGCCGGTTGGTTATGTGGTGCTCGCGGCTGCGCTGTTCTTTGTGTTTGGCAAACGGCACCGGTTGGATGTGCTGGCGCTCGGGCGTGAGACCTCGATCAACCTGGGGCTTTCGTACAAGCGCGAGGTGCTGACCACGCTGATTCTGGTGGCCGTGCTGATCTCGATTTCGACCTCGCTGGTGGGGCCGATGACGTTCTTCGGGTTTATCGTGGCGACGCTCGCGTATCAGTTGGCGGGCTCGCAGCAGCACCGGCACATTCTGCCGTTCGCGATGCTGCTGGGCGTTGTGACGCTGCTCGGCTCGTACTTTGTGTTGCACCACATTTTCCGGGCCGCGGGCCTGGTGACCGTGATTATCGAATTTATCGGCGGCATCGTGTTCGTCGTTCTGTTGTTGCGAAAGGGATCGCTGTGATTCGCTTCACCGACGTCGCTAAGTCCTTCGGTGACCAGCAGGTGCTGGGACCGATTGAGCTCGATATTCCTGCCGGCGGGGTGACGGCACTCGTTGGACCGAACGGCGCTGGCAAATCAACCCTGCTGACGATTGCCGGCCGCCTCGCCGACGCGAGCCATGGTTCCGTCACCGTCGGGGGACTGGATGTGGCGAAAACGCCGAGCAAGAAGCTGGCGACCGTGCTGTCGATCTTGCGGCAGGAGAACCACTTCATCACGCGCCTCACGGTGCGCCAGCTGGTCGGGTTTGGGCGGTTTCCGTACTCGCAGGGCCGGATCACCGCCGACGACAACATTGCGATTGATCGGGCGCTGGAGTTTTTGAATCTTGAGTCGCTGCAGAACCGGTTTGTCGATGAGCTGTCGGGTGGCCAGCGCCAGCGCGCGTATGTGGCTATGGTGCTCGCGCAAGACACCGACTACGTGCTGCTCGATGAGCCACTGAACAACCTCGACATGAAGCATGCCGTCGCCATGATGGGTCAGCTGCGTCGTGCCGCCGACGAGCTGGGCAAGACGATCATCATCGTGCTGCACGATATCAATTTCGCCGCCGCGTACGCCGACCGCATCGTCGCGCTCGCGGGCGGCGAGGTGAGCCACGTCGGCACGCCAGACGAGATCATGCAGCCCGAGGTGCTGGAAGAGATTTTCGGAACCCCGATGCAGGTGCTGCGCGACGGCGAGTACCCCGTGGCGGTCTACTTTCGGTGATCTAAGGCGGGCGGTTTCGTGGTTCCGCCTGGGGGGCGCGACGCGCCCGGGGGTGCCGGCCGTGGGCGCTCGGTTTTGAGTGAGGCCCGGAGTGTCGTAAGCTAGTCCGCGGTGACGTGTCCGAGCGGCCGAAGGTGCAACACTCGAAATGTTGTGTAGGTTCACCCCTACCGTGGGTTCAAATCCCACCGTCACCGCCACCACGAAGGCCCCGCCTCTCCTAGAAAACACTGGGAAGTCGGGGCCTTCGTCATTCCCGGAATCATCACCGTGGCAACAAAGTGGCAACAACCGCTGTACGCCTAGCCTGATCGAGCGCATGCGCGACGCCGTCTAGATCATCGTCAAAGAGATCCGCGTAGGTGTCGAGCGTCATGCTCGCGGAGGCATGCCCCAGCATGCGTTGCACGGCCTTCACGTTTGCGCCCGAGCTGATCGCGAGACTCGCGGCGGTGTGTCGCAGATCATGCGGTGTCACGCGCGGCATGAGCGTCGGCGCTTCATCTCCTCGAGCCTTCGCCGCGGCCGCCGCTTTCGCCTCCGCCTCAAGGACTCGCTTCACCGCTGCGGAGAACCATCCGTCGCGGGAGTTCGGTAGACGCATGTGCGTTAGCCCGTCACCAAACACGAGATCGTCGCGGCTCTTTCCCTCGCAGAGCTTCGCGATCTGCAGCGCTAGGAACGCGGGATATGGCACGGAGCGCGTTTCATGGGTCTTTGGTGTGCCGACGTGCACGACCGCGCCGACCATGACGGCGTTCTCTTCGACGTTCACGCGCCGTCTGAGAGCGTCGACGTGCTTGACCCGCAGCGCGGTCGCTTCGCCCCATCTGAGGCCGGTGTAGGCCAGGAAGAGCACGAGCGTGGGGTGTGCTGAGGTTTCAGCGAGGGTCGCGACTTGCTGGTGTGTGAGGTAGGGCTTCGATTTCGGAACCTTGCGGGGGAGCGTGACACCTCTCGCGACGTTCCGGCTGATGCGTCGATCGTTCACCGCGACGTCGAGAACGGCCGCGAGGACACCGTACGCACGCAACACGGTTGTGGCTGACTTCTCGCGTGCTAGATCAGACACCCAATCTTGCACCTCGGAGTGCTTCACGGAGCCGATGCGACGTGCTCCCCAGCGCGGCTGTACGTGCGTCTCCCACGCGCTTTTGATGGATCGGTAGCTCGATGCCTTCATGACCGGCTCGCGAGCCTTGAGCCATCCTGCAGCGATCGTCTCGATGGGCTCGCGTGCGTCGGTGGGGTTGACGTAGTCGCCCTTTGATTTGCCGATCTCGACTTCAGCTAGGCGCAGCTCAGCGTCACGGCGCCGAGTGAATCCGCGTTCCTGGGTTTGGGTGTTGTCGGGGCGTCGGTAGATGATCCGGTAAAACTTCTTGCCGGCCTTCGTCTCGTACGCGTAGATGCTACCCATCGTTGAGAGCCTCGAGCCGTTTCACGGCGAGCGCCAATTGATCTTCGAGTTTTCGCACGCGGTCGCTGGCAAGCTTGCGAGCTGCACCGTTCTTGGCGGTCGCTTCGAACTGTTCCCATTCTTCTATCTCAGCCATTGCGCGATCAGCGGCTTGGCTCCAGTAGTCGAGTCTTTCATCCGTGCTGAGCCCCGTTTCGTTGCGCGCCCAGGCCAGAACCT
Organism: Microbacterium mitrae; assembly: GCF_008017445.1. GTDB lineage: Bacteria > Actinomycetota > Actinomycetes > Actinomycetales > Microbacteriaceae > Microbacterium > Microbacterium mitrae. The sequence goes on along the minus strand of NZ_VRSW01000001.1, from coordinate 1,265,322 downwards.
CGGCGGTTGTTACGCCCGGTGGGACTCCGGTACCTGCGGGAGTGTTTTCGCTCTCGCGGGTGAGTAACTCGAATGGCGAAACGCCCAGGGCGACTGCGAGTGCGAATAGATCATCGACCGTTACCCTGCGAGCTCCCGCTTCGATTCGGCGGAGTGCCAATACGGGTAACGGCCATCCGAGTTCTTCGAGTCGATTTGAAAGCGCCACATAGCTGAGGCCTTGCGCGTTGCGTTGTCTCGCGATTTGAGCGGCTGCATGCCGACCGGTTGCGCCGAGGTTCAGCGATTTGAAGCTTTCATTAGCTGCCATGCCGAGATTCTAGTGAATCAAAATGATTATTTTCTAGTTCATATTGACTTTGGCGCAGATGCTCGCTCTAATAGTGATCAAGATGATTTGTACAACAGTCAAAATGATCGGAAGCGGAATGGAAAAGTATTTGACCCCCGACCAGGTGTGTGACCTGATTCCAGGAATGACACGGGGTGGACTTGCACAGCTGCGTTTCACCGGCAAGGGGCCGGTATATCTGAAACCAACTGCGCGCAAGGTTGTGTATCGCGAGAGCGACGTGATCGCCTGGCTGGAAGCGTCCGAGCGCACGAGCACGGCAGAGGCGGTCTGACCGTGCTGCAGACGCAGAGCCAAGCTGAGGCTGTTGAGCGTTGGCGAATGCCGTCAGGAAGCATCGCATCGATCAACCTGACCGACCCGCCCGCCGCCGTCGAATACGCCCGCGACATGCTGCGGGAAGCCGGAGCGTTCCGCATCGACTACGACACGCCCGTACAGGCATTCGCGGGCAACGAGCACGACGAAGTACGTGCTCGGCGTGCTGGACAGCAGAACGCCCCGGATGCCGTTGCACCGGCCCGGGGCGAGGACCAGAACACCAACACCTACGAAGGAGAACCGATCATGTCCAACGCTACACGCTCCCCCGAGCCGACCTCCACTGTCGACGTGTCCGCACTGTGGTCCGGCCAGCCCATCGACCAACTCACCGTCGGCGAGCTCGCCGAGGCCGCACGCGAGGCAGGAATGCTTCCAACTGAGTTCCTCGCGCTGGCAGTCCCCGAGACCGAACTCGACGTCGTAGATTACACCGGTGACGTAACCCAAGAAGAAGCCGACTGGGCGAACCAGAATCTCATGCACCGCGAGATCCGCTTCGTGCAGTCCGAGACACCTGTGGAATTAGTGACCGACTCTGCAGGGCGACTCTGGCGCCGCGCATTTACGATCACGTCGTACACGACAGACGAAGGCGAAGACTGCTTCCTCGTGCGCGTGCTCAGCGGTGCAAAAGACGTCGACCTCGAAGATGCCGAAAAGGTTCTACGCGACGCGCGGAGGGGGCATTTCCTCCGTGCAGGGTGGCGCGTGATTGACAACGATGAAGCCGGCAACGCTCGCCACACGTACCGCACATACCGCCTGTACCGGCCCAGCATTGAGCACGAGTTCAATGCGGTGCTTTGTGACGTGCAGAAGTGCCACCGAGACTGGCACGCGACCGACGGCAAGCACGTCCTCGACGAGATCCTTCAAGACCATTACACGATCCGAATCCAGCAATCGATCGATGGCTCAGACGCGACTCTCTCGCTCGACGTGTTCGACGAGCTCGACGGCGTTCAGACAGATCGTCTACTGAACGATCTGCTGTGGGCGCGCGGCGAGTGCGACAAGATCAACGGCGCGCGCTGAAGGAGTTGGAGTGATGATGGGAGCAGGACTTGCTAAAGCCGCATACTCGGTGGCTTATACTCAGGGGCTGCGTGAGCATGCCCCAGTGCGTGTGTATGTGTTCATGGCGTTGACAGCGTTGGACAACGATGCGAATCCAACCTATTTCGCCGGGCGCGCCTCATTGGCAGAGTCTCTAGCCATCGTGCCGGGCACGACAAGCGCGATTCGCGCCGTTGACCGTGCGGTCGGCGTGCTCGCCAATTACGGGCTGATCTCGACGCTCGCAAAGAGTGCACCAGGTCGCCATTCTCGGTACGCGATCCTGGATGGCGAGGGTAACCCTCTGCGGCCGAAATCTCCGGCTGCGATGGATACCGCTAGTCGTGGTGTTAATGATCACGGTTCGGATACCGCTCGCCGTGGTCTGACCGGCGATGGACGCATACCGCTGAACGGTCGAATGCATACCGGTTTCGGTGCGGAACACACACCGCTGAGCGGTGCCCTGAGGAAGAAGGAGGATAAAGAGGAGGAGGGACGCGCGAGCGCGACCCCCACCCGATCCTGTCGAATCCACTCCACCTGGGAGCATTCGAAGCCCTGTCGAGCATGTGCGAATGATCGTCGAGCCGCAGAGGCTGCGCCCGATCCTCGCCGAGATTCCACTATGAGTCCTCGCGTCCTTGATTGCGGCACCGGCAACCACCGCCGGTTGAACGACGGCACCTGCATGATCTGCGAGAACACCGACCCACTCTGGGAGGTTGCGTGAGCCACGTCAGCGAAGCGTACGCGGATCTCGGCGGCGGACTCAGCGCAGCACAAGACGCATCGCACCAAGGGTCCCCCAATTCCGCATACCCCGAGGCTCAGCCTTCGTCGGCGCCATCCGGCGTCTGCGTCTCGCACCTGTTCAATCCGGTATCCGGCTGGTGCGGTTGTGGTCTGCGCGATGACGGGAAAGTTGCCGAGGGCTCGCCAGCCTGGCGCGCGAAGGTGGACGCGAAGCTGTGACCGACCTGCGACCTCCCCAAGTCCTCCGCTCCCGCCTCCAGGGTCTGAGTAGTGCAACCGTTCGCGAGGGCGTGCTACGCCTCACACGTGAAAGCCCTCGAGAGTGGGCCGCGCTGCAGACCGCGATGACCCGGCACCGCGCTGCGTGCGCGAACGACTTACGATTCACCGCCGAGGATCCGCCGAACTCACACAACGCGAACCAGATGCGCCTGACCTGCAACACATGCCCAATCCGCGACCCATGCGAGGCCTTCGCCGTCGCCGCTCAACCAACAGCCGGCTTCTGGGCTGGCACCCAAGCAACACCGTGAGGAACTCATGACCGACCGAGCCTGCATCAACGGATGCATCATCCCCGCGCAGCACTTCGCCGCCTGCCCCGACTACGGAACACAAGACGCGACCTGCCAAGGATGCGTACCTGCCAGCGCCGCTGACGGCATCCTGATCTGCCACCGATGCCGCGGCCGGCTCACGCGCGCTCTCGAAGCTATCCCAGCACTCCTCAGCCATCTCCGAGAGCTCACCGACACGCACAGCGTCCGAACCCTCAAGGACACGCGGCGTAGCGTCGAGCAAGGCACGCTCGCCCCGGTCGACGTCGACATTCTCGACGCGATGCGTGACCTAGAAATGATCATCGGACTCACCCTCCATGGACAGAACCCCACCGCACCGGAGATCCTCACCCGTGCGCGCGAACTCGTGTGGGGGATCATCGCGCAGCTCCCAGAAATCGCGAATGACCACGCCGCGCTCACCGAATGGTGGAACCTCACCGTTGCGGCAACGGTTCCGGATCACCCTGGCTTCTGGACCGTGAACCGCGTCCGGAACAGATGGCCACTCGTTGACCGTCGCCGGCACGCGGGCCGCGAATGCGTCGTATGCGATCTCAAGTACGTCGTGATCGTCCCACCGTCGCGCGGAGGCGCGCCCACTTGGTACCAGTGCACAAACTGCCACTGGGAACGCAATGACCTCGACGAAGACGGGCTCTACGCGGCGGTATACGGGCCGTACAACGAGAGGGAGCCACTCGTTAGCACCGGAATAGAGCTGGACTCGCAACGATGGCGAAGGACAACAACGAATTGAAAGCAGGAAACGATGAGGGCAATTGATCAGGCTCGCGCGTCACAACTAGTAGCAGCGCAGGTCACTGGCGATACCGAGATGTTCGCGGCGGCGGTGCAGGCAATGTTCGATGACGATTATGGGTTTGGGGAGATGGGCGCAACGATCAACGTGCTGCAGGTGCTGAGCAAAGATCTCGCCGGCATCCTTGTCGATGTTCATGGCGATGACGCGGCTTCGTTCGTACGTGCCGTGCTGGCGCGTCAGCTCGCGGAGGTGGCGTAGTGATCGAGCAGCCGCGGCGCGGTGACGGCGAGGATGCTTGGCGTCGTTACGCTGGAGAGCTCCGTCGAACGCTTGGTGACCTGAAGCAAAGAATTGATGACGTGCGGACAGTCGAAATGCGTGCGCATACTGCTGAGGCGCGGTTAAAGGGTGCTCGTTCTCGCGCTGATCGCTGGAAGGCTAACTTCGAGTCGTTGCTGTTCGCGAAACGACGGGATGGGCGCATACTTGACCGCATCGAGCGGCTGCTGCGGAATGGTGATCTACCCGGGGCTATCGATCTCATGACGGAGCGCAGGCGAGCCATCCAAGAGGCGGGCGAGCAGTGAGCGAGTGGCGCGTGATCGATGATGGCAAGGGTGCGGCGGCCACGCGGCGTCCGCCGCGCCGACTCCGGGACGGGTCAGGGTTCCTCGCCGCTGCAGACGAGATTGCGTGGCTTCGCGGCGAACGTCCGACACCTGAGATAGAGTCATCTCAGCGAGTTGAAGGCGCTGTAGCCAATTCGTCCGGGCCGGGCCAAGAACGTCAGATCGAAGAGCCCCAGACGGACGAATGGTGAGGATCAGCGACTACGGACAAGGCGACGAAGAGCTTAGCGGCCAAGTCGACGAGGATCCGGTCGGATGCGAGCAGCGCAGGGCCAGGGTTGAACCCGCTTCCCGTGTGATCACGGTAGAGGCCACATACACACCTTCCGCCCGGCGATCCACAACTCATCGCGCCAAACGCGGCTTCGGTTGCTGGCGCACCCCCCTGAGAGGAGTCCCATCGTGGACTACAAAAGCATCATGGCGCGCGAGCTGAAGGCCGCGCGTGACATTTCACTAAAGTACGGTGAACGCGACATTGTTGGAGACGACCTCGTCGCAGTCAATAATCACCTGAAGGCGTACAAGGAAGCCAAGGCGGCATCCGAGCGTGGTGACGCTGAAAAGCTGCGCGCGAGTCAGGAACTCATCGACAACCTTGCCGCGATCGGTTTCGATACCGGCCTCAACGTGTCGACGCCGGCAAAGAGCGGGATCGCGCGGAAGCAGTCGGCACGTGGCCAGCGTTGGGCGGAGAAGGCTGTCAGCGGCGTGCAGGGCATGTCCTCACGCCTCGGAGTCGTTGACGGAGTGAAGGCGCTCGTCTCCGGATCTATCTCGGTTCCCGATCTCGTCGGAGAGCCAGTCGAGATCCTCGCAAAGCGCACCACGCTGCTCGATCTTGTTGGACGCGGCAAGCCCCAGGGCGAACGGGTAGGGAACGGGTTCCAATACATCCGACAGACGGCACGCACGAACAACGCGGCCGCTGTCCCCGATGGCGAAGCGAAACCGACGTCGGTCTACACGTTTGGTGAGGTCGATGACAAGTACCGCGTGTACGCGAACAAGACCGAAGATCTCCCGTATCGGTATCTCAACGACTATGAAGCGATCACGGACATCGTGCGCACCCAGCTCGCCGAAGACACCATGCAAGCGATCGAAGCGGACATGCTGTCAGGCGATGGAACTGGTGACGCTTTCACCGGCATCCTGAACACCTCCGGAATCCAGACGCAGGCATGGAGCACGGACCTGCTGCGCACTCTGTCGAACGCGAAGCACAAGTTCGTCGCGCAGGAGCTGCCTTTCACCGGCTGGGTGCTCAACCCGGACGACCTGCAGAGCCTCGAGCTGATGCGCGAAGGCGGCGCCACTGGCCCATTCCTGTTCCCGTCCCGCGCGGCGATCGAGGACTTCCTTGGTGCGTCGGTCGTCACGAGCGTTGGGATGCCGGCAGGAACCGCGGTGGTCGGAGATTGGGACCAGGCAGAGATCATCCCGATCGGCGACGACGAACTCATCGTCGACGCAGGAAAGCGCACGACCGACAACACGTTCCTGTTCATGTTCGAGGGCCGCTACGGCTTCCGCGTAAGCAAGCCGGTCGCGTTCGTGGCGGTCACGCTCACAGAAGCGTAACCACGTCCACAGGCATACCAGGGGGGTGGCTCCATGACACGGGTCATCCCCCTCGCCTATGCCGGACCAACTCAACGGCAACCCCAACCCTGACCCAGGGGCAGGCCTCGCCACGCCAGACAGAACGCATCGACGTAACCTCCACGCCAACATCCCCAACCGCTCCAAGCCCCCGACATCACTCGCAACGCCGAGACATTCACCACCCGCGCTACCGCGCTACCGACACACGACCTCCTCAAAGTCATCCGCATCGCTGCCGGAACACCACAAGCAGGGGTAGGGCGTCCAAATCTCTACGACCTGCCGCAGAGGAGACTTCTCCGGCAGTGATCTATCTCCCCCCGAGGTTTGGGGAGGGGGTCGCGCGCGCGAGGGCATGCGGCACACAAGGGTGTCGAGAGACGCTACCCCATTGGTGGTCGCGGCCCGACGGGTGAGGATCAGTCCATACCGGGTGGGGTGCGCAACTTTGCGTACCCTTCGAATCGCCAGCGGAGCTCTCACCGTGGCAACGAGGTGGCAACAACCCGAGAGATTATCGTGATCTCCAAATGACCTCGAAGATTGAAAAAGCCCGTTTTTCTGCGGAAGGAGGTTACTCCTCGCGGCATCCCGCGGGTGGCATTCGGGTTCAAATCCCACCGTCACCGCCAGAGAAACCCCCTGAGAAATCAGGGGGTTTTCGCTTTGCCCTGAGGCCCGTCCCCCTGCCCGGGGTGTGTGCTGCTGGTCCGGCTAATCGGCCGCATTTTGCAGGCGGAACATCATATTGTCGTCGGTTTTTGTTCCGGAACACGGGTGTGCTGCAAAAAGCGACGACAAAATGGCGCGGCCGGGGGCGGAACCACGGAGCACGAGTTGAGGGGGTGAGTAGCCTCGGGCTAACGTCGGGGGATGACATCGCGAAGACGCAGAATCATCGGCTGGGGTATCGGCATCGCGGCGGTCGTTGTGGGAGCCGTCGTCTTCGTGATCGGGAGGGACCGGCCTGCCGAGTTTTCTTGGTACGCCTACCAGCCGATCGCGAACGACGTTTACTTGCCCGATCCGGCGGGCTTTTACGTGTCACCGGCCTCGGCGATTGGGGCGCTCATCGTCGTGCTGGGACTTATGGCGCTGGCATTTCTTGCCGGGGGTTGGGTGCGGGGGCGGAACCACGCCAAGACCCCGACATGAGCCCCGAGTCGTCTCGCAGCCGCACACTGGACGCGAGACATCGTCAGGAGGTTGGCGGTCGGGTGCCTTCTGGGGCCTGCTGGTCGAGGTCTGTCCACACCTCGGTGAGGCTGGAGATGCGCCCGTCGGTCATGCGGGCAAAACTGGCGCACGCGAACTGCGGCGCACCGTTGCTGCCGACATTTGAGACAAACGAACGGCAGGCGGCGTGCATGTCGGCGGCGACGAGCTCTTCAATGGTGAGGGTGTCAAAGTCGGGGTAGTCGGCATTGAAGGCGATCCACTCGTCTCGGCTGAATGACTCACCGGTGTGCACCAGATGGCACACAAAGTCATCGTGCAGGTATTGCGCCAGATCTTCCCAACGATGTTCGTTGATGGCCGTCATGAGTTCGCGCAGCGCGGTGCCAGCATCCATATGATGAGGCTAGATGGCGGCTCCGACATTGCCCAACCACGCGAAACCACGCGAAACCGCGCGCGCGAAACCACGAGCGACAACCAACCACGCAAAACCACGCGACCACGCAACCCACCCGCGCACGCAACGCGAACCCCCCAGCAAACTCAGCTGATGGTTCCGCTCGGCGCAAACGGCGGGCTCACTTCGCGCCATGGGCGGTCCCACACCAGTTCTTCGGCCGATAATCGAGCGCCGCACGCCGTGCACTGCTCGGCCGACTCGGTTTCGCCACCGCATCCGAGGTGAATCAGCGCCATGTGCGCGCCGCCTTCGGGCAGCGGGGTGTGGCGCTCGCCCCACGCCGCCAAATGTTGCAACGCGGGCAACAACTCCACGGCGGCCTCGGTCGCGCCGTAGCCGCGAAGCGCCCCACCAGATTCGCTCGGCTGTTCAACGCGTTCGAGCAGCCCGGCCTCGATCATGCTCGCGAGCCGCCGGCTCAAAACCGCCTCAGAAATGCCGAGATTCTCTCGCAGCGTGTCGAATCGACGCGGCCCATGCAGCACATCGCGCACGATCAGCAGTACCCACGGGTCGCCCAACACGTCGAGCGAACGCCGAATCGGGCAGAGTTCGCCAGACCAGTCCGATCGAAGAGCCATACCCATTTCCTCCCTGGTGTGCTTTCAAAGCATTCTAAAACTTCGTTAAAGAAAGTGGAACCATGGAACCGCCCCAGCAGACAACGCGCAGGCGGGTGCACCCGGCATGGTGGGTGGCCGCCGTCACCTTTGTCGCGTTGCTCGCCGCCGCAGGCTTTCGCGCCGCACCCGGCGCACTCATGGTTCCGCTGCATGAGGAATTCGGCTGGTCAACCAGCGTCATGTCGCTCGCCGTCAGCATCAACCTGCTGCTCTACGGCCTGACCGCGCCATTCGCCGCCGCGCTCATGGATCGCTTCGGCATTCGCCAGATCGTCGCGACCGCTCTCACCCTCGTCGCGCTCGGCGCGGGCGGCAGCGTGCTGATGACGGCATCGTGGCAACTGCTCGTGTTTTGGGGTGTGCTGATCGGGCTCGGCACCGGCTCGATGGCGCTCGTCTTCGCGGCGACCATCGCCAACCGTTGGTTTGTGCGCCGCAACGGGCTCGTGATGGGCGTGCTCACCGCGGGCGCGGCCACCGGGCAACTTATCTTCTTGCCGCCGGTCGCAGCGCTCGCCGAGTCGGGCGGCTGGCGCCAAGCGTCACTGGTGATTGCGGCGGCAGCCCTCATTGCGGTTCCGATCGTCTGGTTCGTGGTGCGGGACTACCCAGAAGAGCGCGGCGTGCTGCCCTATGGTGCCGACCCCGAAACTTACACCTCGCCCGCGCGCACCGCAGGAGGAGCCGCCCGCCGAGCCATCGAGGGGCTCACGTTCGCTGCCAAACACAAGGCGTTTTGGGCTCTCGCCATCGCTTTCGCCATCTGCGGCGCCACCACCAACGGGCTGATCGGCATCCACTTCATCCCCTCCGCCCACGACCACGGCATGCCGACAACCACCGCCGCAGGCCTCCTCGCCGTCGTCGGCATTTTCGACATCGCCGGAACCATCGCCTCCGGCTGGCTGACCGACAAATTCGACCCGCGCAAACTGCTCGTCGCGTACTACGCGTTCCGTGGCGCGGGGCTGTTGCTACTGCCGTGGCTGCTCGCCGACACCGTGCACCCCAGCATGATCCTGTTCATCGTGATCTACGGCCTCGACTGGGTCGCGACGGTGCCGCCGACGGCCGCGCTGTGCCGCGAAATATTCGGAGACCGCGGAACCATTGTGTTCGGTTGGGTGTTCGCCTCCCATCAGATTGGCGCGGCCCTGGCGGCGCTGGGCGCGGGCGTCATTCGTGACAATTTCGGCACCTACACCTACGCGTGGTGGGGCGGTGCAGCACTGTGTGTGATCGCGGCCGTGCTCTCGATCACGATTCGCCGCGAGCTGGTGTCGCAAAAGGTTCGGCGCCGCGCCGTTGTCACCGAGCCCGACGACGGCGTACCGCCCACCATGTAACGATCCGCGCTACCAACCCCTTTCGTACCCGGCGGCGGGTGACTAGTCTCAACGCACGGCACACAGTCAGGAGTTCTCATGTCACGCGTGCGCGTTCACAACTTCTCCATTTCGCTTGACGGCTTCGGCGTCGGCGACGATCAACGCCTTGACGCACCCTTCGGGCACGCCGGCATGCGCCTCGTGCAGTGGTCTTTCCCCACCCGCACGCAGCAGACCAACATGCATGGTTCCGGCACCGCCGAGGCGGCCGCAGGCTCCGCGGGTATCGACGAGGTGTTCGCAAGCCGGTGGGGTGCAGGCATTGGGCCGAGATCATGGGGCGCCACAAGTTCGCACCAAAATCGGAACCATGGCCGAATGAAGACTGGCGCGGCTGGTGGGGCGAAGACCCGCCATTTCATACCCCGGTCATCGTACTGACCCGCCACCCGCGCGCGCCACTCGTGATGGCAGGCGGCAACACCTTCTACTTCGTCGACGCCAGCCCCGCCGTCGACTCGAACAGGCCCGCACCCTCGCCGGCGGGCTCGACGTGCGCATCGGCGGCGGCGTGCAGACGATCCGCGAGTTTTTACAGGCCGACCTCATCGACGAAATGCACCTTGCCGTGGTTCCGATCATCCTCGGTCGGGGCGAGCGGTTGTGGGACGGCCTTGAGGGAATCGAAGAACGCTTCAACGTCGAGTCGGTCTCATCTCCCAGCGGCGTCACCCACCTGACCTTTTGGCGCCGCTAGGGTCGCTCGAGCTGTGGCACCATGCCAGGTGGCATGACCACGACACAGCGCTTCTGCCCAGCGGCGAGGTATGGGGATAGCATGTGGCACATGACGTGTGAAGCGAGGAGCGAGCGGTGAGTGGTTTCGCGACCGTGATTGCGCCGGCGGAGAGCCTGCGCGAACAGGTAGAAAGTCAACTCTCGGCGCGCATTGTGTCGGGCGAGATTCCTCCCGGGCAGGTGCTGACGGTTCCGACTCTGGCAACCGAATTTGGTGTCAGCGCGACGCCGGTGCGTGAGGCCATGCTCAACCTCGCCAGGCGGGGGTTTCTGAGCCCGCTGCGCAACCGCGGCTTTGTTGTCACCGATGTGACCGAAGATGAACTTCGCGAACTTGTTGCGGTACGTACCCTGCTGGAGGCGCCGCCCATGCGCGACGTGGCAGGCGCGCTCACCGATGACGTCGTGGTCGCGCTTCGCGAACTCGCCGGCAATATCGTGCAGGCCGCCGTCGAGAAGCGTTTTGCCGAGTACCTCGCCGCCGACACCGCGTTTCACCTGCGCGTTCTTGAGGTGACCGGCAACCGCAAGCTGCTCGAAGTCGTTGCCGAACTGCGACAGCAGACCCGCCTGGTCGGGCTCGCACATCTGGTTGAGGCTGAGACGCTGGTGCAGACCTCCATGGAACACGCAGAGCTGGTTGATCTGCTCGTTGCGGGCGACGGCGTGGCCGCCGAGGCCCTCATGCGCCGCCATATTCGTCACATCGGCGGCGTGTGGAGCGGTCGCGACGAAGACTAGCCACGAGTGGCTGGCTTTTCCGCACGGCATTGGGTAATATGTCACATGTCACACGCGGAGAAGGGTGGACATGCGGATAGTCATTATCGGCGCAGGCGCGATCGGCGCGGCATGCGCGCTTGAGCTCGCCGAGGCGGGCGCCGAGGTGATCGTGCTCGACCGCGTTGGCGTGGCTGGCGAAACCTCCAGTCGCTGTGAGGGCAATATCCTCGTGTCTGACAAGGCTCCCGGCCCCGAAGCGCTGCTGGCCATTGAGGCCAACCGCGCCTGGCGAGCTCTCGCCGAGCGCCTCGACGCCGACCGCGTTGCGGGCCAACCCGCCACAGAGTTCGAGGCGAAGGGTGGCATCGTGGTGGCTTTCGCCGGCGGCGCCGAAGCCCTCGAAACCTTCGCCGCAGCCCAGCGTGGCATCGGCATCACCTCCGAGGTGCTTGATGCCGCAGCCCTTCGCGCCGCAGAGCCGCACCTGGCCGATGACATCGCCTGCGGCGTGCACTATCCCGACGACGCGCAGGTGCAGCCGAGCCTGGCCACCCAAGCCATGCTCGCCAGGGCGCGCTATCTCGGCGCCGACTATCGCGTGACCGAGGTGATTGGCGGCATAGTCGACGGCTCCCGCGTTCGTGGCGTGCAAACGACCGACAGCCGCATCGAGGCCGACGCCGTGGTCAATTGTGCGGGCCCGTGGGCGGGCGAAGCCGCCGCCCTGTTTGGCGCCGCGCTCGACATCCGGCCGCGCCGCGGAACCATTCTGGTCACCGCGCCCATGCCGCAGCGCGTGTTTCACAAGGTTTACGACGCCGATTATGTCGGCGCCGTTGGCTCGGGGGATGCGAGCCTGCAAACTTCCACTGTCGTGGAGTCGACTCCCGGCGGAACCGTGCTCATTGGTTCCAGCCGCGAGCGCGTAGGCTTCTCCGAAGCAGGCACCCTGGTTCCGCTCGCCGAAATTGCCGCCAAGGCGACGCGCCTGTTTCCGTTCTTGCGTGACACGATGCTGCTGCGCACCTACTTCGGTTTTCGGCCGTACGCACCCGACCACGTGCCCGCGATCGGTCCAGACGCGCAGATCGCCGGACTCTTTCACGCCGCAGGCCATGAGGGCGCGGGCATTGGCCTCGCGCCGACCACGGCCGCCCTCATTTCGCACGCCATCCTGGGCACCGCGGCGCCGTTGGATCCGGCACCGTTCTTGCCCGCCCGCGCCAGCCTGCAGGGGGTGGCAGCGTGAGTGTTCGCATCGAGTTTGACGGCGAAAGCCTGAGCGGCCGCGACGGCCAGAGCATCGGTGGTGTGCTGTTCGCCAACGGGCATCAGACGTGGCGCACGAGCCAGGGCGAGCAGCGCGGCATCTTCTGCGGCATCGGCATTTGCCAGGACTGCGTGGTCACGGTCAATGGCGTTGAGGGTGTTCGCGCCTGCCAGCGCACCGCCTGCGACGGTGACGTGGTGGAGCGGGAGGTGCGCTCGTGACGCGCATCGTGGTTGTTGGCGCGGGCCCCGCTGGGCTTGCCGCGGCGGTCGCCGCATCGCGGGCGCGCGCCGACGTCGTGTTGGTGGATGAGGGCGAGCGCGTTGGCGGGCAATTCTGGCGGAACCATCCCCAGCTGACCGATCAGCGCTTGCAGCACCAGCGGGGCCGGTTTGCGGAGCTCACCGCGGCGCTTGCCGACGAGCGCACCGCCGTGCGGGTCATGTCTTCAACCAGCGTGTGGCGACTTGAGCCGGGTGCCCCGCTGCGGGTGCACACGTTGACCGGGCCGGCCGATGGCGCCGATCGCCGAGGCGAAACTCTGGAGGCCGACGCCATTGTGCTGGCCACCGGTGCGCACGACCGCGTCCTCCCCGTTCCGGGGTGGACGCTGCCGGGCGTGACCTCCGCCGGTGCGGTGCAGGCGCTCGCCAAGCGCGACGGCGTCGCGCTTGGCAGCCGAACCGTGGTCGCGGGTGCCGGGCCATTCTTACTGCCGGTAGCCCAAAGCGTCACGCTACTGGGTGGTTCCGTCGCCGAGGTCGTCGAAGCGACCGCGCTGCGCCCGCTTCTGGGCGGGTGGGCACGAAAGCCGTGGGAGCTCGTCGCAGCGATGGGTAAGGCGGGGGAGCTGGGCTCGTACGCTGCCACCCTCGTCAAGAACCGCGTGCCATATCGTCTCGGCAGCGCCGTGACACGCATTCATGGTTCCGGCAGCGTCGAAGCGGCCACCGTGCAGCGTATCGACGGCAATTGGCGCCCGATTGCCGGCACCGAGCGCACCGTCGAATGTGATGCGGTGGCGCTCGGTCACGGCTTCACGCCGCGCCTTGAAGCCGCCATTCAACTCGGATGCGACATCACCCCCGACCGCTTCGTGCTGGTTGACGACGACCAGCGCACCACCACGGCGGGTGTATTCGCGGCGGGGGAGATCACCGGAATCGGCGGTGCCGATGCCGCCCTTGCCGAGGGTGAAGTGGCCGGTCTGGCGGCCGCAGGAGTCGCTAGCACCGACCCTCGCATGCGCAAACCGCAGACAACCCGCAACCGAATGCACGCGTTTGCCGCGCGTCTGGCGACCCACGCCATCCGCCCCGGCTGGACAGCATGGCTCGACGACGACACCATCGTGTGCCGTTGCGAGGCAGCCACACGCGCCATGATCGCGGAGTATTCCGCCGTATCTGCTCGCGCCATGCGCCTGGCAACGCGCGCCGGGCTTGGCCCCTGCCAGGGACGCACCTGCGGACGCAGCATCGAAGACCTCACCGGCGCCCCGTCAGGGATTGACCGTCGACCCGTTCTGGCGTCGGTTCGCATTGGCGAACTGGCCGCACTGACACCCACACTGAAAGAGAGCAGCAATGACTGAAAAGACCATGGACCTCGGCGGCGTTGTTGTCGCTACCACCCTCGCGTTCAAAGAAGACGCGTCGGCACCCGCAGGCCTTGCCGTCGACTATGACAAGTTTGGCGAGCACGTCGACTTCTTGATGAGCAACGGCTGCCGCGGCGTCGGCCCCAACGGCTCGCTCGGCGAGTACTCCTCGCTAACGGATGACGAGCGCCGCAAGGTCATCCAGGTGGCTGTCGACGCCGTTGACGGTCGCGGTATCGTCGTCGCCGGCGTGCACGGCGTCGGTAGCCACCAGGCGCGCAAGTGGGCGGAAATCTCAAAGGAGGATGGCGCCGACGGCGTACTGCTGCTGCCGCCGACGCTCTACCGCGCCAATGAGTCAGAAGTCATCGCGCACTTCGCAGAGGTGGCCAAGGTCGGTCTGCCCATCATGGCCTACAACAACCCGTTCGACACCAAGGTTGATCTGACTCCGGCGCTCGTCGCAAAGCTGGCTGAAATTCCCGAGGTGGTCGCCATCAAGGAGTTCTCCGGCGACGTGCGTCGGGTTTACGAAATCAAGGAGCTCTGCGATATCGACGTCATCGCCGGCGCCGATGACGTGCTGTTTGAGCTCATGGTCAACGGTGCCGTTGGGTGGTTTGCCGGCTACCCCAACGCCTTCCCGCGCGAGGCCGTTGAACTCTACAACCTGTGCCGCGACGGTGAGTGGCACCAGGCGAAGGCGCTCTACGAGCAGCTGGTCGCCGTGTTCCGCTGGGACTCGCGCACCGAATTTGTGCAGGCGATCAAGCTCTCGATGGACATTTGCGGCAACTCCTACGGTGGCCCGACCCGCCCGCCGCGCGGCCCGCTGAGTGCTGAGCAGCACGCGCAGGTCACCGCCGACACCGAGCGAGCGCTCGCCGCGCTTGCCGCACGCCGCGAGGCCGTCGGCGCATGAGAGCGCGTCGCGTCATTCAGGCGGTCGACTCGCACACCGAGGGAATGCCAACGCGCGTCGTCACCGGCGGCGTTGGCGTGATTCCCGGTGCGACGATGAACGACCGCCGACTGTACGCGATGGAACACCTTGACGGGCTGCGCGGCTTTCTGATGAACGAGCCGCGCGGCCACGCGTCCATGTCAGGCGCGCTGCTGCAGCCTCCCGTGCGTGATGACGCCGACTGGGGTGTGGTGTTTATCGAGGCCTCCGGCTTCTTGCCCATGTGCGGGCACGGAACCATTGGCGTGGCCACGGTGCTGGTGGAGACCGGCATGGTGGAGGTGACGGAACCAATCACCGAGATTCGCTTGGATGTACCCGCCGGTCTCGTCGTAGCGCGCGTTGCCGTCGAAGACGGTCGAGCCGTCTCGGTCACGATCGAAAACGTGCCGAGCTTTGTCGACCGGCTCGATGCCCGCATCACCGTTGAGGGCATCGGCGAAATCACCTACTCGGTGGCGTTCGGCGGCAACTTCTACGCTCTCGTTGACCTCGACGAGGTGGGGCTGCCATTCGATCGCGCCCGGCAGGCAGACATCCTGGCGGCGGGGCTTTCGATCATGAACGCCATCAACGAGCAGGCGCCGCCCCAGCACCCGCTCATCGCCGGAACCAATCACGTACACCACGTCGAATTCATCGCTCCTGGTTCCGACGCCGTGCGCTCCCGCCACGCCATGGCCATCTACCCCGGCTGGTTTGATCGTTCGCCGTGCGGCACCGGAACCAGTGCCCGCATGGCAGAGCTGCATGCGCGTGGAGAGCTGGCGCTTGATACCCCCTTCGTCAATGAGTCCTTTATTGGCACCGAATTCACCGGGCGACTCATCGCCGAGACCACGGTCGGCGGGGCGCCGGCAGTGATTCCCACCATCACCGGGCGGGCCTGGATCACCGGGCTCGGCCAGTACCTGCTGAGCGACACCGACCCATTCCCTGAGGGCTTCGTCTTTTAACAGCGCGCTCACCCGCGCGCGGAGGAATCATGACTGACACCACTATCGAGACCGTGGCGGCTGCCGCCGCGTTGGCTGCCCGACCCTTCGCCAAGACCAATCCGCGCGATCGGGGGGCCGCGCTCGTCGCCGTCGCCGACGCGATCGATGCGGCGGCCGCTGAGCTCATCGCCATCGCGATGCGCGAGACCGGGCTCACCGAAGCCCGTCTCACGGGGGAGGTGCGGCGCACCTCGTGGCAGTTGCGACTGTTCGCCGATGTGATTGTCTCAGGCGCCTACCTCGACGCGCGTATTGATGACGCCGACCCCGACTATGTCATCGGTCCGCGCCCCGATGTGCGGCGAATGCTTGAGCCTGTCGGGCCAGTTCTCAATTTCGCCGCCTCCAACTTTCCGTTCGCGTTCTCGGTGGCCGGTGGCGACACCGCCGCGGCGCTCGCGGCAGGGTGCCCGGTCATCGTCAAGGCACACTCCGGGCACCTGGAGCTTTCGCGGGCAACGGCCGCCGTGGTGATTCAGGCGCTACGCGACGCCGGCATGCCTGAGGGTGTGTTCCAGCTCATTGAGGGTCAGCAAAACGGTGTTGCCATGCTGCAAGATGAGCGGATCCGGGCGGGCGCCTTCACCGGCTCAACGCACGTTGGTCGCCTTCTCGCCGATATTGCCGCGTCGCGCCCCGTTCCGATTCCCTTCTTCGGCGAGCTGGGCAGCGTCAATCCGGTCTACGCCACGTACGTCGATGACGCCCTGCTTGCGGGCTTCATTGGCTCGGTCTCGGGTTCTGCCGGTCAGCTGTGCACGAAGCCGGGCTTTCTCTTCGTGCCGGCCGGGTCAGATCTGACCGCGGCCACGGCCGCCGCCGAACTTGCCGAGCACCGTCTGCTCAATCCGGGCATTGGGCGTGCCTTTGCCGAGCGCCGCGCCGCCGTGCTCGGCGCCGGCGGTGTTGACGTTCTGGTCGAGGGTCGGGTGCGCGTCGACGATGACGGTCAGAGCTTTGCCACACCAACGCTCGTGGCCACGGATGTTGACGCGCTCCTGGCGCACCGCGACGAACTGCTTCACGAGTCGTTCGGGCCGCTATCTATCGTGGTGCGCTATTCCGACGCCGCAGAGCTTCCCGAACTGCACGCGGCGCTCTTTCCCGGCAACCTCACCTCCACGGTGCACGCGCGCGATACCGAGCTCGCGTCGGGTGCCCTCACCGACCTTATTGACGTGCTTGCGCAAACCAGCGGCCGGGTGCTGTTTGGCGGGTGGCCGACGGGAGTTTCGGTGACGCCCGCGATGCAACACGGCGGCCCGTACCCGGCAACGACGAGTGACGGAACCAGTGTCGGCACCGCGGCGATCACGCGGTTCTTGCGCGGAGTTTCGTATCAGGATGCGCCGCAGGCCGTGCTGCCTGAGCCGTTGCAAGACGCGAACCCGTGGGGCGTTCCGCAGACGCGCAGCGCCGCGGGTGGCTCGCGCACGTGGGGCTCGTCTTCGCACTAACCAACCCGGAGTGGTGGTTGACGAGCACCGCTGTCACTTCTAGACTGCTGTGTGACATATCACATGCCGCATTGTACCAACCGAGCGTTGTCAGCCATCTGAGCGTTCGGCTTTGAAAGACCTCAACGACGAGGAAAGGGACCTGCTGTGAACCGAACAAGAAAGACCCTGCTGGCGGCGAGTGCTGCCGCCCTCCTGGTGCTCACCGGATGTGGCGCCGGCGACACCGGAAACACCACCGGCGGCGGCAACGCCACGGCCGGTGCGGGCGCCATGGTTGACGACCTCGGCTTTGCCGTCTACACCGGCGACCCCGTCAAGGGCGGCACCGTCATCGTGCTGAGCCCCACGGATTTCTCCCACCTCGACCCAGCCATGGGCAATGACGGTGGCGTGAACAACTTCTACCAACTCATCTACCGCCAGCTCACCACTTACAAGTTCGAGCCCGGCATGGCCTCGCCCGAGGTTGTCGGCGACCTGGCAACCGATGCGGGAACGCCCAATGAAGACTTCACCGAGTGGACCTTCACGCTGAAAGACGGCATCAAGTACCAAGACGGA
This sequence comes from Microbacterium mitrae, assembly GCF_008017445.1. Lineage (GTDB taxonomy): Bacteria > Actinomycetota > Actinomycetes > Actinomycetales > Microbacteriaceae > Microbacterium > Microbacterium mitrae. The sequence goes on along the minus strand of NZ_VRSW01000001.1, from coordinate 1,247,307 downwards.
ACCGAGATTGTCGCCGCTGATATCAAGTACGCCCTGGAGCGTTCGATGGATCAAGCGCTGCGCGTTGGTAGCGACTTTCACATTCAGTACATCAAGGGCGCCAAAGACTACGAGGGCATTTACAAAGACCCTGCCGGTCTGGAATCCATCACCGTGAACGGTGACAAGGAGATCACCTTCACCCTCGAGCAGCCCCTGGCGAGCTTCTCCGAAGTTGCCGCCATGCAGATGTTCACGCCGTTCCCCAAAGACCAAATCGCCACGACGACGCAGTTGGACGAGATGCCCATCGCATCGGGTCCCTACCAGGTCGACTCGTACACGCGTGGTTCCAAGCTGGAGCTGGTGCGCAACGAAGAGTGGGATCCGGCAACCGACGAGGTGCGCATGGCGTACCCTGACGGCTTCGAGTTTCAGCTCGGACTCGACCAGAACACCATCGACCAGCGCCTGCTTGCCGGCCAGGGTGATGACAAGAACGCCATCTCGTCGTCGTCGCTGCTCGCAGCGAACGTCGCCAAGTTGCAGGCCGCCGACATCAAGGCTCGCACCGTGCGTGACATCCCCAACTGCACGACGTACATGACGATGAACACCACAGAGGCGCCGTTCGACAAGCTCGAGGTGCGTCAGGCCGTGAACTATGCGGTCGACAAGCAGAGCGTCATCACCGCGACCGGCGGTCCGGCCATGGCGAGTGTTGCCACCGACATGCTGCTGCCGTCGATTCCTGGTTGGGAAGACTTCGACACCTACCCCAGCACCGACCACAAGGGCGATGTTGCCAAGGCGAAGGAGCTTCTTGCCGAGGCCGGTTACGCCGACGGCTTCGAGGTGACGATGGATGTGCGCGCACTGCCGAAGTGGCAGGCGCAGGCAGAGTCCGTGCAGGCATCGCTTGCCAAGGTGGGCATTGACGTCAAGCTCAACATCATTGACGCCTCGACCTACTACGAGGTCATCTACACCCCCACCCAGGCCAACCCCATCGCCATCACCGGATGGTGCGGTTCGTGGCTGAACGGTGACGGCTTCTTGTCGCCGCTGTTCTCGGGCAACCGCATCTACGAAACGGGTAACTACAACAACTCGCAGCTCAACGACCCGAGCATCACCGAGCGCCTCGATGCAGCAAGCGTGATGACCGATCCCGAAGCGCAGCAGGCGGAGTACGTTGCCATCGACAAGGCCATCATGGACCTCGCGCCCGTTGTGCCGCTGGTGCGTGACACGCCCCTGCAGATGACGGGCTCCAACGTTGGCGGCGCGTTCTCCAACCCGGCCCAGACTGGCTACATCTACTACGCCAACCTTGGTCTCAAAGAGGTCGGCGAGTAAACATCGTGGCTGCTCTGAACCTCCCAACACGGCTTGAGGGTCAGGGGCCTGCGGAACCGCGGCGAGCACCAAAGGTGTTCGCCCGGTTCCGCCGGGCCGTGGCATCGACGCCGGCAACCATCGCCAGCGCCACCTTTCTGGTGCTGTTGATTCTCGCCGCGATCTTTGCCCCTCTGATCACCGGATGGATCGGCGTTGACCCGTACACGTTCAACGAAGATCTGATCGATCCCATGTTGGGAGGTTTGCCGATCGGCCCCCTCGGTGGCATCAGCGCCGAGCACCCCTTCGGCGTCGAGCCGCTCAACGGTCGCGACCTCTTTGCACGCGTGCTCTTCGGTGCGCGAACATCCCTTCTCATCGCGGCTATCGCGACGATCCTCACCGCGACGATTGGTGTGCTACTGGGCGTGCTGGCCGGGTACTTCGGCCGCACGACCGACATGGTGATCTCCCGCATCACCGACTTCATCATGGCGTTTCCGGCGCTCATCTTCATGATCGCGATTCTCTCGGCCGTGCCCGAGGTCAACCGCATGGTCATGCTGATCATCGTGCTCAGCGTTTTCGGCTGGCCGGCCATCTCCCGCGTCGTTCGCGGGCAGGTCATGTCGGTCAAGAACCGCGAGTTTGTTGAAGCCGCCCGCGCCTCTGGCGCCTCACGTGGTTCCATCATCTTTCGCGAGGTGCTGCCCAACGTCTCAGGAACCATCATCGTGATGGTGACGCTGATGATTCCGAGTTTTATTGCGACAGAAGCCGGGCTGAGCTTTCTCGGTGTCGGCGTTCGGCCCCCCGAGCCCTCGTGGGGTCAGATGATCTTCTCCGCGGTTCCGTGGTTCTCCACCTCACCCATGTTCTTCATCATCCCCGGCACTTTCCTGACCCTCACGGTGCTGTCCTGCATGATCATCGGCGATGAACTCGAGCGACAGCTCGGAAAGACGGTGGCATCGTGAACCTGTGGTATCTCCTGCGCCGCATCGGCTTTGCGGTGCTCACCCTCGCCGTCGTCTGCTTCTTCACCTTTGCGATCTTCTTCTGGCTGTCGCCGGACCCTGCGACTCTGATTTGCGGCCAGACGTGCACGCCCGACCGCATTGCCGCGATTCGTGAGCAACTGGGCGTTGACCGCCCGTTTATCGAACAGTTCGTCACGTTTGTCTCCGGGCTCTTCGTCGGTCGCACCATGCAGAGTGGCACGAGCGTTATCGAGTGCGCCGCACCCTGCCTCGGGTACAGCTTTCAGACCGGCCAAGAGGTCAAGGTCATGATGCTTGACCGCTTCCCCACGTCGCTGACGCTGGCGATCGGCGCCTGTGTTCTGTGGCTGTTCTTCGGCGTTATCAGCGGCATCATTGCGGCGCTGCGCCAAGGCACCGCGATTGACTCCACCATTCGCATCGGGTCGCTGCTGGGCATCGCGCTGCCGAACTACTTCGTGGCGCTGCTTCTGCAGTTCATACTCGTAGTGCAGTTGAAGATTCTGCCGTTTCCGCAGAACGTCGGCTTCGCCGAAAACCCGGTGCTGTGGTTCCAATCGTTTCTCATGCCATGGATCGTGCTGGCGCTGATGTATGCCGCGATCTACACGCGCGTGACGCGGTCGAATGTGATCGACACCCTGAGCGAAAACTACGTGCGTACCGCGCGGGCGAAGGGTCTCCGTGAGCGCGTTGTGGTTGGCAAGCATGCGCTGCGTCCGGCGCTGACGCCGCTGGTCACCCTGGTCGGTATGGACTTTGCCGCCCTTCTCGGCGGCGCGCTCATCACCGAAACGGTGTTCGGTCTCAATGGCGTCGGCAAGATGGCGCGCGACGCCATCGCCACCAACGACCAGCCGGTCATCATGGGCTTCACCCTCGTCGCCGCGACGCTCGTCGTGGTCGCCAACCTCGTGGTCGACATTATTTACTCGCTGCTTGACCCGCGGGTACGAACGGGAGCGAACGCATGACCGAGAAGGTTGACACCACCGCGCCGCTGCTGAGCGTCACCGACCTGAGCATCAGCGTGCCGCAGAGCCGCAAACAGAGCGTTGAGGTCACGCACGGCGTGAGCTTTGACATTGAAAAGGGTGGAACCGTCGGCTTGGTTGGTGAGTCCGGGTCGGGCAAGTCGCTGACCTCGCTCGCCATCATGGGGCTGCTGCCGAAGGGGGCCACCACAACGGGGTCGGTCAGCTTTCGCGGCGGCGAACTGCTGGGTGCTCCCAACGCCGTGATGCGCAAGATTCGCGGGGCGGAGATCGCGATGATCTTTCAAGACCCGCTGTCGAGCCTGAACCCGTACTACACCGTCGGCAATCAGATCAGCGAGGCGTACCGCGCGCACAACAAGGCGAGCCGTGCCGAGGCCTACGAGCTGACCATTGGGGCGATGGAGCGGGTGGGTATTCCACGCGTGAAAGAGACCATCAACCAGTACCCCCACCAATTTTCCGGCGGCATGCGTCAGCGCATCATGATTGCGATGGCGCTCGTTTGTCGGCCATCGCTGGTGATCGCCGACGAGCCGACGACGGCGCTCGATGTGACGGTGCAAGCGCGCGTGCTCGACTTGATTCGCGAACTTCAGGATGAGACGGGCGCCGGGCTGCTGTTCATTACGCATGACCTGGCAGTGGTGAGCACGATGGCACGTGACGTCGTGGTGCTGCAAAACGGCAAGATTCAAGAGCAAGGCCCCACCCGCGACGTGTTCACCCGGCCGCAATCGGACTACACCCGCATGCTGCTCAAGGCCACGCCGCGCTTGGCAGACAGCCGGCTCTCGCCGACCACGACCACCAGTATTCCGGTTCCTGGTTCGCAAAGTAAGGATCCGTGGGAGGGGGCGAAGTTCTCATGACCGATGCATCAACACCCATTCTGCAGACACAGAATCTGCGCAAGGAGTTCACCGTTGGGCGTGGGCTGCACAAATCGCAATTTGTGGCGGTTGACGATGTTTCTGTGTCCGTCACTCGTGGTTCCACCCTCGCCGTTGTCGGCGAATCCGGATCGGGCAAGTCAACGCTTGCTCGCATGTGCGGCATGCTGCTGGAGCCCACCTCGGGTTCGGTGCAGCTCGCCGGTGAGTCGTTTACGGCGGCATCGTCGCCGGCCAGCATGCGCCAGTTTCGCAAAAACGTGCAGTTCGTTTTTCAAGACCCGTACTCGAGCCTGAACCCGCGGCACTCGGTTGAAGAGATCATCACGGCACCGCTGCGGTATCAGTCGCTTAATCCTGGTCGCGAGTTGCGCGGGTTTGCGCAAGACCTCATGGAGCGCGTGGGGCTGAACCCCAACCACGTTGACCGGTTGCCGTCACAGTTCTCCGGCGGTCAGGCGCAGCGCATTGGTATTGCCCGCGCCATCGCATGCCGGCCAGAACTCATCATTTGCGATGAGGCCGTCTCGGCCCTCGACGTTTCGGTGCAGGCTCAGGTGCTGCGATTGCTGGTTGATCTGCAACTGGACTATGGGCTCAGCTACATCTTCATCACTCACGACCTCTCGGTGGTGCGACTGGTCGCGACCGATATCGCCGTGATGCGCCGCGGCCGCATCGAAGAGCTCGGAACCGCGGAGCAGGTTCTCGATGACCCGCAGGCGGAGTACACCAGAGATCTCATTGCCGCAGCGCCGGAATTTCCGGCAGATTGGAATATGTCATGACATCGTCGGCCACTCAGGTAGAGGCGAAGACGACACCGGCAGACGAGCGCGTGCGTGCGCTTGCCGAAGCCGAGTGGGTGTGGCGCAAGAACGAGTTTGGCAATGCGATCAGTTGGATCGACGATGACGTCGCCGACCGGCTGCCCGCCGTCTCACCCGCCGCACAGCAGGCGCGCGCCGAACACTGGCACGCCCTGCGAGACGAGCTTGACGCGATTGCGCGAGACGAACTCTCGAGTGTTGGCCGGGCCGATCTCGACGTATTGGCGTACCAAACGCGCATCGGCTTAGATCAGATCAAACACCGGCAGTACGAGGCGCCGGCCAACTCTGATAGCTCGCCATGGAACGAGCTGATCGACGGCGCGCGGCGGGACTACCGCACGCTGGCGGAAGCCGACGCATACCTGGCGATGCTGGCCGATATTCCGCGGTACCTGGGCGAGATCATCAGCAATATGCGTGCGGGCCTCGCGCGTGGGTTTGGGCCGACGCGGATCACCATGATTGGCCGAGACGCGACGGCCCGCTCCGTCGCGAACGACGATGAGGGCAACGCGTTTCGCGGCATTTTCGCGACACTGCCAGAGCGATTGGGGGCGCAGGCGGTGGCCGAGCGGCGCGAGGCCGCGCAACGGATCGTCGACGAAGCGATCATCCCCGCGTATGCGGAATTGGCCGACTTTCTGACAGACGAATATCTGCCCGGCCTGCCGGAAGAGGTCTCCAGCGTCGCGCGGTATGGCGCGGAGTACTACGCCGATCAGCTTTACGAATTCACCACGACGACGCTCAGCGCCGAAGAGATTCATCAACGCGGGTTGGCGGCGGTCGCGGCCATCCTGGCCGAGATGCGCGAGATCTCGAATCGACTCGGGTACGGCGACGACCTCGCCGCGCTGTTCGCCTTCATGCGAACCGACCCGCAGTTCTACGCCAGCACACCACAGGAGCTGCTCAACGAAGCAGCCTGGCAGGCGAAGATGTTCGACGGCGTTGTCGATAAGTACTTTGGCGTGGTTCCGCGCTCCCGATTTCGCATTGAAGAGCCGCCCGCAGACCTCGCACCGTTCTACACCTTCGGCCGCGGGGGTCTCGGTCTTTACGTGCTCAACACCTATCCGCTCAACCAGCGGCCGCTGTACTCGCTGATGGCATTGACCCTGCATGAGGCGGCGCCCGGCCACGCTTTTCAGGTCGCGCACGCGGTAGAAAACGAGGGGCTGGCGGACTTTCGCAAGAAGTCGTACATCTCGGCGTTTGGCGAAGGGTGGGCACTGTACACCGAACGCCTTGGCGTAGAAATGGGTATGTACCGCACCGACTTTGAGTTGCTGGGCATGCTGTCATTTCAGATGTGGCGGGCGGTGCGCATGGTGATTGACCCGGGGCTTCACGCCCTGGGGTGGACGCGCGAGCAAGCCATCGCCTACCTGCGAGAGCACACCGCCATCGGTGAGCACGAGGTCGTGACCGAGGTTGATCGCTACATTGCCTGGCCTGGGCAGGCGCCCTCCTACGCGCTCGGACAAGCCGCTATCGAACAGTTGCGCCGTGCGGCAGAAGACGCACTCCAGGAGCGCTTCACCCCGGCCGCCTTTCACGATGCGGTGCTCGATCTCGGCAGTGTTCCGCTTGAGGTGCTGGAGCGCGAGATTCGCATGTGGATCACCGAGCAGGCAACGGCGGCGGCGCGATGAGCGAGCGGATCGTTGTTATTGAAGACGCCCTCGTTGTCGATGCGGAACGCCCCGCGGGGGAGCGGTTGACGGTTGAGATTCGTGGTGACCGAATTCACGATGTGCGCCAGCCCGGCGGCACGGTGCCGGAGGGCGCCGTCGTCATCGACGGGCGGGGTCATACCCTCATGCCGGGGCTGATTGACGCACACTTTCACGCCTACGCGTCGGAGTTTGATGTGTTTGGCATCGATTCGAGCCCCACCAGCTTTGTCGCGTTGCAGGCCAGCCGAAAGCTCGGCGATGCGTTGCGGCGCGGCTTCACCACGGTGCGTGACGTGGCCGGCGGCGACCGCGGGCTGCGCCGCGCCATCGAGCGCGGCGTGTTTGACGCACCCGACTACTTTTACACCGGGCCCGCGCTCAGCCAGACGGGTGGGCACGGCGACAACCATCACCCCGGGGTCGATTCGTGCGCGGAGCACCACCACATGGGCGTCGTCGTCGATGGGCCGATCGAGGTGCGCCGCACGATTCGCGCGTTCTTACGCGATGGCGCGCACGCCATCAAGGTGATGGCCTCTGGCGGGGTGGCCTCCCACTCCGACCCGCTGCACGTCTCGCAGTTTTCGCTCGAAGAACTCACCGCCGCCGTCGATGAGGCGACGCGCTTCGGAACCTATGTGACCGCCCACGCCTACACATCAGACGCCGTGCAGCGCGCGGTTGCCGCCGGTATAGCTGGCATCGAGCACGGCAACCTCATTGACGAAGAGACGATCGCCATGATGGCAGCCGCCGGCACCACCCTGGTTCCGACTCTCATCGCCTACGAGGCGATGGCGAGGCGCGGCGCGGCTGTTGGCATGTCGGAAGAGAATCGACGCAAGAACGCGGTGGTGCTGGAGAAGGGTCGTGAGGCCACACGCCTCGCCGCCGACAGCGGAGTGCGGGTGGGCTTTGGAACCGACCTCATGGGCGACCTCGACGACGAACAGCTCGCCGGCTTTCGCATTCACGTTGAGGTGCTCGGAACCGCGCGTGCGATCGTGTCTGCAACCGCGGTGAACGCCGACATCATGGGTCTCACCGACCGCGGCCGCATTGCTGTGGGACTGCGGGCAGACCTGGTGCTCTACCCGGGAAACGTGCTGCAAGACCCCGAAGTGATGTGGACAGAAGACGCCGAACGGCTGGTGCTTCTCGCCGGACGCGATGTGCTGAGCACGGCACCCGCTTACGCCCGCGCCGGGTGAAGCTCCTGGTGTCGAGTGGGGTTCGGGCCCGCTCGACACCAGGTCACGGCAGAGACCAAGTCACGGCTGACACCAGGTCACATCGGGATGCCGCCGCGAATCACGGCGACGCGCGCGCTCTGCTGCCACAGTGCCGATGGTTCCGTCAGTGGATTCGCCGACAGCACGACGGCATCACCGTACGCGCCAGCGCCGAGGTGGCCGAGCGCCACATCGCCGATGAGCTCGGCGTTTACGGTGGTCATCGACTGCAGGGTGGCCGCGGCGCCGCTGGCCTCGACCTGGAGGCGCACCCCCGCGAGCTGATCGTCTTCAAGATCGCCCATCAGGTCGCTACCAAACCCAACTCGCACTCCGGCTTCGTGTGCCAATTGCACGGCACGCTGGCCCAGCGACAGCACCTCGGCGTTCTTGGCGAGCGAGATGGCATTGAGGCCAATCTCGGCGCCGCGGCGATCCATTGCGTCGTACGCGGCGAGAGTCGGAACCAAGAATGCGTCGGCCGCCGCCATGAGCGCCGCCGTTTCAGCATCGATGAGGTTGCCGTGTTCGATAGAACGCACGCCGGCTGCAATCGCATGTTGCACAGCCTCCGACGAGTACGCGTGAGCGCACACGTAGCTGCCGCGGCGGCTCGCCTCATCGACAACGGCGCGCAACTCTTCTTGCGAATACTGCGGAACGCGGATCGGGTCGGTGAGGGAGAAAACGCCGCCCGAAGCCATCACTTTGATGGCGTGCGCGCCGGTGCGTAGCCGCTCCCGCACGGCAAGGCGCAGCGCGTCAACGCCGTCAACAACCTCACACATGTGGCCGTGCGAGAAGCAGACGTCGACGTGCGCGGCGCGCGGGTCGCCGTGGCCGCCGGTCTGGCTGAGCGCGGGGCCGGTGAAGTGGTATCGGGGTGAGGCAAACAGGTCGCGATCAATCGCCTGGGCGAGACCGATATCGCCGCCGGCAACATCGCGCACGGTGGTGAAGCCACGAGCCAGCGCCTTGGAGAGGCGGGTCGCGCCGTTGAGGGCCGCGTAGCTCAGCGGCCCCCGTTCGTTTTCAAACCCGTCCATGCTGGTGGCGTAGGCGTGAAAGTGCGCATCAATCAGCCCGGGAATGATCCACTGGCCGCTCGCGTCGAGCACCGGGCTCGCCGTGACCGGGGCATCGGCGACGGAACCATCGACAATAAAGAGGTCGCGCCGGTTAAAGGCGGTGCCGTCCCAGACGTGAGCGCCGGTGATGGTGAGAGAGGCGGTTCGCATGTCGTCCTTTCAACGCAGGCTAAAGCCGGTGGCGAGCGGGTCGCCGTCATCGAGTGCGAATGTTGACGCGCCTACCCGGTACGCGGTTCCGCTCACTTCGGGAATGACCCCGTCGGCCGTGCGCTCAGCGATTCGCGCGATGAAGCGCGTGCCAATAATCGAGTCGTGGGTGAGGAGCTCATCATCGGCCAGTGCGCCCGTTGCCGCCAGCAGTGCAACGCGTGCCGCGGTTCCGGAACCACAGGGACTGCGGTCCACTTCGCCGTCTGCGAAGACGGTGACGTTTCGCTGATGCGGCCCGGTTGTGGTGCGGCCGAGATCATCGAACAGGATCGTGCCGTACACGCCGGAGAGGCGATCGTCGGCGAGTTGGGCTGCCGGGTGGTCATTGAGCGCCCACTTGATCTCGCGGCCAATCGCGATGAGCTCGGCCGTGTGCTGCGGCGTCACCTGCAGGCCAACGGCTTCTGCCGCCAACGTCGCGTAGACCGCGCCGCCAAAGACCAGGTCGACCATAACCTCACCGCGCGAGGTGGGAACCACAATGCCGCGCTCCAGCACGCGAGACTCGACATTGCGAAAGACGATTTCCTCGATCTTGCCGCCGTGCATCCGCACACGCGCCTGCACGCGCCCACTCGGAACGTCAATGGTGACGACCGTCTCACCGTCGGGGTCTGCGGCGACCAAGCCGGTGCGCACCGCCCACGCCCCCAGCGCAATGGTTCCGTGGCCGCATGCGGTCGAGAAGCCATCTTTGTGCCAGAACAGCACGCCGAAGTCGGCGCCGTCGTCATCGGGCGGAGTGATGAATCCGCCGTACATGTCGTCGTGACCGCGGGGCTCTAGGCACAAGAAGCGGCGCACCTCGTTTGCCTCACCGTGCATCGCCTCGACCCGGCGTTCGGCAACGGTCGTGCCATGTGTGGGAACGTGTCGCACGATACGAAACGGCTCTCCGGCCGTGTGCCAGTCTTCTGTGCTCCATTGCATGACGGCTCTTCTTTCTCAGGTTTCGAGTGTGCTGCTAGATCGCAAGTCGGGCAACGACGAGGTCTTGCCATCCCATGCCGCAGGTCTTGACCACGCGCGGGCGGTCGGTCGCCGCGCGCGCGACGCCGGTGAAGAGTTCACTCATGGTCACCGCATCCGCCGCTGCCATGGTTCCGGCGGCGACCGCACGAATCACATCGCCGGCCTCGGTGGCGGCGACGCGTCGACTCTCGACAACGACCTGCGAGCGGCCAAGAAGCTGCGGATCAAGCTCAGCTTTTTCGGGCTCGTGAGAGCCAATGGCGACGACGGTTGCGTCGTCTCGCACCAGCTCTGCGGCGAACAGTGGATCAGTGGCGGAGGTGGCGCACACGATGAGGTCGGCCCGGCGCACGTCATCGATCGTGCCCGGCACGATGTCTGCGGCGGGCGCGTACTGTTCTGCCGCGCGCACGGCGTCGCCGACTCGGCCAGCATCGCGCCCGATAAACCGCACCGTGCGCAGCTGTCTGATGGCCTGCATGGCTTCGACATGGCGCACGGCTTGCGGGCCGGTTCCGAAGATCACGAGATCGCCGGCATCGCTACTCGCCAGGAGGTCAACGGGGGCGGCAGACACCGCGGGGGTCCGCAGGCTCGTGAGCGCCGTACCGTCGATGATCGCCGTGGGCGTCAGTGTCTCGGCGTCGACCAAGATATACAGGGCTTGAATACGCTCGCGGCCACGCGCCGGGTTGCTGGGTGCCACCGTCGCAAATTTTTGGCCGACGGAACCATCGAGTGCCGCGGGCATGAGCAGGAGTTGGCCGTTGGTTACGTCTTGAATGCTGCGCGGCAGGTCATTTTCTGGGTCGAAACCACCGCGGAGAGCATCACCGATGGCGGTGATGGCGGCGCGCATGCTCACGCGGCCCGTGAGTTGTGCGCCATCGACGAGGATGAGATCGGTGATGACATCTGGCATAGACGCCATGTTAGTGGGTGGTGTGTAATATGTCACGTATTGCAATGGTGCTGTGAGAGGAAGTCATGTCTGGTCATCACGAGACCCCGGTTTCATCAATGCCGTCACCGGCCGAGCGCGATCTGCGCATGCCGAAACTGACTCTGTCTCCCGGGTTCATTCGCTCGATGCAGACCGGCTGGGGCGAAGCGGATCGCACGCCCATGGTTCCGGCGGGCGCGGCTGCTGCGGCTGCCGCACATCGCGCGCGACTGTCTGCCGCGTTTGTCGGGCAACGCCTCGCGGTGGCATCGGGTCGTGCCCCGATGCGTGTGAATGACTGTGCCTACGATTTTCGCGCCGACAGTGACTTCTTGTGGCTCGTCGGTGCGGGCATTGAAGACGCCGTGCTCGTGCTTGACCCCGTTGCGGGTGGGCACGACGCGACGCTCTACTTTCCCGCTCCCTTCCGACCGGGCGATGACGGCTTTTGGAGCGCGCCGCTTCGCGGCGAGCTGTGGGTGGGCCCGATGCCCGGATTCGCGGAATACGCCGACGCCCTCGCCATCACCACCCGGCCGATCGATGAGCTTCGCCTTGACGCCGCAACGCTGATCGCGGGCACGCCCACTCACACCGGGCCCGCGGCCGAACCCTTCGCGGGCCTCGGCCTCGCCCCCGGGCTGCGACGCGTGCTTGGCGAACTGCGCATGATCAAAGACGCGTGGGAGATCGACGAACTGGCTTCAGCCGTCTCGGCAACCGTCGACGGCTTCGCGGCGACCGTTGCCGAGGTTCCGTCTGCCGTGCGCTTTGGCGGCGAACGCTGGCTGCAAGGAACCTTTGACCGCCACGCGCGCACGGTGGGCAACGGCCCCGGGTACACCACGATCGTTGGCTCGGGCGCGCACGCGCCGATTCTGCACTGGGTGCGGGCCGACGGAGACGTTGACCCGGAGGCGCTGCTGTTGCTTGATATGGGTGTGGAACGGTGCTCCGGCTACACCGCAGACGTCACGCGCACCTTTCCTGCCTCGGGATCGTTCACCTCGGTGCAGCGCCAGGTGCACGACCTCGTGGAGCGCTCGCACCGCGCGGGCCTTGCCGCCGTCGGGCCGGGGCGAGAGTGGAGCGACTTTCACGTGGCGTCCATGGAGGTACTCGCCCAGGGACTGCACGATTGGGGTCTTCTCGATGTTTCTGTCGACGAGGCGCTCTCGGCAGACGGCCAGCAGCACCGCCGCTACTTGGTGTGCGGTGTGGGGCATCATCTCGGCCTCGATGTGCATGACTGCTCCACCTCAAGCTACGCGGCCTACCAGGGTGCTCGAATGCAGCCCGGCATGGTGCTCACGGTCGAGCCTGGGCTCTACTTTCACTCGTTTGACCTCTCGATTCCGCCCGAGCTTCGTGGCATCGGCGTGCGCCTCGAAGACGACCTGCTGGTGACCGAAACCGGTTCACAGCTGCTGTCAGCCGACCTACCGATCGATGCCAGCGGCATCGAGGAGTGGATGCGCGGGCTCTGAGGCGCGCCGCAACCGCACCCGTGCCCGGTGCGCCCGGGTGCTCGGCGCGCCACGGCTCGGCGATGGTGTTGGGGGGGGGCGTGCTGCCCGTAGTGTGTGAAATCACTGATACCGAAGGGTGCACGCATGGGTGACTTCTCGATCTCGCGGCGGAGCTTGCTGACGCTGGCCGGCGTTGGCCTGTTGGGCGCCAGCGTCGCCGGATGCGCACCGACCTCGTCAGGCAATCGGCCAACCTCGGGTGGGGAGAACACGATGACCGGAACCAGGAGATTGGGCGCGGAGTGGGAGAGCCACGAGCTCACCATCATGTCGTGGCCGACCGCACGCATCTGGGGTGATGATTTGCCCTACGTGCGCGAAGACATCGCGAACCTCGCGGCGACCATCGCCGAATTTGAGGCCGTGATTCTGATGGCATCGCCCGGCGACGAAAAAGATGCCGAGTACCAGGCAGGCAAGAACGTCGAAGTGATCACCATGCCGGTCGATGACCTCTGGGCGCGCGACACGGTTCCGGTGTTCGTCGAAGGCGCAGACGGCGTGACCGGCGTCGATTCAACTTCAACGGCTGGGGCGACAAGCAGGAGCACGCGAACGACGCGCTCGTCGGGGCGGCGCTGCTCGAAGAGTTGGGCATTCCGCGGTTGAAAGCGAACCTGGTAGCCGAAGGCGGTTCGCTAGAAACCGATGGACTCGGCACCCTGCTGGTCACCGAAAGCTCGATCGTGAACGACAACCGCAACCCGGGGCTGTCGCGCGATGAAATCGAGGCGCGGCTGATGGAACTGCTGGGCATGAAGAAGGTCATCTGGTTCGACGGCGTGTACGGCGAAGACATCACCGACGCGCACATTGACTCGCTGGTGCGTTTTGTGGCGCCCGGCGTTGTGCTGCTTGATGTGCCGGGGCCGGGAGCGCCAGACGACGTATGGGCGCGCTCCAGCGCCCAGGCGCGCGACGTGCTCGATGAGGCCATCGACGCGAATGGTGAACCCTTCGAAGTCATCGAGCTGCCGCAGCCGGACTTCTCGCTCATCCGCGGTGAGGGTGACGATTTCCTCGCGTCGTACGTCAACTTCTATGTTGCCAACGGCGCGGTCTTCGTTCCGGAGTTTGGTGACAAGGCGGCAGACCGCGAGGCGCAAAACATTTTGGCCGAGCAGTTTCCGGATCGGGAGATTGTTCCGGTGGCTATCGACACCATCGCCTCGGGCGGCGGTGGCATTCACTGTGCGACGCACGACCTGCCTGGCACGCCTGAGGACTGACGCATGACAACAACCGCGAATCGTCGCCCTTGGATTGTCGGCGCGGCGATCGCCATCGTCGCCATCGCGATGATCGTCGTTGTCGCCGTGTGGTCGCAGTCCAGCGGAGGCGCCAAGGTCGTTGATGTCGGATCGACCGCCTCGGCCGACCGTGTCGATATTGAAGCCACCGTGATTCGCGTTGATGCCGCCAGTGGCGAGCTCACCCTGCGGCTGCTGGTCATTCCGCGCGGCAGCCTCACCACCGAGGCCGGGCTTTCTCCCGGCGAAGACCTCGAGATTCTCACCTCCGCCGCCGTCAAGACCGACCCGTTCTTTCCCGCGGGCGAGCGCATTCCCACGGTTGACGTTGCCGTCGTGCTGGGCGGCACCGGCATTACCGCGTACCCCTTCGATCGGCACACGGCGCCCATCGAACTCACCGCGCGCTATGGCGGACGCACCGTTGACGTTCACCTCACGCTCACCAACCGTGACGCGCTGTTCTCCGCCTCGGCCGAAGCCTTCAGCGAGTCGCAGACCGCGATCGTCGATCTTGAACTTCGCCGCTCTGGCAGTGTGCTCACCTTCGCCATCTTCATGATTGCTGCGATGTGGGCACTCGCCATTGCGGTCGCCACCGGCGCCTGGTTCGTGGTCTCCCGCCGCCGCGGTTTGGTGTGGCCCGCGCTCGGCTGGATGGCAGCGACCCTGTTCGCCATCGCAGGTTTTCGCAATGCCGCGCCCGGCTCCCCGCCCATCGGCTCGTTGATCGACTATTTGGCCTTCTTCTGGGCAGAAGCCGTCATCGCAGTGTGCGTGTTTACCGTGGTGACGGTCGGCGTCAGCGTCGAACGCACCCGCGAAGAGTAGCCACTCTCAGGGGTGGGTCGGCTGTTCGGCGAGCCACTCATCGAACGTCACCGTGGTTTGCAGAGCCGCATCGGTGCCGCGCAGATCGCCGGACGCGAGATTGGCGCCATACCGGCCGGGCAGACGCACCTCGATCGCGCGGCGGCGTTCGCCCCGGTGCGCGAGGTACTTGCGCGCCAGATCTACCAGCACCTCATCGCGCGGGCCGACCAGGTCGCGTGACCGACCGGTGGGCGCCGAATCGGCAACTTCGAGAAGGTGCACGGCAACGTCGTGCGCGGCGACGGGGCGCATGAGGGTGCGCGGAACCAGGGCGAAGGGGCCGTTGCTTCCCGCCAGAATCTGCGCGGCGAATTCGTGAAACTGTGCGGCGCGGGCGATCGTGTGTGGCACCGGGGAGGCTTCAACGAGGCGCTCCTGCTCGAGCTTGCCTGCGTAATACGACGCGTCGGCGTTATCGATCCCGACGATGGACAGTGCGACATGGTGGCCGACGCCGGTGCGTTGCGCCGACGCCAACAAATTGCTGGTTGCCGTCCCGAAAAACGCGCGTGCCTTCTTGGCCGATAGCGTCATGGTGTTGGTCACATCGATCACGGCATCTGCGCCTGCCAGCGCCGCATCCAGTCCCTCACCGGTGAGCACGTTGGCTCCGGTGCTGCGCGCGAGCGGCGCCATGTCATATCCGCGCTCCCGACCGGCCGCAACGATCAGCTGCCCAATGGTTCCGGTGCCTCCGGCGACCACAATCTTCATGACAGGCTCCGTGCCGTGGCGCGGCGGCCGGCGACCAGCCACCACCCCATGTCGTAGCCGCTGGGAATGAGCGGCTTTACTGCTTCTGGCATGGAGTCTTCCTTTGTCGTGAGGCCTGCCGATAGTGTGCCACGGCACCTCGGGGCGAGCCAACGACCGACCGCTGGGCGCGGGAGTCTCGATTACCGGTGGCTGCTCGGGTAGGGTCACTGACATGGCCAAAGCAAAGACGCAGCCCAACCGTCGTGAGGCGTTCGGATCCCGAAACGTCTTCATCCTTGCCGCGATCGGCTCCGCCGTCGGCCTCGGAAACATTTGGCGTTTTCCGTACGTCGCCTATGAGGGCGGTGGCGGTGCGTTTCTGATTCCGTACCTCTGCGCGCTACTCACCGCCGGAATCCCGCTCCTCTTTCTCGACTACGCCATCGGCCACCGCTACCGCGGTTCCGCGCCGCTCGCGTTTCGTCGTATGCATCGGGCAGCGGAACCACTGGGCTGGTGGCAGGTACTCATTTGCGTCGTGATTTCGGTGTACTACGCCGTCATCGTGGCGTGGTCGGTGATGTACACCTGGTTCTCCGCCCAACTCAGCTGGGGTGCTGGCAACGAGCAGGACTTCTTCTTCTCCGACTTCTTACAGATGGGGGACCCGAAGGAAGGCATCTCCACCACCTTCGTGCCGCAGGTCGGGGTTCCGCTCGTCATCGTGTGGATCGTGGTGATTGGCATCATGATTCTGGGCGTCAAGCGCGGTATTGGCGCGGCGAACATGATCCTCATGCCGCTGCTGACCGTGATGTTTCTCATCCTGGTGGTGCAGGCGCTGTTCTTGCCCGGCGCGCTCGACGGCCTGAACGCGTTCTTCGAGCCCAACTGGGAGGCCCTGCGAGACCCGGGCGTCTGGGCTAGCGCCTACGGACACATCTTCTTCTCACTGTCGGTGGCCTTCGGCATCATGGTGACGTACTCGTCATACCTCAAGCGCAAGACCGACCTCACGGGCTCTGGCCTGGTCGTGGCCTTCGCGAACTCGTCGTTCGAAATTCTTGCGGGTATCGGTGTCTTCGCCGCTCTCGGCTTCATGGCCCAGGCGGCTGGAACCCAAGTTGCAGATGTTGCCACCTCCGGCATCGGGCTCGCCTTTATTGCCTTCCCGACGATCGTTTCGCAAGCGGCAGGAGGCAGCATCATCGGGGTGCTGTTCTTCGGGGCGCTGGTCTTTGCCGGCATCACCTCGATGATCTCGATTCTTGAAGTGATCGTCTCCGCCCTGCAAGACAAGCTCGGCTGGAGCCGAATCAGCACCACGCTCGTGGTGACGATTCCGCTGGCGATCATCTCGATGGCGCTGTTCTCCACGACGAGTGCGCTGGTCGTGCTCGACACCACAGATGCGTTTGTGAATGCGTTTGGCATCATGGCGGTGGCCTTCGTCACCGTGATCGTGGTGTCGTGGGTGCTCTTCAAGCTCCCGGTTTTGCAGGAGCACCTCAACCGTCGCTCCAGCTTCCGCATTGGCATCCTCTGGCGCCTCCTGGTGGCTGTCGTGGTTCCGATCGTGCTCGGCTACCTGCTGTTCAGCGAATTCCAGAAGAAGCTGACGGAACCATATGAGGGCTACCCGGTATGGCTGCTGGGCATCTTCGGCTGGGGAATGGTTGCGCTGCTGGTGGTCGGTGGCATTCTGCTGTCGCTGCTGCCGTGGAGCGCGAAGTCGCACGCGAAAGACGACCCAGGGTACGACGAATTCCTCGCGGTAGAGGCGTATGAACCCGACCCAGAAACCGGGTCGGTGCGCGTTCAGAAGGGACCGAAGCGATGAGCACTGAAGCGACCATCATGATGATCGTTGCCATGGTTACCGTCTGGGGCGGGCTCGCGGCCGGCATCGTGAACCTCGCACGTCACCCCGAGGTAGAAGACAACGAACCGATGCCGCCGGTGGAACTGTAACCTCGGTTCGTTGCGAGGCACCCGGATGCCCGGATGCCCGGATGCCCGGATGCCTCGCAACTTGGCGTCGATGCCGGAGGGTTGGGTGGCCCGGGGGCTCGGTCGCGTCCACAGGGCAGCGAATGGAAACGGTACCCCGCCCCCGCCCGCCCAATGGTTCCGCCCGCAGTGGTTCCGCTCGTGCCCCCGCGCAAACGGTGCCCCGCCCCCGCAGCCCGCGCAGTGGTTCCGCCCGCTCCGTGGTTCCGCCCCCGCCTTGCGTCACGTCGGAGATGTTGCCGCTCGACACCCGAAACGCCGGGGAAGCGCCTCATTCGTCACAGAGGTTCCGACAAACGACAAACGGAACCACTGAGTTGTGTTTCGAAGACCAGGCGAAGATTCGGGTCGGTCGTTCTCCGGCGCCAGGCGCTGCCGCCTCAAGCCGCGACCGTGAGTGTTGTCTGAGGTCGGGAAGGGTGGGACTGGTGTGACGAATCCGCGGCGTGGCGGGGAACAGCGGACAACATCTCCGACGTGCGCCGCACGACTCGTCTCGGGCGCGGCGTGTTCTCGCTGAACGGGCCGGCCGCTAGCCGAAGGGGATGTCGTCCGTCGAGGCGAGCGGGTAGTGGGCGGGGTAGGGCCGCAACGCCACACCGCAGTCAACGGCGGCGCGAGCGACGGCGGCGGAGATGGTTCCGAGCAATCGCGGGTCAACGGGCTTGGGCAGGATGTAGTCGGGCCCAAAGGTGAAGTGCTCGCCCTCATACGCGGCCTCCACCTCGGCGGGAACAGGCTGGCGAGCGAGGTCGCGAAGCGCCAACACCGCGGCAACCTTCATCTCTTCGGTAATCGCCGTGGCCCGCACATCGAGCGCGCCGCGGAAGATGAACGGAAACCCCAACACGTTATTGACCTGATTGGGAAAATCGCTGCGACCGGTCGCGATGATGACGTCTGACCGCACGGCCTTGGCCACGTGCGGCAAGATCTCTGGGTCAGGGTTAGCCATGGCAAACACGATCGGACGCTCGGCCATGGAGCGCAGCATGTCTTCGCTCAGCACGCCAGGGCCAGAAACGCCGAGGAAGATGTCGGCGCCAGCAATGGCGTCGGCAAGCGTGCGGTGCTCGGTGGTGCGGGCAAACTCCCGCTTGAACGTATTGAGGTCGGTGCGGTCAGCATGCACCACGCCGCAGCTGTCGACCAGCGTGAGGTTTTCGGCGGGAAAGCCGACGGCGCGCAGCAGGCGGAAGGTCGCGATACCGGCGGCGCCGGCCCCGGCACACACGATGCGCACCTCCGCCATGTCTTTGCCCTGGATCTCAATCGCGTTCAGCAGTCCCGCAACCGCGATCACCGCGGTTCCGTGCTGGTCATCGTGAAACACCGGAATGTTGCACCGCTCGATGAGACGGCGCTCAATCTCGAAACAGTCGGGTGCGGCGATGTCTTCGAGGTTGATGCCGCCAAACGTTGGTGAGATCGCGGCGATCGCGTCAACGAACTTGTCGATGTCGCGCTCCTCCGTCTCAATGTCAATCGCGTCGACACCGGC
The DNA here is from genome assembly GCF_008017445.1 of Microbacterium mitrae. GTDB lineage: Bacteria > Actinomycetota > Actinomycetes > Actinomycetales > Microbacteriaceae > Microbacterium > Microbacterium mitrae. The sequence continues at coordinate 1,228,279 of NZ_VRSW01000001.1, read as the reverse complement.
GAAGTGGCGAAACAGCAACGCCTTGCCCTCCATCACGGGCTTGCTGGCGAGCCCGCCCAGCGCACCCAAACCCAGAATCGCGGTTCCGTTGCTGATCACCGCCACCAGGTTGCCCTTGTTCGTGTAGCGATACGCATCGTCAAGATCGGCGGCAATAGCGCGCACCGGGGCGGCGACACCGGGGCTGTACGCGAGGGTCAGATCGCGGGCGTTCTCCGCGGGCTTGGTGAGCGTGACGGCCAGCTTTCCCGGTCGCGGGTGCTCGTGGTAGGCGAGAGCGTCGATCGTCAGCTGCTCGGCGGGGGTGGTGGTGCGAATGGGATCCATGATGGTCACGTCGGTTCCTTACGGCAAGGCGAGAACGCCAGAAATACGCCGCATGCTGCGGCAACGAAGGAGTCGAACCGGCGGCAGATACTCCGTCAGGTTCACCGACGAGAAGAGTGAGCCTCATCGGCAGGTGCGTGATCAGATCGACCGTGCACCGAGCCAGCGCTGTTGAGCGCGTGAGAATCACCATAGGCAACGAATCGCGCAATGCGGCGCGATTTTCTGGCTCTGTTGAGAGAAGTTCTGCCGTGCCGTCACAAACGCGAAAGAACCGCGTTTTTTGCGCCTCAGGCTGCCGGTACGTGTTCGCGTGCGACCGCTTCGAGCGTTTCGCGCAGGGCGACGATGGCACCGCGACCGGCGCTCGACTCGCGCGTCGAGGTGAAAATCGTGCGCCGAGGCTGATCTGGCAGGTCGATCAACGTACAACTGGGGCTTTCGCCCGCCCACTGCAGATCGGGAATGAAGGCCACCGCGTTGCCCGAGCGGATCAGGCGAATCTGCGCCTGTAGGTCGGCGGTTTGATAGCGCACGTCAGGTTCGAACCCGGCACTCCGGCAAGCCTGCTCGGCAAAGTGGCGAGAGGCGGCACCGCGAGGTTCCATGACCCACGGAACCAGGGCGGCGTCGGCGAGCGATGAGATCGGGTCGAAGGTGCTCGCGCCGGGCGGCACGGCCAGACGAATCGCGTCGCGCAGAAGTTCTCGTCGATCCAGCCCCGGATACCAGGCGGCGGCGTGAACCGGATACTGTTCGGCGACCACGAGATCGAAGTCGCGGGCCCACGTGTCGGCGAGCGCGGTCTCGGGCTCGTGCTGCGTCATCTCGACGCGCACCTCCGGATGCGTTTGGTGCATGCGAGTGAGGGTGGTGGGCAGGAGTGCGAGCATGGCCGACTGGAACACCGCCATGCGCACGGTGCCGGAGATGGTCGTCAGCGACGCCGAGAGATCGGCCTCCGCCCGCTCCAGCGTGTCGAGCAGCTCATCGGTGTGGCGTGCCAAAATCTCGGCCTGCGGCGTGAGCTGCACGCGGCGACCGACCCTGCGCAATAGCTCCACACCGGTCTCCTGCTCCAGCAAACTGAGCTGCTGTGACACGGCCGACGGGGTGAAGTTCAGCGCCTCGGCCGCAGCCGCAATGGTTCCGCGTACCTGCACTTCACGCAGCAACCGCAATCGTCGAACATCGAGCATGGTGACCTCCTCGCCATTCTTAATGGTAGCTAATCATTACTCGTTAGCTTTCGTCGCTTTTGCTTATGCGTCGGGGTGTTCATAATCAAGATGACGTACTTCTGCCATAACCAAGGAATGCCATGACAGCCGTTGCCGCACAGGCGCAATCCGGATCAGCCGGACTCACCACTACCGAGCGCGACGCGCTCGCGAACGAGGCCATCGCGCTCGTTCATCGTTGGCTTGAAACGGCCGCGTCGATTCCGCCTGACGTTTCTGGTCAGCGCCTGGCCGGCGTGCTGAAAGACCCCAACGGCCTCGACTTCACCGTGGGGTTTGTTGACGGCGTTGTGCGCCCAGAAGACCTCAAGGTTGCCGCCCACAACCTGCGTCGCGTCGCGCCCCAGGTTCCGGCGTTCCTTCCCTGGCCGCTGCGCGCCGCCGTGCGCCTCGGCGGCATCGCTGCGCCCATCATGCCCGGCGTCGTGGTTCCGATCGCCCGCAAGGTGCTGCGCAACATGGTCGGCCACCTCATCGTTGATGCCACCGACGCCAAGCTCGGCGCGGCCATCTCGCACATCAAGAAGCCCGGCATTCGCCTCAACATGAACCTGCTCGGCGAGGCTGTGCTTGGTAGCAAAGAGGCAAGCCGCCGCCTGGACGGAACCATTGCTCTCGTTGAGCGCGCCGACGTTGACTATGTGTCAATTAAGGTGTCATCGACCGTGAGCCCGCACTCGCCGTGGGCGTTTGAAGAAGACGTTGACCACGTTGTCGCGAGCCTCACGCCGCTGTTCGAGCGCGCAGCCGCCGCCAGCCCGGCGAAGTTCATCAACCTCGACATGGAGGAGTACAAAGACCTCGACCTCACGATCGCGGTCTTCACCAAGCTTCTCGACAAGCCGGAGTTTCACAACCTTGAGGCCGGCATCGTGCTGCAGGCCTACCTGCCTGACGCTCTCGCGGCGATGATTCGCCTGCAGGAGTGGGCGGCCGTTCGTCGCGCCAACGGTGGTGCCGCGATCAAGGTGCGCGTCGTCAAGGGTGCCAACCTCCCGATGGAGCACGTTGACGCATCGCTGCACGGCTGGCCCGTCGCGACGTGGCACACCAAGCAAGACTCAGACACCAACTACAAGCGCGTGCTGGAGTACTCGCTTGACCCCGAGCGCATCCAGAACGTCAAGATCGGCGTTGCCGGCCACAACCTCTTTGACATTGCGTTCTCGTGGCTGCTGGCGAAGCAGCGCGACGTGACGGGCGGCATCGACATCGAAATGCTGCTCGGCATGGCACAGAGCCAGGCCGAGGCCGTCAAGCGTGACGTGGGCGAACTGTTGCTCTACACCCCGGTGGTGCACCCGCAGGAGTTCGACGTTGCCATCGCATACCTGATTCGCCGCCTCGAAGAGGGCGCCAGCTCCGACAACTTCATGTCGGCCGTGTTCGAACTGAGCGAAAGCGCCGAGCTGTTTGAGCGCGAGAAGCAGCGCTTCCTCGCCTCTCTCGCAGACCTGGACACCACGGTTCCGGGCGCGCACCGCGTGCAAGACCGCACCCAGGCGGCCTCCCCGGCAGCGACTGACCACTTCGAGAACACCCCAGACACCGACCCCGCCGTCGCCGCAAACCGCGGCTGGGGTCGCGAGATTCTGGCGAAGTCGGAGACCTCGGCCCTCGGCCAGGCAACGGTTGACGCTTCGGTCATCGCGACCGAGGGTGAGCTCGACACCGTGATCGATAGCACCGTGGCTGCCGGAACCTCGTGGGGCACCATGAGCGGCGCGGAACGCGCCGCGATTCTGCACCGCGCTGGCGACGCCCTCGAAGCGCGCCGCGCCGACCTCATGGAGGTCTCCGCCGCCGAGACCGGAAAGACGCTTGACCAGTCTGACCCGGAGATCTCAGAAGCGATCGACTTCGCGCACTATTACGCCGAACTCGCCAAGGAGCTCGACGACGTTGACGGCGCCACCTACGCGCCCGTCAAGCTCACCGTCGTGGTTCCGCCGTGGAACTTCCCGGTCGCCATTCCCGCAGGCTCGACGCTCGCCGCGCTCGCGGCAGGCTCGCCCGTCATCATCAAGCCCTCCCGTCAGGCTCGTCGCTCTGGTGCGGTCATGGTGGAGGCGCTGTGGGAGGCTGGCGTGCCGCGCGATGTGCTGTCGTTCGTGCAGCTGGCCGACAACGCTCTCGGTGAGCGCATGATCTCGCACCCGTCGGTGGAGCGCGTGATCCTCACCGGCGGCTACGAGACGGCCGAACTGTTCCGCTCGTTCCGCAAAGACCTGCCGCTTCTTGCCGAGACCAGTGGCAAGAATGCCATCATCGTCACGCCGAGTGCTGACCTTGACCTCGCGGTGAAGGACGTCGTGGCATCGGCCTTCGGCCACGCGGGTCAGAAGTGCTCCGCCGCTTCGCTCGTCGTGCTCGTTGGTTCCGTCGCCACGTCGCAGCGGTTCCGCAACCAGCTTCTCGACGCCGTCAGCTCACTTGCCGTTGGCTACCCGGCCGACGCGACCACGCAGATGGGCCCGATCATCGAGCCCGCTCGCGGCAAGCTGAAGAACGCGCTCACGTCGATTGAGTCGGGTCAGACCTGGTTGATTGAGCCGCGTCAGCTTGACGACAGTGGCAAGCTGTGGAGCCCGGGCGTGCGCGATGGCGTGCAGCGCGGTAGCGAGTATCACCGCGTCGAATACTTCGGCCCGATTCTCGGCATCATGACCGCGAAGACGCTCGACGAGGCCATCGCCATCGTCAACGACATCGACTACGGCCTCACCTCTGGTTTGCACTCGCTGGATGCTGGCGAAATCAACCAGTGGCTCACCCACATTGAAGCAGGCAACCTCTACGTCAACCGCGGAACGACGGGTGCGATCGTGCAGCGTCAGCCGTTTGGTGGCTGGAAGAAGTCGGCCGTCGGCGCTGGCACCAAGGCCGGTGGTCCGAACTACCTCATTGGCCTCGGAACCTGGACGCCTGCCGAAGCTCGCATTGCACCGGCATCGACGATCACTCCGCTCGAAGACGCGTTCGGTGGCACCCCCGCCGAGCGCGCCATGCTCGCGCGCGCCTTTGCTAGCGACGCTCAGGCGTGGGCGGCCGAGTTTGGTGCGGCCACTGACCGCTCCGGCCTGAGCGCCGAGCGCAACGTGTTCCGCTACCGCCCGCGTCACGCACACGTTCGCCTCTCCGAGGGGCAGCCGCTCGTCTCGCTGATTCGCGTGTTGGGTGCTGCGAAGCGTGCGGGCGCGACCGTCACCGTCTCCAGCGCCGTCGCGGTTCCGCGTCACGTGGCGCAGGCCGCTGGGCATCTCGTTGGCGATGTCACGGTTGAAAGTGACGAGGCCTTCGCCGCTCGCGTTGGCGCTCTGGGGCACGACCGTTTCGGCACGCGGATTCGTCTGATCGGTGGAACCACCGAGCTGGTGGCCGAGGCAACGAACGGATCGCCTGATGTTGCGATCTACGCGGGTGCCGTCACCGAGGCCGGCCGCATCGAGCTGCTGCCGTTCGTGCAGGAGCAGGCCGTGTCGGTCACGGCTCACCGCTTCGGAACGCCGAACCACCTCACCGACGGCTTCTTGTAAGCCGCAGATAAAACCGGCCCAGCGCTCGCGCGCTGGGCCGGTTTTCTGTTGGGCTAAGCCCGGCGTTTGGTGGCGAGCGTCGCCACCAAACGCCACCCGAGCAGAAACACCGCCAGCGTGATCGTGGCGACGATGATGAAGGGCACGGCGGCTGTGTCGCCGCTGAGCACGCGAATACCCAGCCCGCCCGCTGCGGTCACGAGCCACACCACGACGCCGGTGGGCACCAGCGCCGTCGGGCGGCGCCAGCCGAATGACACCAGCCACGCGATCGCAAGAGCGACAACAAAGGGCCACGCCGTGGTGATGAGTCCAACGCCGAATGGCGTGGTGTCGTGAGACGCGCGACCGATGGCGGCGAACGCGACCACCAGAGCAAAGTCGACGAGAAACGACAGCATCGCGGTCTTCGCGGCGGGGCGTGAGGGCGTGGTCATGGTTCCATTGTCTCAAGTCGATCCCGGGGCTCGCGCGGCCCGCATCATCAGATGTTTCGGGTGCTGGATCCGATGTGGAACCGTCCCACAAATGTCGATTATCGGGGTAGGCTCAGGGGAAATGAATCTTGGGGGGTTCATCAAACACTCTTTGCGCGCACCCGAAACTGCGTGAGGCATCGTTTAGTGGCCCTCGCGGCGACGTCGACGGCGTTGCTACAGCACCAATGGGAGAGGTGTGGCATGAGTTTCACGGGGGAGACACCGGCAGCGGATCACTCGGCAGCCGGCGACCTGTTCGCGATGGCCGACGTCATGCTGTGGGGAGACGGCGCGGCGGCTACCGAAATGCGCATCTGGCGAGGGCGTCGGCTCACGCTCTATCGGCACCGCGGTGAGGGGCTCAGCCTTCGTCGCGACAACCACCACCTGAGCGACGAGTTTTCTTCTAACCTCGCACTCGGATTCATGCACGACGGGGCGATGACCTCGGCAAGCGACGGGGAGACGGTGACGCAGCGCCCGGGCGATGTCTCGTCGTTTCGCATGGACCGGCCGCTCGAGGCACGGATGGAGTCGGGGTCATACCTGACGTATGTGCATGTCCCGCTTCGCTTCTTGGAGTCTCGTGGCATCGACACTCGCCAACTCAACGCACAGGGGTGGCCGGCTTGCGCGATGTGTCACGCCATCATCGACCTGGCGACTCGCATTTTCGACGAGGCAACTGACGAAGAGGCGCTCGTTCTGGAGACCGGAATCGCCGAGATTCTCGTCGGTGTGCTGGCGTTGCACGACTCCGATCCGCACGCCGAAGACGTAACGCAAAAGACTCGACTGCGCGCGACGCAGCTCATCGAAGAGAACTACACCGACGTCGATCTCGACGCCGACCGAATTGCGGCCGCGCTTGGAATTTCGCGGCGCTATTTGTACGGATTGTTCGAAGGTCGTGGCGCATCCATCGCCACCATGATTCGTGACCGCCGCGCCGCCCACGCGGAGTGGTTGTTGGTCAACGAGCCATCATTTTCGATTCGACGCATCGCGTACCTGTCGGGCTTTGGCAGTGAAGACCGCCTATTCCGCACGTTCAAACAGATCACGGGGGAGTCGCCGTCCTCCTACCGCCGGCGCCACACCACCTACGATGTCGCCGCGCAGGTCCGCGAAAGCGGGTATGCCAACACATTGCCCGTTGCTCAGTCGCCCGTGTTGCCGGCGGCTCAGCCGGCAGCTCAGACGGCAGCGGTCCCGATGGCTCAGACGGCCGCGGAGCCGATGGCTCATGTCATGAGCGCTGATCCATCGTTCAGTTTCGGGCCCTAGTTACCAGGGCCCCTCAGTCCCGGGGAGCCGTAGTCCCCGGGGAGCGGTCGCGTCACAGCGCGGTCGCTGCCCGGAGCGGATATGTCGCGGTCGCGAGGGGTATGCTCAGAGAACTGCGGCCTCACCGGTGATGCCTTGGCACTGATGCGTTTCGTGCATGGTCGACCCCGGTCGGCGCGAGCGCAGCAGCTGTGTGCGAGGGAGTGATCCTCCTCTCGCTACGAGGCCGCGAACTGCTCCGGCACTCCTGGAGCCCCTCCCCATGTCTGCAAGCGTGAGTGCTTGCACCGAGTTGGATTGCAGTTTCTATGTCGCCTGTGCACGATCGCCTTGTTTCGATCTACGACGAAGTCGTGGCGCGAAACCCCGGCGAAGCAGAGTTTCACCAAGCCGTTCGTGAGGTCTTTGAAAGCCTCGCTCCCGTCATTCAGAAGCGCCCGGAGTACACCGAATCTGCGATTCTGCAGCGCATTTGCGAACCGGAACGCCAGATCATCTTCCGGGTGCCGTGGACGGACGACAACAACCGCGTGCAACTGAATCGCGGGTTCCGCGTGGAATTCAACTCGGCACTTGGACCCTTTAAGGGCGGCCTGCGCTTTCACCCCTCGGTGTACCTCGGCATCATCAAGTTCTTGGGCTTCGAGCAGATCTTCAAGAACGCGCTCACCGGCATGCCCATCGGCGGCGGCAAGGGCGGCTCTGACTTTGACCCCAAGGGGCGTAGCGACCACGAGGTCATGCGTTTCTGCCAGTCCTTCATGACCGAGCTGTACCGCCACATCGGCGAGTACACCGACGTTCCTGCCGGTGACATTGGTGTGGGTGGGCGAGAAATTGGCTACATGTTTGGCCAGTACAAGCGCATCACCAACCGCTACGAATCGGGCGTGCTGACCGGCAAGGGCATCGGATGGGGCGGCTCGCTCGTGCGCACCGAGGCCACGGGCTACGGAACCGTGTACTTCGTTCGCGAGATGCTGAAGGCCTCAAACGACTCGTTCGAAGGCAAGCGCGTGGTTGTCTCGGGCTCCGGCAACGTGGCGATCTACGCGGTTGAGAAGGTGCACCAGCTGGGCGGCACGGTAGTGGCAATGAGCGACTCGTCCGGCTACATCGTCGACGAGAACGGCATTGACCTGGATCTCGTGAAGAACATCAAGGAGGTGCGTCGCGGGCGCATCGACGAGTACGCCGCCGAGCGCGACGCGACGTTTGTCGCAAACGGGTCGATCTGGGATGTGCCGTGCGATATCGCGCTGCCGTGTGCCACGCAAAACGAACTCGATGAGACCGCCGCCATCACCCTGGTCAAGAACGGCTGCATCATCGTTGCCGAGGGTGCCAACATGCCGTGCACTCCCGAGGCGACGCGCGTTTTCGTGGACGACCCCACCCTGCGGTTTGCACCCGGCAAGGCCGTGAACGCCGGTGGCGTCGCGACGAGCGCGCTGGAAATGCAGCAGAATGCGTCACGCGATTCGTGGAGCTTCGAATTCACCGACCAGCGCCTCGCCGCCATCATGAAAGACATCCACGACAGCTGCCTCACTACCGCCGATGAGTATGGCGCGCCTGGTAGCTACAGCACCGGCGCCAACATCGCCGGCTTCTTGCGCGTGGCCGATGCAATGAGCGCGATGGGCGTCGTTTAGCGGCTCACGGGCTGGCGACTGAGATGCAAAACGGCGGCGCGAGAGGTGACTCTCGGCCGCCGTTTTTTCGTGCGCTCGCCGTCTTCGTGGTTCCGACGCCTCCCGCTTCGTGGTTCCGGCGCCCGCCGCTTTCATTACCGTCTGTACGCGTTTCATGTCGCGGGCATAGCGCAAACATAGCCTGCGGGTATGTGATGGAGTCCTCTCTCGGAAGGACGACGCCATGTCGCAACCAGAAACCCACGATGAACGGTGGTTAAATGCCGACGGAACCGTGATGGATGAAGACCATCGCGGGCTGGTCTACGACGTGCAAACGTTGATCAACCGGCGCCGAGCGCTGGGCTTGTTTGGCGGCGTCGCCCTCACGAGTCTGCTCGCGGCCTGCACGCCGCAGGCAAATTCGTCCTCGCCCATCGCGACGACAACGCCATCGCCGAGCGCAACGTCAACGCCGAGCGCTTCGGCAACTCCAACGGCTTCGGCGACGCCGAGCGCGGCGGCGACGCCAATGACGGAGATTCCCGACGAGACCGGCGGGCCATACCCTGCCGACAACTCCAACGGCGTCAACATTCTCGATGATTCCGGCATTGTGCGTAGCGACATTCGCTCCAGCTTCGGGAGCTCCACGACCACCGCACAGGGGGTTCCGTTGCAGTTCTCCCTCACGATCCGTGAGGCCGCAACCGGCAACGCGATCGCAGGCGCCGGCGTCTACGCCTGGCATTGCGATGCTGCGGGCAACTACTCGCTGTATTCGAGCGGCGTCGAAAACGAGAACTATCTGCGCGGCGTGCAAGAGACCGATGCGTCGGGCACCGTGACATTCACGTCGATCTTTCCCGCATGCTATTCGGGACGCTGGCCGCATATTCACTTTGAGGTATATGCCGACGTGGCAACGGCGGTCGCCGCCGGGCCGATCCTCAAGACCAGTCAACTCGCGTTGCCGAAGGAAGCCTGCGACGCGGTATACGCCACATCGGGTTACGAAAGCAGCGTGCGTAACCTCAGCCAGGTGAGCCTCGCCAGCGACAACGTGTTCGGCGATGACGGCGGCATTTTCCAGATCGCCACTATCACCGGTGATCCCACGAGCGGATACACCGCAGCCCTCGCCGTCGGCATCTAACCACGCGCCCGCAGGGGTAGTCCGCGGGCGGAACCACCTGGTTCCGCCCGCGCGCCGCGCTCGTGGTTCCGCGGGGTGCGCGAGCACGCGAGAGCAGGAGATTACGCCGGGGGAAGGAGAATGTGCGTGAAATCTCCGGCTGTCAGCGTAATCTCCTTCTGCCGTGTCGCGTCGGAACCACGTGGTTCCGCGGGGTGCGGGGTGACGAATCACGTGGTTCCGCTGGGTGCGCGGTGACGAACCACGCGGTTCCGCGGGGTGCGCGAGCACGCGAGAGCAGGAGATTACGCCGGGAGAAGGAGATTATGCGTGAAATCTCCGGCTGTCAGCGTGATCTCCGAATCTCGCGTTGCAAGTAGGCTGAGTGGCGAGACCAGGGATCGGAACCACGAAGCCCGCAATACCTGTTGCCGGCCGTCGCGTCGGGATCACGTAATCCGTCGTGACGCGCTCCTGGCCGGCGGAACCATACAATCCGTTGCGTGCGGGTTGCTGGCTGTTGGGGTTACAGAATGACCGTGGAGCGGCCATGCACGATGACGCGGTCTTCGGCATGCCAGCGCACGGCGCGGGCCAGCACGAGGCGCTCGACATCTTGACCGCGGCGCTGCAGTTCGAGGGCAGATTCGGCGTGCGTGACGCGGGTGACGTCTTGCTCGATGATCGGGCCCTCATCGAGGTCGGCGGTCGCGTAGTGCGCGGTCGCGCCGATCAGTTTCACGCCACGCTCCTTGGCGCGGGCGTAGGGGTTCGCTCCGATGAACGCGGGCAAGAAGGAGTGGTGAATGTTGATCACCGGGGCGCCGACCTTCTGAATGAAGTCGTCGGAGAGAATCTGCATATAGCGCGCGAGCACCACCAGGTCGACGGCGCCGGCCAACAGGTCGAGCTGCTTTGCCTCCATCGCGGCCTTGTCGGTGGACGGAATGTGCACGAACGGAACCCCGAAGTTCGCCACCGACTGCTCAAGTGCCGTGTGGTTGGAGACCACGCACACGATGTCGATGTCGAGATCGCCACGCTGCACGCGCCACAGCAGGTCGAGCAGGCAGTGGTCGTACTGCGACACAAAAATGGCCACGCGCTTGCGCTGCGAGGCATCGTGCAGTGACCATTCCATGCCGAACGGCGCCGCAAGCTCGGCAATCATTTGCTCGATCTCGGGGCGGCGTTCGCCAAATCCCTCGATGTGAAACACCGTGCGCTGAAAGAACTTGCCGCCCTCGGCGTCGGTCGAGTGCTGGTCAAGCGAAATGATGTTCGCGCCCACCCGCGCCATCAGTCCCGCCACCGCCGCGACGATACCCGGCTGGTCATCACAGGTGATCAGCAGGCGGGCGGTGTCGGTCGAATCAGTCATCGTGCTCCTTTTCCGGTTCATTCTTCCCCCTGCGGGCTAAACTTCCGAATCGTGAGCCGGTGTGTGACGGGCTAGCCTAATTCTGTGACTGCCGCATCTGGTTCCGCTGACGCGCTCTTTAGCGAGGTGCGCGCGCAGCTGGCCGCAATGCCCACCGAGCTGATTGGCGAGTATCGCCCGGCCAAGCGTGTCATCGGTATCACGCGCGCGCCGCGCATTGTCGCCGTGGGCGAAGCATGGCATCTCGGCGCGCTGCTGGTTACTGCCGATGCGGTGCTCGCGACCGGCGATGTTGCGCGGTCGTTGGAACCATCGCGCAAGGGATACACCGCGATTTCGGCACGCGAGCGCGATGAGTTGCGCTTCGCCGCGTATCGCGGCGGGGTGCCGGAGGGGCGCGCGATTCACTACAACTGGACGCCGATTGACTTCAGCGCGCTGGCGAGCGGTGGAACCTCGGGGCCGATTGTTGCGCAAGGCGGCGAGTTGAAGATTCGGTGGTCTGCTGCCGGCGGCCTAGCGCCGTTGGATAGCTACGTGCGGGAGCGGATCGAGCTGGCGCGCGGGCTTATGTGAGTCGGCTCTGGGGCGCGGTGGCAGAGCGTGACGCGCTAGCCGCGGGATGATTGCGCCGTGCGGCCGCGCACGATGCCAATAAACGCCTGAACCTCGGCGGAGTCGTTGGCGCGCTCCCAGGCGAGGGCAACCTGCGTCGGCTCGGCGCCGACGATCGGGCGGAACGTTACGTCTTTGCGGCGATGCGCGCGGGCAATCGACATGGGCACGATAACAACGCCGACGCCTGTCGCGACGGTCTGGATCGCGTCTTCGGTGGTTTCTGGGGCCGCAAATTTCGGCTCGACCGCGCCGGCAATCGAGCCGAAGTTGGTCACGTCGTCGCGCGGAACAATCACGACCTCGCCCGCGAAATCGGCGAGCGTAAGCTCGGCTGCCGCTTCGAGAGCACTGTCGACACTCACCACCGCGCCAACAACCTCCTCGTACAGCGCGATGACGTGCAGGTCGTCGTGAGAGAACGGTTCGCGCACGATTGCGAGGTCGATCCCCCCAGCGAGCAACGCTTCGCGCGCCGCTGCGGAGTCGGTTGGCACGAGTTCGAGCTCAATGTCGGGGTACCGCTCGCGCCACACCGCGATCCATTTACCCGGAGTCGCGCCGGCGACTACGCCGAGTCGGAACGGGCCGGGCTTCTCGGCGACCGGTGAATCAAACACCACAGTGGTGCCGCGTGCGTTCTTACCCGCGCCGGACTTTCCCGCGCCTGACGTGCCTGCTCCCTTGGTTCCGCTCTTGCCGGCTTGCCCTCGCGCGGCGGAGGCCTTCGCTCCCCGCGCTGCTCCCTTGCCTGCCGTACCTTTGCCGACTGCGCCCTTGCCCGCTGCGCCCTTTGCGTGCGACAACGGCCGCTTTCCGGACTTTCCCGCCGGACCCCGTCGCGCAGAACTCATATCCCCAGGGTATCCCGCCCCCGTTCGCCCCGCGCAACCGCCCGGCTCAAGCCAGTCTTGTTCTCCTCTGCGACTGCAGCCTGGTTCCGCCCGCCCGAACTCCTGGTTCCGCCCGCCTGAAATCCTGTTCTGCACGACCGCAATCCTGTTCTGCACGACCAAAACGCCGAAAACAGGCAACACGCCGGAGTTTTGTCCTGCACACCCGGTTTGCTCGTGCATAACAGGGTTTCTTGCGGAACTGGGGCGCCCAGCACGGAACCACGGGTGCGCGGGACAACCACGGCGCAGCGGGATTCAGGGCGGCGAGCGAGGGGCGGAACCACGTGGAACCACGCAAACGCACGTGAAACTGGTGCAACAGAACACCGCCGGGCAACAAAAATCCCCGAGCGCCGTGCTGAGGATCAGCGGCGCTCGGGGAAGGGCTTCGGGGGCGGGGCTTGCGCGCTATGCGGCGAGCCAGAGCCCCTTGCGGTCGGTCGAGATGCGCATGCCGGGGTGCACGATTTCGTCGTCGCCGATGCGGGCGCCGCGGGCGATGCTTGCGCCTTCGCCGACGGTGGTGCGCACGCCGATGCGTGCTCCCTGACCGATGACGGCGCCGTGCCCGATGTGTGCGTGCGCGTCAATGACGGCACCGGGGCCGACCTGTGCGTCGCGTTCAATCCAGGCGCCTCGCGCAATGTGCGCGCCAGCAGCAACGTGAGCGTGCGGCTCAATATAGGCGCCCGCTTCAACGATGGCGTCGGCGTCAACCTTTGCGCCGTGCGCGATGAGTCCGCGCCCGTTGACATGCTTGCGGTATCGAAGGATCTGACCCTTGTCATCTTCGATATCGATGTAGTTCTTTCCCACGTTTTCCTCCAACCGAGAGGGGTGTACTGGAATCAACGGCGGTATGTCGATTTTCATTCCATCGCATACACGCATTCGGCACTCTCCCAGCCAGCGCCTGTGATCAGGCTATTTCTGGCAGCGCGGGCACCAAAAGACGTTGCGAAGCTTGGTGGCATCGGCGCCGAGCTGGTCGGTGAGTAGCGGCGTTGAGCATCGTCGACACCGTTCGCGCTCGCGGCCGAACACCCAGGTGGCCCGTCCGGGGCGCGAGTCTCCCGTGAACACGCGGCCGCGCCGCGGCAAGTTCGCCCGCATCATGCGCTCGCCGGTGGCGACAAGACGCACAGCCTCGTCAACGGTCACCGTGCGGTGCGGGTCAATTCCGGCGACGAACAGCATCTCGTTCACATATTCATTGCCGAATCCCGCCACATTTCGCTGGTCGAGGAGCGCGACATGCACCGGACGCTCATCGGCGGCAACCGCGGTGGCCGCCGTCACTTCGTCCCAGTCTGCGGCGAGCGGGTCGGGGCCGAGATGCCCGATCAGTTCGTGTTCGCGCTCGGTTGGCACCACGGTGACACCGGCGAGATCAAAGCCGACCGTTTGCACGTCTGCGCTTCCGACGACGGCGCGTGCCTGAAACGCGGGCCGCCGCCACGAGGTTCCGCGCTTGTAGACGTGCCACGATCCCTCCATGCGGAGGTGGCTGTGAAGGGTGAAGTCACCGATGTGGTGCAGAATGTGCTTGCCGCGCGGAACCACGTCAGAGACGGTGAGACCGGTGAGATCGATGGTGGCGGCGCCAGGCACCCGCAGATCAAACTCGGTAATCGTCGCTCCCATCAGCACCTCGGCCAGGTGGTGCGCGGTGCGGTAGACGGTGTCGCCCTCAGGCACCGGGAGCGGCCTTTCGAAAGGTGAGGCCCTTGGTGGACTCCACAAAGCCCGCATCGCGAAGCGCGCGACCGACCGGCGACGTGTACACAAACTCGCCGTTCACCTGCTCGATGGTGAGGGTTTCGAGGCGCCGCGACCGCGAAGTCTGCACCAGGTTGGTCGTCGCTGCTCGCAGCACGCTTTCGTCAGCACTAAACGCGAGCGCGGTTCGTCCGCCGCGCTCTAGATACAGCACGAGCTGACCGTCAACGAGCGTCACAATGCCGCCGGCCTTTCGCCCGGGTCGGTGCTTCACGCCGTCAAGTGCTGGCCACGGCAGCGCAGCACCATAGGCGTTGGCCGGATCGGTGGCGGCAAGGGTGACCGCCGTGAGCGGTGGCGGGTCGGCGAGCGCCGAAAACTGGCGGAGCCGGTCGATCGTCGTGCTGGTCGCAAACTGCGCTGCGCCGAGCTTTTCAATGAAGTACCCGCGTCGACAGTGCCCGGCGGTTTCGAACGTCGCGAGCGTGCGGTACACCTGCGCGAAACCGCCGGGAACTTGCTCGCTCTGCACCGGCCCGCGGGTGACAACGCCATAGCGGTCGAGTAGAAGCGACGCCGTCGCGGCAACGCGGGGGGCTGACTCCTCTGCCACCTCGGGAAGCAGCGACCATCGTCCGCCCAGCGCTGGCGGGCGCGGCGGGGCGACGCTCGTGCGGGTCGCGGAACCACGGTACAGGCGTGCTCGCGGCGCCTTGCGAGCGACGCGGTGGGCCTGGCTACCGCCCCCAATGAGGGTACGTAGCGGTGCAAAGGTGTCGTTCGTGACCCGAGAAGACCACACCAACTCCCACAATGCATCGATCACCGACTGCTCATTTTCGGCGTCGGATAGCACCTGTAGTTGCGAGGCGAAGTAGGCGCCGCCGGCACCAAGAATGTTGACGAGGCGCTGAGCCAGGCTACCTTCGGCGATTTCTCCTTCGGGTGGCGTCAGCGTCAGCGGTGCGGAGTCGGCAAGGTGCAAGCTCACCCAACCATCACGGCCGGGCAGCGCGCCGACCCCAGCCCACATGACTTCGCCGGTCGCGGTCAGCTCGTCAAGCATCGCCGGCGAGTAATTATGAACGCGCGAGGGCAGGATGAGCGACTCCCACGCGCTGGCCGGGATAGGAACCCCCGCCAGCTGGTCGATCGCGGCGACCACGCCGTCAATGCCCTCAAGCGGTCGCGTGAGATGCTGCCAGTCGGGCAAGAATCGTGCGTACGCCTCAGGGGCAACCGGTTCGACGGCTCCGCGAAGCGCGGCAAGCGAACGCAATCGTAGCCGCCGCAGCACATCGCTATCGCACCATTCGGCCTCGTCCCCGCGCCCTTCTGGCAAGAAGAAACCGCTCTGCACACGCCCCGCCGACTCCAACCGTTGCAGCGTATGCCGCACGATCGCGACACCGATGCCGAGCCAAGCCGCGATCCGTTCGGCGGTGAACGGGCCGTGCGTGCGGGCGAAGCGTGCAACGAGATCGCCCAACGGGTCGGCGAGCGGTTCGAGAAAAGCGACCGGAACCCCCACCGGGAGGGCAACGCCAAGGGCGTCGCGGAGGCGCCCGGCATCTTCGATCGCGGCAAACCGCTCTTCGCCCGCGATGGTCACGACGATGGCGCGACGGGAATCAACCAGCGCGGTTGCAAACGCCGCCGCCTCGCCGACCGAGGCATGCGCGGCGGAACCGTCTTCGTCGCCCGACGGGGTGGTTGCGGGCGTCGCCAGGTGCTCGGAGGCTGGCGCTGACACCTGCTCCGAGCCCTGCCGCAAGCCGTCCTCTGACACTTGCTGCGAGCGCCGCTCCGACTCCTGCTCCGATCCCTGCAGGCGGAGCGCGAGTTGCTCGCTCGTCATCGGGCCGAGCACACGCAACAGGTCTGCGACGCCCTCCACGCCACGGGCGCGGCGGTCTGCGGTCAGGCGTTGCTGTTCGGCCTCGAACTGCAACAACACATCGGGGTCGAGAAGCTGGCGCATCTCGACCTTGCCGAGCAGCTCGCCGAGAAGCGTGGGGTCAACGCTGAGCGCGGCCGCCCGGCGCTCGGCGAGAGGCGAGTCGCCCTCGTACATGAACTCGCCGACGTACCCAAACAGCAGATCTTTGGCAAAAGGTGATGCTTGGGCGGGCTCGACCTCGACGAGCCGAATTTGCCGCTCGGCTATGTGTCTGGTGATGCGCAGCAGTGCGGGCAGATCGTAGACGTCTTGCAGCACTTCGCGCAGCGTCTCGAGGATGATCGGAAACGTGGGGTGGTTGCGTGCCACCTCCAGGAGCTGTGCGGAACGCTGTCGTTGCTGCCACAGCGGCGTGCGTTTGTGCGGGTTCACGCGCGGCATGAGCAGGGCGCGGGCGGCGCACTCGCGAAACCGCGCGGCGAAGAGCGCAGAGCCGCCGACCTCTTCGGTGACGAGTTGCTCGATTTCATCCGCGTCAAACACGAACAGGTCGGCACCAGGCGGCTCGCTGATGGCGTCGGGAATGCGCACAATGATGCCGTCATCGCTGGCAACGGCCGCGCCGTCAACCCCGAGACGTTCGCGGATGCGTGCGCCGATGGCCAGTGCCCACGGTGCGTGAACGGAACGGCCATAGGGTGAGTGCAAGATCAGGCGCCAGTCGCCGACATCATCTTTGCCGCGCTCAACGGTGAGGGTCTTGTCGGTGGGGAGGGTTCCGGTGGCTTCGCGTTGCTCGGTGAGGTAGGCGAGTAGGTTGTCGCGCGCCTTCGCATCAAGACCTGCTTCGATCAGCCTCGCCTCCGCCTTCTCACGCGGTGCCGAAATTAGCGCACGACTCATCGCGCCGAGGGCTTCGCCGAGTTCGGCGGGCCGGCCCAACCCGTCACCATGCCAGAACGGAAGTCGCCCCGGTTGGCCGAACGCGGGCACAACATTCACGCGGTCGTGCGTGATTTCGACGATGCGCCATGAGGTGGTGCCGAGCGTAAAGACATCGTTCACGCGCGACTCATAGACCATCTCTTCGTCAAGCTCGCCGACGCGCGCGCCGCGCGATTCGCCGGCGACGAAGACGCCAAACAGCCCGCGGTCGGGAATGGTGCCACCGCTGGTGACAGCCAACCGCTGTGCTCCCGGGCGCCCTGTGATGGTTCCGGCATCACGATCCCACACGACGCGCGGGCGTAGCTCGGCGAATTCGTCGCTCGGGTACCGCCCGGCGAGCAGGTCAAGGGTGGCCTCGAACGCCGAGCGGGGGAGGTTGCGAAACGGTGCAGAACGTTTGACGGTCTCAAACCAGTCTTCGACGTGGAGGGCGTCAAGCGCGGAGGCGGCGACCGTCTGCTGAGCCAGAATATCGAGTGGATTTTGCGGGATCGCGATCGCCTCGATCTGCCCGTTGAGCATGCGTTCGGTGACGATCGCGGTGTGAAGCACGTCAGCCCGATGCTTGGGGAAGAGCGCGGCACGGCTAATCTCTCCCACCTGGTGCCCGGCTCGACCAACGCGCTGCAGACCGCTGGCCGCCGACGGCGGAGCCTCCACCTGAATCACCAGATCAACCGCACCCATATCGATGCCGAGCTCAAGGCTGGAGGTAGCCACCACGCAACGCAGCAGGCCGCTCTTCAGCTCTTCTTCGACGAGCGAGCGTTGCTCTTTTGAAACGGAACCATGATGTGCTTTCGCGAGCACCGGGGCGACGCCGGCGCTAATGCCAGATTGCGCGACCATGTCAGGAATCTTCGTTTTTGCACCCGCGGCGGCACTGGTTCCGCGGCCGGTAGCACCCGATGTAGCGCCTGCCGCGCCCTCGAATGGCGTCGATTCTTCTGACGCGAGGGGAGAGCCGTCGGGCCCGAGTCCGAGCCGGTCGGCGTAGATTTCGTTGAGGCGGCCGGTGAGGCGCTCGGCGAGGCGCCGGGAGTTGGCGAACACGATCGTCGAGGTGTTGGCGACGATTCTGTCGACGATGGCCTCTTCGACGTGCGGCCAGACCGACCCGGTGACCTCGGTGAGCACGGGGCCATCGGCGTCATACCAGTCAGCACCCTCGGTCTCGGGCACCGGCGGGTTGGTCATGTCGTCGATAGGCACAACCACGTTGAGATCGAACGTCTTTGACGCCTTCGGCGCGACGATGTCGACGGGTGCCGAGCCGCCGAGAAAACGCGCAACCTCGTCGATCGGACGAACAGTCGCAGACAGCCCAATGCGCTGCGCCGGTTTGTCGAGCAGATTGTCGAGGCGCTCGAGGCTGACCGCGAGATGCGCGCCACGCTTGGTCGCCGCGACCGCGTGCACCTCGTCGATGATGACGGTATGCACGCCCTTGAGGGTTTCGGCCGCGCGACTGGTGAGCATAAGGTACAGCGACTCGGGCGTCGTGATGAGAATGTCGGGCGGATTGCGCACCATCTTGGTGCGCTCATTCGACGGGGTGTCTCCGGATCGAACGCCCACCGTCACCACCGGGGGCTCGGTTCCGAGTCGGCGGGCGGCATGCGAAATACCGATCAGCGGGGAGCGCAGATTTCTCTCAACGTCAACGCCCAGCGCCTTCAGCGGCGAGATATAGAGCACGCTGGTGCGCTGCGGGCCGTCGGGCCGAGGCTCGTGAAACACCCGGTCGATTGACCACAGAAACGCCGACAGCGTCTTGCCCGAGCCCGTTGGGGCCACCACGAGCGCATTCTTGCCGCGCGAAATCGCCTCCCACGCCCCAATCTGCGCGGTCGTCGGCTTCGTGAACGCACCCTGAAACCATTCGCGCGTCGCGGCGCCGAATCGTTCCAAAATCTCGCTCATCTGACCATTCTTATCCCTGCCACCGACATTGGGGTCGCTTCCTGGTTCCGCCCGCGGCAGAACGCAGCGGCTGTACCCCGACCGCGACCGTTCTGCACGCACGGGTGTGACTGGTGTTGATGAAGTGACGGGTGTGGCGAAATCTGCGTGCACACCGTTTTCAATCGTGCAGAACGGTCGTGGAACCATGGCCGGGTGCGGAACCAGGGCACCGCGTGGAACCATGGCCGGGTGCGGAACCAGGGTGCAGTGCCGAGGTTCCGCGACGCCTGCGCGCGCCTCTACACCTGGGTGAGGGTGCCGTCGAGCTCCAGCGTGAGTCCGATGCCAAGGCGATCAAGGGAGGCCTGATCGTGGCTGACCACCACGATCGCGCCGCGGTAGGCCGAGAGCGCGTCGACAAGCTGGTTCACCGTGTCGATGTCGAGGTTGTTTGTCGGCTCATCCAACACGAGCAATTGCGGCGCAGGCTCGGCGAACAGGAGTGACGCCAGCGCCACCCGAAATCGTTCGCCACCCGACAGCGTCGACACCGGTCGCGTCATCGCGTCACCTCGGATCAAGAATCGAGCCAGGCGATTGCGCAGCTCACGATCCTCGATCTGCGGCGCGGCGGCGCGCACATTCTGCTCCGCCGACAACGCATCGTCCAGCCCATCCGCACTCTGGCGCAGATACCGCACCCGGTCGGTGTGAAGCATCGTGCTGATGTCAACCGCAGCATCCCCACCCGAGGCAGCTGATGGTTCCGAGCCGACGAGCCGTTCCAACAGCGTGGATTTTCCGGCGCCGTTGCGCCCGACCAGGGCGACGCGCTCGGGGCCTTGGATGATCCATTCGCGTTCGCCGTCGCCGAGTGTTGCGATGCGGCGGCTTGCCGAAACGTCCGGGTCGGGCAGATCGATGCGAATCGAATCGTCATCGCGAAGGCGCCGTTCGGCGACATCGTGCGCGGCGCGGGCGGCGCTCTCCTTCTCGCGGGCGTCGACGCGAAGCTTGCCGGCAGAAACCTGGGCTTGCATGCGTCGGCCGTGCGCCACGATGGGGGGCAGTCGCTTCTCTCGCTCGGCCTTTGCGGCGCTGCGGTCACGGCCGGCAAGCTTCGCTTCGGCTTCGATGCGCACGCGCTTTTCGCGTTTCACCACGGCTTTTGCGGCGCGTTCCGCCTGTTGAGCCGACTCTTGTTCTTGATCAAGCCATGCCCGAAACTCGGAGTACGGCCCACCAAATACGGTGAGTTGGTTGTCGTAAAGCTCGGCCGTTTCGTCCATGAGTTCAAGCAGCCCGGTGTCGTGGCTGGTGATGATGAGCGTGCCCGGCCACGATGAAATGAGCCCATACAACCGCTCGCGCGCGACGCGGTCGAGGTTGTTGGTTGGCTCATCGAGCAGCACAATGTCGGCACCGCTCAAGCGCAGACCGGAGATTGCCGCGAGCATGGTTTCGCCACCGGAGAGCGCGCCGACGTTGCGGTCGAGCGCGTCGGGCGGCAGGCCAATGTCGGCGAGCGCAGCGTGGGCACGCGCCTCGATATCCCAGTCGTCGCCAATCGTGTCGAAATGCGACGGATCAACGTCACCGCCTTCGATTGCGCGAACGGCGCGCAACACATCGCCGATGCCGAGCAGGTCAGCCACCGCAAGATCTGCCTTTGCGGTGACGCGTTGCGCCAACATGGCGACCCTGCCGGCCGGGCGAACCTGGCCCGCGGTGGGGGTCAGCTGCCCCGCGATCAACCGCAACAGCGTCGACTTTCCGGAGCCGTTGCGGCCAATCAGTCCGGTGCGCGCGGAGCTGAAGCTGCCCGAAATGGAGTCGAGTGCGATCTGGCCATCTGGCCAGACAAAAGAGAGGTCGTCGATGACGACAGCAGGGTTAAACATGAGGCCTCCGTCTCTGCGGCGTCTCTTGGACGCCGCGGGTTTGTCATGCGCGGGCGCACCAAACCCCAAGGCCGGTGACACACGCGCGAGGGAGCGCTGCGTCATCACCAACATTCCGCCCGTTTGGGCGGCTGTGCGGCTCAAATGCGAGGCGTGCGAAGCAGGCCATCAAGCATTCGAAGCCACCGAAGTGGATCGACAATCAGCGCTTATGCGCGGGCGTCGATAATTGTCACTTCATTCCAATGTTCTGGGACAGGACTCATTTATCGTAACGCCGGCACCGCAGAAATGCGAATCCCGGGCGTGTCGCGGGGTGCTCGTGTGTATACGTCTGGCGGGGGTCAGCTCGACTGTGCGTTGCCAACAACAACTTGTCCGCGCATTGCCTATCTGTGCTCAGCTCGACTTCGGTTTACCCCTCCTCGTCTCGCCCGTCCGTGCTCTGCCCGTCCGTACTCTGCCCGTCCGTACTCTGCCCGTCCGTACTTTGCCCGTCTGCGCTTGGTCCGTCTGGGGATTGCACATCTGTGGCGGCAGGTTGGCGGAGGTCTTCGAGACACTTGCGTAGAAAGACGCCCACATCGACAATCTCGTCTTGCGAGACGGCGTGACCGAGCCCGGTGTACACGCGCCCGGAGAGCTCGACGACGCCGGGCAACCAGGCTGTTGTGTGCTCAATGAGTTGCGGGAAGATCACTGTGTCATTGGTTCCGCGCCCCCAGAAAACGGGTGGACGCCGCGCGGCAAGCTCAGCGTCGGTGGGGAGTTCACCACCAGCCGCGTAGCCGGACAGATTGACGGCAAAGGCGAATCGTTGCGGACGCAGCCGGAGCGCTTGAATCGCGACAGCCGCCCCCTGCGAGAATCCCAGTAGCCCCACATCGCCGATTTCTTGCGTGTCCAGCCAAGCCAACAGTGCCTCGGCGCCCGCCGTGACGCTCTCGCCAGTGCGCGCATTCAACCCCTCGATCGGGTACCACGAGTAGCCGGGCGCGGGCCACGGCGGTGCCAGCGGAGCTCGTACGGCGACATACACGAACTCGTCTGGCAGCAGCGGCACGAGGCTGAAAAGGTCACGTTCGTCACTTCCGTAGCCGTGAAGCAACACCACAACGGGGCGGCCGTCTCGGGCGTCCGCGGGCGCAGACCACAACACCGAATCAACGTCGATGGGATCAGAATTCGACATGGCCCCATCCTGCCACCCACCTCCGACACTCCAGCCGGCGCCCGTGGTTCCACTCCTTTCTGTGACCAAATGTCGGAGCCTTCGTGCCAACACGCCGCATGGCACCGCTCCCACCGCCTTCCGGGTCGCATTTCTCCGACATTTGGCAACGGTTGAGACGGAACCATGAGGCGGGCCGGAAAATAGGCCGCGGAACCAGAACACCCGTCACAAGTGACCCCGGAACTCTGGAACGCCGGAATTCCGGAACTCCGTAATCCCGGAACTCCGGAACCCCACACCAGTCGAAAGACCCGCACTGCGTACCTCCGACACTCCCGTCGGCGCCCGTGGTTCCGCTCTTTTCTGTGACCAAATGTCGGAGCCTTCGTGCCAACACGCCGCATGGCACCGCTCCCACCGCCTTCCGGGTCGCACTTCTCCGACATTTGGCAACTGTTGAGACGGGACCATGAGGCCGGCCGGAACCAAGATGCCGGGTCAAAACCACGGCGCGCCCCGAAACCACGGCGCGCGCCGAAACCACGACACCGCCCGAAACCCCGAAACGGGCCGGACGAAGCACACCCCCGCAATCCGCAACACGGTAGCCGTGACCGCTGGGGCGTGACAGGCTGGCGGCATGAAGATTCTCGTGCTCGGTGGTACTGGCTGGGTTAGCTCGCACGTGGCGCGTATCGCGCTGGAGGCCGGGCACGCTGTGACGTGCTTGACGCGTTCGGCGGGGGTGCCCAACGGGGCACGATCGGTGCGGGCTGATCGCGACGCCGATGACGCTTACGTTGCTGTCGCGGGTGAGCAGTGGGACGCCGTGATCGACGTCGCGCGTGAGCCCGGTCATGTTCGCCGTGCCACGCAGGCTCTCGCCGAGTCGGCGAATCGCTACATTCTGGTGTCGACCATCAGCGTTTACGCCAACCACGCGCAGCGCGATGCCGACGAGACGGCCGATCGCCTACCCCCGCTTGAAGCCGACGTGATGGCATCGATGGCCGACTACGGCTCGGCAAAGGTTGCGGCAGAAGACGCCGTTGTGGCCGCGTTTGGCCCGGATCGTTTCGTCATCGCTCGTCCCGGTCTCATCGGTGGCCCTGGTGATGCCACGGGTCGCACCACTTACTGGCCATGGCGCTTTGCGCACCCCGTCGACGCGACGCACATCGTGGTTCCGGACGCCCTCGACCTCACGTGCGCCGTGATCGACGCCCGCGATCTTGCTGCGTGGCTGGTGTATTGCGCGAGCGCGGAGATCAGCGGAACCTTCGATGTGCTGGGCGAACAGCTCACGTTGCGCGACCACCTGGCGATTGCGCGAGAGGCCGGTGTTGCCGAGGGCGGTGCGGGAGTCGATGAACCGCGAATCTTGCCGATGCCTGCCGCATTCTTGCTTGAACACGGCGTCGCCGAATGGGCGGGCGATAATTCGTTGCCGCTGTGGATTGCCGACGAAAGCATGGGAGCGATGAGCGCCCGCAGTGCGAAATTGGCCGCGGCGAACGGGCTTCGATTGCGACCCCTTGCCGACACGCTGCGCGATGGCATGTGGTGGCGCGGCAACAACGGCGGCGGCGCGGGGCTGAGCGATGCGGGCGAGCGCGAGGTTATCGCGGCATGGCGCGCGCAGCCGGACGGCTGACGATACACGCGGAACATCGGTGGGCGGGCCGGCGCGCGCTCGACGTCGTGATCGCGACGACGCAGTCGCTGACGTTCGCCGTTGGCCGAAACTCTCGGCAATCGGCGGCCCGTCGGGTATACAAGAGACATGGCAGTGCGCACCCCGGATCCAGACCCGAGCGAGCCGAACGACGAGACCCCGCGTGATCCACTCGCCGGTCTCGGGCTCAACAACGAATTTCACGCGCCCGGCGCAAATCCCGGTTGGCTGAGCGAGGTTGAACTTGCCGAGGCTCGCCGCCACCTGCCGATTCTTTACGTTGAGGCGATTCCCGTGCGGCAAGACGGTACCGGGGCGGTCACCGAAGTTGGCATTTTGCTGCGCGCCACCCCGATGGGTGAGATGACTCGCACGATCGTTTCTGGCCGCGTTCGTTACGGCGAGACCGTACGCGATGCGCTGTTTCGTCACGTCGAAAACGACCTCGGCCCGATGGCGTTTCCGCTTCTGCCACCCCAGCCGGCACCCTTCACGGTGGCCGAATACTTCCCGCTGCCAGGCGTCAGCGCGTATCACGATGACCGCCAGCACGCCGTTTCGCTCGCCTTCGTGGTTCCGGTCACCGGAACCTGCGAGCCGCGTCAAGACGCACTCGAAGTCACTTGGATGACGCCGGAAGAAGCATCGTCCGAGACCCTCAGCGCCGAAATGGAAGGCGGGCGCGGCACCCTTGTGCGCCTCGCCCTCGCCAGCGTCGGCGCCCTCCGCTAGCTCGCGAAGAACGACCACCGTCGCGGCGGTGCCGACCCAGGCGGCTTCACCACGGCGCGCGCTGCGGGTGCGTGGTTCCGGTGTTCTGTAGCCAAATGTCGGAGTCTTTGGGGTGACACGCCGGGTGGCACCGCTCCCGTGGGCTGTTTCGGTCAGGTTCTCCGACATTTGGGCGCGGCGTGGCGGCGGAGTGCCGGTGCGGCGGGTGGAACCTCGGTGCCGGTGAGCGGCGCGCGCGGACGTTGCGTGGTTCCGGTCTTCTGTTGCCAAGTGACGGAGTCTTTGGGGCGACGCGCCGGGTGGCACCGCTCACAAGGCGTGTTTTGGTGAAGTTCTCCGACATTTGGGTGCGGCGTGGCGGCGGAGTGCCGGTGCGGCGGGTGGAACCTCGGTGCCGGTGAGCGGCGCGCCCTGTGGCTTCGTGGTTCCGTTTTCTGTTGCCAAATGTCGGAGTGCTTGGGGTGACACGCCGGGTGGCACCGCTCCCGAGGGCTGTTTCGGTCAGGTTCTCCGACATTTCGGTGCGGCGTGGCGGCGGAGTGCCGGTGCGGCGGGTGGAACCTCGGTGCCGGGACGGGGTCTCGGTGCGGGGACGGGGTCTCGGTGCATCAGGCGGAACCTCGGCGCGGCGACCAGCGCGCGCGGATGCTTCGTGGTTCCGATGTTTCCCGTTGCCAAATGTCGGAGCGTTTGGAGCGACACGCCGGGTGGTACCGCTCCCATGGGCTGCTCCGGTGAAGGTCTCCGACATTTGGGCGCGGCTTGTCACAATGGCGAAACAACGATGGCCGAACCGCAGTGCGGCGACCGGAACGACGGTGCCGGTGTGCGAACTACCCCTCGCGCACCCAGTGGCCCGGGAGAACCTCGACCAAACGGGAGTCGGCCGGAATCTCCAGGGGCGACCGCACCGACGCACCAAAGTGCGCCAGTCGCTCGCGCGCAATTGCTGGTTCCGGAACCAGTACGGCGTCGAGAAGGCGCTGCGTGTATGGGTGCTTGGGCTCGGCGAACAGGGCGGGCGTTGGGCCGAGCTCAACGATCTGGCCGCGATACATTACGGCCGTGCGCGTTGCGATTTCTCGGACGACCGACAGATCGTGCGAGATAAACAGGTACGTGAGGCCGAGGTCTCGCTGCAGCTCTTGCAGCAACTCGGTCACCTGCGCCTGGATCGACATGTCTAGCGCCGAGACCGGCTCGTCGCACACGATGAAGCGGGGGCGAACCACGATGGCGCGCGCGATCGCGATGCGCTGACGCTGTCCGCCGGAGAACGAGCGGGGCAGACGCTCCGCCTGCGTCTCTGAAATGCCGACTCGATCGAGTGCCTCCAGCGCGCGGGCGCGCATGTCGGTGTGATCGGTGAGCACCTCCAGAGGCTCCATCACCTGCTGCAGCGCGGTGCGCCGCGGATTCAGCGACGAGTACGGGTCTTGAAAGATGATCTGCATGTCACGCTGGTGCCCACGCAACTCGCGATGCCCGAGGCCCGTCATGATGGTTCCGTCAAACGCGACAGTGCCGCTCGACGGTGTCTCCAGCCCCAAAATGCAGCGGCCAAGCGTCGACTTGCCGCTGCCCGATTCGCCGACGACGCCCAGGGTCTCGCCGGCGGCGATTTCTAGCGAAACATCGCGCACCGCCGTCACGATGGACTTGCGTCCGCGCTCGCGCACGACAAACTCTTTCGAGAGATCAACCGTTGAAATCAGCGGCGGAGGCACCGAAGTCGAGACCGGGCCAACAACCGGGCCAATCACAGAATCAACACCCGAATCAGACATCCCGCACCTCCTCATCGGAACCCGCCGAAAACTCATCGGAACCCGCGGAAAACGCATCCGAACCCGCGGAAAGTTCGGTCTCGAGCCCGTCAACATGCGGAATCGAAGCCAGCAACGACTTCGTGTAAGCATTCTGCGGGTCAGCGAAAACCTGCTCGACCGGGCCCGTTTCAACCACGCGGCCATCCTTCATCACGACCACCCGATCACACAGCGCCGCGACAACGCCGAGGTCGTGGGTGACGACAATGATGGTCAGCCCGCGCGACTCGCGAAGCGATGACAGCAGCGACAGAATCTGCGCTTGAATCGTGGCATCCAGCGCCGTGGTCGGCTCGTCCGCCACCAGCACCTCGGGCTCGGAGAGCAGCGCCATCGCAATCATCACGCGCTGGCGCATGCCGCCGGAAAGCTCGTGCGGATACTGCCCCAGCACCCGCTTCGGGTGCGGAATACCCACCTGATCGAGCGCGGCGGCAGCGCGCACCCGAGCGGCACCCCCAGAGACTGCCTGAAAACGCTTGACCACCTCGGTGAGATGCCCGCCAATTTTTCGCAGCGGGTTGAACGAGGTCAGCGGGTCTTGAAACACCATCGACAGCGGTAGTCGTTCACGCTCAAACGTCGCCAATGCATCGCGGTCATCAAAGGTGAGCGCATCCATCGTGGCGACGGCGCGCGGCGGCAGAATCTTCATCAGCGAGCGCAGCAGCATCGTCTTGCCCGAGCCCGACTCCCCGACAATACCCAACACTTCGCCGCGATCAACGCCAACTGACACGTCATGCAGAATATGGGCGACGGAACCATCGGGTTGCGTGATGCTGACGTTCAGATTCGAGATGGAGAGCAGAGTCATCGTGATTCCTCCCGCATGATCGCCGAGCGCAGGCCGTTTCCGATTACGTTGACGCAGAAGACCGTGATGGCGATCAACAGGCCAGGCACAATGGCCAGGTGCGGAGCGGTGGCCAATTGCCCCTTCGAGGTTGAAAGCAACGAGCCCCACGAGGCCAGCGGCGCCGGAACGCCGAGGCCCAAGAAGCCCAGCGCGGACTCCGTCATGATCGCGCCCGATACCGTCGCCGTCGACACGACAATGATGGTTCCAATCGCTCCGGGCAAGATGTGACGGAAGATCACCACGGCCGGCTTCTCGCCAATGTACTTGGCGTAGCCGACAAACGTACGCTCCTTGATGGAGAGGGCTTCGGCACGCACCAGTCGGGCGGTAGACATCCAACTGAGCGCGCCGATGATGAGGATGATTGTCCACAGACCCGGCGGGAAGAATGCTCGAGCCACGATGACGAGCACCATCCACGGCACGGCGGTGAGCAGGTCAACCAAACGCATCAGCGCTTCGTCGACAAACCGGCCGAAGTACGCGGCGCACACACCGACGAGCACGCCGACGGTCATCGAGACGAGGGTTGCGACAAAGCCAACGAACAGCGTGATGCGCCCGCCGTCGAGCACGCGAGTGAAGTAGTCCTTGCCCTGCTCATCGGTGCCGAGCCAGTGTTGCGCGCTGGGCGGCAACCAGCGCGCGTCAAGGTTGGATTTTTCGCCGAAGTGCGGCCACAGCGGAGCCGAAAGGCACGCAATGGTGATGAGTGCCAGCACGATGAGCGCGGTCATCGCGGCCGGATTCTTGGTGAAGCGGCGAAGCGCGGTGTCTTTCACGGTTTTCTGAGCCATCATGCCGCCTTCTTAGCCAGACGGATTCGTGGATCGGCTGCAACGTACAGCAGATCGGCGACGAGGTTTCCGACCATGACGAGCACGGCGGAGAGGAGGAGCACCGCGAGAATCACGGGGTAGTCGAGGGCGGCTGTCGCGTTCAAGATGTAGAGGCCGACGCCTGGCCACGCGAAGATGCTTTCGGTAACGATCGCGCCGGTGACGAGAATCGGAAGGGCAAGGCCCAACTGCGTGATGATCGGCAGCAGAATGTTGCGGCTCACGTGGCGGCGCAGAATGAAGCCGTTGGAGGCGCCGTACGCCTTTTGTACCTGCACGTAGTCTTCGTCGAGCTGCGTGATGGTGGATGAGCGAACGTAACGGGTGAGGTCGGGGAAGAAGGCGACCACCAGCACCAGGAAAGGCATGGCGAGGTGCAGCAGGAGGTCGCCAATGTCGCCCTCTTTGCCGATGGAATGCATGCCGAAGATCGGAAACAGGCGCAGCACGTACCCGAAGAAGAACATCACTAGCAGCGCGAACCAGAACGATGGGGTTGCGATGCCGACGGAGCAGATGCTGTCGATGATGCGGTCAAGCAGGCTACCCTTGCGGCTGCCTGCCGCCAAGCCCAGCACGATGGCGAGGGTAAGCGCCGTGAGGTACGCGGGGGCGACCAGGATGATGGTGTTGGGAATGCGGCGGGCCAGCTCATCGGCAATCGGTAGCCCGGTGGCCAGCGAGTTGCCGAGGTTGCCCTGCAACACGTTCCACAGCCACGCGCCGTACTGCACCCACACCGGCTCGTTGAGGCCGAGTCGCTCGCGAATCGCGGCGACCGTTTCGTCTGACATCGACGGCGTCGTGTACGAATCGACGACGTCGTACGGTGCCAGGTGGATCAGCAGGAACACCACCATGCTGAGAACGAGAAGCAGCGGAATAACCTGCGCTAAACGACGGGCAATAAATCCGAGCACTCTTCCTCCTCTGCTCACCCTAGAACACGAATGCGGGGGCCGGCACGCGCCGACCCCCGCATGTTCGCGTTACTTGACGGCGAGCTTTCCGAAGTTCTCCAGCGAGTAGATCGGAACGAGGCGCGCCTCGTCGATGCCCGTGAAGGAGTTGCTCATCGCAATGATCTTCTTGTTGTCGGCGATCGGGAAGAACACGGCGTCGTCCTGAATCTTCGCCTGCAGTTCGTCGTAGATGTCGCCGCGCTTTGCGTCGTCGAGCTCGGCTACGCCGGCGTCGAAGAGAGCGTCAACCTCGGGGTTGGAGTAGCCGAAGTAGTTGGCCGATGCGCCCGTGCGGAACAGTGCCGAGTAGGCGTCCGGCTCCAGGCCCATGATGTAACCACCAAGGAAGAGGTCAAACTTGCTGTCTGCACCCTTTTCCAGCTCTGCGTACAGTGCCGAGCCGTCAACACCCGAGAGGGTGAGGTCAACGCCAACCTCGGCGAACTGCTCCTGCACCTGCGTTGCCTCAGCAACCTGTGCGGGGTCGGTTCCGATGTAGCCGAGCGTCAGCTTGAGGTCGGCGGCGTTTGCCTCTTCGAGAAGCTGCTTGGACTTCGCAACGTCCTGCTCGTACTTTTCGACATCCTCGGTCGCCCACGGGTTGCTCGGCGGCAGGATCGAGTAGGCCTCTTCGTAGTAGTCGGTGCTGAGGAAGGCAGCGTCCGAGATCGCACCACGGTCGAGAGCGAAGAACAGCGCCTGGCGAACCTTCGGGTCTGCCAGCGCAGGCTTTCCGGCCTGCACACCGAGGTAGGCAACGCGACCCTCGGAGTACGGGTAGGTGGTGACGTTGGTGCCCTCAAATTCAGCAACCTGAGCCGACGTCACAAACGAGGCCGAAACCTGGTCGGTCTGCAGTGCGGTCTTGACCGTGTCAGCGTCCGTCAGAATCTGCAGGATCAGGTTCGGGATGTTTGGGGCGTCGCCGTAGTAGTTCTCGTTGGCGGAGAACTTCAGGTACTCGCCGGGCTTGTATTCATCGAGCTTGTAGGGGCCGGAACCAATGGCTGCGGGGTCAAGCTGGGTCACCGAGAAGTCGGTTACGTCGCCGTAGATGTGCTTCGGGATGATGTACGTCTCGGTGGCGATGTTGCTGATGGCTGCGGCGCTCAGCGACGGCAGCGTGAAGACGACGGTGTGGTCATCGGTTGCTGCGGCGGTGATCGGCTCGTCGCCGACGTACAGCAGGTCGGCGTTGCCATTCTCGCGCACGGCCTTGTTGGTGTACGTGAAGACCACGTCTTCAGCGGTGATCGGCTCACCGTCTGACCACTTCAGGTCATCCTTCAGCGTGACGGTGACCGACAGGCCGTCTTCTGCCGGCTCAATCTTCTCGGCCAGCTCGTTGACGACCGTGCCGTCAGCCTCGACGCGGGCGAGGGGCAAGTACACGATGTTCGCGAACGTCAGTCCCCAGCGGTCGCTGAGGTTGATCGGGTTCATCGACATGGGGTCGCCGCCGATGGCGTACGTGAAGGTCGCGTTGCTCGACGCGGACGTTGACCCACCGTCTGATTCACCGGAGGTTTCCGGGGTGCTGCTGGTGCAGCCCGAAAGCAGCAAACCAGCGGCGGCGATGGCCGCGATAGAGGTGGCAATTTTGCGAGGCATGTGCGCTCCTAGAAATGGGGCAGGGAGTACCCGTGCTGTGTGGGGTGTTTTCACCCTAAGGTCGCCGGCGCACCCCGAGGCGATTCCGTGACGCTTCGTGACAAATTCGTGTCGCGAAACGGCGGAACCACCGGCGACGGAACCACAGGCGACGGAACCAGCGAGCGCCGAAAACGACAGTGCGGGTTGGGAAGGAACAATCCCTCCCAACCCGCACCTGTTGCTACGTGTGCTGGCGCACGCGCCGCTTAGTCCGTTCCGCGGATGCCTGCCGTCGAGCTGATGACGTCGGCCATCTTCTTATCGAGCGCCTCGAAGAACATCGACAGCGGGAATTCGTCGTCAAGCACGGCGTCGGTGAAGCCCTTCGGCGGGCCGGCGAGAATTTCTTCACTCAGCCCGCGGTTCCACTTCGATGCCGGGTGCGGCGTCACGGTCTTGCTGACCAGGTCGTAGGCGGCCAACCAGTGCACGGTCTTCGGGCGGTCGATCGAACGCCAGTACAGGTCATCGATCGCGTCGCCGAGTTCGACGACGGCGTCCGGCAGACGGTCCCATTCGATCGCGAGCGATACGTCGGTCCAGTGCAGCACGCCGCGCTGGTGCAGCCATGCGAACAGCAGCTGGCCGCCGAGGCCGTCGTAGTTGCGCACGCGCGAACCGGTCAGCGCGAAGCGGAAGACGCGGTCAAACAGCACCGCGTACTGCACGAGCTTGGCCTTCTCCAGCATTTCGGATTCGGAGGCAGTCAGCTCATCGCCCGCGTCAACGCGCGCACGCAGCGAGCGCTCGATGTTCACCGACTCGCGGAACGCGGTCAGATCGCACCGCATCTCCTCCAGCGAGTAGAGGAAGAACGGCATGCGCTGCTTGATCATGAACGGGTCAAACGGTAGGTCGCCGCGCATGTGGGTGCGGTCGTGGATGATGTCCCACATCACGAACGTCTTTTCGGCGAGTTCCTGATCATCCAGCATGCGGGCTGCGTCTTCCGGCAGCTCGAGCTTGGTGATTTCGGCGGCTTCACGAACGACGCGGCGGTAGCGGGCGGCCTCGCGGTCTTGGAAGATCGCGCCCCACGTGAACGTGGGGATCTCGCGCATCGCGACGGTCTCCGGAAACAGCACGGCGGAGTTCGTGTCGTAGCCCGAGGTGAAATCGATCAGTCGGAGCGAGACGAACAGCTTGTTGCCGTAGTCGCCAGCTTCCAGGTCAGCGATGAACTCCGGCCAGATGACCTCCGCGATGAGCGCCTCAACGTGGCGGTCGGGGGAGCCGTTCTGCGTGTACATCGGAAACACGACGAGGTGGCGCAAGCCATCAACGCGGTGTTGCTGCGGCTGGAAGGCAACAAGCGAGTCCAGGAAGTCGGGAACACCGAAGCCTTCGGCAGCCCAGCGGTCAAAGTCGACCACAAGCGCGCTGAGGTAGGCGGCGTCGTGCGGGAACAACGGAGCAAGCGCCGAGACCGAGGAGGTGATCGTTGCAACGTGCTCACGAGCGGCGGCGTGATCGGCGGCGTTTGGAATCGAGCCGTCCTTGATCTGCAGCGGCTGAAGCGCGGTGGCCGCAGCCTTCAGGGCCAACCATTCTGGCGACCGCTCCACACCGGGGGCGCGGCCATCCTCGACAACCTCGGGCTCACCGACGATGGCCTTGGCAGCAACCTCGTTGCGTGTCTGGCTAATGGACATGGGAACCTCCGATCTCGAGGCTCGGGCCGCCGCGTCTTCGCGGAGCACCACGCTCATGCACTTTTGGTGCTCGGGCGCAGCGGCAGGTGAATGATGAACGGATCAATTCTAGGGGGCAATCCTGGGGCAACGATCAGCAGCGAGGTGGGACCGAGCCAGGGCAGATGCGAGATACATCTGACGGCTGATGTGGCGGGGCGAGGCTACCGCGTACCGTTGAGCGTAATGTTCACCACACTCACCCGCAGGCAGCTGATCTTCGACGTCGCTGCTGCCGCCGTGCTGTGGTTGCTGACCCTGGTTCCGTCGGTCCTCTATGTTGCGAACACCGGCGATGCCAACGGCGCGCGCACCGAATGGATAGCGATCGGCATCAGTGTCGTGATGGCTGCGGCGCTGGCCGTGCGGCGACTGTCGCCAGCACTCTCGCTGGCGATCGCATGGATCGGCGCGATCGCCCAAATGTTGTGCGGCCTCTCCCCGATCGCGATGAATCTCGCTATCTTCGGCGTGCTGTACGCCACCGCCGCCTATGGCTCGCCACGGGTGCGAAAGGCCGGCTTCATCTCGGTGTTCGTCGGCGCCACCGTTGTTGCCGCCTACCTGGTGGGCGGCGCCTATCTGACCAACGGCACCGGCAATGGCACCCCACTCAACACCGTCATCCCGATCGCGTTCTTCATCATCGTCACCTGGGCCGCCACGGCATTCGGCCTGGGCCTCAGCTATACCCTTGGCACGCTTAAGCGCACGCGCCTTGCCGCCGTCGAGACCGAGCGCCAGGCGAGCGTTGCGGCAGCGCTTGCGGCATCGGAACAAGAACGAACGCGCATCGCGCGCGATATGCACGACGTGGTTGCACACTCGCTCGCGGTCGTTATTGCGCAGGCAGACGGCGCGCGCTACGCCGCCGCAACGCAACCAGAAGTTGCCGCCGAGGCGCTCACCACGATCAGCCAGACGGCGCGATCCGCCCTGGCCGACGTGCGACTGTTGCTAACCCAGTTGCGGCATTCGCAAGCGGAGGGCCCGCAACCGACCCTGGCCGACCTGGAAGAACTGTACGCGCAGGTGCGAGGTGCCGGCGTCGAACTGCTCATCGATGTTGACCCCGCGCCGCGATCTGACCCACCGGCCGCCGTGCAGCTGGCGATCTACCGCATCATGCAGGAGGCGCTGACCAACGCGATTCGCCACGGTGACGGCACCCCCGTCGACGTTTCCCTCGCCTTCGCAGCGCATGAGGTCAGGGTGCGCGTCCGCAACACGATCGCCGCGGACGACGTTGCCAACCCTGGCGGTCATGGCCTCATTGGCATGCGCGAGCGCGCCACGCTCGTCGCCGGCACCCTCGAAACCGTACGCACTGGTTCCGATTTCGTGGTGCGCGCGGTGATTCCGCTGCCGGAGGTAGTCTCGGTGACGGAACCATCAGAGCAGGAGCGTGCGTGAGCGACAGTATTCGAGTGGTTTTGGTTGACGACCAGGCGCTGTTTCGCGCCGGCATTCGCATGCTGGTTCAGTCGCAGCCCGACCTCGAAGTGGTTGGAGAGGCGGGGGATGGCGACGAGGCGATTGCGGTTGTCGCCGAAACCGCGCCAGACGTTGTGCTGATGGACATTCGCATGCCGGTGAAAGACGGTCTCACCGCGACGGCAGAGATTTTGGCGAAGCCAAACGCCCCGCGCATCGTAATGCTGACCACCTTTGACCTGGATGAGGCAGCGGCTCGCGCCATTCGCCAGGGCGCCAGCGGATTCTTGCTGAAGGATGCCGACCCGGAGTTTCTGTTGGCGGCAATTCGCACCGTGCATTCGGGCTCGAGCGTGATTGCGGCCTCGGCCACACGCGAACTGTTTGCGCAGTTCTCGGCTCCGGTAGCTCAGACGCTGCCCGCAGAATACGAGACGCTCACCGATCGTGAGCGCGACATCTTTGCGCTCGCGGCGCGCGGCCTCAGCAACGGCGAGATCGCCGCACGGGAGTACCTCTCCGAGGCCACCGTCAAGACACATATTTCGCGCATTCTCAACAAGCTGCAGTTGCGCGACCGCGTGCAACTCGTGGTGTTTGCCTTTGAGCACGGCCTGGCATAGCCGGCCCATTCGCCCAGCCAGTCATCCGCCGGTTGCACGTGAAACATCATCCTTCAGATGTATGCGGATGAGCCGCTAGGCCGACGCTTTGGGCCGTGCGAATTTCTACCGTAGAAGTATGGAAATCACATCGAGCGATCTGGGTCTCGCAGCCCGCGTACAACACCTCACCAAGACCTATGGCTCCGGCGAGGGCGAAGTTCGCGCCCTCGATAACGTGAGCGTCGGCGTGCGTCGCGGTCAGTTCACCGCGATCATGGGGCCATCGGGCTCCGGCAAGTCGACCCTGATGCACATCATGGCGGGTCTTGACGCGCCGACCGGCGGCTCAGTCTTCATCGGCGACACCGACATTACGCAGATGAACGACCGAGACCTCACCATCCTGCGTCGTCGCCGCGTCGGCTTCATCTTTCAGTCGTTCAACCTGGTTCCGACGCTCGATGTGAAGGGCAATATTCTGCTGCCCTTCGACCTCGATGGCCGCAAGCCCTCGGCGCTGGAGCGCGCCCGCATTGACGGCCTCATTGAGTCACTTGGTCTCGGCAACCGTCTCACCCACCGCCCGCACCAGTTGTCTGGCGGTCAACAGCAGCGCGTCGCGATTGCTCGTGCTCTGGCGACGGCCCCCGACCTCGTGTTCGCCGATGAGCCCACCGGCAACCTCGACAGCCGCAGTGGCCGCGAAGTGCTGTCGCTGCTGGCTGCGGCGAGCGCCGAACATGGCCAGTCGATCGCCATGGTGACGCACGACCCGGTCGCGGCATCGCACGCCGACCGCGTGCTGTTCTTGGGTGACGGCCGGCTCGTTGCCGACAAGACCCGGCAGACGCCGGAACAGATTTCGACCTACATGCTCTCCGCTGAGGTGGCATCATGACCGCTCTTGCTGAATCTCCCGCCGCGCCCGCCGACACCGCGAAGCGCACGCCGCCGCTGGCCTGGCTCGGCGACCGCGGCATGGGCGCATCGATCCTGATCGCGGCGCTTTCGGCCACCTTCGGTGTGCTGCTGATTGCGGCCACCAACTACATGGCTGCCGTGATCGCGGCCTCCCCGATCGGGGATTCTGGCACGGCGCGCACGATTGTCACGGTGCTGTCGGTGTTGCTCATCGGCATCGCGATGTACGTTGCCGCAATCGTCACCGCAAACACGTTCGCCACCATTGTGGCCGGCCGCACGCGCCTGATTGCGCTGATGCGTCTGATCGGTGCCTCCGCGCAAACCGAGCGGTCAAAGATCGCGCGTCAGGGCCTGGTGGTCGGTGTCATCGGCGCTGTTATTGGCTACGTCATTGGCATCGTGGCCGCCTTCATCCTGGTTCCGATCGTCAATGACGCGCTGGATGTCACGGGCCTGGACTACTCACCGATCAGTATCGCTACCGTGTTGCCTCCCGTCGCCGTGGTGCTGACCACGTGGGCGGCAGCCTGGGTTGGCTCACGTCGAGTTCTCGCCGTGACGCCGCTGCAGGCGCTGGGCAGCTCCGTCGAACGCACCAGCGAAGACGTGGCGTCAAAGCCGCGCGTCGCGAGCGCCCTCACCCTGCTGATTCTGGGTGGCGCCCTGCTCGCCATCGGCGTCATGGTCGGCCTGGTATCGCCGCTCGGTGTCATCATCGCCTTCTTCGGGGGCCTGATTTCCTTCACCGGCCTCGCCTTCGGCTCGACCCTCATCATGCCGCCGATTCTGCGCCTGGTTGGCCGCATGTTCGGCAACTCCGCCACCGCACGCCTGGCAGCTGAGAACGCGCTGCGCCACCCGGAACGCTCCAGCCGCATGGCCATCGGCGTGGTCATGGGTGTGACGCTGGTCACCATGTTTGCGGTTGCCGCCGAGTCGGCCAAGGCCGTGCTGGTGCGCTCCGCCGGCGGCGAAGAGCAAATGATCGCCGAGATCTCCCGCGCCCTCGACGGCTTCGCCTCGGTCATGATGGGACTCGTCGGCATCTCCGCGATCATCGCGGCCGTCGGCCTGGTCAACCTGCTGACCATCGGCATCGTGCAGCGTACGCGTGAGCTTGGCCTGCTTCGTGCGCTCGGATTCACAAACGGCCAGGTGCGCCGCATGGTGTTGCTTGAGGCGGCGCACGTCGCCATCGCATCCCTCGCGACCGGCCTTGCCCTCGGTGTCGTCTACGGCTGGGCGGGAGCCCAGTCGGTGCTCGGCAGCGTGCGCATGCCCCCGGCGTTTACCGAGCCCATGGTGATCTTCCCCGCGATTCCGTGGGGGCTGGTGGTTGCCGTTATCGTTGCCACCGCACTGCTCACCTTGATTGCATCCGTGGTTCCGACCCGCCTCGCAACGCGCGTGGCTCCGGTGCAGGCGCTCGCGGTTGACTAAGCGGTAGCCGACTCTGCCTCGGGCAGATCGAAGGCCCATGATGGCGCCAGTTGCGTAATGCGCAACTGGCGCCATTGCCATAGCGCCCACAGCGTTGGCCACAGCAGGGGAGCGCTCGCACCGCCAATGGTCAGGCGGTCGCGCCACAGAGTGCGATTCGGGTGCCCGGCGACGGATGACACGGCCATTTGGTGATCCCACACGTCAAGGGAGGCGAGCGGGCCGGTGAGGGGAATACCGCTGTCGCGCATGATGCGCACGCGGCGGCCGGCGACCATGCGCTCGCTGTCCGTTATCGAGATGAACTGCTTGCCGAGCGGAACCGCGGCAAGCGAGACGGCGACGGCTGCGTTGTCGCCGTGCTCCCACGTCGATGGCACGTCGCTGAATGGCGACATTGTGATGAGCGGGCCGTAGAGTTCGCTCGCGACTTGCGGCGAGTGAATGGCTCGCCAGGCGGCGTCGGCGTCACAGTCGATCTCAAATTTCAGCATCACTCGCATGCTCCATCATGGGCTGAAACCGCGCGATTGGTCTACCTCGGGGCGACGAGCGCGAGATGAGCGGGCGGTGGGGGAACGTGATGCAGCGGTGAATGTGTGAGCTGTGCGGGAGGGGCATGGCGCCCGCTCACCTACGCTGGAACCATGTCGTTTGCTGACCAGAGCACCTACCAGGTTCGCGCGGAATGGGGTGTGGCGGGGCTTGCCCGACTCGCCCCGGCAGACGTGGTGATCGTCGTTGATGCGCTCCGCTTCACCACCACCGTGACCGATAGCGTTGCCGCCGGGAGCACGGTCGCGCTCGACGAGCGCGCGCACGACGTCTCGCTCAACGGCGCCGCGGTGGCTCAAGCCGCAGCAGGCACCGGAGCCATCGTGCTGGCCGGATCACTCCGCAACGCGCGAGCCGTGGCGAATGCGGTTATGCGCCTGCAACAGCAGCGCGGCGACCGAACCTCCATTGCCGTCATCGCCTGCGGAGAACGCGTTTCACGGGGTAGCGACGAAGTGCGGTTCGCTGTCGAAGACCAACTCGCCGCGGGAGCCGTTATTTCGGCGCTCAGCGACCTGGGAATCGATCACACCTCACCCGAGGCGGCCGTGATGGGTGAGGCCTCGCGGGCCCTGGCGCGCGCGTGCGTTCACCTGTTATTGGCGAGCGGATCGGGGCGCGAGCTGGTTGAACGTGGCCTGCGAGACGAGGTGCTCAACGCCGCGGCACGTGATGCCGTGAACACCGTTGCGGTGCTGCGTGACGGCGCGTTCCACGCGTTAGTGCTGGACTAGTTCCACGCGTTGACGCTGGACTAAGCGTGTTCCCAGCGCCGATGCTATGCGAAGAGCCCAAGCGGTGACGCTGCGCTAGAAAAGTGACTCGCCCTGGTAGCTCGGCTGGGCCGAGCGGGCAGGCGCCGGGGTTGCTTCCCGCGGTTTCATCGCAGCGGCGCGCATTTCGTTGGTGACTTCGCGCCGCATCCAGCCGATGCGGAACGCCTCGTTGTAGACCGGCGAGCACTTCAAGCACGATGTCGCTCGTGACGGCTTGCGGTGGCGATACACGGTGTGCCCGGCGGGGCACATTCCCACCCAGGCGGCAAGCTCCCTCGCCGTCTCACCGTTGTGGCGCACGCCGCCGATGTAGCCCAGCTCTCGTGCAATACTCAGCCACCGCCGATTGTGCCCCTCTTTCGGGCCGGCGAGGGCGTGAGCGACCTCGTGCAGGAGTGTCTGATAGTTCTCTTCGTCATCAAATCGCGCGGCAAGATAACGCGAGACCGTAATGCGCTTGCGTGTGAAATCGCACAACCCGGCACGTACCTTGGCATGATCAAACGCAAACGTCCACGACGAATCTAGGTGCTGCGTGATCAGGGCCTCGGCCCATACCCTCACACGATCGAGATCTGACACCCTTCGAGCCTACGCCTGAGGTCAGACACGGGCGCTGTGGGCTGTGGAAACTGAGATGCTGAACAGTGCAGGCTGCTCAGCCTCGTCACCAAAATCGAGCGTGTCTGGGTCATCACGCAGGGCAGCATCTGCAGCCGCATTGGCCTGCGCGTTCGCCACCGTCACGGCCACAGCGTCAGCCGCCTGCGCCGACTCGTGAGCCAGTCGTCGCTCGACGGCATCGATCGCCAAGAAGGTTGTCTCAAGTTCCGCATCATTCGCGCCGGACTCCTGGCGGAAGAACAGCGAGCGCTTGAACGCTCGGCGGGCGCCGTCCAGATCCCCCGCGTCAAAGCGCACCTTGCCGAGGTGCTGCATCGCAAACGCGGCGATGGTCGGCCAGCTCTGGCCCTCCGCCTCACTGGCGCACGTTTCAAGCTCCTGCTCGGCTGCGGCATACGCCCCGCGCCAGTGCAAAACGGAGGCATGCAGCACGCGGGCGCGCAACAGATCTTTTCGCGTGCCCGCCATGCGCGCCAACCGCACCGATTGTTCCGATACGGCCAGCGCTTCGTCGAGCTCGCCCAACATTTTCAGGAGGAACGCGTGCTCGAGCAAGGCCGAAAGCGAGCGTTGGTCGGCGATTTGCTCATACCGCTCGCGGCACTCTGCCAAATCGACGCGCTCGCGAAGGGTGTCTCGGTCGTAACCAAGAATGAGGCTCATGAAATCTCCCTGCGACGGCGATGACTACAGTCTGCCTCGCCGTTCGCGAGCGCCGAGCCGGGCACGCCGCCTGGCACGGGATCCATAGGTTAGCGATCAAATAGCGATTGCGATGGCGCCGGTGAGGCCACCGCGTCGGCGTCGGTAACGACGGCGGAACCACGACAAAAGGCGAGCGCGTCGGCTTCGGCGAGCAGCTGGGCGGGGTGGGGGCCGGCGGCGAGCAGCCTGGGCAACCATTCGGTCGGCAGCGGTGTGGCCGACGCCGCCATCACCAGGTTTCCGAAGCGTCGTCCCTTGAGAACCTGAGCCTCGGCGAGCACCGCGACGTGGGGGAGCACCGATGAAATGGTGGCGAGCTGTGCGCGGGCGAACGCCAGGCCAGGGGCATCGGCCACGTTGACCAACAGAATTCCGTCGGCGCGCAGCAACGCCGCGGCCTCGCGATAAAACTCCACGGAGGTGAGGTGCGCCGGCGTTCTCGCGCCGGAATACACGTCGCTCACCAGAAGGTCGACCTCGCCTGCGAGTGATGCCGGAAGTCGCTGTAGCCCCGCGCGTGCATCGCCGATGCGCACACGAATATTCGCATCGCGCGCCAGCGGGAGGTTGTCGCGCACCAGATCCCACAACCGCTGCTCCAGCTCGATCACCTGCTGGCGAGAGCCCGGTCGCGTTGCCGCAATGTAGCGGGGCACGGTGAGAGCGCCCCCGCCGAGGTGTACCGCCGTGATTGGCGCTGTGCGATCACGAAACACATCGATCACGGCCCCCATTCGCGCGATGTACTCAAAATGTAGATGCGTGGGGTCGGCCAAATCCACGTGCGATTGCGGGGTCTCGCCGACCAACAGCTCGTGCCCCGAAACGTAGGGCGAAACGATCACCTGTGCCGTGGTTCCGTCGCTCAAAACGGCAGACGGAACATCGGCCTCCTCGCGCTTACGGCCCACTAGACGCGCACTTCGCTCGTCGCCGGGCGGCAGGAAACAGCGCTGGCGGCGGCGGAACCAGGGCCTGCGGCGCCGTCAAAACGAGCGGTCACGAGCGGGTGACGGGGTGTGATCATCGCGCTTTCCTCCTGCCACCAGCCTACGGCGGGGCACAATGGGCTCATGACGCGTGAACTTGAGGCCGGATCGGTCGTTGTTGTTACCGGTGCCGGCATGGGAATGGGCGAGCTCTACGCGCATCGAGCCGTGGCCTCGGGCGCTGCGGGGGTGGCGCTGTGGGACATTGATCGTGAGCAGGTCAACCGGGTCGCCGCCGACCTGGCACGGCTCGGGGTGACGGCGCGGGCATATGTGGTCAACGTTGCCGATCGCAAGGCGGTAGCCAAGGCGGCCGCCCAGACGCTCGCCGACTTCGGTCGCGTCGACGTGCTGATCAATAATGCCGGAATCGTGCGCGGCAAGCGGTTTTGGGAACACGATGCCGAGAGCGATATCGAGCTCACCATGCAGGTCAATACCCTCGCTCCGATGTGGATCACGCGGGAGTTGCTGCCCGCCATGATGAAGTCTGGTCGTCGCGCGCGCATTCTCAACGTGGCATCGGCCGCAGGCACCCTGGCAAACCCCGGCATGAGCGTATACGCGGCAAGCAAGTGGGCCATGATCGGCTGGAGCGAGTCGCTCCGCCTCGAGCTCGAAGCCGACAAACACCCGCAGATCACGGTGACAACGTTCTGCCCGAGTTACATTTCAACCGGCATGTTTGCCGGTGCGCGTGGCCCGCTACTCACGCCGATCATGACGCCGAAAAAGGCCGTTGATGCGGCCTGGAACGGGTTGCTTGCGGGCCGAGCACTGGTGATGAAGCCGTGGACCGTCAAGCTCGCCATGGCGTTGCGGGGCGTGCTGCCCACCCGCGCGTGGGATGTGATCGCAGGCCGCGTCTTTCACGTGTACTCATCGATGGACGCGTTCACCGGGCGGCCGGGAGCCGAGCGCTAAGCCGCGGCCGGGTGGCGTTGCGGCGCTAGATTCGTTCGTTCTGGCGGGGAATCCACACCTGCTGAATCACGATGAGGATCGCCGCGGTGATCGGAATGGCGATAAAGGCACCGAGGAGCCCCAACAACGATCCACCCGCAAGAGCGCCGATCACCACGAGTGAGGCGGGAACGGCAACGGCTCGGTTCATGACGCGGGGCGTGATGAAGTATGCCTCAATCTGCATATAGATGAAGTAGATGAGCGCAAAAATGAGGGCGGTCGTGGGGTTCGTGAGGAGCGCGAGCGTGCTGGCAATACCCCAGAACAGCACCGTTCCGATCATCGGAATAACGGTGATGCAGAACGCGATGACACCCATCAGCAGCGGGAAAGGGAGCTGCAAGATCCAGTGCAAGAGCGCGGTGAACACCGCGTTCAGCGCGGCCAGGATCACCATTCCGCCGACGTATGAACCGGTCGAGGCCATCACCTGATCCGTGAGGTCATGCAGACGCGGACGAGAGCGAGCGGCGACAAGCTGGATCATGGCGTCTTTCATGCGCGGCAGGGCCGCAACGAAATAGATCGACAGCACCAGCACAATAATGAGACCGCTCGTGATGTTGATAACCGTCACGCCGGTTTGCAGGGCGCCACCACCGATGGCAGCGATATTGGCGGGGTCGGTAAGGAAGACCTGCACCTGCGATACCAGATTGCCGAAGCCGTCTTCAAAGAAACCATCGAGCGTCGCATAAAGATCGCTTTCGCGGAAGTCGCGAATCAGCGCGGGAATCGAGCTGATGAAGGTTGCGAGCTGATTGGCAACGGTCGGGATCACGATTCCGAGCACGCCGCCGCCGACCGCCAGAAGACCGACCATGGTGCCAACGACGCTCCACGTGCGCGACCAGCCCAACTTCTGCAGCCGCACAATGATCGGTTGCAGACCGAGCGCGATGAAGATCGCAAACACGATGTAGATGATCACGGTGGTGAGATCGCGTATCGCGAACCCGATCACCAGGGCGCCCAGGGCGCCAAGCGTCAGCAAGAATCCGGTGCGAAGCGGATTCGCCATGCTCCACATCCGCGTCGGCGCCACCGGCGTCAGAGGATTCGGCGTCAGGGAGGCTATGGCGGTGGGGTCGATCGCCTCTGGCTCAGGTGTTGTCGACTCAGACATGAGTGGCCTTTCGCGATGATGGCCTGCGGCGCGGAACCAGCCGGCCATCACCAATTACGAGATGCGTCCGTTAGACGGCAGCGAGTGCGCTCTTCTTGAGGGCCGCGTACTCCTCGGGCGTGATGTCTCCCGCCTCCAGCAGCGACTTGGCGCGTGCAATCTGGTCGACAGGCGAGTTCTGTGCGACACCGCGAATGTACGAATCGGTCGCGTCCTGCGCCGCCTTCTGCTGAGCGACGGCGCGCTCAGACATGCCGCGGCCGCGAGCGATCAGGTATACGAGCGTCGAAAGGAACGGCACGAATACCAAGAAGATGAACCAGATGGCCTTCTGCCAGCCCTTCAGCGTGTGGTCGCGGAAGAGATCGACGATGACCGAAATGACGGCCATCAGCGCGGTGATGAAAATGAACGTCGTCAGACAGATCAATACAAAGTTCCAGAACCAGGTCCAGATGTCCCCAACCATGATTGTTTTCCTCCAAGATGAGATGAGTTGATGCGGGTGTTGCTCTCAACCTAGCGGAGAGTCCCCTCGCGCGGCTAAATGGCTCGATTCGGGTCGTAAACCACAGAGGAGTGCGCATGTCGTCGCCGACGGAACCAACGCCGCAGTCGCAGGCGCGCCGCGCCACCGGTGCATCCCGCGTTCGCGCCGTTGCATCGGCCGTTTTGCTGACGCTTGCCGTGATCCTCGCGCCGATTGTGGTGACGTCGGTTTCGGCGGGCATGGTGCTTTCTGACACGGATCGTTTTGCTGACACTTTCGCGCCCGTGGCGGCTGATCCGCAGCTTCAGGCGGCGGTTTCGCAGGGTCTTGGGGACGCTGCCGTCAATGTGGTTGCTCAATCGAATCCGGCCGAGTCGCTGGAGCAGTACCTGAAAGAGTCGGGCGCGTCTCAAGCAGTTCAACTCAGCGCGAGGTACCTCGGAAGCTACGTGTTGCAGGCTCTTGAAACTGCCGTTCGTGAAAACCTTGACGCCTTCGTCTCATCGGAACAATTCGCACAGCTCTGGGAAGGATCGCTGCGCACCCTGCACCACACCATGACAACTGCCGTGGGTGATCAGGCCGACACCGCCGTTTTGCGTCTGGACGAATCGGGCACACTGTGGCTCAACTCCACCGTTGTCGCCCAAGCCGCCGTCACCTTCTTGGAGACCCGCACTCCCACCATCGTCGAATTCATCCCCACTGAGGGCATCGCCGACGTTCGCATTGCCCAGGATCCGGCGTTCGCGCAGGTGCGCACCGCCGCACGTTCCGTGCCACTGCTGATCACGGTTCCGCTCGTCGCTCTCGCCGTTGTTCTTGTCGCCGGTGTCTTGCTCGCGCGTCGCCGCTGGCGGGCGCTGGCCTGGACGGCAGGTGCTGCGAGCCTCGTGATGGTGCTGTACGGAATCGCCGTTGGCAGCTTTGAACTCCCGCACGAGACGCCAGAACAGGCCATCATCAGCGCTTTTATGGTGCCGGTTCAGGGGCTTATCGCCGGCCCTGCGGTCACCTTTGCGCTCATCACAGCCTGCGCGACCCTCGTCGGAACCGCGGGCGTGCTGTTTGTGAAAAAGGCGACGCCACGAGACACCGCCGCGCTCGATAGCGAAATCTGAGGCTCCCGCGTGCCGCTCATCTGAGCGTGTCAGAGCGTCGATGAGCGCAACCGCGCAGACTCAGTTTGACATTGCACGACCAATATCGTCATAATCTGCACATGACTAACAACGCATTCCCTGTGTCCGCCTTGGAGGCGAACGGGACGACTGGCATGATGATGGCCGGTCGCGTTGCTATGTATTGCCGAATGTGTCGCTAACCCAGTAGCTCTTCGCCTGGTTCATCCTCGGTCGATTCACCTGAGTTGAATGAACCCCCGCGTTCGCGCACTGCCCTCACCCGGGACCTGTGTGTGTCGACCGCGAACACCGGCCAGTCGGCCATTCGCAACAAACATCATCTGAGATCGACGGTCTCTTCGTCGGCTCCACCCCTCAAGGATTTTCCTCATGTCGAACGCAACCCTTCTCGCCCCCGTTCAGACCGCTCGTCCCGCCGCAGAGCCGATTGCGCGCCCCATTGCGCCGATCACTCGCGTCGCTGCGTCCCCGCACCCGGCGCCCGCGCAGCAGCGCCCTGAGCCCGCCGTTCCTGCTGGTTCCGCCGCCCGCGGCTTCGCTCTCTACGTCGGCATTGACGAGCAGAAGGCAGCCCAGGCGGGCGTCTCACTCGGCATTCTGGTTGACGCGCTGCGTCGCACCCTCGCTGACCTTGCCCCGGCCGCGCAGACCTACGCGACCGTG
The DNA here is from genome assembly GCF_008017445.1 of Microbacterium mitrae. Taxonomy (GTDB): domain Bacteria; phylum Actinomycetota; class Actinomycetes; order Actinomycetales; family Microbacteriaceae; genus Microbacterium; species Microbacterium mitrae. The sequence goes on along the minus strand of NZ_VRSW01000001.1, from coordinate 1,183,516 downwards.
GCACTCGCACCTGTCGCCGCTGGCGGTCGCGATGTTGATGTGGTTCGCCTCGCGCTGCACGAACCGAGCGCCGTCGCCCGCACTCGTCCCGAGCCCGTTGATGAGGACCTGGCCAACCGCGTCATCGTCGACATTTCGCGCAAGCGCGTGCTGATCGACGGCGAATCGGCCAACTTCACCTACAAGGAGTTCGAGCTGCTGCAGTACCTCGTGCTGCGCGAGGGTCGCACGATCGATCGCGCCGAGCTCGTCTCGTCGCTGTGGTCTGCTGGCACCGAAGAGGAGGCTCCCGGCGAGCGCACGATTGACGTTCACGTGCGTCGCCTGCGCGCCAAGCTCAGCCGCTACGAAGACATCGTGCGCACCGTACGCGGCATCGGATACCGCTTCGATCGTCACGCCGACGTCGTAATCCGCTACGGCAACGGAACCCCCTCGCCCGACCGCTTCTAAGGCGCATGCCTGCTGGCGCCCTGGTTCCGCGCCCTGGTTCCGCGCCCGCCATTTCCCAAATGCGCCCCGCCATTTCCCAAATGTCGGAATGGTTGCCTCGACACGCCGTTTGGCACGGCTCCCACGCGGGTACACGGAGAGTGTCTCCGACATTTGGTCACGCTCTTCCGCAGTCGCGTGGTTCCGCTCTTCTGCGGCCTCGTGGTTCCGTTCTTCCGCGGTCGCGTGGTGACCAGTCGCGTGGTCCCGCGCTCCGCCATTTCCCAAATGTCGGAATGGTTGTCACGACACGCCGTATGGCGCCGCTCCCACGCGGGTACCCGGAGAAACTCTCCGACATTTGGTCACTCGCGGGGTGTGATTCGAGTGTCGGCCCCCGGGGTTATGGTGGCGACATGACCAATTCGGCGTCGGCACTGCACGCGGGCACTCGTGCGCACCGACGAAGACCGGCGCGCGCCGTTGCAGCCGTGGCCTCAACCACGGCGCCGCGCATCGACACCGTCTACACGCCGCCGTTCGACCTCGATTTTCGTCGGGTCGTCGGCATTCACCGGCGTGGTCAGACCGACCCCACCATGCGGTGGGAAGGCAATGTGCTGTGGCGCTCCGTGCGCACGCCGCTGGGAGCCGGAACCATTGCGCTGCGGCAAGAGGGTGGCACGATTCGCGCCTCCGCGTGGGGTGAGGGCGCGGCGTGGCTGATTGATCAGCTTCCCGCGCTGTGTGGTGCACACGATGACCCGAGCGGCTTCGATCCGAGCCTGCACCCCCTCATTGCCGAGTCGGCCCGCCGCAACCCGGGCATGCGCCTCGGGCGTTCCGATCTGCTTGCCGACGCGCTGATGAGTTCGATTCTCGAGCAAAAGGTCACCGCGCTTCAGGCGTTTCATGCCTGGCGTGACCTCATTTATTGGCACGGTGAGCGCGCTCCCGGCCCGCGCCGCCTGTGGGTGGCGCCCGCGCTAGAGCGGTGGCGTCGAATTCCGTCGTGGGATTGGCACCGCGCCGGGGTGGAGCCGCCGCAGTCGCGCGCTGCCGTGACCGCCGCCGCCAGTGATCTCGGTGAACGACTGGCCACGGCGGCAACCGGAGCCGAACGCGAGCGCCTGCTCACCACCGTGAGGGGCATCGGCGTGTGGACGGCGGCCGAAGTGCGCATTCGCGCCTACGGCGACCCCGATGCCGTGAGCTTCGGTGATTTTCATCTCGCACACGAGGTCGGGTTCGCGCTCACCGGCGAGCGCGTTGACGATGACGGCATGCGCGCACTGCTGGAACCATGGGCTGGGCACCGCCAACGCGTGATCCGGCTGATATTCGCCAGCGGAGTTGTTGAGCCGCGCCGCGCCCCGCGATTGCATCCCGAAGATCACCGGGCGCGGTAGCCGTGAGCGCAACCTCCGGCGGCGCTTGCGGCGTACGCTGAGGGCATGTCTGCACGCACGGTGAATGTTCTCATTGCGGCCGCCATCGTTTCTGGCGGCATCCTGTTTGGTGCCGTGATTCAGAACCTCCTCCTGGGGCTCGTGCTGGGTGGGTTACTTGCGACCGGCTATGGCTTCGCTCGTGCGTCGTGGCGCCGACGCGACGCCGGAATTTTCGACGAGGACGACACCGGCGCACAACTCTAGGGCGACGCGCTTCGACACCTGCCGCGTGGTTCCGCCCCGCCCGCTCATGTCGCGACACGTGGTTCCGTGATTCGCACGCGCGTGTGCCGCTCGCGCTTCGCGCACGGCGCTTCGCGGCGTTGGCGGGGGCATTGCGGGAACCGCGGCGCAGGAGCACACTATGAACGCTTGAATTATCCGTTTCACCGTGGAGGCCACCATGCCGAGCTTGAACCCATACCTGTCGTTTCGCGACAACGCGCGCGAGGCGATGGAGTTTTATCAGTCGGCGCTGGGCGGAGAGCTCGACGTCATGACGTTCGAGAACTTTGAGATGGGGCATGATCCCGCCGAAAATCACCTCGTGATGCACGCGCAGTTGACCACGCCAGACGGCTTCGTGCTGATGGGCTCTGATACCCCCTCGACGATGGAGTACGTCGCGCCGGCCGGTATGTCGATCTCGATTAGCGGTGAGGATGAGGCGAAGTTTCAGGGATTTTGGGATCGACTTGCCGATGGTGGCACCGTCATCATGCCGCTGTCTCAGCCGGAATGGGGTGGCCTGTTTGGCATGCTGGTTGATCGTTTTGGCGTCTCCTGGATGATGTCGATTTCGCCGCGCGAATAGCACCCGCACAGACAACGGCGGCAAATCACGCGGCTTCGTCTGAGGCATGAGAAGCCGCGTGATTTCGCGGCTTTCGCGGGTTCTCGGCGCGCTCCGACCACAATGTCGGTGCCCCCTCCTAGCGTGGGGGTATGCGAATCCTGCACACCTCTGACTGGCACATCGGGCGCTCGTTTCACGGGCACTCGACGCTCAGTGCGCTCGCTGAGGTTCTGCACGCCCTGGTGCTGCAAGTTCGTGAACATGCCGTTGATGCGGTGTTGGTTTCTGGCGACATTTTTGACTCCGCAACGCCGTCGGCGGCGTGCTACACGTTGCTGACAGACACGCTCACGGAGCTTGCCGATGCCGGCACCCAAGTCATCGTCACCAGCGGCAATCACGATTCGGCTGCCCGTCTGGGATTCCAATCGGGGCTGCTCCGAGCCGGCGTGTACGTGCGCACCGATCCGCTACAGCTCGATCAGCCCATCACCCTCACCGATGAGTTCGGCGAGGTCGATGTGTACCCCATTCCGTATCTCGAGCCGGCCCTGGTGCGTCATCTGTGGGAGGGCGTCGAGCTATGCAAGCAGGTTGATACCCTCACGCACGCGATGGGCCTGGTGCACCGGCACCGCGAGAGCCGCGTGGCGGGCGGAACCACGGTGCGCTCCGTCGTGATGGCTCACTGTTTTGCGGCGGGAGTCGAGGCGACGCCCGGCGTTGAGCGTGAGGTGCGCCAGGGTGGCGTCGACATGGTTCCGGCCTCCGTCTTCGATGGCATCGACTACACGGCGCTGGGCCACATTCATGGCAGGCAAGAGTTGCGCGCTAACGTACGGTACGCCGGGGCGCCCCTTCACTACAGTTTCGGTGAGCAACACAAGCCGCGCGGCTCGTGGCTCGTCACGCTTGACGCCGATGGCTTCGCTGATGCCCAGTGGCTTGACCTCCCCGTTCCGCGACGACTGGTCACCCTGCGCGGCACCCTCGACGAGTTGCTTGATGATGAGCGATTCGCAGCCGATGAAGACGCGTGGGTGTGCGCCGAATACACCGACGCGACCCCGCAACGAGACCCGATGCGCCGGCTGCGTGCACGATTCGAGCACTGCGCGCTTGTTTTGCACACGCCAACGGGCGTGCGAGCAGCGCCCGTCAAGACGTATGGCGAGCGCCTGCAAAAGGCGGCGACCGACATCGAACGCATTGAGGTGTTTCTGGCCGACGTGCGAAACGGGGAGGGCGTAAGCGAGGCCGAGCGCGAGATTCTGCAGTCAATGATTGACGAGCGGGTACGGGTCGAGGCGCGCGCGTGAAACTGCACCGTCTCGAAATTGAGGGTTTCGGGCCGTTCTTGCGCCGTCAGGTCATCGACTTTGATGACTACGACGCTGACGGACTGTTCTTGATCTCCGGAAAGACGGGTGCCGGCAAATCGAGCCTGCTCGATGCCGTCTGTTTTGCGCTTTACGCGTCAGTGCCGCGCTACAACAGTCTCGGCGCGAAGCGCGTGCGTAGCGATCACGCTCTGGCTGAAGACCGCACTGAAGTCTCGCTGACGTTTTCGACCGGCAACGAGACCTACCGGGTGACTCGCTCGCCCGAGTACGAGCGGCCGAAGCAGCGCGGCGGCGGCATGACGATGCAGCAGGCGGCCGTACAGCTTGACCGTCTGGACGGCGAACAGTGGGTTGGCATCGCCTCGCGCGCGGTCGACGCCGGCAATCACCTCGCCGAGATTCTGCAACTCAACAAAGACCAGTTTCTTCAGGTCATTCTGCTGGCGCAAAACCGGTTCGCCAAGTTTCTGTTGGCAGACAGCAAAGAGCGTCAGACGCTGTTGCGCACGCTATTTGGAACACGCAGGTTCGAGGACTACCAGCGTCAACTCATCGAACGCAAGAAGACCAGTGAACAGTCGGTCGCAGCCGCACGCGCCCGCCTTCTGGATCGGTTGAGCGACGCCGAGAAGCTGGTGCAGACCCAGGGATGGGGCGAGGTAACGCCGGGAACGAACGGTGCCGCGGGCTCGGCGGGCGCAGGGGGCTCGGCGGATGAGGCCGGTGCGGAGGGGTCGCCGGGTGACGGTGGTGCCGAGGGCTCGGCGGGTGACGGTGCCGTCGAGGGCTCGGCGGATGAGGCCGGTACAGAGGATTGGCGCGGTGAAGACAGGGTCGAGTCATCACGCGCGGAAGGCAACGCCGAGGTTCCGGTCGTCGATGCGGCACTGTTGCCGGTTGCCGGGCGGCTTGAAATGCTGAGTCGCGCGCAGGAGCGCGGCGCGTATCGAGTCGACGCGACAAAAGACGCCGTCGACCGCGCCGACCAGGCTCGAACTGAGAGCGCCGCCACCGCTGCCGAGACGCGGGGTCGGCGCGAGCGTCAGCAACGCCGAGATGCCACTCGCGAGGAGCTGACGCGGCTCGAAGCGCAGGTGCCGGCGGTCAGCCTGCGCCGCACTGAACTCGCCGCCGCTCGCGAAGCACAACGTGTCGCGACCAGTATCAAGACCCACGCACGTGACCTCGCCGCAGCTGACGCCGCCGCCGCGACAGTGGTGGCCGCCCAGCTGGCATGGGCAGAACTTATCCGTGACATGCGCGATGAGACGGATACGCACGACTCCGCTGACGTGGCGAGCCCTAAGGCGCCGTCGGTCGCCCAACTGCGGGCCCTCATCGACGAGCACACCGCCACGGTCGGATCCCTGGCCGCAGCCAATACAACAGAGCAGTCTCTCGAGCTACTGGTCCAGCGCCTCGCCGACGCAACGGATGCGCTTACCCATGCCGAGACGACGCGGCAATCGCTGCGCGACGAGGCGCAGCAGATTCCGCAACAACTCACGAAGCTCGAAGGTGAGCTGGCCACCCTCCAGACCCGTGCTGATCGTCTGGACGACCTCACCTCGCGTCGGGCGACGGTGCAGAGTCAACTCGAGGCTGCGCAACAACAGGCGGGCCTCGAACATGATCGCGAGCGGGCGCTGCACAGCGCTCTCGAGGCAAACCGCGCGGCGCGCGCGAGCGCCGACAAGCTCGACGCGCTCTATCAACAAAAGCTCGCCGGGTCTGCATCAGAGCTCGCCGCCACGCTCGTCGACGGCGCCGAATGCCCGGTGTGTGGTTCCGCCTCCCACCCCCATCCTGCGCCGCCGCTCGTTGACCCGGTGACCGATGCCGATCTGGCGGCGGCGACAGCGGAGCGCGATGAGCGTCAGCGGGCCGCAACCGAAGCTTCGGAGGCTGAAAAGCAGGCGGCCGCCACCGTGGCGCGCGTGATCGCCGCCGCGGGCGGCCAGAGTCTGGAACACCTCATCGAGGCCGAGCAGACAGCGCAGGCTGAAATGGCCGAGGCCCAAACAGCCCTCACTGCTCACGCCGAGGCGCAACGACTCCGCGATGCGCTACGTGAGCGCGAGCTGTCGATGACCCAGGCCATCGATGCCGCGAACGACACGGTGACAGCCGCGGTGACGGCCCAGGCCGCCGCGATCGAGCAGCTGCGGTCGGCGCGCGAACTTGTCGCCGCCGCGCGCGAGGGGTGGGCGTCTGTCGCTGAGCGCCTCGACAGCATCACGGTTGAACGTGATGCCGCTCAAACCTACGTCGCTGCGGCGGAAGGCGCCGCGCGGGCCGACGAGGCGGTCGCGTCATCGCAGGCATCGCTCGACGCCGCGCTCGCCGAGACTTCGTTCGAAACCGCGGCGCTCGCTCAGGAGGCGTCGCGAACCGTCGAACAGATGGTCGAGCTCGAGGCGGTCGTTACCGAGCACGACGCGGCCGTCGGCGCGGCCAAAGCCACTCTCATGGAGCTCGAGCTCGAGGTCCTGCCAGACGAGGCGATTGACGTGGCGACCGCCGAGGTCGCGGCCGAAGCAGCACAGCAGGAGTGGGCGCGCGTCACGAGCGAGCTGACCGCCCTGCGTGGTGCCGTTGATGCGCTCGCCGAGCGCATCGGTACTGCCATCGCCGAACAGGCCGCACAACAGGAGGCGCTGTCGGCGCACGAAACGATTGAGCGCCTTGCCGATACCGTGAGCGGGCATGAACCGAACACCAAGCGCATGTCGCTTGAGACCTTCATTCTTGCGGCTGAGCTCGAAGAGATTGTGATCGCAGCCAACGTCCGCCTCGCCGACATGTCTAGCGGCCGATACCGCCTGCAACACAGTGACGAGCGGGTGGGCAATGCTTCGGCCGGGCTTGGCATCGATATTTTCGATTCCTTCACGTCAAAATCCCGCCCCGCCCATTCGCTGTCTGGCGGTGAAACTTTCCTCGCATCTCTCGCGCTCGCTCTCGGGCTGGCGGAGGTGGTGACCGGCCGCGCCGGCGGTGTGCGACTTGACACCCTGTTCATCGACGAAGGATTCGGCTCGCTCGACCCCGACACGCTCGAAATCGCGATGCAGACGTTGGATGAGCTGCGCTCCGGGGGCCGCACTGTCGGCATCATCAGCCACGTTGAGGCCATGAAAGAACAGATTCCAGCGCAACTACGCGTGAGTGTCGCGCCCGACGGGTCCAGCGACATCACCGCCCGTTAGGAGCATCGCCCGCTGGGCGGTCGCCAAGACCGGCGACGCAATCGCGGCTACGCCTCAGCCGCGCGCTCTACGCTAGAAACATGAAGAGCACTGCCGGAACCATCATCGCCGTCGTCGTCGCCGTGATCATCGCGGCGATTGTGGTGAATGTGGTGTTCAGCGTGATGTGGTTTGTCGCCAAGCTCGTCGTGATCGCGATTGTCGCAGCCATCGTGTTCGGCATTATGCGTTCGATGGCCAACCGTAGCGACGAATAACGCGCTCTTCCTTCGCCGCGTCGCAACGAGCGAAGCGATGTCTGTGGCCCCCGGTAACGTGAGGGGCAGGAGGCAACATGCGAATTAGCGACGGCCGGGTTATCTGGAGTGCGACAGACCTCAAAAAGGCGGCCGAATGCGAGTTCGCCTGGGTGCGAAGCATCGACGCCAAACTGGGGCGCATCGCGGGCGTCGACGAGCCAGAAGACGAGATGATGCAGCGAGCGATCGCGCTCGGCCTCTCCCACGAGCACGCTGTACTCGAACGGTACCGCGCGCAGTACGGCAACGATGTGGTCGAACTAGCTACCGTCGGCCCCACCGATCCCGAAGCTCTTACGCGAGCGCTCGAGCAGACGGTGGCAGCGCTGCACTCGCCGGCACGCGTGCTTTACCAGGCCGCGTTCGCCCACGACGACTTCATCGGATTCGCTGACTTCATGGTGCGAACCGACGTCGGTTGGCTCGTGCAAGACACCAAGCTTGCCCGCACGGCGCGCGTCACCGCGCTCATGCAACTTGCCGCCTACGTTGATCAGTTGCACCGACTGGGCGTGCCGACAGACCCGACGGTCGAGCTCATTCTCGGCGACGGCGAGACCAGCAGCCACCGAGTCGATGATCTTCTGCCGGTGTTCGAGCTGCGACGCGAGCGCATTCGTCAGCTCATCGCCGACCGCGCCGTCACTGAAACGCAGGCGCCGATCGCGTGGAACGACGAGCGCGGCGATCTCGGTGTCATCGCGTGTGGCCGCTGCGCCACGTGCGAATCCGAGGTCATCGCCCACCGAGACCTCCTTCTCGTTGCCGGCATGCGCCCCGTGCACCGTCGCCTCCTCCGCGGCGCAGGCATGGAGTCGATTGACGCCCTCGCCGCCGCGACAACGGCGCCGGAGGGAATGAACCCCGATGTCTTCGCCTCACTGCGCCTGCAAGCGCAACTCCAGCTTCAAAGCCCGGCCGGCGTTCCGTCGCCCGGCGCCGACGCAGACTCGCACGCGGTTCCGCAATACGAAGTCGTCATGGCGCCCGCGCTCAGCAGTCTGCCCCGCCCCAACCCCGGCGATATCTTCTTCGACTTTGAAGGCGACCCGTTGTACACCGAGGGCGACGGAACCATGTGGGGCATCGACTACCTGTTCGGCTGGGTAGACACCAGCGAAACGTACACGGCGCTGTGGGCGCATTCGTTTGCCGACGAGAAGCGCGCCCTCCTCACATTTCTCGACGCCGTTGCCGCCATGCGCTCCGCCAACCCCGGCATGCACATTTATCACTACGCGCCCTATGAGACGAGCCACCTCACGGCGATGGCCGCGCGGTACGGCGTCGGCGAGGCGGCCGTTGACACACTGTTGCGCGATGGCGTTTTTGTCGACCTCTACCCCATCGTGAAGCGTGCGGTGCGGGTGGGGTCGCGCTCGTATTCCATCAAGAAACTCGAACCGCTTTACATGGCGGAGCAGGTTCGTACCGAAGACGTGCAAAACGGTGGTGATTCGATCGGGCGTTATGTTGAGGCCCGCGCGCTCGCCGCAGACGGCCACGCCACGGCGGCCGACGAGATTCTGCAAGATCTCGCCGCCTACAACAAGTACGACTGCGTCTCGACACGGCGGTTGCGTGACTGGCTGATTGACCGGGCGATCGAGGCGGGTCGCGCTCCGGCGCCCGAAGAGGAGCCGGAAGAACGCCCGTACGAGGCTTCGCCGCTTGCCATCGCGCTGCAGGCGATTGCCTCCGACTATGTCGAGCCCGAGCAGGCCGGTCGGGCGCAGTCGCTCCGGCTGGCCGCCGCGGCCATCGACTACTACCCGCGCGAGAGTAAAACGTTCTGGGCGGAACATTTTCTGCGGCTCCGCGAGGTGCTCTCGGTATGGGAGGGTCAGCGCAATGTGGTCGCGGTTGACGCCCACAGCTCGGTGGTTCTCGAAGACTGGTCGATTCCCGACGGCGCATACGCCATGCGTCGTATCGTGCATGTGCGCGGTGCCGTGGCACCGGGCAGCACCATCAAGGTTGGTTCCACGCCTTATCTCATCTATGAGCGGCCGAGCCCGTTCACGCCGAGGCGCCTGTCGCATCGATGGCTCAACGTCGCGCACAGCGCCACCGTCATCGATGAGGTGACAGACGGTTTCATTATTGAAGAGCGTGCGCTCGACGGCCAGACGTGGGATGCGCTGCCCATTGCTCTGACCGAGCAGGCGCCGCCGAGCGCCGGCGCACAGCAGGGCGCGATCGACGAGTGGGCGCAGAAGCTGATCTCTCATGAGGCAACGGCGGTAGAGTTCCGCAATCCGGCCTGGGATTTGCTCATGCGGCGAGAGCCGCGCACCGTCGGCGGTGCGGTCGACGGCCGCACGCTGCACACGCTCGACAAGGTTGACGCCATCGTGTCGGCTGTCGCTGCCCTCGACCATAGCTACCTCGCGGTGCAGGGTCCTCCCGGCACCGGCAAGACTTACGTGGCCTCGCGGGTTATCGAAAAGCTGGTGCGTGAGAAGAACTACCGCATCGGCGTTGTCGCCCAATCTCACGCCGTCGTCGACAACGTTCTTGACCGCGTGATCGAGGCCGGAGTTCCGAAAGAGCTGGTCGGCAAGTCGTCGCCAACGGCCGTCGACGATGCCGCGTTCACCCGTGTCGTGAAGCGCAAGATGGGTGATTTCGTCGAGAAGAATAGCGCCCGTGGTTTCGTGGTCGGCGGAACCGCGTGGGACTTTGCGAACGCCGGTCGGCTGGCTCGTGGGTCACTTGATTTGCTGGTCATCGATGAGGCCGGGCAGTTCTCGCTCGCCTCGACGATCGCGTGCTCGGTTGTCGCCAACCGACTGTTGCTGTTGGGCGATCCACAACAGCTGCCGCAGGTGAGTCAGGGCACGCATCCCGAGCCGGTCGACACCTCGGCGCTCGGATGGTTGATGGACGACACCGACGTGCTCGCCCCAGAATTCGGCTTCTTCTTGGAGCGGAGCTGGCGCATGCACCCCGCGGTGGCCGCTGCCGTTTCCCGCCTGAGCTATGACGGCAAGCTGCAAGCGCACGAATCCGCCGCCGCGCGCAGTATTGAGGGTGTCGAGGCGGGCGTTCACCCGGTTCCGGTCCCGCACCGTGGCAACACCTCGCACTCCGCGCAGGAGGCAGCCGAGGTGCTGCGCATCGTCGAGAACCTTCTCGGGCGACAGTGGCATCCCGGCGAAGGTCTGCCGCCGCGCCCCCTCACGCCCGCCGACATCATCGTCGTCACCCCATACAACGCGCAGCAGCAGACAGTCTCTGAGGCTCTCGCCGCCTATCCCGAGGTGCGGGTCGGAACCGTCGACAAGTTTCAAGGACAGGAGGCGGCCGTCTCAATCACCTCCCTGGCAGCCTCCACCGCCCGCGATGCGCCGCGCGGCCTGGAGTTCTTGCTCCTGGAGAATCGCATCAACGTGGCCGTTTCGCGTGCGCAGTGCGCGGCGTACGTCATCTATTCGCCGTGGCTTCTCGATGACCTTCCCTACACGCCGGCAGGTGTGCGGCGGTTGTCGGCGTTCGCACGGCTCATGCGGGTCGGCGAGGGTGAGGCACTGGCCGGGTCGCGCCGAGGCAACCCGCCCGCCACCGAGACAACGCTCGTAGACTGAGAAAGGTGCCTTCGCCGAGAAGCACGCGGAGAAGGAGCAATATGTCGTTGGAGACGCACAAGTGGCGTGCCTACTGGGTGGGCGTAGCAATCGCCGCCGTCACGATCCTCGATATGACGAAGGTCAACACGGCGCTACCCGCTCTGGAGACGGCGCTCGGCGCCTCGTCCACCGAATTGCAGATCATCGTCGCCGGCTACGTACTGACCTTTGGCCTTGCCCTGGTTCCGGCCGGTCGCATCGGTGACCAGCGCTCCCGCAAGACGCTGTTCTTGGTCGGTCTGATCATCTTCACCGGCATGAGCGTGCTGGCCGGCTTCGCGAATGACCCAACGACCCTTCTCGTGGCGCGCCTGCTGCAGGGAGTCGGCGCCGGCATTCAGATGCCGCAGGTGCTCGGAGTCGTGCAAGAGCTCTTTCAGGGCAAAGAGCGCGGCAAGGCCTTCGGCCTATTTGGCGCCACGATTGGTCTTGCGACCGCGTTCGGCCCCGGACTCGGCGGCCTCGCCATTGAACTCGGCGGCCCGGTTGACGGCTGGCGCTGGATCTTCTGGATGAACCTGCCGCTCGGTCTCCTGCTCATTCTCGGCGTGATTTTCTTCATGCCGGAGTCGGCGAAGAAGAAGCGCGAGCCGCTGAGTCTTGACCCGATGGGCATCGTGCTGTTCGCTGTCACGGTGATCGCCCTGATGTGGCCGTTCTTGTTCACCACCGGGTCGCCAGAAGATGACCCCGCCCGCTGGTGGTTGCTGGTCGTCTTTGCCGTTGCGCTCGCCGCCTTCATCTGGTGGGAAAGCCGCTACGCGCGCCGCGGTCGTGCGCCCCTGGTTCCGCTCACCCTGTTCCGCAAGCGCTCGTTCCGCAACGGGCTCATGATTGGCACGCTCTACTTCGCGGGCCTGCCGCCGATGTTCTTGCTGATCACCATCTTCATGCAGCAGGGGCTGGGCCTCACGGCGCTCATCGCCGGCCTCATCACCACCGGATTCGCGCTCTCCAGCGCCTACGCCAGCTGGTGGGCGGGCGCGCGCATCAACACCATGGGCGCGCGACTCATCGTGAGCGGCATGGTGATTGTGCTTGCCGTCATGGTGTCGATGGCGATCGCCGCCTCCTTCCTGCCGCACGAGTGGATTCCGTGGATCGTCACCGGCTTGCTGTTTATCGGCGGCATCGGCGGCGGCCTCGTGGTGTCGGCAAACCAAACCCTGCTGCTCGAAGACGTGCCGGTGCGCGAGGGTGGGCTGGCCGGTTCCGTCGCGCAGCTCGGACAACGTATTGGCAACGCGATTGGTACCGCTGTTGCGCTGTCGATCTATTACGCAACGCTGTTTCGCGAATCGGGCTCTGTGCCCGCCGATCAGGTTCCGTTCGACGCTCTCCGCCTGGGCCTGGTCGCCGTCGCGCTACTGATCGCGCTGGCGCTGATCGTGGCGGTCGTTGATTTGCGCGGTCGAGGCGGCGCGAACGATCTCATCTCGCGCGCCGCAGAGTAGTTCCGCGCCGCAGAGTAGCGCCGCAGCGTAGTTCCGCGCCGCAAACGACAAGACCGGAAAATCCCGCGCGAGCCGCGACGATTTTCCGGTCTTCTTGACGTTGTTAGACGGTGCCGTACAGGCGGTCGCCGGCGTCGCCGAGACCGGGCACGATGTAGCCCTGGTCGTTGAGTCGCTCGTCGAGTGCGCCGAGTACGAGGGTGACGTCACGGTCGCCGACCTGCTTTTCAATTGCGGCAACACCTTCGGGCGAGCCGAGAATGCAGACGGCCGTGACATCTTGCGCGCCGCGGCGGAACAGGAAGTCAATTGCCGCGCCGAGCGAGCCGCCGGTTGCCAGCATCGGGTCGAGCACGAAGCACTGCCGGTTGCTGAGGTCGTCGGGCAGGCGTTCGGCGTACGTGACGGGCTCGAAGGTTTCTTCGTCGCGTGCCATGCCGAGAAATCCGACCTCGGCGGTCGGAATCAGCTTGACCATACCGTCGAGCATGCCAAGGCCCGCGCGCAGAATCGGAACCACCAGCGGGCGCGGCTCGGAGATACGCACACCCGTGGTCAGGGTGACCGGAGTCTCGATTTCATACGGCTCCACCCGCACGCTTCGCGTCGCCTCATACGCCAGCAGCGTCATGAGCTCTTCCGTCAGCTGACGAAAGACGGGTGAAGGTGTCCGCTTGTCGCGAAGAACCGTGAGCTTGTGAGTGATCAGGGGATGATCGGCGACGTGAACACGCATGGATTCAGAATAACGTCTCTCGCGCCGCGACGTGAGTTGCGTGCGCGAGCGTTATCGGTGGGCTCGGCTAGGGTTCACGTATGAGCAGCACCGATGAGGCGATGAGTGCAGCCCTTGCGCTAGCGCGCGAGGCCGCCGTTGCCGGTGAAATTCCGGTGGGGGCTTTGGTGCTGGGTGCAACGGGCGAGCGGCTGGGCGCTGGCCGCAATCGCCGTGAAGAGACGACCGACCCCACCGCTCACGCCGAAATTGTGGCGCTGCGCGAAGCCGCCAAGGCCACCGGATCATGGAACCTCAGCGGAACCACGTTGGTCGTCACGATGGAACCATGTGTGATGTGCGCGGGAGCGATTCTGCAGTCGCGCGTCACCCGGGTGATCTTTGGCGCGTGGGATGACAAGGCGGGCGCTGCCGGCTCCCTCTACGACGTGCTGCGAGATCGCCGACTGCCGTACCGCGCCGAAGTTATCGGCGGCGTACGTGAGGGTGAAGCGGTGGCTCTGCTTCAGGAGTTTTTCGCGACGCGTCGGTGACGTGCCGTCGGGCGCCGTGGTTCCGTGACTCGGTGCCGGGGTGTTTAGTGGGCGACTGCGGCGGGGTTTTCGCCGCCCTCGGAGAACGAGGGCTTCTTGCCGAAGATCTTGGCGATAACTAGCACGATGCCGACAATCACGAGGCCGAGGGCGAGCCCGGCGATAGCCGAGATGATGGTGTCGCCGAACCACACAACGACGGGGCCGAGTGGTGCGAGCCACGCTTCGACGGCGTGCAGCATGTCAACGGGTAGGTGCCAGCCGACTTCGCCCAGGTTGGCGAGCACGAGGTGACCACCGACCCACAGCATGGCAACGGTTCCGATGATCGAGATGGTGCGGAAAACGGCCGGCATGCTGCGAACGATGCGGGTTCCGGTGTGGCGCACGCGGCGCTCTTCGTTCTTTGCCATCTTGAGGCCAATGTCGTCGAGCTTGACGAGCAGCGCGACGGCGCCGTAAACGATGCCGGTCATCAGCAGTGCGATCACCGCGAGCACGGCGAGGGTCATGCCGATGCCCATGTCAGAGTCGAGGCTCGCGAGTGAAATCAGCATGATTTCGGTCGACAGAATGAGGTCGGTGCGTACGGCGCCGAGCACGAGCTTCTTCTCATCGCGCGCGCCAGTGTCTTCGTGACCGTGCCCAAAACCGAACCATTCGAGTACCTTTTCTGCACCCTCAAAGCACAGGTAGGTTCCGCCGATGATCAGCAAGAACGGCAACACCTGCGGCGCCCAGGCGGTCAACATGAGGGCGATCGGAATGATGATCACAAACTTGTTGACGATGGAACCGAGGGCGATCTTGCCGACCACGGGCAACTCACGCGCCGGGGTCAGCCCCTGCACGTATTGCGGCGTGACGGCAGCATCGTCGATGACCACGCCAGCAGTTTTGGCCGAAGCCTTCATTGCGGCGCTGAGAATGTCGTCGACGACAGCGAGCAAACCGACCGACATGGGATCCCCCTAAAGTTTTGAGCGGGTTCAGCCTAGTGGTCGGCGGGTGTGGATTCTCTTAGTCAGCCGACTTCAAAACGATCGCTTCGGTCGGCGGGCCACCCACCGGCACGTAAGCGATACGCGACAGCAGCGCTGCACGGAAGTCTTCCGGCTCTTCAAGGTGCGGAGCGTGGCCAACGCCTTCGAAGACGCGCTCGACGACGTGACCGCCGGCGGCGACGTACGCCTCAAGCACATCGCGCGTCTGCCCCACCATCTCTTGCGCGGGGGCCGCCTCATCGCCCGGCCACTCGGGGATCACACCGAGCTTGCCGAGGTTGTTGATGTCGAATAGGGAGTTGTCGCTGACGATGATGTCGGCGTCGCCGCGCACCCAGAGGATGCCCGGCTTGTCTTCAAGGTCAACGATCGACGACACGTTGAAGTACTGCGGAGCCATCGCGTTGAGCACACCGATCTCGCCAGGAGCGAAGCCCGGCCAGTTCTCCGATGCCTTCGCATCGCCCGGGTAGTTGCCCTCGGCGGTCGAGGTGGTGAGCATCGACTCAACCCAGTGATCTTCATTCACGCTGTGGAAGTCGGGCGCAATGTATGAGGCGCGGAACACACTTCGCGGCGATGTCGGGGCCTCGTCGGTGGTGTCTTTCGCGGCCAACCGCGCAACGAAGTCGGGGTTCGCGCCGCCAGCACCGGTTCCGGCGTCGTCGTCAGTGAGACGGGAACCATCGCGGCGGGTGCCGCCGAATCCGTAGGGCGAAACGGGAGACTCGAGCGTGAGGGAGAGGGCCGGGTAGTCGAGGGCGTATTGCATGATGACGCCGCCGCCCATCGACCAACCAACGAAATGTGCGGTCTCGATGCCGAGCGTTTCGAGCACCGAGTGCAGGTCGTCGGAGAAGTCGCGCAGCCCGCGCGTCGCGTCGACAGGGAGGGAGTCTGACTCACCGAATCCGCGAAGGTCAACCGCGATGACGCGAAGATCACGTGGCAGGGCGAGCATCGCAACCTGCCAGAACTGGGCTGAAGACACGTTGCCGTGAACAAATACGATCGTGCGGTCGGCCGAAGCGTTGGCATCGTCGGCAGCGCGCTCGAGGATGCCGGCGTTCAGGCGCGGCGTTTCAACGATGCGTGCAGTGATTCCGTCAAAGAGTGTCATTTTCCCTCATTGTCGCCGTCGTTCGCAGGGCGCTGCTTTGCGCCTCTCAGCCCATCGTAACGACCTTCTTGCGCGCTACATTGCCACCCGCTGTGAATCCCATGGTTCCGGTGCTGGCGTATCGAGGTACTCGGTAGCTGGCCTCTGGGTGCCGTGTCGTGGTTCCGACCGGCGAACCTATGATGTAGGCATGACTGCTCCAGCGATTGCGATTCTCGGTGCCGGTTCTATGGGGGGCGCGATTCTGCGTGGCGTGGTGGCCAGCGGGTTGCCGACGCGATCGTTGATCGTCACGAACCGCACGGCTGAAAAGGCGGCTGAACTCGCCGATCTTGCGGGTGTGACGTCCGTTGCGCTGGCAGATTCTCCGCGCGCCAACTACGACGCGGTCGCCGACGCCGACATCGTGCTGATTGGCGTGAAGCCCGCCATGGTGGCCGACCTGTTGCGGGATATTTCAACCTCACTCAAGCCGGGGGCGATTGTGGTGAGCCTTGCGGCCGGAACCACGCTGGCGACGATTGCGGGGGCGCTGGGGGAGGGCGCGAAGGCTATCCGCGCGATGCCGAATACGCCCGCGATTGTGCGCAAGGCCGTTACCGGGCTCGCCGCTAACGAGCACTGCACGCCCGAAGATATCGCCGCCGTGCGCGCGGTGTTCGAGGCGGTCGGCACCGTGATCACGACGGACGAAGACGGTATCGACCGGCTCTCCACCATTTCTGGTTCCGGCCCCGCGTACGTGTACTTCCTCATTGAGCAGCTGACGCAGGCGGCCCTGCACCAAGGGTTTACGCTGGCCGATTCGCGCATTATGGCCGAGCAGACCTTCATCGGAGCCGCCGCGCTGCTTGACGCCACAGGCCATGATCCCGCCGACCTTCGCCGCCGGGTCACGAGCCCCAAGGGAACCACCGAACAAGCCATCTTCGTGATGCAGGACGCCGGACTCGACTCGATGTTTATCGCGGCGACCAACGCCGCCCTCGCCCGCGCAAAGGAGCTCGCCGCCGGGGCGTAGGGGCGGTGGGTGCCGTTGGGGTGCTGTTGTGGTGCTGCTCTTGGGGTGTGCGTCTCGGCGGGGGAAGGTTCCGGGGTTTCGGGGTTTCGGGGTTTCGTGGTTCCGGGGTTCCGGGGTTCCGCGTCTCGGCGTCGTGTCTGACCGCGGTGCGGCCTTTCCCAAATGTCGGACCCGTTCGCTCGACACGCCGTTAGGTGCCGCCTGTCGGAGCGCGCGGCTCACGTGGTTCCGACATTCGGGAAGCGGAACCACGCTGTTGGCGTGAGACGGTGCGCTGGACTGACGGTCGTGTGCCAGCCCGAACAGTTGTGTATTTGGCCGACGGTCCCGCTCGACCGTGGTCGGGCCTTTCCCAAATGTCGGACCGGTTCGCGCGACACGCCGTTAGGTGCCGCCTGTCGGCGCGCGCGGCTCACGTGGTTCCGACATTCGGGACGCGGAACCAGGAGGTTGGCGGGGGATGGATTGCTGCATGTGGGCTCGGTGCGGCGGGGGCTTGACGGCGTTCCGATGAGCGGCGTTGTGCTGGACTGAAGGGTCGGGATTCGGCCTCTGGCCCCGCCTGAGCGGGGTCGAGCATTTCCCGAATGTCGGACCAATCCGCTCGACACGCCGTTTGGAGCCGCCTGTCAG
Organism: Microbacterium mitrae; assembly: GCF_008017445.1. Lineage (GTDB taxonomy): Bacteria > Actinomycetota > Actinomycetes > Actinomycetales > Microbacteriaceae > Microbacterium > Microbacterium mitrae. The sequence continues at coordinate 1,165,856 of NZ_VRSW01000001.1, read as the reverse complement.
CACCCATGGCTCGCGTGGTTCCGGCATTCGGGAAGCGGAACCAGGACGTTGGCGGGGGACAAATTGCGGCACGGGCCGCGAGGCATGTTCTAAGGCGACCGGCGATCTGGCTTGTGGATAACGGGAACGGTTGATTAGAGGTTTGTCTACTGTCGCCGTATGGGAAGTCGTCGTCTGCTGGCGCTGTTGGGCATGACAGTGCTGATGGCGCTCGCTGGATGCGTAGGCGAGCCTCCCGAACAGCGGCCGGTCGTAACCCCGACACCGGCATACACGCCGGGCGTCGATCCGGAGGCTGACGTCGCGGCCGCAATCGAGACGTACGAGGCGTACGTCGAAGCGAGTAACAATCTCGTCCTCGCCGACCGCGAAACGTGGGACCCAGTTCTTGACCTCCTGCTTGAGGATTACCGGAAGTCGTCCGTCCTGTCATACGAACAGATGGCTGAGAACGGTGAGGTGTTCGATGGTCCAGGAAAGATAGTTTCGGCGGAATTGGAGCAGGCCTACGGGACGGTCTTGAGAATTCACGTTTGCACAGACTTTTCAGCGGCGCTGATTCGCGACGCGCACGGGGATCTCATCGGAGATATTTCCGAGTACGGCGTTCTATCCATGAACGTCGTTCTCCAAGCTGCAGAACCGTCTCCGCATGGTTGGAAGATCGGATACTTCGGCATGTCGGACCGGCCGTGCTTGTAGCACCGCCCAATTGGGCAGACGAGGCTGTGGATAAACCGCGCGGCTCGACGCAAAATTCAGTACCGTCTCTGCATGCGGATTTCTCGGATGCTGGTTATTGCGGGTGTGGTGTCAATGGTGGCGCTCGCCGGTTGTACGCCCGCGCCGTCGGAACCGCTTCCGATTCCGACTTCGGCGACGACATCGACGCCGAGCGCCACGCCGACACCGGAATACACTCCGGGTGTCGACCCCGACGCTGACGTCGCCGCGGCTATTTCTACGTACGAGGCGTACGTCGAAGCGAATAACGATGTTGAACTCTCGGATAGCGAGACGTGGGATTCAGTGCTTGCGCTCCTCGCTGACCCCTACCTCTCTGATTCAATCTCGTCTTACGAGGAACTCGCGGCGGCCGGGTACAAGTTTGAAGGGGATGCACAAATTGTCTCTGCTGTCGCGACGAAAGTTCAGTCGACGATTGTGAACCTTCACGTGTGCACCGACTTCGCTGAGACCATGACTTTGGATTCGAATGGAGTTCTGATCGGGTCTGCAGAGGACTACGCGGTCAAATCTATGAACGTGATCCTCCAGTCAAATGACGGCGTGCAATTCGGGTGGGCGATCGTCCACATTGGCTGGTCGGATCTGACATGCTCGTGATTGTTCTCCTTGCTGGCGGCCTATTGGCGGGCGTATCGCCTGCCAACGTTTGTTTTCCTCAAGACATTACTTGCGAGGTTGACAATAATGGTGGATCGGTTGAGGTCGGCGGCCTTGCCCCAAGAAACCCGGGCTACGGCATCAGTCCGCCATCGGATAGCGATGGTGATCCGTTTATGGGCGCAGGTAATCCGGGGAATTCGGGTGCGCCGGTTAATCCGCCGGTGACGTTGTGCAACACCGATGATGACACGTTCCCGATCAACGACCCGTTGCAGGGGATCTGCCAGTCCGACGACGTTGTGGAGATTCCCTACCCGACGCTGGCCGATCTCGCTCGTTTCACTCCGCAGCCCCCAACGTTGACGGGTGAGCCGTATACGGCCGGAGTTATCGGCAAGCCCACCAACTTCTTGAGCACAGCGAGCACTCACACACTCACGGGTGCATTGTTTGGCTACCCGGTTAGTGTTCAGTTCACTCCGGTGTCGTACACGTTTGACTACGGTGACGGAACCACGGCGACGGTGACAGATGCGTACGATTCGTGGGTAGATGCTGGGTTGCCGCAGTTCACGCCGACGGATGCTTCACATGTGTACTCCGCAAAGGGCGAGTTTGATGTTTCGGTCACGGTCGCATACTCCGCAACCGTGAACTTCACAGGCTCCGGCGCGTGGCTACCGGTCGACGGTTACGTGCGCGCGACCGCGTCTGGCTACGATGTAACGATCTACGAGGTCGTCACCGCGCTCGTTGACAAGGACTGCAACGAAGACCCCAACGGCATCGGCTGCCCCTAACGCGACGAGCTTGTGGAAAGACAGCGCCGCCTTGCGCGGAATTAAGTAGCGTCACGGGATGCGAACTTCTCGCCTGCTGGCTGCTGTCGGCGTAACGACGTTGTTGGTGTTCGACGGTTGTACCTCGCCGCCGTCGGGGCCGCCGTCGAGTGCACCATCCACACCGGCCGCGACTCCCAAGCCGGCGTACACGCCTGGCGTCGACCCTGACGCTGACGTTGCTGCAGCAATTGCGGCATACGAGGCGTACGTCGAAGCCGAGAACCAAGTGGCTATTGCCGACCGTTCTACGTGGGACCCGCTCCTGGACCTCATCGTCGGCGAGATGCGAGATGGAACCCTAGAAACGCTCATGTCTATGGCGGAGGACGGAACCACTCTCACCGGCGGTGCTCTCATCCTCAGCGCAGCAGTTGCCGGTCAGGATTCGGAGCGTGTGGTGCTTGACGTTTGCCTGGACATCGGGGGCACAGACATTGTGGGTGCTGATGGAGCTTCATTGGTCAGCCCAACACGGCTGCCGATCTCCGCGATGCGGGTGCGCGTCGTGCCTGTCGTTGCCGCTGAGGTGATGTGGAAGATCGACTACATCATTTTTAGAGAAGACGGTCCGGAATGTTAGCGGCTGTTCCTCGCCTGCACGCTGCCACCCACCCTCGCCGCTGAGCCGCGCCCCGCCGCAACGTTGCCACCCAGCGACATGCCCCGTTGCGCGGCGTGCTCCGATGGTTCCGTTGGCTACACTCATCCCAAGCCCGGGGAGACGGGCCCCGGTCTCGGCCCGACGCTCGCACGCGGGCCAGCACCGACCTCGCGCACGCGTGCCACGAGCTCAAAGGAGAGCGCAATGCCCACGCCCACCCTCAACGAGCGCTTGCGCTATCGGTTTGACGTTTGGATGGCGGGCGGAACCGTCGCGCTCATGGGGTTGCTCGCCCTCGCCACCTTCGTCTTTGTGGTGATTTTGGGGTTCATCACGTGGATTGTGCTCGCCCTTGCCCGCGACAAGACTTCTCCTGACCCGAACGAGGGCCCGTTTGATTTCATGTGGGGCTCGCTGATGCGAACGCTGGACCCCGGAACCATGGGTGGTGACCGCGGGTGGGCGTTTCGTATCTTGATGCTGGTTGTGACGATCGGCGGCCTCGTCATCGTCGCGAGCTTGATCGGCATCGTGTCCGGCGCTTTCGACAGCCGTGTTGAGCAGCTGCGCAAGGGGCGATCGCGCGTGCTCGAGAAAGACCACACGCTCATTCTTGGCTGGAACTCGAAGGTCTTCTCGATCGTGCAAGAACTGGCGACGGCCAACGTTTCGCGCGGCCGCTCGCATATCGTCATTCTTGCGAATCGCGACAAGGTCGACATGGAAGACGAGATTCGGGCGGCGACGCAGGGGCTCGGCAAGACCACGGTCACCTGCCGCACGGGAGATCCGAAGTCACTGCGTGACCTCGAAATTGGCAGTCCACATGCCGCACGGAGCATCATTCTGCTCGGCCCGGCTGACGCGACAGACCCCGATATCGACGTGATCAAGGCAGCCCTCGCGCTGACCAACAGCGCCACGCATGCCGACGCGAAGTATCACATCGTCGGGGAGCTGACCGGCCCCGACAACCTCGACATTGCGCGCCTGGTCGGCGGCGACGAAGCCAAATGGGTCGTCGGGCCGGAGCTGATCGGCCGCATCACGGTGCAGACGTGTCGCCAGTCGGGACTGTCGAATGTCTATCAAGAGCTGCTCGATTTTGAACGCAACGAAATCTACGTCACGGATCAGCCCGAACTGATTGGGTTGACATATTTCGACGCTCAGCTGGCGTTCGAAAATTCCACCGCCATCGGCATCGTTCGTGGTGAGACGGTGATGATGAACCCCGATGCCGAATGCGTGCTGCAAGCTGGCGACAGGCTCGTCGTCATTGCCGAAGATGACAGCACCATCAAACTGGGCAGGCCTTTGGTCGTTGATCCGGTCGGAATGGCCGAGCGGGTGAGCGCCCCTGAGAAGCCTGAGCGGATTCTCGTTCTGGGTACCAACAGCGCCCTGCCGAGCATGCTCACTGAGCTGAACCAGTACGTCGCCAGCGGATCAGACGCGACGATCGTCACGCGCGACGAAGTGCAGAACATTCCGCAATTGGACCGGCTCAGCGTGACATTGCAGCGCGGCGACGCCTCGCAACGGAGCTTTCTCGAATCGTTGCACCCAACCTCGTTCGATCACGTAGTTGTCCTCGCCGACCCCGCGACTGACCCGCAACAGGCCGATAGCCGCACTCTCGTCACGTTGCTGCAGCTGCGTGACATTGCCCGCCACGACGGCCAAGACCTCAACGTTGTGACGGAAATGCTCGACGACGCGAACCGCGAACTCGCCGAGGTGACGGAGGCCGACGACTTCATCATCAGCGACAAGATTGTGGCACTGGCGCTCGCCCAGATCAGCGAGAATCCCGTGCTGGCCGAGGTTTTCGACGTGCTGTTTACCAGCAAGAGCAGCGAAATGTACCTGCACCCCGTCGATGACTACGTCGAATTGCACACCGACATCAACTTCACGGCCCTCATGGAAGCCGCGCGATTCCGCGGCGAGACGGCCATCGGGTTCCGTCGGGCCGCGCACGCCCGGCAGAAGTCGGAGGGTTACGGCGTCAACCTCAACCCCGCAAAAACCGAGCGGCTGTCCTTCGCCGAAGGTGACGAGATCATCGTCCTCGCGGAGGCGTAGCAAGGGCGCGGTTCGGAACCACGGCGCCCGCCGTGCGAAGTGCGGGGGCGTCGGGAGCCCACACGTGGTTCCGCTTGCCGTGCACGCTCGTTGGGGTGCGCGGTGTTCCCAAATGTCGGAGGGGATGAGGCGACGCGCCGGATGGGACCGCTCTCAACAGCTGTGCTGGGCCGGGTGCTCCGACATTTGGGAACTCGCACCGCCTCGCGAAGTGCGTGGGCGTCGGGAGCCCGCGCGTGGTTCCGATTGCCTGCACGATCGTTGGGGCTGCCCGAATGTCGGAGGGAGCGAGGCGACGCGCCGGGTGGGACCGCTTCCCTCGCCGCGGCGGGCCAACTTGTCCGACACTTGGGAAATGTCGTCGGCTCGCGCGACGTGATCCCGCGCGACGCGCGGTTTGGTGCACCGCGGTGGGCGGAACCGTCGCGCAGGCGGGGCGGCCCCGGAACCATCGTGCCGGCTGAGCGGCGCGCGGAACCATCGTGCCGGCACAGCGCACGCCGCACCACGGCACACAGCGCCGCACCGCAGCGCACCCGCGAAGCGCCGCTAGCGGTCGAGGGCGGCGAAGCGTTCGATGTCGGAGTTGGTTCCTGACACGATGACGAGGTCGTGGTTGGTGACGACGGTGTTGGCTTCGGCGTAGCGGAACGGCTTGCCTGGGCTCTTCACGCCGACGACGGTGACGTTGTACTTCGAGCGCACGCCCGATTCGTTGAGGCCGACGCCGCGGATGAAGCGCGGCGGGTACATCTTGGCGAGCACGAAATCGTCGTCGAACCGGATGAAGTCGAGCATGCGCCCCGACACCAGGTGGGCGACGCGCTCGCCGGCCTCACGTTCCGGGTAGATGACGTGGTTTGCGCCGACGCGGGCGAGAATCTTGCCGTGCGACTGCGATACCGCCTTCGCCCAAATCTGCGGAATCTTCAGGTCAACGAGGTTCGCGGTGATCAGCACCGAGGCCTCAATTGATGAGCCGACAGCGACGACGGCAACCTGAAAGTCTTGTGCGCCGACCTGGCGCAGCGCCTCAAGGTTTTTGGCGTCGGTCTGCACGGTGTGGGTCACGCGTTCCGACCACTTCTGCACGAGTTCCAGGTTCTCGTCGATCGCCAAGACCTCACGGTCGAGGCGGTCAAGTTCGCCCGCACAGGCGGCGCCGAAGCGCCCCAGTCCGATGACGAGCACAGGGGCATCGCTGCGGATCTTCTCAACCAACGATCGGCCTTTCGACGGGCAGCGAGTAGAGCTGCGAACGGGCGGTTGCGGCCACGGCTGCGGCGAGTGTCACTGTACCAACGCGGCCCATGAACATGGTGATCGCAAGCACGTAGACGCCGGAGTCTGGCAGCTCTTGAGTGAGACCGGTCGACAGTCCCACGGTCGCGAAACCGGAGATCACGTCAAACAGCACGTGCGATATCGGCGCCTTCGTTATCTGCGCGATGATGATGGCCGACAGCGCCACGATCGTCGCACCCCACGCCACCACCGAGATCGCTACGCGCTGCACGTCAGACGGAATACGACGGCCGAATGCCTCGACAGTCTGGCGGCCGCGAGCCTCCGACCACACGGCCAGGGCGAGTACGGCGAGCGTTGTCACCTTGATGCCGCCGGCTGTTGATGCGGAACCACCACCCACGAACATGAGCATGGAACCAACCAAGAGGCTGGAGCCGTTGAGCTCGCCGATGTCGACAACAGCGAAGCCGCCGGAGCGGGTCATCGCCGAGAGGAAGAACGCTTGGAACGTGGTGTCCCACGCGTCCATCGACCCGAATGTCTTCGGGTTGTCAAACTCCAGGAGCAAGAAGGCGGCGGCTCCCGCGAAGAACAAAATCACCGTGGTGATGACGGTGAGCTTGGCGTGCAGCGACCAACGACGCACGTGCCACACATGCTTGGCGAGCGCGAAAATCACCGGAAAACCGATGGAACCAAGAAAAACGCCGATCATTAGCACTGTCAAGAACAGGTAGTCATCGGCGAACGGCGCAATGCCGCCGGGGTTTGGCGTGAAGCCGGTGTTGGTGAACGACATTGCGGCGTAGTACGGCGCCTCCCAGAGCGCCGTCCACGGGTCAACGCCTGCGATCACCATGAGCGGGTAGAGCAGAATCGCGAGCGAAACTTCGATGATGAGGGTCGACAGCGCGACGGTCGCAAGCAGCTGACCCACTTCGCCCAGGCGCACGGTCTGGCCTTCGTTGACCGGTCCGCCGTGCGCTCGCAGCGGGTTGGAATCGCCGGCCGCCATCAGCTTGGCGCGGAGGCCGAGCCGTTTGGAAATCACCAAACCGAGAATCGACGCGAGCGTCAACACGCCCATGGCGCCGATCTGCACGCCGAGAAAAACCAGCGCATGCCCAAACGGTGACCACTGCGTGTCCATGTTGACGGTTGTCAGACCGGTCACACAAATGGTCGACATGGCAGTAAAAAAGGCATCGGCCAGGGAGATCGTCAGACCCTTTGCCGATGCCGCCGGAATGGAAAATAACGCGGTAAACAGCAGAATCAGCGAGCTGAAGATGACCACCGCAAACCGTGCGGGTGACTTGGTTCCTTGTTCCCGCAAATCGTGAAAAACGCGGCGAAAACGTTCGGAGAAGGTCGACGAAGCGGCAGCGCGGTTGCGTGATGCCATTGCTACGTTCCTCCTTCGAATCGTGAAATCCGGTCGCCCGTCATGGTACTCCTCGCGAGCACTGACTAACCTAAACACATGGCTGACATCTTCGACGTGATCGCCGACGGTACCAGGCGAGAAATCCTACGCCTGCTCCTCGACCGGTCAGACACGCCCTCGTACGACGGCACGAGTGTGTCTCACATCGTCACCGAGCTTGGCGTTAGCCAGCCCACCGTCTCCAAGCATCTCAAGGTGTTGCGCGAAGCCGGACTCGTTGTGGCACGAGAAGAAGGCCAGCATCGCTACTACAGCCTCGACCCGTCGCCCCTTGGCGATGTCGATGACTGGATCCTGCCCTTCCTCGACGCCGAGGTTCCGGAGTCATCCTCCACCCTTCCCGAGCCCGCGGTAAACGCCGCCGAGTTCGTTGGCCGCGCAGCGGCCTCGGCCAAGCACGCCGTAGAAAGCGTGTGGCGCCGCCTGCCGGGCAAGAACTAGGCACAATTCGGAACCATGGCCCGCTGCGCGCAGAAATGCGAGCGAGTGGGGTACTCCAGATTTGCACCCCACCCGCTCGCGGGAGGTGAACCATTAGGGGGACTGGTTCTGCACATCCGGGAATCTCAGACCGAAGTGCTTGCGAACGATTTGACTGCATCAGCCTGAACTAGGCATGCACGCACCTTATGGGGTTTCTGGGAACGGCTCACATGGGGTTTCTGAGAACGGCTCACATCGAGTTTCTGGGAACGGCAACTTTTGTCACGGCAGTAACAGAAACCACAGAGGTTTACACGTGCCTCAGGCGTCGCTTAGAGTTGCTGAAAACAAGGGGAGCCGGAAATGGCTGATATTTCAAATGTGAAGTTCTTGACTGTCGCCGAGGTCGCAAAGCTGATGCGCCTGTCGAACATGACGGTGTACCGCATGGTGCACTCAGGAGAACTCCCCGCTGTTCGTTTCGGGCGCTCGTATCGTGTGCCCGAGTCTGACGTGGTCGCCGCGATGAATCGACCCATCGCAGACGTTGGCTGATCACGGCGCCTCCGACCTCATGTAAACTGTCGGAGGCATTAATTTGCCCGTTCCCGGACGCCCGGGTCACGTCCCGTTCGTCCAGCCCCGATCTAGTGAGGTTTCCGTGGGTTCAGTCATTAAGAAGCGCCGCAAGCGTATGGCGAAGAAGAAGCACCGCAAGTTGCTTCGTAAGACTCGTCACCAGCGCCGCAACAAGAAGTAAGCGGCTGGTCTTCCAGACCGTAGACACTCAGCGCCTGTCAATTTTGACGGGCGCTTTGTGTTTTCTTGCAGCGGAACCAGTGGGCTGATTTCCCAGGTTCGGGATACCCCCGGGGGTATATAGTGGGGGCATGGCTGAAGAGAAGAGCGACGAACTCCACGTCAATATGGATCACGCGATGCCGCGCCTCAAGCGTGCGTACGGGCAGTTGGCCGGGATCATGAACATGATTGAATCCGACCGCGATTGTTCTGATGTTTTGACCCAGCTGGCTGCCGTGTCCAAGGCCATCGACCGCGCCGCCTTCTCCATCATTTCCTCTGGGCTGGAGCAATGCTTCATTAACCCGGAGTCGACCGAACAAGACCGTGCCCGATTGGAGAAGCTGTTCCATGCCTTCGCGTAAGCGCATCCTCGTCGTCGGTGGTGTCGCAGGAGGCATGAGCTTCGCTGCCCGCGCCCGCCGCCTCGACAACAACGCCGACATCATCGTGTTCGAAAAGGGCGATGAGGTCTCGTATGCAAACTGCGGCCTTCCCTACTTTGTCTCCGGCGAGATTGAGAACCAGTCGTCGCTGCTCGTGCAGACGCCCGCCTCACTCAAGGCCGCCCTCGACCTTGACGTGCGCACCGGCCACCTCGTCACCGGCATCGACACCGAGCGCCGTATCGTGCGTGTTTTCGAAAGCCTAGATGCCACTGAGCCGACCGAGTTTGAGTACGACGAGCTCGTGCTCTCGCCCGGTATGTTCTCAGGAATCGCAGATTACCCGGGTGTGACCGAAGTGCGCTCGCGCCTCAGCACGCTGCGCACTGTTCCTGACGCCATTCAGCTCGAGAGCATCGCACAGAGCGCATCGTCGGCTGTCGTTCTCGGTGGCGGCTACATTGGCGTTGAAGCAGCAGAAGCATTGCGCTCACGTGGCCTGGAGGTGCACCTCGTGCAGCGCTCGGCTCACGTGCTGACGCACTTCGAGACCGAACTCGCGTCGTACATCACCACGGAGCTCGAGGCGAACGGCGTCGTTATCCATGCGAACGCGCAGCCGACCGGCTTCAGCGAGCGCGATGGCCAGCTCGTCGTCGCCCTCAGCAACGACGGCGAGATCGTGACCGATCACGCCGTGATTGCCCTCGGCGGTGTTCCGGCGACGCAGATCGCCCCCGAGTCGATCGCAAAGACCGACCGCGGCCTGATCATCGTTGACGAAAACGGTCGCACCTCGGCCCCCAACGTTTGGGCCGTCGGCGACGCTGTGACGCACGTCGACCCGATCACCGGAGCCCTGCGTTCCGTTGCCCTCGCTGGTCCCGCGAACCGTGACGGCCGCTACATCGCCGACGCCATGCTGTCGACGAGCTTCCGCCCGAGGCCTGCGGCCCTCGGCACGTCGATCGTGCGTGTCTTTGGCCTGGCCGCTGGCGCCACCGGAGCTAACTCGCGCGAACTCATCGCCGCGGGCATTCCGTTCGAAACCCTGCACCTGCATGCCAATTCGCACGCCGGCTACTTCCCTGGTTCCGAAGCCATCCACCTCGTTGCGTACTTCGCGACTGATGGTGACGAGCGTGGCCGCATTTACGGCGCGCAGGCTGTCGGTCGCGACGGCATCGACAAACGCATCGACGTCATCGCCACCGCGATTCGCGGCGGCATGACGATCGATCAGCTGGCCGATCTTGACCTCTCCTACGCGCCGCCGTTCGGTAGTGCGAAGGATGCGGTGCAGATGGTGGGCTTCGTCGCGCAGAACGTGCTCGACGGAACCACGACACTGTGGCAAGCGCGCGACCTGGAGAAGGTGATGGCTGAGAGCCTCATTCTCGACGTGCGTCGTGCCGATGAGTTCGCCACCGGTCACCTGCCTGGCGCGCTCAACGTGCCGCACACCGAACTGCGCGAGCGCCTCGATGAGGTCATCGCCGCAGCGAACGGTCGCCCGGTGCGTGCGCACTGCGCTGCCGGAATTCGTTCATACCTCGCTCACCGTGTGCTGGTTGCGGCGGGCCTCGATTCTGCAACACTTTCAGGAGGGATGCAGACCCTCATCGCCTACCACGGGAAGGACATCCTGACTCATGAAGACAATTGACGTATCGGAGCTCGAAGGCCGCGGCCTGCCGCTCGTTGACGTTCGCGAGGTTGACGAATACGCCGCTGGCCACGTGCCGGGCGCGATCAACATTCCTATGTCGCAGATCACCGAGCGCCTGGGCGAACTGCCCGAGGGTGCTTTCGACGTGATCTGCCAGTCGGGTGGTCGCTCAGCTCGCGTAAGCGAGTACCTCGAGGCCCAGGGCCATGATGTCACCAACATTGACGGTGGCACCGGCGGCTGGATCTCGCTCGGCAAGCCGGTCGAGCAGTAAGACGTTCGTAAACACCCCGATACGCCCGGTGCGTGTCGGGGTGTTTTGCTTCGAGAGCCCGTATGCCTCAGCGGGCATAGAATTGAAGTGTGACCACTCTCACCCTGATCGGCAAAGACGGCTGCCACCTGTGTGACGTTGCTGAAGGCATCGTCGAGCAGGTTATTGCCGAGCTTCCCGATGACGTCGCCGACACCATTGAAGTCGAATCCGCTTCGATTCTTGAAGACAAGGCGCTGTACGACCAGTGGTGGGAGAAGATCCCCGTCGTGCTGATTGACGGTGAGTTGCACACGTATTGGCGAGTGGCCGCTGACCGGCTTCACGACGCCCTGCTCGCCGCTAACAAGGAGAACGCGCGATGACCGTCCGTCACGTCGTTGCTTGGCGCCTGGCCGCCACCGATGAAGCCGAGCGCGCAGCGCACGCGAACGAAATCGTGAGCCGTCTTTCGGCACTTGTCGGCGTGGTTCCGTCGATCTTGTCGTTGACGGCAGGCGCTGAAGCGCTGTACGTCGGAACCAACTGGGACGTCGTGCTGATCGCCGACTTTGCAGACCAGGAGGGCCTCGAGGCCTACCAGGTGCATCCCGCGCATAAAGAGGCCGGCACCTTCATCCGCAGCGTCGTTGCCGACCGCGTGGCTGTCGATATTCACGTCGCCTGACGAGAATTGACCTCGTCAAGTCGTCGACTCGGCTTTGAATTTTGACTTCGACCAGTCTTGAATCGATGACAATGATTTCCTGATCAGGTGGGAAAAATAGTCATCCGATCAGTTGACAACGCCTATTGGCGTGTATGTATCATCCCCCCATGTGAGTGAGGCCTCGGCCCGCAGTCCAGATGCATCTTTCGCGCACGGTGCGCACGTCGTTGCGCATGAATCTCAAAATTGATGGGGAGAACATGAAAGTAAATCGTCGCGCCTCGCGGGCGTCGCTTGCGACGCGAATAGTGGGCGTCGTGGCAGCGAGTGCACTCATCGTGCTGGCACCATTCGCGGCGCAGGGCGCCGTTGCTGCCGTCATGTCGAGCACTGGTCCGCTGACCGAAATTGAAACCACCGCTGACCTCAACTGTCGTGTCGAGCACATTGAAGACGACGCCAGCGAGTTCTTCGGACGCACGGCGTGCGCAACGCTCATCACCATGGGTGGCGTGCTCTACGGGCCAGAAAACATCCCGGCGGGTGGCGCTACGAACAGTGCCGTAGCGTGGACCCCCGTCTCTCAGGAGCAGGGTGGTTCCGGAACCGCGGCTGATCCGTTCTGGATCAAGACCGTTGTGCAGGGTGGCCCGCTCACGGTGACACAAGATGACACGTACGTCGCCGGTGACAACGCCTATCGCACGTCGATTTCTGTCAACTCGAGCGAGCCCGGCGACGTCATCATCTACCACGGTGGCGACTGCTATCTACAGAACAGTGACGACGGCTTCAGCGAGCAAGACCCGGCGACGGGTGCGACGACGTGCCGCGCGGTCAACGAGACCGGCGACGGTCCTGGTGAGCGCATTGAGCAGTTCGTGCCGCTGACCGGTGGCAACACGTTCATGGTCGGTCGCTACAGCGCGGTGTGGGCTGCGATCGCAGAAATGTTGCCGCTGCCCAACACGGTTCTCGAAGGTGAAACCGACAACGGCATGGCCTTGGCTTGGGGTTACACGCTCGAGGCTGGCGATTCGGCAAGCGTCTCGCTGCTGACCAACTTCTCGCCGCTGGGCGTTCGCCCACTGCCGACGTCACTGGCGCCCGAATTCCCCACGACGCCGGTTGACGACGCTGTGACGGTCACCGCGACGGTGGAGAACCCGAACGTCATGGATATCGAGCTCTCCGAGTTGGTCGTCACTCTTACTGATGGTCTCACCTACATTCCTGGCACGACGATCGGTGCCGACGAGCCGACGGTTGACGGCCAGACGCTGACCTTCGCTGGGCCGATTACGGTCACCGCGGACGGCCAAGTGCAGGTCGATTTCGACGTCACTGCTGACACGGCTGGTTCGTTCGCCGTCAACCTGACGGGTCGTGCAACCGGCGGCGCTCCGGTGCTGGCTTCGAACACGACGGTCGTGTTCGAAGGTGTCTCGCCGACGCCGACGCCGACGCCGACTCCGACGCCGACGCCGACTCCCACGCCGGAGCCCACCCCGACTCCGACGCCGACTCCCACGCCGGAGCCGACCGTCACGCCGACGCCGACCGCATCTGCGTCGCCGACCCCGAGCCCGACGCAGTCGGCAGCGCTGGCAGTGACCGGTGCGGCTGAGTCGAGCGGATACCTGGGTGCAGCATTCGTGCTGATGCTCGCTGGTTCCGTCCTGATTCTGGGTGCACGCCGCGCACAGCGTAGCGAAAGCTAAACAGAGCTAGACACAGCAAGAGAGGCGGGGTGGTTCTTTTCAGAACCATCCCGCCTCTCGCTCGTTGTGGATTACTTTTCGATTTCGACGACGTCGGCGTCCGCAGCGTTGCGGCGAACCGAGTCAATGCCATTGAGTGCGCTTGCCTTTGAAGCGTAGCCCTGGCTCGTTGCGATCACTTCGCCGTTACCTGCTTTGAGGTTCCAGCGGTAGTCGCCAGCCTTGTCGACCCAAACTTCAAACTTTCCTGCCACGGGTATTCCCTTCGTCAATGCGTGAGGTACAAGACATCGTCTTGCGACCAAAGTAGCGGTGTGCGGCCCCGCTGACTAGAGCAGAGGCCGGATGATTAGGCCGGGGTCGCCGCCCCCGCCGACGATGAGTCGGTTCGTGGGCGAGCGGTCACCGCCACCGGGGTGAGGGCGAGGCCAACCTGGTCACCGAACTGCGGCTTGATGGCGGCATCATGCTGCACCGCGACGCGGTGCCCAGAGGCCGTGAGCACAACGGTGCGGCGAAAGCTTCCGAGAAAGGTGCTCTCTTGCACGGTGGCGTTCTCGGCGGCTCCTTCGGGAGAGACAAGCCGCACATTCTCGGGGCGCAGTCCCACCTCCACGTTGCCAGACATCGGTGTGGTGAGAGCCACGACGTCACCCCAAATGCGCACGGTGTCGCCCTGGGCTTCTCCGGGGACGACCGAAGAGAGACCGACGAACGCGGCCACGAACGGTGAAGCCGGACGCTCATAGAGCTGCTCCGGGGTTCCGATCTGTTCGATGCGGCCCCCATTCATCACGGCGATGCGATCGGAGACGGCCAACGCCTCCTCTTGGTCGTGCGTGACGAAGACGGTGGTGGTTCCGAGACGCAACTGCAACCGCCGGATTTCATCGCGTAACTGCACGCGCACCTTGGCATCCAACGCAGACAACGGCTCATCGAGCAGCAGGACGCGCGGTTCGGTCACGAGTGCGCGAGCGAGCGCGACGCGTTGCTGTTGCCCGCCGGAGAGCTGATGGGGGTAGCGGGAGGCGAAGCCGTCGAGGCCCACGAGATCAAGCGCGTCGTGGGCGCGTGTGACGGCTTCCCGTTTGCCGAGGCCGCGGCGGCGCAACCCAAAAGCCGTGTTTTCCACGACCGTGAGATGCGGAAACAGGGAGTAAGACTGGAACACCATGCCAATGTCGCGTCGGTTGGTGGGCACGGCCGTGACATCCCGTTCGCCGAGCAACACCTGGCCGCTCGTCGCGTCCTCCAGGCCCGACAGGACGCGCAGCGCGGTGGTCTTGCCGCAACCGCTCGGGCCGAGCAGGGAGACGAACTCGCCCGGCTCGATGTTGAGATCAAGATCATGAAGCACTCGATGGGTGCCGTAGCTCTTTGAAATCGCGCGAAACTCGACGCGTGCAGAATGCGTTGCCGCCGACAGGAGGGTGTTGCTATCGGTGGGAGGAAAGAGTGTCATGAGGAGGCCTTTCCGAAGCCGCGCCGCGTGAGCAGCCCGATCGTGAGGAGCAGGAGGAAGCACAGCGCGAGGGCCATCAGGGTAAAGATGGCCGGCGCGTACGGGTCAGATTTCGACACGACGACGAGCGCCGTCTGCAACACCTGACGGTTCAGGAGCGATGCGATCGTGTATTCGCCCAACACGACGGCAACCGAAATGAGCGAGGCTGAGAGCAGGCCCGAGCGCAGGTTCGGAGCCAGCACTCGCCACAGCACCGTCGGCCACGAGGCGCCCAATGTGCGCGCCGCCTCCGATAGGGTCTTCAGATCGATCGCGTCGATCGACGCCTGGATCGCGCGGAACGCGAACGGCAACACCACGATGCCGTAGGCAAATGCCAGCGTCCACGCCCCGGTTCCGAGTGTGCGTGCGATCGGCAAGTACAGCGGCGCGAGACCGACAACGAGCACGATCGCCGGAATAGAAATCGGTAGCAGTGCGACAAACTCAAACAGGGGTTTGAGGCGCACAAACCGCAGGTTCACAAGGATCATCGTTGGCGCAACGAGCAGCAGCACAATCGCGACGGTGAGCACCGCCAGAGTGAGTGAGTTGCCAATCGCGATCCACAGCGGGCGCATGATGGCGGTGTTCTCTGGCGAGAAAACCGCGACCCAGCGATCCCACGAGTAGGTGCCCGTGCGAGAGTCGCGCACGGTATAGATCGCCGTGCTGACCAACGGAACCGCGAAAATGGTTCCGATCACGATGCCGATGACCCAGCGGGTGCCGGTGCGCGGACCCAGCCGCGCTGGGGATGCGCTCATTGCTGCCACCTCGCCGCTCGGCGCTGGACGACGGTATACGCCGTCATGACGATGCCGACGATCACGATCATGCCGAGGGCGAGCGCGCCCGCGAGGTTCTCTCGCCCCAGCAGGGTCTCGCTCGTGAGTGCCGTACGAATCTGGAGCGTCACAATTTGCGAGCCCTGACTGATCAGGGCGGCGGCGGTGGCGAACGAGGAGAACGCATTTGCGAACAGCAGCAGCGTGCAGGCCAGAAACGAGGGGAGCAGCACCGGAAAGCCGATGGTGGTCCAGAACGACCACCGCGTTCCGCCCAGGGTGAGATTCGCCTCTGCCCATTGCGGCTTCAGCGCGGCCAGCGCGGGCATGAACGTGATCACCATGAGGGGTACCTGAAAGTACAGGTAGGGCATGATGAGCCCGGGCACTTCGTACAACCACAACCCGTCTTCGTAGATGTTGATGCCCCACGTGTCTCGCATGAGCACGGTGACAACGCCCTGGGCGCCCATCGTGGCGATGAACGTGAAGGCCAGCGTCACGCCGCCGAACTGGGCGAGAACCCCCGAAGCAGCATCGACGAGAGCGCGCGCGATGCCGTTTTCACGCACGCCCAAAAGCGCATAACAGACGAGACCGCCGATGACGGCGCCGCCGAGTGCCGTGACGGCGGAGAGCCAGAGCGAGTTGACAAATGTCTGCTGTACGAGCGGATCAAACAGCGCGAGCACATTGTCGGCCGTGAGGGATCCGTCATCGGCGAACAGCGCGGATCCGAGGGCGAGCACTGTCGGCAGGAGCAGAAAGAGGAACACGTAGACGGCGAACGGAACCAATCCGATCGCCGCCCACGTCATCCGCGGCCGGGACGAGGACGGAGTCTTCGTCCCGGCCGCGCGGCTCCCCTTCTCCGCCGGTGTGGCGAGGGAAGCGGAGGTCACTGAACTGCCGATGCCCACTTCTCGCCGAGCAGCGTTCCGGCGTCTGAGCTTTGCGTTTCGGTCGGAACCACGCTGTCGGCGGGTGCCGCAGGCAGGGCGTCGGCCAGGGCCTTGTCGATGGTTCCGGCTTCGATCATTGCTTCCATGCGGGCGGGGCGAGCGCCACCAGCGAGCCACATGTTTTGTGCCTCGTCGCTGTACAGAAACTCTTGCCACAGGCGGGCGGCGGCCGGGTGGGGTGCATCAATGTTGATGGCCTGGTTGTAGTACGCGGCGTAACCGGTGCCCTCGAACACGACGACCTTCCAGTCGGGGTTGCCCTGAGCATTTGCCGCGTTGAGGTAGTCCCAGTCGAATACGACCGGAGTCTCGCCGCTGGCAACCGTTGCCGGGGTTGCGTCGACCTTGATGAAGTTTCCTGCCGCGTTGAGCTCGGCGAAGAAGTCGATGCCGGCCTGGTAGTCGTCGAGGTCTCCGCCGTTCAACACGGTGGCCAACCCGACGGCGCCAAAGGCCGCACCGGCCTGTGTCGGGTCGCCGTTGAGGGCAACCGATGCTTTGTAGTCGGAGCCCAGAAGGTCCTCAAGCGTGGTCGGTGCGGGGAGCTTGGAGGAGTCGTATCCGACCGACATGTATCCGCCGTAATCTCCCACGAACAGGCCGCTGGGCTCCTTCAACGCGTCGGGAATGTCATCCCACGTGGCGACCTTGTACGGCGCGAACTGATCGGTGTTTTGCAACGCAACGGTCAGACCGAGGTCGAAAACATCGGGTGCCGTATCCAGGCCCTTGTTGTTCTCTGCGGCCTGAATCTCTTCGGCGCTCGACACATCGGGTGACTGTTCGACGATCTCGATCTCGGGGTACTTCTCGGAGAAGGCGTCCAGAATGGCGCCATAGTTTGCCCAGTCCCGGGGGAGGGCGATGACATTCAGCTGACCCTCGGCGATGGCCGCTTTCTCCAGGTCTTCCAACGTGCCGAAGTCGGCGAGGCTCGTGGCGGATGCGGCATCGGCTGTGCCCGCATCGCCCCCGGTGTCATCGTTGGTCGCCCCGCATGCGGTCAGGGTGAGTGCTGCGGCCGTTGCCAGTGCAATGCCGACGCCGAGGCGACGGGACATGCGCAAAGTTGTCATGGAATGTGGTTCCTCTCGGGGCGCTCGCACCGGACGGCGCAAGCTGAGTGCGCGTCAGACGTTAGGAGCCGAGGATTACCCGCAGTCGATCAGAAGTTGAACAGTGGGTTGCGTTGCGGTAACCACCGCAATTCCCGGGTGTTGCGGTGCGCGCGTAGACTGGAAGGATATGTGTGGCTCAAGCCACGCCCCACTACTTTCGAAAGGACCCTTCGTGCTGCGCACTCATGACGCGGGAACACTCCGCGCAGAGCACATTGGTCAGACAGTCACCCTCGCAGGTTGGGTGGCTCGCCGCCGCGACCACGGAGGCGTTGCCTTCCTTGATCTCCGCGACCGCTCGGGCATCGCCCAGGTTGTGGTTCACGATGAGGCTGTGTTCTCGCCGCTGCGAAACGAGTTTGTCGTTGCGGTGACCGGCACCGTACAGGCCCGCCCCGCTGGCAACGAGAACCCGGAGCTGCCCACCGGTGAGATCGAAGTTGCCGTTGACCACCTGGAGGTGCTCAACACCAGTGCACCGCTGCCCTTTCAGGTCGATGACCACGCCGAAATCGGCGAAGAGGTGCGTCTGAAGCACCGCTATATTGACCTGCGTCGCTCCAAGCCCGCCGCCAACATGCGACTGCGCTCGGAAGCGAACCGCGTGGCCCGCGAACTGCTGCACGACGTCGGCTTCCTTGAGATCGAGACGCCCACGATGACGCGTTCGACGCCCGAGGGTGCGCGCGACTTCATCATTCCGGCGCGTCTTGCACCGGGCAAATGGTACGCACTGCCGCAGTCGCCGCAGCTGTTCAAGCAGCTGCTGCAGGTCGGTGGCGTGGAGAAGTACTACCAGCTGGCGCGCTGCTACCGCGACGAGGACTTCCGCGCCGACCGTCAGCCCGAATTCACGCAGCTCGACATTGAGGCCTCGTTCGTCGACCAAGACGACATCATGGCGCTGGGTGAGAAGATCGTGAAGCGCTTGTGGGCGCTGATTGACGTTGACGTTGACACCCCGATTGAGCGCATCACGTATCACGAGGCCATGCGCCTGTACGGCTCAGACAAGCCCGACCTTCGCTTCGGTCTGCCGCTGGTGGAGCTCAAGGACTTCTTCAAAGACACCGAGTTCCGTGTATTCCAGGCACCGTACGTTGGTGCCGTCGTCATGCCGGGCGGCGCCTCACAGGCGCGCCGTCAGCTCGACGGCTGGCAGGAGTTTGCCAAGCAGCGCGGCGGCAAGGGCCTCGCCTACGTTTTGGTACAGGAAGACGGATCGCTCACCGGCCCGGTGGCCAAGAACCTCACCGAGTGGGAGGCCGCAAACCTGGCCGAAGCCGTCGGCGCAAACCCCGGCGACTGCATCTTCTTCGGTGCGGGCGAGGCTAAGCCCACGCGCGCGCTGCTGGGCGCTGCTCGCGTGGAGATCGGTCACCGCACCGGTCTCATTAAGGACGGCGACTGGGCGTTCGTCTGGGTTGTTGACGCTCCCATGTTCGAGCCGGCAGCAGACGCCGTCGCCTCGGGCGACGTCGCCGTTGGTGGCGGCAAGTGGACCGCCGTGCACCACGCGTTCACGTCGCCCAAGCCCGAGTTTGTCGACACGTTTGACACCGACCCGGGCTCGGCACTCGCCTACGCCTACGACATTGTCTGCAACGGCAACGAGATCGGTGGCGGATCGATTCGTATTCACCGCCGCGACATTCAAGAACGCGTATTCAAGGTCATGGGCGTGACCGATGAGCAGGCGACAGAGCAGTTCGGCTTCTTGCTGGAGGGCTTCAAGTACGGCGCGCCGCCGCACGGTGGCATCGCATTCGGTTGGGACCGTGTGGTTTCGCTGCTGGCAGGCGAAGAGTCGATCCGTGAGGTCATTGCCTTCCCGAAGACCGGCGGCGGTTACGACCCGCTGACGGCGGCTCCGGCGCCCATCACCGAGCAGCAGCGCAAGGAGGCTGGCGTTGACGCCAAGCCCGAGCCGAAGGCTGACGAAGCGGCTGAAGCGAGCGCCTAACAGCGCGAACACACATAGCAATTACCGTCCTACCCCAGGGACTTTCCCAGGGGTAGGACGGTAGTTTCTTTGCTATGGCAAACGACGGATCATGGCTGAGTGCCCTCGCTGACGGCATCACCAACCTGATGGATGTCGTCGGTGCTTGGGGTGCTGGCGTTGCAATCGCAGCCGAAAACCTGTTCCCGCCGCTTCCCAGCGAAGTGATCCTGCCGATGGCGGGTCTTGCCGCATCTCGCGGCGCCTTCACGCTGTTCGAGGCGCTCTTTTGGACGACCCTTGGTTCCGTCGTCGGCGCCTTCGCCCTCTATGGGCTGGGACGCGCGCTCGGCATGAACCGACTGCGTCGCATGTTCGAGGTCATTCCGCTACTCAAGGCCGAAGACGTCGACAGCACCGTGACCTGGTTTAACAAGCACGGCGGCAAGGCGGTCTTTTTTGGCCGCATGATTCCGATCTTCCGCAGCCTCATTTCCATTCCCGCAGGCGTCTCCAAGATGGCGCTGTGGAAGTTTGGGCTGCTCACGGCAGCCGGCTCCCTCATCTGGAACTCCATCTTCGTTGGCGCCGGCTACTTTCTTGGCGAGCAGTGGCACATCGTTGAGCAGTACGCCGATGTGCTTCAGTACGTCGTCATTATCGTTGCCGTCATCGCCGTCGCAGCCTTCGTGGTGATTCGCGTGCGCGCCATGATGAAGGCGCGTCGCGAAGGCCCGCAGACTGTCGTCGAAGACCCCGACGAGACCGCGTCGGCACCGACCGACGAGAACGTCTCAGCACCGGCCGTCGAGAACGCCTCAGCGCCGGCCGTCGAGACCGCTGACTGACCCGCTCCCGGTAAACCCTCAGGGGGTATTCAGATACCTCCAACGTAGACTGATCACGTGCCCGCTGATCGAATTCATCTCGTGCGCCACGGCGAGGTTTTTAACCCCGACGGCGTGCTCTATGGCCGCCTTCCAGGATACCGGTTGAGCGAGAGCGGGCGCGAGATGGCGCAGGCCGCCGCCGACTATCTAGTTGCCGAAGGCCGAAACGTCACGGCGCTGATCTGCTCGCCGCTGCAGCGCACGCAGGAGTCGGCAGAGCCGTGGGCTACGGCCTATCGATTGACCCCTGTGATTGACGAACGCGTCATCGAGCCGACCAACGTTTTTGAGGGCACCCAGATGCGCAAGGCGCTGAAGAACCCGCTCAACTGGCGTCACCTGCTGCGGCCCTCCGTGCCCAGCTGGGGAGAGCCATTCCGCTCCATCGCCGACCGCATGCTTTCTGCCATTGACGATGCCTGGCAGAGCGTCGATGGCGGCGATGTCGTCATCGTTTCGCACCAGGCGCCGATCTGGGTCACCCATCTTGCCGTCGCCGGCGAAAAGCTCGCGCACGACCCGCGCTCGCGCCGGTGCGCGCTGTCGAGCGTGACCTCGTTTGAGCGCCGCGGAACCACGTGGCGCGAAGTTGCATATGCGGAACCTGCGGCGACGGGTTCGGCTGTGGATGTAGGAGCGGTATGACCTCGCGCATGAAGAAGACGTTCGCCTCGATCATGGTGGCGGGCGTCGCGTTAGCGTTGAGCGCGTGCGCGCCAGCAGACCCCGCGACCGAGCAGTTCTTGAACGGCGAAAACTCCGGGTACATCTCTGACACGTACCAGGTGGTTCCCATCGACGAAGCCGACCGTGGCGAGCCGATTGTCTTCGAGGGTGAGACCGAATACGGTGACGCGCTCGCCTCAGAAGACCTGCTCGGCGAGGTTGTCGTCGTAAACTTCTGGTACGCGGCGTGCGGACCATGCCGGGTCGAGGCGCCGATTCTGGAAGAGATCTACCAGGAGTACAAAGACGCCGGCGCGACCTTTGTCGGCGTGAACACGAGCGATCTGGCCGACACCGCCATCTCGTTCGCCGACACCTACGGCGTGACCTACCCGAGCATCATGGACGTGAAGTCAGGTGAGGTTGAGCTGGCGTTTGCCGCGGCCGCGCCGATGACAGCGACGCCGACCACCATCATTCTCGACAAGCAGGGCCGCGCCGCCGTGCGCATTATCGGCGCTGTTCCGGAGGCTTCCATCCTCGGCACGCTCGTGCGCGAGCTGACGGAAGAATCGTGACTCCCGAGGGGATCGTCCTCACCGGAACGCTGTGGGCGGCACTGCCACTCGCGCTTCTTGCCGGGCTGATCTCGTTTCTCTCTCCGTGCGTGCTGCCTATTGTTCCCGGCTATCTCGGCTACATTTCCGGTGCCGTTGCCGCCGATGACGATGGCAAGACCCGGCGGGGGCGGTTGCTGCTCGGTGTGATGCTATTCATTCTTGGCTTCACCGTCGTGTTCGTCGCTCTCGTCACGCTCACCGGCGTCGCCGCACAAAACTTCGTGCGCTACGCCGATATCGCGACCCGCATTCTTGGCGTCGTGGTCATCATCATGGGCCTGGTGTTTATCGGGTTCTTCGGGCTGTTCCAGCGCACGGTCAAGCCGATGCCGCAAAAGCAGATGGGGTTGTGGGGAGCGCCGCTGCTGGGTGTTGCTATCGGCGTCGGTTGGTCACCGTGCATGGGGCCGACGCTGGGTGCGATCATGGCGCTGTCATGGAACGTTGGTGACCCTGGTCGCGCAGCGCTGCTTGGCGTGGTGTACTCGCTCGGCCTCGGCATCCCGTTCATTCTGTTGGCGCTCGGCTTTGGCTGGGCGACCAAGGTGGTCGGCTTCTTCCGCCGCCACATTCGCGCCGTCAACATTGCGGGCGGCGTGCTCCTCATCATCATGGGTGTGCTCATGGTCTCTGGCCTGTGGACGCTCTTGATGACTCGACTCGGATCGGTGATGGAAAGTGTCCAGCTCCCCCTCTAACGCCAGCGCGACGGATCCGCTCCGTCCTGCTGACCACATTGACTCAGACGGAACCATTGCGGCGCCCGCGCTGGGCTTTGTCGGTTGGATGCGGTGGGGTTGGCGGCAGCTAACCAGCATGCGAACGGCCATCGTGCTGCTGCTGATGATGGCGCTCGCCGCGATTCCGGGCTCAATCTTCCCGCAGCGTTCGGCTGACCCCAACGGCGTGGTGCAGTACCAGCAAAACGACCCGCAGCTCTTTGCGGTGCTCGATTGGTTCCAACTCTTTGACGTGTACGCGTCGCCGTGGTTCTCGGCGATCTACATTCTGCTGTTTGTGTCGCTGATCGGCTGCATCATTCCGCGCATGAAGCACCACGCCAAGGCGTTGCGTGCCCGCCCGCCGCGCACTCCGGTGCGCCTGGCGCGCCTGGAAGACTATCGCGAAGACCTGTTTGAGGCACCGGGTGAGCCGTCACAGGCAGCGGCCGAGGCGGTCGATCTCGCCGAGAAGCAGCTGAAGTCCTCCGGCTATCGCGTTGAGCGCTACGACGGTAAGGGCTCGTTCTCCGTCTCGGCCGAGCGCGGATACATGCGTGAGACCGGCAACCTGCTGTTTCACCTGTCGCTGGTTGGCGTGCTCATCGCCGTTGGCATTGGCGGCGGGGTGACCTACAACGGCCAGACCGTGATTCGCGAGGGGGAGACGTTTGTCAACTCCCTGCTGAGCTACAACACCATGACCAAGGGTCGGTTCGTCAACGACGAGGCGCTGACGCCCTACGCCATGACTCTCGAGTCGTTTGACGTGACGTACCACGACAGCGGAATGGCCGGTGATTTTGCCGCCAACCTCAGCGTGAAGCGCCCGGGTGAAGAGCCGACGCAGCAGACCATTCGCGTCAACCATCCGCTCGGCTTCGAGGGCGACCGCATCTTCTTGATGGGTAACGGCTATGCGCCCACCATCACGGTGCGAAATGCCGATGGCGATGTCATCTTCACCGACGATGTTCCGTTCTTGCCGCAAGACAACAACATGACCTCTACCGGGGTCGTGAAAATCACCGACGGGCTTGATGAACAGCTCGGCCTGCAGGGATTCTTCTATCCGACCGTCGCGCAGCTCGACTCGGGTGCGCTCACCTCGGGATTCCCCGACCTGTACGCACCGGTTCTTACCCTCGACGTCTACCAGGGCGATCTCGGTATCGACGACGGCACCCCGCGCAATGTCTACACCCTCAACGTCGAAGAAATGGTGAAGCTGACAGGCCGCAACAGCGAATTCGGTGTCGAGTCCATTCAGCTGATGCCGGGCGAGACGGCAGATCTGCCCAATGGGCTCGGAACCATCAGCTTTGATGCGAAAGACCCGGCGGCTGTGGCGGCGGGAGACTACTCAGAGTCGGTCACCCGCTATGTGTCGCTGTCCACGCATCACGACCCCACCACCACCTACGTGCTGTTGTTTGCGCTGCTTGCGCTGACCGGCCTCGGTATGGCGCTGTTCATTCCGCGACGCCGCGTGTGGGTTAAGGCCACACCCGACGGTGAGCACGTGAAGCTGGAATACGCGGGACTTGCCCGAGGCGAAGACCCGCAACTTGCCTCCGTTGTCACCCAGCTTGCCGAAAAGCACCAAACCGCCCTGACCTCGTCGAAAGTAAACTGAGACCATGCCGTCGACCGTTGTAGAACTGGACAACTATTCCGTCCTGATGATTTGGACCGCTATCGCGATTTATGCGGCGGCGTTCCTGGTCTACGTTTTTGACCTCGCGCGTCGCGCACAGGTCTCGGCCGACGCACAGCTGGCGCGCACCAAGCAACGCGAAGCCGTGCTGGTTGGTGCTGGCGGCGACGCGCTCGCAGACGCTGGGTCAGAAGATGCTGGTTCCGCAGCCCGTGGTTCCGCAGCCCCTGGTTCCACCGCTGAGGCGAAGCCCGCCGTCAACCGCCTTGCGCGCGTTGCGACGGCGTTGACGACGCTGGCCGTGCTGTTTCACATTGCCGGTGTCGTGCTGCGCGGTATCGCCGCCGAGCGCGTGCCGTGGTCGAACATGTATGAGTTCGCGATGACCGGCACCGTGCTGATCACCATCGTGTATCTGCTGGTCAACATCAAGTACGACCTGAAGTTTCTCGGAACCTTCATCACGGGCCTGGTGGTCGTGTTGCTTGGTGGCTCGGCCGTCGCGTTCTACGTGACGGTTGCGCCGCTTGCTGACCCGCTGCGCTCGGTATGGCTCGTCATTCACGTGTTTGTCGCGACGCTGGCGACGGCCTTTCTCGCGCTGGCCTGCAGCCTGTCGATTCTGCAGCTGATGCAGTCTCGTCGCGAAACCAAGAAGCTCAACCCCGACGCCACGCTCAAGAAGTCCTTCCTTGACACGCTGCCGTCGGCAGAAAACCTGGAGGGCCTCGCCTACCGCTTCTCGATCATCGGGTTCATCCTCTGGACCTTCACGCTGATCGCCGGCTCTATCTGGGCAAACGACGCGTGGGGCCGCTACTGGGGCTTTGACACGAAGGAAGTGTGGACCTTCGTGATTTGGGTGCTGTACGCGGGCTACATTCACGCTCGCGCAACGCGCGGCTGGCGTGGCAACCGCTCCGCCTGGCTCTCGATCGTCGGCTTCAGCGCAGTGCTGTTCAACTTCACGATCGTGAACATTTTCTTCAAGGGTCTACACGCCTACTCCGGTCTCACGACCGCAGGCTGATCCTGATCGGCTCGGCCGGCTGATCCCGCCCGATGGTCTGCTTAGCCGCCGCCGTTGGAGCACGCGTTGTCGGCGGGGGTGAAGCCGGTGACCGTTTGCGGTAGCAGTACCGCGGCGCCTGGCTCATCCGCAGGCGCTGCCGATGGCGTCGGAACCTCGGTGCCGGTAGTCGAGTCGTCGGGTTCGGCATCGATGACCGCGCCGCCGTAGTCGCCGCCGTCGTTCTGCACGATCAACGGTCGGTTCTCGGTGATCGCTTGAAACAAGATCGCGGCGTCGTCTTCGAGCGGAACGAGGCGGTCAGAGTCCCATTGCGCGTCGGCGACCGGATACTTCACGAAGGTGAAGTCTTGAAGCGGTACGTCTTTCATCGCAAGCGCCAGCTGCACGATGGTGGCAGGATTTGCCAGCGCCGTCGTTGGTGTGACCGCGTCAATCGTGGTCTGCGCGAGACGAAGCAGGGTCGGTAGGTCGCCCAGCACCTGTTCGCTCATGATCTTGCGCACCAGCGCCGACATGTAGACCTGCTGGTTGCCGACGCGCGCCACATCGCTCTCACCGACGAGGCCATGCCGGGTGCGCAAGAATTGCAGCGCTTCGTATCCGGCAAGGGTGTGGGTTCCGGCGGGAATATCGAGGCCCGTGTGCGGGTCTCGAATGCGCTCGGCAACGCACACTTCAACGCCGCCGACCGCGCTCGTCAGCTCAATGACCCCTTGCCACGTGATCATGGCGCCGAACTGAATATCGAGTGCGCCGCCGGAGAGCGACTCGATGGTTTGCGCAACGCACGAGATGCCGCCGTACTCGTAAAGCGAGTTGATCATGACGCCGTCTTGAGCGGGCAACACGTCACCGCGCGGAGTCGTGCACTCGGGGGAGTCGATCACCAGGTCGCGCGGAAAGGTAATCACCACAACCCGTCGCGGCGGCTCACTAATGTGCACGACGATATTCACGTCGTTGAGCGTCGCCTCCGACTCGGGGTTCTTGCAGCGATCACCAAACAGGTCTTTGATTTCGTCTTCGCACGCGTCGACGCCCATCAATAGAATGTTGGCGCCGCCCTCGAGCTGAGCGATATCGGGCGCGACTTCGGGTTCGCCCGCGAGCACGACCGCGCTCGTGCTCAGTTTGGTGACCCACGTGCTCGCAATGGTGGCCGCGACGCCGCCCGCCGCAACGAGCACCGTCACGATCACGACCGCCAGCAGTCGAAACAGCCGCGGAACCACGGTGCGGCGAGCGAAGTGCGTGTGCTGTGCGAGGGGAGCGCGCCGTCGCCGTCGGCGTCGCTTCGGTGCCGCGGCGATGGTTCCGCGGTCAACGATGTCACTCCACTCGGCGGCCACCGGCGCTAACTCTCGGTGCCAGCACCCTCGAGCACGCGGTAGCAGCGCTCGATTCGTGCCCGCCACCAGGCGGCGCGGTCATCGTCGGCGGCATGAGTTTCGAGCGCTGCTGCGTCAGGAACCAGACGTTCGGCGGAGAGCATTCCGCCGCGGGGGCGCGAGTCGCCCACATCGGCGCGGAACAATGATGCGGTGCCAAGGCCGCAGTCGTAGTCGAGTTGGGGGAGGGAGGCGGCGAGCGCCGCGCCCATGCGCAGGCCGATGGCGGTGTCGAGCGCCGAGGAGACGACGGCCGCCAACCCCGTCTCGGCAACGATGTCAAGGGCGCGATGCACGCCGCCGAGGGGCTGCGCCTTGATGATGATGAGGTCGGCGGCGCCCGCGCGCGCGACCGCGAGAGTGTCGGCGGCCTTGCGCACGCTCTCATCGGCGGCAATCGGGATTCCGGCGTACTTTACGCGCTTACGAATGTCTTTCAACTCGTCGACGGTGGCGCAGGGCTGCTCCACATACTCCAGGTCGTACTCGGCGAGGGCGTGAATGGCGCGTTCGGCCTGGTCAACGTTCCATCCGGCGTTGGCGTCGATGCGGATACGACCGTCTGGGCCCATCTCCTCGCGCACCGCCCGCACTCGGGCGATATCGTCGGCGAGAGTTTGGCCTGCCTCGGCGACCTTCACCTTCGCCGTGCGGCAGCCGTCGAAGCGGGCAAGCACCGCCGCAACCTGGTCGGCTGAAACCGCGGGCACCGTCGCGTTGACCGGCACCTGGTTCCGTCGTTGCGGCGGCAATACCCGCCACCCGTAGTCGATCGCCCCGGCCAGCCACGTTGCCGACTCATCGTCGTCGTATTCGACGAACGGGCTGAACTCGGTCCACCCCTGCGGCCCCTCAAATAGTGCGGCTTCTCGCACATCAACGCCGCGAAACCGCACGGCCAGGGGCAGGGCGACGACGCGCAGCGAGCCGAGAATGTCGTCGAGCGGTGGCAGAGTCATGGCTCCATTGTGTCGCTCGCGGTGGTGATTCGGTGAGAACTCGTCAGAGTCGCCGTTTCGTCAGGCAATAGGCTGGAGATGGCGCACATGCCGTGGGAGGTAGAGATGACGAATAACGTGTCAGACCTGTTTGATGCAGACCAGTGGCGGCTTGCGCCCGGGGCGGAGAACTTCACCGACATCACGGCGCATGTGTCAAACGACGGAACCATCGCGCGCATCGCGTTTAATCGGCCCGAGGTGCGCAACGCGTTTCGTCCGCACACGGTCGATGAGTTGTACCGTGCCCTCGACAGTGCAAGGCAAGACCCGCGCATCGGCGCGGTGCTACTCACCGGCAACGGCCCCAGCCCCAAAGACGGTGGCTGGGCGTTTTGCTCGGGTGGCGACCAACGCATTCGCGGCCGCGACGGGTACAAGTACTCAGACGACGAAACCACGGTGCAAGACTCAGCGCGCGCCGGACGCCTACACATTCTTGAGGTACAGCGACTGATTCGCTTCATGCCGAAGGTCGTCATCGCCGTGATTCCGGGTTGGGCTGCCGGCGGCGGCCACTCCCTGCACATCGTGTGCGACCTGTCGATCGCCTCGGCTGAGCACGGCAAGTTCAAGCAGACCGATGCCGATGTTGGCTCGTTCGATGCCGGTTACGGATCGGCGTATATGGCGCGGCAAGTGGGGCAGAAAGTTGCTCGCGAGGTGTTCTTCTTGGCGGAGGAGTATTCGGCACAGCGCGCCTACGACATGGGCGCCGTCAACAAGGTCGTGCCGCACGCCGAGCTTGAGGTCGAGGCCATCAAGATGGCTCGCACGATTCTCACCAAGTCGCCCACCGCGATTCGTATGCTGAAGTTCGCCTTCAACGCGGTTGATGATGGCATGGTCGGCCAGCAGGTGTTCGCCGGCGAGGCCACGCGGCTGGCCTACGGAACCGACGAGGCCGTTGAGGGGCGCGACAGCTTCTTGCAGAAGCGCGAACCCGACTGGTCTGCCTACCCGTACCACTTCTGACGTGCCCCGCTGTGACGTGGCGGATCCTGGTTCCGGGGCGGTGATGAGATGACCGTTGAGGTTTTCGACACGGGTGCTGACCCCCGTGCGGTGTATGCCGCTGTGAAGTGCGCGTTCAACGGGTCTGGCGGGCCGGTGGCGCTGGGCGGTGCGATTGAGCATGCCGAGGAGTTGCCGGCCGGAACCATCGCGGTCGTCACGACGTCGGGGTCGACGGGGGTGCCGAAGAGCGTGGTGCTGTCACGCGCCGCGCTCACCGCGTCGGCGATGGCGACTATGGCGCGGGTGGGTGAAGGGGCATGGCTGTTGGCATTGCCTGCCACCTACGTTGCCGGACTTCAGGTGCTGGCGCGATCGGTGATCGCCGGCCACGAGCCGACGTATTTGGATGGGCGTTTCACCACAGACGCGTTTATTCGCGCGGCAGCGCAGATGTCACTCGTCGCTCCGGGCGTTGCCCGCTATACCTCGTTGGTTCCGGCGCAGTTGCTGACACTGTTGGATGAGGCCGAAGACCCGGCCGTTGTCGGCGCCGCACGATCGTTTGCCGCGATTCTCGTAGGCGGGCAGGCGCTGCCGGAGGCGGTTCTCGTGCGAGCGACCGAGTTGGGGCTTCGTATCGTTACGACTTATGGCTCATCGGAGACAGCCGGCGGCTGCGTGTACGACAACGTGCCGCTGCCGCACGTTCGGGTGCGCACGGTCGAGGGTGAATTGCAGATTTCAGGGCCGGTGCTGGCCGACGGGTATTGGGGTCAGCAGGCGCTGACCGACGCGACGTTCGTGCGTGATGACGACGGCACCCGCTGGTACCGCACCGGAGATGCCGGCGATGTGATCGACGACCTCGTTACCGTGACGGGGCGCATCGACAATGTGCTGATCTCGGGCGGCGTCAACGTGTCGCTTGACGCGGTTGAGCGCGCGGTTCGCGGCGTTACTGGCGGCGAAGGTGGCGTGATTGTTGCCGTCGCTGACCCCCGCTGGGGGCAGGTTCCGGTGCTGGTGGTGGAGGCCGATCGCGACGGCCTGCTTGCCGAAGCGCGCGCCGCTGCCGAAGCCGCGGTCGGCGTTGCCGGCCGCCCCGCGCGCGTGGTGGTGATGGTTCCGCTGCCGACCCTGGCGTCTGGCAAGCCCGACCGCCGCGCAATAGCCGCCCGCCTGTAACGGGGCTTCCGGGTTCTGGGGTTTCTGGGCTTTGGGGCTTTGGGGCTTCGGGGCTTCGGGGCTTCTGGGTCGGGTTCCCGGTTGCGGGCTTGGGGGTCTTGGTGTGGTTGATGTTCCGCTACCGGAGCTCCTCGCGACCGTTCTGCACGATCGAAAACGATGTGCACGCAATATTCGCCTCATGAGCCACATGAGTCACTCCAGTCACAGCACTGCGTGCATAACGGCTGTGTCTGGTGGGAACCAGGAACCAGGAACCAGGAACCGGGAACCGGGAACCGGGAACTTCGGAACCGGGGTTGCGCCGCTATACACTCGGTGTATACGCTGAGTGTATGGATAGCGCGAAGGCTCTGTTGGGGCTCTTGGGGGTGCGGGCCAGCTACGGGTATGACCTGAAGCATGACTACGACCGCCTGTTCGGTGCCCGCAAGCCCCTCGCGTTTGGGCAGGTGTACGCGACGCTCGCGCGACTGCTGCGCGACGGCAAGATCGAACCCGTTGGCGATGAGGCGGGCGATGGGCCCGACCGTAAAAAGTACGCGGTGACCGACGCCGGGCGCGAGACGATTCGCGAATGGATCAGCACCCCGGATGTACCCAACGAGTCGATGCAGTCCAACCTGTTCGCCAAGACCGTCATCGCAATCATCAACGGTGACGACGCGCAACAGATTCTTGACGCGCAGCGCGTGGCACACATGGCCCGCATGCGCGACCTCACCAGGGCCAAGCTCGGCGCCGATATCGGCACCACGCTGCTGGCCGACTACACGCTCTTTCACATCGAAGCGGATCTCCGCTGGATCGACATCACCACCGCCCGACTGGGCGAACTTCGCATGGAGGTAACGGCATGAACCGCGTTCCGCTTCTCACGGCCACGGGCATCACGAAATCGTTCGGCCCGCAGCCGGCACTGCAGGGCGTCGACCTCACGATCTACGCGGGCGAGGCGGTTGCCATCATGGGGCCGAGCGGATCGGGCAAGTCCACGCTGCTTCACGCGCTCGCCGGGGTTGTCGGAATCGACGGCGGCGAGGTGCGCTTTCACGGCAATCGCATCGATAACCTGCCGGAGTCTGACCGCGCCAAGCTGCGCTTGGATGCGTTCGGTTTTGTGTTTCAGTTTGGCCAGCTGATTCCTGACGTGACGGCGTTGGAGAATGTTGCCCTCCCGCTGTTGCTTCGTGGCGCGAGCCGCGCAGAGGCCGAGGCGCAAGCCCTCATCCACCTCGAAATGCTGGACGTTGCCGACAACAGCCACGAGGTTCCGGCGTTGCTGTCTGGCGGCCAGGCGCAGCGCGTCGCGATCGCTCGTGCGATGGCTGGATCGCCCGGCGTCATCTTCGCTGATGAGCCCACCGGCGCCCTCGACACCCTCACCTCAGAGAAGGTGATGACGGCGCTTATGCAGGTGGTGCGCGACGCCGGAACCACGCTGATTATTGTCACGCACGACCCGCGTACCGCGGCGTTTGCGGATCGCGAGGTCATCGTGCGCGACGGCCGCGTGGCGAGCGACTCGGGCGGAGACCAAGCATGACCGTGCGTTCTGCGCTGCGGATTGCCGTGGCACCTGGTCCTGCCGATCGCCGCCGACTGCTCGGCATGGCGGCCGGCGTCGCCGTAGGCGTCATGCTTGCGGCGCTGCTGTGGGCGGGCTTCACCGGCCTCGGTGATCGTAGTGAGCGTTCCACGTGGGTTCAGCCTCAAACCATGTCGAGCGGACAGATGTGGGAACCGGGGCGCACCCTCGCGGATGACGAGATTGCCGCCCGCGGGCTGAGCACAGTCTTTGCCGGCCACGCCATTGACGTGCTCTATGTCTACGGGGCGGAGAGCCCCGCCATGGACATCCCGGGAACCCGCGAGGGCGTGCCTGCCGGAACCTCGTGGGTTTCGCCCGCGCTGGCGTCGCTGATCGAGCAGTACCCCCGTGATGAACTCGGGGACCGGTTTGGTACGGTGCGCGGCGAACTGCCCGATCGGGTACTCGCAGGCCCCGACGCGTTGGTCGCGGTCGTTGGCGTCGATGAGAGTCAGGTCAACGAGCAGTTCATCGTCGTCTCTGAGCTCACCGGATACCGGTACACCTCCGAGACCTACGAGATTCTTGCGGTGCTGGGAGCCGTCGCGGTGCTAATTCCAGTGGCCATGCTGCTGGGCGTCGTCACGTCTTTCGGGTCGGTTGACCGTAGCGCCCGCATGCGTGCGTTTCACCTACTGGGGGCGACCGCCGCCGACCGCGCGCGTTTCGCCGCGGTCGAAGCGGGAGGGGTGGGGCTTGTCGGAACCATCGTCGGGCTACTGCTGGCGTGGGTTGCGGCAATTCCCGTCTCGTTCGTGACCATCAATGGTTCGCGCCTATTCCCGAGTGACCTTCGTCTCGAACCGGGGGAGCTCCTGGTAGCCGTAGTCGTGGTTCCGCTCATCTTCGCCGCGGTCGCCGCGATCCGCGCGGCGCGTGCCGACGCGCAACCCTCCTCGGTGCGTGACCGGCAGGAGAAGCCCCTCGGGGTGTGGCGCGTGTTCGTCCTTGCTGCCGGGGTGTTGCTGTTATGGGCATCCTTCAGCGGTATTGTGCCGATGTTTTACGGGCTCGTCGCCGGCTTCGTTCTGACCGCGATGGGAATCGTGGCGGTGGGGCCGATGATCACGCACGGCATCGCGCGCATCGCGCACAAGCGTGCCCGAAGCGCCGAAGGACTCATGGCGTATGCGCGAATTCAGCGCCACCCGCGTCAGATTTTTCGCGCGGTGAGTGGTGTCGTCATCGCGGTCTTTCTGGTCTCGCTGTTCATGGCCGGGGTGACGTCGGTACGTGAGGGCGCTGTCGTGCGGGGCGAGGGTGAACTCGCCAGCGATGTGCTGATCGTCGGACTCGACAATCCGGCAACGACCGGAACCATCAGCGCTGCGCAAGAGGCGGCGCTCGTCGATGCGGTGGCGGCTGTTGAGCAGGTGCCCGGTGTGACCGGGCTCGCACGCATCTACCTCGGCAGCGAATATCAGGGGCTGAGCACCAAAGCCGACCTCGCCTCCGTGGGCGTGGAGTCGACGGCTGACGTTTCGGTTGTGAAGGCTTTTCCGAGCGATGGGCCGGTGGTAATGGGGGCGAGTGACGAATCCGTCGCCGGGCTCCTCCCCAGTAGCCTGTTCGTCGCAACGGCCGATGCCACCGCGCGCGAGCGGGTGCGCACCGTGCTTTCTGAGCACGCCAATGTGGTGAATTCCGGCGTGACGCTCACAGAGTTTGAGGCGATCAGCGATACCCAAGCCCGCGAATATCGAACGCTCGCGATCCTCGGTGTTCTGGTGGCAGCGGGAGTCTCGGCGGTCGCGCTCGCGGCAGCCACCGTGTCTGCGGTGCGCGACCGTCGCCGAACCCTCGGGCTCATGCGCCTGACGGGCATGCCATTTCGAACGCTCAAGGGCATCATGTTTCGCGAGGCCGTGGTTCCGCTCGCCGCAGCCGTCGCCCTTGCGGCCATCATCGGATACGGCGTCGGCGCCATGATCATCTTCGGGTTGAGTTCGGGTGGGCGCAGCGTCACGCCGCCCCCGCTCGAGTACTACGTCGTGATTGTCGCGACGCTGGCGATGTCACTGCTCGCCGTCGTTGCCGCATTCCCCGCCGCCCGCCGCGCCACCTCCGGCGAGGTGACCCGCTTCGAGTAGCCCACCCCTTCACCCTTTCACCATCACCAGGGCGAGACACATTCTGGTCGGCGAGACACACCCCGGGAGCGTGTGTCTCGCCGACCAAAGTGTGTTTCACGGGAAACACGCCACAAGCGCCGTAGGATCATCGATTGTGAGCACCCAGAAGAAGACCCGTAAGCCGCGCTCCGGAGTTTCCGGAAACCCCGCCAAGCGCGGCGTAATGCGGGCGCACACCGCACACCTGGAGCAGCGTCGTGCAACGCCGCGCGACTGGATCGCGGGTGCTCGGCTTCGTACCCTGCCGCTGAGCATCGCGCCGGTCGTTGCAGGTAGCGGTGCGGCCATGCTGGTGAGCCGCGAATTTCACTGGGTTATCGCGCTGGCGTGCCTCGCGGTCGCGGTGTTTTTGCAGATCGGTGTCAACTACGCCAACGATTACAGCGACGGCATCCGCGGCACGGATCGGTTTCGGGTTGGGCCCGGCCGCCTCGTCGGCTCTGGCAAGGCGACGGCGAAGAGCGTGCTGACGGTCGCGCTGGTGTTCTTTGCGCTCGCCGCCATCGCGGGCCTCGCGATCACGATTCGCACGCAGCAGTGGTGGTTCCTTGCCATCGGCGCGGTCGCCATCATTGCGGCCTGGTTCTACACCGGCGGCAAGCGCCCCTACGGCTACAACGCGTTGGGCGAAGTGTTCGTCTTCATCTTCTTCGGGCTGGTCGCGACGCTCGGAACCACGTGGGCGCAAGTGCAATACCTGCCGCAGGAGGCGTGGTTCTCAGCAATCGCCATCGGCTTCTTGGCGTGCGCGGTGCTGCTCGCCAACAACCTGCGCGACATCGATCAGGATCGTGAGGCGGGCAAGCGCACCCTCACCGTGCTGATCGGCAAACTGCCGACGCAGATTCTGTTCACGCTGTTCTTGCTGCTGCCGTTTGGTCTGAGCGTCTGGTTTGCGGTGTTCTATCCGGTCGCGTGGCTCTCGCTCATGGCGCTGCTGTCGGCGCTGCCGGCACTGCTCATCATGTGGACGTACCGCACCCCGCGTGAACTGGTCACGTGCCTCGCGCTGACGTCACTGACCGCGCTTATTTGGGCGATCTTCATCGCATGGGCCTTCTTCGGTGGCCCGATCGCCGTCGTCGGCTAGCGGCTAGCTGGGCCTTGCGGCTAGCGCTGGGCGTTAGGGCTTGCGCTGGGCCTTGAGGCCAGCCGGGCCTTGCGGCTAGCGCTGGGCGTTAGGGCTTGGGCTGGGCGTCAGCGGTCGATGCGTTTGATGCCTCGACGGCCTCGTCTTCAATGTCTTCGTCGCGCACGACCGCGTGCTTGCGGCGGGCGCCGAGTTGGGCCGAAGCCTCGGCGAGCGGCTTACGCAAGAACAGAATTGACAGCGCCAGGCCGATCAGGGTCGCGAAGATCGCGGTGAGCCACCACAGCTCCCGGAACACCGCAAATTGCCACATGATCACAAACGGAACCACAAACGCGGCGAGACGGAGCAGGGAGTACACGAGCAGCTTCACATCACCAGTCTACTTTCGTGGCTGTTGGCGCGCTGTGAGTGACCGGGGCGACCTACCAGGGTATGCGCCTAGGATGGTGCCATGAGGTTTCTCCTGATCGGTATCGTGATCGCGGTCATCTTCTGGGTGATCAGCATCGTCGATTGCGCGGTCCAGCCGGAGAACCGTCACCGTGGCGTGGGCAAGAAGGCGTGGATGGCGATTGTCGTTCTGCTGCCGGTCATCGGCGGTGCGCTGTGGTTTGCCGTGGGTCGCACCTCGAAACATGCGGGCCGCGCGCCGGTGGCGCCCGACGACAACCCGGAGTTCTTGTCGACCCTCGGTGCGACCTACGACCAGAACGAGCGCATCCGTCGCATCGAAGAGGAGCTTGCTCGTCTCGACGCAGAAGACACCGAGGCGCCAACCCCGAAGCCCGACACCAAGCCTCAGGCCGATCCCGATCTCCCGGTTGACGGTGACGACTCGGCTCCGCGCGGCTCCACCGGCGCCACTAGCTAAAGTGTCTGACTCGCGTCGCCTGGCGTCGGCGGCAACCGACGCCGCTCACGCCCTGCTTGACGAACTCATCGCACTCGGTGTGCGTGACATCGTGGTGTGCCCGGGTTCACGCTCGCAGGCGCTCGCTCTCGCCGCCGCGACCGAAGCGCGCGCAGACCGCATCCGCTTGCATGTGCGCATCGACGAGCGCGTTGCCGGATTCACGGCCCTGGGCCTTGCGCGAGAAACCGGAGTGCCGGCAGCCGTCGTTGTTACCAGTGGCACCGGCGTTGCCAACCTTGCCCCCGCGGTGTGGGAGGCGCATCACAGCGCTGTTGGGTTGCTTTTGCTCACCGCCGATCGCCCCGATGAGCTACGCGGAATCGGTGCCAACCAGGCGACCGTGCAACCCGGCGCGTTTGCCGGATTTGTGCGCGGCGAGTGGGATGCGCCCACCCCCACCGATCTCGACAACGATGGTGCTGGTTCCGCAGCGGTGCGCGCACTCGCCCGTGCCGCCTTCGCCGCAGCGACCGGCACGACCACGCAAGAAGCTGCCGCCGACGCAACCACGGGTATCGCGGGTGACGGAACCACGGGTTCCGCGGGTGACGGAACCACGAGTGCTGATGCCGCAGGCGATGCGCCACAGGCGCCCGCTGGTTCCGCGCCGCAAAGCCCGGCCACCCAGCTGCCGACGCCCGGCCCCGTGCACCTCAACCTGCCGTACCGTGACCCGCTGTCTGGCGAGCCACCCGCGTGGGTGCGTGAGGCGCGCGTGAGTGCCGACGTTGCGCCCGCCGAGCGCGCGCCGCGCCATCTGATGGAGCTGGCACGCGGGCCGCGAACCGTCGTCATCGCCGGTGCCGGGGCGGGGGCCGAGGCTGAGGAGATTTCTCACGCGGGTTCGTGGCCGCTTATTGCGGAGGTCGTCAGCGGCGCTCGATTCGGGCGCTTGCTGGTGCACGGCTACCGCGCGGTGCTGCGCGACCCCGAGCTGGGTGGGCGCATCGAGCGGGCGGTGGTGTTTGGGCACCCGACCCTGTCGCGTGAAGTTTCGCGCCTGCTGAGCGATCCGAACGTCGAGGTGATTGCCGTGCGCAGCGGCGGCGTGCCCCTCAATCTCAACGGCCGCACGCGTCACGCCGATGCCGTCCGCGTTGCCGCGGGGGATGCCGACCGCGACTGGCTTGGCGCGGTCATGACGACCTCGCGCGAGCAGATCGTTGACCTGTCGACGCCCGCCCCCGACGTTGACGGGCTCTCCTCCCTCAGCGGCAGCGCCCGACGCCAGGCACTCGATGCCGAACTCGCCGCCGTGCGCGAGCCGCTCACCCGTGAGCTCATCGCCGACGCGGTGTGGCGGGCGACATGGCCCCACGACCGCCTCGTGTTCGGCTCGTCACGACTCGTGCGAGTGGCTGATGCTGTGCTTGGCGGCAAAAAGGTTCCGGTGCACGCCAATCGAGGGCTCGCCGGAATCGACGGAACCATCGCGACCGCACTCGGCATCGCGATCGCCAGCCAAGCGGAGGGTGCGCGCGGCATCACGCGGGTATTGCTTGGCGACCTGACGTTTTTGCACGACGTCGGCGCGCTGCTGATGCCGGCTGATGAGGCGCAACCGCGCATTCAATTGATCGTCGGTAATGACGGCGGCGGAACCATCTTTGACGGCCTTGAGGTCGCCTCGGTTGCGAGCGCGGACGACATGACCCGCGTGCAGTACACCCCGCAGCATGTCAGCCTGGAGCATCTGGCCGCAGCGTACGGCTGGGGTTACCAGCGGGTGGCAACCCGGTCGGAGATCGACCAGGCACTGACCACCCACACCACCAACCGTCAGATCATCGAAGTGGTTCTGCCCCGAGCCTAGGCATGGGAGCTCGTCGATGCCAGAATGGGCGCCATGACGAGGACGACACAACCTTCTTGGACAGCCGAACCCGCCACGTGCCTACGCGTTACCGACGGGTTTCGTCTGGCCGACGTTGACCCGCGGGCAACGACCGGATTCGACGGCGACAAGGAGACGGGTGAGGTTGCGCTGAAGTCGGGATTGGTCGAGCTCAGCCATCTGCAAGAGCGACTGTTCGCCGCGAGCCGTGGCGGTGATTCGCGCGACTCGGTCTTGCTCGTGCTGCAGGCAATGGACTCCGCGGGCAAGGGTGGCATTGTTCGGCACGTCGTCGGCGGAGTTGACCCGCAGGGCGTACTGATCACCTCGTTCAAGAAGCCAACACCGCTGGAATTAGAGCACGACTTTCTGTGGCGCATCGAGCGCCGCCTGCCGGGCGCCGGCATGATCGGCGTGTTTGATCGCTCCCACTATGAAGACGTCTTGGTTGGCAAGGTTCGCGCCCTCGCGACTCCCGACGAAATTGAGCGTCGCTTTTCGGCCATCAACGATTTTGAACGACGCATCGCGCAGCACGGCACCCGCATTCTGAAGGTGATGCTGCACATCTCATACGAAGAACAGCGTGAACGGCTGATGGAGCGACTGGATCGCACCGACAAACACTGGAAGTACAACCCGGGAGATGTTGATGAACGTCAGCTGTGGCCCGAGTATCAGGATGCCTACCAAACCGTTTTCGAGCGCACCGCTACCGACATTGCGCCCTGGTACGTGGTTCCGGCTGATCGCAAATGGTTCGCACGATTGGCTGTTCAGGAGCTGCTTTTGAACGTCTTGGAAGGCATCAACCCGCAGTGGCCCGTTGCACAATTTGATGTTGCTGAAGAAAAGCAGCGTCTCGCCGCCACCTGATCTGCGGCCACGTAGGCTTGAGGTATGGCCACCACTTCACGCGCCAGCGTCGAGGCGCTCCGCACCCGCCCCACGGCTGACTACGTTGTGATCGGCGGTGGTATCAACGGCGTCGGTATCTTCCGCGATCTCGTGCTGCAGGGTGCCGACGTCGTGCTTGTTGAGCGTGCCGATTACGCGTCGGGGGCGTCGAGCGCGTCGAGCCACATGATTCACGGCGGCGTTCGCTACCTCGAAAACGGCGAGCTGCGCCTGGTGAAAGAGTCGGTCGTTGAGCGCAACGGGCTGTTGAAGATCGCCGCGCACGTGGTCAAGCCGCTGCCGACGGTCATTCCGATTTTCTCCACCTTCTCCGGCCTGTTTTCGGCACCACTGCGGTTGCTCACCCACAAGGCAGGCAAGCCGAAGGAGCGCGGCGCGTTTCTCATCAAGGTGGGCCTGATCATTTACGACTTTTTCTCGCGCGATGGTGGTTCCGTGCCCCGTCACGTGTTTCACGGTCGTAAGAAGTCGCTCGCCGCGCGCCCCGATTTTCCGCCGAACATTAAGTACACGGCGACCTATTACGACGCCTCGGTGCACGACCCCGAGCGGCTGGTGATCGATGCGCTCTCGGACGGCATCGACCACGGCGGGCGCGCGAGCAACTACCTCGCGGCCGTCGGCTTTGCCGATGGTTCCGTCACGGTGCGCGACGAGGTGACCGGCGACACGTTTGACATCGCCGCGAAGACAGTGATCAACGTGTCTGGCTCGTGGACCGACCTCACCAACGATGCACTCGGCACCCCGACCGCCTACATGGGCGGCACGAAGGGCTCGCACATCATTCTCGACAATCCCGAGTTGCTTAAGGCCACCGGCAAGAGCGAGATTTTCTTCGAGAACAGCGATGGCCGCATCGTGTTGATCTATCCGTTCCGTGATCGGGTGATGGTGGGCACCACCGATCTCGACGCCGACCCGCGCGAGGTCATGCGCTGCACCGAGGCCGAGGTTGACTACTTCATCGGACTCGTTGCCAAGGTGTTTCCCACCATCGCGGTTGATCGCTCGCAAATTGTGTACCGCTTCAGCGGCATTCGTCCGTTGCCCCGTCACGGCGATCTGGAGCCCGGCTTCGTCTCTCGCGACTATCGCGTCGTCGAATCAGCCCTTGGTTCCGTGCCCCTGCTCAGTGTTGTCGGCGGCAAGCTGACGACCTTCCGCGCGCTTGCCGAGCACGTTTCGCGCGATGCGCTGGCGCTGCAGGGCAAGGAGCGCGTCGTCACGACCACCCGCATGCCCATCGGTGGCGCACGCGATTTTCCGCGTGACGACGAGGGCAAGGCGCAGTGGGCGCGGCAGCATGGTTCCGTTGTGGGCGAAGCGCGCGCCGACCGGCTGTTGCGTCGCTACGGAACCACGGCCGCGGCGTTTATTGCGACCGTGACGGCGCCCGAGACGATGCTGACCTCGACCGACAAGTATTCGCGCGAAGAGCTGGCGTGGCTCGCGCGCACCTACCAGGTGGTGCGGCTGGTTGACATGATTCAGCGGCGCACCTCGATCGCGATGGCGGGGCGCGCCACCGATGACGTGCTTGTTGAGGTTGCCGACGTTGTCGCCGAGGCGCTGG
This sequence comes from Microbacterium mitrae, assembly GCF_008017445.1. Taxonomy (GTDB): domain Bacteria; phylum Actinomycetota; class Actinomycetes; order Actinomycetales; family Microbacteriaceae; genus Microbacterium; species Microbacterium mitrae. The sequence goes on along the minus strand of NZ_VRSW01000001.1, from coordinate 1,125,870 downwards.
GCTGGAGCGACGGTGAGCGCGAGGCGCAGCTCGCATTTGCGCGCGACTATCTCGCCGATGTGCACGGGCTGACCGCCCTCGTCTCAGTGTCGTAACCCTCAGGTATTTCTCACCCGGCGTGACACCCCGGTGGGGGCGGACGCAACCGCCCGGTCTTTCTGACGTTCCGTGCCCGTGGTTCCGGAACCACGAGGCCCTGGCGAGCGAGCCGAGGGCTGAGCGAATTGGAGCCGGGTCCCGGGCGCACGGCGCTGGCTGTGGGGGCGGCGCGCTGCCCAAATGTCGGAGCATTTGGAGCGACACGCCGGTGGCGGCGCGAGTGGGGCGGCATCTGATGCCGAGGTTCCGACATTTGGGAACGGTCCGCCCGGGTGCCGTCGGCCCGCGCACCGACATATTTGCGGCCGCCCGGCTGTTCCGACGTGCGGTGCTCGTGGTTCCGGAACCACGAGGCCCTGGCGAGCGAGCCGAGGGCTGAGCGAATTGGAGCCGGGTCCCGGGCGCACGGCGCCGGCGATGGGGGCTGCGGGCTTCCCAAATGTCGGACAGTTTGGGGTGACACGCCGGTGAGGGTGCCGGTGGGGCGGCTGCTGGTGGCGAGGTTCCGACATTTGGGAACGCTTCGCCGAGTGCCGTCGGCCCGCGCACCGACTTATTTGCGGCCGCCCGGCTGTTCCGACGTGCGGTGCACGTGGTTCCGGAACCACGTGGCCGTGGCCGTGGCGAAGGCGAGGCGGGTTGTGCGAATTGGAGCCGGTGCCGGGTAATTGGTGTCGGGAGCCGGCGATGGGGGCTGCGGGCTTCCCAAATGTCGGACAGTTTGGGGTGACACGCCGGTGAGGGTGCCGGTGGGGCGGCTGCTGGCGCCGGGGCTCCGACATTTGGGAACGCTCCGCGGGTTGGGGCGGGTTATGAGGGCTGCCCCCGAACCCCGACGTGCGGGAGCACGAGAAGCCGGAACCAGGGTGCGGGACAGTCACGCTGGTTCCGGATTCGCCGTCGCGGGCATCGCGGCCGCCGAACGAAGCACCACGGCCGAACGAAGCACCACGGCCGAACGCTCCGCGGCCGCCGAACGAACCACCTCCGCCGTGCGGCCGCGGAAGGGCGAGTGCTAGCTGACGGCCTTTTTCACGAGGGCGATGAGCTTCTCTTCGACCTCTGGGGTGATTTCGGTCACGGCGTAGCTGGTGGCCCAGAACGTTCCGTCATCGAGGTTGGTGTTGTCTTGAAACCCGAGGGTCGCGTAGCGGGCCTCGAACTTCGCGGCGGGTTGGAAGAAGATCATGACCTTGCCGTCGCGGGCGTACGCCGGAAACGAGTACCACGTCTTCGGGTCGAGTTCGGGGGGCATGCTCCGACACGATCTCGTGAATCTTCTCGGCGAGAACGCGGTCCGGCGGTGGCATCTCCGCGACCTTCTCAAGCAGATCCTTCAGACCAGCTTCACGCTTGCCGGCGTTGCGGGCCTGACGCTTGAGCTCGGCGGCGCGCTCTTTGAGAGCCTGCTTTTCGAAGTCACTGAGCACGTCGCTCGATTTCTTGTCAGCCATGACTAGCCTTTCTGCTGCATGCGGATGAGGTTGCCCGCGGGGTCACGAAATGCCGCGTCGCGCACGCCGTAATCCTGATCGATGGGTTCTTGTACGACCTCGGCGCCGAGTCCCGCGATGCGCTCGAAGTCGGCATCAAGGTCGGAGCTTTGGAGGTTAATGGCGAAGTAGCTGCCCTTCGCGATGATCTGCTCGAGCACGGCAGACTCTTCGTCGGTGAGTCCGGTGCCAGAGACGGTTGCCGGGTGCAGCACGATCGCGGTGTCTTGACCGCGTGCGCCAACGGTGATCCAACGCATATCGGCGTACCCCACATCGAGGCGCACCTCGAACCCGAGCACATCGCGGTAGAACGCGAGCGACGCCTCGGCGTCGGTGTGCGGCAGGAAACTGGTGTGAATGCTGATGGTCATGATCACACGCTACGACCCCGTGACCGGCGTCGCTTCTTGATTTCTGATCGGTCTGCTGACGTGCTTCGCAATGCAGGGCAGCATGCCCGGAACCACGCTCGCGCCGCGCTCGCGATACGCGCTCGGAGACACGCCAACCAGTTCGGTAAACCGCGTGCTGAACGTGCCAAGCGACGACGAACCGACAGCGAAACAAATCTCCGTCACGGTGAGATCGGTGGTGCGCAACAGGCTCATCGCCCGCTCAATGCGCCGCGTCATCAGGTACGAGTACGGGCTCTCGCCAAACGCCAGCTTGAACTGACGACTGAAATGCCCGGACGACATCAGCGCGCCCCGCGCCAACTGCTCAACGTCGAGCGGCTGCGCAAACTCCCGATCGATGCGATCGCGAGCACGACGCAGCAACACCAGAGTTCCGAGGTCACCGCTCACGTCGGCCATCGTCCCACGCGCGCCGCCACCGTGGCTAGCGGAACACCGCAGAGGGTGACGAGCGGAACCACCGGCACAGAACCGACGCACCCGCGCGATGACAGAATCTACGCGATGGCGTCGATGATGGGGCGAAACTTCACCCGGGTCTCGAGCATTTCTTTTTCGGGATCGCTGCCGGCCACAATGCCCGCACCGGCGTGCGCCGTCACCGCGATGTGATCGTCGGCCGGCTCGAACTGTGCGCATCGCAGGGCGATGGCCCATTCGCCGTCGCCGGCGGCATCGATCCACCCGACCGGCCCGGCATATCGGTGGCGATCAAACGGCTCGATGTCTCGAATGACCTGCAATGCGGCGGCCGTTGGCGTGCCCGCCACCGCGGCCGTCGGGTGCAGCACCGCCACCAGGTCAAGGCTGGACTCGCTCTCGCCGAGGGTCGCCTCAATATCGGTAGCAAGGTGCCACACATTGGGCAGTTTGAGCATGAACGGCTGCTCGCTCGCCGCGAGCGCCGTCGTGTGCGCGGCGAGCGCTGTCGTGACGCTGGCTACCGCGTAGCGATGCTCGTCCTGATCTTTTTGTGACGTCGCCAGCGCGGTGGCAGCTGCGGTATCGGCGTCGGCGTCAGCGCCGCGCGACGCGGTTCCGGCAAGCACGCGCGCCGTCAACCGCCCCTTCGACACGGTCACGAGCGTCTCGGGTGATGCGCCGATGAGGCCATCGACGGCAAAGTTCCAGCAGTCCGGGTACCCAGCCTGCAACGCGCGCGACAGGCGGCGAAGGTCTGCGTCCGCGGGGATGGTTCCAACGATGTCTCGCGCCAATACGACCTTGCCAACAACGCCTTCGGCGATGGCGGTGAGCCCATCGCGCACGGCTTGCTGATAGCCCTCGGGGGTGAGTAGGCCCGGGCCGAGCGTCGCTGGCCAGTAGTCGCCAAATGGCGTCTCGACCGGAACCTGTGCTGCAGCGCCGTGGGGAGTGACGGTGGTGATCCACGCGATGTCACCGCGCTGGCCGACGATCACGCGCGGGACAATGAGCGTGCTCTGCGCCGCTGATTCATCGTCAAACGCAATCGCACCAAATGCGACGAGGCCAGAACCGGCAACCCCGACAGCGTCGTCAACCTCGGCCGTCGCGACGTACTCGCGCCACAGCCGTGCGAGCTCACGCGTGCGCTGCGGTCCGGTGGCGGTGAGCGTCGCAGCCACCCCGAACCCCACGAAGCCGTCGCCGCGCCGCCACCATGAGAGCGGCGCGTCGGGGGCGGTCAGGGTGAGCAGTTCATCTACCCGCATCGTCGGTCGAGAAACGACGCGCACGAGGGCAGGCGAATCCGCAGCAGTCACCCCACCAGCCTACCGCCGTGCGCTGCACAGGCCGCCGAACGATCAGCCCGGCCTATGCGTCGCCGCGTTAGCGCCAGGAAGCAATCAGATCGGTCAGCTCCGTCACAAACTGGGGCGTCTCGGCGCCGCATGTTTCGGTCTGCAACAGCTCCCTGGTTCCGTCTGACCATTCCAGCTCCAGGCGTGTGCTGATGCCGCCCGGGCAGGGCTCGCCCGAGGCCGCGGCCGGGTCGTACTTCTCCAGCAGAGTTTGCAACTCGGCTAGTCTCCCCGGGTCGGTCTCGACCTGTTCCGAGTCATCGAAGTCGGGAAGAGCCTGGTACTGCGTGTGCGTGGCTTGCGTGAGGGTGGCTGGTGGGGATGGCTGCGCGCATCCGCCCAACGTCACCACCGAAAGAACTGCGCAGACCGCCAAAAGCCTTTTCATGGTGTCCCCTTTGTGTGGCTGTATTTAGCGTGTGTTCGCAGACTCGATGTGCTCTCGCGGGCGGCAACGCCTTGGAGCAAACTCCCGGTTAGCGCCACGAACCAACCAGATCGGTCAGCTTCACCACAAACTCGGGAACCTCGTCGCACCGGTACGTGCTCCACTGATCCGTGGTTCCGTCAGACCACTCAAGCTGCAGCTCGGTGCCCGTGCCGCCCGTGCACCCTGGACTGTCTTGCTTCTGCGAGCCATCCCACTCGTATTCCGCGATCAGGGCCTGCAACTCGGCCAGGCGCTCCGGGTCGGTCTCGACCTGCTCAGACGAATCGAAGTTCGGGATCGCCTTCGACTGCGAATGCGTGACTTCAACCAGTGTGGGTGCCGGGGTGGGTGTCTGCTGCGTGCACCCGCCAAGTGCCACGGCCGAACCCAACACCAAGACCGCCAAGAACGTGCGCATAATGTCCCCTTTTCGCTGCGTGGCATCAGCGTACGACTCCGCGCCGCCTGGCGCTCGCGGCGGGCGCAACTGCGCAGGAAATTCCCGTACTCGTCGCAGGAAGGTCTCACCAACAACCCGAGCGAGACACCAACAACAGCAGAGAAACCCGGCGTTCAGGCGCCCGGCAGGCGTGGGCAATAGACTCGATGGGTGACTCCAGAACCCAACCGCGCCGACCTCGGCAAGGATCCCGCCCGCGTCAGCGGCATGTTCGATCAGGTCGCAGCCAACTATGACCGCACCAATTCGGTGCTGAGTCTGGGGCAAGACAAGCTGTGGCGCATGGCGACGGTGAAGGCCATCGATCCGCGCCCTGGCCAGAAGATTCTCGACCTCGCCGCCGGCACTGGCGCCTCCTCCGTTGTGCTCGCGCGCAGCGGGGCCGAGGTTGTCGCCGGCGATTTCTCCCGCGGCATGATCGCGGAGGGCAAGCGTCGCCACGGTGATATCGCCAACCTCACCTTCGTCGAGGCAGACGCCATGAAGTTGCCGTTCGCCGATGACGAGTTCGACACCGTCACCATCTCCTACGGTCTTCGAAACGTCGCGGAACCACGCATTGCGCTGCAAGAAATGCTGCGAGTGACGAAGCCCGGCGGCATGCTCGTCATCAGCGAGTTTTCTACGCCGCGCAACCCCATGTTCCGTGCGCTCTACCGCTTCTACAACGACAAGATTCTGCCCACGGTGGCGCGTGTGGTGTCGTCGAACGCCGACGCTTACGACTACCTCAACGAGTCGATCGCAACGTGGCCCGATCAGCAGAAGCTGTCGGCCTGGATTCGCACCGCAGGGTGGGTCAACGTCGCACACCGCGACCTGACTTTCGGAATCGTCGCGCTGCACCGTGCAACCAAGCCGTTCGCTGAGCACGACGCGAACGAAGCCTCCCGCAACGGGTAGTCTGGTTTCGTGACTCCGAGCCCTTCCGTGCCCGGTTCCCGTATGGCGAACCGCCTTGGCCTGAGCGACCGCATTTTCGTAGGACCGCGCTCGCGTAAGCTGCTCGCGGCCATCGAAGACGGCCTCGATCGTGTTGAAGACGAGCTGGCCATTGATTTGCGGATGACCGACCGGCTGGCCGACTCGGCGAGCCGCTACCTGCTGGAGGCGGGTGGTAAGCGTCTGCGCCCGATGCTCGTGCTGCTGACAGCGCAGTTGGGCGACGGAACCACAGATGGCGTGATCGACTCCGCCAAGGCTTTGGAGATGACCCACCTGGGTTCGCTGTACCACGACGATGTCATGGACTCTTCTGACAAGCGCCGCGGGGTGCCGAGCGCACACCAGGTGTGGGGCAATAACATCGCCATTCTCACCGGAGATCTGCTGTTTTCTCGCGCCAGCCAGCTCATGTCCAAGCGCGGTGAACGCGCCATGCAGCTGCAGGCCGACACCTTTGAACGCCTCGTCATCGGTCAGATGCATGAGACGGTCGGCCCGCAGGAGGGCGACGACGAGATCGCGTTCTACCTGCAGGTGCTTGCCGACAAGACCGGCTCGCTGATCGCGGCCGCCGCGCAGTGCGGTGTGATCTTCTCCAACGCCCCCGAGGCGTACGAAGCGGCCGTCGTGGAGTTTGGTGAAAAGGTTGGTGTGGCCTTTCAGCTCCAAGACGATGTCATTGACCTCTCGGCCGATCCGGAGAAGACGGGCAAGGTTCCCGGTACCGACCTCCGGGCCGGCGTCGTCACCATGCCGTACCTACTGCTCGGGACGGCTACCGATGATGCTTCTCGCGCCCTGAAATCGCGCATCGATGCCGGAGTGGCAGAGATTGCCGCAGGTGCAGACCCAGCAATTCTTGATGAGGCTCTGGAAGAATTGCGTATGCACGATGTCACTCTCCAGACCACCGCGCTTGCGCGGGCATGGTCCAATGAGGCCGTCGCAGCGCTGAGCGTACTTCCCTCTGGGGCCGTGCGCGAAGCGCTCACTCGATTTGCCGACGCCGTCGTAGACCGTTCGGCCTAGCAAGACTCCGGGGCGAGAAGTACTCTCGCGCTCAGAATTCGTGAGCAACGCTCACCGCAGGAAGGAACCGAATGACCAAGCTCAGGCTTGCGATCGTGGGCGCTGGCCCCGCTGGCATTTACGCTGCTGACATTCTGCTGAAGGCCGAGCGTAAGTTCGACGTCTCGATTGACCTCTTCGAGGGTCTTCCGGCGCCGTACGGTCTGGTTCGCTACGGCGTCGCCCCCGATCACCCGCGCATCAAGGGCATCATCAATGCGCTGCGCGACGTGCTCGACCGCGGCGACATTCGCCTGTTCGGCAACGTCCACTTCGGCACCGACATCACGCTCGATGACCTGAAGAAGCACTACAACGCGGTGATCTTCGCGACCGGTGCGGTGCGCGACACCTCGCTCAACATCCCCGGCATCGACGCCGCCGGCTCATACGGTGCCGCAGACTTCGTGAGCTGGTTTGATGGCCACCCCGATGTTCCGCGGGAGTGGACCCTCGACGGCGAATCCGTTGCCGTCGTCGGCAACGGCAACGTCGCGCTTGATGTCGCCCGCATGCTCGCAAAGCATGCCGAAGATCTTCTGGTCACCGAGGTTCCGGACAACGTCTACCAGGGGCTTGCGAAGAGCCCGATCACCGACGTACACGTCTTCGGTCGCCGCGGACCGACATCGGTCAAGTTCACGCCTCTTGAGCTGCGCGAACTGGGCGAGCTGCGCGATGTCGACATGGTCGTCTACGACGAAGACTTCGAGTACGACGAAGCCGCCAAGACCGCCGTTGCTAGCAACAAGCAGGTCATGGTCATCGACCGCGTGCTGCAGTCGTGGCGTCAGCGTCCGGGTGCGAACAACGCCGGAGGCGAGGCCTCACGCCGTTTGCACCTGCACTTCTACGCCAAGCCCATCGAGGTCAAGACCGACGAGAACGGCCGGGTCTCCGGTTTCGTCTACGAGCGCACCCGTCCAGACGGCGAGGGCGGCGTTGTCGGCACCGGCGAGCTTCGCGAGGTTCCGATTCAGCAGCTGTACCGCGCCATCGGCTACTTCGGATCCCCCTTGGAGGGCGTTCCGTTCGACAAGAAGCACGGCGTGATCCCCAACCACGAGGGTCAGGTGCTGCGCAAAGACTCGAACGAGCGCGTTCCCGGTTTGTACGCAACGGGCTGGATCAAGCGTGGCCCCGTTGGCCTGATCGGTCACACCAAGTCAGACGCGATGGAGACGGTTCGTCACCTCATCAACGACCAGGGCTCGTGGTGGCACCCGGAACACCCGGAAGAAGAAGCCGTCACCGCGCTGCTGGAAAGCCGCGGAGTGCAGTGGACCGACCTTGACGGTTGGCACCGTCTCGACGCGCACGAAGTGAGCCTCGGCGAACCGCACGAGCGTGCCCGAGTCAAGGTGGTTCCGCGCGAAGAAATGGTGAGCGTCTCGCGCGATCTCACCCGCCCCGCGAAGTAGCCCGCACCGCCGTCGGAGATCACGGCGAGCCGTGAATCTCGTGTCGGCTTCGCACTTGACGGGTTCTCTCGTATGGTCGAAGGCATGTGGGACTGGAAGCCGGATATTCTCGGCGCGCCATTTGAGCAGACGACACTGCCGCTGGGCGAAGACAACGAGGGCGAGGTCGTTGCGACGCTCGTGCGCTCGCTGGCAGCGCCATCGACCTGGTGGCGACGGCTGGCGGGCGATCAGCGCGAACTGACCGACGTCGATGTGCTCTACGTGCACGGCTGGAGCGACTACTTCTTTCAGCGTCGCCTCGCGCAGTTTTGGACCGACCGTGGCGCCAACTTCTACGCCCTCGATCTGCGCAAATACGGGCGATCGTTGCGGCCCGGGCAAACACCGGGTTTCATCACCGATCTCACCACCTACGACGAAGACATCGCGGCGGCACTGGCGGCGATGGGGTTTAAGACCGACCGTGCCCGCGCCGACCGACGACTGGTGCTGATGGGGCACTCCACCGGCGGTCTCACGCTGTCGCTGTGGGCTGCCCGCCATGCCGGCGTCGCCAGCGCCGTCGTGCTCAACAGCCCCTGGCTGGAATTGCAGATCACCGGAATCACCCGTCAGGCGGTCGCGGCGTTCTTGCAGCTGACCGCGAAGGTGCGCCCGATGGATGTCGGCCCGCAGGTTGACCTCGGCTTTTATTCACGCGCGCAGCGTGAGGTGGCGGTTGCCGACGACGCGTACGAGATCAATCTCGATTGGCGCCCGGAACGCACCATGCCGGTTCATGCCGGATGGCTCAACGCGATCGTGACCGGCCAGCACACCGTTGAGGCGGGCCTCGGCATCGACGTGCCGGTGTGCGTCATGCTGTCGCAGCGCACCTGGATCGGCGTGCGCTGGTCAGCCGAAGCTCTCACCTCAGACACGGTCTTGGTGGTCGACGACATCGCGAAGGCGTCGCTCAAGCTCGGCCGCTCGGTCACCATTGAGCGTATTGACGGCGCGCTGCACGACGTCTTCCTCTCCAACCGAGCGGCCCGCGACGACGCTTACGCGACCCTCGGCCGCTGGGTCGACCACATGCTCCGCCCCTAACGACGCGCACGTGGTTCCGGAACCACGGCGGCGCGGGCTATGCGTGCTCGGCTTCGGCGGCGGCGCGGGCCGCGGCGGGTAGCGCCGAGACGATGTGCTCGATCGCGGCATCGTCGTGCGCGGCGGTCAAGAACCACGCCTCGAAAACGCTTGGCGGTAGCGAGACGCCCTGCTCGCGCATGGCGTGGAAGAACGCCGGGTAGCGCCAGGCTTCTTGCTCGCGTGCTTCGTCGTAGTTGGTGATGGAACCAGAGCGGAACGCGAGCGAGAACAGGTTGCCGGCGTGGGAAATGACGTGCTCGACACCCTCGTCTTCTAACGCCTCGCTGAGCGACGAAGCCACGACGGCAGCCGCGTGATCGACCCGCTCGTAGACGGCGGCGTCGGCCAGACGCAGCGTGGCGATGCCCGCGGCAACGGCGAGCGGGTTTCCGCTGAGGGTTCCGGCCTGATACACGGGCCCGAGGGGCGCGAGCTGGTCCATGATCTCGGCGCGGCCGCCGAGACCGGCAAGAGGCATGCCGCCGCCGATGACCTTGCCGAAGGTCACGATGTCGGGCCGCCAGATGGCGCCGTCGGTACGCTCCAGTCCCCACCAGCCGGCGGTGCTGACGCGGAACCCGGTGAGCACCTCATCCAGAATCACCAGCGCACCATGCGCATGCGCGGTCGCCACCAAGAACTCGTTGAAGCCTGGTTCCGGCGCGAGAATTCCGGCATTGGCGCCGGCTGCCTCGGTGATGATCGCGGCAATCTTGCCCGCGTGCGCGGCGAACGCGGCGTGAACCGCATCGCGATCGTTGTACGGCAACACCAGAGTCTGCGCGGCGATCGGGGCGGGAACACCGGCGGAACCAGGAATAGCGAGCGTGGCAAGACCGGAGCCTGCATCGGCCAACAGGCCGTCGGAGTGACCGTGGTAGTGCCCGGCAAACTTGATGATCAGATCGCGACCGGTCACACCGCGCGCCAGACGCACCGCGGTCATGGTGGCCTCGGTGCCCGTCGAAACCAGGCGAAGCTTGTCGATGCCGCGCACGCCGTTGACCGTGAGGCGGTCGATGACCACTTCGGCGAGTTCGGCTTCTGCGGGCGTTGATGCACCAAACGATAGACCTTGCGCGGCGGCCTGCTGCACGGCCGCGACGACCTCGGGGTGGGCGTGACCGACGAGCGCGGGGCCCCAGGAGGCGACGAGGTCAACATACTCGTTGCCCTCGACATCCCACACCCGCGCACCCTGTGCCCGCGTGATCGCCAGCGGCGTGCCACCCACCGAGGCAAACGCACGCACCGGCGAGTTGACGCCGCCGGGAATCACCGCGCGTGCGCGTGCGGCAGCCTGCTCATTGGTAACAGCCGTTTCGTTCGTGACCGTGGTCATCGTGCCCACCTCTCTGCGACCTCAGCCGCCCAATACGTCAGAATCGCGTCGGCGCCAGCGCGACGGATAGAAATCAGCGACTCATCAATGGCGCGATCGCGGTCGATCCAGCCGTTGGCTGCGGCCGCCTCGATCATCGCGTACTCACCAGACACCTGATACGCCCACACCGGAACGGGGGAGGCAGCGGCCGCGTCGGCCAGCACGTCAAGGTAGGGCAGGGCCGGCTTCACCATCACGATGTCGGCGCCTTCGGCCACATCGAGGGCGACTTCGCGCGCACCCTCGCGCCGATTCGCGGGGTCCATCTGATAGGTCTTGCGGTCGCCGACGAGGCTTGAATCGACCGCCTCGCGGAACGGGCCATAGAACGCCGACGCGTACTTGGCGGCATACGCCAGCAGAGCCACATCGGTGTGCCCTGCGGCATCGAGTGCCGCACGCAGAGCCGCGGTCTGGCCATCCATCATGCCCGACAGTCCGAGCAGCGCCGACCCTGCCTCGGCCTGCGCCAACGCCATCGCAACATAGCGCTCAAGCGTGGCATCGTTATCGACCGCGCCCCGCGCATCCAGCACGCCGCAGTGGCCGTGATCGGTGAACTCGTCAAGACACAGGTCGGTCTGCACGACGAGCGCATCGCCCACCTCGCTCGCCGCGATCCGCGTTGCCACCTGCAAGATGCCGTCTGGATCGCTCGCCCCGGTTCCGGTCGCGTCTTTGTGCAGCGGAACGCCAAACAGCATCACGCCGCCAACGCCCAGCGAGGCCGCGTGCGCGAGCGCCGAACGCAACGAATCCAGGCTGTGCTGCACGACGCCCGGCATCGAAGACACCGGCTTTGGCTCGGTCGCGCCTTCGCGAATGAACATCGGCAGAATCAGCTGCTCCGGCGCGATGTGAGTCTCACTCACCAGTCGACGCCACGCGGGCGTTGCCCGCAACCGGCGCGGACGAATGGGAAGAGTCATGTGCGTTTCTCCAGGCTGGGTTTCGGGGGTGAGGTGGGGCGTTTCGTCTCGCTGCGCTCGCTCAACGGGCGGGGATGGACGTTGAGCGAGTGGCGGAGCCTCGAGTCGAAACGTGGTGGCTGTGTGGAGTTGGGGTGGGGCGGTTCGTCTCGCTGCGCTCGCTCAACGGGCGGGGTTAGGGGCGACGCATGGGGGCGAGGTCGGCAGCGCCCTGCGCGAGAAGATTCTCAGCCACGGCGTCGGCGGCGATATCGGCGGCACCTGGCTCATCGACGGCAACCGCGTGCGACGCCGAGACGGAACGCGTGCCATCAAGGCTGTATACGGTGGCGTCGAGAAAGAGCAGGCCGTCTTCGACGAACGCGTGCGCGCCGAGCGGGGCAGCGCAGCCCGCATCGAGGCGCGCCAACAACCCGCGCTCGGCGTCGGCGGCGATGCGGGATTCGTGATGATCGAGCCTCGCGGCAATAGCCTCGTTGCCGGTCGGAACCTCAACGGCAAGCGCGCCCTGGCCGGGAGCCGTCGGCCACGAGCTCAACGGGAAGTACTCGGTGATGCGGTCGGCGTAGCCAACGCGCTGCAATCCGGCTGCCGCAAGCACGACCGCATCGAGACGACGCTCCTGATCGTCGGTGGTGAGGCGCTCGAGCCTGGTGTCGACGTTGCCGCGAATATCGACCAGTTCGATATCGGGTCGGCGAGCCGCCAGCTGCGCGCGTCGGCGGGGCGATCCGGTGCCGACCTTGGCGCCCGCGGGCAGCTCATCAAGTGTCAACCCATCGCGCGAGCACAGCACGTCGCGGGCGTCAGCGCGCGGCGGCACCGCGGCGATCGACAGCTCGGCAATTACCACGGTCGGCAAATCCTTGTACGAGTGCACCAGCAGATCGACCTCGCCGCGCAGCAAGGCGTCTCGCAACGCGTTCGCAAAGATGCCCTGACCGCCAACCTCCAGCAGCGAACGCGTCGACGTGTCACCCTCGCTGGTGATCGTGACCAGCTCAGCGCCGAGCTGCTCGGCAATCATTCCTGCTTGCGCGACGGCGAGCTTGGAAGCGCGGGTTCCCAACCGGTAGGTCATGATTCTTCTTTCATTTGGATGATGCGAGCATCTCAGTTGCGGTGCGTCGTGCGTGGGCGACGACGGCGGCGAGCCCCGTGCCGGAGGCGGCCTCGCCAACCCAGCGTATGGTTCCGCGATCCGCCTCGGCCAGTGGTGTGGCGCGCGCCCAGCGACGCTCAAGCACCGTGTGGATCGCCTCGGGCGCGGAACCCATGAGCAGGGCCGCGTCGTTGACCCCCTTTGCGAGCGGCTCGGGTGTGGCGCCGTCGTAGGAGAGGCGTACGACCTGCTTGCCCTCGAAGGCGCGAGCCACCCACTCCCACTTGGCGCTCACGTGGGTGAGTGCGCGGGCTGAGACTCCGGGGGCGCCGCGGGTGACGAGCACCCCGGTGCCGCGAGGCGCCGACTGCCAGGCGCGGGCGGAGGCGACCACCGTCACCAGCGTGACGTTGCGGGTGGGGGCGCCTGCTGGCGGCGCCGCCATGACGACCTCGCCGTGATGGGTGCGGCCGTCAAATGTCACGGATGACGCCGAAATCTCGGTGGCGACCGTGCCTCGGTGAAGGTCAACGCCTGCCTCGACGGCGCTCGCGGCAAGCGCGATGGGGAGCGTGTGCATGCCGCCGCAGAGGCTGGCGACGGCGGAACCGGCCGGCGCGATCCGGCGGACCTCGCGAATGGCGCGTGCCAGGGATCGCTTGTCGGTGACGAGCCCGGCGAGCGCGGGGTGTGCCGCGGCGATTGGGAGGGCATCGGGTTCTGCGGAGTGCACGCCGCGGGTGATGGGGCCAACCAGTCGCTCGGTGACGCGGCGCCCCATGCGAGCGGTGACGAGGTCGCCAAACGTGGTGGCGTCGGCGCCAACGCGGCGCGGCAGAACCCGGTCAGCCCAAGCGCGCGCGGCACCGGCAACGCCGATCGACGCGCGCACGTCGGCGGCGAACGGTGAGGAGGGAACGCCCAGCAGTCCCGTCGCTGGCAGCGGCAGCGCGGTTCCGTCTTCGCGGTAAATCCACGCCGGCGCGTCCAGCGGCATGACAACGCGGTCGCTTAGCCCGAGCTCGGCGATCAGCGCGGAAACCGCGGTGGTGCGAGTCGCGAAAGACTCGGCAGCCGCATCGAGCTGGTGGGCTTCAACATCGAGCGCCGTGACCTGACCGCCGGTGCGATCTTCGCGCTCAATGACGTGCACGCGGCGCCCGCCGAGGGCGAGGTCGCGCGCGAGGGTGAGGCCGGCAACGCCGCCCCCAACCACGAAAATGTCAGAGGGCATGAACGTGCTCGACGATGCGCGTGAGCAGCGCCGGCTTGGTGTCTGGCGTCACGCCATGACCGAGGTTGACGATGTGCGAGCGGGCCGCCCGGCCGCGAGCAACAACGTCATCAACGTTGGTGCGGATCGCATCCCAGCCGGCGCCAAGCACGGCGGGGTCGATGTTGCCCTGCACGCCGGCGCGGTCACCCAGCACGGCAGCAGCGTCATCCAACGGCATGCGCCAGTCGATACCGACGGTCGTCGCTCCGAGATCAGGAATGAGATCGAGCATGTCGCGCATGCCGAGACCAAAGTGGATGCGCGGAACATCGAGGTCGCTGAGCGCGGCGAAGATTGACGCCGAGTGCGGGGCGACATGCGTTTGCCAGGTGGCGCGTGACAGCGAGCCCGCCCACGAGTCAAACAGCTGTACGACGCTGGCGCCCGCCTCAACCTGGGCGCGCATGAACTGTGCGGTCGCGTCGGCGCACCACGCCAGCAGAGCGCTGAAGGTCGCGGGCTCGGCCAGCATCATTGCTCGGGCGCGCGCCTGGTCTTTGGAGGGGCCGCCCTCGATGAGGTAAGACGCCAGCGTGAACGGTGCGCCACCGAAGCCGATGAGCGGTGTCGAGCCGAGCTCGGCCGTAATGATCGCGATCGCCTCGCGAATCGGCGTGAAATCGAGACTGTCGAGCGCGGGCAGGGCGGCAACGTCCGCGGCCGTGCGAACCGGCTTTGCGAACACCGGTCCGCGACCGGCAACGATCTCCACGTCGACGCCGGCAATCAGCGGCGGAATGACGATATCGCTGTAGAACACCGCGGCGTCTACGCCGTGACGAAGCACCGGCTGCAGGGTGATTTCTGCCGCCAATTCGGGCGTGAGGCATGCCTGCAACATTCCCGTGGTTCCGCGCACCTGGTGGTACTCCGGCAACGACCGACCCGCCTGGCGCATGAACCAAATGGGAGGTGTCTGCTGCTTCTCGCCGCGAGCGGCAAGAACGAGGGGAGCGGAAGCAGTGCGGCCATCAGAGAGCGGGTGCTCGGGTGCAAGGGGCATACAAATCAGGGTATCGTCTGATGTTGTTCAGAACATCAGATGATTACCAGGAAAGTCTGTGAGGGTAGGCGATCGTGCTGTTATGTCTCACGGCCAATCACCGCAATACGGAGTTCGACGTGCTCGACCGCGTCGCCCGTTCGGTCGATGCCGCCACCGCCTCTGCCTTCACCGCGCACGACCATGTTCGTGGCGCGGTGGTGCTTGCCACGTGCAATCGATTCGAGGCGTACTTGGATGTCTCAGACGACGCCGAGGCGCCCGAGTTGATTGGAACCGCGGCGCTGGCCGGGCTGTTGGAGAACGGTGCCGAGTTGGCGGCTTCGGTGACCGCCCTCAGCGGTGACGACGCGATTCGTCACCTCTTCTCGGTGAGCTCTGGGCTCGAATCGATGGTGATGGGCGAGGACGAAATTTCTGGCCAGGTGCAGCGCGCGCTGGTCTCCTCCCGCGAGGCGGGAGCGGTCACCGGGCATCTGGAACAGGTGTTTCAACGCGCGGCCACCGCGAACCGCGCCGTGCGGGCGCGAACAGACTTGGCAGCTTCCGGCCGCACGCTGGTGCGCACGGTGCTCGACATGTTGGAGCTGCGGGTGTCGGATTGGTCGCCGATTCCGGTGCTGATCGTCGGAACCGGCTCCTACGCTGCCACCACCATTCAGTCGCTGCGGGCGAGAGGCGCCCAGAACCTGCGGGTCTTTTCGGCGACGGGGCGCGCTGCGCGGTTTGCCGAAAAGTTTGACGTGATCGCCGAAGACGATCTGCCCGATGCGATCTCCCGCGCCCGCATCGTGATCACCTGCACCTCGCGCTACACGGTCACCACCGAGCACATCATCAACGACAAGAGGCGCCTGCTCATCGACCTGGGTCTGCCCCGCAACATTGACCCCGCGGTGGGCGAGCTTGCCGGTATTGAGCTCATCGACCTCGCCGTCATCGGCAAACACGCCGAGCTGCCCGAGCTCGCCGACGTTGCTCGCGATGTTGTCGGCAGCCACACGGCTGCCTATCTCGCGCAGCGGGCCGCCGCACCCGCGATCGTGGGGTTCCGCCGTCACATCGCCGACACTCTCGCAACCGAACTTGCCCGTCTGGGCGAGAGCCATGGTTCCGCCAACTCGGGCGAGAATGATGCGGTCGAGCGTGCACTCCGTCATTTCGCGGCCGTGCTTGCTCATGGCCCGTCGGTGCGGGCCCGCGAGTTCGCCGAAGCCGGGCGCCTCGACGAGTTCGAGAAGGCGCTCGAACTGGTCTTTGCCCCCCGGCGTAGAGAGCGACCGCTAACAGAAGGTGACGTGGTTTAACGCATGACGCGTAGCAAGCTCAAGCTGTGGGTTCCGGTGATTATCGTGGTCGTGATTGTCGGCGCGATTTTTGGGTACCTGGGGTATAACGCAATTCCGTTGACGAAAGAGCACGTGATCGGCACGTGGCATGCCGTTGATGGTGAGACGGGCACGGCAACGTTCAACGCCGACGGCACGTTCGAGTTACAGGGCATGTCGTTGAACCCCGTCACGAGTTACGACGCCGCTGGCGAGTTTTACGCAACCGGAACCTGGCCGCTCATTGAGCGCGAAGGACACGACAGCCGCCTGAGTGTGCATGTCGATTCCTTTGGCGAGACGCAGGGCAAGGCGGTTCCTGATGCGGGCAGTATCCCGATTTGGGTGAGCAGTGTCGTGCGCAACTGGCAGCGCGCGCTGTACTTCTCCGACGGCGAAGAGGTTCACACACTCGTCATGGTTAAAGACTGACCCCACCGCATTACGTCGGCGCCGGCGGCAGGGGCGGGTCGCGGAACCATATACACCGATACTCAGCAAACCTTCGGCATTGGGGGTGGACATGTCGAATACCGGTGTGTATTGTTGATAGTTGCGCTCACTTCCCCCTGCCCTCATATGGTGGTCGGCAGAGTCTGTGTCTCCGTTTGCGAGAACGGTTCAGGCTTTGGGAAGAGATGAGCACCCACCTACGACAAGGAATCACGAGACCCGGCTGGGTCCCCTGGAGGTAATTCCCTTGGCAGCTGCGCGCAACGCATCCACCACCACACCCAAGAACGGACGCGGAGCATCCCGCCTCTCGTTCGCCAAGATTTCTGACACCCTGACGGTTCCTGATCTGCTCGCTCTGCAGGTCGAATCGTTTGACTGGCTCGTCGGAAACGAGAACTGGAAGGCCCGCGTCGCTGAGGCGCAGGCTGAGGGGCGCACCGACGTCCCCGAGGTTTCGGGTCTTGAGGAGATCTTCGAGGAGATCAGCCCCATCGAAGACCTGAGCGAGACCATGCAGCTCTCGTTCACGAACCCGTACCTGGAGCCGGAAAAGTACTCGATCGACGAGTGCAAGGAGCGTGGCAAGACCTACGCCGCGCCGCTGTACGTCGAAGCCGAGTTCATGAACCACCAGACCGGTGAGATCAAGACCCAGACGGTCTTCATGGGCGACTTCCCGCTCCAGACCAACAAGGGTACGTTCATCATCAACGGCACCGAGCGCGTCGTCGTTTCGCAGCTCGTCCGTTCGCCCGGTGTCTACTTCGATCGCACGCCCGACAAGACGAGCGACAAAGACATCTTCTCCGCTCGCATCATTCCGAGCCGTGGCGCATGGCTTGAGTTCGAGATCGACAAGCGCGACCAGGTTGGCGTTCGTGTTGACCGCAAGCGTAAGCAGTCGGTCACGGTGTTCCTCAAGGCTCTCGGCCTGACCAGCGAAGACATCCTCGCTGAGTTCGCCGGTTTCGACTCGATCGAAGAGACGCTGTCGAAAGACACGATCCTCACGAAGGAAGATGCGCTTCGCGACATCTACCGCAAGCTCCGTCCGGGCGAGCAGGTTGCTGCCGAGGCTGCCCGCGCGCTGCTGGACAACTTCTACTTCAACGCGAAGCGTTACGACCTGGCTAAGGTCGGTCGCTACAAGATCAACCAGAAGCTCGGCCTGGACGCGCCGTCGACCGAGTCGGTTCTGACGGTTGAAGACATCGTCGCCACCATCAAGTACCTGGTTCGCCTGCACCGCGGCGATGCTTCGTTCGAAGGCATCCGTGGCGGCAAGGCTGCCGACATCACGCTCGCGACCGACGACATCGACAACTTCGGTAACCGTCGTATCCGCGCCGTCGGTGAGCTCATCCAGAACCAGGTTCGCACCGGTCTGTCCCGCATGGAGCGCGTCGTTCGCGAGCGCATGACCACGCAGGACATCGAGGCCATCACGCCGCAGACGCTTATCAACGTGCGTCCGGTTGTGGCAGCGATCAAGGAGTTCTTCGGAACCTCGCAGCTGTCGCAGTTCATGGACCAGAACAACCCGCTCGCCGGCCTGACGCACAAGCGTCGCCTGTCGGCGCTCGGCCCCGGTGGTCTGTCGCGTGAGCGCGCTGGTGTTGAGGTTCGTGACGTTCACCCGTCGCACTACGGCCGTATGTGCCCGATTGAGACTCCGGAAGGCCCGAACATTGGTCTGATCGGTTCGCTCGCATCGTTCGCGCGCATCAACGCTTTCGGTTTCATCGAGACCCCGTACCGCCGCGTTATCGACGGCAAAGTGTCGTCGACGATCGACTACCTCACGGCTGCTGAAGAGCAGGACTTCGTTGTGGCACAGGCAAACGCTGTGCTGAAGAAGGACGGCGCATTCGCCGACGCTCGCGTTCTGGCTCGTTCGGGTCGCGACGGTGAGGTTGACCTCTTCCCGGCTGACGAAATCGGCTACATGGACGTCTCGCCGCGCCAGATGGTGTCGGTGGCAACCTCGCTCATTCCGTTCCTCGAGCACGACGACGCAAACCGCGCCCTCATGGGTGCCAACATGCAGCGTCAGGCTGTTCCGCTGCTTCGCTCGGAGTCGCCGCTGGTCGGTACCGGTATGGAGGGCTTCACCGCTATTGACGCCGGTGACGTGGTCACCGCCGACAAGGCCGGTGTGATCTCCGAGGTCTCCGCAGACCGCGTTGTGATTCAGCTCGACGAGGGTGGAACGCAGGAGTACTACCTGCGCAAGTTCGACCGCTCCAACCAGGGCACGTCGTACAACCAGCGTGTGATCGTCGCACAGGGTGAGCGCATCGAGGCTGGCGAGGTTATCGCCGATGGCCCCGCCACCGAGAACGGTGAGCTCGCACTGGGTAAGAACCTCCTCGTTGGCTTCATGACGTGGGAAGGCTACAACTACGAAGACGCGATCATCCTCAGCCAGGATCTGGTGAAGGACGACACGCTCTCCTCGATTCACATCGAAGAGTACGAAGTTGACGCCCGCGACACGAAGCTCGGCAAGGAAGAGATCACTCGCGACCTGCCCAACGTTTCGCCCGAACTGCTCAAGGACCTCGACGAGCGCGGCATCATCCGCATCGGTGCCGAGGTTCGCCCCGGCGACATCCTCGTCGGTAAGGTCACGCCGAAGGGTGAGACCGAGCTTTCGGCCGAAGAGCGCCTGCTGCGCGCCATCTTCAACGAGAAGAGCCGCGAAGTTCGCGACACCTCGCTGAAGGTTCCGCACGGTGAGCAGGGAACCATCATCGCGGTGAAGGAATTCAACGCAGAAGATGGTGACGACGAGCTCGGCTCGGGCGTTAACCGCCGCGTCGTGGTCTACATCGCTCAGAAGCGTAAGATCACCGCCGGTGACAAGCTCGCTGGTCGCCACGGAAACAAGGGTGTTATCGCCAAGATTCTCCCCGTGGAAGACATGCCGTTCCTCGCCGACGGAACCCCGCTTGACGTGGTTCTGAACCCGCTCGGTATTCCGGGTCGAATGAACTTCGGTCAGGTTCTCGAGACCCACCTCGGTTGGATCGCCAGCCGTGGCTGGAAGGTTGAGGGCAACCCGGAGTGGGCAGTTCGCCTGCCGGAAGAGGCTTTTGAAGCGGCTCCCGGAACCAAGGTTGCAACCCCGGTGTTCGACGGTGCGGAAGAGCAGGAGATCGCAGGTCTCCTCGACTCGACGCTCGTCAACCGTGACGGCGTTCGTCTGATCGACTCCACCGGTAAGGCCCAGCTGTTCGATGGTCGTTCGGGCGAGCCGTTCCCGGCTCCGATCTCGGTCGGCTACATGTACATCCTGAAGCTGCACCACCTTGTCGACGACAAGATCCACGCGCGTTCCACGGGTCCCTACTCGATGATCACGCAGCAGCCCCTCGGTGGTAAGGCGCAGTTCGGTGGACAGCGCTTCGGTGAGATGGAAGTGTGGGCCCTCGAGGCCTACGGTGCGGCATACGCACTCCAGGAGCTCCTCACGATCAAGTCCGACGACATCCTCGGTCGCGTCAAGGTGTACGAGGCCATCGTCAAGGGCGAGAACATCCAGGAGCCTGGCATCCCCGAGTCGTTCAAGGTCCTCATGAAGGAAATGCAGTCGCTCTGCCTGAACGTCGAGGCTCTCGGCGCAGACGGACAGCCTGTCAACCTCCGTGAATCGGACGATGAGGCCTTCCGCGCAGCGGAAGAGCTCGGCATCAACATTTCGACCCGCTTCGAGTCGGCATCGATCGACGAGATTTAATCTCGCCGACCGTCCACACGATTTAAAGAACCGACACAGGAGAAGACGTGCTCGACGCACCTACTTTTGAAGAGCTTCGTATTGCACTGGCGACCGCGGACGACATCCGTAAGTGGTCGTTCGGTGAGGTCAAGAAGCCCGAAACGATTAACTACCGCACCCTGAAGCCGGAGAAGGACGGTCTGTTCGGTGAGCAGATCTTCGGACCTTCCCGCGACTGGGAGTGCGCATGTGGCAAGTACAAGCGTGTCCGCTTTAAGGGCATCGTTTGTGAGCGCTGTGGCGTGGAGGTCACCAAGAGCTCCGTTCGTCGCGAGCGCATGGGTCACATTGAACTCGCTGCCCCCGTTACGCACATCTGGTACTTCAAGGGCGTTCCGTCGCGCTTGGGCTACCTGCTGGACATGGCGCCGAAGGACCTTGAGAAGGTCATCTACTTCGCCGCATACATGGTCATCTCGGTTGACGAGGATGCTCGTCACCGCGACATGGCAACCCACGAGGGTGGCATTCGTCTTGAAATGAAGACGATTGCCGACCGCCGTGACGCCACGGTCAACGACCGTCTGGCCAAGCTGGAAGAGGAGCTTGCTGCTCTCGAGGCTGAAGGCGCAAAGGCTGACGCCAAGAAGAAGGTCAAGGACGCTGCCGAGAAGGAAATGGCGCTCGTTCGCAAGCGTTCCGACGAGCAGATCGCTCGCCTGGAGCGCGTGTGGGAAGAGTTCCGTACCCTCGAGGTCGGCCAGCTCAAGCCCGAAGACGATGTCTTCCAGGAGCTGCAGGACCGTTTCGGTCAGTACTTCGAGGCCTACATGGGCGCGGAGTCGATCCAGAAGCGTCTGCAGTCGTTTGACCTGCAGGCCGAGGCTGAGAGCCTGCACCTGCAGATCTCCGAGGGCAAGGGTCAGCGCAAGATCCGCGCGATCAAGCGCCTGAAGGTTGTCAACTCGTTCCTGATGACCGGCATGACGCCGGCCGCGATGGTGCTTGACGTGGTTCCGGTTATTCCGCCGGAGCTGCGCCCGATGGTTCAGCTTGACGGTGGCCGCTTCGCAACGAGCGACCTGAACGACCTGTACCGCCGTGTCATCAACCGCAACAACCGCCTGCGTCGTCTGATCGACCTCGGTGCTCCCGAGATCATCGTCAACAACGAGAAGCGCATGCTGCAGGAAGCTGTTGACGCGCTGTTCGACAACGGTCGTCGTGGCCGCCCGGTTACGGGTACCGGCAACCGTGCCCTGAAGTCCCTGAGCGACATGCTCAAGGGTAAGCAGGGTCGCTTCCGTCAGAACCTGCTCGGAAAGCGTGTTGACTACTCCGGCCGTTCGGTCATCATCGTTGGTCCGCAGCTGCAGCTGCACCAGTGTGGTCTGCCCAAGCAGATGGCTCTGGAGCTGTTCAAGCCGTTCGTGATCAAGCGTCTGATCGACCTGAACCACGCGCAGAACATCAAGGCAGCTAAGCGTGCCGTTGAGCGCACGCGCCCCGAGGTGTGGGACGTTCTCGAAGAGATCATCCGCGAGCGCCCCGTGCTGCTGAACCGCGCACCGACGCTTCACCGCCTCGGTATCCAGGCGTTCGAGCCGCAGCTCGTTGAGGGTAAGGCTATTCAGCTTCACCCGCTCGTGTGTGCAGCCTTCAACGCTGACTTCGACGGTGACCAGATGGCTGTTCACCTGCCGCTGTCGGTTGAGGCTCAGGCCGAGGCTCGCGTTCTGATGCTCGCATCGAACAACATCCTGAAGCCGTCTGACGGACGCCCGGTCACCCTGCCTTCGCAGGACATGATCATCGGTCTGCACCACCTGACCACGGTCAAGGCTGGCGCTGCCGGTGAGGGTCGCGCGTTTGGTTCCGTTGCTGAGGCGATCCTGGCTAAGGACGAGGGAACCCTCGACCTGCAGGCCAAGGTCCGCATCCGCATTCCGGGCATGACCTTCCTTGAGGGCGAAGCTCCCGAGGGCTACGACGCACACGGCCTGATCGATGCATCGCTCGGTCAGATCATGTTCAACGACACGCTTCCCAAGGGCTACCCGTTCGTTCGCGAGCAGGCAGACAAGGGCAAGCTGAGCCAGATCGTCAACAAGCTCGCCGAGGAATACCCCAAGGTTGAGGTTGCTGCGTCGCTTGACCGCATCAAGGACGCCGGTTTCTACTGGGCCACCCGTTCGGGTGTCACCGTGGCACTGAGCGACGTTCTTACGCCTCCGCGTAAGAAGGAGATCGTTGCGGAGTACGAGAAGAAGGCTGCGAAGATCACCAGCCAGTTCGAAAAGGGTCTGCTGACCGACGATGAGCGTAAGAAGGAGCTCATCGAGAACTGGACGAAGGCTACCGACGAAGTTCAGGCCGCTATGCGCGAGAACTTCCCGGAAGACAACACCATCAACCGCATGGTGTCTTCGGGTGCTCGTGGTAACTGGCTGCAGATTCGTAACATCGCCGGTATGCGTGGTCTGGTCAACAACCCGAAGGGTGAGATTATCCCTCGCCCGATCATCTCGTCCTACCGCGAGGGCCTGTCGGTTGCTGAGTACTTCATTGCAACCCACGGTGCTCGTAAGGGTCTGGCTGACACCGCTCTGCGTACCGCAGACTCGGGTTACCTCACGCGTCGTCTCGTCGATGTTTCGCAGGACGTCATCATTCGTGAAGAGGACTGCGGAACCACGAAGGGCCTCGAGTTCGTCATCGCAAAGACCGACGCAACGGGCACCCTGGTGCGCGACGAGAACGTCGAGAACTCGGTGTTCGCTCGTACCCTGTCGGCTCCGGTTGTCACGGCAGATGGCACGACCATCGCCGAGGCTGGCGACGACGTCGGAGACGTTCTCATCGACAAGCTCGTTGAGGCTGGCGTTGAGACGATCAAGGTTCGCTCCGTGCTGACGTGTGACTCGGCTGTTGGTGTGTGTGCACAGTGCTACGGTCGCTCGCTCGCAACGGGCAAGATCGTTGACATCGGTGAGGCCGTCGGCATCATCGCTGCTCAGTCGATTGGTGAGCCCGGTACCCAGCTGACGATGCGTACCTTCCACACCGGTGGTTCCGCTTCTGCTGACGACATCACGCAGGGTCTGCCCCGCGTGCAGGAGCTCTTCGAAGCTCGTACCCCGAAGGGTGCATCGCCCATTGCTGAGGCAGATGGACGCATCACCATCGAGGAGACCGAGAAGCAGAAGAAGGTCATCCTGACGCCCGACAACGGCGACGAGCCGGTCGTATACCCGGTGCTGAAGCGTGCAACGCTTCTCGTCGAAGACGGCCAGCACATTGCTGTCGGTCAGCCGCTGCAGCTCGGCACGCTTGACCCCAAGGAGGTCATGCGTGTTCAGGGCGCTCGCGCGGCGCAGAAGTACCTCGTTGGTGGCGTGCAGGGCGTTTACCGCTCGCAGGGTGTGCCGATTCACGACAAGCACATTGAGGTCATCGTGCGTCAGATGATGCGCAAGGTCACGGTTGTTGACCACGGCGACACCGATCTGCTGCCCGGTGAGCTCGTTGACTCGCGTCGTTACCGCGACCTCAACCGTGCGGCCGTCGGTGAGGGCAAGCGCCCCGCATCGGGTCGTCCGGAGCTGATGGGTATCACGAAGGCGTCGCTTGCGACCGAGTCGTGGCTGTCGGCTGCGTCGTTCCAGGAGACGACCCGCGTGCTTACGCAGGCCGCCATGGAGGGCAAGAGCGACCCGCTCGTTGGCCTCAAGGAGAACGTCATCATCGGTAAGCTCATCCCGGCTGGTACGGGTCTGTCGAAGTACCGCAACATCACTGTTGAGGCGACGGAAGAGGCAAAGAGCGAGCGCTACCCGAACCGGATCTTCGCATCCGACGGCGCGTACAGCGAAGCTGACCTGAGCTACACCGAGTTTGACGGTTTCTCGACCGACGGATTCACGACCTACAACTAAGCCCTACTGACTCAGTAGAGCTGGGCCCCCGCCTGCGGAACCTTCCGCAGGCGGGGGCCTTTGTTTTGCCCGGGTGGCGTGCGTGCCCGGGGTGGTTGTCGTTCCCGGGGCCTTTGTTGCGCCTGGGGCTCTATTGTGCCCGGGCCTTTGTCGCGCCCGGGCGCCTTTGTCGTGCTCGGGGGCCTTGAGTCCAGTACCGCATCGCGCCCGCGCCGGTCCCTTTGGTTCCGTTATCAGCTGCATCGACTGAGGACCTGCGTTGCGCACGCGAAAGCCCTGTTCTGCACGATGGATTTCCTGTTCTGCACGAGCATCTTCCTGAGGAGGGCCAAAATCGCGGCGTGTCGCGATTTTTGTCGGCTTTCATCGTGCATAACAGGGGAAATGGGGGCTGGTGGAGCGGCGCAGTTGGTATGCGGCTGCCGGGAACCAGGCGGGTTGAGAATACGTCGAGGAGACGCGCGTTTCAGGTAACGAGGACCTTGTACTCCTGTTCTGCACGATGGAGTCTCTGAGGAGGGGCGAATTCCCGGCGTGTCGCGAGCATCGTCGTATTTCATCGTGCACAACAGGAGAGGCGGGGCGGAGAGGCCACCGCGGAACCACAAGAGTCACCGCGGGGCATCGCGGAACCACAGGAACCACAGGAACCACCGGAACCACCGGAGGCGCGGTGCCCGAGCCTCAACACCCCAAAACCGGGCCCCCGAACCAACCGGATTCCCGCACCCACATAACCGCAGAACGGGGGAGTGTGCGAGTGTCGCGGCGGAAATTGCGGCGGCGGGCGTAGCGTTGCGTCATGGCACGGGTGTCAGGACGCAATGTCACCGCAGCGTGGGTGGTGGGGGTGCTGTGCGCGGCTATTCTCGTGGCGACGATCGTGGTTTCGATGCCGGTGTGGGGCGATCTTGCGATGATGGTCTCCGACTGGTGGAGCAACAACGCGCCATTCCGCGGGGACTAGCCCGATTCGTTTCGGGGAGACTAGCCCGAAACCGGGAATCTGCCGTCTTTGCCGGTGAAGTCGCGGCATGGCTCCGCGGCGCCCGCGCATCGCGGGGCTACTCTGGGCACGCACATTCATGCGCGCAAGGAGATTCTCATGAGCGACAACAAGACCCCTGAGCCGGAGTTCGGCGAACCGGTTGCGGAGCCTACCAGCGAGGACAACGTCGTCGACCGTGCGCACGAGGCGCTCGCCGACGCCCAGGCTGCACGCGCCGAGGTCTCGGCCAACGATGAGACCGCCGCCGATGTGCCCGCCGCGTCAACCGCCGACAACGCGGCCACACCTGCCAATGAGCAGCCTGCCGAGGACGAACCCGATTGGGCTGCCCTCGACGAGGTCATGGCTGCCGAAGCCGCGAAGAACGGCGGAACCACGGGTGCCGCCGAAAGCGCCGCTACGGCTGGCAACACGGCAGAGCAGACATCCGCCGACGCCACCGCATCGGCAAGTGCCGCCACAGACGCCAACAACACCGCCACCGACGTCAAGACCGAAGCGACCGCTGGGGCCCCCGAAACCGCGGCCAAGCCCGCCTGGTACGACAGCCCCGAGGTTGCCTCGGCCACCGCCAACCTGCCGCAAGAGGTTCAGGGCGTCACCGAGGTTCCGCTCACCCCTCCCGTCATCGAGGTCGATGAGGTGCTCGTCGGCACCGCCCCCGCGCAGCCGATCTTTGTGCAGGCGCCGGAGCCGCCGCTGGTGCGCGGCAATCGCGGTGCCGCAGGCCTCATCGGCTTGCTCGCTGCCGTTGTGTTCGCCATCGTCTACCTCGCGGCACGCCTGCTGTTCAGCGGCATCAATGTGCTCGACCCGGCTGCCCTGCTTGACGAAACGCTCGCGCAGGTTTCTAGCTTTGCGCTGTGGGTTCCGGTCGTGGTGTTCTACCTCGCCTTCTGGTTGCTCGGTGCCTTCGTCAACCGTGGTCGGTGGGCATACTGGGTGATTTTCGGTCTCTTCGTTGGCCTCGCGGCCTACGCTGGCCACGTGCTCGGCGCCGTCATCCAGGCCGGCCCGTGGCAAACCGAATGGTCCGAGGCCGTCGAGATCATGGGCCAAGAGATCGTTGCCCCCGCGGCCATCGTCGCGCTGATCATTGGGCGCGAACTGCCGATTTGGTTTGGCGGATGGATTGCCAAGCGCGGTCGCCGCGTCACCGAGTGGAACAACGAGGCACAGGCCGAGTACGAGCGCACGCTGGAGGCGGGCCCCCAGCTCGGCTAACGTGACAACTTCTGACGGCCCCCAGCGTTCGACGAGCCTTGTGCTCGCGGCCCTGGGGGCCGTCGTTTTTGTCTCCCTCATCATCACGGGCGATGCCATCACGAGCGTGCTGACCAAAACCGACGTGATTGAAATTGCCGGCGCTAGCCCCCTGGTTCCGGTCGTCGGAATTGCCGCTGCGACCGCGGCGTGGGCCGTCATTGTGATCCGCGGCATCGCGAAGCGGGGGAGCATCGGAACCGCGACAGCGGCGGGCGTGCTGGCCAGCCTCGCGTATCTGGCCGGCATGTTTGTGGCGAGTTTGGGCTCAGGAATCGCAGCGGCGACGGTCGCAACGCACCTCATCATGGCGGGATACGTACTGGTTGTGCTGATCGCCGGGGTGGCGACCGCGGCGGGCACGCTGGCGCTGAGCCGCGCCTCCGGCAAGACGCCGCAGTGGCCGTGGGAAGACGAGAACGGCGACGAATAACGCCCAATCGGCCAAATTTGGCTTACGGTGTGAACGTGGAGCGATCGCTGGAAACCCAGGTGGGTCAGGCCGTTGATGCGTGGCTCGCATGGTTGCCCCGCTGGCAACCGGCAACCCATCGCGGCCGGGTCGCCCCGTGCCGCCGGTGTTTCGGATCCCCGGTGCTTGCCGCAGCCGGTCTCGGCGCCGATGTGCCGCATGCCGTGCAGCACGGCCTCTCCACCCGCATGAAGACCATCATCGACCGCGCCGTGTCGACCTACACCGAGCGCAATCTGCCCATGCTGCAAGCCGAGCTTGACCACCAGGCGGCCCGCAACCGCGCCCGACGGTATCGGCCAACCGACGATCTCGACCCCGAATTCGACGGCCTGCCGCTTGATCCAGACCCCGAGCCCGGTGCACCCTTTCTATTCACCATCGCGGGCCTCGCCGACGAAGCCGACCAAGAGGTTCCCGCCCTTCCGCCGCTGTCTGCCGAAGCCAAACAGGCGTTGCGGCAAGAAGTCGGGTTGGCCGATGACTACGCCAACATGATCGGGCGCGAGATCTGCACCCTGCTCTACGCGCACCGGCTGCGCATGCGCACCGCCGTCGTGCAATACGTGGAACCACAGATTGAGGCGATGCTGGCAGAACTGTCGTTGACGCTGGATGCGCCGTTTGATCCGGGCGAGGGTAACACCCCGCTCACCTGAAGCGACAGGCGCGCTTGCCCTGCTGACCTGAAGCCTAAGTGCGCTTGCCCCTGGCGCCGGAGTCACCGAATCTGTCGGCTTGCCTGAGATTTCTCGTCTCTCGGCGTGTCTGGCGGCTGTTACGATTGCTCACGTTCTCGTGTTTTTTGCAGCGCCGAGAACAGTGCTGACCGGAGGGGAGACTGTTGGCCAAGCGAGTCGTGTCTGCGCCGCCCGTATTGGCGGGGCTGACCTTTGTGCGCCCACTGGGCTCTGGCGGCTTTGCCGATGTCTTTCTTTACGAGCAGGCGATGCCGCGACGTGAGGTTGCCGTCAAGGTGTTGCCAAGCAACGTCGCCGACGTCGAGCTGGTGCGCATGTTCAACGCCGAAGCCGATGTGCTCGCCCGCCTCTCCGCGCACCCCTCCATCGTGACGGTCTACCAGGCCGGTATCTCGGCCGACGGTCGCGCCTACATTGTGATGGAGAATTGCCCGGGTGCGCTGTCGCCTCGCTACCGCACCGAGAAGATTCCGGTCGCCGAAGCGCTGTCGATCGGCATCAAGATGGCCGGCGCCATTGAAACCGCGCACCGAGCAGGGCTCGTACACCGAGACATCAAGCCGGGCAATATCTTGACCACCGCCTTCGGGGTTCCGGTGCTCGCAGACTTTGGTATCTCCTCCTCCCTTGCACGGGCAACGCCCGACGGCATGATGGCAATGAGCGTGCCGTGGACAGCTCCTGAGGTGATCGCCGAGCAAACCAGCGGTGACATCCTGTCTGAGGTGTGGAGCCTCGGCGCCACCGTCTACTCGTTGCTTGCCGGGCACAGCCCGTTTGAAAAGACCGAGCAAGGGCAGAACACTCGCGAGCAGTTGCGAAAGCGCATTCTGCGCGCCAACTATGTTCCGATCACCCGTGCCGATGTTCCGCCCGCCCTGCAGCAGGTGCTCGAAGCATCGATGCGTCGCAATCCGCGCGAGCGCTATACGAGCGCGCTCGCCTTCGCCGAGGCGTTGCGGCACGTGGAACAGTCGATGGGGTTGCCCTCAACGCCGCTGGAAGTCGCCGATGATGTGTGGGCGGCACCACCCGTCGATTTTGCCAACGACACCGCGCGCGATCATGTGCGGGTGCAGGTTGCTGCGCCGATTGCGCGCAAGGTGCGCCAGAGCACCGGAATGCGCGGTCACCAGCGGTCTGAAGACAGCGAGTTTGTGCCGACGCGTAACCGCGGATCCCGCACCGCCGTGTGGATCGCGGTGGGCGCAGTCGCGCTCGTGGCCGTTGGTGTGACGGCCGGCATTGTGATTGCAGGTCTGTTCTAACATGAAGCGCAAGACAGTCTTTGGCTCGATCGCGGCGATTGCCGCGGCGGGTGTTATCGCGGGCATCAGCGTGGTGTGGCCGGGCCTTGATGCCCAAGACGCGCCGCCGGCCGAAACCGCTGTCTGGGCGTTGCAAACCGGTGACGGACACCGCTACGCCCGAGTGAATACCGCCGTCGGCGAGCTTGACACCGTGCGCCGTGTGACGAACCCTTCGTCGATCGCGCAAGCCAGTGGTTCCGCCTTCGTCTTCGCCGACGGCAAGGTCGCGCGCATTGACGAAGCCATGCCCGCAAACCTCGACGAAGAGGCGCTTGCGCAGGCGGGAATGATGCCGCCGGGCACTCAGGATGCCTTCACTTCGGGGCCATGGGTGGCCTACCGCACCGACGCCGGCGAGGTGCTCGCGGGTACCCTGTCGACGGGAATCGTCGAAGAGGTCTCGCCCTACGTTGGCCAGGAGGAGACCCCGTCGCCGACGCCGTCCGCCACCACCGATAGCGCGACCGATGAGGCAGATGCTGAGGCAGATGCCGAGGCAGAAGAAGACGGCCCCGAGTACAAGGCAGACGCGATCGCGCTGAACGAAGAGGGTCTGATCTTCTCGTATTCGCGCACCGACTCGGCCGTGCTCACCTTCGACGCTGATGAGCGCGAAGTCGTGTCGATTGACCCGGTCGAAGACGCGGGTGAGACGCCGTTGCTGACCGCCGTCGGCTCTGACTGGTTCTTGTATAACCCCGAGACCGACGAGGTGTTCCGCTCTGGCGGCAGCACTCTCACGGTTGAAACTCTCGGCGACGCGGTGCTGTCGCGCTCCATGCTCACCGGAACCACCGCCTACATCGCAGACCAGGGCGGACTCATCAGCCTGCCGGTTGAAGAGGGCGACGCCGAGCGTGTTGTCGGTGGCGCTGATCGTGATCTTGGCGTGCCCGCTCGCCCGGTGGAGCGGGATGGCGTTGTCTATGCCGCGTGGCTGGGGCTTGACTCCGGAACGCTGTGGCAGTCGGGCGAGGGCGAGATCACGCTCGACTACAACGGTGCAACGCTTGACGAACAGCGCCGCCCGACGTTCCTGTCCAGCGCCGACGCGATGATTCTTAACGAGACTCGCAAGGGGTGGGTCTGGACCGTGCCAGACGGCGCGCTCATTGAGTCCAGCCAAGACTGGTCGCTCGGCGCCGACGACGCGCAGAACACCGTAGAAAGCGACGAGCAGGCAACGGTTGTCGTTGATCCGAAGCCGCCCGTCGCCGTGAACGACTCGTTCGGTGTGCGCGCCGCAACGTTGACCGCGCTGCCGATCATTCTCAACGACCACGACCCCAACGAAGACGTGTTGAGCGTTGATCCGTCGAGCATCGTGCAACCCGATCCATCGTTCGGCACGGTCTCGCTGACCGATGATGGCGGGCGTCTCGTCGTCAAGACCACGGCCGAAGCGAGTGGCAGCGCGACCGTCAGCTACCGTCTCACCGACGGCACAGCCGCCGACGGCCTGTACTCCAACGTCGCAACCGTCACGCTGAACATCGTCGATGACGAGGTCAACGCCGCTCCCGAGTTCTGCGGTGTCGAGGAGTGCCTTGCCACGTGGGCGGAACCAGAGGTTGCGCCCGGCGGCACGGTCGCCGTTCCGGTGCTGAACGGTTGGGTTGACCCCGAGGGCGACCCGCTGCTGGTGCTCGCCGTCAACAACCCTTCGGGTGTGGGTGCTGCGGCCATCACGCCCGCGGGTGAGGTGGTTTACCAGCACCACGATTCGTCGTCGGCTGAGACCGTTGACGTTGACCTAGAGGTCATCGTTTCTGACACCCGCGGCGCGACCTCCTCGAAGATCATGACCGTGCGCGTGGCGCCATCGCCGAAGCTCATTGCCGAGTCGTTCACCACGATCGACACGTTCGGGTACGACATTTCTGTCGACGTCGCACGCCACGTAACCGGAACCGTCGGCAAGCTCGCCCTCACCGACGTGCGCGTGATGGACAGCGACACCGCCACCGTCAGCACCTCCACGAGCGGTACCGGTTTCGACTTCACAGCCCCCGAGCCCGGCACCTACCGCGTCTCGTACACCGTGACAGACGGGCAAACCACGGCCAGCGCAACCGCACGCATCACGATGCTGCCGCCCGACGCCCCCGCACAGCTCGCATCCGCGCCCGTCGTTGCCTTCGTGCGCGCTCAAGAAGACACCACCGTCGACGTGTTCGCCGCCGTCTCCAACCCCACCCGTCGCGTGCTGTTGCTCAACGATGTCGTTGGGGAGCCGGCCCTCGGCTCTCGCCTCCAGGTCGACACCGTCGCGCAGCACTATCTGCGCGTCTCCGGAACCACCGCCTCGGGTGAAGCGGGAATGCTCGGTAAGGTCACGTACACGGTTGGTGACGGTACCGAAGACATCGGCGCCAGCATTCAGGGCGAGGCGACCGTCTTCTTGCTGCCCCCGGCCGTTGACGTCGCCCCCATCGCGGTGGATGACGCCGTGGTGGTACGCGCCGGCTCCCAAATCGACATTCCGGTGATGGAAAACGATGTGGCAGCCGCGGGCGCCGGCATCTCGCTTGACCCGGGCAGCACGACGTCATCGACCGATGCCGCGCTCGCTTTTGCCTCGGGATCACACATTCGCTACCTGGCACCAAAGCAGCCGGGCACGTATGGCATCACCTACACCGTCTACAGCACCGGATCGCCCTCGCTGGCCGATACGGCAACGGTGACGGTCACGGTATTGAGCGATGACCTCAACCGTGCGCCGCGACCCAAAATGCTTGAGGGCCGCGTGCTGGCAGGCTCCACCGTCACGATCCCGTTCGACACCTTTGGTGTCGACCCGGATGGCGACACCGTGATGCTCGCGAAGATTCTCACCCAGCCAGCGGCAGGCACCGCCTCCATTGCCGCCGATGGCGCGGGCATCACGTACACCAGTGCGCTGGGCAAGCCCGGTCAGTACTCCTTCACCTACAGCGTCGTTGATGCGGCAGGCGAGTCCAGCTCTGGCATCGCCCGCGTCGGCGTGCTCGATGACCGCGCCAACCCGAGCCCCATCACCTACACCGACTATGTGCAGGTGCAGGCGGGCGAGGCATCGCAGGTGTTCGTCAGCCCGCTGCAAAACGACCTCGATCCCACCGGCGGCACGATGACCGTCACCAACGTGATTCCGAACTTGGCGGAGAATCTCGAAGACGGCTCACCCAACCCGGAATACGACCGCTGGTCGTCGCAGATTTTGTCGCAGACCGATGGTTCGATCGAAATCGCTGCCGGCATCAACCCCGGCACGATGTCGTACATCTACAGCGTGGAGAGCGCGTCGGGCAACACCGGCCGCGGCCTCATCGTGGTCAAGGTGGTGCGCGAACAGGTGCCGTCGTACCCCGTGGTGTCAGACACCGTGCTCACCGCCGAAACGCGCGACAAGTTTCCCGAGGGCGTCGACGTTTTGACCGGCCGCGTCAACTGGGGCGGTGGCGACACCGGGAGCCTCGACGTCTCGCTGTGGGGCAAGCCGAGTGGCGTCTCCCTGTCGGGTCGTGAAATTCGCGGTGAGCTGCCCGAGAAGTCGCGCATCATCCCGTTTGCGGTGACCGGAACCACGAGCGACGGCACCGAAGTCACCACCTACGCGTTCTTGCGGGTTCCCGGTAAGAAAGACACCCCGCTGACCCTACGCGCGAGCGCAGCCGCGCAGGTGGTTGAAGAGGGCTCGTCCGTCTCGTTCAACATGGTTGACCTGGTCGGTGTGCCGCGAGATGCGACGCTCGAGGTCGACACGCAGGTTGCCGCCAGCGGCGCTCGTGCCGAGGGCGTTTGCCGGCTGACCGGCGGAACCACGGTGGAGTACACGGCGGGCAAGGGTGCGCCCTTCGCAGACTCCTGCACGGTTCCGGTGCGTCTTGAGGGCGATGACGACTGGACCTTCTTGTCGGTGCCGATCATCGTCACACCCCTTGCCCCGGTTCCGGAGTTGCGCCCTGGCGCGCTGACGGTGAGCCCCGGCGAGACAGCCACCTACGACCTCACCTCCATGACGGTGTGGCAGGGTGACAACGACAACGCCAATACGGTGTGGCAGATCGATGGCGTCTCCGCCGACTTTGTGATTCGTCAGTCCGGCTCGTCGGTGAGCGTCACGGCCGCAGACGCCGCCGTTCCCGGTCGCGAGTCTGCCGTGTTGGTGCTGATCACCAGTCACGAATCCGTGGCGCCCGCGCGCCTCGTGCTGCGCGTCGGTCCGGCTCCGGAGACCGCGCCGCGAGGCGGAACCACCTCGGTGCTGTGTTCGCAGGCCGAAGGTAACTCGTGCTCCGTAAACGTCGTCGGCGCTCCCGGTGAGGTGAACCCGCTGCCGCGCACCCCGCTCACACTGGTCAGTGTCTCGTCTTCGGCCGCGTGCACCGGCGTGACCTTCAGCGTCGCGTCGGCCACCTCGGTCACGGCAAGCTGGACCGGTGACGCACCCGGCGCCACGTGCCGCGCGACCTTCACTCTGCAAGATGCGCAGGGCCGTCTCACCAGCGGTGAGCGCAACGGCTCGGTGACCCTCGACCTGCAGGGTTACCCGCTGGCACCCGCGGCCATCACTCAGACCGGCTATGACGACGGCCAGGTGCAATTGCGAGTCGACCCAGGTGGAGCCCGCGCGGCATACCCCGCCATCAGCGGCTTCACGGTCACGTGGAACGGCGCGGTCGTTGCCTCGTGCGCCGCCGATGGTACGTGCCCGGTTATCGCCGCCCCCAACGGTGAGGCTCGTGTGTACGAGGTCGTTTCGGTGAACGCCGTCGGCTCATCGAAGACCTCGGTGTCGACGACCGCGTGGGCATACAACCCGCCGGACCGCCCCGCCACGTTCACGGCCACCGCCGTTCCGACGCAGGGCCAGGGGCACATGGTGCGCCTGGACTTCACCGGAGTTGACCCAGAAACCGGTCACCTCGAGGTCACGAGCCCGCAGGGTGACAAGGTGACGATTCCGGTCTCCGGCGGCGGAACCGTGTCGCTGGGAAGCTACCGCGTTGGCACCAACGAGTCTTCGCAAATCACGGCGAAGCCGTTCTCGCGCTTCCCGATTCCCGCAGGGCTCGCTGGTTCCACCTCGGGTGCCGAGATCACCACCAACGGCAACGGTATTGGCGCGCCGGTGAACCCCACCATCACGGCGAGCAGCACCGCGACGGCCAATGACACGGCAACCATCACGGCCGAGGTTTCGGCCCAGCCCAACGGTGCCCCCTCGAATGTCTGGTACGGCGTTTCGTGGACGAACCAACCCTGCGTACCGTCGCAAACCGCCCGCACCTTCAGCATCCCCAATCTGCAGGGCGGCGCCGAGTACACGGTTCAGATGTGTGCGCAGGCGCGCGTGGGAGACACCGTATTCGGAACCACCACCGCGTCGACGACGTTGGTCACGAAGCAGTCAACCGCGGCGCCCGTCGGATTCGAGTTCTATGTCGACTCACGCGGTGACATTCAAGATGATGATCACAGCGCGGTCTGGACGATCAAGAGCGAGCCGACGTCGTCGTCAGCGACCCCGTACCGCAACACGGTGCAGTTCTCCGGTTACCCGAGCAGCATCATCGGCGCCGACCCGAACATCGCGGTCTACTACCAGCACGAATCCACCGGCGCACGAACCGATGCGGCGCTGGCAACGCCGGCCGCTGGTTCCGCTCCCTACCAGGTCTCGGCGCGATGGGACATTACCTCCTGCGTCGGCGACACGACGCTGGGGTGGTCGTCGAGCTCGACCGACGGCAAGGCAACGACCGTCATCACGGGCCTCACGTTCTACGACGAAGACGGTCGCCGCATCCGCCCGACCCCCGCAGACAACATGGTGCCGCCCGATGCGCATTCGGTGCGAGTCGATCAGCAGACCAACTGGGATTCTGCCGGATGGGGTCTGGGGAGCGTCTCGAACTCGATCACCGCGAGCTGCACACCAGCGCCGGATCCGACACCGACCTCCACGGAACCGAGTCCATCCGGGTCGGCGAGCCCGCCGTCGACCGGAAACAACGCAGCCTCTGCCCCGTCGGCTGACGCACCCGTTTTCCCGACCGCGCGACAGAGTGCTCCCGCCGCGCTGCCGAGCGCGCCGAACGCGGCGGCGGCCGAACCGGTCGTGCCGGAGAGTGCCCCCACCGATGCGGTCAACGCTCCCGCGCCCGTGGTGCCTCCGGCGCCGCCGGCGGAGCCCGAACCGATCACGACAAGCGCGCCGGCCGATGCCGACACGATTGTGTCTGATGCCTCCAGCGGTCAGTCCTCGACCGGCGGGGCCTCCGCCAGCGTGATTGCACCCGACGAGTCTCCGCCAGAGCCTCCACCGCGCCCGTAGCTTGGCCCCCGTTTTCTGATCCACACAGCAAGGACAAACATGACCATCTCGCAAGAGCAGGCCACCTGGTTCGCCCAGTCGTTTGCGCAGCTCGGCGATAACGTCGAGCACGCCGTGCTCGGCAAGCGCCCCGTCATTGACCTCGTGCTCGTCGCGATGCTGAGCGAAGGGCACGTGCTTCTCGAAGACGTACCCGGAACCGGTAAGACGTCGCTGGCGCGCGCCCTGGCGCAGTCGGTGCAGGGCACGAACACGCGTATTCAGTTCACGCCTGACCTGCTGCCTGGCGACATCACGGGTATCACCGTGTACGACCAGAAGTCGGGCGAGTTTGAGTTTCACGCGGGGCCGATCTTCGCAAACATTGTGCTTGCCGATGAGATCAACCGTGCCAGCCCGAAGACGCAGGCGGCTCTTCTCGAGGTCATGGAGGAGAGCAACGTCACGGTCGATGGAATTTCCCGCGCCGTTGGTGTTCCGTTCCTCGTTATTGCGACCCAGAACCCCGTGGAGCAGGCGGGTACGTACCGTCTGCCTGAGGCGCAGCTGGACCGCTTCTTGATGAAGACGTCGCTGGGTTACCCCGACCACGCCTCTACGCTGCGCATTTTGGGCGGCGGTGCGATGGCCACGAAGCAGATCAACCCCGTGGTGACCCCGCAGACGCTGGTGTCGATGACGGATCTGGCTAAAGACATCTACGTCGATGCGCTGGTGCTCGACTACATCGCACGCGTGGTTGACGCGACGCGCTCGGCCGACCAGGTGCGCCTGGGTGTTTCGATTCGTGGTGCCCTCGCGCTGACCCGCGCAACGCGCGCCCGCGCTGCCTCACAGGGTCGCACCTATGCGACGCCGGACGATGTGAAGGCGCTCGTGATTCCCACGCTCGCGCACCGTCTCATCCTGCAGGCTGAGGCCGAATTCGACGGCGTGACCGCCGAAGCCGTGCTTGGTCAGGTGCTGCTGGAGGTGCCGCCGCCCACGCAGCGCGAAGCCGTATGACCAACGAACTCAGCGGATCCCACTCTCACTCCCGCACCTCCACGCACACTCGCACGAAGGTTCGCACCACCAAGCGAAGCCCCTTCGTGCGGTTCGTGCTGGGCGTCACCCGGTTCGGCCAGCGCGTTAGCGAGGTTTTCACCACCGCCCGTGATGAGGTCAGCCGTTCGGTAACCACCGCCGGCTGGCTGGTGCTTGCCGTGGCTCTCGGTGGCACGCTGTTTGGGTGGATCTTCGGGTGGGTCGAGTGGGTGATCGCGGGCGTCATCGCTCTCGTGCTGCTGGTGCTGAGTGTTCCGTTCTTGTTCGGGGCGCGCGCCTACGATGTTGCTCTCCACCTTGAGCATGAGCGTGTGGTGGCAGGCGGCAGCGTTCCGGGTCAGCTGACGGTGCGCAACCAGAGCACGCGAATCGCGCTGCCAGGCAAGCTTGATCTGCCGGTGGGTGATGGCTTGGTGGAGCTGGAGATTCCACTGCTTCGCGCGGAACATCACATGGTTCACGCGGTAGACATTCCCACCCCCAAGCGCGGCATCATCACGGTCGGCCCAGCAACCGCCGTGCGCACCGACCCCATTGGTCTGCTGCGCCGCGAGCACGAATGGGAAGACCGTCACCAGGTGTACGTGCACCCGCGAATCGTGAGCATGCCGTCGACGAGCGCGGGTCTCGTACGCGATCTGGAGGGCAACCCCACCACGCGCCTCGTCGATGCCGACATGTCATTTCACGCCATCCGCGAGTACATGCCGGGCGACTCCCGCCGCCAGGTGCACTGGAAGTCAACGGCCAAGACCGGCAAGCTCATGGTGCGCCAGTTTGAAGAGTCGCGCCGTTCGCGCATGGCGGTGGCCGTTTCTGTCGCGAAGAGCGACTACGCCACCGAAGAAGAGTACGAGATTGCGATCTCGCTCGCGGCCTCGTTGGGAGTGCAAGCGCTGCGCGACGGACGTGACCTCGATGTCGTCGCCGGTGCCGAAATTCCCCGCGTCGTCCGTGGCCGCCTGCGGGCAATTCGCCAGATCGGCGCCTTCACTCCGCGCGGACTCCTCGATGAGTTCTGCGCGGTCGACAGCCTTGATAACACTATGTCGCTCGAAGACGTGTGCGCCCTACAGGCCGAATCGAACACCGGTCTATCTGTCGCCTTCGTCATCTGCGGATCCCAGACCGGGCTCGAGCGGTTGCGGCGGGCGGCCCTTGCCTACGACGCGGCCACCGCGGTTATCGGCGTCGTGTGCGACGAATCCGCGCACCCCCGGGTGCGCCCGGTCAGCGGCCTCACCATCATGACCGTTGGTCTGCGTGAAGACATGCCCCAGCTGCTCAGTCGAGGAATGAAATCGTGACGAAGCAGAGCATTCTCGTCGGCTCCCTCTACGTGACCGCCATGGTGGCGCTCGCGGGCCTCGCCGCGTGGCCGATCTACGCGACACCCTGGTACATCGTGGTCGTCGCCGCCAGCGCGCTGGTGGGGGCAGGAATTGCGGTTCTCTCGCTGCTGGTGAAGTGGAACGGGTGGCTCATCACCCTGCTCCTGCTTGCCGCGTGCCTCGCGCTCGCCGTCACCCTCGCGGTTCCCGAGCACTGGGCGTCTGGCACCGTCATTCCCGACGGATTACGCGAATCGGCCCTGGGCTTCGTCACCGGCTTCAAAGACCTGGCCACCTCGCCCCTGCCCGTCGGCACCTACCGCAACCTGCTGGTTCCGGCGATCGCCGTCTTTGTCGTCGGAACCTTTGTTGCCGTTCGCTTTGCGTTCGTCAGTGGCCGACGCGCCGGGTTCACCGTCGTGGCGGTGGGCGTGATGCTCGCGTTCGGGCTGCTGTTTGGTCGTACCTCGGTTTCTGCCCCGCTCGCGATCGGCCCGTTCACCATCAATGCGCCCGTCGAAACAGCGATCGGCATCGCCAGCGTGCTGGGAAGCATGTGGTGGCTGGCGTGGCGTGCGCGCGATGAACGTCGGCGCGCGATCGCCCGCGCTGCGGCCGCCACCGGCATGCGCGGAGCGAAACAGAACACCGCAGCCCACGCACGTCGTACCGCGCTGGCGGCCACCATGGTCATCGTCGCGGTCGGCGCCGGTGCCGTGGCGACGCCATGGATGACGCAGTCGCACACGCGCGACGTGATTCGCTCGACGGTCGGCCCCGAGGTCGATATTGCGCAGGCCGAGACTCCGCTTGCCGGGTATCGCACCAATTTCACCAACGCCAATGTGTCGTCGGTGCTGTTCAGCTACACCACGACGGGTGAGGTGCCCAGCCGCATTCGCCTTGCCACCCTCGGCGCCTACGACGGCGAGTCGTATCGCGTCGATATTGACACCACGAACCTCTACCAGCGCGTGCCCTCCACGCTTGAAGGCGTGAGCGGAACCACGTCGACGGTGCGGTTCGAGATTGACGCGTTGCAGGGCATTTGGTTGCCAACCTTCGGTCAGTTGGAGAGCGTGCAGTTTCAGGGCGCCGATGGCCCCAGCCTTGCCGATGGGTTCTACTACAACGCCGCAGCGGGCACGGGCATCGTGACCGGCGGCGTGGGCGAGGGCGATTCGTATGTGATTACCGCGGCCGAGCCGGCGACGATGTCGCTCGTTGACGCGCGTTCGCCGGGTGCCAGTGCACAGGTCACTCCGCCGGAGAGCCTCATTACGTGGCTCGATGCGCAGGCCGTGCCCTCGACCGGTGCGGGGCTTGCCGAGGTCATCGACACGTTGCGCGCTCGCGGCTACCTGAGCCACGCGCTGCAGCTGCCGGAGGGTGAGACTGCCGAGTGGATGGCACTGATTCCTGACTATGCCGGGTTCCAGTCCAGCGCTGCCGGCCATTCGCTCGCGCGCATCGACGCGCTCTTCACGCAGTTGTTGGAGCACGAGTCGCAGGTTCAGGGCGATGAAGGTGCATCGATGGTTTCGGCCATCGGTGACGATGAGCAGTTTGCCGTTGCCACGGCGCTCATCGCCCAGCAGCTGGGATTTCCGGCGCGCGTTGTGATTGGTGTGCGCACCGCGAGCGACACGCTGCCGGCGTGCGACGGCGAGTGCCTCGCCTCCGACCTGTCGGTGTGGACCGAGGTGCAGGACGCATCGGGCGTGTGGATCGCGATTGACGTCACCCCGCAGCACACCGATGCCGTTGAGGTGGAGTCTCGCACGCAGCGCGACCCGGAGAACATTACCGACGTGCGCCCCGACGAGGTCACCGAGGTTGCCCCACCTGACCCCGAACAGCACGAGTCTGATGACTCGCCCCCGCAGCAGAACGACACCGTCGACACCGCTGTGGTCGGATCAGTGCTGCGCTGGGTGGGTGTTGGCGGTCTCGGGCTCATTCTGCTGCTCGCGCCCTTCCTCACCGTGTTGATTGCAAAGACGGCTCGCCGCCGCGAACGCGCCACCGCCGAAGACGGTGCCGGGCGGATCGCGGGCGGCTGGGAAGAGTACGTCGACACCGCCGTTGATGCCGGAATGGTTCCGCCGACGACCCACACACGCCATGAGCTTGCTGAGGAGTATGCGACGCCAGCCGGTGTGCTGCTGGCGGCGCAGGCCGACCACGCCCAATTCTCCAACACCGTCATCAGCGAGAATGAGTCGAATGAGTTTTGGGAGATCGTGATGGCCGAGCGTCGCGCGATCACTCAGAAAATGGGATGGTGGCGTCGGGTCCGTGCGGCCCTATCGTTGAAGTCATTCGTTCGTCAATTGACGAAGCCAGCTCGTCCAACACGGTCGCGTTCTGCGGAAAGGGGGAAGCGCTCGAGTTCTCGCGCGCAAAGCACCTCATGATGACCATCGACTATGGAGCCATCGTCACGATCTACCTCGTGACGCTGCTCATCGCGCTGGCACTGTACGTCTGGATCGCGCTGGCACTGTCGGCGATGTTCCGCAAGGCTGGCCAGCCGGCGAGCCGCGCGTGGATTCCGATTGCCAACATCTTTACGCTCGCGAAGATCAGCGGACGCCCGGAGTCGCCGTGGTTGCTGTTCGTGCCGCTCTACAACATTTACATCCTGTGGCTCATCGTCACCGCGGTGTCGAACCGGTTTGGTCGTTCGAACGGCTTCGGCTTTGTCGGGCTGTTCTTCTTCCCGATCTGGGCCTCCATTTTGGGATGGGGCTCGGCGCGCTGGATGGGCGTGCACCGCGAAAGCGCTGCTCCCGTTGATGGCGGGTACGCCTGGACCAACCCGCACCAAACCGACCCCGCGGCTACCGGCCACGACGCCGCCTACGGTGCGGATGCGGCAGCAAGCGCGTACGCGCAACAGTCGCAACAGTCGCAACAGTCGCACCTGTCGTGGCTCGATCAGAACCCGCCCGCTCCCGCGCAGAACACGTGGGATCCGTTCGCCCCGCTCGGCGTCTCCACGCCGCAGGCTGCTGACACCCGCGCGATTCCGACCGTTCCGCCGGCGCCACCGGCACCCTCGGCCTATGTTTCGGCGCCCCCCGCGCCGCCGATGCCGCAGGATGATGACCCGTGGGCGCCGCGCGCGACGCCACCGGTACCGCCGGCGCCGTCATCCGACAACCCGTTTGCCCCCGCAACGTCCGACGCGAGCGCGTTTGCTCCGCCGAGTTTTGCGGCCCCGCCCGTGCCGCCGCTGCCAGCGCCGCCCGTGGTTCCGGCCGACGCGAGCGCACTGCCGACTTCGCTGGGTAACCCCGGATCTACCCGCATGCGCGAAGACTCTGAGGTGGTGGCGCAAGCACGACGCGCTCAGGCGATGACTCCGCCGCCGCCGCTGCCGCCGCTTCCGGTTGCCGACGATTCGCCGGCGACGCCGATCGTGGTTCCGGGCGCGCGCAGCACGATTCCTGCACCGCCCGTGCCGCTCAGCGGCTCCGTACCCATCGTTGAGGGTGTGGCGTTTGAAGACTCGGAGTGGATGCAAAACAGCTTGAGCACCGGAATCGCGAATGTCGCGACGCCGGTGAGCGCGAGCAGCAGCGTCAGCACACTCGTTCCCGATTCGGCGGCGGGCGATGACCCGTGGGCGCCGCGACTGCGTCGCAGCGGGGCAGAAGACGAGCCGTCAGATAAGCAGAGCTGGGATTCTGCCGAGGTGTCGGCCGTGTCGGCGAGGTCGGCGATCGAATCTTCCGTCGAAGTTTCGGCCGTGGCGCCCGCCACGGAGGCGCCGCGCTCGGCCCTGGCTTCGGTTTCGGCGCAGCGTGCCGACGCCGGTGTTCCGTCGGACGAAGGCTTTGACGACCAGACCGTGGTGGCCTCCCGCCGTCGCGTGTACTGGAACCTCAACCTGCCCATCGGCACCAGCATCGCGCTCACCAGCGACTATGTGATTCTCGGCCGCAAGCCCGACGACGAACCTGCTTTCCCCTCCGCCCAGCTCATTTCTGTTGCCGACGGCACCCGCACCATTTCGAAGACGCACGCGGTACTCGCCATGGTCGATGGCGAGTGGACGATCACCGATCTCGGCTCGACCAACGGCGTCGTGCTGATCGATGAGGCAGGTGCAGAAAGCGAACTCACACCGCACGAGCCAGCTCGACTGACGACGCGCTTCTTGCTGGGTGACGCTGAACTGACCATTGAGGCGGCCAGCGAGTAAATGTCAGATTCTGTCGGCCCCCGCCGTCGCTCAACGCACCTGCCTGGCGACGCGACGCCCCCCGAGGCGGAGACGTTCGGCGACGACGTTGATGAGTCGACCGTGATGTCGAGCCGTCGCGGAACTGCCGCGGCTGACGCGGATGAAGTTGATGAGTCGACGGTGATGTCTAGTCGCCGCGGAACTGCCGCGTCTGAGCCGGATGAGGTTGATGAGTCCACGGTGATGTCGAGCCGTCGCGGAACTGTTGCGGCTGACGCGGATGAGTTTGATGAGTCGACCGTGATGTCGCGTCGCCGCGGAAAGCGCGCGGCGGCTGCTGCGACTCACGAGGTCGATGAGGCCGATGAGGCCCACGAGGCCTACGACGTCGATGAGTCGACCGTCATGTCGAGCCGTCGCTCCGCACCTGCACCTGACGCACCGGCGGCGCCTGACGCACCGACTGCAGCAGACGCACCCTCAGC
Source organism: Microbacterium mitrae (assembly GCF_008017445.1). Lineage (GTDB taxonomy): Bacteria > Actinomycetota > Actinomycetes > Actinomycetales > Microbacteriaceae > Microbacterium > Microbacterium mitrae. The sequence continues at coordinate 1,083,351 of NZ_VRSW01000001.1, read as the reverse complement.
GCCGCACGTCGCGCACTCCGAGCCAGAGGTTCCGCCCGCGCAAACGGTGGCCGAAGATCTCGAACCCACCGATCCGGGGCAGCGTCGCCAGTCGCACGAGGTCGATGAGGCCACCGCGATCAGCCCGCGTCGCCAGCGCACCGCGCCGCCGGTCGATGAGGCGACCGCCGTCAGCAAGCGCAAGAGCGGGCTCGAAGCGACAATTAAGTCGTTGCGCAAGCCGAAGATCAATCCGCCTGCCACGATCGAGACACTGTCGCTCGCGAGTCGTCGCACGACGCAGATTCTGGACGACGGCGGCCAGCCGGTTTCTCGCGAGGCCTTCACGCCAGAAGAGGCGATTCTTAAGGCTCCATATCGGCCGCGCAAACAGAGCGTCATCCCGGTGGTGCACCTTGACCGGCAGCTCGACACGCGGCCCCCGAAGCCGTTCGAAGAGAGCATGACGGCTCTCGCGCGCCAGCGTTCCGCGGCACGACGCCGCGTGCTGATGATGGCGCTTGTCGGGGGCGGAACCATGGTGCTGTCGGCGAGCGGAATTGTTGCTCTCCTGTTGCTGGGTTAGAGCCCACCCATTCACCGGAGTTCGGCGATTTTGGGGTGCTAGGGTTTTTCTGTTGGGCGAACAGGACGGTTCGGCATCGCAGAGCGCATGCGCGCCGCCGAAACCCGTCGCATCCGTCATCAGGGGAGGGGGCTCGGTGTTTTTTGTGAATCACACAGCGCGCGCTGAGCTACGCCCATGACGACGTTGATTCCCGACTCTGAGCAGCGCCGCATCGGTATTCGTGTCGGTGAGCATCGGCGCGACATCATCGCACCAGAGTCGATGCCGCTCATCGACGTGTTGCGAGCCAGCGGCGCCACGATACGCACCTCACAGCGCATCTATCGCGAGCGTTCCGGCGAATTCGTCGATCCGCGCAGTGTGCTTGGCGACCTCGACGACGGCGACATTGTTGCCATCGTTGACACCCGTGTCGGGGCACCCGTGCGGCGCACCCGTGGCGCCGATGATGCCACCGCGCAGAGCAACGCGATCTTCGCCTGGTGGTTGATGGCCATCGCGGGTCTCGTCGCCACCGCCATCTTCTTTGTCGCGCCAATGACGCAACCCACCGGCTGGCACTACCCGGTGTTTGTCGCGCTGGTCGGTGCCAGCGTCATCAGCGCCGTGTTCTACGTGCGCCGACGGCGCGTCGACACCGTTGCCCGCGGGGCGTTTGCGCTCGGACCCGCCGCGCTCCTGGCCGCATGGGCTGTGACCGTGTCGTCGCCCGCCGAATTCAGCCCGATCGTCACGCTCATCACCATCGCCGTGGTGCAGGCCATCTTCTTTTCGGTGATCGCTGTGCTCGCCCGCTACTCCGCGGAACGCGCGCAGCTGAGTTCGCTGGGTGCCGTGGCGGTTGGTGTCGCGCTGGTGCTTGCCGCCGTGCTCGTGCTGAATCTGCCGGGTGCGGTCGCGGCGTGCGTGATTTTGGGGGCGGCGCCGTTGCTGATGCGGGCGATTCCGACCACCATGATGCACGTTCCGCCAGGAATCTTTATCGATTTTGCCGAGCACCAGCAGTCCCGCTTTGCGGTGCGTGAGGTGATTCCCGCCGCCATCACCACCGTTGATGTGAAGCGCGTCACCGACCTCGTGATTCGTTCGTCGGCTCGCATGCAGGTCATCACGATGGCCGCGTGCGCGCTCATCGTGATGAGTGTGCCGGTGGTGGTGTTGCCGCTGGCAAGTGTGCCGCTTATCGAGTTCATCGGTCGGCTCGTGCTGATTGGCTGCGTCGTGCTGACGCTGGCCCTGGGCGCCCGCAAGTTTTCGTCTCGGGCGTTGAAGGCCGTGATGCGCGGCACCGCGTTTGTGGTCGCGTTGTTGACGATCGTTGTGGTGTTTGCGGGGCTGCCCGATGTGGCGCGCTGGAGCATTGCCATCGGGTGTCTGCTCGGATGCCTCGCAATTGCTGCGTCTGTCATCTTGCTGGCCCGAGGTGCTCGCAGCGTTTACTGGTCGCGATTTGCCGACATTGTGGAGGGGATGGCGCTGGTCTTCGCGCTTCCCGCCGCCTTCGTCGGCGCCGGTCTTATTCATGCCGTGCAGGGGGCGATGAACTAATGCAAGCTCAGGTGTGTTGGCAGTGTGGCTCGATGCTGCAGGCCGGAACGACCGTGTGTCCGGTGTGTGGCGTGCAACAGCGTCAGGCAACGGGTGCGCCCCTCGACATGCACGGGGGATACCCGGGCTATGCGACGCCCGCGAGTGGCCCGCAAATCGGTCAGCTCGCACAGCAGCCGTTGCCGGTCGCGCAGAGCGCACCTGCCTACGCGGGTTATGGTTCCGCGCCCAGCAGTTCCGTCGCGCCCAGCGGTTCTTCCGCACCCGGCGCCAACTCCAAGCCCAGCGCGCCCCGCGGCGCTTCGCGCATCACCTCGATGTATGCGTTGGGTAACGCCTTTGTTGGCACGCCCGCGAGCGTCGGAACGCGCGTGCTGTCGTTGGTGATTGACCTTGCGGTGATTGCGGTGGCGGGTGTCGGCGCGTGGCTCCTGTCTTCGTCGTGGCTGCTTGGCGTCATCGTCGGCGTCGAGGTGGCGATCATTTTCATGGTGATGCAGGCGCATATGGGCGCGAGCCTGGGCAAGCTACTCACCCGCACGCGGGTTTCGCGTGTCGATGAGCCGCAGTCGCCGGGGCTGGTGCGTTCGGGCGTGCGCTCGGCCATCACCGGTGTCGGTGCGCTGTTCGCCGCCATCGGCGCCATTGCCGTTGAGCTGACGGCCGCCGGCGATTCGACGGGCAAGCGCCGCACGATTGCCGATCGCGCCGCACGCACCGTTGTGGTGTCGATCCCCTCTGAACAGGCGCGCATTGAGGCCGAAGAGGTTGCCCAGGAGGCCGCCCAGTCGGAGTACTTGGCCACGCTCTCCTCGGCAGACGTTGGCGTTGAGCTCACGGCGGAGGATTCTGGCTCGACGGGCCGCCGCCGGCCAGCGACGACGGAGCAGCCGGAACCATTGGCCGCCTACCTGCCGCAGCAGTCGAGTGCGCGCGCCGCGCAATCGTTGTCGCCCGCGACGAGCCTCACGCCCGCGCCGAGTGCCGCGCCCACGCCGAGCGTTGAACCTACGCCGGGCATTGCGCCGGCCACACCCGTCGTCCCGGTGGAGGCGTCGCAGGCACCCGTCGCGCCTGTGGCGGCGCCGCAGCCCGAGACCGTGGTTCCGCAGCCTGCTGTCGCTCCCGCGCAGCCCGGCACCGCTCCCGCGCAGCCCGGCACCGTGGTTCCGCAGCCGACTGCGCCTCCCGGTCCGCGGCGCACGCCAGCGGCGGAGGACGCTGCCGCGCCCGGCCCGCGCCGCACCCCTGCGACGCCGGAAATGCCCGCACCGCCCGAGCCGAATGGCGACCTGCGTCAGCGCACGCGCCGTGCGAGCTATGTCGAGGGTTCTGATGCACCACCAGCGCCCACCAGTGGCGGCACCGTGCTGACGTTCGATTCTGGTCAGCGCGAAGTTGTCGCGGCGTTTAGCTCTGCCGTGCTGGGCCGCGCCCCCAGCGCGTCTGCCGCACAGATGATTGTCGTCAACGACACCTCGACCACGATTTCGAAGAACCACGCGCGGTGGGAGCAAGACCGCACGGGCTTCTGGGTGACCGATTTGGGCTCGACCAACGGCACCGAACTGATTTACGCCGACGGCCGCACCCAGGTGCTGACGCCCGGCGTGCGCACGTCTGCCGACGGCGTCTTGCGCATTCGCTTGGGTGATCGCACCTTTACGATGAGCCCGCTATCCGGAGGTTCCGCATGAGTCGTCCCTCGCGCCTGGCCCCGCCCCGCGTGCCCTCAGGCAAGGTCACGCTGGAGGCGCCGCCGGAACTGCAAGAAAAAGAGGGCGCCAGCGGCCTGATGACGTCGCTGCTGCCGATGCTCGGTAGCCTCGGTGCCGTCGTGATGGTGGTCACGATGAACCCGAAACCAACCGGATTCTTGACGGCTGGCGTGTTCTTGATGTCGGCGCTCGGCTTTGTTGCCGTGAATGGATGGCGTCAGCGTTCGCAGCGCAACAGTGAGGTTTTGGCTGCTCGTCGCGAGTATCTTGCCTATCTCGGTGAGTTGCGTGAAACCGTCCGCACTGCGGCCGACCAGCAGCGCCGCAACGGCAACTGGGTGTCACCAGATCCGTCGACGCTGACCTTCTTGGTTGAAGAGGGCGCTCGAGTGTGGGAGCGCTCTGCCGGTGACGACGACTACCTGCTGACGCGCATCGGAACCAATGATCAGCCGCTGTGCTTGGCGCTGGAGGCGCCGCCTCTGCCGTCGCTCGCGCAGCTTGACCCGGTGGCCGCCTCTGCGGCTCACCGGTTGATGCTGACGCACGAGATGCAGAAAGATCTGCCGGCAACCATCTCCCTCACCGACTACGCGCGCGTTGAAATCGTCGGCAACGACGAGGAGGCGGTGCGTTCGCTCGCTCGCTCCATGGTGATGAGTGTGGCAACTTTTCACGCCCCGGAAGACGTGCTGATCGCGGTGGTGACCGACCCCGCATACGCCGACCAGTGGGAATGGGTGAAGTGGCTGCCCCACGCCGCGTCGCCGCGGGTGCGTGACAAGGTGGGCCCCGCGCGCATGATCGTGTCGTCATTCGACGAGCTGCGCGACCTGTTGCCGAGCGAGGTGTCAGAGGCGCCGCGCTTTTCTCCCGAGGTTCGCCAGGGCCGTCACGTAATTGTGCTGGTTGACGGCGTTGCCATTTCGCATTCTGAGCCGCTCATTGGTTCCGACCCTCTCGCCGGCTTCACCGTTATTGAGATGCCCGCGATGTGGGAGACGCTGGAAGACCCGCGTCGCATGCGCCTCGCGTTTGCTTCGACGGGCAAAGATCGCGGTGTTGAGCTGGTACGCGTGCGCACCCGCTCCGAATTCGTGAACCCCGACGCGATGTCGATCGCGGAGGCGGAGGCGACCGCTCGCCGACTGCTGCCGCTGTACTCGGCGGAACCCGTGGGTGCGGGCGATGATCAGCGCATCGTTGGGCAGGCGGAGCTGACCGACCTGCTGCACATGCCGGATGTGCGTGAGATTGACTTTGACAAGGCGTGGGCGCGGCGCCCCAAGCGCGACCGCCTGCGCGTGCCCATTGGCCAGACCACGGAGGGCGCGCCGATCTACCTTGACCTCAAGGAGGCGGCCGAGCAGGGCATGGGCCCGCACGGTGTGCTGATCGGTGCCACCGGTTCGGGTAAGTCTGAGGTGTTGCGCACGCTGCTGTTGTCGCTTGTGCTGACGCACTCGCCGGAACAACTGAACCTCGTGCTCGTGGACTTTAAGGGTGGCGCGACGTTCTCTGGCATGGCCGATATGCCGCATGTGTCGGCCGTGATCACTAACCTCGGTAGCGAGGTTGGTCTCGTCGATCGCTTCCAGGATGCGCTGACCGGTGAGGTGGTGCGGCGACAGGAGTTGCTGCGCGCTGCCGGCAACTTCGCCAACGTCAACGATTACGAAAAGGCGCGCCGCAATGGCCGCACGGATCTGGCGCCACTGCCCGCGCTGCTGATCATCGCCGATGAGTTCTCGGAGCTGCTCGCGGCGAAGCCCGAGTTCGTGGAGAGCTTTATCAACATCGGCCGCGTGGGTCGTTCGTTGCAGATTCACCTGTTGCTTGCCTCGCAGCGTTTGGAGGAGGGAAAGCTGCGCGGATTGGACACCTACCTGTCGTACCGCGTTGGTTTGCGTACCTTCTCGGCCGCCGAGTCGCGCACCGTGCTCGGTGTTCCCGACGCGTACACGTTGCCGCAGGAACCAGGTGTCGGCTATCTGAAGTCGGATACCGAAACGATGACGCAGTTCCGCGCCGCGTACGTTTCTGGCCCGCCGAAGACGATCATGAAGCACGGCAAGCAGGAAGAGGAGGTGGTGCGTGACTATTCGCGCGACATCGCCCTGTTCACCGCTGGTGCACAGCCGTTGGACATCGATGAAGACAGTGACGACGCCGCGGTAATCGTGCCGCAGGGGCCGGCTGAAGAGCGCGCCACCATTGACATCGCGGTGGAGCGCATGACCGGCCGCGGCCCGCTCGCCCACAAGGTGTGGTTGCCGCCGCTGAAGGTTCCGGCGACGCTTGATCACCTGATGAGCGACCTGGCTGTAGACCCCAAGCTTGGACTCATCTCCCCGACCTGGCGTTCGCGAGGCGGCCTGACGGTTCCGCTGGGCATCGTCGATATTCCGTTGGAACAGCGCCGCGAGCAGCTCACCGTTTCGCTCGCCGGCGCGGGCGGAAACATGCTCATTGTCGGCGGACCGCTGAGCGGAAAGTCGACGCTGCTACGCACCCTGGTGGCGTCGCTCTCGCTGACCGCAACGCCGCTTGAAGTGCAGTTCTACGTGCTCGACTTTGGTGGCGGTAGCTTCATCGGCATGCGGGATCTGCCGCACGTTTCTGGTGTTGCCATGCGCACCGAAGAAGAAGCCGTGCGACGCGTGGTCGCCGAGGTTGAGGGCGTGCTGAACGCGCGTGAAGTGTACTTCCGCGACAACGGCATTGACTCTATGGATACGTATCGTCGTCGCCGCGCCGAGGGGCGGGTGGACGATGGCTTTGGTGACGTGTTCTTGCTCGTTGACGGCTGGGGAACGCTGCGCCAGGAGTTTGAGATTCTGGAACAGCGTCTGCAGGCGATCGCCGCGCGCGGCCTCGGTTTCGGTGTGCACATTGTGGTCACCGCGAACCGCTGGATGGAGATTCGTGCGGCGTTGAAGGATTCGATCCAGACGCGCGTTGAGTTGCGTTTGGGTGACCCGACAGACAGCGAGATCGACCGCAAGATCGCGGTGAACGTGCCGGCGAACTCGCCCGGTCAGGCGCTCACCTCGGCCAAGCTTCACGCCCTTACGGCGCTGCCGCGAATTGATGGCGATCAGCAGCCGGAGACGTTGGCTGACGGCATCGAGAATCTTGTGGCGCGCATGTCTGAGGCCTGGCAGGGACCGCGTGGCCCGAAGCTGCGTCTGCTGCCGACGATGATTTCGCTCGACGAGGTGCGTGCTCTTGCCCCCGCAGACGACCCGCGCATCCTCCTCGGCGTGGAAGAGACGCAGCTGGCGCCGTTTGGCTTGGATTTGCGCAACGAATCGCACCTGTTCTTGTACGGTGACTCCGACTCGGGCAAGTCGTCGTTCTTGCGTGCGATTGCTCACGAGATCATGCGCCTGTATCCGTCGGATAAGGCGAAGATCTTCATGGTCGACTACCGCCGCGCAAACCTTGGCGAGGTTCCGCCCGAGTATCTCGGCGCGTACCTGACCTCGCACGATATGGCGACCAGTGGCCTGCAAGAGCTGACCGCGTTCTTCCAGACGCGTATGCCTGGCCCCAACGTCACGCCGGAGGAGTTGCGAAACCGTTCGTGGTGGACGGGAGCAGAGGGCTTCATTCTCATCGACGACTACGACCTTGTAGCGACCAGTCAGGGCAACCCAGCCGCTGTGTTGCAGGGGCTACTTGCGCAGGCGAGCGACCTCGGCTTGCACGTCGTCGTTGCGCGTCGCTCTGGTGGTGCTAGTCGTGCCGCGTTCGACCCGATTTTGCAGCGCTTCGCCGACCTGGGCGTCACGGGCATTCTGCTGAGCGGTTCGCCGGAAGAGGGTGGGCTGATTGGCCGTGTGAAGCCGGTTCCGAGTGAGCCGGGTCGCGCGCAGGTGGTCAGCCGCGATGCCGGGCATTTCGCCGCCCAGCTGGCCTACGTGCCTGGTCAGAACGGCTAGGAGAAACTCGGCGCGCGGTTGGGGTGCCTGGGCAGTACCATTGGCAAAAAACCAAAGGATGCCCGTGAAACGCACTGTCCTGAAAGCGCTCGTCACTCACCGTCCGGATGCTTGCTTCGTCGACAAGTGATTCGGCCGCGAGCCGCCACGCTTCAATCGCGCTTGCGTCGAATTCATCGGCTGCAGCAGCATTCATCTGCGTATCGGCGTCTTCGTCCGCGTCGGCGCCGCGTGCCCGCAATGGCTGGCCATCCTCGTCGATTGGCTGGCCATCAAGATCGCGTCGAAGTTGAGGTGGCTCTCCGAGGCCGCTCATGATGGCGTTGAACTGGGTTGTGCTGAGCTTCATTGCTCGCGCGGCCCGTGTCAGCGGTTCATGCCACGGTCGGGATGTCGTCGAAGCGCCGGACCGCCGGTCTTCGCTGTTGGGAGCGTCATCAACGGACGGCTCGTCGCCCTCAGCGATAGCCTGCGCCTGGGCTACACGGTCGGCGTCACAAGTTTCGCTATCGGGCACCCCGGCCACGCCAGGGGCATCGATTACGGCCTCGGCCACGCGCACGAGTCGCGCCGCTTCGGCCTTGCTCACTCCCAGGTCGTCTTGGAGCAGCGTGACTGCCGAGCGATGCCCCTCTTTCGCGGCGAACCCGCGGTGGCCAAACTCGCGGCGCGAACGCCGCGCAACCAGTCCGGTCATGGTCTGCATCATTGCGGCCCATCGACGCTGAACCGCCACCATCTCGTCTTTCAGCGCCCGCAACCGGGTATCGCTCAGCGCACCGAGCTCGGCTTCAAACGCTTTCGATGAGGCAATCTCCTCGGCTTCACTCACGACGACGCTCGCTTCGCGCCCACTCAGTGTGGGGAGAAGATCTCGAAGTTCGTCGGTCAATGCCATGTTTAATTATCTCACGGTGGGTAGACATTAGTACAAATGTTCTATGATTTTCTAATGTTGACGCCCGTCGGTCATCCCGCAAACGACCGAGCTCGACGCGCCCCGCAACACCCAGAGGTCCCGCGCCAGGCACCCCGGCAAAGGATCAGCACAACGAACCCCCGCAACCCCCTACCCGCACCCGCAACCCCTACCCGCGGGCGCAAACTCGCAACCCCTACCCGCGGGCGCGGGCCCCGCGATTGCGGAACGCCACAACAGAGCCCACGAGCGCCAGCGAACCGAACGCGCAGACGCCGATCAGCACAACCCGGTCAAGGTCTACAGCGTGCTGGTTGCCTGGAGGCTCGACGGCGATCGGCGGTGCCGGTTCTGCCTCGCCTGAGGTGTCAAAGAAGGGTGACGCTGGGCCGCGCGTATCGGGGCCCGGAACCATCGTCAGCGCCTGAAAAGGTTGCACGACTCCCCAGCCAGAGACGTCGGATCGCTGGTCGGGGTTGCCGCGCAGCGCGGTCGCTGTCAACCGGTACGCCCACTGTTCCGGCGTCTCCTTGGGAAACTCCGCCGCGACAAGCGCTGCCGCCGCGCTGATGTATCCGGTGGCATAGCTGGTTGCCGGCGCATCGGCCGCGTACACGCAGTCACCCGTGTTCAACCCGAGCGTGAGAATGCTCTGCCCCGGCGCCGCAATATCAACGTGAGCGCCATGCACGCTGGCGTCGGTGACGGTGTTTCCAGGCACGGACGACGCCGTAACCCCCAGCGCCCCGGGAGACGCAGCCGGATACCGCAACTGCGTGGTTCCGCCGCTCGTCACATCGAGCGCGCCCTGCACATTGCCTGCGCTCGCCACGACGAGGCTACCCTTGGACGTCGCATACGCCACAGCCTGATCGATTTCGTCTGACGCCGACTCGTTCGAGATCGACACGTTGATAATCTGCGCGCCCGCATCGGCCGCCGCTCGGATTCCCGCAACAAGGCGGTCGGTGGTGAGCCCGTGGCCGGCCTCGGCAGTTTGCTCGTCCGTTGCGGCATACACCCGCACGGGCAAGATCTTCACATTCGGCGCGAGACCCGTGAGCGTTGACGCATCGCTCGGTCGCGCCGCAATCTGCCCCGCAATCGCGGTGCCGTGGCCGTACAGATCGGTCCACCCGTTCGGGTCTGTGCCGTCGTTTACCAGGTTGATGCCGGGCAAAAGTGCGCGCTGCAGTCGGGGGTCGGAACCATTGACACCAGAGTCGACGATGGCGACGGTTACGCCGGAACCACGACTCACGTCCCACGCGGAGGCTACCTGCATCGCGTTGAAGGTGGGCATGCCGGAGTCCAACAAGATGTACGACGGATTGCCCTCATGACATGAGCCCGCCTCGGCCATATCGCGAATGTTCGCGCCCACGCCAGTCGCCCCAGAAACGCCAGTCGCCCCAGAAGCCCCCACCACCCCAGAAACCCCAGAAACCCCAGAAACCCCCACCGCCGCAGACGCAGGCAGCGACAGCAGGCACAGCACGCCGACGACCGCGCCAGCAAGCCCTGCGCGAACTTTACTGCTCAGCGACATCAGTGCCCCTACTTCGTCGAGCCATCGCTGCGCGCTCCGGCCGCCGCCTGGGTGAGGTCGGGGCCGCCGTTGAACAGCTGAAGCCAGGGCGCAAGAGCGGTACCTGCGTCGCTCGAGCTGTATCCGAGCTTGGCAAGAATGCTTTCGTCGGCACCGGGAATGGCGTAGCTCGTCGCGGTCGAGTCGATGAGCAACGTGACCGCGCCCTCGTCTTGACCGAAGCCTGCCACGTTCACCAGAGCGCCCATTGACGGCTCAACGATGGTTTGAGGCGCGAGCTCGTCAGTATCTGCCACCGATGCCAGCACCGATTGCGCGGTTCCGTCATTGTCTGTCGTCAATGCGCACGGCGCCTCTTGCGCGGGCATCATCGTGAATGTTGCGCGCGGCCAGTCGGCCGAGGTTACCGGAGTTGAGGTATTTGGCATCGACGCGATTGCGGGGCCGTCGACCTCAAAGGTGCGCTCTGCCGAGTACGACGAACCGTGCTGGTACAGCGCAAATGCCAGCGGCGAGAGTTCGGCGAGCGACCCGTCGCGCAGCACAAGGTATCGCACCGATGCATCGGTCGTGGTTGTGAAGATCACATCGCCGACGCGCAACTCCGAGTCGGCGAGCTTCTCACCCGCACCACCCACCGTCAGCGGCGCGAGCGCATCGCCCTCCTCGAAGAGGTTCAGCCAGTTGGTTGTCACCACGTGTTGCGGGGCGGAACCAAGACCAACGTCGCGAAGAATGGCGTCGGCACTCGAGGCAGGCACCTCCATGCGCAGTCCGCCTGAGATCACCCAGATGCGGTCTTCAAACGTGACGACGGTGGCTTCGTCGAGTGCGGTTTGGCTGGCGATCGGCTGGGAGAGGATGCGGGTGTCGATTTGACCCGTTTCGTTGGCAACGCACGCAGTCCAGCCCGTGTTGACGAGCTTGCCCGGTGCGGGGATCGTATCGGGTGCGCCGGGAATGCCGATCGTGTCGCGCACCGGAATGCCCGTCAGCAATCCACCGCTCACCACGATCGGTTTGGCCGATGCATCAGGCTCCAGCAGGAGTCGAGCGCTCGCGATGTTCAGAATCGGCCACAGCTCATCGTCGACGGTCACGTAGCGTGAGCCAGTCGACTGATCGATGATCAGCTTGCCGTTGCCCCAGTCGGAGGGCAGACCCTTTTGCATCAGGCTGATAAACAGGCCGATCAGCAGCACGACGATCGACAGCGAGATACCCGCAACCACACCTCGCAACGGCTTTGCTGGTTCCAGTTCGCGCCCGCCAGGCGCTCCGCTGACGAACGCGGTCAGCAGGCGACGCCGGGAGAATCCTTGGGCGTCAAGCAGGTCGCTTTTGCTTGCCACGCGCTTACACCAGCCCCGAGGCGATCATGCCGAGCGGAAGAATGCCGGCCAGCGCGAGCACCTCTGCGGTGTCGGCGAGTCGGGCGAGGCGAAGGCGCGCGCGCGGCGAAAGCACGGTGATCACGATGGTGGCGCCGGCAACGCTTGCCAGAACGATCAGCATCACCGGAACCAGGTTGGGCTGCGAAAGCGCCGCCACCACACTCGTGACCGCGATGCCGAGAGCGCCGAGAATCAGCAGCACCAGCACGTGTGAGCGCGCGAAGCTCATGCGTGCGGGGAACATCAGGCCGACGAATGCGAAGGCGCATAGCAACACTGACCAGCCGTTGCCGGTGGCAACCAGCGGCGTCGCAATCAGCATCGCGAGGCCAAGCGCGCAGCGCAACGCCGTGAGTGACTGGTGACCGGTCGCGGTCTTCTTGTAGACCGTTTCGGTGTTGATGGGCACCGGGTCGGCGAAAACTTCGGCGTCGGTGTGCGGCGAAATCACCCGAATCTGCGTGGAGCCGAGCGCGAGCCAGGGGAGGGCGTTGGCGAGCACCGCCGTCACCGCCAGCATCACCGTGTATGAGGCGAACGCCGATGACGGCCACATGGCGGCCGCGACTCCGGCGAGCCCGATGGCGCCGCCCGTGATGAGCGGAACATATTGCACGCTGGGTCGGCTCGGGTTTAGTGCCAGCGCGGCCGCGCCGCCAAGCACCGCGCCGCCTCCGGCTGCGGCCATCGGCCAGCCCCAGAAGCTGGCGGAATCCGGAACCGCGAGGTACGCCGTGAGCGCGCCAAACGCCGCGGCGGCCAAGCCTAGTGAGCTACCCGCTTCGCCTTCTCCCATGCGTGAAACGAAGGCGCTCACGGCGAGAAGCAGCACAAACCCGCTGCCGCCGATGATGATGGGCAGCAGCTCGCCGCGCCCGCCGGTGAGCAGCAGTACGGCGCACACGGCAACGAAACTCAGGCTGATGGCGAGCGCCGTGCGGGCGTTGTCTTTCGCGCTCCACGGATGCTGCGCACCGGTGACATCGAGCACCGCTTCGACAATGTCGTCATAGACGCGCGGGGTTGCGACGAGTCCGCCGCGGCTGAGAGTGAGAACGTCTCCGCTCTCTACATCTTGATCCCCAGCGCTCATTGCGGGCTTCAACGGGGTTCCGTCTACGCGCTGCAGCACATACCCGGTGGTGGTGATGCGGGCATCAAGCAGGCCGAGGTTTCGCGCGAAAGTGGGCATGACCTCGATCAGCGGAACCTGACGCGGAATGGCAACATCAAGTCGCCGACCTTCGCCCACGATCGAAATGCGCAACAGGTCGGTCGGTGCGGTTTGCGCCTTAGCCACGCGGAGTCCCCTCTTCCCACGGCAATTCGCGCCATGCTGCGTGCGCGCGAACGTACCCTGCACCACAATACCTATCGTCTGCGCGGATGGCACCTCGCTTTCCCTCAGCTTTCGCGCGCCTCGGTTCGGCCTTGTCTGGGTTTGGTCCAGCTGAGCCTGGCCTGGCTAGGCCTGGGTCTGCTTCGCCGTGCTGCGCCTGGCCTGGGTCTGCTTCGCCGTGCCCCGCCCGGCCTGCCCGGCGTGCCCGGCCGTGCTTCGCCGTGCCCCGCTCGACGCGCCTGGCGTGCCCGGCGCCACGTGGGGGCAGGAGATTCACGCCGGGGAAGGAGATTTTGGCCGTGGTTTCCTTGTGCGGCGTTGATCTCCTGCTCTCGCGTCGGTTCCTGCGGCGCGCGACACCGGAACCACGGACATCGGAACCATGAAACGGCACACGGAACCACGAAACGGCACACGGAACCAGGAAGCGGCACACTGCACCAGGCACACGGAACCACGTCTCAGGCCACGGAACCACGCCTCGCGTAGCTGAATGGGAGCCGTGAAAGACGCTAGATGAGTGAACTCTAAGCAATAGGACTTGTCGGTTGTGCGTCGAGCAACGTATCGTTTTGCCTGTCAGACGACAAACAGCAATCGCACGCTGTTTGCCCGGGGATATTGAGGGGATGATCAAATGGTTGATCGCATTTCTGCTGAGGCGGGAGCGCTTGTTGCTGGTGCACAGGCCGCCGTCGAAGCCAAGCAAGACATTACGCAGCGCGTGAACGCAGTTCAGGCCGCAGCAAGCGCTACACGTAGCGCTTGGACCGGACCGGCCGCTCAGCGTTACTACTCGCTGATCGACAACTGGGAGATGGAAGCGAAGAAGATCGCAAACATTCTCGACCAGCTCGAAGACTCGCTGCGCAAGACGGCGGGCGATCAGGCTGCATCGGACGAGTCCTTCCAGGGCACGATCGGCAACCTGAACTCGATGATGGGCGGCGCGTCCTAACGGGCGTCCGGAGAATTAAGGAGAGATTCTGATGGATTCATTTTCCGTAAACCCCGCTGCTCTTGAGACGCTCGCGTCGGAGATCCGCACCAACGACCGTCGCATCGACGCAGCTCTTGCCGAGCTGAAGAGCAAGGTCGACAAGCTCAGCGCTGCTTGGGATGGTGACGCAAAGGCTGCGTACGCCAACGCTCAGGCACAGTGGACCAAGTCGATCACGGCGATGAACGTGCTTCTCGCTCGCATCTCGACCGAGACCACGAACATCCAGCAGGGCTACATGCAGCAAGACAAGGCTTCGGCTGGCCGCTTCGGCGCCTGACTCGTTGAGTCACCTTTTATCGGTGGGGCGGGCGCTGTTGCGTCCGCCCCACCGTGCGTCAGAAAAGATTGAGGGGATCTAACATGGCACACCACATTTCGTTTAACTCTGAGTCGGTCAAGCTCGCTATGACCAACCTTCTCTTGGAGATGGAAAGCGGCGGCGAGGGATCGCTGACCAACATGCAGTCGAACGTGCGGCGCTTTGTCGTTAACGGGCAGGAACAACAGAACGGCGGCATCGGGTCGCTCACGCAGCTCACCTCGAATCTCCGAACGTCGCTTGCCGCTCGTTCCGGTGACGCACGTGTGCTGTACAACGAGCTCGTGGAGGCACTCGACACGCTAGAACTGGTGATCTCCGACCTCAATGCTCGTGAAGACGACCAGTCGCAGCGTTCCGCGGTCATGCTCGAGAACGTTCAAGAGCTCATGCAGAGCACGGTGACGCCGCCGCCAAACAGCACCACTCCCACGTCGCCTGCAGGCAGCGGAACCAGTGGGCCGTCCTCAGATCAGCTGAAGGATGCTGGCTTCGGCAACGGCAGCGGAGACGCGTCAGCTTAATGACCGCTCAGCCCCAGCGGCGCTCTCACCACACCTGGTTAAGTGCGCTCACTCTGACCGTGGCGTTTGCCGCGGCGCTTGTCGTGCCGTCGATCACGGTTCCGGCGGAGCCCGCGCATGCTGCGATCGATCCGACCGGCTGGTGGTATCCGGCAATGGGCATCGCTGACGCGCACGCGCAAGGCTGGACCGGTGAAGGCGTAAACATCGCCGTCATCGAGGGACAAATCAACCCTGACGCCCCCGCGCTCGCCGGTGCGAAGCTCACCGTCAACGAAGAGTTCGTGTGCGGTGATAGCGTCGGCGTCACTGCGGAGACGACCGATTCCGCGCGTCATGGCGTTGGGGTGGTTCAGTTACTGGTGCGCCCGTTCGGCATTGATGGTGACACAGGTGGAATCGCGCCGGGGGCGAATATTCAGGTCTACGTCACGGGTAATGAGGAAGATGAGTGCACGTTCGATAGCGTGGGTGCTGATCAGCGCTCTGCGGTTGGCCGTGCTATCGTCGCGGCGGTTGACGCAGGTAATGACATCATCTCTATTTCGCGAGGCTTGACGAGTCCTGCTGAGGACTACGAAGCGCTCGCGTATGCACTCGCAAACGATGTCATCGTCGTTTCGTCCTCACCGAACGATGAGAACCAAGTCGATCTGACGTTCCCGGTCGGCGCAAACGGTGTGGTTTCTGTCGCCGCGGTCTCTGAGACGCTTGATCTTATGGTGCGTGACGACAATAGTGGCCCCGTGGTCACGCCGGAGATCACTGTTGTCGCGCCCGGGATCAACATCGGCAAGGTTGGTGATGTCGGTGATTGGTCGGGTCTGTCAACGGGCAATGGCTCCTCGTCTAGCGCGCCGTTGGTTGCCGGCGTGTTGGCGTTGGCGAAGCAGAAGTTTCCGACGGCGACCGGTAATCAGCTGATTCAGGCGCTGATTCATACGACGGCGAGTGCGCAGAATGGTCTGGGTCGCGACACCACGAACGGGTATGGGTACGGTTTCGTTTCGCTTGCTGGGATCTTGTCGTCTGATCCGTTGTCGTATCCGGATGAGAATCCGTTGATGGATAAGTCGGGTGGCTTGCCGTCGGCTGAGGATGTTGCGGCGGTGAACGAGCCGACGCCGACTCCGGAACCAGAGGAGACGGCGTCGCCGAAGCCGACGAAGACGGCGGCGGAAGTAGAAGAATCGTCGGCGCCTGAAGCTGCCGAAAACGGTGGGCCGGGCGTGTTGCCGTGGTTGCTCGGCGGCGGCATCATGCTCGCCGGTATTGCAGTAGTTGTGGTTTCTGTCATAAAGTTCCGGCGTCAGCCCGGACAGTCTGAAGGGGGACTGTAATGTCACAGGCAGGTTATTGGGAGCAGAAGCTCAAGGAATTATCAACGTGGCAAGCGGACGTGCGTCTCACGCACAACGCGCGAATCACGATCGCGCTGGAGCAGTTGTCAAAGGCGCTAACGAATGCCATGCCAGACGATCTCCAGGGTGATGTGCGGGTGGCCGCAGACACCGCGATGGACAACGTCAAGCTCAAGGCGAGCCAACTCGCCACGAAGCTGACCGTGGTTGACACCACGGTTGACTTGGCCAACACCACTCGCCGCACCATGGCGCAGAACGGGATGAACACCCTCGACAGCTACCCGGCCAAGATGGAGTGGTGGCAAGAAGCAGCAGTGCGCGGCGCCGTGGCGGGCGCGACGATAACTTTCGGACCGCTGTCATGGATCGCGAGCGACTACACGGCAGACTCGATCAACAACTACCTCGCAAACGCCCGTGAGGCCGAGGCTCAGAAGCAGGTCAAGTCGATCAGTGATGCGATGGACGCGGTCACCTTCGACAGCAGCCGCGAGAAAAGGCAGGATGACGACGATTCCCGCACTCCCAACACGCCAGGCGCCCCGCCCAACCAATCGTCGTATGACTCGATTCCTGGCGCGGGTTACAACCCGATGAACAACTCGTTCAACGGGCAGCTTGCGCAGCAGCCACAGATCGGCATTGGCGGCCCGATCGATAACAACAACACGTTGCCCCCGGTTGGCCCGCCACACCCGCCGATTGCTCTGCCTCCGACCGATCCGCCCACGGTGATTAGTTGCGGTCCGTGGCCGAAAGACCCGTGGGATCCAACAAATCCCCCCGTCCCCCCGTTTACGACATTCGACCCCACCAACCCGCCGATCGGCTGGACGCCGGACGACCCGACGGGCAGCGGCTCAACAACGTGGCCTCGCCCGACTGGTCCGGTCGGTAGCTTCGGCCCCGGCACTGGCTTCGGTGGTGCTGGCGGTATCGGTGGCGGCGGTGGCGCGGCCCTCGTGGGCGGCGCCGGCGGTGGCGTAGCGCTCGGTGGCGCAAAGCTCATGGCCGGAACCCGCACGGGCGCTGGCCTCGCAGGCAACCTCGGCGGCTCCACCGGAATGATGGGCGGTACCGGCACGGCCGGCGGCGCTGCCGGTCGCGGCGGTGCGGCCGCCGCATCGGCCGGACGCTCGGGCGGCATGATGGGTTCATCTGGCGCTGCTGGCGGCGCCAGCAATGGTTCCGGAACCAAGGGCGGTGCCGGGCGCTCAGGCTCCGGCATGATGGGTGGCTCGGGCCAGGGCGGCAGCTCCGACAACAAGAAGCGCCGCAACGGCATGGGTGGCATTGTCGCACCATCACTTGATGGCGACGATGAGGTCGGTGCACGTTCGCGGGCGGCAGAAGCCGGCGGTCGGGCACGCATCGAAGATCTCGGCGAGTAATTGCGCTCCGCCCCACCAATACCAGCGTTGTCGACGCCGGTACTCGCCATCCTCATGGTGGCGTGTATCGGTGTCGGCATGGCGTTGATGGTAGGCGTGTGGGCTGGGCACCTGCCGGCGGTCATCGGTAGTGCGCTTGCGGGTTGCTTCGCTATTGCAGGGTTCTTGCTTGCTCGCTCGCTCAGCGCGCAGGCGGCGCGAGGATGGGGCGATCATTGGCCCGGTTTCCAGCGCCGATGGGCCCGATTTGATCCAGAAATCTCCGTCCCAGGAGAAGCAGATCGGGTCGATGGCATTATCTGCCAGCTGAGCGGTTCAAGATGAGTAATTTCTCAGAAGAGTCTTCTGGCCGCGGCAGGCTTTGAACCGTATCGTTTTGTTTAGCGTTGAGGCCGGGGAAGATTGCTTTGATGTTTTGGCGAAGTCGGCTTTCACCCCGGGGAGTATCTCGACGCGCTTTTCACGGTTAGTTTCTGAGGGGGAAACAAATGCGGGAAAGAACTTTCTCCGTGCCGCTGAGGCAGGCGCAGGCATGCCATCTATCGTCGCGTTCAAAGAGAAAGGTGACGGGCTGACGTCATGCGCGGAACCATCATCCTTAATGCAGACGTCTTGCGTAGCCAGGGCAAGTCGCTGGCAGCACACGCCAGCGACCTTTCGTCGGCCGCCTCGCAAGCGCAGGTCAACATGCCGGCTTCGGCGTTTGGCTATCTGAACGCCTACCTTCCCGGCCCCTGCAACGCGCTGGCGTCGCGATCGGCCGATTTGCTCAATGCTGCTAGCGACCTGCTCGATGCCATGGGCAAGGGTGTTGACGGCGTGTTGAAGTCTTTCGAAAACATCGAGGCCGAGGCGGTCGCGATTCTCGACGGGTACGAGCCGTGAGCTCGGCGGGCGCGATCGCAGCCAGCCTGCGAAGTGAAACCTGGGCGAGCGGTGCGCCGCGCTCCGGCGGAGACCCATGTGCCAGCATTCCGGGTTTCTTCGGTATGGCATTGCAATACATCCAGCCGCTCAACGATTGGTTTGATGACCTGTTAGGCGACCCCGCGGCAGTTGCGGGTTTTGCGGCCGGGTGGCGTTCCGTTGAGGCGAATGCGCGCGCGGTCGGCAACAAGCTTGAGGGTGATAAAGCCAAGCTCGCCGAGCTCGATGGCAAGTCGATCCGCAAGCTGCGTGAGCGCTATGACGACCTCGAACCGATCGTCACCGACACCGCAGAGTGGAGCGGCGCAGCTGCCGCGGCCCTGCAGCTCGCATCGACCATCGTCACGGCGGTGCGTCAGTTCATCTGCGACTTCTTGATTCAGCTTGACCGCTTCTGGGACGAGCTGTTCTCCTGGAGCTGGAACCCGCTCGACAAGCTTGACGACCTCGAAAAGTTTGCCGATGCCGCGTTCGATCTGGTGCAGTCAGGTAGGCGCCTCATCGAGACCATGTTCAACGCGCTGGAACAATTGGGCACGCTGTTGCAGAAGCTCGCGCCGCTGGTGATGGAGGCGGCGGAGAAGATTCGGCTCATCCTCGCCGGCATCATCTCGCACGTTCCGCTGCTTGGTGGTTCCATCAGCGACATGTTGCAGCGGGACCCCGATGTCGAAGAGCTTGACCCCGCCAGCCTCAGCAGGGAGGGGGCCGACGCCTATCAAGACATGATGGACCGTGGCGAGATCAGCTCCCTCACCGATCTGCTTGAGCAGAACGGTCTGATCGACCAAATCAGCGGTGGCGAGTCCACCGCCATCAGCGTGCAGACAATTCGCCGGCCCGATGGTTCCGTCTACTACCTTGTCAATCTGCCCTCGACC
The DNA here is from genome assembly GCF_008017445.1 of Microbacterium mitrae. Taxonomy (GTDB): domain Bacteria; phylum Actinomycetota; class Actinomycetes; order Actinomycetales; family Microbacteriaceae; genus Microbacterium; species Microbacterium mitrae. Next base: position 1,063,963 of record NZ_VRSW01000001.1, on the reverse strand, counting down.
CTCGACTGGGCGGGCCTGGGCCTTCACCCCGGTTTCGACGGCGGCCCCATCAACGACTGGGACGGCAACGTCGCCCAGGTGCTGCTCGACAACCCGATCCTGCGCACGCAGTACGAGCGCGCGGTGATGGAGGCGATGCGTGACGCAGGTGTGCCTGCGGGCGCCGACGTGGTGTGGTCCGGCTTCAGCCAGGGCGGAATCATGGCTGGCAACATGGGCAGCGACTCCAGTCACGGCTACAACACAGTGGGCATCGTGACCAACGGTTCACCGATCGATCACTTCGACATTCCCAACCACATTCCGGTGCTCCAGGTGCAGCACGCCCTTGACCCGGTTCCGGCTCTCGACGGGCAGTACGTGCCCGACTACGGTCCGAACGTTGACTGGGTCTATGGCAATGTCGTCACGGCTGACGGTGTTGGCTTCGCGCCGCACAACGCCGGAACATACACCGACACGTTGCAGGACTACATTGATAACGGCGGTCAGTTTCACAACGACTGGTCTTTCCTTAATGGTTCCATCGAAGAGACCTACGTTGGTCACACCGGCGAGGGCAATCACACCCAGCCCACGAGGAAGTAGCGTCATGTGCGGGTTGATTCGTGAAGATTGTGTAGACGCCAATGATGGATGACATTACGGAACAAGTTGCCGCGGCCCGCGAGCGGGTATACGGGCAGGTGGAGGCGGCACGAGCACGCCACAACGCGTTGCGCACGGCGATTAGCGAGGTGCGCGGGCTCACAGCAACCGTGAAGTCGCCGCGTGGCGAGGTCTCGGTTACAGCGGCCATGAGCGGCGCGGTTACCGAAGTGCGCGTGTTGCACGAAGACCTTGACGCGCGCACACTGAGTGCGATTCTCACGCAGACGGTTGCGGCAGCACAACAGGCGGTGCGCGATCAAGCTGCCGACCGGATGACCGAGGTGGCGGGGGCAGACTCCAACATCATCGCCGATCTGCGCACGCCGCTGGCACGAAACGGGGAGAGCTGATGTTTGCCGATCTACACATTGAGACTGGCCCAATGATCGACCTTGCTGTCGAGCTTGAGGCGAGTGCGAAGCGCGTGAGTGATGTGGCAGACAAGCTGCAAGATCGGCGCACCGATTTTTTACAAAGCACCGCTGGCGCCGCATCTGACGCGGGTGTCGCGCAGATGCAGGTCATGATCGATCAACTCTATATTCGCTCGGGCAAGCTCACCCGCAATGCGAAGGTCATGCGCAAGCTCGTCGCGCTGTACGAACAGACCGACCTCGCCGGTGCCCGATCGTTCGGCGCGTGAAGCGAATGAAGCGACGTCTGGCGCTCGCGGCAGCCGCCGGTGCTGCGGTTCTTGCGCTGTCGGCGTGCGCAGCTGGTTCCGGAACCACCCAAGCGGCCGCCGCGGCACAGCAGCTGGTCGTTGATTCGGGGGAGTTCGTCGAGGTCGATATTGCGCCGTCGACTAAGAAGAACTCGCGCGAGATTTTCGCTTGGGTGAAGGTTGACACGGCCGAACTCACAGCCGCTCAGCTCTCGACCGTCGTAAAGGCGCTCGGTACGGCGACCCGCGAAACGACGAATTGCACCCTCGTGATCGTCGGAGTGGTCAATGACGCGTGGGGTACCGACGCGTTTCTTCGGCCAGCGGCCGCCGAGCTCGGCCTATCGCAATACCTGACTGAGGGTGACTACCAGCTCAACCTGGGCTGCGACGTCGCTAGCCAGTTTGCGACCACGCACCCCTAGTTGATTTTCGGCCGAGGCCGCGACGACCACCGGTCAACCACGGGTTTTGGAACCACGAATGCGGTTTTTGGGGGAGTGCGTGGGTGCGACACGCAGAAGCGCCCTAACCGGTATCGTCCCCGTTTGACCAGGCGGTTAAAACACGCGTATCATTGATTGGGTGTGCGCTCGCGCGTGCCGTGCGCTGTGTCTCGATACAGGCAGGGCAAATGCGAAACCACACATCTCTGGGAACGGCTTGCAAACAGGCCACCCCCACGGCATATCCACCATGAAGACCGTGCAGACATTCTGCCCGGTTGGCGGATTAGCGTGAACCCCCTCGACACGAAACGTAAAACTTTCTCACTGCGGGGATGAGAACACGACGCTGTCACCGTGCAGCAAACAAGGAGAAGAAGTGCCAACTATTCAGCAGTTGGTTCGCAAGGGACGTACGCCGAAGGTCACCAAGACCAAGGCTCCCGCCCTGAAGGCGAACCCGCAGCAGCGCGGCGTGTGCACCCGTGTGTACACCACCACCCCGAAGAAGCCGAACTCGGCGATGCGCAAGGTCGCTCGTGTGAAGCTCTCCAACGGTACGGAAGTTACCGCGTACATCCCCGGTGAGGGCCACAACCTCCAGGAGCACTCGATGGTGCTCGTTCGTGGTGGTCGTGTTAAGGACCTCCCCGGTGTCCGTTACAAGATCGTCCGCGGTGCACTCGACACCCAGGCAGTCAAGAACCGTAAGCAGGCTCGTAGCCGCTACGGCGCGAAGAAGGGCTAAGGAATATGCCTCGTAAAGGTCCCGCGCCCAAGCGCCCCGTAGTAAACGACCCGGTATACGGTGCTCCGATTGTCACGTCGCTCGTGAACAAGATCCTCGTCGACGGCAAGAAGTCGCTCGCTGAGGCTATTGTCTACGGCGCCCTCTCGGGTGTCGAAGAGAAGAGCGGCCAGGACGCCGTTGCAACCCTCAAGAAGGCGCTCGACAACGTGCGCCCCACGCTTGAGGTTCGTAGCCGCCGCGTTGGTGGCTCGACGTACCAGGTTCCGGTTGAGGTCAAGCCGCACCGTGCAAACACCCTTGCACTGCGCTGGTTGGTTTCGTACGCGAAGGGTCGTCGTGAAAAGACGATGACCGAGCGCCTGCGCAACGAGATCCTCGACGCTGCGAACGGTCTGGGCGCCGCTGTGAAGCGTCGCGAAGACACGCACAAGATGGCTGAGTCGAACCGCGCGTTCGCTCACTACCGCTGGTAACCAGCACCTTCGCTTCACCCCCGGCTTCGCGCCGGGGGTGGGGCGAACCACATACGAACCTGACGTAAGGAAGAACCCGTGGCACAAGAGGTGCTCACTGACCTCAAGAAGGTCCGCAACATCGGCATCATGGCGCACATTGATGCTGGCAAGACGACGACGACCGAGCGCATCCTGTTCTACACGGGCGTCAACCACAAGATCGGTGAAACCCACGATGGTGGCGCGACCACCGACTGGATGGAGCAGGAGCAGGAGCGTGGCATCACGATCACCTCTGCTGCTGTGACGTGCTTCTGGAACGGCACGCAGATCAACATCATCGACACCCCCGGCCACGTTGACTTCACGGTTGAGGTGGAGCGTTCGCTCCGCGTTCTCGACGGTGCTGTTGCCGTGTTCGACGGCAAGGAGGGTGTCGAGCCCCAGTCTGAGACCGTTTGGCGTCAGGCTGACAAGTACGACGTTCCGCGTATCTGCTTCGTCAACAAGATGGACAAGCTGGGTGCTGACTTCTACTTCACCGTAGACACCATCATCAACCGCCTGAAGGCTACGCCGCTGGTTATCCAGCTGCCGATCGGCTCGGAGAGCGACTTCGTTGGTGTTGTCGACCTGGTCGAAATGCGCGCGCTCGTTTGGGCCGGTGACTCCAAGGGTGACGTCACCATGGGCGCCAAGTACGACGTTCAGGAAATCCCGGCAGAGCTCGCAGAGAAGGCAGCGGAGTACCGCGCCAAGCTCCTCGAGACCGTTGCCGAGTCTGACGACGAGCTGCTCGAGAAGTACTTCGGTGGCGAAGAGCTCACGACCGCTGAGATCAAGGCTGCGATCCGCAAGCTGACGATCTCCTCGACCGTCTACCCGGTGCTCTGTGGTTCTGCATTCAAGAACCGCGGTGTTCAGCCGATGCTGGACGCTGTTGTTGACTACCTCCCCTCGCCCCTCGACGTGCCTGCTGTTGAAGCACACGACCCGAAGGACGAAGAGATCGTTATCGAGCGCAAGCCCTCGAAGGACGAGCCGTTCGCGGCTCTGGCCTTCAAGATTGCTGTGCACCCGTTCTTCGGTCGTCTTACCTACGTGCGCGTCTACTCGGGTCAGCTTGACTCGGGTGCCCAGGTCATTAACTCGACCAAGGGCAAGAAGGAGCGCATCGGCAAGATCTTCCAGATGCACGCCAACAAGGAAATGCCCGTCGAGTCGATGACGGCTGGTCACATCTACGCTGTGATCGGTCTGAAGGACACCACGACCGGTGACACCCTGAGCGACATCGCTAACCAGGTTGTTCTCGAGTCGATGACCTTCCCCGAGCCCGTCATCGAGGTTGCTATCGAGCCCAAGACGAAGGCTGACCAGGAGAAGCTGGGTACCGCTATCCAGAAGCTCGCTGAAGAAGACCCGACGTTCCGCGTCGAGCAGATTCAGGAGACCGGTCAGACGCTCATCAAGGGTATGGGTGAGCTTCACCTTGACATCCTTGTTGACCGCATGAAGCGCGAGTTCAAGGTCGAGGCAAACGTTGGTAAGCCGCAGGTTGCTTACCGCGAGACGATCAAGAAGGCCGTCGAGAAGCACGACTACACCCACAAGAAGCAGACGGGTGGATCGGGTCAGTTCGCAAAGATCCAGTTCACCATCGAGCCGCTTGAGGTTGAGGGCGACAAGACGTACGAATTCGTCAACGCCGTCACCGGTGGTCGTATCCCGCGTGAGTACATCTCGCCGACCGACCAGGGCTTCCAGGACGCAATGAACGTGGGTGTCCTCGCGGGCTACCCCATGGTCGGCGTCAAGGCAACCCTCGTTGACGGTGCGTCGCACGATGTTGACTCGTCTGAAATGGCGTTCAAGATCGCTGGTTCCATGGGCTTCAAGGAAGCAGCACGTCGCGCAAACCCGGTGATCCTCGAGCCGATCATGGCTGTTGAGGTTCGTACTCCTGAGGAGTACATGGGTGACGTCATCGGTGACATCAACTCCCGTCGTGGCCAGATCGCCTCGATGGAAGACGCACAGGGTGTCAAGGTCATCCGTGCGCAGGTTCCGCTGTCCGAAATGTTCGGCTACATCGGTGACCTTCGCTCGAAGACCTCGGGTCGCGCTGTGTACTCCATGGAGTTCGCAAGCTACGCAGAAGTTCCGCGTGCTGTCGCCGACGAAATCGTTCAGAAGGCAAAGGGCGAGTAATTGCTCTTCGGGGGCGCGCCGACACCGTCGCGCCCCCGGTGCCCCTGGCATTTATAACTTCACAGAATCAGTAGGAGCTTTCCTACTACACTGAAACCATCCCCTGTAGACAACCGGTCGCAATCCAGTGCCCGGAAGATCTACACGAATGTCCTTAGGAGGACCTAGTGGCTAAGGCCAAATTCGAGCGGACCAAGCCGCACGTAAACATCGGAACCATCGGTCACGTTGACCACGGTAAGACCACGCTTTCGGCTGCAATCTCGAAGGTTCTGGCTGACAAGTACCCGTCGGCAACGAACGTTCAGCGCGACTTCGCGTCGATTGACTCGGCTCCGGAAGAGCGTCAGCGCGGTATCACGATCAACATCTCGCACATCGAGTACGAGACCCCGAAGCGTCACTACGCACACGTTGACGCTCCTGGTCACGCCGACTACGTGAAGAACATGATCACCGGTGCTGCTCAGATGGACGGCGCAATCCTCGTGGTTGCTGCTACCGACGGCCCGATGGCTCAGACGCGTGAGCACGTTCTGCTCGCCAAGCAGGTCGGCGTGCCGTACCTGATGGTTGCACTGAACAAGTCGGACATGGTTGAGGACGAGGAAATCCTCGAGCTCGTTGAGCTTGAGGTTCGCGAGCTCCTCTCGAGCCAGGGCTTCGACGGCGACAACGCTCCCGTTATCCGCGTTTCGGCACTCAAGGCACTCGAGGGTGACGAGAAGTGGGCTGAGGCAATCGTCGAGCTCATGCAGGCTGCTGACGACAACATCCCCGACCCCGAGCGTGACCGCGACAAGCCGTTCCTCATGCCGATCGAGGACGTCTTCACGATCACCGGTCGTGGAACCGTTGTCACGGGCCGTGCAGAGCGCGGTACCCTCGCGATCAACTCCGAAGTTGAGATCGTTGGTATCCGTCCGACCCAGAAGACGACCGTCACGGGTATCGAGATGTTCCACAAGCAGCTCGACGAGGCTTGGGCCGGCGAGAACTGTGGTCTGCTCCTCCGTGGTCTCAAGCGCGACGACGTCGAGCGTGGCCAGGTTGTTGTGAAGCCGGGCTCGGTTCTGCCGCACACCAACTTCGAGGGCACCGCCTACATCCTTTCGAAGGAAGAGGGTGGCCGCCACAACCCGTTCTACACGAACTACCGCCCGCAGTTCTACTTCCGTACCACGGACGTGACCGGCGTCATCTCGCTGCCCGAAGGCACCGAAATGGTTATGCCCGGTGACACCACCGACATGACGGTCGAGCTGATCCAGCCGATCGCTATGGAAGAGGGCCTCGGCTTCGCTATCCGTGAGGGTGGCCGCACCGTTGGTGCTGGTACCGTCACCAAGATCAACGCGTAATTTCGCTTAACTGATCTGCGAGGGCCCCTGGGAAACCAGGGGCCCTCGTGCGTTCCCACCGCCCGTTGAGCGAGCGCAGCGAGTCGAAACGCACACCACCCGCGCACACAACTCCAGCGAACTCCCACCGCACCCCGCATACGATTGAATCTGGCTCATCGAGAGGATCCCCATGTCTGACGCCATGACACAGATCCTGCGAGAGCCGCGCAACACGTCGCCCAACGCGCCTCGACCGCCCAAGAGCCACCTGCGCGCCTGGATTGCATGGCTGGGCCTCCTAGCCTACGGCGTCGTCGTTGCCGCTGTCACGATGAGCCCGACGCCCCTCGACAGCGGGTACCGTGGCGCCATCGACAAGGTATTGGCCGTGTTACATCGCAACGGCCTTCCCGAGAGTTTCGGCTACGCCGAGGTCGAGTTCGCCGCGAACATTCTGATGTTCGTCCCCCTCGGTTTCTTCATCGGGCTCGTACTGCCCCGTGTGGCCCTGTGGGCCGCCATCTTCATCGTGCCAGCGCTGTCGGGCGCAGTCGAGTTCATCCAAGGCCAGCTGCTCGCTGAGCGCTTCTCTACGTTCAACGACGTGATCGCCAACACGCTTGGTGGTTGGCTCGGCCTCCTCGCCGCGGTCGTCATCCGTGCCATCGTCCACGCGCGTGACAAGAAAGTCGTCGCTGGCGCTTTGCGGTCGGCAGGGCGTTGGCTTTAGACGTAGCGACGTTCGGGGTCCCGCAAGTGCGCGGGATCGCGTCCCTTCAGACTGTGAAAGCACCGGATACATGTTAGAAGCTGAGCGAAACTCCGCTACCGATTCCGGAGCCCCGCCGCGGTCGCGCCTCCGGGTCGCTCTTGCCAGCAGCCTAACTGCCGGTTGTAGCGCTCTGATCCTTGCGGTCGCGATGTGGCCGAAACCGGTCACCGAAGGACCCAGCAAAACGATCATCGAAAAGGTGCTGGCCGCGAGTCACGACGCCGGTGTTCCTAGCGGCTTTGGCTTTCAATCGCTCCAGTTTCTCGCCAACATCGGAATGTTCATCCCCTTCGGTTTCTTCCTCGCGCTTGCACTCACGCGCGGTCGGGTCTGGGGCGCCGCCAGTGCAACGCTGGCGTTCTCTGGTGCGATTGAGCTCACGCAAGAGTTATTCTTGCCGGACCGCGCCAGCGACCCATGGGATGTGGTTGCTAATACGTGTGGAGGGCTTATCGGGCTCGGACTAGCAGTGGTGCTCTGCCATATGGTCAAAGTTCGAGATCGTTGGGTGGTCGCGCGTGCTTTGTATTTCGACGCGCGCGGTGCGTAGTAGCCTGCGCTAGTGCGCAGTCGTTCCCGGTCGCAATACTGCCTTGAAGGTGCGGAACAGGATCTGGATGTCTTGCGCAAACGACCAGTTCTCTACGTAGTAGAGGTCGAGACGTATCGAGTCCTCCGCAGACAACGATGATCGGCCAGATACTTGCCAGAGGCCGCTCATGCCAGGCTTCACGAGTAGGCGACGCTCGGTCCCGTTGTTGTAGAGCTTTACCTCGTCGGATCGCTGAGGGCGCGGCCCCACGAGACTCATTTCTCCACGGAGAACATTGATGAGCTGCGGTAGCTCATCAATGGAGTGGCGCCGCATGAACGCTCCGGACTTGGTAATGCGCGGGTCATCGTTGATCTTGTGAAACGGCCTATCGTGGGTGCCCTGCAGATCGAGCAAGCCTTTTAGCTGGTCATCCGCGCCCACAACCATGGAGCGAAACTTCAGCATCGAAAACGTCGTGCCATGGCGGCCGACGCGATCCTGGCAGTAGAGGATGGGGCCAGGGCCTTCGCGTCGAATACGGTAGGCCGCATAGAACAGGATCGGCGAAACGAGGATGAGTGCGAGCCCCCCGCCAACAATGTCGAATGTTCGCTTTACAACGCGGCGATAGCCTTCGAGGCGGGGGAAGTCAACGTGCACCAACGGCAGTCCCGCGACCGGACGCGCATGAATTCGTGGCCCCGCGACATCGGTGAGGGCGGGGGCGACAACCCAGTTCATATTGTGATCCGCAACCGACCAACCCAGCCGGCGCATCGTGGCTGGGTCGAGTTCGTCGCTACCGGCCAAGATCAGGGTGTCGGCACCCGCGGTCGCCATCGCTTTCATGGTGTTTTGGAGGTTGCCAAGCACGGGCACATCATCAATGGTCTCCGGCATGCCGTTGGGCGTAATAGCCCCTGTGATGACATATCCGTACTCGCGGGCTCGGCGCATCGCCCGAACAACGTGTGCCACTTTCGCGCGTTCGCCGACGACTACAGCGCGGTAAACGTACGCCCCTCGGCTTTGGCGTTTGCGCAGCCATTGGCGCCAACCCCAGCGCCCGAGCAACAGGAATAACAAACCTACGGGGATTGCCAACACGAAGATCAATCGTGAGATTTCGATCCTGAAGAAGAACGCGATGGAAATGACGAGGGCGAAAAGAAATCCCGTTGCGCTCATCACTCGTCGATACTCGAGCACGCCGTCACCCACGATGTGACGGTCGCGAGATTCGAAGCCATCGAGGCAAAGAAGCCACAGAATTCCGATTATCCCCAGCGGGATGGCATAGGGAAGATCGGGCCCTCCGGGCCACGACAGATGCGCGTTTGGGACGAATACAAGAGCAAACGTAACAAGTGTGACTGCGACTATTGCGATATCGCCGTAGATAAGCCTCCCGGCATATCGCTGCGTCCACGTCGAATGGCGACGTGGGTTCTCTCGTTCTCCGACGTGATCAGGCACATCTTCTGACGGTGAAGGGGGCAAACTCATCTTTGACTTGCAAATCGATTAGTCGCGGCCATAGATGTCGCGAGTGTAGATCTTGTCTACTACGTCGACAAGTTCGTCGCTCGACCGATTTGCGATGATAACGTCTGCGCGCGTCTTGAACTCATCCAGGTCAGAGACTACCTCGGAGTTGAAAAACTCCGATTGCTCAAGGGTGGGCTCGTAGACGATGACCTCGATTCCCTTTGCTTTGATGCGCTTCATGATGCCCTGAATCGAGGACGTACGGAAGTTGTCCGAACCCGCCTTCATAACGAGACGGTAGACGCCGACAGTTTTTGGGGAGCGCGACAGGATGTCGTTCGCGACGAAGTCCTTGCGGGTTCCGTTTGCGGCGACGATTGCACTGATGAGATTCTGCGGTACTTCTTGGTAATTCGCCAGCAGCTGCTTCGTGTCCTTCGGCAGGCAATAACCCCCGTAACCAAATGACGGGTTGTTGTAGTGGGACCCAATGCGGGGGTCGAGGCCGACGCCCTCGATGATCTGCTGGGTGGAGAGACCGTTCATAGCCGCATACGTGTCGAGCTCGTTGAAGTATGCGACGCGCAGAGCAAGGTAGGTATTCGCGAAAAGCTTGATCGCTTCGGCTTCGGTAACGCCGGTGAGCAACACATCGATGTCTTCCTTGAGCGCGCCTTCAACGAGGAGATCTGCAAAGCGCTGGCCAATGGGGCCACGGTCGCCGACAACAATGCGCGACGGGTGCAAGTTGTCGTACAGCGCACGTCCCTCGCGAAGGAATTCTGGGGAGAAGATGATCGTTGCGTCCGGGTGCTCGTTGCGCAGTCGTTGAGTGAAACCGACAGGAATCGTCGATTTGATGACGATCGCAGTGGTGGGGTTCACCCCCAAAACCTTGCTTACAACTGCCTCAACTGATGACGTGTCGAAGAACTGGGTGACCTCGTCGTAGTTCGTCGGAGTCGCGACGACAACATAGTCGGCATCCTTGTATGCCGCGTCCGAATCAAGGGTTGCAGTCAGATTGAGTTCACGGTTGGTGAGGTACTCGCTCAACTCGGAATCGGCGATCGGGGAGACGCCGTTGTTGATGAGCTCCACTTTGTTCGCGTCAATATCGACAGCCACAACTTCGTTGTGTTGCGCGAGCACCACGGCATTTGACAGTCCTACATAGCCCGTACCCGCGATGGCGATCTTCATATAGCAAGGATACCGGTTGAACGTTCGGTCCTGAATTGCACGATCGCGTAAGCTCAATCTGGTGAAGCTCGAGCCTGTTGTGACCATCGTGATGCCCATCTTCAATGATGCGACGACGCTCGAAGCATCGATTGGGTCAGCGCTGGCTCAGTCGTACGAGAACATTGAGATTATCTGTGTAGATGACGCTTCGACTGATCAAAGTGACCAAGTCGTCGAGCAAGTCGTGGTGCGCGACCCAAGAGTTCGCCTGATACGTCAAGAACGCAACCTTTCCGCTTTCCAAGCACGCCGCGTTGGAATTGAGGCTGCGCGAGGGGAATATGTCTTGTTCCTCGATGGCGATGACGAACTCGATTCGCATGCAGTCGAATCTGCCTTGGCCTGTGCGGTTTCCTCTGGAGCGGACTTAGTCGGATTCGGTGTTGTTGTTGTCGAGAAGAACGGTACGACGGGTGGAGCTTACGAGGCCCGACTGCAGCCCATCCATCGACAACTAACTGGCTCAGCAGAAGTCTTGGCCGGTCTTTTCCCGGCTGGCAAGCCCGCTCAAGGGCAGCTCTGGCGATACATGTATAGCACGAATGTGTTGCGGCACGCATACTCTCTTCTGCCGAAAAATGTTGTGCTGCCACGTATCAACGACCTACCGCTTCTCTTCTTGGTGGCCTGCCTCGCGACTAGTTATGTGTCATTGCCCGCGCGGCTGTACCGATACCATTTCGGCAGAGGCGGGAGCGGGCAAGACGTAACTACCGCTGAGATGGCGTCCTTCTATGCATCAGCGATCGAATCGGTCGACAGCATTCAGGAGGCGATCGACCGGCTCTCGCAGACGCACCAGCATGCTTCGTTGCTTCGAGAAACGTACGAATCCATGCGGCTTTCGATTATCGGATACGTGATCAAATATTTCGTGGATCACTGCTCGGACACGATGCTTCCAGTCGCGTTGCAAGAGGTCTACGCACGTGCCGTGCCGAGTGACGTACTAAGGGCGGTTCAGCGCTTCTATCCTGGGGTGTTGCCATCACTGGCGAAGCACGGTGCGCTTGTACCGCTACAGCATCGTGCCGTGCGCCGTGTCCTCATCGTAACGGGAAGACTGTCGACAGGGGGTGTATCCGGTGTGGTGCTCTCGCAGGCAGAGATGCTTCGAGACGCTGGCTTCAAAGTCGCGGTGCTTACGAAAATCTCTGGGGGTGAGACGCTACAACGCGACGGAATCCGATTTCTCAGTCTCACCAAACGTGGGGAGAAGGCTCGGCTAGGCGAGTGGGCAGCCACGATCGACCTCATCAACCCTGACGTGATACTCGACCACCATGTCATGTATAGCCGAGACTGGCCGATTCTTGCGCTGCTCGCGCGCGCAGGCGGAATCCCTACCATCGGTTGGCTACACAATTTTGCGGCGCGGCCGATCTTTGACGCGAGCGGGATGTTCTCGATTCTGAAACAGAATCTTCAGTTTCTCGCGCAGGTCGTCGTGCTGTCACCCTTGGACGTTGTCTTCTGGAAGCTACAAGGCGTGGAGCGGGCCGTCTATCTCCCCAACCCGCCGTCCCCGTTGCTCCTTGACAGACTTCTCGATCGCGGTCCCGCGAAGTTGCGCTCGAACGAGCCCATTCGGCTCATTTGGTGGGGTCGACTGGAACAACGGACCAAGCGAGTTCGCGAGCTCATCACGGTCGCGACTGAGCTGGCTCGACTCGGTGTCGATTTTCGACTGTCGGTTGTTGGGCCGGACTGGACGGATTTGACCGCAGCCGCGTTCAATGCGGAAGTCAAGAAACATCGCTTGGACGACTTTGTCCTTGCCTGCGGGCCCAGAACCGGGTCCGAGCTGGCCGATGAGATTCATCGATCCGACCTATTCATCAATACGAGTATCATTGAGGGCTACCCGCTGACGTTGGTCGAAGCTCAGTCCGCCGGGTTACCGGTCGTCATGTACGACTTACCCTGGCTTGCGATCGCAGAGAATAACGATGGTCTCATCTCGGTGCCACAGGGCGATGCAACAGCTATGGCCCGTGAGATTGCTTTGATTGCGGGCGATGCAGGCCTCTACAGCAGGCTGTCTACGGCCGCGGTTACGGCAGCAAGTCATGCTCGAGAGCATGACTTCGGCAAGCTCTACACGCAACTAATTAGCGGGGAACTGCCTTCAGAGTATTCGCCCGAACCTTCGCTAGCCGCCGCCGCCGATCTCCTCCGGTTGACCTTGTTCTTTGCGGAGGCGTCCTCAGGCGCCTACCCCGAAGACCGAGGCTCCTCCAGTCCGCTAGCACTCGCCCGCACTAGCAAGACTCGGAAAATGTGGCAAGCAAGCGCTCCAGCCGGGAGCGTGCTGTTGCGAATGTTTCCGAGGCTCCGGCCTGTCGCCCACCGCGTGAAGCGGTGGTTAAGGGCAGAGTAGATCACCACATTCCAATACGAACCCATTGGGTCAGATGATGAGGGTTTCGCACCGTGAGCGCACGTCTGGGGCCACCGGAATCACACATACTGCCAAGATGATGGGTCAATTCGGTGGCGACCTCGCCGTTCCCCGTACGGTCTTACGGCCCGCCGTCGGTTACTCCATCAGCGGGAGCGCCCGTGTGCGCGGAGTAAGCGGTGCCCCTGCCGCGCCCGGTCGAAACGTAAACGTTCAGAAATTTGGGTCGAGCGCGGTTGGTTCAGGCAACGGCTCTACCGGTTCAGTCGGCTCGGGCTCGGGCTCGGGCTCGGGCTCGGGTTCGGGCTCCGGCGGAGCCTCGGATTCAGTTGGCTCGGGTTCCGGTTCGGGGGTAGGCTCGGGCTCCGGCGGCGTCGGACTGGGCACGACGGGGTCGACAGGGGAGGGGTCAGATAGCTCTGGAATCGTTGGCGTGTCGGTCTCGGTTTCCGACGCAAGAATTCTGGCTACCGTGACCGTTGAGGTCACCTGCTGCCCCGAAGCATCCTCCGCCACAAGCGTGTATGTCTGCGCTTCGTCCGAACACGAGAATGGCACCAACTGGTCGGACGCTGTCAGCGGCAAGTCTGCCGTCAAGTACTGCCCGCTACCGTCCTCTGTCGGCTGCGCACTTACGATGCCGATGCGTGTTGCACCGCTCACCTCCCAGTGTAGGCCGACCTCTACGGTCAGGTTAGTCGCCGCGCATGACACCGAGGGGGTATTTGCGCCGAAACTTGCGATCACAGGCAGAGAAGACGGCAGTGCAGTGGGAGAAGGCGTGGGAGATTCGGTTGCGCTGTGACGCAATTCCGAGAGTTCTGTGCGGTCGGCCTGGCTTCCTACCAAAGCCGTGGCGACGCCAATACCAACGCCGGCCACAACTGCACCGCCTGTCAGAGCAAGAGCGATAAGCTTTCGGCGTCTTTGCGTCTGCTTTGCTGCAATGTATCGCTCTCGCCGCGCCCTGTGGCGAGAGCTTTCGGTCGTGGTGGGGGTTGCAACGGCTACGGCCGCAGTGGGGAGCGGGACGCCTGCCTGACGGGACGCTTCCTTCTCAGCAATCTTTGAGTTGGCCGAGCTGGGTGTGGGCTTCTTCGCAGCGCCAACGGCAACACTGGTAGGGTCCTTGCTCCACTTCGTGTATTCGTTAATCACGTCAGTGGCTGCACCATCCGCGCGCAACTCGCCCTTGTGTACCCAAAGAGCGCGTTCGCAGGTGTCCTTCAATGATCCGGCCGAATGGCTCACGATCATGACGAGGCCGGCTGCATCGCGCAACTCTCTGATGCGTTCTTCGCTCTTTAACCTGAACCGTCGGTCGCCCACGGCAAGCGCCTCGTCAAGGAGAAGGATTGAATGCGCCTTGGCAGAGGCGATGGCAAATCGGAGTCGGGCCCCCATGCCAGACGAGTAAGTCCGCATTGGGTGGCTAATAAACTCGTTGAGCTCAGCGAAACTCGCGATGTCATTGACCTGGGCCGCCGCTTCTTCTGGGGTGAACCCCATCGCGAGTAACCCCAGCTTGATGTTGCTTTCGCCTGAGAGAGAAGGCATTAGCGCCGCATTGACGCCCAGCAATACAGGGCGGTCAGCGGCCCAAATCGTTCCATCCGAGGTCGGGATCAGCCCGCTCAGCGCCCGGAACAACGTGGACTTGCCCGATCCGTTGTGGCCCACGACGCCGATTGTTTCGCCTTCGGACGCGGTGAATGAAATTCCTCGCAGCGCGTGGACGGCGTTTACGCCACTGGTTTTTTCGCCAAACAGTTTGCCGCGCGCGCCTACTGGCTTCCCTGAGGAGTAGACGTTGTACGTCACGTGAGCGTCCTCGGCGACTAACATCCGTCGGCGACTTTCCGAGATTTCGCGCGGTGGAACCGGCAGTGTTTTAGTCACTTAGGCCGTACCTTGCTTCTGCTCTCCAGAAATAAATAGTCCCGAACATCAGTGCGAGAACCGCCCATACGGGGGCTGCGATCCACGCCACGGCTGGCGCCGAGTATGTGGTGAGCAAAACATCGCGAGCAAGTGACACAAAGTCATACGTTGGCAACCACTGCACGATCCCTAGCAGGACGGGATGACCTTCAAGAGCGCCCTCGACATTAAAGAAGATGCCCGTCGCATAAAAGAGTACCCGGGTGATAATCGGCACCACTTGCTGAACGTCGCGCACGTGAGCCGAGAGCCGCGCGACGATAAGCGCAACGCCCAGGTTGAAAATGGCCATGAGTACGAGAATCGGAACAAGAAGCAACCACGTCCACATTATTGGCTGCCCTAGTGCGATCAGTAGCACGTAGAGCAGAACGATGATCGGAACCATCTTCAGCGACTGCTCTATGACGACTGCGATTGGGAGGAGGATGCGCGGGAACCCCAGGCTCTGTACGAGTTTTGAATTGGAGGTGATCGCTTTTGAGCCGCTTCCAAAGCACCCGGTAAAGAATTCGAAAACGAACACGCCTATGACTAAATAGGGGAGAAAGTTGACAGGGCGGGCAGCCCCCGAAAGTACAAAGGTAAATATTGTCCCGTAGACGAGGACCATGGACAGAGGCTTCAGAATAAGCCAGAGGATGCCAAGTCGGTTCTGCATCAAGTCCGACGTCATCCGGGACGAGGCTAACCAGAAAGCGAAGGCCCGTCGACGCCAAGTCTCAGCAAGATAGGTTCCGAAGGCCGGTCGTTGCCCCACCTGGAAGAGACCAGCGGGTGCATTACGAGTGCTCGGGTTCACCACGCGTTCACCCTCCCGGATTTCGAAGTCAGGCTGACGTACCGCACCAGTCCACGATACCAGCCCGTGCTTGTGGTCCCGCGCCGCCGTACGTGACCACACACGCGGGCCTGCGATTGCGCCGACCGCTGGCGGCTAGGCAGGAATACTAATGGGTATGATGCAGAGATGGACGTCGATGCGAATAGTGATTTACTCGGCCGCGAACTGAGCATTGAGGTCGATGGTACAACGTTACGGTGTGCCCTTTCTGGGGCTCCAGTGGATGACGACGCCGTCTCCTGGACCCTTCATCGAGGTGATTTTCACCCGAGCCGGGCTTCTCAGCCTGTCGTGGCCGGCGCCGGTTGGACTGTTAAACTTCCGGACCGTACCAACGGCTATGCCGTTCGCGCGGTCGTTGACGGAGTCGTCTACCAGAGCAAGTGGACACAACTGTTCGGCTCAGATGCCAAGCTCCGATACGACGAGTGGCGGAAGAGTGCGCCGACGCCTAGTGACGCGGCCCCTCGGCCAATTCCATTGTTTCGGTATGAAAAACCGTTCGAAAACATTGGATTTGTCTGTCACCGTGGTGATCAAAGCGGGGATCTTGCAGAAGTTGCCGAGACGAATGCACTCGTGATCGAACATCATCAGAGTTCGAATTGGGGCAACCTCGCGTTACTGAGCGGCAGTGGTTCGTCCCGCGACAAACGCGGAACGCATTTTGTGTTCAGCGGCATTACGCGCGATTCGGATCGTTTGATCTTTGGCTCCGAAGACGTGAAGTCACAGGTCCCGGATATTCGTACGCTGGCGGACGGGCTCGGCGAATTCCATCTGCTTACCTGGGATGACGAACAGATTTACTTCGGTCATGACTACATCGGTCAAGGACATCTGTTCATTTATGAAGACGACAATATTGTCGCTGGCGCGAACGGTATCCACCTGCTGGCGTTGATGCTGCGGGCAGTGGGCGTTCCTCTGCGGCTGAACGATGATGTGGTCAAGCTCAAGTTCTTTTCCACTTCATATCCGTTTGAGTTCCACCAAGGGCGAAGGACAGACTTCGCGGGTGTAGAACGAATCTCCGTATATGAAAGTGCTCGAGTGGACGCGGGAGGCTTGTCCCTATCGAAGACGGAGATGTGGACAGACAATGCCGACGGTGAACTCAGCGATGCTCTCTACGAGGATTTGCTGGCCAAAGCGGTCGAAGAAATTACGGATAACGTTGCAATCGCGCTAAAGCACCCGAAGTTCGAAAACGTCGTTGCCGAGCTGTCGGCGGGCTTGGATTCTCGAATTATCTATTGCGCTCTGTCGCGCCTGCCTCGATCGGAAAAGGTTCGGATTAGCACTCGCACTGGGAAGGAAGAGCCGACCGCAGCTGCGATTAACGCACAATACGGCTTCGCGTGGGATGATTTGCCCCGGCGTTACTCATTTCATGGCGCGCCCGAAGACGGCGATTTTCCGCTCACATCGCACTCAGTGTTCATGGACGGCTACTACATCGAGTCGATGTTTAAGGTCCGGGCGGAATATGAGAAACCGACCTTGGTACTTACAGGGCACGGTGGCGAGGCTTTCTCGCGGGTGATGAGCATCGAAGGCTTCTTCGCCCGAGACTTTTCAGGCGAGATTCCTGGTCCCGTCGAAACTGAAGCCGAAATCGAATCCAACGTGATTCGTTTCATCGGAAACCACCAGGTCTGGTATGCGGCGGGTGATAGGTATTTCTCGGAGAGCCTTTCTGAGATGCTCGCCGAGTCTCCATCCGGATCGCTTGCAAAACGGTTCGCGGATACGTATGTGAGTGAGCGCAATCCATTTGTCGGCGGATCTGTTTATCGGGGGGCCATGTCTGGGCCTCAGTGGAGGCCCCTGCATAGCAAATCGCTGTACCGACTCCGCGCGCTTTGGTTTCAACGCAAGCAAGATTACCGCCTGCAATACGACCTGATTCGTGCACTTAACCCGCTGATCAGTGAAGTTCCGTACATGAAGCCCGTGGAAGATGCATACAAGGCTGAATTCCACAAGTACAGGCCGCCCTTCAAGCTCACGGAGCCGATCCAATTCGATGAGGATGTTTCCTCCGTTAGGGCAGCGAGGCGTTCAAGCGAAAGCGGCTCGGTATGGCTCCCGTCGAGGGAAGACTTCGACGCGACGCGGCGAAGCGTCGACGAGTATCAAGAGAGCGCGGAGAGCTTTCTGGCGCCCTTGAGGTACATCCTGGACTCGCACCCGGAGTACGAGGACATGGGCTTGCCGCTGTTCAGCTATATCGAACGCGTCGTCAACCGTACGAACCCGCGGGCGTTCTCCAAGCGGCACAACATCCGCAACAAACTTCACATTCTTATGCAAGAAATTTTGCTGTCTTCCAAGATGCCATAGCATGGTTTGAGGGAGATTGACCGAGTTGCAGTAACGCAATCGGTTCGCACGCGCGCTCATCGGGTGAGGAGTGAGACGACATGCAATCCTTGCGTTTCGCTCAGATTGTCCTCATCCCTAGCGCTACGAATTGGCACGAGCCGACTTGAACATGTCACTCGTGGGCAATTCGGTCACTGAGGGAGAAGAATTCATGGCTAATGGCGTGCCCAACGTGTCGATCATCGTTCCGCTTTTCAACGACGCGCAATGGGTCGGTCAGGCGATTGAAAGTTGCCTTGCTCAGACATCGCAAGATTTTGAGGTCATTTGTGTTGACGACGCTTCCACGGACGCGACGGCCGCCATTGTGCAACGGTTTACTGAAAAGAGTCCCCGCGTTCGCCTGATTGAGCAAGGCGTGAATCAGTCCGCGTTCCAGGCGCGGAAGGTCGGTATCGCCGCAGCTTCAGGTGAGTACGTCCTCTTTCTTGACGGCGATGACGAATTAGCGCCGACCGCAGTGGAGACTAGCTTTTCCGCTGCAACTTTGAATGATGCGGACATTGTCGGGTTCGGCATCGATGTTCTCACGGA
This sequence comes from Microbacterium mitrae, assembly GCF_008017445.1. Lineage (GTDB taxonomy): Bacteria > Actinomycetota > Actinomycetes > Actinomycetales > Microbacteriaceae > Microbacterium > Microbacterium mitrae. The sequence continues at coordinate 1,045,294 of NZ_VRSW01000001.1, read as the reverse complement.
CGGGCAGAAGGTCACGCCACGATTCGAACGATCCCTCCAGCCCCCGCGGGCACCGTTGCACGGTGAGGCGATTCTTTCGACAATCATGGAACCCGAAAAGCCCGCCCAGGGGCACTTGTGGCGCTACCTGTGGCGGACTGATCTTCTCCGCGCGGCTTATGCGGAAACTCCACCTGACGCCCAGTTTTGGCGAGCCAATGATCTACCCATTACCTTCCTTGGTCTGGCCGCCGCGAACAAGTACGTTGGCATTGGCGATAGGTTGTACCGATACAATTTCCGTCGGGGCACCAGCGGTCAGCTTGTTTCCGGAATGGACAAGGTAGCGTTCTTCTTGAGCGCAATCGATTCCCTCGATTCCATCTCTGAAGCGGTGAAGCTTCGAGCCTCGTTGCCGGGCGGCACCTCAACGGTGGAAGTGGTCTACGACTCGGCGCGCCGATCGATCGTCGGAAATATTCTGCGCACCATTCGGGAAAGCACCGTGCCCGATCTTCGGGAGCCCAGTCTCGACTTGCTGCGGGCTCGCGTTGCGGATGATATTCAGCTCCTAAAGGCGTGCGCATCCTTCTATCCGCGAATGCTGAGTTCCGTATCGACGCTGTTGAGCGCTGATCCGTTGGAAGCCCGTCACGTGCAGAACGTGCTGATTACCACCGGAAATTTGCGGGCCGGTGGGGTACAGGGGGTTGTGGTCGCTCAGGCACGACTGTTGGCGAAAGCCGGGTACCGCGTGACGCTCGCTGTATTCGATAACGCGAAATCCGTCTACGCGCTCCCCGACGAAGTCGAAATCATCCATGTGCACGGCGACGATGTTGAACGGATTAGTCATTGGGCCGAGCTAATTCGTGAACGTGCGATCGACATGGTCGTTGACCATCACATTCTCTATAACCGCCGCTGGCCATACCTCGTACTCACCGCGCGTGCGCTTGGCGTGCCGACCATTGGGTGGCTCCACAACTTTGCCTTGCGCCCTGTCGCAGACATGAATGATGGAACATCATTCCTCCTGCAGAACTTGCCGCTTCTGTTCCAGACCGTAGTTCTCTCGAATACGGACGTGGCGTTCTGGAAGTCACAGGGTGTGGCGAACGTCACTTACCTCCCGAATCCCGCGTCATTAGTCGACTTGCGCGCAGCGGGGGAGCCCAAAACGCTAGAAGGCGAGCGCATCGAAATCGCGTGGTGGGGGCGACTGCAACAGTCCACGAAGCAAGTTCGCGATCTCATTGAAATTGCGGCGGAACTACAGGCGCTTTCCGTCGACTTTCACATGCGAATTATCGGACCGGATAGTGCCGACATATCTGCAGATGATCTTCGCGCGTTGGCCCGCAAACACGGCGTGCGGAACTCGGTGACACTTGTCGGGCCGTGTCAAGGCGATGCACTCGAACGAGAGATTGCACGCGCGCATGTCTTCATCTCTACGAGCGTGATCGAAGGCTACCCGCTAACACTGGTGGAGGCTCAAGCCCACGGGCTTCCCGTCGTCATGTACGAGCTCCCGTGGTTGGCGGCAGCCGTCGGAAACCATGGGATTGTCTCAGTTCCGCAAGGTGACAAGCGCCAGGTAGCCAGTGCAATCGCTCGTATGGCATCCGACCCCCAAGCCTATTCAGCGCTGTCTGGGGAGTCGCTTGCAGCAGCCGAACGAGCCCTCGGGCATGACTTCACCGATCTATATCGCAAGCTCTTTGCGAACGAGCTTCCGGCACAATACTCGCCTGAGCCCACGACGGAGGATCTTGCGCTCATCGTTCGATTGGCCGTAGCGTTCTCCGAGCGCAATGCGCGCGCTATGCAACGCCATGAGGCTCGGACCGCGCGTCAGATGAAAGAGCACTCGGTCGCCGCCAAAGAGCTTTCGAAAGCAAATCGCGAGGCGCGGGCCGCGCGCCGTCGAGCAGACGCCATTACTTCTGGGGCTTCTTTCCGCATCGGTCGTGCAATTACCTTCCTTCCGCGCGTAGTTCATCGCGCCTTACGGCGCTGACAGAGAAACGTAGTGATTCGACGCACCGCCAAACCCACCCGCACGTTTGTGTCCCTGACGGGGCCGGCGGGGAATATTGGCGATGCGTTGATTCGGCGCGGCACGCTGGAGTGGGCGAAGGGCACGTCTGACGAGCTCATCGCGTACGTCGGCGAAGCGCCCGATGTGTGGCTGAAGCAATTGGGTGTGCCCGACGGAACCAGGGTGCTGCGTGGCAAGAAGAGCGTCGCGAAGTGGCTGTGGTTGCTTGCCACATCTCGCCGCCGGCCGGTGCTCGTGCTGGAGGCGGGGGAGGTTCCGCTGCACAAGGGCAACGGCCTGCGCGAACTCGTGTTTCTCGCCGAAACGCTCATCGTTCGGCTGAAGCGCGGTGTCGTGGTGCGCCCGCCCCGCGGCATCCGCGGCGCCACGCAACCCTCCCTCTGGTTCCACTCGCTCGCAGCCAAAGCCACGCAGGTTGCCCTGTGGCGAGACGCCGTCAGCGCACGCCTCGTTGGCAGCACCACGGTCGTGCCCGACATCGGCTTCGCTGACGTTCGCGACGGGCGGCCCTGGGCCGAGCGCCACGAACTCCTCGTGAGCCTGCGCGGGGCGCGGCCTCTGCCGAACGCGGAATGGGTTGCTGCGGTGAAGACATTCGCAGCGGAACAACGACTCACGATTCGCACGGTCGTGCAGGTCCGCGAAGACGAAGAACGCTCGCGCGAGCTGGCCGACGCTCTGGGCGCCACCTTCGAGCCGTGGGAAGCCGACGCGGTCACGCAAGAGGCGACGCTCTGCGACCGTTACGACGCTGCCAAGCTCGTCATCAGCGACCGCATGCACGTGCTCGTGCTTGCGGCACTCGGCGGCGCGGTTCCGGTCGAACTCGTGCCGAACCCCACCGCGAAGATCACCCAAGCCTTCGCCGCCGTCGGGCTACACGGCATCACCGGCGACGCGACGAAAGCCGACATGCTGGCCTTCCTGGCCGCCCAGATCGGCCGTGCCGACGAGGTGCGCGAACGCATGGTCGCCGCGGCCGCACGGCTCGCCGACATCGAATCCTCGGTGCGCGACACAATCCGCCAGGCCCGCGCATGACCGCCCGGCGCATCCTCTTTCTCTCCCACAGCCACGCCTTCGGGCCGTTCCGCGTGGGCAGCCACCACTACGCACGCGCGCTCGCGGCAGACGGCGCCGAGGTCGTGCACCTCTCCACGCCGATCTCCCTTGCCCACCGCCTCACCGGCCGCATCTCGCGGGAAGCGCTCGCCGCGGTTCCGCGCGGGCCGCACCGCGACGGCGGCGTCACCCACCTGGTTCCGCGCACCCTGCTGCCGGTACCGTACGCGCGCTTCAGTGTGCGCCGCGAACTCGAGCGCCACGCTCTGCCGACACAGTTCGACGCGATCGTGCTGGACCAGCCACTGCTGTGGAATGACGCGTTGCGCGGCATGACCACCAGGCTGATCTACCGCCCCACGGACCTCTACCCCGAGGGCATCAAGCACACGCTGCAGCAGCGCATCCTCGCGGCATCAGACGGCGTCATTGCAACGTCGACGGAGGTGCTGCGGGGGCTCGGAACCCTGACCATTCCGTCCATCGTCATCAGCAACGGTGTCGACGTGAGTCACTTCACCGCGGAGAACCCACAGCCGCGAGACGCGGTCGCCGTCTACGTTGGCGCCCTCGACAACCGGTTCGATTGGGCACAGCTCGCCGCCTGGGCAACGCAGCATCCGACGGTGCGGTTCGCGATTGCCGGGCCGAGCGGAACGCCTCCGCTCCCGTTATCAGCGAACGTCGACCTGCTCGGGGCGGTCGCCTATGACGAGTTGCCCGCGCTCCTGCACAGCGCTCGCGTCGGGCTCCTCCCGCTATCGGATGACCCGCTCAACGCCGGCCGTAGCCCGATGAAGCTCTACGAATACCTCGCCGCGGGGCTCGCGGTCGTCACGCGAGAAACCCCGGTGTTGCGCGCGGACCCCGGCATTGGGCAGTTCACCTACGCCGATGCCGCCGGCGCGCAGACGGCGTTGCAGCACGCCCTCGACTCCGCCACACCGAACGCCGCCGGCATCGAACGCGCGGCCGCCGAATCGTGGGGCGTCAAGGCCGGAGTGCTGGGCGCGTTTATTTTTGGGGTATAGGCGGGTGTGAAGCGTTTCGACTCGCTTCGCTCGCTCAACGGCCGGTGGGGGTGGGGCGTTTCGTCTCGCTTCGCTCGCTTAACGGCCGGGGCTACGTTCGCTCAACGACCGGTGGGGGTGGGGCGTTTCGTCTCGCTTCGCTCGCTCAACGGCCGGGGCTTCGCTCGCTCAACGACCGGAGGGGGTGAGGGCGCGCTCGAGCTCGTCGGAGATGATGGCGGCCGTGCGATCCCAGTTGTACCGCCCGGTCGGGGGAGTGACCGGGCGCCGCGAACTCAACGCGCTCGCCATGGCTTCACCCCACGCGTGTGCGTCGTGCGCGTCGTCGAGCGCCCACCCGCGGTCACCCACAATCTCGGCAACCGACTCGCACCCGCGCCAGTGAATCACCGGCACACCGCACGCAATCGACTCGAGCGCCGGCAACCCGAAGCCTTCATCGGTCGACGGCATCACGGTCGCCGAGGCGCCCCGATACAGCTCCGCAAGCTGGTCATCATCAACACCCGATAACCAGTCAACGCGCTCCGCCACCCCGGCCACTTCGGCGCGTTCCCTCGCCGTCGCAATTTCTGGTTCCGGAACCACGGCACGCAAGCGCGCATCCGGAACCGTGGCAAGCGCCCGCAGCACGACACCCAGGTTCTTGTGGTGGCGGGTGTTGCCGACGTACATCAGGTACGGGTCACCCGCGACGGCTGGCGGGCCATCCGGGTGAAACGCCGCCGAGCAGCCGTTGCCCGCGTTCACGACGCGCACCGCGTCATCGCGCACCCACGCGCGAATGTCGCGCGCTGAGGTTTCTGACACCGTCAGCACCACGCCCGCCTTGCGCACAACGTGACGCACCGGGCCCGCGTAATACGCGATGAACTTGGCGCGGCCGGGCCACGGCGAACGTAACTGAATCAGGTCGTGAATGGTGACGATCTGCCGCGGCGCCCGCGCGAGCGCGCCATAGCCGGGGGAGTACACCAGATCGGTGGCGTCAAGCTTCGGGAGCGAGCGGAACGCATCAACCGGCGAATAAGGGCTGCCATCGAGCGCGAGCGGCTGAGCCTCCGGACGGAGCCGCGCCAGCACCTCGCGCGCATAGCGGCCGATCCCGTGCTCGCCGCGGTACCGATCATCAACGAACAGCCGACTCATGACGCCGCACCCGTGGTTCCGGCCGTCGTGGTTCCGGTCTGCGCACCAACCCACGCGGTGATGCGGCGCGTGAAGACGGATGTGTCAAACTCCCGTGCCCGGGCAATGCACGCCTGCGGGTCGGCGGCGATCGCGCGCTCCACGGCGGAGGCAAGCTCGCTCTGGCTCCAGTCGTGCACGAGCGCGCCTGTGACGCCATCGACCACGGTCTCCGCCGTGCCGCCGATCGCATTGGCGACGACAGGCGTGCCAGTGGCCATCGCCTCGACCGGCATGATGCCGAAGTCTTCGATCGCCGGAAAGACCAGGGCGAGGCTGCGGCGGTAGAGCTCGCCCAGCAGGGCGGTCGACGGGTTGTGTACGAACGTCACCTGTGCGTTCTTCTCCGCGGCGATCGAACGCAGACGCTCCTCATCCGGGCCGCCGCCGGCGAGCACGACCGGTAGCCCCGCGGCGATACCCGCGTCGATCACCCGATCCAGACGCTTGTACGGCACAAACCGCGAGACGCCGAGAAGAAACTCGCTCGGCAGCGACGCCGCGAGGGCGGCATCTGCGGGCGTGAGCTCGCCGGTTGTCGTGAACGCGGTGACGTCAACGGGCGGGTAGATCACGGTCGCTTCGCGCTCCCACGTGTGCGCAATGCGGTCGGCAATGAAGGCACTGTTCGCGGCAATCGCCTGCGGCTCCTGCGCACGCTTGCGATCGAGCGGCTTGAGCACGCGAGAGACGGCGCGGGCGGCGAACCCGGAACCACGGCCGTCGAGTTCGGGAGTCCAGACGTACCGCGCGGGAGTGTGCGCGTACACGAGCTTCGGAACCTCGCGGGCGGGGCCGGCGAACCGCGCCTGGTGCGCGAAGAGGTGGCTGCTGGCGAGCACCCAGTCAGCGTCACGAGCGGGCAGATGGCGCCACGCGAACGGCATGAACGGGAGGGCGGCCGCCTTGCTGCGGCGCAGCGGGGTACGTGCGAGCATCGTCTCCTCGACACCCGTGAACCGGCCGTTGCTGTCATTCCACAGGCAGAAGCGCTCGGCGTCGGGGAAAGCGTCGGAGAGAACCTCGAAGACGTTCTCCGACCCCCCATGAGGGGCAAGCCATTCGTGCACCAGAATGCCGGCCACGTTTGTACCTCCGCGCTCGCGGCGTTCGCCGTCGCGGCGCCGATCGCCGCAGATGCCCGCGGCTTCACTGATGCTAGCAGGGCGATTCGCGGCTCCTGGGGCGGGAATACTCAGATCTGTCACACCCTCGACGGCTATGATCGGGGCTTGACCCGAGGAGTTTCTCATTTCTGATCAAACCCCCCGCAGCCGCCGCGAAGCCCGGGAACAAGCAGCGCAGGCAGGCGCGGCAAACGCAACACCCGACGCCACCCCACCGACGAGCGACCCCGCCGCTGCTGCGCCCGCCGCGGCCGAGCCTCGAGTCTCGTCGCAAGACACGGTGCGCGCCGCGTACGACGCGATGCTGCAGCGCGATGGGCAGCCGGTTGCGGCAACGGAAGAAGACGTAGACGACGTGACAAGGCCCCTGATGATTTCGGAACCATCGAAAAAGGACGCAAAGGTTAAGAAGCGTCGCCGTGTGTGGCCGTGGATCGTCTTCCCGCTTCTGATCGTGCTCATCGCGGCGGGCGTTGGCACCTGGTTCCTGTTCCAGCAGGCCATGCAGGTGCGTGATGACCTCACCGAGATGAAGTCGGAACTGAAGGTCGTCGTCGACCAGGTCAAGGACGGCGATGTTGAGGGCGTCGCTGTCACGGCGGACAAGATCAAATCGCTTTCTGCCAGCGCCAACGAGACGGTCGATACCCCGCTCTGGGATCTTGCAGCCAAGGTTCCGTTCGTCGGCGCCAACATCCAGGCCGTTGCCGAGACGACGAAGGCCACTGACATCATCGTCAGTGAAGCCCTGCCGTCTGTGCTTGAGCTTCTGAAGACGTTCGATCTTTCTGGACTCGCGGTTGACGGCGGCATTGATCTGCAGCCGTTCCGCGATGTGCAACCCCTGCTGCCTGCGCTGTCTGAGACGTTTGCGAAGGCACAGGGACACCTCGACAAGATCGACCGTGACGCGATTCTGCCGTTTGTTGAAGACAACATCGGTCAGGTCGTTGACATGGTTGGCGAAGCGACCCCGCTGATCGAAGTGGGCAACAAGTACCTGCCGACCATTCTTCCGATGCTTGGCGACGGTGGCACTCGCACGTACGCCGTGATGTTCCAGAACAACGCTGAGATTCGTTCGACGGGCGGCAACCCAGGCAATGCGGCGATCCTCTCGATCACCGACGGCAAGGTGACGATGCGTGAAGACTGGGCGGTCGTGTCGTTTGCAGCGCTCGGCTACGGTGGCACGGGTCTGCCGTACATCGAGCCTGCAGAAAAGGCTGCGCTGTTCGAAAACGACACCACGCAGTACGTGCAGAACTACACGCGGTTCCCCGAGTTTGCCGACACCTCCAGTTACGTGCAGCAACTCTGGACAGCCGCAACGGGCGAGAACCTTGATGGAGTGATATCGCTTGACCCGGTCATGCTCTCGTACATGCTCACGGTCGCAGGCCCTGTTGATGTACCGGGCTATGACCGCCAGGTCACCGGCGAAAACGCCGTGCAGACGCTCATGAGCGACGCCTACGAAGATTTCGGAACGGGCGCGGAAGCGCAACTGTTCTTCGACGCCGCGGCCGGTGCCATTTTCGCCAAGGTCATGTCAGGCGACTGGGAACCGATGCCGATGTTCGACGCGTTTGGGCGCGGCACCGCTGAGCAGCGCGTATACATGTCGTTCGTCAACCCGAACGAGCAGGCAATGGCCGTCGAGTTCGGCACCGACGGCAAGATCTACACCGACACCACCACCACCGCACAGGTCGGCATCTACCTCAACGACGCGGCCTACTCGAAGCTCGAGTACTACCTCTCGACGTCGATGGATGTCGCTTGCGATCCGACAGCGCGCACCGTGACGACTTCGATCACGATGACCAACAGCATTCCGCATGGCGACTTCTCGAACTACACGCTCGGCGCTCGCAACGGTAACTTCGGGTTGCCCCGCACGACCATGATGCTCGACGTGCTCTCCTTCGCGCTTCCGGGTGGGCAGATCACCGCGACGAGCCCCGAGGGTAGTGACTACCCCGACATGGATCGCACCGGCAACTACAACGGCCTCGACGCCCGCAACATTTTCGCCACGGTCGCCATGGGGGAGACCGAAACCGTCTCGTTCACGTCGACGGTTCCGGAGGGCGTCAATGTGCCGCTGTCGGTGCGGTACAGCCCGACGGTGACGCAGACTCCCGTCACCATCCAGGAGTCGTGCATGGCAATGTTCCCCGGCACCGAGGTTCCGGCGCCATAAACCGCAACCGGGTGTTTACTGCGCGCGATTGATGCGCAAGAATGCTGTGGGGCGCGCGGTACTCGACCAGCGCGCAGACAACGTGAGGGGAGTCCCTATGGGTCTCGACGACATCGTCAACAAGGGCAAGGACCTGTTCGAAGAGAACAAGGACAAGGTCACCGACGCTCTCAAGAGCGAGCAGGCCGAAGACGTCAGCGACAAGGTGCTCGACGGCGTATCAGGTTTCGCGAAGAAGGTTTTGCCGGACTCGGTCGACGAAAAGATCGACGACGTTCGTGACAACATCGACAAGAGCATCGGCAACGAGTAATCACGCTGATGTGAGGTGCCCCCGGAGCCAACTCCGGGGGCACCTCCTTTTTTGCCCGTCCGCAGCGCGCACCCCGCGCCGCAGACGGGCATTCTTCGTGTTGCCATAGAGCAGGTTTTCGGTTGGCTGTGAGTGTGTTTTTCGTTACGCAGACGACGGCCACTTTATGCGGAGAAGATCGCTTCTCGTTGCGGGGATTTTTCGTGTTCGTCCCGGGGTTTTGCTACATGAGAACGGCCTCATGTGCGTTCTCATGCGGAGATCATCGCCGACCCCTTGTCGCCTTATTAGCGCGCTCGTACGTTCTGGGTGTCGCATGGGAATCCTGTGCATCGTCCCGGCGACCGTCGGCGATCCCCCACGCTGGCGAGCGGCAAGCGAAGGAATCTCCTCATGTCGAACTTGCGATCCCGGTGGTCAAAGCAAACGCGCCGGGCGACACACATTCCACTGGAACAACCGGGTGTCATGGATGTGCATCGACGCTGGTATGGCGCCGTCATCTCCGTGTTGCTCGCCGGTGGTCTGGTCGTCAGCGGCTTGACACCCGCCGCGGCAGAGGAAGTGGCCCCGCCGCCAACCTCCGCGCCCGCGGTAGAGGAGACCCCCACACCTTCGCCAACGGAAGCGGCGGATCCGCCTGCTCCGGAACCGTCACCCCCGGCGGTTCCAGAGCCGGAACCCGCTCCCTCGCTCACGACTGAACCTCCGGCTCCCGAGCCGACCGAATCTACGGCGCCCCCCGCACAGCCGGCGCCGACTCCTTCCGAGACCGCTGCGCCGGAACCGACCGAGACGACCGACCCGCAGGCGAAGCTCGCTGACCCTGGCGTATCGCTGATGGCGCTCCTCCCGGCCTGTGATGACGACGAAGTCAACTGTGGTCGACTCACGGTAACCCTGAACATCGTGGGCGGAACCGCCACTGCCGCAGACTGGGAGTTGCGCGCCACCGACACCTCGTCGAGCGATCACTACGTCATGGTCAATGGCGTGATGCAGTTCGTCGATCGCCCCGCTAACTACGCGATTACGGCAAACAGCCTCAACCCGGCCGCGACCGCCCCGTACACCAGCGCCCTGACATGTACCACGGCAGGCAACGGCGGACAGTCATCCCGCGTGGAATTCAATTCCGCGACCGGAGTGGTGTCATTCTTCGGCACGAGCGACAACCGGCGCACCTCGAACTGTACGTTCACCATGACGGCGCCGGTGGTTCCGATCTCCACCACCATCACCACCTACGTTGCCGGTGACCGCACCGGCCTTTCGGGCTTGACCGGGCTGGGTGGCGCAACGCTTGAACTCTGGACAGGCACCGCAAGCGGCCCCACCGCTGCTATCGCGCAGCCGTGGGCAACGTGTACTTCGGCGGGCGCCGACGGCGCATGTACCTTCACGGTGCCGGAGGCAAACACGACCTACGCCGGTCAGCAGTTCTGGATCGTGCAGAAGACCGCTCCGGCCGGTTGGCGAATCAACGCGACGATCGCAACCGGTGGTTCCGGAGCCACGCAGACGACGTACGCCGCCCGCACCGCACCGATCTCCACCACTCCGCAAGACTCCCGCGTTGACTTCATGATCGGCACCGGCGGGACCAACGTCTATGCCTCGGGCGGCACCTTCGTGATGTCGCGCACCAACGTTGCCGCCTCCCAGGCCTGCGGCGTTGACGTCGCTATTCTGTTTGACCTTTCTGGCTCGCTGAGCGGCCAGTTGGCCGATATCAAGGATGCCGGTGACGCGATGGTGACGGCGCTGGAAGGCACCAACTCCACGATCGGCGTTTACACCTTCGCCAACTCCGCCCCTGCTTCGGCGGGCGCCAATTTCCCGCAGACTCAGGTCTCGACAGCTGATGGCGCCGATGACGTTCGCGATCACATCAACACCTTCACCACCCCCAACGGCGCGACCAACTGGGACCGTGGATTGAGCCAAATTCCTGGTGGCACCTATGACATCGTCTTGGTGATCACCGACGGCAACCCGACTCGGTATGGCGACGGCGAAGGCCCCGGCAACAACACTCGCTTCCGCGAAGTTGAAAACGGCGTGCTCTCCGCAAACCAGCTGAAGGCCAACGGATCCCGCATCGTCGCAATCGGTGTTGGCGATGGCGTCAGCGGACCAGCAGACAACCTCATCGCAATCTCCGGCACCGCGTCAGGTAGCGACTACTTCCAGGCAGCGACGTTTGACGCCGCAGCCCAGGCTGTGCGCAACGCGGCCCTCGGCGACTGCCTCGGATCTCTCACGGTCGTGAAGCAGGTCGTGCCGCAGGGTAACGTCGGCGAAAACGTCACCGGTGCTACACCGGCCGGTGGCTGGACCTTCAACGCCTCCTCCCAAACGGCTGGCCTCAGCCTCAGCGCGGGTTCGGGCGTCACCGCACCGGCAACGGGCGCTGTGAACTTCCCGCTCACCTACACCGGCGGCCTCGGCACCGGAACAGTGCGAGTCAGCGAAGTTGTGCAGAACGGCTACGGCATCGTGACCCAGAGTGCGAAGAACGCGGTGTGTACCGCCACCTTCCTCAACGGCTCCACGTCATCCGTGCCGGTGACCAACCAGACCGTTGGTGCCGACCCCGGCTTCGACGTCGCGGTGCCGGCCAACGCCTCCGTCTCTTGTGTTGTCTACAACAAGCCGTCGCTGGTGAAGACCAGCATCACGGTCGACAAGGTCTGGGTGGTCAACGGTGTCGAATACACCAACCTCACCAACCCGCTGGCAGCTGAGGGCGTTAACGCGACGCTGCAGCTCGATGGCACCAACCAGGCATGGAACACGCCGCGCGGCAACATCACTGAGGGCACAAACGTGGCCATCAGCGAGACCGTGGCCGCTATGCCTGTCGGCCTCGCGCAGTGCACCTACGGCGGCGTTCAGATTGTGAACTCCGCAGGCGCCGTGGTCTCGTCGTCGGCAACCTACAACGCAACGCTTGCGGCGAATGCTGACCTCAATAAGTACAAGATCAAGAACACGGTGACGTGTGGTTCGCAACTGACACTGCAAAAGTCGGTGGCGAACGGAACGGCACAGCCCACGGCCTGGACGCTGACGGCATTTGAGTCGCCGCAGGCGCTTGACGGCCCGTCCGGTCCGACGGGCGTCACCGGACCGGTAACCCCGGGTGTGCGCTACGAGCTTGGTGAGTCCGGCCCGGCAGAGTACCGCCAGACCATCGCCCCCAACGTGGTCATCAACCCGCCATCGACCGGTACCTGGAACTGTGTACGTCTCGACGGCACCGGTGCTGTTGTTCCGGGCTTCGCTGACGGCCTCAACGGCGGCGTCGTTGTTCCGCTTGGCTACCACGTGCGATGCACGTCAACCAACCAGACCTCGTTCTTGGTGCTGCAAAAGAGCGTTGAGAACGACAACGGCGGAACAGCCGAGGCCGACGACTTCATGTTGACGGCGACGCCCGCCACCTACCCGGGGCTCGCAACGCCCGCGGCAGTCACCGGCGCCACCACTACGTCGGCAGCCAACACCATCAACGTTCGCCCCAACCACGTCTACACCCTGACGGAGTCCACCCTGCCGGGTTACGCCTTCGTCAAGCTGCAGCAGTTTGTGGGCGGCGCCTGGGTTGACGTCGTCGCCAACGCCGACCCTGCGGGCTACCCGCAGCAAGACGATGACGGCAACTGGCAGGTGACGGTGTCACCATTGGCGACGGGCACCTACCGCTTCGTCAACGACGATGTGGCCCCCAAGCTCACGCTGATCAAGAACGTGGTCAACCAGTGGGGTAGCAACGCGCAGGCCAGCGCCTGGACGCTGCACGCCAACTCGGTCGAAGGCAATGTCGAGGGCACATCGGGCACCAGCGCACAGATTGTGGCGGGTGTCGGATACGACCTCTCGGAGAGCGGAGGCGTCGCGGGCTTCACTCAGACCAACCTCGTCTGCTCCAGCGGCCTGCAAGGCACAACGGTAACCGCACAGGTGGGCGATGACATCACCTGTACCTTCACCAACACCGCGCAACCCGGCAAGCTGAAGCTCGTCAAGGTCGTCGACAACGCCACCGGTGGTTCCGCCGTCGCAACCGACTGGAACGGCAACCTGTGGGCCGAGCTCGGTGGAGCGCAGACCGCGTTCAACCACGAGCAGACAATCGACGTCAGCGCCGGCACCTACACCATCGGCGAAAACGATGTCGTCAGCGGCTACGCAATGAGCGGCCTGTCGTGTGAAGACAAGCCCACCTCGCTGGCTGACCGCACCGTGGCCGTCGCCAACGGCGAAACCGTCACCTGCACGATCACCAACAAGGCGAAGGCACCGACCATCACGCTCATCAAGGAGCTTGACACCGACCCGTGGGGCGGAACCGCAGACGTTGAAGACTGGACGCTGTCGGCTCTCACCGAGGGCGGCCAGGACGTCGTTGGAGTCACCGGAACCACGGGAGCGGCACAGGCAGGCGTCACGTATGAGCTGAGTGAGACCGACATCGCCGGCTACGAGCTGAGCACGCTCACCTGTACTGGTCTGCCGAACGTTTCGGCAGACTCGCCGACCTTCATGCTCACGCCGGGTCAAGACACGACGTGTACGTTCACGAACGAATCGCAGCCGGGTGAGCTCACGCTCATCAAGGAGGTCAACAACGCCAACGGTGGCGACGCTGAAGCCGCGGACTGGAACCAATTGCTGACGGCAACGCCCGCAGTCGGTGACGCGATGCTCTTCGACAGCGGCGAGACCATGCAGGTTGCCAACGGCACCTTCACCATCGGTGAGCTTGCCGGCCCTGCCGGCTACACGCTCACCGGAATCACGTGTAACGACGTTGCGCTCGACCTGAGCGACCCGACGGTAAGCGTGCCCAACGGTGGCGATGTGGAATGTATCCTCACCAACGCCTCGCAAGCGCCAACCGTGACGCTGATCAAGGTTGTCGACAACGAGATCTGGGGCGGTTCGGCCGTCAACACTGACTGGACGTTGACGGCGACCGCAGGCGACGATGACCCATCGCTTACCGGCCAGACTGGCGTTAATGGTCCGCTCAAGGCAGGCGTGGAATACACGCTCGATGAGAGCGACATTGACGGCTACGAGCTCACCTCGCTCAGCTGCACCGGCTTGAACACCACGGCCGACGCGCCGACGTTCACGCTGATGCCCGGTCAGTCGACGGTTTGTACGTTTACGAACACGTCGATGCCTGGTGGATTGAAGATCACCAAGATCGTCGACAACACCAACGGTGGTGACGCCGTGGCGGCCGACTGGAACCAGTCGTTGCACGCAACGTTCGGTGCCGATGCTCCAATCCCGTTTGACAGCGGTGAGACCATCGACGTCCCAACCGGTACCTACACGATCGGTGAGACGGAAGTAGTGCCTGGCTACGAACTGACCGGCATCACGTGTGATGGCGAGGAGCTCGACCTGAGCAACCCGACGGTCACTGTTCCGAACGGCGAACGCGTCGAATGTGAGGTTACCAACGCGTCGATCGCACCGAAGATCACGCTGATCAAGGAGGTTGACACCAGCGAATGGGGCGGCTCGGCTGACCCGAACGCGTGGCTGCTGTCGGCAACGGCAGGCGCTGATGACCCCGCGGTCTACGGAAATACCGGCATCACCGGCCCAATCAAGGCTGGCGTCGAGTACACCCTGGCGGAAGCAGGGGGAGTCAGCGGATTCGAGTTGACCGATCTCTCGTGCACCGATGGTGTCGAGGTCTCGGTTGATAACCCGACCTTCACCATGGAGCCCGGAGGCCTGACCACCTGTACCTTCACGAACTCGTCGAAGCCTGGCGAGCTCAAGCTGAACAAGGAGGTTGATCTCACCAACGGTGGCGACGCTGTCGCAACCGACTGGAACCAGATGTTGCAGGCTCAGTTGGGTGATGGTGCGGTTCTCGCCTTCGACCACGGTCAGAGCATGCAGGTTCCTGCTGGTTCGTACACGCTCACTGAGCTGCAAGATGTCGTCGGCTACGAGCTGACCGCCATCAGCTGCCTCGGTCAGGACACCACGAAGGCAGACCCGACGGTGGACGTGGCAAACGGCGCGATCGCCGAATGTACGTTTACCAACGCGTCGGTCGCTCCGCAGATCACGCTCGTCAAGGTGACCGAGTCGCCGTACGGCGAGCCGGCCGATGAGACGCAGTGGACGCTGTCGGCATCGACTGCCGGTGGCCCCAACGTTGAGGGCCCCACCGGAACCACGGGTGCGGCTAAGGCGCTCGCGGAGTACACCCTGACGGAAAACTCCCCGGTTGACGGCTACAAGCTGACGGCGCTGGTCTGTGAGGGCCAAGACGAAGTCACGCTGGACTCGCCGTACCTCACGCTCGCTGAAGGTGAAACGACAACCTGTACGTTCACCAACACCGAGCAGCCAGGAAGCCTCACGCTCTACAAGCAGGTCGACAACACCAACGGTGGTTCGGCCATCCCGAAGAGTTGGGACGGATTGCTTGAGGCCACCCTCGATGACGAAACGTTGGCATACGAGCACGGTCAGACCATGGAGGTCGCACCCGGTACCTACACCCTCACCGAGGGCGAAGGCCCGGAAGGCTACCTCTGGACCGATCTGAGCTGTACTGAAGTGTTGCGTCCGACGATCACCAGCACAGATGACGGCATCTCTGCAGCCATCTTTACGTCGATGGAGAATCCGTTCGTCGCAGTCGGTGCCGGAGAAATGTGGGAGTGCACGTTCACGAACGAGTCGCAGAAGCCGAAGCTGACGCTGGAGAAGGAGATCGACAACACCGGTGGCGGCCTTGCCAGCGCCGATGACTGGACTCTGACGGCGGCGACCGAAGGCGGAACGCTCATCAGCGGCACCGGAACCATCACCGATGACCCGATGGTGGCTGCGATCTCGGGCGAAGCCCAGGCAGAAGTAGCTATCGAGCTGGGTGAGATGGGTCCGAGCGGTTACACCGCGAGCGAATGGGCATGTCGTTACACAGAGAGCGGCGATGACGTCGCGCTCGACGACGACGCGCTCTGGCTCAACATCGGCGAGGATGCCACCTGCCGCATCGTCAACACGGCGATCCCGGCAACCGGCTACGTCTACAAGGAAGTCACGTCGACCGAGCAAAACGCGGACGGCACGTGGACGGTCGAATACAACATCACCGTGACGAACAACTCGGAGTACTCGGAGTACGAGTACAGCCTGTCTGATTCGCTGATGTTCGGCACCGGTATCGAGGTGCTCTCCGCAGCATGGAGCGGACGCGGCCTGGTTGACCAGCCGTTTGCCGACGACGGAACCGCGGTGCTGGCAACAGACGCGATCATCGCTCCGCCGGGTGGTACCGAGGTGTACACGGTCGTGGTGAACGCAGATGTGACGGCGGCATCGTACGGCGAAGAAACCAACTGGTGCGAGCCCGAGGGTGGCATGGCTGGCGGATTCTTGAACACCGCCTACCTGACCGACGACGCGGACGGCGGCGAATCCTCCGCCTGCTCCGAGCCGTTCACCCCGGAGATCGATAAGAGCACCGAGGCGGTCATCGACAACGGTGACGGCACCTACCGGATTGTGTACCTGCTGACGGTTTCGGCCCCCATGGCCCCCGACGGCGAGACCGTGTACTACGACCTCACCGACGAGCTGAACCTGCCTGACGGCGTAGAAATGGTCGGCGACGCAACCGCCGCGGCGATTGGCGAAACCCCAGAACCGACGAACCCCACGTTCGATGGCGAGGGAGTCTGGACCATCGTTGAAGGCGGCAGTGTTGGCACCGAGCCTCACGTCTACGAGGTGGAGCTAACCGTCAGCACGAGTGCTGAAGCCGTCGGCGGCGAACCCGTCTGCGGTGTCGAAGAAGAGGGTATCCCGGTGGGCAACACCGGAACCGTCATCTCCGGCGAATTCGAAGACGCAAGTAGTGTCTGCGATGTTGTGCACTACGACGATGTGTCGATCGAGAAGACTGCAGGGCTGGACGAAGGCCAGACCTCAGTTGAAGCTGGAGACGTCTTTGACTACGTGCTCACGGTGACCAACAACGGCAGCCGCGAAACGAATGATGTGATCGTCACAGACACGAGCATCAACGACCGCCTCGTCATCACGGACATCGCCGTCACCGACGGCTTCGGATGGGAGACGGTGCCCGGATACGACGACAATGACGTGGCTCTCATGATCTACGACCTTGGCGCCGGAGAATCGGTCACCATCACCGTCACGGTCATGTTCACGCTGCCCGAGGTGACTGAAGTGGAGTCTGGCGACCCGCTGACGGAACCGCCGGTTCCGATCGAGGAGTTCGTCAACGAAGCCTGCGTCGAAGCTGAGTCGGATCAGAACCCGGAGAATGACTGCGACACCGTGACCATCCCGGTACGCGACATCGCAGCCGTTGTGACCGCGGTCTGTGTTGGTGACGCTCCATTCCTTAACTGGATCCTGGTGAAGTCGGAGACGTTGCGCGAAGAAGACATCAACTTCTCGTGGACGCCGAACATGCCTGGCGAGCACGCCCCTGCCAGCGTGACGATGACCGAACCCGGCGGACAGCTGATGTGGTCTGACTCGATTGCGTGGCCCGGATCGGCGTTCACACCCTCGGGCGTGAGCATCGACTACCCCGGATGGCGTGTGCTGCAGGCCAGCGACTACGCACCCGGTGGCGGCTACTACATCCCCGGCACCGCGATCGTGATGACGGCTGAGGAAGAAGCGATGTGGGTCTTCAACGGTCTGATTCTTGACCCGAGCGAGCTGGATTACGCATGGCGTCTTGAAACCACGGTTGTCTTCTCCGTCAACCCGGAGCTGACCTTCAGCGCCACCTACCCGCAGGCTCTCCCCGACTGTGCAGTGGCCCGCCACTCCGAAGTCGTGGTCGAGAAGACGGCATCGGTGGAGAAGGCAATGCCGGGAGACACCATCTCCTACACGATCGCCGCTGAGAACGTGAGCGACGATTCGGCAGCCGAAGGCGTGATTATCACAGACGAGATTCCGGCAACCCTCAAGGTGACCGACATCTCGTGGCCGGGAGAGGGTGACGCCACCGTCTTCCCGAACTGGGAGTCGTGTGACATCGCGGGAGCCAACGCTCAGGGCTACGGCGGAACCATTACCTGCACCCTGTTCGGACCGCTGCAGCCGGCAGGCTTGGAGGGCGGAGTCTCCGCCGCTCCGACGCTGACCGTCAAGGCTACGGTCTCGGCATCGGCGCCTGCTGGCCAGATCACCAACGTGGCAATCGTGGATTACCACACCTTCGGTGACCCGGAAGATTCCGGCCGCGACAGCGACGACGCCGTCGTCACGATTGGTGCCGCGAACAAGCCGCTGCCGGCGACCGGTGGACCGGTGAATGGCGCCTGGGTGATTCTGGGCCTGCTGGGAGTACTCGGCGGATCGCTCCTGCTGATCAACCGCCGCCGACGCGGGGAGGTTCATGCTCAGGTATGACACGCACACCGCGCGACACCTCTGAGGCGCACGCCTCCCGGTGAAGCCTAACGGTGATGGGGAGGAGCCAAACGACTCCTCCCCATCACCGTTTCTGTGTTGCTCGGGGCTTGTTCTTGAGGTTTTCTGGGAGGTCTTTGTCTGTTGGCTGTGAGGTCTTCATGGCATACGGAGATGTGACCTGTGACTTGCGGAGGATAACGCGGCTCTTTGCGGAGATAGCACGACGGGGGTTCGGGGATATCGGCGGTATCGAGCTTTCTCTTCTGGTCTTTTGCGGAGATCGTCGCTAAGGCCCTTGTCTGCCCCATAGCGTCTGGGTGTCGGTTGGGGGCCGACTGTGTGGTTCCCGCGATGGCTAGTGACCTCCCGTGCTAGCGAGCAGCAAACGAAGGAACCCCTCATGTCGAATTCTCGATCGCGATGGTCCGCCAAGCGCACCCGTCGGGCGACCCACATTCCGATGAACCTGTGGAAGTCGCTGACCTCACACGCTGAGCTTGGTGAACCTCGATCGAGAGGCGCCAGCCGCCTCAGCGGCGGGCCGGTGCACAAGTGGGCCGCGATCATTGCCGTCGGTGTCGTCGTTTTCGGTGGCCTCACCGCGGTCGATGCGGTCAACGCTCCGCAGGCTGCCGCCGCGACAATCACAGTCCCGCCGGCAGAAAACGTGCAGGCGCGCATGGACGGCCACATCGGCTACACCGCGGCCTCACCGGGAGGAAGCGCGAACGCTGCGGCAGGGGACGACTATCGATACGGCTCCGCCGACAATGGCACGACGAGCGGTTCGATCGGCAACTCGGGTGGTTCTGCAGGTTCCAGCGGTTCTAACTACTCCAACGGCAACACGGCCTACCTCGGAGACGGGAACACCGTATGGTCTGCGCACGGTGACCAGCGAGGTTCCGGAGGTCAGCTGAACCTCTCGGGTCAGAGTGCGCTGGGATTCTCACCGCGCGGCATCAGCACCGTTCAAACCGGGGAAATCTTCAACCTGGGCCGCGTGTCTCACAAAAACAACCCGGTGACTGCTACCAACCAGTACTTCCGAGGTGACCTGGACATTCGCTTCCTCACCATGGATCTGTCCTACACCTGGCAGATGAACGAGACGCCGAACCAGTGCAATGGCAATAACTGTGCCGACGACTTCACTACCTTCCTCAACCAGCTTTCCCCGCAAACGTTCGTTCACACTGACGGGTTGACCTACACCCTCGTGGTTCAGGGCTTCGTGTCGCCGCAGGGGTCGAACAACACCTGCAACGCCACGGTGCCCAGCATCTCCGGCGTGATCAACCAGTTCCGCACGGTGGAGAATCAGACCACATACGGTTGCCTCTACGCCTCGATCGAGCAGGTACGCCAGGTGACGGTGAACAAGGTTGTCGCCTCCCCGTACACCACCGCCCCCGCGCGCACATTCGCTTTCACCAGCTCGTCGACGCTGGCGGGCTCGCCGTGGGCCTCTAACTTCTCGCTGACGGACGGCTCATCGGTTGTTCGCCCATACAACAGCGGTGAGAGCCTCACCATCACCGAGGGCGCGCAGGCAGATCCCTGGGCATTCACCAGCGTCGCGTGTGTTGACGGTACCGGATCCGCCATCCCGGGCATCACGGTAAGCGGTCAATCGATCACGATTCCGCGCGGCACCACTGCCACAACGGCAAATGCCTCCGACATCACCTGTACCTACACGAACACCTACACACCGCGCGCTACCGTCACCCTCGTCAAGCAGGTCACCTCAACCGGCCAACAGGCGCCGGTTGCTCAGCCCGCGCACTGGACGCTGAATGCACAGGGCCAGGGTATCGTGAGCAGCCAGCTCGTCACGGGCCCAGGTAACTCCGCAACCGTCACCAACCAGAGCGTGATCGCGGGCACCTACCGGCTCGGCGAGGTTGCTAACAACCCATCAACCACCGCCGGGTACGTGCAAAACGGGCCATGGACCTGCACCAACGGGGTGACGGTCAACGCGAACAGCGAGATCACGCTGACGCACGGCCAAAGCACGACCTGTACCGTGCGTAACCTGTTCCAGACTGGCACGCTGGAGATCACCAAGACGGTCACATCTCCCGCCAACGGTTACACGCAAGGAACGGCCAAGCCCTTCACCGCGCAGTACTCCTGCTCCGTGGCCGGCGGCACTCCCATCACCGGCCAGGTGACGATTAACCCGGCAGCCACCAACGGAAATGCCGGTGCGGTTGCGAGCATCCCGAACCTCCCGGCTGGCGCAAGCTGCACGGTAACCGAGCTGAACGCGCCCACGGGTACCTCCACCGACCTCACCAACGGTTCATACGTTTGGGGATCGCCGGTTGCGACCCCCGGCTCGACGGTGCTCATCACGGCCAATGCGGCCACCCGAGTAAACCTCACCAACCCGGTCACCCAGAACACCGGATCCCTCGTCATCAGCAAGCAGGTGACGCCGCGTGCTGGCGTGCCGAGCGCGGGCTACACCGGCGGCAACCGCACGTTCGCAATCAACTACTCATGTGTCATCGGTGGCGCGACCACTGCTTCCGGTGTACGCAACGTTGCAGCGGGTTCCAGCGTGACTGTCACCGGCATCCCGGCGACCTCGGTCTGTACCCTCAGCGAGACGCAGAGCGCCGCTGCCGGAGACTTTGCCGACGCTTCCTACCGCTGGGATGGCACGAGCTTTACGCAGCCCGCAATCATCCCCGCCAACGGCGAGTCCGCGGGCACGGTCGTGAACTACTTCACGCGAGACCTCGCGACCCTGACGATCGCCAAGACCGTTCAGGGTGACGGCTACACCGGCGGCGACTTCACCATCAACTACGCCTGCGGTCAGGGCGACAGCGCTGTCACCGGCAGCGTCGTTATCGCGCATGGCGAGTCTGAGCAGGTTCAGGTGCCGTCGGGCGTCGCCTGCACCGTCGTTGAGACGGCAGACCGCCCCGGCCTTGCGCCCGGGTACGTGTGGCAAGACGCCACCTACGCTGGCCTCACCAATGGTTCCGTCACCGCGACGATCGCACAGCCCGCAACCGTCACGGTCACGAACCCGACGGCCATCGGCTTTAACCGCATTTCGGTGACCAAGCAGATCGCGAACTACGCGGCCGACGTATCACCCGGAACCACGTTTGATGTCACCGTCGCCTGCAACCAGCCGGCGCAGGGCGAAGCAACCAACTACTCCGGCGTCTTCACCTTCACCACGCCGTTGGGTGGGGCACAGCAGACCCCTTACCTCCCGATCGGAACCTCGTGCACGGTCGTTGAGACAGCGTTGCCGAGTGGTAGCGATGACCTGCCAGGGGCCTCGTACTCCTGGTCGAGCACCCCGGTTTATGTGGGGCTCACCGATGGTGCCATTACGGTTCCGGCGTCGACGACGCCCGCGTCGGCCACGGTTATCAATGACGTCAACCGCGTGTACGGCGCACTGAACATCACCAAAGAGGTCGTAAACAACGCCTCGATCGGGTTGTCGGCTCCGTTTAGTGGAACCTGGGCCTGCACGTTCGGCGGCGAACCCCACGCAAGCGGCACCTGGACGGTCCCGGCCTCCGGTGGAGCGGCAACGCTCACCAGCACTGTCGGCAACCACGAGGCGTTGCTTGTCGGCAGCACCTGCAGCGTTGACGAAGCAGCCCCGGAAAACCCGGTGCCCGGCGACAACTCGTATGTCTGGGCGGTCACGCTGCCCGCAGACATCCTGCCGGTCACGGTTGAGGGCACCAGCGCGACCGTGACCAACACGATCACCCGCACCACCGGCTCGTTCTCGGTCGCAAAAAATGTGATCGGCGGAACCGCAGGCGAGCAGTTCGAAGCCGCCGACTTTACCTTCGACTACGTATGTGAGCCGCCCAGCGGCGCCGACATCACCGGAACCATCGGTGTCGCCGCAGGCGCCACCGGCGACGGACCGGACGGAGTTCCCGCAGGTTCGGTATGTACGGTCACGGAACGCACCGGTGCAGATTTGCCGGCGCCGATTGACCCGTACCGCTGGGACGGCGTGACGTTTGACGTCACGGGTGCGTCCGGAACGCCGGTGACCGATGGCATCACGTTCACCACGCCGGCAGATGGTGCGGCGGTTGCCGTTTCGGCAACAAACAGCATCTCGGCACGCACCGGCAGCGTGAGCGTCAACAAGACGGTCACCCAGCTCGATGGCGGCTTCGTTGGCGGCACGAGCGAGATCTTCCCGATGACGCTCACCTGCACCGACCCGGCAACGGGCAGCTCCGCGCAGTTCGGCGCCACGCAGACCATCGCGAACGATGGCACGGCAACGTGGAATGACATTCCCATCGGCCTCGTCTGCTCGGTGCAGGAGAGCGCGATCTTGGCTGGCGGACTGAAGGATGCCTCCTTCGCATGGGCGGCACCGGCCTACAGCCACCCCGATGGCGTGACGGTCCTCGAGAGCGACACCCCGACGATGACCGTCACCAACTCGATGGTGCGCGTCTACGGTGAAATCTCCGTCGCGAAGATCTTCGACGACGGCGGCTTCCCCGCGGTCGTCGCAGGCGACCGCACCTACAGCGGCGCATGGTCTTGCTCCTACGATGGCGGAACCGTTGCTGCCGGCACCTGGACCGGAACCGGCTCATCGGCTGGCACGGTTGCGACGCTTACCGCAACCACCGGATCGGCCACCGAAGTTCTGCTCACCTCGTCTTGCACGGTGACAGAAGACACGCTTTCAGCGCCGAGCGCGAGCGACAGCTCGTTCTACTGGCTGGACCCCGTGCTTCTGGGTGTGACCTCGGTCAATGAGACCCCGAGCGCGAACCAGATGACGGTCACAAACGAGCTGGCGCGCAACACCGGATCGGTGACAGTCGCCAAGACGCTGTCCGGCGCAGACGGCTACGTCGGCGACGGCTTCGCCGGGTTCCCGGTTGGCATCGCGTGTGCCCTCGACCCCGCCGACATCGACAACGAACTCGCCGTGAACCGCATGACGGGAACAGCAACCGTGCTCCCGGGCGCGGCAGCGGTCACCCTGATCAACGATGTTCCGCGTGGCTGGACCTGCGCGGTCAACGAGGGTGCGTTCTCCGGCGGCCTGTACGACGGTTCCTACGCCTGGGGCGATGAGACCATCACCGTTGACGGCGAGGAGACTACTTCACTCACGATTGCCGAGACGCCGCGCGCCGTTGTTGTTGACAACAACATCGTGCGCCTGACCGGCAGCATCGAGATCGAAAAGCAGATTGCGGCTGGCCTCGAGCACGCCGTCAGCGACGGAGCAGCCTTCAGCGGCGCATACTCGTGCATCTACGACGAGGGCACGCCGCGCGAGGAGACCTTCTCCGGAACCTGGTCGGTGACGGACGCGGGAGACGCGACGCTTGTGGGCGACACCGCCTTGCCGTTGGGCACGGTCTGCGACGTGACAGAAGAGACGCCGAACCCGGCCGACCTGGTCGACGTTTCATGGGCTTGGGGCACGCCGGTCGTTGCACCGCAGAGCGCAACGGTTACGGCAAACGGTCCGGCATCGTTCACCGTCACGAACACCCCGCAACGCGTGTACTCCACGGTGGAAATCACCAAGGAGCTCGTTGGACCGAGCACCGGGTTCGCTAACCCCGCACTTACAGTCGCTGGCACCTGGTCCTGCACCTACGGTGGCGCCGTTGTCGCGACTGGTCGCTGGACGGCCCCTGCCGCTGGCGGCGCTGCCACCCTTGACCCGGCGAACCCGCAGATTCCGCTCACGTCGCAGTGCGAATCGGCAGAAGACACCTTAGACACCACGGTCTTCGTCGATGAGTCCTACGTGTGGGGCGCACAGCCCGCGGTGCAGACAGCCGACGTGGTTGCTGGTGAGCCGGCAAGCATGACGTTTGTCAACACCGTCGAGCGCGTCTACGGTACCTTCGCCATCACGAAGCAGATCAACCGCGGTGCCGGTGTGAGCGACCTCGTTCCGTCGGCTGGTATCGAATACTCCGGCACCTACGCATGTTCGTACGGTGGGGTAGAAGAAGCACCCAAGCCGTGGACAATCGTCGGCACCGGAACCTTCACCGCCCCTGATGCGTACTACGTCGGCACCCAGTGCCGCATCGTAGACGAAAACGCACCATTGGCGCCGGTACCCGGCGACGCCTCCTACCAGTGGGCGGGTCACTCGTTCAGCAGCCCCGTCACCCTCGGGGCAAACCCCGCGGTAGCAACGGCGACGGTATGGAACTCGGTCATGCGAGTCACGGGCGAGTTCTCCGTGACGAAGGCCTTCCAGGGTGACGCATCCGGCCTGCTCGACGCCGATCCGTTCTACAGCTTCGAGTGGTCCTGCGTGGCAGACAACGGTGACGTGTTCCCGGCCGCGGGCGCCAACAACACCTTCGCGATCACCGCGGGAGGCACGTGGAGCCCGGCTGACGAAGACCTCACCATTCCTACCGGAAGCGAGTGCACCGTCACCGAAACCGGCGTGCCAGCGGTCACCGACCCGTCGTACACATGGTCTACCGCCATGTCGATCAGCGGCGCGACCGGCACAGGCAATGGTTCCACGATGGTGTTTGAGACTCCGGCAGACGCGGATGCTGCGGTGCTGGTAACGGCCACGAACACACTGTCGCGTGAAATGGGCAGCTACACGGTGCGTAAGGATGCCGACCCGGTGAGCGGAAGCACCGTGATGCCGGGCGACACCATCACCTACACGGTGACCGTCACCCCGGGCGCTGCTGGCTTCGTGGACGACGTTGTCGTGACCGATGATCTGAGCGCAGTGTTGCCATACGCAACCCTTGACGAGGCCACCATCACGGCCACGCAGGGTGCAACCGATGTTGTCGACAATTCGCTGGTGTGGACCGTGGGGCGCGTGAACGTTGGCGAGCCGCTGACTCTCACCTACCAGGTGACCGTCAACGCCGACCAGTGGGGCATCGAACTGCGCAACAGCGTGACCACGACGGGTGAGAACCCGCCGGAGGAGTGCGAGCAGTGCTCGACCGTGCATTACACGCCGGCGTGGGAGATCAGCAAGACGTCTGACCCGGCAAGCGGATCCGCCGTGGTTGCTGGCACCGTGATCACCTACACGCTGACGGCCGTGAACACCACGGCCAACGCGACGGTCACGGGCGCCACGGCGACCGACGATCTCGCCGGCGTGCTGGCGTACGCGGAGCTTGGCACGCTGCCAGACAGCCTCACCAATGACGGCGGCGTGCTGACGTGGGCAATTCCCACGCTCGCGCCGGGAGAGTCGACGAGTGTCAGCTACGCGGTGACCGTGCTGGATGGCTTCGACGGCGTGACCTTTAACAACGGTGTCGTGCCCGGCGACGGTGGCGAATGCGTCGAGAGCTGCACCACGACGCACCACACCCCGGCATGGACCCTCGCGAAGTCGAGCGATCCGGCCTCCGGAACCATGGTGCTTGCGGGCGAAGAGGTGACGTACACGCTGACCATCACCAACACGGGCCCGGTCGCAGTACCCGCCGCTTCCGCGCAAGATGACCTGAGCGACGTGCTTGCGCACGCCGATCTGGTTGAGCCGCTGCCCGCTGGTTTGACGCTGGACGGTACGACGCTGACCTGGAACGCCGGCGCGATTGCGGTCGACGGCTCGGTGTCGGTGAGCTACACGGTTGTCGTTCATGACGACGCTCGCGGCGTGACGCTGCGTAACGTTGTCGTGCCGACCGGCCCTGGTGGCGAGTGTGAGGGTTCTTGCACGACGGAGCACCCGGTTCCGGCGTGGTCGCTGACCAAGACGAGCGATCCGGCATCCGGAACGGCCGTGGTTCCTGGTCAAGAGGTCACCTACACGCTGACCGTGACCAACACCGGCCAGGTCGCCACTTCGGTGACGGCGCAGGATGACCTGACCGAGGTGCTGGCACACGCTGCCCTGGTGGGCGCGCTGCCTGACGAGCTGACGCTGGACGGCAACACCCTCACATGGGATGCCGGAACCGTTGCGGCCGGTGCTTCGGTGTCGGTGAGCTACACGGTCGTCGTCAACGACGACGCCCGTGGCGTGACGCTGCGCAACGTGGTGGTTCCCACCAGCCCCGGCGGCGAGTGTGTTGAGGCCTGCACGACGGAACACCCGGTTCCAGCGTGGACGCTGATGAAGACGAGCGACCCGGCTTCGGGATCAACCGTGCTGCCCGGCGACGAGGTTACCTACACCCTGACCATCACCAACCCTGGCCCCGTGCCGACGGTGGCGACCGCCGAAGACGACCTGAGCGCGGTTCTGGCTCACGCCGATATCGTTGGCGCCCTGCCTGATGAGTTGACGCTTGACGGCACGACGCTGACGTGGAATGCCGGAACCATTGAGGTTGGCGATTCGGTGTCGGTGAGCTACACGGTCGTCGTTCACGACGACGCCCGTGGCGTGACGCTACGCAACGTGGTGGTTCCGACGAGCCCCGGCGGTCAGTGTGTTGAGGCGTGCACGACGGAGCACCCGGTTCCGGCTTGGACGCTGACCAAGACGAGCGACCCGGCCTCCGGCTCGACCGTTGTGCCAGGTCAAGAGGTGACGTACACGCTGACGATCGAAAACACCGGCCCGACGGTGGTGGATTCGGCTACCGCCGAAGATGACCTGAGCGATGTGCTTGCGCATGCCGATCTGGTTGAGCCGCTGCCCGCTGGCTTGACGCTGGACGGAACGACGCTGACCTGGAACGCCGGCGCGATTGCGGTCGACGGCTCGGTGTCGGTGAGCTACACGGTTGTCGTTCACGATGACGCTCGTGGCGTGACGCTGCGTAACGTTGTGGTTCCGACGAGCCCTGGTGGCGAGTGTGAGGGTTCGTGCACGACGGAGCACCCGGTTCCGGCGTGGTCGCTGACCAAGACCAGCGACCCGGCCTCCGGTACTACCGTGTTGCCTGGCCAGGAGGTCACGTACACGCTGACGGTGACCAACACCGGTCCGGTCGCCATCACGTCGGCGACGGCAATCGATGACCTGGCCGCGGTGCTGGCGCATGCCGACATCGTGGGTGATCTGCCCGATGGCTTGACGCTGGACGGCACAACGCTCACGTGGACCACCGGCGAAGTCGGAGTCGACGAGTCGGTTTCGATCAGCTACACCGTGGCGGTTCACGATGACGCTCGCGGCGTGACGCTGCGTAACGTGGTCGTGCCGAGCGGCCCCGGCGGCGAGTGCGAGGGTTCGTGCACGACGGAGCACCCGGTTCCGGCGTGGTCGCTGACCAAGACCAGCGACCCGGCCTCGGGAACCACGGTGCTACCTGGCCAGGAGGTCACGTACACGCTGACCGTCACGAACACCGGCCCGGTCGCGACCACCGCGACCGCAGAAGACGACCTGACCGAGGTTCTGGCTCACGCCGACCTCATCGGCGATCTGCCGGATGGTGCAACGTTGGACGGTACGACCCTCACGTGGAACACCGGAACCATCGGTGCTGGTGAGTCGGTATCGATCAGCTACACCGTTGTTGTGCATGCTGATGCGCTCGGCGAAACCCTGCGCAACGTCGTGGTTCCGACCGGCCCTGGTGGCGAGTGTGAAGGCAGCTGCACGACGGAGCACCCGGTTCCGGCGTGGTCGCTGACTAAGACCAGCGACCCGGCATCCGGATCGTCTGTGCTCCCCGGCGACGAGGTGACCTACACGCTGACCATCGAGAACACCGGTCCAGTGGCTGTCGAAGCAACCGCTCAAGACGACCTCACGGAAGTCTTGGCGCACGCCGATCTGGTGAGCGAGTTGCCCGCGGGCCTCACGCTTGACGGCATGACGCTCACCTGGAATGCCGGAACCATCGGTGTCGGCGAGTCCGTCTCGGTCAGCTACACGGTGGTGGTTCACGCCGACGCACGCGGCGCCACGTTGCGCAACGTGGTCGTGCCCACCACCCCGGGTGGCGAGTGCGAGGTGTCCTGCACGACGGATCACTTGGTTCCGGCGTGGTCGTTGACGAAGTCGAGCGACCCCGCATCGGGTTCGTCCGTCAAGCCGGGCGAGCACATCACCTACACCCTGACCGCAACGAACATTGGCGAGGCGAACCTCACCGGCGCTCTTGCGATCGATGACCTGAGCGGTGTGCTCGAGCACGCAACCCTCGCTGGTGACCTGCCAGCCGGACTCACGCTCAGTGGTGAAACGCTGACCTGGCAGATTCCGGACCTCGCGCCCGGTGCTACCGCCTCCGTGAGCTACATCGTCACGGTGAAGGCAGACGCGAAGGGCGTGACGATCAAGAACGTCGTGACCCCGGGCGGCACGCCTGGCGGCGACTGCGTGGAGAGCTGCTCGACCGACCACGAGGTTCCGACGCCTCCGGTCAAGCCGCCGCTTCCCGCAACCGGTAGCGCGAACACGCTGCCGTGGGGTCTCGCCGGAGGGTTTGCACTCATGGTGGGAGCTGCGCTGATCTTCATGCGCCGCAACCGACGCGAAATGCAAGACTGAGATGTTGCCGATCAGTGAACGTCGACGCTGGGAGGTGCAGACGCTGCTGTGACGCAAAACGAGGGCGGGTCGCTCCCGCCCTCGTATCAGACGCCGCGCTGAAAATAGGCGTCTGATGCTGGCGGGGGAGAGCCTCGGAAGTCTCCCCCGCCACACCTCTTTCGCAACACCCGGGTTCCGGAACCTGTCCCTTGGTTCCGGAACTCTTCCATTTGCGCGCGGGAATGGCGACGGTTTCGCGCGGGAATGGCGACGGCGCGTGCCTCGTGCGGCCGCGCCGAAATAGGGGCGGAGACTGGGGATCGGCTGAGCGCGACACGCCCGGGTTTGCGGCATGGTTCCGCGTCTGGCAAACTAGGTAAGTTCCACATTTCGACGGCGCTATTTGCGTGCGTGCGAATCACCACCAGGGCTGTGCATAGGCGGCGCGAAAGCGCAGAGATCTAGGCCGCGGGTCGGAGAACATCACAAGCCAAAACTGAAGCCCTCCGGCATGCCGGAAGTTGACGTGAGGCGCCGGGGAGAAATCCCCGGTCTGACATCAAAATAGTGGTGCAGCATCGAGTCACGCGAGTGACGCGAAAGTGCCAGGCGCAGACACGATAGCTGCGCCCAGTGCGTCCAATGCCCGAGAGGTATGACGCGGAAAGAGAGAAACAGAGATGGCGGGACAAAAGATCCGCATCCGACTGAAGTCGTATGACCACGAGGTCATCGATTCGTCGGCTCGTAAGATCGTCGACACCGTGACCCGTGCGGGCGCGACCGTTGTGGGCCCCGTGCCCCTTCCGACGGAAAAGAACGTGGTGGCAGTCATCCGTTCACCGCACAAGTACAAGGACAGCCGCGAGCACTTCGAGATGCGCACCCACAAGCGCCTCATCGACATCATCGACCCGACGCCTAAGGCTGTCGACTCGCTGATGCGCCTCGACCTTCCTGCCGATGTCAACATCGAGATCAAGCTGTAAGGGCGGGTGTCAAGATGACTGATATCAACTCCAAGGTTTCCAAGGGTCTGCTGGGCACGAAGCTCGGCATGACGCAGGTTTGGAACGAAAACGGCAAGCTCATCCCGGTAACGGTTATTGAGCTCGCACCGAACGTGGTCACGCAGATCCGTACCCCCGAGCGCGACGGCTACAACGCCGTTCAGATCGCTTACGGTCAGATCGACCCGCGCAAGGTGAACAAGCCCCTCACGGCTCACTTCGAGGCAGCAGGCGTTACGCCCCGCCGCCACGTAACGGAGATCCGCACCGCTGACGCCGGCGACTACTCGCTCGGCCAGGAGCTCACGGTTGACGGAACCTTCGAAGCTGGCCAGCTCGTCGACGTTGTCGGCACGAGCAAGGGTAAGGGCACCGCCGGTGTCATGAAGCGCCACAACTTCGCTGGTGTTTCGGCTTCGCACGGTGCACACCGCAACCACCGTAAGCCCGGTTCTATCGGTGCTTCGTCGACCCCGTCGCGCGTCTTCAAGGGCATGCGCATGGCCGGTCGTATGGGTAACGAGCGTGTGACCGTTCTTAACCTCACGGTGCACTCCATCGACACCGAAAAGGGACTCATGCTCGTTAAGGGCGCTGTTCCCGGTGCACGTGGTCGCATCGTCTTCGTCCGCAACGCAGTGAAGGGTGCCTAATTATCATGGCTGACTCCACGCTTACGCTCGACGTTCAGGGTGCTGGTGGCAAGAAGGCCGGAACGGTCAACCTGCCCGCCGCTATCTTCGACGTCGCAACGAACGTCCCGCTGATCCACCAGGTTGTTGTTGCCCAGCAGGCAGCAGCTCGCCAGGGTACCCACTCGACCAAGCGTCGCGGTGAGGTTTCCGGTGCTGGTCGCAAGCCGTTCAAGCAGAAGGGTACGGGTAACGCTCGTCAGGGCTCGATCCGTGCACCGCACATGACCGGTGGTGGCATCGTCCACGGCCCGAAGCCGCGCGACTACTCGCAGCGCACCCCCAAGAAGATGATCGCTGCTGCCCTCCTGGGTGCAATCAGCGACCGTGTTCGTGGCGAGCGTCTGCACGTTATCGACTCCTTCGGCATCGAGGGCACGCCTTCGACCAAGAAGGCTGCAGCGCTTCTGAAGTCCTTCCCGGGCAAGAACGTTCTCGTTGTGCTCACGCGCGACGACGAGGCGAGCCTGCTCAGCGTTCGCAACCTTGCGAACCTGCACGTGCTCGCTGTTGACCAGCTGAACGCTTACGACGTGCTCGTCTCCGACGACATCGTCTTCACCAAGGCAGCCTTCGACGCGTTCGTCGCAGCGAAGACTGGCGCTGAGGAGGTTTCGGCATGACCGTAAACAAGGATCCGCGCGACATCATCTTCAAGCCGGTTGTCTCGGAGAAGTCCTACGGACTCATCGACGAGGGCAAGTACACCTTCGAGGTGGACCCCCGCGCTACGAAGACCGAGATCAAGCTCGCTATCGAGAAGATCTTCGACGTCAAGGTCGCGTCTGTTAACACCATCAACCGCGTCGGCAAGGTACGCCGCACCCGCTTCGGCATGGGCAAGCGCAAGGACACCAAGCGCGCCATTGTTGCTCTGAAGTCGGGCTCGATCGACATCTTCACGTCGGTCGGCTAAGCGGGAAGAGGACGAGAAAAATGGCTATTCGTAAGTACAAGCCCACGACTCCTGGTCGCCGCGGCTCGTCGGTTGCTGACTTCGCAGAAATCACGCGTTCCACGCCTGAGAAGTCGCTGCTGCGCCCGCTGTCCAAGACCGGTGGTCGTAACAACCAGGGTCGCATCACGACCCGTCACATCGGTGGTGGCCACAAGCGCCAGTACCGCGTTATCGACTTCCGTCGTAACGACAAGGACGGCGTTAACGCAACCGTTGCTCACATCGAGTACGACCCCAACCGCACGGCACGCATCGCGCTCCTGCACTACGTCGACGGAACCAAGCGCTACATCCTGGCTCCGAACAAGACCAAGCAGGGCGACATCATTGAGTCGGGCGCAAGCGCCGACATCAAGCCGGGCAACAACCTGCCGCTGAAGAACATCCCCACGGGTACCGTTATTCACGCAATCGAGCTTCGCCCCGGTGGCGGCGCAAAGATCGCACGTTCGGCTGGTGTCTCGGTTCGTCTGGTTGCAAAGGACGGCAACTTCGCGCAGCTGCGCATGCCGTCTGGCGAAATCCGTAACGTCGACGCTCGTTGCCGCGCAACGATCGGCGAGGTCGGCAACGCCGAGCAGTCGAACATCAACTGGGGTAAGGCTGGCCGCATGCGCTGGAAGGGCGTTCGCCCGACCGTTCGTGGTGTCGCTATGAACCCGGTTGATCACCCGCACGGTGGTGGTGAGGGTAAGACCTCTGGTGGTCGTCACCCCGTTTCCCCGTGGGGCCAGGCCGAGGGCCGCACCCGTCACGCAAACAAGGAAAGCGACAAGTACATCGTGCGTCGCCGTACCGCTGGCAAGAAGCGTAAGTAGGAGTCAATAAGATGCCACGCAGTCTGAAGAAGGGCCCCTTCGTCGACGAGCACCTGCTTCGCAAGGTCAGCTCGCAAAACGAAGCGGGAACGAAGAACGTCATCAAGACCTGGTCGCGCCGATCGATGATCGTGCCGTCCATGCTGGGACACACGATCGCCGTTCACGACGGTCGCAAGCACATCCCCGTATTTGTTACGGAGACGATGGTTGGCCACAAGCTGGGCGAATTCGCGCCCACCCGCACCTTCCGCGGCCACGTGAAGGACGACAAGAAGGGCCGCCGCCGCTAAGCGGTGGCGCAGAGGAGAAGAAATGGTGGAGTCCATCGCACGCGTGCGACACATCCGCGTGACCCCTCAGAAGGCTCGTCGCGTCGTTGCGCTTATCAAGGGAAAGCAGGCTGAAGAAGCCCTCGCCATCCTGAAGTTCGCGCAGCAGGCAGCTTCGGAGCCGATCTACAAGTTGGTTCACTCGGCCATCGCTAACGCCCGCGTTACCGCGGACAAGAACGGTGAGTCGCTGGACGAGGCTGATCTGTACGTGGTGAACGCATTCGTGGACGAGGGTACGACGCTCAAGCGTTTCCGCCCCCGTGCACAGGGTCGCGCATTCCAGATCAAGAAGCGCACGAGCCACATCACGGTCGTGCTCTCCACGCCGGAGACAGCAGACGCTGCTCCTGCGGCTAAGAAGAAGGCGAGCAAGTAATGGGACAGAAGGTTAACCCGTACGGCTTCCGCCTCGGTATTACGACGGACCACGTGTCACGTTGGTTCTCGGACTCGACGAAGCCCGGCCAGCGTTACGCTGACTACGTCGCCGAGGACATCAAGATCCGCCGCCTGCTGCAGACGCAGCTGGACCGTGCCGGTGTCAGCAACATCGAGATCGAGCGCACCCGTGACCGCGTTCGTGTGGACATCCACACGGCTCGCCCGGGTATCGTCATCGGTCGCCGTGGTGCTGAGGCTGAGCGCATTCGCGCTGACCTTGAGAAGCTCACCGGCAAGCAGATCCAGCTGAACATCCTCGAGGTTCGTAACCCCGAGGCTGACGCTCAGCTGGTTGCACAGGGCATCGCAGAGCAGCTCACCGCTCGCGTGGCATTCCGCCGCGCGATGCGTAAGGGCCTCCAGGGTGCTCAGCGTGCAGGCGCTAAGGGTATTCGTATCCAGGTTTCCGGCCGCCTCGGCGGTGCTGAGATGAGCCGTTCGGAGTTCTACCGCGAAGGTCGTGTGCCGCTGCACACGCTTCGTGCGAACATCGACTACGGCTTCTACGAGGCAAAGACCACCTTCGGCCGTATCGGCGTGAAGGTCTGGATCTACAAGGGCGACCTGACCAACAAGGAACTCGCGCGCGAGCAGGCTAACCAGAAGCCGTCCCGCGACCGTGGTGACCGCCCCCGTCGCGCCCCGCGCAACGCAGAGGCACCGGTCACGGAAGGAGCTTCGGCGTAATGCTTATCCCTCGTAAGGTTAAGTTCCGTAAGCAGCACCACCCCAAGCGTGATGGTGCAGCTACCGGTGGAACCAAGGTTTCGTTCGGTGAGTTCGGCATTCAGGCCCTGACTTCCGCATACGTAACCAACCGTCAGATCGAGTCCGCTCGTATCGCAATGACCCGTCACATCAAGCGTGGTGGAAAGGTGTGGATCAACATCTACCCCGACCGTCCGCTGACGAAGAAGCCCGCCGAAACCCGCATGGGTTCCGGTAAGGGTTCACCCGAGTGGTGGGTCGCAAACGTCAAGCCGGGTCGCGTCCTCTTCGAGGTCGCCGGCGTTAACGAGCAGCTTGCTCGTGAAGCCATGACCCGTGCCATCCACAAGCTGCCGCTCAAGGCACGCATCATCAAGCGCGAGGAAGGCGACGCATAATGGCGATCGGCACCAAGACGCTCGCTCCGAGCGAGCTGGACACGTTCGAAGACCAGCGCCTCCTCGAGGAGGTCCGTAAGGCCAAGGAAGAGCTGTTTAACCTGCGCTTCCAGTCGGCAACGGGCCAGCTCGAGAGCCACGGTCGCATCCGCGCCGTCAAGCGCGACATTGCACGCCTGTACACCGTGATCCGCGAGCGCGAGCTTGGCATTCGTGCCACGCCCGCACCCGTTGAGGCGGCTCCCAAGGCGAAGAAGGCTAAGGCGAAGAAGGCCGACGAGGCTGACGTCGCGAAGGAGGACGCAGAGTAATGGCTGCAAAGGACGAAGCCGTCAAGGCTGAGGCCGTTGAGCGCGGCGACCGCAAGGCTCGCCGTGGCTACGTTGTCAGCGACAAGATGGACAAGACCATCGTTGTAGAGGTTGAGGACCGCGTTAAGCACCCCCTCTACGGCAAGGTCATCCGTCGCACGTCGAAGGTTAAGGCTCACGATGAGACGAACAGCGCCGGCATCGGCGACCTCGTTCTCATCAACGAGACCCGTCCGTTGAGCGCTACCAAGCGGTGGCGTCTCGTCGAGATCCTCGAGAAGGCCAAGTAAGCCCGAGGGCTTCTTGGAATTAGGGAGTAACAAGTGATTCAGACTGAATCCCGCCTCAAGGTCGCCGACAACACCGGTGCGAAGGAATTGCTCACGATCCGTGTTCTCGGTGGCTCCAGCCGTCGTTACGCAGGTCTGGGTGACGTCATTGTCGCTACGGTCAAGGACGCAATCCCCGGCGGAAACGTGAAGAAGGGTGACGTCGTTAAGGCGGTCGTCGTCCGCACGAAGAAGCAGACGCGCCGTCAGGACGGCTCGTACATCAAGTTCGACGAGAACGCTGCCGTCATCCTGAAGAGCGACGGGGAGCCCCGCGGCACCCGTATCTTCGGTCCGGTCGGTCGTGAACTTCGTGACAAAAAGTTCATGAAGATCGTCTCGCTGGCACCGGAGGTTATCTGATCATGGCGAAGATCAAGAAGGGTGACCTCGTTCAGGTCATCACGGGCGCTAAGCCCGAGCGCGGCGGAGACCGCGGCAAGCAGGGCAAGGTACTTGACGTCCTTGTCGAGCAGAACCGCGTCATCGTTGAAGGTGTGAACTACATCACGAAGCACTCGCGTGTTGGTCAGTCGCAGCGCGGCACCAAGACCGGTGGCATCGAGACGATGGAAGCACCGATCCACATTTCGAACGTTGCCCTCGTTGACCCCTCGACGAAGAAGCCGACCAAGGTCGGTCACCGCGTTGAGGAGCAGACGAAGGATGGCGTCAAGCGCACGGTTCGCGTGCGTTACGCAAAGAAGAGCGGTAAGGACCTCTGATGAGCAACGCAACTGCTGCGACTGCTGGCAAGATCCAGCCGCGCCTCAAGCAGAAGTACAACGCCGAGATCAAGAAGGCGATGCAGGACGAATTCGGTTACGAAAACGTCATGCAGATCCCCGGACTGGTCAAGGTTGTCATCAACACCGGTGTCGGTGAAGCAGCTCGTGACTCCAAGGTCATCGATGGTGCTGTCGCCGACCTGACCGCAATCACCGGTCAGAAGCCGATCGTTACCAAGGCAAAGAAGTCCATCGCACAGTTCAAGCTGCGCGAGGGTCAGGCAATTGGTGCACACGTCACGCTTCGCGGCGACCGTGCATGGGAATTTGTCGACCGCCTGGTTTCGCTCGCACTGCCCCGTATCCGCGACTTCCGCGGTCTCTCGGGCAAGCAGTTCGACGGCAACGGTAACTACACGTTCGGTCTGCAGGAGCAGTCGGTCTTCCACGAGATCGACCAGGACAAGATCGACCGCGTTCGCGGTTTCGACATCACTGTCGTAACCACGGCGAAGACGGATGACGAGGGTCGCGCTCTGCTGCGTCACCTTGGATTCCCGTTCCGTGCTGACGACGCTCAGGCGTAATTAGCTCGGCGAAATCGCCAAAAATCACTCTCACCGGTTCCCCACGTGTCACAACGTGGGGAACCGGCATGAGAGGATAGATCTTTGGTATCCACCACCACAGGTCGGCTCGCGTGTAACGCGGCGTCGAAACCTGGTGAACAAAGGAAATAACAAATGACAATGACAGACCCGGTCGCAGATATGCTGACCCGTCTGCGCAACGCGAACTCGGCGCACCACGACACCGTGACCATGCCGTCGAGCAAGCTGAAGACGCACGTTGCCGAAATCCTCAAGCTTGAGGGTTACATCGCCAGCTGGGAGGTCTCCGACGCACGCGTTGGTAAGAACCTCACGCTGACGCTGAAGTACGGCCAGAACCGCGAGCGTTCGATCGCTGGCATCAAGCGCGTTTCGAAGCCCGGCCTCCGCGTTTACGCGAAGTCGACGGAGCTCCCCACGGTTCTGGGTGGCCTCGGTATCGCCATTCTGTCCACCTCCTCTGGCCTCCTCACGGACCGCCAGGCTGAGTCGAAGGGCGTGGGTGGGGAAGTCCTCGCCTACGTTTGGTGATCACTGATGTCGCGTATTGGACGTCTTCCCATCAACATCCCGGCCGGTGTGACCATTTCGGTTGACGGTTCGGCAGTCTCGGTCAAGGGCCCGAAGGGTGAGCTCGTTCTTAACGTTGCTAGCCCCATCGAGGTCAAGATCGAGGACAACCAGGTTGTGGTTACTCGCCCCGACGACGAGCGCGCTTCGCGTTCGCTGCACGGCCTGACCCGCACCCTCATCAACAACAACATCATCGGCGTCACCGAGGGTTACACCAAGGGCCTTGAGGTTGTCGGAACCGGTTACCGCGTTGCGCAGAAGGGCACCTCGGTTGAGTTCGCCCTTGGTTTTTCGCACCCGGTCGTCGTCGACGCACCCGAGGGCATCACGCTCACGGTTGAGGGCAACAACAAGCTCACCGTGACGGGTATCTCGAAGCAGGCCGTCGGTGAGGCTGCCGCGAACATTCGCAAGATCCGTAAGCCCGAGCCGTACAAGGGCAAGGGTGTGCGTTACGCAGGCGAGGTTGTTCGTCGCAAGGCCGGAAAGGCTGGTAAGTAACCATGGCTGTGAAGTCGAAGTCAGTCGCACGTGCACGTCGTCACGCGCGTCTTCGCAAGCACATCGTTGGTACGGCAGAGCGTCCGCGCCTCGTTGTGACCCGTTCGGCACGTCACGTGTTCGTTCAGATCGTCGACGACAGCAAGGGTCACACCCTTGTTTCGGCATCGACGCTCGAGACCGACCTTCGTGCAAACGACGGTGACAAGACCGCAAAGGCTCGTAAGGTTGGGGAACTCCTCGCCGAGCGCGCAAAGGCTGCCGGTATCGAGGCAGTTGTGTTCGACCGTGGCGGTAACCGCTACGCCGGCCGCGTTGCAGCAATTGCAGACGGCGCCCGCGAGGGAGGCTTGAACCTGTGAGCGAAAACAAGGAGAACGAAGTGGCTGAAGTCACTCAGGCAGCGACTGAGGTTGCAGCTGCTGAGGCGACGACCGAGCGTGAGCCCCGTGAGGCTCGCCGTGGTGGTCGCGAGCGTAACCCGAACCGCGACCGCGGTTCGCGTGACCGTGCCGAAAGCCAGTTCCTCGAGCGCGTCGTCACCATCAACCGCGTTTCGAAGGTCGTCAAGGGTGGTCGTCGCTTTAGCTTCACCGCTCTCGTCGTTGTCGGCGACGGTAACGGTGTTGTCGGCGTCGGATACGGCAAGGCACGCGAAGTTCCTCTCGCTATCTCGAAGGGTGTGGAAGACGCCAAGCGCAACTTCTTCCGCGTTCCTCGCGTAGCATCGTCGATCCCGCACCCGGTTCAGGGTGAGGCGGCAGCAGGCGTTGTTCTGCTCCGTCCGGCAGCAGCTGGTACCGGTGTTATCGCCGGTGGTCCGGTTCGCGCCGTACTCGAGTGCGCTGGCGTCCACGACGTTCTGTCGAAGTCGCTCGGTTCGTCGAACACGATCAACATCGTTCACGCAACGGTGGCAGCACTTAAGCAGCTGGAAGAGCCGCGTGCGGTTGCCGCTCGTCGTGGTCTTGACTACGACCAGGTGGTTCCGGCCAAGATCCTCAAGATCGAAGCACGCGCCGCTAAGGCTGCTGCGGAAGCAAAGGCAGGTGCCTGATGGCTGCGCGTCTCAAGGTAACCCAGATCAAGTCCAAGGTGAGCGAAAAGCAGAACCAGCGCGACACGCTGCGTTCGCTGGGTCTCAAGCGGATCGGCGACTCGGTCGTTCGTCCCGATGACTCCCAGACGCGCGGTTACGTACGTACCGTTGCTCACCTCGTCAAGGTTGAGGAGATCGACTAATGGCTGAAAAGAAGGACGAGACCGTAGAGACGGTCGAGGCCCCCGCCAAGAAGACGGCGGCTAAGAAGCCTGCCGCGAAGAAGCCGGCCGCTAAGGCCGAGGCTCCGGCCTCGCGCCCCGGCGTGCTCAAGGTTCACCACCTCCGTCCGGTTCCCGGAGCGCACAAGGCCAAGACCCGTGTGGGTCGCGGTGAGGGCTCGAAGGGTAAGACGGCTGGCCGTGGTACCAAGGGTACGAAGGCTCGTTACCAGGTCAAGGTCGGGTTCGAGGGTGGCCAGATGCCGCTCCACATGCGTACGCCTAAGCTGCGCGGCTTCAAGAACCCGTTCCGTGTTGAGTACCAGGTTGTAAACCTGGACAAGCTCACGGAGCTGTACCCCAACGGTGGCGACGTCACCATTGCTGACTTGGTCGCAAAGGGTGCTGTTCGCAAGAACGAAAAGGTGAAGGTCCTCGGCAACGGCGACATCACCGTTAAGCTGAATGTCCAGGTAGACAAGGTCTCGAGCTCGGCTGAGCAGAAGATCGTTGCTGCAGGTGGTTCGGTAGCCTAAGCCTTATGGCTTACGCTGAGTGACGGGCGGTCGGAGTCTCCGGACTCCGACCGCCCGCACTGCCACCGCCTTGCTCGTCAGGAGGAATGCTTTTGTTTAGCGCCATCGCGCGGATCTTCCGTACACCCGACCTTCGTCGGAAGATCGGTTTCACCCTGGCGGTCATCGCCATCTATCGCCTGGGCGCTCACGTCCCTGCGCCGTTTGTTGACTATCCAAACGTGCAGGACTGCATCGCTCTGAACTCCGGAACCACCGGAGAAGGCGGTCCGGTTCAACTCATGTCCATCGTGAACATGTTCTCCGGCGGGGCTCTGCTCCAGCTGTCGATCTTCGCGCTGGGTGTGATGCCGTACATCACGGCAACGATCATCACGCAGCTGTTGCGTGTGGTCATCCCTCACTTTGAGGCTCTCCACAAGGAGGGCCAGGCCGGCCAGTCGAAGCTGACGCAGTACACGCGTTACCTCACGATTGCCCTGGCTCTGCTGCAGTCGACGACGTTGATTACCGTCGCTCGTACTGGTCAGCTTTTCGGTAACGCTGGCGGTCCGTGTGCAGAGCTGCTCACGAACCAGGAGTGGTACGCCCAGCTGATGATGATCATCACGCTGACGGCCGGTACCGGTCTGATCATGTGGTTTGCCGAACTCGTCACCGAGCGCGGTATCGGCAACGGCATGTCGTTGCTCATCTTCACCTCCATTGCCGCCACCTTCCCCGGCGCCATGGGCATCATCTGGGCTACGCGTGGCTTCGAGGTCTTCCTCCTCGTCATCCTCGTCGGCATTCTGATCGTCGCGCTCGTCGTGTTCGTTGAGCAGTCGCAGCGCCGCATTCCGGTGCAGTACGCGAAGCGCATGGTGGGTCGTCGCACCGTCGGCGGAACCAACACGTACATTCCGATCAAGGTGAACATGGCCGGTGTTGTGCCCGTCATCTTCGCTTCGTCGCTGCTGTACATCCCCGCGCTGATCGCGCAGTTCAACCAGCCTGCGGCCGGTGAAGAGCCGGCACCGTGGGTGACGTTCATCGCGCAGTACCTCACCACGGGTGACTCGCCGCTGTACATGCTCGTGTACTTCCTGCTCATCGTTGGCTTCACCTACTTCTACGTTGCGATCACCTTCAACCCGGTTGAGGTTGCTGACAACATGAAGAAGTACGGCGGCTTCATCCCGGGTATCCGCGCAGGTCGCCCCACGGCTGAGTACCTTGAGTACGTCCTGACGCGCATCACCTTCCCTGGTTCCATCTACCTCGGCATCGTGGCTCTCATTCCGTTCATCGCCCTCGCGACGGTTGGCGCCAACCAGAACTTCCCGTTCGGTGGCGCGTCGATCCTGATCATGGTCGGTGTCGGTCTTGAAACCGTGAAGCAGATCGATGCTCAGCTGCAGCAGCGTCACTACGAAGGGCTCCTGCGATGACCACCGCCTCCGCACGTTTTCTGATCGTCGGCCCGCAAGGTTCCGGCAAGGGAACCCAGGGTGTTCGTATCGCCGAAGCCTTCGGTATTCCGGTGGTGTCGACGGGAGATATCTTCCGCGCGAACATCAAGAACGGAACCGAGCTCGGCAAGAAGGTGCAGGAGATCACCGCTCGCGGTGACCTGGTATCGGACGAGCTCACGGGTGACCTGGTTCGCGACCGCCTGTCAGAAGACGACGCGGCCTCCGGATTCCTTCTCGATGGCTACCCGCGCAACCGTGCGCAGGTCGGTCACCTGGATGAATTCCTCGGGGACCGTGACGAGGCACTGGACGCGGTTATCGAGCTCGCTGTTCCGCGTGAAGAGTCGATCGAACGCATCGCCCTTCGCGCCCAGCAGCAGGGTCGTGAAGACGACACCCCAGAAGCGATCGCTAAGCGCCTCGACATCTACGAGCGCGAGACCGCTCCGATTCTCGAGGTCTATGGCGTGCGTGGCATCGTCGACACTATCGACGGTGTTGGTTCGCTTGACGAGATCACTGAGCGCATTTTCGCGGCTCTCGCGGCTCGCGGGCTCACCGCAACCGCTAACGCTTAACTCGTGTTCCGTAAGTCGATTTACAAGTCGCCCGCTCAGGTGCGGGCGATGATCGAGCCTGGTCTCATCACCGCTGCCGCGCTGGACGCGGTGGCGGAGTTGATCCGCCCCGGTGTCACAACGCTTGAGCTGGATGCCGCAGCGGAGGCGGTGATTCGCCTCCGCGGTGCCGAACCAAACTTCATGCTGGTTCCGGGCTATTTCCACACCGTGTGCGCCTCGGTCAACGACCAGGTGGTGCACGGCATTCCGACCGAGCGGGTTTTGCAGGCTGGCGACATTGTGTCGATCGACTGCGGTGCTCAGTTCGACGGCTGGAACGGTGACTCGGCTCGCACGTTTATTGTTCCGGGCGATGCGAATGAGCAAGACGTGGCGGAACGGCGTGAGCTGAGCGAGGTCACCGAAGGTTCGCTGTGGGCTGGTATCGCCGCCATGGCGTCGGCGCAGCGCATCGGTGAAATCTCTGCGGCGATCGAGGACTACATCGTCGCTCGCCCGTTCTCACGCACCGGACAGACGTTCGGCATTTTGCGCGAGTACGTCGGTCACGGCATCGGCCGAAAGATGCACGAGGCGCCGACGGTGTTCAACTACCGCACGCCTGATCGTGGCGAGGTCGTTAAGCCCGGCCTGGTGCTTGCCATCGAACCGATGGTGACCAGCGGCTCTGAGACCACGTTTGTTGAAGACGACGAGTGGACCGTCACGACGGTTGACGGTTCGATGGGCTCGCACTGGGAGCACAGCGTTGCGGTGCATGAGAATGGTATTTGGGTGCTGACGGCTACCGATGGTGGTGCCGCGGGACTTGCTCCGTTTGGTATTACCCCTACACCGATTGGCTAGGAAAGACATGGCTAAGCCCCCCGTAAAGAAGACCAACTGGTTCGCCATCTGGACCAGCATTGGCGTGGTAGTGGCCGTTGCTGCGATCGCGATTGTCGTGGTGTTCAGCAACCAGGCGGCCAGCAAGCTGCCCGCCGAGAACATCCCGGCCGCCGTTGACGCTGAAACGGGTGCGGTCACGATCGGCGAGGGCGAAGACACCGTCTCGGTTTTCGTTGACTTCATGTGCCCGAACTGCAAGAACTTTGAGACCAATTTCGGTGGCGACCTGCGCGACCTGGCCAAGGACGACAAGATCTCCCTCGCCATTCACGCCGTGAGCATTCTCGATAACGCCTCGCAGGGCACGAAGTACTCCACCCGCGCCGCGAACGCGTTCTACTGCGTGGCAGAGGAAAAGCCCGAGCTCACGATGAGCTACATGGATGCACTGTTCGCAAAGCAGCCGAGCGAGCAAACCGTCGGGCTGTCGGATGACCGTCTCATCGAGCTGGCCTCCAACCTCGGTGTCGACATCAAGGCCTGCCAGACCGAGCAGACCTTCGCCGACTTCGTCACCAAGCAGACGCGCAACACCATGCCGCGCAACCCCCAAGACAACGGCCTCTACACGCCGACCGTGCTGATCAACGACGAGTACATTCAGCTCGGAACGTTGACCGAAACGTACTTCACCGACCTGTTCGCAAAGGCAGCCTCGGGCGAGTAAGTTCACGCACCTTCACGGGCGGGAGATGGATTACCATCTCCCGCCCGTTGCGTTTGCCCCGCGGTGCCATCGGTAGCGTGCGGGGGGTTTCGTGGTTTCGTGGCCTTTGCACGTGCTCCCGCGGGGTTCGAGGCCCTGCGACCTGTGCACGTGCTGCGACGTGGTTCCGTCGCTCGCTCGTGTGTGTTGGGTACGCGTGGGGGAAGGAGATTACGCCGGGGGCAGGAGTTTTGGCGCGGATTCTCCTTCTGCGGGCGCAATCTCCTTCTCTCGCGTAGGGGTGGGCCAGTTTTTGCGTTGGAACCAGGTCTCGCGCTCCGGTCACCCCACGGCCACGGGGTTCCGTGGTCCTGTTTGTTCCGCTGTCACGTGGTTCCGTCGCCCGCCCGCGTGTGCTGGGTACACGCGGCAGAAGGAGATTACGCCGGGGGCAGGAGTTTTGGCGCAGATTCTCCTTCTGCGGGCGTAATCTCCTGCCCTCGCGTAGGGGAGGGGTGGCCGGCCTGTCGTGCGCGGCGGCCAGCAGCTCGGGTGCGGGCGGCGTCCCGCGGGCGCGGTTGCACGGGAAGCCGCGTGCTCGTGCACGAAAAGTACGCACTGTCTGTTTTTAACCGGTAACCCATCTCGTAAATTTGTATACTTTCTTTACAAACTACGAACCGGGAGAGTCGTTTTGGGGAAGAATTTGGCGCGCCCGCTGCGCGTTGGCGGAATTGCCGCAGTCGTTGGCGTCGTGATGGTTGCCGGAGGTCTGGCGCAGAGTGCGATGGCCGCTCCGCTGCCGGACGGAATTGGTGCACCGCTGGCGGCGTGTGCGCCGGCTGGCGGATTTCCGTGGATTGATGGAACCACGCCGCCGCAGGCGCAGGTGCATGACACTAATGTGAACACGTTTGTCGGCGGCAATCTCTACACCGGCGGTTCGGCCGAGGCCGAGGGGCGCGTGGTCGTTGCCGGCGATATGACCGTCGAGTCGAAATCGTTCGTGGTCGGGATTGCGATTGGTTCTGATGTGCGTCCGAACCCGGGGGAGTTGATGTTGCAGGTCGGCGGAGACCTCGCCATCGCGGCGCCCTACTCGCTGCACATCGCCGACCTCGCGATCGAGGGCGGGCGGGTGCAGGTTGGTGGTGCGGCTAGCGGAACCATCAGTCAGGGCACAGCGACAACGACGACCGGGATGGGGCGAGACGCGGCCCTTGACCCGTATCAGCGCATGGCGACGCACCTGCACGATTGGTCGGACGCGCTTGCGCTGCTGGAAGACAACGGCACCGTTGACCCCAACAGCAACTGGACGCCGACTGTTTTCACCGGAACCGGCGCCGACGAGGTGCAGGTCTTCACGATTGCAGCTTCCGATCTGAATGCCGCCAAGCACATCACGTTCGCCAATATCCGGCCGCACACGCCCGTTCTGGTCAACGTCACCGGCGGGCCCGTTGCCTTCGACCCTGGTCACTGGGACTACAACTCGCGAATTGGGTTCGATATGCGTGCCGCGGGCGACGGCGACATTGCCGCATCCATCATGTGGAACTTCGCGGACGCCGAAGACGTCAAGCTCCTCGGATCGAGCCAGGTTCCGGGGTCAGTCCTCGCGCCCCACGCGCTGGCAACGCAGATCGCGGCGAGCACGAACGGCCGAATCTACGTCGGCGGCGACCTGACGCTAGACGGTGTCGGCAACGAGCTGCACTCCTACCCATGGGCAGGCACCTGCGCTGACGACGGAACCAGTGGTGAACCCGGCGACGGCGAAGGCGAAGGTGGCGGAACCGGTGGTGACGGCGAGGGCGAAGATGGCGACACTGGAACCGGTGGTGACGGTGAAGGCGAAGGTGGTGATACCGGAACCGGTGGTGACGGTGAGGGCAGTGAGCCCGAAGGTGGCTCCGACATTGATACCGGCGCTGAGATCCAGCCCGAACCCGAAATTGAGGTCGAGGTCGAACCCGGCACCGACACCGAAACCGAACCCGGCACCGACACCGAAACCGAAACCGGCGCCGGCGCGGATACTGAAACCGGCACCCACCCAAGTGGCGAAGCCAATGGTTCCG
The DNA here is from genome assembly GCF_008017445.1 of Microbacterium mitrae. GTDB lineage: Bacteria > Actinomycetota > Actinomycetes > Actinomycetales > Microbacteriaceae > Microbacterium > Microbacterium mitrae. The sequence continues at coordinate 1,000,582 of NZ_VRSW01000001.1, read as the reverse complement.
GCGGCGCAACCACCACCTCCGACGCAACCGAGAATCAGCTCGCGCGCACTGGTGGTTCCGTGTCTCCCGCACTGATCAGCGGCGGCCTCGCCGTGCTCTTCGCGGGAATCGCGACCATGCTGTTTGCGCGCGTGCGACGCTCGGCGTAGGGCCCGAATCGCGGGCGCCGAGGAAGACGCGCATCGAGACACACATCAAAGACACAGCTAGTCTGGGGGTCTCGGTTTGCCGAGATGCCCGGAGCACGTATAGTATAAATCTTTGGTGCCTTATGCCTTGATTTCGGCGTGTCTGAATCGGCGGGTGCCACAATCCACATCCACGCAGACCGACCGGTTTGCACATTGGTAGCGAGGCTATGGCTAAAAAAGACGGTGTCATTGAGATTGAAGGCACGATTTCCGAAGCTCTGCCCAACGCGATGTTCCGCGTTGAGCTGACCAACGGTCACAAAGTGCTTGCAACGATCTCCGGAAAGATGCGGCAGAACTACATCCGTATCATCCCCGAAGACCGTGTTGTCGTCGAGCTCAGCCCGTACGACCTCACCCGCGGTCGCATCGTTTATCGCTACCGCTAAACCGGTCGAGAAGTAACGCCTCGGGTTACCGAGGCGAAGACAGCGAAACAGGAAAAAATCATGAAGGTTAACCCCTCAGTCAAGCCCATTTGCGACCACTGCCGCGTGATCCGTCGTCACGGACGCGTCATGGTGATCTGCAAGAGCAACCCGCGTCACAAGCAGCGCCAGGGCTAAAACCCGCGCGGTTCGTTCCGCTTCACAACTAAATATTTGCCATAGGTAGCATCGGAACCCGTTCGCGGGGGACACCCCGGGTGGAGGCTCGGGAACGGATGTTGCCCCATACCTCCACATACTCCACAGGAGAACCGCATGGCACGTCTTGCCGGCGTTGACATCCCGCGCGACAAGCGCGTGGTGATCGCCCTCACGTACATCTACGGCATCGGCCGTACCCGCTCGGTCGAGATTCTCGCCGCGACCGGAATCGACGAGTCGATCCGCGTCAAGGACCTCTCGGACGACCAGCTTGTCACGCTCCGTGACTACATCGACGCAACCTACAAGGTGGAGGGTGACCTTCGCCGCGAGGTGGCAGCTGACATCCGCCGCAAGGTTGAGGTCGGATCCTACGAAGGTATCCGCCACCGTCGCGGCCTTCCGGTTCGCGGTCAGCGCACCAAGACCAACGCACGCACGCGCAAGGGTCCCAAGAAGACCGTCGCCGGCAAGAAGAAGGCCGGCCGCTAGGCCGCCCGGAAGGATTAGGAAAGAGCAATGGCTGCACCTAAGACTGCTGCGCGTAAGCCGCGTCGCAAGGAAAAGAAGAACATCGCGCTCGGTGTTGCACACATCAAGTCGACCTTCAACAACACGATCGTTTCGATCACCGACCCGTCCGGCGCTGTTATCAGCTGGGCATCGTCGGGTGGCGTGGGCTTCAAGGGCTCGCGTAAGTCGACCCCGTACGCTGCCGGCATGGCAGCTGAAGCGGCCGCTAAGGGCGCTCAGGAGCACGGTGTCAAGAAGGTTGACGTTCTCGTGAAGGGCCCGGGCTCGGGTCGCGAGACGGCAATCCGTTCGCTGCAGGCTGCAGGCCTCGAGGTCGGTTCGATCCAGGATGTGACGCCCCAGGCTCACAACGGATGCCGTCCGCCGAAGCGCCGCCGCGTCTGATGGTTTTTACCGCGCCAGCGTAATGCTGGCGCGGTTCCCATCCCGGCGCAAGCCGGTCAACTTAAAACCTCAACCGCAAGTGTCATATAGCGGGCACTTGATTGAAAGGAACACATAGTGCTTATTGCACAGCGTCCCACTCTCACCGAGGAGAAGATCGCGGAGTTCCGCAGCCGGTTCATCATTGAGCCGCTGGAGCCCGGATTCGGTTACACCATCGGAAACGCACTGCGCCGCAGCCTGCTTTCGTCCATCCCGGGCGCTGCAGTCACGAGCGTTCGTTTCGATGGTGTTTCGCACGAGTTCAGCACGATCCCTGGCGTGAAGGAAGATGTCACCGAGATCATCCTGAACATCAAGCAGCTGGTTCTCTCGAGCGAGCGCGACGAGCCCATCACGGCTTACCTGCGCAAGACGGGTGCGGGTGAAGTGACCGCCGCTGACATCTCGGCTCCGGCCGGTGTCGAGGTGCACAACCCCGAGCTGGTTATCGCGACGCTCAACGACACCGCGAAGTTCGAGCTGGAACTGACGATCGAGCGTGGCCGTGGCTACGTTTCGGCAACGCAGAACCGCAACGAGTTCGCTGAGGCTGGTCAGATTCCGATCGACTCGATCTACTCGCCGGTTCTCAAGGTTAGCTACCGTGTCGACGCCACCCGTGCGGGTGAGCGCACCGACTTCGACAAGCTGATCCTGGACGTCGAGGCAAAGCCGTCGATTGCTCCGCGTGACGCGGTTGCTTCGGCTGGTCGCACGCTCACCGAGCTGTTCGGTCTCGCACGCGAGCTGAACGTCGAGGCTGAGGGCATCGAGATCGGCCCCGCGCCGGTCGAGACCGTTCTGAGCAACGAGCTGTCGATGCCGATCGAAGACCTTGACCTGTCGGTTCGTTCCTACAACTGCCTGAAGCGCGAAGGCATCAACACGGTCTCGGAGCTTGTTGCTCTCAGCGAGACCCAGCTGATGAACATCCGTAACTTCGGTCAGAAGTCGGTTGACGAGGTTCGTGACAAGCTCACCTCGCTCGGTCTGTCGCTGAAGGACTCGGTGCCCGGTTTTGACGGCGCCCACTTCTACGACGGCTACGAAGACTAAGTCGAACGACTTCTTTTCAGAAATTTCCCTGGAGTAAAGAGATATGCCTAAGCCTGCAAAGGGACCCCGCCTCGGAGGCGGCCCCGCTCACGAGCGTCTGCTTCTTGCAAACCTCGCTGTTGCGCTGTTCACCCACCGCTCGATTCAGACGACCGAGACCAAGGCCAAGCGCCTGCGTCCGGTTGCTGAGCGCCTCGTCACGTTCGCAAAGCGTGGCGACCTGCACGCGCGTCGGCGCGTGCTGAGCATCCTCCGCAACCAGGACGCTACGCACGTCCTGTTCGCTGAGATCGCTCCGCTCGTTGCTGACCGCCCGGGTGGTTACACGCGCATCACCAAGATTGGCAACCGTAAGGGCGACAACGCTCCCATGGCTGTCATCGAGCTCGTTCTTGAGCCCGTCGCCAAGAAGGCCGCTGCAAAGCCGGCCAAGAAGGCAGCTGCTAAGCCTGCAAAGGAAGAAGCACCTGTCGAGGTCGTTGAAGAAACCGTCGAGGAGACCGTAGAGGCTCCCGTCGAGGTCGTCGAGACCGAGGCTGTCGAGACCGAGGCTGCTGATGCAGCCGAGGGCGACTCGAAGTAATTCGCTTCATCACGAGGCCCTTCTCCTTCGGGAGGAGGGCCTCGTGCGTTGTGCCGTGGTTCCGGAACCACGTGGTGCGCAGCGCCGCGGCGGCGGGGAGGGCGGACGATAGGCTGGGGCAATGAGTAAACCCCAGCCCTTGTCGCATCGCCTGTCGGCACCAGCCGAACTGCCGGTTGTTCAGCACCCCGACCTTGCGGTGGTGCGGGCGGCAACGATGGATGATCTTGACGCTCTTGTTACGCTGACTCACGCGGCCGAGGCCGTCGACCACCCGTCTTGGGCGTCGCCGCGCGAAGAGGTCGAGGACTTGCTCGTTGGCCCGAACCTCGATGCCGCGGTCGATACACTTATTGGCTTTGGCGCCGATGGCCGCGCGCTCGCCTTCGCTGGCGTGATGCCTGCGTCGAGTGCCGAGACACGCGTGCAGATTTACCTGAACGGAACCGTTCGTCCCGAGGTGCGGGGTAGGGGCATCGGAACCTCGATGCTTGCCTGGTCGAAGGCCCGCGCCTTGCAGCGCCTGGCGGCACGCGCGGAGGCTCTGCCGGGGTGGATCGGCATGTATGCGCAGGAGCGTACGGTCGACGCGATCGGAATTGGCGTCGACGCTGGGCTGACGATCGAGCGCTACTTTCACACCATGGAGCGCGACCTCGCGGCAGAAATTCCCGAAATCACCATCGCCGATGACGTAGAAATCGTGACGTTCACGCCCGAGCTTCGTGAGGCGACCCGGCTGGCGCGCAACGACTCGTTCCGAGACCATTGGGGCAGCCAGCCCACATCTGTTGACCGCTGGGAGCGGTTTGTCACGGGCGAAATTTTTCGCGAGGACCTCTCGGTAGTGGCCGTGGAACGCGGTACCTCGAATGTGGTTGGCTTCACGCTCAGCTCTGTGAACGAGGACGACACCGAGCTGCAGGGGTACCGCGCGGCATACATCGACCTAATCGGTGTGACGCGCGCTCGTCGCGGGCAGAAGCTTGCGCCGGCGCTGATCGCTGAGGCGCTGCGCCGGGCGCGCGCCGACGGGCTTGCCAAGGCGACCCTCGACGTCGACTCCTCAAGCCCGACCGGCGCCAACACCCTGTACGCGGGCATGGGATTCGTCGCGACCGACGTAGAGGTTGCGCTGGGTATGGAGCTTTAGGGGGCTCGGGCGCGGGTTCGTTGGTTCTGTGGGGTCCTGGGTTCCGCTGGTTCCGCTGGTTCCGCTGGTTCCGTGGTTCCGCCGCCGCTGAGGTCGTGATGCTCTTGCGGGGGCGCGAATGCCGTATTGCGGCGCGGTGTTGGGTGCTTCGCCGTGTCAGAATTGCACGGTGCACCTGCCGATGAGTACTGAGGCCGAATCGACGACAGCGATCGTGTCGTTGTTTTGGATCATGCTCGCCGTGTTCGCGGCGCCGTTGCTCTCGAGACTGCTGCGCGGATACGTGCCAGATGTGGTGTTGCTTCTCGGCTTTGGCCTGCTCATCGGGCAGCACGGGGTAGGGCTTGCTTCGACCGACGGTGGTGTGCAGCTGGTCAGCGAGCTGGGGCTTGGCCTATTGTTTTTGCTGGCAGGTTTCGAGATTCATCCGCGTTCGTTGGGCGGCAGGCAGGGCGCCTTTGCTTGGGCGACGTGGGGCGTCAGCTTTCTGCTCGCGCTCGCGCTTGCGCTTGTGGTGGGTTGGCAGTATGGCTTCACCAGCGCGATTGCCGTTGCGATTGCGCTCTCCTCGACGGCGCTGGGCACTCTTCTTCCCATTCTGAAGCAACTGGGAATCACCGAGACGAAGCTCGGCAAGGCGGTGCTGGCGAACGGCGCGGTTGGCGAGCTGGCGCCGGTGCTGGCGATGGCGGTTCTGCTGTCGAGTCACACCCCGTTGGCGTCTCTCGTCTTGCTGGGGATCTTCGGCGTCGCGGTGCTGTTGATGTGGTCGCTGCCGCGCAAACTTCTGGCCAAGGTGCCCGGGCTAGCGACCTTCTTGCAGTCATCGGCAGGCGGCACCGGGCAGTTGCTGGTGCGCGCGACACTGCTCATGTTGGTCGCGCTGATGGCGATCGCAGCGGTGTTCGAGCTTGATGTCGTGCTGGGGGCTTTTGCCGCGGGCATGGTGTTGCGGCAGGCGCAAACGAGTCTGGATTTTGACCTCGAGAAGAAGCTCGAGACCATCGGATACGGATTTCTCATCCCGGTCTTCTTTGTCGTTTCTGGCATGGCTATCGACGTCGCAAGCGTCGTGCGAAACCCCCTGCCGTGGATCGTCGCGGTCGTTGCGATCTGGCTGTGCCGCGGCGTTCCGATTCTGGTTTCAGAGCGCCTGTTCGACACCGGCAGCGGCCTCGACACCCCGCACGAGCGGCGTCAGCTCGCGCTGTTTGCGGCCACGGGCCTGCCGATTATTGTCGCCGTCACAAACATTGCGGTCGGCAACGATCTGATGAGCGAAGGACTCGCCTCTGCCCTCGTCGCCGCCGGCGCCACCACCGTGCTGCTGTTCCCGCTTGCCGCACGCCTGGTCGGCCTCCGCCACGCGCGCGTCGTCTGAGTAGCCGGATTTCCCGACGCTCGCGCCGCGCGCGAGGCTCGCACCGTTCCAAATGTCGGACTGATCCTGTCTTACTGCCGTCCTGCCGTCCTGCGCGCGGCGTGTCGCCCCAACCTGTTCGACATTTGGGAACGTCCGCGCCGGGCGGAACGCCGACCGGATCACCACACCGGAGCGCCGGGCACCGGAACGCCGGGCGCCGAAACGCCACACCACGCCAAACCACGAAACACCACACCCCACCGCGCGCGGGGCGGAACCATGGGCACCGATAGGCTGGATTCATGCGGATTCGCCTCGACATTGCGTACGACGGCACCCACTTTCGGGGCTGGGCGACTCAGCCGGGCCTGCGAACGGTGCAGGGCACACTGCAGGCCGCGTTGGAGCGCATCGCGGGCGGAACCATTCGGCTCGTTGTCGCCGGACGCACCGATGCGGGGGTGCACGCGTCTGGTCAAGTCGCCCACGTTGATCTGGACGACGAGCAGACCGAGCGCATCCTGCAGCGCCGAGTCGCCCCGGGTGATGACCCAATTGCGTTGCTGGCACGGCGGGTACGCGGCGTCATCGGTGCGTACAGTGATGTCGATGTGATCGCCGCATCGCGCGCGCCAGAAGGGTTTGACGCGCGTTTCTCCGCCGTGTGGCGTCGCTATGAGTACCGCCTGGCGGACGAGATTTCTGGCTACCATCCACTCACGCGCGCGTTCACCACGTTTCACAAGGCGAGCCTCGATGTCGATGCCATGAATGAGGCCGCATCCCGCCTCATCGGGCTGCACGACTTCGCCGCCTACTGCAAGCCGCGAGAAGAGGCCACCACGATTCGCACGCTGTTGGAGTTTGGTTGGCGGCGCGATGACGCGGGTGTGTTGGTTGCTCACCTCAGGGCCGATGCGTTCTGCCACTCGATGGTGCGCGCCCTCGTCGGTGCGTGCGCTGCGGTCGGGGAGGGGCGATTGCAGCCCGACGATGTTGTCACGCTGCGCGAAGCGGGCGAGCGCACGAGTGCGTTCAAAGTGCTTGCGCCTCGTGGCCTGACGCTGGCCGAGGTGGGGTATCCGGCCGACGACCTGCTTGGTACGCGCGCCGAGCAGACCCGCGCCCGTCGCGAGCTCGATTGAACAGTGGAACCACGGCACGAGTGCCACGGGCGGGCGTAGGCTGGCAGTGATGCGAGTCATTTCATACAACCTGCGAAAGCACCGCGCCGCCCTCGAGCTGCAGGAGCTCGTGACCGAGCGTGGCGTCGACGTGCTGTGCCTGCAGGAGTGTGACACTACCGACATTCCCGACCACATCGCGGGGCTGCAGCTCGCCGATGCGACGCGGCTCAACCGGCTCGGTCTCGCCGTCTATGCGCGGGAAAGTGCCTACCGCATTGGCGAGACCCTCACCCTGTCGCTCAAGAAATCGATCCACGACCGCGTGCTCCGCCCGGCCCACGAGCGCGTGCTCGGTGTGCGCCTGCACGACATTGACGACAACCGCGACTTCATCGTCGCCTCATTTCACGCGGCCCCGCTCACCGCACTCAATTCGCTCAGGCGGCACCAGATTCGAGTCGCGCTGCACGAACTCGGCCAGCTCGGCGACGGACTCCCGGTTCTCATGGTGGGCGACTACAACTACCCCGTCTTCAAAGAGAACCTGTCACAGCGCATGCGTGAGGCCGGGTACGAACTGTCGATGAGCGACAGCCGCACGTACACGCGGTACCGCTTCTTCAAGGGTTACTACGACTTCGCCACCTCCATTGGCTTTCAGATTGACGCCATCACCACGCTGCCGCAGGGTTCGAGCGACCACCTACCCATTCAGATCGACGCGAGCCTGCCGACCAACCCGACCAGCCCGACCAAGGTGGGCAACCCCGCGATCGTCTGAGTAACGCCCGGCACCGGTAACACCACGCCAACGTTCCCTCGTTGGATAGCCTCTATGTCTAACTCGCGCTAAGCTTGTGGCGGCGTCATTTGGGGGCACCGAAAAACCCGGGGGTTTATCCAAATGAGACGTTCAGCGCGCCCACTGTGGGCGTCTGTGGCGGCGCTCGTCGTCGCAGCATCAGTTATCGTTCTCCCGTCGTCAGCGACCGCTGTCACGGGAGATCCAAGCATCGCGACGACGCCGGCGGGCGTCACCAGCGTCGCGCCAACGCAAGGTAAGGCCCAGGGGTCTGGCCTCTGGGGGTATGTCGGCGATATCACCACCCGCTCGATCAGCAGTACCTTCACATACGGACTGAGTTTCAGCCCGATTGACGGCAGCCTGTGGATGACCGACAGCGCCAAGACTACTTACACCAGCAACTCCCTATTCTGTGCGTTTGCAGGCGGCACGGTGATGGGAAGCATCTGCTACGTGGGCGACTCTCGCGTGATGCACTATGACCTGAACATCGCCGATTGGGCCGCGGGCCAATACATGTCAGACGGGGCATATGCCGTTCCGGCGGCCGGCGTGAACGACGGCATCGGCGCCAACTTTGACGCTCTCGCCGACGCGCAGGTGCTTGATGGTTCGACGCTACCCAATGGCCAGTTCGTCGGCGCTCGCGGCGTCGCCGTGACCGAAGAAGGCGTCGCCTGGGTGCTCGATTCAGACCACTATGGCACCGCGATCAACCCGACAGGCAAGCCGGTTCGACTGCTCAACCCGGACGGAACCGAGTGCGCGTCGTTCGGCCAGGCATTGTCAGCGACAGCAGGCTGGGCAAATCGCAACGCGCCCGACGTTCTGGGTTACACGGTCGGTATTACCCGCCTGGAGAACGGCAACATGCTGGCGACAAGCCAAGTGCCAGAACTCCTGAAGGAGTACACCAGCGACGGCACGTTCGTGCGCAACATCTTCCTCAACCAGGCTACAGGCACGGCCTATCCCAGCGATGCCGGGTTCCGCTCGCCGTACGCCGTGACCGCCGACCCCACCACCGCCGCAAACGATGTTCTCGTCGGCTACATCGACCCGGGCTCGGGGCGAGGTTCGTTCATCGAGCGCATCGATCTCGACGCGTGCACGACCGAAGCAGTGGGTAACCCCGCGGGTAGCTCGCGCGACCGCTGTGCGGTGCTGCAGCGATTTGGCGTTGGAACCATGAACAACGGAAACGGCGACGACTCCACGTCGCGCGCCGTGACTTTTTCGATCGCGGTAGACCCAACCACCCAAGACGTCTACGTCGCCCAGCGCGATGGCCTGCTGAACGTTTTTGCTAGCGACGGAACCCCGAAGGGCAAGTTCAGCGCTTTTGGCCTCGGAACCAACAACGGGCAGATGCGCGTGGTGCGCGGCATCGCGTTTGATGAGCGTGGCTTCATGTATCTGACCGTCGACGAAGGGGCCCCTTCCACTCGAGTGCAGATCTTTGCGCGCACGCCAGACCCGGTTGCGGGCCTGACCGCTGCGTACGCCTCAGCGGCGAAGACTGACGTCACCCTGACGTGGGATGCGCTGCCGCTCGGTGTGACCCCAGACGCTCAGACCCCGTTGCGCGACTATGTCGTTGAAGCATCGACCGATGGTGGCGCGACGTGGGCTGTCATCTCGACGCCTGCCAGCACAGACGCCGCCGCAACGATCACGGGTCTTGACCCGGCGGCGAGTTACGAGTTCCGGGTTTCCGCATGGAACGAAGCGGGCAACGGCGACTGGATTGTCGCGGCGCCGGCAGAACCTGTTGCGGCGCTCACTCTGACCAAGCAGGGAAATGGCGCGTCTGCCCCCACCGCTGACGATGCGATCTCGGTGGCGGCCGACTCCACGGTGACTTTCACCTATGTTGTGGAGAACACCGGCAACGTGCCGGTGACCGGTGTCGAACTGTCGGATGACCAGTTGGGCGTCATTGCGCCGCCGGCTGGCTTTACCGGCACGCTCGCGCCAGGCGCCTCGGCAACCTTCACGGCAACGGGGCCCATTGCCGAGGGTGAATATGTCAACGTCGCGACGGTGACCTCGAACGAGACTGAAGACGTTCTGGCCGAATGGCACGGCTTCGGCGTGACCACCGGGCTCACGATTGTGAAGCAGGGCAACACGGTCGTCGCCACAACCGTCGATGACGCGGTGCATGTTCCGGCCCACTCCACCGTGACCTTCACCTACGTCGTCACCAACAACGGCAACGTTCCGGCAGTTGGCGTCGGCGTCGTTGATGACCAGCTGGGCGAGATTGCGGCACCCGATGGCTTCACCGGAACCCTTGAGCCGGGCGCTTCGGTGACCTTCACTGCCACCGGACCCGTTGCGGCGGGAGCGTACGTCAACGTCGCCACCGCTTCGTCGGAAGGTAACGAGGATGCTCTCACCGAATGGCACGGCGTAGGAGATGTTCCGGAACCACTGGTGAGCGCGATCGCGATCACTAAGCAGGGTAACGGCACGACGGCTCCGACTGCGGCCGATGCGGTGCCGGTCGCAGCCGGAGCTGAGGTGGTCTTCACCTATGTCGTCTCGAATACGGGCGAGACTCCGGTTGAGGGCGTGAGCGTTGTCGATGACCAGTTGGGCGCGATCGCGTGGCCGGCCGGGTTTGACGGCACCCTCGACATCGGAGAGTCGGTGACCTTCACAGCCAGCGGCGTGGTTCCGGCTGGCGCCTATGTAAACATCGCAACGGGCTCAGCCGTTGGCGTTGACAACGTGACGGCCCAGTGGCACGGCCTTGGTGAGACTCCGGTGACCCCGGAGCCGACAGCCGAGCCGACGCCGGAACCATCGACGCCGGCGCCGACAACGCCAGCGCCCACGACGGCGGCGCCGACAAGCGCGCCGACGCTTCCGACAACCGGATCAGACAGCGCGGCAACCTCGTTCATCGCGGGACTCGCGGGCGCTTTCCTGATCGGGGGAGCGGTCTTGTTCGGCATTCGTCGCCGACGCACAACCTAATCCGATAGCGAGCTGCAGCAGTGAATTCCCTCACCGCAGCAGCTCGTTTTGCTCGTGACCCCAAGATCGCGTAGTATTGACCTTTGGTGCATGCGACTGCTCGCGTGCCCACGAACGTGAGCCCTCCACCGATGTGTTCGTCAGGCTTCTGACAGAACCCTCCCGGAGTGGGATTCACGAACCTCTCCGTTCGATCCACAAGAAAGCAGCTCAATCATGACGCGCACTTTCACGCCGAAGGCTGGCGAAGCCCAGCGCGAGTGGCTGGTTATCGACGCGACTGACGTCGTTCTCGGTCGCCTCGCATCTCACGCAGCAACGCTCCTTCGCGGCAAGCACAAGGCCACCTTCGCTCCGCACATGGACATGGGTGACTTTGTCATCATCATCAACGCTGAAAAGGTCGCCCTGACCGGTCAGAAGCTCCAGAAGAAGATGGCCTACCGCCACTCGGGTTACCCGGGCGGTCTGACCGCTACGTCGTACGCCGTGCTTCTCGAGAAGCACCCGGTTCGTGCTGTGGAGAAGGCCGTTCGCGGCATGCTCCCCAAGAACACCCTGGGCCGCAACCAGCTCAGCAAGCTGAAGGTATACGCAGGTGCAGAGCACCCGCACGCCGCACAGCTGCCCAAGACGTACGTTTTCGACCAGGTCGCCCAGTAAGCGCCGATTGACTAAGGACACACTCGTGGCGAAAATCTCTGACTCCATCGAAACTCCGCAGGAATACTCGACCTCGACCCCCGTTGACGAGACCGCGGTCGCAGCAGTGCGCCCCGTTCTCACCGTCTCCGGTGGCGCTGTCGGTCGTCGCAAGCAGGCTATTGCCCGCGTGCGCATCGTTCCCGGCTCGGGCACCATCACGGTCAACGGCCGTACGCTCGAGGACTACTTCCCCAACAAGCTGCACCAGCAGCTGATCAACGACCCGTTCACCGCTCTGAACCTTCAGGGTGCATACGACGTCATCGCTCGCATTTCGGGCGGCGGCGACTCGGGCCAGGCCGGCGCACTGCGTCTCGGCATTGCTCGTGCACTGAACGAGGTTGACGTTGAGAACAACCGCGCGACCCTGAAGAAGGCCGGCTTCCTCTCCCGTGACGCTCGCGTCAAGGAGCGCAAGAAGGCTGGTCTCAAGAAGGCCCGCAAGGCTCCTCAGTACTCGAAGCGTTAATCGGCGCTCGGTACTATGCCGCTATTTGGCACCGATGGCGTGCGGGGGCTGGCAAACGGCTCCCTCACCGCTGATCTGGCGCTGTCCTTGGCCCAGGCGACTGCTGTCGTCCTGGGCCAAGGCCGTTCCGCCGAGGCTCGTCGGCAGGCAGGCAAACGCCTGACTGCCGTGATCGCCCGTGACCCGCGCGTTTCCGGTGAATTCATCGCCGCTGCTGTCGCCGCCGGTCTCGCCTCCTCCGGCGTCGATGTGCTCGACGCCGGCGTGATTCCGACGCCAGCGCTCGCCTTCCTGGTGGCCGACATGGACGCTGACTTCGGCGTCATGGTCTCGGCGTCACACAACCCCGCTCCCGACAACGGGATCAAGATCTTTGCGCACGGTGGTGTGAAGCTTCCCGATGAGGTTGAGGCTCGCATCGAGGCCGCGATGTCGGGCACGAAACTGCAGCCAACGGGTGCTGGTGTCGGTCGCATTCGCCGCTTCGCCGACGCAGAAGACCGTTACGTCGTGCACCTGCTGCAGTCGCTACCGCATCAGCTTGATGGCCTGCACGTCGTGCTCGATTGCGCGCACGGCGCTGCCGCCGGTGTATCACCGGAGACATTCCGTGATGCCGGTGCGCGCGTCACCGTGATTGGCGCCGACCCCGACGGCTTGAACATCAACGACGGTGTCGGATCGACGCACCTCGAGAACCTGGCAGACGCTGTTATTGCTCACGGCGCCGACGTTGGGATCGCTCACGACGGCGACGCCGATCGTTGCCTGGCGGTCGACGCCAACGGCAAGGTCGTTGACGGCGACCAGCTCATGGCTATCCTCGCCGCCTCCATGCATGAGCGCGGACTCCTCGCCGAAGACACGCTCGTCGCCACGGTGATGAGCAATCTTGGCCTGCACCGCGCCATGGCCGAGCGTGGCATCACCGTCAAGCAGACCGGCGTTGGCGACCGCTACGTTCTCGAAGAGATGAACCGCGGCGGCTACAGCCTCGGTGGCGAACAATCGGGTCACGTCATCATGGCGAAGTACGCGACAACCGGCGACGGCATTCTCACGGGGCTCCACATCGTTGCCGAAATGGCACGCCAGAAGAAGACCATGGCGGAGCTTGCGGGCATCATGAAAATTTACCCGCAGATCATGATCAACGTGCGCGGAGTCAACCGCGAGGGCGTGGCCGGCGACGAGGTCATCGCTGCCGCCGTTCGCGCCGTTGAAACTGAACTTGGCGACACCGGCCGCGTGCTGCTGCGCCCGTCGGGCACCGAGCCAATCGTGCGTGTCATGGTCGAAGCCGCCGACAAGGCAACGGCCACCGCACACGCGAGCAAGCTCGCCGCCGTGGTGAAAGAACAACTCGCGCTGGCCTAAGGGTTTCGCGTGTGAAGGGCTCGTGCTTCGGCACGGGCCCTTCGTCGTTGGCCGCACGGGGGCGGCAGTACGGGTGAGGGAACCACGGGGTGCGGGAATCACGGGTGCCGGAACCAGGTGATTCCTCGTCATGCCGCCCCGGGGTTCCGGAGCCGTGTTATTTCACGCCGTGCCGCCCCGTGGTTGCGGAAGCCCATGCGCGCCCGCGCGAGGTGACCGTTCTGCAGGATTTCGTTGCCAATTGCCTCGATTAGGGGCTTGTTTATCCTGCCGATCGTTTTGAATTCTGCAGAACGGTCACACGCAGCACCTTCAACAACCGTTATGCACGATGGGGTGTGACTGGTGGGGCTGGAGTGGCTGGTGCGGCACCTTTTGCGTGCGTACCCGTTTGAGTCGTGCGTAACGGTCGTTGGCAAGCGGGTTGCGGAACCGTGGGGGCGGAACCACGGGGCGGGTTTCGCGCGCTAGCCCCGCGCGGTGGGAGGGAAGCCTACGAGTTTAGGGCCGCCGGGTCCCAGGCATTGAGCTCGGTGAAGCGCAAGAGCACGCCTTCGCGGAGTGCCCAGGGCGACGCTTCGAGCTCGGAAACCTTGAGCGCCGTCATGGCCTCGTGCAACACGACAGCGCCGGCGACAATCTGGCGGGCGCGGTCGGGGGTGATGCCGGGCAACAGCTCGCGCGACGCGATCGGCAGCTTCGCGAGACGCGGAATCCACGACCCCAGCGCTGAACGCGACAGCGTCACACGGTCAGAACCTGCCCACCCCGAGTGCACGTCACCCGCGAGTCGTGCGAGCGAACGAATCGTCTTGGACGACCCCACCACGTGATCCGGTGTCGGCTGCTCCGCAAACACGAGCGCGGCCGGCTCCAACACGGCCCGAGCATGCTCGCGCAGACGCTCAACCGCGGCTTCACCGGGCGGGTCATCGGGCATGAAGTCAATCGTCATGCGGCCGGCACCGAGTGGCATCGACAACGCAATGTCGGGCACCTCTTCGCTACCGCACGCGAGCTCGAGCGAGCCGCCGCCGATGTCGAATCCGAGAATCTGGCCGGCCGACCAGCCGAACCAACGGCGCTGCGCCAAAAACGTCAGATGCGCTTCAGCCTCACCCTCAAGCACGGTGAGCGGCTGGCCGAGCGCCGCCTCAATCACCGCAATAACCGCCGGGCCGTTCGTCGCTTCACGCACCGCGCTGGTCGCGGTCGCCAGCACTTTGTCGACCTTCTCGGTCGCCACAATCTCGCGCGCACGCGTCACCGCATCAACGAGGGCCGTCACGCCTTCGGGGGAAATGGAACCATCGGCTTCCAGAAAGCGCATGAGGCGCACGACCGAGCGGTCGCTAGTGGCGCCGAGGGGTCGCCCGCCGGGGTGAACATCTGCAATCAGCAGATGCACCGTGTTGGAACCAATATCGATGACGCCGAGTCGCACCTAAAAACAGTAGCGCGCCGCGGGCATCTCGCCGACCCGAATCCCGACAGGTGGTTCCGCTTGCACCCCACCAGGTGGTTCCGCTCGCACCCTCCACGTGGTTCCGCTCGCACCCTCCACGTGGTTCCGCTCGCCCCGCACCACAGCTCACGCGCGCGAACCACGCCCGTGAAGGGCGATAACATGACGGAGTGTCTGATGAAGTTGCCGCCCCTGCAGCGCTGAGCCAATACCGCGACATCGATCGTGCGGATTGGGCGCGCCTGGCCGCCGGCATGACGCAGCCGCTCACCGAAACCGAGATCGTGCAGCTGCGCGGTATCGGTGACCGCCTCGACATTGATGAGGTGCGTGAGGTTTACCTTCCGCTGAGTCGGCTCCTCAGCCTGTACGCGAAGTCGACGAAACGCCTCGGTGAAGCGACGAGCGAATTTCTGCAGGAGGAAGACACTACGACGCCGTTTGTTGTCGCGGTTGCTGGTTCGGTTGCCGTCGGTAAGTCGACGATCGCGCGTCTGCTGCGCGAGCTGATGAGCCGCTGGTCAGACACCCCGCGCGTCGAACTCGTGACGACCGACGGTTTTCTCTACTCGAACGCTGAGCTCGGGCGCCGCGGTCTGATGGACCGCAAAGGTTTTCCCGAGTCATATGACCGCCGCGCGCTGATTGAGTTTCTCACCGAAGTGAAGTCGGGAGCCCCCGAGGCCCGCGCGCCGTTTTACTCGCACATGCGATACGACATCGTGCCCGACGCGCACGTCGTCGTACGCCGCCCCGACGTCGTCATCGTCGAAGGCCTCAACGTGCTGCAACCGGCCGCAACGCCCAACGGCGTTGCCGTGAGCGACCTCTTCGACTTCTCCGTCTTCGTCGACGCCGACGTCGAGCACATTCAGAAGTGGTACGTCGACCGGTTCCTCGCGCTGCGCAAGGGCTCATTCAGCAACCCGCACTCCTACTTCAACGTCTTCGCACACCTCACCGACGATGAGGCCGAAACGACGGCCATGGGCTACTGGAACGACATCAACATGCCCAACCTCGTCGAAAACGTCATGCCGACTAAGCACCGCGCGACCCTGGTCTTGCGCAAGGGTGCAGACCACTCGGTCGAGCGCGTCTCGCTGCGCAAGCTCTAGCCCTTCTTGTTACTGAAGCCGATGCTCGGTGCGCCACTGCGCGTGAGATGTGCGCGAGTTAGAACCAGGCAGTGAGAAATGACGGAACCACGGTTGAGGGATGGAACCACGGGGATCACGCGGGTGCGGAACCGCAGGGGGCACCGTGGCGCGAGTCTTAGGGAGTTGTTCCATTCGGCCGGTCATCGGCGCTTGTCTGACGCTTCGACGGATTTCGCCGCCGCCATACGCTCCGCAATCCTCACGCGGGGTTGACCTCGCGAATCGAGCCACGCTCGATGAGCCGGGCCGACAGAAACACATCGTGAACGTCGGTGTCTTGCGCGATGCGCTGAATCAACGTCTGTGCGGCGGCTTCGCCTAGCTCCCGGGCGGCCTGGCCGACCACGGTCACAGCCGGGTGCACCAGCAGCATCCAGTCCTGGTCGTCGAAGCCGACGAAAGACAAATCATCGGGAATGACGACGCCCAACTGCTTGAAGGCGCGGTAGCTGGCGTACGAGAGAATCGCATTGGTACCGTGGATCGCCGTGGCATGGTGATCTGTGCGAAGAAAGTCTGCGACGACCACGGCGGCCTGTTCGCGATCATAGGGCGCGGTCACGACGAGGCTCTCGTCGAAGGCAATATCGTGCGCCCGGAGTGCGCGAGCGTGGCCGACGAGACGTTGCATCGATGGGCGTAACAGCGACGTGGCGTGATCGTCGAGATCCAGCAGCTCAGTGATCTCACTCGCCGTCGCGCGGGCCTCGGTGACGATCGCGATATCGGAGTGGCCGGAGGTAATCAGCGCCTGGGTCGCCAGCTCCGTGGCGGCAGCATGATCCATGCTGACCAGAGGGATCGCACCCAGGTTGGGCAGGCGGCGATCGATCAGCACCAGCGGAAGCCCTTCAGAGCGCAGCTGCTCGATCGTGGGGGAGGCGTCGGTCAGCGCGGGAGCGACCGCGATGCCATCCACGCGCTTTTCTGCTAGCAGTTCGAGCGATCGCGCCTCAATGTCAGCGGTGTTATCGGTGCTCATCACGATGACTTCGAAGCCGGCTGAGCGTGCCGCGGCGCTGAATCCGCTGAGCACGGAGGAGAAGAACGGGTTGGCAACATCCGGAACCACGATGCCGATGGACTGTGTAGAGCCGGCTTTCATCGCCTTCGCCAGTTGGTTGGGGCGGTACCCCAACCGGGCCGCGGCATCCAGCACAGCCATTCGCGTGCGCGCACTGGCCGATCCGTTATTTGATAACACCCGTGCGGCTGCCGACTTGGATACGCCAGCAGCCTTGGCCACATCGATGATCGTCGCCGGCGACCCTTTTCGCGACATGGTGCTCCTCACTGTGATTCCCGTCATCGTATCGGTGGAGAGTGGCGGGTGGTTTGATCAGAAATTGGTATCGTTCCCGAAAACATATTGACACCGTTCCCAATTGCGTGCAAGATGATTCGAAACGAACCAGGGAACGTTCCCATTTTTGAAGGAGTATCAGTGTCAACCCAGGCAATCGAGGCAGTTCCGCTTCGCCCGAGTCCGGTAGATCTCGTTGAAACGTTTGACCGCATCCTCGCTCAGCGCGAGTCGATCGAAGCTGTGCTTCGCGATGCCTTCGACAAGGGCGCCAAGCGCGTCTACCTGGTCGGTAGCGGCGGCTCCTACCTCGCCAACTTCAACGCGGCATACCTGCTGGAGAAGCACCTCGCCGACGTCACCGTGCACCACATCACCAGTGGCGAGTTCCTCGCTCGCGAGCCGCTCGGCGTAAACGCCGACGCGATCGTGATCGCGGGATCCCACACCGGCGGAACCAAAGAGACAGTGGCTTCTGTTGAGTTCGCGAAGAAGCGTGGTGCGACAGTACTCGCATACTGCTCGAACGCCGACACCGCTCTGGGCGCCGCATCGCCGAACTTCTGGTCGTACGACTCGAAGACCACCACGGGTGACGCCAAGCAACTGTTCACCGCCGTGTTCGCTTACGCGGTGCTGAAGACCGCCGGCGCCGACCTCGACTTCGAAGCCATCGAGCGCAACTACGCAAAGCTTGGCCCCGCCATCAAGCAGATCCATGAGAAGGTCGACGCCGAATACGGTGAGCTTGCCAAGAAGTATCACACCGAGAACGTCACTTATGTCGTTGGATCCGGCCCCGGGCAGGCCGCGGCCTACAACCTCTCCATGTGCTACCTGATGGAGATGCAGTGGATGAACTCGGGCTTCTTCAACGCTGCTGAGTTCTTCCACGGTGCGGTTGAAATCGTCGAAGACGATGTTCCGGTGTTCGTGTTCCTCGGCGAAGACTCGACGCGTCCGCTCGCTGAACGCGTGCGCGACTTCGCGGTGCAGCGCTCCTCCAAGGTCGTCACCTTCGACTCCAAGGACTTCGAGCTCGAAGGCTTCGATGAGGAGTACCGCTACCTTGCCGCTCCGCACATTCTGTTCACGCTGACCGGTCGCCTCGCTGCACAGTACGCGATCCTGAACAACCACGACCTGTCCACCCGTCGATACATGGGCAAAGTCGCTTACTAACAATGAAGATTGCAACCATCGGTGACAATGTCATCGACCTCTACATCGCCGAAGGCACCAGCTTCGTCGGCGGCAACTGTGTGAACGTTGCCGTGTATGCAAAGCGGGCGGGTGCCGAGCAGGCGGCGTATTTCGGCGTCGTCGGAACCGATGAGCGCGGTGTCGACGTTCTGGCGGCTTTGGCCGCTGAGAACGTCGACACCAGCGGTGTCACCGTGCGTGACGGCGCCACCGCGTGGTGCAAAATTAAACGCACCGACGGAGACCGGTCGTTCATTGAATCCGACAAGGGAGTGAGCCTATTTCGGGTTGACGATGATCTGCTGCGCAAGGTCCACGGCTTTGACGTCGCGCACATGGCCTACTCGGGTCGGATGGAGGATGACGTCAAATACGTAAGTTCCGTGGTTCCGGTCTCCTTCGATTTTTCGGACCGTCACAGCGCCGAATACATCTCGGAGATCGCGCCCCACGTGACCTACGCGACTTTCTCCGGCGGCGACCTCGCCCTCGAGCAGTGCGAAGCCCTCGCGTACACCGCCCTGAACGCGGGCGCGAAGAACGTTCTCGTCTCGCGCGGGGCAGCCGGGGCGCTCTTCTGGAGCGGCCAGCAGGCGCCCGTTGCTGTTCCCGGCCTGCCTATTGACGTCGTTGACACTCTGGGTGCCGGTGACACCCTCATCGCGACGTTCTTGGTCGGTCAGTTCGCTGGCCTCACGGTCGAGGAATCGCTCGTTCGCGCGACGAAACACGCAGCGGCGACGTGCCGCACCGACGGCGGTTTCGGCCGCCCCATCCCGCTTTACACCCCCATCAAGACACATAACTAATAACAGAAATGAGTTGAAATGAGTAAGAACAGCACTCGCATGTCCGTCGCCGTTGCCGGTCTCGCCGCTGCCGCACTCGCCGTCTCAGGTTGTTCGTCAGATTCGTCTTCGGGCGATGGCGGAACCACGGGTGACGGCAACCAGGTACTCACGGTTCTGCACAAGTGGCCCGAGGGCGCGCACGCTGAATACTTTGAGAAGATCATTGCGGATTTCGAAGCTGAAACCGGAATTACTGTCGAAGCGACCGCCGTGCAGGACGACCCGTACAAGGAACGCATCCGTGTGCTGACCGGGTCGAACTCGCTGCCCGACGTGTTCTTCGTCTGGCCCGGGGCCTTCGGCGAGCAGTTCTTCGACGCCGGCCTGGTGGAAGATCTCACCGAACCGATGAGCGACGGCTGGGCCGACTCGCTCGTCGCTCCCGCCATCGATGCCTACACGCACGAGGGCAAGATCTACGCGGTTCCGGTCAGCATGTCTGGCAAGTTCTTCACCTACAACACCGCCATGTTCGCTGATGCCGGTATCGAGGTTCCGCAGACCTACGACGACCTCATCCAGGCGTGCGGGGCGTTCCAGGCAGAGGGCATCACGCCCATCTCGATGGGCAACAACGCCATGTGGCCCGGCGTGCACTACCTGACCACGCTGATCGGCAAGTACGTGCCGCAAGACGAGATGCTGAAAGACTTCGACCCGGCAACGGCGACGTTCACCGACCCGGGCTACGTGAAGGCGATTGAGACGCTCACCGAGCTCGCTGACAAGTGCTTCACTCCCGGCGCGAACGGCATCAGCAACGACAGCGCGAAGGCCGAGATTCAGACCGGCGTTGTACCGATGTACTACGGCGAGAGCAACATCTTCTCGATGTTCCGTGAGTCCAACGGGGCGACCGCCGAGGTTGCTGCCGACTGGGACTTCTTTGCCTTCCCTGACATCGAAGGTGCAGCCGGCGACCAGGACTCCCTGACCGGTGCTCCCGACGGCTTCGTCATCAACTCCAAGAGCGAGAACAAGGAAGCCGCAGAGAAGTTCCTGCGCTACATCACCACGAAGGAATCGGGTGCGCTGCTGCTGGAGATGCGTGACCGTCCGTCGGCCGTGATCGGTGCTGAAGAGGGCGTCGCCGACGTGCTTCCGCAGCTCGAGCGCGCACTGACGGTGCTGGATGAAACCGACACGTTCAACATCTGGCTCGACACCGCCACTGACCCGCAGGTCGGCGCCGCATGGCTCGCCGCAGGACAAGCCGCCATCGATGGTTCCGTCTCTCCCGAAGACATCATCGCGTCGGTGAAGGCTGCATCAGATTCGGTGAAGTAATACCCCCACTGTGCCGGGCGGGAGCCCCCCTCCCGCCCGGCATCAAACGACAGGACCGCTTATGCACACGCGTCGATATCGCTTAGCTGGATTGCTATGGACATTGCCGGCGCTCATCGCTGTGGTGGGGATTCTGATCTATCCCCTCGTGCAGAACGTGAGACTCAGCTTTCACACGTGGAGCGTTTTTGCTCCCGACGAGGTCTTCATCGGCCTCGAAAACTACGTGCGTGCGGTCGCCGACCCGGTGTTCTGGACAGCGCTTCTCAATAACGTCGCCTACGCCATCGTCTCGCTCATCTTTCAGATCGGCGTGGCACTCGCACTTGCGGCCGTGCTCGATCAGTTCATTGCGCGCCGCTTTCAAGGTTTCTTTCGTAGCGTCTACTTCTTGCCTGCGACGCTGTCGATCACGATTACGAGCGTGCTGTTCACGTTCATCTACCACCCCGAAGTCGGCATTCTGAACAGTGCCTTGGACTTCCTCGGGCTGGAGGGGCTTAAGCACGTGTGGCTCGGGGATCCGACCACGGCAATGGGTGCCGTGATCGCGATGAGTCAGTGGCAATGGACCGGATACAACGCGATCCTGTTGCTCGTGGCTATTCAGCGTATTCCGCGGGAGTACTACGAAGCCTCGTCGCTCGATGGCGCGGGCCGCATCCGGCAATTCTTCACCATCACGGTTCCGCTTTCTCGCGACATGATCACGGTGCTGTCCATCACCGTCATTAGCAACGCGTTCCTTGTGTTTAACGAGGTCACGGTGATGACGAACGGCGGGCCGAATAACTCGACGCAGGTGCTCGGAACCTTGATATACCAAAATGCGTTCCGCAATGACGACATGGGCTATGCCGCAGCCCTCGGAACGGTCGTGCTGATCGTCACCGTGGTGATCGGCATCGTCCAAGTCATTCTCTCCGGACGAAAGCAGGTGACGTACTAATGACGACCACAACCACCATCACGCTCGCTGATGCCACCGATCGTCAGCGTCGCGACGCGAAAGACAAGAAGCGCGCCGCCGCCAGCGGCCGCACATTCAGCCGCATCAGCAACGGTGTCGTCTGGCTGGTACTGATTGTCATCGTGATCGGAACCCTCTATCCCCTCGTGTGGATGGTGATGAGCGGTTTCAAATCCAGCGCCGAGATCTTTGCGTCGCCCTGGTCGCTGCCCAGCGGCCTCGACCCGCGTGCCTACGTCGAAGCGTGGGACAAGGGCATTCTCGAGTTCGTGCTCAACAGCGTTATTGTCACCGGCGTCAGCCTGGTGCTGATCGTCGCGCTCGCGGCCATGGCGGCATACGGCCTCACGAAGTTCCGCTTTCGCGGAGCGAAGCTGTTCACGTACATCCTGCTCGGCGGGCTGATGGTGTCGCCGACGATGATCATGATTCCGCTGTTTCAGATGCTGCAGGCGCTCAACCTGTACAACACGCACGCGGGCCTCATCATCGTCTACGTCGCCTACCGGTTGCCGTTCATGATCTTCCTCATTCGGGCGTACATGAGCACGCTCGACGACGGTGTGCTGGAGGCGGCGATCGTCGACGGCGCGAGCCAGATTCAGGTGTTCGTGCGGATCGTGCTGCCCATGTGTATGCCCGTGCTCGTCAGCGCCGGCCTCGTGCACTTCCTCTGGGCCTGGAACGAGTTCCCGTTCGCGCTGATCTTCTTGAATGACACCTCACTCAAGACCCTGCCGGTCGGTCTGCTCGACTTTAAGAGCGCGCTGCAGACAGACTGGCCGGTGCTATTCGCCGGGCTCGTGTTGGCCGCGTTGCCCGTGGTCGTCGCGTTCTTGATTGGCCAACGCCAGTTCATCCGCGGCCTCTCCGCCGGAATGGGCAAGTAACCCACCATGCGCAGCGGCCCATTTCGGGCCTTTACGTACTTGAAATCTGTACCCCTGGTTCCGCCATCTCGTGCTGAGGGCCCAGGGGTACAGTCGCGGCGGAACATCGGGCGAGCGATGAAATGTCGGCTCGGATTCCCGCACCCCGCCCCCGCGCGCCGCGGCGGCTGTGTTCTCGCTGTGCGCGGTGCTTCGACTGCGCAGGAGGGGGAGAGCGAAACCGTAGGATAGATCGCATGTGTGGAATCGTTGGATATGTGGGTGCGCGCGACAGCCAACCCATTTTGTTGGCCGGCCTCGCCCGGCTTGAATATCGCGGGTATGACAGCGCCGGAGTGGCCGTCATCGACGCGGAGGGGCACCTCGGCATGCGCAAGCGTGCTGGCAAGCTCCAGGTTTTGAAAGACAACCTTGCGGCAGCCCCGCTCCCGGAGGGAACCACCGGCATCGGCCACACCCGTTGGGCGACGCACGGCGGACCCACCGATGAGAACGCCCACCCGCACCTCGCCGACGACGACAAGCTTGCGCTCATCCACAACGGCATCATCGAGAACTTTGCCGAGCTGAAGGCGGAGTTGGCTGCCGAGGGCTACACCTTCCGCAGCGAGACCGATTCTGAGGTTGCCGCCGTGCTCCTCGGCCGTGAATTCGACAAGACCGGCGATTTGCGTCAAGCATTCCAGGGTGTTGTCGCGCGTCTCGAAGGCGCCTTCACCATCCTCGCGGCGCACCAAGATGTTCCGGGCCTTGTTGTCGGCGCGCGCCGCAACTCGCCCCTCGTGATCGGTCTCGGCGACGGCGAAAACTTCCTCGGCTCCGATGTCGCGGCGTTTGTTGAATACACCCGCCGCGCCCTGGCGATCGGTCAAGATCAGATCGTCGCCATCGAGCCGCACCAGGTCACCGTCACCGACTTTGACGGCAACCCCGTCGAGGTCGAAGAGTTCGAGGTTTCGTGGGACGCTGCCGCCGCCGAAAAGGGTGGCTGGTCATCGTTCATGGCGAAGGAAGTTTCCGAAGAGCCGGAAGCTGTCGCCAACACCCTTCGTGGCCGCCTGAGCGGCGGCGCGGTCGTCATTCCTGAGCTGGACGGGCTCGATGAGCTGTTCATCGGAATCGACCGCATCATCGTGACGGCATGCGGAACCGCGTCATACGCGGGTGCCGTCGGCAAGTATGTGTTGGAGCGTTGGGCAGGTGTTCCCGTCGACGTTGAGCTCGCGCACGAGTTCCGTTACCGCGACCCGGTCATCGGCGCCAACACCCTCGTCGTTTCCATCAGCCAGTCCGGTGAGACCATGGACACGCTGATGGCCGTCAAGTATGCACGCGAGCGCGGTGCCAAGACGCTGTCGATTTGCAACACGCAGGGCGCCACGATTCCGCGCGAGTCTGACGCCATCGTCTACACACACGCTGGCCCCGAAGTTGCCGTGGCGTCTACCAAGGCTTTTGTCGCGCAGATCACCGCGCTGCAGCTGCTCGCGCTGCACATTGGCCGCGTGCGCGGTTACTTGAGCGCGCAGGAGAGCGTCACGAGCGTCGCCGAGCTGGAGGCTCTGCCCGCGAAGATTCAGCGCATCCTTGACGAGGAGCAGCCGCACGTTGAGCAGCTCGGTCGTTGGATGGCCGACACCCGCTCGGTGCTCTTCCTTGGCCGCAACGTTGGCTACCCGATCGCCCTGGAAGGCGCTCTCAAGCTCAAAGAGATTTCGTACATCCACGCCGAGGGGTTCGCGGCTGGCGAGCTCAAGCACGGCCCGATCGCCCTCATCGAGCCGGGTCAGCCCGTCTTCGTGATCGTGCCGTCGCCGCGTGAATCAGCGCTCATTCACTCCAAGGTGATCTCCAACATCCAGGAGATTCGCGCACGTGGCGCACGCGTCATCGTGATTGCCGAAGAGGGCGATGCCGCCGTGCTGCCGTACGCCGACGAGGTGCTTCGCATCCCCGTCGCTGGCCCGATGTTTGAGCCGGTGCTTGCCGTGGTTCCGCTGCACATCTTCGCGATGGCGCTCGCAACGGCAAAGGGGCTGGATGTTGACCAGCCGCGCAACCTGGCAAAGTCGGTCACGGTCGAATAATCGTGATCATCGGAATCGGCGTCGACCTGGTTGACATTGCGCGCTTTGCGGAGACGATTGAGAAGACTCCCAAGCTGCGCGAACGCCTCTTCACGCCGGCCGAGCGCGAGAAACCAGCGCGGTCTCTCGCCGCTCGGTATGCCGCCAAGGAGGCGCTAATCAAGGCGCTCGGCGGATCCGACGGGGTGTACTGGTCTGAGATTGACGTGGTGCAAGACGCTGAGGGCAAGCCTTCTTTTGCCCTCAGCGGCTCCACCGCCGCGACGGTCGTTAACCGCGGAATTACGGGGCTTCACGTCTCGATGTCGCACGACGGCGGCATGGCAACGGCCTACGTTATCGCCGAGTCCACCCGAACAGGGGGAACCTTTAATGTCCGCAATGCCTGACGGCACCGCCCGCGAGGCATTGATCGACGTGGGCGCGATCGCGGCCAACACGCGACGATTCGCGCGCGTTACCGAGACCGAAGTCTTGGCCGTGGTGAAGGCAGACGCGTATGGTCACGGCGCTGTGCGCGCGGCTCGTGCGGCGATTGACGGCGGCGCAACGCGCCTGGGCACGGCCGACATAAACGAGGCGCTGGAGCTACGCCGCGCCGGAATCATGGCACCCATCCTGTCGTGGTTGCACGCGCCCGGAGCCAGCTTTGCCGAGGCCGCCGCGGCACATGTCGCTCTCGGCATATCTTCGATGGATCAATTGCAGGCGGCAGCGGCCGCCGCCACCGCAGACCGCCCAACCCGCATTCATCTCAAGCTGGAGACAGGCCTGAGCCGAAACGGCATTGCTCCGGAGGATTGGAACCACGTTGTGGCGGAAGCCGCGCGGTGGGAACGACTCGGCAAGGTCGCAATCGAGGGCATCTTTTCCCACGTCTCCAATACCTCGATCGCCGATGACCAGCAGGCGCTTGACCGCTTTAATGAGGGCGTGGCGATTGCCGCGTCACTCGGCGTTCACCCCGAAATTCGTCACCTCGCCGCCACCAGCGCCGCGCTCGCGCTGCCGGCTGCGCGACTCGATGCGGTGCGCATCGGTGTCGGCCTCTACGGGCTCTCACCTTTCGATGACCGTACTTCGGCAGAGCTCGGCCTGCGCCCGGCGATGACGCTGCGCGCCGCGGTTGCCAACGTGCGCCGTGTTCCTGCGGGCACCGGCCTCTCCTACGGCTACACGCACCGCACCACCCGTGAAACGACCCTCGCCCTGGTTCCGCTCGGCTACGCCGATGGCATTCCTCGCAGCTCGTCAAACCGCGGAACCGTTGCTATCGCGGGCAAGACGTTCACCGTCTCAGGGCGCGTTGCGATGGATCAATTTATCGTCGATGTGGGGGATCACCCGGTCAGCACTGGCGATGAAGTGATTGTGTTTGGCGATCCGACGCTCGGCGTTCCGTCGGCTGAGGACTGGGCCGAGGCCAGCGACACAATCAACTATGAGATCGTCACCCGCATTGGTCCGAGGGTGACGCGTCGATCGGTGTCGTCATGACCGTCGTCACCGGCACCCACAGCATCGAGACCGTCGATGCCATGCACGAGCTTGGTATCGCCTTCGGTCGCATCCTGGTCGCCGGCGACCTCGTCGTGATGACGGGCCCGCTGGGCGCGGGCAAGACCACGCTGACGCGAGGTATTGCTGAGGGTCTGGGCGTTCGCGGCCCGGTGCAGAGCCCGACCTTTGTGCTTGCCCGTACTCACCCGTCGTTGGTGGGAGGTGCGCCGCTCGTGCATGTTGATGCGTATCGCCTCGGCTCTGCGATGGAGCTTGACGATCTCGACATCGACTTTGACTCTTCCGTCGTCATCGTCGAATGGGGCCGCGGCATGGTCGATGGCCTCAGCGAACAGTGCTGGGATGTCGAGATCGCGCGGCCCGTTGGGGTCGATGACGATGTCGCCGTCGAAGACCTGGATGGCGACGCCGCCCGCATCGTCACCATTACTCGCCAGCCGTAGGCCCTGCTTCCTGACGCAATCGCCGCTGAAAGGCAACGTCAGCCGACTGGGGTTGCGTCAGCCGTCAGACAGCTAGCGCGGGATACCCTGGAAGCATGATTCTTGCCGTCGACACCTCCCTCGGGTCAGCCGTTGCCGTCGTCACCCTCGACGGCACCGTGGTTGCTGAGGCGGCAAGCGAAAACCACTTGGGCCACGCCGAAGTCATTGGCACGCTGATTCAAGACGCCCTCGCCGCTGCCGACAACCCTGAAATCACGCACGTTGCCGCCGGAATGGGCCCCGGCCCCTTCACCGGTCTTCGCATTGGCATCGCGGCCGCGCGGGCCTTCGCGCTCGCCCGCGACGCGCACCTGGTTCCGGTCGTCAGCCACGACGCCCTCGCGCTCGCCGCGCTTGATGGCGATGCCGCCGTGCCCTTCATCGTCGAAACCGATGCCCGCCGCCGCGAGCTCGCATGGACAACCTACGGCGGCCTTGACGCCGACGGATTGCCCCTGCGAATCACGGAACCAGCACTCGTCGCGCGTGCAGAAGCGGACGATACGCTCACGGCGGGGCCGCGCATGGTCGCCACCGAACTCTCTGGCGGCGCGTTGGGCCGCGTCGCTGCGGCTGCCGTCGCGGCCGTTCGCTCCGTCGGACCCGACGATGCGTTGTACCTGCGTTCACCCGATGTCGCCACGCCCCGAGTGCAGGCGTGATGGCGCACGCGGATGCCGCCGACGCCGTCTCGTTTCGCGAGGCTGTGGTGGCAGATTTGACCGCGATCATGGCGTTGGAACATGAGAGTTTTCCCTCCGACGCCTGGAGCGAGAACATGATGGCCGAGGAGCTTGCGTCACCGCACGGCCGATACCTGGTGGTGGAGCGCGGCGACGATCTGCTCGGCTACGGTGGCGTGCGTGTGGTGCAGGGTTCGCACGAGGGGGACATTCAGACGATCGCGATCGCCGAGTCCGCTCGTGGCTTGGGGCTTGGTCGAACGCTGCTTCGCACCCTGCTTGACGCCGGGCTTGACCGCGGAGCGCGGGAGATTTTCTTGGAGGTGCGGGCAGACAATGATGTGGCGCACGCACTGTATGTATCTGAAGGTTTTGTCGAGTTGGGGCGCAGGCCGCGCTATTACCAACCCGATGACGTCGACGCGATTGTGATGCGTCGCCACTTGCCACCGAAGGAGAACGCGTGACTGCCGCGTCGCCCCTGATTCTGGGGATCGAAACGAGCTGCGACGAAACCGGTATCGGTATCGTGCGCGGCCGCACCCTGCTCAGCAACACGATCGCCTCGAGCATGGACGAACACGCACGCTACGGCGGCGTGGTTCCGGAGGTCGCCGCGCGCGCCCACCTTGAGGCCCTGCAAGCGGCGATCGAGGCTGCCCTCGCCGAGGCGGGCGTCGGACTCCACGATCTCGACGCCGTCGCCGTGACCAGCGGCCCCGGGCTCGCCGGCGCGCTCATGGTGGGTGTCGGTGCGGCGAAGGCGCTCGCGGTGGGGCTCGACAAGCCGCTCTACGCCGTCAACCACCTCGTCGGCCACATTGCCGCCGACATTCTGGACGCCGACGCCGAGCCGCTGGAATATCCGACGGTTGCGCTACTCGTCTCCGGCGGTCATACCTCGTTGCTGCTGGTTCGCGACCTCACCACCGACGTTGAACTGCTCGGCGAGACCGTCGATGATGCCGCCGGCGAGGCGTTCGACAAAGTCGCACGCCTGCTCGGTTTGCCCTACCCCGGTGGCCCACAAATCGACCGGGCTGCCGTTGGTGGCGACCCCAACGCCATTCGCTTTCCGCGCGGACTTTCCCGCGCTTCCGACATGGCGAAGCACCGCTACGACTTCTCCTTCTCCGGGCTGAAGACAGCCGTTGCCCGTTGGATGGAACAACAAAAAGCGCAGGGCAATGAGTATTCACCCGCCGACGTGGCAGCCTCGTTCCGCGAGGCCGTCGTCGACGTGCTGGTGACCAAGGCGCTCGACGCCTGCGCCCAGTATGGCGTGCCGCGGCTGCTGCTGGGTGGTGGCGTCATCGCCAACAAGCGGTTGCGTGAGGTCGCTATCGAACGTGCCGCAAAGGCCGGTGTGACGGTGCGGATTCCGCAGCTGTCGCTCTGCACCGATAACGGCGCGATGATCGCGGCACTTGCGGCCGAGCTTGTGATGAGCGGCCGCCAGCCCTCGACGCTCGCGTTCGGCGCCGACTCCACACTGCCCGTCACCGAAATTCAGGTTGCCGAGTCGGTGGGTGTTGCCGACGTTCAGGTTGCCGACGTTCAGGTTGCCGAGTCGGCATGACCGGATCCCTCCGCCGCGACCACAAAGCCTCGTCAAACGACGCGGCTGCCGCCGTCACGCCGTCAGCTTCGGCAGACGGTGATGAGGCGCGCGACGCCGGAACCATTGCGGAGGTCGCGGAGGCTGGTGCCGCTGCGGAGGCGGTCGAGGCTGAGGCCGTTGCGGAGGTTGAGGCTGTTGCGGAGCTCGAAACCGTTGCCGAGGTCGGGGGCTCAGATGTGGCCGATGACTCGACAGGCGCGGACGCAGACGCAGGCGCGGACGCAGATACAGACGCAGACGCAGACGCAGACGCCGGCACTGCCGCTGATGAGCTGGAACCGACGACCGACGTGCAGTGGGCACCGGCTGCACCCCTTCGTAAGGGGTATGGCGGCTCGGCTGTGTCGTTCGCCCTCGCGGGACTCGCGACGTCATTCTTTGTCGGGTGGGCGTTTCCGCTCGCGCTAATTGGTA
Source organism: Microbacterium mitrae (assembly GCF_008017445.1). Lineage (GTDB taxonomy): Bacteria > Actinomycetota > Actinomycetes > Actinomycetales > Microbacteriaceae > Microbacterium > Microbacterium mitrae. Next base: position 971,278 of record NZ_VRSW01000001.1, on the reverse strand, counting down.
TCGCGCTGGGCATCGTCGCCGTGCGAAAGCCTGAGGAGAGCAGCCGGCTCGGCGCATGGGGAATCGCGCTCGGTGTGCTGGCGACGATCTATAGCGCGGGATGGCTGTGGTGGGCAGGCACTCAACTGCACTGGTTTGGCTAGCCCGAGATTTCGCTAACTCCTAGACGCGGTCGGCGAGAATCGCGACGCGTTTGGTGCCGGATCGGGTGAGAATCAACGTCGCCGCCTGCGAGCCCTTGAGGTTCAGCTTCTTGCGGAAGACGGCGGGATCGATATCCATGCCGCGCTTCTTAATTTCGAGCGTGCCGATATCGTGACCTCGCAAAGCTTTAGCGAGGGTTTTGACGTCGGCCGGAAGCACTTCTCGCACCCGGAATGACGACACGAACGGGCTCGTCAATGGCGTGTCTGAGGTGAGGTAGGCGATGCCATCGGCCACCGGGCCAGCTTGGAGCGAGCGGGCAACGTCGCCGACGAGGCGCGCGCGAATCACGGCGCCGTCCGGCTCGTGCACGAACGCACCGAGCTCGCGCGGCTCTTCATCGATCGCATCGGCCGGCGCGGTGAGCTCGTGGGCCCCGGAACCGCGCACCACGAGTGCCGCACGTCGCACGCCGTCGCGAGCCAAGGTTCCGGTCCACACCACAAGCTCCACAACATCACCGTCGACACTCACCCACTGGGTTTCGGCGTTCTCGGGCAGGCTGTCGCGATCGTGCGCGGGGCCGAGCTTCACGCCGATGGGCAGGCCATCGGCAAGCCCGAAAACCCAATCGAGGTTCGGGGAGTAGTCGGCGGCAGTGACGCGCTTGGTCTCGCTGTGACCCTTGGTGCGCCGCGCCGGATCCAGCCACGCGGCGTCCATGCCGGTGAGATCGACCTCTTCGGCGAGGCTGTGGCGCACCTCGACGCTGTCGCCGAAGGGTGCGAGATTGTGTGCCGTGATACCCGCGGTGACCGCGTCGGCGTCGACTGCAAGCACTCGCAGACCCGCGCCCGCAAACGCGAGCGCGTCGGCGCCGATCCCACATCCCAAATCGGCCACGGATCGCGCACCTGCGGCGACAAAACGTTGCGCGTGGCGGGCGGCGACCGGCATGCGCGTCGCCTGCTCGAGCCCTGCCTGGGTAAACAGCATGCGGCTGGCGAACGGCCCAAACTTCGCCTCGGCGCGCGTGCGCAGCCGGGCTTGCGTGACGACGGCGGCGGTGAGATCGGGGGAGTGCCCGGCCGCACGCATGCGAGTGACTGCCTTCATCGCGTCATCGCTGGAGCTAATCGGCCCCACCGCGTCAATGAGATCGAGCGACTCGTGCGAAAGCAACGTGACGAGTTCAGACATCTCCATCCCGCCAGCCTAGTTCGCCCCGCCACTTGCGCCGTGGTTCCGGCTTGCGTGGTTCTGCTTCGGGGCGCTGTTCTCGTGGTGGTGCTCGCGTGGTGGTGCTTCGGGTGCCGTCCTCCTGGTTCCGGCTTTCGGGGTGGTGGCGTTCCCAAATGTCGGACGTAATGCGCGACACGCCGGTCAAAGGGCGCATATGCCCCTGCCGCCGCCAACTTCTCCGACATTCGGGAAGCGCGGCACGGAACCATGGCGGCGGAACAAGGGGCGCGGAACCTGGGCTGCGGAACCACGTGGCTCGGAACTTGCTCGCCGCGGCACTCGCACCGTGGTTCCGTCTTTCGGGGTGGTGGCGTTGCCAAATGTCGGAAGAAACGCGCGACACTCCGACCAAAAGGCGCTTTCGCCCCCGCCCCCGCCAACCTCTCCGACATTTGGGAGGTGCGCCGACTGAACCATCGCTGTAGAGCCAGGGCCGCGGAACCAGGGCGGCGGAACCAGGGTCGCGGAACCAGGGCGGCGGAACAAGGGGCGCGGAACCTGGGCTGCGGAACCACGTGGCTCGGAACTTGTCCGCGGCGACACTCGCACCGTGGTTCCGCCTTTCGGGTCACGGCGTTGCCAAATGTCGGAGGAAACGCGCGACACTCCGACCAAAAGGCGCTTTCGCCCCTGCCCCCGCCAACTTCTCCGACATTTGGGGAGTGCGTCGACTGAAGCAGGTGGCTCGGGCCGTGCACGAGGGCCACGGCGGGCGGTGTGACATTCCGCCCAAAGCGATCATGGCGTCGAAGTTGGCACTCGCGTTGCATGAGTGCCAATTGCGGACGTAGACTGGCGTTAGCACTCACCTGGTGTGGGTGCCAATAATCTTGATTCGCCAGAAGGAAGAGGTAAACCGTGTCGGTTTCCATCAAGCCGCTCGAGGACCGCATCGTCATCAAGCAGGTTGAGGCAGAGCAGACCACGGCTAGCGGCCTGGTCATCCCTGACACCGCGAAGGAGAAGCCCCAGGAGGGCGAGGTCGTCGCAGTTGGCCCCGGTCGTATCGACGACAACGGCAACCGCGTGCCCCTCGACGTCGCCGTTGGCGACCGCGTTCTCTACAGCAAGTACGGCGGCACCGAGGTGAAGTTCGGCGCCGAGGAGTACCTCGTGCTGTCGACCCGCGACGTGCTCGCGATCGTCGTTCGCTAAGCGCACTTCGTCAGAAGTTTTAGGGCCCGTGTGATTCGTCACACGGGCCCTTTGCTGTGCCGCGGGCGTCGCGGCGCGCGGAACCACAGAAGGCGTCGCGACGCGCGGAACCAGGGTGTCCGTCGCGGCGCGCGAAACCACGGCATTCGCAGCCCGCGGAACCACGGCGTCCGTCGGCCGCCCCGCGACTGCGGAACCACGGCATTCGCCGCCTGGCGGCAGTGTCGGCGACCAGCGGTAGCCTGAGCAAGTGCGTACTAATGACCTGCGGGAGCGCAAGCTCGGATTCGGATTCGGTCTTGCGGCGTACCTGTTGTGGGGGTTTCTGCCGCTGTACTTTCTGACGCTCGCGCCGACCGGTCCGTGGGAGATCGTCGCGATGCGCATCTTCTTCTCGCTCGCGTTTTGTGTCATCCTCATCGCGGTCACCCGCTCGTGGGGGCGGCTGCGCGCGATCTTTGCCAGCCCGCGCACCGTGTGGCTGACCGTCATCGCGGGCATCTTGATCTACGTCAACTGGCAAGTGTTCGTGCTGGCGACCCTCACCGGGCACATCGTCGAGACCTCACTCGGCTACTTCATCAACCCCATCGTCACCATTCTGCTTGGCGTTTTCGTTTTGCGAGAGCGACTGCGCCCCCTCCAGTGGGCGGCGATCGCGCTGGTCGCCGTTGCCGTCACGATAATTGTGATCGGCCTCGGTTCGTTCCCGTGGATCGCGCTTGCGCTGGCGGGCAGCTTCGGCCTCTACGGCCTCATCAAGAAGCAGATCGGCCCGCGCGTCGACGCCGTCAGCGGCCTTACCCTCGAATCGCTCTGGCTGGTTCCGATCGCCGCCGCGCAGCTCATCTGGGTGGGCGGAACCGTGGGAATTACGTTCGGAAACATCAGCACCATGCACACGCTGCTGCTGATGTTCGCGGGTATTGCTACGGCCGTTCCGCTCCTGCTGTTTGCTGCGGCAACCCGGCGCACCACCCTCACCGTCATCGGTATTTTGCAATTCATCACGCCGCTCATGCAGTTCGCGACCGGCGTGTGGATCATGGGGGAGCCCATGCCGGTGGAACGGTGGATCGGATTCGGCGTGGTGTGGATGGCGCTCGCACTCTTCGTCGCCGATTCGCTCATCGCCGCGCGTCGAGGTCGTGCGACGGAACCGGTGGTGGCGATCACGCCGTAGCGCGCGTTACCGGGCGGATATCGGGTTGTGACCAAATTGCGATCTTCGGTCAAAACGTTAGCGCACTGAGACATTGTTAATGCTTCTGAACTCGTAGTGTGGTGACACCGACCTGCACAAGGCGAGGTCAGATGAACGTAAGGAAGCGTTTATGTACGGAACCCTGAAGGCCCGCAAGGGCAAGGTGTTCGCTGGAGTGGCGCTCGCTGCTGCCAGTGCACTCGTACTTGCTGGTTGCAGCACTGGTGGTGGCGGCGAAGACCCGACGACCGACCCCACAACCGACTCCACAAGCTCCGCACCCTCGGGTGAGGCATTGACCCTCAAGCTCGGCTCTCTCTTGCCGCAGACCGGTTCGCTGTCATTCCTCGGCCCGCCCATGGAATCGGGCGTTCTCCTCGCTGTTGAGGAGGTCAACGCGGCCGACGCTGGCATCACGATCGACTACACCGCAGTTGATGAGGGTGACACGAAGACGAAGGCCTTCGAAACCAGCATCGAGAGCCTGCGCGGTAAGGGCATCACCGCCCTCATCGGTGCAGCCTCGTCCGGTGTCTCCAAGCTCATCCTTGACGGAAACGTTGAGGCGGGCATCATGCAGATTTCGCCGTCGAACACGTCGCCCGACTTCACTGACTGGAACGACAACGGCCTGTACTTCCGCACCGCCCCCAGCGACCTGCTGCAGGGTGAAGTTCTCGGCAACCTGATCGCTGATGATGGTCACGCCACGCTCGCCGTGCTTTACCAGAACGACGCATATGGTTCCGGTCTTGACGCCGCCATCACCGAGACCTTCGAAGGTGCCGGTGGCGAGGTCGTTGAGCACCAGACGTTCAACGTCGGTGACACGCAGTTCGACGCTCAGATTCAGGCTGTTGTTGCAGCCAACCCTGACGCGGTCGCAATTGTTTCGTACGAAGAGTTCAAGGCGCTCGCGCCGGCACTCGTTTCGGCCGGTATCACCGCTGACCAGATGTACCTGGTTGACGGCAACCTGTCGAACTACGGACCCGACATGTCGATCGACCTGACCGGCGCTAAGGGCACCCGCCCCGGCCCGAAGCTGGAAGACGACTTCACCGACCGCCTGCAGGCTGCATGGACGGCCGCTGGCAACAGCGAGGTCAACGACTTCACGTACGCCGCTGAGGCATACGACGGCGTCATCCTGACCGCTCTGGCAGCACTTGCTGCTGGCTCGACCGACGGCGCCGACATGGCTGCCAAGATGGCTGAGATCTCGGGCGGAACCGGTGACGGCGAGAAGTGCACCGAGTTCGCCGCGTGCGCAGCTCTCATCGCTGAAGGCAAGACGATCGACTACGACGGTTACTCCGGAGACGTCACGTTCGACGAGAACGGTGACCCGAAGGGCGCTGCAATCGGTACCTACGAGTACCTGGCAGACAACATGACCACCCGTATCGACTAATTAGATACAGCGCAGGGGAGGGGCCCACCGGGCTCCTCCCCTTTCGCATACCCCCGCGCCCGCCATCCCGTGGTTCCGCGCCCCGCCGGCTCTTGGGACCCTTTGGTTCCGCGCCCCGCCGGCTCTTGGGGCCCTTGGGTTCCGCGCCCCGCCCCGTGAGCGTCGTGGTTCCGTGCCCCCGAGTGCCGCGGCGTGGTTCCGTGCCTCCCGAGCGCCGCGTCGTGGTTCCATGCGCCTTGTTCCTGTTCTGCACGAGTAAACGCGCGGCGGGGCCCGAATTTGCGGCGTGTCGCGGGGATCGCGCGATCTCATCGTGCACAACAGGATTCAGATCGTGCATAACAGGGTGTGAGGCCCGCCCCGTGAGCGTCAGCGCCTCCAGCCCCCGGGCGTCAGCGCCTCCGTGCCCCCGTTCCCCGGGCGCGGCATCGTGGCTCCGTGCCTCTTGTTCCTGTTCTGCACGAGTAAACGCGCGGCGGGGCCCGAATTCGCGGCGTGTCGCGGGGATCGCGCGATCTCATCGTGCACAACAGGATTCAGATCGTGCATAACAGGGTGTGAGGCCCGCCCCCGAAGCGTTGGAACCACGGGGAAGCGTTGGAACCACGGGGAAGCGTTGGAACCACGGGGAAGGGCCGCCACAACTCAAGCCCGACACAACTCAAGCCCGACCGACGCAAGCCCGCCACGACGCGAGGCCGACAAAAAAGGAACCGGACTCCCATCGGAGTCCGGTTCCTTGTTAAGGGGCCTGTGGCGCGCTAGGCGGCTTCGGTTCCCAGGGTTCCGAGGTAGAGGCCGATGACCTTCGGATCGTTCAGCAGGGCGCGGCCGGTGCCCTCGTAGGCGTCGCGACCCTGGTCAAGAACGTAGCCGCGGTCGCAGATCTGCAGGCAGCGGCGTGCGTTTTGTTCCACCATGATGGTCGTCACGCCGGCCTTGTTGATCTCCGAGACGCGCAAGAACGCGTCGTCCTGGCGCACGGGGCTGAGGCCGGCGCTCGGCTCGTCGAGCAACAGCACGCTCGGGTCCATCATCAGGGCGCGGCACATGGCAACCATCTGACGCTCACCGCCGGAGAGCGATCCCGCGCGTTGGTTGAGGCGCCCGCCGAGCTCCGCGAAAATGCTCGAAACGAATTCGAGACGCTCCGCGTATTTCTTTGGCGCCTGATACACACCCATCTGCAGGTTTTCGGCGATCGTCAACGACGGAAAGACGTTGTTCGTCTGCGGCACAAACGCCACGCCGCGGCGCACGAGCTTGTCGGCCTTGAGGCCGACAATGCTCTCACCGTTGACGGTGATTTCGCCCTCACGCACCTTCAGCATGCCGAAGATGGCTTTCAACAGCGTCGACTTACCGGCTCCGTTCGGGCCGATGATGCCGATCAACTCGCCGCGGCGCGCGATCAGGTTGGCACCGTTGAGAATGTTGATGCCTGGCAGGTAGCCAGCATGAACATTCGTCATCTCGACAACGATGTCATCGCTCATTTCGACTCCTTCGTGTCAATCGTGGGGATGCGACCGGTCACAACGCCGAGGTCTACGTCTTGGTGGGCGCCGAGGTAGGCGTCAATAACGGCCTGGTCTTCCATCACCGTCTCCGGCGGACCCTCGGCCACAATCTTGCCCTCGGCCATCACCACCACCCAGTCGGCAATGTGGCGCACCATGTGCATGTCGTGCTCAACGAACAGCACGGTCATGCCGCGATCCTTGAGGTCAAGCACGTGGTCAAGCAGTGACTGCGTGAGCGCGGGGTTCACGCCAGCCATCGGCTCATCCAGCATCACCAGCGTCGGGTCATTCATCAGCGCACGCGCCATGTCGAGCAGCTTGCGCTGGCCGCCAGAGAGCGAAGCCGCGAAGTCTTGTTCCTTCGCGTCGAGCTTGAAGCGCTTGAGCAGATCGCGCGCCTTGGCCGTGATCTCCGTCTCCTGCTTGCCCCAGGTCCACGGCATCAGCGCCGCCCAGAACCGCTCACCGCGCTGGTTTTTGGCGCCGAGCTTCATGTTCTCCAGCACCGACAGCAGCGATAGCGCCTTGGTGAGCTGGAACGTGCGCACCTGACCCATCCGGGCCACCTTGAACGACGGAACGCCCGCAAGGTTGTGGCCGTCGTATGTCCAGGAGCCGGTGTTGGGCTTATCGAAACCGCACAGCAGGTTAAACAGCGTGGTCTTTCCCGCGCCGTTTGGTCCGATGAGGGCGGTGATCGCGTGGCGCGGAATCTCCAGGTGGTTCACGTCAACGGCCGTCACGCCACCGAAGTTTCGGGTGACGTTGTCGACGATCAGGATCGGGTCAACCTTGGGAATACCGGGCGTTCCTGGGCCCTTCGCAAGCCCGGTCGACTTGATGCGCTTGCCAGGAATCGTCGCCGATTCACCCGCTGCACGGTCGGCCACGAGATCTTCCGCCACCAACACCTTGTCTTCGGCCACCAATTCTTCGGCGGCCTCCGCTGTGGCAGGAAACGGAACCTCGACGCTCGCCTCGGCACCGGCGGCGGCGCCCGATTCGAGCGGCTCCACGCCCTCGACTTCTAGTACGCCTTCGACTTCCAGCACGCTTTCTACTTCCGGCACCACTGGTTCCGAGTTTTCCCCCGCGGCTTCGGGAATCTGATTATTTGACAAAGGTCATCTCCCTCTTGTCTCCGAGGATTCCTTGTGGGCGGAAGATCACGATGAGCATCAGCGCGACACCCATCATGAACTGCACGACGGCCGCACTCTGACCGGTGCTGAGGGGGAGTCCGATGTGCGGAATAACCGAACCAAGGAACGCATAAACCACCCAGAACAGCACGGCACCGAGGGTCGGGCCGAATACCGTGGCGGCACCACCGAGCAGCAGGATCGTCCACAGGTTGAACGTCATATCGGTCACGTACGACCCGGGTGTCACCGCCGACGGCAGCGCGTAGATGATGCCACCCATGGCACCCATCACGCCACCGATGATGAGGGCCTGCATCTTGTAGGAGAAGACGTTCTTGCCGAGCGAGCGCACGGCATCTTCGTCTTCACGGATTCCCTTGATAACGCGGCCCCACGGGCTACGCATCAGCAAGAAGACCGTCACGATGCACAGCGCCAGCAGGATCAGGCCAAACAGGATGATCCACCAACGGGCGTTGGTGTAGGTCCAGGTCCAAAAGCCCCATGTGTCAGAGGTGTCGCCGCCGGCGAGCACCCAGGGGTTCGCGGCCTGGAAGCCAGTGTTGTAGCCGTCAAGGCCGTCGTTGGAACCAGTGATCGGGTCGAACGCGGCGGTGTTGAGCATGAGGCGCACGATTTCGGCGGCAGCGATTGTCACGATGGCGAGGTAGTCGGCTCGCAATCGCAACGTCGGAATACCGAGGATGAGCGCGAAGATCACCGCGGCGATCAAACCAAGCGCCATCGCACCAAACCACGGAAGGCCGAAGGTGAGCACACCGATCGCGTAGCCGTAGGCGCCGAGCGCCATGAACGCCGCCATACCGAAGTTCAGCAGACCGGTGTAACCGAAGTGAACCGACAGACCCGTTGCCGCGATCGCAAACGCGATGGTGGTGGGGGAGAGCAAGAAGCGGAGTGAGTCCGCCAGGACAGCCATGAAGTCCATGTCAACCCAACCTTTCCTTGCGTCCCAGCAAGCCTTGTGGCCTCACCAGGAGAATGACGATCAGCGCGAGCAGGGCGCCAGCGAACTTGAGATCAGACGGAATGAACAGCGGCGATACCTCCACGACGACACCGATGATGATCGAGCCGACGAGGGCGCCGAAAGCCGTTCCCAAGCCGCCCAACGTGATGGCGGCGAAGATGAGCAACAGCATGCTGGTTCCCATGTCGAACTTCACGCCGCGAATGTAATACGCCCACAGCACGCCAGCGAGGGCGGCGAGGCCACCGGCGATCATCCATACCATGCGAACGACCGACTCAACGTTGATGCCCGAGGCCGATGCCAGCGACGGGTTGTCGCTGATGGCGCGCGTGGCCTTGCCGAGCCGGGTGCGGGTGAGGAAGTACGCGACGCCAAGAATGACGACGATACTCACGCCCGCGATGATCAGGTTGATGTACGTGGTCTTGATGGGGCCGATCGCGAACTCCATCGCGTTCTGACCCGGAACCTCGTACACGTTGCCCTTGATCAAGATTTGGTAGAAGGAGCGCAGCGCGATGGCGAGACCGATGCTCACCACGAGCAGCTGCACGATACCCAGGCCCTTGCGCCGCAGGGGGCGCCATAGGCCCGCGTCTAACGCGAAGCCCAGCGCAACGCCGGCGATCACCGCCGCCGCAATACCGATCCACAGCGGGGCGTTCCAGATGGTCGAGAGGATCATCATGACGATGGCGCCCCATGACACCATCTCGCCGTGTGCAAAGTTCGACAGCCCCGTGGTTCCGTAGATCAGAGCCGCACCCATCGCCGCCAGCGCCAGCATCAGGCCAAACACGACGCCGCGGAAAATGCTGCCCCACAGCTGATCGATGAACGAGGTGGTCTCACGCACGCCCTCGCCCAAGAAGAGGTTGACCGTCTTCTTGCCGGTGAGGTCGAACGTCACTGTTTGCGATGCCGACTCGCCCTCAACGATCACGCCTTCTGGGAGCGTGGTTTCGTCAACCGTGAGCGTGTATTCCGCGTTTTCCGGAACGAACAGCTCCCAGCGGCCCTTCTCATTCGTGACGGTTTCGGCGCTGAAGCCGTTGCCCTCAATCGTGACGGTGACGCACGGCAGCGGCTCGTCGTTGAACTTAATGAATCCGCTGAAACGCCAGTCGGTGCTTTCTTGCTCCTCGGGTGGGTCACACGTGACGGCTGCGGTCGCCGTCGGCACGGTGACGGTGCTTGCTGTCGCCGAGACGGTGGGGGCAATGATCACCAATCCGGCGATCAAGACTCCTAACAGCAGGGTAAGTACGCGCCACCGCTGGCGGTACTGCGTTCGGGTTAATGAAGGGGACACACAACCTCCGCTTGTTGTTGGGATCTCCAGCAATCGCGAGCACTCCGATCAGCATTGATTCGGGTGGAATGTGAGCATATTGGGAAAACGCCGAGAACGGGGAAGAAAAGTCAAGTCGTTGCCACGCTGTGACCAGAGGTGTGACAGCGAACGGAACCTCGATTTCGCGTCAGTAGTGGGGTTGCGCAACCGTGAGGGGGTGTTGCGGGCCGGTGTGCGTTGTGACGGCTCGGGCGTGTCGGCGACGTCTCCGACTGGAATAAATTGCGCCGCCGTCGAATTACACTATTTACACGGGAGATCCACCCGTCCAAGGCCGTTGACGTCCCTCGCCCCGCGATAACCGCGCCACACGCGCAGGAGGAGCCCATCCATGCAACAGAATGATCCCTTCGGCTTTACCGGCCTGACCTACGACGACGTTCTGCTGCTACCTGGCCCGACAGATGTTATTCCGAGCGACGCTGACACGTCATCTCGCTTCACGAAGCGAATCACGGTTGCCACGCCGCTCGCATCTGCCGCGATGGACACGGTCACCGAGGCTCGAATGGCAATCGCCATCGCACGCCAGGGTGGCATCGGCATTCTGCACCGCAATATGTCGATCGAAGACCAGGCAGCTCACGTCGACCGCGTAAAGCGCAGTGAATCGGGCATGATCAGTGACCCGATCACCACGACGCCAGACGCCACGATCGAAGAAGTTGACGCCACGTGCGCCAAGTACCGCATCTCAGGTCTGCCCGTCGTTGACGAAGACGGCCGCCTCGTCGGTATCGTCACCAACCGCGACATGCGCTTTGTGACCGGTGCTGAGCGCAAGACAACCCTCGCCAAAGACGTGATGACGAGCGAGAACCTCATCACCGCTCCCGTCGGGATTCCCGCCGAAGAGATCATCGCACTGTTCGCGAAGAACCGTGTCGAGAAGCTTCCTCTCCTGGATGATGACGGCAAGCTCGCCGGCCTCATCACCATCAAAGACTTCGACAAGAGCGAGAAGTACCCGCTCGCCACGAAAGACGACCAGGGCCGTCTGCGCGTCGGCGCCGCCATCGGCTTCTTCGGTGACGCATGGCAGCGTGCCGAGGCGGTTCGCGACGCCGGTGTCGACGTTATTGTCGTCGACACGGCCAACGGCCACTCCTACGGCGTGATCGACATCATCACGCGCCTCAAGGCTGACCCAACATTTGCTCACATCGACATCGTCGGCGGCAACATCGCGACGCGCGAGGGTGCTCAGGCGCTCATCGACGCGGGTGCAGACGCCGTCAAGGTCGGCGTTGGCCCCGGATCCATCTGCACCACGCGCGTCGTCGCCGGTGTGGGCGTTCCGCAGGTCACCGCGATCTGGGAAGCCTTCCAGGCAGCCCGTGAGGCTGGCGTTCCGGTGATCGCCGATGGCGGTCTGCAGTACTCGGGTGACATTGCGAAGGCTCTCGTTGCGGGCGCCGACACCGTGATGATTGGCTCGCTCTTCGCCGGAACCGACGAGTCGCCGGGCGAAATCGTCTTCGTCAACGGCAAGCAGTTCAAGCAGTATCGCGGCATGGGCTCGCTGGGCGCGATGCAGACCCGCGGCAAGAAGACCTCGTACTCGAAGGACCGCTACTTCCAGGCCGATGTGCCCAGCGACGACAAGCTGATTCCTGAGGGAATCGAGGGCCAAGTTGCCTACCGCGGCCCGGCATCGGCGGTTGCCTACCAGCTCGTCGGTGGCCTGCGTCAGTCGATGTTCTACGTCGGTGCCCGCACCATCGAAGAGCTCAAGGCCAAGGGTAAGTTCGTGCGCATCACGGCTGCCGGACTCAAGGAGTCACACCCGCACGACGTTCAGATCGTCGTCGAGGCCCCCAACTACCGCAAGTAGTTTCTCTGAAACGGAACCTCCCCCCGCGCCGCGGAGGGAGGTTCCGTTTTTGTGCCGGCCCCGAGGTCCCGGTCTTTGCCGCGAACGCCCTCGAGGTTCCGTCTTCTGTGGGACGTGCCCCGAGGTTCCGGTCTTTGCCGCGGCGTTATGCATCACGAAATTCGTGTATTCGGCCCCATTTGCCCCACCAGCCACACTGGCACCACACGGTGATGCATAACGTCACTGGCGGCGGGAGGTTCCGTCGCGCATGCACGGGAGCTTGAGGCGAATGAAAACTCCGAAGAGGCGTATCCGACCGCACGGTACCGCTATTCTGAAAGGCTCGCCTGTTGCGGGCGAGAGGAATTGATCCGTGGGATTCATTGACATCAACGCCGTGTCCTACACGCTGCCCGATGGGCGGCCGCTGCTCGACGACATCACGTTTCGCGTTGGCGAGGGCAAGACGACTGCACTCATTGGTGAGAACGGTGCCGGCAAGACGACGCTGCTGCGCATTGTTCGTGGCGACCTCAAACCCGATGCTGGCGCGGTTTCCATCAACGGTGGCCTCGGGGTGATGGACCAGTTCATCGGGCACGCGCGCGACGCCGACCCCGCAAACCCGCCAACGGTCCACACCCTGCTGGTCGACGTTGCTCCGGACCGAGTTCGCCGCGCCGCGCGAGCGCTGGAAGCAACCGAGAACGCGCTCATCGACGATGACAGTGAGCGGAACCAAATGGCGTACGCGACGGCGATCGCCGAGTATGCGGATGCGGGCGGCTACGAGTATGAAACGGTGTGGGACCGCGTCGCAACGGCGGCGCTCGGGGCCGGATATGAGCGGGTGAAATACCGCGAACTGTCGACCCTTTCTGGCGGCGAACAGAAGCGGCTTGCGCTCGAAGCGTTGCTTGCCGGACCCGACGAGGTGCTGCTACTCGACGAACCAGACAACTACCTCGATGTTCCGGGCAAACGATGGCTGGAAGAACGCCTGCGTGAAACGAAGAAGACCGTGCTGCTGGTTTCGCACGACCGCGAGTTGCTTGCGCGCGCGGCCGACCGCATCGCAACCCTCGAGGTTGGGCCGGCGGGTGCGACCGCGTGGATTCACGGCGGCGGGTTCAACACCTATCACGCCGCCCGCGATGCCCGCATGGAACGCCTCGAAGAGTTGCGCCGCCGCTGGGATGAGCAGCATCTCAAGCTCAAGCAGCTCGTCGTCGCCCTGCGCGAGGCCGCGAAGCGAAGCGACGAGCTCACCAGCCGCTACCGCGCCGCCCAAACCCGGCTGGCGAAATTTGAGGCGGCCGGCCCGCCGCAGGAGAAGCCGCGCGAACAGAATCTCGACATGCGACTGCGTGGTGCCCGCACTGGCAAGCGCTCCGTCGTTGCCACCGATCTCGAACTCACCGGCCTCATGAAGCCGTTCACGACTGAGGTCTGGTTCGGCGATCGCGTCGGCGTTCTCGGCTCCAATGGTTCCGGCAAGTCGCACTTTCTGCGGCTGTTGGCGCGCGGCGGAACCGACCCCGACGGCACTCTCGGACACGTCACGACCGCGGGTCAGCGCGCCGCAGAAGTCGCGCACACCGGGCGTGCGGTGCTCGGCGCGCGCGTGGTTCCTGGCTGGTTTGCGCAAACGCACCAGCACCCGGAGTTTGTCGGGCGCACGCTGCTCGACATTTTGCATCGGGGCGAGGATGACCGTGCGGGTATGGCGCGCGACGCGGCAAGCTCCGCGCTCAGCCGCTACGGCCTCGCCCTGCAGGCCGAGCAGAACTTCGAGCAGCTCTCCGGCGGTCAGCAGGCGCGGTTTCAGGTGCTGCTGCTGGAGTTGGGCGGTGCAACCCTGCTACTGCTTGACGAGCCCACCGATAACCTCGACCTGGTCTCTGCCGAAGAGCTGCAAGATGCGCTCGCGCGGTTTGACGGAACCGTACTGGCCGTGACGCACGACCGGTGGTTCGCGCGGTCGTTCGACCGGTTCTTAATTTTCCGTTCAGACGGAACCGTCGAAGAGTCGGCGACTCCGGTTTGGGATGAGAAGAGAGTGGAACGCGCGCGCTAGCTTTCGCGTGCGGTCGCGGGGGCGGTCGACGTTGCGCTCGCGGGTTCGCTTGGTTGCGCGCTCGCGGCGGTGAGCGCCGTGGCGCGGTGTTGTGGGGTGTGGCTTCGGCTGAGGGCGATCGCCACCCCCGCGATCACCAACGCCATGCCTGCCGCTTGGCTCAGACCAAACGGTTCGCCGGCGATCAGCACACCCAGCACCACCCCCGACACCGGGTTGAGAAGCCCGATCGCGCCGACGGCCGCGGCTGGCAGATGCCGCAGGCCGGTGAACCAAGCGAAATAGGCGAGAGCAGTGCACACCACACTGATGTAGGCGAATCCCGCGATCTCGCTGCCGGTGAGCATGGGTGGCGGCCCTTCAAAGACCACCGCCAACACCACAATCACGACGGAACCGGTCATCAGCTGCCACGACGCCAACGTGACCGGGGCGATGCCGCCTCCCCATCGCGCGGTCAGTGCGAATCCGAGCGTTGACGCCGTCATCGCTCCCAGCGAGGCCAGCACGCCCCACGGGTTGATTTCGCTGAACGACGCACCCACCATGATCGCAACGCCCGCGATGCCGGTGACCGCGCCCGCGACGGGCATCAGCTTTGGCCGCTGACCCAGCAGTGCCCAGCCAAACAGCAGCATTCCCACCGCCGACGTCGACATCAGCGTCGCCGCCACGCCCGACGGCAGCGTGGTTCCGGCCACGTAGATCAGCGCGAAGAAGCCGCCAACGGTCAAAAATCCGAGCACAAACGAGCGCCAAATCCACTGCCCGCGCGGTAGCTTGCGCGAGACGAGTAGCAGAATGATCGCGGCGGGCACGGCGCGAAAGACGGAACCCCACAGCGGCGAATCGGGCGGCAACAGTTGGCGCGTGGTGACGTAGACGCTGCCCCAGGCGAGGGGTGCGATGGCGGTGAGGAGGATCCACCGAAGTCGAGATTTCGCTTCCATGGAAGACATATTACTTCCTGGGAAGATATAATGGGGTTATGTCGGAGAAATTCACTTCGCAACAACCGGATCAGGTCGATGCGATCGTCGCCGCCTGGCGCCGCGAACGCCCGGATACAGACCCCTCGCCGCAGGGGATCGTCGGTCGGCTACATCGCATCGCCGGGCTGCTTGACGACGCGCTCGACGAGAACTTCCGCCACTTCGACCTCTCGCAGGGCGAATTCGACGTGCTCGCCACACTTCGTCGCGCTGGCGCCCCGTACGAGCGCACCGCCGGTGAACTCGCCGAACACACCATGATCACCACAGGCGGCCTCTCCAAGCGCATTGACCGCCTCGAAGCACGCGGACTCATTATCCGCACCATTGACAGCGTCGACACCCGACGCCGCAATATTCGGCTCAGCAGCGAGGGGTTGGCGTTGGTCGATGAGGCATTCACCGCGCACCTGGCTCTTGAGCATCGGCTGATCCAGGGCATCGCCGACCCTGAGGCTTTCGCCGCCACGCTGCGCGCCTGGGGCAACGCCCTGCGCGCCGCCCCGCAGTCGTAACCAGCAACTGTGCCCGCGGGGGTTGGTTCCGGGCCGATGGATTTTCGACGTGCGTTTCCGCGCCCCGGGGTTTGGTTCCGGCCTCCGGCCGGCGCCCCTGGTTCCGGCCTCGGGCCCGCGCCCCTGGGAGTTGGTTCCGGCACCCGCGCCAGCGTCCGGGCCCCGCCCCCCTTGTGGAAGTGCGCCCTCCTGTTCTGCACGATCAGAATCCTGTTCTGCACGATCAGATCGAGCGTTTCGCGCGACACGCCGTGGTTTCGCGCTCATCTGCGTGTTTACTCGTGCAGAACAGGGTGAAGGGCGCGGATCCAGGCAGCGGACCTTGGGGGTCTCGCGCACCCGCTGGTTCCGCGCCCCGGGGTTGGTTCCGGCACCCGCGCCAGCGTCCGGGCCCCGCGCCCCCTTGTGGGAGTGCACCCTCCTGTTCTGCACGATCAGAATCCTGTTCTGCACGATCAGATCGAGCGTTTCGCGCGACACGCCGTGGTTTCGCGCTCATCTGCGTGTTTACTCGTGCAGAACAGGGTGAAGGGCGCGGATCGGGCAGCGGAGCCATGGAGGGCAGCGGAGCCATGGAACTCGGCGGAACCTGGAGCCCGACCCCGGAACCACGCCACCCACCGGAACCCCGAGCCCGTCGGAACCATTGAGGATGTCGGAACCACGAGGTAACGTGCGGGCATGTGCCGCAACATTCACACGCTTCACAACTTTGAGCCCGCCGCGACGTCCGATGAGGTGCATGCCGCGGCGCTGCAATATGTGCGCAAGATCGCCGGAACCACCAAGCCGTCGCAGGCAAATCAGGCGGCGTTCGACCGCGCCGTGGCGGAGATCGCTCACGCCACCCGTCATCTGCTTGAAGACCTGGTCGCTGTTCGGCCACCAAAGAACCGAGAGGAGGAAGCGGCCAAGGCTCGCGCTCGCGCGCAGGTGTCTGGTCGCTACGACCGGGCCGCTTCGTAGTGTGCTGTGGGCGGCTTTCGACGCCGTGCCGTCGCAAGGGTAGGCTGAGGGGGTGACCATGGAGATCGAGCTCGGACGCGGTAAGCGCGCTCGCCGGGCATACACGTTCGATGACATCGCCGTCGTACCCTCACGACGCACCCGCAACCCGGAGGATGTGTCGACGGCCTGGTCCATCGACGCTTACCAGTTTGAGACCCCGGTCATCGGTGCACCGATGGACTCTGTTGTGAGCCCGAAGACCGCGATCGAGCTCGGACGCCTCGGCGCCCTCGGTGTGCTTGATCTCGAGGGTCTGTGGACGCGATACGAAAACCCGGAACCACTGCTCGCCGAGATCGCATCGCTCGACGGCGATGACGTGGTGCGCCGCATGCAAGAGGTGTACGCCGAGCCCATCAAGCCCGAGCTCATCACCGCGCGCCTCGGCGAAATCCGCGAGGCGGGTGTCACGGTGGCCGGCTCACTCTCCCCGCAGCGCACCGCGGAGCTCTACGAAACCGTTGTCGCCGCGGGCGTTGACCTGTTCGTGATTCGCGGAACCACGGTGTCGGCTGAGCACGTCTCCTCCAGCGCCGAGCCCCTCAATTTGAAGAAGTTCATCTACGACCTTGATGTTCCGGTCATCGTCGGAGGCGCTTCTACCTACACCGCAGCCCTGCACCTGATGCGAACCGGCGCCGCCGGCGTGCTGGTCGGTTTTGGTGGCGGAGCCGCCTCCACGACGCGCGCCACGCTCGGCATCCACGCGCCGATGGCCACCGCCGTCTCCGACGTCGCAGCCGCACGCCGCGACTACATGGATGAGTCTGGCGGCCGCTACGTTCACGTCATCGCCGATGGTGGCGTCGGAACCTCGGGAGACATCGTGAAGGCCCTCGCCATGGGCGCGGACGCCGTCATGCTGGGTGTCGCGCTCGCGCGCGCAACCGACGCTCCTGGTTCCGGTTACCACTGGGGCCCCGAGGCACACCACCCGTCGCTGCCGCGCGGCAAGCGCGTACAGGTAGAGCAGATTGGCACGCTCGAAGAGGTGCTGTACGGGCCGACGCCGGTCGTTGACGGCACCGCAAACCTGATGGGTGCGCTGAAGAAGTCGATGGCCACCACCGGCTACAGCGACCTCAAAGAGTTTCAGCGCGTTGAGGTTGTGCTCGCGCCCTACCTCGCTCAGTAAATGACCGCAGTCGAGGCGCCGCTGTTTCCGCCGACGCTCCGCGAGGTGCTGCTGCGCCCGCGGTGGCTGGGCGTGCTCGGGCTCGCGCTGATCGTCGCCGGAGTGTTTGCCTGGCTGGGGCAGTGGCAGCTCGACATGGCCGTTGATGAAGACCCCGTGCCCATCGAGGTCACCGAAGAAATCAAGCCGATCGCTGACGTGGTGACGCCGGGGCAATACTTGCCGGAACCATTCGTCGGCCACCGGGTTGAGGTTGCGGGATCCTTCGTCGCCGACGACTTTCTGGTGGTTTCATCGCGCCACAATGACGGCGTCGAGGGGTACTGGGTAACCGGGCAGCTACGTATCGCCGACACCGAGGTTCCGACCTCTCTCGCCGTTGCTGTCGGATGGACCGAGAGCCGCGCGGAAGCAGACGCGGTGGCCGCCGAGCTCAACGCTGCGCCGCCGCAAGACGTGGCGCTGACCGGCCGCATCATTTCTGACGAGGGCATCATGCCTCCGCGGGCAAGCCAGCCCATCACCGAAATGGCGCGCATGTCGCCCGCGCAGCTGCTGGGCTTCTGGCATGACGCCGATGGGTTGGCGATGTACCGCCCGTATTTGGCATCGGAAAGCGCGATGGGTTCGCTCGACACGATCATTGCGTTGCCGCCGACGGAGGAGAGCTCAGTCAACTGGCTGAACATCTTCTACGCGATCGAGTGGATCGTGTTTGCGGGCTTCGCATTCTTCATGTGGTACCGCCTCGCGAAAGACGCATGGGAAAAAGAAGTCGAGCAGTTTGAAGAAGACCACCCCGACCTCGCGACAGCGTAGGCAAGCCGCGAGTTTCAGGCTCGTTTCGGCGCGTACAGGCGTGGCCAGTGGCTCAGAGCGCACCGGTTAGGATAGAAGACATGGCCGCCCCGAAACTCGCCTCGTTCCCGGCGATTCGCGGTGCACTGAAGTTTTACCAGATTGCGTCTGTCATCACGGGTGTCTTTCTGCTGTTGCTGTGCGCCGAGATGATCCTGAAGTACACGCCGATTCACCTTGAGCTTTTCCTCGGTGGCAAGGGCGGTTTCTTGTGGCTCGCGCCCGTCGTTGAGACCGCGAATGGGCTCGAATCTACCGGCGACGGCATCAACCTGTCGCTCGTCATTCTGGTCGTACACGGCTGGTTCTATGTCGTGTATCTCTTCGCTTGCTTCCGCGTGTGGAGCATGATGCGTTGGGCCTTCCCGCGCTTCTTGCTGCTGGCGCTCGGCGGCATTGTTCCGCTCTTGAGCTTCTTCCTTGAAGTTCGCACCGCGCGTGACGTGCGCGCCTATCTGGCGCAGCGCGAGGCCGACGCGGCAGAATCAGATCCAACTCCTCAGCCATTAACGGAGGCAAAGTGACCGAGACTCCTGAGACCGTGCAACGCCCGGTCCTGGTCGTCGACTTCGGTGCCCAGTACGCGCAATTGATTGCGCGACGGGTTCGCGAGGCGGGTGTGTACAGCGAAATCGTGCCGCACACGGCGACCGCTGCTGACATCCAGGCGAAGAACCCCGTCGGAATCATCCTCTCGGGTGGTCCGTCTTCGGTGTACGAAGAGGGCGCCCCGCGTCTTGACCCTGGCGTATTTGACCTCGGCGTTCCGACGCTCGGCATTTGCTACGGGTTCCAGATCATGGCTCAGACCCTCGGCGGAGAGGTCGCTGCGACCGGTCTGCGCGAGTACGGCGCGACAAATGCCGTGACCTCCACAGACTCGGTACTGCTTGATGGCATTCCGGCCGAGCAGAACGTGTGGATGAGCCACGGCGACTCGGTCGCCAAGGCGCCCGAGGGCTTCACGGTCAACGCATCGACCGCCGGTGCACCCGTCGCGGCGTTCAGCAACGATGAGCGCAAGTTCTATGGCGTGCAGTGGCACCCCGAGGTCAAGCACTCCGCCCACGGACAGCAGGTCATCGAGAACTTCCTGCACCGCGCTGCGGGCCTGGCCAACGACTGGAACAGCGGCAACGTTATCGCTGAGCAGGTGGAGCGCATTCGCGCCCAGGTTGGCAACGCTCGCGTGCTTTCTGCCCTCTCTGGCGGCGTCGACTCCGCCGTCTCGACCGCACTCGTACACAAGGCTGTCGGCGACCAGCTCGTTGCCGTCTTCGTTGACCACGGGCTGCTGCGCAAGGGTGAGCGCGAGCAGGTGGAGAAGGACTACGTCGCCTCCACCGGTGTGCGCCTGGTCACCGTTGACGCGCGCCAGCAGTTCTTGGACGCTCTCGCCGGAGTCACCGACCCCGAGACCAAGCGCAAGATCATTGGTCGCGAATTCATCCGTTCGTTCGAAGCCGTGCAGCGTCAACTCGTTGACGAGGCGAAAGAGGCGGGCGAGCCGATCAAGTTCCTCGTGCAGGGCACGCTGTACCCCGACGTGGTTGAGTCGGGCGGCGGCGCGGGCACGGCCAACATCAAGAGCCACCACAACGTCGGCGGCCTGCCAGAAGACATGCAGTTCGAGCTCGTTGAGCCGCTGCGCACCCTGTTCAAAGACGAGGTACGCCAGATCGGTCGCGACCTGGGTCTGCCCGAAGTGATCGTTGCGCGCCAGCCGTTCCCCGGCCCCGGCCTCGGCATTCGCATCATCGGTGAAGTCACGCAGGATCGCCTCGATCTGCTGCGCGACGCCGACGCGATTGCGCGTGAAGAGCTCACCGCCGCGGGCCTGGACAACGAGATCTGGCAGTGCCCCGTGGTATTGCTCGCCGATGTGCGTTCCGTTGGCGTGCAGGGCGATGGCCGCACCTACGGCCACCCGATCGTGTTGCGCCCGGTGTCGAGTGAAGACGCCATGACGGCCGACTGGTCGCGATTGCCGTACGACGTGCTGTCGAAGATCTCCAACCGCATCACCAACGAAGTGCGCGACGTGAACCGCGTCGTGCTCGATGTCACCTCCAAGCCCCCGGGAACCATCGAGTGGGAGTAAGTTTCACGAAGCACGGCGACTCATGACTGAGGCGCCGTGCTTCGTGCTGGCCTCCAGACTGATCCCTGATCAGGATGGAGGCTTTGCTCGTGCCGTGATGCGTCGTGCCTACGACTTGCACAGCGAAGGCATTGACGTCACCGTGCTGACCGTCGACCCCGGTGCGACCGCCGATCATGCCGAGCAACGCGCCGAGTGGGTGCGCCGCGGCGAACTGCACGACGCCGAGCGCATGCGAAACCTGTTTGACGATGCGCGCGCCGACGCGTCGTGGCTGCGGAACGCTGCGACCGGAACCACGGTGCCGGCCGCAGTGGACTACACGGATTTTTTCGACGCCGCAGGGGTGCGCGTCTTGTCGTTGCCGATCATCGCCGGCGACCCGCGTTGGCACGCCAGCGACGCCCCCGTCATCGTCTACGACGCAGCGGGGGAGCCGATCGGCAGTGTTGCTGGTTTTGGCGGCCTATACCGCGCTTGGCTCGGCCACGTGGTTCCACCCGACGGCGTCGTGATTGTGGAGGCCAGGCAACTCGGTGAGCTGCTCGCGACGTGGCAGTCGCCAGCGCGAATCATTCACACGGTCCACACCAACCACTTGGAGCCGCCGTACACGCCAGATGCGCCCGTGAACGCGCTGTGGACGAACTGGTTTGCCATCGCCGATCTGTTTGACACCGTGGTGTGGCCCACCGAGGCCCAGGCGGCCGATGTGCGCGCACGCTTCGGCACCGCGCGCGCCGACGTCGTGGTGCCGAATGGTGTCGATTCTGGTGCGTTGGGTGTGGGTTCTGCCTCAGCAGTGGGGGAGTCTGCGTCGGTTGGTGGGGTTGCGTCGACGGGAGGCGCCGCTCGTCGCGCGGTCATGGTGAACCGTCTTGCACCGGGAAAGCGCGTTGATCACGCTATCCGGGCGTGGGCTGCGGTGATCCGCGACGTGCCCGAGGCTCGGTTAGATATCTTTGGCGACGGACCCGAGCGGGAGCGTCTCGCGGCACTCATTATCGAGCTGGGCCTCAGCGAATCCGTCACATTGCACGGTCATGTCGCTGACCCGGCCGAGTGTTACCGCGACGCGGATTTCTTGTTGCTGACTACCGCGTTTGAGGGCCAGGGGCTGGTCGTGGGCGAGGCGCTCGCCGCCGGTGTGCCCGTCATCAGCTACGACGTCGCCTACGGACCGCGTGATGTGCTGCAGCGCGGCGGCGGGATGCTCGTGCCCTCGGGCGATGAGCCGGCCCTGCTCGCGGCGATACTCGACGTGCTGCATGATTCGGCGCTGCACGCCCAACTCGTTGCCGAAGCACCCTCCGCCGTCGCCCCGCTTGAGCGACGGGCCGTGAGTCGGCAGTGGGCCGACCTCGTGCGCTCTGTCGCCTCGCGCCCCACCCGCCGCTGATCCGCGGTGGCCGACACCGGTTCCGCACCCCGTGGGTCCGTGGATCTGCACTCATGCCGGTGATTGGTGGTTCCGCGCGCCACGGCTCCGCCCTCGCCACACGCGGGAGAAGGAGATTACGCCGGCAGCAGGAGGATTCGCGTGAGGTTTCCTTCTCTCGCGTTGATCTCCTTCCCTCGCGTTTCGCGTGGGCGCCGGAACCGCGGCGCACATGGCTGCCGGCCCCCCCCCGTGGTTCCGCTTTCCACACGCGGGAGTAGGAGATTACGCCGGCGGTAGGAGAATCGGGCTGAGGTTTCCTTCCCTCGCGTTTATCTCCTCCCCTCGCGTTGCGCGGGAGCACCGGAACCAGGGCGCATATGGGCGGCGGAACCCCACGGTTCCGCCGCCGTGGTTCCGCTCCGCACACGCGGGAGAAGGAGATTACGCCGGCGGTAGGAGAATCGGGCTGAGGTTTCCTTCTCTCGCGTTGATCTCCTTCCCTCGCGTCGCGCTTGAGCGCCGGAACCAGGGCACACGATGCCGGAACCGCGGAACCAGGGCGCACGCGACAACGGAACCGCGGAACCACGGCACGCGGGGCCAGCAGATCCCACGCGCATGTCCCCAGAAACGACGAAAGGGCCGCCCGTAGGCGACCCTTTCGTGCGGAGATGTTACTCGCTACCGCGCACGATGGCGATAATGCGGAGGATCTCGACGTAAAGCCAGACCACCGTCACCATGATGCCGAAGGCACCCATCCAGGCGAACTGGCGGGGTGCGCCGTTCTTGACGCCCTGCTGGATGTTGTCGAAGTCGAGAACCAGCGAGTACGCCGCCATCAGCACAACGAACACACCGATGATGACGCCGAGCGGAATGCCGAAGATCAGCGCGCCGCGCATGCCCCACGGGTTCTGCACGACGCCGGTCCACATCAGCACGAGGTTGAGCAGCGAGAAGACCAGGTAACCGATCATCGCGATCATGAAGATCTTGGTCGCCTTCTTCGAAGCGCGGATCTTTCCGCTTGCGAAGAGCGCCAGCGTGACACCAACAACCGAGACGGTCGCGAGCGTCGCCTGCACGACGATGCCGGGGTACAGGCCCTCGAAGAAGGCCGAGATGCCACCGATGAACAAGCCTTCAAGGGCCGCGTAAACCAGGATCAGACCCGGGCGAACCTTCTTGCGTGACGAGAAGATGATCACCATCGAGAGCACGAAGGCGCCAAGAGCACCGACAGCCCACGGGATGATCGAGTATGAGGTCGCACGTGCCGGGTCGAAGGTGCCGCCGAGCGTCCACACCCAGCCGACAACCGCCGTGATCAGCAGCACGGCGAACAGGCCGGCCGTCTTCATCACGGTGTCTTCCACCGTCATGCGGTCAGTCTCGAGCGCGCCAGCGGAAGGAGCGGCGTACATGCCCTCCATCTGTGCCTGGTAGGCGGCCTGCTGTGCGGCGTGCTGAGCCGAAGACCACTGGGCCTGGTTCTGCGCCTGCTGCGGGTTCTGTGCGTTCGGGGGCGTCAGCGGCTGGCCGTATTGCGGCTGGCCATACTGGGGCTGACCGTACTGGTTGGTCTGCGCGCCGTATGCGGGGCTCGGTGCGCCCTTCGGCGCGTAGCCGGGGTAAGTCTGAGCGGCGCGCGAGTCCTGAGAGAACGCGTCGCTGTTGAAGACGGGGTTTCTGAGGGCCATGTGTGACTCACGCTCCGTAACTATGCTGCACAGCATTTGCTGTTTCCAACAGACTAGTAGTCGAACCGCGTGATTTCGCGTGATCTAAGCAACTTCTCGGTATTCGTTCGCTCTCAGCGACTATGCTTCACGGGTGCCTCGCCCCACCCCGCTCGTCATCGGTCATCGGGGTGCCCCCGGCTATCGTCCAGAGCACACACGCTCCTCGTATGACCTCGCTCTCGCGATGGGTGTGGACGCGGTTGAGCCCGATCTGGTGATGACAAAAGACGGCGTCATCGTGGTGCGGCATGAGAACGAGATTTCCGGAACCACGGATGTTGCGTTTCACCCGGAGTTCGCTGATCGCAAGACCACCAAGAAGATCGATGGCATCGATCTCACCGGCTGGTTTACCGAGGATTTCACGTGGGATGAGCTGGCGACGCTGCGCTCGCGGGAGCGGTTGCCCAAGATTCGGCCGAACAGTGCCACGTTTGACGGCCAGCAGGGCATTCTGCGGCTGAGCGATCTGCTCGAGATTGTGGAACGCGCCTCGCTCGAACAGGGGCGACGCATCGGTGTGGTGCTGGAGATCAAACACGCCACCTACTTCGAATCGATCGGTCTCGCCCACGCTGACCTGCTGCCGGCCGAGCTGCGCGCCGCCGGATGGGATCAGGGCAAGCTCCCCATTTGGATCGAGAGCTTTGAGCAAACCGTGCTCATGCAGCTGCGTGATTCCGGCATCAAGGCCAGCTACATCTACCTGTTGGAGAGTAAGGGCACCGCGTTTGACCTGGTCGCCAGGCAGGGCGAGCGCGCCATTGGCTATGCCGCGCAGTTCAGCCCGCGAGGCCTTGACCGATTGGCCGCCGAGGTAGACGGCATCAGCGTGGACAAACGCGTGATTCTCGCCCCCGATCGGTTGGGGCGCTCCGCCGGGCCGTCGTCGGTCGTCGCCGATGCGCACGAGCGGGGCTTGCGCGTGTTCACCTGGACGGTGCGGCCAGAAAATCAGTTCTTGATTCGACAGTTTCGCTCCTCGTCAGACAAGAGCGCGTATGGCCACTACGAAGACGAGTGGGCCATTATCCGTGACTCCGGTGTCGATGGCGTGTTCGTCGACCACGCCGACCTTGGCGTCAACTTCTTCCGCGCCCGCTAACGTCCGTCGCCGCACCCGCTAGCGCCTGGTATCAACAGCGCGCCCGTCGGCGGGCAGAGAAAAGCGGGGGTGCGGTCCCGAACGCACCCCCGCTTGCGGCTCGCTAGAGGCGAGCCCGGCGCGCAGCGAAAGTCTTCTGCGCGTGTCTTACCAGTGCCACCAACGCCGTCACGACGGCGAGGGCGGCAAGCACAAGCACGGCGTAGATGCCGAGCGTAAACGGGGTGAACGTCATGACCCACGACGTCAGGTTCGCTGAGCCGTTCGTGAGCACAAACATCAAGCCGCCGCCAGCGATCGCAGCGAGCAACAGACCCCAGATGATCCCCGCCCAGCGCGTGCGTGGTTCCGCCACCCCGAGCGGAACCAGGGCATGCGCAGCTGACGAAGCGAGCGCTGTCGCCGCCTTCTCGCTGGTCTCCTCAGGTGCAGGCATTTCGCTCGCGTCAGGCATTAGCGCCTCGGTCGGGGCGGCGTCGAGGGTGAGTTCAGGTGCGGCGGGGATGGCGGCCTCGTTCGTCATGTCGTCGTCCTTCATTTCTTCACCGTGATCTTCGGATCGATATGGGTGGAAACATCACCGTTGCTCCAGTCGGGAAGCACCACGATTTCTACCCAGCCGTTGGTCTGCTCGAGGGTGATTTTCTGAGTCGAAGAGGGAAGGTCTTCACGGTAGGTGTCGATGTCGACCGCATACATCTCCACGCCATCGCGCGCGGTGGGGGCAATGTCTTGGCCGCCGTACTCGCCCGTCGCCTTCTCAATAGACACGCTGACATGGGAGCCGGGGCTGAGGGCGGCTTCAAACTCAAGGTCGATGCCGGCCTCCACGAAGATGACGGTGTAACCCTCGCCTTTGTTGATGTTCAGCGGAGTTTGGCGTGGCTCGGAGGGGCTCGCATAGACCGTGAGCGCGCCAAACGGCTGGTTGACCTCGGGCATGGTTCCGGCGAACACACTCGCGCCATCCCACACCACATCTCCCGGCCGTGTACCGACGACGGAAGCGCCACCAACGGCAAGGGCTGCCACCGTTGCGAGGGCTAGAAAGCCGCTACGGCGCCGCATGGCGCCGGCCAGCACCATGCCCAATCCGAGTACGACGCCACCGCTGAAAGCGCCCAATGCCAGCGATTCGGCGAAGCCGTGTGGCATCCAGGTGAGAATCACCACGCAGGCAACGACGGCGGCAAGGCCGATGATTCCGAGGTTGTAGCCCACGCTGGCGCGGGGATTGGTGGCGCGACGCTCGGCCCGTCGGGCGCTCAACTGCCTGAGGAAGGCACCACGCTGATCGGCGTTCTCCCGCTCGGCCCGCTGCTTTGCTGACGCGTCGTCTTGCTGTGAGACCAAGAAAGCCTCGCGATCGCGCTGGGCCTGAGCGTGCTGCTCTCGCCACTGGGCGAACTCATCGGGGTCGGTTGGCGCGGTGGCACCTGCGTCGCGAGCGTCGGCCTGCGGTTCTGCACCGCCAGCGGACGTCGCAACCCATGGTTCCGCGTCGGAGCCGATAGCAGATCCGGGCGTCGCACTCATGCCGGCGACGCTGGGTGCTAAAGCGGCGGGCATCGAGACACCGTCCGCGGAGCCAGCGTTAACCATTGCGGTCGTGCCAACCGCGGCGGCGTCGCGTGTTCCCCGTCGGCGGCGCGCGGCAGCGACGATGAGAACGGCCGCGATGAGCGCAAGTACGACGGCGCCAATCGCGAGCATCGTCGGCCCCCAGGGCGCGTACGAAAAGCCCACGTCGTACGCGGTGCCGGAATAGTAGGTCGTGCCACCGGAATCGGAGACGAAGATCGCCGGTTGCGTGAGAGCCTGCCAGGCGCGAGCGGCGAGCGTGTTGAACGGAATGAGGGCAAACAAGAAGGTCGCCAGAATGCCGATCATTTGCGGCTGAAAGCGGCCACGGCACAGCAGCTGCAGTGGAATTGCGCCGCTTTCATCTGGCAGCACGAGCCACAGGATCGCGTACAGCAGCACGGCGGGAAAGCCCAACAGCGTAATCACGACGAAGATGCCGCGAATGAGGGCAACGTCAATGCCGGTGCGACCGGCGATGCCGGCCGCGACGCCGCCAAACCAGCCGCGGGTGCGGACGATGCCGGCGTCACGAATCCAGCCGAAAAACGCGCTCTCTGGCGGCGCTGGCGCAGGCATCGGAACCGGTGAGCTTGCGGCTATCGCATCTCGCGTTGGCTCGGCCGCGGGGCGGTCGGTTGGCGTTGTCATGTATTTACTGTGCGTCACCGGTGAATGTCGTCGCTATGGGGGAACCCCCTGACGCATCCCTGGATTCGGAGAACTTCGTCGATCCGACCGCGGCGGGGTGCTTGACTTGGGTTATGACATCCCTCCCGCTCGCACCGCGCGTTCCGTTGCGGCGCCCGCGCGCGAGCATGGCGACGGGTGTGTCTGCAGGGCTCGCCGCCCACCTGGGTTGGAGCGTCGCGGTCGTGCGGTTGCTGTTTGCCCTCACATCTCTCATGTTGGGCGCGGGAATTCTGCTGTATCTGTGGTTGTGGATCTTTGTTCCGCTCGCAGACGAGCCCAGCGACGCCGTTCCCACTCGGTCGGCGCCTGTCGCCTGGATCAGCATTGGCATCGCCTGCGTCGCGACACTGTTCGCGGGGTGGGGGATGATCATGGGAACCTCGGGACTGACGTACGCCGGGTCTCCCGAATGGGTCGCGCTGACCGCCATCGCGCAGGTGTCGTGCGTGATCGCGGGACTCTGGGCCGGGTTCTTGGATGTGCAGGATCCGTTGCGCGGCCCGCGTCACGTCGTGGCTGTGCGCGCTAGCGCCACCGGCATTTTGCTCGCACTGATCGTGATGTACGGCTTGCTGATCGTGATGTACGGCTTTGATTTTGCGGTGCGCGGATCGAGCGTGCTGGTATTCATCACCGCGCTGTGTGCGGTGATCGCGCTCGCGGCGGTCTACGCGCCCGCCCTGGTGATCTCGCTTCGCGGTGCCACCCATGAGCGCATTCGTCGCATCCGCGAAGAGCAACGTAGCGAAATGGCCGCGCACCTGCACGACTCCGTGCTGCAAACGCTGGCCCTCATTCAAAACCGTGCTGGCGCCTCAAGCGAGGCCGCCCGACTTGCTCGCG
Source organism: Microbacterium mitrae (assembly GCF_008017445.1). Classification (GTDB taxonomy): domain Bacteria; phylum Actinomycetota; class Actinomycetes; order Actinomycetales; family Microbacteriaceae; genus Microbacterium; species Microbacterium mitrae. The sequence continues at coordinate 943,253 of NZ_VRSW01000001.1, read as the reverse complement.
CGCAGGAGCGAGAATTGCGCAGTTGGCTTTATGACGGTGACGATCCGGCCGATAGCGACCTGCCCACCGACCTGCGCGACTACGCCGCGGCGCTCGAGCTTGACTATCCTGTGGTCATTGATGTGGTTGCCGCCGGAGCCTCAACCGAGCGTGCCAGCGGTGAGGTTGCCGCTGCCGCCCGGGAGGCGATTCTGAACGCCGCACGCCATGCACCCGGCCCGATCTCGGTCTACATCGAGGGCAGCGAACGCGCCGTAGACGTTTTCGTGCGCGATCGCGGTGGCGGGTTCGATCTCGCGGCCGTGCCGAGCGACCGTCTCGGCGTGCGGCAATCGATCATCGGTCGCATGCGCCGCGCCGGCGGCGATGCCCGCATCGTTCGCCGCGAAACCGGCACCGAAATTCACCTCAAGCTTGACTATGCGCGAGCCACCCAACGAAGCCAGGAGATGTCATGACGACGCCACTGCGCATTGTGATTATTGATGACCACTCGATCTTCCGCTCGGGTCTGCGCGCCGACCTCGATGACACCGTCGATGTTGTTGGAGAAGCAGCCGACGTGCCAAGCGCCGTCGCCATGATCGCCGAAACCAAGCCAGACGTGGTGCTTCTTGACGTGCACCTTCCCGGCGCCGACGGCGAATTTGGTTCCGGCGGCGAAGCCGTATTGCGCGAGGCGCTGCCGCTTGCCCCAGACACCCGCTACCTCGCGCTGAGCGTCTCCGACGCGGCAGAAGACGTGGTGCGTGTGATTCGTGCCGGAGCGCGGGGCTACATCACCAAGGGTGCGTCGGGGGCCGAAGTGAGCGCGGGCGTTCGCGCCGTTGCCGCCGGAGATGCGGTGTTTTCTCCGCGGCTGGCCGGCTTCGTGCTCGATGCCTTCGGTGCGGTCACCGGTGAGATTGCGGCTCGGCCCGATGAGCTTGACCGCCTCTCCGCTCGCGAGCAGGAGGTGATGCGCCTGATTGCCCGCGGCTACTCCTACAAAGAGGTCGCCGCCGACCTTTTCATTTCGGTCAAGACCGTCGAGACCCATGTGTCTGCGGTGCTGCGCAAATTGCAACTCTCCTCGCGCCACGAACTCACGGCTTGGGCCTCGGCACGCCGCCTGCTCTGAGGCGGTGGTGATGCTCGTGGCATTTGACCAGCCGCAACCTCGCTAAGATTTGGTCATGACACTGGCCGATCGACGCGGACGACGAGCAGTTCTCATCGCGTTGGCGTTGGCGGTGTTGGCGGCCATCGCGGTGGTGCTCAGCGAGGCACTGCTACGGGTGAATCCAGACGCTGTTCTGGTGCCCGAGCGTGCCGACCGCGAAGAACTGATGGCCTGGCTTGCTCGTGGCCTCTTCGCGCTGGGCGTTATCTGGCTGGGCATCGGAATCCTTGCGGCCCGCACGAGCCTGGTTCGTCGCCCCGGCGCGGCTGCGGCACGCGCGACCTGGCTGTCGTTCTCACGCCCATGGCGTGCGCGCGAATCCATGCTTGGCTTGCTCGCATTTGACCGCTGGCTGCTGGTCATCGTTCCCTCCGGAATGCTGATTGCAACGCACCTCATCATTGCGTCGTTTCTTTCTGTTCTCCCCGCGCTCATCGCGAGCGCGGGGTGGTTTGTTTTTGGGCTGATTCTCATCGTGTTGGTGTGGCCGCGCTCCTCGTGGCCGGTGGTGACGGCGATCTCCGGAACGGCCGTGGTGTGGAGTCTCATCATGCTCGCCGGGGTCGCAATCGCGGGGCCCGGAACCTTCTGGCTGATGCTGTGGGACACGCCCTGGCTGCGTTTCATCGTGCTGACGATCATGTTGGCGGTGCTGGCCTGGGCATTTATTGCGGCGGGCGGCGCCATGGCGCCGCAAATCGGATCGCTCGGCGCCGTGGGTGCCGTGACGGCGGGAGTGGGCGGAACCATTGCCCTGCTTTCGCTGATTATGGGCGCGTTGGGGCCGGTGTGGTTGGGTGCCCAGTGGCAAGATGACGCCGTCGAAGTGGTTGCCCAACCGTCGGTGGTCTGGATCAATTTGGCGGTGGGAGTCGCCCTGTTTGTGGCCGGACTTGCCCTCACCCTCTACACGCGCCGCCAGCGCTCGCTCTCGTCTGCTCGCGCACGGCGGTGATGTCGGTGCTCCGGCTTAAACTGGAGAGATCATGACCGATTCTGTGCAGCCCATCATCGTCGGCCGTGGCGCCGAGCCCTCTGCGGCCGGAGATCCGCTTCTTGACGGGCTTAATGCACCGCAAGCGGAGGCGGTGACCTACCGCGGCCCGGCGCTGCTGATCGTCGCCGGTGCGGGTTCCGGCAAGACGCGCGTGCTCACGCATCGCATTGCGTCACTGTTGCGCTCGCGCGAGGCCTGGCCGAGCCAGATTCTCGCCATTACCTTCACGAATAAGGCCGCAGCCGAAATGCGCGAGCGCGTCGGTCACATCGTTGGCGACGTCGCCAAGGGCATGTGGATTTCGACGTTCCACTCGGCCTGCGTGCGCATTCTGCGACGTGAGGCGCAACAGTTTGGGTTTACGTCCTCGTTCACGATCTACGATTCGGGTGACTCGCGGGCGCTCCTCAAGCGTCTGGTCAAAGAGCATGAGGCTGACGCTTATGGGCTGACGCCAGCGGCGGTGCAATCGCGCATCTCCAAACTGAAGAACGAGCTTGAAGATGCCGACTCGTTTGTGCGTTCCGCCAACATGAATGATCCGGTGGAGCGAAAGTTCGCCGACGTTTTTCGCGACTATCAGCGCTCGCTGCAGAAGGCCAACGCGTTCGACTTTGACGACCTGATTGGGCAGACCGTCTACCTGTTTCGCGCCTTCCCTCATGTCGCAGACGTGTACCGACGCCGATTCCGTCACATCCTTGTCGACGAGTATCAAGACACCAACCACGCCCAGTACTCGCTCATCCGTGAGCTCACCAAGCCCGTCGTCGGCGGGGCCGCAGAGCCATATGCCGCTGGCGGCATGATGATCTTCGAGGCGGATCAGGCTCCCGAGTTGGAGGGCGCCTCCCTCACGGTCGTCGGCGACTCCGATCAGTCGATCTACGCGTTCCGTGGTGCCGATATTCGCAATATCAGTGAGTTTGAGCACGACTATCCGGGCGCCAAGGTGGTGCTGCTGGAGCAGAACTACCGTTCCACCCAAAACATTTTGGGCGCGGCCAACGCCGTGATCCGCAACAACTTTGACCGCAAAGACAAGAAGCTGTGGACAGACAGCGGCGACGGCGAAAAGATCGTTGGCTTCACCGGCTACTCGCAGCATGACGAAGCACAGTTCGTCGCTGACGAAATCGAGACTCTGCGTCGCAGCGGCATGCCATACAGCGAGATGGCGGTGTTCTATCGCACCAACTCACAGTCGCGCGCGCTAGAAGAAATCTTCATCCGCTCGGCGCTGCCATACAAGATCATGGGCGGAACCAAGTTCTACGATCGCGCCGAGATCAAAGACGCGTTGGCCTACCTTGTCGCCGTGGTAAATCCCGCCGACGATCAGTCGGTTCGCCGCATTCTCAACAAGCCGAAGCGCGGCATTGGCGATGTCAGCGAGACGACCATCGCAACCTACGCGGCCGAGCACAACATTTCCTTCCGTGATGCATTGGCGAATTCCGAGTCCCTCGGCTTCGGCCCCAAGATCCAGAACGCCATCGCCCAGTTGGATGCGGTTCTCACCGAGGCAGCCAACATCATGGTTCCGCCCTCTGGCGAGGTTCCGCCGCCGACGGCTGTCGCCGACGGCCTGCAGGTGCTGCTGCAGAAGAGCGGCTACCTCGACGCGCTGCGTATGAGCAAAGACCCACAAGACGAGGCGCGCGTCGAAAACCTCGACGAGTTGGTCGCGGTCACCCGCGAATTTGCCCGGAACAACCCCGAAGGCACGCTGAGCGACTTTCTCACGGAGGTTGCGCTGGTCTCAGACGCCGATGACCTTGACGATGAGTCTGGCGTCGTGTCGCTGATGACCATGCACACGGCCAAGGGCCTGGAGTTCGACGCCGTGTTTGTGACGGGTGTTGAAGAAGATCTCATTCCGCACCGTATTTCTGCGGGGGAGCCGGGCGGGCCCCAGGAGGAGCGTCGACTGTTCTATGTTGGCGTCACCCGCGCCCGTAAGCGCCTGTTTCTCACGCTCGCGATGACCCGGGCACAGTTTGGTGAGGTGTCTGTCGCGATGCCGAGCCGGTTCTTGCAGGAGATTCCCGCTGAGCTGATCGACTGGCGGCAATCGCCCGGCGACGTTAACTCCCGTGGTGGCACCCAGTCACGCGCGCTCAACGCGCGCCGCCCCTCCGGCGGGTTCGGCGTGCAGCCCCTCGCCCCCGGGCGTTCGGGCGGATTCGGCCCGAAAACCACCTCGCTTGAGAAGTTTCCGAATCGCATTCCGTCGAAGGTGCGCGACAACGGCGACCTAGAACTCGCGCCCGGCGACCGCATCCGTCATGACGACTTTGGCGAAGGTCGCGTCGACCTGGTGACGGGTGAGGGCGCCAAGCGCATTGCGCACGTGCGCTTTGACGCCGTCGGGGCTAAGAAGCTGTTGATCAAGATCGCCCCGATCGAAAAGCTCTAGTCCGCGCTGGCCTCGGCAGGTGGCGGAACCGGTGCTTGCGTGGTTCCGCTTGGCCGCGGTACACCAGGGGCGCCGGGACCGCCGGGCGGGCCGCCTGGGGCGCCGCGTTGCTGCATCATGCGGATGTTCAGTGTCTGGTGCGCCAGGCGACGAAGCGCCAGAATCACGGGTTCGTACATGGCGGTTCCCATGACGGCAAAGCTCACGATGTCTTTGGGGTTCATGGTTGCCAATGGCTGAAGTTCGCGCTGAGCCATCGTCATCGCGATCTGGCCGTAGAAGGCGATATCTTCTGGCTCCCAAAAGAGGTTCGCGTCTTTCACCGCTTGAATGGCGCTGTTGAGCTGCTTGACGCCCGCCGAGCGGGTGTCGTAGATGTAATCGAGGGCGCTCAGCGCCTCGCGTGCCCGGGGATACTCGCCGTCGGGCGCATCGTCCACATAGGGTGGCAGGGCGCCAATGGCGCGGCTGAGCGTCTCAGATGGGTCAGGCAGTGGGGCATCAACGAGTTGCAGAATCTCTTTTACCTGCGACATCGGCAGGGAGCGCACTTCGGTCAATGCCGAAATCAACCGGATGCGCTTGACATGGTCTTCCGAGTACTCGGCGCGGGTGGCGTTGACGTGAACGCCCCGGGGCAGAACGCCTTCGCGCAGGTAGAACTTGATCGTGGCGATCGAAACTCCGGTGACCTCGGAGAGTGCAGAAAGTTGCATGAATCTCCTTCATCGGTAGTGCGGGCGCGGCGCTAACTTCACAATGATAGGGCCGCAGAACGTTGCATCCAGTTTAGTTCGCTGTTATGCCGAACCGTAGATAGCAATGATATCCATGACGTTGTACTATAGAAGCACACCGCCAGGGACGGTGACAATCGCATAGCGAACAGTGATGTGTGGGGGGAGCGCTCGGTTGGGGCCGAGCACCACACTGATGTTGAGACTGAGATCTCGTTTCGTTCGGCGCTAGGCGATATCGTCGCGGGGTCGCGGGTGCTTGTGTTATCGAACACGCACTCGCGGCTCCGGGTGAACATTCACTTCACATTCTTGGCGGAGCGCCAACCTCGTCGATTGAGCACGTTAGGCTGACCCAATGGCACTGTTTTCTCGCCGCAAGAATGACTCGTCCGATCTGACACCGGCAGCCGAGGCTGTTTCGGAGGGCACTGCAGCCCCCGCAGGTGAAGAGGTGCCCACCGCGGCAGATACCGACGTCGCTCCGGTCTCCGAGGTTCCGGCAGCAGACGTTCCGCAGGTCAATATCAGCATGACCTCGTTTGGCGGGCTGGGCTCTGCTCCGACGCCGGCGCCTCCCGCAACGTTGCGCCCCGAAAAGCCAGAAGAAGTCGTGCTCCCGCTCGCGCCCAGCGATCCGCCAACCAACCTTGAGACGATCTCTGGTCTCCGTGACAACGGCGTGCTTCGCGATGCCCTTGCCGCCCTCGGTGAGACTCCGACGGGCGCCGAACTACTGGGGGTGACGCGCCAGCTTATGCAGGGTCACGTCTACTTGCGCGTGCGCGGAGACGCGCGTGCGCAGATCGAGGCGGGCGAGGCATTGCAGCTGGGTATTGTGAGCGATGGTGACCGTCAGTTCATGCTCGCGTACAGCTCTGGCCGCTCGCTGCGCGATGCATTCCAGAAAGACAATGACGCGAACACCAGCGCCTTCGCACAACCGGCGCACGCCGTCATCAACAACGTGCTCAAGGGCAACCTTGCTGGTCTGATTATTGATAACGAATCGGCTCCCGCACGCGCCGTCATTCCGGTGGATGTGCTGACGCGCGCCATGTCGCACGTCGAAGAAGACATGAAGCTGAAGACGATTCTGTGCGAGCCCCGCACCGAAGACACCAAGCAGAAGGTGCTCGACGCGTTGCGTGACGCTCGCCTGTGGGTGGCGGTCGGTGTCGCCAGTGAGAAAGACGGCGAGAAGCAGTACGGCATCGCCGAGGCTCACACGCGTGATGGTCGCCGCCTGTTGCAGCTGTTCACCCACCCGCTTGAGGTGGTGGCGCTGCAGCGAACCGAACAGCCCATGCCCTTCGGTTTCGACAAGCTCAAGAGCGCTTTCCTGGAGCACGGCAACCTCGCCGGCGTTGTTATTGACCCGGCAGGGCCGAGCATCCGCCTGACGCGTGATGAACTGGCGACCGTTCTCGCCGAAGCATAACCCGATCGTCCGGCGCGCCGCGGCGGCGTGTTTCTTGCGCCCTCTCGCGCGTTGGAGTGCGACGGCATAGGGTCATCGCATGGTGAGCGAACGTGTGCTGATGCAGGTTCCGGGCCCGGGCGGGGTGCGCGAGATCTCGTTGTCGAGCCCGAATCGCGTGGTATTTCCCGAGGCGGGAGTCACCAAGCACGAGCTTGCCGAGTATCTGGTCGCCGTGGCGGAACCATTTCTGGCGGCAAACGGCAACCGCCCGGTTTCGCTGGAGCGGTTTGGCGGCGACGTTGATGGCGAGGGATTTTTCTCGAAGAATCCGCCGCGCGGCGCCCCAGAGTATGTCGACAGCGTGGAGGTCACCTACAACTCGGGTCGGCACCACCCGCAGCTGGTGCTCACGGAGATCGCGGCCGCGGTGTGGGCAGTGCAGATGAACACCGTCGTCTTTCATCCGTGGGCGTCGCTCGCGAACAACACGGACAATCCGGTTGAGCTTCGCATTGACTTTGACCCGCAGCCGGGCACCGATCTTGCCGATGCCATCGTCGCCGCGCACGCGATGCGTGAGGTGCTTCGCGAAGTAAGTCTGGTGAGTTTCATCAAGACCAGCGGCAATCGCGGCCTGCACCTGTTTGCGCCCATCGAGCCGACCCATGAGTTCTTAGATGTGCGGCACGCGGTCATCGCCGCATGCCGCGAACTGGAGCGCCGGTTGCCCGATCTGGTGACCACGCGCTGGTTTAAGGAGGAGCGCGGCGAGTGCATTTTCTTGGACTACAACCAGGCAAACCGCGACCGCACCATGGCTGGTGCCTACAGCGCGCGGGCGTTGCCGACAGCCACCGTGTCAACCCCGATCACCTGGGAAGAGCTCGACACCGTAGATCCGTTCGCATTCACGGTCCGCACCGTTCCTGACCGGCTCACGACCCTGGGCGATCCGTGGGCGGGATTCGCCGAGAAGCGCGGAACCATTGATGAGCTGTTGCGATGGTGGCAACGAGATCTGGACAACGGCCTGGGTGAACTTTCGTTTCCGCCCGATTTTCCCAAGATGCCGGGCGAGCCGCCCCGCGTGCAGCCGTCGCGCGCCAAGAAGAGTGCTGAGTAGCGGCTGAATGGTGCGCGACGCGCCGCCGCGGCCACTGGTCGGCCTCACGTCGGCACGCGTACAGTGTGAGTCACAACACGAAAGGTGCCATCATGAGCGTCGTGACGATCATTCACGCAGGAGGCCTCGCGGCCACGGGCGGAGCCGCCATGCCGTGGTGGCTTTGGGTGATTGCGGGCGCGCTCGTTGTACTGGGCATCGTCTTTGTGTTGCTCCGCCGCCGGGGCGCCAACGAGGCCGATGAGGCTGCCGCCCCGATCATCGTCGCCGCCGACCCGGCAACCGGGCAGGGCGTTGGAACCACGACCACCATTGGGGTGGTGGGTGCTGGCGACGAAGCGAAGGGCGAGTTGTTCAAACCCGCTGATACGCCTCCGGCCGAGCCTGCAGACGGTGCGGCCGATTCGGGCACGTCGCAGGCTGACGGTGGCGTAGCCGACCCCGACGCGAAGCAGTGACCCGCTCAAGCTGCGACTGCGATACCGGGCGGCGATACGCCGACTGTTGCGAGCCGTTCCATACCGTGGCAGCACACGCTGGCACTCCCGTGGAGCTGATGCGCTCGCGATACTCGGCGTTTGCGCGTGGCCTCAATGATTACCTCGTCGCGACGTGGCACCCCGGAACGCTCCCCGGCGAGATCGTCACAGACCCCTCGGTTCAGTGGACGGCGCTAGAAATCATCGACGCGCCCGAACCCACGCCGCGCCGCGGAATCGTCGAGTTCGTCGCTCACTATCGCGAGGGCGGACGCGACGCTCAGCTGCATGAGCGCAGCCGCTTCGTGTTTCAATCCGCCCGCTGGTGGTACCTCGATGGCGAGCACAGTTCGTCGTAGCTGACGAGGCGGGAGCATCGATCTGATGCCCCCCGTGTGCCGCTAGTCGCGCGATTTGCGGTATGCCGCGAAGGCGCCGATTCCGCCCGCGATCGCGCCGAACAAGACGCCACCGATCGGCCAGATGATCCACGCCTGATCCCACGCGTCGCCGATCAAGCCCCACGCCAGGAAGATCGTGGTGAGCAGCGGCCAGTAGATCGCGGCGATCACGCCAATGATGCCGGTGCCGTCGTCTTCTTCTGTGGTTCCGCTCTTCGTCAGTGCCTCCAGTGTGGCTGCCGCCCAATTGGAGGGCAGGAAGATCAAGAGGCCAGCCGCCACCATCACGAGCGTGAGGGCAACCCCAACCCCCGAGAACACGTTGGATTGATCGGTGAAGGCGAGGCTGAAAACAATGGGGGGCAGGGCTGCGAGCACAAACAGTGCGATGGCAATCTGCAGGCGTCGCGAGCGCTGCGGTGCTTCTGCCTCGGCAAGTGAACGTGCCCACAGCTCGACGCCGGGTGATCGGCGAAACGCTCCCGAGGTGATGTTGCTAAACGGTGCCAGTTGTTGTGACCGCTTGACGATGAGCAGTATGCCGGCCAGCGCCATGACGAGCAACACGATGAGCCCGATGAGTGAGCCGGTGTTCGTGGTGAACGGCGCCCGCGGTGCAGTGCCGAGACTTGACAGCATGACGAGGGTTGCGGGGGAGGCCACCAGCAACGCCACGCCCTGGGCGAGCTGCGGTTCTGTGCGCTGGCGTTCAGCGGCGTAAAGCGTCGCCTCCTGTTGGGTGATCGGCGAAACGTGAGGGTGCGCTGCGGCATCGGCAGTCTCGCTGGCGACGGGGGCGATTTCGGTGGTGATGCCGAGCACCGGGGCGAGTTCGTCGAGGTTGCCAAACTCCGTGATGACGCGACCGACCGCCTCGTTCTCCGATAGCCCCGACTCGATGTATCCGTTATAGGCGTCTTCCATCATCCCGTGCAATTCTGCCTTCGCCTCCCGCAGGCGTGGCGATGCCGGGTAGGCCGTAAACATGGTGTCCAAATATGCCGAAATGACGTTCATGATTCCTTCCCTTCAAGGAAACGGTCGACAACTTTCTTGGTGAGGTTCCACTCGGCGATCTTCTGCTCGAGGTGGGCGCGACCCTCATCGCTGATTTGGTAGTACGTGCGTGGCTTTCCCGACTCCGAGATGCCGGGAAACGAGGTCACCAGTCCCGTCGCTTCGAGCCGCTTCACAGCCGAATAGAGCGTGGTCTGTTTGATCGCATAGTCCGCGCCCGTCACGCTGCTGATCTGCTGCGCGATTTCATACGGGTAAGAAGCCTCTGATCGCAGCAGCGAGAGAATCATGAGGTCGATATAGCCGCGGATCGCGTCGGCGCTGATCATGTCATCCCCTTTCGATTCGATGCTGTTACGCCGCCAAACGTACTATGTCTGACGTAGTACGTCAAGGGAAGTATTACGGGGCCTTAAACTCAAAGAGTGACCGCTCCCCGTTTTCAGCCCATCTCCGCGCGTGGTTCCGTCTGGGGGCTGATTTCGTCGTCCTGGTTTGCCGTCGTTGCGGTGCTCATCATCGTGATTGCGGTCGGGCGGACCAATCCGACGGCCGCGATGTGGGTGATTTTGGTGAGCCTGCTGATTCTGCTCGTGGCCGCCGCCTTTGCTGCGGGTTCCGAAATTTCGGTGACGGCAGATGAGGTTATTGTTCGGCGGCGTTTGCGCGGAGAGTGGCGCACTCCGGCCGCCCAGCTCAGCACGATTGAGGAACATATTCCGATGCGTCCGCGGGCGCGCTCCCTCGCAGGCTGGGTGTTTCGTACCGCCACCGGCGAGAAAACGACGATCGAAATGGCGATGTTTGCCCCAAGCGATCGGCGCCGACTGCGCGCGACATTCGCCGACGTGCTGGTATCGCCCGATTTAGGACGGCCCACCCGCGACCGATGAGCGCGTTGCGCCGCGTACCCTTGATAGGTGGCCGTTGCGAAAGTTCTCCTCTACTACCAGTTCACCCCGATCGCTGACCCCGATGCCGTTCGGCTGTGGCAGCGCGATCTGTGCGAGCTGCTGGGTCTGCGTGGACGCATTCTGATCTCGAAGGATGGCATCAACGGAACCGTTGGTGGCGACATCGCGGCGGTCAAGAAATACTGGCGCAAGACCCGCGATTATCCCGGCTTCAAAGACATCGACTTCAAGTGGTCGGAGGGCACCGGGCTTGATGAGCACGGAATGTCGCTGGACTTTCCGCGGCTATCGGTCAAGGTGCGCGACGAGATCGTGAGCTTCGGCGCGCCGGGGGAGTTGCAGGTCGATGAAAACGGTGTCGTCGGCGGTGGTACGCACCTCACGCCGGGCGCGCTGCACAAGCTTGTCGCCGAGCGCGGCGACGATGTCGTGTTTTTTGACGGGCGCAATGCCTTTGAAGCAGCAATCGGCAAATTCAAGAACGCCATTGTTCCGGATGTCGAAACCACCCGCGACTTCGTCGCGGAACTCGACTCTGGCAAGTACGACGATCTCAAGGGCAAGCCGATCGTCACTTACTGCACCGGCGGTATTCGCTGTGAGGTGCTGTCGAGCCTGATGGTCTCGCGTGGGTTCGGTGAGGTCTACCAACTTGACGGCGGCATCGTTCGCTACGGCGAAAGCTTCGGCAATGCGGGTCTGTGGGAGGGATCGCTCTACGTCTTTGACGGGCGCGAGACGGTCACCTTTGGCTCCAAGGCGACCGTGATTTCAACGTGCTCGACGTGTGGTGAACCGGATGCGAACATGGTGAACTGCGCCGATGAGTCCTGCCGCAATCGTGTGGTGCAGTGCGCGTCATGTTCCACGCGCGGCATTGCTGCGCTCTGCCAGCGGCACGCCGAGGCGGCCCTGGCGTAGCGGTCGCCGGAACACGCTCGTGCCTGCGTGAGCCCCGTCGCGAAACTTTTCTGCGCGAATCTGGAATATATGCGTTTGCATTGAAGTTGTCTTCTCTGATGCCCATCGCAACCGGTAGGCACAGGAAAGGATTCTCAAGCATGACGATCAAGATCGGCCTCCTCGTCGGTAGCCTCGCCTCCGATTCGATCAACCGCCAGCTCGCCAACGCGCTGACCAAGCTCGCACCCGCCGAGCTGGAAATTGTCGACATCGACTACTCGAAGCTCGCCCTGTACTCGCACGACGCCGATGCGAACTACCCGGCCGAGGCTCTGGATTTCAAGGCCAGTCTGGCTGACGTCGACGGAATCCTGGTGGTCACGCCCGAGTACAACCGGTCTATCCCCGGTGCGCTGAAGAACGCCCTCGACTGGGCAAGCCGTCCGTGGGGCCAGAACGTCGTTGCCGGCAAGCCGTCTGCAATGATCGGCGCATCGATCGGTGCGATCGGCACCGCCGTCGCACAGTCGCACCTGCGCACCGTGCTCTCGTTCCTGGACTCAGATGTGATGGCTCAGCCCGAGGGCTACCTCACCATCACGCCGGGCTTCTTCACCGCAGACGGTGAAATCGCCGATGCATCGACCTCGTCGTTCCTGCACAGCTGGATGCAGGCGTTCGCCAAGCACGTTTCGCGCAACGCGGCCTAACTCCCGCTTGTGAACAGTCTGCCGCGGCCCCTGGGGGCTGCGGCAGCCTCGTATCGTAAACCGGAGGAAGGGGGCGCCGTGCGTACCGTTGATGTCGTTGTCATTGGCGCAGGCCAGGCAGGGCTCTCAGCCGGCTATCACTTGCGGCGACGCGGGTTTGTTCCGCTCGATCGTGCGGCGCCTGCAGGCCAGACCTTCGTGATTCTCGATGCCGATCACGCCCCGGGCGGCGCGTGGCAACATCGGTGGCGCTCGCTTCGCATGGCCACCGTGAACGGCATCTACGAGCTGCCCGGCATGCCGGTTCCGCCCGCCGATCCCGAGCTGCCCGCGCGTGACGTGCTGCCACCGTACTTCGCGGCGTACGAACAAGAGTTTGGTCTGGATGTTCAACGCCCCGTCACCGTTCGACGCGTGACGCGCGACGGTGACGACCCGCACGGGCGCCTTCTCGTGCAAACCGATGGCGAGACGTACGCGGCTCGGTTCGTGATTAACGCGACGGGCACGTGGAACCAGCCATATGTTCCGTTTGTTCACGGTGCCGCCACCTTCGCCGGACGACAACTGCACGTGCACGACTACGTCTCGCGCGACGAGTTTGCCGGCAAGCGGGTCGCGATCGTTGGCGCTGGCGTCTCCGGCGTGCAATTGCTCGACGAAATCGCCGATGTCGCGAGTGAGGTGCTGTGGTTTACCCGCGCCGAACCGGTCTGGCTCGATGCCAGCGCGTTTGACACCGCAACCAGGGTTGCGGCCATCGCGGGCGTCGAAGAGCGTGTGAGGCAGGGGCGACCGCCTGGCAGTGTCGTGTCGGTGACCGGAATGCTGTGGGGGCCGTGGGCACAGAGTGCTGAGCGCAAGGGCGTGCTGCACGCGCGACCCATGTTTATCGCCATTGAACCGCGCGGCGTTCGCACTCCACACGGTGTGCTTCACGAGGTTGATGTGATCCTGTGGGCCACCGGGTTTCGTGCCGCCATCGGGCACCTCTCACCGCTGCGGCTGCGCACGCCCGAGGGCGGCATTTGTGTTGCCAACGGCCGCTCGATTGACGAGCCGCGCCTCTTTCTGATCGGCTACGGCCCCAGCCAATCAACAGTCGGCGCGAATCGCGCCGGGCGCGATGCCGTGCGTGCCATTGTGGGTCGCGCGCCCGGCAAGGCCTCAACAGACGCCGACGCTATCGTCGGCGCGACAGTGTGACGGTGAATTTCGGGGTGCGATCGAGTTGCTCGGTCGGGCCCACAATCCGCTCGAGCGCGCCGCGATGACGCAGGTGCGAGTTATAGACGACCGCGAGTGATCCGCCGGGCCGGAGCATGCGGGCGGCCGCGCGGAACATGCGGTGCGACATCTCTTCATCGACCGCAGCGCCATCGTGAAACGGCGGGTTAAACAGCACGAGGTCGACCGTGCCGTCGGCGATGGCGGCGCCCGCATCGTCCTGCGTCACGGTGACGCGGTCGCCCACGCCGGCATCGGCCGCGGTGAGGGCCGTCGAGGCAACAGCCGCCCAAGAACGGTCGGTCGCGGTAACGCGCGCCGCAGGCAACCGCAGCGCCGCCGTGGTGGCCAGCACACCGGTTCCGCAACCCAAATCAACAACGTGCTGCGCCGCGCCGTCGTGCGTGGCGATAATCGCCTGCCAGCAATCAAGTAACGCGCGGGTGCCGATATCGAGGGTCGCGCCGGCGAATGCGCCGCCGTGCGCATAAACCGCGAACGGGAGCCCGGCGACCGTTGCACGGCGCGGATAGGGGAGAGGTGCGACGGGGTGGGGTTCGCGTGCGCGCAGGGCGCGTGATTTTTGGCGGCCGCGGCTGGCAGAGACCGAGCGGAACCATGACTCCAGCGCCGCGTTCATGCCGCGGCTCATGTGTTTGTCGCGCCCGGCGAGTGTCATTACGACCCCTGGCGCTGCCGCGGTAGCCGCGAGCGACGCGATTTCGGTGAGCTCGGCGAGAGATTTTGGCAGGAGCCCGACGACGAGGTCGGCGTTCTCGAAGAGGGTGCCGTCCAGTGGTGCGCGGGTGAATCCGACGGCGGGTTCGTCCTGCGGCGTCACGTCATTAAAGGCTCGCACCACGGCGGCGGGAAATTGCGCGACCACGGCCTCGGCGAGATCGTCGCCGCCGATGACGGCGATCACCGATGCGTTCGGTTTTAGTTCGAGCGCATCGTCAAGGGCGAGAGCGGCAACCGGGGCGAGCGGCGTGACCGGCGAAGGCGACATGGTTCCATGCTGTCACGAACAGATCAGCCGAGCTGTGCGCTCACGCGTCTCGCTACCTCGGCGGCGGGCATGGAGCGTGGGAATACCGCGACCACCAGATCGTCGTCTTGCGGGTCAGCGTCGGTGCCGAGAACGCCGAAACGTCGCATCGCGTTGTCGAGGTGCTGTCGCAGCGTCGCGGGTGCGACCTTGCGTCCGCGCAGCATTTGGCGCAGCACGTGGTTGTGCACGGCAGCAATGAGTGCCGAGTAGCTGACGGCATCAACCGGGTCGATCTCTGGCAGCTGTTCGCGCAGATACTCGTCAAAGAGTCGCTCATAACGAAACACCGCGACGATTTCACGTTCGCGAAGCGCGGGAATTTGGCGCACCAGTTGATAGCGGCGCCGCGCGACGTCGGCATTGTCGCTGAAGTAGCGAAACACCAGCATCGCCCCCTCGCAGACGGTCGCCCACGGGTCATCGTGCGTCTGGTCAAGGAACGCACGAAGCACTTCAAGCAGTCGTTCGTGATCGGCAAAAATCACGTCATCTTTGCCGCCAAACTGGCGAAAGAAGGTGGACCGCGATACTCCTGCCGCCTTCGCGATCTGCTCAACGGAGGTTTGCTCGAAGCCCTGCTCGGCAAACAGATCGAGCGCCGCGGCGATCACGCGGGTGGTTGCTGCCTGGGTATCGCGCTCGCTCATCGGCTCAGCATATCGCCGGGCTCAGCCCAGCGGGTTTTGGGCACGAATCTCATTCAGCATGCCGAGCGGCAGAGCGAACGCGCCCTTGTCCAGGTTGACGAGCAACGCGAGTTGCGGGTTCATGCCACCCACGATTGCGCGACCAGACATCGGAACCGCGAAGGTTGCGACATCGCGGGTCTGTTGCAGCGCAAACTCGGTGGCAGCCACCACCAAAAAGTCGGTTTCGTCGAAGTTGATGGTGACCGGACTGATCTCGCCGTCAGCTGGGTCGTCCGTTGACGGCACGAAGATGGTGGCACTCAGGAACGTATCTACGAGCTCATCGTGAGAAATGGTTCCGGCTTCGGCCTGCGCAACGAGAGCAGCAAGGTCAGGGGATGATGCGTCAGTCATGATGCTTCGATTGTCTCATCACCGATTGAATGACACAGATTGTTCGCTCAGGCGATTCGCCCCAATCGTCCGGAGCGCAATAGCTCGCCCCAAACCTTGACGGTCGCCTCGGTGGTGCGGTCGTTCACGACCAGCAACGCGCCTTCGCCAACGCAGGTAACAGATGCCCCCGCAACCGGCGCTGTGGCATCAAAGACGGTGTCAGCAAGCCACGCGACATAACCCCACACCGGAAACCCCACATGGCGCGGAGCGGTTGCTTCGGCCCGCATCAGCGACATATCGCGCAGCGAAGCGGCGGACGCGCCCCAGGTGTCCCCCATAGTGGCCGTTACGGTTAACGCGTGCGCGAGCAGAGGCTCGACATAACGTGCGCCCTGCGCGACCAGCAAGGCGCTACTGACCGGAACTCCCGATGTGGTCGAGATGGATGACGACGTGATTTTCAGCGCGGCATGATCGGGAGCGGTCGTCGCCTCGGAAAGCTCGCCAAGAGTGAAGGCGGGCTGGTAGCCGAGGTGTGAGAGATCGTCGCCCGCGTCGTTGGTGAGCGGCTGTGCGCGCACAGCGGCCTCGACGTCGGCGTCGTCAACGACAATGCCGTCTGACGACAGGGGGGCACGCCATGCGCCGCCGAGTTCGCGAAGCATGACCAGCGATGCTGCGGTGCGGGTTGCGACGGCCCTGGCATCTTCTGCGCGCGGACCCCACTGCGCCAGCACGTTGAATCGTTGCGGAGAGGTTTCAGTCACGTGCTCATTATCCTGTCGTGTGAACCGTAATCGGTGGGATGAGGCCCGCTTCCAAGAATCGCTCGAACGCGGCCTCTGCTACGCTCGCGTCCTTGAACACCCATTCAAGCTCACCGTCGCCAATTCCGAGCACTTGGCGGGAAGCCTGTTCGACGAATCGATCGAGTGCCTTGTCTCTAGCCCCGACTGTGGTCTCATCTAGCCCCGACTGTGGTCTCATCTAGCCGCGATGGTGGTGCTCAACGCCGTTGTGTTTATGGCTTCACGAGTGGCTCCGAGTGGGCGTCCAACGTGGTTGGGTGACGCAATGTTCAAAAATTCCCACGTTCAGGAACCAGTAGTAGGCTTGATGACTGGTCGATATCTCGATATCGAGAGACTTTCATCAACCGTCGCCCACGAAGGAAGCACAGTGGATCTGTACGAGTACCAGGCACGTGACCTTTTCGAGAAGTACGAGGTGCCGGTTCTCGCCGGTATCGTCGCGGACACTCCCGAAGAGGCCAAGGCCGCCGCCGAGAAGATCGGCGGAGTTGTTGTTGTTAAGGCCCAGGTCAAGACCGGTGGTCGTGGCAAGGCTGGCGGCGTCAAGGTCGCCAAGACGCCGGAAGAGGCGTACGAGGCTGCCAAGGCAATCCTCGGCCTGGATATTAAGGGTCACGTCGTCAAGCGCGTCATGATCGCGCAGGGTGCTCGCATCGCGAAGGAGTTCTACTTCTCCGTGTTGCTTGACCGCGCTAACCGCTCCTACCTGAGCCTGTGCTCGGTAGAGGGCGGCATGGAGATCGAGGTTCTCGCAGTCGAGAAGCCCGAGGCGCTCGCACGCATCGAGGTCAACCCGCTCCGCGGCATCGACAAGGAGAAGGCTGTCGAGATCGCGACGGCTGCAAACTTCCCGGCAGAGCTCATTGAGAAGGTTTCGGACGTCTTTGTCAAGCTCTACAACGTGTACAAGGGTGAAGACGCGACGCTGGTTGAGGTCAACCCGCTCGTGCTGACCGAAGAGGGCGATGTGATTGCGCTCGACGGTAAGGTCACGTTGGACGACAACGCATCTGAGGTTCGTCACCCCGAGCACGAGCTGCTCGAAGACAAGGACGCCGCTGACCCGCTTGAGGCCAAGGCAAAGGCTGCTGGCCTGAACTACGTCAAGCTCGACGGTGAGGTCGGAATCATCGGAAACGGTGCCGGTCTCGTTATGTCGACTCTCGACGTTGTTGCGTACGCAGGCGAGAACCACGGCGGCGTCAAGCCCGCCAACTTCCTTGACATCGGTGGCGGCGCGTCGGCAACGATCATGGCTGCCGGCCTTGACGTGATTCTCGGCGACGAGCAGGTCAAGAGCGTCTTCGTGAACGTCTTCGGTGGCATCACCTCGTGTGTTGCTGTTGCAGAAGGCATCGTGAAGGCCCTCGAGATGCTCGGTGACACGGCTTCGAAGCCGCTCGTCGTTCGCCTCGATGGCAACCAGGTTGAAGAGGGTCGCGCGATTCTCGCCGCCGCCAACCACCCGCTCGTCACTCTTGCCGCAGGCATGGATGAGGGCGCTGACAAGGCCGCGGCTCTCGCGAACGCCTGAACCGGACTGAAGGAAAAAGGGACTTAAGAACATGTCGATCTTCCTGAACAAGGATTCCAAGGTCATCGTGCAGGGCATCACCGGCGGTGAGGGCACCAAGCACACCGCCCTGATGCTGAAGGCTGGCACGCAGGTCGTCGGTGGCGTCAACGCTCGCAAGGCTGGTACCACTGTCGAGCACATTGACGCTGCGGGCAACCCGGTATCGCTGCCGGTTTTCGGCACCGTTGAAGAGGCCATGAAGGAGACCGGCGCTGACGTGTCGATCGCTTTCGTTCCGGCCGCCTTCACAAAGGCCGCCATGGTTGAAGCTATTGACGCAGAGATTCCGCTGCTTGTCGTGATCACCGAGGGCGTTCCCGTCGGTGACTCGGCTGAGGCGTGGGCTTACGCGATCGAAAAGGGCAACAAGACCCGCATCATCGGCCCGAACTGCCCCGGCATCATCACGCCGGGTGAGGCGCTTGTTGGCATCACGCCGGCAAACATCACGGGCAAGGGCCCGATCGGTCTCGTGTCGAAGTCGGGCACGTTGACCTACCAGATGATGTTCGAGCTGCGCGACCTCGGCTTCTCGACCGCTATCGGTATTGGTGGCGACCCCATCATCGGAACCACGCACATCGACGCGCTTGCCGCATTCGAGGCTGACCCCGAGACCAAGGCCATCGTCATGATCGGTGAGATCGGTGGTGACGCTGAAGAGCGTGCCGCTGACTACATCAAGGCGAACGTCACCAAGCCCGTTGTCGGCTATGTTGCTGGCTTCACGGCGCCCGAGGGCAAGACCATGGGCCACGCCGGCGCGATCGTCTCCGGCTCGGCTGGCACCGCACAGGCTAAGAAGGAAGCTCTCGAAGCCGCAGGCGTCAAGGTCGGCAAGACCCCGTCTGAGGCTGCTGAGCTGATGCGAGCCATTATCGCTTCGCTGTAATAAGCACCAGAAAAGACCGCCCTCGGATTCGTCCGGGGGCGGCCTTTTCTTATGTGCCGGCACTGCGTTTCGTGCGAAAGTTGCGTGACGCAACGCCTGCGGCGCTGCGCTGAATCGAACGAGACGGCGGCGCGATAGTCCAAGAAAGATGGGGTTCTCACCACATGGTGAGAACCCCATCTTTTGCAGTGAAGAGACCTAGGCGAACAGCGCCTCGATCGGGCCGCGCGCGAAGAACACCACGAAACCGGCCGAGACGATCCACATCAGCGGGTGAATCGTCTTGACCTTGCCAGACAGCGCGTTCACAACCACCCAGGCGACGAAGCCCGCGCCGATACCGTTGGCGATCGAGTACGTCAGCGGCATGGTTGCCACGGTGATAAACACCGGCAACAGCACGCGGAAGTCGCTCAGGTCGATGTTCTTGATCTGGCCCATCATCATCGCTCCCACGATGACGAGAGCGGCCGCAGCGACCGACCCCGGAACAAGACCCGTGATCGGCGTGAAGAACATTGCGATGATGAACAGAGCGCCGGTCACCACGTTGGCAAGACCGGTGCGGGCGCCCTCGCCGATGCCTGAAGACGACTCAACGAAAACGGTGTTCGAGCTGGTGGAGCTCAGACCACCGGCGATCGCGCCGACACCTTCGACGACAAGCGCCGACTTGATGCGGGGGAAGTCGCCCTTCTTGTCGGCAAGGCCTGCCTCTGTTGCCAGGCCTGTCATGGTTCCCATCGCGTCAAAGAAGTTCGAGAACAGCAGCGTGAAGACGAGCATCACGATGGCGATCAGCGACACCTTGGTGAAGTCGAACGAGAAGTCGACGGCGCCGATGAGGCTGAGATCGGGCAGACCGACAAAGCCGGTGAAGTTGAACAGGCCCTCCTGCGGGTTGATCAGGTTGACGATGCCTGCGATAACGGAACCACCGATCAAGCCGAGCAGCAGGGCGCCCTTGACCTTGAGTGCGACGAGCGCGCCCGTGATCAGCACGGTGATGATGAACAGCAGCGTGCTGATGGAGGCGATGGAACCACCCTGGCCCAGCTCAACGGGCGGCGAGGGCAGGGTGGTCGAGGTGGAGAAGCCGGCGTTGACGAAGCCAATGAAGGCGATGAAGAAGCCGATGGCGACCGTAATGGCGATCTTCAGCTGCATCGGAACCGCGTCGAAAATCATCTTTCGAAGGCCCGTTGCTGCCAACAGCACGATGAGCGCACCGTTGATCGCGACGAGCGCCATCGCCTCCGGCCAGGTGACGTGGCCGACCACCGAGAATGCGACGAACGCGTTAATGCCGAGACCCGCGGCAAACGCGAACGGCAGGCGCGTGACGAGGCCGAACAGAATCGTCATGACGCCCGCGGTGAGCGCGGTTGCCGCGCCAACAGCCTCGTACGGCAGCTCGTTTCCGGCGATGTCGGGCTTGCCCGAAAGGATGATGGGGTTCAGGATAACGATGTACGCCATCGTCACGAAGGTGACGAGGCCACCACGAACTTCGGTGCCAACGGTCGAGCCGCGCTCCGAGATGTGGAAGAAACGGTCAAGACCTGATTTCGGTTCAGTAGGCGTAGCAGTCGCCATGAAATCTCCTGGGCAGGGTAGGGGAATGGGCGTGGCGCAGTCCCGGAAAGGAAAAACATGCCACTCACAGGAACTTACCAGCCAGGAACCTCGGATTGGGCGCGAGCGCAGGCTGAAGCGTTCGAATCCTCAGGGGGCACGCAACGCGGTGACTTCGACGGCATGCCGATCATTGTGCTGACGACGGTCGGTGCGAAATCCGGGGCGCTACGAAAAACGCCGCTGATGCGCGTTGAGCACGATGGTTCCTACGCTGTGATTGCATCCCTCGGCGGCGCGCCAAAGAATCCGTCTTGGTATCACAACATTCGCGCGAACCCTCATGTCGAATTGCAAGACGGTGGCGACAAGGCCGACTATCTGGCGCGCGAGCTTTCTGGTGCCGAGCGCGAAGAGTGGTGGGCGCGGGCGTGCGAGGCATTTCCGCCCTACGCCGGCTACCAGCGCAAGACCGACCGCGTGATTCCGGTTGTGTTGCTGGAACGCATGACTCCGGCAATGAACGACGAGTCGTAACACGCGAAATTTCGCCGTCACAGCGCGGGATCAGGAGCAGCGCGGGCGCTGCCGGTAGGGTCAAAAGGCCATGCATCGCCTCCTCATTGCCCTCCTTGCCGCCTTCGACGCCGCTGTGGCCGCGGCCGTGGGGCTTGCAGCCGTGCTGGCACCGCTCACGGTCATGTGGGCGCTGTCGCTGGGCGCGACATATTGGGAGGGCTTGTGGCCGGCGACGGCCACGATTTGGCAGTTGGGCCACCACGTTCCGCAGGCCATCGAGCTGGCTCCGGAATATCTGATCGCGTCGGGCATCCCCGCGGAGGCGTCGTCGTTCATCATCTCGCTCGCACCCCTCGCATTCTTGGCTTTCACGGTCTGGTCTGGCGCCCGCTCCGGCATCCGCGCGGCTCGCGCAGGCGGCTGGATCACGGGCGTCGTTTCCGGCGCCGTCATCTTCACTCTCGCGGCCGTGGTGGTTGAAATCACCTCGAACAACCCCATCGCCACGTCGGAGCCGCTGGCCGCGATCCTGTACCCGGCGCTCGCTTTCGCCATTCCGCTGCTCGTCGGCGCCGTGGTGCGAGCCTGGATTGACGGCGATGACGGCCCCATCGATGCGCTCCACGACCGTGTCGATCAGCTGCCGACCGCCTGGGCCGAGGTTCCGGCGCTCGTGGTGCGCGGCACCGCGGTGGTGCTCCTTGGTTTTGTCGCGGTTTCGGCGCTGGCCGTCGTCGTCAGCGTCATCGCGCGCGGCGGAGAGGTCATTGCGCTATATCAGGCCTCGGGCGTTGACGCGATGGGCGCGACCATCATGGCGCTCGCAACGTTCGCGTACCTGCCCACCCTGATGGCGTGGGCTCTCGCCTGGATCGCGGGCCCGGGCATCATTCTGGGCACCGGCGCCTCGGTATCACCCGCCGCAACGCACCTGGGCGTGCTGCCGGGCCTGCCTCCGTTTGGACTGGTTCCGGAGTTCTCCCACACCTTCCTCCTCGCGGTCGTGCTGCTGCCGATCGGCATCGGTGTGCTCTCGGGCTTCATCATGCGCTCGCGCTATGCGGCTGTGCTGGGCGAGGAGGAACCATACCCGCCGCGCATCGTGCTCGCCGTGGTTCCGGCGGCGATCGCTGCCGGTATCGCCGCCGCAGTTTTCGCGCTTGCGAGCGGATCACTTGGCCCTGGTCGAATGGCCGACTTCGGGCCGCAGATTGGTCTGGCAACGCTCGCGCTGTTCGTCGAAGTGGGTATCGGTGCCGCCGTGATGCTGTTGCTGCCGCGGGGCGAAGATGAGGACTGGGAATCGCTGCCCGAAGAGCCCGCGCTGGCAGAAGAGGCGGAGACATTGGCGCAACCGGTGGCGTCTGACTCAGAGACAAAGCCGATCGGCGGCGCGGTCTAGACTAGTCGGGTGCTAACGGTCGCCGTACTTATCTCGGGCACAGGATCGAATCTGCGCGCTCTGCTTGAGGCAGCCAGCGCCGCCGACTATCCCGCTCGCATCATTGTCGTCGGCGCCGACCGTGAAGCCGACGGGCTCGCGCATGCAGAAGCCTTCGGCATTCCCAGTTTTGTCGTGCCGTGGCAAGGCAAGGAGCGTCGCGCCGAATGGGGCAGCGAACTCGCCGACCAGCTCACCGTCTGGAATCCTGACCTGATTGTGCTCTCCGGCCTCATGCGGCTCCTGCCCGCAGCCGTCGTCAGCCGATTCGCGCCCAACATCATCAACACGCATCCCGCCTACCTTCCGGAGTTCCCGGGGGCACATGGCGTGCGTGACGCCATCGAGGCACAGGTTTCACAAACCGGTGCGAGCGTCATTGTGGTCGATGAGGGCGTTGATTCTGGCCCGATTCTTGCCCAGGAGCGCATCGCGATTGTTCCTGGC
The DNA here is from genome assembly GCF_008017445.1 of Microbacterium mitrae. Taxonomy (GTDB): domain Bacteria; phylum Actinomycetota; class Actinomycetes; order Actinomycetales; family Microbacteriaceae; genus Microbacterium; species Microbacterium mitrae. The sequence continues at coordinate 920,400 of NZ_VRSW01000001.1, read as the reverse complement.
GATGACGAGCACACCCTGCACGAACGAATTAAGCCCGTCGAGCGGCGCCTGCTGATCGACGTGGTCCGTGACATCGCGAACGGAGCCATTGACTTGGCGGCGCATCGCGAACCAACCCCGCACTCCTGAGAGGACGCACCCATGGCTGGACCCCGCCACGACTCTGCCGAATACCGTGAACGAGATGTTGTTCCGGTTCGCCGAGCACTCGTCTCGGTTAGCGACAAGGCGGGTCTGCTCGACCTGGCCGCGGCGCTGGCAGAATCCGGCGTTGAGATCGTCTCGACGGGCTCGACGGCCCAGACGATTCGCGATGCCGGTCACGCCGTGACCGATGTGTCAAGCGTCACGGGGTTTCCGGAGTCGCTTGACGGCCGAGTAAAGACGCTGCACCCGAGCGTGCACGCGGGTCTGCTGGCAGATCTGCGTCTCGAAGATCACGAGCGTCAGCTCGGCGAGATGGGTATCGCGCCTTTCGAACTGGTTGTCGTCAACCTGTACCCGTTTGTGGAGACGGTCGCCTCCGGCGCGCAGGGTGACGAGGTGGTGGAGCAGATCGATATCGGTGGCCCCGCCATGGTGCGAGCGTCTGCGAAGAACTTCGCAAACGTCGCCATCGTCGTCTCACCCGCGTCATATGGTTCCGTTATCGAAGCCGTCAAGAACGGCGGAACCACGCTGGTGCAGCGCCGGGAGTTGGCGGCTCGTGCGTTTGCGCACACCGCGAAGTACGACACGGCTGTTGCGGCGTGGTTCTCAGAAGAACTGCTGACCGACGGATACGAGCTGCCCGCGCACCTGACCATTCAGGCTGAGCGTATGGCGACGCTGCGCTATGGCGAGAACTCGCACCAGCGCGCCGCGATCTACACCCGTCAGGGTGGGCACGGCATCGCGCAGGCGCAGCAGTTGCAGGGCAAAGAAATGTCGTACAACAACTATGTTGATGCCGATGCTGCGCTGCGCGCCGCGTTTGACATGGTCAAGCCCGCCGTGGCGATCATCAAGCACGCGAACCCCTGCGGCATCGCGGTGACGGCGCCCAACGCGCTTGACCCGATTGCCTCCGCGCACCTTCGCGCCCACGAGTGCGACCCGGTGTCGGCGTACGGTGGCGTTATCGCCGCCAACGGCAAGGTCACGCTCAAGATGGCGGAGAACCTGCAAGACATCTTCACCGAGGTCATCGTCGCGCCGAGCTACGAGCCCGAGGCGCTGAACCTGTTTAGCAAGAAGAAGAACCTGCGCGTGCTGCAGTTGCCGCAAGACTGGCAGCAGGAGCGCATGGATGTGCGCCTGGTTTCTGGTGGCCTGCTGCTGCAAGACGCCGACCGCTTCCCCGACAACATCGCATCGGTCGCCAACGACTGGCAGCTGGTCACCGGTGAGCGCCCCGACGACGCCACGATGGAAAACCTCATCTTCGCGTGGAAGGCGTGCCGCGCCGTCAAGAGCAACGCCATCGTGCTGGCAAAGGGATCGGCCACCGTCGGAATCGGCATGGGGCAGGTCAACCGCGTTGACTCGTGCCGCCTCGCCGTCGAGCGCGCCGGCGACCGCGTCGTTGGTTCCGTTGCGGCCTCTGACGCCTTCTTCCCGTTCGCCGACGGGCCGCAGGTGTTGATCGACGCCGGTGTTTCTGCGATCGTGCAGCCCGGTGGCTCCGTTCGCGACGACGAGGTTATCGCCGCCGCACGTGCCGCCAACGTGACCATGTTCTTCACCGGCGAGCGTCACTTCTTCCACTGAGCTCACCCGTCGTGCGGGCGTCTGGCGTTGTCGCCGGGCGCCCGCTTTCGCGTTGAGGGGGGTGTGTGGGCGCGGCGCGCGGGGGCGGAACCATCGAGCGCGACGGGTGGGAAACTCGGGCAACTGTCGTGTCTGATTTCCGCTAGTCGACGTCGGTGCCGCATGGCAGAGTGGAGGCATGACGAACGTAGCCTCCTTCGATGAGCGATACCGCGCGATTAGCTCGCGCGATGCTCGGTTTGACGGCCAGTTCGTCACCGCGGTGCGCACCACCGGCATTTACTGCCGACCGTCGTGCCCCGCGCGAACCCCCAAGGAGGCCAACGTCACGTTTTATCCGACGTCGGCCGCCGCTCACGAGGCGGGCTATCGGGCGTGCAAGCGGTGCCTGCCGGAGGCTGCGCCGGGCTCTCCGGTATGGGACGTACGTTCTGACACGGCAGGGCGTGCCATGCGGCTCATCGCCGACGGGGTGATCGAGCGCGAGGGGGTCGATGGGCTCGCGCATAGGCTCGGGTATTCGAGCCGCCACCTTGGTCGGGTGCTGACCGCCGAGCTTGGTGCTGGTCCGCTCGCGCTCGCACGAGCGCATCGTGCCCACACCGCGCGCGCGCTTCTCGTTGGCACCGACCTGACGGTCACCGACGTGGCGTTCTCTGCCGGATTCGCCAGCGTCAGGCAGTTTAACGACACCATTCGCGAGGTGTTCGACATGACTCCGGGCGCCTTGCGGGCCCGGCGCCGGGAACACGCCGACACGACGCCCGGCCTCATTGAGTTGGCGTTGCCATATCGGGAGCCGTTCGACGCCGCCGGCTTGTTCGAGTGGATGGCGGCGCGTGCCATCGTCGGCACCGAAGAGGCGAACGCGTCATCGTACAGCCGGGTCATTGCCCTGCCCGGCGGCCCCGCGTGGATGCGATTGACCCTGTCTGGCTCTCGCCTCGCGCTTGCGGCCCGGCTCACTTCGATCTCGGACCTGCGGGTGCTGATCGCACGGGTTCGTCGCCTGTTTGATCTTGATGCCGACCCGCTCGCCATCGACGAAGCTCTCGCCGTGGTTCCGGCGGCAGCGCCTCTGGTCGCGGCGTGCCCTGGTATTCGGGTGCCCGGAGCGATGAGTGCGGAGGAGATGCTGATTCGGGCGATGATCGGGCAGCAGATTTCCGTTCCGGCAGCACGCACACACCTCACTCGGCTCACCGAAGAGCTGGGCGAACTCACCGACGTCGGTCCGCAATCCGCGCGGCTGTTTCCGTCTATGCGAGCGATTGCCGATCACGGCACCTCGGTATTGCGTGGGCCGGCGGCGCGCACGCGCGCGATTGTGGAGACCGCTCGCCGGCTCGCTGATGGTGAATTGACGCTCAGCCGCGGTGATGACTCCCACGAGCAACGCGCCGCACTGCTCGCCCTGCCCGGCGTTGGCCCGTGGACGGCTGACTATGTGCGCATGCGCGTGGTCGGTGACCCTGACATCACGCTGCCGGGCGACGTCGCGGTGCGTGCCGGAGCGCGCGCAATCGGCGCACCAGACGAGCCGCGCGCATTCGCCGCCTGGGCGGAACAATTCGCACCCTGGCGTTCGTATCTCACCGCCCACCTGTGGCGCGCTTCCGCGACGCGGCCCGCGACCCTCACACCAACATCGACACCGTCCGACTCACCGAAAGATGCATGAGCATGAGCGCTACGATCCAATTTCTTGACACCCCCGACGGCACCTTCGGCATTCTCACTCGCGATGGTTCCGTCATCGCCTCCGGCTGGACCGAAAGCGCCGAGCACCTGCTCGCGCGCCTCGCGGAGAAGAATCGGCCGACCAGCGTGGTCGACGGTGACACGGGCCAGGCGGCCGACGCGGTTCGCGCGTTCTATGGCGGCGATCTGGCAGCAATCATGGCGGTGCCGGTGACGCAGAGCGGAACCACGCTGCAGCACGCCGGATGGCAGGCGTTGCGCACCATCGCGCCGGGCACCCCTCTTACCTACAGCGAGTTCGCCGTACACCTCGGCTCGCCCTCGGCGGTGCGTGCGGCCGCATCGATCTGCGCGCGCAATGCCCCCGCGCTATTTGTTCCGTGCCACCGCGTACTGCGCAGCGACGGAACTATGGGCGGATTTGCGTGGGGCGTCGCCGTCAAGGAGTCGCTGCTGGCGCGGGAGGCTGCGGCGGCCTAACAAGGAGAGATGAGATCGGGCGGTGCTCAAGCCACCCGATCTCACTGGGACGAAAGCGGATCCGCGGGGAATGGGTGGTGCCCGCGTGAGGTTGCACCGGGAGTGACGGCGCTGCTGCCGAAATTGCTTCTTGCGCTCAGCGAACTCACAGCTATATTCTGGAGGGCTGTTGTGTCAACCGACACAATATCCCTGAGGTCGAGGAGGCCACCATGCACACGAATGTCATCGACGCCACCGTTGCTCAGCGCCCTGGCCTCTTTCGCTTCACGCACTAGTGGCGTAACGAACCGAAGCTTCACTCGCTAGCGATAGCGTAGGCCTAGCCCCTCCTGAGGCTTGATCAGGATCGCGAGTCGCTCTCGCCACGCGCTTTGCGCGCCCCGTTTCCGTGTTTTTTAGTTTCTCAATCCCACAAGGATCATGACTTCTTCCGCGCCCTCCGTAAAGAGTTCTTTGTCGACCCCGCGCGCACTGTTGCGCCTCAAACCCTTTGTCCGCCCGATCTTCGGCAGGCTCATGCTCGGTGGCCTGAGCGCCCTCGGCGGCGCTGTCATCGCGCTGATGATTCCGGTTCTGCTGGAGTCTGTCATCCGCGGCCCTATCGCTGACGGTGAGACCTTCGCCATTATCTGGGCGGCCGCGGCCGTCCTGTTGCTCGCCCTGGGCGAAGCACTGATGGTGTGGCTGCGGCGCTATTTTGTGCTCACCCCGTCGATGACGGTCGAGTACGACATGCGCATGTCGTTCTACTCGCGCCTGCAGCGCTTGCCCGTCTCGTTCCACGACCGGTGGGGATCGGGGCAGCTGCTCAGCCGCATGATGCAAGACATCGGCCTGATCCGTCGCTGGCTTGCCTTCGGTCTCATTCTGCTGGTCGTCAACGTGCTGACGATCATCATCGGAGCCGTGCTGTTGTTCCGCTGGCACTGGCTACTCGGAACCATTTTCTTGGTGTCCGGCATTCCGCTGTGGATTCAGGGGTACGTCTTCGAGAAGAAGTATGGCGCGCTGTCGCGCTTGAGCCAAGACCAGGCTGGCGACCTGGCGACCCAGGTCGAAGAGAGCGTGCACGGTATTCGCGTGCTCAAGGCTTTTGGCCGCGGCAAGCATGCGTTGCGTAAGTTCGCGAGCCAGGCGGAGAGCCTGCGTGAAACCGAGATCAACAAGGCCAAGGCTGACGGATCGATCTGGTTCTGGCTGGTGATGATTCCCGACGTGGCGTTTGCGCTCAGCCTGCTTGCTGGAGTGTGGCTTTTCTCGCAGGGGCAGATCGAAGACGTCGCTCAGCTGTTCGCGTTCTTCGCGATGGCGACGGTGCTGCGGTGGCCGATCGAATCGATTGGCTTCTTGTTCTCCTTCATGATCGACGCCCGCACCGCAACAGACCGCGTGTTCGAGGTGTTTGACGAGATCGACACCATCACTGACCCCGCGAAGCCCGTCGACATGCCGACCTCGCGCGGCGAGCTAGTGTTTGAGAACGTGCACTTCCGCTACCAAGACGCGGGCAAGACCGAGCACGACCTGCTCAACGGCATCGACCTGGCCCTCGAGCCTGGCGAAACGATGGCGCTGGTGGGGCTCACCGGCTCTGGTAAGACCACGCTCACCACGCTGCCGACGCGTCTGTACGACGTGACGGCCGGACGCGTGCTGCTTGACGGCGTCGACGTGCGTGATTTGCGACTCAAAGATCTACGCCGTCACATTGCGATGGCGTTCGAAGATGCCACGCTGTTCTCCGCCTCCGTGCGGGAGAACGTGTTGCTTGGTCGTGCCGAGCTTGACCCGCACAGCCCCGAGGCCGAGCGCGTCATGCGTCAGGCGCTGGACATTGCGCAGGCGGCATTTGTCGATGAGCTGCCCGAGGGCGTCGAAACGATCATTGGCGAAGAGGGCATGAGCCTGTCTGGTGGGCAGCGTCAGCGCCTCGCGCTCGCGCGCGCGGTTGCCGCCGCGCCTGCCGTGTTGGTGCTGGATGACCCGCTGAGCGCGCTCGATGTTGACACCGAGGCGCTCGTGGAGGCGGCACTGCGAGAAGTGCTGCAAACCACCACCGCGCTGATCGTGGCACACCGCCCCTCGACGGTGGCGTTGGCTGACCGCGTTGCGCTCCTGGAAGCCGGACGCGTCACGGCCGTCGGCACGCACGCGCAGCTGATGGCGTCAAGCGAACACTATCGACACGTGATTTCTAGTTTGGAAGACGAAGAAGCCCGCGCGCGGGAGACGGAGGTGAACCTGTGAGTACCGTCGTCGGAACCCAGGGTGAAGAACGCCTGGACTATACGAAGGCTGAGAGCAAGGCGATTCGTCGCCGCTCCCTGAAGCTGCTCGCCTCCCTGGTGAGCCCGCTGAAGTGGTGGCTGGTGCTTGCCGCGCTCGTGCTCGTCGTCTCCACGGCGTTCCGCGTTGCCGCCCCGGCGCTGATCGCCTACGGCATCGACGTGGCGTTGCCGCTCGCTGTCAACGAAAACGAGTGGATGCCCACGTGGGCAGCATCGATCGGGCTCATCGTCGCCGGTGTTGGCGGCGGCGCATTGATCGCGGCATATGCGGTGCTGGCGGCCAAGCTCACGCAGGCTGTCATGCTGGATTTGCGTAAGCGCATCTTCCTGCACACCCAGCGATTGAGCCTCGAATTTCACGAGTCGTACACGTCTGGTCGCATTATTTCGCGCCAGACCAGCGACCTGGAGTCGATTCGCGAACTGCTCGACGGCGGCCTGAACCAGCTCGTCTCCGGTGTGCTGTATGGCGGATTCACGCTGGCGGCGCTGTTCTTGATCGATTGGCAGTCAGGCATTGTGCTGCTGGTGATGTTCCTGCCGCTGTACTTCTTGATGCGGTGGTTCTACTCGCGTTCACAGCTGATCTACCGCGAATCGCGCGTGGTTTCGGCGAAGGTCATCGTGCAGTTTGTTGAGACGATGACCGGCATTCGCGCCGTGAAGGCCTTCCGTAAGGAACCCTCCAACGACGCGAAGTTTGCCGAAGTCGGCGGCCAGTACCGTGACGTGAACCTCCGCTCCATGAAGCTGTACGGCACGTTTGACCCCGGCATGATGGCGATCTCCGCCGTAGCGTTGGCACTTGTTGTGCTGTGGGGTGGCCTGCGTATTCCGATGGGAACGCTGGAGGTCGGTGTGCTGCTGGCGGCCGTGCTGTATGTGCGCAACTTCTTCAGCCCGCTGCAAGAGGTCGCGATGTTCTTGAACTCGTACCAGTCGGCAACCGCCGCGCTCGAAAAGGTATCTGGTGTGCTCGAAGAGCAACCCACGGTTCCAGATCCCACCCAGCCCGTTGACCTGTGGGAGGCCCGCGGAGACCTCACCTTCGACAAGGTCACCTTCGGATACTCGCGCGAGCGCACCATTTTGCCGAACTTCTCGCTGGAGATTCCGGCGGGTCAGACGGTGGCGCTGGTCGGAACCACGGGTGCGGGCAAGACGACGCTCGCGAAGCTGGTGTCGCGCTTTTACGACCCATCTGAAGGTTCCGTTCGCCTCGACGGCGTCGACCTGCGGGCGATGCACCCGAAGGATCTGCGCCGAGCCATCGTGATGGTGACGCAGGAGGCGTATCTGTTCAGCGGCACCGTGGCTGACAACATCGCGTTGGGTAAGCCGGAGGCGTCGTTTGCGGAGATCAAGGCAGCCGCGGATGCGGTTGGCGCCTCGGCCTTCATCGAAGCGTTGCCCGACGGCTACAACACCGATGTCAACAAGCGTGGCGGTCGCGTCTCGGCGGGTCAGCGACAACTGATCTCGTTCGCGCGGGCGTTCTTGGCGAACCCAGCGGTGCTGATTCTCGATGAGGCAACGGCCTCGCTCGATATTCCGTCTGAGCGGCAGATTCAAGAGGCGTTGCAGACGCTGCTGGCCGATCGCACGGCAATCATTATCGCGCACCGGTTGTCGACGGTCGCGATCGCCGACCGCGTCTTGGTGATGGAGCACGGCCAGATCATCGAGGATGACGCGCCAGCAGTGTTGATTGCGGGCGCCGGAAAGTTCGCGAAGCTCCACGCCGCGTGGCGCAACAGCCTGGTCTAACGTTGTACCTCGGTGGGGGCTTGAGTCTTCGGACTCAAGCCCCCACTGCTTTGGTGTCGGAGGGGCTTATCGGGGGCTGTCTTGGGGTGGTGGTCTGTCTCGTGCGGGGTGTCGTGTCTCGTTCTGTGGTGATTTGTCTCGCGCGCTGTCCATGGTTCCGCGGTCTATCTGCGACGGGAGAGAAGGAGATTCACGCGGGGGAAGGAGGCTTTCAGCCTGATCTCCGTCTGCCGGCGTAATCTCCTGCTGTCGCGTGGGTGTGACCCCCTGCTGCCGCATGGGTTAGTGCTCTGTCTCTCTCGCGCTATCGGGATCTGTCTCGCGCGCTGTCTCGCGCGCTGTCTCGCGCGCTGTCGATGGTTCCGGGCTCCGTCCGCAACGCGGGGGAAGGAGATTCACGCGGGGGAAGGAGATTTTCAGCCTGGTCTCCGTCTGCCGGCGTAATCTCCTGCTGCCGGGTGGGTGCGACGCCCGTGAATCGCCTACGCAGTTGCCAGACGGAACCATCACAGCTTGGGCGAGCGGCGGGGTAGCGGGCGTACGGGGCGCGACAGAGTCTCTGGGTGCGGCGGTGCCGAGGCGGGGCGGAGTCACCGGTGCGTCGCGAGCGCGGAACTGGAGGGCGCGAGCGCGGAACCGCGGGGCGCGAGCGCGGAACCGAAGGGCGCGAGCACGGAACCGAGGGGCGCTGCGGAGCGAACCCGGCGATGGGCGCGGTGAGGAATCTACGCAGCCCGGCGCGGACGAAGGTGAAGCCCGGCCGCCATCGCGCGAAGGACGGTACGTTCTGTTGCAGGCCAGTGATGAATCACCTGGGCGTAGGTAAACCGCAGCACGGTGTATCCGCGCAGGGTTAGTTCGGCGTCGAGCGCGGCATCGCGGGCGCGCTCTGGTGCCGCAGCATGATGCTCCTGGCCGTCGAGTTGAACCACCAGCCATTCGCCGATGAGTCCATCGACCGGCCGCCCGGCGATCCACGCCTGCTGCACAACCTGAACTCCGCGGCGACGTATTCGTGTCACGAAACGGGTCTCCAGCCCAGAGTCCGGCAATCCTGTGCATTCTGCGGCAAGCTGCGCGGCGCGCGTGTTCTTCCATGGAATGAGGGCCAACGAAGCAGGATCGAGCTCTTCTTGACGAATGGCCGACTCCCACACGGCAAGTGCATCGTCCATCGGCAAACACATTGCAACGTGACGAAGTGCGTCAATCGAAGGCTCGACCAGATCGTACGCTCCGAAAGGTGTGAGCGGCTCGTCCCAGTGGCGAACGCACCCATCATCTGCGCGCGACCTGTCAGTGGCGTGAGGCGGCAGGCTCAGATGCGGTTTGATCGAGACGCCGTCAGGGATCCACCACCCGCGAATCAAGGCGACCGACAGGCATGCGAGCCGGGCACCTCTCGATGCGGCCAGTACAAGCTCCGCCGTCGCGTCAGCCTGCACCAGCCACTGCCGTCTCACGACCCGAACGCTCCCGTCGAGAATCGCGCGGCGAATGGTTCCGTCTGTTGCGCCGCGGCGCAACGCGTCACGCCGATGCGCGACGCCGCCCCGCGCGGCAATCCAAGCCATCAGATCCATGCATCCACCCTGGCGGCGCGTGGTTGTGTGTTGGACGAGTCCAGCCCAATTGTGGACAATCGAGACCGGTTTCGCGTGTGTGGAGAGTTGAGCCGCCCACGCGAGGGAAGGAGATTCACGTGGGTGACGGAGTATTTCGGCCAGATCTCCTGCTGCCGGCGTAATCTCCCGCTGCCACGTGGCTCGTGGTTCCGCAGCGCGCGGAACTAGGGGGCGGGGCCAGCGGGTTTGTGGGTAGCCGATGCCCGCCTCGCGTGCGTGGCGCGCGGGTTCGTTAACGCGAGGGAAGGAGATTCACGTGGGAGACGGAGTGCTTCGGCCAGATCTCCTTCCGTCGGCGTAATCTCCTGCTGCCGCGTGGCTCGTGGTTCCGAAGCGCGCGGAACCACGGGCTGTGTGAGCGCGGTTTCGTTAACGCGAGGGAAGGAGATTCACGTGGGAGGCGGAGCATTTCGGCCTGATCTCCTTCCGTCAGCGTAATCTCCTGCTGCCGCGTGGCTCGTGGTTCCGCAGCGCGCGGAACCACGGGCTGTGTGAGGCGGGTTCGTTAACGCGAGGGAAGGAGATTCACGTGGGGGACGGAGTATTTCGGCCTGATCTCCTTCCGTCGGCGTAATCTCCTGCTGCCGCGTGTCCCATGGTTCCGCAGCGCACGGAACCAGGACAGCGCGCGGAACCAGGGCAGAGCGCGTAACCAGGAGAGCGCACGGAACCAGCGGAGCCCACGGAACCAGGGGGATTGGGCGGGGGAATTGGGCCGGTAACGGGGTGATATTGGGTCAGGGCCGCCGTCATGACATAGACTCTCGCCGTGTCTATTGCAGCTCTTCAGAATCAATTGTCAACGCCGGCGGGTTTCGCAGCCGCGGTGAAGCAGCCCAAGGGTCTTCTGACCGGTGCCATTGCGTCTCTCGTGGTCGCGGCTGCCGGTATCGGTATGAACCTGTTCCAGCTCGGCTCCGCGTCGAACTGGAACTGGATGCTCATCGAGCGCTACTTCCTCTCGCCCGACGCCGTCACGTTCGAGGGTCGCCGCTCTGCGGTGTCCGAGTTTTGGCGCTACCTCTACGTGTGGGCGCCGCTCGTGCTGATCCCACTCGGCATCGTTTTGCTCGTCATCTACTTCGCGACGAAGAAGAGTGCCGGCGCAAAGTTGTTTGCCGAGTTCCAGCAGCGTGGTTGGGTTGGCGTTCAGCGCTCGCTGGGCCTCAACGCCATGAACGGCAACAAGCCGGCTCCGCTCGTGCTGATCGGCCGCGCCGACGCGCCGGCTGGCACGGTTGATGAGCAGGCCATGCACTTCGGCGGTTGGGTTGCCTCACTCGACAAGAAGTCGCTCAAGCAGCTCAGCGGTCAGGCGACCAAAGCCGGTGCTATCAAGGGTGTCTCGGCTTCTGCCGTACACGCCAACCTCCCGGCCGACATGGTCGTTGCCGCCACGCAGAAGGATGGCGAGCTGGTTGTCGTCATTCCTCCCGCATCAGGCGCCACCAAGGGCTTCAAGGTGTTGCCGATCAAGGGTCAGTCAACGAACTAACGAACAGCAAGAAGGCGGTGAGGACTCGAGTCCTCACCGCCTTCTTTTCGTTGTGCGGCTTTAGGGGGCGCTGATCTGCGCGACAACCTCGCCGTAGTCGGTTTCACCGGTGGGAGCGAAGCCCACCGACTCAAAGAATCGCTCGGGGCCGCCTTCGCCGGCTTCATACATCACGGTGACGTGGTCAAAGCCCTTCTCTGCGGCGACCTTACGAAGCTCGCCAACAATGAAGCGGCCGATACCGCGTCGCTGGGTGTCGGCGTCGACGTTGATACGCCAGAGAACGCTACGGAAGTGCTCTTCCATGGCGTCCGGGTCAAAGTTTGCGCTCACGAAGGCGACGACGTCGTCGCCATCGAGTACAACGCGCTGCCAGGTGGTCTGGGGGTTAACGACGGTGGCTGCGATGCCATAAGAAATTGGGGCGAGAAACGCCTCCTGGCCTGGTTTGAGGCCCAGCTTGTTAACGGCGACGATGGTGGCCGCACTGAGTTCTACGAGTCGGAGGTCGGTCATGGGGACAGGCTAACGCCTATTCGCGCGACATTGCCAAGAATTCACCGGAAAGTGTGAGCAAAGCATCGGCGACGCGTGAGTAAACCGCTGGTGTGCATACAAATCTGCGAATACTCCAGATGTGAAGAAATTCACGTTTCTGTACCGAATTTCTTCGTAAAAAAGTCAGGGCCGCCCTTCGAAAACGAAGAGCGGCCCTGAGAAAAACCGTGCTTAGTCGTGCACCCAAACTTCGGTGTCGATGGGGGTCCAGTCCCACAGCCACTTCGCATTGGCCTCGCTGAGGTTCATGCAACCGTGGCTCATCTTGTTGCCGAAGTTGCTGTGCCACCACGTGCCGTGGAACGCCTCGTCGCCGTGGTAGTACATGACCCACTTGACGTCTTTGGTGCAGTAGTCATAGCCGGGCACGCAACCCATGTCTTGCATGACAACGTGCGAGTTGATGCGGAACGTGCCGCGCGTTGACTCGTGCTCGCCGAGGCCCGAAGACGTGAGCATGACGCGCACAATCTCGTCGTTCTCCCATACGTACACGGTCTGCTCGCTGACGTCGACCTCAATCCAGCGCTCCAGCGTGGTCTGCTTTGGCTCGACGGTCGTGACGGTCAGCGCGTAGTGACCGTTGCCCGCTTCGAGCTGCGTGGCAAACTCGCCCGCGATCTTCGAAACGTCGCCGATCGTGCGGCCCTGCACGCCTTCCTTCGTGTAAATCGAATCCGGCAGCTGGTTGCCCTGGCGGTCAACGAGCTTGACGCCGTCAACAGCCGGACGATCGACCTTCTCGGGGAGCGTCGCGGTGAACTTCGAAATCTCGGCTTCGTTTGCCGTGATCGTCAGGTCACCCTCGTCGTTAACGGAGGGCGTGATCCAGGTTGCCGCGGTGGCTGCATCGACCGGAACCGTGCGCTCGTCTGCGACGTAGAAGCCGATATCCGACGTCAACGCATTGACCTCGTCAGCGGCGGCTTGCGCCTCTTCAGTCGTGAGCGCTGCGGGCATTGGCGCGGTGGTGACCTCGATTGTGGCGGTGGCGCTGTCAGACGCGACGGCTTCTTCGAGGGCGGCGCGCACGGTGTCAAGCGGAACCCCCTTGCCGTCTACCGCGGGGGTAACGGTGTAGGCGCCGGTGGTCTTGTTGAGCACGAGCTCGGCATCAACCGGGTCAACGTAGGAGTCTGGCAGCGCTTCGCGGAGTGCGGCGAGCGCCTTGTCGGCGTCGATTTCAATCGGCGTCGGTGAGGCTTCGCTGCCCCAGCTGCCGACCTTCCACGCTGGTGCGGCGTCGAAAGCTTGCTTGGCCACGGACTCGGCGTCGATGGTCGCGCCCAGATCGGCGCCCGTCAGGGTTACCGGTCCGTTCGCGGTCTCGAGCGTGACGGTAGCGTCGGCGACTCGCGCCGTGATTGCGTTGGCTGCTGCCGACTGCGTCAAGCCGCCGACCGGAACACCCGCCGCGCTCACTCCGGGCGCGATCAGCGTCATCGATGCGACCACGAGACCAGTCACGACACCCGCGGCCGGAATGGCGATCCACGGCCAGCGGCGCTTGCGCTTCTTCTTCGGCTGGTCGTTCGCGGGTGCCCAGGCATAAACCTGCCCGTCGCTACCAACGGTCTGAGCGGGAGCCTCTGCCGCAACGGTCGCCTCTGCGGCCGCAACCTCGGACGCCGCCGCGGCAGTTCCGATTACCGCAGTCGGCTCGGCGTCTGCAACCTCGGCTACGACAGTCGCCGTCGCGTCATCAACGACAAGGTCATCATCAACAACGTCATAATCTTCAACAACGTCAGCCTCAACGACATCAACGACCTCAGCATCGTCGACAACCTCGACGGCTGCGTCGTCGGCACTCGCGTCGGTAGCGGATTCTGCGACGACGGCATCGCCATCGGCTGCGTCGTCGGTGAGATTCTCCGGCGCGCTGTCGTTCTCGTCGTGAGCGTTGGCCATTGCGGGCCCCCTTCTTCTGTCCCCGGCCTCCATGGTAATTGAGGTGGATGGGAGAAAAGGCGGGATCGGATCACGGTTCTGTCGCGATTGCCTGGCGAGTTCCTGCACACCACGAACTGCCGGCAGGCAAGGCGCGAGCGGCGCCGTTTGGCTGGCGCCGTCGACGTGCCCCTACACTGGCGCCGTGACCCTCAACCTCGCCACCCTCAGTCCGTCTCTCGCGCGCCAGGGCCGTACTCGCGTCTACCGCAATGTCGCCGTTCATGGCCGAGACGGCGGGCGCGATGTTGTGATCGAGGGGCGACGCATCGTCGCCATTGGCGCCTACCCAGACGGCGATTTTCCGCCCGGAACCATTGAGATCGACGCATCGGGGCTCGCTCTTTCGCCGGGTCGTGTTGGCGACGGAACCATCGCCTCCGGCACGACGACGCGCATCGTCGCCTCCCTGGTTCCGACGGCCCGCCTCGATGATGCGAGCGGCGAAGCCCAGAACGTGGCGTTGGTTGCACCATCGACGGCCGGACCAGACTTTGCGAGGCTGCTGCCGACGCACCTGCAACGCCTGGAGGAGTGGGGCATCTCGTATCGTCCGCTCGATGGGCCGCGCCCAGCGCAGCGCACGCCCGGGGTGCCGGGTGTGCCACGCACACGCGCGGAGCGCGAAAGGATCATCGCGGAGCTTGTCGCGGACGTGAGGCAGAAGTAACGAATCCATAACAGGGATCGGTTTTTTGCTCCCGCCCCTTGCATTCAGGTTTGTTCGTAAGGTCTACTAACAAACATCATGATGGCATCGGACGCGCAAGGTAGCGCAACCCCACAGGCAGCTCCCGCGACGGGCGTCGCGCAGTTTCCCACTGCGCGTTCGGCACGTTCGCGCGGCAAGGTTCTCCCCGAACATGCCCGCAGCCACAACCGTTCTCTGGTGCTGCAGACGCTGTTCCATGACGGCGCAATGAGCCGTGCGGACCTCTCGCGTGAGACCGGGCTGACCCGTGTCACGATCTCAGACCTCGTTGCCGAATTGATCGACGATGGCATCGTCACCGAGAAGGGGCTTCGCGAGGGGAGCCGGCCGGGCAAGCCCGCGACCCTGGTCGACATCGACCGAGAAGGCCACCAGATCATCAGCATCGATCTGTCTGAGCCTGACTTCTTCCGCGGTGCCGTGATGACCCTCGACGGCGACATCGTGGTTCGCGTTGACCGCAAGACATCGCGGGAAATCACCGGCGAAGCCGCCCTCGATGTGACCGCTGACCTCGCCCGCGAGTTGGTCGCCAGCGCCACCGCACCGCTCCTGGGTATCGGCATCGGTACCCCTGGTATCGTCGACCTCAACGGCGTCGTGCTCACCGCGCCCAACTTCGGCTGGCGCAACGCGCCGATGTGCGAGCGCGTTCGTGACGCCGTCGGGCTGCCCGTTGTCGTTGCGAACGACGCGAACGTCGCCGTGCTCGCCGAGCAGACCTTTGGCGGAGCAACGGCAGACACCCTGCTGATTCGCGTCGGCCTCGGTGTCGGCTCTGGGCTGCTGGCGGCAGGTCAGGCCATGATCGGCGGGCACTTTGCCGCTGGTGAAATCGGCCACGTCACGGTCGCCACCGATGGTGGCCCGCTCTGCGCGTGCGGCAAGGTGGGCTGTCTCGAAGCGTGGCTCGCTGTTCCGGCGCTGATCGACCGCATCGCCGCCACCGGCGACCGCGACGGCGTACTGCGCGACGCGGGCGAACGCCTCGGCATTGCGCTCGCTCCCGTGATCGGTGTTCTCGATCTTTCCGAGATCGTTATTGCCGGCCCAGAAGATTTGCTCGGCGGAATCTTGATCGAGACCGCGCGCGAGACAATCCGCGCCCGCACCCTCGCTCAGGTTCACGACAACATTCAGCTTCGAATGTCGGAACAAGGGGCAGACATTGTTTTGCGCGGCGCCGCGGTAACGGTGCTCGCGACTCAACTTGGAGTGTCGTAAGACATTCCTTTCGGGCGTCACGCCCACCCACCCGCCAAGAAACAAAGGACAAACTATGAACCGGAAGCTCGCAGCGGTAGCCACATTTGGCATTGCCGCTCTCGCGCTTGCGGGTTGCTCCAGCGCTGCCAACGACGGCGGCAACGGCGGCGACGGAGGCTCGGCCGAAACGGGCGAACTTACCGTCTGGATCATCGGTAGCGACACCCCCGATGCCGCACGCGAGTACCTCAAGACCACGTTCGAAGCGGAGAACGAGGGCTGGACCCTCGCGATCGAAGAGAAGACGTGGGCTGACACCAACGACGCCTATGTCGCAGCGCTCGGCTCGAGCGATGCTCCCGACGTCGTCGAGGTTGGCAACACCCAGGCTCAGGGCTTCATCGACCAGGGTCTGTTCCTCGACATCACGAGCGAGAAGGAAGCACTCGGTGGCGACGCCATGCTGCAGAGCTTCGTCGAGCTCGGCACCGCAGATGACGCACTGTACGCGGTTCCGTACTACGCCGGATCGCGCATCGTCTTCTACTCGCCCGAGGTATTCACGGGCGAGGCTCCGGCAACGCTCGACGAGTATGTTGCTGCCGGTAAGGCCATGAAGACCGACACGCGCTCGGGCATTTGGGCACCGGGCAAGGACTGGTACAACGCACTTGCGTTTGTCTGGGCAAACGGCGGCGAAGTTGCCGTGCAGGATGGCGACACGTGGGATGCACAGTTCTCTTCTCCCGAGTCCATCAAGGGTCTTGAGATGTTGCAAGACGTCTACCTGAACGCGAACGTCGCTCCGGCCGACTCCAACGAGCAGGACCCGCAGGTTCCGTTCTGCGCTGGCGAGACCGGATTCCTCTCGGCTCCGTCGTGGGTTAAGTGGTCGATCCTGGCTGCCGCTGACGCCGAGAACCCGGGCTGCCCCGACACCTACGGTAAGGACCTCAAGGCCATGCCGCTTCCCGGCATGAAGGCTGGCGAGGCTGCACCGGTGTTTGCCGGTGGTTCCTCGATCGCCGTTGCCTTCAAGTCGGACGCACAGGAGAAGGCGAAGGCTGCCGTCGCCATCATGCTGTCGGACGGCTACCAGAAGATCATGGCCGAGAACGGTCTGATCCCGGCGCTGACGACGCAGGCGCAGTTCCTGCCGGACGACGAGATCACCAAGGCATCTGCTGAGGCAACGGCCGCATCGCGCGCCGTTCCTGCTAGCGCAAACTGGGCTGGCGTTGAGGCTTCCCTTGTTATCCCCGACACGCTCGTCAAGATCGCCCAGGGTGGCGACGTGAAGACGCTGGCCGAGGAGCTCGACAAGAAGATCGAAGAGATCCTCAACAAGTAGTAACAAGCTGGAGGGGCTCCGGGGATCATCCACACACAACCGGAGCCCCTTCCTTTTTGCCAGGAAGGACTGCGCATGAGCGCCACCGTGACACGCGATGATGAAGCGTTGAACGAGAAGCCCGTCGCTCGCGACGGCGATACTCCCGAGCTGCAGGCTGCCCGGGATGCCGAGGAGCGTGCCCGCAAGCGCACCCTCCGCGAAGCGCTCGGCGGATGGGGTCTGCTGACGCCCGCGCTGATCGTGCTGGGCGTGCTGGTGGGTTACCCCGCCGTGCTGATGGTGATTCAGTCCTTCACCAATCTGACCACGAAGAACAAGGTGCAGGGCACCTGGCCCGACTTCGTTGGTTTCGAAAACTACGTCGACATTCTGACCCAGAGCGACTTTCCGATGGTGCTGCTTCGCAGCCTCGGGCTCATGGTCGTCATCACCGCCTGCATCATGCTGCTGGGCACGCTCATTGCGGTGCTCATGACCAAGCTGTCCCGCTGGGCGCGCATCCTGGTTTCGGTCGGCCTGCTGTTGGCGTGGTCGATGCCGCCGCTGGCGTCAACCGTCGTCTGGGGCTGGATCTTTGACACCCAGTACGGCGTTTTCAACTGGGCGCTGAACACCATCACGGGCAGTAGCAACTTCACGAATCACTCGTGGCTCGCAAACCCCTGGACCTTCATGGCCATTGTCGTGATCGTCGTGGTGTGGATGGGTGTGCCCTTTGTTGTCTTCACGCTGTACGCCGCCCTCGGCCAGGTTCCTGGTGAGGTGTTGGAGGCTGCCGCATTGGATGGAACCACGGGGCTGCGCCGGTTCCGCTTCATCGTCTTCCCGTACCTGCGCAGCGTCTTCACCGTGGTGCTCGTGCTGCAGGTGATTTGGAACCTCAACATCTTTACGCAGGTGTACGCGCTGCAGAGCCGTGGTGGCACGGCGAGCGAAACGAACGTGCTCGGCACGTACCTTTATCGGCTGGGTGCCGGTGACTACGGAATGACGAGCGCCATCGGAGTGATCATGGTGCTCATTCTGCTCACCCTCTCCATCGGCTACATCCGCAACTCTTTGAAGGAGGAGGAGCAGTGAGCACCCTCACCGAATCCCTCGTCGTCTCCGGCGCCAGCGCTCCCGCGCGGCGCAAGTCATCACCGCGCAAGCTCTTTACCCGCACCGGGCTCAACGTTTTCGCCGTGATCGTCTTCGTGTGCAGCATCTTCCCGGTCTACTGGATGGTCAACATGTCGTTGACACCGTCGAACAAGATCATTAGCCGCACGCCGAGCCTGTTTCCGGTGGACTTCACGACGCGCAACTACGAGACGGCGTGGAACCGGCCGGCAGCGCCCGGGCAGACGGACTTTCCGAATGCACTGATGACGACAACACTGGTCACCCTCGGGGTGCTGGTGGCGACCCTCATCATCGCGTTTGTCGCCTCGATCGCGCTGGCGCGGTTCCGCTTTAAGGGCCGCAAGACCTTCATCGTCTCGATTCTGATCATTCAGATGATTCCCGGTGCGGCGATGATGTTCACGATCTTCGGCATCATTGACGACTGGCGCCTGCTCAACACCATGCTGGGCCTGGGCGTTGTCTACCTGGCGGCGGTGCTTCCCTTCACTATCTGGACCCTGCGCGGATTCGTTGCCGGCGTTCCGATCGAGCTTGAAGAGGCCGCCATGATCGATGGCTGCACTCGCGCGCAAGCGTTTTGGAAGGTCACCTTCCCGCTGCTGGCTCCCGGGCTCGTCTCGACCGGAATCTTCGCCTTCATTCAGTCGTGGAATGAGTTTGTGATGGCACTGCTCATCATGAAGGGCCAAAACCTCACCCTCGTGCCGTGGCTGTACTCGTTCCAGTCGGCCACCGAGGCAACCAACTGGGGTGCTGTCATGGCCGCCTCCACGCTCATCTCGCTGCCCGTTGTCGTGTTCTTCCTCTTCGTGCAGGGACGCATGACCGGAGGACTGGTGTCGGGAGCAGTGAAGGGCTAATGAAGGTAGGACTCGACGTCGGCGGCACGAAAGTGCACGCCGTAGCGGTCGGGGACGACAATACGATCGTCGCGGAGGCGCGCCTCGCGACCCGCACCGGCGCCGAAGGCGTGGTGGCATCCATTGTTGATGCCATCACCCAGGTGGTGCCCGACGGCTTCGTTGCTTCGTCCATCGGCATTGGGATTCCCGGGCAAATTGTTCCGGGCACGGCCCGCGTGCAGCACGCCGTCAATCTCGGCATCACCGATCTTGATCTGGGCGCGGCTCTTGCCCCCTTTACCGCAGCACCCATTCGCATTGAGAACGATGTGAAGGCTGCGACGCTGGGCGCTCACGCGCTGCGCGGCGGCGGTGACGCCATGGCGTACCTGAACATCGGAACCGGTGTTGCCGCCGGGCTCATGCTGTACGGCTCGCTTCACCGCGGTGGCCACGGCATTGCGGGCGAGATCGGTCACATGAGTATTGATCCGGCGGGACCGCGGTGCCGGTGCGGGCAGTTTGGCTGCATCGAGGCGCTGTGTGGCGGCGGTGCGGTGGCGGAACGCTGGAGTCGGCCCGGCGCGCTTCCCATTCGCGACATTTACGACGCAGCCGATCTCGGTGATGCCGAAGCGCTGGCGCTTCGCGCCGGGATCGCGCAGGGCATTGCTGCCGCCGTGCGACTGCTTGTGCTCTCCAACGATGTCGATGCCGTGGTGATTGGCGGTGGCGTCACCGCCGTGGGCGACCGATTGTTCACCGATGTGCGCGCGATCTTCGAGCGCGAGGCCGAACTGAGCCCGTTTCTTCGGTCGCTGCGGTTCGATGACAGAATGGAACCGCTACCGGCGGCGTCGCCCGCGGCGGCGCTTGGTGCCGCACTTGTCGGGGTAGCCGAACTTCCTGAAGGAGCATTGGCACATGGCTGAAGTCGTTATTGTCGCGGATCGTGAGGCTGCCGGCCGCCTGGTCGCCGATGAGATTGCCGGTCTCGTCCGCGCCAACCCGCAGGCCGTCTTGGGCTTGGCGACCGGCTCGACGCCGCTGCCGGTCTACGAGGCCCTGCGCACTGCGCTGGCCGACGTCGACGTCTCTCAGGTTCGCGGGTTCGCCCTTGATGAGTATGTCGGCATCGACCCTGCTCACCACGAGAGCTACCGCAGCGTCATCACTCGCGAAGTGGTCGAGCCGTTGGGGCTCACACCTCAGAACATCAACGTGCCCAGCGGTGCCGTTGACGGCATCGAGCACGCCGGTGCTGACTACGAGGCGAAAATCGATGCCGCAGGCGGAATCGACCTGCAGATTCTCGGTATTGGCACCGACGGTCACATTGGCTTTAACGAGCCCGGCTCATCGTTTGCATCGCGCACACGGGTGAAGACCCTCACCGAGCAGACGCGATCCGATAACGCGCGCTTCTTCGCGAGCAAAGACGAGGTTCCGATGCACTGCATCACGCAAGGACTCGGAACCATCTTGCGCGCCCGACACCTGGTGCTGCTGGCCTTCGGCGAAGGAAAGGCTGACGCCGTGGCGGCAGCGGTCGAAGGCGCCGTCAGCGCCTCGATGCCGGCTTCGGCCATTCAGCTGCACGAACACGTGACCGTTGTGGTTGATGAGGCCGCGGCGAGCAAGCTGAGCCGCGCGGACTACTACCGCTACACCTACGCCAACAAGCCGGCGTGGCAGGGCATCTAGTCTGAGGCAGCCAACGCACGAACGACAGGCGCTTCTCCCCAAACCAGGGGGAGGAGCGCCTGAATGCTGAGGGGCGCGATGGTGAGCGCGGCAAGGTCGTCGAGCGTAAGCCAGCGGGCCTCGGCGATCTCTGCGGCCGCCGTGATGGGGGTGCTGTCGGCGAGATGCAGGGCGAAGCAATCGGCCACCACATCGAAGCCGGCCTCGTTCGCGGCCGGCGTGCGATGAACCCCGAGCGGGGTGAGCTCGGCCGCCGCGACCGTGATGCCGAGCTCTTCGGCGAGTTCGCGCACGGCCGTCTCGCGGGGCGATTCGCCGGGCTCAGGCTTGCCGCCTGGCTGCATGAACGCGGCGGTGCCATACTTTCGCACCATCAACGCGCGCTGTGCTGAATCGGTGATCAGTACGGCGCTGACGCGGATAACGTTGCTCACGGCGCGAACACTTTTCCGGGGTTGAGAATGCCCAACGGGTCAAATGCGCTGACGATACGTTGCTGCAGATGCCACTGCGCATCGCCGAGCTCGGCTTTCAACCACCGGCTTTTGAGCACACCAACGCCGTGCTCGCCGGTGAGAGTGCCACCCAATCGCAGCGCGGAGGTGAAGAGGTCATCGGCCGCCTCCCAAATGAAGGGCGGAACCTCGGGGCCGTCAAAGACGAAGTTGGGGTGCAGATTGCCGTCGGCGGCGTGCGCGACGGTGGGAATGGTGATGTCGTAGGCATGCTCGATGCGGGCGATCTCATCGAACATGTCGGCCAGCCGGGAGCGTGGCACCGAGACGTCTTCGATCAGCGTGGTTCCGAGCGTCTCCATCGCGGGGTGCATGGATCGGCGGATGCGCAGCAACTCCGCGCCCTCGGCGGCATCATCGGTCATCGCGACAACGGCGCCCGCCGCGGTCAGCACTGCGGCAATCGCGCCAGCCTCTGCTCGGGAGGTTGCACCATCGGTTTGGATGGTGAGTTGGGACTGACCGGCCGCGGGCGCCTCAAGCTCCAGAAGCCGGTGCACAGCCTCGAGCGAGGTGGCATCCATCAGCTCCATGATGGCTGGCTGCAAGCCCGCCGCGGTCACGGCCGCTGCCCCAGCCGCCGCGTCACGAACCGTTGCAAACAGTGCGGTCAGCGTGCACGTGGTTCCGCCCACCAGCCGCCGTAGCTTGAGCGTTGCGCCGACGATGACGCCGAGTCGCCCTTCGGAACCAATGAGTAGGGCTGTGAGGTCGAGGCCGGCGACGCCTTTGACAGTGCGGTGACCGCAGTGCAGGAGAGTGCCGTCGGCGAGCACCACGTCAACGCCGAGCACGGCATCACGCACCACGCCGTACTTGGCGCACAGCAGGCCGCCGGCACCGGTCGCGATATTTCCGCCGACGGTTGAGATTTCGCGGCTCGCTGGGTCGGGCGCCCACCACAATCCGTGTGGGCGGAGGGCGTCGTTCAGCTGAGCGTTGATGATGCCGGGCTCGACGACGGCGGTGAGGTCGTCGGCGTTGATTTCGACCAGGCGGGTCATGCGGGTTAGTGAGAGGCTGATTTCTCCGGCACCGGTGTTCGCGCCGCCCGCCAGCCCGGTACCCGCGCCACGCGGAACCACGGGTGTGCGAGTTTCGGTGGCGATGCGCATGATCGCTTGCACGTCGGCAACCGACTCCGGGTAGACGACGGCGAGGGGCAGCCCTGCGGACGCATGACCCGACTTGTCGGCGCGCACGTTCTCACGTGCGACAGAGGAGACGTCGACTCGGCCATCCAGCTCGCGCTGCAACCGTTCGACGACCGTGGTCATGCGATGTTACGGCGGCCCGCGACCAGCCCCGATGCGACGGCTACGACACCGAAGGCGATGCCAACGATGGCCTGACCCATGTCCCACCACGCGAGCGTTGCGGCAACGAAAACCAGAAGTTCGACGAGCGCGCGAACATAGGGGTGCACGTGAAAGACGGCCTTCGGTGAGACGAATAGTGCCCACACGACGATCGCCAGCGCCGGCGCGCCGATACCGGCGACGAGGTTCCAGGGGAAGGCGAAGCCTAGGAATCCCCACAGCGCGAGGGTTGCGAATGCTGCCAACTCCACGACGAAGCGAATGATGTCGATGACAGAGATCGCGGGGCGATTGCCATTCGTGGTGGAGGTTTCAGCCATGCCACCAGTTTACCCGGGGTTGAGCAGGGCTTCCCACTCGGCACCGGTGTGCGTCTCAGACTGCTCCTGGGCGCCGTCGAGATAGCGGAAGAAGATCTCGGCATCTTGGATTGGTGACAGTGAGGCAATCCAGAAGTTTGCGGTTCCGCCGACGACTCGTGCCGAGGAGTACTGGTTTCCGTTAACGAACACGCCGACGTCACGACCGTCGGTGCCGCCAATGCTCACCCACGCGAAGTAGTCGTCGTATTGATCCCATCCGCGCAGCATGGGCGGGTCTTCGGGCTCCGGCGTCGGTGTGGGTGTCGGTGTCGGATCGGGTGTGGGAGTCGGATCGGGTGTGGGAGTCGGATCGGGTG
The DNA here is from genome assembly GCF_008017445.1 of Microbacterium mitrae. GTDB lineage: Bacteria > Actinomycetota > Actinomycetes > Actinomycetales > Microbacteriaceae > Microbacterium > Microbacterium mitrae. The sequence continues at coordinate 897,325 of NZ_VRSW01000001.1, read as the reverse complement.
TGGGAGTCGGCTCAGGCGTCGGCGTCGGCGTCGGCGTCGGTTCTGGTGCGATGGTGGGCTCGGGAGTCGGCGTTGGCTCAAGGGTCGGCGGCGGGGTCGGTCGCAGCGTTGGCTCCGTGGTCGGCTCGGGAGACGGTTTTGCCGTCGGCTCCGGGGACGGAACCAACGAGGGCTGCGGTGACGGCTCCTCCGTTGCGGGGATGCTCGGTTCTGGCTGCGGCGCAGTAGTCGCTGCCGGTGCGGGATCGAGCGGCGTGATCACGACAGGTGCCGCTGGCGCGGAAGTGCGAGGGGGTGCCGGAACGAGGGTTGGCGGGAGCGCGCTCGGTGACGGCGATGGCTCAAGCGTCAGCGCGGGAGCAGGAGCAGGCGGGGCTGAAACCACAACATCCGGCATGACCTGCGCCGTGTCGGTCAGTGAGTTCTGGGCGGAATCGTCGGCCGCCACGGGTTGCGGTGCCGAGCCAGAAACCGTCACGCCGACGATCGCGGCACCCGCGATGAGCGCGCCGGCGGCGGCGACCGACAACACGCCAACCAGCCCACCGGTTCCGACCGCTCCGCCGACACCTGAGGAGCCACCGGCTGCACCGGCGCCTGCACCCGCTGCGCCTGCTGCCGCAGTAGCGGAACCAACGGCCGTGCCCACGACTGACTCGGTGACGCCACCCGGCATGACGGGCGATGCTCCGGCAGCAAGAGCCACCAGCGTCAAGCCGCCGCCCTGCAGCGTCGCAAGGTACGAGGCCGCACCCGTCGCGCCCAGCGTGAGAGGCAGTAGCACCAGAGCGAGACGCGAGGATACGTGCTCGGCCTCACCGGCGACAATCGCGCAGCGCGCGCACTCACCAAGGTGGGCTTCGATTTTCGCCTTGTCGCGCGTGCTCGCGGAACCACGAGAGTATGCGCCGAGGCGTTCGATGGTCCACTGGCACATGGAACCGTCGTCAAGGGTCTTCAGATGTGCGGTAACCCACGCTTCGCGCAGGCCCTCACGAGCGCGCAGGGCGAGTTGAGCGACGGCGGTCGCTTTCATGCCCAAAAGTGGCGCAGCCTGCGACGGCTTTAGCTGCTCGATCTCGGTGTACCAGAGCACCTCCTGCCAACGGGTGGGGAGGCTGCGAAATGCAGTGTGCGTCAGACTGCGATCAAGCGCCGCTTCAGTTTCTGCGTCGGTGGTCGAGGGATCAGCCACCACGTCAAGGTCATCGATAGACGACTCTTGGCGTGCTCGACCCCACGAGGCCGCGGTATTGCGGATGCTGGTGAACAGGTAGGCGCGAAATGCGCCCTGCGGGCCGCCGCCTCGCTGGATGGCTTGGTAGATGCGGGTGAATGACTCCTGCACGAGGTCATCTGCGTCGATGGAGGAAGTAACCGCTCGGGCGGCGCCGAGGCCCGCGCCATAGTGGCGAGTCCAGAGCTCACCGTAGGCGGCGGTGTCGCCATCGCGTGCGCGGTCGACAAGCGTCGCGTCGGGGACGATGTCTCCGTCGGGCGCGTCTGAGAATGCAGATGTCACGGGCACTTTGTCTGTCGGTTGGGTGGATCAGATTCGGGTCGATCCACAATCATCTATTCTTCCGTACATCGGGCGTGCCGCCAAGAAAAGTGCCCAGAATCTGCGGTTCTTGGAGCAACTCTTCGGGTTTCACAGCGAATTGCGCCAACTTTTCTGATTTCGCGTTATGAACCATACAAATCGCCGTCTCATATATTGCCTCGCGTTTTTTCGCGGGGTCGGAGGGCCGGGCGCTGGGGGTGTTCGGCTCTCCGTATGACGCCACAGCAGCGTCCTGTGGGGCCGCGCCCTGGGCGGCCCCACAGTCAAAAAACCTGGGTCGAAAAAGAAACTCAAAAAAGTTTTTGATTTCGCGTTATGAAATGCGGATGGGCCCGTCTTAAAGGGTGAGACACCGTATGCGTACTTCGGGGGAAGGATGCAGCAGTCGGTGCTCAGCATCGGGGGCAGTTCCCGGGGAGAACTGAAAAGAGGGGGCTCGACATACCGAGCCCCCTCTTCTTTTCATCCACCGTGGTTCCGCTCGCCTAAGCGAGATGGCGGCCGACTCTGGTTCAGACGCGAACGGCGTCTGACCACACGGCGCGAACGTTAAGGTCGCGATCAAGCAGCACGGCGTCGGCAGCAAAGCCCGGGCGAACCCGGCCGTAGCGATCCGCAACGCCGATCGCCTCCGCCGGTGCGCGAGTCAGCGCATCGATCGCAGTGGCCACCGCAACGCCCACCTCGACGACGTTTTGCAACGCAACATCTTGGGTGAGGGTGGAACCAGCAATAGAGTCGCCGTGCGTGAGGCGGGCAACGCCATCGATCACCGTGACCTCAAGGTTGCCGAGCACATACGATCCGTCACCAGAACCGGCGGCGGCCATCGCATCGGTGATGAGTACGACTCGGCCGGGAGCGCTCGCGAAGATCATGCGGATCAGATCGAGGTCGACGTGCACGCCGTCGGCAATGATCTCCAGGTACACCCGGGGGTCGGCAACAGCGGCAACGATCGGCCCCGGCGCGCGGTGATGAATGCCGGGCATCGCGTTAAACGCGTGCGTGATGAGGGTAGCGCCAGCATCGCAGGCGTCGCGCGTGATGTCAGCGTCGGCGTTAGTGTGGCCAATCGCGGCAACAATTCCGCCGGCGACAAGAGCGCGAATGGCATCCAGCCCGCCGTCGAGCTCTGGCGCGATCGTGATTTGGCGAACGACGCCGTCCGTCTCGGCAACGATGCGTTCGATCACTGCGGCGGCGGGTGTCTGAAGCAATGACTCCTCGTGGGCGCCCTTGTGGCCTCGATCGAGAAAAGGGCCTTCCAGGTGCACTCCGAGAATGTCGGTGCGCTCCCGCATGCATTCGGCGACCGTTGCGGTGCGCTGCAAAAGCGTGTCAATATCTGCCGTCACCAGTGAAATTACCGCTCGCGTGGTTCCGTGCATGCGATGCATGTCGCGGGCGGCAATGATCGAGGCGGCACCGTCATCGAACGAGCGGCCAGCGCCGCCGTGGCCGTGGATATCGATGAAGCCCGGTGCGAGGACTGCGCCGGCGCCGGCCAGCTCCTGCGCGTCGATGACCGTGGTTCCGGTCTCGATGATGTCGCGCCAACTATCGCCGGTACCTGAGGCCAGCACGCCCTCGGTGGCAAGCAAAACCCACGCGTCGGGTTGCAATTCACTGGCGTCGGCGAGCGTCGCCGAGTGGATGAGCGTCGTTACGCCGTGACCCACGTAATCTCCTCGGAATCGTGAAAGGTGATGCGTTCAGACTGCCACGCTTGCGGGTGGGACGCGATTCTGCCGCGGAACGACTCCCACGTGCGCAGCGGTGAAAGCTGCGGGCTCCACGCGATTTCGGCGATCGCGGCCGCGCGGGGAAAGGCGAGCGAGAACACGTCGTCAATGGTGCGGGCAGATTCGCTCCACATGGGCGCTTCAACGCCGAGGATCGCCTCCGGTGCGACGCCTGAGATGACGTCGGTCGGCTCCCACGAATACGCGGCTTCAACTGCGGTGGGGCCATTCGCCCAGACGAGTCCGATTGGGTAGTCGGCGGTGGGTTTCATGTCGAGGTAGCTGACGTCGGCGGGGGAGAGGATGAGCGCGCCGCCCTTGGCAACAAACGCCCGCGCCTCCTCGGCGTAACCAGGCTGGGGCTCAACGAATCCCCAATACTGTCCGATGGTTCCGGGGGCGAGATCTGCGGCCTTGCCCGCCTCGTGCCACGCGATGGCGGTCTTCCCGGTCGCCTGCACGGCGCGAGAGGCCATCGCGATGAAACTCGCGAAGTCCTCCTCCGTGGTTCCGAGCGATTCGTCGCCGCCCAGGTGAATGAACGGCCCCGGGGTGGCAGAAGCGATCTCGCGGAAGATGTCGCTGACAAAGGCGTCGGTTGCCGGGTCATTGATCTTGAGGCTGGAAAAGCCAACGCCCCATCCGGTGTACGTCGTGCCGTGCACGGGCAGGTCGTCACCGAAAAGCTTCGCGGTCTCGATGACCGAGTCCATGATCACGGTGTCTTTGGTGAACTCGGGGTAGGCGAGCGTCACCGCGTGGGTGTGCCCAGGCATGTCGACTTCGGGAACGATCGTCATATGGCGCGAGGCTGCGTAACTGACGATTTCTTCGTAATCGGCGGCGGTGTAATACCCGCCGGGGTCACCCAGCGCCGAGCTAGCAGATGCCTTTTCTGTGAGCTCGGGGTAGGCGTCGCTGTGCAGCCGCCACCCCTGATCATCGGTCAGGTGTAGATGCAACACGTTGAACTTGTAGGCGCTCATCGCATCGATGTAGCGCTTCACGTCGTCGACGCCGAAGAAGTGGCGGGCAACGTCCAGCATCACGCCACGGTAGGCGTAGCGAGGCTCGTCGGCAATCACAGCTCCGGTCACGTACCAGCCGTCTTCATCCTGCGCGAGGAGCTGCCGCAGCGTTTGCATCGCCCAGAAGGCGCCGGCTGTTGCGGATGCGGAGATCGAGACGAGTCCGCCGCTGGTGTCGATGCGGTAGGCGTCGGCGGAACCAGGAGCGTCGGTTGAAGCGGGGGCGTCGGTTTCGAGCGCGAAGACGATATCGCCGTCGATGCCGTCGGCACCTTCTGCGACGGCCAATTCCAGACCGGTGCGCGTGGCGATCGCATTCGCCAGCTCCTGCGCCTCGCGCTGAAGTTCAGCCGGTGCCAGCACCCGGCTCTGCGCGCTCAACCGCACGGCGGGCGCCGAATCGAAGGAGACCGGAAGCGGAACCAGGGGCGGCGTCGTCGCAGCGAAAGTCATGTAAGGAAACCTAACAAAATGCGCAATGGCAGACAAGTGAGGATGACCAGGTATGCTCAATTTCGTCGCGACTGGCGTTCAGGTGGGCGACCACCGGGGAGCGAACACAACCTTCGACCGCACGCCTGGGCCGATGTGTACATCCCTCAATTCCTTCGTGGAGGTAACGCCGTGACCGAATCATTCTTCAACGCTCCGCTGAGCGAGGTCGACCCCGAGATCGCAGAGGTGCTGGAGCGCGAACTGGTTCGCCAGCGCTCGTACCTGGAGATGATCGCATCCGAGAACATTGTTCCGGTCGCCATTCTGCAGTCGCAGGGATCCGTGCTCACCAACAAGTACGCGGAGGGCTACCCCGGTCGTCGCTACTACGGTGGCTGCGAAGAGGTTGACGTTGCAGAAGAACTCGCGATCGCTCGCGCGAAGAGCCTGTTTGGCGCGCAGTTCGCCAACGTTCAGCCGCACTCCGGTGCAACCGCGAACGCCGCCGTGTTGCACGCCATTGCGCGCCCCGGCGACACGCTGCTTGGCCTCGCCCTCGACCAGGGCGGCCACCTCACCCACGGCATGAAGATCAACTTCTCCGGCCGTCTCTACGACATCGTCGCATACGGCGTTGACGAAGAAACGTCGCTCATCGACATGGACGAGGTTCGTCGCCTGGCGCTCGAGCACAAGCCCAAGGTCATCATCGCCGGATGGTCGGCATATCCCCGTCAGCTTGACTTCGCGAAGTTCCGCGAGATCGCGGACGAGGTTGGCGCCTACCTGTGGGTTGACATGGCTCACTTCGCCGGACTCGTTGCCGCAGGCGTTCACCCCAACCCGGTGCCCTACGCACACGTCGTTTCTTCGACGGTGCACAAGACGATCGGCGGCCCGCGCTCGGGCTTCATTCTCACGAATGACGAAGACCTCGCCAAGAAGATCAACACGGCAGTTTTCCCGGGCCAGCAGGGCGGCCCGCTGATGCACGTCATCGCCGCCAAGGCAACCGCCTTTAAGCTTGCCGCCACCGACGAGTTCAAGGATCGCCAGGAGCGCACCCTCCGCGGTGCGGCGATTCTCGCCGACCGCCTCACGCAGCCGGATGTCGCCGCCGCGGGTATCTCGGTGCGCTCGGGCGGAACCGATGTGCACCTGGTGCTTGTTGACCTGCGTAACGCCGAGATCGACGGCAAGCAGGCCGAAGACCTTCTCGACGAGATTCACATCACCGTCAACCGCAACGCGGTTCCGAACGACCCGCGCCCGCCGATGGTCACCTCGGGTCTGCGCATCGGCACGCCGGCATTGGCAACGCGTGGATTCGGCGACGCCGAATTTACCGAGGTCGCCGACGTGATCGCCCTGGCGTTGCAGCCGGGTGCCGACCTCGAGGCGCTGCGCGCGCGCGTTGACGCGCTCGCGGCAGCCTTCCCGCTGTACCCCGACCTGCAGCAGTAAGCATGGTTGCGCAGATTCTTGACGGCAAGGCCACGGCCCTGTCGATCAAGGCGGAACTTGGCGAGCGCGTAGCCGCGCTCGCGGCCCGTGGCGTGGTTCCGGGTATCGCGACCGTGCTCGTCGGTGCCGACCCCGCCTCGCAGCTCTACGTGGGTATGAAGCACCGCCAGTCGGAGGCGATCGGGATGAACTCGATCGCCCGCGAACTGCCTGCCGATGCCACCCAGGCCGAGGTCGAGGCGGTGATTGACGAGCTCAACGCCGACGAATCGTGCCACGGATACATCGTGCAGCTGCCGTTGCCGAAGCACCTCAACACCGATGCGATTCTCGCGCGTATTGACCCGGCCAAAGACGCCGACGGTCTGCATCCGACCAACCTTGGGCGGCTGGTGCTGAACGTCAACAACCCGATTGACACGCCCATGCCGTGCACGCCGCGCGGCGTGATCGAGCTGCTCGAGCGCAACGGCTACGACCTCAACGGCAAGCACGTTGTGGTGGTTGGTCGCGGCGTGACGATCGGTCGGCCCATGGGGCTGCTGCTCACCCGCCGCGATGTCAACGCCACCGTGACGCAGGTGCACACCGGCACGCCAGACATGACGCCGTTCCTGCGTCAGGCTGACGTGATTGTGGCGGGAGCGGGCGTCAAGCACCTCATCCGCGCGAGTGACGTTAAGCCCGGCGCTGCCGTGCTCGATGTTGGAGTGACGCGCGAGTTTGACCCGGAGTTTGACCGCGACCGGGTGTTCGGCGACGTTCACCCCGATGTGGCTGAGGTTGCCGGATTCATCTCCCCGAACCCCGGCGGAGTCGGCCCGATGACGGTCGCGCTCCTGATGACCAACGTGGTCGAGGCCGCCGAGCGCGCCAGCGCCTAGCGTCTCATTTTGTACGGAACGGCCGCACCTGATGGTGCGGCCGCTCCGTCGTTTGGCGCGGCGCGCGCCCTGGTCTCCTGCGCTAGTTCGTGGTTCCGCGGTGCCGTGGTTCCGTGGTTCCGTGGTTCCGCGGTCTCGCGCCCACCTGGTTCCATGGTTCCGCCGCCCAGGCGGCGCGTACCAAATGTCGGACCGGATGGGGCGACGCGCCGGTGGATGCCCCAAAAACGGGGGCTCCGGAACCACGGGTCCGACATTTGGGAACGGAACGAGGTGTGAGATGGCAGCGGACCGATCGACCGAACCGATCTGAGGCCCTTTCGCCCCTGATAAACGAAGTTCTCCGCAATGCCGGCGCAGCGCAGAGGCGCCGGCCCAAATGTCGGACCGGATGGGGCGACGCGCCGGTGGATGCCCGGAAAACGGGGGTTCCGGAACCACGTGTCCGACATTTGGGAACGGAACGACGCGCGACGCGGCAATAGAACGGCGCGGCTACGCAGGCACGCGCCGACGCGCCGACGCGCCGACGCCCGACCCGCCGACGCGCCGACACCCGCCCACCCCACCCTTACCCGAAACCCGAAAGCCCGGGGGAGGGGAACCCTTTAGTTCGGGGCGGGGACGGCGATGGGCGCGGGGATTGCCCGTGATGACAGCAGCGCGCCGATTTGGTCGGCAACCTGCAGCACGGCGGAGATGTGGTCGCGAATGTCGCCGAGTTGTTCGCGCTTGTGTTCGCCGATGCTGACCGAGCCGATGGCTCGCCCACCGACGAAGACGGGCGCGGCGACCGCGCGGGTGTTGATGTCGTATTCGCCGGCGGAGTACGCCCATCCGCGTTCGGCAACGGCCACCATTTCGGCCTCGATGGCCGTGGCATCGTCGGCCGTGAGGTCGTTGAATTTGGCGAGCGGAACCGTATACATCAGCGCTTGGCGGGCTGACGCTGAGAGCGTGGCGAAGTAGGCGCGGGCGGTCGCTCCGGCGTGCGCGGGGTAGAGCTCGCCAATCATGGAGTGATCCCCCGACCATCACTTCCCCCGCAACACCACAGAAAGAGCAGTTACATGAAGAAGATGTATCGCGCCGCGACCGTCGTCGCCGCGTTTGCGCTCGCGCTGAGCGTCGCCGGGTGCGCCCCGAACGCCAACTCGAATTCCAACTCGAATGGCTCAAGCACCGGTGACAACAGCTCCGACCAGCAGTCACTGACCATCGCCTACTCCGAGGGCGGCAAGACCCTGAACCCCGCTGAGGCCAACGATGGCACCAGCGACACCCTCGTGCTCGCCGCCTACGACCAGCTGGTGACCTACGGAACCAAAGAACAAGACGGCAAGCAGGTCTCTGACACCGCAACGATTGTTCCGATGATCGCGTCCGAATGGACGGTTGATGACACCAACACCGTCTACACCTTCACGATTCGTGACGACATCACGTTCCACAGCGGCAAGCAGCTGACCAAGACCGACGTTGTGCGCAGCTTTGAGCACATTGCCGACTCGTCTTCGGCTAGCTTCCTCTATGGCATGGCCGGTATCTCGACCGTCGAAGAGGGCGAGGGCGACACCGTCGTCATCACGCTGACCGCGCCCAACCACCTGTTCTTGCAGATCCTGCCGATGTACTCGTTCTCGATGCTCGACATGGATGAGGTTGACAAGAACGGCGGCGTCGAGTGGCTGTCCACCCACACCGCAGGTTCTGGGGCGCCTGCTGAGCGAGCCGCTGATGGAACACGAGTCGCTGTCTCGTTCGGAGCAGATGGTTCGCGTTGGCGACATGTTGGAGCGCGTCGGCCTTGAGGCTGCTTTTGCGAACCGCTACCCGCACGAATTCTCGGGTGGTCAGCGTCAGCGCATCGGTATCGCCCGCGCCCTGATGCTGAGCCCGCGCCTCGTGGTGTGTGACGAGCCGGTTTCTGCTCTCGACGTCTCGGTGCAGGCTCAGGTGCTCAACCTGATGAAAGATCTGCAGGATGAGTTGGGACTCAGCTACCTGTTCATCTCGCACGACATCGCCGTCGTTGAGTTCATGGCCGACGACATGATCGTCATGAAGCATGGCAAGGTCGTTGAGGCAGGAGATGCGAAGCAGATCATCGATGACCCGCAGGATCCTTACACCCGCGCGCTGATCGCTGCGGTGCCGATTCCTGACCCCACCGCCTATGTCGACCGCGCCGAGCGGCGCGCCGTCATCGCCGCGGGTGTCGGCCAGGCATCGTGAGCACGCTGGCGCTCATCACGATTGGTCAGGCGCCCCGGGTAGACATTTGGCCAGACATTGCGCCGCTCCTTGACGCGCACACCGTGATTGAGCACGGCGCCCTCGATGAGTTGAGTGCCGAGGAGATTGCGCGGCTTGCCCCCAACGGCAACGAAGAGCGCGTCGTCTCCCGGCTGCGTGACGGGTCATCGGCGACCATGAGCGAGCATGCGCTGGCGCCGCTCGTGCAGTCGGCCATCGACCGAGCTGTCGCGAGCGGCGCCCAGGCGGTGCTGATCATGTGCACCGGCAACGTACCCAGCGTCACCGCGCCGGTTCCGCTCTACACGGCGGAGAAACTCGCCCGAGCCGGCATGGCTGGCCTGGCAGACGCGCGGCGACTCGGTGTCGTGGTTCCGGAACCAGAACAGCGGCAGGTGATTCAGCAGCGCTGGGCTGCGGCCTTCGGCATTGATGCCTCGATTGCCGCTGCGAACCCGTACGCGGGGGAGGCGGAGGCCTTGGCCGCCGCCGCGCAACAGCTTGCTGCCGACGGCGCTGAGATCGTGTTTTTAGATTGCGTGGGATACACGCAGGCGATGGCTGACGAGGTTTCGCGAATCGCCGGGGTGCCGGTGTTGACGGCGCGTTCGCTGGCGGTGCGTCTGTTGGCCGCCGTCGCGTAGGGCTCGAAAAAATTTGCGGCCGCTGCCCGGGGAGGGCGCGGCCGCAATCGCGTTGTGGCGCCGGTTATAGATCGTCCATCATGCGACGCTGTTCTGGGGTGAGGCCGTCTTTCAGCTCCTCACGCGCAGCGCGCGTTGCTGGTGATTCCGGGGCGGGAGGCGCAGGCTGTGCCTTGTCGTCGTTGTCATTGATGGCGGTCTGTGCCTTGTCGTAAAGGTTACCCGCGACCTTTTCAATGCGGTCGTCGATCATGTCGTAGATAAACCACGCCACCAGCAGGAGAAGCGGGGGGAGCACGTAGCCTTCGAAGAAGCCCCACGTGGCGACACCGGAGAGTGCCCGCACCAAGATCCACGCGACGAGTGCGACCACGAAGACGATGCCGTACTCGATGACCTTTTGCATCGCGCGGTTTCGGGATCCGCCTGACTTCGCGGCAGCGTTCTGCAAGAACTTTGTCATCACCGGCTTCACCCAAATGGTGGCCGCCGTGAGAATCACGCCGCCCCACAGCGCGCTGCCAAACCCGACGTATACCCGCGGGATAATCACGCCGATGAGCAACAACACTGCGACGTTGAACACGAACAGTGACGCGAACCGAACGATCCAGGTTTTCATGGCTCCATGATGGCAGGAGCACCGTGCAATCGCTAGATCCTGTCGTGCGCTGGCCGCTCCCGTTGTCTCAGACAATATTCAGAAATGGGTAGGGTCGAAGAACACACGTAACAAAGGAGTTGCTATGCACACAACGCAAACGCGCCCAGAAAAACGCAGTTTCATGAGCCCGATCAACCGGTTCTTGGAGCGATGGATCCCCTCGGCTCTCACCTTCGCGATCATCCTGACGATCATCGTCGCGATCCTTGCGATGACCCTCACCCAGTCCAGCCCCGTCGACGTTCTCGTGGGTTGGGGCAATGGCCTCTCTGGCCTGCTGGCCTTCATGACGCAAATGTGTCTAGTGCTGCTGCTGGGCTTCATGCTGGCCAACACGCGCCCCGTGCGCAAACTTCTGCGCCGTGCCGCCCTGGTTCCAAAGACTGCTGCTGCCGCCTACGTTTTCGTTTTCATTGTTGCCGCTATCGCGAGCCTCATCACGTGGGGCCTTGGCCTCATTGTCGGCACGCTGCTGGCTCGCGAGATTGCCGTTCAGGCACGCGAACGCGGCATGAAGGTGCACTTTCCGTTGCTGGTGGCTGCCGGATACTCCGGTTTTGTCGTCTGGCACATGGGCTACTCCGGTTCTGGCCCGCTGACGGCGGCGACGCCCGATTCGTTCCTTGCGCCGAGCCTCGGCGGCAAGATTCTTCCCATTACCGAGACGACGTTCTCAACGTGGAACATGCTCACCGCGCTCGCAGTCATCATCGTGGTGGCGGTGCTGATGTACCTCATTCGCCCCCGCGCTAACGACACTATTTTCGAGCTGCCTCAGCAGATTGGTTCCGAAAGTCTCAGCGAGGCGGACGACACCGTCACGACGCCAGCCGATCGCATTGATGCGTCGCGCATTCTCACGCTGGTACTGGGCGCTGCCCTCACCGCGTACCTCATTGTGCACTTCGTGCAGGGTGGCAGCCTCACCCTCGACATCGTGAACTGGTCGTTCTTGGCGCTCATTCTGCTGCTCGTGCGCAACCCGTTTGAACTGATCCACCTCACCAAGCAGGCGGCCTCCAACGTCGGCGAAATCCTGCTGCAGTTTCCGCTGTATGCCGGCATTCTCGGCATCATGGCAAGCTCCGGCTTGATTCAGCTGTTCTCCGACGCCTTCGTCTCGATCGCGAATCCCACCACGTTCGGCGCGCTGGCCTTTCTTTCGGCCGGTATCGTCAACTTCTTCGTACCCTCCGGCGGCGGCCAGTTCGCCGTGCAGGGGCCCATCATGCTCGATGCCGCCAACCAGCTCGGTGTTGACCCCTCGATCGCCATCATGGCCATCGCGTACGGCGATCAGTGGACCAACATGATCCAGCCGTTCTGGGCGCTGCCCGTGCTCGCCATCGCCGGGCTCAAGATGCGCGACATTTTGGGCTACACGTTCGTCACGCTGATTGGTGCGGGCGTGGTGATGGCCGTCGCCCTCACCATTGTGAGCGTCATGTAGTCGCAGAAACCGAAGAGGGCGGCCGCCGGAGTGATCCGGCGGCCGCCCTTCTTCGTGAGCGCTTAGTAGCTCGCGCGGTCGTCGGCCGTCGCGCCGACAAAACGGGCCGCCAGGGCTTCGGAACCACGGGCAAGAATCGAGACATCGGCGGCAACGGCGACGAACGCCGCGCCATCGGTGATGTATTGCTCGGCTGCCGCCGGATCAAACGCGTTGACCCCCACGTACTTGCCGGCGGCGCGCACCGCGGCAAACGTTTCCGTCACCGCGGCGATAACCTCGGGGTGCGCCTGCTGCCCGAGTACACCCATTGACGCGGCAAGGTCGGAGGGCCCAACGAAGACGCCGTCGACTCCCTCGACCGCCGCAATTTCTGCGGCATTGTGCACGGCCTCGGCCGACTCCACCTGCACAAACAGTGACACGTGTTCGTTCGCGTTCGCGAGATAGCCGTCAACGCGGTTCCACCGCGCAGAACGCGACAGCGCCGAGCCAACCCCCCGCATGCCGTGCGGCGGATACCGCACCGCAGCCACCACCGCGCGTGCCTGTTCCGCCGTATTCACCATCGGCACCAGCACATTCTGGGCGCCGATATCGAGCACCTGCTTGAGCATCACCGCATCGCCGGAGGGCACCCGCACCAGCGGGCTCACCGGATACGGTGCGACGGCCTGCAACTGCTGCAGCACCGAGTCGAGCGAGTTCGACGAGTGCTCCATATCAATCAGCAGCCAGTCAACCCCCGAACCCGCCAGAATCTCGGCCACCAGCGGTGATCCAGAAACGGCCCACAGCCCGATCAGTGAGCGATCACCCGCGTCAGCGAGTGCATCGGCAAACGTCGGGCCTAGACGAAGCGGCATGTGATGGTTCCCATCGGTCCGTAGTCGGCCAGCACGCTATCGCCCTTCGATACCCACATCGGGCGGGTGAACGAGCCTGCCAGAATGATCTCGCCAGCCTCAAGCCGGCTGCCGTGCTGGTGAAACTTGTTTGCCAGCCACGCGACCCCGGTTGCCGGGTGGTTGAGCACGCCGGCCGCGACCCCGGTCTCTTCAATCGTCTCGTTGCGATACAGCAGCGCCGACACCCAACGCAGATCGATCGCGTCTGGCGCCATCGGGTTGCCGCCGATCACTATGCCGCCGTACGCGGCATTGTCTGAGATGGTGTCGACGATCGTGCGCCCCTCCAACTCAATGTGGGAGTTCAGCACTTCGAGCGCCGGAACCACATATTCCGTTGCGCGCATGACATCGAACATCGTGCAGTTGGGGCCTTCGAGCGGCGCCTTCAACACAAACGCGAGTTCGACTTCGATCCGCACATTCGAAAACGAGTCAAACGGAATCTGCGCGCCATTCTCGTACACCGTGTCATCAAACATCACGCCGTAGTCAGGCTCAGTAATACCGGTCGCCTGCTGCATCGCGCGCGACGTGAGCCCAATCTTGCGCCCCACCAGCCGCCGGCCCGCGGCGATGTTCTTGTCTCGCCAGACGCCCTGGATGGCGTACGAGTCTTCGACCGTCGCGTGCGGGTACCGCGCCGTAATGCGCCTAATCACCGCATGGTTGCGGTCAGCCTCCGCCAGCTCTTCGGCGATCGCCTCAATCTCATCCTGCGACAACATGCTTCAATCCTTCTGGTTCCATCCCCACACCTCAAGCATGCGGTGTGCGGATGCTGCTGAGCCTACGGGTTCGGGTCTTGTGTGCGTTGCGGTTCCGCGATTTGTTTGTCGGGGCGTTGCGCTTGCCGCGGATTCTTTTCCGCTTCGCCTCCAGCTGCGGGCCTGCGGCCCTCCGCCGCCAGACCCAACCAGCGAAGCGGAAAAGAATCCGCTCCCGCTCCACTCTTCCCACATCTGGGCAAGGACTCGTGCTGGCAACTTAAACCCACGCGTGAGGTGAGCGGAGCGGGAGCAGTTCGTTTTTCCCCGTCGTTGGCGGGTCTGGCAGGCGCGGGCCGCAGGCCCGTGCCCGGAGACGTCGGGGAAAAACGAACTGCGGAAGCGCAGCGGACCCTATACAGCGGACCCTATGCAACGGACCCGCTTTGCGGAGCGAGAGTTAGAGCTGGTTGCCCAGCTTGTATTCGCCCTGCTTCCATTCGGGCATTTCGCCTTCGTCGGTGGCTCGGGTGTAGCTGAAGCCGTCGGCGCCAATGGTGACTGCCATTTCAGACGAGTCGGTGCGGGCGATGACGGGCTGGGGGTTGCCGTCGAGGTCGAGCACGAGGGAGCCGTCTGTGTACCAGGAGGGTACGACGGGGTTTCCCCACCAGTCGCGGCGCTGGTTGTCGTGAACGTCCCACGTGACGACCGGGTTGTCGGGGTCGCCGGTGTAGTAGTCCTGCGTGTAGACCTCGACCCGGTGGCCGTCGGGGTCACGGAGGTAGAGATAGAACGCGTTGGAGACGCCGTGGCGGCCGGGGCCGCGCTCGATGGAGTCAGAGCGGCGGAGTGCGCCCAGCTTGTCGCAGATCGCGAGAATGTTGTGCTTCTCGTGGGTGGCGAAGCAGACGTGGTGCATGCGGGGGCCGTCACCACCGGTCATCGCGGTGTCGTGCACGGTGGGCTTGCGGCGCATCCAGGCGGCGTAGACGGTTCCGTCTTCGTCTTGGATGTCTTCGGTCACCCGGAAGCCCAGGTCTTGCATGTACTTGACGGCGCGCGGAACATCGGGAGTGATCTGGTTGAAGTGGTCCAGCCGCACCAGCTCACCCGGAATGTGCAGGTCGTAGCGCCACGACATGCGCTCCTGGTGGTCGGACTGGAAGAAGAACTCGTACGGGAAGCCGAGCGGGTCGATAACGCGCACGGAGTCGCCGATGCCGTCGACGAATCCGTTGGGTTCGCGGCGCACCTCGCAGCCGAGCTCGGTGAAGAACGCGACGGCGGCATCGAGATCTTCCGGGGTGCGCACTCGGTAGGAGAAGACACGCACCGCGGCAACATCGCCCTTGCGGAGGATGAGGTTGTGGTGGATGAACTCTTCGGTGGAGCGGAGGTAGATCGCCTCGTCGTTCTCCTTGGTGACGTAGAGGCCAAGAATGTCGACGTAGAACTGGCGGGAGGCCGCCAGGTCGGTGACGATCAGCTCCATGTATGCGCAGCGCAGAATGTCAGGGGGTGAAGCCTGCGGGGTGGCGATCGGGTTGTCGGTGGCGATCGGGGCCTCTTGCGAAACCCAGAAACCAGACGAAGTGAGCGTCATGTTGTCGCGGTGAGTCATGTCAGAGCGTCCTTGCTTTGCTTTAGTTCTTGCCGAAGGTGGGGTTGTGGGGCTCGCCGAGCGTGATGTGCACGGCCTGCTGGTCGGTGTAGAAGTCGATCGAGCGGTAGCCACCTTCGTGACCGAGGCCCGAGGCCTTGACACCGCCGAACGGAGTGCGGAGGTCTCGCACGTTATTGCTGTTAAGCCACACCATTCCGGCTTCAATCGACTGCGCGAAGTTGTGCGCACGCTTCAGGTCGCTCGTCCAGACGTAGGCGGCGAGACCGTACTTGGTGTCGTTTGCCAGCGCGAGTGCTTCTTCGTCGGTGTCGAACGGGGTGATGGCGACGACCGGGCCGAAGATCTCCTCCTGGAAGATTCGCGCGTCGGGTGCGACGTCGGCGAAGACGGTGGGTGCGACGTAGTTTCCGGTGGGGAAGCCCTCGGGGCGGCCACCGCCGGCGACCAGGCGGCCCTCGGTCTTGCCGAGTTCCACGTAGCTCATCACCTTTTCGTAGTGTTCCGGGTGCACCAGCGCGCCGACCTCGGTGGTCGGGTCTTGCGGGTCACCCACCTTGATGCGCTTGGCCTGTGCGGCGTAGCGTTCCACGAACTCGTCGTAGATGTCGCGCTGGACGAGAATGCGCGAGCCCGCGGTGCAGCGTTCACCGTTGAGGGAGAACACGCCAAAGATGCACGCGTCAATGGCGACGTCGAGGTCGGCGTCGGCGAAGACGATGGCCGGGCTCTTGCCGCCCAGTTCCATCGACAGCCCCTTGAGATAGGGAGCGGCGTTGCCGAAGATGATCTGACCGGTGCGGCTTTCGCCGGTGAAGGAGATGAGCGGAACCTCGGGGTGCTTGACGAGGGCGTCGCCAGCATCTTCGCCGAGACCGTTGACCAGGTTGAAGACACCCTGGGGCAGGCCCGCCTCTTCGAAGATGCCTGCCCACAGCGAGGCCGAAAGCGGCGTAAACTCCGCGGGCTTGAGCACGACGGTGTTTCCGGTTGCGAGCGCCGGGCCCAGCTTCCACGACTCGAGCATGAACGGCGTGTTCCACGGCGTGATGAGGCCGGCGACACCGATCGGCTTGCGGTTGACGTAGTTCATCTGCTTGCCAGGAACCTTGAAAGCGTTGTCGTGTTGAGCAACGATCAGGTCGGCGAAGAAGCGGAAGTTCTCGGCGGCACGGCGGGCCTGACCGAGGGCCTGAGTGATCGGCAGGCCGGAGTCAAAGCTCTCAAGCTCGGCGAGGCGCTGGTCGCGCGACTCGACGATGTCGGCGATCTTGTGCAGCACGCGCGAGCGCTCGCGGGGGAGCATCTTCGGCCACGGGCCCTCGGTGAAGGCGCGGCGGGCAGCGGCGACAGCCTTGTCGATGTCTGCCTTCTTGCCGGCTGCGGCCTGCAGGTAGGTCTCGTTGGTTACCGGGTCGAGCACGTCGAACGTGTCGCCGTCTTCGGAGTCGACGAACTGACCGTCGATGTAGTGCTGAATGCGTGCCGGCAGGTCGGCCGGAATGTGACGTTCGGTCATGGTTTCCTCAGTTTTTCGGTGTCAGTCCGCGGGCTTCGCGGTATGCCTGCAGGGTGTGCCAGCGGTGCGCCCTGGCAACGTCTTCAATCTCGCGCGGGTCAGCGCCGGCGCGGATCAAGCGGATGATGTCGCCGTGCTCGGCGACGGAGTGGCGTGCGCGTCCAGGAACAAACGCGAAGGTGGAGTCGCGCAGTCCAGCAAGCCGCGCCCAGTCGCGCTGCACGAGCTCGACCAGGTGCGCGTTCGGACACACCTCGAAAAGGGTGGCGTGAAACTGCTGGTTCAGAATCGTGAAGGTGTGGGGATCAAAGTGATCGAGCAGCGCCTCCATACGTTCGTTGATCGCGGCAGCGCGAGCAAGTGTGGCCTCATCGAGCAACGGCGCGCTGAGCGCCGTGGCTGCGCCTTCGATAATGCCCAGCGACTCCATCGTGTTGACGTAGTCGGTGGCGTTCACGAGGGTCACCTTCGCGCCCACATTGCGTTCGAACGTGACGAGTCCTTCGGCCTCGAGGCGACGGATCGCTTCGCGCACCGGAACCACGCTCATCTCGAGCTGGTCGGCAATGGTTCCGAGAACCAAGCGGTAGCCGGGGCCGTATTCTTGGCGGCCAATGCGCTCGCGGATCCACTCGTACGCGCGCTCCGATTTGGAGCCGGTGGTGCGAGCTTCGGTCACGGCGAGATCAGTTGGCATGCTCGGCCTCGTAGCGTGCACGCCATTCGGCATTCATCGGGAAGAGTCCGTCGACGGGGTGGCCCGCGGCGACCTGCTGGGCGATCCAACCGTCTTCGTCTTCCTGCGCGAGCGCCTCGGTGACGACGTCTTCGACCAGGGCCGGCGGGATCACAATCACGCCGTCGTTGTCGCCGACGATAATGTCACCGGGCTGCACCGTGGTTCCGCCGCACGCAATGGTGATGTCGTGATCAAACGGAACGTGCTTGCGGCCGAGCACCGCGGGGTGTGCGCCGTTCGAGTAGATCGGAAGGCCGACCGCCTGCACGGCGTCGTAGTCGCGCACGCCACCGTCGGTGACGATACCGGCAGCCTTCGCTGCGTTCGCACGGATTGCGAGAATGTCGCCGAGTGTTCCTGAACCCTTCTCGCCGCGCGCCTCGATCACCAGAACTTCGCCCTCGCGCACCGCATCAAACGCGCGCTTTTGGGCGTTGAATCCGCCGCCGAGCGCCTTGAAGAGGTCTTCGCGGTTGGGGACGAAGCGCAACGTCTTTGCGGTTCCGACCAGCTTCGCATCAGGGTGCATGGGTCGCACGCCGTCGATTGTCACGTTGTTGAGCCCGCGCTTGCGCAGCTGCGCCGAGAGCCCAGCAACCGGGGTGCGCATCAGCTTGTCGTACAGTTCCGCGCTCAACGCTGGCTGTGGTTCCGCGAGCCCGGCGGCCTCGCGAGAGCCCCACGCTTCTTCACGCTGAAGATCATTGACTGCAGGCAGTGACCCGAGGGATGCATCGAACTCGATTTCACCCTGCGTGACGGTGGTGACGAGCTTGCCGCTGGTGAGGTCGGTGCCGGGAACATCGATTTCAATTTCCACGACATCGCCCGGAACCACGACGGAAGAGCCGGCGGGAGTGCCGGTGAGAATGACATCACCGCGCTCGAGCGTGAAGTGCTGCGACAGGTCGGCGATGAGCTGCGTCAGCGGGAAGAACATTCCTGCGGAGTTGTCGTCTTGCGCGATGGTTCCGTTCACCCAGGCGCGCACCCGAATGTTCGTCGGGTCGACAGATCGGGCATCGATGAGCTGTGCGCCGATGGGGGTGTAGCCGTCGCCGCCCTTGTTGCGCACGTTCGAGCCCTTGTCGTTGGCGCGCAGGTCGTACAGGCCGAAGTCGTTGGCAGCGGTGATCCAGCCGACGGCATCCCACGCGGTGTCGCGGGTGAGGTGGCGCGCGTCGGTACCGATCACGACGGCGATCTCAGCCTCGAAGGCGAGAAGTTCGGTGCCGGCGGGGCGAACGATGTCGCTTCCGGAGGTGGCAACCGATGACGACGGTTTGAAGAAATAGGAGGGGTGAGCCGGCTTTCGTCCGCGCTGTGCTGCACGGGATTCGTAGGCCAAGTGCACGGCGATGATCTTGCCGGGGCGAACGGGCAGGGCGGCGAATCGGGGGTCGTGATTCGTCATGGCTGGTGCTCCTTCTGCTCGGACTCGGCGGGCGGGGCGAAATCGCTATTGCGAAAACTCACCCTTGAGTCATATCTGAAATCGTATATCATCATCTCAAGCCCGGCAATGGTTTTCCGATGTTCACATGCCGGCCACATGACAAAGGAGTCTCTTATGAGTGCAGACAATGGTTCAGCACTGACACCCACCGGAACCATATCCAGCGCCGCCGACCGCCGCCGCGTCGTATTCGCAACTGTCGTCGGTACCGCCATCGAGTGGTACGACTTCTTCACGTACGCCGGTGCCACGGCGCTGGTGTTTGTTCCGCTGTTCTTCGCTGGCGCTGGTGAGCAATTCGCCGGCGTGGTTGCATTCCTCGGTGTGGGACTCAGCTTCTTGTTCCGCCCGCTCGGCGCCTTCTTGGCCGGTCACTACGGTGACAAGCTCGGCCGCCGCAAGGTGCTCATGATCACCCTGATCGGTATGGGTGCCGCCACCACCCTGATCGGTGTGCTGCCGACGTACGCACAGATCGGTATCGCTGCTCCCATCCTCCTGCTGACGCTGCGCGTGCTGCAGGGAATCTCCGCGGGTGGCGAATGGGGTGGCGCTGTGCTCATGGCTGTCGAGCACGCGCCGAAGGACAAGCGTGGTCTGTTCGGTGCCGCACCGCAGATTGGTGTTCCGCTCGGCCTGCTGCTGTCATCCGGTGTGATGGCAACGACGCGTGCGATCGCCGGAGAAGAGGGCTTCCTGGAGTGGGGCTGGCGTGTGCCGTTCCTGCTGTCGGTCGTGCTGATCGGTGTTGGCTACTGGATTCGCCGCGGCGTCGAAGAGAGCCCGGTCTTTGCTGAAATCGCCGAGCGTGCCGGGCAAACCCGCACGCCGATTATGCAACTGCTGAAGAAGCACCTGGTGTTGGTGCTCATCGCCGCTCTCGTGTTCGCCGGTAACAACGCTGTCGGCTACATGACGACGGGTGGGTACATCCAGCGCTACACCACCGACCCCACCGGAACCGTCAAGGCAGACGCCACCATCATTCTCTGGATCGTCGCTGCCTCCGCCGTCTCGTGGCTCATCTTCACCTGGATCGCCGGTTGGCTCTCCGACAAGATCGGTCGCCGCACGACGTACATCATCGGCTGGATCGTGCAGCTCGCGGGTGTGTTTGCCCTGTTCCCGCTGGTGAACACTGGTTCGCTCCTGAACATCGCGCTCGCCCTGATTTTCCTCACCGTTGGTCTGGGTCTGACCTACGGCCCGCAGGCAGCCTTCTACACCGAGTTGTTCCCCGCGTCGATCCGATTCTCGGGCGTCTCGATCTCTTACGCGATCGGTGCCATCCTCGGTGGAGCCTTTGCGCCGACGATTGCTGAGGCGATCGTGAAGACGACCGGATCGACCGAGAATGTCACCTGGTACCTGGCCGGCATGACCGTGATTGGTCTTGTTGCCACGCTCCTGCTGAAGGATCGTGCACGAATTCCCCTCGGGCCCGATCATGAAGAAGAGCAGTCGGTGAGCCCCGTTTACGGTCTCTCCAAGGTCTAAGTCTCTCAACGAAAGAGGGGCCCGGCGCATGAGCGCCGGGCCCCTCTTTCGTTGAGACCCGACGTTACTGCTCCGGGGTGGTCTGACGTGTCGGCGTGGACGGGGTGACGGGGGAGTTCATCGCCAGCAAGGCGGCAAAAACGGCCCACAGGATTGCCAGCGGCATGGCGGTGTCTTTGCCGTTCCACGTGCTGGACTGCCACATGGCAAACCACTCAGAGCCGATCACGATGAATCCGATGAACCAGATGGCAAGCCCCACCGCGTACGCAGCGTAGCCCCACGTGCGCGCCCGATCGTACGTGGCGTGGTCGGCGTTCCGGTGACGCAGCAACATGACGCCACCGACGAGGCCGAGCGCAGCGAACGTTGCCTCCGCGACAATAATGCCGATGTACCCAACCGTCCAGACCCACGGTTCGGTGATGGCGCGCCACATCAGGGCATTGCCCTCAAACGTCGTATCCATCGACAGGACGTGCTTGACGAACTGATAGTTCGAGTCGTAGTCCATGATGTTCCCCATGAAGACGAACAGTCCGTAGAGGCCAGCACAGAAAACAGTGAACGCCTGTAGGAGGCGCAGTGGATGGTTCATGGGGCTACCTTTCGCGTGAACACCAGATCGAGATAGGGATGCGGCACAGACTCAAAAGTGATCGCCTGCACGAACAACCATCCGGCTTTCGCGCGCACGCGAATTGCCTCTTGGTAATCGACGTCATAACGGAGCCCGGCGCGAGTGCGCGCCACCGGAATGCGTTCAAACTCGTACTCTTGCATGAGCGACCTCCTGTGAGGCCACCATGGCAGGGGGAGGGGGTCGCGTCAAGAACCCCCGTCGTGACTAGCGGGTGTTCTCCGACACGATGGTTGGAGAGGTGTTCACCCGAATGATCTCCTCCTGATACGGCGCGATGATCGTTCCGGAGATTCGGCAGTCGAGCATCAAGAACTTGCGTTCACTCGGATCGATCGCCGCCCACTCGGCCAGCTGGTCCAGGTCGCTGAGCTTGCGAACAACGATGCCCTCGGCGCCGACAGCTTCAGCCAGGCCAGCGAAGTTCACTTCGGGGATGAGCATCGGCCCGGTGGCGAGACCCTTGAGGCCATAGAGGTTGACCTCGGCGCCATAGGCCGCGTCGTTCCACACCACAGCGATGCCGTTGCCAGCCGCGGCACGCACCGCCGACTCCAGGTCGGCGAGTGCCATCAGGCCGCCGCCATCGCCGGAGTTGAGGACGATCGTGGCGTCGGGCTTGGCGCGGGTGGCGCCGACCACACTGGGGAAGCCCATTCCGATGGACTGATATGCCGTTCCGATCATCATGTGGCGATCAGGAGAGGCGACGGGCCAGTACATGTTGCCCCAGCCCAGGAAGTGACCGCCGTCGGTCACGACAACTCGGTCTTCGGGCAGCAACTCGGCCAGACGAATCGCGAGCGAGCGCGGGTCCAGGCGGCCGTCGACAGCCTGCGCGTCACCAGGCTCGCGTTCCAGCGCGGCGGCAATGTCAACTTGCTCGCGCCATGGCTCACCGGTGCGTTCTCCGAGTTGCGCGGTGATGGCGCGGGCGACAATGGCTGCGTCGCCGCGGATGAATGAACCAACGTGCGGGTGGGTGGCTGCCGGGGCCGTGTCGACCTGGATCACCGTGGTCCCGGGGGCGAAGAGCTCGCCGAAGCGCATCGTGAACTGATTGAGCCCGGCGCCGAAGACAACGGCGACATCGGCTTCGCGGATCAGGTCCATAGCGCCCTCAGCGCCGAACCCGCCGGTGACACCGAGGTCGTACTGCTGCTCAGGAAAAATGCCGCGACCCAGCGCGGTCGATGAGGTCAGGGCGCCAGTCGCTGCAGCCAGCTCACCCAACGCATCGCCAGCATCCGCAAGCCAGGCGCCAACGCCGGCGAGCAGGTAGGGCTTCTTCGCGGCGGTGAGGGCGGCGGCGGCATCGTTGATGTGTGCGTGCATGACTTCGCCCTGCACGGTGATTGCCGCGGGCGTGCGCAGCTCGGGAAGCGGCGGAACCTCGCCAGCCTCAGTCGCGGAAACGTCGTAGGGGAGTGCCAGCACGACGGGAACCCGAAAGTTGAGGGCGTGTTCGATGGCAATGATCGTGGTCGCGGCAGCATCGGTGCGGCCGACGGTGTAGGTGCGAGCACCAACCGCCGCGGCTAGCGCGATCTGATCGACATCCCACGGCCGGGGTCCGCTGGTGGGCTCATCGCCGACAACGAGAACGAGGGGGATACGCGCCTGTGCGGCCTCAGCGAGACCGGTCAACGTGTTGGTGAAGCCGGCGCCGTAGGTTGCGGTGGCAACGGCCAGCCCGCCTCCGGCGCGATAGTAAGCGTCGGCGGCAACCACGCCGCCCATCTCGTGACGAACGGCGGTGAAGGTGACGGAGCCGGAGCGCTCCAGGGCATCCAAGAAATAGGCATTGCCATTGCCCATAACGCCGAAGATGTGGTCAGTGTGGGCGGCTAAAGCGTGCGCAACGTGCGCAGAAACGGTAGACATACTGCTCCTGAGACAGAGACGGAAAAAGGTGAACTGATCCGTATGTGTCTCGCGCGAGCGTCTGCGGTGGCGTCGGCTGAGTGCCCTTTTTTCGAGCACCGGGGCTCAGAGCCCGGACCCTTTCACTATAGAGGACGACCCTGCCGTCGGCACGAGCCCGCCGTTGGAACCAGCGCGGCTATGAGGAAAGCGCCCAGCTATGCCGAAGGGCGCGGAATCAATCCGCGCCCTTCGAGAAAAGTGGTGTTACTTGGTCCAGACGACCGGCTCGTCCTTGAAGTCGCTGTCGTACGGCTCAAACGTTGCGCCGCCGATGTCGCCGGTGTCGGGGCCAGCCACGATGTAGCAGAACGTCTGCGGCGTGCCCTCGTCAAAGGTGGCGTCCAGCGATGCGGTGTTGCACGGCTCGAAGTCACCGATGATCGAAACGGGTGACATCGAACGGCCGTCGGCGTCGATGCCGCCCATGTCGCCGTAGAGCGACTGGTAGGCCAGCGGTGCGCCAGCCAGGTCAACCTTCTTGGCCTCTACCGTGATGTAGTACGGCGTGTAGCCCTCGAGCTTTGCCTGGAAATCAGCGCCAACGACGGCGAAATCGTCGATCGTTCCGGCGGTGATGCTCTTCACCGTAATGCTTACGGGCTGCGTTGCACCCTCAGCTTCGCCCCACGGAACGACAGCCTCTTCGCCAACAGCAACCGTGGTTCCGGGCGTTGCGACATCGCCAGACTCAGCCTCGCCCGCGTCTTCAGACTCTTCGGGTTCGGTGGTCTTTTCGGGCTTCTGCGTCTCGGAGGTCGAACTTTCGACGGGCTTCTCGGTCTTTTCGGTCTCGGTCGCGGTAGAGCTGCAACCGGCGAGGCCGAGAACGAGTGCGAGTGCCGCGATGGACGCGGCGGCAGGCTTGTTGATTGCCATGTGTTTCCCCCTCAGGAATTCACGAAATGAACACCTCCACCCTGGCCAAGAATTCTGAACACTGACTGCATGTTTGGTTACAGTGCGGCCACGGAAGCCCCGCCAACCGCGTAATTTCGCGGGAGCGGCGACCGGTGAGAAACCTCTCATGGCACAGATCGACGCCCCTCGCCACAACCGTTCCGCACGCAATCGTGTGACTGGTGTGACTGAAGTGATGGGTGGGGCATATTTTCCGTGCACACCGATTTGGGTCGTGCATAACGGTTGTCGGCTATCGAGCGGTGACGGAACGGCGGTGCCGGAACGGCGGGGCGGCGGAACGGCGGAACGGCGGTGCCGGAACGGCGGGGCGGCGGGGAGTGTGGCGAGTGCGGGGAAAGAATTGCGGTTCTTTACGGGGTATCAAAAGAGATAAACCTCGGTTCCTGATTCTGGCTGAAAACGTCTGGCCGCGAAATTACGCTGGTAGGGCGGGTGCATATCTTGGTGCCTGCCCACTCCCGACCGCGAACCGGTTGTACTGCAAGGACGCGCATGAACGATTTCGACGCCCACCAGATGTCTTGGAACAGCAACGAAGAGCTGGCCGAGCGGATGATCCCGCATATCGGTGCCCTGCACCGTGATCGCGGCGTGGTCACCTCCATTCACGGTCAGCGACTGATGGGACTGTCAACGACGGGCATCATCGAAGCACACGAGAAGGCGAGCCAGCTCGGCCACAGCGACCTGGCGCTTGACGAGACCCTTGCCGTGCTGGAGAAAATCCGCGAGCTTTCGCCGCACACCGCATCGATCGACGTCGCTCGGTTGGTCAGCGAGCGTCCCGCTGACGCCGAGCTGGAAGGCTACCTGCGCGAGCAGCTGGCCGAGGTGCTCAACGGTTCCGAGCCCGCGCCCGAGCGCGACGTCGTGCTCTACGGTTTCGGCCGCATCGGTCGTCTGCTTGCGCGCATCCTGATCTCCCACGCGGGCGGTGGAACGGGCCTGCGGTTGCGCGCCATTGTCGTGCGCAAGGGCGCCGACAACGACATCGCGAAGCGCGCATCGCTGCTTGCTCGCGACTCGGTGCACGGGCCGTTCGAAGGTTCCGTCACCGTCGACGAAGAGAAGAACCAGATCATCGCCAACGGCGTACGTGTGCAGGTCATCTATGCTAATGACCCCGCCAGCATTGACTACACCGCGTTCGGCATCGACAACGCCATCGTCGTGGACAACACGGGTCGCTGGCGTGATGAAGAGGGCCTCAGCCAGCACCTCCAGTCGACCGGTGTTTCGCGCGTCTTGCTGACCGCGCCCGGTAAGGGCGCGATCAAGAACATCGTGCACGGCATCAATGACTCCTCCATCACCGAGGACGACAGCATTGTGTCCGCCGCGTCCTGCACGACGAACGCCATCACCCCGGTGCTGGCAGCCATTGACGAGGCCTACGGCATCGTGCAGGGGCATGTCGAGACGGTGCACTCGTTCACGAACGACCAGAACCTGATCGACAACTTCCACAAGGGCGACCGTCGCGGTCGCTCGGCTGTGCTCAACATGGTCATCACCGAGACCGGTGCAGCGAAGGCCGTGTCGAAGGCGCTGCCCCAGCTGGAAGGCAAGCTGACGGGTTCCGCTATTCGCGTGCCCACCCCGGACGTTTCGCTCGCCGTGCTGCATCTCACCCTGGAGCGCCCGGCCGACCGCGACCAGGCAAACGACTACTTGCGCCGCGTTTCGCTGCACTCGAAGCTGCGCCAGCAGATCGACTACGTTGAGTCGGCCGAGATCGTCTCCACCGACTTCGTAGGGTCGCACCGCGCCGGCATCGTCGACGGCCTTGCGACCATCGCGAATGACAAGACCATGATTCTTTACGTCTGGTACGACAACGAATACGGCTACTCGCGTCAGGTGATCCGCGTGCTCGAGCGCATGGCGGGCACACACCCGGTGGTGCTGCCGCACCGTCGCGACGTACGACTCGAGGGCTAAGCCCGTGTGTGAAGCCCCTGATCTGTTGAGATCAGGGGCTTCATGCGTTGACAGCGGCAACGCGAAAACGGCGCGGCTGGCGGAACCATTGCCGAGTGTCGGCGCCGGCGCCTAGGGTGGCGTCATGACGGATGTGTTGCGGCGCCGGCTCGACTCCCACCTGCTGGGTGACGCGCGCGGTGCGTCACTCGTTGATACGGCGCGGCACATGATGGCGATTCAGTCGCAAGAGCTGTGGGGCGGAAAGTTCGCGCTGTCGGTTCGCACATCAGGCGCCCCGACAGCGCGCGATGTTGATGCGGCTTTTGACCGCGGTGAGCTGGTGCGTACGTGGCCCTTTCGCGGAACCTTGCATGTGCTGGCCGCAGACGATGTGGAGTTCGCCCTGACGGTCGCGCGCGACCGCGTTGTTGCGCGTACGACAGCGCCGCACCGCGACGCGCTCTCACTGGAGCTCGACGACTATTCGCGAGCAGAGCGGATCGTGCGCACAGCGCTCGCATCGGGGCCGCTGAGTCGTGGCGAAGTCTTTGACGCCATGCAGTTGTCGGGGCTTGACCCGGCAGGCAACCGCGGCACCCACCTGATCGTCGCAATCGCTCTGCGCGGCGTTGTGCATTGGGGGCCCCCCATCGCGCACGAGACCGGCAGTGCGACCCAACAACTTCTGCGCCTGAACGATGACCTGCCGGCGCAAGCACCGGTTCCGAGCGATCGCGATGCCGAACTGTATCGCCGCTACTTGCGTGGCCACGCCCCCGCCACACCGGAAGACTTCGCTTGGTGGAGTGGGCTCACGCTTATGCAGGCGCGCGCGGCGGCCGCTGCGATCGCCGACGATGTGGATCTCGATGACGAGGGGCGGCAGAGCCTCCGTGCGCCGGTGGTGGGCGTCGTCCGTGCAACGCCGCAGCGCGAGCACCTACTGCCCTCGTTCGATGAGTACTACATGTCGTATCGCGATCGGTCGCTCACGTGTGACCCCAGGTTCATGGTGACGGTCGGGCCGACCAAGAACGGTCGCGTTGAGCCGATTCTGGTGCGCGACGGGGAAGTCATTGCCACGTGGAAGCGCGACGGCGCCGTCGTTGCCAACGCCCCACACGAGGTCGACTCGGCCACCGCCCTCACCCGCTATCGCGAGCACATCAGCTAGCGGTTCTGCGGTGAACGCGTCCCTGGTGTATCAACGCCAGCCGGTCACCCGGTGGCGCAGGCGAGTTCCATCTCACCCGCTGTCAGCACGTGTTGATACGTGACGTCGGGGTGAAGACGCTCGGCGACGTCGATCACATCACCCCAGTCGTCCGGGGTGCCGCCACGGCCGCGGTCAATCACGAGGCAATCCGGCGCGGGGTTGGTGTTGCCGAGCCAGAACACCTCGTGGTCATCAACGAGGTACGACATGATGCCGATGTCGGTCTCGACGGTAGCGCCGGCGGGAATGCTCGCGCTGATGGCGGCGGCATCGGTCGCACGGTCGGGGGTTTCCCACGCGCCGGGGCGCAGGGGGTCGGCCAAGGGAAGCTGAGGCAGGAGCATGGCGGCAACCGTCACAGCCACCGCAACGGCGTGCTTCGAGTATTGACGCAGCCACGCCCATTCGCTCGCCGATGCACGACGAGCGCCATCGAGCACGATAGCGAAGGCGATCGGCATCAGCACCGTGCTGTAATGCCATTCGGGGCCCCAATAACCATGGTTGGTCGACAGAAAACGCCAGGCGAGTGTCGGTGCCATGACCAGGGTGAGGGGAGAGAGCACGAGAAGCCCCGCGGTGGTCGCGAGTAACAGAAGCACCGTGTGGGTCTTTGATCCGTGGAACCACGTGTCGGGGTTGGCGAGGAAACCGCCGGGAGAGGCGTTTGATCCGTAGGCCCACGCACCGTCCGGGTTCAGCAACGGGAGGACAACGAAGATGGCGAGCGCAAACCAGACGAGGCCCCACAGAGCAAGCCACAGCCCGCGGGTAGAGCGCTCGAGATAGGCGATCACGAGACCAATCATCAGCACCGTGAGGCCGAGGTCTTCCTTGACGAACACAAGCGGCGCCGCCCAAAACACGGCCGCGCGATACCGTTTTTCAACGATCGCACCCATCGCACCCGTCAGCAGCGGAACCGCGAGCGCGATCTCGTGAAACTGTGCTTCGGTGGCATACTGCAGCCCCCAGCTGAGGCCGAAAGCGAGCCCGAGTAACACCCCGCTGACGCGCGAATTCAGCACCCGGGAGGCGGTCGCGACAAACATCCCCGCGGCGGCGCCGAAACACAGCGCCTGAATGACCAGCAGAGTGAACGCATAGGGGAAGAGCGCGAAGATCGGTGTGAGCAGCGCGAGGAGCGGGTGAAAGTGATCACCGAGGAGATTGAACCCATCGCCCTTCACCGAAACGATCGGCGCTTCACCGTGCGAATAGCGTTGCAGAAGCTGCGTGAAGATGCTGAGATCCCACGACTTCACCGCAATCTGGCTCCACTGCCACGAGGAGTACCAGACATACGCCGCCGTCACGAACGCTGCAACCGCGAGCGGGGCGATCCATGGCGAAGCTCGGCTCATCGTCGTGCTGGCGCTACTGCGCGAAGGGGCGGATCGCGGAGCGCTGTCAGTCGCGGTCATGGGAGAAATCTAGCCGTTGTGCCGATCCAAGAACTCGTACACCTCGCTGTCGTCGACGCCCGGGAAGGCGCCGCGGGGGAGCGGGGAGAAGATGTGGGTGTGCACCCGCGCGCTCGGCCAGGCCTTGCCCTGCCAACGCGTGGTGAGATCAGGGTTCGCCCGTCGGCAGCAGGATTCATCCGGGCACGTTGACACGGCGCGTGACTGTGTCTCGCGGCCGCGGAAATACTTCGCGTCATCGAACGGCACGCCGACCGTGATCGAGAAGTCTCCATCTTTGGAGGATCCGGTCTGTGTCGAGCACCAGAAGGTTCCGGCCGGGGTATCGGTGTACTGGTAGTGCTCGATGGTGCGGTTGGTTTGCTCAAACGCGGTCCGTGCCGAGAACTTGCGACACACAATCTGTCCTTCAACCGACCCGGTGACATCTTCGGGCAACGGCAGGCCGTCGTTCTCGTAAACGCGAGAGATCGCTCCGGAACCATCAACGCGCAAAAAGTGTAGCTGAATGTCGAGATGCGTTGTTGCGAGGTTGGTCAAACGCAGGCCCGCTGCTTCGTGCGTCACACCGAAAGCGTCGCGGAAGTCTTCGACGGCGAGGTTGCGGTCTTTCTTCGCCTGCTGCAGGAACGCCGCCGCGGCGGTCTCTGGCATCAGGCAGCAGGCGGCGTAGTAGTTAATTTCGAGCCGCTGCTTCATGAAATCGGCATAGTCGGTCGGCGGTTTATGCCCGAGCAAACGATGCGCCATGGCCTGCAAAGCCATGGATCGCAGCCCGTGGCCACCCGGGATTGACGCCGGGGGCAAATAGATGCGGCCGTTCTCGATGTCGGTGATCGAACGCGTTGACTCGGGGAGATCGGAGACGTAGATCAGCTCAAAGCCGAGCTGTTCGGCCATCAGGCTCACCGATCGGTGGCTGAGAGCGCCCGAGACGTGGCCGGCGAGTTTGAGTTGCTTCTCGGCGAGCTTTTCGATCTCGGGAAGATAGTTGTTCTTGTCGCGCATGCGCAGGCGCTGTTCGGTGTTGGCGCGGCGAGCTTCTTCTGGCGTCGCGATCGCTTCGCGCTCGCGACGGTGAAGCTCCTGATGCAGGCCCAGAACAGCCTCAATGGTCTCGTCGCTCATCGACTTTGACACGCGTACGGCAGGAATCCCGAGCTGACGGAACACCGCCGAGGTCTGTGCCTTCTCGAGTTCAATCTCCAGCGCGGCTCGCCGGTTGGGTGGCTCTCCGGAAATGAGGTCGGTGACGGCTGTCTCGGTGGCCTGCGCGATTGCCTGAAGGAGCGAGAGCTTCGGCTCACGCTTTCCGTTTTCGATCAGGCTCAGCTGGGATCCGGCGACGCCGACCTTGGCGCCGAGCTCATCGAGAGTGAGCCCCATTTCGAGCCGGTGATGGCGAATTCGGTGGCCCAGGGTCGAGAGTTCAATGGCGGATGGCATGTCTTGAGTATATGTAAAGAACCACGATTCTTTCACCTCAGTTTCGCCGAAAGTACCGGAGCTCGTCACGCATTCTTGAGTGAGGAGTTACATTCCGCAACCAAGGAGAAGTTTTATGGCTCTTGCTGAAGCCTTCGGAGCTCGCCCGCCGCGTGGAGCGCACGTTGCGCCCGTACGGTCGTTCGGACAGCGACCCGAGTATTCGGGCAAAGCCTTCGCAGACCTGGTTGCGTGGGTCGACGAGACCGCAGCACTCCTCAAGCCAGACAACATCTTCTGGGTCGATGGTTCCGCTGAAGAGAACCAGTACCTGCTTGACCTTCAGGTGAGCGAAGGTCGCTTGATCAAGCTGAACGAAGATCTGCGCCCCGGCTCATACCTGGCCCGCTCGCACCCGAGCGATGTTGCCCGCACCGAGGGCCGTACCTTCATCGCCTCCGAGCGCGAAGAAGATGCCGGCCCCACCAACAACTGGGCTGACCCCGCTGAGATGCGCGAAAAGATGACCGGTCTTTTCGACGGCGCCATGCGCGGGCGCACCATGTACGTGGTTCCGTTCTCCATGGGTCCCGTCGGCGGACCGCTGTCGCAGATTGGCGTTCAGGTCACCGACTCCACCTACGCTGTTGTATCGATCGAGATCATGACGCGCGTTGGCGACGACGTTGTTCGTGAGATCGCGAACGGCCAGGAATGGGTACGCACGATTCACTCGGTTGGTGCGCCGCTCGAGCCTGGCCAGCAGGACGAAGCGTGGCCGTGCAACGACGACAAATACATCGTGCATTACCCCGAGGCTCTTGAAGTGCATTCGTACGGTTCGGGGTACGGCGGAAACGCGATTCTCGCCAAGAAGTGCTTCGCGCTGCGTATCGCTTCGGTGCTGGGTCGTGACAACGGCTGGCTCGCCGAGCACATGCTGTTGATTCGGGTGGTAAACCCGGAGGGCAAGAAGTTCCACGTTGCTGCGGCATTCCCCTCGGCGTGCGGCAAGACCAACCTGGCGATGCTCCGCCCGACGATTCCCGGCTACACGGTGGAGACGCTCGGCGACGACATCTCGTGGTTGCGCCCGGGGAACGACGGACGGCTCTGGGCCATCAACCCGGAGGCTGGATTCTTCGGTGTTGCACCCGGAACCGGTGAATCGACGAACGTCACCGCCGTCGAGACGCTGTGGGGAAACACCATCTTCACGAACGTCGCTCTGCGCCCAGACGGTGACGTCTGGTGGGAGGGCCTGACGGACGAGGCTCCGGAAGCACTCACCGACTGGCAGGGCAACCCGTGGACTCCCGACATGGAGCACCCGGCCGCGCACCCGAACTCCCGCTTTACGGTTTCGGCTGCGCAATGCCCGCAGATCTCTGAGGACTGGGATGCGCCGCAGGGCGTTCCGCTCGATGTCATCCTCTTCGGCGGTCGTCGCGCGACGAACGTGCCGCTCGTGGTGGAGGCAACCGACTGGACGCACGGCGTCTTCCTGGGCTCCACCATTTCCTCCGAGCGCACCGCCGCGGCCGAGGGTCTGGTTGGCGAACTGCGACGCGATCCCTTCGCGATGCTGCCCTTCTGCGGGTACAACATGGCGGACTACTTCGGACACTGGCTGAAGGTCGGCGCCTCGCTTCGCTTTGACCGTGCTCCGCGCATCTTCCAGGTGAACTGGTTCCGCAAGGGCGCCGACGGTCGGTTCCTGTGGCCCGGCTTTGGCGACAACTCCCGCGTGATCGACTGGATCATTCGACGCATCGAGGGTCAGGTCGACGCTGTTGACAGCCCAATCGGTCGCCTTCCCAAGACGGCTGATCTGAACCTCGAGGGCATTGAGGTTTCTGACCAGGATCTGGCTGAACTGTTTGACGTGAATGCGGCGTCGTGGGCTCACGAGGCTGATCTCACCGAGACGTTCTACGACACGTTTGACGGTCGCGTGCCCGCCGCGCTGACCGATGAGCTCAACGCTTTGCGCACCCGCTTGGAGGCCGCTTCCGCATAAAGACTCGTGCAGGTGTCTCACCCTTGCTCCGGTGATGAGACATCCGCACGGAAATACGTGGCACGGAACTCGCCTTGCTCCGGTTGCAGTTCGAAGCCACGGGAACGATTCGCGTCGGTGGGTCGCCTTGCTCCGGTTAGGCCCACCGACGCGAATATCTTTTACGGCGGCGGTGCGCCGCTCGACGGCGAACGCGGGTGCGGGATCGAAACTCGCCATACCGAGCGCGCACGAACGTCGTCGCGTCAATGTCGGAGGGAGTTGGTAAGTTCTTCCTCGTGCCAGAAGCAGTTATTTCAGCGCGGAATCTGCGCAAGACCTATGCCGTGAAGGGTAAACCGGAGTTCGTCGCGGTCGATGACCTCACGTTTGACGTTGCCCCCGGTGAATCGTTTGGCCTGCTTGGCCCGAACGGTGCCGGAAAATCCACCACGATGAAGATGATCGGCGCCGTGTCGACCCGCACAGACGGCGACTTGAGCATCCTGGGTCTTGATCCCAACCAGTACGGGCCAGAGATTCGCTCGCGCCTGGGCGTGGTTCCGCAAGCCGACAACCTCGACGCCGAATTGAACGTGCGCGAAAACCTCTACATGTATGGCCGCTACTTTGGGTTCTCGGGTGCCGACTGCCGGCGTAAAGCCGAAGAGCTCCTCGCTTTTGCGCAGCTCGAAGACAAGGCCAAGGCCAAGGTTGACCATCTGTCGGGCGGTATGAAGCGACGGCTCACGATCGCGCGTGGACTCATCAACGACCCGCGCATTCTGCTCCTCGACGAGCCGACAACGGGGCTCGATCCGCAGGCGCGTCACGTGCTGTGGGATCGCCTTTTTCGTCTCAAAGAGCGCGGAACCACGCTGGTGCTGACAACGCACTATATGGACGAGGCGGAGCAATTGTGCGATCGACTCATCGTTGTCGACAAGGGCAAGATCATGGCTGAAGGCTCACCCGCGTCGTTAATTCGTGAATACTCCAGTCGTGAGGTGCTGGAGGTGCGATTTGGGTCAGACAAGAACAGTGAGATCGCGGAGCACTTGCAGGGGGTCGGTGATCGCGTCGATGTCCTTCCTGATCGCATTCTGATCTATACCAATGACGGTGACGCTGCTCTGAACCGCATTGTCGAGTTGGGTCATCACCCCCTCACCTCCCTCGTGCGTCGTTCCAGCCTGGAAGACGTCTTTCTGCGCCTCACCGGACGATCGCTGATCGAATGAGCACCACGAATATTCAGCATCCGAGTCTCGACGCCTTGCGGGCGGAGGCCATCACGGCCGCGCGCAAACCGCGAGCATGGGGATGGTT
The DNA here is from genome assembly GCF_008017445.1 of Microbacterium mitrae. Classification (GTDB taxonomy): domain Bacteria; phylum Actinomycetota; class Actinomycetes; order Actinomycetales; family Microbacteriaceae; genus Microbacterium; species Microbacterium mitrae. The sequence continues at coordinate 863,938 of NZ_VRSW01000001.1, read as the reverse complement.
CTACGCGTTCGAACACATGGTTCGAGCGATGCGCGCATACGGGTGGACGATCGTCGCTGGTGCACTCGGTCAGCCGCTGCTGTACCTGTTCGGTTTAGCCCTCGGCTTGGCCGCATTGATCTCGACACCCGTTGTCGATGGCGATGTCTCGGTGCGCTACCTCGTCTTCGTTGCCCCCGCACTCATCGCAGCGGCAGCGATCGCGGTGGCAACCGAAGAGATGACCTATCCCGTCATGAGCGGGTTCAAATGGCGCCGCTATTTCTACGGGTTCTCCGCATCTCCCATTTCCAGTGCCCAGATCGCAACCGGTGTGGCGCTTGCCCCCGCCGCGCGCATGCTGGCGGCCGTGGTTCCGTACTACCTGATCGTGTGGCTCTTCGGCGGCGTCGAAACCCCGGCGACCGGGTGGCTGGCCATTGGCGCCGGGGTTCTGGCCGGGCTCGCCTTTGGTACGCCGCTGATGGCTTACGCGGCGAGCATTGAAGACGACAAGGGGCAGTTTGCGCTCGTACAGCGCTTCATCTTCATGCCCATGTTCTTGTTCTCCGGAACCTTTTATCCGCTGGCCAACCTGGACTGGTGGCTCGCGTGGATCGGTTGGATCTCACCGCTGTGGCACGCCTCAGAGCTCGGGCGCATGGCGATGTATGGCAAGCCGGTGAGCGATGCCATGATGTGGCTCCACATCGCTTATCTCGTGGTGTTGGCCGTGGGCGGTTACCTCATTGCGCGCCGCATGTTTGCACGGAGGCTGGCGAAATGACGACGACAACGCACAGCCCAACCGCGCGGCGCGCGGGCGGCGTACGCGCGCTCTGGGCCGGAAACCCGTTTGCCGTTGTTCAGCGCGGGCTCGTCGCCGCGCGATCATCGAGTTGGGCGGTGGTGCTCTCCGGCTTCTTCGAACCGGTCTTCTACCTGGCCTCGATGGGCATCGGGTTGGGCAGCATGATCGGCTTGATTACCCTCGCCGACGGAACCGAGGTCAGCTATGCCGCATTCATCGCTCCCGCATTGCTTGCGGTGAGTGCGATGAACGGAGCGATCTATGACTCCACATGGAATGTCTTCTTCAAACTGAACTACGGCAAGCTCTACGAGGGCATGTTGTCAACCTCGCTGGGGCCGCTGGATGTGGCGCTCGGGGAGATCATGTACGCGATGCTCCGCGGCTTGGTCTACGCGAGCGGGTTCCTCATCATCATGCAGGTCGCCGGGCTCAACCTGTCATGGACGGCCGTGCTCGCCCTGCCCGCCGTGCTGTTGATTGCGTTCGGCTTCGCTAGCCTCGGCATGGCCGTCACGAGCTATATGAAGACCTTCCAGCACATGGACTGGATCAACATGGTGCTGTTGCCGATGTTCTTGTTCTCGGCAACGCTGTTTCCGATCACGAACTACCCACAGTGGGTCCAGGGCGTCATTCAGGCGTTCCCGCTGTGGCACGGCGTCGAGTTGATCCGTGGGCTCACCACCGGTGCACTTCATCTCGGCATGATCTGGCATGTCGTGTACTACCTTGTCATGATCGCCATCGGGCTGGTCTTCACGACGAAGCGGCTGCGCGCGCTTTTCCTCGACTAGAAACGCATACAGAAGGCGGGCTGGCACGTCTCGTGCCAGCCCGCCTTCTTTGTTGCTTACGGAGCGGGGTGTGAGGCGGAGGCCTCACCCGCGTCGCCGGTGTAGTCGGAGTCTTTCGTCTCACGCATGAGCAGCGCCGCGATGAGTGTGAGCACCGCCATCGCCGAGAGGTAGATGCCGACAAGCCACGGGTTGCCCCCACCGGTGCTCAGCAGCGCGAGCGCGATGATGGGCGCGAGGGCCGCACCCAGAATCGATGACACGTTGTACGCAATCGCCGAGCCCGTGTAACGGACGTTCGTCGGGAACAGTTCCGGCAGCAGGGCGCCCATCGGACCAAACGTGAGTCCCATGAGCGTAAAGCCGATGATGAGGAAAGCCAGCGTCATCCAGTACGTCCCCTCGCCCACGGGATTCTCCCGCGGCATCAGGAAGAACGAGAACGTGAGTCCGAACAGCACGATTGCCGAGGTGACCCAAATGAGGGTCTTGCGACGGCCGAAGCGATCGGCGAGTGGGCCCGCCACCATTGTGAAGATGCCGAAGAAGACGACGCCGATGATCTGCATGATCACGAAGTCGGTGTACGCAAATCCTTGACCAGGAACGAAGGTGGCCGGGTCGCCGCCCTCGGGGAGCGTTTGTGGTTTGGTTCCGAAGGTCAATGTGAAGTTCGTCATCAGGTAGAACAGCACGTAGGTGGCAAGCATCAAGAAGGTGCCCAGAATCATCTGCCACCAGTAGGTGCGGAACGCCTCCAAGACCGGCAGCTTACGGATCGTTCCCTTGGCCTCGGCCTTCTTGAACGCATCAGACTCGACGAGCTTGAGGCGTACCCAGAGTCCGACGATCACCATGACGGCGCTGAACCAGAACGGCACGCGCCAGCCCCACTCCAGGAATGCGTCGGACTTCTGCGACGGGTCATCGGCCGGCATCGCGAAGTTGATGAGCAAGAACAAGCCGTTGGCGATGATGAAGCCCAGCGGCGCACCCAGCTGCGGGAAGGTTCCGTACCATGCGCGCTTGCCCGCGGGAGCATTCTCTGTCGCGACCAGCGCCGCGCCTGACCATTCGCCGCCGAGTGCAAATCCCTGGGCGAGGCGCAGAACCAGCAGCAGGGCGGGAGCCCAGAAGCCGATCTGGTTGATTGTTGGCAGGCAGCCGATCAGGAAGGTTGCAATTCCCATCGTGAGCAGCGAGGCGACCAACGTTGCCTTGCGACCGTATTTGTCGCCGAAGTGACCGAAGATGACGGCGCCGATCGGGCGCGCAACCATCGCTGCGCCGAAGACCGCGAACGACGCGAGCAGGGAGGCGGTGGGGTCACTACTGGGAAAGAACAGGACGGGAAAGACCAAAACGGCCGCCGTCGCATACGCGTAGAAGTCGTAGAACTCGATAGTTGTTCCGACCAGGCTCGCGGTAATGACGCGGGAGCGAGAATTCGCAGGTTGTGTGGATGTCGTCGACATGATTCCTCTTCGAATGGCTAGATCGTGTCAGCGTCGGACACGGTGGTGAAGGGGAACCTCAGGCGCAGGGATGGTCGGCCTGGCGGCTCAACACTGCGTCACCTCATCGCCGGTTTGGTGCCCGACAACGAAACAACCCTACTCCTGTCAGGCGCGAGCGCCTGACAGGAGGGGCGATCACTCGGCGTCGGTGCTCGGCGGCGTTGCCGCCATAGCTGCTTCGAGGCGTCCGTCGGCAATGATATGCCCCATGCGGTCACGCTTCGTTTCGAGGTATACGTGGTTGTTTGGCCCCACGCCGACGACGAGCGGAACCTGTTCCACGACCGTCAGACCAAGATCAGTGAGCTGAGCCACCTTGTTGGAGTTGTTCGTGAGGAGACGCACGTTCTGCACGCCCAAATCTTGCAGCATGGCGGCGGCCGCACCGTAGTCGCGCGCGTCGGCAGGCAAGCCGAGTGCGAGGTTTGCGTCGAGAGTGTCCAGACCCATTTCTTGCAGGCTGTATGCGCGCAGCTTGTTGATCAGGCCAATACCGCGACCCTCATGACCGCGCATGTAAATCACGACGCCGCCCGCGTCGTTAATCGCCTGCAGCGCCGCATCGAGCTGCGGGCCACATTCGCACTTTTGCGACCCAAATGCTTCACCCGTCAGGCACTCCGAGTGCACACGCACGAGCGCGGTGTCGCTGAGCTCGCCAGACACGATGGCGAGATGATCCATGCCCGTCACGTGATCTTTGAACGCGAGGAAGCGGAAGGTGCCGTGATTGGTCGGAACCGTGGCCTCGGCCCGCAACGATACCCGGCGGGGTCGGGGAGCCGGCTCGCTACCGTCGGTCGCGTGCTGTCGTCGGTAAGCGACAAGATCGGCGATTGAAACGATCGGCCAATCGCGCTCGTCAGAGAGGGCGAGGAGTTCGTCTGGGCGCAGGGTCTGGCCGTCTCTAGCCACCAACTCGGCCAGCGCGCCGACCGGGGTCAGACCCGCGAGCTTGAGGAGATCAACTGTTGCTTCTGTGTGGCCGGCACGAGCGGTGACGCCACCCTCCGCTGCGATCAGCGGCACCAGGTACCAAGGGCGGTGCTCCAGAGCGCTATCGGTCGCCGCAATTGCGCGCAGCGCTTCGGCACGAATTTCAGCGTCGGCTCCGGCTGCTGGAGCAAGCGACGGCGACGTCGGGGTGAGCTGCAATACGGCAGCATGTTGCGGGCATACCGGCAGACCGATCAAGCCGCCCATCCAGTGGCCCATGCTGGCCAGCGTCTCGGTCGTTGCCGTCTCGGCTGCCAGCACGACGCTGCCCTCAGACTCGCGCAGTTCGTCGTCAATGACGATGACGGGCGTGCCAGCACGAAGAGCATGAAGGGCGTCAGAAATGGGGGACAGGCTCACAGCGAGCCTCCTTTGAAGCGAAGGGAGGGCAAGGATGCGGGTTTGGTGGTGGGATTGCTAACCGGAACCATCAGCACTCGCCTCACGGGTCACACGTATCAGAATATCCTCGCCCAGAATTGTCACCTCGGGGCGGTGAAACCGCATGATGTCGGCGATCGTGCCAATTCCGATCTCATCAAGCGCGAGATGGGGACCGCCGAGGAGCGCGGGGGCGACATAGACCAGCAGTTCATCGACGAGGCCAGCGCGTAAGAAAGCGCTGGCAACGGTGGGACCGCCCTCGATGAAAACGGAGTGAATGCCGCGTTCGTGCAGGTCGGCAACAATTTTGGCCGGGTCGTGTTCGCGCACGTGAATCATCTCGCGCGGGTGCTGGCGCACGCGCGCGGAGGGCGGAACCTCGCGGTGGCCGACAACGACGGGCTGTGGTTGAGTGGGGAGCAGGTCGTCACCATCGCGCGCCGTCAACGCGGTATCGTCAGCCAAGATGGTTCCGATGCCCGCGACAATGGCGTCCGCGGCGGCGCGGCGGCGATGCACGTCGGCGCGGGCGGCGGCGCCGGTAATCCACTGGCTGGTTCCGTCGGCTGCGGCAGCACGACCATCGAGGGTCTGCGCCCACTTCACCGTCACGAACGGGCGAGCGAGCCGGGTGCGCGTGAGCCAAGACGCGATCAGCGCGCGTGCCTCACCTTCACGGAGGCCCTTCACCACGTCGACGCCAGCGGCACGCAGCCGGTCGGCGCCGCCCCCGGAGACAGCCCCGGGGTCACTCGTAGCGTAGACAACGCGTGCGATTCCGGCATCGATCAGCGCGAGTGCGCAGGGGCCGGTGCGCCCGGTGTGGTTGCAGGGCTCAAGCGTGACGACGGCTGTCGCCCCGCGAGCCTGGCCAGCGTCGAGCTGAGAGAGCGCGTCTACCTCCGCGTGTGCGGTTCCGCTACCGCGATGATAACCGGTGGCGAGCACCGCCCCATCGGCGGCCAGAATAACCGCTCCAACCTGGGGGTTGACCCCGCGTGGGCCCTCGGCGGCGAGTGCGAGCGCCTGCGCCATTGCGGCGTCTTCTGCGGCGGAAAAGTTCACTGTTCCTCGTCTAGGTGGCTCTGGGCGTGCGGCGGGGGCATTCATCGACGCTTCCCTGCTGAGTGTATGCAACGATGCGGTCGCTGGCGTATTCCCGAACGACCCGCCCTGTTTTGCGGGTCACGACGAACGGCGCTCGGCGTCGCTGGCTCGCAGCAGAGCAGCCGCCGATGCCTCATCAATGATGAGGTCGGTGATCATGCCAGCGGCGAGCGCTCCGAGCAGACTGACAACTTTCGCGGAACCCGCGACAATACAGACGCGCCGCGGAGTGCGCCGGAGCACCCGAAAGTCGGGACCGGTTGCTCGGGCGTTGAGCGTAATGTCCTGTGTCGATCCGTCTGCACGGTAGAACACCGTCGCGATATCACCGACGACCTTATCGTCGGTGAGCGACTGGTAGTCAGCGCGGTCCAGGTACTCCCCGTGATACACGTGCGAGGGAACTTCGGCAAACGGTGATCCCACGCTGAATACGGCAAGGTCGAGTCGCGTCTGTAGACGAAGTATTCGCTGGGTGGTTCGTTCTCGCCAAAAGGCTTGCCGGGTCAGTGGGTCATCGAAAAACGCAGGGACAGGGAACTGCTCGACTCGTGCCTCGAAAGCATCGGCAAAACGTCTGAGCATGTCGGAGGAGTAGGCGAGTCCTTCTCCGCCGATGTTTCCAGAACCGTTAAGCTGCACGAACACGGTGCCCTCGGTGGGTTGTGGCACGAGCGCTCGCGATACGGCGTTCAAAGTTGAGCCCCAGGCGAGACCTACTTTTTGGTGCGATTCGACCAGACTTCCGAGTAAACGTGCTGAGACGACGGCCACACGGCGTAAACGTTCGATATCGCTGGTCGACGGGCTCACCGGGACGATGTGCACGGCGGTATCGAAGCGTTCTGTGATGCGAACAGCGATCTTCGCTGGTGCCTCATCGGGATCGTGCAAAGAAATGCGAACCAATCCGGAGTCGCGAGCGTGGGCGAGGAGGCGCGATACCGACGAACGTGACACGCGCAGTTCCGCGGCAATCGCCTTCATCGTCAGGCTTTGAACGTAGTAGAGGTGCGCAGCGCGGAGTGCATCGCTTTGACGGTCGCTATACATCGAATCCGACACGGTGGCCACAACCTTTCCAAGAATTGAACATATGTGCAGGTGGCTTGCAAGGCCGTTCACCACTGCCGAGAATTCTAGGACGAAAGCTGTTGGACCGGGGAGGTCGTTAACGTGGCAAACAAGGAACAGGGACCGCGCGATTCGGTGCGTTCCATTGCAGAACAACCCCAGGCATCTGTGTTGATCATCGGTGGCGGAATCAACGGTGCCGGCATCTTCCGCGATCTGGCGATGCAGGGTGTTCCGGTCGTGCTGGTTGAACGCGGCGACTTCGTTTCGGGCGCATCCAGTGCGTCGAGCCACATGATTCACGGAGGTATCCGTTACCTCGAGAACGGTGAGTTCCGCCTTGTGAAAGAGTCAGTCACCGAGCGCAACCGTCTGCTTCGTATCGCCCCGCACTACGTGCGCCCGCTACAGACAACGGTTCCGATCTTCTCGACTTTCTCAGGCATCCTCTCGGCTCCGCTGCGATTCCTGACCCACAAGTCGGGCAAGCCGACGGAGCGCGGTGCGCTCTTGATCAAGACCGGGCTTGTGATTTACGACACATTCTCGCGTGACGGCGGTGCGGTTCCGCGCCACAAGTTTGTGGGCCGCCGCAAGTCGCTGGAGGTGATGCCCCAGCTGAACCCCGGCGTGAAATATACCGCGACGTATTACGACGCTTCGATGCATGATCCAGAGCGTCTCGCGCTGGATGTGTTGCATGACGGTCTCAGCCAGGGGCCGCACGCGCGCGCTGCGAACTACCTCGAAGCGGTTGGTGTGAGCAGCGACGGGGTTACCGTGCGCGACACTCGCACCGGTGAAGAGTTCGCGATCAAGTCTGACGTCGTGATCAATACATCCGGACCGTGGACCGATAAGACCAATGCGGCGCTCGGTGCCCAGACCCGCTTTATGGGAGGCACAAAGGGATCCCACATTGTGCTGGATCACCCCGAGCTGTACCGGGCTACGGCCGGTCGTGAGCTCTTCTTCGAGCACGAAGACGGTCGCATCGTGCTGATCTACCCACTCAAAGGCCGGGTTATGGTCGGAACCACAGACCTCGAGCACGACATGGACCAGCCGATTCGGTGCACGTCGGAGGAGATTGACTACTTCTTCGACCTGGTCAAGCACGTGTACCCGTCGATCGAGATCGACCGATCACAGATTGTCTTCCGCTTTTCGGGGGTACGGCCTCTGCCGCGGCACGATGATGAAGCCCCCGGTTTCGTCTCGCGTGACTATCGTGTGGAGCGTTCGGAACTTGCCCAGATACCCGGAACCACGTTGCTGAGTTTGGTCGGTGGAAAGTGGACCACCTTCCGCGCCCTGAGCGAGCACCTCGCAAATGATGTGTTGCAGATTCTGGGGCGCAAGCGCGTGCGGTCGACGGAACGGGTTGCTATTGGCGGCGGCTACGAATACCCCACCACACCCGAGGCTCGCGCCGCCTGGATCGCCAGCCATCGCGGTGCACTCAGCGAGGCACGTGCAGACACTCTCCTGGAGCGCTACGGTACTCGGGCTGCCCGCATCATCGAAGAACTCGGTGATGACGACCGCCCGATGGTGAGTCTGCCTGCTTACTCGACGGGCGAGATCCGTTGGCTTGCGCGGCATGAGCTCGTTGTTCGGCTCGACGACCTGTTCCTCCGCCGAACGTCGATTGCCTTCGTCGGGTCTATGACCGCCGAAGCATTGACCGAATTGGCAGGCATCGTCGGCGATGTATTCGGCTGGAGCACTCAAACTCGTACTGCCGAGATTGAGCACGCCCGCTGGATTCTGTCCGATGCGCATGGCGTCGGTTCGGAAACCTCGCGTCACGTAGACGCGTAAACATTCGTTCCCCGTCGGAGCGGGAACGGACTGGCACCGGGGTGCCGACGTGTCTGTCAAAGAGGTAGACACGACAGTAGAAAGAAGGTCAGTGTGGACAATCTTGGAACCGCGTTCCTTGCAGAAGTCGTGGGAACAGCGATGCTGTTACTCCTTGGTGGTGGCGTGGTGGCCAACGTGGTCCTCCACCAAAACCAAGGGTTTCGGTGGAGGATTTCTCCTCATTAACTTCGGTTGGGGACTTGCCGTGTTCGCCGGTGTGGCGGTGGCGTACAACTCGGGCGCACACCTCAACCCAGCAGTCACGTTGGGACTCGTAGCCAGCGGTGCTCCCGAGTTCGCACCCGGGGTTGCCGTCAACGTGACGACGATCCTTGCATACATTGGTGCGCAGTTCATCGGTGCCATGATCGGTGCCGTGCTCACGTGGCTCGCCTATAAAGAGCACTTTGATGCAGAAGAAGACCCGGCGAACAAGCTCGGCGTATTCTCGACCGGACCCGGGATCCGCAATTACGGTTGGAACGTGGTCACCGAGGCCATCGGCACCTTCGTGCTGGTGTTCGTTGTCATCGCCTTCGGTAAGGGCGGCGGCATGGCAGCGCTGGGCGCACTGCCCGTCGCATTGCTGATCGTGGGTATCGGTGCCTCACTGGGTGGTCCGACCGGCTACGCCATCAACCCGGCGCGTGACCTGGGCCCGCGTATCGTTCACGCGATCCTGCCCATCAAGGGCAAGGGCTCCAGTGACTGGTCCTACGCGTGGGTTCCGGTCGTCGGCCCGATTATCGGCGGCGTGCTCGCGGGTTTCGTGGCCCCGGTCCTGCTGCCCGTCATTGGCGCCTAAGCGCTTAATTCCTATACAGATGAACAACGGAGACACTGATGTCTGATTACGTACTGGCAATTGATCAGGGCACGACCTCGAGCCGTGCGATTATTTTCGACCACAGCGGTTCGATCATCTCGACCGGTCAGCTTGAGCACGAGCAGATTTTCCCGCGTGCCGGCTGGGTTGAGCACGACCCGATGGAAATCTGGGCCAACACCCGCGAGGCTATTGGCCAGGCCCTGTCCAAAGCCAACTTGACTCGCCATGACATCGCGGCGATCGGTATCACTAACCAGCGCGAGACCGCGGTGGTATGGAACAAGAACACCGGAAAGCCGGTGTACAACGCGATTGTCTGGCAGGACACCCGTACGCAAGATATCGTGGATGCCTTGTCGGTCGCGGGCGGCGTTAACCGCTTCAAGGAGCGCGTTGGCCTGCCACTGGCAACCTATTTCTCGGGCACGAAGATTGTGTGGATCCTCGACAATGTCGACGGCGCTCGCGAGGCGGCAGAAGCTGGCGACCTGCTCTTCGGTACCACGGACACCTGGGTGCTGTGGAACCTCACGGGTGGAGTCAACGGCGGCGTTCACGCGACCGATGTCACTAACGCATCGCGCACCATGTTTATGGACCTCAAGACCCTGCAGTGGGACGAAGAAATCCTCGGCATCTTCGGCGTTCCCAAGTCGATGTTGCCAGAAATCAAGTCGTCTTCCGAGGTCTACGGTGTCGCAGAAGAACAGAGCTTGCTTCGCGAGACGCCGATCGCCGGTATCCTCGGCGATCAGCAGGCGGCGACCTTCGGTCAAGCAGCCTTCGCTACGGGGGAGGCGAAGAACACATATGGCACGGGCAACTTCCTGATCTTCAACACCGGTGAAGACATCGTGCAGTCGCAGAACGGCCTGCTGACGACCGTCGGTTACAAGCTCGGCGACGAGCCGGCGCACTACGCGTTGGAAGGATCGATTGCGGTTTCGGGTTCGCTCGTGCAGTGGCTCCGCGACAACCTTGGCCTGATCTCCTCGGCCGCTGAAGTGCAAGACCTGGCAGATAAAGTGGAAGACAACGGCGGTGCATACATTGTGCCCGCGTTCTCGGGCCTGTTTGCTCCGTACTGGCGTCCGGACGCGCGCGGTGCCATCGTTGGTCTGACCCGCTATGTGAACAAGCATCACATTGCTCGGGCCGCGCTTGAATCGATCGCCTACCAGACGCGTGACGTGCTGGAGGCTGTCAACGCCGACGCTGGTGTTGACCTGACGGAGCTTCGGGTGGACGGCGGCGCTACCGCCAACGACACTCTGCTTCAGTTCCAGGCTGACATTCTGAACGTCCCGGTCGTACGACCCGTTGTTGCTGAGACAACGGCGCTCGGGGCCGCATACGCTGCAGGACTCGCTGTCGGCTTCTGGAAGTCGCTTGATGAGTTGAGTGCCAACTGGCAGGAAGACAAGCGTTGGGAAGCACAGATGGGCGAACACGAGCGCGAGCGTCTGTACCGCAACTGGAAGAAGGCCGTCTCCAAGACCCTCGACTGGGTTGATGACGACGTTCTCTAACGGTGAATGACCGATGGCGCGTACTTTCGAGTACGCGCCATCGGCGTTTCCGGAATGCGAGCGTCATTTCAGGAGACGAGATCGGCGTCGATCCGCGAGGATCTTGCCGCCGGTCTGGCACGTCGGACAGTATTCAAGGCTGCGATCGGCGAAGTAGACGCTCCGCACCGTGACACCACACACCGGGCACGGGTGACCCGTGCGGGCGTGTACGGCGAAACCCGCGCGCTTGGCGTCTTTGAGTTCGGCAGGTGGCTTGCCTGACGCGTGCTCGATCGCGTGGCGCAGGGTATCTTTCATTGCTGTGTAGAGCGTCGTGATGTCGTCGTCGCTGAGGGCCGCGGCCGATGCGTACGGGGACAGCCGCGCGGCGTGCAGAATCTCATCGGAGTACGCATTGCCGATGCCGCCGATCAACGATTGATCGCGCAGCACGCCTTTAATCTGGGTGCGTCTGCCGCGGAGAATATCGGCGAAGCTCTCGCGTGTGAAGTCATCGGCGAGCGGATCAGGGCCGAGCGTGCTGATGCCGGGCACGACCTGCGCGTCACGCACCACGTACACGGCCAGCGACTTCTTGGTTCCGGCTTCTGTCAGATCAAAACCTGAATCATCGCTAAACACCACCCGCAGGGCGATTGGCGTCTTTCCTGGCTTAATGATGGTGGGGGAGATCTGTTCGGCGAAGCGTAGCCAGCCTGCCTTCGCGAGATGAAACACCACATGGAGGTCTTCATCGGGGCTGAACAGCGAAATATCGACGAACTTGCCGTGGCGGGTGACATCACGAACCACGGAACCGCGAATCGCCTCGAGCGGCGGATCAAACGTCTTCAGCGCAGATATTGCCGCCAGATCGACGCGTGTAATGCTCACGCCGCGAAGACGCGTCGCGAGGAACATCGCAAGCGCCTGCACTTCTGGCATCTCCGGCATGCGCCCCATGATGCCACCAACTTCTGACATCCGTCAGGGTGTGCTCGGCCGCTCTTGCCAGGGCGCGAGCTCGGTTGCCTCCGGCCGCGCTACGACCGGAAACCAACCCGCACCCGTAGCGGCCTAACGCGCGAGGACGGGCCACGGAGTGCGCTTGCGGGCGTCGTGAAAAAGTAACCCGGCAACCCACGCGTCGACTCGGCCGCGCGGCGTCAGCATCGCCCCGCGCCGGACCCCCTCGTATTGGAAGCCCAGTGCACGCGCGGTTCGTGCCGATGCGACATTGCCGACCGCGCCGTTCCACTCGATGCGATCCAGCCGCATGCCGTCGATGGCAAAGCCGTTGTCGATGACAGCGGCAGCGGCCTCTGTCATATAGCGTTGACGTCGCGCGTCGGCGATGATCCAGAAGCCGAGTTCTGCCGTGTCAGGAGTTGACCGTGTCAACGACGCCACGCCCAACAGCCGGCCCGATGCGCGGATCACCCAGTGCCGGGCGCGATCATCCCGCTCAGCCTGGGTAGTGTGCGCGACAAACCACTCCGCATCCGCCCGCTCGTATGGCGAGGGTAGCGCCGTCCATTCCCGTAGCGTCGGGTCTTGGCAAGCATCAACAATGTCGTCAATATCGCGCGCAGAAGCGAGCGTCAACACCAAACGTTCGGTCGTGAGCGGGGCGATATCGACGGCCGAAGCCGTCACGATTAGCGTGCGCGGCGCAGCAGGCCGACCTTGTCGTACACGTCGGTGAGAGTCTTGGTGGCGACCTCTTCTGCCTTGTCGGCGTTGCGCGCGAGCACGCGGTCGAGTTCGGCCGGGTCATCAAGCAGTTCGAGCACGTTTTCGCGCACCGGACCAAATTCGTTCACGACGGCTTCGGCGACGGCCTTTTTGAAGTCGCCGTAGCCACGACCGGCGAACTCGTCTTCAATCGCGGGGATCTGACGACCCGTCATGGCCGCGTAGATCACCATCAGGTTCGAGACGCCGGGCTTTTCTTCGCGGTCGTACTTCACGACACCGTCGTTGTCGGTGACAGCGCGCATGATCTTCTTCGCCGTCTTCGACGGCTCATCAAGCAACCACAGCACACCGGCATCGGTCTCTGCCGATTTTGACATCTTCGACGTCGGGTTCTGCAGATCGTAGATGCGTGCGGTGTCTTGCTGAATCATCGCGTTGGGCACCGTGAAAGCCTCGCCAAAGCGCGAGTTGAAGCGCTCCGCGAGGTCGCGGGTCAGCTCAACGTGCTGCTTCTGGTCGTCGCCGACCGGAACCACGTTTGCCTGGTAAAGCAGAATGTCAGCTGCCATCAGCACCGGGTAGGTGAACAGGCCGACGCTCGTCGAGTCGGCGCCGTAGCGCTGCGACTTGTCTTTGAACTGCGTCATGCGGCCAGCCTCACCGAAACCGGTGATGGTCGACAGTATCCACGCGAGCTCGGCGTGCGCCGAAACGTGCGACTGCACGTACAGCGTCGACTTTGCCGGCTTAATGCCAGCGGCAATGTACTGAGCGGCCGTGCGGCGTGTTTTCTCCGCAAGAATCTTCGGGTCTTGCGCGACCGTGATCGCGTGCAGGTCAACGACGGAAAAGAAGGCGTCGTAGGAATCCTGCAGATCGCGCCACTGCATCAGGGCACCAATGTAGTTGCCGATCTGGAGTGAATCGGCGGACGGCTGCATTCCGGAATAAAGACGCGCTTTCTCAGTCACTCGTCAACCCTACTCGTTCTGTGCGCACGGCTCACGCGCTGACATGCTGTCTGCATGGCTAAGCCGCAGTCCACGATCACCATTACCGACGCTGACATGCGATCGCACGGTCGCGACGTGATGCGATATCTGATGACAACGCCCACGATGCTGACGGCCTTCGCCTTTGTCGCGATTCCCAGCGTCGTTGCCATCGGTGCGGCTGCTGTGACCGGAAACATCACCATGCTCATCGCCGGCATCGGCATGATCGTGATCACAATCCTGGTGCCGTTCCTGTTGCGCTCGCAGGCGAAGAAGATGCTGCGCGCTGCCGCTCCGGAAGGCGCCCGCCTCGCAACCAGCGTTGCTGATGAGACCCTGTGGCTGCAGTCACCGCTGGCGACACAGACTCTTGAGCTTGCCAGCTTTCAAAAGGCTAAAATTGTGGGAGACACCCTGATTCTGCGGTTTCGCGGATCGACGAACTATTTAGCATTGCTGGTGCGTGTTTCACGCCAGACGCGGTGGCAACGGCACGCGAACGTGTGGGCGCATAGCCCCGTCGCCCCGTAGTCGCGTGGCCGAGTCGTCGCCCCGCCGGCGCGGCGTATCCGCGCGCCACGCCGCACCCGTTTAACCGAGGCGGTAGTCGACCGTAACCGGCGCGTGATCGCTCCAGCGGGTGTCCCAGCTGGGTGCACGCCAGACCGCGTAGTTTTCCACGCGCTCGGCGAGTGCGGGGGAGGCCATGTGGTAGTCGATACGCCAGCCCACGTCGTTGTCGAACGCCTTACCGCGGCTTGACCACCAGGTGTAGGGGCCGTCGATTTCGCCGTGGAAAGCACGCCCTACGTCAACCCACCCGAGACCCGGGCCGACGGTTCCGTCGACGCCGGTCACGTCGGTGCCATGCGCCCCGAAGTATCGATCGAAATAGGCGCGCTCACGTGGCAAGAAGCCGGACTTCTTGACATTGCCCTTCCAGTTGCGAATGTCGAACTCGCGGTGGCCAACGTTGAGGTCGCCCGTGACGACCGCCAGTGCGGAATTGCTGGCGAGCTGCGGCAGTCGCTCGTTCATCGCGTCGAGAAACGCCCACTTCGGGTCTTGCTTGGCCGGGGTCTCTGCCTCACCAGTAAAGACATAGGCGCTGACGACGGTGACCACCTCGCCGTCGATGGTGAAGTCTGCCTCGATCCACCGGCCCTTCGTATCGAGGTCTTCGGGGCCGAAGACGGTGCGAACCGCGGTGGGCTCACGGCGCGACGCGATTGCGACGCCGGCGCGGCCCTTTGCGGTGGCTTCGTCGTCGACGAGAGTCCAGCCGGGCAATGCCTTTTCGAGCTCGCTGCGGGGGGCTCGCACCTCTTGCAGAGTGAGAATGTCGACGCCCGCGTCAGCGAGCCAGGGGTGCATTCCTTTGCGTGCTGCTGCTCGGATGCCGTTGACATTGACAGAGGAGATTCTCACCATGACCTCAGCCTAGCGGCGGGCAACGACAGTCACCTTGCGCTTGCCCGACTGCGCGAGTGCGTCTTCCGCTTCGGTGACGCGTTGGCGCATTTCTTCAGCGCGATGCGCCCAGTGGCGTACCTCTCGCGTGGCCGCAGGCCGTGCATACCAACGGGCTCCTGCGCGCTCGATACGGGCCTCGCGGTATCGCACCAGTGCGGCTTCGTGGAGGGTGCGCGCCTCCAACAGCGCGCGCTCCTGTTGCGTCGGTAAGACAATGGCGATGTGGCGATCCTCGGCGCTCACCGCAACCCAGGCGGCCGCCAGCAGAATCACGGTCATGATGAGTCGGAACCACAACAGCAGACCGATAATCACAACAAACGATGCCAACAGCGGGTTGGAGGGGGTCTTGCCCAGCAAGAATCCGGCACCGAGCTGGAGAACGGCAAGACTCACGCCGCCCAGGAGTGCGCCCGGCAAGATCTGCTTCGTCTTGAGGTCGGTGCCAACCAAGAAACGGAACAGCACGATGAGCGTGAAGACATTGATGGCGCACGCAATCACGACGGCCAGGATTTGCGTGCTGGTACGCAGAAGCCATTCGTTGTTGGAAAGGCCGATGAGTTCGAGGAGGAAGTTCAGCGTGCTCGAGCCCACGGTCGACAGCACCGCACCGATCAAGAGCAATATGGCGAAACCGATCGAAGCCAGCAGGTCGCGAACCTTGAGAATCACAAAGGCGCCGGTCTCGGGCGGGAGGCCAAAGATGTCGCGAACAGCCTTGCGCACGTAACCCATCCAGCCGATCGCGGTCCAAATCACGGCGAGCAGCGCGGCGATACCCGTGATCGATAGCGCCCCGGTGGAGCTGACGACCACGTCACGCACCTGATCAGGGGTGAACAGGCCGCCGCTTTCTGCGATGATACCGGGAAGATACCCGTTGATGACGTCGATCAGGCCATTAACCGCGGTCGTGCTGGCGCCCAGCCAGAACCCGAGAATGACGAGCGCCACATAAATGGCAGCCGCGATCGCAAAGAACGCTTGGAAGCTCGCTCCAGACGCCAAGATAAAGCCATTGCGCAGAGAGAAACGCTGGAACACCCGGACTGGGAAGGAGCCCATGACCTTCTGCGCTGTCTCCGTCGCCTTTTCCACAACAGACGCACGTTCGTCTGCAGTGGCTGTCTCCTGGTTCCGCTCTTCACTCACACCCCCAGCCTACTCAACGGCCACTTTCCTGCGATGCACAAAAAAGTGGGCGCCACCCGAAGGTGACGTCCACGTGATTCAGCGGACTAGCGACCGCCGCGCAGAACAGCCCGCTTGACCTCGGCGATGGCCTTGGTCACCTCGATGCCACGCGGGCATGCCTCGGAGCAGTTGAACGTGGTGCGGCAACGCCACACGCCCTCTTTGTCGTTGAGGATGTCGAGGCGCACGTTGGCTGCATCGTCGCGCGAGTCGAAGATGAAGCGGTGTGCGTTGACGATTGCTGCCGGGCCGAAGTACTGACCGTCGGTCCAGAACACGGGGCACGACGAGGTGCACGCAGCGCACAGGATGCACTTGGTGGTGTCGTCGAAGATCGCGCGATCCTTGATGGACTGCGTGCGCTCCTTACCCGGGGTCGTCGGGCTGGACGGCTGCAGGAAGGGCTGCACTTCGCGGTAGGAGGCGAAGAACGGCTCCATGTCGACGATGAGGTCCTTCTCCAGGGGCAGACCCTTGATGGCCTCAACGTAAATCGGCTGCGAAATGTCGAGGTCCTTGATCAGCGTCTTGCAAGCCAGGCGGTTGCGGCCGTTGATACGCATCGCGTCGGAACCACAAATGCCGTGTGCGCAAGAACGGCGGAAGGACAGCGAGCCGTCAACCTCCCACTTGATCTTGTGCAGAGCATCCAGAACACGGTCGGTCGAGTACAGCTCGACGTCATAGTCCACCCAGCGCGGCTCTTCATCGACCTCAGGGTCGAAGCGGCGCACGATGAACGTCACCAGGAAAGACTGAACCTCAGACTCTTCTGCTTCAGGCGCGGTGGCCTCGGCGACGGCAGTAGACATCAGTACTTCCTTTCCATGGGCTGGTAGCGGGTCACGACGACGGGCTTCCAATCGAGCTTGATGTGGTCATCAGCGTTCGACGAGTGCGGGTCTCCCGTGAGGTACGCCATCGTGTGCTGCATGTAGTTCTCATCGTCGCGGTTGGGGTAGTCGTCGCGCATGTGTCCGCCACGGCTTTCCTTGCGGTTCTTCGCGGTGACCACAACGACCTCGGCGAGGTCAAGCAGGAAGCCCAGCTCGACAGCCTCAAGCAGATCGGTGTTGTAGCGCTTGCCCTTGTCGTCGACGTGCACGTTCTTGTAGCGCTCGCGCAGCTCTTCGATGGTTCCGAGAACCTCGGTAAGCGACTCGTCGGTGCGGAACACCTGCGCCTTTGCGTCCATGTCGTCCTGCAGCTTCTTGCGGAGTACGGCAATACGCTCGGTGCCCGGGTTTACCCGCAGGCCCTCGATCATCTCGCGAACTTCCTTGGCCGGGTCTTCCGGCAGCGGAACGAAGTCTGCGGTCTTGACGTACTCGACGGCGTTACGGCCCGCGCGCTTACCGAACACGTTGATGTCCAGCAGCGAGTTGGTTCCGAGGCGGTTCGAGCCGTGCACCGACACACATGCGCACTCGCCAGCCGCGTACAGACCCGGAACAACGGTGGTGTTGTCGGCGAGAACCTCGGCGTTGACGTTGGTGGGGATGCCACCCATGGCGTAGTGCGCGGTCGGCATCACCGGAACGGGCTCGACAACCGGGTCAACACCCAGGTAGGTACGAGCGAACTCGGTGATATCGGGGAGCTTGGTTTCCAGAACCTCGGCACCGAGGTGCGTGCAGTCGAGGAGAACGTAGTCCTTGTGCGGGCCGGCGCCGCGACCCTCGGCGACTTCCTGAACCATCGAGCGGGCAACGATGTCACGCGGCGCGAGGTCTTTAATCGTCGGGGCGTAGCGCTCCATGAAGCGCTCACCCGAGGCGTTACGGAGGATAGCGCCCTCACCACGGGCACCCTCGGTGAGGAGAATACCGAGGCCTGCGAGGCCCGTCGGGTGGAACTGGAAGAACTCCATGTCTTCCAGCGGGAGGCGCTTGCGCCAGATGATGCCGACGCCGTCACCGGTGAGGGTGTGTGCGTTCGACGTCGTCTTGAAGATCTTGCCGAAGCCACCCGTTGCGAAGATGACAGCCTTCGAGTGGAAGACGTGCAGCTCGCCCGTGGCCAGCTCGTACGCAACGACACCAGCAACCTGGGTCTTGCCCTCGTCATCGACAACAGTGATGAGGTCGAGCGCGTAGAACTCGTTGAAGAAGTTGATACCGAGCTTGACGCAGTTCTGGAACAGCGTCTGCAGAATCATGTGACCGGTGCGGTCAGCTGCGTAGCACGCACGGCGAACGGCGGCCTTACCGTGGTCGCGGGTGTGACCACCGAAGCGACGCTGGTCGATCTTGCCGTCTTCCGTGCGGTTGAAGGGCAGACCCATGTTCTCGAGGTCGATAACCGCGTCGATGGCTTCCTTCGCCAGAATCTCCGCCGCGTCTTGGTCGACGAGGTAGTCGCCACCCTTGACGGTGTCAAAGGTGTGCCATTCCCAGCTGTCTTCCTCGACGTTCGCGAGGGCTGCAGCCATGCCACCCTGCGCCGCACCGGTGTGCGAGCGCGTGGGGTAGAGCTTGGTGATGACGGCGGTCTTGGCGCCCGGGCCAGCCTCAATAGCTGCGCGCATGCCTGCTCCACCGGCACCGACGATGACAACGTCGAACTGGTGGTAGTGAACGCCGTCGCGGATGACGGAATCTGAAGTATTCGTGCTCACGTGAATGTGCCTAGCTTTCTGAGTTCTACTTGCCCGTCAGTTCTGCACATGCTTCCCACAGCGCGCCGTCTTCGAAGACACCGTTGCAGGGGTCAAATGTGAAGACAACAAGCGTGCCGAGGACGATGAGCAGACCAACGGCGATCCAGATCGCGGAGACAAGCACCTTACGTGCCGTCTTGTTCAGGACGTAGTCGTTGGTGATGGTGCGCATGCCGTTTGCGCCGTGGATGAGACCGAGCCAGAGCATGGCGACGTCCCACCACTGCCAGAACGGGGTCGCGAACTTTCCGCCGACGAAACCGAAGTCAATGGCGGAGATGCCGTCGCCGACCATGAGGTTGACGAACAGGTGACCGAAGATCAGGACGACCAGCACGACACCGCTAATGCGCATGTACAGCCAGCCCCACTTTTCGAGGTTGGCGCCACCGTTGCGGGGAGCGGATGCCTTCGAACGCGGAGCGGCGAGAGTTTCAGCAGTCATTAGTGTCCCCCTCCAACGTGCGAGAGAACGTTCGGGATGTGACGCACAGCGAAGGCGCCGACCAAAACAACCCACACACCGATGACAATCCAGAACAACTGCTTCTGGTACTTCGCGCCCTTCGACCAGAAGTCGACCAGGATGATGCGCAGACCATTCAGGGCGTGGTAGACGATGCCGGCGACGAGTACCAGCTCGCCGAAGCCCATGATCGGGTTCTTGTAGGTCGACATGACAGCGTCGTAGGCCTCAGGAGAGACGCGGATGAGTGCAGTGTCCAAAACGTGGACAAGCAAGAAGAAGAAAATCGCGACACCTGTAATTCGGTGCAGCACCCATGACCACATGCCCTCGTTGCCGCGGTAGAGCGTTCCCCGCGGCGTTTTTGAGGTGGTCTCGGATACCGACGGTGTCAAGCGAGCGCTTGCGGACACGTCGTCCTCCCTGATCGATGCGAGTTTTGCGGGCGCCAAGAGAGCGCGTGCGTAGACCTCCATCCTATTCCTGTAATTTCGCTGGGGGCGAATGAGGCATACCTAACACCGCACACTAATGACCACAATGTGCCTGAATCGTGACCTTGCCGTGGGTGCGCCCTGCGGTCTCTGGTGCCGAGCGGCGAGCATCCCGACTCCCAGGACGGGGGAGGCTAACCTTGCACCATGCAAGGCAAACTTCCTGATTTTTACGCCGTCATTCCTGCTGGCGGTATTGGCAGTCGGCTGTGGCCGCTTTCGCGCGCAGACGCCCCCAAGTTCTTGCACGACCTCACTGGTTCCGGTCAATCGCTGTTGCGTGACACGTGGGACCGCCTCGAACCGCTCTCGGGAAGCGACCGCATCGGCGTCGTGACGGGGCGCGCTCACCGCGCCGCGGTGGAGAAAGAGCTCCCCGGCGTCGCCGACCTGAACGTGTTTCTGGAATCTGAGCCGCGCGAGTCGGCCGCGGCAATCGGTCTTGCCGCCGCGATTCTGCACCGCCGCGAACCGAACGTGATTATTGGTTCCTTCGCCGCAGATCACGTGATTCAGGGCACCAACCGTTTCGAATGGGCCGTCGAGCAGGCCGTTGCGGTCGCGCGTGCGGGCTACATCTGCACGATCGGCATTCCGCCTGCCGAGCCCAGCGTGGGCTTCGGCTACATTCGCACCGGCGATGAGTTGGAGATCAAGGGCGCCCCCGAGGCGCTGCTGGTCAAAGAATTCGTTGAGAAGCCCAACCTCGAGACGGCGAAGCGCTACGTCGAGGAGCGCACATATTTGTGGAACGCTGGCATGTTCATTGCGCGTGCCGACGTGATTCTTGCCGAGCTCGAAAAGAATGAGCCCGAGTTGCACGCCGGCCTCATTGAACTTGCGGCGGCCTGGGATGACCGCAACCAGCGGGGCCCCGCGGTGGATCGGATCTGGCCGGGGCTGAAGAAGATCGCGATTGATTATGCCGTTGCGGAACCAGCGGCAGCGGCGGGCAGATTGGCCGTGATTCCGGGGCACTTCGACTGGGACGATGTGGGCGACTTCGCTAGCCTCGCCAAGCTGAACTCCCGCGGGCGCGGCAGCGACCTTGCGATTTTGGGAGAGAACGCGCGCGTGCTCGCAGATGCGTCGAGCGGAATTCTGGTGTCGCAGACCGATCGGGTGATCTCCGTCGTGGGCGTGAAAGACATCGTGATCGTCGATACTCCCGATGCGCTTCTGGTGACAACAAGTGAGCACGCGCAGCGCGTGAAGGGTGTCGTTGACGCCCTAAAACTCACCGGAAGAGGCGACGTACTCTAACGAGAGGGGCACCCCGCAGCTTCTGCTCATATGAGCAATCTGTTTCGGCTTGGTAACCATTGCCGTCAGAGTAAGGCGACAGATGCGTCATGCGGGGTAACTTTCTGGGAGCGAACCCGTGAATGGCGCGGGCGATCAATCGCGGAGGCAACCTTGACCATTTCCACCACTAAGAAGCTCGCTGGAGGCGTTTTCGCCGCCGGCCTCATCTTCTCGCTCGCCGCATGTGGCCAGGCACCGACGACGGAGCCGACCACCGATGCGACGTCGGGTGCATCGACCGAGGCTTCGGCTTCGGCAACCGACTTCCTCGGCTGCGTCGTTTCTGACGCTGGCGGGTTCGACGACAAGTCCTTCAACCAGCTCTCCTTCGAGGGTCTGACGATGGCTACGGACGAGCTCGGTGCTGAGTCGAAGTCCGTCGAGTCGAACTCTGAGGCAGAGTACGGCCCGAACATCGACGGCCTCGCAGCTGAGGGCTGCAACGCCATCGTTTCGGTCGGCTTCGCGCTCTCGGCCGCAACGGTCGAAGCCGCGCTGGCAAACCCGGACACCGACTTCATCCTCGTCGACGACGCTGCCGACAACGACTTCGACGGTGAGAAGGACGCAGAGAACATCAAGCCGCTGCTGTACAACACCGCTGAGGCAGCATTCCTCGCCGGTTACCTGTCGGCTGGCTACTCGGAGTCCGGCAAGGTCGGCACCTTCGGTGGCATGGAGTTCCCGACTGTGACGATCTTCATGGACGGCTTCAAGCAGGGCGTTGACTACTACAACGAGACCAACGGCACCGCCGTTGAGGTTGTGGGCTGGGACGGCAAGACGGGTACCTTCACCGGTGGCTTCGAAGCCAACGCTGACGCCAAGACCGCAGCATCCAACGTCATCGCCCAGGGCGTCGACGTGATCCTGCCCGTTGGTGGCCCGATCTACCAGTCGGCTCTGCAGGTTATCGAAGAGTCTGGCCGCGACATCGCCCTGATCGGTGTTGACGCTGACCTCTACGAGACCGACCCCAACACGCAGGACGTCGTGCTGACCTCGATCCTGAAGGCCATGGACCTGTCGACCTACGAAGCAGTTCTTGCTTCGGCTGACGGCTCGATCGACTTCGACGCATACGTCGGAACGCTGGAGAACGAGGGCGTCGGCATCGCCGACCTGCACAACTTTGCAGACAAGGTTGACGCAGCCCTGCTCGCCGAGGTGGAGGCCCTGAAGGCTGACATCATCGCCGGCAAGGTCACGGTCACGAGCTACCTCGACTAAGAACAACAGATAGAGGGAGGTCGGCGTATGCCGGCCTCCCTCTCCTGTCCACCGCAGGGCATAGCCCTCGACTACTACTGCTCACTAGGATCTGACCATGAAGCTCGAGCTGCGCGACATTACGAAGAGGTTTGGCGCTCTCACCGCAAACGACCACATCAATCTGGTGGTCAACCCCGGTGAGATTCACTGCCTCCTGGGAGAGAACGGCGCTGGCAAGTCCACGCTGATGAACGTTCTCTACGGCCTGTATCAGGCCGACGACGGCGACATCCTCCTCGATGACGAGGTGCAATCCTTCTCCGGCCCCGGAGACGCGATGGCGGCTGGCATTGGCATGGTGCACCAGCACTTCATGCTGGTTCCGGTGTTCACCGTTGCTGAAAACGTGATGCTCGGTCACGAGCCCAACAAGCTCGGCGTGCTCGATCTGAACGCCGCACGCGAGCTGGTGCGATCCATTTCTCAGCGCTTCGGCTTTGACGTTGACCCGGATGCGGTCGTCGAAGACCTCCCGGTCGGTGTGCAGCAGCGCGTTGAGATCATCAAGGCGCTCTCGCGCGATGCGAAGGTGCTCGTTTTTGACGAGCCCACCGCCGTGCTCACCCCGCAAGAGACCGACGAGCTCATGGCAACCATGAAGCAGTTGCGCGACGCGGGCACCGCCATCGTCTTTATTACCCACAAGCTGCGCGAAGTGCGCGCCGTTGCCGATCGCATCACCGTGATCCGCCTCGGCAAGGTCGTCGGTGAGGCCAGCCCCACCGCCACCAACGAAGAGCTTGCCTCGCTGATGGTTGGCCGCGCCGTCGCGCTCACCGTCGACAAGGGCAACGCCAACCCGGGCGAGGTGGCCCTTGCGGTGCGCGACCTCACCGTGATTGCCCCCAACGGCGTTGTCTTGGTTGACGATGTCTCGTTCGAGGTTCACGCCGGTGAAGTGCTCGCCATCGCCGGTGTGCAGGGCAACGGCCAGACCGAACTCACCGAGGCCATCATGGGCCTACAGCCGAAGACGCGCGGTTCGATCTCGCTCAACGGCACCGAGCTGGTCGGCCGTTCTGTGCGCGACATCGTGGAAGAGGGCGTCGGCTTCGTTCCAGAAGACCGCAAGGTTGATGGCCTCGTGGCCGAATTCTCGATCGCAGAAAACCTGCTGCTGACTCGTTCCTACGGTGAGCCGTTCTCCCGATTTGGAACCATTCGCCGCCGGTTCTTGAACGACTACGCGCGTAAAGAAATCAAAGAGTTCGACGTTCGCACCCAGGGCCCCGATCAGGCTGCAGGCCGCCTCTCCGGCGGAAACCAGCAGAAGGTCGTGCTGGCACGAGAGCTCGGTCACGACCTCTCGCTCTTCGTGGCGGCCCAGCCAACGCGTGGCGTCGACGTGGGCTCGATCGAGTTCATTCACAAGCGCATTATTGAGACGCGCGACACCGGGGTTCCGGTCATCGTGATCTCCACAGAATTGGATGAGGTCGCGGCTCTGGCCGACCGCATCATGGTGATGTACCGCGGCAAGGTTGTCGGCATTGTGCCCGGCGACACCTCCCGCGACACTCTCGGCATGATGATGGCCGGCATCGCCGCGGAAGGAATCGACGCATGACTACCGAAACGATGACCCAAACGACGACGCAGGCTCCTAAGAAGGGCCGCTTTGACGGCGTCGGCCGCGAAATCATGATGAGCCAGTTTCCGGTGGTGCTTGGCGCTTTCGTGCTCGCCATCGTCGCGGGCTCCCTCCTGATCGTCTTCACAAACGCAGACGTGCAGGCGGCCGCGGGCTACTTCTTCGCGAAGCCGCAAGACATGCTCTCGGCTGCTGGCAACGCCATCTCTGAGGCGTACTCTGCACTGTTCCGCGGTGCCATTTACGACTACACCAAGCCGACGTTCGAGCAGGGCATTGCCAGCCTGATGAACTCGCTGCACGAAGCGACCCCGCTGATCGCCGCCGGTCTCGGTGTTGGTCTCGCGTTCCGCGTTGGCATGTTCAACATTGGTGGTCAGGGCCAGATTCTGCTCGCCGCCGCCGGTGCTGGCTGGGTCGCGACTCGAATGGAACTGCCTGCCGGCATCCACCTGATCGTCGCCCTCGTCGTCGGTATCGCGTTTGGTGCGCTGTGGGCCGGTATCGCCGGAATCCTGAAGGCCCGCACCGGTGCCCACGAGGTGATCGTGACGATCATGCTGAACCACGTGGCGCGCTACCTGTTGCTGTTTGCCCTGGGCACGCAGTGGCTGCTGCAGGCTATTGGCTCCTCGAACGTCAAGTCTGGCTATATGGCGGAGACGGCCGTGCTGCCCAAGCTCTTCGGTGACCAGTACCGCGTGACCGTTGGTCTGCTGATCGCCATCGCTGCGGTGTTCTTCGTGTGGTGGCTGTTGGAAAAGTCGAGCCTCGGCTTCCGCATGCGTGTTGTCGGCCAAAACCCGGCCGCCGCCCGCACCGCTGGCATCAACGTTGGCCGCATGTACTTCCTCGGCATGCTGATCGCCGGTGCCCTCGTCGGCATCGCCGGCGTGACTCTGGCACTTTCCAGCAAGGCGCCCTTCGGTGACGGTGTCGATGCCGGTATCGGCTTCGACGCGATCACCGTCGCGCTGCTGGGTGGTTCCACGCCGTTCGGTATCCTCGCCGCCGGCTTGCTGTTCGGCATGTTCCAGGCAGGCTCGGTCACGATGAAGATCGCTCAGGTTCCGGCCGAGCTCGTCGATATCGTGCTCGCACTCATCGTGCTGTTCATCGCCGCGCCGCCCCTGGTGCGCGCGATCTTCGGCCTCCCGAAGCCGGGCAAGCCGTCGCGTAAGGAGCGCAAGGCTCGAAAGAGCGCCGCCGCCGATCGTGCTTCGCTCGTCGCGGCCGCCGCCGGAACCGTGACCGCCGTCACGACCGAAACGCTGGTGACCGATGCCGCAGGCTCTGAGGTTGTCACCGACGTTGCGGTTGAAATCACTCCCGAGGTGATCGCTGAGGATGCGGCAGACGCCCAGGTGCTGACGGACCTCGCCGAAGGAAACGTCGAGCCGGTGGAGTCTGATGCGGTCGGAGTCGACCCCATCGACGAGGAAGGATCCGAGAAATGACCAGCGCTGAGATGTCGACGATTGTCGAACCGCGCACCGTGGTCGTGCGCTCGCTGAAAAACCCCATCGTGATGACGGTCGTGGCCCTGGCGCTCAGCGCGCTGGTGGTCTTGGTTCCGCGCCACGACGTTGCAAACTTCTGTGTTCAGGTGCTGTGCTCCGGTGGCGAGGGAATCATTCCGATTCCTGCTGGCCCCGTCAGCATCGCCTCCGCCCTGGTGATGCTGGCCATCGCCGCCTACTCCTTCGCTCTTGCCAACAAGGGCAAGAAGATGCCGTTGTGGCTCACCGCGCTGTACATCTTCGCCCTGGTGTTTTCATTTGCCACGTGGGCAAGCGCAGGCAAGATGCTCACCGTGGTTCCGTTGCTTGCCGGAGCCCTGGCACTGGCCATTCCGCTGGTGCTGGGTGCGCTGGGCGGTGTGATCGGCGAGCGCGCCGGTGTCGTCAACATTGCGATTGAAGCGCAGCTGCTTGGCGGCGCTTTCACCGCAGCGGCGGTCGGAACCATGACGGGCTCGCCGTGGTGGGGTCTGGTTGCTGCCGTGGTTGCGGGAGCGCTCATCGGTCTGGTGCTCGCGGTCTTCGCCATCACCTACTACGTCAACCAGGTCATCGTTGGTGTGGTGCTCAACGTGCTGATCGCGGGCCTCACGACGTTCTTGGTGAAGGCATGGCTTGACCCTGCTGGCCTCAACGCGCCGCCGCTTCTTCCGCGCGTCAAGGTGCCGCTGCTCGGCGATATTCCCATCATCGGGCCGGTGTTCTTTGACCAGTCGGTGCTGGTTTACATCATGTACGTGATCGTGTTTGCGGTGTCGTTCGCGATGTTCCGCACCCGCTGGGGTCTGCGTCTGCGCGCCGTTGGTGAGCACCCGCAGGCTGCCGACACCGTTGGTATCAAGGTTGCTCGCACGCGCTACCTCAACGTGATGATGGCTGGTGGCATCGCCGGTATCGGCGGCGCGTACTACACGCTCGTGGTCAACCCGGAGTTCGGTGAGAACATCACCGCGGGCGCTGGCTTTATCGCGCTGGCCGCCGTGATCTTTGGTAAGTGGGATCCCATCAAGGCGACTCTTGCCGCGCTGCTGTTTGGTTTTGCCACCAACCTGCAGTCGCAGCTGTCGGTGATGAACTCCGGCGTTCCCAGCCAGTTCCTCGCGATGGTTCCGTACCTGCTGACGATCTTCGTGGTTGCCGGTCTCGTCGGTCGGGCACGCCCGCCGGCAGCCTCGGGCCAGCCCTACATCAAGAACTAACGGAGAATCATGACGGATATTGACTGGGACGAGCTGCGCACGGCAGCAACCGCAGCGATGAAGAATGCCTACGTGCCCTACTCTCGCTACCCGGTCGGAGCCGCAGCCCTGGTCAGCGACGGCCGCATTGTTTCGGGCTGCAACGTCGAGAACGCGTCGTACGGCGTCACGCTGTGCGCCGAGTGTGGCTTGGCATCGCAACTGGCGATGACCGGCGGCGGCAAGCTCGTTGCCTTCGTGTGCGTTGACGGCCACGGGGCAACCCTGATGCCGTGCGGCCGCTGCCGGCAGTTGCTGTTTGAGCACGCGCTACCCGGCATGCTGCTGGAGACCGTTTCGGGCATTCGTACGATTGATGAGGTGCTGCCCGACGCCTTTGGTCCGCGTGACCTTGAGGAGTATGGACGATGACAATCGAAGCATTTGACGCCGTTGATGTGATTCGCGCAAAGCGCGATCGCCAGCCGATCGCTGAAGACGCGTTGCGCTGGATGATCGACGCATACACGCGTGAGTACGTCACCGACGCGCAGATGGCCTCGTTCGCCATGGCGGTGTTGCTGAACGGTATGACGCGCGATGAGATTCGTGTGATGACCGACGCGATGATCGCCTCGGGGGAGCGCATGAGCTTCACCGGGCTCGGCAAGCCGACCGTTGACAAGCACTCCACCGGTGGCGTCGGCGACAAGATCACCCTGCCGTTGGCTCCGCTGGTTGCCTCGTTCGGCGTCGCGGTTCCGCAGCTCTCCGGCCGTGGCCTTGGTCACACCGGCGGCACGCTTGACAAGCTGGAGTCGATTCCGGGTTGGCGTGCGGCGCTGACTAACGAAGAGATGTTCGCGCAGCTGGGCAGTGAGGTTGGCGCGGTTATTTGCGCCGCAGGCTCGGGCCTTGCTCCCGCAGACAAGCGCCTGTACGCGCTTCGTGACGTGACCGGCACGGTGGAGGCTATTCCGCTGATCGCCTCGAGCATCATGTCGAAG
Source organism: Microbacterium mitrae (assembly GCF_008017445.1). Lineage (GTDB taxonomy): Bacteria > Actinomycetota > Actinomycetes > Actinomycetales > Microbacteriaceae > Microbacterium > Microbacterium mitrae. Next base: position 836,212 of record NZ_VRSW01000001.1, on the reverse strand, counting down.
AAGATCGCGGAAGGAACCGGCGCGCTGGTTCTTGACGTGAAGTTCGGCTCTGGCGCCTTCATGCAAGACATTGATCGGGCGCGCGAATTGGCGCAGACGATGGTTGCGCTGGGCACCGACTCCGGCGTTGCGACGACCGCGCTGCTGACCGATATGAACAGCCCGCTGGGTCGCGCTATTGGTAACGCCAATGAGGTGCGTGAGTCTGTCGAGGTACTGGCAGGTGGCGGCCCGGCCGATGTGGTCGAGCTCACCGTCGCGCTGGCACGAGAAATGCTCTCGCTGGTTGGCCAGCCGGACGCCGATGTTGAAGCCGCGCTGAAGGATGGCCGTGCGATGGACGCCTGGCGCGGCATGATCGCCGCTCAGGATGGCGACCCGGATGCCCCGCTTCCGCAGCCGAACGAGACGCACACCGTGTTCGCGCCGCGATCCGGTGTTATCACGCGGCTTGAGGCCCTCCCATTCGGAATCTCGGCGTGGCGCCTGGGAGCTGGCCGTGCCCGCCCGCAGGATCCGGTGATTCACGCCGCCGGTATTGATCTGCACGCCCAGCTGGGCGATACGGTTGAAGCAGGAGCGCCGCTATTCACACTGTCGGCGAACGACGAGTCTCGTTTCTCCCGTGCGCTTGAATCCCTCGAGGGAGCGTGGGAGATTGGAGACACGGCTCCTGGCCGTGGTCCGCTCGTGCGTGAGCGCATCACCGCGTAATTTCGCTCTCTCATCACTGCCAGAACAGGGGTAACTCATGTCTATCGACCAGCACGGTGACGCCAAGCTCGAAGGCGTCTCGCTGCGTAGCCTGCCGAAGGTGTCGTTGCACGATCACCTCGACGGCGGCGTTCGCCCGGCGACGATTCTGGAGCTGGCAGACGAGTACGGCATTGAGGCACCCGCCGCCGACGCGAAGGCGCTCGATGCGTGGTTCGCAACGCAGAGCGACTCAGGATCGCTCGTTGAGTACCTGAAGACGTTCGAGCTGACCACCGGCGTCATGCAGACGGAGGCCGCGCTCACCCGCATTGCTCGCGAGTTTGTCGAAGATCTAGCCCGTGATGGCGTGGTCTACGGCGAAATGCGCTGGGCTCCGGAACAGCACGTCGCCGGTGGCTTGACGCTGCAGCAGGCGGTTGACGCGATTCAAGATGGCATCGAGGAGGGCGAGGACGCGGCTTCCAGCCGCGGGCACGACATTCGCGTTGGTCAGCTGATCACCGCCATGCGTCACACCGATCGTTCGCTAGAAATTGCCAAGCTTGCGGTTGAAAACCGCGGACGCGGCGCCGTTGGCTTCGATATTGCCGGGCCAGAAGACGGATTCTTGCCTGCTCGCCATCGCGAGGCCTTCGACTACCTGGCTGCCAACTTCTTCCCGACCACGGTGCACGCCGGCGAGGCGGCAGGGCTCGACTCGATCCGTTCCGCACTCATCGACGGTCGTGCCCTGCGATTGGGTCACGGTGTGCGCCTGGCCGAAGACCTCGACGTTGTCGCCCGCGACGATGAGGAAGTGCGCGTACAGTTCGGCGACCTTGCCCGCTGGGTGCGCGATCGTGAGATTCCGCTTGAACTGTCGCCGAGCTCCAACCTGCAAACCGGGGCGATCGCGGCATGGGGGACCGACATGGTCGATCACCCGTTTGACCTGCTGTATCAGCTCGGTTTCGCCGTCACGGTTAACGTCGATAACCGCACCATGAGCCGCACATCGCTGACGCGTGAGCTCAAGCTTCTCGCCGACGCCTTCGAGTACACGCTCGACGACATTGAGGCGTTCCAGCTCAACGCCGCCGCCGGCGCGTTCCTCGCGGTTGAAGAGCGCGAAGAACTGATCGAAATCATCGCCGAGGGCTTCGAAAAATAACGTGCACCCGGTGCTGCTCGCCTAGGCGCGAGCAACACCGGGATGCGTTTGTAGGTAGTGCTCGAAGGCCTCGGCTGAGGTGTGCGACGGAACATACCCAAACGTCTCGCGCAGCGCCGTGTTATCGAGCACGGGGCGGTAGCGAAGAAAGCCGACCTGCGCCGGTCCGTGAACCGTCAACCGCATCGCGCGCGCGACGCCCAGCGCGACAGCCAGCAGGCCTGCGGGTACGCGCAGCACGCGTTTGTTGAGTCGCTGCGCAATCTCGGTGACCGTCATTGAACCGGTTCCGGCGATATTGAAGACTCCGGCGGGGCCCCCGGTTGAGGCTCGCACCATGGCCGCGGCGACGTCATCTGCCCAGATGAAGACGAAGGGCGACTCGGAACCACGAATCGCCAGAATGCGGTTGCCATCCCACAGCGCGGTGATCTGATTCTTCACCCCCGCACCGAGGATGGTTCCGATGCGAAAGACGACTTGCTCCAGCTTCGGGTGGGTATCCCGCGCCTCGGCAAGCATTTGCTCGACGAGCGCCTTGTGGCGGGAATACGGAAACTCGTCGCTGCCGCGCGTGGGCCACGCCTCGGTAATCCAGGCGGGGTTGTCGGCGCGGTAGCCATAGGCGGCGCCTGAGCTGGAGACGACCAGGCGGCGCACCCCCGTGGCGATGCACGCATCAAGCACGTTGCGGGAGCCGGTGACGTCAACGCGGTATTCCAGCTCGACATTGTGTCCGGGGTTCACAATCGCCGCGAGGTGCACGACAGTATCGATGCCGTAGCGCTCGATGACGGGTTCCAGGGCGCCAGGGGTGGTGATATCGCAGAGGACTTCGGTGACGCCAGCCCGCGACTCGGGCGCCTCGCGCACGTCGACCGACACCACGGTGTCAACGTCTTCGCGTTCGGCGAGCGCCGCGACAACGTGAGAGCCAAGAAAACCGGAACCACCGGTGATGAGAACGCGGGTCATGCGGCGTCAGGGGTTGCCGCCGCGTGACGCGTCGCATCGCCGGTGGCAGAGCCGGTCTTACGCTTGGTGTGAAGCGCCCAGAGGCTTGCGACGATGAGGCCGGCGACGATGTCCCAGATGCCCCACCATCCCGCCACGATCGCCATCCCACCGATTCCGTCAAAGAACGCGAAGACGAGGCCGAGGCCGAGGCCGGCGTTACGAATGCCAACCTCGAACGTCATCGCCTTGCGTTCGCGTGTGCCAAGGCCAGCGAACGCTGCGGTGGAGTATCCGATCGCAAGCGCGACGGCGTCATGCACGGTGACCACCAGGATGATGATGCCGAGAAAAGCGATGAAGAACGACCAGTTGCCGACCAGCGCGATCACGATGAAGGCGACCAGTGCGATCAGGCTGAACCACTTCACGGCCGGCTGTACCCGCTTGGCGAAGGTGGGAAACTTCGCCCGAATCAGCAGCCCGAGCACAAACGGCAACCCGATAATCAAGAACACGTCAAGCAACAACTGACCGGTGTTGAGCTCGACCCGGCGAAGCAGTTCGTGCGCGGTAGGGTGCAGTGAACCCCAGAACGCGATCGAAAGCGGCATCGCGACGATGTAGAGCAGATTGCCGACGGCCGTCATCGACACGCTCAGCGCGACGTTGCCGCCGGAGCGGTGCGTGAGCACCTGCGAAATATTGCCTGGCGGGCAGCACGCGACGAGGATCATGCCCAACGCCATGGACGGGGTTACCGGCAAAATCAGCGTGAGCGCAAAGGTCACGGCAGGCAACACCAGAAGCTGCGCGAGAATCGCGACGATGAAGGGCTTGGGGTGTTTGACGACGATCTTGAAGTCGCGTGGTGCGACATCGAGCGCGATGCCAAACATGATGAGCGCCAGCACCACGTTTAGCATCACGAGTGAATTGGGGGAGAAGTTGAGAACAACCTCGTCGATGTTCACGCGCCCACCTTCAAGGTCTTGGTAGCCGTCGCGACCGCGCCGCGATAGGCGTCTTTGTTGACGTAGTAACTCATGCGGTCAAGGCCCAGGTAGTTGTAGCCGCCGGTGACATCGGGCCAGGGATCGGCGGCTACGCGTTCGCGAAACTGTCGCGCGCGTTCCGGGTCCTCGCGCTCGGCGCGCAGGTACGCCGCAACGAGCTCGGCTTGCTCCGCCCGCCCCTGCCAGCCGATGCCCGACGCCTCGATCATGCCCAACACGTACAGTCCGTTAAAGCTTGGCGGAAAGACGTTGAGATAGAGATCGGGTGAGGCACCGCCCCAGTGCAGATCAGCCCGATCGGCAAACGGGTAGTCAAGCTTGTAGCCGGTGGCAAGCACCACCGTGTCGTACTCTGTCGACGAGCCGTCACGAAAGTGCACCGTGGTTCCGTCGAACCGATCAATGTCGGCGCGAATGCTGAGATCGCCCTGCCCGAGGTAGTTGAGGATCAGGGTGTTAACGATGGGATGAGACTCGTAAATTTTGTAGGTCGGCTTCGGAAACCCGAAGCGCACCGGATCGCCCGTGAAAGCCTGCAGTACGCGCTTGTCGATGAACTGTTTGATCTTGGCGGGTAGCGGCTTGCCCTGATTGAGCGTGTCAGAGGGGCGACCAAACAGGTAGCGCGGCACGAAGTAGTAGCCTCGCCGCACGCTCATATCGACCGCCGCGGCGTGATGCACCGCGTCGACGGCAATATCGCACCCGCTGTTGCCCGCGCCGATGATGAGCACCCGCTTGCCGGCCAACTGCGTCGCAGCTTTGTAGGCGCTGGTGTGCAGAATTTCGCCCGTGAATTCGCCCCGGAACGTCGGCACATTGGGCTCTGCCAGGGTGCCGTTGGCCAACAGCACGCCCGCATAGCGCTGCGTCTCGGTTCCGTGCTCCCCGGTTGCGGTGACGAGCCAGTCGGAACCATCACGGCGAATGCTGTCGACGCGCGTATTGAAGTGAAACTGCTCGGCAAGACCAAAGTGCGCGGCGAAGTCTCCGAAATACTTCTTCAGCTCGCGGTGGCTCGGATAGTCAGCCGTTGAGGCCATCGGAAATTCGGTGAACTCCGTGGTGGTGCGCGAAGAAATCAGGTGTGCAGATTCGTACATCGTGCTGCGGGGATTCGTGATGTCCCACAGCCCGCCAACGCCACTCGCCGCCTCATATCCCTGAAACGGAATCTTGGCTTTTTGCAGCGCGCGGGCGGCAGCGAGTCCGGTGGGGCCCGCGCCGATGATGGCATAAGGCAGTGGGGGCACGAAAAACTCCTCGCACGACAGTGTGCGCCTCGGGTAGGCGATATCGCCATCCTACTCATTGTGCTGGCACAGCCACTCGGCACACGCGCACACGAGTCGCGCGCACGTGTGCGTGTGCGGCGTCACCCGGCGATCAGCATGGCGACGCCGCGAACGAGCGCGACGAACGCTCCCGCCCAGGCGATCGCCAGCATCGCGCGCCGGGCGATGCTCGGGGGCACAAACCTCGACAGCATGGTGCCGATGATGATGCCGACAACCGTCACGATGATGAGAATGACGACACCGCCGCTGTCGGAGGTGGGCAGGCCTCGGGAGATAACGGAGGTGGCGCTCAGGATGGCGAAGATGGCCTGCACGGTCGCGGTAAAGCTGCGCTGACCCCACTTGTCACCGATGGCATAGGCCGCAAGCGGCGGCCCAGACAGCCCGCTAGTGACATGCATGAAGCCTGCCGCTGCCCCCGCGGCGATGGCGCCCGTGCGACCAACGAACAGGCGAGACAGCGCCGAAATCTTGTTGGCGGTGAGCGCGAAGAAGGCCAGCAGCGCAATGAGTACCAACAGCCACCCCTCATTCAGGTTTCGCACCACGAGGGCTCCGAGCGGAATGACGGCGATTCCGGGAATGGCGAGCCAGGCAACCCGGCGCCAATCAATCTCACGCCAGACAAACGGCAGCGCGCTGACGGAGGCCGCCAGCGCGAGCAGAACAGCAATTCGCGTACCCTCCATGGCGCCATAGATCAGCACCATCGGGCCAAACAGGGCAAGCACAAAACCCAGCCCGGTGATGCGCTGAATGATGGCCGCGATGAGCGTCGCGGCAGCCGCAATAACGAGAGTCACTACGGCGTGACGGTGCCGGGAGAAGCGTCGAAGCGTGCCAGGCGTGCGCGGAGACCGAGGCGCACGGTCGGCCACTCGTGCGGCAGAATCGAGAACACCACGGTGTCGCGCATTGTGCCATCGCGGCCGACGCGGTCGTTACGCAAGATGCCATCTTGCTTCGCACCCAGCTTTGCGATGGCCGCGCGGGAGCGCAGATTGTGGGCGTGCGTGCGAAACTCAACGGCAATGACGACGCACTGTTCGAAGGCATGCTGAAGCAGCAGGAGTTTTGCGGCGGGGTTGATCGCGGTTCCGCGCGCCGCCGGCGTGTACCAGGTGTACCCGATCTCGGCGCGTGGCACGTCGACGAGAAGGTTGCACAAGGTGGTGGAACCAACGACGCGGCCATCGGTGGCGCGGCGCACGACAAAGGGGTTCATCAGGCCGCTGTCGCGCTGCTGCAACCGAAAGGCGGTGTCGGCCATGACCTGGTCGGGGCGCGGTACCGACGTGAACCACAGGTCTTCGGTAATTTCTGCCGCGGCTTCGCTCAGCTCGTCGTTGTGAGACTCGGTGAGCGGCTCTAAGACAACATGCTCAGATCGCAATGTCGTGATTTCAGTGAGACGCACCCTACGAGCATAGAGTGCGTCTCACGCCCAGCCAGACGCGGCGCTGGGTCGTTCAGCTACTGTTCTTCCCGCATCTCGGCCACCGAGTCCGCCAGCGTGGCCGCCGCCGCGCCCGAGGATCCGCTGGCCGTGGCGTTCTGAATGGATGAAGCGTCAAACAGTCCGGTGCTCGTATCCTCCTGCGCGCTCGCGGCGGTGCCCATGGTTCCGCCACCCGTCATCGCCTTAGCGGCTGCCGTGGCGCGGCGACCAGCGGGGGAGAGGATGGCAATGCCGACGACAACAAAGGTCAGCACACCGGCGGCGATCAACAGGGTTTCGATGGGGATGACATCGGCGAGCGGGCCGAGAATCACCATGCCAAACGGCATAGCCACCGCCATCACGATGCTCACGAAACCAAACACGCGGCCCTGGCGCTCTGGTTCCACCGTCTCCTGGATCAACGTCATCGACGCGGTGGAGAAGAAGGGCACGGCGAGGCCGACCAAGAACATGAAGGCGAAGAACACGATGGTGTTGGGACTGAGACCAAGGCCAATCGATAGGGCGCCGAACACAAACGACGACACCACGATCGCGGCGATGCGATTGACCTTCGCGAACACGGTGGCGATCAGAACGCCGCCGAGCATCATGCCGACGCTGAAGGCGATCTCCAAAATGGTGAGGTTCGCGATATCGAGCGACTCGTTGCCGGTGCCAAACGTGCGCACCAGCATGAGCGGCGTGAGGTTGCTGGGTGCGACGGTCAAGATAAACACGATCGCGAACAGCACCAGTAACCATCGCAAGAAGGAGTGCGTTGCCACGTACTTCACGCCGTCGACGAGGTCGGTGAAGTAGCCGGTTTCGACGTCGCCCGTGCGCTCGACCTTGCCGACCTTGACGAAGGCGATCAGACCAATGCCGATGGCAGCCGTCACCACGTCAATGAAGAAGATCGGAACCAGGGCGGCAGTGGAGGAGCCCGCCGCCTGCGCGGCGACGGCGAAGAGGGCGCCGGCGGCTGCCGGAACCAACAGCGCCATCGCCGAGTTGATGGACTGCAGGATGCCGTTGACGCGGATGAGGTGTGCTGGCGGGGTGATCTGCGGAATCATCGCGGAGACGGCGGGGGTTTGCACACCGGCGCCCGCCGAGCGGATCGCCAGCGTGAGGAAGATGGCCCACAGTGGTGCCTCGCCTGTCATCAGCTGGATCGCGAGGGCAAGGGTGGTGATCGCGATAGAAGCATCGGCCATGATGATCAGGTATTTGCGGTTGTGGCGGTCGGCCCACACTCCGCCGAACACGGAGACGATGGCCTGGGGCAGAAAGCCGAAGACGGCGGCCAGCGTCATGATCCAGCCCGACTTGAACTCCAGCGTCAGGTACCAAAACACCGCGTACTGCACGAGCATCGAGCCAAAGAGGCTCACGGTTTGGCCCGACATGAAGGTCACGACGGAGCCGAGCCAGCGAGAGGGCGGCTGAGCGGTGGGGGTGGCGTCCATAATCATCCTTCGTGAGTCGCGATATATCGCGTTGGAACTGTAACACGATATATCGCGACTGGGGTAGTGATTTTTGTTACAAACGAAACCCCTGGTTCCAAAGCTGTGGGCGCCGGAACCAGGGGTGCGTTATCGGAAGTCGTTACGACAGCTGATCAAGCAGCTCCCGCATCGCGTTCTCCATCGCGGTGATTCGCTCTGCCGACGCCGCCGCGGAGTCAGCCTTGGCGTCAAGGTAGGCCTTGAGCTTGGGCTCGGTTCCGCTGGGGCGCACGATCACACGGGAGCCCGATGCCAAGCGGTAGCGCAGGACGTCGCCAGACGGCTCATCGGCGGGCACCGAAAGCAGGTCTTCTGCACTCACCACAGGATCATCACCAATGCTGGTGGGAGGCGTGGCGCGCAGAGCCGCCATGATTCGGGCGATCACGGCAACGTCGTCAACGCGAATCGAGACCTGCCCGCTGGCGAAGTGACCAAACGTCTCGCTCAGCTCGTCAAGCAAGCCCGCCACCGTGGTTCCGCTCTCACGAGCCGCCGCAGCCAGACCCAGCAACGCGACGGCGGCAGAAATGCCGTCTTTGTCGCGCACCGTTTCTGGGTTGACGAGATAGCCGAGTGCCTCTTCAAAACCGAACACGATGCCGGGGGCGCGGGAGATCCATTTGAAGCCGGTCAGCGTCTCGTGAAAGTCGAGCCCATAGTGCGCGGCGATCGTTCCGAGCCCAGGGGATGAAACGAGCGAGCAGGCGAGCGATGCGCCGGCCGTGCCCTCGGCCGCGCGCGCTGCACGCCAGCCGAGGAGGAGGCCGACCTCGTTGCCGGTCAGGCGGCGCCAACCGTCGGGGGCGGGAATGGCCACCGCGAGGCGGTCGGCGTCGGGGTCGTTCGCGATGATGAAATCGGCCTCGGCCGCGGTGGCCGTCTCGTATGACAGATCCATGGCGCCCGGCTCTTCCGGGTTAGGAAACGCCACCGTGGGAAATGCGCCGTCGGGTTCAAGCTGCGCTGACACCGTCTCCGGCAGTGGGTACCCTGCCCGCTCCAACACGCGCTTCACGGTCTCCCAACCGACGCCATGCATCGCGGTGTAGACCCAACGCATGCCAGCCGCGGCAGCCGGTGCCGGAGCCACGGCTGCGGTCGCGGCAACGTAGGCGTCGACGATCGACTCGGAGCCGATCTCATACGCCTCGGAGCGTTCCAGATCGGCGACCGAAAGCGTGTCGGCAATGCGCTGGATGTGCGCGGCAATCTCGGCGTCCGCAGGAGCAACAATCTGGGCGCCCTGGTCGTTGCCGCCCAGGTACACCTTGTAGCCGTTGTCGTTCGGCGGGTTGTGGCTTGCGGTGACCATGACACCCGCATCAGCACCCAGATGGCGCACCGCAAACGCCAGCACCGGGGTCGGCAACAGTCGCGGCAACAGCACGGCCTTAAGACCTGCGCCAGCGAACAGCTCGGCGGAGTCTTTAGCGAAGACGTCGGAGTTTCGGCGACCGTCATAACCAATCACCACGGTCGGGGTGTGGTCGGGGTTCTTCTCACGCAGGTAGGCGGCAAACCCGGCAGCGGCCTGGGCCACGAGCACGCGATTCATGCGCGCGGAACCAGCGCCAAGCTCGCCGCGCAAGCCCGCGGTTCCGAACGCCAGACGGGAGTCGAAGCGGTCGATGATCTCCGCCTGCGCGGCCGGATTGCCGTCCATTGCACGGTTGATGAGCTCATCGAGCTCGCGATGAGTCTGATCGTCAGGATCTTGCGCGAGCCACGCCGTGGCGCGGCGCAGTGCTGTGGTGAGGTCGATCGTCACAGTGCCTCGATAATCTTCGCGAGCAGAGCCGAAATGATCGGCTCCGCGGTCTTTCCGGCTTCAATAACCTCTTCGTGGCTCAGCGGAGTCTGCTGAATACCAGCGGCGAGGTTGGTGATCAGGCTCAGGCCGAGCACCTCCATGCCCGCCTCGCGCGCGGCAATGGCTTCCAGCGCCGTCGACATGCCGACGATGTGGCCGCCGATGGTCTTTGCCATCTGAACTTCGGCCGGGGTCTCATAGTGCGGGCCGCGGAACTGCGTGTAAACGCCCTCATCAAGCGAGGGGTCAACAGTGCGCGCAATGGCGCGCAGGCGTGCCGAATACAGATCGGTAAGGTCAATGAACGTTGCACCCTCGAGCGGCGAGTCGGCGGTGAGGTTCAGGTGGTCGCTGATGAGCACCGGCTGCCCGGGGTTCCACGTCTCCTTGATGCCGCCGGCGCCGTTGGTCAGCACCATGATCTTGGCGCCGGTGGCGGCGGCCGTGCGAACGGAGTGAACGACCCGGCGCACGCCATGGTTCTCGTAATAGTGCGTGCGCGCACCAATCACGAGCACGTTCTTGCCGTCGGGCGTGCGCACGCTGCGGATGGTTCCGACGTGACCCGCCAGAGCCGGACGCGAAAAGCCGGTGACTTCGGTCGCCGGGATCGTCGCCACAGTCTCACCGATCAGGTCGGCGGCCTTGCCCCAACCACTTCCCAGCGTCAGCGCAATGTCGTGATGGTCAACGCCCGTCAGACGGGCAATGTCAGCAGCGGCCTGGGCGGCGATCTCGAACGGATCAGCGGCCGGGTTCTCAAGAGGGTTATCCCACGTTTCAGACATTCCTCTACTTTAGGAACCCTTGCGCGTGCGCGCCAGATGAAATCGCGCTCATCCGTGCACCCGAAAGGAAGGGGTGTCGTTTTTCAACGCGCCCCCGGTGAGCGAGAATAGAAATATGTCTTCACTCTCGTTTGAGCGCACCCAGTCCGTCGCGATTTTGGGTGGTGGCCCCGGTGGCTACGAAGCGGCGCTCGCGGCCGCGCAGCTCGGCGCAGATGTCACCCTTATCGAGCGTGCCGGCGTCGGTGGTTCCGCCGTCATTACTGACGTGGTTCCGTCCAAGTCGTTGATCGCGACGGCCGATGCCGCCGTCGCGATTTCGGAGGCGTCAGACCTCGGCGTGCAGTTCTTCGCGAAGGGCGCATCGGGCAAGCCGCTCAAGCCCGAAGTTGCGATCAACCTCGCCGCCGTCAACAAGCGTCTGCTGGCGCTGGCGCGTCAGCAGTCGGAAGACATGCGCACCGCCCTGGTTGAGGCGGGCGTCCGCATTATCAACGGTTTTGGTCGTCTCGAAGACGAGCACACCGTCGTGGTTTCGACGGGCGAGGACGGCACCGACTTTGACCGTGTCGAGGCCGACACGCTTCTGGTTTCGGTTGGTGCGTCGCCCCGTCAGCTGCCGTCGGCAATGCCCGACGGCGAGCGCATTCTCACGTGGACGCAGCTGTACGACATGAAGGCGCTTCCGGAGCACCTCATCGTCGTCGGTTCTGGTGTCACCGGCGCGGAGTTTGCGTCGGCCTACATGAACCTGGGGGCCAAGGTCACCCTGGTCTCCTCGCGCGATCAGATTCTGCCGTCGGAAGATCAGGATGCGGCCGCCGTGCTGGAGAAGGTCTTCACGCGTGGTGGCATGACCGTCTTGAACAAGTCCCGCGCCGACAAGGTGGAGCGCACCGAAACCGGTGTGCTCGTCACCCTGGCCGATGGCCGCACGGTCGAGGGATCGCACTGCCTGATGGCCGTCGGATCGATCCCCAACACCGCCGGCATCGGGCTCGAAGAGGCGGGTATTCAGCTCACCGACTCCGGCCACATTCGTGTTAACCGCGTTGGTCGCACGTCGGTTCCCAACATCTACGCCGCCGGTGACTGCACCACGTTCATTCCGCTGGCCTCCGTCGCCAGCATGCAGGGTCGCACCGCCGTGTTCCACGCCCTCGGCGACATTGTCATTCCGATGGAACAGCGCCGCATCACCGCCAACATCTTCACCGCACCCGAGATCGCGACGGTTGGCTGGTCGCAGCAAGATGTCGAAGACGGCAAGATCAACGGTGTGGTGCACAAGTTGCCGTTGTCGGCCAACCCGCGCGCGAAGATGATGGGAATCAAAGACGGCTTCGTGAAGGTCATCGCCCGTGAGGGTTCCGGAACCGTCATCGGTGGCGTCATCGTGGCGCCCAAGGCCTCCGAACTGATCTACCCGATCGCCGTCGCGGTGGAGCGTCGCCTCACGGTCGACCAGCTCTCCCGCGTGTTCGCGGTGTACCCCTCGCTCACTGGTTCCATTACCGACGCCGTGCGTGCCATGCACCTCGTCGAGCGAGACAACTCGGGGGAGTGATCCCTCACACGCCGGTAACGCCCACGCAGCCGCCGGTTGCGTGGCCTGAACAGTGGCAGTGGCCGCGCGCCAATCGTACGATGCTGTTGGGCGTTGTCGCGTGCGTTGTGGCCTTGGCGCTTGGTGCCGTGACCTGGAATATTCCCGTCATGGTTGCAAGCGCGATGATCGGCGGCATCTGTGCTCTGTTGTGGGGCGACAGCACGGTGCCGGACCGCACCAGCACGCTCGTGAACGCGGTCACCCTGACCGAGGCCACCGAGTTGCCGCCCGACACCTGGGTGCACTTCTTTCGTGAGCGCCGCCGGTCCGTTGGCGTCGTCGTGACGTTGGTCGCCGTCGGGGCGGCTCTGGTCGGCGTCGGGGTTGCCGGCTGGCTGGTTGATCGTTTCGACTCGGCCGAGACTGCCGTCTTGGTGCGCATTGTGAGTACCGTGATCGGCGCGATCGGGGTCCTGTTTGTGCTCGGCGGCACCCGTGCCGCGGTCGGGCGAAAGCGACTCGGCTCGTTTGGGGAGCGACCGCTCGGGGTGGCGCTTGGGGAGACCGCCCTGCTGTTCGCGACGGTGACCGGAGACATGATCGTGCCGTGGCGCGACGTTGTGGCGGTGCGCGCAGAGCAATCGTCTGGGTCTGCGCGATCGTCGAAGCGTGGTGTGATGTGGCTTCGCCTCACCGTGCGCCGTGCCGACGGCAGCGATGCCCCGGTCATGCTCGCGCCCGCCTCCAGCGATGTTCATCCGTGGGTGACGTATGCGGCGATCGTCCTCGCCGTCACCGACGAGAACTTTCGTGCCTCACTCGGAACCGCTCGCGCGCAAGAACAGCTGGACTCGTGGAGTGCATACGCCGCAGCCCGCAGGCGCGCTGCGTAACGCTCCGCCCGCCCCCATGTCACCGCGAGACACAGTTTGGTCGGCGAAACACAGTGTGGCCGCCGGTTTCTCGCCGACCAAACTGTGTCTCGGTGACCTGCGGTCAGCGCGTTAGCTAATCGTCAGCAGCTGGTGGCCGGCAGAAACCGTTGAGCCAGCTTCGGCGTTGATCGCGCCGATGACGCCGTCTTTGTGTGCCTGGATGGGCTGTTCCATCTTCATCGCCTCCAGCACCACGACCAGATCGCCCTTGACGACCTGCTGGCCCTCTTCGACGGCGATCTTGATGACGGTTGCCTGCATCGGGCTCTTCACGGCGTCGCCGGAAGCGCCGGAACCACTGGCGCCGGCTGCGTGCGAGCGGCGAGCGGGCGGAGCCGCCGCGGGGCGACCAACGCTCTGGGTGGCGACGATGTGGTCGGGCAGGCTGACCTCAAGGCGCTTGCCTGCGACCTCAACTACGACGCTGTGGCGGCCGGGCTGTGCCTCTGGGGTCTCCAGCTCGCCATCCCACGCCGGGATGTTGTTGACGAACTCGGTTTCGATCCACCGGGTGAAGATGCCGAAGTGGCCGTCTTCTGCGGTGAAGGCGGGCTCGGTGACCACCTGACGGTGAAATGGCAGCACGGTTGGCATGCCGGTCACTTCAAACTCGTTGAGCGCGCGCCGGGCGCGAGCCAGCGCCTCATCACGGTCACGACCGGTGACGATAATCTTTGCGAGCAGCGAGTCGAACGCGCCCGAAATCGTGTCGCCCGCGGTGACGCCGGAGTCCAGGCGAATGCCGGGGCCGCCGAACGTCTTGAACGTCTTGATGGGGCCAGGCTGGGGGAGAAATCCGCGGCCGGCGTCTTCTCCGTTGATGCGGAACTCGAACGAGTGGCCGACGGGAGTCGGGTCGTCGTAGCCGATCTCGTCCCCCGCTGCGATGCGGAACTGCTCGCGAACCAGGTCGATTCCGGTGACCTCTTCGGAGACCGGGTGCTCCACCTGCAGGCGGGTGTTCACCTCGAGGAAGGAGATGGTTCCGTCAGCGCCAATCAAGAACTCACAGGTTCCGGCGCCGACGTAGCCGACCTCCTTGAGGATCTTCTTCGAGGCGTCGTACAGAATCGCGTTCTGCTCATCGCTGAGGAACGGCGCGGGCGCTTCTTCTACCAGCTTCTGGTGTCGGCGCTGCAGCGAGCAGTCACGCGTCGAGATGACGACGACATTTCCTGCCGAATCGGCAAGGCACTGGGTCTCAACGTGGCGCGGCTTGTCGAGGTACTTCTCCACGAAGCACTCACCACGACCGAAGGCGGCGATGGCCTCGCGCGTTGCCGACTCGAAGAGTTCGGGAATTTCGTCGAAGTCGCGAGCCACCTTGAGGCCGCGACCGCCACCACCGTAGGCGGCCTTGATCGCGATAGGAAGCCCCGCCTGCTGTGCGAATGCGATGACCTCATCGGCCGTCTCAACCGGCCCCGGGGTTCCGGGAGCAAGAGGCGCACCCACCTTTTCGGCAACGTGACGCGCCGTCACCTTGTCGCCGAGAGCGTCAATAGCTTCGGGCGACGGGCCGATCCAGGTGATGCCTGCGGCGATTACGGCGCGGGCAAAGTCGGCATTTTCGGCGAGGAAGCCGTAGCCGGGGTGAATGGCGTCGGCTCCGGAGCGGCGGGCGATCGACAGGATCTTGTCGATGACGAGGTACGTGTCGGCGCTGGTTTCGCCGTCAAGCGCATAGGCTTCGTCGGCCATGCGGGTGTGCATGGCATCGCGATCCTGATCGGCGTAGACGGCGACGGATGCGATCGCACTGTCGCGGGCGGCGCGAATGATACGTACGGCAATCTCGCCGCGGTTCGCGATGAGAACCTTCGAGATTTGAGGCATGAAAGCCAGCCTACCGAGCGAACGGTCGTCGTTTTTGCGCACTCTCGATAAAGTAATCAGAAAATCGTTGAGTGGAACCTACATGCGGTTCCAGAGCGTCGGCCACGAGATTCCGAGGCGGGCAGCAAGGGCGCGGATCGTGGAGAGCGACATGCCGACCACGGTTGACGGGTCGCCCTCGACGCGATCGATGAAGGCAGCACCCAGGCTATCGACGGTAAAGGCGCCCGCGACTTCCAGCGGCTCGCCGGTGGCGACGTAGGCTGCGATCTCTTCGTCTGAAATATCGGCAACGAAGTGCACCGTGGCGTGCGCGATGTCATCGGCCGCGTCAACCACGACGCCCTGCTGCACCAGCAGCACGCTGTGACCCGAGTGCAGCACGCCGGAACGACCGCGCATGTGCAGCCAGCGGTCGGTTGCGGCCTCGGCGGTGTGGGGTTTGCCGAAGATTTGGCCATCGAGCGCAAACATGGAGTCGCCGCCGATCACGATGCCGGTGAAGTCCGGGTGCGTGGTTGCGAGCCCTGCGGCGACGGCAGCGGCCTTTGCCTGGGCAAGTAGCAGCACGTGCTCTTCGGGGGTCAGGGGACGGCCCGCCTCCGCTTCCGCGACGGCAATAGCGGCATCCTCATCGACGTCGCTCGCGATGGTGAGCGGCTCGATACCCGCTTGGCGAAGCAACATGAGTCGGGCGGGGGAGGTCGAGGCGAGACAAACCTGCATGGCTTAAACGCTAGCAAGGTGCTCGGCATAACGGCGCAAATCGCCCGGGGGAGAGCGCAACCGGCCTAGACTCGGTGGCGCCATGACTGACACTTCTCTTGCGCTCGGCGCCCGCGCACAGCTCTCCCGTGGATTGCTCGATCGCAGCGCATTGCGGGATCTGCCGCCGGTCAACGAGGCGCAGGCGCGCCGATCCGCAGTCCTGGCGCTGTTTGGCCCGCGCCCCGACCGCATGCATCTGGCGCCCACCGATCTCGAGGCTGCTGACCTCGATGTGCTGCTCGAGATTCGTGCCGATACGTTGCGGGCGCACCCCGGCGAGGTGTCCTTCCCCGGTGGTTCCGTCGACGCTGACGACCTCGATGCCGTTGACACGGCGCTTCGCGAGGCCGAAGAGGAGACTGGTCTTGACCGCACCGGTGTTGAGGTGATTGGCGCACTGCCTGACTTGCCGCTGCTGGCCAACAACTTTCTGGTGTCGCCCATCGTGGGGTGGCGTTCGCGAACCCTTGCCGTCACGGTGATGGATCCGGCAGAGACGCACGAGGTGCGGCTGGCATCGGTGGATGAACTGCTGGACCCTGCGAACCGATTCACTTCGGTGTTTCGTCATGAGCTGGGGGAGTTTCGCGGCCCCGCTTTTGACATCGGCGGCGCCACGGTGTGGGGCTTCACGGCACTTGTCATGGACCACCTGTTTGAGGTCTCGGGCTGGACAAGGGCCTGGAACCAAGACGACGAACGCGACATCTTCACCCTCCGCTAACGGCGCCCATCGAGCGAGCGCCGCAAGCGCCTGGTGCGCCGATGAGGTGTCATTCAGCCGGGCATGAGATTCTGTAAGGATGCACGCGCCCCACGAACTCGATCTGACCATCTCCGACGTTGCCCACGGCGGCATCTTCGTCGCCCGCCACGAAGGACGGGTCATCTTCGTTTCTGACGCGATCCCCGGCGAAACCGTACGCGCCCGCGTGAGCGATGACTCCAAGTCGTCGTTCTGGCGAGCCGAGACCGTTGAGGTGCTCGACGCTTCGCCCGAGCGTCAGGCGCACGTGTGGGCTGCGGCCGATGTTTCGGTCGCGCCGGCACTTCGCCCCGGTGGTGCTGAGTTCGGCCACATCAAGCTCGCACACCAGCGCGATTTGAAGACCAAGGTGCTGCGCGATTCGCTCGCTCGCTTCGCCAAGATTGACTCCGACGTTCGGGTCAAGGGCGTGGGCGGGCAGACCGACGGCACCCGGTGGCGCACGCGCGTCAGCCTGCACGTTGACGACGCCGGTCGCATCGGTCCGTTCGCAGCCCGCAGCCACCGCATTATCGAGGTTAACGACCTGCCGTTGGCAACGGCCGCAGTGGAGCGCGCTGCCGACAAACTTTACGGCGACAACGCCGACCGCATTGATCTCATTCAGGCCGCCGATGGCCACGTGCGGGTACTGAACCGCACTTTGGATGAGCGTGGCCAGCCCGTTGAGCGCCAGGCCAGCAAGCGCGAGGTGCTCACCGAGCGCGTCGGCGAGCGCGAGTTCCGCGTTGATGCTGATGGTTTCTGGCAGGTTCACCATGACGCAGCCACGACCCTTGACGGCGCGGTACGCCGCGCGCTCGCAGGCGTTGACGTCGACCCCAACGCCTGGCACCTTGACCTCTACGGCGGTGTTGGCCTGTTTGCCGCCACGATCGCGGAGCTTGGCGGAACCCGCGTGACGAGCGTGGAATCCAACGCGCGCGCCACCGAGCACGCAGGAGAAAACCTCTCCGAGTGGATCGGCGCTCGCGCCGAGACCGCTCGCGTGGACCGCTACACCCGCTCGCTGCTGTCTGGTGCCTCGGAGCGTGAGCGGGCCCGCCTGCGCGATGGCGTCGTCGTTATTGACCCGCCGCGTGCGGGTGCTGGCAAGAACGTCGTCTCTGACCTTGCCACGCTTGCCCCGCGCGCGATCGTGTACGTCGCATGCGACCCGGTGGCATTGGCCCGTGACCTCGGCACCTTCGCCGAGCGTGGTTACGAGCTTGCGAACATTCAGGCGTTTGACCTGTTCCCGCACTCGCATCACCTCGAGACGGTGGCTCTGCTGCAGCAGGCATAGGCCTGCGTCAAACGGCGCAAATAACCAACTAGGCTGGCGCTGTGAAACGCATCGCCCTCATTGACGACCACGAGTCGGTTCGTTTGGGCCTTGAAGCCGCATGCATCCGCGCCGGACGCCTCGTTGCCTTTGCGGGTCCGAGCGTCAGTGCCTACCTGCAGTGGCGCGTCAACACCGGTGAGGCACCCGTTGACGTGGTGGTGCTCGATTTGTCGTTGGGCGACGGAACCACGGTGACAGACAACGTCACCCGCGTCGTGCACGATGGTTCCAGCGTCATCATCCACAGCGTTGCCGACCGCCCCGCCGCCGTGCGCGAGGCGCTCGCGGCAGGGGCTGCCGGCGTCATTAGCAAGTCGAGCCCCATCGATGATGTGGTGTCGGCGATCAACACTGTCGCCGAGGGGCTGCCGCTCGACAACCTGGAGTGGGCATCGGCCGTCGAGGGTGACATTGTGTTTGCGAATGCGCAGCTCTCGGCGCGTGAGCGTGAGGTGCTGCGGTTGTATGCCGCCGGGCTGCCACTGAAAATGGTGGCCGACCGCCTGGGCATCGCGTACTCGACCGCGAAAGAGAATATTTCGCGCATTCGGTTCAAGTACGTCGACGTTGGCCGGCCCGCGCCGACCAAGGTTGATCTGCTGATGCGTGCGATGGAAGACGGCATCATCGACGACCTCAGCGACGACCACGGAGACCACGGTGGTAGCCGCTGAGGGTATTCCCGGGCGGCAAGAGGTCTTTGCGGCGGGTTCCTTCACCAGTAAGCGCATCGAACGCATCGTTCAGATTGCCGCCGGCGTTGGCTCGCTGATCGTCGGAATCCAGGCCTTTTTTGCCGCCCTCGGCAGCTCCGATGCGGGCGCGTGGCATGTTCCATTCACGATCGTCGTGTTCACCAGCCTCGCGGCATTCGTGCTCTCGTGTTTCACCGGGCGGGGCCTGCGCGTCACGGCCATCGTCTTCGTGCTGGCCTACACCCTGGTGTTGTGCGCCTGGCCGTGGGTGACAGATCACGCCAAGGATCCGGGCTACGCGCAGCCATGGATTTGGTACGTCACGAACATTTCAACGATTGCGGCGGTGCTGGTGATGTCGTTGCCGTGGCAGGTGGTGTTTACGATTGGGCTGCCGCTGCTGTTCTTCGTCGCTCGCATGCTGCAGGTGGACTTCGCGCAGCCGTATTTGGCGGCAAACGCGTTCGATCTTTCGTTTGGGTTGTGCCTCGGAACCATTCTGCTGATTCTGGTGCGAACGCTTCGGGCGACGGGGCACCGGGTGGACGAAGCGCGCGGAACGGCGCTGGCCGAATACACGCAGGCCGCGGCGACGGAGGCTGCGGAGTCGGAGCGCATTTCGATGGCGGCGCTGATGCACGACAGCGTAATGGCGGCGTTGATTTCGGCCGCGCGGGCAACGACCGATCGAGAACGCGCGCTCACTGTAGGAATGGCCCGCGAAGCCTTGACCGGCCTCGCCGACGCCGAATCTGATGAGCGCATGGCGCTGGGGCGACCCATTAGTGCGCGCCTGATCGCGCAAGATTTGCGAAACGCCGCCCACGACTTTGGTGTTGACGTGGTGATCGCCGCTCCCGCTGACGTTGAGGTTCCGGGTCACGTGGCCCGAGCACTCACGCTCGCCGCAACGCAGGCGATTGCCAATGCCGTGCAGCACGCCGAGGCTATGGGGCTTGAGGTCACCGTGGCGGCAGGAGCCGGCGAATGCCGGGTGCGGGTGAGTGACACTGGCGGCGGCATTGACTTTGCGTCAATTCCAGACGATCGTCTGGGTATTCGCGCCTCGATCTACGCGCGCATGGCAGCGGTAGGCGGAACCACGAAGATTTCGTCACGACCGGGCAGTACCGTCATTGACCTGAGGTGGCAGCGATGAACCTCAACGCCACGCGTACCGCACTGCTGCTCGTCGGAATCGTCTTTACCGCCTATCACTCGGCACGCACGCTGTTTTGGACCGGCCCCGTGATGTATCCGGTGCTGATCATCATTACGGTGTGCATCGTCGCGCTGGTGACACTGATCGGCCTGTTTGCGCAGTCGCGCACCTCGCCTGCGGCCGCTGATGCGCCATTGACGGCGGGCGGAAACGGGCCGAGCGTACTGCCGGGGTGGGCGGCGATTCTGGCGATCGTGACGGCGGGGTTGACGCCGACCGCGATCGCGATTGGCGTCGGACGCGAGCATGTCGATGCGCCTTACGCCACCGGTTACATCGGCGGGGTCGGCATGATGCTCACGGTCGTCATGATTCGCCGCCGCGTGACGTGCGCCTGGATTGGGATCGGGCTGCTGGTCTTGGGATCGGTCGCATGGTTGGGGCCGCTCGGCGCCTTCTCGTTTGGCCTGGTCGGCGCGATCATGTGGGTCAGTGTCGCGCAGATCATCATGGCATCGCTCGATCGCGCCTCGCGTGACACGGTGCGGCTCATCGAACTGCAGCGTGCGGCGGCGGCGTGGCAGGCGGCGCAGTCAGTCTGGCGGCGTGAGCGGCGTGTGCGCGTGCAGTTTGCCCTTCAGGTCGCCGGGCCGCTGCTGACCAAAATCATCGCGCAGGGCGGCAACGTGAGCGATGAAGACCGCGCCGAGGCTCGGGTCGCCGAGGGAACCCTGCGTGACGAACTGCGCGCCCCAAACCTGCTGGATTCACGCGTACGCATCGCCATCGAACAGGCGAGGCGCCGGGGCAGCACCGTCACGCTGCTTGATGAAGGTGGACTCGACGGCATCACCGATGACGAACTTGCCCGCATTCGTGGCGAAATCGCTGGCGCAATTTCGCGGGCTGACTCCGCCCGAATCATCGTGCGAAGCTCTCGGCACCGTGAGACAGCCGTCACCGTCGTCGGCCGTTCAGCCGCCGGCGACGGTCTCACCCCCGATGACACGGTCGAACTCTGGCAGGAGATCGCCCGCGCAGCCGCACCGCACGGCGCGACGTAGGATCTCTCCGCTGCCGCTGCCGCTGCCGCTGCCGCTGCCGCTGCCGCTGCCGTTGCCGTTGCCGTTGCCGTTGCCGTTGCCGTTGCCGTTGCCGTTGCCGTTGCCGCCCCGGTCGCGACCGTTGTGCACGCAATTTTTCGGCATGCACGCACAATGTGCCTCATGAGTCACTTCTGTCACTCCCGTCACATGATTCCGTGCATAACGGTTGCTTCGGGGTTTCGGGGTTTCGACGGCGGCCTGCGCCCTCTTGCCGCTCGGTTCCGGAGCCCCGTGGCTCCGCTTCGCAGGCTTCGCGGCTCCGCTTCCCAGGTTCCATGGTTCCGCTTCGCAGGTTGCGTGGCTCCGCTTCCCAGGTTCCGCGGCTCCGCTTCCCAGGTTCCATGGTTCCGCTTCGCAGGTTGCGTGGTCGCTTTCGTCGCCGGCGGTCGCGGTTACAGCCGTTATGCACGCAATTTTTCGGTATGCACGCAGATTGTGCCTCATGAGTCACTTCTGTCACTCCCGTCACACGATTCCGTGCATAACGGTTGCTTCGGAAAGCCAAATGGAACCGCCCGGGGGCGACAGGGAACCACCTGGGGGCGACGCGGAACCAGGTGGCGGCGACGCGGAACCAGGTGGGGGCGACGCGGAACCACGTGGGGGCGAGGTGGAACCGTCGAATCGCCGTCAGATTGCGTTACTAGCCAACGTTGAGATGGCAGGCCAGGGCCAAACTGGCTGAAGATGTGTTCCATGACGGAAGATGCGCCCCGGCCGCGACGTCGGTGCTGGCGTGCGGAAAAGAATGAGCGGGGATGGCGTCTGAACACCATCCCCGCCTGGGGCGAGACTGTTACCCGAAAACAGCCCCGCAAGAGCCGGGTATAAGCTGGCACGTCTACCCTGGGACGTGCAGTCCGGCTAACGCAATGCGTTTGCCTTATCAGTATGCGACGGCCAGATGACCCGTGTCTGTAGGTACTTTGGGGGACAAAAGTGGCCGATTTTTTCGTTTCTCGGGCGCGTCGGCCGCAAATTTTTCGTCTTTTAGCGTGCCCAGGAGCCGAAACCCAGGTCGCGACGCAGAGGGCTGCGCATTTGTCGGCGCGTGCGCATCCACTCCGAGGGCTCGGGTTTGTCGGCGCTTTTCGCGTCGTGAACCTCGGCGGCATACGTCTCGGAGAGCACGGCAATGACGGCCGCTAGTTCTTCCGGCGTCGGCTCGCCGCGGGTGACCGCGAGCGACAGTTCGGGCTCGTCGGTCACAGCGGGATGTTTCCGTGCTTCTTGGATGGCCCTTCGACACGCTTGCCGCGTAGCGCGCGAACCGCCTTGGCGATCATGACCCGGGTCTGGGCGGGCTCGATAATGCCATCGATCTCGCCGCGCTCGGCCGCGAGGAACGGGCTGGTTACGTTGTACGTGTACTCGTTGGCCAGGCGCGTGCGCACCGCATTAACGTCTTCGCCGGCCTCTTCGGCCTTGCGCAGGTCGTTGCGGTACAGAATGTTGACGGCACCCTGGCCGCCCATCACCGCGATCTCGGCCGTCGGCCACGCGAGGTTGACGTCGGCGCCGAGCTGCTTTGAGCCCATAACGATGTACGCGCCGCCATAGGCCTTGCGCAGGATGACGGTGACCATCGGAACCGTGGCCTCGGCGTAGGCGTAGATGAGCTTTGCGCCGCGGCGGATGACGCCCGTCCACTCCTGGTCAGTACCGGGAAGGTAGCCGGGAACATCGACGAGCGTGACGATGGGAATCGAGAACGAGTCGCAGAATCGCACGAAGCGTGCCGCCTTCTCGCCAGCCTCAATGTTCAAGGTTCCGGCCATTTGCGATGGCTGGTTGGCGATGATACCGACGGTGCGGCCCTCGAGGCGTCCAAAGCCGATCACGATGTTTGGCGCGAAAAGCGGCTGAACCTCGATGAAGTCACCGTCGTCGACGATGCGGCCGATGACCTCGTGCATGTCGTAGGGCTGGTTCGGCTGGTCGGGGATGATCGTGTTGAGCTGGCGATCTTCGTCCGTCGTCTCCCAGGAGAAGGGCGAGGCGTAGGTCGGCGTCTCTGACAGGTTGTTGTCGGGCAGGAATGACAGCAGCGTGCGTGCGTAGTCAATCGCGTCGTCTTCATCGGAGGCGAGGTAGTGGGCGACACCGGAACGCGTGTTGTGCGTGTACGCGCCGCCGAGTTCTTCCATGCCGACGTCTTCGCCGGTGACCGTCTTAATGACGTCGGGGCCGGTCACAAACATCTGGCTCGTCTTGTCGACCATGATGACGAAGTCGGTGAGCGCCGGGCCATACACGGCGCCGCCAGCGGCCGGGCCCATGATGATTGAGATCTGTGGGATGACGCCAGATGCGGCGGTGTTCTTGCGGAAGATCTCGCCGTATTTGCTCAGGGCGAGCACGCCCTCCTGAATGCGCGCGCCGCCGGAGTCGAGGATGCCGACGATCGGAATTCCGCTGCGCAACGCGAAGTCCATCACCTTGATGATCTTGTCGCCGGTGACCTCACCGAGTGACCCACCAAAGGTCGTGAAGTCTTGGGAGTAGACGGCGACGGTACGGCCATGGATGGTGCCGACGCCGGTGACGACCGAGTCGCCGTAGGGGCGCGATTTGTCCATGCCGAACGCCGTGGTGCGGTGACGCACATACTCGTCGAGCTCGACGAAGCTGCCCTGGTCAAGCAACATCTCGATGCGCTCGCGCGCCGAGAACTTGCCCTTGGCGTGCTGCTTCTCCTGTGCCAGCTTCTCGGGTTCAACGATGGCCTCGTTGAATCGAGCGCGCAGGTCTGCGAGCTTGCCAGCGGTCGTGAAAAGGTCGTTCGTGTCCGTCACGGAGTCAACCCTACCGGCGGGTTTGCCGCATTCGTTAGAGACTTTCGACAACGACTTCATCAATCGTTAGTTTGTGCTCTCCGCATGGCCCGGTACGCATAGGGTGTGCACATGGTCATCAACGCGTCAGATTTTCCGCTTACGGCAGCGCATTCTCCGCACATTTCTGTCGTGGAGAGCACGGGATCAACCAATGCCGACCTTCTCGCGCACAGCGTTGATGCAGACACCTGGCCCCACTTGTCTGTGCTGATCACCGATGATCAGCGCTCCGGTCGCGGCCGCCTCGACCGCTCGTGGCAGGCGCCGGCGGGGGCATCCCTTGCCCTGTCAGTGCTGCTTCGCACCTCCGAGGTTCCGGAACCAGCACGCAGCTGGGTGCCGTTGATCGCGGGACTTGCCATGACCGAATCGATCGCGGCGCAACTGGGAAGTGGCGTGTCATCGAAGTGGCCCAACGACGTGCTGGTTGGCGACCAGAAGATCTGCGGAATCCTCGCAGAAATGAGCCCGACAGGCGAGGCGATCATTGTCGGTAGTGGCGTCAACACGACGATGACGGCTGATCAGGCTCCGGTGGAGACCGCGACGAGCTTTGCCATGCACGATCGTTCTGCGCACCTCGATTTGCTCGTCTCGCATTACATCGGGCGAGTGGCGGCAGAGCTTCAGAGCCTGCGCGACCATGACGGTGACGCCGTGCGATCCGGGCTGCGTGACCGATTTTCGGCCGTATGTTCCACGATCGGCAAGGTTGTCACCATCCACCTACCTGGCGGTGCGAGCTACACGGGCGACGCGACCGGCATTGACGATGACGGGCGCCTGCTGGTTCTCGCCGATGGCGAGTCGCGCACGGTGTCTGCCGGAGACGTCGTGCACGTGCGCTGACTCGCGCTGACAGAAACCTGAACCTGCGGCGAGGCGAAGAACAATGTCGGCGGCCTGGTTCACAATGAAATCGTGACCCAGCCCAGCACGATTGGCGGGCGGCCCTCGATGCCGCCACCGGGGTCTGGCACGCAGGAGCACCTTATTGCGCGGTTTCGCGGCCAATCGCGACGGTTGTTTTTCAGCGGCCTCATCCTGATCGCGGTAGCGGGGGCGACGGGCTACTTCACCGACAATCTGCCTGACGGCTTCGAAAACTGGATGCTGTGGGCGGCGGCCGGAACCATTGTGCTGCTGTTTGTCGTGGTTCCGTACTTGGCATGGCTGAGTCGGCGATACACCATCACAACGCGGCGAGTGATTACAACGACGGGTCTGATCATCCACCGTCGTTCCGAGCTCAGCCACGCCCGCGGCTACACCATGACGGTGACGCGCGGGCCGCTACAGCGGCTGTGGGGAGGCGGAACAATTTCGCTCTCCAATGGAGCCGAGCCGCCGATGCTGCTTCGCAACGTACCCAACGTGCGATTGATTCATGAGGTTCTGGTCGATCAGGTTGAAATCAACCAGATTCTTGCGCACCGCGATGCGCAGGCGCTCCCGTACGGCTACTAACCAGCCGCAAGCCGAGGTCTCACCTGGTTCCGCTGTCCGCACGAGCGCGCGGTGAGGCGGGCGCCATTCATGCGGAACAATAGAGGGGAGCGAAGGAGTGTTCATGCGTGTAGGTGTCATTGGTGGCGGGCAACTGGCTCGAATGATGATCGCTCCGGCGGTGGAGCTGGGCGTTGAGATTCGCGTTCTGGCCGAGCAAGAGGGCATGTCTGCCGCGCTCGCGGCAACCGCCGTCGGCGACTACCGCGATATTGACACCGTGCTGGCCTTCGCGCGCGACGTTGATGTCGTCACCTTTGATCACGAACACGTGCCGCAAGAGGTGCTTCGCGCCATGACGGCCGAAGGCATCTCGGTGCACCCGGGCGCTGACGCGCTGCGGTTCGCGCAAGACAAGCTCGACATGCGCAGGCGACTCACCGAGCTCGGCGCGCCGCAGCCAGACTGGGCCGCGGTTACCAATTCCACTGAACTGGCAACATTTCTCGACGCTCATGGTGGTCGCGCCGTGGTGAAGACGGCGCGCGGTGGATACGACGGCAAGGGTGTTCGCGTCGTTGACAGCGCGAACGGGGCAGATGACTGGTTTGCCGCGCTCGCTGAAGATGCCAACGGTGGCGCACTGCTTGTGGAGGAGCTGGTTGATTTCACCCGCGAGCTTGCGCAGCAGGTTGCTCGGCGACCGTCTGGGCAGGTGGTGGCGTATCCGCTGGTTGAGACAGTGCAAGACGGCGGCGTGTGCTCTGAAGTGCTCGCACCGGCACCCGGTGCGAGCGCCGCGCTTCTCGCTGAAGCTGAGGCGCTGGGCGTCGCAATTGCCGAGGGGATTGGGGTGACCGGCATGCTTGCCGTCGAGCTCTTTGAGACTCGTGACGGGCGAATCCTGGTGAACGAGCTGGCCATGCGGCCACATAACAGTGGGCACTGGACGCAAGATGGCGCGGCCACCAGCCAGTTTGAGCAGCACCTTCGTGCTGTGCTCGATCTGCCACTCGGCGCGACCAACCCGACGGCGGGCAATGCCGTGATGTTGAACATTTTGGGCGGTCCGCTGGGGCAGACGCTGGAGTCACGTTTTGACGCCGCGATGGCTGCTGAACCCGGCGTCAAGATTCACACCTACGGCAAGGAGCCGCGCCCCGGGCGCAAGGTCGGGCACGTGAACGCTGCCGGTGCCGACGCCGGTGCGATCCTGGCTGCCGCTCGTGTCGCCCGCGATTTCTTCGCCTGAGCGCGGTTTTTCGCCCACTTGGGCGGTAATATCCGCGCGCCGCACGGGCAAATTTCCAGGCCGCACGCCTAGCCTGGAGTGGTGACTGAACCCTTGCACTCGTCTGAATCGCCGCTCGTCGGAGTCGTCATGGGCTCCGACTCGGACTGGCGCGTGATGGCTGACGCCTCCGCAGCCCTCACCGAGTTTGGCATCGCCCACGAGGTCGAGGTCGTTTCGGCTCACCGCACGCCCGCGAAACTGCATGAGTACGGAACCACGGCGCGGGCGCGCGGTATCAAGGTGATTATCGCCGGTGCCGGTGGTGCAGCGCACCTGCCGGGCATGCTGGCATCGGTGACAGCGCTTCCGGTGATTGGCGTGCCGGTTCCGCTTGCCCTGCTTGACGGCATGGATTCGCTGCTCTCGATCGTGCAAATGCCAGCGGGAATTCCGGTTGCAACGGTATCGATCGGCGGTGCGAAAAATGCCGGGCTTCTGGCGGCACGCATTCTCGGCGCCAGCGATGAAGCCATCGGCGATCGCATTGAAGCGTACGCGCGCGAGCTTGAGGCTCAGGTCGAGGAGAAGAACGCGCGCCTCAAGGCGTCCCTATGACGGCGGCCCGCAGCGGCGCCGCCCGCACGACCAAGCCGATGCGGTATCCAGACGTCACCAGCGCCGATGTGATGACGCGACGCGGCTGGTGGCTGGTGCTGCTCGGATTCTTCATTCCTGGTTCCGCACAGGTGCTTGCTGGCAACCGCAAGCTGGGGCGCGTGGGACTTGCCGCGACGCTGACGCTGTGGTTTATCGCGCTGGTTGGCCTCATCGTGTTTTTCTTCGCACGCGACTGGTTCTTCATTGTGCTGGATCAGACGTGGCTGCTGTACCTGGCGCGCATCATCATGATTGCTTACGCCGTGCTCTGGCTGGTGCTGGCCGTTGACACCTTGCGCCTGGTGAAGTTTGTGCGGGCGAGAAACGGTGCCCGCATCGGTATTGCGGCGCTTGCGACCGCCCTCATGGTGGTCAGCAGCGGCGGCGCGCTCTATGCCGCCAACATTGTTGGCGTGACGGGCGAGACGCTCGACAGCGTGTTTCAAGACGGGCCGGTCGCCGAACCTGTTGACGGGTATTACAACATTTTGCTGCTCGGTGCCGACAGCGGCGAGGGCCGCGATTCGATGCGCTTCGACAGCATTTCTGTGGTGTCGGTCAATGCCGAGACCGGCCAGGTGACGATCACCGGTATTCCGCGCGATATGCCGGGTGTGCCGTTTGCGCCGGGGCCCATGCAAGACCTGTACCCCAACGGCTACGAGGGGCACGTTGACTCCGAGTGTGGCTGGGAGGGCAAGATTAACCAGCTGAACACCGAGCTCGGACTCTGCCGCGACGGCGCAGCGCTCTACCCCGACGCCGTTGCCAATGGTTCCACCCCCGGCATCGAGGCAACGAAGGATGCCGCCGAGGGCGTGCTCGGCATGGAGATTCCGTACTACGCGTTTATCGACATGAACCACTTCGCCGCGCTCATCGATGCTCTCGGCGACGTTGACATCAACGTGATCGAGCGGCTGCCCAAGGGCGGCGGCCCGGCGTACGAGGGCCAGAGTGCCGACGAGTGGGCGATCGGCTGGATCGAGGCCGGCCAACAGCACATGGATGGCGATACCGCGCAATGGTACGCACGCTCGCGGTACACCACGAGCGACTGGGATCGCATGCGCCGCCAGCGCGAGCTGCAGGCCGCGATTCTGGCGCAGTTTGACCCACAGACGGTGCTGCTGCGCTTCCAAGACATCGCGCAGGCCGGAAGTGATCTGGTCGACACCGACATTCCGAAGGGGCTGTTGAGCAAGCTCGCGGGCCTTGCCGAGAAGTCGCAGCAGTTGGAGATGGTTTCGATCGAGCTGGTTCCGCCGCTGGTTGACCCCGATTACCCGGACTATGCCGCGATTCAGCAGATGATGCAAGACACGCTGCACCCCGCCGCGCCAGAAGACGAGGGTGGTGAAGGCTAGGCGCGTGCGCCAGCATAGCGATATGGGTGTGACGCTTCGCTTCGTTGCCGACCAGCTGGTCGCGCCAACCGATGCTGACCTCGAACAGGCCAGTGGTGATCTTTTGCAAGCGCTCATTGCGTCGACCCCGCGTGGGTGCGATGTGGCGGCGATCGTGCCGAGCGGTGATGAACACCTCGCCTCATCCTTTTCTGGGCTGCGTGAAGTGCAACCCGTGGGGTTTGGGCGGCGCGAGTTGGCGGCGTCGTGGCAGCTCGGTATCAGCGGAACCGTCGGCGGCGGGTTGATCCATTCGGCCTCGCTGATGGCGCCGCTCGTGCGCCATGACCGGGCGAATCGCGGCGATCAAACCGTTGTCACGCTGTGGAACTACGACGCGTGGGAATCCAAGGCCAGCATGACGAAGACGCAGCGCCTGTGGACGCGCGCGATGCTGAAGCGCGCCGTCAAGCATGCTGACGCGATCGTGGTGCCGAGCTTCGCGCTCGCCGAAAAGCTCAGCGAGCGCCACCGATTCGGCGAGCGTATTCGCGTCATCGCCGGGGCGGCGCCCTCGCGCTTTGTGGTTCCGAGCGACGCCGTCGCTCGCCTCCGCGACCACAATATTCCGGCATCGTTTGTGGTGGTTCCGATTGACGACATGCCGCCAGCAGACATTGCGGATGCTCTGGCGGGCGCGGCGGGTGGCGTGACTGCCGAGCGTGACGTGGTGATTGTGGGTGCCGCAGAGGGTACGGAACCACAGATCGCCGATATGGCTGAGGCCGCCGGGATTGCGCAGCGTCATGTGCACGTGCGTGGCGTGATGGATGCCGCAGACCGGGCCGCGGTGATGGACCGAGCCGACGTTGCGGTGTTTGCGGGTTCGCGCGTGGCGTGGCCGTGGCGGATCATCGAGGCGCTGCGGCTCGGCATTCCCGTGGTGGCAACAGACAGCGCGCTGCACCGTGAGGTGGTTGGCGACGGTGGATTGGTTGTTGCTGCCAGCGACCTCAAGGATGCCGTCGCGCAGGCTGTCGGCGACGAGGCCGAGCGTCTGCGGGTGCTTTCCAGCGACCGCGGGCGCGCCTACTCGTGGCAGAGCGCGGCCGAGCAGGTGTGGCAGCTGCACGCCGAACTGTAGGTTCTGCTGCCGCGGTGAGGCTCCGCGGTTTCGCGACGCGACCCACGCTTGCGCGGCTTGTGGTTCCGGTGTCTCTTTTGTGGTTCCGGTGCCTGCTTGGGGTGCTGGGGCGCGGCTACTCGCGCATGACGGCGACGGCCTCGTGTGATTCGCCGTCGAAGCGCACCTTGCCATCGCGCAGCACGATGCCGCGTTCGCAGAGGTCGGCGACCATGTTGAGGTCGTGAGAGACCACCACGAGTGTCTTGCCTGCGGCGTGCATTTCGCGGATGCGTGCGATGCACTTGCGCTGGAACGGCTCATCGCCGACCGAGAGGATCTCGTCGATCAGCAGCACGTCTTGCTCGGTGTGGATCGCGACGGAGAACGCGAGGCGCAGAAACATACCCGAGGAGTAGTGCTTGACCTCGGTGTCAATGAACTGCTCGATCTCGCTGAACTCGACGATGGATTCGTACGCCGCTTCGGTCTCTTTTTTGCTCATGCCGAGGATGGCGGCGTTGAGGAAGATGTTTTCGCGGCCGGACAGGTCGGGGTGAAAACCTGCACCGACTTCGATGAGGCCGGCGACGCGCCCGCGGGTTTGCACCTTGCCGGTGTCGGGGGAGATGACTCCCGAGATCATCTTGAGCATCGTTGACTTGCCGGAGCCGTTGAAGCCCATGAGTGCGACGGCTTCGCCCTCGCCAATTTCGAACGAGACGCCGTTGAGTGCGTGAAAGTCGCTGGTCAGCTTCTTGCGCTTGATCGCGGCCATCGCGGTCTCTTTGATGGAGTGCGTGTGGCGCAGGCGGAACGACTTGTGCACGTCGTCGACGACGATGCGGGGGAGCGTGGCATTAGAGGTCTTGGGCAAAACGACCCTCCAGACGGCGGAAGACGAGTTCGCCGCAGATGAGAACAACGATCGCGATGATGAAGGCGATCAAGGCGTGCATACCGAGCTCGGGGATGGTGGTGTCGGCAACGCCGGCTGTTTCGGGGCCGAGCGGAATCCAGAGACCGTAGTGAAAGAGCTCCACCGCCACGGTGATGGGGTTGAGGAGGTAGAGCTGGAAGAGCCAGTTCGGAACCTCGGATGCCACCATCGTCCACTTGTACATGACGGGGGAGGCCCACACCGAGATCATGGTGATGATTTCGACGAAGCTTTGGGCATCGCGGAACGTGACGTTGATCGCACCGAACAGCATGCCAAGGCCGGTGGCGAGCATGATGATGATGATCAGTCCCGCAACGATGGCCGCGATGTGGAGGAAGGACGGGGTCCAGCCGAAGAAGATCGCGATGATAGCGACAACGATGATTTGCGGGATCGTATTGACGAGTGCGACCAGTGTGGATGCGATCGGGAACATCTGCCGCGGGAAGTAGATCTTCTTGATGAGGGCCGCGTTGTCAATGAGGGAACGCGTGCCGTTCATGAACGCTTCGTTAAAGAACGTCGTGACGGTGATACCAGCCAGCAGGTAAATCGGGTAGAACTCGATCGCCCGGTTCATGCCCATGAACACGCCGAGGGCGAAGAAGAAGACCAAGAACTGGATGAGCGGCTTGACATAAGACCACAGCCAGCCAAAGGCCGAGCCGCGATAACGCAGCCCCACCTCTTTCTTGATGATGAGGCTGAGGAGGTACCGTCGCCTAAAGACATCGAACAGGCCAGATTGGCCGCCGGGAGACACCAATTTGGTGTCGCTCACAGTTGCATCGGGCACAGCCTATCCTTCACCTCCGCACGCTCCTCGGGTCAGAACGTCATTTCATCATAGTAAGTTCGTGGTCGGCCCCTGGTCATTCAAGGGGAGCCGTACAGTATCATCCCTGAGTGCGCGGCGGACATTCGGCAGTCTCCAGGTTACCCATTGGTAGGCTTTGGAGGTTATCCGAGCTCCATATCTGAAAGCGTTCCAGTGACCATCGAATTCGTTCTCGGCCAGCCGGCACTCTTCCGCATTCTTGGTGACCCCCCATACTTCCCGGAGCTTTCAAAGCGCGAAGCTCGAATCACCGTAGGCGCGTTGAATTTTCACGCACTCATGGCACCGGAACGGGTTCTTGAGGTCCACTTTTACGATGGCAACTGGGAAACCACGCCGCGTACTTCCGATGATTCGACATTCACTGGAAGATCGCGCCATAATCGCAATCGGACGCGCACTCTCCGGATCGAGAGTCTCATGCGCGCTGAGGATCCGGCCCGCTGGGCGGGGACGGAGCACGCGCGGGAACTCATCGCTCCACCGCGTCGACACATCCACATTTCGCGCGATGCCGTCCTGAAGTATGACCCACCGCGCAACATCGCACGAGACCCCATCCGCAAGGTGATGAGCGCTGTCCGAGCAAAAACACCCTTGTTGTACGACGACGCACGCGATCTCGAACTCTTGCGACATCGTTATCCACTGACGCACGCCGTTGAGCGTCGCGCATATGAGGCAGAGTTTGCCCCCGGTGGGAACCACCAGGAAAATGAGATCGTTCCCGCGCCGGCAGCGTTCGACGGAGCGCCTAAGGCAGTCATCGTGGGAATGCACTGGTTAGAAACCGGTGGTGCGGAGCGCTGGGCATTCGAAACCGTACGTCTTATCCGCGAGGCGGGTTTCTTGCCGATCGTCATCAGCAACCGCGATTCACACCATCCGCTTATCACGCGCCCGGAGTTCGACGGCGCCATCGTGATCCCATTCTCCGAGCCCACGGCGCTCTCTCAAACGCCCGGGGTCGAAGAACTCTTGCGGGCAGTCTTCACCAACTTTGATGTGCATGGCGTCGTGGTACACCACAATCAGTGGCTGTACGACCGACTGCACTGGATCCGCGCTTCGCGGCCAAACTTGCCTGTGGTGGACTCGACTCACATTGTCGAGTATCGAGGTGGCGGCTATCCGGTTAGTAGCGCACTCGTTGCTGACGCGATCACGACTCACCATGTGATCTCGCCCGCCCTTGAGCGCTGGATGACGAATGTGCAAAATATCGATCCCGCGACTCTCGTCATGGCGCCGCTCATCGGACTGACTGCGAATCCTGAGGACGGCACCTTCCGTGAGAAGGCGCCGGGAGAAACTTTCACGGTCGCCTTCATTGGACGCATGAGCCGGCAGAAGGCGCCGGAAGTGTTCATTGAAATTGTTGCCCGCGCGCGAAAAGCCAACCTTGGGTTGCGCTACATCATGCACGGCGATGGGGAACTCTCGGGGCTCATGGATGATCTCATCCGCGCTGAAGGGCTGGAGAGCATTATCGAACGTCGCGACTCTTCTGTTCCTGTTGCTCAGACACTGGCTGAGTCGCACTTG
This sequence comes from Microbacterium mitrae, assembly GCF_008017445.1. Lineage (GTDB taxonomy): Bacteria > Actinomycetota > Actinomycetes > Actinomycetales > Microbacteriaceae > Microbacterium > Microbacterium mitrae. The sequence continues at coordinate 803,408 of NZ_VRSW01000001.1, read as the reverse complement.
CTTGTGGTTTCTTCGCACAACGAAGGATTGACGCTCACAACCTTTGAGGCGCTTGCGGCGGGGGTGCCCGTGATCTCAACAGACGTTGGAGCGCAATCGGATATTGTTCCGCCCGATGCTCTCGCACCGCGTTATGCACGCTCCGCTGTGCGCTCGCTTTTCGAAAAGCTGGCTGTTCTGTCTGTCGATGAACAGGCTCGCCGCGAACTGTGGGAAGTTGAAAGGCAATCGGAGGCTGTTTTGCTTTCACATCAATCAGCGAACGCATGGTTCGCGCAGGAGGTTTCACAGTGGTAAACGTTGCAGCAGTCGTAGTGACGTTCAACCGTCTGGACAAACTCAAGACCGTTATCTCGTCCATCGAGGCGCAAACGCTCCAGCCGTCAACCCTCATCATCATCGACAATGCATCGACAGACGGTACGGATCAGTATCTGAGCTCGCTGACGAGCACGTTGAACGTTGAGATTGTCACGATGAAGGAAAACACGGGTGGTGCCGGCGGATTCGCAGAAGGCATGAGTCGCGGATACCGCGCGGGAGCTGACCACGTGTGGATCATGGACGATGACTGCTATCCGTCCGAAACCGCACTCCAGAATCTCGTGGTCGGTTTCGACGAAGCGGTTGCGGAGCTCGGTCCGGATGTTCCCTTCGCGTGCTCAGCGGTGAAATTCGTTGACGACACGCTTTGCGAGATGAACAACCCTGTCCCGACATGGGACTGGGGACGTCTGCTGATCAAGGGGCAGCAGAATGTCATGGTGACGAGCTGCTCTTTCGTCTCGGTGCTAATTCCACGGTGGGCGATCGCGGAATACGGTTTGCCATACTCCGAGTACTTCATCTGGTTCGATGACAAGGAATATACGATGCGCCTCACCCACCGGTGTCCGGGAGTGCAGGTACTCGATAGCGTGGTGACGCACGACATGGGCGAAAACAAAGGCGTCAACTTCGCGGATGTTAACTCGAAGAACGTATGGAAGTTTGCCTACGGAGTACGCAACGAATCATCGTACCTACTTCACCATCGCGGTTTCCTCTACTACGTCGAGTTCGGAATGCGACTATTCGTGTCGTTGCGCCGGGGGCGGGTTGCGATTCAACTGAGGGGGAAACTCATGGGCAAATGGCTGCGAGGAATCACGTTCAATCCGAAAGTCTCACATGTTGACGATGTTCCTCTGACGCGAGCCTAGAAGCGCCATGACAACGTGGATTGAGTTTGTCCCCACCGTTCTGGTGGCGATCGCGGTAATTGTCGGCCCAGGGGCTGCCGTTGCGCTTTCGTTGCGCCTACGTGGGTGGCATGCGGCGGCGTTGGCTGCACCGCTAAGTGTCTCGCTGATAGTCGTCGCATCCGTGCTCGGCGGATGGTTCTCGATTCGATGGTCCATTGCGCCGGTGGTCGGATTGACTGCAATCGCGTGTCTTGCTGGATGGGGGTGGTCGCGCTACATCAGTCGCGACCAGCGGAGGAGTGTCCGCTGGCGCCTGCCGTCATGGGCAAGTCTGGCCGCAATCGCGATTCCTGGCCTGGTAATTTCCTTTATCCTTCTCCGCGCGATCCAAAGTCCTGAGCTCTTCTCGCAAAGATACGACAACTTCTTCCACCTCAACGCGACCCAGTATGTGCTGCAGACGGCGAATGCGTCGCCTTTCTGGCTCGGAACCATGACGTCCAACGAGAGCCTCGCCTTCTACCCATCCGGTTGGCATGCCCTTGTCTCTCTCGTTGCGCAGTGTTCAGGTGCGTCAGTCGTCGCGTCGACAAACGCGACAATAGTGATCGTTGCTGCACTAGTTTGGCCGCTATCCGCCGTCTATCTTGTTCGAGTGCTCATGGGCGGGGGGCGAGCAGTCACGATTGGGGCGGGCATCCTCTCCTCAGCGTTCCCCGCGTTCCCGTACCTGCCCCTTCACTACGGCACGCTTTACCCGCTATTTCTTGGTCTCGCGATTGCACCGGTGGGCATTGGGCTCCTAATCCGGCTGGTGAGACCCGGCAAGCTGGGTGGGCGATTCGATACTGGACTCGTGTTACTCCTCACGATCCCGGGAATCGCTGTCGCGCACCCTGGAGCACTTCTTGGCGTGATCGCGCTTGGCTTCGCCGCCGTTGTCGTCTCCGCGGTGGTGGCATTCCGACGGGCAGTGACTGCTCAACGGCGCGTCACAATAGCCAGCTCGTTGGCTGGGATTGTGGTGATCGGGATTGGAATCTGGCGTGTGGTTAGGCCGCCAGCGGACCAGATCTATTGGCCGACGACGGGGAGCTTCGCTCAAGCGATCGGTGATGTGGTGATGGCCGCACCTTACGGCTATCCCGCCGCGTGGCTCGTCGCAGCGTTGACATTGACTGGAACTGTCGTCGCGTTGGTCCACCCAACGCTGGGCAGGGCTACCGCACTCGGAATGGCATTGGCCGGAAGCGGCCTTTACATCGTCGTGGCCGGGTCACCGTCGGAGCTTGTTCGAGCCTGGCTAACGGGTCCGTGGTACAACAATGCTCCCAGGCTCGCGTCGATTTGGGTTATTGCTGTCATCCCACTCACTGCGTTAGGAGCCATGTGGATCGTGCGTCGGGTGAGCCGCCTCGCGCGCTCTAGGCGGGCTCGGATCGCCATAGGCATGGCGGCTATCGCGCTGGGCGTCCTCGGAGCGCAGGGAGCTGCAATGGACCAGGCCAAAGCCGATATCGCTTACACGTACGGGGACGGGCATGGTGCTGGTCCGATCCTCAGTCAAGGCGAGTTCGACTTGATGATGCGCCTGGGGGATCTAGTGCCCGCCGAAGCGGTGATCGCGGTTAATCCATGGAACGGGAGCGGGTTCGCTTGGGGTATCAGCGGGCGAGAGGTCTTGATGCCTCACGTGCTCATGGATACTCCGGCCGACGTCGCCGTGATAAATGACGCGCTCGATGGCGACGCGGTATCTTCTGAGCTTTGCGCGGCAATTTTGGAAAACAATGTGCAATTTGCACTGGAGTTCGACGGCGGAGACTTCATGGATCATCCCGCGGCTACGTTTGCGGGCCTGGACAACCTGTCTTCATCCGACAACGTTTCATTGGTTGCCGAGGAACCCGGTGCTCGGCTGTTTGAAATCACAGCATGTGAGGCTCCCAAATGACCATCGAAATCTTCCTTCCCTTCTGGGGAGACCCCGGACTCCTGTACGAGACGGTGGACTCCGTTCGCGCTCAGACTCGTGATGACTGGAAACTGATCGTGTTGGACGATCAGTACCCAGATCTCACCGTTGCGGACTATTTTTCGGCACTGGATGACGATCGCATCACGTACATCCGTAACGAGAAAAACCTTGGCATCACCGACAACTATCGCGAGGCGATTTCACGGGCGACGACGGAGTTTATTTCCATCTTGGGATGCGATGACCTGTTGCACCCGAACTACCTAGACGTGATTCACCGCACGATTTCAGCATTCCCAGACGTTGACGTAATCCAGCCTGGCGTTGAAATCATCGATGAGCATGGCGTCGTGGGTACACCCCTGGTTGACCGTGTCAAGCAGGGGCTCCTTGCTCCCAAGATCTCAAATGGCGTTGCCGTCCTGCGTGGCGAGGAGATGGCTACGAGCTTGATTCGCGGCGATTGGCTGTATTGGCCTTCGCTGACCTTCAAGACGGAAACGCTAAAGCGCATCGACTTTCGCGATGGGCTGCCCATCATCCAGGATCTCGCTCTCCTCATGGACATCGCGTTCCAGGGCGGCGCTCTCGCATATACCCCGGAGCTCGCCTTCTCCTACCGTCGACATGGTGCGAGTGCATCGCAGAAGACGATCATGGATGGTCGTCGCTTCCGCGACGAGCGAACGTACTACAAGAAGGCGATCGCACTCGCGAAACAGCATGGATTTAAGCGCACCGCGCGCACCGCGCGCATCAGGCTGATGTCTCGGCTACATGCGATCACCGAAATCCCGGGCGTTCTCAGGCACGGAAGTCGGGCTGGACTACAATCGACTCTGGCGCACGTTTTCGCGATCTGAGCGAGAGCACCGTGGCACAGACCGTGCCCGCAACATACTTGGAGGCGTTTCGCATGTCAGAGCACGTGCTAATCACCGGCGGTGCCGGCTTTATCGGTACCCGCCTGGCGGCACGGTTTGTGAAAGCCGGGTACACCGTAACGGTGCTCGACTCCCTCATCGCACAGGTGCACGGCGACGACCCCAAGATCACATCACCGCTGCTACGTTCGCTCGATGGCGTCGCCAACACGGTGCATGGCACAGTGACGTCGAAGGACGACCTGCGCACCGCGCTGAAGGGTGCGACGATCGTTGTTCACCTTGCTGCGGAGACCGGAACTGGGCAGTCCATGTACGAGATCGATCGCTACGTTGACGCGAATGTAGGCGGCACAGCCAAGCTTCTCGACATCATTACCAATGAGCCCAATGAGGTGAAGCGCGTCGTTATCGCGTCTTCGCGTTCCATCTACGGCGAGGGTAGCTACCGAACTGAAGACGGTCGCCTGGTTTTCCCGAATCACCGTGTTGATGCAGACATGGCGGGCGGCGACTTCGACGTTCACATGCCCGGTGAGGGCCCGCTCACGATGGTCCCGACCGACGAGTCAGCGCTGCTGCACCCGTCAAGCGTTTACGGCATCACAAAGCAGATGCAGGAATCGCTCATCATGACGGTAGCTCCGACGATCGGCAAGGAAGCTGTGTCGGTGCGCTATCAGAACGTTTACGGCCCTGGTCAGTCGCTCAAGAACCCCTACACCGGCATCCTCTCGATCTTCTCGACCTTGATCCGTCAGGGCAAAGAGATCAATATCTTTGAGGATGGCCTCGAGAGTCGTGACTTCGTGTATATCGACGACATCGTTGAAGCAACTTTCCTCGCCGCGACACTCCCGCAGGCCGCAGGCGGGACCTTCAATGTTGGTTCCGGCGTCGCGACCACCGTCAACGATGTCATTGCAGCGCTCTTTGATGCGTTCGGAACCACGGTGCCGACGAAGGTTTCTGGTAACTATCGACTTGGAGACATCCGTCACAACATCGCAGACACAACCGCCCTGCGGGATGTGCTCGGTTACGAACCGCAGGTTGCGTTTGCGGACGGCGTGAAGCGGTTCGTGGAATGGGTTCTTACTGAGCCTATCGAGGGAGACAACTACGAACGCTCGCTCGCCGAGATGGCAGAGCGAAACCTCCTCAAGTGACGACATCATCCACGCGGCTGCCCTCACCGAGCCGCGGCAAGAGCCGCGCGTTCTTGTATGAAGTGCAGGCGCTGCGCGCCGTCGCCGTCTTGCTCGTCGTGGTGTACCACCTTTGGCCAGGGCGACTTTCTGGTGGGTTCGTCGGTGTCGACGTCTTCTTCGTCATCTCTGGTTTCCTGATTACAGCTCACCTTCTTACGCCACTTGTAGAGACTGGAAAAGTGGCGCTGGGGCGTTTCTGGGCGAATCGGGCGTGGAGACTTCTTCCAGCGTCGTTGCTCGTCTTGGTAATCTGCTGGATTTTTACATTCTTTGCCGCGCCTGTCAGCACAGCCTCGAACGCCTTGCGGCAGATTGGCGCATCATCGGCATACGTCGTGAACTGGGTTCTCGCGGGCGACGCCGTTGACTATCTCGCCCGGGACAACGAACCGACCATCGTTCAGCATTATTGGTCTTTGTCGGTCGAAGAGCAGTTCTACCTGGTCTGGCCTGTGCTACTCGTCGCTGTTTGCCTGATTCTGGCGGTATTGGCTCGACGCCGGGGCAAGCGGAGTGCCGCTGGCCGCATGACCGGACTAATGATCTTTGCCTCGATTCTTATCGTTGTGTCTCTTGCGTATTCGATTTGGACTACCCACTTTTGGCCGTCGCGCGCCTACTTCGACACGTTCGCACGCGCGTGGGAATTCGCCGCGGGGGGGCTCCTCGCGATGGTGGTGGCGAGGTTCCCCGCTGCAATTGAGAAGTTCCGGGCGTCTCACGCGGTGTCGACCTTGGGTTTGCCCATGCTGATCGGCATGGCAATGATCCTGGGTTCAGCCCTGCTCATCGACTCCGCTACGCCATTCCCCAGCTTCTGGGCGGCTGTTCCCGTCGTTGGTGCTCTATTGGTAATTCTCGGCGGAATGCCCAGCGGCAGATTCCTCGCCCGCATTACCGGTGCACGAATCGTTCAATTCTTCGGCGACATCTCATACTCGCTCTACCTGTGGCATTGGCCCATCATCATTGGGTTCGGGCAACTGGCGGCGAGAAAACACAGTGTCCTGGAGGGGATCGCAATCTTTGTGATCGCGGTTCTGCTGGCATGGATGACGAAAGTCGCGGTCGAAGACCCGGTGCGCAAGTACGGCCGAGCACGGAAGTCGAGCTGGTCAGCATTAGGGCTGGCGGCAACGGGAGCGATCGTTCTTGTGGTTGCATCGACGGTTGTTGTCACGCAGCGCGCTGAGGCCGCGGCTCAGCAGCAAGAACAGCGTGCTGAGTCTTTGGTCCAGACCGACGGCTGCGTCGGGGCAAACGCGACGCTTGGTAATGGTGAATGCCTAACGCCGTTCGATGTCACTCCTGGCGCGTCTCCGGTCCCTGCTGAGCAGGATCTCAATCCCGACTGGTGCCTGACCTGGTTCGATGAGGATTGGCGATCCTGTACTTTCGGTGATGACAGCGCCCCAGCTGCTCAGACCGTAGCGATTGTTGGAGATTCCCACGCGGCAGCCCTGACCAACCCGTTCGGGGACTGGCTTGCGGATGAAGGTTACAAGCTCGAGACCTTCACGCGTTTCGGATGCCCGGCGCTGAGCCCGACTCCGATTGGGCTGCGCGCGCAGACCCCCGAGACAGAACAAGCATGCGCTACTTGGTCGGAGCGAGTCATTGACGAGCTCGTCCAGCGGGATGATATTTTGCTCGTCATTTTCACGTCGTTCGAATCTGCGTATGCGACTCCGGAGGAGCCGGGTGCCGTTCAGCTGACGTCGGCCAACATCGTAGAGTCCTTGAGCGCAGTGGCTGCGAGCGGAAAACAGGTCGTCCTGCTGCGTGACTTCGCATCAACGGGCGCTGTTGATGTGCCGACATGTGTCGCAGCAGCCGCGGACCCAGCTTCGGAGTGCTCCGTGCCGCTTGATATCGGTTACCCGGCAACACCATTCGACGAGGCGATTGAAGCGCTCGGGAACCAAATCAGAGTGGTGTCTCCGCGGCCAGCGACGTGCGATGAGAGTGCTTGCTACGCTGTCGTCGGCGACGTGCTGGTCTACGCCGACGATAACCACGTCTCTGAGTCGTTTGCAAAGTCCCTTATGCCCTACTTGGGGCGCGCCTTGATCGACGCGCAACCGCTCGACGTGTCGAACCAATAATCTGTTGTACTGATGAATGTGATGGGTACTGATGGCTCGCGTACTGGTTGATCTCCTCTCCTACACCGGTACCAAAGGCGGTATGGAGACGTATACGCGCGAGGTTTATCGCGCGCTTGGCGCCATGAACACGGGGTGGGAGTTCATCGGCTATGTATCGAAAGAGGGAGCACAACTTGACTTATCGTGGTTCCCTGGTCAAATCGTTGAGTCGGAGATCTCCGGGGAGAATCGGTTTGTTTGGGCGTGGGGTGAACTAACGCAGGTCGCAAAGGCTGCGAATAGCGCGAGCGCAGATCTCATCCACGCGCCGGCGACGCTCGGACCCAGGAAGTCGGCCATGCCTACTGTCGTGACCATGCACGACATGCTCTACTGGAGCCACCCTGAACTCATGACGACTCCGCTTTACACTAAGCCCGTGAAATGGATGGAGCAGCAGGCAGCGAAGAACGCCACGCGCATCGTGACGATCAGTCCCACCTCCGCGCGCGAGATCACCAAGTACCTGCATGTTCCAGAGGAGCGGATTGATGTGATCCCTCTCGCTGGCGCGGTGCCGTCTGGTATCGATCGTTCTTTGGCCAGCAGTGAGGGGGCACTCATTCTCGCCATGGGTAACCGTCGCCCTCACAAGAACTGGCGTGCTCTCGTTCACGCGTGCGCCCGTCTGCCGGAAGATCAGCGTCCACGGATTGTGATCACGGGGGGCCGCGGTGATGACCCGCTTGCTCCGCTCGTAGCTGAGCTCGGTGTTCAACGATGGGTGGAACTTCGTGGCTGGGTCGATGATGCCGAGGTTCAGCATTTGATGTCCACTGCCACGGCGCTGGCTATTCCTTCGTATGCGGAGGGATTCTCCCTTCCCACGCTTGAGGCGATGGGAGCAGGAATTCCGGCGTTGCTCAGTGACATCGAAGTACACCGCTACGTCGGCGGGGACGCGGCGAGATACTTTGCGCCCGACAACCACGATGCGCTTGCGAGACTCATCGCTCAGGTCGTCTCTGACGAGAATCTGCGCGCGACAATGGTCACCGACGGTTATGAGCGTGCCGCAACGTTTACGTGGGACCGCACGGCGCGCGAGACCTTCGCTTCCTTCGAAAAGGCGCTGATTTAGGCAGCGTTCGGTTGCGGGCGCAGCGAAAGCAGATGGAAGACTGCGCCTGCCGCTGGGGCAAGCACGATTGCGGCCAGCACCTGGGCGTGCCAGTTGCCAAGCGGTAGAAAGAGCGTCGCGATGGTGATGACCGCGGCAAGTGCCCAGCCGCTGACGTATGCTGCGTGCTTACCTACCGCGAGGACGGCCGGTGCCGTGATACACATTACGCCCGTCAGCCCAGCGCTCAATACGATGATCGCGAAATCGACGGCACCGAGCGCGTATTCGCCGCGATAGAGCCACTGCAACAGTCCCGGTCCGATCCACGCGGCAACGGTCGCGAGCATGGCAGCGACGAAAAATAGCATGCCTGCGTATCGCATCACGGTGGCTCGCGCGTGCTCTGGTCGCGCGCGAAACTGAACGATGAGATAGCTTTGCAACGCCATCACGGGAACGACGAGTGGTGCCCGCGTGAGCGTGATTACGAGCATCAACGAAGCAACGAGCGTGACGTCAGTTGCGCTCGCGCTCGCGCGTAACAGGAAAGGGAGGCCACTAATAAGGATCCCGGTTGCAAACGCCGCCGCGACTGTGCTCAGGGTTCCTGATACAAGGGTCCGCGCGGTCGCATCAACCCGAAGCTGGCGTCGTACACGACCGCCCACGACCAGGAACAGAATGACGGCGGCGAGGAGGAACGGGAGGGCAACCGCCCATCCGAGCGCCGTCATGCCGAGTCCGAGTGCAAGGACTCCGGCCATGAGTATGAGACGAATAGCGGAGTCCGCCACCGTCATCGCCGCGACACCGCGCCAGTTCCGCGTGCCGTAGAGTGCCGCGCTCAATCCAGCAACGAGGGTATAGCCGAAGACTGCAATAGCCAACGGTGCTGCAAGCCCCGCTGTGTTCTTGCCGAGTACCGTTTCGCTCAACGGGAAGAACACTACGGCGACAATGACGGCTGCGATGATTGCCGTCGCCAAAATGAAGCGTGCGGCAAGCGGCCATCGCGCACGCGAGTCGTTTGGAACCACCGTGTGCGAGACACGGGTCAGTTCCTGTTGCACGCCGCTGAGGGCGGAGACGAGGAGATACGTGATCGCCCAGAATGCGCCGAAGGTAGCGTAGTCAGCCGCACCCAGAAAGCCTGGAACAACCCCTTGGATCAGATAGCCGATAGCGCCAGCGATGACGGTCGCGATCAGGATGAGGCTCAGCGCGCCCCGCCCAACCGTCGGCTCATCAGGTGAGTCTTCAGACGTCATTCGGCTCATTTGATGGGGCACCATGGCCGGCATCATTGGTGTGTATTTGATTCTGCAGTCGCTCGACATCAGCGCGGAGAATTGCGATGTCTTCAGCTGCCCGCCGAATTTCGTCTTCGGCTTGCGACTGTTCCCACGACAGGTGCAATGTCACCGCCATGAGGAGCATGATCGCGATCGAGAACAGGAGATTGACCGGGAGCTCAACGCCCACCCATTCAGTCACCGCGTACAGAGCCTGGGGAATACAGGCAAGCACAAGCATCGCTGTGCCGATGAGAATCCAGAAGAACGCGTACTTCTCCCGAAGTTTACGCGTCAGTAGCATCCAGATCACGACGCCAAGCATGGCGACGGCTAGGACAATTCCGGCGGGTATCATGCTGAAGCCTCCAGGCGGCGGTCCTTGCCGGGCCGACGCATCACCGCGAGAGTGAGTGCGAACACGGAACGTAGCAGGTAGATGGCGGAGCCAACTGGCCCCTTGCTGGGCTGACCGTGTACGCGTGGGCGCATAGCCACAGGAACCTGACTCACGGTGAGGCCGGCGTGGCACGCCGCTACCAACGAATCGAGTGTGTCGCCGAGGTATTCGGCTGGGTAGTAACGCACATATTGATCGATGGCGCGCTTGTTTGCCGCGCGAAATCCGCTCGTGACATCAGTCAGCTTGGTCTTCGCGACGCGCGAGACGACGAAGGCGAGCACAACCATTGCCCACTTGCGCGGACCTCGCACAGAGTAGTCGCCCTCCGTGCTGAAGCGCGCTCCGATGGAGATGTCGGACTGATCGAGGCCGGCGAGCACCTTTTCAATGTCGGCGGGATTGTGTTGACCATCCGCATCGACCTGGATTGCCCGCTGGTAGCCTTTCCGCTGCGCGTAAGTGAACCCGGTACGCATCGCCCCGCCAACCCCGAGGTTGAACGGCAACGTGAGAACCGTCGCACCCGCTTCGCGGGCGACGGCGGCCGTGTCGTCGTGCGAACCATCATCAACGACCACCACGTCGTAGCCTGGGTCCGTTGCCAGAATTTCCCGAACCGTGTTTCCGACGTTTCGAGCTTCATTCCAAGCGGGGACGATGATGAGTGCGGAATTGGGAGGAGCGCTCATAGTGTTGCCAGTCTACGTGGAAGTTTTGGAGAACCCTTGAGCCTTTACGGTCATTTGTTCTCTATGACAACGCGCCCGTCAGGGAACAAAGTGATCGTGCCGTTCTCGAAGCTCTGCTGAGCGCCACCTTGGAAGGGGACTTCATTGCTGATGGGCCAGCCCAGTGAGCCCGTGGCGCCGCCCATTGAAAGATACTCTCGATGGAGCACGCCGCGGGTGACAAGTTTTGCTCGCGGGGTCGCATAGGCTTGGCCCCCCTGGAAAAGCTGGGTGGCCCCGTCTCGAACGAGCTTCTCTTTGCCAATCGGGAAACCCAGGGGGCCAGCAAAGCTCCCAGCCTCGTTGTGCGCAAGCAGGATCACCCCGCGCAAAGCATACGACCCGGCCCGACTCGTCGCGATATAGCCTAGGGCGAAGGGTATGGTCGTGCCGCCGGCGATCGAGGTTGTGGTGCCCGTCGGGTACCCCAGAGCATCGATCCCGCCGGTAGCAGCAAACGCCTCGTACTCGGCCCCTGTGAGCGCACGGGCGGGTGCGCCGAACGGTACAAGAATGACTCCGCGTTCGAACTTTTGGTAGACACCCGCCGAGGTCGCGATCTCGCCAGATACTGGTGCGCCGATCGTCGGGGTTCCACCCGCGTAGCGATAGATCGATAGTATGAGCCCAAAAATGGGGTGCGCCGAACCCTTCCGGTTCGTCATGATGACCCCGCCAACAAACTCCTGCACGGAGGTTCCATCAACCTCATAGGCGGTGAGGATAGGTGCACCGAGGCGTCCCGCAACACCGCCGTTTGCGTCCCAAGCCTGCGCCACCGATGCCGTCATAGCAACGGTAGCCCGGCTGGTGCATACAATTCTTCCGGTCTCGAACGTTTGCATCGCTCCGCCGAGGATGGGAGTCTCCGCGCCCGTGGCGCCGCCCAGGGCACTCGTTACACCTCCGAGTCGGTCATATTCGCGTTTGACCGCACCTCCTACCGCCTTCGTTTGAGAACCAACCTTCGTCAAGGTGAGGAGCGCAAATCGTTGTGAGTATGACGATCCTTTTTGGCGTTGCGACTCTTGTGCGACGCCAACCGTGGAGGCTCCGCCCAGGCTGTTGAACGAAGAGGCGAACGTCGTAATTGTGAAGGTTCCAGCTTCTGATGAGTGGATTGCTCCGCCCTTAAACGACTGAAGCGTTGACTGTCCGGTTGTCGTGGCGTTCGCGGTCGGGCGGCCGAGGACGCCGCCATCGAGGCCCTGCAAAGCGAACTCGGAGTTGATCGTGCCACGTACCGTGATCGCCGTCTTCCCGAGGCGGAACACCGAGCCCTTTGTGAAGGCAACGCGAATGAACGAGTCTGACGACCCTGTCTGGCCCGAAGACGGCCATCCCAACGACCCGCCGGGGCCACCGTTCGAATCGAGCCAGTCAGACCAGCCCTTATCCAACGCAAATGTACCGGCAGCTGACTGGTAAGTCGTGCCACCCTCGAATGTCTGGATCGAACCGTCCTTGACAGGGTGGGCGCGGGAAGTGGGCCACCCAAAGTGTCCGGAGACTGTGTAGTAGACGGACATCATTGGGTCGCCAATGGCGTATGTGCCGCCGCCCGACTGGGAGAAGATTCGTCCTGCGGCGAACTCTTGGTATGCACCGCCGCTGACATTAACGATGTTGCTGCTTGGCCATCCGATACCGCTCGCTGGGCCGCCTACCAGACGATACTCATCTCGAACCGCTCCGGCTGTCACAAACACCTGCCCGCTCGGGGTGGCGAAAATGTCCGCTCCGACAAAGCTCTGCGAGGTTCCACCGTCGGGCCATTTCTTGCCTTTATCGGTTGGCGCTCCAACCCAGCCCGTTGAACCCCCCTGGGCGGCCCAGTACGACTCGATGGCCGCGGAAATGGTTGATGATCCGCCTTGCGTGGAGCCGAACCAGTCCTCGAAGAAGTTGTAAAAGTTTCGGTTGCCATATGCCGAGCAACCATCACCCGTACCGTATCCGGCGCGCAGCGCTGCGGCGTTCGGCTGATATGGCGTGTAGTAGTACAGCGCGGCGGTGGCCTTGTTCTCAATATAGACGGGTGCGGAACCACAGGATTGGTTCGGGTTGTAGAGAATGTTCCACGTCTTGCCCGGTGCATACCAAGTGAACCAGCGTCCCTCCGCGTAGATCTGCATCTGACGCGCTGCGCCGTAGATCTGGTAGAAGAATCCAGCGAACGCGGGATCACACGGCGCTGTGTCGGGGCATCCCTGTCCGAGAGCCATGTCGTAGCGCCATTGGCTTGGCCACGTGTGGGTCACGAGGCTCTGTTCCTTCTCAAGCATGACGATAAGCACCTGCGGGTTGATACCGCAGGAGACAGCCGCTTTGTAGATGATCGTGGCAGCACTTTCGTTGGCCGCGCCGCTGTACCCGTCGCAATACGCGTCGGCCGCGCGATTCGGAGTGGTCTGCCGGTAGTCCTTTAGACACGTGTAACCGCTACGGCAGGCGCCACCCTTCGACTGCAGGAAGGACTCAACCTGCGCCTGCGTCATCGACGCAGAATTGAAGAACACTGCGTCGGAGATGATGTTTCCCGCGCGAAAGTTTGCGAGATTGGCGGCCGGAACGATTTCGTGAGCGGAACGAGATTGGTCGATGGTTGGCGGGACTATCGGGCTTGCCATCGGGGATGTACCACTTGCGAGCGCCGTAGAAGGGACGAGCGCGGAGGCAACGATGGCGAGCACCGCCACGAGCGCGCCGATTCGACGCTTCGTGCGAGCAAGCGGGCGCGGAGTGGTGGGGGAGAGCACGACTCCATTGTGCCTGGTGTCGAGATTTCTGAGGGATGCAACACCGTAATTCGGCTCGAGCGGCCCGGTGCGTGCTCAGGAATTAGAAGGTGTGCTGTGCGACGATGGACGGTGTGAAGGGCATTATTCTCGCTGGCGGTTCGGGTACTCGGTTGCATCCGATTACGCTGGGCGTTTCGAAGCAGCTGGTTCCGGTTTATGACAAGCCGATGGTGTACTACCCATTGTCGACGCTGATGTTGGCGGGGATTCGCGATATTTTGGTGATTACGACACCCCATGACGCGACTCACTTTGAGCGGCTGTTGGGGGACGGTTCGCAGTTTGGCGTGACCATTTCGTTTGCGCAGCAGGAGTCACCCGACGGCTTGGCCCAGGCGTTCACTATTGGTGCGGATTTCATTGGTGATGATTCGGTCGCGCTCGTGCTGGGCGACAACTTGTTGTACGGCCCCGGGCTCGGATCGCAACTACAGCGGTTCGCGAACATTGATGGAGGGGCGGTCTTTGCCTACTGGGTTTCGGGGCCGCAGGCGTATGGCGTTGTGGAGTTCGATGCTGACGGCAACGCGATCTCGTTGGAGGAGAAGCCAGCCCACCCCAAGAGCAACTACGCTGTTCCGGGTTTGTATTTCTTTGACAACGATGTGATCGAAATTGCCCGGAACTTGCAGCCGAGTCCGCGCGGCGAGTACGAGATCACGGATGTGAACTTGGAGTACTTGCGACGCGGAAAGCTGCAGGTTGAGGTATTGCCGCGAGGAACGGCATGGCTAGATACCGGGACGTTTGACCAGATGACGGATGCGGCGGAGTATGTGCGCACGATGGAACGTCGTACGGCGCTCAAGATCGGTGTCCCGGAAGAGGTGGCGTGGCGTCGCGGGTTCCTCTCGGACGAGGAGCTTCGCGAGCGTGCGGAGAAACTCGTGAAGAGCGGCTACGGCACGTACTTGTTGGAATTGTTGGAGCGGGGTCAGGGATGAGTCGTCTGCTGGTGACCGGCGGTGCCGGTTTTATTGGTTCAAATTTTGTTCACCATGTTCTGGAGCACACGGATCATGAGGTCACGGTTCTTGACAAATTGACGTATGCCGGGAACCGGGATTCGCTTGCAGGGTTGGAAGACTCACGGTTCACGTTTGTGCAGGGTGACATCGCCGACGCCACTCTTGTCGATTCGCTCTTCGCAGAGGCGGATGCTGTCGTGCACTATGCGGCGGAGTCGCACAATGACAACTCGCTAAACGACCCGCGACCATTTTTGGACACGAACATCATCGGGACCTACACGCTGCTTGAGGCGGCGCGTCGGCATGGCACGCGATTCCACCACATCTCGACGGACGAGGTGTATGGCGATCTCGAACTTGATGACCCGGAACGTTTCACCGAGTCGACCCCGTATAACCCTTCGTCGCCGTATTCGTCGACGAAAGCCGGCAGCGACCTGTTGGTGCGCGCTTGGGTGCGTTCGTTCGGTGTGGGTGCGACGATCTCGAATTGTTCAAACAACTACGGGCCCTACCAGCACGTCGAGAAATTCATTCCGCGTCAGATCACGAACGTGATCCGCGGGATCCGTCCGAAACTCTACGGCGCGGGGCAAAATGTCCGCGATTGGATCCACGCGGACGATCACTCCTCCGCTGTCCTCACCATTCTTGACAAGGGTGAGCTCGGAGAAACGTACCTGATTGGTGCGGACGGTGAACGTAACAACAAAGACGTCGTCGAACTCATCCTGGAACAGATGGGGCAGCCTCGCGACGCGTATGACCACGTCACCGATCGGGCAGGTCACGACCTTCGGTACGCGATCGACTCCGCGAAGCTCCGCACCGAACTCGGCTGGGCGCCTCAGTTTGGCGACTTCGAAGCTGGACTCGCCGCCACCATTCAGTGGTACCGCGACAACGAAGCATGGTGGGCTCCGAGCAAAGACGCCACCGAAGCGTTCTACGCAAAGCAGGGACAGTGAGCATCGAATTCTCGAAACCGTTAGCCACAACTGAAACGACGATCCCTGGGCTGTTGCTTGTGCAACTTCCGGTACACGGCGATAGTCGGGGTTGGTTCAAGGAGAACTGGCAACGCGAGAAAATGCTCGCGGTTGGGCTCGAAGATTTCGGACCCGTGCAGAACAACATTTCTTTCAACGATGCTGTTGGTACGACTCGTGGCATTCACGCTGAGCCGTGGGACAAGTATGTCTCAGTCGCAACGGGACGTATTTTTGGTGCTTGGGTTGATCTGCGTGAAGGGCCATCCTTCGGTGCAGTGTTCACGGCTGAGCTGGACCCATCGGTAGCGATTTTCGTCCCGCGCGGGGTCGCGAATTCATACCAAACTCTCGAGGAAAATACTGCGTACGTGTACCTTGTGAACGATCACTGGTCACCGGATGCGCAGTACTCTTTTCTGAATCTCGCCGACGAAACCGTGAACATCGAGTGGCCGATCCCTCTTGATCAGGTTGAAATTAGCGAGAAGGACCGTAACCACCCGCGTCTGGCCGACGTCACGCCGATTACGCCCCGGAAGACTCTCGTCCTAGGCGCTGACGGACAACTTGGTCGCGCGTTGCGCGACATGTGGAAGGACCGTGCCGATGTAGAGTTTGTCGGTCGAAGCGGTCTGGATCTGACGAGCGACGACCTGCCAACGGCTCGACGTTGGAAGGACTATGCCATCATCGTGAATGCGGCGGCGTACACGGCTGTTGACATCGCTGAGACTCCTGGTGGGCGAATCGCCGCGTGGGCGATAAACGCTACGTCTGTCGCACGCCTCGCCGCCGTGGCTACGAAACACGACATCACGCTTGTTCATGTGTCCAGTGACTATGTCTTCGACGGCACCTCGACGGCCGAATACGACGAATCGGCTCCGCTCGCACCCCTCGGCGTGTATGGGCAGACCAAGGCCGCTGGTGACATTGCCGCGGCAACCGCGTCCCGTAGCTATGTCATCCGCACTTCCTGGGTCATTGGCGACGGCAACAACTTCGTTAGGACCATGGCTTCCCTTGCGGAGCGCGGAATCAATCCGCGGGTCGTCGATGATCAGTTCGGTCGGCTAACATTTGCCGTTGACATCGCCGCAGCGATCAAGCACCTTCTTGACGCGCGTGCTCCCTATGGCACGTACAATGTGACCAATACCGGCGAGCCACAAACGTGGGCGAACATCGCGCGGACGATTTTCGAGCTCACCGGACACGATCCCAACCGAGTCTCATCCGTCACCACAGATGAGTACTTCGCGATGGCTTCAACTCCCGTCGCGCCCCGGCCCCGAAACTCTGTATTAGATCTTGCGAAATTGGAAAGTACCGGGCTGATCCCCCCGCTGGCGAGTGACCGCTTGGTTGCGTATCTGAAGGTCGACGTCGACTGACTCCCGTCACTGATGGCGATCAATCTCAGCAATCTTGGAAAGTATGAAGAACCCAATCGTCGCGCCTCAATCACGCGTCATACGGCAGCGAGCCGAACGATCTCCGCAGCCGGATAGGATTCGCAAGATCCGTCCTGATGTGCAGGCATTGCGTGCAGTCGCGATAACGGCCGTCGTGCTAAACCACCTCTTCCCGGCACGGTTAACCGGGGGATACGTAGGTGTAGACGTCTTCTTCGTCATTTCCGGGTACCTGATTACAGCCCACCTGGTCCGTGAGATTGCGGCGTCAGGCACAGTAGCTTTCGGCGCGTTCTATGCGCGGCGCATCAGAAGGTTGATTCCTGCGGCGCTGGTCGTTCTCGCGAGTGTGAGTTTGGGAGTGTGGTTGTTTCTCCCATACTCACGGTGGGAAGACAATGCGATTCAGATTGCCGCGAGCGGTGCGTACGTCGAGAACTGGGTGCTGGCGGCGCTCTCGGTGAACTACTCTGCGCACAACGATGCGGCGAGTGCGGTGCAACACTATTGGTCGCTGTCCGTTGAAGAACAGTTCTACATCGTCTGGCCCATCTTGCTCATCATCGGCGGGTGCTGGCTCTGGCGGAGGAGCACAATCTCGTTAGTCCTGCGCTTGGGAATCGTCGTCGCGCTTGTGACTGCCGCATCTTTCGTGTCAAGCGTGATTATGACTGCTCTACATCCGCAGGAGGCCTACTTCGTTACCTATACGCGAGCCTGGGAGTTTGGTGTTGGAGCTCTTGTGGCGCTCGCCCCCTCCGCGCGATTCAGGGGAAGGGCGATTGTCTCAATCATCGGGCTCGGGGCGATCGTGGCTGCTGCAATTGCATTCACCCCACTCACGCCGTTTCCCGGCTATTGGGCGTTGATCCCTGTCCTCGGTACGGCGCTCGTCATATACGCCGGCCCGGGGGTCGAGGCGCAGGGCGTGGCGGCGAAGGCATTTGCATTCAGGCCAGTGCAGTGGGTCGGTGACGTTTCCTATTCCCTCTATCTCTGGCATTGGCCAGTGCTTGTCATTCTCCCGTTCGCGCTAAGCCGGGAAGCAGACACAGCGATGAAGGTGAGCGTATTGGCCGTATCACTTGTGCTGGCCTGGCTGACTCGTCGCCTCGTGGAGTTGCCCGCTCAACGCCTAGGGTTCTGGACCAAGTCAGTCCGCGCCAGTTTCCTCTCCATGATCGCGGGAATGCTCGCTATCTCCCTCCTATGCGTTGGCCTCGTGCTTACGGCAAGGTCCGAGGCGCCAACGACCTCGCCTGAGGCACCGCTGGAGGTCGGCATTTGTCTGGGCCCAGATGCGGTAGGAGAGCCAGGATGCGATCCGTTCGGAACGCCGGTCGACACCGCGGTGATGTCGAGTGTGAATGAGTATTTCTATACACCAGATGAGTGTGGGGATTTCATTGGGCCGCTGTCGTACGGGGAGACTCGCACAACGCACGTTTGCGACTTTTCGAACGGCGCACCGACGAAGCGGGTTTGGCTCGTCGGAGACTCGCACGCTCAGCAGTGGCAAGGGGCGATATTCGACTTAGCACGAGAAAATCAGTGGGAACTCAGCATCAGCTACTACGGCGGGTGCCCTGTTGCCGACATCGACTTCGTCGGATTCAACTCTGAGTGGGGTGACTCCGATGCGGAGCAATGCAATCGTTGGTCCGATGAAGTCGCGGACTATATCGAGGAAGATGCCCCTGATCTTGTCATAACATCAATGGCCGCGCGCGATCAACTGATTGACGGGGCAACGGGGGCGGATGCTTCGGAAGCCTTCGCAGAGGGGCTGAATTCGTACTGGACTCGATGGACTGCGGCCGGGACAGATGTTGCCGTTATCGCGGATAGCCCACATAACATTGCCGTACGACCAGGCGACTGTCTCCTCATGAACGAAGAAACTCCGATTGAGTGCGCTCGACCCCGTGCCGTCGCGGCGTCTTCGGACCCACTCATGATGGCTGTTAAGGCCAGCAACAACCCAAACGTCTTCGCTATAGACCTGACGGACAAATTTTGTGACGCAGACGCTTGCTATGCGGCCGTCGGTGGCGAACCAATTTACTACGATCACGATCACCTTAATCTCGTGATCGTCCGTATGCTCGCCGACGACATCGGCGCCATTATCAGCAGTCACTCTGGGGCGATGAGATAGGCTTTTTGAGGCTCTCTCACCCGAAACTGCTCGGCACGTCCCAAGGAAACGGCTTTTCATGGATCTTCTTGTTGTGGGCTCCGGCCTGTTCGGACTCACCATCGCAGAGCGGGCGGCTGAAGCCGGCCGCAAGGTCACGATCATCGACCGCCGCCACCACCTGGGCGGCAACGCCTACAGTGAGGCAGAACCAACGACGGGTATTGAGGTCCACCGCTACGGCGCGCACCTGTTCCACACGTCGAACGAGACCGTGTGGGAATACGTGAACCGGTTCACGAAGTTCACGAACTACCAGCACCGTGTGTACTCGACCCACAAGGGCATCGTGTACCCCCTCCCCATTAACCTCGGAACCATCAACCAGTTCTTCGACGCCGCGTACACGCCGGCAGAAGCTCGCGCCCTCATTGCTGAGCAGGCCGGCGAGTTCGACGCGCACTCGGCGACCAACCTGGAGGAGCGCGGCATTGGCTTGATTGGCCGCCCGCTGTTCGAGGCCTTCATTCGCGACTACACCGCAAAGCAGTGGCAGACCGACGCCCGGGAGCTCCCCGCGTCGATCATTAGCCGCCTTCCGGTGCGCTACACCTACGACAACCGGTACTTCAACGACACGTACGAGGGACTGCCGGTTGACGGCTATACCGCGTGGTTGGAGCGGATGGCTGACCACAAGAACATTGAGGTCAAGCTGTCGACCGACTTCTTTGACGAGTCGCAGCCGCTGCACAAGAAGGCGGTCGTTGGCCAGGTTCCGATCGTCTACACCGGCCCCGTCGACCGCTACTTCGACTACGAGGCAGGCGCACTGTCATGGCGCACGATTGACCTGGAAGAAGAGGTTCTAGATATTCAGGACTTCCAGGGCACGAGCGTCATGAACTACCCGGATGCCGACGCGCCCTACACACGCATTCACGAGTTCAAGCACTTCCACCCCGAGCGCAAAGAGATCTTCGCGCAGGAGAAGACCGTCATTCACCGCGAGTTCTCTCGCTTCGCGACTCGGGATGACGAGCCCTACTACCCGGTGAACACCCCGACGGACCGCGAGGGCGTTCTCGCCTACCGCGAGCTCGGCGCAGGGGAGAAGGACGTTCACTTCGGTGGTCGCCTCGGCACGTACCAGTACCTCGACATGCACATGGCCATCGGGTCTGCACTGTCGATGTGGAACAACCAACTCGCCTAAGGAGCACCCCATGGCGGAAACCCCCCGTTACCTTCTCTCCGACATTACGGGCCCAGAAAGCTGGCGCCAGGTGTACGCGGAGGCGGGCACGCCCGCAACGTAATGACGGTTGCAAACGCGAGCCCGGCGCGGGAGCAAATAGACGACCGACGACGTACTTCCGTCGACTCGGTGCTTGACGCATCGCAAAATCACCGCCATGACCTTGATGGTCTGCGCGCGTTTGCGATCGCGCTCGTGGTCGCGTACCACGTGTGGGTGGGGCGGGTCTCCGGTGGCGTCGACGTCTTTCTGCTGCTGTCCGCGTTCTTCATGACGGGTTCCCTCGTCCGCAAGGCGGATCGGGGGCACATTGGGCTTGGCGCCTACTGGGTCAATCGTTTCTGGCGGCTCGTTCCCGTCGCTGCACTCACCATTGTGGGCGTGCTCGTCGCGACAATGTTGCTGCTGCCCTCTGGCTTTTGGCCGGCGATTTGGGATCAAGCCTGGGCATCGCTGTTCTACTACCAAAACGTGGAACTCGCAGCGAACGCGGTCGACTACTACGCCCGCGGCGTCAATGACGTCAGCCCACTGCTGCACTTCTGGTCCCTCTCCGTGCAGGGGCAGATCTTCATTCTGTGGCCGCTCATCCTGCTCGCATGCTGGGGCATCGCACGATGGACGAAACGTCGCGTCGGAACCATTGCTCTCGTTGTCTTTTCGGCTATTTTCGTCGCGTCGTTCATCTACTCGATCTGGCTAACCGACACGAACCAGACGGTTGCGTACTACAGCACTCCCGCGCGCATGTGGGAGTTCGCCATTGGTTCCATCGTGGCGCTCATTCCCCTCCACCGGGCATTGCCGCGTGTTGCCGCCGAAATTGTCGGCTGGGGCGGCATCGCTGCGCTCCTCGTGTGCGGCATGGTGATCGACGTTTCGGGTGGCTTCCCGGGATACCTTGCGATGTGGCCGGTGCTCGCCGCGGTCGCCCTCATCATTGGCGGTGCGACGGCCAACACCACCTTTGCCGCCGTGCTCGGCTCACGGTTCATGCGATGGATGGGAACCTTTGCCTATCCGCTGTATCTCGTGCATTGGCCGATTCTCGTCTTCTTCATGATCACCACCGACACCGCGCGGCCAGACCTGCTCCAGGGCGGCGCCATCGTCGCCGCGTCAATCGTGTTGGCGATCGCGATTCGATATGGCATTGATCGCCCGTTGCAGAGGCTGCGATTTGAGAAGCGCAACGCATGGGCAGGCGGACTCGCCCTCATCGCGACGGCTTCGATGGTGGTGGTTCCGCTCACTCAGTGGCAGGCGCTGGAGAATCAGCGTGCCGAAATGATCGAAGCGGCAGCGCAGGAGCAGGCCGCTGAGCTCGCGGTTGCGCTCGAAGCGAGCGAAGGCCCGCTTGACGGCGACCTCCTGCTGCCCATCGGTTCACGCATGGCGGAAGAATGGGTGGGGCTCGAAGAGGAATGCACCGGCGACACCATTCCGATTGGTGCGAGTGCCGCGGCCCTGTGTTCGCAGACCATCATCGACGAAGGCGCGCCCACCTTCCTCATCGTCGGTGACTCGCACGCGCAGCAATGGATGGGTGCCTTCGCCCCGCTCGCGGTAGACAACGGCTACAACGTGGTCGCGCTGCTCAGGGGCGGCTGCCCGTTTGCGCTCGACGAGTTTTCCGGAGAGCTAGAGGCATGCAACGAGTGGCGCGGCGAAGTCACCGATTACATCAATGAGACTCAGCCCGACGTGCTGTTCACGGTTGGTACGCGCGCACTCGCTTCAGAGCCCGATGATCGTCCACTCGACGGCATCGATCGAACGCTCCTTGAGGTCGAAGACGCGGTTGGTCAGATCATCCTGGTGCGCGACAACCCCCGGTACTCCGAGAACATCTATTCCTGCGTGTTTGAGAACCTTGATGACGGCATGGCGTGCGCTGCCCCGCTGCAAGACAAGCTCGCCATGACAAACCCGATCGAAGACATCGCCTCAGACAAGATTCACGTCGTCGACATGACGGAACAGTTCTGCCCAGAAGGCACATGTCGCGCGGTTATCGGCAACACCGTGTTGTACATGGATGACAACCACATCACCAAGACCTTCATGCAACACCTGATTGAGCCGGTCGGCATCGCGTTGGACGAGAGTGGATTCCGTTGGTGACGCAAACCTCTGCCAACGACCGCGCCACATCGGCTCAACGCAACCTCCCCCCTCTAGACTCGACATCGTGACCGCTCCCTCCGGCCGCGCCCACACTCCGGCTCGGCGATACCTCCACGCGCTACGACTGTTGTCGGCGCGCGATCTCAAGGTGCGATATGCGACAAGCCTGCTCGGATACTTCTGGAGCGTGCTTGACCCGCTGGTGATGGCCGGAATCTACTGGTTCGTTTTCACGCAGGTCTTTCAGCGTGAGAACGTCGGAGCGGAACCATACATCGTCTTCTTGGTGGCGGGTTTACTGCCCTGGGTGTGGTTTAACCTCTCGGTCAGCGACTTCACGCGCGCGTTCCGTAAAGACGCGAAGCTGGTGCGATCGACGAACATCCCGCGGTCGATCTGGATCGCCCGCATCATCGTCAGCAAGGGCACAGAGTTTCTGCTCGCCTTGCCAGTGCTCGCCCTCTTCGCGATCTTCGCCGGCGCGACCCTTGGGTGGGGCGTGCTGCTATTTCCGCTCGCCGTGTTGCTGCAAGCCCTCCTCCTGCTCGGTCTTGGTTTGCTGATCGCCCCGCTCTGCGTGCTCTATAGCGATTTGGAACGCACCACCAAGCTCGTGTTGCGGGCCCTGTTCTACGCGTCTCCCGTCATCTACGGCATCAAAGATCTCCCCGAACCGTTCAATCAGATAGCTGCGTTCAATCCGCTCTCTGGCATCTTCACGCTCTATCGCATGGCTTTCTTCCCCGAGGAGTTTGACCTGTTCAGCGTTGTCATCAGCGTCGTGATCACCCTGCTCTTCCTGGTCGTCGGCGTGCTGATGTTCCGCCGACTCGAGCGCCCCGTGCTGAAGGAGCTGTGATGTCTGCAACCACGAACACACCCCCGGCGCAGGGGGAGCGTGCAAACCCAGGCAACGCGATGACGATCGTTGACCTTGGCATTTCGTTTCGCCGCAATCGGCGTGGCCGCCCAAGCCTGAAAGATCTGTTTGGCGGCGCCAAACGACGCAAGAAGGCGGGCCTGTTCTGGCCGCTGCGCCACGTCTCCTTCACGGTGAACTATGGCGAAGCCATCGGCGTCGTCGGTCGCAACGGCCAGGGCAAGTCGACGCTGCTCAAGCTTGTCGCCGGAGTCTTGCTGCCAGACGAAGGAACCGTGCAGGTACACGGCGGCGTCGCGCCCCTCATCGAGCTGACTGGCGGCTTTGCTGCCGACCTCACCGTTCGTGAAAACGTGCGCCTCATCGCAGGGCTGCACGGCATGTCACGTGCCGAGATCGACGCCCGCTTCGACGACATCATCGCCTTCGCCGAAATCGGCGACTTTCTCGATACGCCGTACAAGCACCTTTCCAGCGGCATGAAGGTGCGACTCGCGTTCTCCGTCGTCTCCCAGCTCGACGAGCCCATTCTGCTGGTCGATGAGGTGCTTGCCGTGGGCGATAAAGCCTTCCGCGACAAGTGCTACAAGCGCATCGACGAGCTTCTCGCCGAGGGGCGCACGCTCTTCTTCGTGAGCCACAATGAGCGCGACCTACGCCGCTTCTGCACGCGGGGTCTCTACCTCAACAAGGGCGAGCTCCTGCTCGACGGCCACATCGGCGATGTGCTCGATCAGTACAACGCCGACCACAACTCCGGAACCACCAAGCGCTGAAAGCGCTCGCCGGTAGCGGAACCACGCAACCACCAAGCGCTGAAAGCGCTCGCCGGTAGCGGAACCACCAAGCGCCGAAACGGCGGGGTTAGCTGGCGAGGTTGACGAGCGATTCGAGGTCGCGTCGCGCCGACTCCAGTGCCGTTGCGGTGCGGTCGGCATCGGCGTTGCCGAGCGCCTGGCTTAGGTTCTCGATGGCGCCAGCGTACGTCTGCACAGCGCCGTTCCACGTCGCCGGGTCACTGGGCTTCGCATTGTCAAAGAGGCGCTGCACGTCGTGCTCGAGCTGCGTAATCACGTCTTGCGTGCCATCGAACGAGCCGCCGGCGACGCTCTCAGCAATGATGTCTAGACCCGTTCCGGCATCCATCAGGTAGGGGGCAACGGCGGCATTAAAGTCGGCGTCATCCGGCACCGGGTCACCCGTTGGCGTCGCCGACGGGGTGGGATCAGCGGTGGGCGTAGCGCTCGTCGTCGGCGAAGGCGTTGCCGAAGCGGTGGGCTTCGCCGTGCTCGATGCGCTCGCGGTTGGCGTCGGGGTACCGTCACCCTGAAATGGCGGGTTCATTGCCAGCACGACGGCGCCGCCGGCGATCACCAGCGCGACCACGCCGATCGCGACCAGCATGCCAATGCGACCAGAATTACCAGAGCGAGGGGACACGAGGCTCCTTGACTTACTTTGCGTCGGTGGTCAGAGGCGCGAGCGGCGGCATGGGCGTCCAGCTGCGGTCACGCGAGAGTTTGCGACCGTCGCGAATGCCGCGGAACAGATTGCTGGTTCCGCGCACCTTACGCTCCACAATTGTGAGGCGAATCAGCTCTTTCGTAAACGTCAGGAAAGAACCGAATGCGAACGCAATGGGGCGGTACGCGCCGTGCTGCTTGTAGTAGTGCCGCATATATGCCCGATTGCGCATGATGTAGTAGCGGTAGGCGTCGCTTGACGCATTCAGGTGGCGAAGACCCATGTCCCACTGCTTAATTTCGCGGGTTCGGCGCAGCACAAAATCGTCAACGATCACGGCCGTCGTCTTCAACGAGGCAAGCCAGCCGTAGACCGTGTCATCCCAGTAGATAAAGAACCGCGGGTCAGGCAGTCCGATTTGCTGCACGATGTCGCGGTGAATGAACATGCCCTCAAAGCAGCCCGAGTTCATTTCTTTGAAGCCGGAACCATCAAAGGCGGCGGGAGCGAACGGGATGGGAATACCCATGGCAACAGAGACCCGGTACTGCCAATAGAACTCGCTACCGTCGTAGTCGTAGCGACGACCCTGGATGCTCTTGAACCGCGGAGCCCACTTGCCCATCTTCGCGAGGCCGTCTTCGACGAGTTCCACATCGTCGTCCATCATCCAGATCCACTCAGAGCCCAGCTCATACGCAACGCGCATGCCTTCGCTGAAGCCGCCGGAACCACCTGTGTTCGTCTCCATGCGCCGGTATACCAACGTGGTTCCGAGACGCTCGTTGAATCCCTCAACAACGGAGGGCGTGTCATCGGATGAAGCGTTGTCGATCACGACGACATGACCGGGCTTGGGGTCCATGCAAATGATGGAGTCGAGCAGGCTGGTCAGCAGGTGCGAGCGGTTGTACGTGACGATAACGATCGTTGCCGACGCCGGTTCGAATGCAGCAGACATGATTCCCAGGGGGTGAGGGGGGGAGTGGAACGCCTTCGAGCCTACCCTGGCTGGATGGACGGATTCTGAGGGCGCGGCGCGTCCATCAGTTCTCGCCACGACTTCACCTGGCCGGCGCGCGTTGCGCACAGTACAAACAACATAAATCCCACACTCGTGATGATGGTGCTTTCGAGCATGGAGTTGGCGAGTAGCGTGATGAGCACGAGTGGCGTCCACGCGTAGAGGATCGACTTGCGCTCTGTTGCGATGAGCCACGAGCGGGTTAGTGCGAGCCCCGCGGCAAACAGGAAGAGCATGAGGCCGACGATGCCGAGCTGAATCAGCACATCGAAGAATGCATTGAGTGCGCTGAGGTGTTCCGCCCCCGCTCGGTCGTTGATCGACCAGAACGGAAACTCATTGGGTGCCCACGGGCCGAAATATCCCCAACCCTGCCACGGGCGCAGCCTGCTGTAGTCGAGCAGCGCGTTCCACAGATCCGCGCGCACCGAAATGTCGGTTCCTGCCCCCAGCCACCGAATGATCTGATGGCGAAAGATCAAGCCGAGGGTAATGGCACCCACCACGAGCCCGGCGAGGGCGATTTGAACGCTGACGCGGCGCTCCTTGGGCGTCGATCGCACGATGGCGAGCGCGCCAGCGCTGGCGGCAACGACGCCAACGAGCACGATCGCGGTGGGGGAGAGGGAAAGCGCGATCAGTGCCAGCGCCATCGTCATGCTCACGATTGCGCGCGGGCGTTCGACAGACTGGGTACGCATTTCAATCACAAACGTCACCAGCGCGATGACGCTCACCAGGCCGAGCAGGTTTCTGGTTTCAAAGATGCCCTGCACGGGGCCGCCCGCTGTCAGATTGCCCTGCACGCCGAGAAAGGCGAACGGTGCATCGAAAATGACACCGCTCAGCAGCTCGACGACAATCGAGAGGGCAAGCAACACCCGCAGCACGTCGCCGATCGCGCGCACCGTCTGGAGCGAGTCGCGAATATGCGCGATGACGATGGCCATGAAGGCGTAACCCAACAGACCCCACATGCCGATCCACGTCCACCGTTGGTCAGACGACCAGGTGAAGGACAGGCAGGTCCACACCAAGATGAGCGCGATACTCCACGGAATCAGGCGGATCCACGCGAGCTCGGCACGCCGCACGAACAGCACGGCCGCGCCGACCACGACCAGGCCGACAATGATCGTGGTGAGGGTGGCAGAGCCGACGAGATTTTCTATCAGCGGGCCGGCAAACGCGGTGGCGAATGCGGTTAGCGCATAGGCGCGCGCAAACGCCGCCGAGTCCAGCGTCTCGGCCAGGCGTGAGGGTGGGGCTGTGCTCATCGGCGAGTGAGTGGTCGGCGGACGGGGGGAGCGTCGCCCTGTTCGAGCGCGGCAGACTGCTCGGCGGTTCCCACCCCAACGATGGGGGCAGATTTGATCTTGAAGCTCAGCATGACGATGAACAGCCATCCCCACAGCATGATCGGCGCCGACTCCGTGATGCCCTGTACGAGCAACAGCGCCACCATCAAGACGGGGAAGATGCTGATGACCGTGAACGGGCGCGCGTCGTTGAGATCCCACCGTGGACGATCAACCGCGAAGAACCACGACCGCCAAATCAACGCGAGCATCGTCGCGATCAAGATCGCACATCCGATCCACCCCAGCTGATAGATCACATCGATCCACATGTTGTGTGCCTGCATCACGATTTGGCCGTGATCGACCAGCCCCGCCGAGATGGTCTCATCAAACGGAACCCACGGGCTGGAGTAACCCCACCCGATCACCGGACGCTCGGCGATTCGTTCGGCGATCGCCGCCCAAATGTCGGCACGGCCGGTGAGGTTATCGCTTCTGCCCAGCAGGCCAAAGACCACATCACGGTAGACGAAGACGAGCAGTGCGGCGGCGGAACCAACGCCTGCGAACACGAAATAGGCGAGCGAACGCTGGGATGGTTTGGTGGTGCGCCGCATGATCAGAACGCACACCAGCACGGCGACGATGCCTGCCGCGCACATGAACACGGTGGCAGAGCCCGCGCGGTACATCAGGTACGCAGACACCACGATCCAGGCAATGAGCCAGCTGCGCCGCGGTGCGCTGGACAGTGCGCGAATCGTGAAGACGATCACGGCAATCAGACACAGGATGGCCAGCAGGTTGGCGTTGCCGAGGATTCCTTGAATGCGGCCGCCATCAAACAGGTTGTCGCGTGACCAGTACCACTGCGGGTCGATCTTGCCCGCGGGAGGCTCAACGAAGAACGGGAAGATCGGATGCTGAATCACCAGTGAGACGAACAGCTCGAACATCAGAGAGAGCCCGACGACCCACTTCAGCGCAGACGCGATCACGCGCATGAGCTCTCGCCAGCTCAGCACGTGTACGAGAAAGAGCGCATGCAGTGTGACGGAAAGCATTCCGGCCACGGTTAGGGCGCTGGATGCCGGCCACGCAGACCACGAAATCGACAGCGTTGCCCACAACACGTATAGCAGTGCGGTCCACGGCAATCGTCGCCAGGGAAAAGGGTTGGTCTTTTGCTGCACCACGAGGAGCGGAATCCACCAACCCAGCGTTCCCAGCGTCATCAGGATGACAACGCCTGCCGCGCCCGTGGTTCCGAGGAGGTGGTTCCAGAACGGGAGAGCGAACAATGTGAACAGCACGAAGATGGCGTGTGCGCGCAGCATGAGTCGGCGCGTCGATTCACGCGGCGGTGCCTGGGGTGGTGCTCCGACCGGGTGGCGCGAATACGTGGGCATGATCACACAATCTATCGTTCGGGCTCCGATTTTCTGTGTGAGAACGGCGGAGGGGTGCCGGAGATCTGCGACAAAGTCGCGTTGCGGTGACGCGACACGCCGCATTTTCCAGATGAAGGTTAAAGATGGGGTTGAGGGTTTACTATCCGCGACTTGACCCACACGAATGACACGGGTGTAATTAGTTAGGGCACGGCACCCCGTGTCCGGGGGAAAAGAAAGGGAGAGCACATGACGGCTTACCGTTCCGGCGTTCCCGACAACTGGTTCGTCGACCCTGTTCACCTCGGTGTTCCTGGTGTCCGCAAACCATCCGAAGACGACGATAACGCTCTCGCTTGGCAAACGGATGCGCTGTGCGCGCAGACTGATCCTGAGGCATTTTTCCCGGAGAAGGGCGGATCCACGCGTGACGCGAAGCGCATTTGCTCGACGTGCGATGTGCGCTCCGAATGCCTGGAGTACGCCCTGCAGAACGATGAGCGATTCGGCATCTGGGGTGGTTTGAGCGAGCGCGAACGTCGAAAGCTCAAGCGCCGAGCAGTCTGAGTTTGCGGCGCGCGCTCCGGCGTGTTCGGCGCGTGCGCCGCTCTCATTCTCGTTTCCTGCTTAGGCTGGCACTGATATGCCCGCCCCCATTCACGCCGTTCTCGTTATTCGCGCCGACGCGCGCCCCGAGACTCTCGCGCACCTGAAAGAAACGCTCGCGGCCATCGCCGAGCAAACTCATCCGGTTGACGCGCTCACCGTCGTTCAGTGTGGGTCGCACCCAGATATCACCGCCGTGCTCAACGCTTCGGCGGCAGAGAGCATCATCGCGGCGTCTGCCATGACCGGATTTGCCGCCGCGGTTGACCTGGCATCGCGCCGCATTGCTGCCGGGCGCGCCCTTTGGTTGCTCGCGCAAGACACGGTTCCGGCCCCCGACGCATTGCAACACCTCGCCGCTCGACTTGAGACCTCGCTTTCGGTTGCCGTGGTGGCGCCCAAGCTCGTGCGCGCCGATGAACCGGCGATCTTGGAGTCTGTCGGCGTCTCGATGACGGAATACGGGCGCACCGTCGTGATCGGTGTCGGCCAAATCGACCAGGGGCAACACGACGCGACCGAAGACCTTCTCGGCGCCGATATTCGCGGCATGCTGATCCGTGCCGATGAGGTCAAAGAGCTCATGCCCGATCCGGCGCTCGCCGGAGGAGATGAGGGCCTCGATATCGGTGTGCGTGCCCGCCTTCGCGGTTTGCGTGTCGACCTCGCGCCGAACGCGGTTGTTGCCGTGCACGGTGACGGCGTCGCAGGCCTACCGGCGCCGCGAAAGGCGCGTGATCGGCGCCGCATTCACTATGTGAGCCGGGTTGCCCAGTTGCACCGGCGTTTGACCTACGCACCCGCGTGGGCGGTTCTGCTTCATATTCTGAGCTTTCCGTTTCTCGCTTTTGGCCGCACGCTGCAGCACCTCATCAACAAGCAACCAGAGCGCGTGCTGCCCGAGTGGGGTGCAACCCTCCTGACCGGGCTTCGCTGGGGCGCGATTGCGCGCTCACGAAGGACATTGGCCGGTAGCCGCGCGGGTTTCAAACGCGTGGCCCCGCTGCGATTGACACCGCGACAGGTCAAGGCGGCTGAGCGACAGCAGGCAACAGAAGACAACACCACGGTCAAGACCGAGCTGCATTTCTTCTCGGGCGGCGGCGCCTGGGTGACGCTGGCCGCGCTCGTCGTCTCCGTCGTGATTTTTCCCGCGTTGCTCGCCTGGCCAACCATCGCCGGCGGCGCCCTCCTGCCGCTGCGTGACAGCCTGACTCAGCTGTGGGCCGACACACAATTTGGCTATGCGGGCGTTGGGCTTGATGGCCCAGGGCCCGCCGACCCGTTCAGCGTCGTTGTCGCGCTCATCGGCAGCCTTTTCCCCACCAACCCCGGGGTGACGTTTGTTGCACTATGGGTCTTTGCCCTCCCGCTGGCGGTTCTGGGCGGCTGGTTCGCCGCCACCCGCGTGACCGAGCGCTCCGGGTTGCGCATCGTCGCCGCAATCGCGTGGGCGCTATCTCCCACCTTCCTCTCGGCGCTGATGACGCCGCGGCCGACCGCGGTGATCGTGCACCTGCTGTTGCCGTGGCTTTGCTACGCGATCATGGTGGCGCACCGCTCCTGGGGCGCCGCGGGCGCAGCCTCCCTCCTGCTGTGCGTGATCGCGGCCTGCGCACCATCGCTCGGGCTGTTCCTCATCGCGGCGATTGTCGTTGCCGCCATCGTGTTCGCCTGCTTCGGTCGCGTGCGCGGTGGCGTGCGCTACCTTTGGATCATCGTGCCCACCCTGGTGTGGTTCCTTCCGCTGGCGTGGCGCAACTTCACGCTGGGCACGCCGCTTGCCACACTTGCTGACCCGGGTGCGGTGTACGGCGGTGCACGCGCAGAACAGACGTGGCTGGGCAACCTGCTCACGGCCGCGGGCTTTGCCGATGCCGACCCGGGTAGTTGGTCTCAATTCTTGCTCACGTGGAACCTCGAAACGCTTGCTCCGCTGGCCGCGCTGCTGCTGGTTCCGGTGCTGGTCCTCGCCCTGGTTGCGCCGTTCTTGAAGCGCTGGCGTATCGGGTCTGCGCTGGTGCTCACGGCCGCCGCCGCGACGATTGCGGCCCTCGTGGCCTCCCGCATTTCCGTGTCTTTTCACGACTCGCAGGCGGTGCCGATCTGGCCCGGCGCCCTGCTGTCGACCGCATGGTTGTGCCTCGTGCTGGCCGCCCTCGTCACGCTTGACGGTGCGCGCCTCAAGCGCGCTGTGACATCGAGCATCGCGGTCGCGATGACCACGCTCATCGTGGTCTCGGCCGTACCGATGCTGACACAGCCCGCGCGGGGCGTCGCGGTCCTCACGCAGGGGCGTGAAACGACGCTGCCGGCGTATGTGGCGGCCGAAGCGCGGGAGAATCCCAACATCGGAACGCTGGTGCTGGTTCCGCAGCCTGACGGCTCTTTCCTCACACGGGTGGTGTGGGGCGGAACCAATGCGCTGGGCGCGCAGTCGACGCTGGTACATACGCGCACCACCGTGACGGCGGCTGACGAGCGCCTCGCCGCCGAGGTCGCGGCCATCGTGACGCCCGGAGCGGGGAGTTCGGCCGAGGCCATCGGCGAACTCGGCGTGCAGTACGTTCTCGTCGCGCTGACCGTTGAGGAGCCTGCGGCGCAGGCAGCGCGCGAATCTGCCATCGCATCGCTCAACGTGCTTGCGGGACTCACTCGGGTTGGCGAGACGGGCAAGGGGGCGCTGTGGCGCCTTGACGGCGAGCCCGCCGCGCGAGCGGAACCTCGCCCCGAAGACACCCCGTATCTCACGACGATGACGGCGGCGGCTGCCATTGTCACGCTCATCGCGCTGTTGCTGGCGATTCCGACCCCAACGTCGGTGCGCGCCTCACGGCGCAAGCCCCGCGTCGTTGACGCTCAAGGATCGGAGAACCTATGAGCACGCCGCGCAACAAAGCGATTCATCTCAGCGCTCGTCTCGTTGGCGGACTCGTGATTATCGCTGGCGCCACGATCGGGGTGGCGGCATCGATTGCGGCACCATTTGATGGGGTCACCGCCGTTCGACCCGCCATCACCGCGCAGCCGGCGGCCGGAACCACGATGCTCGGCTGTTCGGGGCCGCTACTCGCTGTTGGGCGTGATGCCGCAAACGCGCAGGCGCTGTCGATCGCGCAGACGCCGCGCTTTGTCACGTCGGATGCTCCGGGGTTGCGAGAGGAGCCCGTCGCGCTGGTGAGCGTTCCCGATGCCACCTCGACGATGTTCGCCGCCGATCCGATCGACGGGGAGCGGGTCGCGATTGCCGCGGCCGGTTCGTTGAGTATCACCAGCCCGGATATCACCGGCTTCGCCGCGTACGCGTGTCAGCCAGCGGCGATGCAGTCGTGGATTGTGGGGGCCGACACCCTCACCGGATCGACCGGTGTGCTGACGTTGACGAACCCGGGTGAGGTCACGGCGACCGTTGACGTCACCATCTACGGCGCTACCGGCCCGCAACCGGTTCCGGGTTCTACCGGCATCGTTGTCGCGGCAGGCGCCACGGTTGCCGTAGATCTGGCGTCGCTGGCAGGCGACGAGTTCGGTCCGGTGCTGCGCGTTGACGCGCACGATACGCCGGTTCTTGCCAATTTGCAGTCCGGGCTCGTTCGCACGCTCGTCACCGGAGGCGTTGACGTGCAAAGCGCCGTTGCGGCGCCGTCCACGATGCAGATTGTGCCGGGCATCGTCGTGAGTGACAGCGGTGACGGTGCTATGGAGTTTCAGCGTGCGCGGATTCTCTCGCCAGCAGAAACCACCGCAGCCCAGGTGTCGTTTCGTGCTGTCGGTGAGAGCGCCGACTCGTATGTGACGACGGTGGCGCTTGAGGGCGGAATTCCGACCGAGGTTGAATTGCCGGCACTGCCTGCGGGCACCTACGTGATGACGGTGAATGCCGTGAAGCCCGTCGTTGCCGGTGTCTGGTCGACAACCGGCTACGAAGACGGATCAGACTTCGCGTGGGCAACGGCCACCCTGCCGCTGACCGAGGGGGCGACGCCGTTTGCTGTCGCGGATGGTGCGGCCCCGTCTCTCACCCTCGCGAACCCCGGCGAGACGAGGGCTCGCGTGAGCGTGACGACTCCTGCAGGCGACCGCGACTACACGATCAACCCGGGAGCTGCGATCGCCGTTCCCGTTACAGCGGCATCGAGCGGAACCGTGACGGTGGCCTCGGGGACGGTGCACGCTGCGGTGAGTTTCGCCGGAGAAAACGCCACGGCAACGTATCCGGTGTGGCCAGCCGATGCGGCGGCTATGCCCGTCGTGGTGCGGCACTAGGGTTTCGGCGCGCGCCGGGCCCGTGGACCGAATCGGCTAGCGTCGCCGGTCGGGGGCGAGCTCCCAGGGCTCCTTGCCCAGGTATTCTGCTGCCGCGTAGATCACGGCGGTTTCCACGATCATGCGGCCGTGCCATTCATCGTCGCGGTGCCACTTGTCGAGTCGCTCGAGCGGAACCCGAAACACGATGATCCGCTTTTCGTTCTGCGAGACCGACCAGCGGGGCATCTCGCGGTTCGCATGAAACGGGATGGTTCCGATTTCGAACCGCACATCGCGCAGGGCTTCGTGCGCAGAGCGCAAGTATTCGCTCGTGGTGGCAACGATCACATCAAAGCGATCGATGCGGCTCTCCAGCTGCGGCAGCGGGGGGCGCGTCAACTGTGAACGGCCAGCGCGGCCGTGACGGCCATGACGCGAACGTGCGCGCAACGGAGTCGGCTCGGCCTCGGAGGTCATGCCACCATCCTACGCGCACGGGTTTTGGCGGATCACCGCTGCATCAGCGAAGGCAACGGCCGGCGTTCGCTAGTGTGGGACTGTTATGCAGACCAGGTTGTGTTCCAAGGTGGGGTGTGCCCGCGAGGCGGTTGCCACGCTCACCTACGACTACGCCGACCAAATGGCGGCCGTCGGCCCCCTCGGCCCTGCGGGCAACCCGCACGCGCACGACCTCTGCCAGATTCATTACGAGCGTCTTTCGGTTCCGCGCGGCTGGATGATCGTTCGACACGAGACGCTTCAGTCTTAAACAGCGCGGCGCTGTCAGAACACAGGTTCCGCCCCGCGACCGTAGGGCGCCACAGTTACGTTCAGGTTCCGGCGAGCAGGCGGCCGGAGCGGGCGCTTCGCGTTTGGAGCGCACGCAGTTCGCGATCGCGCCGCACCACCATGATGCCGACGACCGCCGCGGTTGGTTCTGCCGGCGGCATCGGGTTCACATACGGCTGGGACTGCGCGAGCAGCTCCGTTGCGAGACGATGACGCGAAGCCGGATTCATGACACCTGCCTCGTGCGAGAACTGCCATAGCTTGCGCGAGAGATGATCGGGCATGCGTGACACATCGGCCACGAGGGCCCATGCTGTCAGCTCCGGGGGCAGGGCGAGATGCGATGACGGAACCTGGGGGGCGCGCACCCGCTCGCTGTAGGTACCAGCGGCCAGATCGCCGAGGCGCTGCGCTCGCGGCGTGAAGATCCCGACCAGCAGCGCAATGGTTCCAAACGTCATCAGCACCTCGACAACGCCCACCAACGCGCGCAAGAAGGCGTGACGAAACCCGATGGTTCCGCCGTCGGATCGCACGATGCGTCCGCCCATGATCAGTTTGCCGAGGCTGCGTCCGTGGCTCAGGGTTTCGATGGCCGTCGGGATGGCGACGGCGATGAGCACCAGTGCCACAATCATGCCGATTCGTGAGGTTTCGGCATCGAGCACGCCGTTGCCTGTGAGCCAATTCATCAGCAGCATGATCGCGACGAACTCCACGACCATCAGCAGCACGTCGAAGCCAGCACCGACGGCCCTGGCGATGAGACCGAGGGGCTGCAGGTCTAACGCGACGGCCTCGCCGGTGAGGACTTCGTCCTGCATAGTTGCAGTGCTCACGGTTGGCATGAGTACAGTAAATCAAATGGATCTGGATGCATTGCGCGCGGCACGGGCGGGGGAGTGGGATCGCCTCGCCGAACTGTCGCGGACAAAACGTCTGAGCGGCGCTGAGGCCGACGAACTCATTTCGCGGTATCGGGCAGCATCCGCCGACCTCGCCGACGCGAAAACGAGCGCCGGTCGCACCGTGCTCAGTGACTACCTCTCCACCTTGCTGAGCAATGCTCGCGCGCGACTGACCGGCGCACCTGACAACGTGATGCGCCAGATTCCGCGGTTCTTTGCGGTACAACTCCCGGCAGCGCTGTACCGATTGCGATGGACGACCCTCGCCGTTGCGGTCGCCTTTCTCATCATTGCGTCGACCGTGGCGTTCTGGATCTCCTCAGACCCCGCGCTGATCGCGGCCCTCGGCAACCACGACGCGCTTCGGCAATACGCGGAAAACGACTTCACCGAGTATTACAACCCTGCCGCCTCGTTTGCCGGCATGGTGTGGACCAACAATGCATGGATTTCTGCGCAGGTGATCGCGCTGGGCATCACCGGAATCTACCCGGTGGCCGCCCTCATGCAGAATGCGGTTGGCCTCGGGCAGGCGGCTGCGGTGCTGATGGAGTTTGATCGCGGCGATGTGTTCTTGCTGCACATCTTGCCCCACGGCATGCTCGAACTCACCTGCATCTTTGTCGCGGTCGCCGCGGGTCTCCACATTTTCTGGGCCTGGGTCGCGCCCGGCAGGCAAACCCGCCTGGAATCGCTCGCGCAGGCCGGTCGTTCGCTCGCGACCGTCGTCGTTGGCCTGATTCTCGCGCTAGCGCTCTCGGGCGTAGTCGAAGGATTCGTGACCGGCCAACAGTCGTGGCCGTGGGCGGTCAAGATCGCCATCGGCGCGCTGGCGCTCGGCATCTTCTTGTTCTACATGCTGTTCTTTGGTCGCCGGGCCGCGCGCGCCGGCGAGAGTGGCGACCTCACCGAGCACGAACGCGGAACCCCGCAGTTGGTTGCCGGTTAGAACAACTCGGCAACCAACTGCGGGGCATCGGCGTTAGCGCTTGACGTTGTCGAAGACGGCCCGATACGTGTAACCGGCGATGAGTGCGCCAATGATCGGGAACACAATGAACACCCACAGCTGCATGAGTGCATCGCCGCCGCCATACAGCGCCGTGGCGAGCGAGCGGGCGGGGTTCAGCGACGCGTTGTCGACGGGGATCGCGATCAGAATGAGCAGAAACAGTGTGGAACCAATGGCAACACCGGCAAACGGCGTTGGGCGGTCGGGGTGCGTCACGCTAATGATGACCCAGAGGAAGATGGCAACGGCCACGACCTCGATGATCATGGCGGCTACCAGGCCAAACCCGCCCGGCGAGTGATCGCCGTAGCCGTTGGAGGCAAAGCCGCTCGCCTGCGCCGCGGCCAACCATCCATCGGGGCCGAACACGCCGATGGCCATGGCGACGGTCGTTGCGAGCAAGCCGCCAACCACCTGCGCCACCAGGTAGCCGCCGACATTGCGCCACTCAAAGCGGCCAGCAGCGGCGAGCCCCAGAGTGACAGCAGGGTTAAAGTGCCCGCCAGAGATCGGCCCAAACGCGTACACGCCGATGGTGAGAGCAACACCGAGGCCGAGAGCGACGGCAATCGGAACGGTGCCGCCGACGGGGGCGGCTTCCGGAACCATGAAGAAGGCTCCGAAGACTCCTGTGCCCATGATCGAAAACACAAGGAGGAAGGTTCCCACCGCTTCAGCGGCGAGCTTGGAGCCGAGGGTGGGCTCCGCGACTTTCGTAGTGCTCATGATGTTTCCCGATCTGGTCAGGGATGCATGTGATGCCGAGCATGCTACCGGTCACGATGAGCCTCACGGTGAAGGATCGCGAACAAAACGACAAACGGGCCCAGCATGTCACCATGCTGGGCCCGTTTGATTGTCTTAGGCGCCGACGCGCTCGCGCAGGGTCGCGCCGAGACCGGCGTCAACGTTCGTCCAGTACTGGAAGAAGCGCTCCTTGATGCGGTCGACCGTCAGGCCGCCGTACTGGCCAACGAGCGTGTCGATGAAGCGAGCCTTCTCCTCATCGTTGAACACATCGCGGTACAGCGTGCCTGCCTGACCGAAGTCGTCGTCCTCGGCGTGCAGCGTGTAGGCCGAACGCACCAGTTCGCCGTCGTTCTCCCACGTCGCCTCGATGCCGCGCTCGGCGTCGGCTGCGGGGCCGCCGTACGAGTTGGGGGCGTAGACGCGTGCGTCAGCCGGGTTGAACAGGAACTGCATGGCACCTTCGTGCATGTAGTTGCGAACTTCGGCTGCGTGCGGCTGGTTGACCGGCAGCTGGTTGTAGTTCGTGCCGATGCGGTGGCGCTGAGCATCCGGGTACGAGAAGACGCGAGCCATCAGCATCTTGTCGGGCGAGATGCCGGTTCCCGGAACCTGGTTGCCAGGGGAGAATGCTGCCTGCTCGATTTCTGCGAAGAAGTTCTGCGGGTTGCGGTTCAGCGTGAACGTGCCGACCTTGATGCGCGGGTAGTCCTTCTTTGACCAGGTCTTGGTGAGGTCGAACGGGTTGAAGCGGTAGTTCTTCGCCTCTTCGTAGGGCATCACCTGAACGTAAACGTCCCACTTCGGGAAGTTACCCTCGGCGATGGCGTTGTAGAGGTCGCGACGGTAGTAGTCGGCGTCGGCGCCAGCAATGCGCTCAGCCTCGGCAGCGTCCATGCGAACAACACCCTGCTGGGACATGAAGTGGTACTTCACCCAGAAACGCTCGCCGTCAGCGTTGACCCACTGGTAGGTGTGCGAGCCATAGCCGTTGAGCTCACGCCAGGAGTTGGACAGACCGCGGTCGCCCATCAGATACGTCACCTGGTGTGCGGACTCGGGGGAGAGGGTCCAGAAATCCCACTGCATGTCTGCGTCACGCAGACCCGAGGCGCCGAGGCGCTTTTGCGAGTGAATGAAGTCGGGGAACTTGATGCCGTCACGGATAAAGAACGTGGGCGTGTTGTTGCCGACGATGTCGAGGTTGCCCTCGGTGGTGTAGAAGCGCAGCGAGAAGCCACGAACGTCGCGCCACGTGTCGGGCGAGCCCTGCTCACCAGCGACGGAGGAGAAACGGATCAGCGTTTCAGCCTTGGCGCCGGGCTGAAAAACAGCCGCGCGCGTGTACTGCGACACGTCTTCGGTGACCTCGAACTCACCGAACGCGCCGCCACCCTTGGCGTGCGGGTTGCGCTCGGGTACACGCTCACGGTTGAACGATGCGAGCTTCTCAACCAGGTAGCGATCGTGCAGTGCGGTGGTTCCGTTGGCGCCAGACGTGAGCGAGAACTCATCGCTGGCGACCGGGGTGCCGGTCTGCGTGGTGGTGAAGTTGTCAGTCATTGCTGCTGCTTTTCCTTTCACATTCGGAGCAAATAGCACGGAAGGTTACGGTCGCTTCAAGCACCCGCATTCCGTGGCTTTGGGACGGAGTAAGACAGGGGGCGTGGCCGACGGCGCATTCGACGTCTTGAACGGAACCACAGACGACGCACTGCACGTGGTGGTGGTTGTCGGCGGGTTGGGCCAGCTCGTAGAGTGCGCGATCGCTATCTGGCAGGCTCACGCGACGCACCACATTGGCCGAAACGAGATCGCCAAGCACGTTATGAACGGAGGGGAGTGCGATTCCGGGCACGGCTTCACGCACCTGACCGAAGACAGCATCGGCACTCGAATGCGGATGCATGGCCAGCGCGCGATAGACCGCCACGCGCTGCGCGGTCACGCGCAACTCTGCACCGCGCAGCGCCTCTTCGGCTGGTGCCGGGGCAACGTGCGGGTGGGAGTGCATGCCCCTAGATTATCACTAGATATGAATCATTCATAAAAAGGAATCATGCGTGAGTGGCTTACAGTCTGCCCAATTTCTTCAGCGCAAGGTAGCGATCCGCGACGCGCGGCGGCAGGTCTTCCGGGGTATCGCTAATGGCCTCGGCGCCGGCGCGTTCCATCGCGAGAGCGACGCCGCGAGCCTCACCTTCGGTCTGTTCTGCCGCTGCCGCCCGATAGACGCCATCGATATCGGCGCGCTCGTGAGCGATGTCGTCAAGCGCGGTGTCGGTTGCCGATCCCACGATCACGCACGAGCGTGCCGTGACCGACTGAAGCGAGCCGAGAAAGGCACGGGCAGAGTCGGGCGAGTCTTGAGCCGTCAACAGCACGACGAGTGATGGTCGAGTCGTCAACGTACGAATTTCCGCAAACGCTGCGTCCCAATTGGTGTCAAGCAGTTGCGCTTCGATGGGGGCCATGGCATCGACAATGGCGGGCAGCAGGCGCGGGCCGTCGACACCGCTGACGCGGGCGCGCACCACGCGATCGAACATCACGACATGTACGTGATCGCCTGCGCGCTGGGCGAGCGCGGTGAGCAGCAGCGCCGCTTCAAGAAAGGCATCAAGGCGCGTGGCATCGCCGACACGTGCCGCCGACGTGCGCCCGGTGTCAATCAGGATCACGACATGACGATCACGCTCGGGGCGCCATGTGCGCAGCATTGTGGTCGCCGCTCGCGCCGTTGCACGCCAGTCAATAGAGCGCACATCATCGCCGCGCACGTACTCCCGCAGCGAGTCGAACTCGGTGCCCTGACCGCGTACCTGAAGAGACGTGTTGCCATCGAGCTCTTTGAGCCTTGCCACGCGAGAGGCCAGGTGCCTACGCGAGGTGAACGGTGGGAGCACACGAAGCGTTCCTTCGTTCTTGATCACGCTCTGACGCCCGGCGATTCCCAGCGGGCCGGCGCTGCGGATCGCCACGAAAGCGCTCTTCAACTCGCCGCGTCGTCGGGGTTGAAGCGGAACGGAAATATGCCTGCGCTCGCCACCAGGGATGTTGACGGACGCGCGCGCGCATGGCGCGCCCGCGGTGGGCTGCCACGCGTCACGGATCGTGAGATGAGCAGTGCGCTCGTGCGGATTCGTGATCCACATTCCCGTCAATACCCGATCCCCCAGCCGCGCCCTCGTGGTTCCGTCGCGCACCACCGCGAGCTCTCGCGCGTTGACGGCCATCGCCGCATCGCCGCACGCAACCGCTACCGAAAACAGCAACCAGGCCAGCAGCACCGCCCACGATGACACCCCCGCCACGGAGAGAACCATGAGGGGAACGACGCCGATGGCGACGAGAAGCGGAAATCGACCGGTGACGTACACGCTAGATCGGCACTCGGGTCTGCTGCAGCACACTCGCCAAAACGCTGTCGGCCGTCACCGACTCAATTTCGGCCTCCGGTCGGAGCTTGATGCGGTGACGCCACACCGGCACCACCATTGCCTGAACGTGATCTGGCGTAATCGCCGGATACCCGCTCAGCCACGCCCACGCCTTCGCTGCGGCCAGCAACGCGGTCGAGGCGCGCGGGCTCACACCCACCTGCACCGAGGGGCTGAGGCGCGTGGCTCGCGCCAGGTCGACGATGTAGGCCAACAGGTCATCGGTGGCGTTGACGGCGGCAGCCGCTCGCTGGGCGGCGTGGATTTCTTCCGGCGTGATGACGGCACGAAGGCCGGCATCGGCTAGCTTCGTCGGGGTGAAGCCCGATGCGTGCTTGCGCAGCACCGACACCTCGGCGTCGCGCTGTGGAACCTCGACGATGAGCTTCATGAGAAAGCGGTCAAGCTGCGCCTCTGGCAGGGTGTAGGTGCCCTCTTGCTCGATCGGGTTTTGCGTGGCGGCCACGAGGAACGGGTCGGGCAGCGTACGGCTCACGCCGTCTGCCGAAACCTGACGCTCCTCCATTGCCTCCAAAAGCGCCGACTGTGTTTTCGGGGGAGTGCGGTTGATTTCGTCTGCGAGCAGGATATTGGTGAACACCGGGCCTTCACGAAACTCAAACTCGCCGCTCTTCGCGTCATAAATGAGCGAACCGCTGACATCGCCAGGCATGAGGTCGGGGGTGAACTGGATGCGTTTGGTGTCCAGCCCCAGGGCGGTCGCAAACGAGCGAACGGTGAGAGTCTTGGCGACACCCGGAACACCCTCGAGCAGCACGTGCCCGCGTGCTAGCAGCGCGATTAGCATGCCGGTGATGGTTCCGTCTTGTCCGACGACGGCCTTTGCGACCTCATCACGCACCCGCGCGATCGCGTCGCGCGCGGGGTCTGGCTGCGCTGGAACAATCGGGGCAGCATTCGCATTCATGCTCACGAGGTGGTCCTTTCGCTGCGGAAGGCCGCGGTGACGGCGGCTTCCAAGTGAATCAAATGATCGCTGAGGTCTTGTAACCCGGCATCCGTCGCGGGGGCGGGGCCGGCGAGAAGAATTTCAACATTCTGCACATTCATACCCAGCACGTTCGCGGCGCTCGCGGCGACCCGATGTGGGGGCGAGGCCAGTGCCAGGCCGAGCTTGCGCGCGAGGTTGCGAGTCGTCGCGGCACGCAATACTCCGGCGGCATGCGCGATATCGCGACCCTGGGCGTACAGCTTGGCTCGACCTTCGAGGGTTTCTGAAATCTTGACGGTCACCGGAAGTCGCTCGGCAACGAGCGGGCCGAATCGGCGCCCACGCCACGCGATTGCGGCCAAGGCGGTCGCGATGCCAAGCACGATGACGGGCGTGACCCAGCCGGGCGTGAGCTCGGCGAGCGAACTGGCGGGTGGCGGGTCGCGGTCGGTGTCGGCCGCCGTCGCGACGTACCAAACGATGCTGTCGCGCTGGGAGAGCAGGCGTAGCGCCAACCCGGCATTGCCCGCGTTTCCGATGGCGCTGTTGGCGATAACGGTGGTGCCGTCGATAGCGATGATGGTCTGGTCATCGCGCTGCGCGATCAGCACGCCGGCGCCGTCACCGGCCGAATAGCATGCCGCCGCATCGGGGGCCGAGAAGACGCCGCCGATGGTGGCATCGCCCAGATCGCTCACCAGCTCGTTCGAGCAACTGGCCGCTACCGTGGCGTCGGCAAAGCCCGCCCGTTCGCCACCCAACGCGGTATCTAGCTGGGTGCTGGTGGGCGAAATCAACACGACAATATCGGCGTTGGCGATCAGCGATGCGAAGCCGTCGTCGGTGAGCGCGGGTGTCGCCGGAACCACGAGAGTTGCGCCCGCGGATGCGCTCGCGGCGGCGGTGTACGACTCGGTTCGCATGAGGTCGATGCCGTGATCTTTCAGCACCTCCGCGACTGCGCCCGCACCCGCAGGGGAGGGGCTGTCGGGAGCCAACCCCGGCTTCATCGCATCGTCAAGCGATGGCCGGGTGAGGGCGATAACGGATCCTAATACGAGGGCAATCAGGCCGAGCGCGACCCAGAACAGCACGCGCCGCCTTCGACCCTGTGATGGCGATTCGCGAGCGAGTGGTGTAACGGGTGGCGGCACCACGGGGGAGAGTGTCGTCATGCCGAACCCGCCATCGTGGGCAGTGCGCTGAGCTTTTCGGCTCGAGTGGACTGCAGGTCGGAGTCAAGGCTCGCAAGGCTCTGATAATCGGCAGGGGTGCCGTCGATGCGCACATACCTCACGTTGTCGAAGAGACGGGCCGCCTCATGCAGGCCACCGCCATGTCGGGGAAAACTGCGTGATGCCTCGTGCGCAAACTGTTGCACTGTGGCTCCGGGGGAAAGCACGACGATGCCGCGTTCATCAAGCCCGCGGGCCAGGGCTCGCATTCGCAAGATCAGTGCCTGGTTCCAATCTCCCGCTCTGGCCGCGGCGTCGGCCGCTTCGCGCAGTTCGGCCGCAGAACGGCCATCGTCCTCGCCGAACAGCGCGTCGGGCGTGGCGCGGGAGGTGATACTGAGGCGTGGTCGACCCCAAATGAAGAACGCGGCGATGATGAGCACCACGATGACGGCCGCCACGATCCACACGATGTAGGGCCCCGCAATGTCGGAGGTTACTGACGAAAACAGATCGTTCCAGAAGTTCACCACACTGGTGACGAGCTTGTCCCACCACGTCGGCTCGGCCGCACTGTAGCGGGGATCGCTCAGTTCTTTTTCAATCAGATCCTGCGCCTCGTCAGGGTCGGGCCAGGCCGTCGGCCAGAAAAATCTCACGTTATCGTGAGCCTTCCTGTCGTGGTGCGTCTGGGTCGATCACCGGGAAGAACGGTCGTGGGGCGTCGTAGCCGGGCGTGGGTTCGGGCGTTGCCGGTGCGGCGTAGCCGGCGCCGGGAGGGGCGTATCCGGGAGGGGCGTACGCGCCGGGCGCGAAGCGCTGGTCACCGCTCGGTTGCGGTTGTTGCGTATCGTGCGTCGCCCAACTGCCCGGCTGCGAGAAACCGGGCTGGCCATAACCGGGCTGCCCGTAACCAGGCTGTCCAAAGCCGGGCTGGCCGTAACCGGGCTGGCCGTAGCCGGGCTGAAACTGCGCCTGAGCGGGGTTGAAGGCGTACGGGTTTTCAACCACGGCGCGGCCCGCATCACGGTTGTCCATGTAGTTCTGCAGGTCGAGGCTCAGCCCCTCCTTGCGCATCCGCGAGTCGACGTAGACGATGGCGACGCCGGTAGCCGACACCACGGTTCCAATTGCTCCGATAACCGTCGTCACCGCGGTCGGAACGATGCTGGCCAGGATGATCTGGCTGAAGAAGTCGACATTGACGTCGCCGGTCGGAGCGAGAACGGGAACAAACTGTTGCGTCACCCAGCCGAAGACGGTGCCTGCTGCTTGCCCGGCAAAGCCGAAGATCACGCTGATCAGAACGATGACGCCGAACGTCTTCCAGAAGAAGCCGCGCGTCAGGCTGAACGAGCGCGC
The DNA here is from genome assembly GCF_008017445.1 of Microbacterium mitrae. Lineage (GTDB taxonomy): Bacteria > Actinomycetota > Actinomycetes > Actinomycetales > Microbacteriaceae > Microbacterium > Microbacterium mitrae. Next base: position 759,518 of record NZ_VRSW01000001.1, on the reverse strand, counting down.
CATGCTGGCAAAGAGGGTGCTGCGTTCCAGCACGATGATGGTGGGCGTGAGGGCGAGCTTGATACCGAGCCACACCACGACGGGGAAGGCGGCAAGGGCGAGTAAGACGGCAAGGAACGCCGCGCGACCGAGCACCACCATGAGGATCGTGAGGATGATGGCCGCAGCGACCAGGCCAGCGCCGACCAGCAGTGTGAAGCCCAGAATCCGCCAGATCGCGGGGCGCACACTACGGAAGATCTCGCCAAGAGATTGCCGCTCGGCGACGACGGCGCCGCCGACCTCTGCCGCAACGACGGCCTGCACAACGGTGGACACCAGCATGGACACGATCGTGAGGGCAAACGTCACCACACCGAGTGTCGCAAGCGAACCCAACATCACTTCGTTGAACGCATCGCTGCCGTACTGATCCCGCGGGAAGCTATCGATGCGCTCGATGAGGGCGAAGGTCATCCAGATCACAACAGCCGCGCTGATGAGGCTGGTGACGGCGGTCACGCCGATGGAGAAGCCAAGCAGCACGCGCGGGTTGTGACGCAGCGCGCTGAAGCTTTTGCCGAGGATCTCACCAAACGTCAGCGGACGAAGCGGAATGATGCCCATTCGGGACGCCGGAGTCCATCCGAAGGTTCCTGACATGCGGTGCTCCCTACTCGATTCGCTTCCATCGTGTCATACCACTGCCGATATTCTTCGGAGGTCTACTAACCTGGGTATGAGGGACGCCTATGTCCTGGATCAGAATTGAAGGATCAGTCATCACTATGACCTCACGCATCCTCGTCGTTGACGATGACACCGCTCTCGCGGAGATGATTGGCATCGTGCTGCGCACGGAAGGATTTCAGACGGTTTTCTGCGCAGACGGTGCTGAAGCTGTCGAGGCTTTCCGCTCGTCACGCCCCGATCTGATTCTGCTCGACGTCATGTTGCCGGGCATTGACGGCATCGAGGTGTGCCGCCGCGTCCGTGCCGAAAGCGGCGTGCCGATCATCATGCTCACCGCACGTGCAGACACGTCCGACGTCGTTGTCGGTCTCGAAGCCGGAGCCGACGACTACATCGTCAAGCCGTTCAACCCTAAAGAGCTGGTTGCTCGCATTCGCACGCGCCTGCGCCCCGTCGCAACCGACACCGCCGAAGTCCTCCGCGTCGGCGATCTTGCCGTCGACGTCGCCGCGCACGAGGTGCGCCGTGGTTCCGAAGCCATCGCTCTCACGCCACTCGAATTCGAGCTGCTGGTGGCACTGGCCTCCAAGCCGCAGCAGGTGTTCTCGCGCGAAATGCTGCTCGAACAGGTGTGGGGCTATCACTACAAGGCCGGCACCCGCCTGGTGAACGTTCACGTGCAGCGACTGCGCGCCAAGGTTGAAATCGACCCGGACAACCCCAAGATCGTGACGACGGTGCGTGGCGTTGGCTACCGCGCCGGCGCCGTCGTATGACATGACCAAGACCTCACCGTTGCAGCGGCCTCGAACCTCGGGGTCGCTTCCGGCAACGTGGTCGGCGCTGTGGAAAGGCTCGGTGCGGTTTCGCACCACGGTGCTGACCGTCGTGCTCTCGGCGCTGGCCGTGATTATTGCGTGCGTGTGGATGGCTCTCGCCATTCAGGATCGCCTCTATGAGGCGCGCAAAGACCAGGCGATGACGGCCGCACTGCAGGCCGCGGCGGAGGCGCAGAGCTTGCTGGATGCCGCCAACCCCGAAGGCGACCCCGGCAAGCTCCAAGAAATCATGGGCGGCGTGCAAACGCGTGTCGCCAACCTCGCAGCGACGGACTACGCCCGCATTGTGCGCTCGCCGGCAGAGGCATCGACAACGCTCGCGCCGGTGCCGTGGGTGACGACGCCGTTTGAAGCGAATGCCGACATGCTGACCGAGGGGCTGCGCGAGCGCGTGCGCGATCAAACCACGCGCCAGTGGCTACAGGCCGTCGAGATTACGATGCCCTCTGGCGAGTTGGTTCCGGGAATTCTGATCGGCCAGAGCCTGCGTTTTCCCGAGGTCGGCATGTACGAGCTGTACCTGGCGTACCCGCTCGATGAGGAGCAACAAACGCTGTTGTTTGTGCAGCGCACCCTGTGGCTTGCCGCCGCCGCGCTGCTGTTCATCATCGGCGTGATCAGTTGGTTTGTGATGCGATCGGTGACCGCGCCGATTCGGGAGGCCGCCGAAACCAGCGCGCAACTGGCGGGCGGCGATTTGGGCGTGCGCATTGTGGTCGATGGTGAAGACGAACTGGCGACGCTCGGGCGCTCGTTCAACGCGATGGCCGACTCCCTTGAGGGTCAGATCAAGGAGCTCGCCGAGCTCTCGCTGGTGCAGCAACGATTCGTCTCCGACGTGTCACATGAACTTCGCACGCCGTTGACCACCATTCGCCTCGCCGCCGACATGATCAACGACAACAAGGCGTCGTTTGATCCGACGACGGAACGCGCCGCCGAGCTCTTGCACGCCCAGGTGCAGCGATTCGAAGGGCTGCTGAGCGACCTGCTGGAGATCAGCCGCTACGACGCCGGGTCGGTGCAACTCGAAATTGAGCCAACGAGCCTCGCGCACCTTGCCGAAGACGTCATCGATTCGATGCAACAACTTGCCGACCAACATGGTTCCAATCTGCGCCTCGTCGCGCCCGGCGGATACTCACCCGTCGATATGGATGCGCGCCGCGTGCGCCGTGTCGTGCGCAACCTGATTGGCAACGCGATCGAGCACAGCGAGGGTAAGCCCGTCGTTGTCACCGTTGATTCCAACCAGCAGGCGGTCGCCATCGGCGTGCGCGATTTCGGTCTCGGCATCAAGCCGGAACACATTGAGCACGTTTTTGATCGATTCTGGCGCGCCGACCCGTCGCGCAAGCGCACGATCGGCGGCACCGGCCTCGGACTCTCCATCGCGCTCGGTGACGCGAAGCTGCACGGTGGCACGCTCACGGTGTGGAGTGAACCTGGCAACGGGTCAAACTTCGTGTTGACGCTGCCCCGAGTCGTCGGCGGCGCCATTACGGTGATGAGCTCACCGATTGCTGTCGAGGGGCAAGACGCCGAGACACCCATGGGAACCCTGGGGCTCACCCAACCCATCGATGTTGTCCTTGACACTGATCTTCGGGGGAAGAAATGACGGCACGGTTGCGCGCAGTCGCGATTCTCACCGCAGCGCTCCTCGCGCTCACCGGTTGCACGGGTTTTCAGAAATCCGGTGAAGTAACCGTCGGTCTTGAGGTGGGGGAGATCCCGCCGGTTCCGTTCTCCTTCACACCCAGCGGCCCGCAGGCGGGAGCGGAACCACGTGAAATTGTGCAGGGATTCTTGGCCGCAGCCATCGCCCCCGACGGCGGGTGGAGTGCAGCCAAAGAGTTCCTCTCCGACGAGTTTGCCAATGACTGGGATCCGTCGGCCGGAACGGTCGTTGACACGGCGTCACGCCGCACCGTGATTGAACCCGAGGTCGTTCCCACCCCGACGGCGAGCGCCGTGCCGGAGGCGGCGAGCCTGACCACCGTTTCGCTGACCGTTACGACCATCGCCACGGTGGATGCCTCGGGCGTTTACCGCGTCTCCGAATCGTCGGAAATGCAGATGGACTTCGAGCTGCAGACCCAGCCGGACGGGCAATGGCGAATTACCTCGGCACCCGACGGCGTGCTGCTTGACCGCTTCTCCTTCGAGAATGTCTTCGACGACTACGACCTGGCCTTCTACGACCCGACCTGGACCTTCCTGGTTCCAGATACCCGGTGGTACCCCCACGTCACAGCCGTACGCGACATTGTGAATGGCCTTGTTGAGGGCCCGGCGCCCTGGCTGGCGGGTGCCGTATCAACCGCGGTTCCCGAGGGCGCCCGCGCCCTCGCCTCGATTCCCATCGACAACAACGTCGCCAGCATCACACTCGCTGGCACCGACAGCCTGGAAGCCGATGCCATCGGCCGGCTCAAACTGCAACTCACCAGAAGCCTCAGCGGCACGGCGGTGCGCGAGGTCGTGCTATCGAGCTCAACGCGTGAGCTCACCGCGCCGATCGCAACCGTGACGCCAACGACAGTTCCCACGAGGGCACTCGTGGGGACGGAGGCCGGGTTCGGATACTTCACCTCGGGCGGCCTCGATCCGCTCGACGATCTGGATGAAGCGGCGCTCGGTTTTCCCGTCGTCGCGTGGGAGATGAGTGAGGCAGCCGGTCATGGCGTCGCGCTATCGCGCTCTGGTGAGGTGGTGCGTCTGAATGGCGACAGCCCCGAGAACGTGACAATCGACGTGCGACCGGGCCTGATCGAACCGACGCTCGGACCCTTCGGTGACATCTGGACGGTACCGGCCGACACACCCGGAGCCCTCACGATTACGATGCAGGGCGGCGAGGCAACACAGTTGCCCGGAACCATGGCCGAGCTCACCAAGATTTCGCATATGCAGCTCTCGCGCGACGGCACGCGTCTCGCGGTTGTCGGCCTGGCGGGAAGCCAAGCTGAAGTCATCGTGTACTCGGTGTTGCGCGGGGCTGACGGAACCGTGTTGAGCCTGGGTAAGGGCAATCGAATTCGCGATCTGCGCAGCGCCGACGTCAAGAGTCTCTCCTGGGTTGATGACACCTCCATTGGCCTCGTGGTGGCGAATGAGACAGACAGCACCGTTATCGTGCAGCCATTGAGCGGCCCAGCGGTGAGTAGCAGGGCAGTCGCCGATGTTGTTGACATTGCCGGTTCAAGCGATCCGGGTGCGATCTGGATCCGCACCAGCGACGGCAAGCTCTACTCCTCACGCGGCACGACCTGGGCGTTGGCTGGTTCCGGCATTCTGGTGCTCGCTCGCCAGCAGGGTGCCGCGGTCGCGCACTGAGCCTTCTCCCCGAATTGCGGAACCGCGAAATTCGTCCCCAAGGTATAGCTCGCGATGATGGGGAGGGGAGCGCCTCTGCAAACTTGTGGGCATGGCGCAGCGCGGGCGTGGGGCATGGCGGGAGGCCGTACATCAGGCCTCGGCCATGGTGTTTGGCTCGCAGTGTGTCGTCTGCGGCGCGGTGACGGGGCCGGTATGCGCGAGCTGTCTGCCGATGCCCGACGTGCAACATCGAAGCTTGCCTGGTGGTCTGCCGTGCTTTTCTGGCGCGCTGTGGAGTGATGAGACGGCCTCGCTCATGCTCGCTTTGAAGCAAGACGGTGTGACGCGCATTGCCCGCGAGCTCGCGCCGCTGCTCACCGCCGCGCTCGACGCAGCCGTGCCCGGTGGTTCCGCCCCCGCCATGCTGGTTCCGGTGCCGACCCGAGCCGCCGCGGATCGCCGCCGTGGTTATCGGCCCGTCGAGGTGCTGTTGCGTGCGGCAGGGCTGCCGTTTCAGCGGGCGATGCGGGTCACCAGCGCGGTGCAGGATCAACGAGAACTGACCCGTGCCGAACGCGTGCGCAACACGCAAGGGGCGTTCGCTGTGCGCAGAACAGCCGAGAATCTGGGCCGGGTGATTCTCGTCGATGACGTCGTGACGACGGGCGCCACGCTGGTGAATTCCGCGCAGGCACTGCAGTCTGCGGGCATCACGGTTGCGGCGAGCATCACGGTGTTGAGTACACCGAAACGGCACACAGGCAACGCGTAGAAAATTTATATGCGAATGGTGGTGACACGCATCGGTTGGGCGACTACGGTGAGGGGAACAAAGGCGACAAGGTCCGCCCTTGAACCGGTGGACCGGACAAGGAGGTCAGACATGGAAACGAGCATCGTCGGCGTAGGCGTCGGGATTTCGGATCGTTTTCGTGAGGTGGCTGACGAGAAGGCAGAGCGTATTTCAAAGCTCGCCACTCGCGCAGAACGGCTCGACGTCAAGGTGACTCACCATTCCAACCGGCAGGGACGAATGGATGATGAAACCGTCGAACTCACCCTCAACGGCCGTGGCCCGCTGGTGCGGGCAGAAGCAACAGATCCTGACAAGTTCGTCGCACTTGATCTCGCTGTCGATAAGTTGATGGAGCAGGTTCGCCGCGCAAAGCGCAAGCGCCTCGATGGTCGCCATGACGCACGTGGTGCGCACCTCGACAAGAACACCGGCGCGCTGCACGGCATCGATGTGCGCCCAGCTTCGGCCGATGTATTGCGCGCGGTCAAGACGGGGGAGATTCCCATCATCACCGGCAACGAGGAAGAAGAGGACTACACGCCCGTCGTCATTCGCACGAAGCAGTTCGGTGCCGAATGGATGTCAGTTGAAGAGGCCGTAGACCGTATGGAATTGGTCGGACACGACTTCTTCCTGTTTGTTGATGCTCGTACCGATCACCCCTCCGTTGTCTACCGCCGCAAGGGCTGGGACTACGGCGTGATCTCGCTCAAGACCAACGCGCCGCCGGAGGCTGTCGCGGCGTCATAAGCCAAGAGAGAGGGGTGGTCCCGGGTTTCCGGGACCACCCCTCTCTCTGTTTCCGGGGCTATCCCGAGCTGAAATTTGCCCGGCAGGGCTGAGTCGAAATTTGCCCGGGCAGGGCTTAGTCGAAAATGTCGCCCAGAATGCCGCCGAGGATGGCGCCACCAATAATGCCGCCCATCATGTCGCTCATGCCGCCACCCTGATTGCGGCCACCGCCACCCCACGTGTTCTGCTGCTGGGGGCGGGAGGAGTCAATGTCACGCTGGGCGAGCTGAAGCGCTTCGCTGGCCAATTGGGCGGTGCGACGGGCAAGGGTCAGCGCTTCTTCACGCGTGTCTTCGGGAACGATCAAGGCATCGATGCCGGTACGAAGGCGCTCCGCCTCGGCGAGTCGGGTGCGAGCGTCTGCGCCGATCCAGCCGCGGTGGCCAGCGATGACGCTGCGGGCGACGGCGATTTGGCGGTCGGCATCGTCCAGCGCGTGGCGGACGACGTCAACCGTCGGCAGCGGTCGCGCGGCACGGTCGCGGGCTTTCGCCACGGCCGCATCGAGGTGCTGGTTAGCATCGCGCAATGCCGAGAGGGATGAGAACGGGTCTGTCTTCGAGCCGGCTGCAGGCAGGCCCGCGAGGGCGGTCTCCAACTCCTTCATGGCCTCGGCGACGGCAGGAGTCGAGGCCAGGTCGCGAGCGGCCACCAGGTCGCCTCGCGAGTCTGCGACAACATCGGTGAGGGTTGATTCTGCTCGCAGCGCTTCCAGCTCGTAGTCTTCGACGCTGTCCAACACGGTTCCGGCGCGGCGTACCGCCTCGATAGCCGTTTCCAGCGCCAGGTTTGCCTCTTCGTTCTGGCCCGACGCGCGACGGCGTGCGGAGATATCGGCGCTGTGGCGGGCAAATGCGATGAGCTGAGCGGCCTCGTCGGCCCCGGCCGAAACCTTGGCCATGGCGGATTCGTTGTAGCGCTCGGCGAGGCGCACGATGGTGTCTCGCGCTGCCGGAACCCGATTGTCAAGACCGTTGGCATCGGCCTGTACCCGCGCCAAGACCTCCGGAGCGCGGCGTACGCGATCGATGCGATCGGCGAGAGCAGCCGTGCGCTCATCGAGCACGTCATCTGCCCACTCGCACAGTTGCACAATGCGGGCGTTACGGGTGCGCAACTCCTCCGCAGTGTCGGGGATGTGGTCGTGGTTGAGCTGGTGCAGTGAGAATGCCTCCTGCATGTGCTCGCGAACGGCGGTGAGGGCATCACGCAGGTCTTTTGTCGCGGCATCGCCGAGCTCGGCCTGCGCAAACCCAACCTCGTCAGCTGCGGTGCGCATACGCTCGTCAACGGCGACCATGGCCGCCTCAGCGCGCCGGCTCAGTTCGGTGTCAGCCGCTTGCTGTTCTTCTTGCTCAGCGCGACGACGTTTGCCCCAAAATCCTGCCATGGTTCGATCATAAGGATTCCGCCACCCACATGCCTAAGCTTCGGCTCAGCGGTAAGCGAACGTGCGGTTTAAGCGACGGCCTTCTTAGGGCGGCCGCGACGCGGGCGACGAGTATCAACGGCCAATGGTTCCGGGGCTTGCTCCGCCGACGCGACACGAACGGTGCTCAACCAGTCCACGTCAGCGCGGGCACGATGCACGGCGGCGGAGAGGATGAGCGCACTGAGCGGGTTGGGTTCGGCGTCACGCCGTTGCTCCGCCTCGTGCAGCCGCATGCGGGCTGCCTGCAACTCAATATCGATCAGCGCGTCGGCGTCGACGCCAGGCAACGAGATGGCGAGCGAAATTTTGGCAGCGAGGTCGTCACGCGCATCGGCTCGCGGGGTCGCGCGGGAAAGCCAGGCCGCAGCCTCCTCGCGCCCGGCGGGGGTGATGTGCCACATGACATGGCCATGCTCGTCGGCGACACCTCGTTCGGTGTGCCCGTCGCGCTCGAGGCGTTCCAGGGTGTTGTAGATCTGACCGACGTTGACCGGCCAGATCTGCGCGGTTCGCCGCTCAAACTCGCTACGCAATTGATTTCCGTAGCAGGGCGACACCGCAAGGATCGCCAACAGACTGTATTTGATCGTCATGCAGCCCTTTCCGGTTCACTATATGTATACCGGACGATCCATTATTTTCACGGATTCATGGTGTGCTCTGAGCGTATCCAGCACGCGTCAAGGTCACGGGCAGATAACATGGATCGGTGTCGGTACCCCGACGCTCGCGGATATCCCGCTTGACGCAATGGATGGAGAACACTCCGTGGCCAACCCGATTGAGAAACTGCTACGCGCTGGTGAAGGTCGAATCCTTCGCCGTTTGCAGCAGGTGGTCAAGGCTGTTAACGCGCTCGAAGACGACTACGCGCAGCTCACGGATGACGAGCTTCGCGGCGAAACCGCCGAGTTGCGTGCCCGCTACGAACAGGGCGAAACGCTTGACCAGCTCATGCCCGAGGCGTTCGCCGCCGTACGTGAAGCCGCCAAGCGTACGCTGGGCCAGCGTCACTACGACGTTCAGATCTTGGGTGGCGCAGCGCTGCACGCCGGCAACATCGCCGAGATGAAGACCGGTGAAGGAAAGACGCTTGTCGCGACCCTTCCCGCGTACCTTAACGCCATCGCCGGTGAGGGCGTGCACGTCATCACCACCAACGACTACCTCGCGTCGTACCAGTCCGAAATCATGGGTCGCGTGTTCCGCGCCCTCGGCATGACGACCGGTGTCATCGTTGCCAGCCAAACCCCGGACGTGCGTCGAGAGCAATACAACGCAGACATCACGTACGGAACCAACAACGAGTTTGGCTTCGACTACCTGCGCGACAACATGGCGTGGTCCAAAGATAACCTGGTGCAGCGCGGTCACTTCTTCGCCGTCGTCGATGAGGTCGACTCGATCCTGATCGACGAGGCGCGTACGCCGCTGATCATCTCTGGCCCGTCATCGGGTGAAGCAAACCGCTGGTTCACCGAATTTGCCCGCATCGCGAAGACGCTGGAGGCAGGTGAAGACTACGAGGTTGACGAGAAGAAGCGCACCGTCGGTGTGCTGGAGCCCGGTATCGAGAAGGTCGAAGACTACCTCGGCATCGACAACCTGTATGAGTCGGCCAACACCCCGCTGATCTCGTTCCTCAACAACTCGATCAAGGCTCTCGCGCTGTTCAAGCGTGACACCGACTACGTCGTCATGAACGACGAGGTCATGATTGTCGACGAGCACACCGGTCGTATTCTCGTTGGCCGCCGCTACAACGAGGGCATTCACCAGGCGATCGAGGCGAAGGAGGGTGTTCCCGTCAAGGCGGAGAACCAGACTCTTGCCACGGTCACCCTGCAGAACTACTTCCGCCTGTACAAGAAGCTCTCCGGCATGACCGGTACGGCCGACACCGAGGCCGCCGAGTTCATGTCGACCTACAAGCTCGGCGTGATTCCGATCCCGACGAACAAGCCGATGATCCGCAAGGACCAGGCCGACCTCGTGTACCAGAACGAGCAGGCTAAGTTCGCGCAGGTCGTCGAAGACATTGCCGAGCGTCACGAGGCTGGCCAGCCGGTGCTGGTCGGAACCACGAGCGTCGACAAGAGCGAGTACCTGTCGCGACTGCTCGCCAAGAAGGGCATCAAGCACGAGGTTCTTAACGCCAAGAACCACGCTCGTGAAGCCGAGATCGTGGCGCGAGCCGGTCGAGAAGGCGCGGTCACCGTCGCAACCAACATGGCCGGTCGTGGTACCGACATCATGCTCGGCGGTAACGCTGAATTCCTCGCGGTTCAGAACATGAAGGCGAAGGGTCTTGACCCGGTCGAAACGCCCGAAGAGTACGAGGCCGAGTGGGACAAGGTCTACGCCGACGTGCGTGAGCAGGTCGAGGTGGAGAGCGCAAAGGTTATTGAGGCCGGTGGCCTCTACGTGCTCGGCACGGAGCGCCACGAGTCGCGTCGTATTGACAACCAGCTGCGTGGTCGTGCCGGACGTCAAGGCGACCCCGGTGAGAGCCGTTTCTACCTGAGCCTCACCGACGATCTGATGCGGTTGTTCAAGAACGGGCTCGCCGAGACGATGCTTGCTCGTACCAACCTGCCTGAAGACGTCGCAATTGAGTCCGGCATCGTGACGCGCGCTATTGCCAGCGCACAGTCTCAGATTGAGGCACGTAACGCGGAGATCCGCAAGAACGTGCTCAAGTACGACGACGTCCTGAACCGTCAGCGTGAAGCCATCTACGCCGACCGCCGTCAGATTCTTGAAGGCGATGACATCCAAGACCGCATTGGGCACTTCATCGAAGACTCCATTGAGGCAATGATCGACTCGCACACCGGCGAGGGCCACACCGAAAGCTGGGACTTTGACGCGCTGTGGACGGAGCTGAAGACGCTCTACCCCGTCAGCGTCACGGTTGAAGAGGTCGTCGCCGAAGCCGGTGGTTCCAAGGGCAAGGTCACGGCCGAAGGGCTCAAGCGTGAGCTGCTGAGCGACGCACAGATTGCCTACTCTGCTCGTGAAGAGCAGCTCGGTGAGGCGGCGATGCGTGAGCTGGAGCGCCGTGTTGTGCTGCAGGTTCTCGACCGTCGCTGGCGCGACCACCTCTACGAGATGGACTACCTGAAAGACGGCATCGGCCTGCGTGCGATGGCTCAGCGTGATCCGCTCATCGAGTACCAGCGCGAGGGTTTCCAGATGTTCCAGTCCATGATGGGCCAGATCAAGGAAGAGTCTGTCGGCTACCTGTACAACCTTGAGGTTGAGGTGCGCCAGCCCGAAGGCGGCGAGGTGACGCAGGTTGAGGCCAAGGGCCTCGCCGCGCCGACGCAAGACGTACAGAAGCTGGAGTACTCCGCGCCGAGCGAAGACGGCGACGTCGAGGTGCGCAACGACCGCGGTCAGATGCAGCAGTCATCAACGAACCGGATGCGCCAGGCCCGGTCGGAGGCTCAGGCACCGGCGGAACAGCGGGGTGCGTTTGGTCAGAAGGTTGACGCAGCGCCCGCGCAGGCACCGCAGAACCGCGCCGCGCGTCGCGCCAAGAAGAAGTAACACGACGCAGCGCCATACGTTGCTCGCAGATGGCCCCACCTCACCGAGGCGGGGCCATCGCCGTTGTGTCAGGCGATCCACTTCGGTCGAAGTGGATCGCGATGGGTCACGATGGTCTCAGGCACGTATCCGGCGGGGCTAGGGTTTATTCATGAGCCCACTTCGACCGCTGGATCAATCAGCCAAGCTTCAGAACGTTCTCTACGAAATTCGCGGAAACGCGTTGGTTGAGGCGTCGCGGCTGGAGGCGGCCGGGCACGCGGTACTCAAGCTCAACACCGGAAACCCGGCTATTTTTGGCTTTGAGGCGCCGTACCAAATCGTGCGCGATATGATCGCCGCCGTGCCGACCGCGCACGGCTACAGTGACAGCCGAGGCATTTTGTCTGCCCGCCGCGCGATTATCAACCGCTACGAGCAGGTTGAAGGCTTCCCGCACATCGACCCCGACGATGTGTACCTCGGAAACGGTGTTTCTGAGTTGATCACGATGACCATGCAGGCGCTGCTGAACGAGGGCGACGAGGTTCTCATTCCGGCCCCCGACTACCCGCTGTGGACGGCCATGACATCGCTGTCCGGCGGCACCCCGGTGCACTACCTGTGCGACGAAAACAACGACTGGAACCCGGATCTGGAAGACATCCGCTCCAAGATCACGCCGAAAACCAAGGCAATCGTGATCATCAACCCCAACAATCCCACGGGTGCCGTGTACTCGCGTGAGGTGTTGCAGGGGCTGGTAGAAATCGCGCGGGAGCACTCGCTGCTCATCCTCAGCGATGAGATCTACGATCGCATTCTGTTCGACGACGCCGAACACATTTCTACCGCGACGCTCGCGCCCGACCTCTTGGTGATGACGTTCAACGGGCTCTCAAAGACGTACCGCGTCGCCGGATTCCGCGCCGGCTGGGTCGTCGTCACCGGCCCAAAGAAGCATGCCAAGGGGTTCTTGGAGGGCATCACGCTTCTCGCATCGACCCGCCTCTGCCCCAACGTGCCGGCACAGCACGCCATTCAGGCGGCGCTTGACGGCGTGCAGTCTATTGACGCCCTCATCGCGCCCACCGGTCGCCTGCATGAGCAGCGTGACGCGGCATGGGAGGGGCTTGAGGCGATTCCCGGTGTCTCGTGCGTGAAGCCGCGCGGCGCGCTGTACGCGTTCCCGCGGCTCGACCCCGAGGTTCACGAGATTCGCGACGACGGCAAGTTCATTTATGACCTGCTCGTTGCCGAACACATTCTGGTGGTGCAGGGCACCGGCTTTAACTGGCCGGAACCCGATCACTTCCGCCTCGTGACGTTGCCGGAGGCGCGCGTCATTACCGACGCCGTCGAACGTCTCGGTAACTTCCTCTCCAGCTACCGGCAGTAGTTCCGCTCGATTAGAGCAACGCGACGGAACTGGCACGCCAGCGACGGTCGGTGCCCTCCAGGCGAATCGCGAGCACGCGCGTGCGGGCGGGCATCGACACCACGATGCAGGCTTCGACGACGCCATCGGCTGGAGCCATGTGTCGCACGCTCACGATGGAGTAGGCGGGACGAACCGCTGCGCGGGAGGTTGCCGACCGGGCACGCGTCGCCAGTGATACGCGCTGCGCGACGGTGAGAAACGCATCTTGCGACATCCATCTGGCAAGCTGCTCCACTTCACGCACCCCGGCGAGGCATTCGATCAGGCCGATCGTCAGGTTGCGCAGAAGCGGCTCAGGATCGGGCAGATCGGCGGTAGGCGTCGGCTGTGGCGCGAAGAATTCGGTCACGTCGACTTCGCTCAGGTGCTTGCCGCGGCGGCGCGGCCCGACACTTGCTGCTACGGCAGACATGGGTACTCCTGATTCGCGTGGGGACGCAAAATCGAGCAAACCACACCACGCCGTCCCGTGGCGGAACATGAAAAAATCTGTGGAAAACTCTCATGTCGCCGATCTCCTGCGCGATACGCTCGGCGCGTGAACTGGGAGTCGTATTTCGCTGAGCTTGAGGGGCAATTTGCCGATGACGCGGCCGCCGAGCGCGCCGCCGTCGCGGTCGAGAGCGAGCGGCTGCGCCTTTCGCGCCTCGATTTGGCGACTCGCGTTCGGGCCGCGACTGCCGATCACGCTCGAGTTCAGCTCAAGACGCTCGGTTCTCACCACGTGGCCGGAACGTTGTCGGCGACGGGCGCTGACTGGTGCGGAGTCGATACCGGCAACACCGTGCGCTGTGTGCGGTTCGAAGCGATTCGCGCGTTGAGCTTCGCTGCTGACGCCTTGCAGCGCAGCCTGATGCCGGTTCCAACGGCGGCGATGGCCGGTCGGGCAACCTTCGGCTATGTGTTGCGCGGTTGGGCGCGAAGCCGTACTCCTGTCATGATCCATCTTGCTGATGCATCAGTTGCCACCGGAACCATCGACAGAGCGGGCGCGGATCACTGCGATCTGGCGTTGCACGACGCGCATGTTGCGCGACGCGACGCCGAGGTCTCGCGCATTGTCGTGGTTCCGTTCGCCGCAATTGCGATGGCGAGCCCGCTCTCGCGCTAGCGGGGCCTGCGGCCCTCCGTGCCGCCCCACAGCTCGGGGAAGCTGGCGTTGACCGATTGGTTCCACAGCGCAATGCGGCGAGACTCCTCACGCTGCTCGTCGAGATAGGCGCCGACACTGGCTTCGGCAACACGCCACTGCGCGGGCGAGCCCAGGCGGGCGCCGCGAAGCTGCCCCTCCTGCACCAGGCGCAATACCTCGTCGACCTCGAGGTCGAGAAGTTCGGCAACTTGGGCCAGGGAGACGTAACGCTCGGGTGCGTTGGACTCAGACATGTCCCCATTATTTACCCATCAGCCGAATCTGGTGGGTGGATTGATTGTGCTGTGGATAACCTTCGGCACGGCGGCTCGCCTCGTGTCAGCATGACCGCTATGTCTTCGCGCACAAACCGAGCAGTCTGGGCGGACGCACGCTTTCTCATCGGCCTTGCCCTCGTCGTCGCCTCGATCGCCGGGGTGTGGTGGGTGGTGGCCGCGGCCCGCACGACAACCCCGGTGGCGGTTGCCGATACGACGCTGCTACCCGGCACGCCGATCGATGAAAGCGATGTGCGGTGGGTTGAAGTCGCGCTGGGGGAGGCGGAGGGCAGCTACCTCACCGCGCTACCCAAAGACTCGACAATTACGCGCCCACTGGCCGCCGGTGAGCTCATTCCCGCGGGCGCGGTGATAGAAACCGCGCGCAGCACGGTGACCACGGTTGTCATTACCAGCACGGTTGATGTGGCCAGTACCGTCACGGTGGGCAGTTCTGTTGAGGTGTGGATGTCGCCCGTCAAAGATCGCGGCTATGACGATGCGCAGGTCTTGATTGAGACGGCGACGGTCGCCGCGATTCGCGAGAGCACGGGCCTTGCCTCCGGCGGAACGGTCACGCTTGAGCTCATCGTCGATCGGAACCAGGTGGCAGCCCTGCTGGATGCGCAGGCGTCGAAGGCGGCGCTGTGGGTGGTTCCGTTGGGCGGTGTGCGGTAATGACGCGTATTGTCCTCGCGCTGGCGCAAGAGCTGGCAGCAATCGTGGCGGTCGGGTTTGCCCAGCGCGACGAGGAGGTGCACCAGGCCGATCCGGCAACGGTGGCCGCCGCCGATTTGAGTGGTGTCGATGTGCTCGTCGTGCGCAGCGAACCACGCGTCTTAAACGCCGCGCTGGTGGCGGCGTGTGATCGCGCCGGCGTTCGCATCGTGCCGTACGCCACCGATGCGGCAGGGCATCGCCTCGCGGCCTCCTTCGGCCTGGCGCTGCTCACCACCCTTGAGGCCGAGCACATCGTGCACCACACGGTTCCGCCGCACCGCGAGCCGGTGTGTGGCGGTGTCATCGTAGTGTGGGGCCCACATGGTGCGCCCGGACGGTCAACGCTCGCTGCAAGCCTCGCCGCAGAATGTGCTCGCGGCAACCGACCAACGGCGCTGATCGATGCCGACAGTCATGCGCCGGCGCTGGCGATGATGCTGGGGTTGACCGATGACGGTCCGGGCTTTGCCTCCGCGTGTCGGGCGGCAGAGCGGCGCACATTGGACGCCGCCGAACTCAGCCGCGTCGCGCAACCGCTTCGTGCCACCGACGGGGCGTGCTCGGTACTGACCGGCATTAATCGTCCCGGCCGGTGGCCAGAGCTCTCTGCCGAACGGGTGACCGCGTGCCTGGAGATTGCGCGGGGCTGGGTCGAAACCATTGTGATTGACGTTGCCGCGAGTCTCGAAGAGGACGGGGAGATTCTGAGCGATATGGCGAGCCCGGCCCGCAATGCGGCAACGATTGCGGCGCTGCGATCGGCCGATCACATCGTGGCGGTCGCCTCAGCCGATGCCGTCGGCATCGCACGGTTCATTCGTGCCTATGGTGAGCTTCGCGCGCTGGTCGGTGACACTCCGGTGCATGTTGTCGTCAATCGGGTGCGCACGGCTTCGCTGGGTCTTGATGCGAAGGGCCAAATTCGGCGGACGCTGGCCCGCTTCACGAACGTCGAGGAAATTCTGTTTCTCTCGCACGAACCCGACATTGCGGATGGCGCGGCGCTGCACAGTCGCACCATCACCGATATCGCACCGAAGTCCGCCTTCGCGGCCGGCGTGCGGCGCCTCGCCGCTGACGTGCTTGGCCAACCCGATACTGCGGCGACCGCAATGCCGCGGCGCGCTCGCCGCGGCAGGAAGAATAAACCCGCTATCGCTGACGTCGCCGGAGTGCCAGCCCAACTAGGCTGAGCTTGTGTCAACACTGAGCGACCTCGTTTTTGCCCAGGGCCTCGCCGATCAGGCCGATGTGGAATGGCTGCATCGCCTTGCCGGTGATGGTCAGCTGCTCGCCGATCTTGCGATCGCCGACATTGTGTTGTGGGTGCCCACCGCTGATGATTCGTTCATTGCTGTCGCCCACACTCGTCCGGGCGGCGCGGCCACGCTGTTTTACCGCGACATCGTGGGGGAGACGGTGCGCCCGCAGTGGGCAACGCAGGTGCGCGGTGCCTTCCAGTCCGGTGAAATCGTCGATTCGTCATCGCCCGACTGGTTCGAGGAGATGCCGACCCGCGTGCGGGCGGCACCTATCGTGCGCCAGCGCCCCGCCCCTGGCACGCCGCCGCGCGTCATCGGCGTGGTCACCAGGCACACGAACCTGGGCGAGGCTCGCACTCCGTCTCGCCAACAGATCACTTTCAATGCGTGCGCGGACGATCTCTTTGAAATGATCGGCTCGGCCGACTTCCCTGACATGGATGCTCCGGCATCGCCGCGTCGTGGCGCGCCGCGTGCCTCTGACGGTCTGATTCGCCTCGACGTTGACGGCATCACCACCTTCGCGAGCCCCAATGCGCTCTCCGCGTTTAACCGGATGGGCTTTGACGACGAGCTGGAGGGCGAACCGCTCGTCGAAGTGGTGAGCGAAATCGTGCCCAGCGTACGCGAGGTTGATGAGTCGCTCCCCGTTGTGGTGACGGGCCGCGCGCCGTGGCGTGCGGACATTGAGTCGCGCGGCGTGACGGTTTCGCTGCGCGCGATTCCGCTGAAGAAGAATGGCACCCGCACCGGTGCGATCATTCTGTGCCGCGATGTCACCGAGATGCGTCATCAGGAGCAAGAGCTCATCACCAAAGACGCCACGATTCGCGAGATCCACCACCGGGTGAAGAACAACCTGCAGACGGTGTCGTCGCTGTTGCGCATCCAGGCGCGCCGCACGCACTCTGAGGAGGCGCGTGATGCGCTCACCCAGGCCATGCGGCGAGTTGCGTCGATCGCGATCGTGCACGACACCCTCTCCGAAGGCCTCACGCAAAACGTTGACTTTGATGAGGTGTTTGCTCGCGTGCTCAAGCTGGTGGCCGAAGTTGCCGCCGGGGCCGGAACCTCGGCTCGCACGAAATCGGTTGGTCGCTTTGGCCGCCTGCCGAGCGCCTATGCCACGCCGCTCGCGCTGGCACTCACCGAGGTTGTTACCAACGCCGTGGAGCATGGTCTTGCCGGGCGTGAGGGGGAGGTAGAGATCATTGCGGAGCGTACCGAGGAGGAGCTCATCGTGCGCGTCGTTGACACGGGCTCCGGGCTGCCCGAGGGCACCGTGGGGCGCGGTCTTGGCACCCAAATTGTGCGCACCCTGATTCAGGGTGAGTTGAGCGGAACCATCGACTGGCGCACCGGAGATGAGGGCGGCACCGTGGTGACCATTCAGATTCCGATGCGCTGGATTGCAAGCAACTAGCGCATTTGCGCGAAAAACAGTGAGGGAGGGCGACCAGCGGTCGCCCTCCCTCACGAATTCTGTTTTTACGAAGCGCGGCGCGCGCGAGCTGCGCGTCGCTTCAGAGCGCGGCGCTCGTCTTCGCTGAGGCCGCCCCAGACGCCGGAGTCTTGACCGGTCTCGAGTGCGTACTGCAGGCAGATCTCGGTCACCGTGCACCGTGCGCACACCGACTTCGCCTTCTCGATCTGGTCAACAGCGGGCCCTGTGTTACCGACCGGAAAGAAGAGTTCGGGGTCGACAGTGAGACACGCTGATTTGTCGCGCCAATCCATTTTGGTAGTGCTCCTTGCAAAGGGGGGAGTGTGAGCGAAGGCTCGGGATGTGCCGGGGTTATTCGGATACCCTGTGTGAAGAATGCGAGCTGAAATGCTCGCCCCACGCCGCTGTGGGAGCACACGGCTGAACTAGTTTCCCACGGGTCATCCGATGAATCAAGGGTTAATTCTTTCTCACACCTTGGATTCAGGCGGTGTCCAACTCGTGCCAGCGTGTGCCCCTCGACAGGAGAGACATGAAATCCCGCATCGCATCCCGCATCGCCGCTGCCGTTATGGCGCTGGAGGCACTGGTGGTGCTTGGTCTTGCCGGCTTGCAGATTGTTGAGCTGTTCAAGGGCAATACAATGTCGTTCACCAGCGCCGTGGCGCTGATCGTGCTGACCATAATCATTGGTGCGGCGATGGTGGCATTTGCGTGGGGGCTCCTCACCGAACAGACCTGGGCGCGTTCGGGCGGCATCGTGACGCAGTTGATGGCGCTCGCCATCGCGTTGGGCGCACTCACCGGGCAATTTGCTCACCCGGCCGTCGCGGCTGCGATCGCACTTCCCGCGATTATCGGGTTGATTGCGATCTTCCAGGCCGCAAAACAGACGGCGGCCGACGAGCGTCGGGCGCGCGCCGAGGCCGACACCGCGCCAGACGATCTCCCTGCCGCAGACTAGAGCTCCGAGATTAGGCCGAGAGCCCCAGCAACTTGATGACGCGCGCGACGTGTCCGGTCGCCTTCACGTTGTACAGCGCATGCGTGATGATGCCCCGCTCGTCGATGACAAACGTGGAGCGAATGACGCCCTGGTAGGGGCGACCATAGTTGATCTTCTCGCCCCAGGTTCCGTACGTCTCCATCACGGCGTGGTCGGGGTCGCTGAGCAGCGGAAAGGTGAGGGCGTCGCGGTCGCGAAAGCGCCCCAATCGCTCGGATTCGTCGGGGCTCACCCCGATGACTGCGTACCCGGCTTGAGCGAGAGCCGCGGAATTGTCGCGGAACTCGCACGCTTGCGTCGTGCACGCCGGCGTCATCGCCTGCGGGTAGAAGTACAGCACGACCTTCTTGCCTCGGTAGTCCGCGAGTGAGACTGGCTTGCCGTCCTCATCGGGAAGGGTGAAGGGTGGGGCGGGGGTTCCGGGTTCAAGTCGCAGAGTCACACTCTTCACCCTACGGTGCCGATGCGGCGCGACAGAATCGCGCGTTAGGGCTGCTGTTTTGCGCGCTCTTCGAACGAGGCGAGGAGCCGATGCAGTGAGTCGAGCCTGGCAAGGCCAGCATCGCTCAACTCTCCAGCCCTGGCGGCCTCGTTGAGGGCGCAGTCTTCGGCATCGGCGAGGTGCGTGCAACCGCGTGGGCATTCTTCTGCGAGGGTATCCAGGTCGCGGAACGCGCGGAGAATGTTCTCCGGGTTGACGTGGCCGAGGCCGAAGGACCGCACGCCGGGGGTGTCGATCGCCCACCCGCGGCCCTCGGGCGACTCATAGCGTAGCGACACGGTCGATGACGATGTGTGGCGGCCACGGCCGGTGACCTCATTGACGTGGCCGGTTGCGCGGCCAGCGCCCGGAACCAGCTCATTGACCAGCGTGGATTTACCAACGCCGGAATGGCCCACCAAGACGGTCGTCTTGCCGATGAGGGCGCGACCGATCTCTTCGATGGGAACGTCGCCGGTCGCCGAGCGGAACACCTGGAGGTTTTCGATGCCCGCGAAGTGCTGCAGAAACTCGGTGGGGTCGGCGAGATCGGTCTTGGTGATCACCAGCAGAGGCGTGATGCCGGCGTCCAATGCCGCAACCAGGTACCGATCGACCAGCCGCTCTCGTGGTTCCGGATCTGCGGCCGCAACGACCACCAACATTTGGTCAGCGTTGGCGACGATGACGCGTTCGACGTTGTCGGTGTCGTCGGCGCTGCGGCGCAGCAGCGTGGAGCGCTCTTCGATGCCGACAATGCGCGCAAGCGTACCGTCATCACCAGACGTGTCGCCAACGACGCGGGCACGGTCGCCGGTGACAATCGCCATGCCGCGCAGTTCGCGAGCGCGCGAAGCGATGACGGTGCGCTCCTGGTCGGTATCTTCACCGACCATGACGGTGTAACGACCGCGGTCAACGCCCAGCACTCGAGCGATTTGCGCGTCGGCGTGTGCAGGGCGTCGCTTGGTGCGGGGCCGGTTGGCCTTGGGGTTGGGCCTTACGCGAATCCGCGACTCGTCAAAGTCGTCGTCATCGTCGTCGTCGAAATCGCCCAGCCAACTCACGCTGCGTGGTCTCCGGTTGCGGCGAGCATGCCCTCCCACAGTTCGCGGAACTGCGGAAGAGTCTTCGCCGTTGTCGTGATGTCGTCGATGATCACGCCATCGACCGCCAGGCCGATGAGCGCACCCGTCGTTGCCATGCGGTGATCGTGGTGCGCGCGCCACGTGCCGCCATGCATTGGCTGCGGAATGACGCGGATGCCATCCTCGAGCTCTTCGGCCCTGCCGCCGATCGACTCGATTTCACTGATCAGCGCGGCGATGCGGTCGGTCTCGTGTTGGCGGATGTGGCCGATACCGCGGAAGGTCGACGGCGAATTGGCGAGCGTCGCGAGACCAACGAGGTTGGGAGCCAACTCGCCTGCGGCGGAAAGATCAAGGTCGACGCCGTTAATGGTTCCGGTGCCCGTGACCGTGAGAATGCCACTGCGACGGCTCACGCGCGCGCCGAACTGGGGGAGGATGTCCATCAGCATGGCGCCGGGCTGCGTCGAGTGCACTGGCCAACGGGGCACCGACACCGTGCCGCCGGTGACGACGGCCGCACACAAGAACGGTGCAGCGTTGGAGAGGTCGGGTTCGATCGTGATGTCTTTGCCGCGGATCGGGCCGGCCGGAACCACCCATTCGCCGACGCTCGGCGTCTCGACCCGCACGCCCCGGTGCGCGAGCGCCTCGATCGTCATATCAATATGCGGTATGGAGGGCAGACGCTCGCCGGTGTGCGTGAGATGCAATCCCACATCAAAGCGGGCGGCCACCAGCAGCAGGCCAGAAACAAACTGGCTGGAGCGGGAGGCATCGATGCGAACTTCGCCACCGCGCACGTGTCCGTGAGCCTTCACGGTGAAGGGCAATGACCAATTGCCGCCGTCGTCAATGTCAACGCCCAGGTCGCGAAGCGCACTGATCATCTCGCCCATCGGGCGGTGCAGCGCCGTTTCGTCGGCCGTCACAAAGACATCGCCGGTTGCCAGGCCCGCCAGCGGCGGGACAAAGCGCATCACGGTTCCGGCTTGCCCACAATCGACGGTGGTGCCGGCGGCGAATGGCTTCGCCGGAGTGATCACCAGGTCATCGCCAAACGTGCTGGTGCCTTCGACAAACTCAATCGTGGTTCCGAGCGCGCGCAGCGCTTCGATCATGCGCTCAGAGTCTTGCGAATGTAGCGGCGCAATAATGCGGCTGGGGCCGTCGGCGATGGCGGCCAGCACCAGCTCGCGGTTGGTCAACGACTTGGAACCAGGAACCTCGACGTGCGCGCGGAGGCGCTCATAAGACCGCGGCGCTGGGTAGGTGCGTCGCACTGGTGGGGCGGGGCTCACTGCCGTGTCGTGACTCATCGCCACTAGCCTAGTCGGCGCCTGCGACGCCGCCCGGCGAATGACGGCGAGAGTTTTCTCATCTAGCGCTCAGCAAGCCGGCGGGAATACTTCTGCCACCGCCGCGTTGTCTTCAATGACACGTTCCGGATTGAGACCGAGAGGAGGCTCGTGAACACGCTAACGCTGAGTAAACCTGGAGTTATCGATGACACGGGCGTTCTAGACTGGCTCGCGATGGATGAGTCAGCTAAGTCTCCGAATGCGACCACCGATCCTCGCGATGAGTTTGAGGATCAGGCGTTGCCGTTTATGGATCAGTTGTACGGTGCGGCCATGCGGATGACCCGCAATCCGCAAGATGCCGCTGACCTCGTGCAGGAGACGTTCGTCAAGGCCTTCGCCTCATGGTCATCGTTCACACAGGGAACGAACCTCAAGGCGTGGTTGTACCGCATTCTCACGAACACGTACATCAACACGTATCGCAAGAAGCAGCGCGAGCCCTATCAGGGCACGATTGACGATCTTGAAGATTGGCAACTTGGCGGCGCCGAGTCGACCACGGCGATGAGCTCTCGCTCTGCTGAGGCCGAAGCCATCGATCGTATGCCCGCATCGATCGTGAAAGACGCATTGCAATCTCTCCCAGAAGACTTCCGCCTGGCCGTATACCTGGCCGATGTTGAGGGCTTCGCCTATCAGGAGATTGCCGACATCATGAAGACACCGATCGGCACCGTTATGAGCCGCCTGCACCGCGGGCGCAAGCTGCTCAGAGACCAACTTGCCGACTACGCCGCGGAGCGTGGGATCCACGCGGCAAATCAAGGAGCACAGAATGACTGACTGCGGATGCGAACAAGCACGTCGCGACCTCGAAGAATATTTGCGCAACGAAGTGTGCAGCACCGAGGCGTCTGACATTCGTGATCACCTGGAGAACTGCGAAAGCTGCCGTGATGAGGCACTCGTCGCCCGCACACTGACCGACGTCGTGGCGCGCGCCTGCAAGGAAGCGGCGCCAGAAGAGCTCAAGGCCATGGTGCTGGCGCGGTTGCGCGAGCAGCAGCAGGCTCACGCCTAACCGCCAGCTCGGGCGCCGGTGGCAATGACGGGGCTTCTCGGGCGAATCGGTAGATTTCTCCGACATCCGGTCGCGGCGTCGCACCTCGTGCCACGATGGAGACATGACGAATGTTTCCACCCTCACCCTGAACTCTGGTTTCGAGATTCCGCAGCTCGGCTACGGCGTCTTTAAGGTTCCGGCCGAAGACGCCGAACGTGCCGTTAGCGATGCACTCGAAATTGGCTACCGTCACATTGACACTGCCGCCATCTACGGCAACGAGGAGGGCGTCGGCGCGGCGATCGCAAACAGCGGTATCGCTCGCAATGAACTGTTCGTCACCACGAAGCTGTGGAATGACCGTCACGACGGTGACGAGCCCGACAAGGCGATCGATGAGAGCCTGACCAAGCTCGGCCTCGACTACGTCGACCTGTATCTGGTGCACTGGCCCACCCCGGCGCACGATAACTACGTACACGCCTGGGAGAAGGTTGTCGCCATTCGCGACCGAGGCCTGACCAAGTCCGCCGGTGTCTCCAACCACCTCGTTGAGTACCTGGAGCGCCTCGAGAACGAGGTTGGCGTGCTCCCCGCCGTCAACCAGATCGAGCTGCACCCGTACCACCAGCGCCGCGACATCGCCGAGTGGTGCGCAGCGCGCGATATCAAGATTGAGGCCTGGGGCCCGCTCGGCCAGGGCAAGTACGACCTGACCGAGATTCCCGGCGTTGAAGCGGCTGCCCAGCGCACCGGAAAGTCGGCCGCACAGGTTGTGCTGCGCTGGCACCTGCAAAAGGGCAACATTGTGTTTCCGAAGTCGGTGCGCGTAGAGCGCCTGAAGGAGAACATCGACGTGTTCGACTTTGAGCTCACCGCCGCTGAAATGACCACGATCGACTCCGCAGACAAGGGTGAGGCTGGCCGCGTGTCTGCCGACCCGCGCGAAGTCAACTAGGCGCCGACATGTCCCGGTTGGCGGGCGCGGCAAGCCCCTACCTTCGTTCCCACGCAGACCAGCCTGTCAACTGGTATCCGTGGGGCGAGGATGCATTTGCCGCCGCTCGCGACCGGGACGTTCCGGTGCTGATATCTATCGGCTATTCGACGTGCCACTGGTGTCACGTCATGGCGCGCGAATCATTCGCCGATACCGCCACCGCCGAAATTCTCAACGCGAATTTTGTCGCGATCAAGGTCGATCGTGAAGAACACCCCGACGTTGATGCGGCGTTTATGGCTCAGGCCTCGGCCTTCACCAGCAACCTCGGCTGGCCGCTCAACGTCTTTACCCTGCCCAATGGTTCCGCTTTTTTCGCAGGAACCTACTGGCCGCCCCAGCCGCGCGCCGGAATGCCCGCCTTCGCTGACGTGCTGCTCGCCATCGCCAACGCGTGGCGCGACCGGCGCGAAAGTCTCGAAGAAACTGGCGATGCGGTGCGCGCCGCGCTCACCAGGCTGGCGCAGCCCACGGCGGGCGATGAGGTGACAGCGGCCGACGTTGCCGCCGCCGCCCGCGCCATCATCGCTCACGAAGACGCCGAGTATGGCGGCTTCGGAACCACCGGGCCGAAGTTTCCGATTGCCACCGTGCTGGGGTTTCTGCTCGCTCCCGGTGTCGATGATCTCGCCCCGGGCTCGCGAGATGTCGGCACCTTCACCCTGCGCTCGATGCGCGCATCCGAGCTGTTTGACGCGGTCGACGGTGGCTTCTTCCGCTACGCCACGGAGCGCGACTGGAGCGTGCCGCACTATGAGCGCATGCTGGTCGATAACGCGCAACTCATGGATGTGGCGCTTGCAGCCGATGATGTGGCGACCGCCGAGCACATTGCCGCGTTTCTTCGTGACGTGTTGCTGCAGCCCTCCGGCGGCTTCGGTGCGGCCCAAGACGCCGAGTCGATAATCGACGGCGTGGCCAGCGAGGGCGGCTACTACCGGCTCCCCATCGATGGCCGCGCTGAGCAGTCTGCGCCCCGCGTTGATGAAAAGGTCATCACCGGGTGGAACGGACTCGCCATGGCGGCGCTGGCGCGTCTCGCGCAACGCACTGGCAATACCGAATGGCTCGATCTGGCTCAAGACGCTGCCGTCGCCGTGATGCAGCAGAACCGCACCGAACGCGGCTGGGTGCGAGCCTCCCTCGACGACATCACCTCACGCGCGGGGGCAACCACCGCGGACCTTGCGCAATTGGCCGGCGGGCTGCTTGCCCTCGCGCTCGCCACCGGATCGGTTGCCTACGCGACGGCCGCGCGCGATCTTGTTGATGAGCTGAGGGATGGAACCGCGCCGCGTGACGTTCCGGGCGACCCCGTGTTGCGCGAGCTGGGGGTGCCGCCGACACCCGACAGCGGCGACGGCGATGAGCCCTCCGCACATGCGGCGCTGGCTCACGCCGCATTGACGCTTGCAAACCTGGGCGCGGGCAGCGAGTATCGCGAGCTTGCCGAAACCGTCGTGCGCCAGCGGTGGGCTCGCGCCGCTGCCTCGCCCCTTGCCTCCGGATCAACGCTCAGCGTCGCGGCAGCGCTGGTGCGCCCCGCGGCGCAACTCCTCGTCGTTGCCCCCAACCCCGAGGTTCCGCTCGCCCAAGCGGCACGCGCCCTGCCCGCCGATGCCACAGCGATCGTCACACCCCAGCAGGCGCAGGCGTTCACCGATGCCGGTTTCGCCCTCTTTGCGGGCAAGACGGCGCCGGCGCTTTACCGATGCGAGAACTTCACGTGCGCGCTGCCTATCACCGACGTGTCACAGCTGGGCTAAACCCACGTCGGCAGCCACATGTGCATCTTCCAGAACCAGTACGGAATCTCCATGCCGGTCCACAGCGGAAGGAAGAAGATCGACAGCGCCGTCGCGGCCGCAATAAACACCACGATCGCGATGCGCCAGCGCCGCGTTGGCGGGGAGGGATCTCGCGTCGTTCCTGCCAAGTGCCGCATCGCGAGCACCAGGGCGATCGCCAAAAACGGAACCATGACGACGGTGTAGAACTGGAAAATGGTGCGGTTGGGCAGGGCAAGCCACGGCAAGTAGGTGACGGCAATCGCGGTCAAGATGATGGGGACTGTCCACGTCGGCTTGTAGGCATAGCGGTACAGCAGGTAGAAAACTGCGATGATGCCCGCCCACCACAGCAGGGGATTGGGGATGGGGGTGATGGCGTGCACCGTGCCCTCTGGCACATTGTTCCAATACATCGCCGTCGGGCGGATCAACAGTGGCCACTGCCACGCCGGACTCATATAGACGTGGTCTGAGCTCAGCCCGCCGTGAAACTCCAACACCTGTCGGTGGTAGTCCAACAGCGCGGCAAAGAACCCGCCTTCGCGGTCGCGGTTAAACCCGCCTGACGTGACAATCCGGCCGGTCCACGACGCCAAGTACGTCACAATCGCGACCGGAACCAGGTAGAGGAACGAGATGGCGCCCTGGTAGAGCGAGCCCAACCACCAGCGCCTGGCACCGGTCTGGTATCGCACCAGGACGTCGGTGACCACGAGATAAATGCCAAAGCCGGCGAGGGCATACGCACCCGACCACTTCACCGCGCTCGCCGCGCCAAACGCGACACCGGCGGCGATGATCCACGGGCGGTTCCAGAGGATGCTGCCGATCGCCGTTCGCGCCGGATGCTCCAGATGTCTCAAATACGGGCGATCAAGGGCGATGAAATACACGCCAAGCACCAGGAACATCGCCAAGATGCCGTCGAGGAGGGCGACGCGGCTCATCACAATGGCAACGCCATCGATCGCCACGAAGAATCCGGCAAGGCCCGCCCACAGCACCGAGCGGGTGAGCCGCTTTGCCAGAAAATACGTGAGCAGCACCGTGATGACTCCGGCGAGGGCGACGGCGCTGCGCCAGCCCCACCCGTTGTCGGCCCCGAATACCGCCATGCCGCTGGCGATGATCCACTTTCCCAGCGGCGGGTGCACGACGTATGCGGGGTCTGCCGTGTAGTCGGGGTCGCCTGCCACAAAGCCGGGGTTGGGGTCATCGCCCCACTTGCCCTCGTATCCCAGTTGCGACAACGTGAACGCGTCTTTCACGTAGTAGGTCTCGTCAAATACCAACTCGTGCGGCTGATCAAGGCCAATGAAGCGCGTCGCGGCGGCCACAGCGACGAGGCCGAGCGGAACCAGATAGTTGCGCAGCGTGCGGGGGAGGCGGTTGTCGGAGAATTGAGAAGCATCGCGCTGCGTTTCATGGGGCGCGGTCGATGGCAGCTCGATTTCCGGCAGCGCTGCAGATACCTCAGCGGCCGTCGGCACGACGTCGCCTTCGGTGCGCGGCGCCGTCGACGCGGCCTCGATATCAGAATCCGGGGTCGTCACCGCACCAGCCTATGCTGAGAGCGTGATTATCCTCGCGGCGACCCCCATCGGAAACCTTGCTGACGCCTCGCGTCGCCTGGTCGAAGCGCTGGAAAACGCCGAGGTGATTGCGGCAGAAGACACCCGCACCGCGCAAAAGCTCATGGCGGCTCTCGGTATTACCAACCGCCCCCAGCTGATCGCGCTTCACGATCACAACGAAAAGCACAAGGCGGCCGAGGTGGTCGAGCGAGCGCGCGAGAGCGACGTGCTCGTCATCTCCGAAGCGGGCATGCCGACGGTGTCAGATCCGGGCTACGCGCTCGTCGTTGCCGCCGCTGCCGCCGATGTCACGGTCACGGCGATCCCGGGCCCCAGCGCCGTGATCACCGCACTCGCCGTCTCGGGCCTGCCCACCGACAGGTTTAGCTTTGAAGGATTCTTGCCGCGCAAGTCTTCCGAGCGGTTGGCGACATTTGCCGCCGTCGCACGTGAGCAGCGCACCATGGTGTACTTCGACTCACCCAATCGCCTCGCCGACAGTCTGGTCGATGCCGCAAAGGCGCTGGGCGAAACCCGGCGGGCCGTGGTAGCGCGAGAGCTCACCAAGCTGCACGAAGAGGTGCGCCGCGGAACCCTGGCCGAGTTGGCGCAGTGGGCAGCCGACGGCGTGCGCGGCGAAATCTGCCTCGTGATCGCCGGCGCCGACACTGTGGTGGTTCCGTTCGCCGACGCGCTCGCGGCGGTGCAGCAACTCGTTGCCGCGGGCGAACGCCTCAAGCAGGCCTGTGCTCAGGTCGCCGAGCAAACCGGTGCGTCCTCCCGCGAGCTTTACCAGGCTGTGCTGGCCGCTCGGTCTGAAATTTCGTAACCGGCCAAACCGAGGCCCCGTCGTTGCCTAGAATCAAGGGGTGAGCGATTCCTCGTCTTTTTACATCACCACGCCGATCTACTACCCCTCCGATGTTCCGCACATCGGTCACGGATACACCACGGTCGCCGTCGACACTCTCGCGCGCTGGCACCGTCAGTCGGGTGATGACACCTGGATGCTCACCGGCACCGACGAGCACGGCCAGAAGATGTTGCGTGCGGCGGCGGCCAACAACGTCACCCCGCAGGAGTGGGTTGACCGTCTCGTTGCCGAGGCGTGGTTTCCCCAGCTGACGACGCTCGACGTTGCCAACGACGACTTCATTCGCACCACGCAGCAGCGTCACGAAGATCGTGTGCAGAAGTTTGTGCAGGCGATCTACGACCGCGGCTACATTTACGCGGGCGAGTACGAAGCGTTGTACTGCGTTGGTTGTGAGGAGTTCAAGCCGGAGAGTGAGATCGTCGACGGCACCGGGCCGTTCGAGGGGCTCAAGGTGTGTGCGATTCACTCCAAGCCGCTGGAGCTGCTGCAGGAGAAGAACTACTTCTTCAAGCTGAGCGAGTTTCAAGACAGGCTGCTTGAGCTTTACAAGACCGAGCCCGATTTCATTCGACCGGAGTCAGCCCGCAACGAGGTTATTTCGTTTGTGCGGTCGGGGCTGAAAGACCTGTCCATTTCACGCTCGGCGTTTGACTGGGGCATCAAGGTGCCGTGGGATGAGCAGCACGTGATCTACGTGTGGGTCGACGCCCTGCTCAACTACGCGACGGCCGTCGGATACGGCGAAGATGACGAGCAGTTCGCGCGCCGCTGGCCCGCGTACCACGTCGTCGGCAAAGACATTCTGCGTTTTCACGCGGTTATTTGGCCGGCCATGCTGATGGCTGCCGGTCTCGAGGTTCCGCGTGGCGTTTTCGCTCACGGTTGGCTGCTTGTCGGCGGCGAGAAGATGTCGAAGTCGAAGCTCACCGGCATCGCGCCCACCGAGATCACCGACGTCTTTGGTTCCGACGCCTACCGTTTCTACTTTCTCTCGGCCATCGCGTTCGGCCACGACGGTTCGTTCTCGTGGGAAGACCTGGCGGCGCGCTATCAGGCAGAGCTGGCCAATGGCTTCGGCAACCTGGCATCGCGCACCATCGCCATGATTCAGAAGTACTTTGACGGCGTGATTCCGGCGGCGTCGGATTACACCGAAGGCGACCTCGCGATTCAGACGATTGTTGCCGATGCTGCAGCCAACGCGGATGCCGCGATCGAGCGCTTCCGTATTGACGAGGCGATTGCCTCGATCTGGACCATCGTCGAAGCCCTCAACGGCTACATCACCGAGAACGAGCCGTGGGCGCTCGCCAAAGATGAGGCCAACCGGGCGCGCCTGGGAACGGTGCTCTACACGGCGGCCGAAGGGCTTCGTGCCCTCGCAGTGTTGCTTTCGCCGGTGATGCCGCAGTCGACCGCAAAGCTGTGGAACGCGCTCGGCGCGGCAGATTCGCTTGGTGCGCTGCCGGAGCAGCCGCTGCGTGAGGCAGGCGCGTGGGGTGTGCTGGTACCCGGAACCACGGTGCAGCCGCTCGAGCCGCTGTTTCCGCGGGTGGAGGCCACTGCGTGAGTTCAGCCGAGGCTGCCGGCGGCGGTAACGGTGGTGCCGGCGACGGCATCTCCGCGTACGTCACCCAGCGTCGCGGCGACGGTCGTGATCTGCGCTACCCGGAGGTTCCGCAGCCCCTCGAGGTTGCGCTGTACGACAACCACGCGCACCTGGAGATTCTCGACGGCGACGAGCCGCTCTCGCTCGATGAGCATTTGGAGCGGGCCGCAGCGGCTGGCGTCATCGGGGTCGTCAACGCCGGTGGCGACATTGAATCGTCGCGCTGGTGTGCCGAGGCTGCCGAGCGACACCCGCGGGTGTTGGCCGCCGTTGCCATTCATCCCAACGATGCGCCGCTGTACGAGCAGGCTGGCAAGCTGGACGAAGCGCTGTCGGTGATTGACGAGCTCGCCGCACGGCCGCGGGTGCGCGCGATCGGTGAGACGGGGCTTGATTTCTTTCGCACCGATGAGGCGGGTCAGCCCGCGCAGTTCCGCTCTTTCGAGGCACACATCGCGATGGCAAAAAAGCATGGGATCGCGATGCAGATCCACGACCGTGATGCGCACCGCGCGGTGCTTGACACGCTGAGCCGTGTTGGTGCGCCTGAGCGCACTGTCTTTCACTGCTATTCGGGAGATGAGGCCATGGCGCGCGAGTGCGCCGACGCCGGCTACTACCTCTCGTTCGCAGGCAACATCACGTTCAAGAACGCACAGAACCTCCGTGACTCGCTGAAGGTGACGCCTCTGGAGCGCATTCTGGTTGAAACCGACGCGCCGTTTCTTACCCCCGTTCCCTACCGGGGCCGCCCTAACGCCTCGTACCTGGTTCCGATCACGGTGCGTTTCATGGCGACGGAGCTCGACATGGACGAGAACGAGTTGGCTGCACAGATCGCCGAGAACACGCTACGGGTGTACGGGGACTTCGAGTAGCCGCTACACCGAGATGGGGGAGCCCGGAGCGATATCGGGGTCTTCATCGGTGGGGCCCTCGCTTACCGGGCGGGCGGCGATGATCGAGGAGATCGGCCGCCACACCAGCACGAGCGTGATGGCGGCGCCGGCGAAGGCGAACCACCACGGCGCGGTCGGCCCCCACACCTGAGCAATAACGCCGCCGAGCGCCTGCCCGACAACGAGCCCGCCGAAGACGCCGACCATGTTGACGGAGGCGATGCGGCCCTGCAATTCACGCGGAACCAGGCGCTGGCGCACGGTGGTGGAGATGGTTCCCCAGATGAAGGCGTAGCCGCCGAAGAAGAACATGATGATCAGGGCGACGACGCCGTTGGTGGTCAACGCAAACGCAAGATGCATCACCACCTCACACGTGAGACACACGCGCATCAGGAAGGCGAACGAGAAACGCTTCTCCAACCATCCGAAGCTCATGGTCGCGAGAAGGCCACCGATGGCCGACGCCGTGGTGAGTAGGCCATAGCCAACGGCGCCCATCTTGAGGTGGTCGGTGGCGTACAGCACCAGCACGCCCCAGGGCGCCGCCCACGTGACGTTGAACACCAAAATGATGATGACGAGCGTGCGCACCGGCGGGTTTTTCGCCAGCCAGCGCAACCCCTCGGCGATATCGGTGTGCACGGGCTGGTGAGCGGCGGGATCGCGAGTCGGCTTTGTAGCCGAGATTCGAGAGATCAGGCTGAGCGCGAGCAGCACACAGAGCACCTGAAGCAAGAACGGCCAGAACGAGCCGAGCGCAAACAGGAAGGCGCCCAGCGGTGGGCCGGCAAACTGATTGGCAACCAGGTAGCCGGCCTGAAGGCGGGCGTTACCAACGCCGAGGTCTTCGCCCTTAACCATCATCGGCAACAGCGTTTGTGCCGCGGTGTCGACAAACACCTCTGCAGTTCCGTAGATGAACGCCGCAGCCAGCACGATCGCGATATTCGCCGTTCCGGTGATGAGAAATACCACCAACCCCAGGATCACGAGGCCGCGAAGCGCGTTGCCGACCATAACCAGCAGGCGTCGGTTGAGGCGGTCAGCGATCGCGCCGGCATGCAGGCCAAACAACAGCCAGGGCAGGAACTGCAGGATGGCACCGGAGGCGACGAGGATCGGTGAGGAGGTCATCGAGGCGATGAGCAGCGGTGCCGCGGCCAGCGCAATACCATCGCCGATGTTGCTGGTCCACGACGAGGCCAGCAGCCAGCGAAAGTCCCGGCCGAGGCGGGCGGGCGCGATCAGTTCACCGAGAGATACCACCGCTCGATCTTATGAGAGTGGGCCCACACTCGCGGCACGAAATCGGTGGGGCCGTTCATGCGCGAGAATGGGAGCATGACCGTCACTCTTCTCGGTGCCTCCGAAATCCGCCGCCTCGCCGCTGAGCTTGATGTGACGCCGACGAAAAAGTGGGGGCAGAACTTCGTCGTCGACGCCAACACGGTGCGCCGCATTGTGCAGGTTGCCCGCGTCAGCGCTGACGAAAGCGTCGTGGAGGTTGGCCCGGGTCTCGGCTCGCTAACCCTGGCGATCTTGGAGACCGGCGCCACGGTGACGGCGGTGGAGATCGACCCTCGCCTCGCCGCGCGGCTTGCCCAGACCGCAGCCGAGCACCACGTGCCCGACGGCGCGTTGCGGGTCATTCAGAACGATGCGCTCAAGGTCACCGAGCTTCCTGGCGACCCCACGGTGCTCGTGGCAAACCTGCCATACAACGTGTCGGTTCCCGTGCTGTTGCACTTTATGGAGACATTTCCGACTCTGAACCGTGGCGTGGTGATGGTGCAGGCCGAGGTCGGGGAGCGCCTGGCCGCCCCTCCCGGGTCAAAGACCTACGGTTCCCCCAGCGTCAAGGCCGCCTGGTACGGCGACTGGAAGCTCGCAGGCAACGTGTCACGGCAGGTGTTCTGGCCGGTTCCGAATGTTGACTCGGTTCTCGTTTCCTTCCAGCGGTCCGGTGACACGCCGGGCACCGAGGCGGAACGAAAAGCAACGTTCGCGATTGTCGACGCGGCATTCCAACAGCGCCGCAAGATGCTCCGCCAGGCGCTCTCGTCACTGCTGGGTGGTTCCGCCGCCGCATCGAGCGCCGTGCTGGAGCGGGCCGGCGTCGATCCGACGCTGCGCGGCGAACAGCTCACCGTGCACGACTACCTGCGCATCGCCCGCACCATCGCGTAGCCAGCAGTATCGCGGCGCCTGCTCCCGCGCGCGGCGCGAAGAAAACCTCGCGCGTTCTCGCGCGGGGACGTTCACTTTGGCGGCGCCTGCGCGCTACGGTGGGAGCATGACGCATCCTCGCCTCAACCTGTCAACGCCTGACACGCACCGCCCGTACGTCGCCGCCGAGGGGCGTTTCAATAACACCGACTATCGACGTGTCGGCGACAGCGGCCTCTACCTGCCGCCCATCTCGCTCGGCCTGTGGTGGAACTTTGGCGACAATGTGCCGTTTGATAACCAGCGGGCGCTGCTGCGCCACGCGTTTGACAACGGAATTTTGCACTTTGACCTCGCCAACAACTACGGCCCGCCGTACGGTTCTGCCGAGACGAACTTTGGGCGCATGATGCGCGAAGACTTTGCGCCATACCGCGACGAACTGATCATCTCGTCGAAGGCGGGATGGGACATGTGGCAGGGCCCGTACGGCGACTTCGGCTCGCGCAAGTACATTCTCTCCAGCGCTGAGGCATCCCTGAAGCGCATGGGACTGGACTACGTCGACATCTTCTACTCGCACCGCGTCGACCCCGACACGCCGATCGAAGAGACCATTGGCGCGCTCGACACCCTGGTGCGCCAGGGCAAGGCGCTGTACGTCGGAATCTCGTCCTACTCGGCCGAGCGCACCATTGAGGCGAAGGCCGTCGCGCGGTCGCTGGGAACGCCGCTGGTGATTCACCAGCCGTCGTACTCGATTCTGAACCGTTGGGTAGAAGACGGCCTCACCGACGTTCTCGAAGCCGAGCGCATGGGCGCGATCGCCTTCACCCCGCTCGCGCAGGGCTACCTCACCGACAAGTACCTCGGCGACGGACCAGCCGACCGCAACGTCAAGCGTGGTTCCCTGCCTGATGACATTTCGCAGGAGGGGCGCAACGCCCTGCGTGCGCTCAACGTCATCGCGCAACAGCGTGGCCAGACGCTCGCGCAGATGGCGTTGCAGTGGGTTCTGCGCAAGCCCGTGGTGGCATCCGCGCTGATTGGCGCATCGCGCCCCTCCCAGCTGGATGAAAACATCGCGGCGCTGCAGGGGCCGGCCTTTGACATTGAAGAGATTGAAGAGATCGACACGCTCAGCGACTCGATCGACGTCAACAAGTGGGCGGTGTCGTCAGACCTGTGACCGATGAGGCGAATCCCGTAGCCGTTCGCGTTCGCGCCCCCGGCAAGGTCAATCTGCAACTCGCCGTCGGCGAGCTGCAGGAAGACGGCTACCACGAACTCGCTACCGCCTTCCAAGCGCTATCGCTGATCGAAGAAATCACCGCGACGAGCGCCGAGGGCATCTCGCTGTCGGTGAGCGGAACCGTTGATGTCGCGGGGGTGCCGCTGGACGAATCCAACCTCGCCTACCGGGCAGCACTCCTGCTACGCGAGCGAACCGGAGTCACCGACGGCGTTCACCTCAACATTCACAAGGGCGTTCCGGTCGCGGGCGGGATGGGCGGCGGATCGGCAGACGCCGCGGCAACCCTGGTTGCGTGTGACGCGCTGTGGGCAACCAATCTGTCCTCGGCCGAGTTGCATACGCTCGCGGCGGAGCTCGGCGCCGATGTGCCGTTCAGCCTGCACGGCGGTACCGCAATGGGAACCGGGCGCGGCGATGAGCTCAGTCCGATGCTCTCGCAGGGCCGATTCGATTGGGTACTCGTGACCAACGATGAGGGGCTCTCAACGCCACGCGTCTACGGGGAGCTCGACGCGATTCGTCAGCGCCTCCGCGCGGACCTGCCCGTGGTTCCGGCGCAGCCACACCTCGGTGCCGATCTGTTTCATGCGCTGCGAGCCGGAGACCCGGTACGGTTGGCCGACGCGCTCCACAATGACTTGCAGGCGGCGGCCCTGTCGTTGCGCCCTGAGCTTGCCGTCGTCATCGACCTCGGAGTACGTGAGGGGGCGCTGGCCGGCATCGTCTCGGGCTCGGGGCCAACGGTGGCGTTGCTGTGCGCCGATGCCGAATCGGCACTCGAAGTGCACGTGTCAATGACGGCCGCGGGATACAACAGTTTTCGTGCGCACGGCCCAGTTGCCGGCGCGCGTATCGTATCGGCCGTTTAGGCTCGCTCGCCGCGCAATAGCCGCAGCTGCACCATCGCCCTGAAGCGCGCATCAGGATCGGTCAGATCGAGGCCGCTGATTTCGGAGAGTCGGCGCAGGCGGTAGCGAAACGTGTTGGGGTGGGTGTAGACCTGCGCGGCAGCCGTTGTCACATCGCCGAAGGCATCCAGCCACGCAGACAGCGTCTCAACCAGCTGCGTGCCCTTCTCCCGGTCGTGCTCGAGCAGCGCCGCAACGGGGCCGGTCGCGCGATCGCCGTGCGCACGGGCAACATCGCCCAGCTCCACCAGGAGTGCATCCATTTGCACGGCGTCGAAGCGTGCCACGGCGCCGTCGGGCCGCTGCTGAGCGAGCACCCGCAGGGCCCGATCGGCGTCGCGACGTGAGCGGGGAATGACCGTGAGGTCGGTGGCAACGGTGCCGATGCCGACCAGCATGGGCCCGGTTAGCCCCAGCCGATCGACGAAGTCGTTGATCACCCGTTCGGCAGATACATCGGCGTTTTCGGCGCCCGTCTTGACCCCGACGATGGCGTAAACCAGGTTGCCGATCGGTGCCACTGCCGAGCGTTGGTACACCGCACCAAGGTGCATACCCAAAGCGTCGGCGAGACGCTGCCGCTCGGCGACATCGCGGGCGTCTGGTGTGTCGGCTCCGTCTGTGGTGTGCTCAGATGGCGCAATCGCGATCACCACACACGTGTGATCCTGCAACCGCAGGCGGGCGGCGGCATCGGCGGCCCCAGCGCCGCCCTCCAAGACGGTTGCCAGCAGGTCGGCGCGAAGGCGGCGTTCAACGTCGGCACCAGCGCGGATCTGCAGCATGTGAAGCGCCACGAGCTTTGCGGCGTCTTTGAACGCTCGCAATCGGTCGGTCG
Organism: Microbacterium mitrae; assembly: GCF_008017445.1. GTDB lineage: Bacteria > Actinomycetota > Actinomycetes > Actinomycetales > Microbacteriaceae > Microbacterium > Microbacterium mitrae. The sequence goes on along the minus strand of NZ_VRSW01000001.1, from coordinate 723,997 downwards.
ACAGTGGTTGTTGAACGGCGGCCCAAATCGAGCCGAGAATTTCATCTCCGGCACGCACGGCATGCGCGACGCGTGGGAATGAGGGGCTGTCTCCGGCACCCACCGGTTCAACCAGGATGGGGTCTTCGCTGCGATACAGGCTCTGAAAAACGCCTCGGTCCTCGAGCTGTCGCATATAGCGTTCCGGCACTTGGCGGCCGAGAATCGTCTCAATTCGCGGCCCGTCGGCCTCATCCTGACGGCCAGAGAACGCCAGTACTCGAGAATTGCGGTCTTCAATCGTGACGGGGGCGTCCACCAGTGTGGAGATAGCGTTTGCCAGGGCGAACAGATCGCCTGCCGGCAGGCCGCCAAGGGTGGGGGTGTCGCGATCGCTCAGGTCGCCCTCGGCAATCATGGAACGCACCATCGCGGCCAGTTGCGCCCACGAAGCACCGCGGGTGAGAGCGAGCACCGGAATCTCTGCCGCGGAAAGCGCCGTCATCGCGGCCGCGCCGAGATGCACGGGTGCTCGAAGCACCAGGGCGATCGCGTTCTGCTCCCGCATGCTGTGAATCAGATCGAGCGCGTCGTCGTCTCCGGTGATGCCGACGCCGAGCACCAGAGCACCCCGCATCGGCATGGTGTCATCGAGGGCGTCGTGGATAACGACGGTGTCGACAACCGCCTCATGATCAGCCGTGCCGAACACGACATCGAGCAGCGTGGTTCCGAGGTCTTCCAGAATTCGCCCGAGACTTGCTCGCGGCCGCATCGTCACTGACATGAGCACACTTGAGGGTATGCCGGCCGATGATGCTGGCGATGGTTGATCATGACGAAACGCTATCGAGTTTCTGTCGGAACCAACAAGAGGGGTGCCGGGTGACCGTCGAACGCGCGGGGTACTGCCTCAGCGACAGCCACCCCGCGCGTTGCGATACTCGCTAGAGCGTGATCCACTCTGAGCGGGTGGTGACCTCAGCCAGCATGTCGGCGTGAGGGGTGACCCCGATTCCCGGACCCGTCGGCACAGGCAGGGTTCCGTTCTCGAGGACGAAGGGGTCGGTGATGTCTTGGCGGTAGTAGCGGTTCGAGCCGGACGTGTCGCCCGGCAACGTGAATCCGGGGAGGGCGGCGAGGGCCACGTTGGCGGCTCGGCCGATTCCGGTTTCGAGCATGCCGCCGCACCACACCGGAATATCGTTTGCCGCGCACACATCGTGAATCTTGCGCGCCTCCAGGTAGCCGCCGACGCGCCCCGGCTTGATGTTCACGATGGAACAGGCGCCCAGGCGAATGGCATCGGCGGCCGAGCGTGCCGAGACAATGGATTCGTCCAGGCAGATCGGCGTCTTTACGACCTTCGCGAGCTCGACGTTGCCGATGATGTCTTCTTCGTCGAGCGGTTGCTCAATGAGGAGCAGGTTGAACGGATCAAGACCCGCGAGGTGTTGCGCGTCGCCGCGGTGGTAGGCCGTGTTGGCGTCGACCTGCAACAGCACGTCATCGCCAAAGCGCTCGCGCACCGCGCGCACCGGAGCAATATCCCAACCGGGTTCGATCTTCAGTTTGATGCGCACATACCCCTCATCGAGGTAGCCGCCGACGGCATCCAGCAGTTCGGGGATGCTGTTCATGATGCCGACCGAGACACCGCAGTCCACCCGGTCAACGACCGCCCCCAGTTCGCGGGCCAGGGGAGTGCCGCTGGCTCGCAGCTCGGCATCCAGCACGGCAAGTTCAAGTGCCGCCTTGGCCATGCGGTGTCCCTTGAATTTATGCAAGGCCGGTGCAATCTTCTTCGCATCCAGCTGAGGGATCGCATCGATCGCCGGAATCAAGAAGCGCTTCGTGACATCGGTTGCCGCCTCGACGTACTCAGACGAATACAGCGGGTCGCTCATGGCGACGCACTCACCCCAACCTTCGCCGTCCTCCGTCACCGCACGCACCAGCACGGCTTCACGCACCGTCTGCGTGCCAAAGGACGTGCGAAACGGCGAAACCAGCGGCAGGGCGATGGTTCGCAGTTCGAATCCGGTGAGCTTCATTGCGTCTTTCCTCTGTTCACGATGTAGTTGCCGTCACGGTCAAATCCGATGACGGTGCCGCCGCCGGCAAGCGCCGCACCCAGCGTTTCGCGCAGCGCCAGCCGCCACGCGGTTGCCACGGTCGGGTTCTCGCGGCGGATGGTTTCGATGTCTCGCGGCAGGCCGATGGCCACCAGCTGCGCGTCACTGTGTTCGCGCTGCGGGGCGAACGAGTCGTCTGGGCGAAGGAGCGCCGGAATCCCGGCCGCGGTGCCACTGACGTAGTCGCCGCGGCTGGCCGCCGCGACCTGCGGATCCCACAGCTTCCACGTCACGAGCAGTCGGTCGGTGTCATCGGAACCATTGAGGTCGTCGCTCATCTGCCCGTAGAAGTTCTCGAGATACTCGCTGGCCGTCGCGCCCAGCTTGACGAGGTTGAAGTATGCGTTGCGGCTGATCAGGGGGTCAAAAGTCCACGAGATTTCGTCGATGTGGTGCTCAAGGGCCCACGCGCGCTGGTGAGTCTTGATGGCGAATCCCACATTGCGACCGCGAGACCCGGCACGAACGCCCGCGATGTGGCTGTGCAGCGAGCGGCGCTCGGGAGGTCCGAAGAACCCGAAGCACGCTCCCACCATTTCGTCGCCGCGGAACGCGCCGCCGACATAGCTGCCGGCCTTGGATACCGCGCGGAGGGTCTCGACGTTGACGGGTGGGCGAGAAACATCGCCCTTCCAGATGTGCTGCAACAGCTCAACGACCTGAGAGAAGTCTTGTACGCGGTCAAGGATGCGCATGGTGACGTCAGCATCCCGCGCCGCGGTGTCTGCGGCCAGGTAGGCGTCGGCGATGACCGATGTGGTCTCAGCCATGGTGACCGTCCGGTGTGCCCGAGGCCAAGACGTCGACGATGAGCGCTCGCAGCAGCGTGGTCCGCTCGGCGAGCATGGCGACGATGACATGCTCGTGGTCGGCATGAGCGCCGCCGCCCACGGCGCCGAGGCCATCAAGGGTCGGCACGCCGATGCCTGCCGTGAAGTTGCCGTCTGAGGCGCCGCCAACGCTGACCCCATCAAACGGCGTCAGGTCGAGCTCGCGCGCCAGGCGTTCGGCGCGCGAGAAGAGCGCGGCGGCCGCCGATGGTTCCATGGGTGGCCGATTCGCGCCACCCTCAATCACGATGCTCGCACCCGGCAGCGTCGGCGCGATGGCGCGAATCTGCTCGTCGACTCGCGCCTGCTCAGCCAGCGTCTTCACGCGAACATCGACGGCAAATTCCGCCCGCGCCGGCACGGTGTTGGTCGTGGTGCCGCCGGAGATGACGGTCGGAACCACGGTGGTGCCCGCGACCTCGTCGCCCAGCGCCGCGACCTGCAACAGCACGTGTGCTGCTTCGATACTGGCGTTCACGCCGTTGTGGGGTTCGAGCCCGGCGTGTGCGGCCTTGCCGGTCACGATCACGCGATACAGCGAGACACCCTTGCGGCCAATCTTGAGCGCGCCGCCGTCGGCCGAGGCTTCGAGCACGAACACCGCATCGCAGCCGCGCGCGGTGTCTTCAATGAGCTGACGCGAACTGGGCGAACCCAGCTCTTCGTCGCCGGTGACGAGCAGACAGACGCCGTCGCGGTCGGCAAGGTCGGCGATGGCATGAAACGCCATCGCGAGGCCCGCCTTCATGTCGAACGCCCCGGGGCCGCGCAACGTGGATCCGTCATTCGAAAACGGCAGCCGATCGATGGTTCCGATCGGCCACACCGTGTCGTGGTGCGCCAGCACGAGCACGCGGGGCGCCCCAAACTGCCACCGCACGTGGGAGCGCCCATCGATCTCGATGCGCTCGGGCGCTACGCTAAACAACCGCTCGCCCATGGCGGCGACGAGGTCGGCGCTGCGGCGCACGGCAGCCAGGTCATCCGAGGGAGACTCGCACTCGATGAGCGCCTGAAGATCGCCGACGAGCGCCGTCATGATGCCACCTTTGGTGCGGCGCGAACACCGAAATGCATATACGGCTCACCGGTGGGGAGGGTGTAAAACACGAGGGAGTTCCAGTTCTGCTGCCCCTCCTGGCGTAGCGCAAACTCGCCCTCCTTGACGGGCGTGAGCACATGTTCTTGCACCGGGTCAGGCAGCATTTCGGCCAGCGGGCCGGTCATCGTCGATCGCATCACGAGGGTGCCGTCGCGTTCGAGAATGCGAACGTCTGCCACCGCGTCGTGGCCTGTGGCGGGGTCAATAACCCGGCCACCAGAAAGGATGAGGTGCACCCGCCAACTATCGCACCGCCGCTGCGGCGGGGGCTTGGCTGATCGGCCAAACTCCGTCGGCTGTTTTGGTGCAGACGACAATCAGCCGCAGCCCGATAGCCTGGATAAACCATGGCGCATTTGCTTGGGGCTGAGGCCCTCCACCTAGAATTCCCTACCAAAGTCGTTTTCGACTCGGTTACCCTCGGCATCAACGAGGGCGACCGCATCGGCATCGTCGGTCGCAACGGCGACGGCAAGTCGAGTCTGCTTGCCATGCTCGCCGGCGTCTTGGAGCCCGATGGTGGTCGCGTCACCGTGCGCGGCGGGGTGCGCATCGGCGTGCTGACACAGCAAGACATGCTTGACGATGATGACACCGTCAGCAATGCGGTGGTCGGTGACCGGGTGGAGTACGAGTGGGCGGGAGATGCCCGCATTCGCGACGTGATTTCGGGTCTGTTGCGCGATATCCCGTGGGACGCTCGCATCGGCGACCTCTCCGGTGGTCAGCGGCGCCGCGTAGCGCTTGCTCACCTGCTCAGCGGCGATCACGATGTGATGTTCTTGGACGAACCCACAAACCACCTCGACGTTGAGGCCATCGCGTGGCTTGCCGAGCACCTGAAGCGCCGCTGGCCGGCGAACCAGGGTGGGCTGCTGATTGTGACTCACGACCGCTGGTTTCTTGACGAGGTTGCCAACTACACGTGGGAGGTCCACGACCGCATTGTGGAGCCCTTCGAGGGCGGCTACGCGGCCTACATTCTGCAGCGCGTCGAACGCGACCGGCAGGCGGCGACCGTTGAAGCGAAGCGCCAGAACCTCGCCCGCAAAGAGCTCGCGTGGCTGCGTCGCGGCGCGCCCGCCCGCACCTCAAAGCCGAAGTTTCGCATTGACGCGGCAAACGAACTGATCGCCGATGTTCCCGAGATTCGTAACAAGACCGAGCTGGCATCGCTCGCCGTTTCTCGCCTCGGCAAAGACGTGGTCGATCTCATCGACGCGGGCGTGAGCTTTGGCGACAAGACGGTACTGCGCGATATCGAGTGGCGATTGGCGCCGGGGGAGCGCACCGGCATTCTGGGTGTTAACGGTGCGGGAAAATCAACCCTGCTGGGTCTGATTTCCGGAACCACGAAGCCGACGGCTGGTTCCGTCAAGCGCGGTAAAACGGTGCAGGTTCGCACCCTTACGCAGCGCATGGACGAGTTGGATGAACATCTGAACTCACCGGTTCGTGTCGTCATCAGCGGTCTGCGTACTTCCTACACCTTCGGCAATGGCTCGAAGGCGACCGAGCTCTCACCCGGCCAGCTTCTGGAGCGCATGGGCTTTTCCAGCGCGCAGCTTTCCACGCCGGTGAAAGACCTCTCCGGCGGGCAAAAGCGTCGCCTGCAACTCCTGCTCATCTTGCTGGACCAGCCCAACGTGCTGATTCTCGACGAGCCGACCAACGACCTTGACACCGACATGCTCGCCGCATTGGAGGACCTACTGGACTCGTGGCCCGGCACCCTCATCGTTGTCTCGCACGACCGCTACTTCTTGGAGCGTGTCACCGACCAGCAGTACGCGATTCTCGGCCAGCGCCTGCGCCACCTGCCGAACGGTGTTGACGAGTACCTCGCGTTGCGCGCCGCGGAAGATCGGGCTCCTGCCGCGAAGTCGGCGCCCGCCGCTTCCCCGGTATCAGCCGTTCCAGCGCTGTCCGGGAAGGAAGCCCGCGAGGCCGAAAAAGAGATGACGTCGCTGGAGCGCCGTTTTCAGAAGCTCCGGGCGCAGGCGCAAAAGGCCCGTGCGTCGCTGGCCGAGATGGATCAGGGTGACTATGTCGCGCTGGGCGTCAAGATGACCGAAATTTCTGGGATTGAAGCCGAGGCAGACGACCTGGAGATGGCCTGGCTGGAGCTGGCAGAAAAGCTCGGATAGCGGGGCCACGGCGCCCGGGACGGCGCCGTCATGACGCCGTGTGACGTGGGCGTGACGCTGTGTGACGACTGATTGGAACGAGGCGAAAAACCGTCGTACCTTGGCGGAGTCCCCCCAAGAGAGGTTCTGCTTCATGTCTCGCTTTTTCGGCCACCGCCGTCTCGCTTCCGCCCTCGCAGCCATTGCCGCGGTTCCGCTCGTCATCGGCCTCGCCGGCTGCGCTAGCACCGCCGGCGATGCCAACTCAAGTTCCGACTCCGACTCTGCCTCCGACGTCGTCAAGATCGGCGTCGTCAACGATGGTGATGCCCAGTGGGCGCCGTTCGTTGAGGCCGCGGCGGCTGAAGGCATCGAGGTCGAGCTGGTGAACTTCGGCTCCTACGAGCAGCCGAACCCGGCTCTCACCGAGGGTGAACTCGACCTCAACCAGTTCCAGCACATCGTGTACCTCGGGACGTACAACGTCAACGCCGATCAGGACCTCACGCCCATCGGTGCCACCGCGATCTACCCACTGGGCCTGTACTCCAAGAAGTACGACGACGTCGCCGACATTCCCAAGGGCGAGACCGTTGCGGTGCCCGACGACGCCTCCAACCAGGCTCGCGCACTCCTCGTGCTGCAGTCGGCCGGACTGATCGAGCTGAAGAGCGGCGGAACCATTTTCTCCGACCTCGCAGACGTCGACACCGACAAATCCAAGGTCAAGGTCACGGCGCTGGAGGCGGCTCTGATCCCAACCTCGCTGCCCGACGTCGCCGCCGCGATCATCAACAACGACTTCGTCACCGACGCCGGTCTCACGTACGATGACGCCCTCGCCCAGGACGACCCCACCGACCCGAACGCGCTCCCGTACGTCAACATCTTCGCCGCACGCGCCGATGACGCCGAGAACAAGACCTACCTCAAGCTGGTCGAAATCTTCCAGACCAACGCCGACGTACAGGCAGGTCTGCAGGAGTCCTCCGGCAACGTCGCGGTGCCGCTGAGCACCCCGGCAGAAGACCTGGTGGCTTCGCTGCACAAGGTTGAAGAAGATACAATTGCGCAGAAGTAGTCAGGGCTAAAACCCTGATCACAGAGGATCGGGCGGCCACACGCCTCCCGATCCTTTGCGCTGTTTGCGACACCCGGAGAACGTCATGGCTATCGTCACCCTCACGAATGTTTCGCGACACTATCCCGCCCCCACCCCGGGTGGAGACAGTGTTGTGGCCGTCGACAACGTCACTCTCGATATCGAGAAGGGCGACGTTTTCGGCATCATCGGCTATTCCGGCGCCGGAAAATCCACCCTGGTGCGGCTGATCAACGCTTTGGAGCCCGCATCGAGCGGAACCATCACCGTCGATGGCGTGGATATCACTGCCCTGAAAGAGCGCGAGTTGCGCGGCGTGCGCCGCGGCATCGGCATGATTTTTCAGCAGTTCAACCTGTTTGCAGGCAAGAGCGTTCACGCCAACATTGCCTATCCGCTCAAGCTGGCAGGGTGGAGCAAGGCCGATATCGCGCAGCGCGTCACCGAGCTGTTGGCCTTTGTTGGCCTCTCTGACAAGGCGAAGGCATACCCGGAGCAACTTTCCGGCGGCCAAAAGCAACGCGTCGGCATCGCCAGGGCGTTGGCGACCCGCCCCGCGATTCTGTTGGCCGATGAGGCCACCAGCGCTCTTGACCCGCAGACCACCCACGAGGTGCTGGAACTGCTCAAGCGCGTGAATGAGGAGCAGGGCGTGACGATCGTGGTGATTACGCACGAAATGGACGTGATCCAGACGCTCGCCACGAAGGTCGCGGTGATGGAACATGGCCGCGTCATCGAGCAGGGCCCGGTGTTTGAGGTGTTCTCCGCGCCGAAGCATCCGGCCTCACAGCGATTCGTCGGAACCGTCATCAAGGGTGTTCCGTCTCCCGCCGAGACCGCCGCTCTCGCGGCGCGGCATACCGGCAGGCTCGTCACGTTCTCGTTCCGCGACGGAGACGCGGCCCAAGCACGGGTGTTTCTCGACCTCGCCGCGGCCGGGCTCGACTTTGAACTCGTCTACGGCGGCATCAACGATATTCGCGGGCGGGCTTTCGGTAACCTCACCCTCGCTATTCGCGGCGATGACGCCACCATCGACCGCACGCTGGCCGTCATTGGTGAGCGCACATCCGTGACCGATCTTGATGAGCAGGGAGCACGCTGATGGATCGTCTGATTGAACTGCAACCCGAGTTCTGGCAGGCCGCGCTCGAAACCCTCTACATGACGAGCGTTGCGCTCGTCATGGGCGGAATTCTTGGCATGGCGTGGGGTGTGATGCTGTATGTCTCTCGCCCGGGCGGAATCATGCCCAACCGTGCGGTGAGCGGCATCGTCAACACGATTATTAACTTCTTCCGCCCCATTCCGTTTGTGATCTTCATCGCCGCGATTTCGCAGCCCCTGGCACGCCTCATCATCGGCACCGGTATCGGGACCAACGCAGGCGCCTTTGCGATTGGGCTTGCCGCATCATTCGCGATTGGTCGCATCGTTGAGCAGCACCTGGTGTCGGTGCCGAAGGGCGTCATTGAGGCCGCGCGCTCCATGGGCGCCGGCCCCTGGCGCATTCTGTTCACCGTCGCGATTCCCGAGGCTCTGGGGCCGCTGATTCTCGGCTACACGTTCGTCGTGGTGGCACTGATCGACATGACGGCGATGGCCGGCTTGATTGGTGGCGGTGGGCTCGGCGCGTTCGCGCAGATCTACGGCTTCCGCCAGTTTGAACCCGTCGTGATGTGGGCAGCCATCTTCCTGATCGTGGCCTTCGTACACCTCGTGCAGCTGCTGGGCAACCGGTTGGCGCGGCGGGTCATGCGCCGCTAGCGCTCGCTCGCTACCGAGCCACCGGTTCCGGAACCAGGGGCGCCTCCTGCAGCGTGCGTCGCGATTGAAAGTGGCGTGCCTCGCCCGTCAGCGGGTCGACAAACTCCAACTCGCGAGCGAGCAGCTGCAGCGGGCGAGTGAAATCGTCTGGAACCTCGGGGTGCAGCACCGGGTAGAAGCCGTCATTGAGAATGCCGGCGCCGAGCCCGGCAAGGTGTACCCGCAATTGGTGCATGCGGCCGGTGTGTGGCTTGAGCAGGGTATGAATGACCTGCCGGCCACGATCGGTACCGCGACTCTCACCCACGCCCAACAGCTCAATGAGCGTCTCGGAGTTGGCATCGGGTTTGGAGTCGACCAGCACCGTTACCGACGCGCGCACCTTCTCGATGTGATTGCGGTAGGTGATCGGAAATTCGCGGCCAGCCAGGTGCGTGCCATCAAAAGCCGCGGGTGCGAGCGAGACCGCCTCATACGTTTTCTGCACGATGCGGTTTTCGAACAGCAATTGGTAGGCGCCGCGCGTCTGCGGGCGGGCGGAGAACATCAGCAGTCCTGCCGTCGCGCGATCGAGGCGGTGAATGGGGGAGAGGTCGGGGTTGCCGAGCTGGTTGCGCATGCGCACCAGCGCCGAATTTTGCAAAAATTTGCCGCCGGGCGTTGTGGGCAAGAAGTGTGGCTTGTCGATGACGACGAGATCGTCGTCGACGTGCACAATCTCCACGTCAAACGGAATCTCCCGCTCCACCGGCGGCTCGCGGTAGTACCAAATCCACTCGTGCGAGCCAATCTTGGCATCGCGCGATACGGCGGAACCATCGCTGGTCACCATCTCACCGCGATCGAAGCGCTGGCGCAGGGCTTCGGGATCCATATGACCGAAGCGATCGACCACATACTCCGCAATCGAGTCCCATTCGCCCGTCAGCGGCAGATGCAAGCGGGTAGCGCCGACCCCATCGCGAACCGGGAGGGGAGAGGGCATGGCCATATGGCTATTCTCTCAGGCACACGCCTGGGAGTCTCTCGTGGGAGGCTCACGCGAGGTGGTCAAACTCCAGCACCAGCTTGCGAAGCAATCCAGCAAGTCGGTCGCGCTCGCCGGTTGACAGCGATGCCAGCAGAATCGCCTCGGCATCGACCAGCCGAGTGATGGCGGCATCAACGCGCACGCGACCGTCTTCGGTGAGCACCACAATCACTCCGCGGCCATCGCCGGGGTCAGCCTCGCGGCGCACCAGGCGGCGCCCCACCAACCTGTCAATGCGATTCGTCATGGTTCCAGACGACACCAGCGTTTGCTGCAGCAACTGCTTCGGGCTCAGGTGAAAAGGCTCCCCGGCGCGCCGCAGTGCCGAAAGCACATCCCATTCCCAGCTCTCCAGATCGCTTCGCCGAAACGCTTCGCGGCGGGCGCGGTCGAGGTGGCGGGAGAGCCGATCTACGCGGGAGAGAACTTCGAGCGGAGAGAAATCGAGGTCGGGTCGCTGAGCGCTCCACGCACCCACAATTCGATCAACCTCATCGGTTTCTTCCGTCACCACCCCATTATGCGACAAGGGCACCGCTCAGAACGTGGCAGACTGGTACCTGCGGCGTTTGCCGCGGTCCGCGATGGTGTAATGGCAGCACGACAGCCTTTGGAGCTGTTAGGTCTAGGTTCGAGTCCTGGTCGCGGAGCATGACCGAGAACAACCTCGCCATCGTTGTGCTTGCTGCGGGCCAGGGAACGCGGATGAAGTCGCGCACTCCCAAGGTGCTTCACCGAATCGGCGGGCGCACGCTAGTCGGTCACGTGATCACCACCGCGCAGCATCTGAACGCGGCGCACATCGAGGTTGTGGTTCGACACGATCGCGACCGGGTGGCCGCCGATATCTCGCAAACCTACCCCGATGTCACGATCGTTGACCAAGACGATATTCCGGGCACCGGCCGTGCCGTGCAGGTGGCCGTTGACGCGCTCCCTGCCGACTACGACGGCGACGTTCTGGTGCTCTCTGGCGATGTTCCACTGCTGGATGACGCGACGCTGACGACGCTGCTTGATGCGCACCGCACAACCGGCGCGGCAGCGACTCTGCTGAGTGCGATTCTCGCCGACCCGACCGGATACGGCCGCATTATTCGCGACGCCGATGGCAACGTCGCGCGCATTGTCGAGCAGAAAGACGCCACGCCCGCCGAGGCCGCTGTCGATGAGATCAACGCCGGCGTTTACGTGTTTCAGGCGACGCTGCTGCGCGAATATCTGCCGCAGGTTGGCATGGCGAACGCGCAGGGCGAGATGTACCTCACCGACGTGATTGGCCTGCTGCGCGGCGCGGATCAGCGCATTTCGGCGGCGATCACCGACGACCTGCAGGTCGCGCTCGGCGTGAACGATCGCGCACAGCTCGCCGAGGCCGGAGACCTGCTGCGTCGCCGCATCATTCGGCACTGGCAGCGCGAGGGCGTCACCGTCGTTGACCCGGGCTCGACGTGGATCGACGATGACGTCACGCTCGCCGCCGATGTCACCGTGCTTCCCAACACTCAACTGCTCGGCGCCACCACGATCGCGGCGGGCGCCACCATCGGCCCCGACACCACTCTGGTGGACTGCGAAGTCGGCGAAGATGCCACGGTTCGCCGTACCGACGCCACCCTGGCCGTCATCGGCGCGCGGGCGACCGTTGGCCCGTGGTCCTATCTTCGCGCTGGCACCGTCCTGGGCGACGACGGCAAAATCGGAACCTTCGTCGAGACCAAGAATTCCACCATTGGCGAGGGCAGCAAGGTTCCGCACCTGTCCTACGTTGGCGACACCACGATCGGTCGAGGCGTCAACCTTGGCGCGGGCGCGATCACGGCGAACTACGATGACATCGCCAAGCACCGCACCGAAATTGGCGACGAGGTACACACCGGTTCGCACAACGTGTTTGTGGCGCCCGTTACCATTGGAGCAGGAGCGAAAACCGGCGCTGGTGCCGTGATTCGCAAGGATGTCCCACCCGGTGCCCTGGCACTCAGCGTGGCGCCCCAGCGCAACGTTGAAGGATGGGTCGAGAACAACCGACAGGGCACGAAAGCGGCAGACGCCGCGCTCGCGGCTCGCACAGCACAGAAGGCTGCAGATGGCTGGCAAGAAGAAGACCGTTGATCTTGACCGCGACAACGACATCGCTCCCGGCGTCGAAGTAAAAAACAAGAAACGACTCGTCGTCGTTTCGGGCACCGCGCACCCTGCCCTTGCCGCCGAGGTTGCTCAGCACCTCGGCACGGAGCTGGCGCCCACCGAGCACCGCACCTTCGCGTCTGGTGAGCTGTACGCCCGCTTCGAGGTTTCAGTTCGCGGTTGCGACGTCTTCGTCATTCAGTCTTTCGAGGGCGCCGTCAACAAGCAGATCATGGAGCTGCTCATCATGATCGACGCGCTCAAGCGGGCATCCGCCAAGCGCATCACGGTCGTGCTTCCGTACTTCCCCTACTCGCGCCAAGACAAGAAGGGTCGCGGTCGTGAGCCGATCTCGGCTCGTCTCATCTCCGACCTCATGGACACCGCCGGCGCCGACCGCGTCATGAGCGTTGACCTGCACGCCGCACAGATTCAGGGCTTCTTCGACGGCCCCGTTGACCACCTGTTCGCCAAGCCCGTGCTGCTGGACTACTTCGAGCGCACGCTGTCGGCAGACGACCGCGAAAAGCTCACCATCGTCTCCCCAGACATGGGCCGCGTTCGCGTCGCCGACACGTGGTCAGACAGCCTGGGCGCCCCGCTGGCGATCATTCACAAGCGCCGCGACCCGAAGGTCGCAAACCAGGTGTCGGTTCACGAAATCGTCGGATCGGTCGCGGGGCGCGTCTGCCTGCTCGTTGACGACATGATCGACACCGGCGGAACCATCGTGAAGGCTGCTGAGGCGCTGAAGGCCAACGGCGCGGAGCGAGTTATCGTCGCCGCAACCCACGCGATCTTCTCGGAGCCCGCGTCAACCCGCCTGCAGAGCGAGGCCATCGACGAGGTCGTCGTTACCGACACCGTGCCGCTGCCCGAAGACAAGCGCTTGGACGGTTTGACGATCCTTCCCATCGCTCCGCTGCTGGCTCGCGCCATCGGCGAAGTCTTTGAAGATGGTTCCGTCACCAGCATGTTCGACGGCGCGGCCTAATCCACAGCCGACGCATAGGATCTGCGTGAGGTTTGCATGAACCGAATCCCTATCGTGAGATGACGATCTAAGGAGAGACCTCATGTCACGTTCAATTCCACGCCCCACCGCTGTTGTGTCGTCTCTTGCAGGCGTAACGGGAATCTTCCTGCTGGCTGGTTGCAGCGCGCAGGCAACGGTTGCCGATCAAGCAACCACTGAGCCCACCAGCTCCGCCGTTGCCCAGCCCAGCAGCTCACCCACCGCATCGGAGTCCACCTCGACCACCGGCGAGGCAACCGCCACCAGCACGTATGCGGATGGCACCTACACCGCCGAGGGAAGCTACTCGCCGCAGGCTGGCCTCATCGAAGCAATTTCGGTGACGATCACGCTGCAAGACGATGTGATCACGGCCGTTGAGGTCAGCGGTGACCCGCAAGAGCGGGAAAGCGTGGAATATCAGAGCAAGTTCATCGGCGGCATCGCCGATGAGGTTGTCGCTAAGTCCATCGATAAGATCAACGTGTCCCGCGTCGCAGGATCCTCGTTGACCAGCGGTGGCTTTAACCAGGCCATCGAAACCATCAAGGCAGAAGCGGCCGCCTGATGTCTGCCCACTGGCGATTCGATGCGATCGGAACCGCGTGGGACATTGAGACGGAGGCGGAGCTGTCCGGTGAGGCAAAAGAAGCAACCCGCCGCCTGGTCGACGAGTTCGATCGTGAGTGGTCGCGCTTTCGTCCCGATTCGCTCGTCAGCCAGTTGGCGCGCGGCGCCGGTGTTGTCGATGCGCCTGCCGATACCGCGCAACTCATGTCGATGTACCAGCAGCTCTCGGACGCAACCGGTGGTTCCGTCAACCCGCTCGTTGGTGACTCGCTGGCAGCGCTCGGGTACGACGGTCAAGTTTCTCTCACCGTTGGCGTGCCGCACGCGGCACCCGCCGACTGGAAGACGCTGGTGGCCTGGACGGGCGATTCTCTTGCCCTGTCGCGCCCCGCGACGCTGGACGTGGGCGCCATGGGTAAGGGTAAGCTCGTCGACCTCACGATCGCGACACTCGCCGCCTGGACGGAGGGGGATGTGACGGTCGACGCTTCGGGCGACATTGCCACCAGGGGTAAGCCGATTCGCGTTGGGCTTGAGCACCCATACGACACCACAAAAGCCATCGGCCTGATCACGGTGCAAGACCAAGCGCTCTGCGCCTCGGCCACCAACCGTCGCGCGTGGGGCAACGGATTGCACCATGTGATCGATGCTCGCACGGGGGAGCCGGTGCGCACGGTCGCCGCTACGTGGGCGGTGGCCCCCGACGCGGTCACCGCCGATGCGGTCACTACCGCGCTGTTTTTCGAGGGTGGCCCGGAACTCGCGCACGCCTGGGGCGTGCAGTGGGTGCGAATGTTAACGAACGGACAGGTAGAGTACTCGCCGCAGAGTACGGCAGAGTTATTCACATGAACGCCGCGTTGCGCGCGATGCGCACCAGAGTCTTGCGACTGCTTGCTGTTACCTCGATGTATATGCAGGTTGTGCTCGCGCTCAGCCTGCTGTTTGTCATCGCCGTGGTGCTCAGCCTCACCGGATCGCTCGCGTTCTCGGCGGCGGAACTTTTTGCCTCATTGGCGGCGATCGCCGTCGGCGCGCTTGCCGTCGACCTCATTACACACCGGCTGACGCGCACGGCGGTGCGTTGGGAGTCGACCCTGATCACGGCGTTGATTCTAGTGTTCGTGATGCGTCCGACTCTGGAGCCTGCAGGCCTCGCGTGGCTCGCCGTGACTGGCGCGGTCGCCGCCGCAAGCAAGGTGGTTTTGGCGTGGCGCGGGCGCCACATCTTCAACCCGGCTGCCGTCGCCGCCGCCATCATGACCATCATCGGCGTGAGCCCCGCGGCCTGGTGGGTCGGCACCCCGGGGCTTGCCGCGGTCGTGGTCGTGCTGGGCATCGCCGTCGCCTGGCGCACCGAAAAGATTCGCGTCGTGTTGACCTTCATCGTGTTGGCGACGGCCGTATCGATCGGCACCAGCCTCATCGCCTACGCTCAGGCGGGGCTCACCGTCGCGTGGACTGATGTGGCAGTCCAGGTGTTGCTGTCTTCGCCGATCCTCTTTCTCGGGTTCTTCATGCTGACGGAACCACTGACGCTGCCGTCACGGCTGTGGCAGCAGCTGCTGGTGGCGGCCGTTGTTGCGGTATTTGTGGGCTATCCCGCACTCTCCATCGGCGGCATCTCCCTGGGCGCTGACCGTGCGCTCCTGATCGGCAACATCGTGGCCTTTGCGCTTGCGGTTCGTTCTCGAAACCTCTGCCGACTCACCCTGACGGATGCGCGTGACCTCACCCCGCGCGTGCGTGAGGTCACCTTCACGACTGATGCTTCGGCGTCGTTCGTTCCCGGGCAATACCTTGAGCTCACCGTCGCGCACCCGCACACCGATGTGCGTGGCAACCGGCGTGAATTCTCGATCGTTTCGGCGCCATCAGAGTTGCCGCGCCTGCGCATCGCCTACCGTGTCTCGCCCGCCGAGCGTGGTTCCAGCTTCAAACGCGCCCTGGGCGCGGCTCCGGTGGGCACCAAACTGCGTTCTACCGGCGTGTGGGGTGACTTCACCTTGCCGGCGCGCGGGCCGCTCCTGCTGGTCGCCGCGGGCATCGGCATCACGCCGTTTGTATCGCAAGTGCGCGAGCTTTCTGCGCGCGGCATGAACCGTGACATCGTGCTGGTTTATGTTGCCTCTGCCGCGGCCGAATTGGCCTATCACGCTGACTTTGCCGACCATCGGGTCATTATTGTCACCCCCGATGACCCGTCACCGTTGGCCAACGAAACGTGGGCCGGGGGCGAGCGTCTTACCGCGGCATCGCTGGCGAGGCTGGTTCCGGATCTATCCTCACGCCACGCGCTGGTTTCTGGGCCGCCGGCCCTCATCGCCGATCTGCAGCCGGCGCTCGCTCAGGCGGCAAGCGTGAAGACCGACGCGTTCGCCGGTTACTGACCCTGCGCACCGGCGGTTAGTGCGGGCAGGCGCAGGGTGAAGGTGGTGGAACCAGGAACGCTTTCGACCGAAAGGGTACCCTGGTGGGCGATCGCAATGGCTTGCGCAATCGCCAGGCCGAGACCCGTGCCGCCGGTATTGCGTGCCCGCGAGCGGTCGGCCCGCGCGAAGCGCTCAAACAGCGTTTGCTGAATATCGGGCGCGATGCCGGGGCCGTTGTCGTGAACGCGCACGAGGGCATCATTGCCGTCGCGTTCGACAGACAGCACAATGTGGGTGCCTGCCGGCGTGTGGGTTCGCGCGTTGGCCAGCAGATTGGTCACAACCTGGTGCAATCGCCCGGCGTCACCGAGCACCACAAGCTCGTCGAGTTCGCTTGACCACTCGCCGGTGTGCTCGGAGCCAGCGGCCTGCGCGTCGGCCAATGACTCGATGGTCAACGGAATGAGATCGACGGGGCTCAGCACCAACTCTTGACCCTCATCGAGGCGCGCCAGCAGAAGCAGATCTTCGACCAAACGCGTCATGCGCAGGGATTGCGCCTGAATGCGCTCGAGCGCCGCGGTGGTGTTCTCACTGTTCGAAGGATCGCGCAGCGAAAGCTCCGAGTACCCGCGGATCGAGGCGAGCGGCGTGCGCAGTTCGTGACTCGCGTCGGCAACGAATTGGCGCATCTTCTCTTCGTTGGCGGCGCGCGCCCGAAGCGAGGCATCGACGTGATCGAGCATGCTGTTGAGCGCCTTGCCCACCTGTCCGATTTCGGAATGATTATCGACGTGTTCGGGCGCGACGCGATCGGTGATGGCGACCTCTCCCTGATCGAGCTGCTGCTTGGCAACACGACCGGCCGTCGCGGCAACGGCTCGCAACGGGCGAAGCGACGTGCGAATGGTGACGCCAATGGCGAGCGCGAGCAGAATTAAGCCGCCCAGCGTCAGCACGCTGATCGTGATCAGCATGAGGCCGATTGTGCGATCCACATCGGCGCGGGGGAGTCCGATCAACGCAACCGCATCGCCGACCGGAAAGGCAACGATGCGGTAGGTGCCGACGTCGGCGACGGTGACGTCGGTGGGCTTTCCGACCGGAAACTCGGTGCCAGCCAGCGGTGCGATCTGGTCTGCGCTGAGGGCTTGGACGTCGTTGTCCGCGTCGAGGTAGGCGCCGGTGAGTTCGGAGTCCAGGTAAAGGATGAGGAGCGTTCCCGGCTGCAAGAACTTGCCGGGCCCGGAGGATTTTCCATCAAATGTGAGCACCGCGGAGGCATCGTTCGCCTCGTTTTGGATGGCGGCGTCGATCCATGGCTGCGCGCGTCGTGACGACTCGGAGACGCGCGTGGTGAGTTGGTCTTCCAAGACCGAGTTGAGCATTGCCCCGGTCAACACGGCGACGACGATCAGCAACGCCGAAACGATGCTGATGACAACCGTCGTCAGCCGTGTCTGTAACGACCACGGGCGTGAGGTCACTGCGGTGCCTTGATCATGTAGCCGACGCCGCGAACGGTGTTGATGAGCGGATCGCCGAGTGAATCAATCTTCTTTCGCAGGTAAGAAATGTAGAGCTCAACCACGCTGGATCGCCCACCGAAGTCGTAGTTCCACACGCGATCAAGAATCTGCGCCTTGGAGACCACGCGACGCTGATTTCGCATCAAGAATCGAAGCAGCTCGAACTCAGTGGCGGTGAGTTCGATCGAGGTGCCAGCGCGCTCGACCTCATGGCTGTCTTCGTTGAGCGACAGATCGGCGACGCGCAGCACTGGGTCTGCCTCCGCCGACATTGCCGTTCCGCTGCGCCGCATCAGGGCACGCAGTCGCGCGACCACCTCTTCGAGGCTGAAGGGCTTCGTGACGTAGTCGTCGCCGCCCGCGGTGAGCCCGGCGACGCGGTCGCCGACGGCATCCTTGGCGGTGAGAAACAGCACCGGAACCAGGTTGCCGGCGTCGCGAAGGCGGCGAAGCACACCCATGCCGTCGAGATCCGGCATCATCACGTCCAACACAATGGCATCAGGCGTGAATTCGCGGGCAACGGTGAGAGCCTCAAGGCCGGAGCCGGCGGCACGCACCTCCCAACCCTCCATGCGCAGCGCCATGGACAGCAGATCGGTCAGCATCTGTTCGTCATCGACGACGAGAACGCGAACGGCGGAACCATCGGGGCGGGTGAGGGCGGTAGCGGTGCTCATGTAGCTATTGTTCCGCTATTCCTATGAG
Source organism: Microbacterium mitrae (assembly GCF_008017445.1). GTDB lineage: Bacteria > Actinomycetota > Actinomycetes > Actinomycetales > Microbacteriaceae > Microbacterium > Microbacterium mitrae. The sequence goes on along the minus strand of NZ_VRSW01000001.1, from coordinate 705,596 downwards.
CTTTCTATGGTGTGAGTTATGCGTCCGCTGTGAAATCGTGCTGCCGTGCCCCGCCGCGCAGGCACCGACCCATCGCGCCAAACACATTCTGGTCGGCGAGACACACGCGCGGAGCACGTGTTTCGCCGACCAGAATGTGTTTCGCAGGGATTAGTGCGTGTCTTCGGCCTCGACCTCGGTGCGGTCGCCTGACCACAGCGTGTGGAAGGTGCCCGGGCGGTCGATGCGCTTGTACGTGTGCGCACCGAAGAAGTCGCGCTGTCCCTGGATCAGCGAGGCGGGCAGGCGATCGGCGCGAATGCCGTCGTAGTACGCGAGCGAGGAGGAGAAGGCCGGAGCCGGAATGCCGGCGGCGGCTGCCGTCGCCACCACGCGGCGCCACGCCGACTGGCCGCGGGTAAGCGCGTCGACGAAGTACGGCGCCGTCATCAAGACGGGCAGCTCAGCGTTCTCAACGTAGGCGTCGGCGATGCGGTTGAGGAACTGTGCGCGAATAATGCAGCCAGCGCGCCAGATCTTGGCGATTGCGGCGAGATCGATGTTCCAGTTGTACTCCGCAGCTCCCGCACGAATCTCATCAAAGCCCTGCGAGTACGCCACAATCTTGGAGGCGTAGAGTGCGCGGCGCACGTCTTCGATAAAACCGTCACCGTCGGTGACGGTGAATTCTTCGTCGGGGCCGGGCAACGTCTGGGCGACGTCGCGCTGCTCAGGGTGTGACGACAGCGACCGAGCGAACGTCGCCTCCGCGATGCCAGAAACCGGAACGCCCAGCGACAGTGCCGTCTGCACGGTCCAGGCTCCCGTGCCCTTGGCTCCGGCCTGATCGAGGATGACGTCGACCAACGGCTTGCCGGTTGACGCGTCGATCTGACGCAGAACCTCTGCGGTGATCTCAATCAGGTACGACTCCAGTTCGCCGGTGTTCCACTCGGCGAAGATGTCGGCGATTTCGGCCGGGGACTTGCCCGTACCGCGGCGAATCAGATCGTAAGCCTCGGCAATGAGCTGCATATCGGCGTACTCGATGCCGTTGTGCACCATCTTGACGAAGTGACCGGCGCCGTCGTGCCCAACGTGGGTGACGCACGGCTCACCGTCTTCCGGCGCGATTGCCGCGATGGAACGCAGGATAGGGCCGAGCGTGATCCACGATTCATCTGAGCCGCCCGGCATGATCGAGGGGCCGTGCAGGGCGCCCTCTTCGCCGCCGGAGATACCGGCGCCGACAAAGTTGATGCCGGTCTCGCGAACGGCCTTTTCGCGGCGAATGGTGTCAGGGAAGTACGCGTTGCCGCCGTCAACGATGATGTCACCAGGCTCGAATACCTCGACGAGTGCATTGATCACGGCGTCGGTTGCCGCTCCGGCTTTAACCATGATGATCGCGGTACGCGGCTTCTGCAGCGAGGCTGCGAACTCTTCGTAGGTCTGCGCGGGAACAAACCCGGCCTCCGGGTGCTCGGCGATCAGATCTGCCGTCTTCTCGTAGCTGCGGTTAAAAACCGCCACCGTATTTCCCTCGCGGCTTGCGAGGTTCCGCGCAAGATTTGACCCCATTACGGCAAGACCGACAACGCCAATATTTGCGTGGGCGAGGGATTCAGTCACGAGTGTGCTCCTAAACGTCGTGGGTGATGATGCCAGCGTATCGCGGTGGGTGTGATGCTGAGCGAAAATGACGCCGTGCAAACGACAAAGCGCCCGGCCGGAGCCGAGCGCATCGTCTGAAAGTTACTGCTTCTTGTAGCCGCCACGGCCAAGCATGAACAAGGCTCCGAAGCACGTGACAGCGCCCAGGCCGGCCAGGGCGAGGATGCCCCAGAAGATGATGTGAGTGACTTCAGCGCCCGTCATGGCACCCTCCTTCAACGTATGTGTCTAACGCTACCGCGAGATCGGGTAACATAGGGAATCGACCTCGGCGAGGGATGCGCTTGCATCCGTGATCGACGCGGTGATGTGGCTCCTTGACGGAATCCTCACGCGTCTGCGTTTGAGTCGATACCCACAGACCACCGCACACCACTTGAGTGTGCGCGCCCCAAGGAGATTCACATGACTGAAGACAACAAGGTCGTCGCAGAGGTTCGCGAGAACTTTGGCAAGGGCTTCGCACGCCGCCTGCGCGCTGCTGGCAAGATCCCCGCCGTGATCTACGGCCACGGTACGGAGCCGCAGCACGTCGCACTGCCCGGCCACCAGGTGAGCCTGCTCATCCGTAAGGCCAACGCGCTGCTTGACCTCGACATTGCAGGCAGGGCAGAACTGGCCCTGGTTAAGGACGTGCAGAAGGACCCGGTTCACCAGGTCATCGAGCACATCGACCTCCTCGTCGTGAAGAAGGGCGAGAAGATCCAGGTTGACGTTCCCGTCGTTGTCGTCGGCGAGTCGGCTCCCGGCACCATCGCAAACCTTGACGCGGTTTCGATCGCCCTTGAGGTTGAGGCAACGCACATCCCCGAGCACATCGAGGTTGACATCGAGGGTCTCGAAGACGGCCAGCACGTTTACGCTGCCGACCTCAAGCTCCCCAAGGGTGCAACCCTTGCCGCTGAGGGCGACGTTCTCATCGTCGGCGTTTCGGTTCCGGCCGCCGCTGACCTGGGCGAAGAGTCCGAAGCAGAAGAGGCTGCCGAAGCCGCAGCTGAAGAGGCTGCCGCCGAGTAATTCACTCGCGAGGCGAGGGGGCGCGATTTTCGTGCCCCCTCGTTTGCGTTAGGGAGTTTGCGTAGGAGAGAACATGGCTGAGACCTGGTTGGTCGTGGGGCTCGGAAACCCCGGGGCGCAGTACGAGCACACCCGTCACAACATCGGACAGATGGTGGTGGATGAGTTGGCGCGGCGTCGAGGCGAGAGCTTCAAGGCACACAAGGCGAACGCGCGAGTGGCTGAGGCCTGGGTTCGCCCGGGCGGAGCCAAACTCATTTTGGCCAAGCCCAATTCATACATGAATGTGTCGGGCGGCCCGGTTGCCGGTCTGGCAAAGTTCTACGGGGTCGACGCAGACCATATCGTCGTGTTGCACGATGAGCTGGATATTCCGTTTGACACCATCAAGATGAAAATCGGCGGCGGTCACGGCGGCCATAACGGTGTTCGTGACATCGCCAAGGCGCTCGGAACCCCGGAGTTCTTGCGCGTGCGCGTAGGGATCGGTCGCCCGCCCGGCAGGCAAGACCCGGCCGATTGGGTACTTTCACCGTTTTCGGGGGAGCAGCGCACGCAACTTCCGTTGCTGGTTGGCGACGCGGCGGATGCCGTCGAGCTGGTCGGCGATGAGGGCCTGCTGAGCGCACAACAGAAGTTTCACGCGCCCCGCGCGTAGCCCCGGCCTCACGTGCCGAGACGCCCGGTGACAACACTGAGGGCCCGCCGTCGTCCAGACGGCGGGCCCTCAGTTGTTCCACTTAGAAGTGGTAGTGCGCGCCCGCTGCGGCGCCGCCGAGCAGCAGACCGACAGCCCAAATGAACGGCCCAAGAATGCCCAGAATGAGGGCAAAAACACCGAGCGCGCGCCCCTTACGCTGAGCGATCGCGATGATGCCGATCACGATGGCCGTGATTCCGGCGATCGAGCCGATCCACATCGACACCTCGGCCCACAGGATGCTGTCACGTACCGGCGCGAAGAACGAGAGGTCGATGTCTTCGAGGTCTGGATCCTCGATGGGGCCGTACTGAGTCACGTACTCGCCGAAACGCTTCACCGCAGGGCCACCCGTGAGAAAAGCCATCAGGGCGCTACCGAACGATGCGATGAGACCAAAGATCAGGGCGACAACGCCGAGCGTTTTCTTGCCAGCGCCAAGCGGCGCGCCCAGCTGCTGACCGTACTGCGGGTACTGCGGCGGCGAATACGGCGTCGCGTACGTGCCGTATGGGCTGGTCTGGCCTGGCTGCTGTTCCCATGCCGCCGCATTGCCACCGGCGCCGCCCCAGGTGGGCGAGGTTTGCTGATAGCTCGGGGCATTCTGCTGCGGGGGAGTCGCCGGCTGCGAGTAGTCCGGGCCGCTGGGCCAGGGATTTTGCTGCTCGGCGCGGTACTGCCCCGCGCCTGCGGAGGGCGCCGCCGTAGGCATCGGGGGGATCGGCGGAACCTCGGGTGACGTCGGGCGGGACCCGGCGGCGGCACCGGTGGCCGGGAATTGGTCGTCCGGCGAAGAGAAAGGCGGCTGGCTCACGCCCCCATACTATGGACTTTTCGTCGCTAGATACTAGGGATCTCTGCGCGGTGTCTGATGCTCGCCGTAGACTCTTGGGGTGAGTTTGACGGGGATCGTACGTGCCATTGAAGCTGCCGAGGCGTTCGCCGACCTCAAGATCGTGGCGCTGGCCGACGCCAATATGTCGCTTGCCGATGGGCTTGACGCGCCCGTGTTGGCCGCAGCGCTCAGCAATCGTGTGCTCTCCGGCAAACCGAATGTGCTGTTGGTGGTCACCCCAACGGGTCGGCGTGCCGATGCCCTCGCCGATGCATTGGGAGACCTGATTCCCGATGCCGATGTGCGATCGTTTCCGGCGTGGGAGACCCTGCCACATGAGCGTCTCAGCCCCAGTGCCGAGACCGTCGGGCGGCGCATTGAGACTCTCCGTGCGCTGCGGGCGTTCGATGGTTCCCGGCCGCTCGTGGTCACCGCCTCCGTTCGCGCCGCTCTGCAGCCCATCGCGCCGCGTCTCGGCGAGGTGCATCCGATCGAGTTGATCGTCGGCACCCGCGGTAACGACCTCGACGCAACCGTTGGTGGTCTCGTTGAGCTGGCCTATTCGCGCGTTGACATGGTGTCGCGGCGTGGCGAATTCGCCGTACGCGGCGGCATTCTTGATGTTTTCCCCGCGGTTGCCGAGCACCCCTATCGCGTTGAGTTCTTTGGCGATGAGGTCGACCAGATTCGTGCCTTCTCGGTCGCCGATCAGCGTTCGTTGCCGGGCGAGGTGGCAGCCGTCGTGCTGCCGGCGAGCCGCGAACTCTTGCTCACCGACGCGGTGCGCTCGCGGGCGGCCGCACTGGTTCCGGCTTTTCCTGGCGTCGCCGCGATGCTGGAAAAAATGTCGGCAGGCATTCCCGTCGAGGGAATGGAGTCGTTGACCCCGGCGCTGATCGACAATCTGGTCTCGATCGTTGACTATTTGCCGCGCGGCGCCGCCGTTGCGCTGATCGACCCGGAGCGATCGCGCGGGCGCGCGGCGACGCTCGGGGATACCAACCGCGAATTCTTGGAGGCGGCGTGGAGCGCGGCGACGGGTGGCGCCGCAGCGCCGGTTGACCTGGGCGCCGGCGACTTCCTCTCGCTCGGTGACCTGCGCGGTGCGGTTGCTGACAACGCGAACGTGTGGTGGACGCTGAGCCCCTTTGACCCGGGCGATGCCGCGGGTGCTGATGAAACGCGCTTTCCCGGCACCGGGGTTCCGTCGTTCCAGGGCAATGTCGAAGGCGCCACCGGCTTTGTCGCCGACCTCGTGTCGCAGGGGTGGAGCGTCGTTGTGGTTGCCGCCGGCGCCGGACTGGTGGAGCGCGGGCGAGACGTGCTGGCTGAGCGCGGTATCGCGGCGCGGATTGCGCAGGACCTCACCGAGGCGCCGGCGGGTGGTATCGTCACGCTCGTGCGCGGGCGCGCCGAGGCGGGCTTTGTCAGCGAAGAGGCACGCCTGGCCGTGCTCACCGAGAACGAGTTCTATGGGCGCACCATCGGCGGTTCCGCCGGGCCGAAAAAGCTCGCCTCGCGCCGCAAGAACGTCGTCGATCCGCTGCAGCTGAAAAACGGCGACTTCGTCGTGCATGCCACCCACGGCATCGGCAAATTCGTGGAGATGACGCAGCGCGAGATCTCGACCGGCGGGCGCAACGCACAAAAGAGCATTCGCGACTACCTCGTCATCGAGTACGCCCCCTCAAAGCGCGGCTACCCGGGCGACAAACTTTTTGTGCCGACCGACCAGCTTGACCTGCTGTCGCGCTACGTGGGCGGCGAGGCGCCCGTGCTTAGCAAAATGGGCGGCAGCGATTGGGCTCAGGCCAAGACCAAGGCGCGCCGCGCGGTGCGCGATATCGCCGTGGAACTCGTGAAGCTCTATTCGGCGCGCATGGCCGCCAAGGGGCACGCGTTTGGGCCCGATACGCCGTGGCAACGCGAGCTGGAAGAGGCGTTCCCGTTTGCCGAAACTCCCGACCAGCTGCAAACGATCGACGAGATCAAGGCCGATATGGAAAAGCCAATCCCGATGGATCGTCTGCTCTCCGGCGACGTCGGCTTCGGTAAGACCGAGGTGGCCGTTCGCGCCGCCTTCAAGGCGATTCAAGATGGCAAGCAGGTCGCCATGTTGGTTCCGACGACCCTGCTCGTGAAGCAACACCTAGAGACCTTCACCGAGCGGTTCGCCGGTTTTCCGGTCAAGGTCAAGCCGCTGTCGCGCTTCCAAACCGATAAGCAGGCGCGCGACACGGTCACGGGACTGCTCGATGGAACCGTTGACATGGTGATCGGAACGCACCGCATCTTGACAGAGCAGGTGAAGTTCAAAGACCTCGGTCTGCTAATCATCGATGAAGAGCAGCGATTCGGCGTCGAGCACAAAGACGCGCTGAAGAAGATGAAGACCAACGTCGACATCCTCGCGATGAGTGCGACCCCCATTCCGCGCACGCTGGAGATGGCGGTCACCGGCATTCGCGAAATGTCGACGCTGCAGACGCCGCCAGAAGACCGCCACCCGATTCTCTCTTTCGTCGGCCCCAACAACGACAAACAGGTCGCGGCTGCGATTCGCCGCGAACTGTTGCGCGAGGGGCAGGTGTTCTTCGTGCACAACCGCGTGCAGTCGATCCAGCGCGTCGCCGCGCACTTGGCAGAGCTGGTTCCGGAGGCGCGCATTGCCGTGGCGCACGGCCAAATGGGTGAGCATGCCCTGGAGCAGGTCGTCGATGCGTTCTGGGAGCGCGAGTTTGACGTGCTGGTGTCCACCACCATCATCGAGACGGGCCTTGACATCTCCAACGCCAACACGATCATCATCGACAAGGCCGACAAATACGGCCTCAGCCAGCTTCACCAGCTGCGCGGTCGCGTTGGTCGTGGGCGAGAACGCGCCTACGCGTACTTCCTGTACGACGATGCGAAGCCGCTCACCGAGACGGCGGCCGACCGCCTGCAGACGATCGCCGTCAACAACGATTTGGGCTCTGGCATGCAGGTCGCCCTCAAAGACCTCGAACTGCGCGGCGCAGGCAACATGCTGGGCGGCGAACAGGCCGGGCACATTGCCGGCGTCGGCTTCGACCTCTACCTGCGCATGATCGGTGAGGCTGTGGCGACGTTCCGCGGCGAAGAGACCGAGGGGCCGACCGAGCTTCGCCTCGAACTGCCCATTAACGCGCGCATTCCCGAGACCTATATCGACAGCGAGCGGTTGCGGTTGGAGGCCTACCAAAAGCTCTCTGCGGCGGCCACGGTCACGGCAAAAGACGAGGCCATCGAGCTGGTCATCGACGAGCTACAAGACCGCTACGGAACCATGCCGCCGGAGGTCGCGGGGCTGGTGGCCGCGGCCCGGTTGCGCCGTCGCGCCGCGCAATCCGGGCTCGAAGATGTCGTTGCCATGGGCAAGAACCTGCGCGTGGCGCCCGCGCGCTTCGAAGACTCGATTCGAGTGCGGATGCAGCGTCTGTATCCGCAGGCCAAGCTCATCGCCAGCGGCGACGCTCTGGTGGTTCCGATGCCAACATCCGGCGGCGAACCGTACGAATCTGACGATCTGTTGGCGTGGGTTAACCAGCTGCTAAACGCGCTGTATCCGCTGCCAGAAAAGCCCGTTAACGCCTAGCCCGGCACGCTATCGCTTTCTATCTCACACGGAAAGCGGTAGCGTCTGGCCATGCTGTACGAACACCTTGGCGCCACGCCCCGCGTTCACCCCGACGCCGTCGTCGCACCCACCGCGGTCATCTCCGGAGACGTCGAAATCGGTGCTGACTGCCAAATTCTGCACGGCGCCGTGATCACGAGCGAGGGCGGGCCCATCGTGCTGGGCGAGAACGTCATCGTGATGGAAAACGCCATCATTCGCGCGGCGGCGACCGCTCCCGTCCACATCGGCGATCACACGCTCATCGGCCCCGGTGCCTCCATCAGCGGCGCCACCGTCGGTGCCGAAGTTTTTCTCGCCACCGGAACGCGCGTCTTCAACGGCGCGCGCATTGGGGACCGTGCCGAAGTGCGCATCAACGCGGTGGTGCATTTGCGCACCGTGCTGCCCGACGACGCGGTGGTTCCGATCGGATGGGTGGCCGTCGGCGAGCCGGTAGAAATCCTGCCACCGCACGAGCACGACAAGATTTGGGCCGCGCAACGGGAGCTCGATTTTCCCGGATACGTTTTCGGCGTTGACCGGGAAACTCCTGATGTCATGGTGCAGCTGACCGAGCGCTACGGGCGCGCGCTCTCGCGTCATCGCGACGACAAGCCGGTCCCTGGCACGTAGACTGGTCACGGCTCTGCGGGAGCCATGGTGTGTCGGGAAGCCTGGTCGACGATTCCGAACCGAACCATGTTGGAGTGAATCGTGAGCCTTTTGCGTTCTGCCCGCTTTCCCGCCGTCATGCTGCTCATCGCGGCAGCTGTAGGCCTGATTTTGGCGAACTCGCCCCTCGGTCCTGGCCTTGCCGAACTGAAGAGCACCCACCTCGCCATCGAGGGCACCCCGTTTGACCTTTCGATCGCGCACTGGATCTCCGACGGACTGCTCGCGATCTTCTTCTTCGTTGCCGCCATTGAGTTGCGTTACGAACTCACCAAGGGTGCGCTGCGCGAACCACGCAAGGCCATGGTTCCGGCGATTGCCGCCGCCGGCGGCGTGATCGTGCCGATCTTGGTGTACCTGGCCTTCACAAACGGCACCCCGTCGGCGACCGGATGGCCCATTCCCACCGCGACCGACATTGCGTTCGCGCTGGGTGTGCTTGCGGTGTTTGGCCGCGGACTGCCGGGCAATGTGCGCGCCTTCTTGCTCGCGCTTGCCATCTTGGATGACATCGTCGGCATCATTTTCATCGCCGTGCTGTTTACCACGGGGCTAAACCCGGTGTGGCTTGCCGTTGCCGCGGGCCTCGTGCTGGTGTTCTTCGTGCTGAGCCGCGTGCAGCCTCGCACCACTACCGACGCCGCACTGCGTCAGGCGGCGCTGCTCATCATCGGTATTGCGACGTGGGCGGCGGTCTACCAGAGCGGCGTTCACGCCACGATCGCGGGCGTCGCGCTCGGATTCGCCATGGCGCCCCGCAAAGCCGATCGACTGCGTCACCGCCTCGAGCCTTGGGTCAATGCGCTCGTGCTGCCGATCTTCGCGTTCTCCTCCGCCGCGGTGATGGTTCCGTCCGTCAGCATGAGCGAGCTCAGCCCGGCATTCTGGGGCATTTTGGTTGCGCTGCCCGTTGGCAAGATCATCGGTATCGCCCTGGCCGGTTACATTGCGCAAAAGGCGCTCGGGACCCAGTCAGATAGCCATCTGCCCATTGGCGACCTCATTGCCGCCGGTGCGCTGGGCGGAATCGGCTTCACCGTGTCGCTGTTGCTGGGGGAGCTCGCCTTCAAGGGCAATGCAGAAGTCGGCGCCGAAGTCACCCTCGCGGTACTCGCCGGATCGATCATCTCTATGATCCTCTCCGCAATCTTGGTAACGTTGCGCGCCCGCTCCTACCGAAAGGCTGCTGCCGTCGATGCCACATGACCCGCTGCGTCTGCCCGCCGACACGATGCGTGCCGTGGGGGAGAGGTGTGTGTGGAGTCAGCAAATGACGCATCAGGCCCTGTTGCCCTATCTCATCGAAGAGGCCCACGAACTCGTCGACGCGGTCGAGCGGGGCGATGACGATGATCTACGCGAAGAGCTTGGTGATGTGCTGTGGCAAGTGCTGTTTCACAGCGATATTGCGGCGCGATCGGGTCGCTTCAGCATCGACGATGTGGCGCGTGATCTGACCGACAAGATGACGCGCAGGCACCCGCACGTGTTTGCGGGTGAGGTGGCGCAGACTCCGGAACAGGTGCTGGTGCTGTGGAACGCCGCCAAGGCTGCCGAAAAGCGAGAGCGACAAAGCGTGCTCGACGGCGTTGCCCGTTCCATGCCTGCCCTCGCCTATGCCCAAAAAGTGCTGGGGAAGGCCGCTGACGTTGGGGTGCAGGCGCCGATGCTGCCGCTGGCGCTGGAAAGCGAACACGATATCGGGGCGGCCCTGCTCGCCCTCGCGGCGCTCGCTCGAGCACACGGCTGGGACGCCGAGGCGCTGCTGCGCGCCGAGGTGCATCGCGTGGAACGCGAAGTGCGCGCGGTGGAGAACCCAATCGGCAACGACGCTGACGAAGCCTGAATCTCGCCGCGCTCCCGGGTGACCGCCACGGGTTTCGGCCAACCCCGCCAATGATGGAAAGATAGTGGGGTGGCAAATGTGAACCCTCCCCGTGGCATGCGTGACTTCCTTCCGGCTGAGAAGGCGCGTCGCGAGCGCGTGCTCGCCGTGATCCGTGACCGGTACCGTGCGCACGGGTTCGACGAGATCGAGACCCCCGTTGTCGAGGATTACGCGCGTCTGCACTCCGGCATGGGAGGAGACAACGAGAAGCTATCGTTCTCGATCCTCAAGCGTGGGCTCGATGCCAACGACTTTGTCGCCGCTGCCGGCGATGTGTCTGCGCTGGCAGACCTCGGGCTGCGGTTCGATCTGACGGTTCCGCTCGCCCGCTTTTACGCCACCAACCGTGGTGACCTGCCCACGGTTTTTCGCTCCATCCAGATGGCGCCGGTGTGGCGCGCTGAGCGCCCGCAGAAGGGTCGCTACCGCCAGTTTGTGCAGTGCGACATCGACATTATTGGCGATGCGTCGGCGCGGGCTGAGGCGGAGCTGATCGTTGCAACGCTCGACACCGTTGATGCCTTCGGGCTCGACGGTGCGAGCGTGCGCATCAACGACCGTCGCGCGCTCGACGCGATGCTTGACGTCTTCGGCTTCACCCCGGAGGAGCGCCCCGGCGTGTTGATCACGATCGACAAGCTCGACAAGGTGGGTGCCGATGGCGTGGTCGCCGAACTTCGTGAGCGCGGTGTGACGGCCAGCGCCGTTGATGCCTTCGAGACCTTTATGCAGCGCCCGCAGACCCTCGAGTTCCGACCCTTTGGTGAAGACCAGATCCGCAAGGCGCTGCCGGCTGGCATGCCCGATGACGTGATCGCGCACCTCGCGGGCATCGGCGAGGTGGTGACGGCGGCGCGGGGCGAGGCCCCCCTCGTGTTTGATCCCTTCCTGGTGCGCGGCATGGGGTACTACACCGGAACCATCTTTGAGCTCGCTCACCCGAGCGTGAACTATTCGCTGGGCGGCGGTGGCCGCTACGACGGCATGATCGGTCGCTTCCTCGGTCAGGACGTGCCAGCCGTCGGCTTCTCCATCGGTTTCGAACGCATCGTTGACCTGCTCGAAAACAACGAGGCAGATTCGGCGCCAGCCGTCGTTTTGGTACACGACAAGAACGTTGACGTGGCACGCCTCATCGCGTTGAAGGCTGAACTGGTGCGCGAGGGCATGCGCGTGCGCATCGAACAGCGCACCAAGAACCTCAACGGCCTACTCAATCGTGCTCAGGCTGATGGGTACGGCGCCTTCGCAACGGTCGCCGCCGACACGACTCGCGAGACGTTAGAGCTCAAGCAGCTGGGCTAGTTGCCCTGCGCCGCGGTGACGCGCTTCTTTTCACGCACGTACACCTCGCGGCGCACCTTGGCGACCACATCGCCGTCTTCATCGGTGATGACCGTCTCAAACCACTCCAGCATCTTCTTGCCGCCGCGGGCGTGTTCACGCACCTGCTCCGCGCGTTCGCGACTCACCTCAAAAACTGCGGTCAAGGTTCCGCGCCCCGGCTTGATGAACTCAATCTCACCACGGGTGTCCCACACCACGTAGTCCGATCCGAGCTGGTGCATCAGCAGCATGAAGAAGTACGGGTCGGTCATCGCCGACATGGAACCACCGAAAGCGGTTTTCACGTAGTTGCGAGTGATGAGGTTGACGCGAAGCGTGACGACCGCACGCGTCCAGTCGTCGGAGAACTCACGCACCCGAATGCCGGAGAAGAAGTTGGGAGCCCACAGGCTCATGCCAATGGCGAGGCGGCGGGGAGTGATTCGCATGCGGACAGTGTGGAACGGGTGTGAGGATTGCGCAAATCGAGTTGTAGAACAATCACAACGAGCGCAGGCTTGCCAGTTGTTCTAGTTGATATAGAATTATTTCATGTTCATCACCGTCAACCCGCTGAGCGACGAACCCCTGTTCGCGCAGGTCGCTAGCGCGGTGCGGGCCGAAGCTGCGTCGGGGGCTCTGCTTCCCGGCGACAAGTTGCCGCCCGCGCGTGAGGTCGCGGCGGCGCTGGGAATGAACCTGCACACGGTTCTTCACGCGTATCAAGATCTGCGCGATGAGGGCCTGATTGAAATGCGCCGCGGACGAGGCGCGATCCTCACTCCCGCGGCCGAGCCGCTCGGCGAACTGGCGGGCGATATCGCCGCCCTGGTCGCCAGATCGAAGGCCCTCGGCCTGTCAGCAGAAACTCTTACTTCACTCGTAAAAGAGGCAGCGAAATGACAACCACAAACACCAGCTCGGCGGCGCTCATCGCCCGTGCTCGCCGTCGCTTTCTGATCGTCGGGCTATGGGTTCCCGGCCTGATTACCCTCGTGGCCGTCGCCCTGCAGCTGCTGTGGTTGCGCGATCTTCCCAACCCCGCAGCCATTCATTTCGGAACCAACGGACCGGATGGCTTCGGCCCGCGGTGGACGTATCCGCTGCTGACCGGTCTGCTGGGCATCGGAATGCTCCTGCTCACGGCTCTTCCCGTGCTCGCCATGGCACATCGCGGCCGCTGGAGCGTGGCTCCGCGGCTGCTGGCCCCCTTCGTTTCGGGCACCGTGTTGATGCTCGCGATTGGTCTGACGCTCTCGGTCCAATCGCAGCGCGGTCTCACCGATGCCACCCAGGCGCCCGACGTTGGCGTCTTCTTGCTCATCGGCGTGGGCATTGGCATCGGCTACGCGATTGTCGCGTGGTTTGCACAACCTGCGCTGGTTGTGAGTGCCGAAGACGCCATTGCGGTTACAGCGCGCACGATTCCGGCAGGAACCCGCGCGGCGTGGATGCAGACCATAAGTGTTCGCGGCGCCGGACTCGCGCTGATGATTTTCGGCGTCGGTCTGGTGCTGGTCATGGCGATCATCATGACGACCGTCGGACAAAGCACCGCATGGGTGATGTGGCTGCTGGTGGCCTTCATGCTGGTACTCGTGGCGACCATGTTTGTGTTCCGCGTGCGCATTGATGCCACCGGATTCACCGCACGGAGCATCGTTGGCTTTCCGCGATTTCATATCGCATTGGATGAGGTGGCAGATGCAAAAGCGCTCACCGTGAGCGCGATGGCTGACTTCGGCGGCTGGGGTCTGCGCGTCATGCCAGGAAACGGTGTGGGCATCATCATGCGCAGTGGTGAGGCGCTTCAGATCGTTCGCACCAATGGCAAGAAACTGACCGTCACCGTGAACGATGCGGTGCGTGCGGCAGAGTTGCTCCTCGGGTTGCGTGACCGCGCCGCCTCTTGACGCTTGCGAGCCGCGGCGGTTATCTGGGGGAGTGAACCTCACTCCCCACGCCTTCGAAGCCGCCGATGCCTACCTTGCCGAAACGCTCGTCGGCCATGACGACGGCCTGGAGCACGCGCTTGCTCGACAGCGCGACGCCGCACTGCCCGACATCGAAGTATCGCCGCTCAGTGGCAAGCTTTTGCACCTGCTGGTTCGCATCAGCGGCGCCCGACGCGTGCTTGAAATTGGGACCCTGGGTGCGTACTCGACGATCTGGATGGCCCGCGCGGTGGGGCCCGATGGCCACATCACCACGATTGAGGCAGAGCCACACATCGCCGCCATCGCGCAAGAAAACCTCGATCGTGCCGACGTCGCAGAGCGGGTAGAGATCAAGATTGGCCGCGGCGCAGACGTACTGCCGACCCTCGTTGACGCCGAGCCGTACGATTTCGTCTTCATCGACGCCGACAAAGAATCCAACACCCTCTATCTGGACTATGCGGCGCGGCTGGGTAGAAGCGGAACCGTGGTGATCGTTGACAATATTGGGCGCGAGGGCGAGATCGTCAACGCCGACAGCACCGACTCGATGGTCATCGGAACCCGCGCCGCGCTCGACATGCTGGGAAGCGACGCCCGCTTTGACGCCACCGCGTTTCAGACCGTCGGGCTTAAGGGATGGGACGGCACCGCAATCGCCGTCATCGTGTGACGCCCCGCAATATTGCATCACCCGGCACGGCGTCGCTGGTTAGACTGGCCACGGACCATCGTCGCTCCACTATCCCTTTTCCACGAACAAGGAGTTCTTGTGGCATTGATTGAGGCTGTAGGCGCTCGCGAGATTCTTGACTCGCGCGGCAACCCGACCGTTGAGGTGGAGGTTCTGCTCGATGACGGCATCGTGCAGCGCGCCGCTGTTCCGTCTGGCGCATCGACCGGCGCTTTCGAAGCGTACGAGCTGCGCGATGGCGACAAGGCTCGCTACGGCGGCAAGGGCGTGCTCAAGGCCGTTGACGCCGTCATCGACGAGCTCGGCCCGGCCATCGAGGGGTTCGAGGCCAGCGAACAGCGCGTCATCGACGAGGTGCTGAAGGAGACCGACGGAACCAGCAACAAGGGTCGCGTCGGAGCCAACGCCATTCTCGGTGTTAGCCTCGCGGTCGCGAAGGCAGCAGCAGATGCAGCTGACCTGCCGCTGTTCCGCTACATCGGTGGCCCCAACGCTCACGTTCTGCCGGTTCCGCTGCTCAACGTCATCAACGGTGGCGCACACGCAGACACCGGTGTTGACATGCAGGAGTTCTTCTTGGTTCCGCTCGGCGCCGAGACGTACTCGGACGCCCTGCGATGGGGCACCGAGACCTACCACGTGCTCAAGAACGAGCTGAAGGCTGGCGGCTACGCAACCGGTCTCGGCGACGAGGGTGGCTTTGCCCCCGACCTGCCCAGCAACCGTGGCGCACTGGACTTCCTGATGGCGGCAATCGAGAAGGCTGGCTTCAAGCCGGGCGTCGACATTGCCGTTGGTTTGGATGTCGCCTCGACGGAGTTCTACGCCGATGGCGCGTACTCGTTCGAAGGCAAGAAGCTCTCCGCTGATGAACTCATCGAGTACTACGCGCAGCTGGTCAACGACTACCCGCTGGTCTCGATTGAAGATGGCCTGGCCGAGGATGACTGGGAGGGCTGGAAGGCTCTTACCGACACGCTCGGCGCAAAGGTACAGCTCGTGGGCGATGACCTGTTCGTCACCAACCCGCAGCGCCTTGCCGACGGCATCAAGAAGGGTGTCGGCAACTCGCTGCTGGTAAAGGTCAACCAGATCGGTACCCTCACCGAGACGCTGGATGCCGTCAGCCTGGCGCAGCGCTCGGGATACACCGCGATGCTCTCGCACCGCTCGGGTGAGACCGAAGACACCACGATCGCTGACCTCGCCGTTGCGACCAACGCAGGTCAGATCAAGTCCGGTGCGCCTGCCCGCAGCGACCGCGTCGCAAAATACAATCAGCTTCTGCGTATTGAAGAAGAGCTGGGCGAGGGCGCTGTATTCGCCGGGCGTTCGGCCTTCCCGCGCTTCTCGGCATAAGCCGAGCGCAACGCGCAAAAAACGCTGAAACATCGAGAGGGGAAATCCATGCCACGTCGCCCGGATTTCCCCTCTCGCGTATCCACGCCAGCGCGCGCTGATACCTCCAGCGGCTACCGAGGCACGACCGGAACCAAGCGCGTCGACGTTCGCGACTGGCTCGGCGGCATCCGGTTCTCCGGCTTCATGGCAATCATGCTGGGCCTCGTCGTTCTCGCGGTCTTCGTGCTGGTTCCGAGCATCAGCACCTACCTTGAGCAGCGCCAGCGCATCGCCTCCCTGCAGGAGGCAGTTGCGGTTTCGCAGATCGAGGTGGATCGCCTAGAGGCAGAACGCGACCGCTGGACAGACGCAAACTACATCGCCTCCCAGGCTCGTGAACGCCTGTACTACGTCAAGCCCGGCGAGGTCGTCTACCTGGTCGACAACGATCTCGACGAGGCGCTGTTGCCCATCGGTCGCGGCCCGGTCAGCGACCAGGTGCAAAAGACCAACGTTGACTGGATGACGAAGGCGCTGCGTTCAGTGACCGAATCGGGTCTTGCCCAGTCAGTCGTGCCCACAGAAGACGCGGCAATTACACCCGAACCCGGCGAACCAACAGATTCACCGACGCCCTGACGGGTAGCCTGGAGGGGTGACTGTGCCCCCCTTTGAACCTGTTCGCCAGGTCGATCTTGACGTCTTGAGCTCGCAGCTCGGCCGCCCCGTGCGCGGCGTTGTCGGCATTTCTGCTCGCTGCATTTGTGGCAACCCAACCGTGGTTTCAACCCAACCGCGCCTCGACGACGGCACACCGTTTCCCACGTTCTACTACATGAGCCACCCGGGCGCGACGGCCTCGATGAGCCGCCTGGAAGCCTCTGGTCTGATGGCCGAATACACCGCTCTGCTCGAAACGGACGACGAGGTGCGCGCCGCCTACCAGCGCGCACACGAGGCGTATCTCGCCGACCGTGCGCAGTTCGGTGACGTCGAGGAGATTGACGGCATTTCTGCCGGTGGCATGCCCACCCGAGTGAAGTGCCTGCACGCACTCGCCGGTCACGCGCTAGCCGCCGGCCCCGGCGTCAACCCCATCGGCGATTTTGCGTTGGCCGCCGCAGACTGGTCGCCCGAGGTCTGCATCTGCGACGAACCGGGGCGAGCGGCATGAGGCGTGCGCTCACGATTGCCATCGCGGGATTCTTCGCCGTGATGCTGTCGCTGAGCGCTCCGGCCACCGCCGTCGAACTCGCCGAAGACCCCACCCCAACCCCAACCGACTCCTCAACCGTCGCGCCATCACCGACGCCAACCGATCCGGTGCGGGCAGGCCAATACTGGCTTGATGCCTATGGCATCACCGAAGCGTGGAAGACCACGAAGGGCAAAGGCGTCACCGTTGCCGTCATTGACACCGGCGTTGCCCACACCTCAGCGCTTGATCCCGCCGTCATCGGCGGAACCGATTTTTCCGGCGCCGGCAGTGAAGACGGTCGATCCCCGGTGGGCGTGAAAGACGCCAATCATGGCTCGTACGTGGCCTCGCTGCTCGCGGCGCGCGAGACCTCACCCGGAACGGGAATGGTCGGCGTCGCGCCCGAAGCCGACATTCTCGCCATCTCCGTCGGTTTTGGTTCCAGCGCCACGGTTCCGTTTGTCGAACAGTTGGCCGACGCGATCGTGTGGGCGGTCGATGAGGGCGCCGACATCATCAATCTCTCCCTCACGACCAACCAACTGTCGTGGGATGAAAGCTGGGACGAGGCGTTTCAGTACGCCTTCGACAACGACGTTGTCGTGATCGTTGCCGCCGGAAACCGCGGTAGTGGCACCGCGGTCGTGGGGGCGCCGGCAACCATTCCCGGCGTGCTGACCGTGGCGGGAGTTGACCCCACGGGCAAGGCAAGCCTGGGAGCGTCAACCCAGGGCATCACGATCGGCGTCGCGGCGCCCAGCGAGAAGCTACTGGGTATCGCACCTGATGGCAGCGTCGTGACGTGGGACGGAACCAGCGGTGCGGCACCGATTGTGGCCGGCGTTGCCGCGTTGGTGCGCTCCGCTCACCCGGATCTGGACGCCGCTAACGTCATCCAGCGACTTATTGAAACGGCGACGCCGGTGGCGGGAGCACCAACGCCGTCGCCGCTGTACGGCTACGGCCTGATTGATGCGAATGCCGCTGTGACGGCGACCGATGTCAGCCATGTTGACGCAAACCCGATGGGCTCATTGGCCGAGTGGGTGCGGATTTATCGGCGTGCCGATGCGCCACCGCCCCCACAACAGCAGGGTGAGGTATCACCCGTGCAAATTCCAGAATTGCCGCCGGTCGAAGCGCAGGCGCCGAAGACCAACCCGTTGATGCCTTCCTTAGAATCCATCCGCAACGGGTCAATTCCGCTCATTGCTGTGACATTGCCTGGTATTCTATTAGTGCTCGGCGTCACTGCTGCTGCCCGAAGCATCCGTTCGGCGCGCGAGTCGCGCACGTCGAGTAATGATCACTCAAAGGAAGTATCTTTCCGTGCCTAAGATTCTTATCGTCGGTGGTGGCTACGCCGGTTTCTACACCGCGTGGAAGCTGGAAAAGCACCTTCGCAAGGGTGAGGCCGAGGTCATCATGGTTGACCCGCTGCCCTACATGACCTACCTGCCCTTCCTGCCCGAGGTTGCCGCTGGTTCCATCGAAGCCCGTCACGCTGTTGTCTCGCACCGTCGTCACCTGAAGAAGACGACGGTCATCAACGCCAAGGTGACGAACGTCGATCACGCCAACAAGACGGCAACCATCACCCCGCCCGTTGGCGAGCCGCACGAGCTGGCGTATGACCAGATCGTCGTGACCGCAGGTTCGGTTTCTCGCACCTTCCCGATTCCGGGTATTGCGGAGAACGCGATCGGCATGAAGGCCATCGAAGAGGCTGTTGCCGTTCGCGACCGCCTGATGAACAACTTCGACAAGGCTGCGACGCTCCCCGCAGGGCCCGAGCGTGACCGTCTGCTCACGGTTGTTGTGGTCGGCGGTGGCTTCGCCGGTATCGAGACGTTCGCTGAGCTTCGCTCGCTGGCCTCGGCCCTGCTGAAGAACTACCCGCAGCTGAAGTTTGAAGACACGCACTTCCACCTCATCGAGGCGATGGGTCGCATCATGCCCGAGGTGTCGCTTCCCACCAGCGAATGGGTGCTCAAGGACCTCGCAAAGCGTGGCGCCAATGTGCACCTCGACACGCAGGTTGTCGATGCGACCGACGGCAACGTTGGCCTCTCCACGGGTGAGGTCATTCCGTCTGACCTCATCATCTGGACCGCAGGCGTGATGGCAAACCCGAAGGTCGTCAAGAGCTCGGGGCTGCCCGCTGATCCGCGCGGCCGCATCACCGCTGACGCAACGCTGCGCGTTGTCGATGGTGAACAGATTGTTGAGGGCGCATGGACCGCCGGTGACATCTCGGCTGTTCCCGACCTTTCTGGCGGTGGCGTCGGCGGCTTCTGCGTGCCCAACGCTCAGCACGCCGTGCGTCAGGCCAAGCGCCTCGCCAAGAACCTGGTTGCCGTGCTCCGCGGCGAAGAGCCGGTCAATTACTTCCACAAGAACCTCGGCGCTGTTGCGGGCCTTGGTCTGTACAACGGCGTGTTCCAGTCCGGAAAGCTCGCACTCAAGGGCTTCCTGGCGTGGATCGCGCACCGCGGCTACCACGGCCTGGCAATGCCGTCGTGGGAGCGCAAGTTCCGCGTGCTGTGGGGCTGGTGGAACAACCTGTGGCTTGGCCGCGACATCGTGTCGCTCGAGGCCGTGCAGACCCCGCGCGCATTCTTCGAAGAGTTTGCGTCAAAGCCGCGCCCGGCTGCCGCCGAGGCTCCGGCGCCGAAGGCCGCTGAGAAGGCTGCCGAACCGGTCGCCGAGAAGGCTGCGGACGAGGTTGCCGAAAAGGCACCCGTAGCCGCAAAGTAAAGCCGTTCACGAAGGCGGGTGCTTGTGCACCCGCCTTCGTCGCGTCTTCGCCGTTTTGGCTAGTCTAGAAACACGCCCTCATAGCCCAATGGCAGAGGCAGACGACTTAAAATCGTTCAAGTGTGGGTTCGAGTCCCACTGGGGGCACCCAACCGCTGCGGCGTTCCTGACCCGCACATCTGTTCTTCGAACTCTTCGCGTACGATTTCGCCATGACCCTTGAGCCTCGCCCGGTCGATAAGCCACGCTCACGTTTTGTGACGGCAGCCCTGTGGGGCGCAGGATTCGTCGCGCTCCTCTGGGCGATCGAAATCCTCGATTCGATCATGAACCAGCGCCTCGACGACAACGGCGTTCGTCCCTGGACATTCGATGGGCTGTGGGGAATCGTTTTTGCCCCCGTGCTGCACGATGACTGGGCACACCTCATCTCCAACACGGTTCCTGCTTTTGTGCTGACCTGTGTGATCGTGGCAAGCTCCGGAACCAAGAGGTGGCTGGAAGCGACGGCGATTATCTGGGTGGCGGCTGGCATCGGTACCTGGCTTATCGGCGGCCTGAACACCAACCACGTGGGCGCATCGTCCCTCATTTTCGGGTGGGTTGCCTTTCTCGTGCTGCGCGGCATCTTCGCCAGAAAGCTCAGTGAGATCGCGATTGGAATCGTGATTGCGGCGGTGTATGGCTACCTGATTTGGGGAGTCTTGCCGACCGGTTCCGGCGTCTCATGGCAAGGACACCTGTGCGGTGCCATCGGCGGTGTCATTGCCGCCGTGATTCTTGGGCGTCGCTCGGCCGCAGAGCGCGCAGCGGCAACGCCCGCATAGTGCGCCGCGCCCCATTTTCGATGCCTCATCATCGACGTAAACTCAATCAATGGCGAGTATCGCCGTGAGCAGAGGGAGACATCGCATGCGCTTGCAAACGAAATCGGGCCTATTGGCCAGCGCCGCGCTCGCACTTGCGCTGATGCTGGCCGGATGCACCGGAGGCGTTGGCCCAACGGGCCCGACCGCCACGAGCGAGAGTCAACCAGACACGAGTGCGTCGGCGTTGTCGACCGACTCCTCGACGGACGAGACCACATCCGAGGCTTCTGGCGAAGGCGTACTTTCGGCCGCCTGCCAAGACATTTCGGAGTCGATGTCAAGCGCAAGCGCCGAGCTGGGGAGCGCGCTGCAAAACGGGCTGACCGACACCGAAAGCGTCAAGGAGGCGGTCGCGCTTCAGGCCGAGGCCCTGCAAAACGCCGCAAGCATCGCCTCTCACCCCGAGGTCAAGACGGCATTGCAGGCCGTTGCTGACGACATGGGTGCGTTTTCCACCGTTTTTCAAGACCTTCCCGATATGAGTAACCCCGCGTCGTGGGCCAACGATCCGGTCGCGTTGGAGAAGGTTACCCAGCTCGGCCCGAAGATGCAGGCCGCGGCCGAAGATCTCAACACCTCGCTGATGTCTTTGATGACGCTTTGCGGCGTCACGCCCTAGCCGCGCAGCAACGGAACCAGGCGCAGCGAACGCGGCGAATGGTTCCGGCGCGCTCCACACCGGGGGAGGGTTGCGCCACTCATCGTGTGAGCATGATGTGCAATCCGGCAAAACGGCCCCTCCTGCCCTAGGCTGGCGACGTGCTTGACCTGATGACGACGTCGGCGGCGGCGCAGGGGTGGCGTTCTCCCCAGGCATGGTGGCCGGCGCTGACCTCTGCCACTGCGGCCCTTTCGGCTCCCGTTGCCGTGATTGCGCAGGATGCGCTGGCGTATAACGCCCGTGACATGTTGGTGCGCGCGCGCGGTGTGCCGATCCGCGTGGCGAGTAAGTCCATTCGGGTTCGCGCCGTGCTCGACGCCGTGCTCGCCCTCCCGGGATACCGCGGAATTTTGGCATTCACCCTCGCCGAAGCGTTGTGGCTGGCAGGCACCCACGATGACATCGTGATGGGGTACCCAACCACGGATCGCGCGGCGCTTGGGCGGTTGCTCGCAGACGAGCGGGCAGCATCGCGCATCACGCTGATGATCGATGATGCCGCGCAACTCGACTTGATTGACGCCATTGCGCCGCCACAGACGCGCCCCACCATTCGAGTGGCCATCGACGCGGATGCGTCGTGGCGCGCACCGGCGCTCGGTCATGTTGGTGTTCGACGCTCGCCATTGTATTCAGCGGCTGACGTCGCGGCGTTTGCTGCCCGCGTTGCCAGCCGGCCGGGCTTCGCGCTCGTCGGAGTGATGATGTACGAGGCGCAAATTGCCGGGCAGACGGATGCCAGTGGTCGCCAAGACGGCCTGATGCGGTGGATGAAGCGTCAGTCGGGCACCGAACTTGTCGAGCGTCGCGGCGACATTGTGGCCAGGGTGCGTGGCATCGCTGACCTCGAGTTTGTCAACGGTGGTGGCACCGGATCGCTGGAATACACCGCCGCCGACAACGCAGTGACGGAGCTCACCGCTGGCAGCGGGTTTCTCGCCGGCACGCTCTTTGACGACTATCAGGGCTTTGACCCGGCGCCCGCGTCGGCATTCGCCTTCGACGTCGTGCGAAAGCCCACCACCGACATCGCCACCATTCTCGGCGGTGGCTGGATTGCCTCCGGCCCACCCGCGGCATCCCGTCAGCCCCGCGCGGCCTGGCCAACGGGACTACGCACACTGAGTCGCGAGGGCGCAGGCGAGGTGCAGACGCCGCTGCGCGGACGCACCGCCCGCACCCTTCGGGTGGGGGATCGCGTGTGGATGCGTCACGCAAAAAGTGGCGAAGGATCGGAACGCGTCGCATCGTTTCATGTCGTTGAGAACGGTGCGGTGGTCGATGAGATTCCGACGTATCGCGGAGAAGGAAAGGCATTCTTGTGACACGACCAGGTGGCAACTGGCAGAACTGGGCTCGATCGGCCAGCGTTCGCCCGCAACGCACGGAGTTTCCGCGGTCGGCGGAGGCCGTGCAGCGAGCGGTCGTTGCAGCCAAGCACCGTGGCATGGCCATCAAGGCCGTTGGTTCCGGTCACTCGTTCACGGGGATCGCGGTCGCGCCGGGCGTGCTGCTTGATCTGATCGATCTCACCGGCCTCGTCAGCGTCGACGAGGCGCGAAGCCGCGTCACGCTGAAAGCCGGAACCAAGTTGCATCAGATTCCGGCGTTGCTTTCGCCCTACGGGCTGGCGATGCAAAATCTGGGCGATATCGACAGACAGTCCATCAGCGGCGCGATTTCGACCGGAACGCACGGCACCGGTTCTCGGTTCGGCGGAATTTCCACCCAGATCGTTGGCGCAACCATCGTGACGGCCGATGGCGAATTTCGCACCATCGATGAAGACCACTCGCCGGAGCTGTTGCCCGCGATAGCCCTGGGCCTCGGGGCGCTGGGGATTCTGGTCGACGTGACCGTGCAGTGTGTGCCCGCATTCTTGCTGCACGCGGTAGAACGCCGCGAGCCGATTGACGAGGTCATCGCCACCCTTCACGAGCGCACCGCGGGCGTTGACCATTTTGAGTTCTACTGGTTTCCCGGAACCACGTATGCACTCACGAAGGAAGACACCCGGCTGCCCGAGAGCGAGAAGCGCCACCCGCTGCCCGCCGTATCCAAATGGCTCGATGAGACTCTGCTCGCCAACGGCGTCTTCCGCGTCACGTGCGCGCTCGGACGTGTCGTGCCCGCCGTGGTCCCGCACGTTTCTCGCATCGCCACCCAGCTCACCGGCTCACGCGAGTACACCGATCATTCCGCCCGCGTGCTGACCCAATCGCGCACGGTGCGGTTTCGGGAGATGGAGTACGCCATCCCGGCGAACAACGTAGCGGCGGCATTTGACGAATTGCGAGCCGTTATCAAGCGCAAGCGGTGGAACATTTCGTTCCCGGTCGAGGTGCGCTTTGCCGCCGCCGACGATCTCATGCTCTCTACCGCGCACGGGCGGGAGACCGCGTACATTGCCGTGCATCGCTACTGGCGCGAGGACCCCAGCGAGTACTTCCGCGCCGTCGAGGAGATCATGACGCAATACGGCGGGCGTCCGCACTGGGGCAAGATGCACACCCTCGGTGCCGACGAACTGCGAGAGCGCTACCCGCGATTCGATGACTTCGTTGCCCTGCGCAACGAAATGGATCCGGAGCGGCTCTTTCGCAACGCCTACCTTGACCGCGTGCTGGGGGCGTGAACTCCCTGAGAGTCGTCGGCGCACACTTCGACAGTGCGAGCCGCGCCGATAGGATGTGAAGCGAAAGAAGGGGGCTCACAACAATGTGGGAATGGCTAATCCCGGTGCTGATCGTCGTGGCGATCGTGGTTATCGGTGCAATCTACCTGTGGGCGACGTACAACGCCCTCGTCGCGTTGAACGTGCGCGTCGATGAGGCCTGGAGCGACATCACGGTGCAACTCAAGCGTCGCGCCGATCTCATTCCAAACCTGATCGAGACGGTCAAGGGCTATGCCGCGCACGAAAAGGCGGTCTTCGAGAACGTAACCCGCGCTCGCGCTGAGACGCTGTCGGCAACGTCGCCGGCCACTGCCGGTGTTGCCGAAGGCCACATGGAGCGCGCTCTGAAGAGCCTGTTCGCGGTTGCCGAGGCGTATCCTGCCCTGCAGGCGAGCCAG
The DNA here is from genome assembly GCF_008017445.1 of Microbacterium mitrae. GTDB lineage: Bacteria > Actinomycetota > Actinomycetes > Actinomycetales > Microbacteriaceae > Microbacterium > Microbacterium mitrae. Next base: position 681,333 of record NZ_VRSW01000001.1, on the reverse strand, counting down.
AACTACCTGCAGTTGCAGGAGGCAATCGTTGACACCGAAGACAAGATTCAGGCCTCGCGTCGCTTCTACAACGGTGGCGTGCGTGAGCTGAACACGAAGATCAAGGTGTTCCCGAACAACCTGTTCGCTCGAAGCCTGGGCTTCACGGAGCGCGAGTTCTTTGAAGTTCTTGACGGTGCGGCTATCTCAGAGCCGCCACGCGTTCAGTTCTAGAGTCTTTGATTTCGGCCCGGTGCATGAGCGCCGGGCCGAACTCGTATCTATCGGCGGTGTCACGCGTGCCGTGCGGCGCCAGGAAGCGCCGCGTGCAGGTCGGCGGTAGCCGTGCCCCAGGATGACACGCTGATCGATTCCAGGCCCTGCCAGCGTGCCGCGAGACGCAGCTCATCGGCGACGGCCTCGGCATGTTTTGCCGCCGCGTCTGCCTCCCACCACGCCGACTGAACGAGCAGGGTGGAGCGGGCGCGATCAGCCTTGAGGTCAACGCGCCCCACGACGTCGCCATCGGCTAAGACGGGTAGCGAGTAGTACCCGAACTTTCGCTTGGCGGCTGGCGTGTAAATCTCAATGCGGTAGTCGAAGTCGTACAGCCGTGCTGCCCGATCGCGGAACCACACCAGCGGATCAAAGGGCGTGAGCAGGGCGGCGCGGGGAATGGCGCGCGCCGCGACCGCGTCGCGGTGCCGCCAGGCCGGCAACGGTTTGTTATTGCGGCTCCACCCCTCAACTTCGGTGGGGATGGCGATGCCGGCGTCACGCAGGTCGGCGAGCGCGCTGGACGCGTCAGCGATCGTAATGCGGTAGTAGTCGGCGAGATCGGCCGTGGTGGCGACACCGTACGAGGCGAGCGCCCGGCTCATCAACTCGCGAATGGCATCGGTGCGTGGCAGGGGAGAGTCACGATGCGCCGCCGGTATCACCTGCTCGGCGAGGCCATACCGGCGCTCAAAGCCGCGGCGCCCGGCGACGGCCACCTCGCCAAACAAAAACATGTACTCCAACGCCTGCTTCACGCGGTTCCAGTCCCACCACGGGCCTCGCGCGCCCTGGTGGGCGTCGTCTTCGATCTCCGCGGGACGCAGCGGCCCACGGGCGGCAAGCTCCTCGCGCACCCACTGCATGGTTGCGGCGTTTTCCGAGACCCAGCCACCAGCGTGCTCGCCGTACTTTTCGCGATTGGCCACCATGCGAAAGTTCCACAGGTTCCAGTCGGATACCGGAACCAGGGTCGCGACGTGAGCCCAGTACTCCACATAGTCGCCACCCTCGCCAAACATGGCGGCGTCTAATAGCGCCGGATCGTACGCGCCGACGCGGGAGAACATCGGCATGTAGTGGCTGCGCGCAAAGACATTGACGCTATCGATCTGCAAGACGCCGATATCGCGCATCACCGCATGGAGGTGTTTTGCCGTCGGCGTCGGCGGGCGGCGGCGACCGAACCCTTGGGCGGCGAGGGTGATGCGCTGGGCCTGACGACGGGAGAGAGAATCGACCACGACCCCAGCGTAATGCGACCCACCGACAGTCCTAGACTGTGTAAATGGCTGACGAACGGCGCAACTCCCGATTTTGGGATGCCGTGCGCGCCCGGCCACAAGCGGGGGAGGGTTCCGCGCCCGTTCCGCACGGGCTGCAGGTTGCGACGGCGTACTCATGGCGATTGCTGGTGGTAGGGCTCGCCGTTGCCGGCGTTGTTTTCCTCATCATCCAGCTCAAGCTGCTCGTTATCCCGCTGTTGGTTGCGCTCTTGATCAGTGCACTGGTTGCGCCCTTCTTTGACTGGCTCAACGGGCACCGCGTGCCGCGCTGGCTTTCGATCATCATCGTCATGGTCAGCACGATCGCCATTATTTCGGGGCTCATGTGGCTCGCCATCTGGCAGATTTCACGCCAACTGCCCGAAGTTCGCGCCCGAACCGTTGAAGGCATTCAGGCGCTACAGCAGTATCTAGCGGAGAGTCCGCTGCAGATCAGCGCTGACGACTTCAACGCGTGGTTTGCCGAGGGATTCAAGCTGCTGCAAGAACAAGCGCAGGCTCTCATTCAGGGCGTGTTGGCCGTTGGCTCCACCGTCGGGCACATCGCCACCGGCGCGCTGTTGGTCCTGTTCATCTTGATCTGCCTGCTGGCTGATGGTGCCGGCATTTGGCGGTGGACGCTCCGACTGTTTCCGCGCACCGCACGCCCCGCCGTTGACGCTTCGGCTCGCGCCGGATGGAAGACGGTACGAAACTACGCGCGCACCCAGTTGCTGGTCGCAACGATCGACGCGATCGGTATTGGTGCCGTGGCCTTCGGGCTGGGAGTTCCCATGGCCGTTCCGGTCGCGGTGCTGGTGTTCCTCGGATCTTTCGTGCCCTTCATTGGTGCCGTCGTCACGGGCGCTCTCGCGGTGTTCCTCGCGCTGGTGTATAACGGCCCGCTGATTGCGCTGTGGATGCTCGTCGGCGTACTTGCCGTGCAGCAGATCGAGAGTCACCTGCTGCAACCGCTGCTGATGGGCGCCGCCGTCAAGGTGCACCCGCTGGCCGTGGTGCTCGCCGTCGCAGGCGGCGCCATGATCGCTGGCATCCCCGGCGCGCTGTTCGCGGTTCCGCTCGCCGCATTCGCCAACGTTGTCGCCGTATCGCTGGCAAGCGGATCCTGGCGTGAAGGCACCGTGAATCACGATGATTTGATCTGGAAAACCGTACCGAGAGAAAGGCGGGCCCGATGAGTCACGGACCTGAGCTGTCCGACATCGAGCACGCGGCAGAGAGTCTGGCCCCCCATATTGGGCACACGCCTCTCGAACCGTCGCAATACCTCAGCGATGTGCTGGGCGCGCCCGTCTACCTCAAGATGGAGAACCTGCAAAAGACCGGTTCGTTCAAGGTGCGTGGGGCGACGTATCGACTGTCGCGCCTGACACCGGAAGAGCGCGCTCGCGGCGTCGTCGCGGCATCGGCAGGCAACCACGCACAGGGTGTCGCGCTTGCCGCGCGTGAGCTGGGCGTTGCGGCCACCATCTTCATGCCGCTGGGCGTTCCGGTTCCGAAGCTTCTCTCCACGCGTGGATACGGCGCGGAGGTCGTGCTACAGGGAGACACGGTGGAGACCCCGTTGCGATTGGCGGCGGAGTTTGCCGAGCGCACCGGTGCGGTGTTGATTCACCCTTACGACCACATCGACGTCGTCACCGGTCAGGCAACCCTTGGCCTTGAGATTTTCGATGACCTGCCCGACGTTGACACCGTCATCATGGGTATTGGCGGCGGCGGCTTGATCGCCGGTGTGGCGTCCGCGCTCAAGCAGCGCGCGGCCGTCGCGGGGCGCACAATTCGCATCATTGGCGTACAGGCGGAGAACGCCTCGCCCTACCCGCAGTCGCTTATCGCCGGCGAGCCGGTGGCGGTGCAAACCAAACCCACCATCGCCGACGGCATCAACGTTGCCCGCCCGGGAGATGTGCCGTTTGACATCATCAAAGACCTCGTTGACGAGGTCGTAACGGTCACCGACGATGACATCGCCCGCGCGTTGCTGGTGCTGCTCGAGCGCGCGAAGGTGGTGGTGGAACCAGCGGGTGCCGTTGGCGTCGCCGCTATCCTTGCCGGCAAGATTCGGTCGACGGGCAAGACCGTGACGGTGTTGTCTGGTGGCAACATTGACCCGCTATTGCTGCAGCGCATCGTCGCGCACGGCTTGGCGGCGTCTGGCAGGTACATGACCATTCGCATTCCGTTGCCTGACCGCCCCGGCCAGCTGGTTCGGATCTCCGAGATCATCGCTAACGCCGGCGCCAACGTGGTCGAAGTCATGCACACTCGACACGGTCAAGGCATGCAGATCAACGAGGTCATGATTCAGATCTCTGTCGAGACTCGCGGTCACGAACACCAGCAGGTAACCCTCGAGGCTCTGCGAGAAGACGGATACGAACCGATTCTCATTGACGACTGACGCAACAAAGCCGTGATCCCCGCACCACAGATCGTGCGGGGATCACGGCATTGTGCTGAGGGCTACTGCCCGGTGTAGGTGTCAACCTTGACGACGGAGACCGAGATCGTCTTGCCATTCGGCGTTTCAAATGACGTCTCTTCGCCCTCCTTGAGTCCCATGATGGCAGCGCCCAGGGGGCTAGCCTCGCTGTAGACATCCAGTGAGCTATTGGCGCCGATCTCGCGGCTGCCAAGCAAGAAGACTTCTTCATCTCCAGCGATCAGCGCGGTCACAACGGTTCCGGGTTCCACCACGCCACGGCTTGCCGGAGCCTCGCCAACCGTGGCGCTCTTCAGCAGCGCCTCCAGCTGCCGAATGCGCGCCTCCTGCTTGCCCTGCTCGTCTTTGGCGGCGTGGTAGCCACCGTTCTCCTTGAGGTCGCCCTCTTCGCGGGCAGCCTCAATCTTCTTCGCGATCTCGACGCGACCGACGGTCGAGATCTCTTCAAGCTCGGCCGCAAGACGGTCGTACGCTTCCTGGGTCAAAAAGGTGACCGATTTTTCTTCAGCCATGACTGGCTCCTTCCATGGCGGAGGGGAGATAAGCAACAACGCCCGGCCGAAAGCCCGGGCGTTATTCGTTGCCGCTATCTTAGGCAACCCAACAGCCGCTGACAAAACCCGTCGTGGCTTCGCCGACCGTTCTGACCGTTTCTGAGTGCTTCTGGCCGCGCTGCTCGCCGGCGGGGTACTCGACGAGGCGGTAGCCGACGGCGCCGAACTCTTCGTCGAGCGCTTCGATGGCGCAGACCACGTTGCGCCCCTCGGGTGCCGTGAACTGAAAGTGCACCTGCGTGGTGTTTTCATCGACGACCTCATAGCCGAGGTCATCGACCGAGACCGCATTCATGTTTGACACGACGGTCGTCCAGCCGATGTAACCGAAGAACACCACGGCGACAAGGCCCACCACGCCCCATCGCAACCGTTTTGCCATCGGGGAGGCCGTGCGGCCGTAACGGTCGTCGAGTTCGGGGGAGGTCATGCGAGTCCTGTTCAGAGATTAGGCTTGATACCAGGCTACGCGTTGTTGCCCGAAAAGAGGATTCGATGCTGCTGTACTCCTGGCTGTCGCAAGCGACGCCGGTTCCCACGCCGACCCCGACGATTGACCCCGACCTGGTAACGCCTGGTCCGGTCGGATTCGCCGCGATCGCGCTGGTCGTGGTCTTTGTGATTCTGCTGATCTGGGACATGCAGCGCCGGATTCGTCGCACCCGGTACCGCGACGAAGTACGCGCCGAGCTCGACGCCGAGCAAGAAGCGGCGGCAGCGGTACGTGCAACCGATACCGACGCCGACAATGCAGACGCGAACGACTCCGACGAACCACGCAAATAACGCCGCACCGCCGGTTTAGCCCGGCAGCGCGGCGTTCGTCTGTGACGACTGTTAGGCCGGAACGCCCAACGACGGCGTGAGCGGGTGCATGGCAATCAGCAGACATGCCGTCCAGTGGCACAGGAACGCCAGCACGGTGCACACGTGGAAAATCTCGTGGAACCCGAAGTGGCCGGGCCACGGGTTCGGCTTCTTGAGGGCGTAGACGATGGCGCCACCGGTGTAAAGCAGGCCACCGACGCACACCAGCACCATCATTGCGACGTTCGCGTTGACCAGATCGACGATGTACATCATGGCGGCCCATCCCAGCGCGAGGTAGATCGCAACGTACAGCCAGCGCGGGGCGTTGATCCAGAACACGCGGAACAAGATGCCGGCGATCGCGCCACCCCACACCAATCCGAGCAGCAACGCACCCTTCTCGGGGGGCAGCGCCAGCATCGCGATCGGCGTGTAGGTTCCGGCGATCAGCAACATGATGTTGGCGTGGTCGATGCGCTTGAAGACCGCCTTGACCTTGGGGCTCCAGTTAAAGCGGTGATACAGCGCCGAATTGCCAAACAACAGCATCGAGCTGACCATGAAGACGGCGCTTGCCCACTTCGCTCCGGGGCCGTCTGCCAGCGCGATGAGAACGATGCCGGCGGCAATCGTGACGGGAAAGGTGCCAGCGTGTATCCAACCGCGCCACGTCGGCTTGACTTCGGCGGTGTGATTGACGGTCGCATCTTCGAGCAGGGGTAGCTGCGGGAGGGGAGACAGGTTCTGCTCATTGGTCACTCTCTGAGGGTACGGCCTTGCGTATGCCATGTGCGGCACATGGCCGCAACGAGGGGTAGCGTATGAAGGTGACCTTCGGACAGAACGGCAGTGGTGCAGGTCCGCTGTATCGCCTCTACACGGCGCGATTGCGTCGTCAGTTGGCGCAACTTCACGTGCCTCACCATGTCGCGATGATGATTGACGGCAACCGCCGCTGGGCCAAACAACTCGGTTACGCGACCCCCGCGCACGGCCATCGCGCCGGCGCCGCGAAGATGCGTGAGTTTCTCGGATGGTGTGACGAGCTCGGCATCGACGTCGTCTCGCTCTACCTGCTCTCGGCAGACAACCTGCGAAAGCGCGATTCGAATGAGCTCGCCGATCTCATCGATATCATCGCGGAACTTGCCGAGGCGCTGTCGCGTGAGGGCAATTGGCGGGTACAGACGGTCGGCAGAACCGACCTGTTGCCGCCGGATCTTGCGCGGGTGCTGAGCGATGCCACCGAGCGCACCAAAGACCACACCGGCCTGCACGTCAACCTGGCGGTGGGCTACGGCGGCCGAAACGAGATTGTCGACGCGGTGCGTTCGATTCTCGCGCAGCACGATGCCAATGGCGGAACCATTGCAGAGTTGGCGGAGAGCCTGACGCCAGAGATCATCGGCCAGCACCTCTACACCACCGGCCAGGCCGACCCGGATCTGGTGATTCGCACGTCGGGAGAGCAACGCCTCAGCGACTTTTTGCTGTGGCAGAGCGCCCACAGCGAGTTCTATTTCGTTGAGGCACTCGGGCCAGATTTGCGCGAAGTCGATTTCTTGCGAGCGATTCGTGATTACGCCAGTCGCGATCGTCGGTTTGGCGGCTAACGACTCTCGCCGCACGGTGGCGTGCCAGAATGGCTAAGTGAGTATCGATGAGTTTCGCGCGACATTTGCGATTGAGCCCGGTTACCTAAACTGGGCGGCCTTTGGCCCGCTGTCGACAAGCGTCGTCGATGAGGTGCACATTGATGCAGACCTCTACGCTTCCGGCAGGCAATCGGGCATCGGCCTGGTCAACGAACACGCCAACGAGGCGGTTGACCTCCTCTCGCAGCTGCTCGATGTTCCGCTTTCCTGGATGACGCACCAGCCGTCGACCTCACACGGCCTGCAACAGGCTATTCTTGGCGTGCGTTCCGGTGCCGTGATGGCGTCGATGGCCGAATGGCCCAGCGTCACGATTCCGATTGCCCGTGCCGCAGACGCATTTGGGTGCATCACGGCCCAGTTGATCACCCCGCCGGAGAACATGATGACGCCGGAGGCGGTCGCCGAGGCGCTCACGCCAGAAACGACGGCCGTCGTGGTGAGCCTGATTGACTTCCGCACCGGGTACCGCGCGGATCTCGGCGCCTTGCGAGACGTGATCGGCGAGGACCGACTGCTGATCGTTGACGCGGTGCAGGGCTTTGGCGTTGTCGAGGCGGACTACGCGGCCGCCGATGTGGTGACGGGTAACGGATACAAGTGGTTGCGCGCAGGTCGCGGTGCCGGTTGGGCGTCGTTCTCGGATCAGGCGCGTGAGCGCCTTGACCCGGTGCTTTCTGGCCCCGCAGGCCTCGGCGGGCTTGTCTTTGACGCGATCGGTAAGCCGGCCGACACCGCGGCCGCCTTCCAAATTTCTCCGCCCGATCACCTTGCGTGTGCTCGTCTCGTCTCATCGCTGCAAGAGATTCGCGCGGTGGGAGTCGGAACCATCGAAGCGGAGCTTGCGCGTCGCACGGCGGAGGTCATTGCGATCGCCGACCGGTTCGCGATCGATGTCGTCACCCCGCGAGGGGCTGCTCAGCGCGGCGGCATCGTGGCGTTGGCTCCGCGAAACGACGGCGCCGCGATGCTGGGTGCTTCGTTGACTAACGCGGGTCTGGTCACCACGACGCGCTCCGGAACCGTGCGGGTTGCGGTGCACGCCGGAACGGACGACGACACCATGCGCATGTTCGAAGATGCCGTTGCCGGCTTCGCGCAGCACGCGATGTAGTCGCATCGACCACTTCGCCGTCACGCACGGCCGCCCAGGTTCGCGACACCCGTTGTTCACAAAGATGTCATCGACACGCTGACGCGTACGCACGCTTTTGTCACGGGACCCGCATACTTTCATCTCAATAGGCAAAGCGCCTATTCGGGTCGGCTGAGAGGCGGCACCTGCCGCACCGACGCCGACTTTGAGAGCTGGGGTTCTCCCCGGGTCGGAGTCGACTGTGAGTACACAAACGCGGCAAGGCACCAACCGGCAGACGTACAACGCGACGGATGATTCCGTCGCGTTTGATGTTTCCACCGGGGTTCGCACGTACATCCTGGACACCTCAGTGCTGCTGAGTGACCCGCGTGCGATGTTCCGATTTGCCGAGCATTCCGTGGTGCTACCGGTGGCGGTTATCACCGAGCTTGAGGCCAAGCGCCATGACCCAGAGCTGGGCTACTTTGCCCGTCAAGCCCTGCGCCACCTTGATGACCTTCGCATTGCGCACGGTCGTTTGGACTTTCCTGTCGAAGTGGGGGAGGGCGGCACGTTGCGCGTCGAACTCAACCATGCCGACACCTCCGTGTTGCCCGCGGGCGTACGTCTGAGTGATAACGACACGCGCATTCTGGCCGTCGCCGCGCATCTCGCGCAAAACGGCGAAGAGGTCACGGTCGTGTCAAAGGATCTCCCGCTCCGCGTTAAGGCAGCGTCGCTTGGCATCGACGCCGACGAGTACCTGGCCGAGCAAGCCCTCGACTCGGGATGGACGGGCATGACCACGCTCGACCTCTCGGGTGACGAAATGGCTGACCTCTATGAAGCCGAGGTGGGCTCACACGACGATGTCGCGGGCATCCCGATCAACACCGGCATGGTGATTCACTCGGAGCGTGGTTCCGCCCTCGCCCGCGTCACCGGAGATAGCTCATACCGGCTGATTCGAGGGGATCGCGACGTGTTCGGTCTGCACGGGCGATCGGCAGAACAGCGCGTCGCGATCGACCTGCTGCTTGACCCCGAGGTGGGAATCGTGTCGTTGGGAGGGCGAGCAGGAACGGGGAAGTCCGCGCTCGCACTCTGCGCGGCGCTGGAGGCGGTGCTCGAGCGCCAACAGCAGCGAAAGATTCTGGTGTTTCGTCCGCTGTTCGCCGTCGGTGGCCAAGAGCTGGGCTACCTGCCAGGCGATCAGGGCGAGAAGATGAACCCGTGGGGTCAGGCAGTGTTTGACACCCTCGGCTCCGTCGTCTCGGGCAACGTGATGGAGGAGGTCGTGGAGCGCGGTATCTTGGAGGTCCTGCCGCTGACACACATTCGCGGCCGCTCACTTCACGACGCGTTTGTGATCGTCGACGAAGCCCAGTCGCTGGAGCGCAACGTGCTGCTCACCGTGCTCAGCCGCATCGGCCAGAACTCGCGCGTCGTGCTCACCCACGATGTCGCGCAGCGCGATAACCTCCGCGTCGGACGCCACGACGGCATCGCCTCGGTGATCGAAACGCTCAAGGGTCACGGGCTGTTCGGTCACGTCACGCTGATGCGCTCAGAACGCTCGGCAATCGCGGCGCTCGTCACCGAGTTGCTGGAGTCAAACGAGCTCGCCTGACGGCCCAACATGTCCGAATGAGAAGACGCATGAGAAAGATCTCACGCAAATTTGTATCGGAACCAGAAAAGGGGAGCGAGAATAGATGACGTGGCACTTGTGCCCGCCTCCCGTCTCCCCGGGAGATGAAATTGAGAGGGTAGACAACACCGTTACGGTGAGTGTCTAAGCGGTTTCGGGTCCGCTTCCTTCGAGGCCCCTGGCACATAGCCGGGGGCCTCCTTCGTTCTCGGCTACTGCCAGCGGTACCCGGAACCACGCACGGTTTCAATGCGTTCGGCTCCGAATTTGGTGCGCAAGTACCGCACATAAACATCGACGACGTTCGAGCCCGGATCAAAGTCCAGCCCCCACACGCGGCTCAGCAGCTGCTCACGGCTCAGAATCTGACCTGCGTGCCGCAGAAATTGTTCCGCGAGCGCAAATTCACGCGCCGAAAGCTCAACTTCGCGGCCGCTCACGATGGCGCGGCGGCCGATCACATCAAGCGTCACATCGCGGTGCTGAACGGTGGTCGATGTCGATGCCAGCGAGCCCTCGCGCAGGCGCACGCGCACCCGGGCGAGGAGTTCGTCGAACTTAAAGGGCTTGGTGATGTAGTCGTTGGCACCGCTGTCGAGACCTTCGACGGTGTCTCGCGTGCTGGAGCGCGCGGTGAGCATGATGACGGGAAGGGTGGCGCCCTGGCCACGCAGATGCGCGAGCACGTCAAAGCCATCCATCGAGGGCAGGCCAACGTCGAGAAGCAGCAGGCTGTACTCGCCGCCGAGGGCAAGCTCGAGGGCCTCGGCGCCGTCTTCGACCACCGTCGTGGGGTAGCCGGCAGCTTCGAGCCCCTTCGCAACAAATGCGGAGATGCGTGACTCGTCCTCTGCAATCAGGATCCGCGTCATTCTTGTTCCTCTCGCTGCTGCACAACGTCTCCCGCTCGAACCGGAGCCGGCAACGTGGTTCCGCCACCCAGACGGAGCGGAACCTGAATGGTGAAGGTCGCCCCACCACCCGGTGTCTCGCTGACGCTACACGATCCGCCATGAGCGCGTGCAATAACATCGACAATCGCCAAGCCTAGACCCGACCCGCCCACTTCGCGTTTTCCGGCTCCGCGGTCAAAGCGGCGGAAGATGCGGTGGCGTGCGGCGGGCGGAATTCCTGGTCCGTGATCACGCACCCACAGCATCATGGAATCGAGGGTGCGCGCGCTGCCGATTTCGATAGCGGAACCGGTGGGCGTGTACTTTGCGGCGTTATCGCAGAGCGCAAGCCACGCTTGCAAAACGCGGTCGGAGTTGCCGCGAATGATGCCATCGGCAACGCGGGTCACATGCCACGTGTGGCCCGGAATCACGGTGATCAGATCGCCGACGCGCTCGGTGAGTTGCGCGATGTCGATGGATCCCATGGTGTACTCATCGCCCTCGACGGTCGCCAGCGTGTCAATGTCTTCGACCAGACGCGTCATGCGGTCAAGCTCGGAGATGCCGATTTCACGCGCTGCCTGCACATCGAACGGGTCAGACACGTTCATCATTTCGAGGTAGCCGCGAACGATGGTGATTGGGGTCTTGAGTTCGTGCCGCACGTCATCGAGCAGTTGGCGCTGCGCGTTGAGCGAGCCCTCCACCTGATCCATCATGTCGTTCACGTTGGGCGGCGCGGGAGGTTTGGTGGCGAACGTGACAGGGGGCGCTGGCGACGGATCGCTAGCAAACGGCGGGGGCGGAACCTCGTGGGAGCCGCCGGAGTCGGGTGACGCTGACGGGGCAGGGGGTACGAGGCGGGCGAGAATGAACCACGTCACCACCCCCATCACGATGAGGCAGGCGGCGACGGTGATCGCGTAAATCCAGATACTCGCATCGAGCGGCGCGAGCTCGGCCGTCAGGTTGATCACGTGCACATAAATGCCGACCTCGGCACTGCCGTCGACCTGCACCGGAATAGCGATATAGCGCGCCGTTGCCGTGGGCGTGGTGACGGTTCCGAGCACCGGAGTATTGGCCGCGAGCACGTCGCTGACGATCTCGTCGACCGCCGCCTCGTCGTCGGCGAGCCCGAGTGACGGTGCGGTTGATGCGCGGTAGGTCGGAACCCCGTCAATAATGGCGAATGCCGTGGCGTTAACGCCGGGAGGCAGACGTGACACCGCGTCGTAGAGCGCTTCTTCGACATTGTCGAACGCCGTCGCCGGCGGCGGGGAGATAGGGTCTGGCGCCGGGCTCACCAACACATCCACGCTGGATGGCGCCGAGGCTCCCGATAACGCAGAAACCTGGTCGTTCAGCCTTTCATCGACGGCGTGCACAATGCGGTCTCGCTGCATGGCAAACGCGATCGAGCCGGCGAGCGTGAACCCGATCAGCGCCACCGACAGGATGGCGACGATCAGGCGAATGCGCGTCGGAACCGAACGACCAGGTTTCGTCATTCTCCGATTATCGGGGAATGAACGCTTAGCCGGCGTGCGTCATCGACAGCAGGTCGAGCTTTTCGTCCAACTGCTCGATGGTCAGCTCGCCGCGCTCGATGTAGCCGAGCTCGATGACGGCCTCGCGAACGGTGATGCCCTTGGCGACCGCGTACTTAGCAATCTTGGCCGCCGCTTCGTAGCCGATGAGCTTGTTCAGCGGCGTGACGATCGAGGGCGACATGCCAGCAAACGCGGCGGCGCGCTCGAGGTTAGCTTCCAGGCCATCAATGGTCTTGTCGGCAAGAACGCGCACGGCGTTGGAGAGCAGGCGAATCGACTCGAGGAGGGCGGTGCCCATCACGGGAATTGCCACGTTGAGCTCGAACGAGCCCGACGCGCCAGCCCACGCGATCGTGGCATCGTTGCCGATCACGCGGGCGGCAACCATCAGTACAGCCTCGGGAACGACCGGGTTGACCTTACCGGGCATGATCGAGGAGCCGGGCTGCAGGTCAGGAATGTGCAGTTCGCCGAGACCCGTGTTCGGGCCCGAACCCATCCAACGAAGGTCGTTGTTCATCTTGGTCAGCGAGACCGCGATGACGCGCAGTGCGCCAGACGCCTCCACCAAACCGTCGCGGTTGGCCTGAGCCTCAAAGTGGTCCTTGGCCTCGGTGATCGGCAGCTCGGTTTCGGCGGCAAGCAGCTCGATGACTTTCTGCGGAAAACCGAGCGGCGTGTTGATGCCGGTACCGACGGCGGTGCCGCCGAGCGGAACCTCGGCAACGCGGGGGAGGGCGGCGCGCACGCGCTCGATGCCGAGGCGAATCTGGCGAGCGTAGCCGCCGAACTCCTGGCCGAGGGTGACGGGGGTTGCATCCATGAGGTGCGTGCGACCCGACTTGACCGCGTCCTTCCACAGCTCAGCCTTCGCCTCAAGGGCGACGGCGAGGTGGTCAAGCGCGGGGATCAGGTCATCGATGATGGCCTGGGTGACGGCGACGTGCACCGACGTCGGGAAGACGTCGTTGGAGGACTGCGAGGCGTTCACGTGGTCGTTGGGGTGAACCGGCGCGCCGAGCTTGGTGCTGGCCAGGTTTGCCAGCACCTCGTTCATGTTCATGTTCGAGCTGGTGCCCGAACCGGTCTGGTAGGTGTCGACCGGAAACTGGTCGTCGAACTGACCGGTAACAACATCGTCTGCCGCCGCGGCGATGGCGTCGGCGATAGCGCCGTCCAGAACACCCAGTTCCTTGTTGGCGAGGGCTGCTGCCTTCTTGATTCGTGCCAGGGCGGCAATCTGCGTCGATTCCAGCCCCTTGCCCGAGATCGGGAAGTTCTCGACGGCACGCTGCGTCTGAGCGCTATACAGGGCGTTCACGGGGACGCGAACTTCGCCCATCGTGTCGTGCTCAATACGGTATTCGGTGTCAGCCACGATTCTCCTCATGTCTTGCTGATGTGTGGGTCAGGCGTCCGCAGTCGCGGGGCCGACGATAAAGTCGGGCACAGCCGTGCCCTCGGTAAGGCGGTAGTTGGCGGCAACAATGGCCACCTTGCCAGCGTTCACGGCGTCGCTGATGAGCTCGGAAGAGCGCAAGATACCCGCGACCGTGGCGCGCAGGTGTGCGCGGCCAACGTCTTCAGGGGAGACCGTCGACGGCAGCGAATCGGTTTCTTTCATGACGCGGTGCACCGACGGAACGATGGGGGAGATCTGACGCCACACCTGCATGGGCAGCTCCGGCGGGTCGGCGTGCGTGCTTGCGATCGCGGCGGCAACTGCACCACATGCATCGTGACCAAGCACCACGATCAGCGGAATTTCCAGCGCCGCGATGCCGTACTCCAGCGACCCGATCACCGATTCCGAGCTGACCTGGCCGGCGTTTCGAATGACGAAGAGATCGCCCAGGCCCTCATCGAAGATGATTTCTGCGGCGAGGCGTGAGTCAGAGCAGCCGAACACCATGGCGTGCGGGAGCTGCGCACCCGACGTCTCCAATCGCCGCATCGCATCCTGATGCGGGTGCTTGGGGGTTCCGGCGACAAAGCGTGCGTTGCCTGCCTGCATGGCGGCCCACGACTGGGCTGGAGTGAGCTGGGTCACTGGGCTGCATCCTTCAGTTCGGCGATTTGTGGGGCAAGTTCAGCCGCAGTCTCCTGGATCAGCTTTTCCGGAGAGGAGCCAAACACCAGAATCTGGTCGGCTCCGGCGATCGTGCTGAGGGCGTACGAAATGTTGCCGGACTTCGACGGATCGGCGAAGGTGTATGACTGCCATTCGACGCCGTCAAGGGTGAGAACTTCGCCCAGCTTCGCGGCCTGCAGTTCGCGCGACGCCCATCCGGCGTCGGCCTGAATGCCCTGCGAGACGCGCAAGAATCCCTGACCGTCGCCGGGGGCGTAGATGATCTCCCACTGCGTCGGCTGACCGCTGACGAGCTTCGCAGAGTTCACCCGCCAGTCATCTGAAACCGGCGGAACCACCACGGGGTGCTTGATGTCGCGCTCCACGCGCTCGGCGACGGCGGCGACATCGATGGAGGAGGGGCGTTCAATATCGCCACGCGGAACCATGAGCACGATGATGATAACGACGGCGAGCGTTGCGATGAGCGCGGCAAAGAGGTTGCGCATCGTCTGGCTGCCACGGTAGATGCGCGACGCCTCGGCCTTGCGGGCAGCCGTTTCTGACGGCGTTTCTGGCCGGCCAAGCTCTGCGACTACCCGCGCCATTAGTCGTCTCCTGCCACGCCGCGCGCGGCATCGAGCCGCTTCTTGGCCCCGAGCAACCATTCTTCGCAGCGCTGGTAGAGCACCTCGCCGCGCTCCCACAGAGCAATGGATCGCTCAAGCGTCGGTGCGCCCTGTTCGAGTTGGGCTACCACCTGAGTGAGTTCGTCGCGAGCCTGTTCGAACGAGAGATCGTTCACGTCAGCGAATTCCGCGGTCTGTGCGTCGCTCATGTTCTCCATCTTAGATGCGATCCGCGCGGCCCTCTGGCGCGCCCTCCTGCGCTACCTCGCCGCGCGAGACGGCGCTAATGGTTCCCTCCGCCAGCATGACGACGAGTTCGGCTCCGTCGGGGGCATCATCGGGGGTGCGCACGATGCCGTCGCCCCGGCGCTGCACGATGGCGTAGCCGCGGTCCAGCGTGCGCAGGGGGGAGAGGGCGCCCAGCGATGCGTGGAGGCGAGCGATGCGCGTGGCCTCCTGCTCGAGGCTGAGTCCGGTGCGGGCGCGGATGCGCGAGATGGACTGCTCGAGCTGAAGCTCACGATCCTGCAACCAGCGATCGGGGTTGGCGAGCACCGGGCGCGAGTGCAGCTGTTGCACAACGTGTTGTTCATGCTGCAGGCGCCCGGCGAGGCGCGTCATGATGCGGGAGCGAGCATCTCGCACCAGGGCGAGTTGCTCAGAGATATCCGGAACCACGCGCTTGGCGGCGTCGGTGGGTGTTGAGGCGCGCAGGTCGGCGACGTCATCGAGCAGCGGGCGGTCGTTCTCGTGGCCGATGGCGCTCACGATCGGGGTGTGCGCCGCGGCGACCGCACGCAGGAGCCGCTCATCGCTAAAGCCGAGGAGGTCTTGGAAGTCGCCGCCGCCGCGCGCGAAGATGATGACATCGACCTCAGGATCGGCGTCAAGTTTCTGCAACGCGGCCAGCAGTTGCGGAACCGATTGCTCGCCCTGCACCGCCGCATGCTCCACCCGAAAGGAGACGTTCGGCCAGCGCAGCTCCGCGTTTCGCAGCACGTCTTTCTCGGCATCGGTTGCCTTGCCGGTGATCAGCCCGACGGTTGTGGGCAAGAACGGTAGCGATCGCTTGCGCGACGCGTCAAGCAGGCCTTCGGAGCGCAGTTGCTGGCGCAGGCGCTCCAGCTTTTCCAGCAGATCGCCAAGACCAACTTGCTTCATGGCCGAGACAATGAAGCTCAGTTCGCCCCGCTGCGCGCGGTATTCGGGCTTAACGCACACCACGACGCGGTCGCCCGCCTTGATGTCTTGCGGAATACGGTTGCGCACGCTTGACCAGATCGTCAGGCGAATGATGGCATCGCCATTCATGTCACGCAACGTCGCAAATGTGCCGACGGCCCGATGGTTCCATTCGGTGATTTCACCCTCAACCCACGGCGAGCCGAGGCGCGCGATGTAGTCGCGCATATCGCGGCCGAGATCGCCTACCTGGCACGGCATATCCGCCGTCGAATCGCGCGGGCGCACCGCCGGGGTAAAGGAGGGGCCGCTGGCCGGATTGGTCATTCGTGTCCTCTCGGGGCTTGATCAGTTGTTCGCCGATAGAATCAAGGGGTGAGTACCCCTGCCGTGCGCCTGCCTATTCCCCGTGTCCCTGGGCGTCGTGAGCGACTCCAGAATATCCCGGTTGATGGGCCCAAGAAGGTTCTGCTCGCCGCCCCCCGCGGATACTGCGCCGGTGTTGACCGTGCCGTGGTCGCGGTGGAGAAGGCTTTGGAGCGTTACGGCGCGCCGGTTTACGTGCGCAAACAGATCGTGCACAACATTCACGTCGTCACCGAGCTGGAGAAGATGGGTGCCATCTTTGTCGAGGAGGTAGACGAGGTTCCGTCTGGCGCGCACGTTGTCTTTAGCGCCCACGGAGTTTCACCCGCCGTGGTGAACGCGGCGGCCGACCGCGAACTGCACGCGATTGATGCCACCTGCCCGCTGGTGACCAAGGTGCACCGCGAGGCGGTGCGTTTTGCGCGCGACGACTACCAAATCTTGCTCATCGGCCACGAAGGGCACGAAGAGGTTGAGGGTACCGCAGGGGAGGCGCCCGATCACGTGACCATCGTGAACTCTCCCGATGAGGCCGACACGATTGAAGTCGCCGACCCGAACAAGGTGGTGTGGCTGTCGCAGACGACGCTGTCGGTCGACGAGACCATGGAGACGGTTCGGCGGTTGCGGGAGCGCTTCCCCAACCTGCAAGACCCGCCGTCGGACGATATTTGCTATGCGACGCAGAACCGTCAGGTCGCGATCAAGAAGGTCGCGAAAGACGCCGATCTGGTGATTGTGGTGGGCTCGGCGAACTCGTCCAACAGTGTGCGACTGGTGGAAGTGGCGTTGGAGTACGGCGCGAAGGCTGCCTACCGCGTTGACTACGTCGATGAGGTCAAGCAGGAGTGGCTCGATGGGGTCAAGACTGTTGGCGTGACGAGCGGCGCCTCGGTGCCGGAAATTCTCGTGCAGGAGGTGCTCGCCGAGCTGGCTGGCGCCGGATACGCCGATGTCGAAGAGGTGCGCACCGCCGAGGAAGACCTTATGTTCTCGCTGCCGAAGGAGCTTCGACAGGATGCGTCTGGTCGTCGCGACGAGCGCGCACTGGGCGGACGTCGCGACTGACACAGCGGATGCAAAGGCTGCGGCCGTAGCATATTGACATGTCTGACCCACAGGGGCGCCCTCGCCCGCAATACGGCGAGTATGCATCCGAGAGCGAGCAGCGTGCTCACATTCGTGAACCGTTGCCCGAGGTAACACCCACGCCGTTGACCCCTCCCGCTGACGCGAGCGTTTACGCGGATCGCACCCCTGGTTCCGCGGCTCCGTCTGGTCTGAACGCCGGTTTTGGCCCAGGCGCTCGTGCGGGTGCCGCAGGTGCCGCGGTCGACCCGGCGCGGGCTGCACGTCAGACCGATCGCATCATCACCATCGCCCTGCTGGCGTTCGGCGCGCTCAACGTGATCACCACGTTCTTCTCGTTCCAAGACTTCGCCGCCATGGTGGATCGGTCGTACCTGATCATGGGCATCGACGGATCATTCTCGAACTTCGAGTCCGGAAAGCTGTGGGGCACGATCGCCTCGCTGGTGTTGCTGGCCGGTTACGTTGGCACCGTCATCATCGCGCGTGGGCGGATGAAGGCGAACAAGACGGCCTGGTGGGTTGCCATCGCGGGCGCCGTCGTGACGTACGTGATCATCATGGCGTGCATCTCGGTTCCGCTCATGTCAGACCCGGCGTTTGTTGACTACTTGGTTTCAAACCAGCCGTCGTAGGCGCAGCGCCTGACGGTGCGTGAGCGGTTCTAGGCACGAAAATGGTCCTCGGCGGGTGCCGAGGACCATTTTCGTTGTCGTTTAGCTCTGCGACTTGCCGAACGAGCCCAGCTGCTTGGTGGCCTCAACAACACGAGCGGCCATGGCCGACTCTGCGACCTTGCCCCACGCGCGCGGGTCGTACTGCTTCTTGTTGCCGACCTCGCCATCGATCTTGAGCACGCCGTCGTAGTTCCTCATCATGTAGCCGGCAACCGCACGGGTGAAGGCGTACTGAGTGTCGGTGTCGATGTTCATCTTGACGACGCCGTTGGCGACAGCGAGTGCGATTTCTTCATCGGTCGAGCCGGAACCACCGTGGAACACGAGGTCAAGCGGCTTGGGGCCGGTGCCGAACTGGGCGGCAATGCCCGCCTGAATTTCGCCGAGGAGTTCCGGGCGGAGCTTCACATTGCCCGGCTTGTAGACGCCGTGCACGTTGCCGAACGTCAGGGCGGCGATCCAGCGGCCGTTCTCGCCGAGACCGAGCGCCTCAACGGCCTGCGCCACATCGCCGGTGGTGGTGTAAAGCGCGTCGTTGGAACCTTCGTGCTGCACGCCGTCTTCCTCGCCGCCGACGACACCAATCTCGACCTCAAGGATCGCGTTGATGGCCTTCATGCGTGGCAGCAGTTCGCGTGCGATCTCGATGTTCTCCGCGAGTGGCACGGCCGAGCCATCCCACATGTGCGACTGGAAGATCGGCTCGCCGCCGGCCTTGACCTGCTCTTCGCTGGCCTCCAGAAGGGGCAGCAAGAACGAGCCGAGGGCATCCTTCGGGCAGTGGTCGGTGTGCACAGCAACCGTGATGGGGTAGCTCTTGGCAACTTCGGCAACGAAGCGTGCCATCGCCAGTGCGCCGGTCGCGCGAGCCTTCACGGTCTGACCGGCAAAGTAGTCGGCACCGCCGGTGGTGACCTGAAGGATGCCGTCGGAGCCGGCTTCGGTCAGACCCTGCAGGACCGCATTGATCGACTGCGAGCTGGCCACGTTGATGGCGGGGTAGGCGAAACCTCCTGCCTTTGCGCGCGAAAGCATGTCTGCATACTGATCGGGGGTTGCCAAGGGCATGGAGTCTCCTTCAGAGCGGTGAAGAGGTGTCTCGCTTACTCTAGCGAAGCGTAGGGATGTGCGCTTTCTCTATGTCGGAGCCGGTAATCGGAACCATCTTTGCTGCTCGCGAAAGAATGGCAATTCCTACGGTGCTGGTTTCGGAAACAGCGCCATTTTCTGACGCCTGCATCGATACGCTGAGGTCATGGTGAGCCTGACGGCAGATATGTCCCCCCTTCGTCCCGACCGAAACTTGGCAATGGAGCTCGTGCGAGCGACGGAGGCCGCGTCGATTCGCGCCGTACCGTTTATCGGCCGCGGCGCCAAAGAAGAAGCCGACGGAGCGGCCGTTGACGCGATGCGCGCGTTCCTTCGCACCGTGAACTTTGACGGTCGCATCGTGATTGGTGAGGGCGAGAAAGACAACGCTCCCATGCTCTTCAACGGGGAGCACGTTGGTTCCGGTCAAGGAATGCAGTGCGATGTCGCCGTTGACCCGATCGACGGAACCACGCTGACCGCGATGGGGCGCAACAACGCGCTGTCTGTGATTGCGGTTGCTGACCGCGGCACGATGCTCGACGCCTCCAGCGTTTTTTACATGGACAAGCTGGTGACGGGCCCCGCCGGTGTCGGCGTCGTCGACATTCGCCTGCCGATTGGTGAGAACATTCGCCTGCTGGCGAAGGCGCTGGGCAAACCGGTCGAGGAGATGGTGGTTTCGGTGCTGCACCGTCCTCGCCACGAGAAGCTGATTCAGGAGATCCGCGAGGCTGGCGCAGGCACCCGCCTCATGACCGACGGTGACGTCGCCGGTGGCATCAACGCCGCGCGCCACAATGCGCGCACCGACATGTGCGTTGGCGTCGGCGGTAGCCCCGAGGGCATCGTGACGGCGTGCGCGATCAAGGCTCTGGGCGGCCACATTCAGGGGCGCCTCTGGCCGCAGACTGATGACGAAGAGCAGCGCGGCCGCGACGCCGGACTGAAGTTTGACGGTCACGTCTACGAGGCTGACGAGCTGGTCGCCAGCGACAACACGATTTTCGTCGCAACCGGTGTGACCGACGGCCAGCTGGTCGCCGGCGTGCGCCGCGAGGGCGACTACATCTACACCGAGTCGGTCGTGCTACGAAGCGCATCCGGAACCTTGCGTCGCGTCTCCTCGGAGCACCTCGTGTCGAAGTGGTTCGGTTGAGCTCAGTTTTTCGGGCTGAGATGCCTGGATTTGCGGGGTGAGATGCCCGGTATGAAGTGCCGAGTCCATGGGGCTCGGCACTTTCTCGTTAGTGGGTTTTCTGCTGCCCAAACGTGCTATTTCGTTACCGGTTCGCCACCTGGCCGTTGCGAAAACGTGGCCGCTTCGTGACGTGTCTGCCGGTGACGCTCAGGTTCGTGGTGGGAAGATAGATGTTACGAGCCGCGCGAATAACGCGCGTCGTGCGATTAAGAGGTTTGATCATGGCAATAGATGCGAGTCGCCCGGCAACGGCCGCCCACGCCGTCATTGCAGACGCAACCGACCCCGCACGTCGCAAAGACGTTCTGTTTCGTAAGCGTCGCGCCGCGGGCGAAGAGATGAGCTCGTGGTGGCCCGTCGCCGCCTTCGTCTTCGTGACGATCTGCGTCGTCTCACTGCTCAGCTTCATCCCCGGCTAACCCGAATTCCCCGGGCGACGGATGGCCTTCCCCACGCCGCAATTGGGCTTCCTCGCGCCGCGACTGGGTGGTTCCATCGTCCTGCGTGGTTCCCCGGTTCAGGGCGTGGTTTCCAGTCTCGGCGGCGTGGTTTCCCGGTTTCGAAGGGGTGCCTCGGATGAGGCGTCCCCACAACCCACCTGGTTCCAGGTCCATCCCTATGTGAGCTCGCGGCCGCGGCGTTATGCATCAGAGAATGTGAAATTTCGTACCCATCCGTCACTCCCGCCACTCTGGCACCAGGTTTTGATGCATAACTGAGCCTCGCGGCATGTGGTTCCACGCGGGCAGGGTGTCGGCCAGCAGTAGGGCGTCGGACCGAAGCTGGACGCCGTGATGTCCGACACCACTGGCAGAGATCGGGACTTCGGACACCTCGCGCCGACTGAACAACCCGCCGCGGCGAGGACGGCTATCGGTCGTCGTGGCGCCTCGACGATTGACGTGCGCAGCATGGTTCCATACCTTCGTAGACCCGTCGGCGGCAGGCCTGCGCGGTTCCGCTAGAAACGCCCCGGGTGAGGCAAGGGCCGATATGGCTGACCGTGATCACCTTCCATTTTCGCCACTTTGGCACCGGCGCCGGATGCATAACGTCGCGTTGGAACCAGCATGCGACTTCCGCACGACGGTCCAGCTAGACGAGATAGAGCGCGCCGAGAACAGCGGCGAGTACCTGAGGCCAGTCGTGAACCACGAGGGCGTAGTCGAAGCGGAGAGTTCGATAGCCTGCCTCGGCGGCTCGTGCGTCGCGGACCAGGTCCTTGTGGCGGGACGTCGGATCGGCGTGACCGAGCCTTCCATCAACCTCGAGAATAAGGTGCTCGACAACAAAGTCGACTCGACCCACGCGTGGGATGTTCACTTGCGTGCGCAGAATGATGCCCGCGGCTCGAAGCCTCAGACGTAGGAGCGACTCGAGCCCACTTTCCGCATCGGGTCGCGCGATGTCGATGAGGTGCTTGAGTCGAGCCGGCACGCGGGAGCGAATTCGGGCGCGATCCGCGCGGGTGAGAAGTCGCAAGTGCCAGGCGGATTCGAATGCGGCGAAGAAGGCCTCGCTTGTCAGGCAGCGCGCCGCATGAATGAAAGCTTCGCGAATAGGCATCACACCGAATGGCTGGCGACCCGGGGAGCGATGCGTCACACAGCTGCAGTTGGGGTGGGGATGTATACGGCTTCCGGTCGGCACATGCACGTGAAGAACGTTGTCATGGAGCACCCAAACGCCGTAGTGGCGAAGCGCGGACACACACGTCGCGGTGCCCCCATGCCAGGCCGCAGTCGCTGTCTCGCTGTCCGCGTCGGAAGCGACAATACCCTTGCGGAGCTTGACGGCTGTTCCATCCGACAGGGCCTGGGCGAGCGTCGTGTGGGTCACACCAATTGCGTATAGCGAATGCGTTCTAGCGACGCCGCCCTGGCTGGAGAGTGCTTGGAGAACCTGCATCCCGCCACTGTGCGCGTCGCACCGTCTCATTTGCGGATCCCGACCTCAACTGTGGGTAGGACGGGCCGCTACCTTCAGTTGGGGAGAAAACCCACGGCGAGCTGAGAAGCGAACAAGCAAGTGGACATCACGCCAACTCGACTGGCGTCTGGAGTGCCAACTGAACGGACTTGACAGGGCCGACCCGACCGGTATGCAGGGGAACGTCCGGACCTGTCCCCAGACAGTGCCAACTACTCGGTGGCGCGGTGGCGAATCTCGCTGGCGAGGTCAGCCTGCCATAGCCCGGTACTCTCGCCCTCGTGAGAATCGACCTGCACGAACTCGGCTGCGACCAGCGGGCGGGGCGATTCGCCCACCTCGGCGGGCGCCGGCATGTTGGTGAGCTTTGTCGCATCGATGCCGGGAAACTTTCTTGCCGTCACCAAAACGCGCGACTCAAGCGAACCCGCGAACTTGTTGTAAGCGCCGACGGTACGCTCAATCGCCCGGCGCAGCTCGTCAGCATGGCCGGCGAGCGATCCGAGCCGGTCGTAGAGCTGATTGCCAAGCACGAACAGCTCGTGTGCCTCAGCCGAGACTTCATCTTGCGTCCACGTGTAGGCGACCGATTTCAACACCGCCCACAGGCTCACGGGCGAGGCGAGAGCGACCCGCTGACGGAAGGCATAGTCCAACAGCGCCGGGTCTGCGTCGAGCGCGGCCGACAGCATCGCCTCATTCGGGAGAAAGCAGATAACGAACTCGGGGCTGGCGTCAAGGCCCGTCCAGTACTGACGCTTCGCCAGCGCGTCGATGTGCGCCTTCACCGCGCGGGCATGTTGCGAGAGTGCGGTGGTTCGTTCCGCCTCGACCTCGCGCGCGGAGGCGTCGAGGTACGCATCAAGCGGCGCCTTTGCGTCGAGCGCGATCGCCTTTCCGCCTGGCAACCGCACAATCATGTCTGGTCGCCCCGTCGCACCGGAGTCGGTAGTGATGCTCGTCTGAACATCAAAATCGACGTGGTGGGTCAACCCCGCCGCCTCAACAACGCGGCGCAGCTGGGTCTCGCCCCAGGTTCCGCGGGTCGTCGTTGAACGCAAAGCGCTCGCCAACGTGCTCGTGGCCTGCCGAAGCGATTCGTCGCTGACCTGTGCCTGCCGCAACTGCTCACCCAGCTGGCCAAACTGCTCCTGGCGATCACGTTCCATCGAGGCCATCGCGCGTTGCATGTTGCTCAGCGTCTCGGCAACAGGGCTGAGCGCCGTCAGCACACGCGCCTCTTGTCGTTCGCGTTCGCGATTCGCCTCTTGCTCATCGCGGGCGCGCTCGGTGTACTCGCGATACGTCGCCTGCTGTTGCATGAGCTGCTCGCGCAACGCGGTCGCGCTTGCCTCGCTCGCCGACAGGCGTGCCAGCAGGACCGTATCGTCGGCGGTTACTTGACCGCGCGCGAGCCAACCCAGGGCAAGGCCGCCTGCGAGTGCGAGCACGACCAGAATGACGGCGATCAGTGGTTCCATGCCATCAGTGTGCCGGGGGCTTCCGACATTGCCGGCGCGCGATGTTCCGCAGCGCCAAAACTAAGCTGTGATTAGCGCTCCGGTAACGGCGCCGATGGGAATCTGACCGACACGCACGCGCGTTTTCGCAGCGAGTTCGCGAATATCGCTCGCGTCGACGCGGCGCGCGGCATCAATCATGATGTGAGCCGATGCGAGGGCGTCGGCGGTCGCCTCGTGATGCGAGAAGTCGGTGAAACCGGCGGCGGCTGCGGCAAACGGCAATCGGTAGGACTCAAGGTCGTAAACCTGGCGCGCCACCTGCACGCTGCACACGTAGCGATAGGGCGGGCAGACGTCGCCCGTCGCCTCGCACGCGCGCCGCAACACTGCCATATCGAAGCCCGCATTGTGAGCGACCATGACGTCATCACCCGCGAAATCCTCGAGAAATTCGAGCTGATCACTCCACCCAATTGCGGTCGATACGTCTTCGGCATGAATGCCGTGAATCTCCACATTTCGCGGATGGAATTCGTCGTAGCCGACTGGCGGTTGAATCAACCAGCCCGTCTGGTCAACGATTTCGCCCCCGCGCACACGCACGAGACCGACGGAACATGCCGAAGCGTTGCTGGAATTCGCCGTCTCAAAATCGATGGCCGTGAAATCCAGTGACATGTCTTGACTCTTCTCCTGCCGCGCGCCATTCGCTTCAGGCGCGCCGTATTCCAGCGTATCCCGAGTGCCATCGCGCGATGTCTGAGGGCGGTGTTAGCGTCGCGTCATGGCCAGTCGTGAAGAAATGTCGACCTCGTTCGGAGCCGCCTCCGCAGCGTACGACGCGGGTCGCCCCGAGTACCCCGCGGAGGCTGTTGCGTTCTTGCTCGCCTCGCTGCCGGATGCAGCGCGGGTGGCAGATATTGGCGCCGGAACCGGCAAGCTGTTGCGCTCGATTCTGCGCGTTCGTGAGGTCGAGGCGATTGCGATTGACCCCGATGAGGCGATGCTACGTGTGCTCTCTGAGCGCACGCCCGAGGTTGACACGAGGGTCGGAACCGCGGAGCAGGTGCCGCTGGATACGGCAAGCGTCGACCTGGTCGCGATGGGACAGGCCTGGCATTGGGTTGACCCAGTTGATGCTTCGCGTGAGATCGCACGCGTGCTGAAACCCGGGGGCGTGCTGGGACTGATTTGGAATGTGCGCAACGAACGCGTGGCGTGGGTGCGCGAGCTGACTCATATTCTGCATGCTTCGAACGCGGAAGAAATGATTGCCTCCGGCAAGATTCCGCTGCACGAGCCGTTTGGCGCGCTCGAAGAACACACTGTGGAGTGGCAACGGCCGATGGCGCGCAGCGATATTGAGGCGATGGTGCGCTCGCGCAGCTACTTCATTACGGCGCCTCGGGCCGAACAAGACCGAATGATGGGGGAGGTATATGACCTAATGGATCGAATCGGCGTTGTCGGAGAGGCGACGATCGCGATGCCCTACGTGACGAAGGCGTTCCGCGCTACGCGCCCGTAGGTTCCGTGCGACGCGCTCACGGCGTTCCGTGCAACGCGCTCGTCTGTTCCGCGCCACAGGCCCGTAGGTTCCGTGCTGTGCTTCGTGCGCCAGCGCTGGGGGTAAAGCCACGTAGACTTGTCACCCGTGGCTCTTACTATCGGAATCGTCGGCCTGCCCAACGTCGGCAAGTCAACCCTGTTCAACGCGCTGACGCGCAACAACGTGCTCGCGGCGAACTACCCGTTCGCGACGATTGAGCCGAACGTTGGCGTGGTGAACCTGCCTGACCCGCGTCTGCAGCAGCTTGCCGATGTGTTCCATTCCGAGCGCATTCTTCCGGCGAGCGTGTCGTTCGTCGATATCGCAGGCATCGTTCGCGGCGCGAGCGAGGGCGAAGGGCTGGGTAACCAGTTTCTGGCGAACATTCGTGAGGCTGACGCGATCGCGCAGGTGGTGCGTGGCTTTACCGATGGCGATGTCGTGCACGTTGACGGCGAGGTCAACCCGCGCAATGACATGGAGACCATCAACGCCGAGCTGATGCTCGCAGACCTGCAGACCCTCGAAAAGGCGATCGTTCGCTACGAAAAAGAGGTCAAGCAGAAGAAGGCTGACCCCTCGGTTCTTGAGGCCGCGAACGCGGCGAAAGACGCGCTGGAGCGCGGCATCTTGCTGTCGGGCAGCAACATCGACGTCACGCCGATTCGAGAGCTGGGCCTACTGACCGCCAAGCCCTACATTTACGTTTTCAACGTCGACGAGGCGATTCTCACCGATGATTCGAAAAAGGCCGAGCTTGCGGAGCTCGTGGCTCCCGCCCAGGCTGTCTTCCTCGACGCGAAGATTGAGTCTGAGTTGATCGACCTCGACCCCGAAGACGCACAGGAGTTGCTCGAAGCGACCGGCCAGACCGAGTCGGGCCTTGACCAGCTCGCGCGCATCGGATTCGCGACGCTCGGCCTGCAGACCTACCTCACGGCGGGGCCGAAAGAAGCCCGCGCGTGGACGATTCCGCAGGGCGCGAGGGCTCCGCAGGCTGCCGGTGTCATTCACACTGACTTCGAGAAGGGCTTCATCAAGGCTGAGGTCATCTCGTTCGAAGACCTCATCGCGACCGGCTCGGTCGCCGAGGCGCGCGCGAAGGGCAAGGCCCGCCTCGAGGGCAAGGACTACATCATGCGCGACGGCGACGTGGTGGAATTTCGTTTCGCCGTATAACCTCTGGCGTCGATTGAGTGGTCTGACCTGCCGATGCGATGACCAAAATAGGTCAGCAGTCACTGTATAGTTCAGTGCATGCTGACCATTGCTTCACGCCTCGACGTCATGCACCGGCTCGGCCGAGCCATGGCGGACCCGACGCGATCCCGGATCCTGATGGCCCTGCTCGACGGCCCGAGCTATCCGGCGGTGCTGTCGCGCGAGCTGGAGCTGACCCGGTCGAACGTGTCGAACCACCTGACCTGTCTGCGCGACTGTGGCATCGTGGCCGCCGAGCCCGAGGGACGGCAGACGCGCTACGAGATCGCCGACCCGCACCTTGCTGCGGCGCTCACGGCGCTCGTGGATGTGACGCTGGCCGTCGACGAGCACGCGCCATGCGTTGATGACCAGTGCCCGGTGCCGGGCTGCTGCGGGACGGGGGCAGGCGCATGAGCGCGGCGTGCGGCTGCGACGAGCCCGAGACCACGGTCGGCGAAGCAGTTGAGGAGGTGCAGGAGCGACCCTGGTGGCGGGACCGCGGGATCATGGTCCCGGTCCTCTCCGGCGTCGCTTTCCTGACCGGTCTCGTCCTGGAGTGGTCCGGGCTCGAGATCCTGGCGCTGGTGCTGTTCTGGCTCGGTCTGCTGCTGGGAGCGTCGACGTTCACCCCGGGCGCGATCCGCAAACTGTTCAAGCGCAAGCTCGGCATCAGCCTGCTGATGACGATCAGCGCCATTGGCGCGGTGATCCTCGGCTACGTCGAGGAGGCCGCGGCCCTGGCGTTCCTGTACTCGATCGCTGAGGCGCTGGAGGACAAGGCGATGGACCGCGCCCGCGGCGGGCTCCGGGCGCTGCTCAAGCTCGTCCCTGAGACAGCGACCATCCGCCGCGACGGCGCGTCGGTCGAGGTCGCCGCGAAAGACCTCCAGGTGGGCCAGCTGATGCTGGTGCGGCCGGGCGAACGGATCGCGACCGACGGCGTCGTGGTCACGGGTCGTTCGAGTTTGGATACGTCTGCGATCACTGGAGAGTCGATCCCGGTCGAGGTCGAGCTGGGAGATGCAGTCTCGGCCGGTGCAATCAACTCCGCCGGCGCGCTGGAAGTCGAGACGACCGCGGCGGGCACCGACAACTCGCTGACCACGATCGTGGACCTCGTTGAGCAGGCGCAGGCCGAGAAGGGAGACCGCGCCCGCCTCGCCGACCGCATCGCCCGACCCCTCGTCCCTGGTGTGCTCGTCCTCGCCGTCCTGGTGGCGCTGATCGGTTCGCTGTTCGGCGACCCCGAGCTGTGGGTCACTCGCGCCCTGGTCGTCCTCGTGGCGGCGTCGCCGTGCGCGCTGGCGATCTCCGTGCCGCTGACCGTGGTCGCCGCGATCGGCTCGGCGAGCAAGTTCGGCGTGATCATCAAGTCCGGTGCCGCGTTCGAGCGCTTCGGCGTGATCCGCCACGTCGCCGTCGACAAGACCGGCACCCTCACCCGAAACGAGCCCGTCGTCAACGCCGTTCTCACCGCCGACGGGACCACCGAGGCGCAGGCGCTGGCGTGGGCGGCCGCGCTGGAGCAACACAGCACCCACCCGCTCGCGGCCGCGATCACCGCCGCCGCGCCGGGGGCCTCAGTAGCCGAGGACGTGACCGAGCAGGCCGGGCACGGCATCGAGGGCAAGCTCGACGGCGCGCGGATCACGGTCGGCAGCCCCCGCTGGCTGGACGCCGGGACGCTCGGCGACCGGGTCGCAGGGCTGGAGGAGCAGGGCATGACGGTCGTCATCGTGCACCGCGACGGCGAGCCGGTCGCTGCGATCGGCGTCCGCGACGAGTTGCGCCTGGAGGTCCCGGAGGTCGTCCGCACGCTCGCCGCGCAGTGCATCGGGGTCACGATGCTCACCGGCGACAACGCCCGCACCGCCCGCGCTCTCGCGGCGCAGGCCGGGATCGAGGACGTGCGCGCCGAGCTGCGCCCCGAGGACAAGGCCGCTGCGATCGCTGAGCTCGGCCAGCATGGTTCGGTGGCGATGATCGGCGACGGCATCAACGACGCCCCCGCCCTCGCCGCCGCGGACATCGGGATCGCGATGGGCGCGACCGGGTCGGATGCCGCGATCGAGTCGGCCGATGTCGCGTTCACCGGGCACGACCTGCGGCTGCTGCCGCGCGCGTTCGACCATGCCCGGCGCGGACGGCACATCATCAACCAGAACATCATCCTGTCGCTGCTGATCATCATCGCCCTGCTCCCGCTCGCCCTCTTCGGCGTCCTGGGACTCGCTGCCGTGGTGCTCGTGCACGAGATCGCGGAGGTCATCGTGATCCTCAATGGCTTGCGCGCGGCCCGGACCCGGATGGAGCAGATCGTATGAAGGTCGAACTGCTGCACATCGTCGACTGCCCGAACACGGCCATCGCCGAAGCAAACGCGCGCGCCGCGCTGGATGCCGCCGAGCTCGCGGAAGTGCCCATCGAGCTGGTAACGATCCACACCGAGACCGAAGCGGCGAACACCCGATTCGGAGGCTCGCCCACGATCCTCGTCGACGGCGTCGACCTTTTTCCGACGCAACCGGTTCGCTCGCTCGCGTGCCGGGTCTACGCGACTGAGCGCGGGTACGCCGGTGCACCGACTCCGTCTCAGATCGAGGAGGGGTTGCACGAGACGTATCGTTGACGTCGAACGCAAGCTGTCGGTCCCGGACGCGGGGCCGAGCGCTTCACTGCACACCTCAAGAGGGTGGTATGTACCGGAAATCGGTGGAGTGGAGATTCGCGCTGTAGGGATTGGTCGCCGCGCGGAGCGTCGTAGTGAGCGCGGGTTAGTCGGCTGACGCGCCTCGGGCAAGCAATAGCCGGAAGTGCTTCAGGAACTGCTTCTTGTAGTGGCAGGATCGAGCCATGGATGTCCTCGCGCTGGTGATCTCGGCCCTGTCGCTGCTGATCGCCGGCGTCGGCACTTACCAAGCGAACAAGCGCGCGAACGAGGCACTCGCCGAGTCGCGCAAGGCGGCCGAGGACGCACGCTGGTTCGCGGTGCAGGAAGCCGTGCAGCGCCTAATCGGGTTCGATCCGACGGCCGAGCCGGTGGGGGAGCGGCTCGCCAACCTGCGCATCACGTCGATCGCGCTCGTCGACCAGCTCGACGGCTGGGATGGTATCGACTCGTGGCTGGAGGCCGAGCGCACGCTGGGCGCGACCATCGGCCGCCAGGTGATTGAGGCCGCCAAGCCCGGCGACACCGTTGAGCGGCGGGTGGCGAACCTCGACCCGCTGATGAGTTGGGCGCACGCGCTGAGCAGCAACCTGCGCCATTTACGATCAGTCGGCCACGACGCGGCTGCACTTGCCAAGCTCCAGGTCAACGCGGAAGAGTTGGTTAGGGAAATTCATGCGCGTCACGGCTGGGATTTGCCGCCGCGGACCAACCTCCGGATCCAGCCGTTGGACTAGATGTGGTGTAACGACTCGGCCTTACGGGTTGCTCAGCACTGTGAACGACGTCGCCGTGTACTTGGGCTTAACTTCGCCGGCAGGGCCGGTTTCTTCCGTGACTGACACATCGACTGAAACTGACATGCCGGTGCGCAGCGTTGCAGTGTTCGCCGCAGGGATCTTCTTCGCGTCGATCTTGACGATCTCGCCGTCCTCGATCTCCAGCTGCCAAGCGCTGATCTCGCTGACAGTCCGCAAGATGCCGCGGATGGTGGTCGGCTCGAGCTCGAGTTCCCGAGAAGCGATGAGCTCTCCAATGTGAGCGAGTTCAGCCGTGGAGAGGCGCGTGCGCAGGCGCGCCTGGCGAGGCTGGGACCAAGTGAGATCAGGCTCGAACCCTGATTTCACCAGACCTGTCGAGAAGTCGCGCAACGTCGTGGCGACGCGCGGTCCGTACTCGCGGATGCGCGCCAAGAAGTCACTGGTGTCGGCATCTGGGCCGAGACGACGTCCGTCCTCGAGCAGTCCCAGTGCTCGCTTCATGGCGGTGTCGATCAACTGGGGCTCTGCATTGTCGTCTCCGAACAGCCCCACTTGGCCATCGGGTGAGATCTCGTCCGCTGGCGAAGTCGTCGGCACGATCTGCAGGATGAGGCTTCCCGGCAGTGGTGAACCATTGAGGTTCAGTCGGGTCTTCGAGACGACGTCGGCGGGCGGTTGCCCACGCAACGACTTGTGCCCCTTCACCGCGAGGCCTGTCGCAAGCACCAGGCGCTGAAAATTGCGAAGCGTGTCAGCAATCCCGTCGATCGCTCCCGAGTGGATCGTGATTCCTGGCCCAGTCAGGCGCAGAGACCCTGAAGAAGCGTCGCGCCGCAGCAAGCCGTGCTCAGCGCGCAGAGTCTCGATGCTCATGCGCGCAAGATCATCTGCGTCCTGCCACTCAGCTTCGCCTTGGACGTTGGCCTTGAACTGCTCCCAGTCAAACGCCATGGAAACCGTCCAGAGTCACTTCGAAGTAGCCGCGCTGCGGTAGGGCATCCGGCCGTTGCGGAGGATCTTCCTTCGCGCCGTTGCGCTTGCGCATCCAGAAGTCATCCCAGTAGCCACGATTCAACGCATATGACTGGTGCTCGACTGAGTGGGCGCGGTCCGCCTCGGGGAACACGTGCCATAGGCAGTATCGAGTATCAACGCGCAGGCCCGTCGCTGGTCGGACCTGGTTCATCCCGAACATCTGCAGGATGTACCGATCCTTGGGGTCGGTCACCTGGTCAACGAGCACGTCTGCGCCCAGTAGACGAGGTCGATGTCGTCAGGATCGATCTTGTCGGTAAGGAAGCTGCCACCCACCCATACGCACACCACGGGGACGACAGAGCGGATGCCGTCGGTAGCGGACTCGAAGTGCTGCCAGATCTCGGCGCGGGTCGCCGACTTCGCGAACCGGGGATCGTCAACGTAGTGGGATTTGATCTCTTCCAACGACGCGCCGAATCGGCCCAGCGGAAGCAGGCCCGTCTGCTCGTCAAGTGCAGGCAGCACCAAGTCACCTCCCTGTGGGTCGCAGTCACCTGTCATTATGTCCTATCAGGGGCTGCCGACAGAGGCGGACGCGAGATCGGGTCGCGTGCCCCCGCTGCCCCACCTTCTGCGTCTCCGGAAGGGGCGAGGTGGGGGCCGAGGCGATGCCAGCCAGACACGCAACCACAGGTTGGTATGTGCCGGAATGCGGTGGAGTTCAGGTTTAACGTGTAGTCGCGTTCCGCTTCAACGTCTGGTTCGAGTGCCCGGATCTTCCTGTGGGAGATCCGGGCACTCGATTATGCTCGACCACCAGGCAAGTCGCCGCGGGTTGGGCTAGCGAAATGCTCGGCTGATCGCGCTGCCAGTCTGAAACAGGGTGATCCACACCAGGAACTTTTGGATTGGACGCAGCGGCCATGCGACAAGTCCTCGCCACCCTCGGCGTCGCGACCAGGACCTACTAATCCGTACCTGTGTGCCACCGGGCGCGTTCACCAAGGCGAATTCAGTCAGAACCGAATTGCCTTGCGCGACGTCGGGATATCCGAAGCTCCATGCGATCCTGTCCGGTTGGTGAATTGCGATGAGTTCAACACTGCGTCGACGAAACTGAGGCTTGATCTTCGCAGGCTTGCCGTCTGGATAGGTTACGGGTGCAACGCCCTCCCAGACCGTACCTGGCGTCGCTTCTTGACTGGTCTGATCGAGGATGCCGATGCTCGGTTCCCACTCGGGGATACGTGCGGGATCTGTGAGGAACGCCCACACTTCGTCCAGTGGTGCAGATACGAACGTCTCAGTCGTTCCCGTGGTCCGCCCCTTCACTTTCGTTGCGGCGGGCATGGACTTCGTCGAGAGCGAGTCGGCCCGATCGAGGCGTTCGATGAGCACATCGGGTGTCGTGCCTAGGCGGCGGAGGATACCCGTGATCAGACCGCTGGGTTCTGCGACGAGTTCCCGGAGAACGGCGGCAGCGTCGCCTGGCTTGCCTTTGCCGCTGGACTTCGCGATGAGGTCCCGAGCGCGACGAGTCCACTCGTACCCATCCGTCTCGTGGAACACGATGCGCCCGGCCTCGGGGAACGTCGCCTCGATGCCGAGCGAGGTCAGCTGTGCATCACGTTGTTCCTCGACGGCGAGACGGGCGCTATCAATGTCGATACCGAGCTCGCGCAGTGCGCGGCCGGCGGACTGGTCGTTGATGACCAATGCGAGGAACAGGTGGTCGATGTCGGCTTCGCGGAGCCCGAGCCGGGATGCTTCCTCCATGGCGGCCAGGGACAGCGATTGGCTGGTTTGAGCGGCGCGGACGAGTTTGTTCATCTGTTCCTCCTGGGTGTCGAGATCGCTGGGTCAATTCTTTTGGAGTGCTTCTTGTGGGCGGCTTGTCGCGTCACTCCGAGCGCGTCGGCGATCTCCTGCCAACTCATGCCCGAGCGCAACGCGGCCTCGACCTGTCGAAGTTCCAAGGTGTCCGCGAGTACGCGCAAGGACGCTACGGCCCGCAATCCTGCTTTCGGGTCGCTGGTATCGGCTGCTACTGCTGCGATCCGCGGAGACTCCATGCCGTCAACCTACGTTGCTAAGTGACGGGTTGTCAACCTGGGTTGCGCCCCCCGCTCGGCGAGCTCGATAATTGCCGAGCCAGTCGAGGGCCGTCATTTTTGGGGATTCGCCGGGTTCACAGAGGTTGGTATCTGCGGCGACGTGGTGGAGTTCCGCTTCAACGTCTACCATGATCGCACTGTCCGGACGGAGGTCCATCGATGATTTCTCTTAAGCGGCGCCTGCTGACTTCGGCGGTGCACCTCGGTGAGGCGATTGCGTCCGCTCGCTGGATCCTGTTGAGCACCATTCTCGCGGCCGTCGGCGTCCTGGGGATTTTCGTCGCCATCCCCGTGTGGATCAACTGGCTCCTCGCCACTGTCTCGCTGGTCCTCCTTGGGGCCGATGTCCGGCGCTACTGGCTTGAGCGGCGACGGACCACCTTCGTCAGGCGGCCGTTGGACGACTTCGCCGACGTTACCGCGGAGCTTGCCGGTGACGAGCGGTGGAATATTATCCGCGTCCACGCGGAGACTTTCGTGCACGACGTCGACATGAGCCTCCGGATCGCCGAGGGGCGCCTGAATGCGGTGGTGCGGCCGCAGCCGTACGCGCTTCCCAGCGACCTGAGAGTGCTCGGGCATCGCTACCGTCGGGAGAGAATCGCCAAGGACAGCTCGATCTTCAACGGACCCGGGCTCGGTTGGCGGAGCGCCTTGGCGGAGGTGCCGGACGAGACGGGGACCGTGATGCTGGTCCGCGGCACCTTCTTCGACCGGCTCGCTTCGGACTACTTCGCCGCAGTCGACACGCGACGTGATGGATCGGAGACAGTTCTCGCCGGTCGGCGGCTGTTTGTCGACCGGATGGCACGGCTTCGCGATTTCGATGCTAGTTGGTTGTTTAATGGCATTGGAGTCAGCACGATCGCCGTCACCTCCGATGGGATGTTCGTCATCACGGAGCAGAGCGTCCGGAACGTCGGCGAGCAGGGCCTACTCGCTCCGAGCGGCTCGGGTAGCCTCGAACCGAAGGACTTGGGAGGCGCGACGGCGGTGGATGTCGCGACCGTGTCCATTGCCGGGGCGAACCGCGAGTTGCAGGAGGAAGCTTCGATCAAGCCTGCAGATATTGCGGCGTCGTACTTTCTCGGCTTCGGCCGCTGGCTGAACAAAGCCGCGAACCCCGAGGTGTTGGCCGTGACCTTCTTGAGCGTGGATTCGCACGAACTTCGGCAACGCAAGCGTCGAAACGAGGAGCGGGTGTACGTTGACGGCGTTTCGTTCGTTCGACCGGCACTGTCGCCGGCCCTTTGGGATCCGTCAAATGCCGAACTCATCCTCCCTCATGGGGAGCGCGGGCGAGTTTCACTGCCACTCGGGGTGGCGTTATCTCTGCTGGCGCGCGAGGTGGGTCTAGGAACATCGGAACTAGCAGCTGAGGTTCGGCGAAGGATGGGGGAGTCGTCCGTCGTTGAGGCTTAGCCCATGGGCTCGCAGTGGTATCTTGGTCATCCGTTGCATTGCCAATCCCTGACGTCAGTTGGTGAAATTCCGCTTCAACGTCTGGCATCTTCCTTCACACTAAGACCGGATTGCCACTGCAGAAACAGCTGTCACCGAAGCGCACCATACCGAAGGCGGCGGGCCAGAGGAGCTCGAAGCGACTGACCTGGTTCGGTGGCCAGCAAAGTCCTACCGGAGTAGTCATGACTAGCACTGAGGCGCATCGGCAGGGAATCGCGGTGAGGCTGTTGAGCGAAGTGCTTCGATTCACCGGGCGTGCAGCGCCGGGGGAGCCGATCTGCAGCGTGATCAACGCCCAGAATCTCGCATCGATCGATCTACATAAGGGGATCGGGTTCGCGGAGGTCGAGCGAGCTGCAACGTTGGCAGGGATCGAGTTCACCGGTGGGGAGGGTGTGCTGGTGCGGTGTTCTTCCGAGCCGGCGTGTTTCGGTGCCGCAACGCGGTCGAGTCCGCTTCAACACCCCGCGCCGTGCCCGCACGCCTGACGGTGCACCGTGACGGTGCGTCGATCGCCGTCCACGACTTGGGTGGCGACGGGCCGATCGTGATCTTGCTCCACGGTCTCGCCGGAAGCTCGCGCGAGATGCGCGCTACCGCCGAGGCGCTCGAGGGCTGTCATGTGTTGCTCATCGACCAGCGCGGACACGGTGACAGTACGCGTCGCCCGCAGGACCTGTCGCGCAACGCCTTCGTGGGCGACATCATCGCGGTGATCGAGGACTGCGCTCCAGGCCGGCGCGTCACACTTGTGGGTCAGTCGATGGGAGCGCACACAGCGTTCCTGGTGGCCGCCGCGCGTCCAGACCTCGTCGATGGCCTGGTGATGCTCGAAGGACACGTTGCGGGGAGCGACGACCCAGACGAGGCGCTGCGACTTGGCCGGTACTTCGCATCGTGGCCGACGAAGTTCGAAAACGAAGCATCGGCGCGCCAGTTTCTCGGCGACGACGCGATCGTCGATGCCTGGGTGGCGGACCTCCGCCGCACCGGGGAAGGGCTGGTCGCTCGCTTCGACGCGGACGTCATGGAACGCACCATCGCCGCGGTGCATCAACCGCGTTGGGGCGAGTGGGAAGGCCTCGTGGTTCCGACACTCGCCGTCTTCGCAAAGCACGGCATGTTCACCGCTGAGGCGAAGGACGAACTGATCCGTCGGAGACCCGAGACCCAGCGGGTAGATCTCGCCGCAGGCAGCCACGATGCGCACCTCGACGCTTTCGATGAGTGGGTGGACGTTCTTCGCCGATGGCTTGCCACTCCACGGTGAGGCGGCTCCACGCCCGCTCCACGCGGTCGTGCCAGCGCACAGATCACCCGTAGCATGGTGCCCTAGACAGGGTTTCGCGCTCTGTGAGATTGGATTTCTACCATGCCCGTCGACTTCAGCAAACTCGAATCTGCCATTCGCGCTGCCGCGTTCGAGGACACCTTCGCGCTGCTCCAGGGGGTACCAGAAGCGGAACGCGCAGGGCTGGTTCGTCCGTTAAAAGGGTTGCGCACGGACATCTATCGAGGGCTGCCGAGCTACGCCAAGTACAGCAATGCACTGTCGCTAGCCGACATGGCTCTTTCGCTCGTTGACGACGACACCAGTGCAACTCGCAGAATCATCAAGTCGGCGGCCTGGATGTTTGACGATTACGCCGATGCGCTGGCGGATAGGAACCCCTCATGGCTGGCCGGGATGGTGGAGGAGTTCCTCGCCACCAAGCTGCCAAGCGACCTGATCGAAGACAGCAACCATGCCTCGGGAGAAGCGCTGCGCGCTCGCCTCAGCATGCCGCGGCCCACGACGCATCGTTACGCCGTCGCGACGGTCTTCCGTCTGACCACAGGGCGGTCTGGCGATGGCCCAGACTTTCATGAGCGGATGGAACCAACGCTTGCGATGTACCGCGGCGACGATGAGCTTCGTCAACAGTTGCTCATCGCCATGGAGTGCACAGGGCTGGTGCGAGTGACCAAATTTTGGATGCACACCAAGGAGGAGTCTCGAACCCGTGGGTACCCCGCGATCGTCAAGACTCTGGTCGAGGAGGGACTCGTGCAACGCGACCAGGTTGTCGCTGCCGTGATGAAGGGGCTGCAAGACGACCAGGCCAACGCTGCGAGCGTGAGCCTCCACCGTCTTTTTCTCGAAGCACTGCAGGTGACGCCAGCCGAAGTTCTCGCCTCGCACCGTGAGGTGGTCGAGCGCTTGAGCACATCGCCTCAGAAGAACGTGAGCAAGTGGGCCGTAGACACACTCGCCGCTGGTTCCAGACCCACGCGCTAAGGCGCGTATCGTCTGACACTGACCCAAATCCGCCGAGCACTCGGCCCTTAGAGTTGTAGCCATGGTTGCTCAAGAGCCCCTCGATCTCACGAACCTTCCCCGGTTCATCGATCATTTGCGCGCTCGAGACGCGGGCTTGTCGACATTCGTTCGCGGGTTACTCGGGGTCGGGTGGGAAGTCAGTGACTTTTGGGGCCCGGAGCAGATGGATGTCTGGGCTCTGAGGCTCCACAGCAATGGGCGCGCACTTCGCTTCGGCATCGAGAGGGGATTTGTCGATGGCGTGCTGGTGGGGTCCGATGGTGACCGATCCATCGACTTCTATCCGTTGTCCTATGCGGTGCTCGGATGGGCGCGTTCGACGGGTGCCGTGGTTCCGCTGGAAGACCCCGACCACTTCAGCCCCGATATCGGCGCGCACGGATGGGCCGCGCTGGACTGGCTCGCGGCGGGCAATGACGGGAATGTCGCTCGCATCCGCTCCGCCTGGAAGGCGTATTTCGAGCTGCGCTACGCCCCAGACTCGTCGCGTAACGAAGAATGGTTGGCGAAGACGAAAGCGCATGGCATTCGTCTCATCGAACAGGCCGCGGCGGATTCCGCCGGCGATAGCCTTGGCACTGTCCGATAGCGACCGGCCGCTACAGATCACGTATGATCCAACCTCACGACGTAATCGATCGGGTACTCGACGCCTTCCAAGCAGATCTGGTTATGACCCACGGCGCCGACGCTCTCGAAAGTGCTTTTGAGCGCGCTCAACCCGACCTTTTCTCGATCGATCGCGCCAGCGTTCCGATCGACCCGCAACGAGACGCCTGACGCCGTTCGATAGCGTGGAACCATGGGGGCAGGGTCACGGCACAATACGCTCGGGATCGAAATCGACGTGATCGCGCACGCTGCGCTGACCGCGGGTCAGCTCACTGCGCTCCGCGACCTGTTTGACGCCGAGTACCTCGATGATTTCGGCGCGTGGAACCCGAATCAGCCGTATGGGTACGCGCCACACGACCACCACATCATTGCCCGGAACCAAGTGGGCGCGGTCATGGGGCATGTCGGCTGGGCGAGACGCGCCATCAGCGTCGCGGGGCACGACGTCGTCATTGCGGGTGTCGGTGGCGTGCTGATCTCCGACGATGCACACGGCGCGGGTTTGGGCGAGCGCCTGATGACGCGCGCGGCGGAGTGCATGAACGCCGCTGGCGGCATCGACTTTGGCTACTTGGGGTGCCGCGAGTCCGTGGTTCCGTTCTATGTGTCATGCGGCTGGAGTCGAATCTCCGCCGTTGAGTGTTCGCTTGACCGCACCGGACACCCGGTTGCCGACCCGCCCGGGCAACCACTGCTCATCCTGCCTATTGACCGCAATCTCGAAGACTGGCCCGAAGGTGATATCCACCTGCGGGGCCGGGCGTGGTGAGTGCGGCAGCCACCCGACGGAGCTAAAGGACGGCCGAGTGCTCGCGGACGTCGTAGGCGAATCGCGCGTCTTCGACCGCCTCTATGTGTTGCTCGGCCCATCGACCGAGCGCTGACAGCGGCTCGTACAGCGTGGTTCCGAGCGGCGTGAGTTCGTACTCAACGCGCGGTGGCATCTCATCGTAGGCGGTGCGCGCGACGATTCCGTCGCGTTCTAACTGTCGCAGCGTCTCCGACAGTACCTTGCCGCTAATGCCGTCGACCGCCACGCGGATCTCACCGAAACGCAAGCGCTTGCCTTCGAGCGCGATCACGATCATCGCCGTCCATTTGTTGGCGATGCGAGCAAGCGACGTGCGCGACGGGCACGACGCCAGCATCACGTTCCACTCCGGACGAGTCATGTGTCTACCCCAGTTACGTTGAGGTAACAGGTTACCTTTTGTCACTATGGAAATGCAACGCGGCACCATCCGTCGCAACGCATTCACCGAGGAGCGAGAACATGACCAATCAAAACCCTAAGACCGTCGCAACCGCGTACTTCGATGCCCTGGGCGCGGGTGATGTCGCCACTGCGATGGGCCTTCTCAGCCCGAGCGTCGCGTGGCATCAGCCCGGAGACAACCAGTTCTCGGGTGTCCACACTGGCATCGAGGCTGTTGGCGCCGTTATCGGAGGCATGATGCAGGTCAGCCGCGGCACGTTTGCCTTGACGGTGTCGGGAGCGATGATGACGAACGGCGAGTCTGTCGCCGTGCCGGTGCGCTTCACGGGCGAGCGTGACGGCGCTGTCATGGACATGGCGGGCGTCGATCTGTTGACCATTCGCGACGGAAAGATCGCCGAGGTGCACCTGTATTCCGAGGATCCTCCCGCGGAGGACGCATTTTGGGGCGCCGCAGCCTCCCGTTAGCAGCATGGGTGCTGGCGTCGCCGCTGGTGGCGGCGCACCGCTGATGCGAGGGTCGCCCCGGGGCTGAGCGTGGTGCTACCGTCGTTGGTGATGCAACCCCTCGCGAAGTTCGCCGCACACAAAATCGTGCTGCGCCCGATGGTGCTCGATGACGCCGCGACCTTTGCGTCGTGGGCAACCGATGCGACCTTCTGCGACCACGCCGACTGGACCACGCAGTCAAGCAGTCACTTTCTGGTTCCGTGGTGGCGGGCGCAGATCACGAGCCCGCCCCCGGACCTTCTGCGCCTCGCCGCCGTGCTCGGCGACGACATCGTGGGTTACGTCGACCTACACGGCGACACCGCGAGCACGCGCGAGCTGGGATTCGTGATCGGCCCGTCAACTCGTTGGGGGCAGAGGCTCGGAACCGCGGCTGCGCTGGCAGGGCTGGCGTACGGCTTCGAGCAAGTGGGGCTGTCATCCATTTGGGCAGAGGCACTGCACGCGAACGCGGCATCGGTTCGTATTCTGCAGCGATTGGGCATGACGTATACGGGGGAGGGTGAGGCTGCCGTCTTCGCGGGATCACCGTCGACCTACGCGCAGTACGCGTTGACCCGAATGGACTGGTTACGGCATGACCGTCGCTAAGCTCACTGATGCCTCGAACGCGATGCGAAGAGACACATGACTGGTCAGCTTGTCGTAATATCCGGGTTGCCTGGCGTTGGCAAGACCACCGCCGCCGAACTCCTCGCGTCGCGTCTGGGACTCGTGCACCTCTCGGTCGATCCAGTCGAGGATGCCCTGCTCTCATGTGGCCTCCCGCCCGGTGAGCCGGTCGGGATAGCCGCCTACGAGGCCGTTCGCGCGATGGCCGAACTCAACCTGCGCCAAAGACTCGGCGTCGTTGTCGACGCGGTCAACGACAGCGCGCCCGCCCGCGAGACGTGGCAACGGGCGGCGCAAGCGACCGGCGCAGAACTGGTGTTCGTGTCCTTGAACATCGCCGACCTTGACGCCCATGAGCGCCGACTCGTCAACCGCGACCGGGGCTTCAGCCACGTCTCAGAGCCCAGCTGGGAGGCGGTGAACAGACGCCGCGCCACCTACGAAGACTGGCCCGATACTGTGCTCACGATCGACGCGGCGGCATCCTCACCCGATGGCATCGCCGACGCGATCATCAGGCACCTCAGCAACGACAGTTCGGCTCGGCCCTCCCGCAACGCCACGTAGTCTGGCGGGGTGACAACGCAACCTTCGGTACACCTCCGGCGACTGACGCGCACCGACGCGCCCGCGGTGCTTTCGGCCTTCACCTCGAATCCTGATATGGAACGACAGGGGCAAGTTACCTCCGAGGAGGAGGCCCAGCAGTACGTTGATCGGCTGGTTGTGCCGCCGCACGAGGCCTGGGCCGTCGTCGTCGAGAATGACTTGGTGGGACTCGTCGGGGTCAGCGTTGACGAAACGAATCGTTCGGGTTGGTTCTGGTACTGGATGACAGCCAGTGCGCGCGGCCGAGGATGGACAGCGCGCGCGGCAGCGACTGTCGCGCACTGGGCGCTCACCGAGCGCGCGCTGGAACGCCTCGAACTAGGGCACCGCGTCAACAATCAGGCGTCCGGGGGTGTGGCCCGACGCGCTGGGTTCGTGAAGGAGGGGACCGAGCGCGGCAAATTCTTGATCGATGGCGAACGCATCGACGTCGATACCTACGGGCGCCTACGCTCCGATCCGGTGCCCGCGTTTACGGGCATCCCGATGCTCACCGATTAGCGGCGAGCATCGCTTCGCCTGCGTGAGCCGCATCGCCGCGCCTATTTCAGTTGCGCGAGGTTAGGCAGCGGCGACCAGGCACCAATGCGGGGGTAGTCGATCGTGACCCCGACAACACCGTACTCGCCGAACGACATCGCCCAATCCAACGCCTCCGGCAGCGGCACGGCAAACAGCGGCACTGGTTCCGTCGCCGGCACCAGCCCACTGCTGTGAGCCGTTTCGGTGGCCTGCTCACCGTTGCTGAAGATGCACAGAATGGGTCCGCGCTCGCCAGAAATCATGTACGGGCGGGGCGCCTCAGCGGTTCCGCGGTTGATGCACACCCACATCTTGAGGCGCGCCACAGCCTGCCACAACGCGATCTGCGCATCGATGTTGCCCGGCTCAGCCCGGCAGACATCGTTGAGGCGGTGAAGCTCGGCGAGAGTGTCCGCGCTGGGCTCACGAGTTGCCGGCTGCGCCGAGTCGGCAGGTTGATCAGTCACAAAGACCTCCAAAAGCGAAACGTCGCGCCAAGTCTGGCACGTGAGCGCGCGAAGCGGGGGAGTAGCGGAACCGTGTTGCCGTTCTGTGGGCGCCGCGCGGCGTGCGCGTGGCGCCCACAGCGTACCGTTGTTGCATGGCGATCAAACTTGAGAACGCGGGAATCGCGGTGCGCGATATCGAGGCGACAATCGCGTTCTTCACCGACCTGGGCCTCAGCCTTCTCGGACGCGACACGGTGAGCGGGGAGTGGGCCGACACGGCGGTCGGTCTCGACGGCAACCACGCCAAGATTGCCGTGTTGCAGACGCCTGATGGGCAGGGACAGATCGAGCTCTTCGAGTACCTCCATCCGGCCGCGATTGACACCGAACCGACCAAGCCCAACGAGATCGGCATGCACCGTGTCGCATTCTCGGTTGGCGATATTGAGGCGTCGCTCGCGGTCGCCGCGCGGCACGGATGCTACCCGTTGCGGGGCGTCGCGAACTATCAGAACGTCTACAAGCTCACCTATATCAACGGGCCAAGCGGCATTCTCGTCATGCTCGCGCAGGATCTGACGAAGTAGGCCGGTAAACGGTTGCGCGGAAGCCGACAGCGCCGTAGCCGGCCGCGCGTTCGTCTCAGCACGATCGGCACCCACTGCGGCGGGTGGCGAGCAACGATGACCGCCCGCTAGTGTGGCGGTATGTTCTTCGCCCGCTACCGGTTCGCCCTCACCTGGGCGATCCCGGTCGGCGCAATGATCGGAACCACCCTGGGGTTGCTGCTATACCTGCTTGGCAACCCTGACTTTAGAAATTTTGGCGGGTGGAGTGCCTTCGCTCAAACCGTTGGTGCTGGAGCTGGCGTCGGCATCGTGACCGCCGCTGCCGGGCTCGTTGGCGGCGTGCTCACGGCGCTGATCACCGATCGATCGAGGCCGGAACCTCGGGTCTGGGTGAGCGGAACATGCTACGGCGCGGCCGTGGGGGTGTTTCTGCTCTTCCTCACCGTTGGCATCGTCAGCGATATCAATAACCGAGCGATGGGGAGCGAATTCATGCTGTTCGGCACGGTTGGATTTTTCGTGGCGGTGGTTTCGGGGTGGGCTGCTATCCCCCTGCTGCACGGAACGCGCAACAGGTTCGAAGCGGAAACGCTTCGAACCGAACGCCCCGACAGAGCTCGAACCTAAACCATCGTGATGACGATCTTGCCTGCCGTGCGACCGGTTTCACCGAGGGCGTGAGCGGCGGCAATCTCCGCCAACGGAAAGGTTGCGGCGATGCGCGCGCGCACCGATCCGGCGTCAACAAGCTCGGCGATCGAGGCCAACTGCGAGCGTGAGGCATCGACCAACATGCGTACCGCTCGCACGCCGAGTGCCTCCGCCTCGCGATAGAAGTCATCGGAACCCATGGGCACGATCGAGACGACGATGCCGCCGGGGCGGAGCGTGCGAAGCGACCGCATTTGAGTCTCGCCGCCGATGGTGTCAAGCACGACATCGATGTCTTTCGCGACCTCGGCGAAGTCTTCGGCGTGGTAGTCGATGGCCTCATCAGCGCCCAACTCGCGCAAGAATTCATGCTTGCCAGCACTGGCCGTTCCGATCACGTAGGCGCCGCGCGCTTTCGCGATCTGCACGGCGATGTGCCCGACGCCGCCGGCCGCGGCGTGCACCAGCACGCGCTGCCCTGGCTGCAGGTTCGCGTTCTCCACGAGGGCCTGCCAAGCGGTCAACGATACCAGGGGGAGCGCCCCGGCTTGCACATGATCGACGCTCGTCGGTTTCTTCGTGAACAGACGAGCCGGTGCCGCCACAAATTCAGCGTGCGACCCGTGCCCAAACGGGTACGGCAACATGCCAAACACCTCATCGCCCGGCGCAAACCGCGCCACCCCGATACCGACCTTTTCTACGACCCCCGAGACGTCCCACCCGAGCGTGAATGGCGGATCCTCGATAAATCGCTTTGCCGCACGGTGCTTGAAGTCGGTGGGGTTCAGTCCCGCGGCATGAACGCGCACCAGCACCTCGTTGGTCCGCGGTTCTGGCCGCTGCACCTCTACGATCTCGAGAACCTCGGGGCCGCCGAGGGTTCGCTGCGTTGACGTGCGCATCATCGGAGATGTTGACATACCTCCACCCTGCCGTATTGACACAATTCGCGCCACGCGGGCCGCGGTTTGGGGCGCGCGCCGGGGCCCGAGCCGTGGATACTGTGGGAGGGGCGCCTCCGCCGGTCGCTCGAAAACGCAGGGAGGAGGATCATGAGGGTCGTACCAACGCGCATCGCCCTGGCAGGGCTGGCGGGCCTAACGGCCGCATCAGCGTTGTGGCTCATGGCCACGTTTGACCAGAGCGCGGGCACCGCGATGACCCCGATCGTCGCCGTGCTCTTGCTCGTCTGTGTGGTGTTCCGTCTCATTGTGAGCATCACCGCGATCCACCGCGGCGAGGTGACGATCTCCAACGATGCCGTCATCATTCGCTACGTACTCGCTCCGCGACGAATGATCGCCGTCGGCGACCTTGACCACGCCGTTCTTTTTCACGACAT
Source organism: Microbacterium mitrae (assembly GCF_008017445.1). Taxonomy (GTDB): domain Bacteria; phylum Actinomycetota; class Actinomycetes; order Actinomycetales; family Microbacteriaceae; genus Microbacterium; species Microbacterium mitrae. The sequence continues at coordinate 637,298 of NZ_VRSW01000001.1, read as the reverse complement.
TCTGATGCCATCACGCTCCGCATCTGGCGCATCGCCGCGGCTGGTGTTGCGCCTGCGCAACGGAACCACGGTGGCGGTATCGCCGCGCGACGCGGGAATCGGGGCAGAACTCGTGCGACACGGGGTCACGGTGCAGATCATCCGCGAAGCGGTGACGCCGGCGCGTGCTCGCAAGCTGAGCCTTGGTTCCGTTCGCTCGGGGGAGCTGCTGGCGTTTCCCGCCGTCATCGCGATCGCTATTGTGCTGCCGGTCGCGGCCGTGGCGTGGCTCTGGATCGCGCAAAACTAGCGCGGCGTCAGAGCCGGTTCCGTCTCTGCGGTGCCGGTGCCGGGGGTCCGCGCAGTGGCGCCCAAGCGCTACGCGCCCGTGATTTCCGGTGCTCCAGCGGCCGCGGCGTTCTCTTCGCGCAGACGCGGTTCGACGCGATGTTCTGGGCGCAGACCCGCCTTGTCGGCGTAGAACTCCCGGATCTTGTCCATGTCGGCAGAAACATCGCCGGTCAGTTCGATCGTCGGCCCGAGCCCCGTCGTCATGGTGGTGCGGTCAACGTAGCCGAGCGTGACCGCGAGGCCCGTTTCGCGGGCAATGCGGTAGAAGCCGCTCTTCCAATAGGTGTGTCCCGAACGCGTTCCGTCCGGCGTGACGACCAGGCTAAATACCTCGCCAGAATTCATGCGCGAGACGATCTCATCGACGAGCCCGGCAGGATTCTTGCGGTCAACGGGGATGCCGCCGAGCTTGCGCATGATGGGCCCGCGCCAGCCGCGAAACAGGCTGTCTTTGCCGAGCCAGCGCACATCCATGCGCAGCCGCCCGGCAATCGCCAACATGAGCACGAAGTCCCAGTTTGAGGTGTGCGGCGCACCCAGCAGAATGGTCGGGCTCTCCGGCGCGGGTCGGGTGACCAGCTTCCATCGTGAGAGCGACCAGTAGAGGCGAGCGAGGGGACGGGGCATCATCTTTCAACGCTACGGCACCCCTCATCGCGACAAGCCCGAGAATGCCGCTTGCCCGGTCACGATTCGCACACGCTTTGTGATGAGTGACCTGAATGCACACGCCAACTTGTTGGGTGTCGACGGCCACTTGTATGGTCAAGATCATGGCGACCCTCGATGACGTGCGACGTATCGCGGCCGAACTCCCCGGCAGCGAAGAACGCGCCACCGCGTCAGGCGTCTCATGGTTTGTGCGCTCCAAACCCTTCGCCTGGGAGTGCCGCCCCTATCCGAGTATTGCCGAAGAACTGAACGAGATCATCGCCCGCGAATTGGTGCTCGGCGTCAAGATCGGCGACGCAATCGAAGCGCGAGCGCTGCGGCACATGGCACCCGAGGTGTTCTTGCCGCAGACCACAAAGTGGTCGGAACCAAAGGTCGCGTTTCGCATGGCGGGTATCGACGGCGACCACCTCCGCGAACTCGTCATCGAAGCGTGGCGGGTGCAAGCTCCCGGCTACCTGCGCCGCGAATACGACGACGCCAACCCGGCCCCCACCTCAGCCCCGTAGCCCCCCTGGTTCCGCAACCCAGCACCTGGTTCCGCGCCCCTTCCAGCCCCCCAGCACCTGGTTCCGCGCCCGCCGTCACCGCCGTGCGGTCGGCCCTGCCGTGTTGCGCATCGTCATTTTGTCGGCAGTTTTTCATTTTGTCGTCGGTTTTTGCGCGGTGCGGGCGAGTTTCGGCAAACAGTGACGACAAAATGACGGCGCTCGATCAGGGGGAAGCCGCACCGGCGTGGGAGGCGCACCGGCGGCGAAAGCCGCGCCGGCGTGACAACCGATGTGACGCCCTGTTGCGCCATGTGTCGTCACAATACCGGCAGCCCACCGAGCCGGGGTGACGATCATTGAGTGACGCTGATAACTCCGGACGAACTCGTGGCCCTGCGGCAAACGGGCGTCGGAGTTTGTCTGCTTGATGTGCGGTGGCGTCTGGATGAGCCGGAGGGGCGTCCCGCCTACCTTGACGGCCACATTCCCGATGCGATCTACGTTGATCTCGAGGCCGAGCTCGCCGAGGGTCCCGATCCGCAGTGGGGCCGGCATCCGCTGCCGACCCACCGCCGGCTGCAACAGGCGGCGCGCCGCTGGGGTCTCAGACGAGATGACATCGTGGTGATTTACGACGACCTGCAGTCGGTCGCGGCGGCCAGGGCGTGGTTCTTACTCGCCAACTCGGGCGTTGCCGACGTACGGATTCTCGATGGCGGACTGCGCGGGTGGCTCAGCGCCGGCCTGCCGCTTGAGACGGGAGACGTGCAACTCCCACCCGGTGACGCCGTGCTCACACCCCTTGCCGCACCGATCGTCGGCATCGATCGCGTTGATCCGCCGACGGCCGGAACCATCCTGCTCGACGTGCGCGCACCGGAGCGTTATCGAGGCTCACCCGTTGCGGTGGAACGGGTGAGTGGGCACATTCCGGGCGCCATAAACCTCCCGACGGTGACGCACCTTGACGCCGGGCGGTTTCGCTCGCCCGAGGTCATCTCCCGACTGTTCGCTGCGCACGGGATCGGTCCGCAAACGCAGACCATCGCATACTGCGGCTCCGGAATTGCCGCCACCCACACCATTTTCGCGGGGTCGCTCATCGGCCTTGATATTGCGCTGTTTGCGGGTGGCTGGAGCCAGTGGTCGTATGCGCGCGGGCGTTGGGTGGTCGAGGGCGACGCCGCCGACGGTAACCGCACACGCGTGTGACTGGGCGATTGTGACGCGGCGTGACGACACATTGCGCGCCGTGTCACAACGTGAAACCGCGTGACTTTTTCGGTTTCACCGCCCGCCACCGGCTCCTAGCGTGGACATCCTCGTGACAGTCACGAGAACACGACAGGAGGACCCTCATGCCCCGCACCGCCATTCGCGCGATCGCCGGTACCGCCATGTTCGCGACAGCGTTGTCCCTGATGTCGTGCGCTTCGGCACCCGCGCCGGGAGCCGGAACCAGCGAAGCAGGCGATCCGGTCACGGGCGGAACGCTGGTTTACCTTGAGTACCAGCCGTACACCAACCTGTACCCGCCGCAGTCGGGCTTTTACCCGAACGGCGCGCTCATCAACAACATTGCTGCGCGCCTGACCTGGCAGAACCCAGAAACGCTCGAAATCGAGCCGTGGGTTGCCACCGACTGGACGGCAAACGCCGACGCGACGGAGTACACTTTCAACCTGCGTGACGACGTGACCTTCTCCGACGGCACCGTGCTTGACGCCGCGGCCGTCGCGAAGAACTTTGATGTCTACGGCCTCGGTGACCCGGAGAAGGGCCTCACCGTCTCGGAGGCGATCAACAACTACGCCTCCAGCGAGGTCGTTGACGCCGACACCGTGACGTTCCGCTTCTCCGCTCCCGCGCCGGGCTTCTTGCAGGCAACGTCGACCAACAACTCCGGGTTGCTCTCCCCGGAGACGCTGGATCGCACGCTGGAAGAGCTCGGCGCGGGCAACGCGACCGAGATCATCGGTGCCGGCCCCTTCGTCATCTCGGATGAAAAGCTCGGCACCGAAATCACACTCACCGCCCGCGAGGAATACGACTGGGCGCCCGAAAGCCTGCAGCACGATGGCCGCGCCTACCTCGATGAGGTGAAGCTGCTCATCACGCCGGAAGATTCGGTGCGCATCGGTTCGTTGCTGGCGGGCCAGGCCGACTACATCCGCTACGTGCAGGCGTTTGATGAGGCCCGGGTTGAATCGAGCGGATTCACGCTGTACGCGCCGCAGACGCGGGGCGTCAACAACTCGCTCAGCCTGCGATTCACCAACCCGCTTCTCAGCGACCTGCGCGTGCGCCAGGCGCTGGTCGCGGCGGTCAATGCGCAGGAGGTGGTAGACACCGTCTTCACCGCGAACTATCCGGTGGCAACGTCTGCGCTCAGCCAGACCGCGCTCGGATACGTCGACCACAGCGCCGACTATGCGTACGACCCGGAGCGTGCCGCAGAACTGCTCGATGAGGCCGGATGGGTGCTGGGCGGCGACGGAATTCGCGAGAAGGATGGTGTCAAGCTCTCCCTCGACGTCTACGAAGCCAAGCCCCAGCCGCAGTCGAAGCAGACGCTCGAACTGGTGTCGCAGCAGTTGAAGCAGGTGGGCGTTGAGTTGAATGTGCTCTCGGGAGATGCCGGAACCTACGCGCAAGACATCAAGGATCCGCTGAAGACCCCGCTATACCACTCGATGGTCGGTCGAGCCGACTACGACGTGATCAAGAGCCAGTATCACTCGAAGAACCGCAACACCCTGCTGTCGAATGACGCCGAACTTGACCGCCTCCTTGAGGTGGTCGCCTCGGAGCCCGACGACACCAAGCGCGCGGAGGCAACCGCCGCCGTTCAGGAGTATCTCGTTGAGCAGGCCTACGTGATCCCGCTGTTCGAAGAGCCCCAGGTGTATGGCGCGGCACCCTACGTGCACGGCATCAGCTTCGAATCGGTCGGCCGCCCCAGCTTCTACGACGTCTGGCTGAGCGAGCACTGATGCGTTACGTCGCAAGACGGGTCGGGCAGGCGGCGATCGTACTGATCGCCGCCTTCACGGCCACGTTCTTCCTGCTGCAGTCGCTTCCGGGCGACGCCATTCTCATCAAGTATGAGAACCCCGAGCTGGGGCTGACGGCCGATCAAATCGCGTCGATTCGTATCGCGTACGGCGCCGATACTCCGGCGTGGGAGCAGTACCTGCACACGCTGGGTGGCTACCTCACCGGTGACTTCGGGCACTCGACGCAATACGGAACCCCCGTGTTGCGACTGATCGGAGAGGCGCTTCCCGAGACGCTTGCGCTTGCCGGGTGGGGCTTCTTGCTCGCCGTGACGCTCGCATTTGGGCTCGCGTTCCTGGCGACGCTTGCCCCGTTCGCCTGGCTGCGGTCGGCGCTTCATTCGTTGCCAGCGCTCCTGGTGGCGGTTCCGGTGTTCTGGGTCGGAATCCTCCTCATCCAGACCTTCTCGTTTGGGCTTGGGTGGGTTCCCATCATTGGCGCCAACCCCATGCAGGCGCTCATCCTCCCCGTCATTACCCTCGCCGTTCCGATTTCTGCGCCACTCGCGCAAATCTTGCTGCGCAGTATTGACGAGGTGAAGCTGCAGCCGTTCGTGACGGTCATTCGGGCGAAGGGCGCGAATGAGGCGTGGGTTCTCACGCGCTCTGTGCTGCGCAATGCGCTGTTGCCGACCATTACGATCGCCGGAATCCTGTTCGGCGAGCTGATCGGAGGCGCCGTTGTGACGGAGACCGTTTTTGGCCGCAACGGCATCGGCCGGCTCACCGAGCAGGCCGTCGCTAATCAAGACATTCCGGTGCTGCAGGGCATTGTGTTGCTCGCGGCGACCACGTTCGTGATCGTCAATCTGATCGTTGACCTGGTGTTCCCGGTGCTTGATCCGCGGTTGCGCACCGAGCGCGGCGCCAAGACCACGCCTGCCCGAGAGGAGGCGCTGGTATGACCGCCGTCACCGCCACGCCCCCTGTTGCGTCGCCCGCCACCGAGCCTCAGCAACCAGAAGGAACGCAGCCCTCGGCGGCGCCAAAAGCGGCGCGCAAACGCCGCTCCCGAGTTGCTCCGGTGGGGCTCGTGCTCGCCATCATCGTGTTGGCCGTGGCCATCGCCTGGGCATTCGTGCCGAGCCTTTTCACGGGCTATGACCCGCTGACGGGCGTTCCGGCCGAAAAGCTCCAGGCGCCGAGCCTTGCGCACCCCTTCGGCACCGACTCGATCGGGCGTGACCTTCTCGCCCGCGTGATCTATGGTTCCGTTCACTCGCTGACCGGCGCGCTTATCGCGGTGCTTGTTGGCCTCGTCGTCGGCACCACCCTCGGGGTGATTGCCGGCGCCCTGGGCGGCATCGTCGATGACATTGTGATGCGCATCGTCGACGTGCTGTTGTCGATTCCGTCGCTGCTGCTGTCGCTGTCGATCATCATCCTGCTCGGATTCGGCACCGTCAACGCGGCGATCGCCGTGGGTGTCGCATCGATTGCCGCCTTCGCGCGACTGGTACGCAGCGAAGTCGTCAAGGTGCGTGCAAGCGACTACATCGAAGCCGCGTATGGCAGCGGCGGAACCACGGTGCACGTGCTGATTCGCCACGTGCTTCCGAACTCCCTCACCTCGGTGTTCGCGCTGGCCGCTTTGCAATTCGGTACCGCGATCCTTGCGATTTCGACCCTCGGCTTTCTCGGTTACGGCGCCCCGCCGCCAACACCGGAGTGGGGCTTGCTCATCGCCGAGGGTCGAAACTACGTTGCCACCGCCTGGTGGCTGACCACCCTTCCCGGTCTCATCGTGGTCGCCGTCGTGGTGAGCGCGAATCGGCTCAGCTCTGCCCTTGCCCGGAGGACACCATGACACTTCTCACCATTTCTGATCTGGTCGTTTCTTACACCGCCGATCGTGCTCGGCGCGAAGCGTTGCACGGCATCTCGCTGGGCATCGCCGAGGGTGAGGTCACCGCGCTTGTCGGCGAATCTGGCTCAGGCAAGACCACGACGGCGCAGGCGGTGCTTGGTCTGCTGCCCGCGGGGGCGCGTATCGACGCCGGAACCATTGCGCTAGGCGATCAAGAGATCTCCGGTTGGTCACAGCGACGGCTTGCCACCGTGCGTGGCGCGCATATTGGGTTGATTCCGCAAGACCCGGTCTCCTCGCTTGACCCGGTGCGAACCATCGGCACGCAGGTGGGGGAGATCTTCCGGCTGCACGGCGAGCGTGACCGCGGCACGATTCGTACGAAGGTCCTGGAGCTGTTGGAACGAGTCGGTATTGATGACCCGGTGCGTCGGGCGGCACAGTACCCTCACCAACTCTCTGGCGGCATGCGCCAACGCGTGCTGATCGCTACGGCGGTGGCGCTGCGGCCGCGGCTGTTGATCGCCGATGAGCCCACCAGCGCGCTGGATGCCACCGTCGCCCGCCGCATTCTCGACCTGATTGATGAGCTCCGCACCGAGCAGGGAACGGCCGTGCTGCTGGTTACGCACGACCTCGCGGTGGCCGCTTCGCGCGCCGACCACCTCGTCGTGCTCAACGGCGGACGTGTGGTCGAATCGGGTGCTGCCCGCACGATCCTGCAGAACCCGCAGGATGCCTACACTCGCCAGCTGCTGGCCGATGCGCCTGCGCTCGCGGCGGAGGGGTTCCGGCGTATCCCGGCACCGCTGTATCTGCGTGAGGCGGCGGTTGTCGCGGCCGAGAGGGTGAACGCGATTGAGGCGACCGCGCTGACGAAGAGTTTCGCAACGCGGGGCGCCAGCGATTTTCGCGCCGTTGATGACGTCTCCTTCGCCGTGCGGCGCGGAACCACGCATGCGCTCGTGGGGGAGTCTGGCTCCGGCAAGACGACGACGGCACGCATCATCTCGGGGTTCTTGCGTCCGGATAGCGGCACGGCCATCGTGTCTGAACGAGAGGTGACGGCGCTTTCTGCTCGAGAGTTGCGAGACTACCGCCGCACCCTGCAGCTCGTGTACCAGAACCCGTTTTCATCGCTCGATCCGCGTCAGCGCATTGAGAGCATCGTGGCGGAGCCGCTGCACAACTTCGGCATCGGCACGCGCTCAGAGCGTCGCACGCGCGCGGCCGAGCTGATCGAACGAGTGGCGTTACCGGCCAGCGTGCTGAACCGCACGGCAGCAGAACTCTCCGGCGGCCAGCGTCAGCGGGTGGCGATTGCGCGAGCACTCGCCGCGAGCCCCGAAGTGCTGGTTCTTGACGAGGCGGTCTCTGCCCTGGATGTGACAGTGCAGGCCCGCATCCTCGAGCTGCTCGTCGGCCTGCAGCACGAGCTCGCCCTGACGTATCTCTTCATTTCCCACGACCTCGCGGTGGTGCGCTCACTTAGCCACACCGTGTCGGTGATGCAGCGCGGCCGCATCGTCGAATCGGGCACCACCGAGGCCATCTTTACGCAACCAACTCATGACTACACGAAGGAACTGCTGGGTGCCGTTCCTTCTCGATCGGAGGTACTGGCATGACCGCACCTACCCTCGCGTTCTTCACGCGACTACTCGATGACGCGACTCCCGCAGAGCGTTTCGCCTTGGCGACCGAACAAATCCAGCATGCCGAGCGATTCGGCATTGGCCGGGCATGGGTGGCGCAACACCACTTCCGCGCCGCGGAGGGCGGGCTGCCGTCACCCTTCGTGTTTCTCACTCATGTGGGTGCGCACACCACAACGATTCGTCTCGCCACCGGCATCATCACGCTGCCGCTGGAAGATTCGGTGAAGGTTGCCGAAGATTCGGCCGTCGCCGACCTGCTCACCGGCGGTCGCATTGACGTCGGTATCGGCAGCGGTGGCACGCCATCGTCCTTCCTCCCGTTTGGTCAAGACCCGGCCAACAAGGCGGCCGTTTTCGACGAGAAGCTCGCGGAGCTTCGCGCGGCTTATCGTGGCGACGAACTGCCTGGTTCCAACCGGCTGTATCCGCCTGCACCCCAGCTCGACGAGCGCCTCTGGCAGGCAACGTTCTCGGCATTTGGGGGAGCGCGCGCCGGTGCCGCAGGCGACGGTTTGCTGCTCTCGCGCACGCAACCGCGTCCGGCAGATGCGTCCACCGCTGCCCTAGCCGAGATTCAGGTTCCTATCATCGAGCAGTATCGCGATGCATTGCCAAGCGGAACCACGCCGCGCGTCACGGCATCGCGCACGGTCTTCGTCGCGGACAGTCGCGACGAAGCACTGCGGTTTGCGGAGGTGGGGTTGCCCCGCGCGGTGGCCGGGTTCCGTCGCCAAGGGCAACAGATTCTCGGCGACACGCTGGATGACTACATTCGCGGCACCGACACGCACATCGGAACCCCGGATGAGGTTGCCGAGTCGCTGGCAGCCGATGAGACCCTCCGCCACGCCACCGAGATCGCGTTCCAAGTGCACTCCGTCGATGCGCCGCACGAGCACATTCTGCGCTCCATCGAACTGTTTGCCACCGAAGTCGCACCCCAGTTGGGGTGGAGCAGCAACGAACCCGCGCTCGCGGGAGCGAGGCAGGCCATCGTATGAGCACCGTAGACATTGTTGACGAGCTGGTTGGCGCCAGCGACGAGCTTCGAGCCCTTCGCGCGCGCCGGCCCGTCACCGTCGAGCAACTGCAGGCGAGTTTTGACGCGCTGTTTTCACCGGTCAGTTCTGCCCACGTTTCGCTGACCGAGCGTGATTACATTGCCGCCTTTGCGACACGGTTGACCTCAGACGATGCGGTGGCCGAGTTTTATGCGGAGCGGGCGCTCGCACGCGACGCGCAGCGTGGTTCCGATGTGTTGGCGTATGCCGCCGAGTACGCGACCGCCGGCCCGTTTGGCCACTACCGGGAGATCGGGCTTCAGCAGGAGAACACCGACGGCACCCGGTTGACACCCAACGACGACGACATCGCCCAGTTTGGTGAGCGACTGGCGGCCGCGCTCGCCCACACGCATCTGTTGGTGTTGCGGCCGCGCGAAGCGGATGACGCCGCGATCGCAGCGCTTCTCGCCGCCGGCTGGAGCGCAGACGGCGTTGTGACCCTGTCGCAACTTGTTGCGTTTCTCGCGTTTCAGCAGCGCGTCATTGCGGGCCTTCGGGCCATTCAGGAGGAGTTGGCATGACCACCACGACCGCGGACCTCTTGCAATAAGAAGCCGAGCACCCGCATGCGTTCACGCGTGCGGAGGTGGGCTGGCTGCCGTGGCTTCAACCTGTCGCCATCGACGACCTCACACCGCGCCACTACGACGGACTGGTCGATCGGGCGCGCGATCAGAGCGACTACTTTCGGCTGCTGGCGCGCGACCCTGAGATTCTCCGCGCGCGCACCCTCGTTGACAAAGACATCTTCTACAACGCTAAGGACGGACTCCCACGCGCGGAGCGGGAGCTCGCCGCTGCCGCCGCCTCTCGCGTCAACGGTTGCGTGTTCTGCGCCTCCGTGCACGCGCGTTTTGCCGCGCACTTCTTGAAAGATGCCACCGCCGTCGATGCGCTGCTGGAAGACGGACTCCTCGCCGACCTGGGGCCGCGATTGAACGCGCTGGTCGAGGCTGCAGCCGCACTCACCGCGGTGCCAACGCAGTTCGGTAGCGATCGGGTGCGGGTGTTGCGCGATGCCCGCTTCACGACCGATGAAATTGTCGACATCGTGCACTCGACCGCATTCTTCAACTGGGCCAACCGCCTAATGTTGTCGATCGGTCGGCCGGTGGCACCCGCTGGGGAGTAGGGCAGTCACCAAAAAGCGGGGCGGAACCATGGTTCCGCCCCGCTTTTTTGTTGCTGACTATGCCGTCGCGATTGCCGGCTCTTCGTCGGGGTCGACGACCTTTGCGTCTTGAGCGGGGAACCACACCTTCTGCACGATGATGAGGATGCTTGCCGCCACCGGAACGGCCACCAGAGCGCCGAGCACCTGGCCGATTGCAGCGCCGCCGACGGCAGCGATCACGACGAGCGCACCGGGAATCGACACCGCCTTATTCATGATGCGCGGGCTCAGGTAGTACGCCTCAATCTGCATGTAAACGAGGTACCAGATCGCGGCCACGATGGCCGTGAGCGGGGAGGCGATGAGGCAAATGAGGGAGTTGATAATCGCGGCCGTCAGGGTTCCGACCATGGGGATCATGGAACCAATAAAGGCGATGAGCGCGAGAAGCGCGGGCATCGGGGCGCCAATGATGAGCATCAGAATAAACGTCAGCACGCCGTTGATCGCCGCCAGGCTCGCTTGACCGACAACGTAGCGGCCGACGGCGCCGGAGATGTCGTCGACGAGGCTGGAGAACTTCTCCCGGTTGTAGGCCGGAACAAAGCGGGTGGCGGTGTTCTTCATGGTGCGAAGGGACGCGATGAAGTACAGGGTCAGGATCAGCACGATCACAACGCCGGTGATGGCGGAGGCGATACCGCCGGTAACGGCGCCGACGCCGCCGATGATGCCCAGAATGTTTTGCGGGTCTTGGAAGAACTTCAGGGCGTCCTCCAGCATGGTTCCGATCTGATCGCCGTAATCGCGATTAATGTTCGCGTACCAGTCGGTGGCCATGATGTCGTTGACGAGCTTCGGTAGCGACTGCGTGAGGTTGGCGATCTGCTCGACGATGATTGGGATGATGGCGATCAGAATGCCAGCAAACACCATCAAGACCGCGAGCACGACAGCCGCAATGGCGGCAGGGCGCGGAATCTTCTTCTCAATTGAGGTGACGATGGGGTCAAGGCCCAGCGAAATAAACAGCGCGATACCGATGTAGAGCAGCACCGTGCCCAACTGGCTGACCAAACCGCCCAGAATGAGGGCCGCAAGCACGCCGAGGGCTCCGAGAAAACCCCAGACAAAGGGCTTAACCCGTGAGTGACCGCCCATGAAGTTGGTTGTCTTGACCGCCGGTTCGGCGTCTGTGCGCTTGCGCATTTTTTCCCTGTCTTCACGCTACTGAGACGGGCGCGTGTGCTGGTCGGCCCGACCGAGGTTCGCTCACGCTCCGGCGCTCCTCGTCACGCAAGGCTAGCGCAACGCCGCGGCTTGCGCCGACCTCATCGTCGCATGATGAAAGTCGTCGCGCGATCAGTCGCCACCAAGCGCAACATCACTAGGATCACACTTCGCGCAAATCGGCCCTGCACCTCGGGTGGCGGGGTTAGCATGGGGCCATGACGACTCCTACTCCTGAGACGCCGGTTCAGCCGCTGGCACCCGTGGCCGACGCACTGAACCTGCTGAACATTGACGCTGAGGGCGGCTCGTGCTGCGGCGGAAGCAACTGCTGCGGCTAGATCGCACTCTCAAACGAGAAGCGGCGGATCACCCGAGAGGGTGACCCGCCGCTTCTGTCTATGGTGACTCAGGCGTGTTCTGCGGTCGGTTCGCCGCGGGAAGCCTCGGCGAACTCGGCATCGTCGGCGGGCTTCTTCACGAGGAAGGCCAGTGCGATGATCGGAATCGAAATGATGGCAGCCAGAACAAACGCCGCGCGCGTGCCCTCGGCGCCAGCCAGTGGTTCCGCCACTCCGCTCTCGGCAACCGACGTGGTCACGTTGGTCATCACGGTGATCAGCACCGCGACGCCGGCAGCACCGGCGACCTGCTGAATCGTTGAGATGACGGCAGAACCGTGCGAGTAGAACTGGCGCTTGACGGAGCCCAACGCCGAGGTGAACAGCGGTGTGAACGACATCGCCAGGCCGATCGACAGGATCATCTGTGCCACAACGATCACCCACGCGGGCGTTGTCGGGGTGAGGCTGGTGGCGTAGAACCACAGCACGGCCGAGGTGAGCATGGTGCCAGGAACCATCAGGGCGCGCGGGCCGATCGCGTCGTAAATGCGACCGATCACGGGGCCCAGCAGACCCATGGCGATGGCGCCGGGCAGCATCATCAGACCGGTGTCTTTCGCATCAAATCCGGCGACACCCTGCAGGTACAGCGGCAGCACGGTGAGCGCTCCGAAGAAGCCCAGCGACAGCAGCAGCATCATCACCGTCGCGATGGTGAAGTTCTTCGACAGGAAGACGCGCAGATCAAGCAGAGCGTCGTTGACACGCTGCAGGACCAGCTGGCGCCAAATGAACAGCGCGAGCGAGATGGCACCCACCGTGAGGGCGATGGTCATGGTCATGGTGGAGGTGGCCTGAGCGGCCGCGAGCTCCGCGGCAGAAGCCGACGGGTCAACGTGCGCGCCACCGACCTGGCTCACGCCGTACACCAGCCCACCGAACGCGAACGCCGAGAGAATAACGCTCAGCACGTCAAGCGGAGCCTTCGAGGGCGTTCCGGTGTTCACCATGAACTTCGCGCCCGCCAGCAGCGCGAGCACCGCGATGGGCAGCACAACACCGAACACCCAGCGCCAGCCCCAGGCATCCAAAATGAAGCCAGCCATCGTGGGGCCAATGGCGGGAGCCAACGACATCACAATGCTGACGCGACCCATAAAACGGCCGCGCGAAGCGGGCGGAACCAGGGTCATGGTGGTGGTCATGAGCAACGGCATCATGATGGCGGTACCCGAAGCCTGCACGACGCGGGCGACCAGCAGCATTTCAAAGCCGCCGGCGAAGAACGCGATCGCGGTTCCGGTGGTGAAAAGACCCATCGCCAGCAAGAACACCTGACGTGTGGTGAGGCGCTGCAACATGAAACCGGTCGTCGGAATGACGACGGCCATGGTGAGCATGAACGCAGTGGTCAACCACTGCGCATCGGTGGCGAGAATGCCAAGGTCGTCGATGAGGTGCTTGATTGCCACACCCATCGTGGTTTCATTCAGAATGGCGACGAACGCAGCGCCAAGCAACAGCGCGATCAGTCGGGTGTCGCGCGATGACATGGTGGTGGGTGGTCCCGTGGTGACGGCAGTCATGTTGTTCTCCAAGATTGGCCCGGAGCGGGCAGGGACCTATTCTCTGACGGGGGTCAGACATTGGTCGGGGTTCAGGATGCTCCAACGCCGTCGAACACGAATCTGTTCCCGAGGCGATTGAAGCGCGGGCCGCGTGCCATGATGAGCGCATGGAGGCGACCGAAAAATTGGCAGAAGAGAGAGAATACGTGATTCAGTTCGCGGTCGCAAAATGCGTGAGGTGCAACGCGTGAAGCTGTCATCTCGCTGGTGGCGACTGGCCACGGGACTCGCGATCGGCGCTCTCGTCACCGTGCTGGTGGTTCCGATCATGGACATCTGGACGGGGTTGCTTTGCGGTTGGGCGGCCAGCGCTACCACCGTGGTCGTCTGGGTGCTTTTGGCGACCTGGCCGATGGATGGCGAGCAGACTCGCGCCCACGCCACACGAGAAGATCCGGGTCGCCGCGTCGCGCGGTTGATCACGCTGATTTGCTCGGTGGCAAGCCTCGGGGCGGTTGTCGTCGTGCTGGTCTCCGTGCCGACGGCCCGACCAGAGCAGCAGGCGTGGATGGCAGCCATTGTGGTTGCGGCGGTCGTCGCGTCGTGGTTTCTCATTCAGGTCGATGCCATGCTGCGCTACGCGCGCATGTACTACTCAGAGAAGGGTGGCGGCATCGACTTCAACCAGAGCGAACCGCCGAGCTACGCCGACTTTGCCTATGTCTCTTTCGGGCTCGGACTGACCTATCAAGTCGCCGACACCGATGTGCAAAACACCACCTTCCGGCGGGCGTTTGTGGTGCAGTCGTTGCTGGGCTATCTGTTTGGAGCCGTCATTCTGGCGACCATCATCAACCTCATCTCCTCGCTCGGGTGAGGGCGCGGGGTTCTGGGTTTGGGCGCGGGGTCGGGGGTTCTGCGCTGGGGCTCGGGTTTGAGTGAGGTGGCGGGTGGCGGAACCAGGGGTTTCGGCCCCGATGTCTGCCACCCTCGGTAGGGTCGAGACATGAGCATGGGCGGCGGCATGGGCCACGGAGGCGGCGGAGGTTTCCGCGGAGTCGACGCTGCGGCGCAGCGCCGCGAGAATGCGAAGGCGCCGCGGATCACGGGCCTGAGAAAGCGCATCTTCGCGCTGTTTCGGCCGTATCGCGGGCGCATTGTCACCACCATGATGCTTGTGGTGCTGGGCGCAGCTATTGGTGTGGTTCCGCCGCTCATCATCCAACGCATCTTCGACGACGCGCTCTTCCCGCCGACCGGCGGCCCCAACATGCCGCTGCTTGGCTGGCTGGTTGCCGTGATGATCGGGTTGTTCATTCTCGGTGCTCTCGTTGGGGTCGCGCAGACGTGGTTTACCTCTACCGTTGGCAACGCGATTACGGGCGATCTCCGCGTGAGCCTGTTTCAGCATTTGCAGTCGATGGAGCTCGGTTTCTTCACCCGCACCAAGACGGGGGTCATTCAATCTCGGCTGCAAAACGACGTGGGCGCCGTTAGCGGCGTTCTCACCAACACGGTTACGAGCATCCTGGGCAATACCGTGACAGTCATCGCCTCGCTCGTTGCGATGATCCTGATCGACTGGCGTCTCACTCTCCTCGCCGTGGTGCTGATGCCGATTCTGGCGCTCGTCCAGCGACGTGTCGGCCAGGTGCGCGCTCGCATTGCAGGGCAAACGCAAGAGTCATTGAGTGAGCTGAGCGCTATCACCCAAGAGACCCTCAGCGTTTCTGGCATTTTGCTGTCGAAGTCGTTTAACCGCGAACGCACCGAGTCAGATCGCTATCGCGCCGAGAACGCCAACCAGGTGAGGCTGCAGGTCAAACGAGCCATGAGCGGTCAGGGCTTCTTCACGGTGGTTCAGGTGCTGATGGCCAGTGTGCCCGCCGTTGTGTATCTGGTGTCAGGATGGCTGCTCGGTGCCGGTTCGCCTACCATCACGGCTGGCACCATTGTGGCGTTCACGACGGTGCAGGCGCGGTTGCTGCAACCACTCATGGGCCTGATGCGGGTTGCGCTTGACATTCAAACGTCGTCTGCGGTGTTCGCCCGGATTTTTGAATACCTTGACCTCAAGCCCGCAATCTCCGATGCCCCAGATGCCATCAGTGTTGCCGCGGCGGGTGGCCCGTTGGGTCGCGTTGAGTTTCGTGACGTGCAGTTTCGATACCCCGATGCCTCAGAAGAGATGCCTGCGACGCTGCGCGGCATTTCCTTCACCGCCGAGCCGGGGGAGCACGTTGCCTTCGTCGGCCCGAGTGGTGCGGGCAAATCGACGGTGCTGTATCTCGCGCCGCGCTTTTATGAGGCGACAGCTGGTTCCGTGCAATTCGCCGGAACCGATGTGCGCGAACTCACCCACGAGTCGATCATCGACAACGTCGGAATTGTGTCTCAAGAGACGTACCTCTTTCACGCCACGATTCGTGAGAACCTCCGCTACGCGAAGCCCGAGGCGAGCGACGCCGAGATTGAGCAGGCGTGCCGCGCAGCCAATATTCATCACGTTATCGAGAGCTTCGAGCACGGCTACGACACCGTCGTGGGCGAGCGCGGCTACCGGCTTTCGGGTGGCGAGAAGCAACGGATCGCGATTGCCCGCGTGCTGCTAAAGGACCCCCCGGTGATTCTTCTCGATGAGGCCACCAGCGCCCTTGACACGGTGTCGGAGCGGGTGGTGCAGGCAGCCCTCGATGAGGCATCGCGTGGCCGCACCACGCTGTCGATCGCGCACCGCCTATCGACCGTGATTCATGCCGACATGATTCACGTGATCCAGGCGGGGCTCATCGTCGAGTCGGGCACCCACGCCGAGCTGATTGCGCTGGGAGGTCTTTACGCCGACCTTGCCGCCCAGCAGATTGCCGCATCGCGCATCCTTGACGATGAGGCTGTGATCGATGACGATGAGGCGGGCGAGCGCCTGGGGCCGCGCGCCGATCGGGCGCCGTCGTCTGCGGGTGCGGGTGCGGTCGCGGGGTTTGCCGTGGGCTTCGCGGCTGCAAATGTGGCCGGGTTGAGCGACGACGAAGCAACCGCCGATCTCGACACCGGAACCATCAGAGTCGAACCGCAGTAGCGCGTCACCGCTCGCCGCGTGCGCACGGGCTCAACCGTGACATGCTCAGCCGTGCGTTGACTCACCGAGCCATGCCCGGGTTCCATCTATTGCGCCTTGACGTGCCGGACTCTGATTCGACGAGCCGTGCCGCACGCAGGTGCTCTCGGCCGGTCGACCCGCGGTGGAGATCCTGTTCTGCACGAGTAAATCCATTATTTGGGTCGAATTGTCGGCGTGTCGAAGCGCAGCGCCATTTTCATCGTGCATAACAGGGTTGCCATCGTGCACAACAGGAAGAGGATGCGAGACCACGCGGGGTGTGGAACCACGCGGGGTGTGGAACTAAGGGGGTACGGAACCACGCGGGGTGTGGAACTAAGGGGGTACGGAACCACGCGGGGTGTGGAACTAAGGGGGCGCGGAACCACGAGGGGCGCCATCCCTGCCGCCTACCGCACCGCCTGCCCGCACCGCGCGCCGGAGCGATGAGCGGACCGGCTAGCCCCAGGCGGTGACGCGGTCGTAAACCGCGCCGACTGTCGGGGCTGCTGGGTCATGGGGGTTCGCCGGTGACTGGGTGAGGAGCGCGCGATCGGTGGGCGTCGGTCGCAGGGTGCGAGCAAAATTGGCAAGCACGGCGTGCGAAGCGGCGGTGAGCTCTTCGACGCTCGCGAGCCGTGGCAGGTCCATCCGCAGAATTTGGGTCGTGCGCGCGGCTGCCGCCTCCGGCGAGGCTCGGCGCAGAACATCGAGCCCGGCCGCCATCTGCGCAACGCAATCGGCGAGCACCCGCGGGTCAGCCTCGCGTTGTGTGATGCTGGTTCCGTCGCTGCGCACCCGCCATTCGACCAGCACCTCATCGAGCAGATCAATGCCGCGGGCCGCCGCATACAGTCGTTGTGCCACAACCTGGTCTTCATAAAGCACACCCTCCGGAAACCGGGTGTCGGTACGTGTCCACAGCGAGTGGCGACTCACCTTTGACCAGGCGACGATATTGCCCACCACCGCCGGATGCTCGGCTAACGCAACGCCGACGCGCGGCGGGGCGACCGAGGCTGCCACCCACGGCTGCACCTGACCGCTTTGCCACACACCGCCAACGTCTCGAAGCCGCACATAGGTTCCGACCGCCAGGTCACTACCCGACGCCCGCAGGCTCGCTATCGTGTGCTCAAGCGCCTGCGGGCGCATGATGTCGTCGGCGTCCAAGAACGCGACGAACTCGGTATCGACGAGCGAGAGACCGTGGTTGCGGGCGGCACCAAGCCCTAGAGAATCGGCGTGCCAGGTCGCGTGAAATCGAGGGTCGGCATCGGCGTAACAGCGAAAAATCGCCCCGGTCTCATCAACCGAGCCGTCGTCAATCAGCACGGCACGGAACCGCGGCTCGGTTTGCGCGAGCAATGAGTCGAGAGCGGCGGGCGCGAGGGCCGCAATATCGCGACCGGCGACGATCACGGTCACCACAGCAGGAAGCACGTTTTGATCCTATGGCCGGTGGCATCGGTCAGGGTTCGCTAGGCACCGCGATAAGGCGCGGATACCGGTATGCTGGTGGCACAATCGAACACGACCCATGGCCCGCGCGGGAGAGTCCATACGGACACCGAAGGAGCAAGCCTCCCCGCCAATCTCTCAGGTCCGCGTACCGCGAAGGTCTGGTCACTCTGAAAAGCGATCCGCCAGGATCCGCCGACGGTGAAAGCGCGCATGCGTGAAACTCTCAGGCTCATGACAGAGGGGGAGTCTGAGGTACCGACCGGTGCCTTGACGACCCATGTCGGGAGAGAGATGTCAGAGAATCGTTTCACCCCCCTGAAAGACCGTCACGAAGCGCTGGGCGCAACGTTCACGGACTTCGGTGGCTGGATGATGCCCGTCCGTTACACGTCAGATCTGGCTGAGCACAAGGCGGTGCGTGAGTCGGCAGGTCTGTTCGATATTTCACACATGGCCGAGTTCATCATCGACGGCGCCGATGCTGCGGCCTACCTTGATTTTGCTCTGGCCGGACGCCTCTCGGCGATGGCCGTTGGCAAGGCGAAGTACTCGCTTCTGCTCGCCGAAGACGGCGGGATCATTGACGACCTCATCGTCTACCGCATGGCCGATGAGCGATTCTTGATCATCTCCAATGCCGGCAACCACGATGCCGTTGCCGCCGCGCTCACCGAACGCGTTGGCGACTTTGGTGTTGATATCTCCGACATCTCCGACGATGTTGCGCTGATCGCCGTGCAGGGCCCGCAGGCCGTCGCGATTCTCGAATCGATGGATTCACTCGTGATCACCGCAACGCCTCTCGCGGAATCGGCCTACTACGCCTGGACAGAAGGCGACTTCGGCGACGTTCCGGTGTTCATCGCCCGCACCGGGTACACCGGTGAAGACGGCTTTGAGCTGCTGGTTCCGAACTCCGCGGCAGGCGAGCTGTGGGACGCCGTGCTAGAGGCAGGCGCAGACCGCGGCCTGGTTCCGGCTGGCCTTGCCGCCCGCGACACCCTTCGCCTTGAGGCAGGCATGCCGCTGTACGGTCACGAGCTCACGCGCGAGACGGTTCCCGCGCAGTCGGGCCTTGGCCGTGTGGTCGTCGCCGCGAAGGAATCTTTCGTCGGCAAGGAGGGGCTCGAATCGCGCGACGTTTCTGACGCCCCCGTGCTGATCGCGCTGTCAGCGGAGGGCCGCCGCGCCGGCCGTGCCGGCTACGGCGTCTTCCAGGGCGACACGCAGGTCGGCGAAATCACCTCCGGCGCCCTCAGCCCCACGCTCGGCTTCCCGATCGCGATGGCACTCGTGCACCCCGGTGTGCGTGAAGCCGAAGACCTCACTATCGACGTGCGGGGCACCCGCATTCCCGCAACCATCACCACCCTTCCCTTCTATCGGAGAAACTCATGACCGCTGACCTGAAGTACACCGAAGAGCACGAGTGGATCGCTGTCGACGGTGACGTCGCGACGATCGGCATCACCGACTACGCAGCCGAGCAACTCGGCGACGTCGTCTTCGTCGAGCTGCCCGCCGTTGGTTCCACCATCACCGCGGCAACCGTGGTTGGCGAGATTGAATCCACCAAGTCGGTCGGCGAGCTCTACGCACCCGTCGCCGGCGAGGTCGTCGAGATCAACGACGCCGTTGTCGACCAGCCCGACCTTGTCAACGCCGACCCGTTCGGTCAGGGATGGCTCATCAAGGTTCGCTTTGACGGCGACCTGGGCGCCGTCATGGACGCTGAGGCATACGCAGCGTTCACCGGAGCATAAGCGTGACGATTTTCGCTGACCGCCACATTGGCACCACCTCCGCGACGCAGGCCGTCATGCTCGAAGCCGTCGGCATCACCGCCGAGGCAGGGGAGCGCCCCCTTGACGCGCTGATGCGTCGCGCGGTTCCGTCGTCCATCTACGCGAGCCGCGGAACCTCGGCAGCACTGCCCGAGGCGGCAAGCGAAGCTGAGGCGCTGGCGGAGCTGCGTGAGCTGGCATCGCGCAATACCGTGAACAAGGCCATGATCGGCCTCGGCTACTACGGCACGCTGACCCCGTCAGTGATTCAGCGCAACGTGCTGGAAAACCCGTCGTGGTACACCGCCTACACGCCGTACCAGCCGGAGATCTCGCAGGGCCGACTCGAAGCTCTCATCAACTTTCAGACGATGGTTTCCGAGCTCACCGGCATGGCGACCGCCAACGCGTCGATGCTGGATGAATCAAGCGCCGCTGCCGAAGGCATGCTGCTTGCGCGTCGTGCCTCCAAGGTGACCTCGCCGGTGTTCGCCGTTGACGCCGGAGCCTTCCCGCAGACCAAGGCGCTGCTCGCGACGCGCGCCGCCGCGGTCGGTATCGAACTGGTTGAGGTTGACCTGGCACGCGGTGAGGCACTGCCCGAGGCGCTGTTTGGTGTTTTCGTGCAGTACCCTGCCGCCTCCGGGCTGGTGTGGAACCCCAAGGTTGTCATCGAGCAGGTTCACGCCGCCGGTGGTCTCGCCGTGGTTTCCGCCGACCTGCTGAGCCTCACACTGTTGGCATCGCCCGGCTCGCTCGGCGCCGATGTGGCCGTCGGAACCACGCAGCGCTTTGGCGTGCCGATGGGCTTTGGTGGGCCGCACGCTGGCTACATGGCCGTGCGCTCGGGCCTGGAGCGTCAGCTGCCTGGTCGCCTCGTTGGTGTGTCACAGGATGCGTCGGGTCACCCCGCGTACCGCCTGTCGTTGCAGACGCGTGAGCAGCACATTCGCCGCGAGAAGGCGACGAGCAACATCTGCACCGCTCAGGTCTTGCTCGCCGTGATGGCCTCGATGTATGCCGTTTATCACGGACCGACCGGCCTCAGCGCGATCGCAACCCGCACCGCGCAGATGGCGTCACAGCTCGCGAAGAGCCTCGTCGCCGGTGGTGTGGAGATCGCCCACGAGTCGTTCTTCGACACCGTTACTGTCGTGGTTCCGCAGCGCGCAGCCGCCATTGTCAAGGCGGCTCACGCGGGTGGGTACCTGCTGCACCTCGTCGACGAAGACACCGTCTCGGTGTCGACGGATGAGACGACGACGCTCGAAGACCTCGCCGCTGTTGCCGGCTTCTTTGGCGTCTCAGCTCCCGGAGCATTCGGCCTGGCGGCGTTGGAAATCGGCAAGCTGCCCGAAGAGCTCCGTCGTACCGACGACTTCCTCACGCACCCGGTGTTCAACGTGCACCACTCCGAAACCGCGATGATGCGCTACCTCAAGCAACTCGCCGACCGTGACTACGCGCTCGATCGCGGCATGATTCCGCTCGGCTCCTGCACGATGAAGCTCAACGCGGCGACCGAGATGGCAGCGGTGACGTGGCCCGAGTTCGCGGGTATTCACCCGTTCGCTCCGGTTTCAGACGTCGAGGGATACCTCGATCTCGTCACCCAGCTTGAGGGCTGGCTGGCCGATGTCACCGGGTACGACGCTGTTTCCCTGCAGCCCAACGCCGGTTCGCAGGGCGAGCTTGCGGGTCTGCTGGCGATTCGTGGCTACCACCTCGCCAACGGTGACACCGGGCGCGATGTGTGCCTGATTCCGTCATCGGCGCACGGAACCAACGCCGCGTCTGCGGTGCTGGCCGGCATGAAGGTGGTTGTGGTTGCGACCACCGAGTCGGGCGACGTTGACCTGGATGACCTGCGCACGAAAATCGCGGCCAACGCAGACACCCTGTCGGCACTCATGATCACCTACCCGTCAACGCACGGCGTGTACGAGCAGGATGTACTGGAGATCACCGCAGCGGTTCACGCTGCCGGTGGTCAGGTATACATCGACGGCGCCAACCTCAACGCACTGTTGGGTTACTCGCGATTCGGTGACCTGGGCGGCGACGTTTCGCACCTGAACCTGCACAAGACCTTCGCCATCCCGCACGGTGGCGGTGGCCCCGGCGTTGGTCCGGTTGCAGCTAAGGCGCACCTGGCGCCGTTCCTACCCTCGCACCCGCTCGCGCAGCGCGCCGAGCACGCTGGCGGCTTCGTGTTCGAGGGTGGCCCGGTCTCGGCCGCACCCTATGGTTCCAGCGGCGTGCTGCCCATTTCGTGGGCGTATGTGCGCATGATGGGTGCCGCGGGGCTCCGCGACGCGACGGCTGCCGCCGTGCTGTCGGCGAACTATGTTGCCGCACGCCTGCGCGACTACTACCCGGTGCTGTACTCGGGTGAGGGCGGGCTCGTCGCACACGAGTGCATTCTCGACCTGCGTCCGCTCAAGGATGACACGGGTGTCACGGTCGATGACGTTGCCAAGCGTCTGATCGACTACGGCTTCCACGCGCCGACCATGTCGTTCCCGGTAGCCGGAACGCTCATGGTTGAGCCGACGGAGTCAGAAGACATCGCCGAGATTGATCGCTTCATTGACGCGATGATCAAGATCCACGACGAGGCTCAGGCCGTCAAGGCGGTCGTGTGGCCTGCGGACGACAACCCGCTGGTGAACGCGCCGCACACCGCGGTGTCGGTCATCTCGGGGGAGTGGGCTCACGCCTACACCCGCGACGAGGCCGTATACCCGGTGGCATCGATCATCCGCACGAAGTACTGGCCGCCGGTGCGCCGCATCGACCAGGCATTCGGAGACCGCAACCTGGTCTGCGCCTGCCCACCGATCGAGGCCTTCGCCGACCTCGGCTAACACGCACCGACAGGGGTGGGTGCCGCGCAGCGGCCCCACCCCTGTCGCGCACCCCCTGGTTCCGCCCCCACCTGGTTCCGCGCCCACCTGGTTCCGCACCCTTTCTCCGCGAAACACACTTTGGTCGGCGAAACCCCACCGCGCCGCATGTTTCTCACCGACCAAAGTGTGTTTCGCGCTCAGGCCAGGCGGGGCGGGCCGGTCGGGCGGTATGCCCGGAGCATCGCAAGATCCGGCGGATTGACCGGAACCAGGCCCGCAGATCGCAGGATCCGATCGAGTCGCATCGGGTCTGAGAGATCGTGGTACTCCCACCGAGCTACGCGGAATCCTGCGCGCCGAAGAGAGTCTTCGCGGCGTTTCTCCTGGCGGAATGCCTCATCCACACCGGCTCCGTGCAGGTTGTACTTTTCGTAGCCATCGAACTCTCCCGCCACCCGAGCTCCCAGCCACGCGAAATCGAGGCGCCACGCGCCCTCCGGCGTTTCGACCGGATGTTGCAAGACGGGGGACGCATAGCCCAGCCACTCGATGAGCGCACGACTAACGGACTCACCGGGCGACTCGGAATCTCGCGTCGCTCGCTGCGTGAGCCACGCGAGGGCGCGGGTTCCGCGCGACGAAGCCTGCGACCGCCAGCGGCGAGCTATCGCGTCAAGGTCTACGCCTTTGCGTAACACCGCGTCCCAAACCGCGAGCGAATGAGCGCGACTCCTGATGCGACCGATGTCGATTGCGGTCTCAACCAGGTTTGTCGCTGCGCCGAGCCCTGTCGTCACGGGTGGGCGTCCGTTCACCGACGTATGGTGCATGACATCACCGATGGTGACAGACGATGTGCGTTGCCCGTCGAAGACATGAATCTGCGCTGGATTTCCGAACAGCGGTAGGCCATTGGCTACGAGCGCGGAATCATGGCTCAAGATTTCTCTGGGATGGGTGAGACGGAACGCTCGCACACGGAGTTCGTATTGCTCCCATGGTTTCAGCTGGCCCCATTTCGATGCCGGCGCGTACACACTCTGGCGCACACGCACGAGATCGGTGCGGCCGGAAAGTCGAAGATTTCGATCTCCCCGCCCGGTGTGCAGGAGTGGAACCGCTGAATCGTACATCCGCCAATTGTGTGGGGCTCGTCACACGCGCCCGCCAGAATTCGACAGCCTGTGCAGAAACAACTGTCCACGCCCCGTCGTGCAGGAAAAGCGCGAGCCAGGGTTCCAGCGTTCACGAAACACATGCCAGCGTTCGCGAAACATATTCTGGTCGGCGAGAAACATGCGGCCCGGTGGGGTTTCGCCGACCAGAATGTGTTTCGCGGCGGGGGGATGGGGTTAGGCGGTGAAGAGGGTGGGGTAGAGGGTTGCGGCTAGGGGGTAGCCGACGAAGGCGACGATGTCGATCAGGGTGTGGGCGATCACGAGCGGCATGACACGTCCCCAGCGCCGATAGGCCCACCCGAAAACCACGCCCATCACGAAGTTTCCGATGATGCCTGGCAGGCCCTGATACGCGTGATACAGCCCGCGCAGCGCCGCCGCCGACAAGACGATCGTCCACGCTCCCCAGCCGAGCCGGCGCAGCCTGTCGCCCAGATAGGCCAGCATGATGACTTCTTCCACTAACCCGGCACGTGCTGCCGACAGCAGTAACACCGGGATCAGGTACCAGGCGACGCCCTCCGATGCCTGCACCGCAATCGACAAGTCGAGCATGCGCCCCACCAGGTACAAACCGAGGCCGGGAATGCCGATGACCGCTCCGATGGCGAGGGCGCGGAGAAAGTCGGAACCAAAGCGCGAGAAATCGAGTCCGATGCGGCGCAGCACCGACTTTCCCGGCTCCCACATCAGGTAGATCACCAACGCGACGAGCGCCAGGTCGAAAAACACGTCCAAGATGCCGTAGATGACATCCCACACGGCCTGATCGTCGCGAGTTGGATTCAACTGCGCCGTCTGCTCACTGATCGGCGTCGGGCTGAGTTGCACGCGCACGAACGACAGCACCGAATAGAGTGCCGACTGGCCGAGCGACAGACACAGCACGATGGCGACTTCCCAGATCAATCTGGTGCGCATCTGCGGGTTCTCTGGCGCAGCAAAAGCGGGAGCACTCATCCCGCTCATTCTGCCGCATACACCACAGGGTTCCGCCCAATATGCGAGATCACCGTTTCGTGGCGCGGAGGTTGCCAGGTGGCCCGGCATTTCCGTGTGAAACCTTGCCGGGCAACGGCAACCTGCCCAGCGTGCGCAGTCGCAACCCGGCTTGGGGCGTGCAGTTTGTGAGCAAACCCCGCAATTGAGTTAAGGGTATGTAACGTTTTCCCGCGACGTTTTGACCATGCCCACCTGACGCGCTTAATGTTTCCCTATCCGTGTCCCAGGATTCAATCAGAAAACTGGAACACAAAAGACCCCTTGCACAGGAGGAAATAGTGTCTAACAAGACATGGCGCAAGCGCGCCCTAGCAACCACGGCAGGTCTGGGCTTCGCAGCCTTGATCCTGGCCGGTTGCACCACGCCCGGTGAAACCACCCCCACGACGGCGCCGTCGGA
Source organism: Microbacterium mitrae (assembly GCF_008017445.1). Lineage (GTDB taxonomy): Bacteria > Actinomycetota > Actinomycetes > Actinomycetales > Microbacteriaceae > Microbacterium > Microbacterium mitrae. Next base: position 612,187 of record NZ_VRSW01000001.1, on the reverse strand, counting down.
GGGTGGCAACTCGGGTGAGGTCGTTGACGCATCGATCACGCTGGCTGAGGCCAACGAGGTTACGTCGTTCAACGTCAACACCCCGCAGTCGAACCTCGACATCAACTCGAAGCTGAGCTACGCGACGCACGACACCTTCGGCTACATCAACGACAAGCTGGAGATCGTTCCGAACGAGGGCTTCGGAACCTACGAGAAGGTCTCCGACGACCCGCTCACGGTTAAGTACACCCTCAACAAGGGCCTCGAGTGGTCTGACGGCGACGCCATCGACACCGACGACCTCGTCTTCGGTTGGGCAGTGGAGTCGGGCTACTTCGACGACGCAACGTTCGACGAAGAGGGCAACGTCACCGCAGGTACGTCCTACTTCTCGATCGCTGGCTCGACCACGGGTATCCGCGACTCGAAGATCACCGAGATCAGCGACGACAAGCTGTCGCTGACGCTCGAGTACGAAACCCCTTACGTTGACTGGAACCTCGTCTGGCTCCTCGAGCAGCCGGTTCACGTCATCGCTGAAAAGGCTGGCGTAACGGTTGACGAGATCACCGCAGCAATCCAGGAAAGCCCGAAGGGTGACCCGGCAGCGCCGGCAGCTCCCATCGAGCCCCTCGTCAAGGCTGCTGAGATCTACAACTCGGCATTCGACGTAACGTCGCTTCCGGATGACCCGTCGCTGTACCTCTCCAACGGCCCGTTCATCGTTGACTCGTGGGAGCCCACGCAGTCGATGACGCTCAAGCTGAACGAGAACTACAAGGGCACGCTGAAGCCGGCTTACACCGGTCTGGTGTTCCGCTTCATCGGTGACTCGCAGGCTCAGGTCTCGGCACTGCAGAACGGCGAGGTTGACATCATCAACCCGCAGGCTGCTGCTGACACGCTGACCGCTCTGCAGGCAATCCCGACGGCAACCGTTCTGACGGGTGACCAGCTCTCCTACGACCACGTGGACATCAAGTTCGCTGGCGAGTTCGCTGACCCGACGGTTCGTGAAGCATTCATGAAGATCATCCCGCGTCAGCAGATCGTTGACACGCTGATCAAACCGATCAACCCCGAGGCAACCGTCCTCAACTCGCAGATCTACGTCACCTCGCAGGGCAAGGTCTACGAAGACTCGGCTGCTAACAACGGCTCGTCGGCATACGCTGACGTTGACGTTGAGGGCGCTAAGGCACTCCTCGCAGGCAAGACCCCCACGGTCCGCATCCTGTACAACATCAACAACCCCAACCGTGTTGCAGCATTCGAGGCAATCTCGGCTAAGGCAACCGAGGCTGGCTTCGTTGTCGAGAACCTGGGTGACGCTAAGTGGGGCTCGCTCCTCTCGGGCGACAGCTACGACGTCTCGATCTTCGGTTGGATCTCCCCGGGTGTCGGCAACGTCTCCATCCCGCAGATCTTCGCATCCAACGGTGGCGGTAACTACAACGGCGTTAACGTTCCCGAGATCGACGAGCTGGCAAACAGCATCATGACGATGACCGACGAGGCAGACATCGTTGAGGCTGGCCAGGCAGTTGACAAGCTCCTGTTTGACAACTACTACGGTCTGCCCCTGTTCCAGAGCCCGGGTGTCATCGCACACTCCGAGCGCGTGACGGGTGTTACCTACATGGCTAACCAGACCGGTCCGATCTGGAACTACTGGGAGTGGACGGCAGCGGCTAACTAAGCCCCTCGCCTTCGACTAACACATCCAAGCAGGGGGCGTCGGGAGACCGGCGCCCCCTACCTTGTGCGTTATTTTCCACTCCCGCCGGTATCGGCATATACGAGGCCGCACCACAAGTGCCAGGATCGTAAAGGGCACCCGCCTGATACCGTTTGTCTCCATGAAGGGACAGCCCATTGACTAGCTACATCTTGCGGCGCATCGGGGTTTCAATCCTGATCATTCTCGCCGCATCATTCCTCATGTACACGCTCGTTGCGCTCGCGCGTGATCCGCTGGAAGACCTGCGCACGAGCAATGCCCCGAACAAAGACATGCTCATCGCGCAGCGCACTCAGTGGCTCGGTCTTGATGACCCGATTCCGGTGCGTTGGCTGAACTGGGTTGGCGGCGCCGTACAGTGTGTCGCTCCGGGCCTGTTGAACTGTGACCTTGGCGTCACCATCAGCAACCAGTCGGTCGCCGTGCTTCTGGGCCGCGCCATGGGCTCCACACTGCAGCTCGTGACCGCCGCGACCATCCTGGCCATCATCCTCGGCATCACGGTCGGTATCATTTCGGCTCTGCGCCAGTACAGCGCGGTGGACTACACATTCACCTTTGTGAGCTTCTTCCTGTATTCCCTCCCGTCGTTCCTGATGGCTGTGGTACTCAAGGTCTTCCTCGCGATCGGCTTCAACAACTGGCTTCAAGCCGGACCATTTATCAGCTGGCCGGTGATCATCATCGGGGCTTTGGTCGCTGGCGTGTTCTGGCAGGCGATTATTGGCGGTAAGAGGCAGCGACGCCTCACCGTGTTCGCCGCCTCAACGCTCGTGACCGGCGCAATGCTGTACGGCATGGGCGTCACCCAGTGGTTCCTCACCCCGGGACTCGGTCCGATCCTCGCGCCGCTGCTGATCATCGCCTGCGGTGCCGGCATGGTGATGCTGATTGCCGGAACCCGCGCGACATACGCATGGAAGACGGCAGGCGTCACCGCAGTCATCATGATTGCTGCCTACTTCGTGCTGATGCCGCTCTTCCCGAGTGTCACCGGAATCGGCGTCTTCGGCATCGGCGCTGGTCTCGCAGTTGTCGGCGGCATCGTCGGCTACCTGCTGGGCGAACACGACCGCGGCCAGGCCGCTCGCATCGGTGTGCTGACGGCTGTTCTTGGCTACGCGATCATCGTGCTCGACCAGTTCATGGCGCGCTGGCCGGAGTACGTGTCGCTGTCTCGCGGTCGCCCGATCGCAACGGTCGGCGCCTCAACGCCGAACCTGCAGGGCGACTTCTGGATTCACGGAATCGATACCTTCACCCACCTGCTGCTGCCGACAATTTCGCTCATGCTGATTTCGTTCGCCGGCTACACCCGCTACGCACGTGGTGGCATGTTGGAGACGCTGAACCAGGACTACATTCGCACGGCACGCGCGAAGGGCCTCCCGGAGCGCACGGTCGTGGTTCGTCACGCCTTCCGTAACTCGCTCATTCCGATCACCACGATTGTTGCCGCCGATGTGGGAGCGATCCTCGGTGGTGCAATTATCACCGAGCGCATCTTCGCGTTCAGTGGCATGGGAGCGTTGTTCAACAAAGGCTTGAGCGAGTCTGACCCGAACCCGGTGATGGCGTACTTCTTGATCATCGCGATCTTCGCCATCCTGTTTAACTTCTTGGCAGACCTCGCCTACTCGGCGCTTGACCCGCGAGTGAGGGCAAAATAATGGCAAATCTCGAACCCGGCGTACCCCAGCAAACGGGGCCGGCGCCGACAGAAACCATTCGCCAGCTGGGCGACGATAAGGGTATTAGCCAGGGGCGCCTTGTTTTCAAGCGCTTCGTCGGCCACAAGCCCGCCATGATCAGCCTGGTACTTCTGGTGCTCGTCATTGGCTTCGCAATGTCTGCCTCAGGTGCCTTTGGCATTCAGGGCTGGTGGAAGTGGTCCTATGAGGAACTGCTGCCACCCGTCGAGCAGGGCCGACCGACGCTGCAACTGTGGCCGTTCTCGTTCGGCGATCACCCGTTCGGTCAAGACACCGTCGGTAAGGACTACTTCGCCATGGTGATGCGCGGCGTGGTGAACTCCACGGTCGTGATGTTCATCCTCGGCGCGGTTGCCACCTTCATTGGTGTCGTCGTCGGCGCCGTCGCTGGTTACTACCGCGGCTGGGTTGACGCTGTGTTGATGCGTATTACCGACATCGTCATCATCATCCCGATCATCGTGATCGGTGCGGTGGTTGGTTCCGCCATGGGTGCTCTTGGTCCGGTTGTGCTTGCTCTATTCCTCGGCTTCTTCGCCTGGACGGGTATGGCGCGTCTGGTGCGTGCAGAGTTCTTGTCGCTGCGTGAGCGCGAATTCGTCGAGGCGGCACGTGTTGCCGGTGCGTCGGATGCTCGCATTATCTTCAAGCACATCCTGCCCAACGCGATGGGTATCGTGATCGTCTCGGCAACGCTTGCCATCGCCGCGGCGATTCTGCTCGAGACATCGCTGTCGTTCCTTGGCTACGGTATTCAGGCACCTGACGTCTCGCTTGGTAGCTTGATCAGCCGCAACGAGTCTGCTTTCCAGACCCGCCCGTGGCTGTTCTGGTGGCCGGCCGTCTTTATCGTGCTGTTGTCGCTGCTCGTCAACTTCGTTGGTGACGGCCTCCGCGATGCCTTCGACCCGCGTCAGAAGAACGTTGTCTTCCGTCGCGTGAAGGAGCTGCCGCAGGACGAGAACGTGATGGTCACCACGGCTACCGTCGAAGACGTGCCCGGTGGTCCGAACGTTGCAGACAGCCCAGACGAGGTGGAGCGCCGCGAAGGCCGCTGATATGACTCGGTTAGCTGCTGTAGAAGAAGCCCGCCACGATCCCCGCGGCGAGCACGGTAAGAACGAGCAGGGGGAGCGGTTCGACAACCCGTCGAACCGTGACCTCGCCTGCCTCGCCGATGGCGATGCGGTTCGCGTTCTTCAGCTTCTCCCAGCGCTCACGGATCACAATGGCCGCGTCGCCCGAGTCGGTTCCGATGAGATCTGCGTGGCGCGGGCGTTGCCCCGCCGCGCGGGTCTCACGGTTAGCGGCTCGGCGGCCGGCCGTGTAGGCCGTGACCAGACCGGGCGCCGGAGCCGACCACGCCGTGAACTTCTTTCCCGGCGTGTACAGGGTGAGCGCATGCTTGGTGTCAACCAGGATGAGCGCGACCCACGGCACGAAAATGTGGTGGGTAACGTTCTGAATCAGAACACCCTCATCGCTCACCGTGACATTCGGACGCCACAGCGCAAAGTACGCGTAAGCCACCAGGAAGAGGCCCGTGGGGTACACCCACAGCAGACGCTGATCGCCGCTGGAGGCCGCGATCACAACGAGCACGACGCTCAATACCCACAAAATCACCGCCACGATGCGGTTGAATCGGGAATGGACGGTCAGTTCGTTGCTCTTCACACTTCTATTTTCCCCTCTCGCATTGTGAGGAACACACGATGAACATGCCAGAAGAACGAAAGCGCTCTACCGGAGCGCCACTATTGGAGGTCGACGGACTCTCCGTTGACTTCGCTGTTGACAATTTTTGGGTGCCGGCAGCCAAGAAGCTGACCTACAGCGTGCGCCCGGGTGAAGCCCTCGCGATTGTGGGTGAGTCTGGTTCGGGTAAGTCGGTCAGCTCCATGTCGCTGCTGGGCCTTTTGCCCAAGAACGCACGCGTCACTGGTTCCGCTCGCCTCGATGGTCGAGAGATTCTCTCGCTCAAGGGTGACGAACTGCGCCGCATTCGTGGCCGCGAGATCGCCGTGATCTTCCAGGAGCCGATGACGGCACTGAACCCCGTCTTCACCGTCGGATTCCAGATCATTGAGACCCTGCGTATGCACTTCGGTATGACGCCGAGTGCGGCGAAGGCGCGTGCGCTCGAACTGCTCGACCTCGTTGAGCTGCCCGACCCGCTCAAGGCGTTCAACTCGTACCCGCACCAGCTCTCCGGTGGTCAGCGTCAGCGTGCGATGATCGCACAGTCGATCTCGTGTGACCCGAAGCTGCTCATCGCCGACGAGCCGACCACGGCTCTTGACGTGACGGTGCAGGCTGAAATTCTCGACCTGATGCGCGATCTGCGTCACCGCGTCGATGCCGCCATCCTCTTGATCACGCACGACATGGGTGTGGTCGCCGACCTCGCAGACGACATTGTCGTGATGCGTAAGGGTGAGATTGTCGAACGCGGAACCACGAAGGACGTCTTCGCAAACCCGCAGCACCCGTACACGCAGCAGCTGCTCGCAGCCGTGCCGCGTCTGGGCGCGGGTCTCGACGGCGAGCAGAAGATTGACACCACCGCGGCTCTGCGCGGCGACACCTCGGCGATCCGCATCGCTGAGGCCGCCGCCGAGGAAGACGCGCAGCGCGCCTCCAAGGGTGCTCCGGTGCTGGAGTTCAAGGACGTCGCGATCGACTACCCGAAGAAGGGCCGCGTGCCTGCCTTCCGTGCCGTCGAGCACGCATCGTTCACCGTCTACCCGGGCGAAGTTACCGGTCTCGTCGGTGAGTCGGGCTCGGGCAAGTCGACGATGGGTCGAGCAGCGATTGGCCTGCTGCCGATTGCCGAGGGTGAGGCAACGGTTGTTGGTCACGACATCACGCACGCCAACCGCCGCCTACTGCACGAGGTTCACAAAGACGTCGGAATTGTCTTCCAGGACCCGTCGTCTTCGCTCAACCCGCGTCTGCCGATTGGTCAGTCAATTGGTGAGCCGATGCTGCTCGCTGGCGTTGCGAAGGGCCGCGCGCTTGACGTGAAGGTGCAGGAACTTCTTGACGCCGTTGAGCTGCCGCGCTCGTACCGCAACCGCTACCCGCACGAGCTCTCCGGTGGTCAGAAGCAGCGCGTGGGTATCGCCCGCGCCCTGGCGCTGGAGCCGAAGCTGCTGATCGCCGACGAGCCGACCTCGGCGCTTGACGTCTCGGTGCAGGCAACCGTGCTGAAGCTGTTGCGTGGCCTGCAGAACGAGCTCGGCTTTGCGTGCCTGTTCATCAGCCACGACCTCGCCGTTGTTGACTCGCTCTCTGACCGTCTGATCGTGATGAACCACGGTTCGATCGTCGAGCAGGGCCCGACCGCACAGGTGCTCAACGCCCCCAAGGACCCGTACACGCAGCGCCTTATCGCTGCGATTCCGGTTCCGGACCCGGAGGAGCAGAAGGTGCGCCGCGATGCTCGTGCCGCCCTCCTGGCGTCGCAGCAGGCAAGCTAGCCGCTCGCAATAACCTGGCAAAGCCCCCGATGATCAGCCTGATCGTCGGGGGCTTTTCGCGTGTCGTGTAATATAGATAGGCCCCATTCTGGGCACAAATACCCAACGCAAGGACAACCTTCATGGCGCATGCCCTCCGTCCGGATCTCCGTAACGTCGCAATCGTCGCTCACGTCGACCACGGCAAGACCACGCTTGTCGACGCGATGCTTCGTCAGACGGGCTCGTTTGGCGAACACGCGCACGTTGAAGAGCGCGCCATGGACTCCAACGACCTTGAGCGCGAAAAGGGCATCACGATTCTCGCCAAGAACACGGCGATCACGTACAACGGCAAGCACACCGATGTTCCGGTCACCATCAACGTGATCGACACCCCCGGTCACGCTGACTTCGGTGGCGAGGTTGAGCGTGGTCTGTCGATGGTTGACGGCGTCGTGCTGCTGGTTGACTCCTCCGAGGGCCCGCTGCCGCAGACCCGCTTCGTGCTGCGCAAGGCGCTTGAGGCGAAGCTGCCCGTGATTCTCGCGGTCAACAAGACCGACCGCCCGGATGCGCGCATCGAGGCCGTCGAAGCCGAAGCGCAAGACCTGCTGCTTGGCCTCGCGTCTGACCTTGTTGACGACGTTCCCGACCTTGACGTTGACGCCCTGCTTGATGTTCCGGTCGTCTACGCATCCGGTCGCGCCGGTGCTGCGTCCCGCAACCGTCCTGCCGACGGCACGCTGCCAGACAACGACGACCTTGAGCCGCTGTTCGAAGCGATCCTGCAGCACGTTCCGGCTCCGGCATACGATGACGAGGCTCCGTTGCAGGCGTGGGTCACCAACCTCGACTCCAGCCCGTTCCTTGGCCGTCTCGCACTGCTGCGCGTTTTCAACGGCACGCTGAAGAAGGGCCAGACGGTTGCCTGGGTGCGCGCAGACGGAACCACGAGCAACGCTCGCATCACCGAGCTGCTGAAGACCCGCGCTCTGGAGCGTTACCCCGCAGAAGAGGCGGGCCCCGGTGACATCGTCGCTATCGCCGGCTTTGAAGGCATCACGATCGGCGAGACGATCGCCGACCCAGAAGACATTCGCCCGCTGCCGATGATTCACATCGACGACCCGGCAATCTCCATGACCATCGGAACCAACACCTCGCCGCTGGTTGGCAAGGTCAAGGGTCACAAGCTGACGGCGCGTATGGTGAAGGACCGCCTCGACCGCGAGCTCATCGGTAACGTGTCGCTTCGTGTTGTTGACATCGGACGCCCCGACGCGTGGGAAGTTCAGGGCCGTGGCGAGCTTGCCCTCGCAATCCTGGTGGAGAACATGCGTCGCGAAGGCTTCGAGCTGACCGTCGGCAAGCCGCAGGTTGTGACCAAGAAGATTGACGGCAAGGTTCACGAGCCGTTTGAGCACCTGACGATCGACGCGCCGGAAGAGTACCTGGGTGCGATTACTCAGCTGCTTGCTGCTCGCAAGGGCCGCATGGAGGGCATGTCGAACCACGGAACCGGTTGGGTTCGTATGGAGTTCGTCGTGCCGTCGCGTGGTCTGATCGGTTTCCGCACCGAATTCATGACCACGACCCGAGGTACCGGTATTGCCAACGCAATCTCCCACGGCTATGAGCCGTGGGCGGGTCAGATCGTCACGCGTCAGAACGGTTCGATCGTTGCCGACCGTACGGGTGTTGTCACCCCGTTCGCCATCATCGCGCTGCAGGAACGCATGAGCTTCTTCGTGTCGCCTCAGGACGAGGTGTACGAGGGCATGGTCATCGGCGAGAACTCGCGCAACGATGACATGGACGTCAACATCACGAAGGAAAAGAAGCTCACGAACATGCGTTCGGCGACCGCTGACACCTTCGAGTCCATGACGCCGCCGCGCCTGCTCTCGCTTGAGGAGAGCCTGGAGTTCGCTCGTGAAGACGAGTGCGTTGAGGTGACGCCCGAGAAGGTGCGCATCCGCAAGGTGGAGCTGGACGCGACGCTGCGCGCACGTCAGACCAGCCGCCTGAAGAAGCAAGACGCCAACGCCTAAGCGTCGGCGCCGATAACGTGCCCCACCCGATCATTGCGATCGGTGGGGCACGTTTGCTTTTAGCGCAGTTCGGTCAGCAGCACGGCGCTGGTGGCGGCCTCCAGTGCGACAAACACGTGGGTGACGTCTGCTGGGTATGACAAGTAGTCGCCGGCGCCGAGCTCAATCGCCTCGGCCTCGGTGCCGACGCGAGCTCGGCCCGTCATGATGATGACGTGCTCAATGGCCCCGGCCGGGTGCGGTGCAGATGAGTGCGGATTGCCGGGATCGGCCTCGATCACGTAAATGTCGCGGCGAACGTGTGGGGGAGAGGCTGCCAGCAGGGTGGCGACATAGGGTGACGCCTTTGACGGAACCCCGGCGCGGTCGTGCGCTCGAATCAGCGTCGTTGCGGCTCCGGTTTCGGCCACCAGTGCTGAGAATGGAATGCCCAGCGCGCTTCCCAGCGCCCACAGGGTTTCTACGGTCGGGTTGATGGCGGCGGCTTCGAGCTGTGACACGGTTGCCTTTGAGACACTGGCGCGCCGGGCAAGCTCCGAGACCGAGAGGCCCGCCTGCTCACGCTCGCGCTTCAGTGCCTGTGCGATGTGGGTACGGAGATCATCCATGCGTTCATCATGCCAAACAATCGTTCGACTTGACGAACGAATGTTTGGCATTCACAATAATTCTCATGTCAGACTCCGAGGTTGCTGAGGCGAATGCGCGCCGGGCGTGGCGCGATGCCATTGGCGTGTCGCTGGCGACCGGCGCCTACGGCATCTCGTTTGGCGCGTTGGCGATGTCGAGCGGACTCGACATTTGGCAAACCTGCGTGCTGAGCCTGCTGATGTTTACCGGCGGCTCGCAGTTCGCCTTCATCGGCGTGATTGGCTCTGGGGGCCTCGCTGCGGCGCCGGCCGCCATCGCGAGCGCCACCCTGCTGGGTATCCGAAACGTCGCCTACGGCATGCGCATGTCGGCGCTCATCGGTCGCGGCACCCCGAAGCGCATTGCGGCAGCTCACGTCACGATCGATGAATCGGTGGCCGTGGCGCTGGCCCAAAAAGACACCCGCTCACGCCTCATTGGATTCTGGGCAACCGGACTCGGCGTCTTTGTGGGATGGAACATCATGACCCTGGTCGGCGCGATCGTCGGCGATGTGCTGGGGGATCCACGAGCCTGGGGGCTCGATGCCGCCGCCGCTGCCGCGTTCGTCGCGTTGCTGTGGCCGCGGTTGCGCACCCGGCAGGCTATCGCGGTCGGTGTTGCCGCAGCGGTGGTGGCAACGGCGGTGACGCCGATCGTGATGCCAGGAACGCCCGTCCTCATCGCGGCATCGGTTGCCGTCATCGTCGGCTGGTTCAATCTGTTCGCCCGAAAGGAGGTGGCAGCGTGACCCTGTGGTCAGCGGTTCTGCTCGCATGCATCGCCTGCATGCTCCTCAAACTTGCCGGCTACCTGACCCCTACCCACTGGCTCGACAAGCCGCGCACCGCGCGGATCACCGACCTTCTCACGGTGGCGCTGTTGGCCGCGCTCGTTGCCACCCAGACGCTGGCAAGCGGCCAGAGCATTGTGCTTGACGCCCGAGTTCCTGCCGTCATCGTTGCCGCCATCTTGTTGAGTGTGCGCGCACCCTTTCTGCTCGTGGTGCTGGCGGGCGCGGTGACGGCCGCCCTGTTGCGGCTGTGGGGTCTCGCTGCCTGACGGCTGACACAAATCGGGCGCGAGTACGATAGCGGGGTGCAACTTTTCTCCCGCATTATCACCTGGTTAATGGCGCTCCTGCTGGGAATCGTGTTCGGTACCGCCGGAACCATTACCTACTCGTCGATGCCGGCGGGAATCCCGATCGGCTTTGTCGTTGGAATTGTCGGGTGCGCAGCACTGCTGGTGGCACTGCGGATGATCACCGAAGACCGCTTCGCCGTCGTTGCCGCCGGCGTGGGCATGTTGGGGGCGCTTGTGGTGCTCTCCGGCCGCGGCCCTGGCGGCTCCATCGTGGTTCCGGATTCAATTCTCGGCATCGTGTGGTCGTTGGGCTTGACAGCCGTCGTGGTCGCGATCGCCGCCTGGCCGAGCGCGTCCAAGCTCCGCGCGCTCAACGCGAAGTAGACTGAAGTTGTGACGTACGTAATTGCACTGCCCTGTGTAGACGTGAAAGACCGCGCCTGCATTGACGAATGCCCCGTTGACTGTATCTACGAGGGTGAGCGCATGCTCTACATTCACCCGGATGAATGTGTGGATTGCGGTGCGTGCGAACCGGTCTGCCCCGTCGAGGCGATCTATTACGAAGACGACCTTCCCGAAGAGTGGTCTGACTACTACAAGGCCAACGTCGAGTTCTTTGACGGCGTAGGCTCGCCCGGAGGCGCCGCGAAGGTCGGCGTGATTCCGAAGGACCACCCGGTTATTACCGTGCTTCCCCCGCAAGCATGAGCGTCCGCGATCTCGCGGATTACCCGTGGGACGCAGTAGCGCCACTCGCGCAGCTCGCCCGCGAACACGAGGGCGGCATTGTCGATCTGTCGATCGGCTCGCCCGTTGATGAGACTCCCGTCATCATCCGTGAGGCGCTTGCCGCAGCCACCGAGGCGCATGCATACCCGCAAACTGTTGGCACGGTTCCGCTTCGCGAAGCGATTGTGAACTGGTTTGCGCGGCGACGCGGCGTTGTTGGTCTCACGCCGCACAACGTCTTGCCCACCATCGGCTCCAAAGAGCTGGTCGCGCTGTTGCCAACACTTTTGGGGTTGGGTAGCGGCGACATTGTGGTGCACCCCCGCGCGGCGTACCCCACATATGAGGTGGGCGCCGTCGTTGCCGGAGCAACACCGGTGGCGGAAGATGACCCGGCACGCTGGCCGGACGGAACCAAGCTGATTTGGCTGAATTCGCCCGGCAACCCGGATGGGCGGGTGTTAGGCGTTGCGGAACTGCGCGCCGCCGTCGCGCGCGCTCGTGAGCTGGGTGCCGTCATCGCTGGCGACGAATGCTATGCCGAACTCGGCTGGGAGGGGGAGTGGGCAACGCAGCCGATTCCGTCGATCCTTGATGAGCGAGTGACCGACGGCGATATCACCGGCGTGCTTTCGGTGTATTCGCTGTCAAAGCAGTCCAATCTCGCGGGTTACCGCGCCGCCTTTATGGCCGGCGACGCTGATCTCGTGGTGCGCTTGCTGATGGCGAGAAAACACCTTGGGCTGATGCTGCCGCAACCGGTGCAGGAGGCGATGGCTGTCGCCCTGGCCGACGACGCGCACGTCGCCGAACAGAAGGAGCGCTATCGCGCGCGCCGCAGCGTGCTTAAGCCCGCTCTGGAAGCGGCCGGATTCCGCGTTGACCACAGCGAAGCCGGGCTGTACCTGTGGGCGACCGAAGGTAAAGACGCCTGGGAGAGCATGCAACGCCTCGCCGAGCTCGGAATTCTTGCCGGCCCCGGCGTCTTCTACGGACCGTACTTTCCGCAGCATATCCGCCTCTCGCTCACCGCACCAGACGAACGAATCGCGGCTGCCGCGGAGCGTTTGCGACAGATTTCGTAGATATCCTCCATCGAATTCGATGATCCTTTGCGGCGGTCAACAGTACAGTCGGAGTCCTACTAGGCTGTAAATGTGCGGCTTCTGTGAAGAGGCCCGAAGCCGTGTCAACCGCGGCACAAACGACTCTCGTCGATACAGATCGCAAGGAGGCACCGTGACGGACGCGGCAACCCAGCCCGAGAAGGCCACACTGTCGATTGGTGGCACGACCGCCGAGTTCCCAGTTCTGCAGGGAACGGATGGCACCCCGGCCATCGACTTTGCAACACTGACCAAGCAGACAGGGCACACCGCTCTGGACTACGGCTTTGTCAACACCGCCGCCACGAAGTCGGCAATCACCTTCATCGATGGCGATGAGGGAATCCTGCGCTACCGTGGCTACCCGATTGAACAGCTCGCGAAGAACAGCTCCTACCTTGAGGTGGCCTGGCTGCTGATTTATGGCGAGCTGCCGACGGGTGACCAGCTGGGTGAGTTTGACGAGAAGATTCGTCGCCACACGCTGATTCACGAAGACCTGAAGCACTTCTTCTCCGCTTTGCCGCACACGGCGCACCCGATGTCGGTGCTGTCGTCGGCCGTATCAGCGCTGTCGACCTACTACGAAGGTCAGTCAGACCCGCACAACCCCGAGCACGTTGAACTCAACACCATTCGCATGCTCGCTAAGCTTCCCGTGCTTGCCGCCTACGCGCACAAGAAGAGCATCGGCCAGGCCTTCCTTTACCCAGATAATTCGCTGAGCTTCGTCGACAACTTCTTGAAGCTGAACTTCGGTGTGCTGAGCGAAGAGTATGTCGCGAACCCCGTGATGTCTCGGGCGCTTGAGCGTCTGCTGATTCTGCACGAAGACCACGAGCAGAACGCCTCGACGTCGACGGTGCGCCTGGTTGGTTCCACCGGCGCAAACCAGTTCTCCTCGATTTCCGCCGGCATCAATGCCCTTTACGGCCCGCTGCACGGTGGCGCCAATGAGGCCGTGCTTGACATGCTGGGCAAGATTCGCGACTCCGGCGAGGGCGTCAAGCGCTTCGTTGAGCGCGTGAAGAACAAAGAAGACGGCGTGAAGCTCATGGGCTTCGGTCACCGCGTCTACAAGAACTACGACCCGCGCGCGAAGCTCGTCAAAGAGTCAGCCGACGAGGTACTCGCCGAGCTCGGCGTGAAAGACCCGCTGCTTGACCTGGCGAAAGAGCTCGAAGAGATCGCTCTGAACGACGAGTACTTCCAGTCGCGTCGCCTGTACCCCAACGTCGACTTCTACACCGGCGTGATCTACAAGGCGATGGGTTTCCCCACGCGCATGTTCACCGTGCTGTTCGCCATCGGTCGTCTGCCCGGCTGGCTTGCGCACTGGAACGAGCTGAACACCGACCCGCAGACCAAGATCGGTCGCCCGCAGCAGCTGTACACGGGAGCACCCGAGCGCAACTACCCGGGCATGTAATCGGCCAATACGAAACTCCCCAGCAGACCTGCTGGGGAGTTTCGTATTTGGGGTGAGTGCCACCCCGGGCCGCTGTCGCAGGCTGAGCCACGTTCAGGCGTGAAGCGCCTCGTTCAAGGTGACACCGACGCCCTGTCGGGCAACGGCCTCAATGGCACCGGTCAGCGAGTTGCGTCGCAACAGCACGCCATTCTTGCCAGACAGCTCGGAACCTTTCACAACGACCGGGGAGCCGTCGGCTTGCAGGGGCTGATCGACGAGCACGATTTTCGAGCCGGCCGTAACGTAGAGCCCTGCCTCGACAACACAGTCGTCGCCGAGCGAGATGCCGATGCCGGCGTTGGCGCCCAGCAGGGTGCGCTCGCCAATGGAGACGCGGTGTGATCCGCCACCGGAGAGCGTGCCCATGATGGAGGCGCCACCGCCGATGTCAGAGCCGTCACCGACGACAACGCCCTGCGAGATGCGACCTTCCACCATCGAGGCACCCAACGTGCCAGCGTTGAAGTTGACGAACCCTTCGTGCATCACCGTGGTTCCGGGGCTCAGGTATGCGCCCAAGCGAACGCGCGAGACGTCGGCGATGCGCACGCCGGTGGGGAGCACGTAGTCGGTGAGCCGGGGAAACTTGTCGAGCCCCTGCACCTGGATGCCGGCAGCCTGCAACTCGGCGCGTCGCGCGGCAACCTCGGCGGGGAGCATCGGGCCCGCGTTCGTCCAGGCCACATTGGGGAGGTGGCCGAAGATGCCATCGAGGTTGAGCTCGTTGGGCTGCACCAGCAGATGCGAGAGCGCCTGCAGGCGCAGGTAGGCGTCTTCGGTCGAGGCCGGCGGCGTATTCAGGTCGATCTCGACGGTGATCGCTTCAACCCTCACGCCGCGGCGCTCATCGACACGGCCTGTCAGGGTGGCCGTGTGATCGGCCGGCGCGCGCCCTGCCGCCGGTGACGGATACAGCGCATCGAGCACCGTTTCGTCGTGTGCCACGGTCCGCAGACCCTCTGCCCAAATCCAACGTGCATCAGTCATAGCTCAACGGTACCGGGACTGCAGATGATATTTCGTCGCCAGTAGAGTGGATCGCATGTCGACGCTTGATCTCACGGTTTCATCCGTACACCTCACCCAGGCCATTTGCGATGTTCCGAGCGTTTCCGGTGACGAAAAGCCGTTGGCCGACCTCATCGAGCAGGCCCTCGCCGACTATCCCCACCTTGAGGTCATCCGTGATGGCGATCTCATCGTGGCGCGCACCAACCTGGGGCGCGAGCGACGTGTCATCATTGCCGGTCATATCGACACCGTTCCGATCAACAACAACCTTCCGACGCAACTGCGCACCATCGACGGTGATGAGTACATCTGGGGTCGCGGCACCGTTGACATGAAGGCGGGCGTTGCCGTGCAGCTCAAGCTTGCCGCCGAGCTCACCGCCCCCGCGGTTGACATCACCTGGCTGTGGTACGACCACGAAGAGGTAGACAGCTCACTCAACGGGCTCGGGCGGCTGGCCCGAAACCGCCCCGATCTGATGGTGGGCGATTTCGCTATTCTCGGCGAACCCTCCAATGGCGCCGTTGAAGGCGGCTGTAACGGAACCTTGCGAGCCGTTGTGCGCACCCACGGCGTGCGCGCGCATTCAGCACGCGCCTGGATGGGAAAGAACGCTATTCACGCGGCAGCGCCCATCCTCGCGCGTCTGAACGAGTACACGCCGCGCGACGCAGAGGTTGAGGGGCTCGTGTACCGCGAGGGCCTCAATGCGGTGGCGATCACGGGCGGGGTGGCAGGCAACGTGATTCCCGACCTGTGCGAGGTGGAGGTGAACTTCCGCTTTGCGCCGGATCGTTCGCTGGAGGCCGCGCAACAGTATGTGAGCGACTTCTTCGACTCGTTCGAGGTGGAATTCACCGATCTTGCCGCCGGTGCTCGCCCTGGCTTGGATGCCCCGCTCGCTCAAGAATTCTTGGCGGCGGTGGGAGCCGCGGCCAAGCCGAAATATGGCTGGACCGACGTCGCTCGATTCTCCGCCGCCGGAATTCCGGCGGTCAACTATGGTCCGGGGGACCCGTCGCTGGCGCACCACGACGAAGAGCGCGTCGAGGTCGCCCAGATTGAGGCCGTCGAGACGGCACTGCGCGCGTGGCTCGCGTAACACGCGGCGAAACCTTCCGTTCGCTGCCCGCGCTCGCGCAGGTCGCCGCGATCTACCTCGTCGCGCGCGTCGTGACGTTGAGCGTGTTGTTTGCGGCGGCGTCCGCATCTGGCCCGCTCTCGCGATTTGGCGCGGCGGCAACGGTGGCTGACTTCGTCATCGGATGGGACGCCAACTGGTACTGGATCGTCGCCGACGTCGGATACCCGACTGAGCTGCCGATGAGCGAAGACGGGCGGCCGATGGAGAATGCGTGGGCATTCATGCCGCTGTACGCATACCTCGCGAAAGCAGTTTCGTTGCCCTTCGGGTCGTGGGCGGCGGGCGCCGCGCTCGTGTCGCTCATCGCCGGGTTCGGTGCCAGCTACGCGCTGTACGCCCTGATGCGCACTCGTCTGACCCACACACAGTCGCTGTGGGCGGTGGTGTTTTTCGCCAATGGCCCGCTGGCCGCGCTGTTTCATGTCGGCTACGCCGAAGCGTTGTTCTTGTTCTTCCTGCTGTGCGCGCTGTACGTCGTTGTTCGCCGACGGTTCGCCTGGCTATACCTACTCATTCCGCTGATGGGATACACCCGCCCCGGGGTTCTTGCCTTCTCGCTCATGCTGGCGCTCTACGGCATATGGCGATGGTTCCGTCGCCGCAGCGACCCGTTGCCCGCGGTGCAGATTGTGCACATCGTCGCGGCGGGCCTGTTGGCCGCCGCAGTGGGGCTGAGCTGGCCGATTATTGCGGGCATGGCGATGGGAGACCCCACGGCCTACCTGCAGACGGAACTCTCCTGGCGACGCAACTGGTTGCCAGATTCCGTCCCGCACTTTGTGCCGTTTGACGGTTGGATTCTCGGCCTGAACTTCTGGTTTGCGCAGTGGCAGGTGCCGGCATGGGCAGGCTGGGCGCTATTTGGCGCCGTGCTCGCCGGAACCATGCTGCTGCTGTGGCAATCGCGTTACGTGAAGAAGTTGGGCGTCGAGGTGCGACTGTTCTCGGCGAGCTATTTGCTGTACCTGCTGGCGGTGTTCTTTCCGCAGTCATCCACGTTGCGGCTGCTGATGCCCCTCACCCCGTTGTCGGGCGCGCCCGCACAAATTAAGCCGCTGTGGGGGCGGCTACTCGTGCTGGGCGGGTGCCTGGCGTACCAGGTCATCTGGATCTTCGAGATGTATGCCTACGGCAATACCATCACCCGAATTCCCTAAGATTTCGGCCGCGAATCGGCGACTGTCAGGAAACCGATAAACTAGTTACATACCAGGACGAAAGGGGCCCGAAATGGCAGCCATGAAGCCAAGGACTGGCGATGGACCGATGGAAGCCGTGAAGGAAGGACGCCTCATTATCGTGCGCGTTCCGCTGGAGGGGGGCGGACGACTCGTAGTCTCCGTCAACGATGACGAAGCCAAGGAACTGCATGAGGTTTTGAGCGGCGTCGTCAACGCCGCCTAACTTCTGTCACATACAAAATGGCCGGGTGATGTTCACCCGGCCATTTTGTATTTCTGCTGACTATTCCGTATTTCTGCGGACTATTCCGGCAGCAGGGTGAGCTGAAGCAGACCCTCGTTAAGCGTGGAGAGCGCACCCACAACGGCGGGGGAGGCCTGGGTCTCTTGAATGAGTGAGCGGTAGGCGCGTGTGGCTTCGTCACGCTGCACCGGGTCTGCGACCTTGCCGCCATTCAGCACGCGAGGAATCAGCACCGTTCCGCCGGGACGAACCAGGCGCAGGCCGTGCTCGACATACGCGATGACGTTTTCGGGGTCGGCGTCGATGAGCACGACGTCATACGACGCTTCGTTCATGCGCGGCAGGACATCAAGGGCTCGGCCCGAAATAAAGCGGGCACGCGAGGGCGGAACCTTGGCATCGTGAAACGACTGGCGTGCGACGCCGAGGTGCTCGGGTTCGCTGTCGATCGTCGTCAGAATCGCGCCGGGTGCGCCACGAAGCAGCCACAACCCGGAGACGCCGGCACCGGTTCCGATCTCCACCATGCTGGTGGCCGCCGTTGCCGCGGCAATCACGGCGCACTGAGCTCCGATGCCCGCGCTAATCGGCTGCGCGCCAATTTCGACGGCATGCGTACGTGCGCGCTGAATGTGCTCGGGTTCGATAATCGACTCCCGGGCAAAGCGGGCAATAGCATCGTGTTCGCTCATGACTCCTCCGCATCAAGGCTACGTGCTCGTGTCATGGCAGACGTTAAGGCGCGGCGGGTAATCTAAAGGCATGAACTTCGGGCTCTCTGCCGACAAACTGATCGTGATCGCGGTGATCGCGCTCATGGTGGTCGGCCCCGAGCGGCTACCGAAGTACGCGGAGGGGTTCGCACGTCTCGTGAAGCGAGCGGGCGAATACCTGCGTGGCGCGAAAGATCGCGTCTCGCAAGAGATGGGTCCGGAATTTGAAGACGTGGATTGGCGCAAGCTTGATCCACGTCAGTACGACCCCAGGCGCATCATTCGCGAGGCGATTCTCGATGAGGTGGTTCCGGCGCCCGCAGGCGCGGAACCCGGAGGCAATACCCCGGCTCCGCGCACCACGGCACGCATGCGCGCCGCGCAGCGTCTCACGGCTGGCGAGTTGCCGCCGTACGACAGCGAGGCAACGTAGCGCCTAATTGAGGGTCTTGGTACCTTCGGGCAGGCCGCCACCGGCGGCAACCGTTGCCGTGAGGTCTTGCAAGGCCGTCAGCGCCACGCGCTGCGACCACGGCCCGTAGGAGATTCGGGCGACCCCCAGCTCCTGCAGCCGGTCGCGGGAGAGCGATCCTGGTACGCCGATCATGGTGAGTCGGCGCGGGCCGAAGGCGTCGACCAGGGCGCGCACCTGGGCCTCGTTGAGCTTGCCGGGCACGAACACCACGGGCGCACCGGCCTGCAAATACGCCTGCCCGCGTTCAATCGCGTCATCCAGCACGGCACCGGGGTCGCGGTCGCCGGCGCGCACGAAGGCATCTGTGCGCGCGTTCAACACAAACCGAATGCCCTCCCGGTCGCCGGCAGCCATGACTGATTCAACGATGCGGGTGGCCTCGGCGATGGGCTTCATTTGGTCTTCGATGTTCGCGCCGACGACGCCGACACCGATGGCACGCCGCACGGCCTCGGCGGCATCGCCATAGCCCGCCTCAAGGTCGGCGCTGACCGGAAGATTGGTGGTCGCCACAATGCGGCGAATCATCATCAGATGCTCTTCAAACGGGATGACCTCGCCGTCGGGGTAGCCGAGCGTCGCCGATATCGAGTGGCTGGCCGTTGCCAACGCGGTCGTTCCGGGAGTCTCCGCCACGACCTTCGCAGAAATTGCATCCCACACGTTGACCACGCTCAGGATGGCATCGTCTTCGTGTAGCTGGAGGAGGGCGGCCGCTTTTTCTTCGATCATC
The DNA here is from genome assembly GCF_008017445.1 of Microbacterium mitrae. GTDB lineage: Bacteria > Actinomycetota > Actinomycetes > Actinomycetales > Microbacteriaceae > Microbacterium > Microbacterium mitrae. Next base: position 592,711 of record NZ_VRSW01000001.1, on the reverse strand, counting down.
ATGGCCACAGTCAAGCCGATTACGCCCGGCTGCGAAAGGGGGCAGCTAGCCGATAGCGAGGGGGAGCGGCTTGCCGCCGAGGCCCCGACCGCGGTTCTTCACGGCGGTGGCGAGCGCCGTGATCGCAATCGCGGCAGGGTCGGCGGGAGAAGACACGACGACCGCCTCGCCGCTGTCGCCGCCGGCACGCAGCGCCATGCTGAGCGGAACGCGCGCCAACACCGCAACGTTTTCGCCCGCCGTCGAGAGCGCACGAGCTACGTCATCGCCGCCGCCGGTACCGAAAAGGTCAAGAACGGAACCATCGGGCAGCGTCATCGTGGCCATGTTTTCGACGACCCCAATCACGCTTTGACCGGTCTGTCGTGCGACCAGTCCACTGCGCACCGCAACATCGCTGGCGGCGGCTTGTGGTGTGGTGACGACCAGCACCTCGGCGTGCGGCAGAATTTGGCCGACCGAGATGGCAACATCGCCGGTACCCGGCGGCATATCGAGCAGCAAGACATCGAGGTCACCGAAGTAGACGTCGGTGAGAAACTGCAAAACGGTGCGGTGAAGCATCGGTCCGCGCCAAGCCACAGCCCCCGGGTTGTCGCCGCCCTGCAAGAACATGCCGATCGAGATCACGCGCACATCGTGGGCGATGGGCGGCAGAATCATGTCGTCGAGTCGCGTTGGCATGGTTCCGGCCGGAATGCCCATGAGTGCGGGAATCGAGAACCCGTGCACGTCAGCATCAATAAGACCAACCCGAAGCCCCTGTTGCGCGAGCGCGATCGCCAGGTTGGCGGTTACGGTCGACTTGCCGACGCCGCCCTTGCCGCTGGTGACCGCAATCACGCGGGTCAGTGATTCTGGGCCAAACGGCATCACCCGCGCGGGGCGACCCGCGCGCAGCTTTTCGGTCAGTGCTGCCCGTTCCGCGGGCGTCATCACACCCACCTGAATATCTGCTTCGCTCACACCGGCAACCCCGAGCGCTGCGGCCCGGACATCGGCTTCGATGCGGGTAGCAGCCGGGCAGCCCACAATCGTGAGCACCATCTCGACGTGCGCCGTGTTTCCGTCGACGCGCACGTCACGAATCATGTCGAGCTCTGCCAGCGGACGGCGCAACTCCGGATCGGTCACACCGCCGACGGCGGCGCGAACGGCGTCAGCGGTGGTCACTGTGCTGCTCGGTGGGGGCCACGTCGGTCTGATCGCGGCGATCGAGGTCGTCAAGAAGCGCCCGCAACTCGTGGCGCAATACATCGCGCGTCATGACGTCTTTGGTCATGGAGTCAATCGACATGCGCAGCGCTACAACTTCGCGGGCGAGATATTCGGTGTCGGCCAGGTTGCGCTCGGCACGCTGCCGGTCTTGCTCAATCTGAACCCGGTCGCGGTCGTCTTGGCGGTTCTGCGCCAACAGAATCAGGGGAGCGGCGTAAGAGGCCTGCAACGAAAGCATCAGCGTGAGCGCGGTAAAACCATTGGCCGCCGAGTCAAAGCGCACGTGCGGCGGGGTGAGCGTGTTCCACGCGATCCACGCAATACAGAACAGCGTGAGGATCGCCAGAAACATGGGGGTTCCCATGGCGCGCGCAATCCACTCGGTGAAGCGACCAAACCGGTCTTTGTTCTCCGCGGAGGCGCGCCGGCTCGAACGGCCCAGCGGCGTCTCGAGCTGGCCGCCGCGCGCCATCACGAGCGTGCTCCTGGCTGCGCCTCGGAGTCTTGCGAGCGCCAGTCATCAGGCAGCAGGTAGTCGAGCATATCGTCGACAGAGATCGCCCCGACCAGGCGGTGACTGTCGTCAACCACCGGCAGCGACACCAGGTCATACGAGGCGAGAATGCGCGCAACTTCTGCCGCCGAAGCGGAGGCCAGCACCGGCTCAGAAGCTTCGTCAATGATGGAACCAAGGCGCTCGTGCGGTGGGTAGCGCAGCATCTTTTGGAAATGCACGACACCCAGCAGGCGACCGGTCGGCGTTTCATACGGCGGCAGGGTGACAAACACCGCGGCCGCCAGTGCGGGGTGCAGTTCGTGGCGGCGGATCAGCGCGAGCGCCTCGGCGACCGTGGCATCGGCCGACATGATGATCGGCTCGGTCGTCATCAGACCACCGGCCGTGTCTGGTCCGTATTGCAGCAGCGCGCGAACGTCCTCGGCCTCGTCTGGTTCCATCAGCTCCAGCAGCTGCTGCAGGCGCCCCTCGGGCAGTTGCGCCAGCAGGTCGGCGGCATCATCTGGTTCCATCGCGTCCAGAATGTCGGCGGCGCGCTCGTCGCCGAGCTGCTCCAAAATGTGCACCTGTTCGTCTTCTGGCATTTCTTCCAGAGCATCGGCGAGGCGCTCATCGGGGAGCTCTTCTGCGACGCGCAACATGCGGGCCTCCGGCAGATCGAGCAGGCTGTTGGCGAGGTCGGCTGGCCGCATCTCTGACATGGACTGCACGAGGTGCTCGGCAGACTGCGCGTGCCCTGGCGCATGCTGCTCGCGCACCTCGTTCCACGAGGCAAAGGTTGTCGCGCCCTTCGCGAAGGGCGATGCGCTGGTCTTGGGCTTGCGCAAGAACAGCTGGCTGACATCCCACACACCCGAGCGGGAGCGTTCGATGGCAACGTCTTCGACGGTTCCGGTGCCGGAACCATCGGCAAAGTTGAACCGGCGACCGATCAGCTCGGCGATGACGCGAATTTCGCCGGCGCGCTGCTGAAAGCGGCGCACATTGATGAGGCCAGTCGTAATGACCTGGCCCTGAGAAATCGATGTCACTCGGTTGATCGAGACGAACACCTGTCGTCTGCCTGGAATTTCGCACACCAGGCCGATGACGCGGGGCGGGTCGGATTTTCGGTACACGACGACGACGTCACGGACCTTGCCGAGTCGATCGCCGGAGGGGTCGAAAACGACGCAGCCCGCCAGGCGCGCAACGAAAACCCTCTGAGTGCTCACATCACCAGCGTAGTCCTGATACCGAACTGTCAGGCAGTCCCACACGGTGCGTGAAACAATGGCCTCATGAGCATGATGGGTGCAAACATCGGCAAGAACGACATCGGTGAAACGGTCGCGTCGTTTCCCGAATACGAGGCCGCGCAGAAGGCCGCGTCCAAGCTCATTGACGCCGACATTCCGCCGCGCGACATCTCGATCGTGGGCAACGGCTTGCGCTCTGTCGAGCGCATCACCGGCCGGCTCGGTTATGTCACCGCGGCACGCGGCGGCCTCATCAACGGCCTCATGCTGGGCATCGGTGCCTGCGCGATTCAGGCTATTTTTAACCCGGCGATTCCGGGCGCCGTGTATTTTGCGACGCTTCTGATTTGCATGGCCATTGGTATGGCGATGTCGTTTCTGTCGTACCTCATCATGCGTCGGCGTCGGTCTTTTGCAAGTGTGATGGCGGTGCTCGCCGACCACTATGACGTCACCGTTAAGGTCACCAGCATCCATAAGGCGCGCGAAGTGATGAGTGAGATGCGTGGCGCACGCCCGCGTGCGCCACGAGTGATTGACAATGCGCCTCCACAGTACGGTGAGCGGCTGCCCGGTTACGGGCAGCCGGCGGCCTCCGAGCCTGCTGCGGGGGCGACAAACGAGGCGTCCACGACGCGACCGGCCACCGACACCACCGGGTCATGACGACGCGCGCGTTGACCGTGGCGTTACCTAAGGGTGACGCCGCCTTTGACATCGACCTTGAAGAAGCCGTCGATGCCTGGGCGATGATGCCGATCGCGCACGGTGCCGGAGCTGGGATGAACCACGCCTTTTTGGTGGGCTTTGCCGAGGGCATGCGGGCAGAAGGCGTATCGACCGCGCGCTTTAACTTTCCCTACGCCCAGGCTGGCCGTCGCATGCCCGGCCCGGCCGCGCACGCTATCGCGACGTGGCGCGTCGTGGTGGAGGCGGTCGGCAGTGACCTGCCGCTGTGGGCCGCAGGGAAGAGTTACGGCGGCCGGATGGCGTCGATGGCGGTCGCCGACGGGATGGGTGTGAGCGGCCTCGTCTACCTCGGCTATCCACTGCACCAACCGGGCAAGCCCGATGCGCCGCGAGCCGAACATCTGCCGGCCATCATGGTTCCGCAGCTGTTCATCGAAGGAACCAAAGACGCGTTTGTTGACCCGCATGAGCAGTTGGAAGACATCGTGCGCGCGCTGCCGGCAGCCACCATTTCGTGGATTGAGGGCGGCGGACACTCCTTCGAGGTCGCGGGTAACAAGCGCCCCGCCGATGAGATCGGTGCGAGCCTTGCGCCACTGGTGGCATCGCTGATGCGTTCGAACATTGGCTAAGGTCTCGTTTTGGTCTCGGGATTTGCCCCGTGCTGTCGCGGTTCGCTAGCGTGGGTTGAGGCTTTAGCCCTCAGACCAGTCCGCGGCCGGGGTCTTTTTCGACGCATGTGCAGTGAAGATACCCGAGCGTACGGTCGTTGCCTTATGCAGTGAACCCGAAGTTTGTTGCCCGAGCCGTCAGCACAACGCTGTCGAAGCGGCCCCGTAGGCATCACCCGGACGTAACCGAACGCTCACCTCACTTTGAGGCGAGCCGGGGGGAAACGTGTCCGAAATCGCACTTGTTGCGCAGAATCTCTATAAAGTTTTTGGCCGAAACCCTGCCAGCGCGGTTAAGCGCTTGAAGGCGGGAGAATCCCGTTCCGACGTCGCCGACGCCGGAACCGCGGCCGTTATCGACGCCAGCTTCACCGTGAACCGCGGTGAAATCTTTGTGATCATGGGCCTGTCTGGCTCCGGTAAGTCGACCATCATTCGCATGCTCAACGGCCTGCTCGCGCCCACAGATGGCGACGTCGTGGTGCAGGGCCACAGCATCGGTAAGGCGTCGGCGAGCGAACTGCGCGGCATTCGTCGCAGTGCCGTATCGATGGTGTTCCAGCACTTTGCACTGCTGCCGCACCGCACGGTGATCGATAACGCCGCCTACGCGCTGGAAATTCAGGGCGTCGCGAAAGAGGAGCGGCTGGCACGCGCACAAGAAATTCTCGACAGGGTTGGGCTCGGCAATCGCGCTCAAGCGTTTCCTGATGAGCTCTCCGGCGGCATGCGTCAGCGCGTTGGACTTGCCAGAGCGCTGACGGCCGGCACCGACATCTTGTTGATGGACGAGGCCTTCAGCGCCCTCGATCCGCTGATCCGGCGAGAAATGCAGGAGCAACTGGTCGAACTGCAGCAGGAGCTCGGTCGCACCATTATCTTCATCACCCACGACCTGAACGAGGCGATGTTTCTCGGCGACCGCATCGCGGTCATGCGCGACGGACGCATCGTGCAACAGGGAACGCCGGAAGAGATCCTGACCGATCCGGCCAACGACTACGTCGCCCAGTTTGTGCAAGACGTGGACCGTACGCGCGTGCTGACGGCGAGCGCCGTGATGGAACCACCACACCTGACAACTCCCATTAGTGCGGGAGTGCGTGGTGCGCTGCGGGTACTTCGCGAAGAGCAGGTCAGCGCGGTCTTCGCGGTGGAAAGCCGACGCCTCGTCGGCGCCGTCACCGACCGCGCCGTCATTCGCGCCGTGAAATCGGGCGGCACTGACCTGCGAGCAATCGTCGACACCAACGTGTTGACCGTGGGGCCGGATGACCTGCTCACCGACATCGTCGAGGCGGCCGTTGAAAGCCCGGTGCCATTGGCGGTGGTCGACGAAAACAACCGTCTCATCGGCGTGATTCCGCGAGTCACCCTGCTTGCCGCGCTCGGCAATGTTCCGGCAACCACTCGGGAGATGCCGATCATTCAGTCACCGATTGAGATGGTGGCGCAGTTCACGCCGCTTGTCGATGCCGCAACCGAAGGGGAGGCCAGCTAATGGATATTTCACAGTGGCTCGCCGACGGCGCGCGTATTCCGCTGGGCAAGGCCGTCAAGGAGATCATTAACTTCTTGAAGGAGTATTTGGGCGGATTCTTCGACTTCATCGCGCAGGTGTTCACCTCGATCTATGACGCCGCCGCGTGGCTATTCACGGCACCTCCCGCCTGGGTCATCATCGCCGTGCTGGTGGTCATCGCGTACTTCGCCAAGGGGTACAAGCTGGCAATCGGTACCGCGCTCGGACTCACCCTGATTCTGACGGTGGCGCAGTGGGAAAATGCGATGTATACCCTCGCACTCACGGTTGTTGCCGTCGTCATTGCCACCGCAATCGCCGTTCCGGTCGGTATTTGGGCTGCCCGCTCACAACGCGTGTCAAACGTGGTGCGACCGATTCTGGACTTCCTGCAGACGATGCCAGCGTTCGTGTACCTGCTGCCCGCGATCTTCCTGTTCAGTGTGGGCCCGGTTCCGGGTATCGTCGCCACGATCATGTTTGCGCTCGCGCCCGGCGTGCGTCTCACCGAACTCGGCATACGTGGCGTCGACCCCGAGGTGGTCGAGGCAGGCCACGCGTTCGGTGCCACCCCCGGCCGTATTCTGCGACAGATTCAATTGCCGCTCGCGATGCCGTCGATTATGGCGGGCATCAACCAGGTGATCATGCTTTCGCTGTCAATGTCGGTCATTGCCAGCATGGTGGGCGCCCCGGGACTCGGAAAGCCGATCGTGGCATCGCTCAGCTCTGTCAATGTTCCGCTCGGCTTTGAAGCCGGCATTTCGGTGGTCGTGATCGCGATGATCCTTGACCGCATCACCGGCGGATTCGGTCAGTCCAAGCGCGCTCGCAGCTCGGTCGCCGCGCGTGCGACAGCAACGGCCTGACATTTCTCGACTGACACACCGCTGGTGTGAATGGCCCGCGGCACACGCGGGTATCCCCAACAACCGCAGCACAGCACGCGGAAGGAAAGGAAAACAATGAAGAAGCGAAACATTCTTCGTACCCTCGCACTCGGAGCGGTGGCAAGCATTGCGCTCGCCGGCTGCTCGTCAGGCGCGGGAGGAGAAAGCGGAACCAATGGCGAGGCCTCGAAAGACATCACGATTGGCGTCTTCAACGGCTGGCCCGAGGGCGAGGCAGCCTCGTACATCTGGAAGATCGTTCTGGAAGACAAGGGTTACAACGTTGACCTCGAGTACGCCGACGCCGGGCCCGTGTTCTTGGGCGTCTCCGACGGCAGCTATGACCTCGCCCTTGACGGTTGGCTGCCGTTCACGCACGCCGACTACTTCGCCGAGTATGGCGAGAAGATTGAAGACCTGGGCGCATGGAACACCGACGCCAAGCTCACGATTGCCGTGAACGCCGACGCGCCGATTGATTCGCTCACCGAGCTTGCCGACAACGCCGAGCTGTTCGATAACCGTCTGATCGGAATCGAGCCCGGCGCCGGTCTCACCAAGGCGACGCAGGAAAGCGTCATTCCGACGTATGGCCTCGACGGCATGGAGTACATCACCTCGTCGACGCCCGCGATGCTCGCCGAGTTGCAAACCAAGCTCGACGCGGGTGAAAACGTGGCCGTCACGCTGTGGCGTCCGCACTGGGCCTACGACGCGTTCGAGATCAAAGACCTCGAAGACCCGGACGGAACCTTGGGTGCTGCCGAAGAGATCCACACGATCGCTGGCACCGACTTCAAGACGGAGTTCCCCGAGGTCTACGGGTGGCTCTCTGACTTCGAGATGGACTCGGAGGTGCTGTTCTCGCTGGAGAACGCCATGTACAACTCGGGTGAAGAAGACGTCACCGACTACACCGAGATTGTGCGCGCGTGGATGGATGAAAACCAGGAGTGGGTCGACTCACTGACCGACTAATACGGGTTGAACGACTGAGCCCCCGACGAATATTCGTCGGGGGCTCAGTAAATGAAGCGGAATTAGCCGCGCAGGCGCTGCACCCAGGCCTCCACCTCGTCTGCGGTGCGCGGGATGCTAGCCGAGAGGTTGCGAACGCCGTCGGCGGTGACAACCACGTCATCTTCGATGCGCACGCCGATGCCGCGGTACTCCTCAGGCACGGTCAGATCGTCTGCCTGGAAGTACAGGCCGGGCTCGATCGTGAACACCATGCCCTCTTCGAGAATGCCCTCGTAGTACATTTCGCGACGCGCCTGTGCGCAGTCGTGAACGTCAATACCCAGGTGGTGACTGGTTCCGTGCACCATGTAGCGACGGTGCTGACCACCGGTCTCCGGGTTGAGGAGGTCTTCTGTGCTGAGCGGCTGCAGGCCCCACTCCGAGACCTTCGCGGCGATAACCGTCATCGCCGTCTCGTGCAGCTCCTTGAACTTAATGCCGGGGCGCGCGATAGCGAACGCGGCATCGGCCGCCTCACGCACGGCCTCGTACACGCGGCGCTGCACGGGGGAGAAGGTGCCGTTGACGGGGAAGGTGCGGGTGATGTCGGCGGTGTAAAGGCTGTCAACCTCAACGCCCGCATCCATCAACACCAGCTCGCCGTCGACGACCTTGCCGTCGTTGCGGGTCCAGTGCAGGTAGCACGCGTGAGGGCCAGCGGCCGCGATCGTGTCGTAGCCGACCCCGTTGCCATCCATGCGGGCACGGCGGGCGAACACACCCTCAATGACGCGCTCGCCGCGGCGGTGCTCGGTGGCCGTGGTCAGTTCGCGCAGCACATCGTCAAAAGCGGCTGACGTGACATCGACGGCGAGCTGCAGCTGGGCAAGCTCATAGTCGTCTTTGACGAGGCGAAGCTCCGAGACAAACTGGGTCAGCTCATCGCTCTCATCGACGACCAGGTCATCGGCTGCGGCGGCAAACTCGTCGAGGTGCTTGGTGGTGATGCCGAGAGAGGTCGCCACCTGAGCAAGCGATGGGCGCGGGCCGATCCAAAACTCGCCAATCGAGGCGTCCGAGTAAAACTCGCTCGTGGTGCGATCGGCGCGCTCGCGGAAGTACAGCGTAATGTCGTGCCCGTCAGCGGTCGGGTCAAAAACCAGCACCGATTCTGGTTCAGAGTCGGCGCCCCAGCCGGTCAGGTGGCTGAACGCGGAGTGCGCGCGAAACACGTAGTCCGTGTCGTTGCTGCGCTGCTTGAGGGCGCCGGCCGGAACCACTAGGCGCTTGCCGGTGAAGGCTGCGCTGACCTTCGCACGGCGCTGAGCGGCAAACGGTGCCTGCTCAATCAGCTGCGGGGTGGTTTCTGTGCGCTCTGCCCAACCCGTGCCGATCGTGTCGAGAAAGCCCTGAGGAAAGGGCTGCTTACGGTTGGTGACCGGCTTTTCGGTCTCTGTCGTCGTCGTTGCATCGCCAGTGGTCATGGCTTAATCCTCTCACGGAGAAACGTCGCTGGCAGGCTCCAACTGGACGATCAGCGGGCGGTGGTCACTGCCAGAATCGTCGAGAGATTTCAGCACCACAGACCCCGTGGCCACCCATTTCGATGAAGCCATGACGTGGTCAATGGGTGCTCCCGCTAGGGCAGGGTAGTTCGTCGGCCACGTACCAATCGAGCCGTTGCCGGTGGCGGTGGCGGCATCGGTGCATTGGCCCATGAGACCGCCATCGGTGCCGTAGCCCGACATGTGGTCAACAGTGGCGTTGAAATCACCGAGCAGAATGACATTGTCTGTTGAGCACTGATCGGCCACCCATTGCAGGTCGTGTTGCCACGCTGCCATGTCATCCAAGCGCGGCGCGACAGCGTGCACGGCAACCAGAATCGGGCCATCTCCGGTGACCGGCATGGCAACCAGGCTCGGCACGGTTCCGGTGTTGCTTGAGCCGTCTTCAGACGACGCGATCACCGAGTAGTCGCCAAGTTCTGGCGAGATGAGCAACGTGGTTTCCCAGGCTTGCGGGCCATAGGCGATCTCATCGTTGTACGCCACGTGGTGCACCCACATGGGCGACCCGAGGGCGCTCATCTCTTCGGCGACGCGCTCACCGACCTCTTCAGACGTTTCTGGAAGGGCAATCACATCAGCACCCATCGCAACAGCCGCTTGCGCGATGGTGGCGGCAGGGGTGGCTTCGCCAGCCGTGTTCCAGGTCATCACGCGCAGGCTGTTGGCGGTGGCTTCTGGGAGGCTTTCGGTGCCGACACCGCGAACGAGCATGATGCCAGCGTTGGCGCCCGCACCGATAAAGCAGATGAGGGCAACGCTTGCGGCAAAGCCGCGAATGGGTTTTGCCATGGAGAGCAGTAGAGCGAGCAGCGTCAGCGTCGCAAAGCCCACCGCAACGGGGCCGCGAACGGCAACGAGTTGAGCGAACGGGAAGGTGTTTTCGAGCCGGAAAAACTGCGGCCAGGTGACGACTGCCGTGGCAATGGCCAACGCAATCGTGACGAGAACTCCGAACAACCGCAACACGTTTCGAGCCTACGCGGGTGAGCCTGGGAGAACGGTCGAGAGCGGCTGACGCTTCGCTCCGATAATGTTCAGATGTGACACATACGAAGCGTTGGAGCGGTCCGAGTGACCTGCACCTCCATTCGTCGCGCTCAGATGGCACGCAGCCTCCCGCCGAGGTACTGTCTTCTGCGCACGAGTATGGGCTTCGCACGGTTGCGCTGACCGACCACGACACGACGGCCGGGTGGGATGAAGCGGCCAGGGCGGCACGGTCACTGGGAATGACTCTGCTGCCAGGCATGGAATTCTCCACCCGCTACCAGGGTGGTTCCACCCACCTGCTTGCCTATCTCTTTGATCCGGAACATGCGGGCATCCTGGCCGAGCGGGAGCGCATTCGCGATGACCGGCTCTCACGGGCCGAACGCATTGTGAGCAATATTCGCCGCGACTACCCCCTCGACTGGGACGATGTGCTCGCGCAGCGGATGGAAGATGCGAGTGTCGGGCGACCACACATTGCCGATGCGCTGATTGCACGCGGCATTGTGAAGAGCCGAGAAGAGGCGTTCGAGGGCATTTTGCACCCGCGCACCGGGTACACCATTCCGCTGTACGCGCCGGATCCCCGTGACGCCGTTCGTCTGGTGGCCCAGGCCGGCGGCGTTTCGGTGATCGCGCACCCCGCCGGGCGCAACCGCATGTTGCCAATGCCGATTATCGAAGAGATGATCGCGTTGGGCTTGGGTGGCGTTGAAATCGAGCACCGCGAGAACACGGCCGATGGAAAGCGCATGCTTGCGCGCCTGGCACACAAACACGATCTCATCGTGACTGGTTCCAGCGACTATCACGGCTCTGGCAAGCCCAACCTGCCGGGGGAGAACACCACGACAGACGCGAATGTCGCGCGCATTATTGCTCAGGCGAGCGGAATCGAGCCGGTGTACCCCGACTAAAGCGCGGCGGGTTCTCGGGTTGATTTCGGCCAACGTGCGTTACCGTGAGGCGTGCTACAGCCCACGCGACTTGAACAACGTATTGATACCGCGGCCAGGCGATGGCTGGCATCGGCGCCGACCACGGGATTTCGGGCGGGGCTGGTCGAGTTCGGCGTTTTCGTGGCAAAGCAAGCCTGGGCGTGTCTGTTTGGCGCGCTACTGCTGGTGGCCATCATTCTGGTTCGCACGCTCTCTCCGTCCGATCTGGCGCTCACTCGCAATGACCTGCTCACCCTGATCGCCATTGCGATTCAGGTGCTCATGCTCGTTACCCGGCTTGAAGCCGGGCGGGAGTTGTGGGTCATCATGCTCTTTCACGTCGTCGGCACCGCGATGGAGCTGTTCAAGACCGACGTGGGTTCGTGGCAATACGAGGCCGAAGGCATCCTTCGCATCGCCGGTGTTCCGCTGTTCTCCGGCTTCATGTACGCGGCCGTCGGCTCCTATCTTGTGCGCGTGTATCGATTGTTCGATCTCACCTTCACGCGCTACCCGCCGGTTTGGATGACGGCGATCGTTGCCGCCCTGATTTACGCGAACTTCTTCACTCACCACTGGATTGCCGACTTTCGCTGGCTGCTGACCGCCCTCGTCGTCGTGTTGTGGGGCACCACGATCATGCACGCGCGGGTGTGGCGGCGCCGCATTCGGCTGCCGGTCATCCTGGTTTTTGTGGGGGCAGCCGGCTTTATCTGGATTGCGGAGAACATCGGAACCATCACCGGGGCATGGCTGTACCCGAATCAGATTGATGGCTGGCAACTCGTGTCGCTGTCGAAACTCTCCAGCTGGTTCCTGCTGATGATCATCTCGGTGGTTTTGGTGACCTTCGTATACCCGCCCAGAAAAGAGAAATCCTCCGCATCAGCCAAAGCTGATACGGAGGATCAAAGCGCGGCGTAGCGGAACGCGTCGCGCTACGACTTAGGCGGCGCCGCCACCCTGCGGTGCGCCACCGCTGGAGGGACGACGACGGCGACGGCGGCGCTGAGGTGCCGGGTTGCCATCGTGGTGCTCGTTGCCCTTGCCATCGTGCGTTCCGGCGCCGTCACCTGCGGTGTGCTCGGTCGTCGGCGTGGAGGAGCCTTCGGCTGCGCCGCGGCGACGTCGACGACGCGGCGCGTCATCATCACGCTTGGGCTTCTGGGTCTGAACCGTCTGCGTCGTCGGCGCCTTTTTAATGCGCCCCTTGGTTCCGGCCGGAATGTTCAGATCGGAGTACAGGTGCGGGCTCGACGAATAGGTTTCGGTCGGCTCAGGCTGACCAAATTCCAGGGCACGGTTGATGAGCGCCCACTTGTGCAGGTCTTCCCAGTCAACGAACGTCACCGCGATGCCGGTGCGGCCGGCGCGGCCGGTACGCCCCGCGCGGTGCAGGTACGTCTTCTCATCATCGGGGATGGTGTGGTTGATGACGTGCGTTACATCGTCAACGTCGATACCGCGGGCGGCAACGTCGGTGGCGATCAGCACATCGCGCTTGCCGGCCTTGAATGCGGCCATGGAGCGCTCGCGCGACTCTTGGCTCATGTCGCCGTGCACGGCTGCCGCGTTGAAGCCGCGGTCGCCGAGCTCATCGACAAGCTTTTGAGCGGCGCGCTTGGTGCGCGTGAAGATGACAACCTTCTCGCGACCTTCAGCCTGCAGAATGCGGGCGATGACCTCGTCTTTGTCGAGCGAGTGCGCGCGGTAGACCAGGTGGTTGATGTTGGCCTGCGTGAGACCCTCGTCGGGGTCGGTGGCGCGAATGTGAATCGGGTTCGACATGAAACGGCGCGCGAGGGTCACGATGGTGCCCGGCATGGTTGCCGAGAACAACTGGGTGTGACGCTTGGCCGGAACCTTCGAGAAGATCTTCTCGATGTCGGGCAAGAAGCCGAGGTCAAGCATCTTGTCGGCCTCGTCCAGTACGACCTCGGTAGCTTCGCTGAGGTTGAGCAGACGCTGGTTGGCGAGGTCAATCAGACGACCCGGCGTACCAACAACGATCTGCGCTCCGGCCTTCAGCTGATCGATCTGTCCTTCGTATGCCTTACCGCCGTAGATCGCGACGACGCTGGTGGCGCGGTTGGAGGTGAGCAGATCCATGTCTTCGTAGACCTGCACGGCGAGTTCGCGAGTCGGAACCACGATGAGCGCCTTGACGCCGGGCTCGGGGTTGAGTCCGATGCGCTGCACGACGGGAATGCCGAAGCCGAACGTCTTGCCGGTTCCGGTTTTTGCCTGGCCGATGACATCTTGGCCGGGCAGGGAGAGCGGAATTGTCTGCTCTTGGATGGGGAATGCTTCGATGATGCCGCGCGCTGCGAGCGCGTCGACGATGTCCTGGTCAACACCCAGGTCAGAGAAAGTGGTCACGTAATGTGCGCCTGTCTGGCAGTGAAAGTCTGCCGCTCAGTGGTCCACGCCGTTCTCTCAGCTCCGGGCGCGGGGGTTCCAATCCGATGCTGGAACCGTTCCATCGTACCGGAGGCGCGCCACACGCCCGGAGACCTGCGATTTCTGCGTGTCAACTGGCGCGCCAATATCGGTGGCATTGGCGCTCGGGCAACTAGGCTGAACGCGTGGTGAAGTGGTTCTGGCAACGTCGGCCCGAGGGCAGACAGCTCACATTGCGTTCGCGTGGCGACTTTGGTGACGCCGTGCGCGTGGACTTTGCGGAGCTCGCTCCCGACGTCGATCGATTCTTGGGGCAGGCCGCCTACCTGCAGCTCGGATACTTTGAGACGATCACGCGGTTGATTCGGGCAACCGATGATCTGGAAGAGAAAGAGGCGCTATCGCGGGCAGCCGGTGCCGCCCTCACCAAGCATCGCGGCCTCACCGATCTGATTGTCGAGCGCGGCAAATCGCCGACAGCCCTGATGCTGCCGTTTCGTGAAGAGCTCGATGCGTTTCGACGCAAGACCATCGGCAAGCGGCCGCGAGAAACGATGCTCTCGGTTCACATCACCGCAGGCATGCTTGATGACTTCTACTTGGCGCTCGCCTCCAGCTACGGCGACACCGGACGCCGGGTCGCTCGCATTCTCGGCGCCGACAATGATCGCGCCCAGATCGCTGAAATCATGCACCAGACCATCACCAGCGATGATGAGTGGCGCTGGCTGTTGTCAATGTGGGGCCGCCGACTGGTCGGCGACACGCTGTTGGTGGCGCGCGCAGCGCTGGCTTCTGATCGGCTCGACACCGAGGATGAAAAGCGCGTGGAACCAGTGTTCACCGCGCTGATGGGTGGGCACGCACGTCGCATGGATGCGATGGGGCTCGCCTCGTAGCGAGGCTCAACAAAAATGAGGCAGACACCGTGCGGTGCCTGCCTCATTTGAAATCTGCGTTAGGCGACGAAGCCGACGCGACGGGACTCTTCGGTTCCGATTTCGACGTATGCCAGACCGCTCGTGGGCACAATGTAGCTGCTGCCCTTGGAGTCGGTGAACGTGACCGACGCCGACTTCGACTCCAGCGCGTCAGCAACGGCTGCGCGAATCTCATCTGCTGAGGAATCGGTTTCGAAGCTCAGCTCGCGACCGATGTTGGCAATGCCGACTCGAATCTCCACGTTTAATCCCTTCGTCGTGCCCCATTGTGGGGCCACGCGACCAGCCTAACGGTAGCGGTCGAGCCGCAGGCCGCTGAACGCTGAGGGCGAACGCGCCGGATGTCTGGGGCTGCGGCTACCGTGGAATCATGCCTGAAGTTGTTGCCGCCGCTGCCACGTGGGACTCGTCGCAAAAAGACGTGCTGGAGCTTTCGGCCACAGCCAATGGTGTCGTGATTGGCGCACCCGGCGCTGGCAAGACGCGCGTCGCCATTGAACGCACGCGCCGGCTGCTTGACTCCGGTGACGTGGCGGCTGACGAGATCTTGATGCTCACACCTTCGCGCCAAACCGCGACGCGAGTGCGTGACGTCATCGGGGTGCAGACGACGGTGGCGACGCCGGGTGCGCTGGCACGCTCGGTGGGCTCCCTTGCCTTTCAGATTGTTCGCTCCGCCGCGGCATTTGCGGGCGCGCAGCCGCCGCAACTGTTGACCGGTGCCGATCAAGACCGGCTCATCGCCGATCTGCTCGCCAGCGACGCAGAAGACGAGTCTGTGGCGCCCAGCCGCTGGCCGGAGGGCTTGCCGCCCGCGGCCCGAGCCTCTCAAGTGTTCCGCTCTGAATTGCGTGCGTTCCTCGCGGAATGTGCCCAGTTGGGCGTGACGGCTGACGAACTTGCGGCCATCGCGAGCTATGCGAAGCACGAGAGCTGGGGCGCGATCGCGTCGTTCTATGCCGACTATCGGGCGATTCTGGCGCAGATGCGCTCGGCGCACCGCGAGTCGGCTGAGCTCATTGCGGAGAGCGCCCAGCTGATTCGCCACGCCTCGCCGGCGGGCGCTGAACTCGGCGCCCTCGCGCGTCTGCGCGTGGTGCTCGTCGATGATGCGCAAGAACTCACGCGCGGCAGCATCGACCTGCTGTTCGCCCTGCGAGAGCGCGGCGTGGCGGTGATGGCATTCGGCGACCCCGACATCAGTTCTGGCTCCTTCCGCGGGGCAACCCCGCAGCTGTTCGCTGAGCTTGCGGCTGAGCTCGGCGCCGTCCACGTGCTGAGCGATGCTCATCGGCAGACGCCCACCCTGCAACACGTCACCCGCACGCTGACCCAGGCGATCGGGGTGAGCGGGCGCGTGGAGCATCGCGAGGCGCCCGGCCCTGCACCGCAACCCGATGGTTCCGTCACGGTGCGCCTCGCCGACAGCCCCTACGCCGAAGTCGATCTCATCGCGCGCACGCTGCGGGAATGGCATGTGCTGGGCGGGCTCGAGTGGCAACAGATGGCAGTCATTGCGCATGACACGCGTCAGGTCTCCACCCTTGAGACGGAACTTGCCGCGCGAGAGGTGCCAATGCGCGCCGCGGGCATCCAGCGCCCGCTGGGGCGTGAGGCGGCGGTTCGCGACATTCTGCGGGTGCTCGAAATTGCCATGCTTGCGCCGGAAGAGTGGGACGGCGAAGAGCTCGCGCTCGCGCTTCTTTCGCCATTCGGTGGGCTTGACGCGGTCGGGTTGCGACGGCTGCGGGCGCGCTTGCGACACCGAGAGCTTGCCGGGGGCGGAACCACGGGTGCCGTCGCGCTGCTTGCTCGCGCGCTGGCATCGCCCCTGGAGTTGAGCGTGATTGACACCCCGGAGGCCCGCTCGGCAGAACGGTTGGCTCAGGCGCTCGCGGACGTTCGGGCGGCATTCTTGCGCGGCGACACCGCTCACGACCTGCTCTGGATGGTGTGGGAGAACGCCCGAATTTTTGGCCGTCCGCTGGCCGAAGTGTGGCGTGAGCAGGCGGCCTCAAGCGGCGCGGTTGCCGCAGAGGCGTCGCGTTCGCTTGATGCGCTGGTGGCACTTTTTGATGCGGCAAAGCGCGCCGTCGAACGTGCCCCTGAGGCCGGAGCAGAAGCCTTTATTCGCGAACTGTTGGGCAGCGACGTGCCGGAGGACTCGCTGGCGTCGCCGGCACGCGCGGGCACGGTGACGGTGATGACGCCCGCCACAGCGCTTGGCGCCGAATATGATGCGGTCGTGATCGCCGGCGTACAAGACGGCGTCTGGCCCAACGTGCGCCTGCGGGGCACGCTGCTTGACACGTGGCAGCTTGCCGACGCGGTCGAGGCCTATCGGCGCAACGATCAGCACATCCCAACGCCCGCGACCGATCGCCGAAGGGTGGCCCTGCATGATGAGTTGCGCCTGTTTGTGCGCGCCATCTCGCGGGCACGCTCGCGCTTGCTGGTGACGGCGGTCGATGACGACGATATGGGGCCGAGCGCGCTGTTTGCGTTCTTGCCGCAGCCTTCGCCAGGCGATGACGTGCACGAGCATCCGCTCACGCTGCGTGGCCTCGTTGCACAACACCGCCGCACGCTCACCACGGAGCACGCACAGCACGACGAGTCAGCGCGCCAGAGCGCCGCAGCAGAACTCGCCCTGCTCGCCGAGGAGGGGGTAGCCGGCGCCGCGCCGCAGCAGTGGTACGGCATCGCCGCGCTGTCGTCGACAGCGCCGTTGCGTGACCCCAACCGCGCGATGGTGTCGGTATCGCCCTCGCGCATGAAAAACCTGCAGGACTGCCCTGTGGATTGGGCCATCCGTTCACTCGGTGGCAATACGTCCAGCTTCTCGACGGGGCTGGGAACCATTCTCCACGCCGCGATTCAAGAGGTTCCGGACGGCAATATCGAAGCGTTGACGGCCATCGTTGAAAGTCGCTGGCCCGAATTGGAGTTTGAGGCGGATTGGATCGCCGAAAAAGAAAAGAAGTGGGCGGCGACGCTGATCGAGCGCATTGCCGCCTACGAAAAGAACTTCCGCACCAACGAGGGGGAGCGGGTGCAAGCGGAGGCCGAGTTCGAAGTGGTGGTTCCGTTTGCCGCGACCTCGGCGGCAGACGTCTACGCGCGCGGCGACGACGCGCCGGAGCTTCCCGCCGCCGTACTGCGTGGTTCCATCGACCGCGTCGAACGGTACCCGGCCGAGCTCGGCGAGGTTCTGCCGATTGACCCGACTCGGCCCGGTGAACAGCGAGTCGTAATCGTCGACCTCAAGACGGGCAAGAGCGAGAAGCGCGTTAGTAACGACAAGGTCACCGATGATCCCCAGCTCGCCGCATACCAGCTGGCGATGTCGGCGGGCGCGGTGAATCAGGTCGATGCCCGCGAGGGTGCGGGTGCGCGGCTCGTGGTGATTTCGCAAACCCTGAAAGACACGCACTATCGCATTGCGCACCAGCCATCGATGACCGCGGAACAACAGGATGCGTTTGTCGGCCGGGTGGTCACGAGCGCGCAGACGATGGCGGCTGACTCGTTCACCGCCAATATTGATTCGCATTGCAATGAGGAGAGATTTGTGGTGTGCCGCATTCACACGATCGGCGCGGTGAGCGCCTCATGACCGCGACGTGGACGGGCGAGCTTTCGCTCAGCGCGGCGACGCTGGCACAGGCACTCGGGCTTCCGGTTCCGACCATGGATCAGCAGCGCGTGATTGAGGCGCCGCCGACACCTGCGCTGGTGGTTGCCGGTGCCGGCAGCGGCAAGACCGAGACGATGTCGGCGCGTGTGGTGTGGCTCGTGGCAAACGGTCACGTGCAGCGGGATGAAATTCTTGGTCTCACGTTTACGCGTAAGGCTGCGGGGGAGCTGGCTGAGCGCATCATGGCGCGATTGGCGCGCATTGATGAGTTCAAGCGGCGCGGACTGTTGCCGTTTTTGCCGCAGATCGTCGAGCATCGCTTCTTAGAGAAGATCGAACCGCGCGATTTTTCGCGCGCGCTCGACAGCCTCGCCGACCGTTTTCAGACGGGCTATGTGCCCGGCAACTCGGCCGTTTCAGACGATATGCTGCTACGCCCACGCGTTGCCACCTACAACTCCTTCGCCGACTCGATTGTGCGGGAGAACGCGGCACGGATCGGTCGCGACAGCGAAGCGGCGCTGCTGTCGACCGCCGGCTCGTGGTTGCTTGCGCGTAGCGTTGTGGTGCGCTCTAGCGACGTGCGCCTGGCCGAAGCCGATCGCGCGTTCAGCACCATCGTCAACACGGTGCAAAAGCTTGCCGGCGACGCCCTCGATCACCGCGCCGATCTTTCCGCCGTAGCGAACTACGCCCAGGCGACCGCCGAGGGCTTGCGCCCCATCATCACGGCGAAGACGTCTGACGCAGCGAAGGCGATTGACGCGATGACCGCCATGCCGCTGCTGACGCAATTGGCGACCGAATATGCCTCCGCAAAAGATGCACGCGGCGTGTTGGACTTTGCCGATCAGGTGGCCGGTGCCCTCGAGATCATCGAGGCCGCGCCGGTCGTCGCGCAGCACCTTCGCGAACAGTTTCGCGTCGTCCTGCTCGACGAATATCAAGACACCTCGGTCATTCAGACGCAGCTGCTCAGCACGATTTTTCACGACCATCCGGTCATGGCGGTTGGCGACCCGTTCCAATCGATCTACGGCTGGCGCGGCGCAAGCGCCGATAACCTCGATGCTTTCGCCGCCTCGTTCGCTCGCACCACGCCCGTCGCCAACTACTCACTCATGATTTCGTGGCGTAATGACACCGCGATTCTGCGCGCCGCCAACGCTCTGCTTGAGCCGCTGCGCAAGCAGACTCTGATCACCGTCGGTGAGCTCAACGCGCGCCCTGGTGCGAAAGACGGAACCATCGAGTGCCGCTTTGAAGAGAGCATTGATGACGAAGCGGATGCGGTGGCGGCGTGGTTTCGTGACACCCGTTCCGCGCATCGCGATGCGACGGCAACCGAGCAGACCGGGGCAATCCTGTTTCGGGCGAAGCGCCACATGCAGGCGTTTGCCGAAGCTCTCGGCCGTCACGGGGTTCCGCACCGAATTCTTGGCCTGGGCGGGCTCCTGTCCACGCCAGAAGTGCTTGATGTGGTGTGCGCGCTTCGCGTGATGTCTGACCCCACTCAGGGCTCCGCGCTGATTCGGCTTCTGGTCGGCCCGCGGTTTGCCGTGGGCGTTGCCGACATGGCGGCCCTGCACGCGCTGGCGTCCACCCTCTCGCAGCGCGACGAAACGCTCGGCAAACTCTCGCCCGAGATGCTCGCGAAGCTACGCGGCTCTGCGGGCGCTGACGAACAGCTTTCGATTATTGATGCGCTGGAGTTTGTGCGCGCGGTGAACAGCGAGCATGGCCTGCTGCGTGATTTCACCCCGGAGGGGCGTTCGCGGCTGAAAGAAGCCGGCGCCATGTTTGAGCGGCTCCGGCGCGGGGCGGGCACGTCCATCCCTGAGATCATTCGCCAGATCGAGCTGGAGCTGCGCCTCGATATCGAGCTCGCCGCCAACGAGTCTCGCGGCCCCGCTCGCATCGCCTTGACCCAGTTGCGAGCCTTCGTCGACGAGGTGCGCAGCTTTTTGGCGGCCGATGATCGCGGCACCATCGCCTCCCTTCTCGCGTGGCTTGACCACGCCGAGGAGACCGACGAACTGATGCCACGCACCGAGCCGCCGGAGCCCGGAGTTGTGCAACTGCTCACCATTCATGGTTCCAAAGGGCTGGAGTGGGACGCCGTGGCGGTCGTTCGTCTGGTGGCCGATGAACTGCCGAAAAATGGTGGCGCCATGGGCTGGCTGTCATACGGCACGCTGCCCTACGCGTTTCGCGGCGACCGCGCGGCGCTCCCGCAACTCGATTTGCGCGCCGACGCGACCACTACGACAAAGACGGTCAACGATGCGATCAAGCAATTCAAGGAGGCTGAAAAGGAACACCAAGAGCGGGAGGAGCGTCGACTGGCCTACGTTGCGGTCACGCGCGCCCGCAGTGCCCTCATGCTCTCCGGATCGTTCTGGGGCGGGCAGACACGACCGAGGCGCCCCAGCCGCTATCTCGCCGAGATGTTGACAGCGCTGGGGCGTGAGGCGGAGATGCCACCGGACGCGCCGGAAGGGGAGAACCCGGCGGGCGCTGACGGGCGCACCCTGCAGTGGCCACTCGACGCATTGGGCAACCGTCGTGCTCGCGTTGAGGCCGCGGCTGCCGCCGTTGACGCGGCGGCGCCGGCTCCGAAAGAGGGTGTGCTGGCGCTGTTGCTTGCCGAACGCGAAGCACGCTCGCGCGTGCTGACGGTGACGCCCCCCACGCGCATTCCGGCGTCACGGTTTAAGGACTACCTCACCGCGTTTGACGCCACCACAGCCGAAGTGCTGCGTCCCATGCCCGAACGCCCCTATCGGCAGACGCGCATCGGAACGCTGTTTCATCAGTGGGTCGAACACCGCTCCGGGCTGGTCGCGGCGCCTGCGTCGCTGGACGATGGAACCTGGGAGCGCGATGACGAGGCTGAGGTCACGACGGTGGCCCGGGAAGACGAGGAACGCCTCGCCGAACTGCGTGCCGTTTTTCTCGCGAGCGAGTGGGCTGATCTGCGGCCCATTGCCGTAGAAACTGAGGTCAACTATCTGTTTGATCCGGGAGAGGGCGCTGCGCCACACATCATCATCTGCAAGCTCGATGCCGTCTATCGCCGCGACGATCGGGGCGGCCGCATTGAGATCGTCGACTGGAAGACCGGTAAGCCGCCGGTCACCAAGCGCGAGCGCGAAGAGCGCATGCTGCAACTGGCCCAGTACCGGTTGGCCTATCACAAGGCGCACGGTGTGCCGCTCGAGGAGATTGACGCCGCCCTCTTCTACGTCGGCGACAACCTCATCTTGCGTGAGGAGAATCCCGCAACCGAGCTCGACCTCAAGCAGCGGTGGATCACAGCGCAAGCGCAACGATCCGTGGTCGCCGTGGAGTGAATGGCGGTCGTTGCCGGATGAATAGCAGCGGCTGCCGAACGAGCGAGCGTTTCCGAACGAACGGTAGTTGCCGCGAGCGGGCGTGTCAGGTCTACCCGAGCGGGCGGCCATGGTCTACCGCGAGCGGATGGCCGTGGTTGGCCGGCTAAACCGGGCCGGTCTTCCAGCGGTCAATCGCCGCGCGAGCGGCACGAGCCGCCTCTTCCTGGTCGTTCGTGATGACGGCGAGCGCCTCCGCTGACAGCGGCTGCGTAGCGTTCGGATCGTCATCATCGTCCAGCGGCTCCAACCCAAACGGTAGATCTGCCGCCGCGCCAGCCTCATTGTGCGCCGGTGCCTCGGCGCCAGCATCACTGGTTCCGCCCGCCGCGCCACGTTGCGTGTTCAGTTCGAGCAGCTCTTCGCGGCTGAGCGCCTGTGTGTCGGCAGTCGCCGCGCGAACGCGCGAATCGCGTGCCGGGTCAACGTTCGTGTCGACGTCGGAGAGCGAAACGCCCGACAGCGCCAGCTCTTCTGGGTCGTATGTGTCGGTGTGCATCGAGGTGTCACCCGCCGGGTGCTGAGAGGGCAGATTCGACATTGCGGCAAGCGCGTCATCGAGGGCGATCTTGTCGTCCTGCGGCATGAGGTCTTCGTCGCGCACATTCTCGGCGAGCGTGTCGAGCATGGCGCCGGCGTCATCCATGATCGATTCGTCGTGCGTATCGCGGCCGTGGAGCAGCCACCGCGCGAATTCCAGTTCGGCATGCAACCGAGCTCGCGCGCGAAGGTATTCGTCGCCGGATCGCAGCGCGCGGGCACGGTAGGCATCAAGCACAGACTCGGCTGCTTCCGGCGCGGTCTGCAAAAACTGCAGGTCAACAGCCGGATCGCCGATGCTCAGGCCGTGCCAATCGATGACGCCCGACACCGTGGGCACCTCATCAACGTCGTGATAGACGAATGCCAGCGCGTCGGCACCGCCCAGGGTGACGGTCGGCTGAAACTGCCACAGCGCATCGTCTTTCAGGGCATCACGCCAGCGCACCATGAGACGCACCGGAACCCGCCCGGTGGCGCTGGATTCTTCGACGATTTTTTGTAGATCGTCTCTCACCTCGTATGCGGTGCGCGACGGCAGTCCGGCATTGCGAACAATGGAGGCGGGTAGCGCGTGCACCTGCGCCAGGGTGCTGCCCAGCGAGTACGCAACACCCGGCCCCGCAGGAATGTGCGCGGTATCAACCTGATAACCAGGCACAAACGTGGTGATGAACGCGCGCTGCGGCGGTGTGGCGACGGAACCAAGAAATTCGGGAATCGCAAAACCGGCGAGGGCGCGTGCGCCGTCGGTGAGGGCACGCAGCGCGATGGCTTCGGTCGCGAGCTCGCTTGCGGTGCTCTCTTCGATCGGAATTCGCACGACCACGGCGCGGCCATCGGCCAGCGTCACCATGGCAGATTCGTTGCGCCCGGAGGAGTTTGTGGTCAGGGTTTGCACCCTGATGGCCTCTTCCCCCGGAAGGGCTGCGCTGACGGACGCGGCTAGAGTGAGAGGTGAGCGTGCCATGTCCCCAGGGTATGCGGCCAGGCGCATGTCAGCATGCGCCACTCCGGCGAGAAAGGTAGTCGATGAGCACCGAGGAAATCTTCCTTCCGCTCGCGCGATCCGTGCTCGATCGTTGCGCAGAGCGTCGCACCGAGCCGGAGCTGCTCGACACGCTGCGTGAAGACCCAGCGACGCGCGTTGTCGTCATTCGCGGCGATGAGACGCTTTTTACGACGGCCGGAACCTTGGCGCTGCGGTCGCCGCATGCCGTGGAAGGCGAGGCGACGTGGGGTTTTCTTGGTGCGGCCAATGGCCTCAACTACGTCGTGTGCGCACCGGGAGATGGGGCCACGGTCGACGAGATCGGCGGGCAGTGGCAGAGTCTGCGCGTGCGCGGCGGTGATATCCCGGAATTTGACGCGGGCGTTTTTGTCGAGGCGCTTTGCCTTGCCCGCTGGTACATCGAGGCACCGTTCTGCGCTGCCTGTGGTTCCGCTACCGTACTTGCGCAGGCGGGGTGGATGCGTGAGTGCCCGCAGTGCTCACGTCAACATTTTCCGCGCACCGATCCTGCGGTCATCGTTGCCGTGGTCGACGGAGATCGCATTCTGCTCGGTAGCAATGCGTTGTGGGCGGGTAACCGATTCTCCTGTTTTGCTGGCTTCGTGGAGGCGGGGGAGTCGCTGGAGGCTGCCGTGCACCGCGAGGTTTCAGAAGAAGCTGGTGTCGCCGTTCACGATGTGCGGTACTTCGGCTCCCAAGCGTGGCCGTATCCGCGCTCACTCATGCTCGGCTTCTTCGCCGAGGTGACGGCGGCGGAACTCGCGCACGCCGACGGCGAAGAGATTCTTGAGGTGCGCTGGTTCACCAAAGCCGAAGTGCGCGCCTCCTACGCGGGCGAAACGGATGTCATTCTGCCTGGTTCCGCCTCGATCGCTCACGCCCTGATCTCATCCTGGGCGCAGTCGTGACGGTGCTCGCCGACCTTGATGCCGAGCAGCGTAACGCGGCGACAACGCTTCGCGGCCCGGTCTGCGTCATGGCCGGAGCCGGTACCGGCAAGACCCGCGTCATTACTCGCCGCATCGCGCACGGCGTCGATACCGGTGCATATAGCCCCAACCGCATGATGGCGGTGACCTTCACAGCCAAGGCCGCCGGCGAAATGCGCGGGCGTTTGCGGCAGCTCGGCGTTGCCGGCGTCTCGGCGCGCACGTTCCACTCGGCGGCGCTAGCGCAGCTCAACTTCTTCTGGCCGCAGGTGTCTGGCGGTGAAAACGCTCCCAGCATCATCGATAACAAGGTGCGTCTGCTGGCGCACGCAACCGAGGGCATCGGTATGTCGCTGAGCACCCCGGCGCTGCGCGATATCGCAAGTGAAATTGAGTGGCGCAAGGTGCAGATGCGGACGATTTCGCAGTACGCAGCCACCGGGCGTAGCGCCGCGCACCTCTCCACTGAGGCCATGACTCGCGTGCAGCACGCATACGAAAAGCTCAAGGATGAGCGCCGTCAGCTCGACTTTGAAGACGTGCTGCTGGCGTGCGCGGGAATGATTGAGGCGGAACCACGGGTCGCCGCCGCCATTCGGGAGCAGTACCGGCATTTCACGGTTGATGAGTATCAGGACGTCTCGCCGTTGCAACACCACCTGCTCAAGCTGTGGCTGGGGGAGCGGCGCGATATTTGTGTCGTCGGGGATGCAAGCCAGACCATCTTCTCGTTTGCCGGCGCGGACAACCGCTACTTGCTTGACTTCGGACGCGAATACCCCGATGCCACCGTTGTGAAGCTGGAGCGCAACTACCGCTCCGACGGCGCGATTCTTGCGGTGGCCAATGACCTGATGCGTGGGCGGGAAGGGGCTCTCACCTTGGTCTCGGCGAAACCCGACAGCGTGGCAACCCCGACCGTCACCGCGTACGAGACCGAGCATGATGAGGCGGCGGGTGTCGCTCTCGCGATTCGCAAGCAAATTCAGCAGGGCATCTCACCGGCATCGATTGCCGTTCTTTATCGCGCGCAGGCCCAATCCGCGCCGCTGCTGCAGGCGCTCGCGGCTCAGGGCATTGCCTGCACGGTGATGGGTGGTCGGCGATTCTTCGATATTCCCGAAGTGCGAAGCGCGGTGCTGAAACTTCGTGGCGCTGCCGTCGCGCCAAATAATCACGGATTCTTGCCAACGGTGCGAACCGTGCTTGCCGAGGACGGGTTGACGGAGACACCACCAGAAGCGGGTGGCGCGCTGCGGGACGCATGGGAAGCGCGGCGCGCGCTGCTACGGCTGGCCGAGGAGGCGCCGCCCACGACCACGCTGTCGGCGTTCGCCGAAGACTTGTTGGCGCGAAGCAAAGACCAGCACGAGCCGGTGTTGCAAACGGTGACGCTCGCCACCCTGCACGCGGCGAAGGGCCTGGAGTGGAACCACGTGCACAGCGTTGGGTGGTCGGAGGGCTTGCTGCCGATTTCTTATGCGCAGGGATTCGACGCGGTCGATGAGGAACGACGGCTGGCCTACGTGGGTGTTACGCGAGCCGCGCAGTCGTTGTCGTTGTCGTGGGCACGTGGCGAAGGGCGCCAGCGTCGCTCGCCATCGCGCTTTCTCCAGGAAATTGGCAGCCGCAGTCTTCGTGCGGTCGGTACTGCCGGGCGCGTGGCGGGTGCGTCGCGCTGAGCTGATAGCTCACCGTTTCGGCGGTACGCGGCATGAGCATGAGCCGCATGGCTGTGCGTGCAATCTCGCCCCAGACGGCCGCGCCCAAAGCCTCGCCACGGCGGGTGACAAGTTGGGACGCCAGTACGGGCCACATCGGGTCGCGCTGCGTCTCATACATCGCAAGGCACGACGTGCAGGCACTCAAACCCGGCGTAATGACGGGACCGACCGTGATCGTCGTTCGGGAAATCACAATCGGAAGATGCTCACGGTCTGCTGCCATCAGATCGCGGCAGGTTCTGGGAACCACGACGTCGCGCGCGACCACCCACACCACATCGGGGGCGATATCGACGAAAATCGCGGGAGGTAGGCCATGCAACGCCTGACTCGCCTCGGCAGCATCGTCGTCTTCTGTCGGTGAGCCCTGGGAGAGGATGCCAACGTGGATGGGCGGTGTTGCGACGCAGATTGCGGACGCAATGTCATCGAGAAAAGTGGCCGCTGCGGCCGAAACACCGAGCCGGGCGCTGAGATGGCGAAGTTCTGATGACGTGGTGCCGTGTTCGAGCGCCATCAGAAGCTCCACCTGCCATGGCGTCGGATTGTGAATTCGAACCGATGAGTTGACCCCGAACTGCATCGTGGTGTCATCTCGCCAAAGCGGTGGCCCGATCAGGCTGAGGCGCTGTGAAGTCATGCCTCATGATCGCTCGCCAAAGCTCGTGCCTGCGGGCGTCAGACGAATCTGTGGAAAACCGGCGACTCACCCAGTGTTGGGGAGTCGCCGGTACCGTTGGGGTCGAGCCTGCAACGCCGAGTCTGTTAGACCGGGCGCGGACCCGTTGGGGGTTCTTCGTCGCCATCACCGGCGTCAGCAGCCTCATCGGCGCTTGCGCCTTCGGCTCGCGATGTGATGGTTCCGTCTTCACCCTCGATGAGCGTGGTGTCATCGCCAGCCAGGAGTTTGGCCAGTGCATCATCCATTTCGTCACGAACCGGCTCTTCGCCGCGCGCGCCAGCCTGCAGGCGGGCAATGAGCGCTGACGGGTCGTCGATGTCTTCGGCGGTGGGCATGAAGTCGGGGTAATCCCACAGCGAATCGCGTGCGGCGATGCCGACGGCGTCGGTCACAGCGCGCCACATCGCGGCGGCTTCACGGAGGCGGCGGGGTCGCAGTTCGAGCCCGACAAGTGCGCCGAGCGCCTTCTCCGCAGGGCCGCCAACGGCGCGGCGACGACGAACGGCCTCGCTGATGCGAATGGCTTCCGGCAGGCGTGCGGTGGCATCGGCGGTGACGACCTCGACCCAACCCTCAATGGTGGCAAGGAGGTTCTCCAGGCGCGACAACGCCGCCACCTGTTCTTCAGACTGCCGCGGCAGCAGCGCGCCCGATTCGAGAGCGGCGCGGAGCTTTTCTGGCTCCGAGGGGTCAAAGCTGCTGGCCAGATCTTCCAGCGCCTCGGGGTCGACGCGAACGCCGCGGGCGTATTCGGTGACCTGGGAGATCACGTGCAAGCGCAACCACTTGGCGTGACGGAACAGCCGTGCGTGAGCCAACTCTCTGGTTCCGAGGTACAGCGCCAGCTGATCGTCAGCAACCTCCAGACCCGAGCCGAAGTCGGCGAAGTTCTGCGGGAGGATGGCCGCTTCCCCTGCGGGTAGCAGCGGAATGCCCACATCGCCGCCGGCGACGATCTCCCTCGAGAGGCGGCCGATGACCTGGCCCAGCTGGGTCGCAAAGAGGGATCCGCCGAGAGAGCGCATGAGGCGGCCGGCACCGGCGATCATGCCCTTCATGTCTTCTGGCGTTTGCTCATCGAGCACGCCGAGGAGCGCGTCAGTGATGCTGGTCGCGACGGGCTCGGCAAGATCTTGCCACACTGGCATCGTCTGCTCGACCCACTGACCGCGCGTCAGAGTGCGCGCCGGCTGGGTGAGTTCGGCGATGGTGGTGGCATCGGTGAGCCACAGGTTTGCCAGCGCGAACGCCTGATCAATGTCGGTGCGCTGGCCCGTGCTGATGCCGAGATCGCTCTGGTTGGCAATGTGGAGAGCCTGACGCTGCGCGGTCTCCCAATTGATGCCGTCGGGGCCGCCGGCAGCGCCGGAGAAAGCGCCCTGCAAACTGCTCATCATCTGCTGCAGCATCGTCGGATCGATCGACATGCCGGTCAGACGCTGAATCTGCTCGGGATCGATCGGCGCCGTGCCATTGCCGCCGAAAAGCTGGCGCAACAGCGCTTCGAGGTCTTCGGGGTCGGGAGAATCGTTATCTGCCACTTCAGCCGCCTTTCAGGAGGTTGATCGCCTCTAGTTCTACGCTAGTCGCAGTGCTTCGCTGCATGGTCGTTGCTCGGTGGATCCGTGTACGCCACCCGCGAACGAGCGGGCAAGGAAGGAAATAACGTGATCCCCACGTATGAGTCTGATCAGCCGATCGACGTCGCCACCGCTGCCGATGCAGACCGCGACGCGGCGCGGCGCCGCAAGCGCACGGTCACCGGCATCGCCGCGCTCACGGTGGCGGTTATTTGCCTGTTCTTGGCAAGCATTCTGCCCTCTGGCTTCGTGATTCGTCAGCCCGGCCCCGTCGTCAACACCCTCGGTGTTGTTCAAGACACCGACGGCAACGAGATCCCGCTGATTGAGATGCCGGAAGACATTCAAACGTACGAGACCAGCGGAACCTTGAGTCTGACGACCGTGCAGATTGTCGGCTCGCGAGAGAGCACGCCCAACTGGTTCCAGCTCGCGCAGGCGTGGCTTGACCCGTCCAAGGCCGTCATGGATATCGACCAGGTTTTTCCGCAAGACCAGACCGCCGAAGAGCGTCAAGAGCAGGACGCGATGCAGATGACCAGCTCTCAGGAGTCGGCGACGGCTGCAGCGCTGATCCAGCTGGGCTACGACATTCCGACCGAAATGCAGATTCTCGAGGTGACGCAAGACGGAGCGTCGGTCGGAAAGCTGGAGTTGGGTGACGTGGTCAATTCCATCGACGGAACGGCCGTTGCTGATGTGCTCGAGATGCGCGAAGTTATCGCGCGCGGCGAGGGTGCCGACGTCACGGTCAACATCACGCGCGACGGCGAGACGCAGGACGTCGTGATCACGCCGACTCAGGGCGAGGCTGACGGCGAGACGCTGTGGCTCATTGGTGTCGGTGCGGCTCCGGTCTACGAACTGCCCTTCGACGTGCAGATCATGCTGGAAAACATCGGCGGACCCAGCGCCGGCATGATGTTTGCGCTGGGCATTATCGATACCTTGACGCCGGGGGAGATGACGGGCGGCGAGGCAATTGCCGGCACCGGAACCATCACACCAGACGGAACCGTGGGACCGATCGGCGGAATTCAACAGAAGATGCAGGGTGCGCTGCGCGCTGGTTCCGACTTCTTCCTCGCTCCGGAATCCAACTGCAACGAGGTTGTCGGGCACGTTCCGGACGGACTCACCGTGGTCAAGGTGTCAACGCTTGACGAAGCCCGCGACGCGGTCGAGACCATCGGCGACGGTGACGAGGTGGCGATCGCCGCGCTCGCCACCTGCACCGCCCCTTAGCGCGCGGTTGGGCGGCAGGGCAAGCGTCTGCCGGGGAGTGCGCTGAGAGCGGACGCCAAGCGGCACCAGGGATGGCGCGCGTTCCGTAGGATGAAACGGTGACCACGACCTCAGCGCCGAATCCGACCGCGCCCAGCCCCGCCCGACGAGTGCTTGTCATCTCGCTCGTCGTCATTGCGGCGCTGGTTGCGGGTTTCTTCCTCTTCTCAAACCTGTTTGCCGACTACCTGTGGTTTGACCAGCTCGGATTCGCCTCCGTTCTGACAACGCAGTGGATCGCCCGCGTGATCATGTTTACCGTGGGCTTCATTGGCATGGCCGTGCCGGTCGCGATCGCGATCAACCTCGCGTACCGCCTGCGTCCGGTGTACGCGCGGCTCAGCTCGCAGCTGGATCGCTATCAGGAGGTCATCGAGCCGCTCCGCCGTCTGGCGATGTGGGGAATCCCCATCTTCTTCGGCCTGTTCGCTGGCCTCAGTGCCGCGTCAACGTGGGAGACGGTCTGGCTGTTCTTTTCGAGCGTGAACGCTGGCGCCGTTGATCCGCAGTTCGGTCTTGATCTGTCGTTCTACATGTTCTCGCTGCCGTTCTGGCGCGGCCTGGTTGCATTCGCCTCGGCCGTTGTCATCATCAGCCTGCTGGTGACCGCTTTCGTGTCGTACCTCTATGGTTCCGTGCGCGTCGGCAACGGCGAACTGCGCATCTCCAAGGCGGCGCGCATTCAGCTGGCCGTCATCGCCAGCGTCTACCTCGCCCTGCAGGCGGTCAGCCTGTGGCTTGACCGGTACGCAACGCTGATCGAAAGCCGCGGTGCGGACGACCGCATCACCGGCCCGGGCTTCACGGGTGCAAATGCCGTTATTCCTGGCCTCACGATTTTGTCGGTTGTGGCCGCTGCCGTCGCGATGCTGTTCATCGTGACCGCCATCGTTGGCCGCTGGCGCTACCCGCTCATCGGTACCGCGCTGTTGCTGGTCACCTCCCTCGTGCTCGGCATGGGTTACCCGTGGTTCGTCGACACGGTGCAGGTTAAGCCGAACCAGCTGGCGCTGGAAGAGGAGTACTACCAGCACAACATCGACATGACGCAGACGGCATTCGGTATCGACGAGCTCGAAGTCACCGACTTCAAGGCCGAGACCGAGGCAACGGCCGGTCAGCTCCGTGCCGACGCTGACACCACCGCGTCAATCCGCATCATGGACCCGGCGATCATCAGCCCGACGGTCAAGCAGATTGAGCAGTACCGCGGGTACTACCAGTTCGCTGAGACCATGGACGTTGACCGCTACGACATCGATGGCCAGAGCCAAGACGTTGTGGTTTCGGTGCGCGAGCTGAACACGGGCGCGCTTGGCCAGTCTGACTGGCAGAACACGTCGATCGTGTACACGCACGGTTATGGCCTGGTCGCGGCCGCTGGCAACAAGCGCACGGCCGACGGCAACCCGGTGTTTTTGGAGCGCGGTATTCCCGCCCAGGGCTTCCTCTCCGACGCAAAGTTTGAGCCGCGCGTGTACTTCGGTGAACAATCGCCGACGTACTCGATCGTTGGCGCGCCCGAGGGTACCGAACCGGTAGAAATTGACTACCCGCGCGGCGGCAAGGAGGGCGAGACCGAGACGAAGACCACCTTCACGGGTGACGGTGGCCCGAAGATCGGCAACTTCTTCACGAAGCTCATCTACGCGATGAAGTTCCAGTCGGAGCAGATCCTGTTCTCCGACTACGTCAACGAAGATTCGCAGATTCTCTACAACCGCGATCCCGCCGACCGTGTGGCGGCCGTTGCGCCGTACCTCACGATCGACTCCGACCCGTACCCCTCGGTGGTTGATGGTCGCATCGTGTGGATTGTAGACGCGTACACGACGAGCGCGAACTACCCGTACTCGAGCCACGTCAGCCTCTCGCAGGCCATTCAAGACTCGGCAACCGAGGCTCCGCGATTCGCGATCGACAAGATCAACTACATCCGCAACTCCGTCAAGGCCACGGTCGATGCGTATGACGGTTCCGTCACGCTTTACGCGTGGGATGACGAAGACCCGGTCCTGAAGACCTGGCAGAACGTTTACCCCGGAACCATCAAGCCGATGAGCGAAATGTCGGCTGAGCTGATGAGCCACGTACGTTACCCGACCGACCTGTTCAAGGTGCAGCGTTCGATGCTCGGCGTCTACCACGTTGACACCGCCGCTTCGTTCTACCGCGGCGACAATGTGTGGAAGACCCCGAACGACCCGCAGCAAGACACCGTGCTGCAGCCGCCGTACTACCTGACCATGAAGATGCCCGGTCAGGACGAGGCGAGCTATTCGATGTTCACCACCTTCATTCCGTCGGCGTCGAGCCAGAACTCGCGCTCGGTGATGATGGGATACCTGGCGGTTGACTCCGACGCAGGTGCGGTGGCCGGCAAGCCGTCCGAGGGTTACGGCAAGTTGAGGCTGTTGGAGATTAACTCCGACACCACCGTTCCTGGCCCCGGTCAGGTGCAGAACTCGTTCGACTCCAACCAGCAGATCTCGTCGGCGTTGAACCTGTTGAAGCAGGGTAACTCGCAGGTGCTCAGCGGAAACCTGCTGACCCTCCCCGTCGGTGGCGGTCTGCTTTACGTGCAACCCGTTTATGTGCAGTCCTCCGGTAGTACCAAGCTGCCGGTGCTGCGCAAGGTGCTGGTCGCCTTTGGTGACGAGGTGGCGTTCGAAGACACTCTCGCCGCAGCGTTGGATGAGTTGTTTGGTGGTGAGTCTGGTGCAGAAACGGGTGACGGCGACGTGACCCCGGTTGACCCGGAGACACCGACCGATCCCAACACCGACCCGGATGACCAGACCGGAACCACGCCCGACCCGACTGCAACCCCAGACCCGGATACGACGCCCGCGCCGTCAGCCGACAAGGATCAGTTGCTGAAGGATGCATCCGACGCGCTGGCCGCGAAGCAGGCGGCGCTGGAGGCAGGCGACATGGTTGCCTACGCCGAGGCCGATAGGGATCTGACTGAGGCGATCGAGAAGCTCCTCGAACTCGAGACTGAGTAAGTCCAAACGCCTGTGGGCGGTCACCTTCGGGTGGCCGCCCACAGGCGTATTTGGTGTCGAGTCTGCCTGTCGTCGTGGGGTCCTCATCGCGACGTGCCTGCTTGTCAACGGGCCCGCGCTACGCGACCGTGACCAAATGTCGGGCAATGGTTCCGAATGCCCCTTCGGGAGCCGGTCGGCCGGCGTGTCGCGAGATTTCTTCCGACATTTGGGAAACGGGGAGGCGGAACCAGGTAGCCTCGCGGGGAGTGGGCAGAATGACGGAACCACGGGGCGTGATGGGAGCGACGCGCTCGGTCGTTGGCGCGGTTCCTGAGATCATTGCGCTCGCGATTATCGCCGTGGCTGGCCCCGCGTTGTTGCGGGTGATGACGCTATCCGCCGCGGGGTGCGGCGCGCAGTGCGACCTTGGCATGCTGGATTTCGCGCAGCGAGGCATTCCATTGGTGATAACCATCGTCGCGATCGGCGCGGCCGCTGCCGTCGTTGTGCTGAGCGTGCGCGGCCGTTCGAGCGTAGCCGTGTTCTTCTCGGCGGTTGGCGTCATGCTGGCGGCGCTCGCGCTGGCCGCGGTACTGAGTTTCATCGCGACGCCGCCCGCATGAATCGCGACGTCGCCCGCGTGAATCGGGGCGCCGCCCGGTTGAATCGCGAGGATTTCGGGCGCGTGTCAACGAGTCATGCGCCGCGCGACCGTGACCAAATGTCGGAGACATGGTTCCAAATGCCCCCGCAGACGCCGATCGGCCGGCGCGTCGCGAGATACTTCCGACATTTGGGAAACGGGGTCGCGGAACCAGGCGCGGACGGAACCCCCCGAAGGGCGGAACACCCCGATGGGCGGAACCAGGTGGGCTGCGAAGCCCCGGGGGTCGGGGGACCGGAACCACATGGGGCCGGGCGGGGGTAGCGGAACCAGGTGAGGGCCGAGGGGCGACCGGAATCACGTGCGGCCGAGGTGTGACAGCGGAACCAGGTCGGGTTGAGCGAGGCGCACCGGACCCAGGTGAGGGTCGGGCGCGACACCGGAACCAGGTGGGGCAGGAGTCCTGAAAGCCGCGAAACACATTCTGGTCGTCGAGACACATGCGGCGCGATGGTGTTTCGCCGACCAGAATGTGTCTCGCCGAAAAAGGGGCGGCGCGGGGGAGGGAGGATGGAGGGGAAAGCAAAAGGCTCCTGATCAACTGAAGTTGATCAGGAGCCTTTTCTTGGTTGCGGGGGCAGGATTTGAACCTACGACCTCTGGGTTATGAGCCCAGCGAGCTACCGAGCTGCTCCACCCCGCGGCACATGAAATAGCCTATCACGGCTTTGGAGTGCGAAAGACCATGGGGCGCCTGATGCGGGTTGTGGGTAGGGTGAGCACACGCCCAAAGCCGCCCGCCGAGAGGATGCACACGCCATGTCGGATGACGCCGTAGGAATTGCCGTCGCACAGTTTTCCCCGATCGCAGGCGATAATCTGCCCGCAGTGCAAGAATTGGCCACGAAGGCCGCACACCGCGGCGCGCGGGTCGTGCTGTTTCCGGAATACACGAGCTATTTTTCTGATCCGTTTGATGCCACCCTCGTGACGCACGCCGAAACGCTCGACGGGCCTTTTATTTCCGGTGTTCGAGCCCTCGCCTCGCGGCTGGGGATCACGATCGTGGTTGGGCTCTTGGAAGCAGCGGGAGAGGGTCGGGTGCACAACACCGCCGTGGCGGTGGGGCCCGGGGGTCCGTTGGCGGTGTACCGCAAGCAGCACCTGTATGACGCCTTTGGGCAGAAGGAATCAGACTGGGTAGCCCCGGGCGATATCGTCGAGCCGCAAACGTTCGAGGTCCACGGCGTCACCTTCGGCATGCAGACCTGTTATGACCTGCGCTTTCCGGAGATCACCCGCACCATCGTCGACGCGGGAGCGCAGGTTGTGCTGGTGCCCGCAGAGTGGGTGCGCGGACCGCTGAAGGAACACCACTGGCGAACGCTCATTCACGCGCGCGCGATCGAGAACACGGTGTACGTCGCAGCTGCCGATCACACGCCGCCGCTCGGCGTCGGAAACTCCATGATCGTCGATCCGAGCGGCGTCGAGATCGCGGCCATTGGTGCCGAGCGGCGCGTCGCCGTAGCCGACGTCACCCCGCGACTCATCTCGGCGGTTCGTGAACGAAACCCGTCACTACAGGCGCGCCGCTACCGCGTGGTTCCGCGCTAATCCTCGGGCTGGAGCTCAGGCCACTCGTCATAACGGTAGTCGGCTGACTCGTCACCATCCTGATTCAACGACTGCCACTCAACCTCGACGCCCTCCGACCAATACGCCGCGCTCCTCGCATCAAGCCAGATGGTGAGCTGGGTCGGGTCATCCGCGGACGGCCAGGCGTACACGGCCAAGGTCTCGCCTTCGGCCCTGGTTGCATGCAATTGATCGCTGTCGTCGCTAGGTTTGAGCGACCACCCATTCTCAGCGAGGGCGTCGCGGAGGCGATTGAGGGCGCCGGGGCCGTCGGCAGTATCCATACCTACGGCCCACTCCGTCTGGATCACATACTGCGGGGGTTCCGCACTATGCGGGGACCCGAGCGAGTCCACCACC
Source organism: Microbacterium mitrae (assembly GCF_008017445.1). Classification (GTDB taxonomy): domain Bacteria; phylum Actinomycetota; class Actinomycetes; order Actinomycetales; family Microbacteriaceae; genus Microbacterium; species Microbacterium mitrae. The sequence continues at coordinate 557,793 of NZ_VRSW01000001.1, read as the reverse complement.
ATGCTTGCGTAGGGACCCCACCCACTCTCGGCCACACTTTCGCGCAACGGAACCAGTTGCTCCTGGAGGGCATCCCAACGGCCCTCCAGCAGCTGACGTATCTCGGCTTCCGTGAGGTTGGCAACGTCGATTTGTTGATTTCCTGCGGCGTCTTGGGCGCCGTGCATGGCCGCGTATTCCGTGGCTCCTGCCACCCCCAGAATCAGCGCGGGCGTGACCAGCACGGCAAGAACTAGCGTCACACCGCCCGCACTGTTTGACCGACCTTCCCGCTTTTTCCGCAGCGTCGACGCCACGATGATCAACGCGACGGCGGCAACCATCATGGTGATCGCCGCGCACCAATTAAATAGCCGCTCATACCGCGCCGACATGAACGGCAGCAGCAGGCGAACGATGGAGGGGTCTGTGCTCGAATCGCCAATAGATCCGAGCGAAAAGAGATAGCAGGCCAGGCTGACCCAATACCCGGTGAGCAGGCCGATGGCAGCGGGCGGTGCCGAGGTGAAGCCCCGCTGCTTGAGGATGAGACGCGGGAGAAAACCGAAGAATCCCACCACAAGAACCACGAGGGGCGATCCAAAGATGAGCATGAGCGTTTCCCAGCCGCCGCCGGTGAACACCTTTGCCACGATGAGTAGCACGGGCATGATCCACGCAAGCCACCGCCACGCACGCCAGAAACCTTCAGAAAACACTGCGATCCCCTCCGCGCGCCCCCTCCGCGCGCCCCCTGCGCGCGCCCGCACATCAGCATGCCGTGCGGCGTTGCTGGCGTGCTAGCGGCGCGCCAAGACCGCCAGCCTTTTAGCGGCTTCGCCGAGGAGCTCGGGCTTCTTGCACGCGGCGAATCTCACGAGCGACGCATACTGCGATCGGTTCGCCTCGGTTGTGAAGGCGGTGACCGGAACCGCGACAACGCCCGCCAGGTGGGGGAGTTCTCGACAGAACACCGTCGCGTCATCGAACCCGAGCGGTGCCGCGTCGGCAACGGTGAAGTACGAGCCCTGCGGCACAGAGACCGCAAATCCGGCCGTGCGCAATCCGTCAACGAGGATGTCGCGCTGATGCTGCATTGCCGCGCGAATGCCGTGGTAGAAGTCATCGCCGAGGCGTAGCCCCGTGGCAATCGCTGGCTGGAAGGGAGCGCTGCCCGAGTAGGTCAGAAACTGTTTGACAGCAAGAACCGCATCAACGAGAGCAGCGGGCCCCGTCACCCAACCAACCTTCCAACCCGTCGTATTGAACGTCTTTCCGGCCGAAGAGATCGTGAGGGTGCGCTCCGCCGCCCCCGGGAGCGTGGCGACCGGAACATGAGGCACGTCAAAGGTCAGGTGCTCGTACACTTCGTCAGTGACGATGACGGCGTCGTGCTGATGCGCTAGGCGCACGATCTCGGTCAGCACGTCGGCAGAAAAGACCGCGCCTGTGGGGTTGTGTGGGTTGTTGACCAAGATGAGGCGCGTGCGATCGCTGACGGCGCTGCGGAGAGCATCGAGATCGGGTTGAAAACTCGGCCACACCAGCGGAACGGTGCGAAGCGTTGCGCCCGCCAGCGCCACGCAGGCGGCGTAGGAGTCGTAGTACGGCTCGAACACCACGACCTCGTCTTGGGGGCCGTCGACTAGGCCCAGCAACACGCTGGCGAGTGCTTCGGTCGCGCCCGCGGTCACCAATACCTCGGTCTCCGGGTCAGGTTTCAGGCCATAGAAGCGCTGCTGGTGCTCGGTGATCGCCAATCGCAAGTCGGCGAACCCGCGCCCCGGTGGGTATTGGTTGACGCCGCCCGAGATAGCGGCGCGCGCAGCCTCCAACACCTCTTCTGGCCCGTCCGTATCGGGAAATCCCTGACCGAGATTGATGGCATCGGTGCGCGCGGCGAGCGCCGACATCTCTGCGAAGATCGTCTGAGCAATGGTGCCGTCGGGTGCTAGCAGGCCCGCCCCAGCGACCGCGCGACGCCAGGCTCCGGAGACAGTAGTCATGTGGTCAGACTAAGTCATAGCGATATCCAGGCGCTGACATAGGAAAAACACAGCCACGACCGGCAATCTGGAGGAGCTTGCAGAAGGAGCAACAACATGAGCGACATGAACAACCAGGACACCCCGGCACCCAACCCGGCAATTCCCCCTCGGCCCGCGCCGCCGGCAGCGCCAATTGCTGACGCTCCGACCACGCCGCTTCCCCCCGAGCTGGCAAGCGCGTTGCGCGCCGACAATCAGCCAACGACGCCGCTGGACGGCGGCTGGGCGGCCCCCTCGGCGGCCGCTGGCACCCCCGCAGCTCCCGCCCCTGGTTCCGTGCCCCCTGGTTCCGCCGCCGCAGGCGCAACCGCAGCCGCAACCGCAGGCGCCGGCGTTCCGACGCCGGGCGCGCCCGCCGCCACCGCCGCTCCGTTCACCGGCGCTTCGTTCGGTGGCTCGCTGCCCCCCGGTGCGCCGATTCCGCCGCAGTCGAATTCGTTTGGTGAGCCGGTGGCTCCGGAACCAGCAAAGCAGCCGCGTAAGCGCGTGGGCGCCACCATCGGGCTGCTGACGGCGACCGCGTTGATCGCGGCCGGCGCTGGCTTCGGTGGCGCGTGGGCGTTTGACAATTTTGTCGATGACGGCGCGCGTCCGGTCGCGACGGGCCAGGGCGGAACCATCACCGTCAACAACCCCGGATCGGTCACGCAGACGACGGCGATTGCCGCCGAGGCGCTGCCGAGCGTCGTGACGATCGACGTTGGCACCGACCAGGCGGCCGGTTCCGGCTCCGGCGTCATCATTTCTGAAGACGGCTACGTGCTGACCAACACTCACGTGGTGACGCTGGACGGCGCAACGGGCGCCGCCGATGTGCGTGTCACGCTGAGCGATGGAACCATCTACGACGCCGAGGTCGTCGGCACCGACCCGATGTATGACCTCGCCGTCGTCAAGCTGAAAGACGCGAGCGGCCTGCCGGTGATCACGTGGGGTGATTCCAGCAAGCTCAACGTCGGCGACGTCACGGTGGCGCTGGGCGCGCCGCTCGGGCTTGCCAACTCCGTCACCGAGGGCATCGTCAGCTCGCTGAACCGCTCGATCCGCGTCGCATCCTCCGCGGCTCCCGCAACGCCCGAGTCCGGCGACTCGAGCGACGACAGCGACGATTCGCAGGGCGGCCCGTTCACGTTCGACGTTCCCGGTCAGCAGGGTTCCACGCCTTCCGAATACATTTCGATCGCGGTGATCCAGACCGACGCCGCCATTAACCCGGGTAACTCGGGCGGCGCGCTGGTCAACAGCGAGGGCGACCTGATCGGCATCAACGTGGCCATTGCGACCGCGGGTGGGAGCTCGGAGGGCGCCGGCAGCATCGGTCTCGGATTCTCCATTCCGTCAAACATCGCCCAGCGCATCGCCACCGAGATCATCGAAAACGGTGAGGCAACGCACGGCCTGTTGGGCGCAAGCGTCACCAACGCCTCCTCGATGGACGACGCCACAACGGCAGGCGCCTACATCGCCGAGGTCGTCAACAATGGCGCGGCAGAACAAGCTGGCCTCAAAGAGGGTGATGTTGTCACCAAGCTGGGTAGCGCCCGCGTGAGCGACGCAACCGACCTCACCGCGCAGGTGCGCGCGCTCGCGGCAGGTTCAGAGACCACCCTGACCTACATTCGCGATGGCGAGACCTTCGAAGTTGATGTGACGTTGGGCTCGCTCTAAGCGACACCGCGTCACCGATGCCACCCCGCGATAGGCTCGCGGGGTGGCATCATTTTCGTTTGGGGCAGGAAACGTCGCCAAACTCCTGCGCATTCCGCTGTACGGCTTGGGGCGGATCGCGACGCTGATCATTCCGCGCGGCAAGCAGTGGGTTTTTGGCTGTGGTGCCGGCATCGGCGATGGTGCGCTCGCGGTGTGGAACCTCGCCGCGGCAGACGAGGTCGATGCCGTCTGGCTGGTAGACAACGACCGGGATGAGGCCGACGCGCATCGGCTGGGCATTGCGACCGCCCGCAAACACTCGATTCGCGGATTCTGGCTGACCGCGCGCGGCGGCGTGCTCGTCGTGACCCACGGGCTCGGCGATGTCAACCGCTACGCGAATGGTGGCGCCTTCATCGCGCAGCTGTGGCACGGAATTCCGCTCAAGCGCATCGGCCTGGACTCACCCGAGACGGTGCGCCTTCCCTTCGGCAACGGCTCACGGGTGCTGCGTGCGCTCATGAAGTGGCTCTACCGCTCCACCACGTCAAAGATCTCCGTCATTCCGGCGGCATCGCAACTCATTCGCGGCCGCCTGGAGTCGGCCTTCGCGCTCGCTGACGATCGCGTCATCGTCACCGGTGAGCCTCGGGTTGACCCGCTCAGCGTCGGTGACGCCGAAACGCGTACCGCTCGCGCTCGCGGCATCCTTACCGAAGCGGTGGGGGAGTTGCCGGCAACCGTGCTGCTGTATGCGCCCACGTGGCGTGATGGCGCCGCCGACCCCGCCGTTCCAACCACTCCCGATTGGCAAGCGATCATCGCGATGCTCACCGCCAACGACGCCGTCTTGCTGGTGCGCTCTCACCCCCTGGGAGCCGGGCAGTATGTGCCCCCGAGCGATCTGCCTGACGGCGACCGGGTACGCCTCGTTGGTTCTGACGTGGTGCGCGACATCACCCCGGCGCTGCCGGCGGTGACCGCTCTCATCACCGACTATTCGTCGCTGCTGTTTGACGTGGGATTGACGCCGACGCCGGTGGTTTACCTCGCCCCAGACGTGCAGCAGTACGCCAAGACCCGCGGCTTTTATGGTTCCTACCGCGATGTCGCGGGCGACGACTACGCGACGGGGTGGCCGGAGGCGACAGCACAACTGGGCGCATTGCTCTCCGATGACGCCGTTTTCGCCGAGCGGCGAGACCGCGCCGCCCAACTTTCTTCGCGTGTTCATGACTTCCGCGACGGAAACAACGCACAACGTGTGTACCGTGAGATTCAACGGCGATTGTCACTCTCGCCCCGGAAAGGCACGTCATGACCTCGATGCTCGTTCACGATACGAGTCTCGTCATTTCTGCGCTCCCCGGGCATCCGCGAGAAGCAGCGCTGGTGGGAGCCCGGGCACGGGTTGCTGGTGAGATTCGCGAGGTCGACGGAACCACGGAGCTGGTTTTCGCGCTGACGCAATCGCGCTGGGGTGGTGCCGTGTTACCGCTGCCCGCCGGCGAGTATCGCATTGAGGTCGATGCCGACCTCACCGGCGCTTCGCTCGCCGATACCGACCTCACCGTGATGCGGGTGCGGGCAGCCAACGGGGTCGTCACCATTTCCGCGCCCGTTGACCCCGTGTATCAGTCTGCCGAGGGTCAGGGTGCGCTGGAGCGCCGCTATGTCGCGACCGGTTCGCCGCTAGAAAACGCGGTGTTCTTCGAGAGCTTCTACGGCCGAAACGCGAGTTGTAACCCGCTGGCCCTGGATCGTGAGATCGCGCAGCGCCTTCCCGAGGTCAAGCGGTACTGGAGCGTTGTCGACCTCTCGGTCGCGGTTCCGCCCGGCGCCGTCGCCGTCGTTGAAGGATCACCAGAATGGTGGCGGGCGCGTGGCGCCTCCCGCCTGCTCATTGTGAACGACTGGTTGCGTCGTGCGTTTCGCCGCAGGCCAGGGCAAAAAGTGTTGCAGACCTGGCACGGTACGCCCCTCAAGCGCTTGGCGCTGCACCGCCCCGGTTTTGACCCGCGGCGCATGGTCGCCGTGATTCGTGAATCGCGGCGCTGGGACGGCCTACTTGCGCAAAACGCGTACGCCGCGAAGATCCTCAAGGCCGCCTACCGGTTCCGCGGCGCGCTGTGGACCGAAGGCTACCCACGCAACGACATCCTGCATTCCGGCAATGCCGAAGCCGTGCGCGAGGTATTGGGCATTGCGCCGGCGGAACGTGTATTGCTGTACGCGCCGACGTGGCGCGATGACCGCACCGAAATGGTGGACTTTCTCGACCTTGAGGCACTGGCCAAGACGGCCGACGCTGTCGTGCTGGTGCGCGGTCACTCCCGCACGCTGTTGCCCGGCCGCGATGCGACCGGCCCACGCGTGATCGATGTCACATCGTTTCCAGACACCTCGCGCCTGATTCTCGCCGCTGATGAGCTCATTACTGACTATTCGTCGGTGATGTTTGACTTCTCTGTTACGGGCAAGCCGATGTCGTTCTTGGTTCCCGATATTGAGCACTATCGGGGAGCCCTGCGCGGATTCTATTTTGACCTCGTCGCGCACGCGCCCGGGCCCGTTGTCTCAAACCAGGCTGACCTGCACATGGCGCTTGCCAACCCGCAGCGCGAGAGCCTGTTCGCCGCGCGATATGAGGCCTGGCGGGCGCGGTTCAACAGTCGAGACGATGGTCGCGCCGCAGAACGCGTTGTTGCCCGCCTGATTGACCAGCAGTGGTTGGATGCTCCGTAGCGCTGCCGAATAGCGCCGCTGAATAGCGGAACCAGTGCTCGCGCCGCAGGCTAGGGCAGTGGGGTGTTGCGTCCGTCGAGGCGTGAGGTGTCAACCGTCTCGCCCGCACCACGGACCATGCCCGCCAGAAAGCCGGCCCCCCAAGAAACGTGCATCGTCGGAACCACGGCGATCGTCCACAGCTTGTCGGCAAGGGTGCTGCCACCGCCCTTGGTGGTCAGCGCCATGCCGATAATCAGCAGCGCGTACAGCGCGAGTGGGACGTAGACGAGCGATGCGATCACCGACAACACGCCGCTCAGCACACCGGTCAGTTGCAGCGCGCCAACGACGATCGCCAGCGCGATCACCACGAGCAGGGCGGGCGGCGCGAAGAAGCGGATAGAGTTGCGGCGGCCAAAGCGACGTACGAGTTCAGCACGCCATGTGCCGGTGGCGAAAAACTGGCGGGCAAGACGTAGCCAGCTTTCACGCGGCCAGTACGTCACCGAGAGCTGCGGGTCAAACCACACGCGGTATCCGGCCTGACGCAGCCGAAGATTGAGCTCCCAGTCCTCACCACGACGAATGGACTCATCAAACAGGCCGACCCGTTCGATTGCCTCACGCTTCATGACGCCGAGGTAAGCGGACTCCGCCTCGCCCTCGGGGCCGCCGCTGTGATACGCGCCGCCGCCCAGTCCGAGCGGGGAGTTGTAGGCGCGGGCGACGGCACGCTGGAAGGGCTTGCGACCCTCGGCGTGCATGATGCCGCCGACGTTGGCCGCATTGGTGCGGGCCAGCGTTTCGACGGCGCGTCGGGTGTAGCCGGGCGCCAACTCCGAGTGCGCATCTACGCGAACGATGGTCGGATACATCGATGCCTGAATGGCAAGATTCAAGCCCTTCGGAATATCCGCCTCGGGGTTATCAACCAGCTGCACCCGCGCATCACGATCCGCTATCTTTCTCGCGATCTCCGTGGTTCCATCCGTCGAGGGGCCGAGAGCGAGAATCAGCTCCATCGGGCCATCGACTTCTTGGTCGAGCGCCGACATTACGGCCTTTTCGAGGTACGCCGCCTCGTTGAGTACAGGCATGACAAAAGTGACACCACGCTCAGGTGCGCGTTTTGGATCGGTGGTTTCGGTGTCATCAGACTGCACGTAAAGATCATGCCATGCTGAACCTGGGCGGCCTCGGTAGGCTAGGGAGGTGAGTATTGTTTCTGACGCCCAAAAAGCCATGGCACTGCTGCGCAAGGCACTCACATCACGGCAGGCTGTGCAGAGTGTGCGTCGCACGCTCTCGGCGCGTCCGGCGCCCGAACCCAAGCAGTTCCGCATCGCGGTGTACTTCGCCGATGGTGCCGTCAACATGTACCAAATGCGCCAGTGGTACAAGCCGCTGCAAGAGCTTTCGAAGACTCACCCCGTCGTTGTGCTCGCCCGTACGGCAACCGGCGCCCGTGAGCTTCTCGCCGATGATGCGTTGCCGGTGGCATTCGTGCCGACCGTGAAAGATCTTGAACGGTTTGTGGCATCGCAAGACATCAAGATCGTGCTGTACGTCAATCAGAACACCCGCAACTTTCAGATGTTCCGTTACGGGCGTCGCTGGCATGTGTTCATCAACCACGGCGAGTCCGACAAGATGTACATGACCACGAATCAGTACAAGGCCTATGACTACGCCTTCATTGCCGGGCAGGCGGCTCGTGAGCGGCTGAGCCGGGTGCTGTGGAACTACGACCTCGATGCACGCACGCGCGAAATTGGGCGCCCGCAGGCCGACTACTACTCGGGCACCCTGCCGTACACGCCAGACTCCCGCACCGTTGTGCTCTACGCTCCGACGTGGGAGGGCGACCGCCCGGCCGCACACTATGGTTCCATTCACTCGCACGGCGAGAAGATCGTGAATGCCCTGCTCGCGACAGGCAAGCACCGGGTTATCTACCGTCCGCACCCGCGGTCGGGCGTGGTGTATCCCGCGTACGGTGAGGCTAACAAGCGCATCATCGCGGCGATCGAGGCGGCCAATGCGGCAGACCCGACCGCCCAACACGTCTATGACAACAAGCCCGAGCTGGGGTGGCAACTGGCGGCGGCAGACGTCGCCATCGTTGATATTTCTGCCATGGTGTATGACCGATTGGCCGCCGGTCGTCCGCTGTTTATTACGCGTCCGCGCGATGAGAAGGCTGCCATCGATGAGTCTGGCTACCTCTCGGACTGCGAGTGGCTGACCGTTGATGATGCCTCAAACATCGTGGCTGAGGTTGATCGTGTGCTGAACGACCCGACCTCCACTGCGCGCCTGGGTCTGTGGGTGCAGCACTACTTTGGTGACACCAGCCCCGGAGCTGCTACCGCGGCGTTCCATGGGGCGATCGACGAGCTCATGCAGACCTGGCAAGAATGCCACGATGAGCACCTTCGAGCATCTGGCGAAGACGACAGCGAGCTGGACTCCGAAGACGAAGACGAAGACGACTAACGCTCGACCTCGTCGCCGGACGGGCTCGGGCTCGCTCCGTCTGCGCCGGTGACATCGGACCCATGCGCGGCGCGACGTTTGCGAGAAAATACGCGGCCCGCTGCTGCCTGGGCGGAACCAGAAACAGCGCTGGCGACGCGAGCGGCAGACCGTGCGGTGCCCACCACGAACGATGACGCGTGGCTTTCGAGCGTTCTCGCACCCTCGCGGGGTGCCAGCGCCGCAGGAATCGCGGACGGGGGAGCGCCGAAGGCCTTGCGGGCGCCCGTGACGACGCGGCGCCCCAAAATGAAGTTGCCCCCGGCGCCAACCGCAGCGCCAATGCCGAAAGGCAGCGCCTTGCCGACAATCGACGCGCTGCCGTGCGTGGCGAGCCGATGCAAAAAGGCCGACTTCAGCCGATCGACGGTCGGACCAATCGCCGCCTTCGGCAACGATTTGGTGAGCAGCTCACCCCAAAACTCCGGTTTCGATGCACCGGCGCCGCCCGCCTGCTGAGAAAGCTGGTTGAGCAGCGCCGTACCCTCGGAACCCAGAATGAGGGTCAGCACCAGAGCGCGCGCCCGATCCGGGTCGGTTACCGGAATATCGTGAAGCTCTGCGATCGACTGGGCAAAGAGCGTGGTGGACTCCAAAAAGCCCAGCGTTTCTGCACCCGACAGCGCGAGCGTGACCCCGGTTCCGATCGCCGGAACCACGGCGGTCGCGCCGACAGCAGCGCCGCCACCGGTGACGGCAGCAAGATAGCGCCGCTCGAGGATCGTAATGATCTCGCTCGAGCTGGCGTCGGGGTAGCGCAGCCGGATGCTACGCAGGTGCGCAAGCACAACAGGGCGCTGGAGAAACAGAACCCTGTCGAGCATGCGAACCGGAAGTGGGTGTTCGTCAGATCCGACCGGCGGCAGACCGCCCTGCCAGGGCGCATCTGACGGCAGTGAGTGAATCTTGTGAACGCGATCAGCCACGACGACTCGGGCGGATCGGGTTAGACGAAGAGGTTGGCGCGTTCCAGGTCTTCAGCGAAGTCAACCTCGACCGCGTACAGGTCGGAGATGTCGAGCGGCTGAATGCGCACGCCGTCTTCGGCGATAGCGAGTTCGAGACCGCGCTCGAAGTAGTCCTGGTCATCGACACGCTGCAGCTGGCGCATGAACGCCTTCTTGTCTGCCGACGAAATGTAGTTGATGCCAACAGCCTCGCCGATGCCACCGACAACGACCTTGGAAAGCTCGTTGATGTAGCCCTCGGCGGTGACCGTGTACTTGACCTCTTCGTCGCTCACCTTGGAGGTGTTGACGGTCACGAACGAACGGTCAGCCTCGATCAGCGCGATGGCGCGGCCAAGAACACGCGGATCGAAAACGACGTCGCCGTTCATCCACAGCACGCCCGACTTGCCGGTTGCGGCAAGTGCGCGCAGCAGGCTCTTGGAGGTGTTGGTCTGGTCGTAGCGCTCGTTGTGAACGTAAGAAACCTTCGGGAACGCCTCGACAATCGTCTCGGCGCGGTAGCCGACGACGGTCGTGATGTTGGCGTCGGTGCCGAAGGCGGCACGAATGTTGTCGTGCTGCTGCTGCATGATGCTGCGGCCGTCGCTCAGTTCGGTCAGCGGCTTGGGCAGGGAACGGCCCAAGCGCGAACCCATGCCGGCGGCGAGGATAACGGTTTGAAGAGTCACTGCGAATGCTCCTAGGTGAGGATGTACTTGTCGGATACCCGACTCGACACACCTTCGTGCCTGTTACAGATTAGCGAAGCGGAGGTGAACAAAGCTGAAAATTCCCGTTGACGTTGTGGAACCGTAACACCTGAGTGTCCCCTGGGAGCCCGGAATTCCGGGGGTGTGGACTCGTACTCCCGGGTGCGCGTTGGTAGGTTATTAGAAGTATGGCCGCGCTGGGACAGCGGCTTAACAACGGCAGGGGGAGACGATGAGCCACGGGGATGCTGACGTGCCGTCGCACAAGCCGGTCGCCAAAGAGACTGCGAAGAAGTCGACATCCGCAAAATCAGCGACGAAAAAGCCCGCGACGGCAGATGCCGTCACACCCTCGAACGCGGTGAAGCCCGCGATCGTCAAGCCCGCAGCCACACGATCGTCGACGGCGAAGGCCGCACCGGGTAAGGCGAAGGCCGCTCCCGGTAAGGCGAAGGCCGCTCCCGGTAAGGCGGGCACGCCCAAGACCGCTGCAGCGAAGTCCGGCACGGCCACGTCGAAGACCGCAACCACGAAGCCGGCCGCGACCAAGGGCGCAGCATCGAAGTCTGCGACTACCAAGGCCCCCGCGACCAAGGCCCCCGCGACTAAGGCTCCCGCGACTAAGGCTCCCGCGACTAAGACTCCCGCTCGTAAGCCGGCGGCCACGACATCCGTTTCGGCTCGCGTCGCCTCGACGAAGGTCGCTCCGAAGCGGGTCGCGACCGCAGCGCAGAACGCTCCCGTGACAGCCGACCTCGTCACCGTTCCGGCGATCGATCACAGCCCCGACCTGTCACTCGGCGGCATTGACGCGCCGGTGGCACTGCCCGCCGTCGATGACGCCATCATCGTGAGCGCAGCCGCACGCGCGGCAGAGCCCACCCCCGCCGCCGTCGAACCACCGGTTCCGCTCGTCTCTGCCGTCGCTGCGGAGGCTTTGGCAGTGGAAGCCGCCTCGGTCGCCGAAGCCGAAGCGGCCTCTGTCGCCGAAGCTGAGGCCGTCGTTGCCGAAGCAGAAGCCGAGGCCGTTGCGGCTGAAGCTATTGCCGAAGCCGCGATCGCCGACGCCGAGCTGGCCGCAGTCGAAACCTCCGTCGCTTCTGGCACCGCGGTAAAGCCCGAAGCCGAGACGTCGGCGGCGCCGGCGCTCGTGCCAGCGTCACCTCAACCCGCTGCCGCCCCCCAGCCGGCGGCGCCAGCGAAGCCCGAGACCATCGCGCTTCAAGTCAGCGGGTTGACCAAATCGTTTGGCGGCCAGCATGCGGTTGACGCCATCGACCTCACGGTTCCGGCGGGAAGCTTTTATGGCATTGTCGGCCCGAACGGTGCAGGCAAGACCACAACGCTCTCGATGATTGCGGGGCTGCTCAAGCCCGATGAGGGCACCATCACGGTGTGCGGGGTTGACGCGCGAAACAATACGCGGGCAGCTCGGCGACTGATCGGCGTCTTGCCCGACCGCCTGCGCACCTTTGACCGCCTCACCGGCAAGCAACTGCTCTCCTATTTCGGTGCATTGCGCGGCCTTCACGCGCGCACCGTTGACGAGCGGGTGGCAGATTTGGCGCGCGCCTTCGATCTCACCGAGGCACTGGGTCGTGTGGTCTCTGACTACTCGGCGGGCATGACGAAGAAGATCATGATGGCTGGCGCGCTCATTCACAGCCCGCGCGTGCTGATTCTCGACGAGCCGTTTGAATCTGTTGACCCGGTGTCATCGACCGTCATCCTCGACATCTTGACCGCCTACGTCAACAATGGCGGCACGGTGATTCTCTCCAGCCACGGCATGGATTTGGTGGAACGCGTGTGCTCGCGCCTCGCGGTGATCGTTGCCGGCCAAGTTCTCGCCGAAGGCACGATCGAGGCGGTGCGCGGCGGAGTCACCTTGGAGCAACGCTTTGTGGAGCTTTCTGGTGGCGTAAGCGACGCGGAGGGGCTGGAGTGGTTGCACACGTACTCCGCCTGAGACTGGCCCTGCTGATCGGCGGGCTCCGTGGCCCGCGCCGCACGGTCGTTCGACTGGTGTTGGCTATTGCCGTGCTCGTCGTCGCGGCAGGGGCGGCGATCGTTGGTCTGCTCGCCGTGCGCGGAACCGCGCTGTCGCCCGCGATCATTGTGGTCGGCGGATCGGTGCTCCTCATCGGAGCCTCGCTCGCACCCGCGATGGGCGGCATTGACGATCAGCTCAGCCCTCGCTCGTTCTCGGTATTCGGCACGTCGCCGCGCGCCGTTGCCTGGTCGACGATGCTCGCCTCGTTCATCTCCATCCCGATCGCGATTCTGATCGCGATCGCCATCGTCGTTGCTGGTAACGGCATCGCCGCCGGAGCGCCGCCCTTCGTCGCGGCGATCTGCGCGATCGGCGGGGTTGTCACCTTCGTCTTTATGGCGCGCACCAGCATGTTGCTGGGGGCGCTGTGGCGCTCGCACCGGTCGCGGGAGCTCAGCAGAATCTTCGTGCTTCTCGCGCTGGTTATCGTGGTTCCGGCCGCCATCTTTCTGGCGTCACTGGATTGGGGTGGTGAGGTGCCGCCGGCGTTCGCCGAAGCCGCTGAGATCGCCAGTATCACGCCATTTGGCGCGGTGTGGGCGGTGCCGTTTGCGGTCGCCAGTGACAGCTCGTTGACCGCCCTGTGCATTGTGATCGCTATCGTCACCCTCGCACTCTGTGCTTTCGTGTGGGATGTCGCCGTCGGCTACGCGATGCGAACCGTCGACAAGCCGGTGAGCGTGCGCGAGCGCGCAGGAATGGGTTGGTTCTCGGTCTTCCCGCGCACCCAGACTGGCGTCGTCGCCGCGCGAAGCATGATCTATTGGTTCCGCGACCGCCGCTATGTCGCCAACATGGTCGTGGTTCCGATTGCCGCCGTTGCCGCCTCGCTGCCGCTGCTGATCGCCGGCGTGCCACTGGGCATCGTGTTGTTGTTGCCGGTGCCGATCATGGCGCTTTTCTTCGGCTGGATTGCCCACAACGATGTCGCTTACGATTCCACCGCCGTGTGGATGCACGTGGTTTCGGGAGTACGCGGACTCGCGGATCGCCTGGGTCGTCTGGTGCCCATCATCGTGGTGGCCGTTCCGATTCTCGCGATTGCCATTCCGGTGTCGATTGCGTTTTACGGGCGGTGGGCCTTTGCGCCTGCCCTCGTCGGGGTTTCTGCCAATCTCTTCCTCGCCGGACTTGGTCTCTCGTCCATCTCCAGCGTCGCGGCGCCGTACGCCGTGTCGCGCCCGGGCGACAGCCCCTTCCAGCAGCCGCAACGCACGGGTTCTGGCATTGGGGCGCAGACGCTGGTGTTGCTCGGCGCAATCGTGTGCAGCATTCCGAGCATCATGCTCGCCGTGACGGCCCTGACCGACGACATCACCAAGGCGAATGCGGCGATGTGGATGGGAATTGGCGTTGGCACGCTGGTTTTCGGCGCCGGCTTGGCGATCGGGGCGATTCTCTTTGACCGTCGCGGCATGCAGATCATGGAGTTCGCAGAAACCAGCTAATCGAGCCACGAGGCTCAGCACGGTTTAGAATCGACTCCATGAGCACGCCCTTAGATTCTCCCGATACCGGTGGCACCGCGCTTCTTGACCGTGAGCTCGAAGAGCTGCTGAAAGAAGAAACGATTGAGCCGGGCGATCACGAACGCTTCTCGCACTACGTGCAAAAGGAGAAGATTCTGGAGTCGGCGATGACCGGCAAGCCGGTGCGTGCGCTGTGCGGCAAGAAGTGGACTCCGGGGCGTGACCCTGAGAAGTTTCCGGTGTGTCCGCAGTGCAAAGAGATTTACGAATCGCTGCGATAAGCGCGATAAGCGCGATAAGCGCGATAAGCGCGAAAAGCCGAAGGGCGGGCCAATTTAGGCGCCGCCCTTCGGCTTTTCTGTTGGTCGCTCGCTAATCTTCGGCGTCGCGATAGACGGTCGGAATTGCCGGATCGCTCTTGCTGAGCGCAAGACCGCGAACGGGAAGCTCCTCGCGCACGCGAGCGTGGTGCGCGCGAGCCAATTCAACGCCAGCGGGCCCCTCATACTGCGAGTCGAAGTCGCCGCCCTCGGCAAATGTCACCTGCAGCGCACGCGCATCGGGCACGGCGGCGGCCGTTGCGACCTGCTCGAAGCCATCAGAAACGATGACCAGTTCGCTCGTGGCTTTGCCGTATTCCAGGGTGCGAAACGCCGCCTTGCGGCCACCCATCGATGACTTGTCTTGCGATGCCTTGGCAACACCCACCCAGCCGCCATCGGTGCCCTGGCGCGCCACCAGCTTGTACACCATGCTTGCCGTCGGGTAGCCGGAACCAGTGACAACGGAGGTGCCGACACCGTACGCATCGACGGGGGAGGCGGCGAGGGCGGCGATCGCGTACTCGTCGAGGTCGCTGGTCACCGTGATCTTCGTGTTGACGGCGCCAAGACTGTCCAGCTGTTCCCGGGTGGCCTGGGCGACCGTTGGCAGGTCGCCGGAGTCGAGCCGAACCCCGCCCAAATTGGTTCCGGCGACACGGATGGCGGTCTGAACTCCGGTGGTGATGTCGTACGTGTCAACGAGGAGAGTGGTGTCGACGCCGTTGTTGGCGATCTGGGAGCGGAAAGCGTCTTCTTCGGAGTCATGCAGCAGCGTCCACGCATGGGCGGCTGTTCCCATCGTGGGAATTCCCCAGCGGCGCTGCGCCTCCAGGTTGCTGGTGGCGCCGAAACCGACGATATAGGCGGCGCGCGAGGCGGCAACGGCCGCTTCTTCCTGTGCGCGCCTGGCTCCCATCTCGGCGAGCGGGCGGTCGCCTGCGGCGATCGACATGCGCGCCGCGGCCGTCGCGACGGCCGAATCGTGGTTCAACACGCTCAACGCGAGAGTTTCCAAGATGACGGCCTCAGCGAATGTGCTCTCGATGGTCAAAATGGGGGAGCCCGGAAAGTACAACTCGCCTTCGCGGTACCCGCTGATGCGGCCGGTGAAGCGATAGTTCTCGAGAAAGGTGAGGGTCTCATCACTCACCACCCTGTGATCTTTCAGAAGGCGCAACTCCGCCTCATCAAACCGGAAGTTGCGCAGCAGCGAGATCAGGCGCCCGGTACCTGCGACCACGCCAAAGCGACGGCCGCCAGACAATCGACGCGAAAACAGCTCAAACACACACGAGCGCTCTGCGGTTCCGTCTCGCAATGCTCCATCGAGCATGGTGTATTCATAGCGGTCGGTGTACAGCGCAGTCGATGCGTTCATGACCGAAACTCTACCGATATCTCGCCCGTAGCCGCGGGCACGTGAGGCAAAGCCGCGTAGGCTGGAGTCATCATGAATGACGCGCCGATCGGAATTTTCGACTCCGGGGTGGGCGGTCTCACGGTGGCGCGAGCCGTCGGTGACCAGCTTCCCGGCGAATCCCTCATCTACATCGGTGACACCGCGCGTACCCCGTACGGGCCCAAGCCCATCGCCGATGTGCGCCGCTACTCGCTAGAAATCCTGGACGCACTCGTTGATCAAGGCGTCAAGATGCTCGTGATCGCGTGTAACACCGCATCCGCCGCCGTGCTTGCCGACGCACGCGAGCGCTACGAGGTTCCGGTTATCGAGGTGATCGGCCCGGCCGTACGCACGGCGATGTCGACGACGCGCAATGGGCGCATCGGGGTGATTGGCACCGCCGGAACCATCTCCTCTGGCGTTTATCAAGACATGCTGGGCGTCAACGTCAACCTCACCATTCATGCGCAGGCGTGCCCGCGGTTTGTGGAGTTTGTCGAGGCAGGTATCACCCATTCGCCCGAGTTGCTCGCCGTTGCCGAGGAGTATTTGGCGCCGCTTCGCCATGCCGATATCGACACCCTCGTGCTGGGTTGCACCCACTATCCGTTTCTCAAGGGTGCGATCAGCTACGTGATGGGCCCGAACGTTTCGTTGGTCTCCAGCGACGTTGAAACGGCAAACGACGTGTACCGCCAGCTGGTGTCTCGTGACCTTCTCGCCAGCCCGCACGTGGTTCCGACTCGCTCGTACGAAGCCACCGGAACCTCGGCCGACGAATTTCTTGCGCTCGCGCATCGCCTCATGGGCCCGGGCGTCAACGACGTCAAGCTCGTGCAGACCGGCGCGATCTCGACCGTTGCACCCGCCGCCCCGGCATCAGTTACGACCCCAGCCACCGACCCGAAAGTTTCTCATGTCTGACATCGTTCGCGCCGATGGGCGCGCCACTGACCAGCTTCGCGAAGTCACCATCGAGCGCGGCTGGAGCGCGCATGCCGAAGGCTCCGTGCTGGTGAGCTTCGGCGGAACCAAGGTGCTGTGCACCGCGTCATTCACCAACGGTGTGCCGCGTTGGCTCGTCGGCAAGGGCAAGGGATGGGTGACGGCCGAATACGCGATGCTGCCGCGCGCTACCAACACCCGCAACGACCGTGAGGCCGTCAAGGGCAAGATTGGTGGCCGCACGCACGAGATTTCACGTCTGATCGGCCGCGCCCTGCGTGCCGTGATCGACACGAAGGCGCTGGGCGAGAACACGATCGTCATCGACTGCGACGTTTTGCAGGCCGATGGCGGAACCAGAACTGCGGCGATCACGGGAGCGTACGTGGCGCTGGCCGATGCGATCGAGTGGGGTCGCGAAAAGGGCTTCATCGCGAAGAAGTCGACGGTGCTGTTTGACTCGGTCGCGGCCGTTTCGGTTGGCATCATTGACGGTGAGCCGATGCTTGACCTCGCCTACGTCGAAGACGTTCGCGCCGAAACCGACATGAACGTCGTGGTGACCGGCCGCGGCCTGTTCGTTGAGGTGCAGGGTACGGCTGAGGGCGCACCGTTTGACAAGCGCGAACTTGACCGCCTGCTCGACCTGGGCGTTGCCGGCTGCGCCACGCTGCGTGACAAGCAGGCCGAGACGCTGGCATGAGCCGCGTCGTACTGGCCACCCACAACCCGCACAAGGTTGAGGAGTTCGCCGCGATCGTTGCGGCGCACCGCCCAGACCTTGAGGTCGTCGGCTACAACGGCCCCGAGCCGGTGGAAGACGGTGTGACGTTTGCCGAGAATGCGCTGATCAAGGCGCGCGCGGCGGCTGCCCACACCGGGCTTGCCGCGTTCGCGGACGACTCGGGCATGAGCGTTGACGTGCTCGGCGGCGCCCCCGGAATCTTCTCCGCGTACTGGGCAGGTCATGCCAAAGATGCCATCGCCAACCGTCGATTGCTGCTTGATCAGCTCTCTGACGTTGTGAAGCCCGAGCATCGCCGCGCGCAGTTCCGCTCCACCATCGCGCTGGTGCTGCCGACGGGTGAGGAGTTCACCGTGGAGGGTGTCTGGCACGGCGCACTGGCAACCGAAGAACGGGGCGAGAACGGCTTCGGGTACGACCCGGTTTTCGTGCCCGACGTGAATGGTCAGCCCGGAACGCTCGCGGCCGCGGAGCTCTCGGCGGAGGAGAAGAACGCGCAGTCGCACCGCGCTCGCGCCTTCGTCAACCTGGTTCCGCTGCTTTCTCGCATCTGAGCGCATCTCTGCGGCGATACTGAGAATCGCAATCATTCCCGACTAGCGGGATTTGGTTCCGCCCCGCGCAGAACGTGTCACGCTTTAAGCATGCACGATCACGCATCGGCCGGAATTCGCGGCGCCAGCAACAAACGACTGCTCGCGCTGTCGTTGGCGATCACGGCGACCATCATGGTGGTGCAGATCATCGGTGCGATCCTGTCGGGATCGCTCGCCCTGCTCGCCGATGCCGCGCACATGTTTGCCGACACCAGTGCGCTGGTGATCGCACTGATTGCGAGTGTGGTGGCGCAACGCCCCGCCGATGATCGCCGCACGTTTGGCTACCAGCGTGCCGAGGTGCTGGGCGCCCTGATCAACGGTGTGCTGTTGTCGGCGCTCGCGATTTGGGTGGGAGTCGAGGGCGTGCGCCGCCTGATCGAGCCGGCTGAGACGGAGGTTGCTGGCACGCTGATGCTGATTGTGGCGGCGGTTGGCGCCGTGGCGAACGGCGTATCAATGTGGCTTCTTTCGCGCGCGCAGCGTGGTTCCATCAACGTGCGCGGCGCGTATCTCGAGGTCATGGGAGACCTGATCGGCTCGGTCGGCGTGATTATCGCCGCGATCATCATTGTCACGACGGGCTTTATGCCAGCCGACGCGATTGCGTCGCTGTTTATTGCCGTGATGATTGTTCCCCGTGCCTTCGTGCTGCTGCGAGAGGTGACCGCCGTGCTGTTTGAGGGAGCTCCGAAGGGGATGAGTGCAACGCAGATTCGCGAGCACCTGCTCTCGTACGACGGCGTGCGGGCCGTGCATGACGTACACATTTGGCAGCTCACGCGCGGCGCGCCGGTGTTTACCGCCCACGTTGTTGTTGACGCCGAGCTCATCACCCGGGGCGAGTCGGCCGCGCTGCTCAGCCGGCTGCAGTCATGCCTTGCCCAGCATTTTGACGTCGAACACTCCACATTTCAGCTCGAGCCCGCCGGCCACGGCGAAGACGCCGACACTCTGCACCGCTGACCCCTCGCCCCCACCCCCGTGCGCGAAACACATTCTGGTCGGCGAGAAACATGCGGCCCGGTGGGGTTTCGCCGACCAGAATGTGTTTCGCGGGGGAGAAGGGTGGGAGCGGGTTAGGTTTCGCGAGTGATGTCGGCGGGGTTGCGGTCGTCGCGTAGGCCGCGCCAGCGCGCGTGGCGAAGATGCGCGCTCGGGCTCCACTCGGCAAACTCAACCTCGGCGACGCGTTCCGGGCGTAGCCAAATCGCGTCGCGGGTGTCGGCGGTCGGAACATCGACAAACGGATTCTCGTCGGTCACGAGTGGCGCGAGTGTGTCGAGCAGGCGCCGCAACTGACGCTCCGAGAGGCCCGTGCCGACCCGGCCCGCGTAGTGCAATCCGGCGGGCGTCTGCACGCCAACGAGAAGGGAGCCGATGGTTCCACTTCGCGACCCCTTGCCCGGGCGCAAACCTCCCACCACGACGTCTTGAGTATGGGTCAGCTTGAGCTTCAACCAGTCGTCAGAGCGTTGCCCCTCGCGGTAGATGGAGCGCGGATCTTTCACCATCACGCCCTCCAGCGCCAGTTTGCGCGCGGTTGCGATGGCGGCGGCAACGTCGGTAAAAACGGGCGGAACCTGCAGGCTGTCGCCGGAACCTGTGGCAAGCGCCTCGAGGTGTGCGCGGCGTTCGTGCAGGGGAGCGGTGGTGAGATCGCCCTCGTCGTTGAGGGCATCAAACAGCAGGTATTGCACCGGTGTGCGGCGCTGTTCATGCGCAATTTCGGTGGCGGAGGTGAGATGCATGCGGTTTTGCAGAAGCGAAAAGCTGGGCCGATTGTTTTCATCGAGCGCGACGATTTCACCATCGACCACGGCGCGCGATGACGCAAACACGACGGCGCCGCGCGCGGTGAGTTCGGGGTAGCGATCGGTGATGTCGGTGCCGCTGCGGGCGTAGAGCCGCAGCCGGTCGTTTTGCCACACGCCGAGCGCACGCACGCCGTCCCACTTGAACTCAACCCACGGTTCCGTCTTGCTGCGGCGCACGAGCGCTGCGGCCAGCCCCTCGGTTCCGTTCACCGCCAGCATGGGGCGCGGAATCACGGGCGCTGCGGCAGGGTCGATCTCGACGCGGCGCTTGCTGACCGGTGTGGTGGCGGGTTGGGGCGTGCCATCCGCCATGGTTTTGGCGCGGTGCAGCAGCCAGGTGGCTTTTTCGCCCTCGCCGCCGGTGCGCACCAGCACGATGCGGGAGGTGGCAACCGGCCCGCCGTGATCGGAATGCAGGGTGACGATCACCTCGTCATCGCGCCACTTCTCGGTCTCATAGGTGCCCGAATCCCAAATCCACATGCGGCCGGCGCCATATTGCCCGCGCGGAATGGTTCCCTCGAACGCGGCGTATTCGATGGGGTGGTCTTCTGTTTGAATCGCGAGCACATTGGTTTGTGGGTCGGCGGGTAGCCCCTTGGGCACGGCCCAACTCGTGAGCACGCCGTGACGTTCGAGCCGCAAGTCCCAGTGCAGGCGGGTTGCGTGGTGCTCGTGGATGACGAAACGGGTGCCCTCGGCGGGCGCCGAGACGGAACCATCGGGCAGCGGCTCCGGGGTCTGCCCGCGGTTGCGTAGCGCGCGGTAGGTGGCGAGTCGGTCGGGCGGTGGGTCAAGGGCCGCGAGCGGATCGGGCTGCCCCAGACGTTCGAGCACCTCGTCGAGGGTTAGTTGCTTCAGCGACGGGTCACTCAGTTCGTTCCAGGTTCGCGGCGCGGCCACGAACGGGAGCAATGTGCCGCGGAGGGAATATGGTGCGATCGTGGTCTTGGAGGCGCTGTTCTGACTCCAGTCGAGAAACACCTTGCCGTCGCGGCTGGCCTTGGCCATTGTGCTCACCACGAGGTCGCGGTTGTCAGCCTCGATGGCCTGCGCAAGGGCGTGTGCGAGCGCGGAGATTTCGTCGCTGGTCTGGTTGCCGGTAAGGGGAGCGTAAAGGTGAAGGCCCTTGCTGCCGCTGGTGACGGGGTACAGCTCTAGCCCCATGCCGCCGAGAATCTCGCGGGCAATATTCGCCACGATCGCGCATTCGGCGAGGCCGACGCCGGGCCCGGGGTCGAGGTCAAGCACGAGACGGTCGGGGTTCGCGCGCGAACCATCAGACGCAAACCGCCACTGCGGAACGTGAAACTCCAGGCTCGCCATCTGAGCGAGCGCGATGAGGGTCGCCCGATCGTTGATGAGCGGGTAGGCCTTTTCGCCCTTGGAATGGTCAATGCCGCGGGTGGGAATCCACGTGGGGGCTCCCGGCTCCAGCTGTTTGGTAAAGAACGGCTCTTCGGGCGCCGCCGTGGTTCCGACGCCATTCACCCACCGTTTGCGGGTGACGGGGCGACCGGTGACGTGCGGAACCAGGCGATCAGCTACCAGCGAGTAGTAGTTGAGTACTTCGCCCTTGGTGGTTCCGGATTCGGGGTACAGCACCTTGTCGAGGTTGGTCAGACGCACACGGCGGCCATCCACACGTACGGTCTGATCACCCGGGCTCACATGATGAGGGTAGCCCTCGGCGGGTTTCACGTGTGTACTTATGGCATGAGGTCGATTTTTAAAGGTGCGATTACCTTCGGTCTGGTGAATGTGCCGGTGAAGGTATATTCGGCGACGGAAGACCACGACGTGTCTTTGCATCAAGTGCACTCGGCCGACGGCGGGCGCATTCGCTACCAGCGCGTCTGCGAGCTTGATGGCGAGGTGGTGCCCTACGCCGATATTGATCGTGCCTACGATGACGGCGAGCAGACCGTGGTGCTGACCAAGGCTGACCTCGCGTCGCTACCGGCCGAGAAGTCGCGCGAAATCGATGTGTTGGAGTTTGTCCCGAGCGATCAGGTCGACCCGGTGACGTTTGATCGGCCCTACTATCTGGAGCCGGACTCTGCCTCGCCGAAGGCCTATGTGCTGCTGCGCGAAACCCTGAAACGCACCGACCGCACGGCGATCGTGCGCTTTACGCTGCGGCAAAAGACCCGGCTTGCGGCACTACGGGTGCGTGGCGATGTGCTGATGTTGCAGACCCTGCTGTGGGCAGACGAGGTGCGTGAGGTGTCTTTTCCCTCGCTTAACGACGAGGTGAAGATCTCCGACAAAGAGTTGGAACTTTCGGCCTCGCTGGTTGACGGCTTTTCGGCTGACTTTCAACCCGAGGAGTACGTCGACGAGTATCAGAAAGAGTTGCGCACGTTGATTGAGGCGAAGCTCGAATCGGGCGACGCCGTCGATACCGACGCGACGTTCGGTGTGCAGGAGCATACCGGCGGCGAAATCATCGACCTGATGGAGGCGCTGCGAGCGAGCGTGGAGCGCACGCGCGCTGCCCGCGAAGAGGCCGCGGAACCAACGGGCAAGAAGTCAGCGGCAAGCTGACGCGGGCGGTTGCCACGCAACCTGACTTACTCGGCGACTGTGGTGGTTCCGTCTGCTGCTGCTTCAGCGGCCTCGGCGGCGCGCTCCTTGGCGGCTTTGCGGCGCTCGGAGAAGTAGTGCCAGGCGGTGACGATGACGGTGGCGGCGACGGCTCCGAGCAGAATCACGTCGATGTATTCGGTGACGAAGTCGCCGAGCCCGGGCACAAAGCCGATGCCGTAGCCGAGCATCGTGAGACCGAAGCCCCACAGCACCGCACCGATGAAGTTGTAGAGCGTGTAGCGGTGCCACGGCATGTGGCCGACGCCGGCCGCGACCGGAGCAAACGTGCGCACCACCGGTACCCAGCGCGCGACAATCACGGTGAGTCCGCCGAAGCGTTCGAAGAACGCATTGGTGCGTTCGACGTTTTTCTTACTGAACAGGCCAGATTCTTTGCGTTCAAAGATCGTGGGGCCGCCCTTGTGCCCGATGAGGTAGCCCACTTCGCCGCCGATAAAGGCGGAGAGCCCGATGAGGAGTGCGACCCACCACACGCTGATGCCGAAGACGCCGTTGGGGGCGACGGCGCTGGTGTGTGAGAGCAAGCCCGCCATGATGAGCAGGGTGTCACCCGGCAGCAGAAAGCCGACCAGCAGACCGGTCTCGGCGAACACGATGAAGCACACCACCAGCAGGGCCCACGGCTGCGAATTCGTGATGATCAGCGCCGGGTCGAGCCAGGGGATGAGAGAAAGTTCGTGCACCGGATTCCTGTCGTCATTCTGTAGGCAAGGGCCGATTTGCAATTGTGCGGAAGGTGGGACTTGAACCCACACGCCGTGAGGCACAGGAACCTAAATCCTGCGTGTCTGCCAATTTCACCACTCCCGCGTGCCACCATTCTATGGGGTGTACGGAGAGATTTTTGCACGGCGATGGCCGCTCGCTGGCGGCGGGTGTGGGCGCGGCATCACCCTGTGGAAAATTTGCGCGGGTCGGGTGGCTGGCAAGCAATGATGCTCGCGTGAGCAGTGTGACGGCGACGGTGGCAGAGCGGGTGCGCGATCGATTGCGCAGTGAGCAGTCAAACCCCGCAGAAGACCCGCAGCGCGCCAGCGATATTGCCCGTGATGAGGTGCGTTGGCATAACGATGTCGCTCCGGCGCGCGGCTGGCGGGTGCTGGATGACGAGGCCCGCGCGATTCGAGAGGTGCTCGCGGTGGTGAGTGGCTTCGGTCCGCTGCAGCCGTATTTTGATGATCCCGAGATTGAAGAAATCTGGATCAACTCGCCCTCGCACATTTTCGTGGCGCGCAACGGAACCCCGACGCGGCTCGATCTGGAGCTGACAGAAACCGAGGTGCGCGACATCGTGGAGCGCATGCTACAGGCCACCGGGCGGCGCGTTGATCTTTCACAGCCGTTTGTTGACGCCTCGCTGCCCGACGCGCGCGTACACGTGGTGATTCCAGACATCACGCGCAAGCACTGGTCGGTCAACGTTCGCAAGTTCCTGAGCCGGTATCGCACGCTTGACGGATTGGTTGAGACGGGCTCGCTGCCGAAAGATGTGGCGCGACGTCTCGCCAAAGCGATGCGCGAGGGGGCTTCTGTCATCGTTTCGGGGCCGACACACGCGGGAAAGACGACGATGCTCGGTGCGCTGATTGATGCGTGCCCACCGGAGCACCGCATCATCACCGTTGAGGAGACGTTCGAACTCGCGATCGATGCCCCCGATGTTGTCGCGATGCAAGGGCGCCAGCCCAGCCTTGAGGGCACGGGTGAGGTCACGCTGCGCCGTCTCGTGAAGGAATCATTGCGCATGCGCCCCGACCGCATCGTGGTCGGCGAGGTGCGTGACGCTGAGGCCCTTGATCTGCTGCTAGCCCTCAACACGGGAGTCCCAGGCGCCTGCACTGTTCACGCCAATTCGGCCGACGAGGCACTCAACAAGCTGGCCGCGCTCACGATGCTCGCCGGTCGCAACGTCGAGCGCAGCTTCGTCATGCCGATGCTTGCTGCAAGCGTCGATCTCGTCATTCACTGCGTTCGCCAGGCCGATGGTTCCCGCCGCGTTGCCGAAATTCTCGCGCCCTCGGGCGTTGATGGCGAGCGAATCGTGTCGAAGTCGCTCTACCGGAGTGCGCCGTGACCTGGCTGTGGGGTTTGGTTCTCGGCGCCGGGCTCGTGCTGGCGGCGTCGCCCTGGCTGTGGCCTGCGGGCACACAGCCTCGCGTGCGGCCGCATCGCGCGAGCCGTCTCGACGCGCTCGCGGCCGAGGCGGGTGCCCCACGATTGAGCGCACCGCTGATTGTGCTGTTGAGCCTGGCGAGTGCCCTGGTGGCGGGCGCGCTCGCGCTGGTGATGACACGCCTCCCGGTGGTGGCGCTTGTTGCGGCGGTCGCCGGTCTGGCCGCGCCGATCATGATTCTTCGCGGCGCGCGACAGCGGCGCCTGCAGTCACGCCGAGCGCTCTGGCCCGATGTGTGCGACCTTCTCGTTGCCTCAACCCGCTCGGGTATGAGCCTGCCAGAGTCCGTCGCGAGTCTTGCCGATGTGGGGCCCGAACTTCTCCGCCCCAGTTTTCAACGGTTCCGTGCAGATTTCGCCGCCTCCGGCCACTTTGACAGCAGCATTTCTCGGCTCAAGGACGAGCTTGCTGACGCGACTGCCGACCGAATCATTGAGACCCTGCGCATGGCGCGGCAGGTCGGTGGTACCGAGTTGCCGCAGGTGTTGCGCGCGCTGTCGGCGGCCGTGCGCGCCGACGTCGCGGCGCGCGGCGAGGTGGCCGCGAAGCAGTCGTGGGTGCGCGCCGCGGCGATTATTGCGGTGATCGCACCGTGGGCGATTCTCGGCCTGCTGAGTCTGCGCCCGGAGGCGGCGCGCGCGTACGCGAGCCCCGGGGGCTTCGTGTTGATCGTCGCGACCGCGATCATCTCGGTGGTCGCCTACCGTCTCATGAGCCGTATCGGGCGGCTGCCGGAACCACGGCGGTGGTTTGGATCATGAGCGTTGCGATGAACATTGCCGTCGCCGTGCTTCTCGGGGGAGCGCTCGGCATCGGACTGTGGAGCCTGCTTGCCGCGTTGCCGCGTTGGGGTGCGGAACCACTGGTGCGGCGCGTGGCGCCATACGTTCGTGACGTGTCTGATCCGCACGGTTCTTCACTGCCGACGGTGGCGCCAGCCGATCCTGCCGCGTTTATCGTTCGCGGTTTTGCGCGGTTGTGGCGTGCCTTTGTCGCGGCGATTTCACGGGTTTGGGGTGTCTCCGATGCGCTTACCGCGCGTTTGGCGCGCGCCGGGTGGGGGTTCACTGCCGCGCAGTACCGTGAGCGTCAGCTTGGTATTGCGCTGGGCGCGGCGCTCGTCGGCGCCGTGCTGGCGGTTGCGGTGCGCGTGGCTGGCAATCCGTCCCCTGCGGTCGTGATTCTGCCGCTGCTGACGGCGGGAGCTGCGGGCATCGCGATGGAGTTCACCCTCTCCCGTGCGGTGACGCGGCGCCGGGCACGCATCAGCGACGAATTGCCTACCGTGTTGGAGTTCTTGGCGCTGTGTCTCTCCGCCGGCGAGGGCCTGCTTGATGCGATCCGCCGCACGGCAAACGTGGGCGTCGGCGATCTTTCCGCGGAGTTACGCCGCGTTGTCCTTGCCGTCGGAACCGGTTCACCCCTTGCCGACGCGCTCGCGGCGTTCTCCGCGCGCGTTGATGTTCCTGGCGTTCAACGCGCCGTCGATCACCTCGTGGCGGCGCTGGAGCGTGGTGCTCCGCTCGCCGCGGTGCTTAAGGATCAAGCCGCCGATGCGCGCGACGATCACAAACGCACACTGCTGGAAAAAGCCGGTCAAAACGAAGTCTTGATGCTGGTTCCGCTCGTGTTCTTGATCTTGCCCCTGTCGGTGGTGATCGCCGTCTTCCCGGGGATCGCGCTGCTGGGAACGGGGTTCTCGTAGTTTGCTGGCCGCGTTGAGAGGGGGTGGTGGCCCAGCGGCGGTGGGGAGCCGGTGTCGCTAGTTGCTGCCCTTGACGTAGCTGCAGTTCACAGAGCCGGCGCGCTCGTCGGTTGCAACGACACTGCCGTCTCGGCTGAGCTCACACGAAATGACGACAGTGGGGTCCGTCGTCTGCGCCCCGATCGAAACCACTTGAGCATCGGACATCAGGGTGATTGTCTTGCCTGATGCCCAGCGCTCTTCGGTGAGTTTTGTGCCGTCCTTGATCACAACGTCGATTTCCGCCGTTGACGTGACGGTGAGCTGGTACGTGGCCTGTGACCCGGAACCTGTAGCGAACGAGATCGCAAGGCTGGCAACCACGGCCACGAGGGTCACGATCGATACGACGATCGCCGTTGGGCGTCGCTGGCCATCTTTTCGAGCCGCGACGGCGAGAACGACTGCGACGGCCGCGAGGATCAGTGGGAGGCCGAATGCTGCCCAGAAGGGCAGGTGCAACAACCAGCCCCCAACGAGGGTCACGAGCCCCACGATCGACAGCGTAACGCTAGCGGTACGGCGTGGCGATGACGCGCGCTCTACATCCCAACTCATCATTTCCTCCCGTTGAGCTTCTGCGAGTGTAGCCGAACCGGATGTAGCGGCATCTACGGACCGAGCTCCCACAGAATCGTGCTCGGGTCGGCTGGGAATTCCCGCAATCCCGGGAACCGGGGCGGCGGATTCTGGGGAATTTGTGCGAGAGTGAGGTCGGTGCCCATCGCAGTGGAGCATCAAGACAACGCGCGCGCATTCGCGGGCGACACGGAGGGGGCGTTTACATGGGCTACGGAGAGCTCGACAGCATGATTGGCCAGCTCAAGCGGGCCGCCATCGACGCGTACATGGCTGACGACGGGTTCTATCCCGACCTTGCATCGGGAGACGCGTTCTACTCGAAGTGGGGATGGGCGCCCAACAGCTACGACAGGCCCGACGCGAGTGGCGAGGGTGGGGGAGGCGTCACAAGCCCCAATCCCTGGGCCGACAGCATCTCTTTTGACGGCATCCGCTCGCGTATCGACAACGCTGTCGACAAGTGGAAGGGCCTGCCTGACGGCTCGGGCGCGAGCTCGTACAAGTCGGCAACGGCAACTGCCGCCTCGACGCTCGGCGCATCGGGGAGCGGCGCTTCTGTCGCTGACGACGGTGAGATCATGACGGCGTCAAACACGGCGGGTGATCTGCTCACGCAGAATCTGGTGGCCTCGTTTATTGAGCCGATGCTCGACAAGTACTATTCGCAGTTCAAGGGTGTCGCCCAAAGCATCGGCGCGGCCGCCGCGATCCTGCAGATGAACTACACGATGCAGTCGGGCATGTGGAACAGCATCCGGGAAGACGCGTTCACCATCGTCGAGAGCGCGAAGACCGCGTGTGCGCAGTACGCAGACTCCAGGTCGGCGGCCTCGCTCAAAGTCACGCTGGGAGTCGTGGCAACGGTCGCGGCGGCCGTTGCTACAGTTGCGACCGCCGGAACAGCGGCACCGCTCGTTGGCGCCATGGTGACGCTGTCGGCAGCTGCCACCACGGCAATCTCTGCAATCGACGCCGACGCATCTGTCGAGGGCGCGAGCTATGACGAGATTGTGTCTTCGTTCGAGGACGCGCTGGAAGCACTTCGCACGGCGATCAATGATCAAGAGGCTGAGGTGAGGAAAATGCTGAGCGGTGCGCTCAGTGCGATAGACGCGGACCGCGGCGGATTTGACCTCGATCACTACAGGATCAAGACATCCGACCCCAACTTCGCCGATCAAATCGTGATGGTGCGACAGCATACCAACGTGGTATCGAGCAACATGCAACGCGTGATCGTGGCTCTGGAGGCGGCGAGTTCGACGTTGGGAGCGCCCCCCGGAGCGGATCCCACCCCTCGCGACTCACGCATCTCGTCGGGCACTCATTCCTATGCCCAAAGCCTGTACGCAGACACCGAGCACGCGCTGAGGTCAACCAAGGACGAATACGCGCTCGGCAAAGAACTGTTCGATGCCGAGGTGCAGAACCACTTCAACACCGACGCTGCCAACAGGCAAACCGTCGAACAACTCGCTGCCTCAGAGATTCTGACAAGCGACGCCTGAGCGTCACTCGTCATCAACGATTGGAACGTGAGCTAATGGAAAGTCGTGTACTTGGCGCGATCAACCTCATCGGCGGGCCGGGTGGCGCCATCTTCGAAACCTCCGCAGAAATCGGCGGCTCAACCCTGCCATTTCGGCTTGAGCTTGACTATCCCGGGCGATTCGATGAGCGCCAGCTCGAACAGTTGGACGACATTCTTCTGGGGTGGGAACGCATCGACGCGATGGCAGAAGAGTCGTTGACGAAAGCGATGGAGAATCCGGAGTCTGCGCCGGCACAGCTGTTTCAGCTGTGGGAAGACGAAGATCCGCAGCGCGCGGGCAAGACGAGCCAGTTTCTCGCCGAATTGCAACCGCTGAGCGTCACCGTTCTGTGGGATATTGACGGCATCCACAAAGACCGGATTGTGATGCCGTACAGCTATTCGCCGTTGGCCGAGAAGGTAACGCTTCGCTTCAAAGACCGTATCGGCGTAGAAATCGATCCGGCACCACGCGGAGGTTACCAACCCCTCCGTTGAGCATGCTCGAGGGGCACCTGTGGAGAACTTTGGTCGCGCCCTGGAGATCGGTCGCAGACTGTGGGCATGTCGAAGTTCACTCGGGCTCTGCGGAGCAAACTCTACGATCAGTCCGGCGATGTGCCTGGTTGGGTTTTGGTGACGTTGATGACGGCGGCGCTCGTTGTTGCGCTGTGGTTTCTCGCGTGGCCGGCCTTTGAAGGGCTCTTCAACGACACGATCGAAAACATGACAAACGTGGGCTGATGAGCCTGCACAAACGCGGGCTCGCGGGCGCGCGATCCGAACGCGGATCAGCGCCAGCGGAGTTTGTGATGGTTGGGCTGCTGCTCACCTTTCTCACGCTCGCGATCGTGCAGTTGGCGCTCGGGCTCTACATTCGAAACGTCGTGCAAGACGCCGCGATCGACGGGGCATTTCATGCCGCCCTTGCCGACACCACCGTCGCCGAGGGTGAAGAGCGTGTGCTGACCATCGTGTCGCGCGCGGTGAGTTCGGCCGTACTGCAGGGAGTGCAGGGGAGTGAGAGCGACGGAACCATCACCATGACGGTGCAGGCGACGTTGCCGCTGCTGGGGTTTTGGGGAGTGCCGTATGGAATGGAGATCAGCGCTCATGCGCCGGCTGAAACGCTTGATCGCTGACCAGCGCGGCTCTGCCTCACTCGAATTCATCGGCGCTGGCGTCTTGCTGCTGGTTCCGCTCGTCTACCTCATCATTGCGCTCGCCCAGATTCAGAGCCACACGTTCGGCGTCGACGCGGCCGCCCGATACGCCGCACGCGTGCTCGCGCAAAACCCGGCCGAAGTTGACCTCGTTGGCAGCAATGTCGCCATCATCGTCGAACAGTACGGGCTACCGGCCGACCGCGTGCAGGTATCGATCACGTGCGCGGACCCGGGCCCATGCCCATCGCCGGGCGGGCTCGTCACCATCACGGTCACCGCAGCATCGCCGCTGCCCCTGATGCCCGACTTTCTCACCAGCAATGGTGGCGCGTCCGTCACGCTCACAGCCTCCAGCACTCACCGCGTCTCGGAGTACGGGGAGGCGCCGTGAGTCGCCGGCTCAGCGCACAAGAGCGCGTCCGTTCCGTCGCTCGCGACGAAGCCGGTTCCATCCTGCCGCTGGTTTTGGGTTACGTGCTTTTGGCGATCGCGCTCATCATCGTGACGACGGCCGCCACCAGCGTGTACATCACCCAGAAGAAGATTGACGGTATCGCTTCGGCCGCAGCGCTTGCGGGTTCTGACGGCTTTACGCTGACCGTCAGTGATGGTGAAGCGGTCGCATTGCTCACGAACGACGATGTGTGGAACCAGGCTGCTGCCGTGGTCGGAGCCTCGGCAGACGACGTGGTGCTCGTCAGCGCCCGCACCGAAGATGGTGTGACTGCCATCGTTGAGGTCAGCACCGAGTGGCACCCGCCGCTGATTTCAGCACTCCTGCCCGACGGCATCACCCTTACCGCAACCGCGACAAGCCGCACCGCCCTCGACGACGATTAACGCCGCTGCGCGGGCGTTACCCGCGTGGGGCCGCGGTGCTCGCCCGCTCGATCAGTCGCGTTGCGATTGGGGGAGCCTCGCCGTCTGTTTCGCCGTCGATTTCGCGCATCAGCGCGTCAACGGCGCGCTCGCCGACGGCGGCGAAGTCTTGCGAAATTGTGGTGAGGGGCGGCCAGAGGTTTGCGGCCTCCGGAATATCGTCAAAGCCGACGATGCTGACGCGCTCGGGAACGCTGATGCCCGCCTCGTGGAACGCCCGAATCAGGCCAATCGCGATCGCATCGCTGGCGGCGAAAATCGCGGTGACATCGTCGTGTTCACGCAACTGCACGCCGGCGGCGTAGCCAGAATCTGCCGACCAATCGCCGGTAATCACCGCGGGCACGGCCCGTTCGTTCTCGACCAGCGTGCGGCGCCATGCCTCTCGACGGCGCTCGGCCGAATAGGACTCGTCCGGTCCAGATACATGCCACACCGTCTCATGCCCCAACGACAACAGATGCTCGGTCGCTTGACGTGCCCCCATTGCCTGGTCGGTATCGATGTGCGCGTGCTCGCCGCGCTTGGTGGAGTCGACCACAACAACGGGCAGCCCGTCTGGAATCTCCAGCTCGGCGCCGTTCAACTCATGAGCCTCAATGATAATCACGATGCCATCAACGGCATGCTCGGTGAGGCGGTTAAAGGCTCCGGTCACGGTCGATTGAGAGACCGTTTCGACTGGAATGAGCGTGAGTGCGTACCCGGCCTGCGCCGCGCGCGAGGCGATCGCATCGAGCGTTCGCATATTGCCGTAGGAGCTGAGTGAAAACATGATCACACCGATGGCGTGAAAGCGCCCCGAGCGCAGTGCCCGCGCCGCGCTGTTGGGGCGGTAGCCCAGCTCGGCCATTGCGGCCTGCACTTTTTCGCGGGTGGCTGCTCCCACGTAGCCCTTATTGCGCACCACGCGAGACACCGTCTGCGCTGAGACGCCGGCCACCCTGGCGACATCTTCCATCGACGTCTCGCGAGGGCGATCAGCTGAGAGCTCTATCGACACGCGCCACCTCCCGTTTGTGTTGACGTTGACATGTTACCCCGACATCGCATATGTTGACGTTGACACATCGGCAACGAATCGCCGGAGAGGATCAGTCAATGGTGACGACAACCACAGTGCAGCCCCCGCCGCTGCTCGCCAGACGCCCGCGCGCAGACTGGCGCGGCTGGGTGTTCGTCGGCCCGTTCATGGTGGTATTCGCCCTGATCTTTCTCGCCCCGCTGGTGTACGCCATCTGGCTCAGCCTGTTTCGAGAACAACTCGTCGGCGGCACCTCCTTCGTCTGGCTCGATAACTACATTCAGGCAGCAAGCGACCCCAAGTTCTGGGAGGGTTTCGGGCGCGTTCTGCTCTTCCTGCTCGTGCAGGTTCCGATCATGCTGGCCCTCGCCCTCGGCGCCGCCCTCGCCATCGACAGCGATCGCCTGCGCGCCAGCTCCTTCTTTCGCATCATCGTCTTCTTGCCCTACGCGGTGCCGGCCGTCGTTGCGGTCTTGATGTGGGGCTACATCTACGGCGACCAGTTTGGCCTCACCGCCAATATCAACGACCTGCTCGGCATCGAGGCGATCACCCCGTTTGCCCGCGAATGGATCTTGGTGTCGATCGGCAACATCGTGACGTGGGAGTTCGTCGGCTACAACATGCTGATCTTCTACTCCTCCCTCAAGACGATTCCTGCCGATCTGTATGAGGCGGCAGCCATCGACGGCGCCGGAACCTGGCGCACCATCGCGGTCGTCAAGCTCCCCGCCCTACGCGGTGCGCTCGTGATCGCCACGATTTTCTCCATCATCGGCAGCTTCCAATTGTTCAACGAACCCAACATCTTGAGCCCGCTGGCACCCAACGTCATCACGACTTCGTTCACGCCCAATATGTACGCGTACAACCTGTCGTTCGCCGGCCAGCAGTTCAACTACGCCGCCACCGTCGCCATCATCATGGGCATCATCACCGCGGTGATCGCCTATGTGGTGCAGTTGCGCGGCTCCCGCCAGGAGGTGAGGTGAGGTGACCCTCTCAACCGGAACCAGTGCGCGCGAAACAGCGCCGGTCACGAACGCGACAACCACGGCGATTGTATCCGGCTCGCCTCGCCCTCGACGCTGAGCGCTGGCCCCACGTCACTCACGCGTGCACCAATTTTGGCCTCACAAACGGTGCCAACGATCGCGGCCGGTACCTTCCGATCGTCACCTCCTACGACTACGACGCGCCCCTGGATGAGGCCGGGCGGGTGACCGAGAAGTTCCGGCGTTTTCGCGAGGTCATCTCCAACTACGCGCCGGTTCCGCCGTGGGATGCCGACCTTCTGGGGCCGGAGGCAGCGGAACCAGCGGCGGAACCATCGCTGGCAAGCGTCGTGATTGACGTGCCGCTGCAGCCGGCCGGCAACTGGGCGCCGCGTGAGGCTGACGCGCCTGTCACGCCGCACCCGCCGACGTTTGAAGAGCGCGACCACCTCAGCGCCATCATGCGATACGACGTGGCGTTGGGGGAGCGGTGGGAGGGGATTCGCACCCTCGCCTTTGCCGAGGTGCGCGATTTCGCACGCGTGTTCGTCGACGGCGTGCCGGTTGGAACCATATCCCGCACGCGAAAAGAGCGGAGCCTGCAGATTGGTGCCGGACGCCAGCTCACAGTGATCGTGGAGGAACAGGGTCGCGTCAATTACGACCACAGACTTGGTGAGCACAAGGGTCTCATCGGCCCGGCAACCCTGGACGGCGTGGAGCTCACCGGGTGGGCCACGACCCCGATTGATGTGGCCGACGTGATTCAGCACCGGCGTACGCAGGAGGCAAACCCAGCCGAGCCCACCGCGTGGAGCGCGACGTTTGAGCTCGACACTCTGG
Organism: Microbacterium mitrae; assembly: GCF_008017445.1. Lineage (GTDB taxonomy): Bacteria > Actinomycetota > Actinomycetes > Actinomycetales > Microbacteriaceae > Microbacterium > Microbacterium mitrae. Next base: position 524,297 of record NZ_VRSW01000001.1, on the reverse strand, counting down.
GAGACCTGTTCTTGAACACCTCGCAGTGGGGAGAAGGGTTCGTTGCGATCAACGGCTTCTTGCTCGGTCGCTATCGCGCCACCGGGCCGCAAGAAACACTGTTCGTGCCGGCAGCAGCGCTCATCGCGGGGGAGAACACCGTCACGGTGCTTGAGCTTGCCCACCTCGCCGCCGCCCGGGCGCGGCTACAAACCACACCCAGCCTCGGTGACACGGTCGAATAGGTGAAGGAGCGGGCGCGCTACTCTCGCCCCGCCGGGCGCGGCACAAAACGCGGAATGTAGCGCGCAAAGCCCACAGCGCCAAAGATGCCAAGCACGCCCATCGCGGCGGCCGCGACCGGGAGGGATGCCACCGCCGTAATGCCGGTGATCACAAGAGGCGCGAAGGTCGCACCGCCATCGGTCATCATTCGCCACGAACCCAGATACGGTGCGGGGTCGTGCTGCGGCGCGGTATCAGCGCCGAGGGTGAGCAGAATGCCGCTCGAAAGACCGTTGCCGACGCCCAGCATCATCGCAAAGGCGCCAAACCACATCGTCGCGTGCGTGAGGTCGTGAGTGAGGGAGAGGGCGAGAAAGCCGACGGCCATCAGCACCGTTGCTGGCAACGCCGCCCACAGCCGCCCGAACCGATCCATCACCTGACCGCTGGCATAGAACAACGCAAAATCAATCGCGCCCGAAATGCCGACGATCAGCGCGATCGACTGCGCATCCAACCCCAGCGAAACACCCCACAGCGGCAGCAGCGCTTGGCGGGCTGAACGCAGGCCAGACAGTGATGCCGCGGTGAGCCCCAGCCGAAACAGCACCGAACGATGGTTCAGCATGGTGCGAAACACGCCCTCATGCGACGCGACCGTCGGCACGCTGCCAGTTGAAATCACTTCGCCGGTATCGGCATCTTCTGTCGATGTGCGCGTGAGCGACGGTTCCGGTGCGCTCGCGGCAGCCTTCTCCGGATCGGGGCCAAACGTCACGAGTGCGATCACCGCGACAGCGCATGCCACAAAAAACCAAATCGAGGCGTACTCGGTGCCGAAAAGCGCGAGCAGCGCGGCCGACACGAACGGCCCGATAAACATGCCAAAACGAAAGGACCCGCCCAGCAGACTGAGCGCGCGGGCGCGGAAGTACAGCGGCACGCGCGTGGTCATGAAGGCGTGGCGCGCCAAACCGAAGGCGGAGGCGGAAAAGCCGATGATCAGCGCAGACAGCATCAAGACGCCGAGGCTGGGGGCAAAGAGCAACACCAGCGTGCCGACCAGGGTGATCGCCGACGATGCGATCATCGTGATGCGCTCACCGAATCGCGCAACGGCCCACCCGGCAGGCAGGTTGCCGCAGAGCTGGCCGATCACCAGTGCCGTGACCACGAGCGATGAGACAGCCAAATCGGCACCCATCTTGGTCGCCAGCACCGGCAGCAACGGAATAACAGCGCCCTCACCGAGGGCGAACAGAATCGTCGGGCCGTAGATCATCGGCGCGAACCGCTTGAGAATGTCTCCGGTACTGGCGCTTTCGCTCACGTGCGTATCCTCACCGTCGAGCCGCTGGTTCCGTCGACCGCCTCGACTATTGGCTCCAGCCTATTCTCGCTCGCGGCGACGCTAGCGGGCGGTAGGCTGGGGAGGTCATGCTCGAACTTGATTTGTCTTCAGAAATCGCCGCGGTGCGATCCACGTTCTCCGACATCCTTGCGGTGGTCGACGTCGACGCGCTCCAGGCCGAAATTGCGCGCCTCAGCGAAGCAGCCGGCGCGCCCGACCTCTGGGACAATCCCGAAGAAGCACAGAAGGTCACCAGCGCGCTGAGCCACCGCCAGTCGGAGTACGCCCGCGTCAGCGGTGTGCAGCGCCGCCTCGACGACCTCGACGTGCTGATCGAACTCGCCAACGAGATGGAAGACGAAGACTCGGCCGAGGAGGCTCGCAAGGAGCTTGCCGACCTCACGCAGGTCGTCAACCAGCTCGAAGTGCAGACTCTGATGGACGGCGAGTACGACGACCGCGGCGCCGTGGTCACCATTCGCTCCGGCGCCGGTGGCGACGACGCCACCGACTTTGCCGAAATGCTCATGCGCATGTACCTGCGGTGGGCCGAGCGTCACGGCTACAGCGTGAAGGTCATGGACACCTCATATGCGGAGGGTGCTGGCATTAAGTCGGCCACGTTTGAGGTCACCGCTCCCTACGCCTACGGCACCCTGTCGGTTGAGGCCGGCACGCACCGCCTGGCGCGCATCAGCCCCTTCGGTAGCGCAGACAAGCGCCAGACGAGCTTCGCGGCCGTTGAAGTTATTCCGGTGATGGAAGAGGCCGTCGAAGTCGACATTCCCGAGAACGACATTCGCGTTGATGTGTTCCGCTCCTCGGGGCCCGGCGGGCAGTCGGTCAACACCACAGACTCGGCCGTGCGCATCACCCACCTTCCCACCGGAATCGTGGTCTCGATGCAGAACGAGAAGAGCCAGATTCAAAACCGCGCGGCCGCAATGCGCGTGCTGCAGACCCGCCTGTTGCTGCTTCAAAAAGAGGCAGAAGCGGCGAAGAAGAAAGAGCTGGCCGGAACCATCACCGCAAGCTGGGGCGACCAGATGCGTTCGTACTTCCTGTACGGGCAGCAGCTCGTCAAAGACCTGCGCACCGGCTTTGAACACGGCAACCCGGCGGTCGTCTTTGACGGCGACATTGATGGCCTGATCTCGGCGGGAATCCGCTGGCGCAAGCGCAAAGACGACGACGACTGATTCTCTGCGGGTGAGTGTCGCGCGTAAATACGCGCAGATTCCGGCTTAGGCTCAACAAGCCATGATCCGCTTTGAAAATGTCACCAAGCGCTACCGCGGAACGGCGAAACCCGCACTGAACGACGTCAGCTTTAACGTTGACCGCGGCGATTTCGTCTTCCTTGTCGGTGCCTCGGGCTCGGGAAAGAGCTCCTGCCTGCGTCTCATCATGCGTGAAGACGTTGCCTCCAGCGGCCAGATTCATGTCTTGGGTCACGACCTCAAGCGCATGTCGAGTCGTAAGGTTCCGTACTTTCGCCGCCAAATCGGTTCCGTCTTTCAAGACTTCCGGTTGCTGTCGACCAAGACGGTCTTTCAAAACGTTGCCTTTGCGCTGCAGGTGACCGGCGCTTCGCGTGCGCTCACCCACACCAATGTCGAGCGCGTGCTTGAGCTGGTCGGTCTCACCGGCAAAGAAAAGCGCATGCCGACCGAACTTTCTGGTGGTGAACAGCAGCGCGTTGCGATCGCACGCGCCATCGTTGGCGACCCCAAGCTGCTGTTGGCCGATGAGCCAACCGGAAACCTTGATCCGGCGACCTCGACCGAGATCATGCGACTGCTCGCGCGCATTAACGCGACCGGAACCACGGTGGTCATGGCCACGCACGAGGCCGGATTCGTCGATCAGATGAAGCGTCGCGTTATTGAGCTCAAGTTTGGTGAGCTGATGCGTGACGAAGCACATGGCGGCTACGGCGACACCTCCGCGATTCCGCGGCTGGCGCCGGTGAAGGCGCGCGGTGAAGCATCGGCCGAGGCCCTGAGCGCGATGCGCAAGGTGCAGCGTGAAGTGGCGACAGGCGCAAGCGCCGGCGCAACCGCCGCCACCGCGGCCACCGCGGCTACGGCAGCCGTGGTTCCGGCCGCTGAACCCGAGCCCCAGATCGCCGAAGAGGTGATCGAGGTGGTCGTAGAAGGGCGTGCGGAACCATCGGTCGCCGAAGCCGCAGAGGCTCAGACCGCCGACGAGGTGGCCGAGTCGCTCACCACTCAGGCCGATGAGGTCGCAGCGGATGAGGAGGCGGCACAGAATGCGACATCGCCCCGCCCGCTCACGCGCCCGATCGTGATTCCCGAGATCAACGTGGCTGAGCTGGGTGTTGCCGATCGCCTCGGCCTGAGCGATTTTGACGACGATGATGAGGTTGGTCCGACGTCATGAGAGTAGCGCTCGTGCTGTCGGAGGTCTTGCAGGGCCTTCGACGCAACATTTCGATGGTTATTTCCGTCATTCTGGTGACCTTCGTCTCGCTGACGTTTGTCGGCTCTGCCGTGCTGATGCAGTCTCAGGTGTCGAATATTCGCGACTACTGGGAGCAGCGCTCGCAGGTCGCGATCTACATGTGCGCCGAAGGATCGTCAGCCTCAACCTGCGTTGACGGCGTCGCCACCGAGGAGCAAATCGAGTCGGTCACAGCGGCGCTGGAGGGCGAGACGCTGGCGCCGCTGATTCAGACGTATTCGTTTGATAGCCAGGAAGTGTCGCTGGAGAAGTTCTTGCAGCAGTACCCGGAATATGAGGGTGCGGTTGATGCGGCGCAAATGAATGCGACGTTCTGGATCAACCTGAAAGACCAGACCAAGACCGACGTCATTTATGAGGCGTTTAGCGACACCAACGGCATCCACGAGGTCAAAGACCAGCTGAAGTATTTGGATCCGCTGTTTCAGACACTCACCGTCGCCACGTACATCGCTATTGGCGTGGCCGTGCTGATGCTGATTGCGGCCGTGCTGCTGATCGCAACCACGATTCGTCTCTCGGCCTATGCGCGTCGCAAGGAGATCGGCATTATGCGTCTGGTGGGCGCATCGAACCGCTTCATTCAGACCCCGTTCATCTTGGAAGGCGTGGTTTCCGCGCTCATCGGAACGCTGCTTGCCGGCGTCGCGGTGGTGCTGGGCGTCAAGTTTGGTGTCGAAGGGTACTTGCGCCAACGACTCAACCTGGGCGGCGAATGGATCACGGTGAATGATGCCCTGCTCGTGGTTCCCGTGCTCATCGGCATTGGCGTCGTGCTGTCGGCCTTCTCCGCGGGCTTCGCGATTCGGCGCTGGCTGCGCACCTAGACCGAACCTCTTTCGCACACGCCAGGGTGAGCATTGCCGCGCGGCTGGCCGCCGCGCTGATAGACTGACAGGCTCTGTGCGTGTGTGCAGAGTCAAAGGAGTGATCACATGGTCCGCGAGCGCGGTGAGAAGCTGATCGCGACCAACCGTCGCGCCCGGCATGAATACAACATTGAAAAGACCTACGAAGCCGGTCTGGTCTTGACTGGCACGGAGGTCAAATCGTTGCGCCAGGGGCGCGCGAACCTGAGCGATGGCTACGCCTACATTGACCACAATGAGGCGTGGCTTGATGCGGTGCACATTCCGGAGTACTCGCAGGGGCACTGGACGAACCACTCGTCAAAGCGGGTGCGTAAGTTGCTTCTCAACCGCGACGAGATCGTGAAGATCAGCCACGCTATTTCAGCCGGCGGCTACACCCTGGTTCCGCTCAAGCTCTACTTCTCCGACGGTCGCGTCAAGGTTGAAATTGCGATCGCGAAGGGTAAGAAAGAGTACGACAAGCGCCAGACGCTGCGCGAGCGCCAAGACACGCGCGAAGCGGAGCGGGCCATGCGCACCCGCAACCGCATGGGCGAGTAGCGCCCGCGGGTTCCGGCGACGAGGCTTAGGCGGCGATGGTGTCGCTCTGCTCGTCGGTTTCAAGCGCCCGCTGCGGGTCTTGGAATGCGTTTTTTGGCACGAAAAGCAGCACGACGGCGGCGATCAGTGCGGTCACGCCGCAGATGATCCAGACCGTCATGTAGCCACTGAGGCTGCCTGCCGTCTCTGACGCGGAGCCGCTGGCGACCTGCTGCAGCAGCGCAATGCCGAAAACGCAGGATGCCACGGCCCCGCCGACGGTCTTGACCGAGTTGGTGAGACCCGTCGCGACGCCGGTCTGCGTGGGCGGTGCGGCGGCGGCAGCGGCCGACGGGAGTGCGGCGACGAGGGCGCCGGAACCCAGACCGGCGAACACCATGTTCGTGACGACCTGCGCATACGTGTCGTGGAACGGCAGGAAGAGCAAGAATCCGATGCCGACCAGGATTGATGCGAGCATGAGGGTGAAGCGGGGCGTCACCCGTCGCGCGATGATCGGGTAGATGAGGGCGCCCGCGATCATCGCGATCAGGTAGATGCCAATGATCAGCGATGTGGCGAGCCCCGTGGTTCCGAGTCCATAGCCGACCTCCGCAGGGTCGGTTCGCGCAAACGTTGACAGCGGAGCCTGCGCGCCGAGCACAGAAACTCCGAAGAGGCCCGCGGTGAGAAAGACCGGGGCGAGAGACGGCGAGCGGAACATGCGAACGTCAATGATGGGGTCGTCGTGCTTGAGCTCCCACAGCACGAACGGAACCATAAGCGCGAGTCCGAGTAGCACGACACCCCAGGCGAGGGGGCTACCGACGCCCTGCGTGCGCAGCATCGCAAGCCCGCCCGTGAAGGCGATCAACGCGATCGAGACGAGAGTGAGACCGACCGTGTCGAGGCGGCCGCCGGTCGGGTTTGGCGACTCCTTGACGCCAAACAAAATCACGAAGAAGCAGATGGCGACGATGATGCCCGGAATCAGCAGCACGACGGTGAGGGGCAGGGTGTCGACCAGTTGCCCGCCGACCAACGCGCCGGTGATTGCGCCGAATTCGAGCGCCGCGACCAGGATGCCGGCAGATTTCATAGTGATGCTGGAGCGCTGGCCCATGGCGCGTGCCCGCGACCAGATGAGGGCGATTTCCAACGGCAACCACACCACGTAGAAGCCCTGGAGTGCCCAGATCGCGAGGAAGACCGGAAAACTGGTGGCGAACGGGAGCGCGAGGGAGGCCACCGCGGTGAGTGCGGTTGACACCAGCAGCATGCGCTTATGGCCGACCATGTCGCCGAGTTTTGCGAACGCCGGAACCACGAGCGCGGAGAGCATAAGCTGGGCGCCCTCCAGCCAGTTGACGTCGGCATCGTGCACGTTGAGAGCGCGAGCGATGTCGGTGAGCATCGGGGTGTAATACCCCTGCAACACGCCACTGGTGAACTCGACGAATGCAAGATAGCCAACGACGCTCGCGAGAGCGCCGAGGGAGATGGCGCGAGACATGGGGCTCCTTCGCTCCAATTCGGGTGAGTCTGACCCTATCGGGAAGAGGTCAGTGCCGTGAGCAGGGCGCGGTGAAATTTCTCGCCACGCTCAAGCTCCGAAAGGGCCACCCACTCATCAACGCCGTGAATCGCGGCACGCTGCGCCGTCGACATCAGCAGCGGCGCAAAGCGGTAGGTGGCGGGGGAGAACGTGTGGAAGTGGCGGGAGTCGGTGGCCGCGAACACGACGTACGGAACCGCGATGGCGTCGGGATGACTTGCCGCAAGAGCCGCCGCGATGGCGGCGAACTGTTCATTGTCTGCCGAAGACTCGGGGGAGGGATCGCTACTGGCGACTACCTCGATCGAGATCTGCGGGTCGTTGATCCGCTTTCGCAGGCGCTTGAGGGTTGACGGCACGGTCTCGCCCAGCGCGATACGCAGATTGACGGTGGCGGATGCCTGCGACGGCAACACGTTATCTGCCGTTCCGCCTGCCAGCATCGTGGGGGCAACCGTGGTGCGCACCATGGCGGCCGGCTCGCCGCCGAGCTTCGCAAACAGCATCGCGGTGACGGGCGGCAGCGCGGCCAGCGCCTTCAGCCCGAATGCCGCGGGGCCGGACACGCGATTCGCGAAGGTGCTCAGCATGCGGCTGACGGCGCGCGGGGCTCGGGCAGGAAACGTGGATGGTGTGAGTCGATCAACGGCGCGCGAGACGCGACCAACGGCCGTGAGCGGGGGAGGAAACGAAGCGTGACCGCCGTCGCCCCGAGCGACGAGTCGCACGGTCATCAGACCCTTCTCGCCGACACCGATCATAGCGGCTTGGCCCCTGACCATTGGCAGCGGGTCAATGACAACGGCGCCGCCCTCATCAATCACCAGCCACGGCACAATTTTGCGTCGCTGTAGCTCGGCGGCGATCGCGACCGCGGCCGAGCCGAAGCTTTCTTCGTTGCCGCCGAAGGAGAGATACACGTCACGCGCCGGCGTGAACCCTGCCGCGAGGAGATTCTCCACCGCCTCCAGAATGACCAGCAACGGCCCCTTGTCGTCGAGCGCGCCGCGCCCATAGACGTTGCCGTCAGCGATGGTTCCGGAAAATGGCGGGTAGGTCCACGCGTCAGATTCGTCAACCGGAACCACGTCGTAGTGCGCCATCAAGACAACGGGAGCGTCGGAGGGGGTCGTCCCACGCCACCGGTAGAGGTGGCCAAGATCGTGCAGCTTCTCGTGGTCGAGGGTGGCTGTGACCAGCGGGTACAGCTCGGCGATCAGCTCGATGAAGGCGTCGAAATCGCTGAGGCCCCTGGCGTCCAATTCGGCTGAGACCGTGGGGAGTTGAATCATCCGGCTGAGTCGTTCGGCCGCACCGGGGCGAACCTCGATGTTCGAAAGATCGGGCATGCTCTCACCATAGGGGGTGAGAGCGAGTGGTTCGAGAGATGTCACGGCGTCTGGCCGTCCATCGTCGGGCGGGCGGGCTAATTCGCGTGAAAGCGCGCCTCAACCGTGGCAGAAACTTCAATCTCGTCGGGCTCGAGCTGAAAGTTTGGTGCGCCCGCCATATCTGCGGCAGCGCCTCGCTGCATCATCATGGGTGCCTTCATGGCGGCTTCGTGCGACAGCATGCCAACGTCGGCAATCTGCACGGCCTGCACGTTCGCAAGGCCGAGCGCGCTCGCGTACGCGGTTGCTCGATCAATCGCGACCTGCACGGCGCCCTGTGCCACCGCATTCTCGGTGGCACGCTCCGTCTGCTTCGTGAGCGTCCAGGTGATGGCATCAACGGCAACGCCCTCCCGCTCTGAGGCGCGGGAGATCCACTCGCTGAGCGCGGAGAAGTCTTTGAACTCAGCGACCAGCTGAACGGAGGCATGGTGAACCAGGGGGAGTTGCTTGCCCTTGTCGTTCCATGGCCGATCGGCCCACACCGAAACGCGCTCGCTGTTCCACTTCGTGATCGCGCCCTCTGTTTCTGCGGCGGCCAGCTCCTGCTGCAGGTCTGCGGCGATCTCTTGTGCTTGGGCAACGACACCGGCGCGTTCTGGGCCGTCCAGGCGAACGGAGACCCGGGCGACACCCAATTCGGCGGCGACGAGGGCTTGGTGTTCACCACGAACGGTGATGACGACGTCGGTCATGAGGCCTCCTCAGGCTTGGATTGCAGTGAGCATAGCGCGACGCGGTGACAGCCCGCCTTTTTTAGATCGACGACAGCCGAGATCACCCTCACAAAGTCGCGTGGCAAGGTCTTCGGCCGCCGGGTTGCGCGTCGTCGACGACGGGGATGAGGCCAGCGGGAGCGGTGGCGGCGCGCGGAATGTTCCGCGCCTCTGAATCGATGAGCAATATCTAATGTTTGCGCAATCAGGGCGTCAGGGCTTTTATGGCAAGAGATTTCTTGCTACGTTGCGCCGCCCGAAAGGCACGACGTGCCGAGATACTCATCCCCTCAGCGCTCAGGCGCTCCTCAACTAATCGGTTCGCTCCTGACTTCCGCGCTCGTGTGCGGAGGTTTGATTGCTGCGGCAACGCCCGCGTACGCTGCGGATCTGTTCCCGGTTCCGAAGCCCGATTACCTCCTTGCGGCCGTGTCGAGTGAAAAAAGGTGCGTATCCGGCACCGCCCGCACTTGACGGCACGGCGCTGGGAGCGTTCGACGGCAGCTACCCAACGCAGTGGGTAACGAACTATCCGTCCGCAACCTATCCGCACTGGATCAATATCGATCTGCAACGCCCTATTTCGGTCAAGGCGCTGGATTACTCCGGCCGCCTCGGCCAGGGGGTGAACCCGACGCAGGTGCAGGTTTTCGCGACGAACAGCAAGGCCGTGGCCGGTTCTGCTCCCACAGACGGAAGCGCCTGGGGCGAACCGGTGGCTGTGGCAACCTTGACGGCTCCCACCTCGAACACCCAAAAGCAGCGCATTGAGCTGCCTGCCGCGGTGGATGCGCAGTACATTGCGTTCCGAATCACCGCGTCCGTCAACGGTAAGGATGGTGGCGCCGGAGAGATTGAAATCCTCTCCGATGAGGCGATTCCGCCCATTCCCGAAGAGCCGACTCCGACCACGCCGGAGACGTTCACGATCTCTCGCGGCGAATTGTCGGCAGATGTGGCGCAGACATTCCCGCAGATCGTTGGCTACTCGGTTCAGGGCGAAGAGCTCGCGGGCAACCTCGCCACCAGCGAAGGGTGGGCCGTCAACGGTGTGCCATACGCTGCGACGACAACGGCGACTCAGTCGGCGACAAGCGTGCAGTACGTCTCCGAGCTGGAGGGGATCGACGTTCAGGTCACGAGCGTCATCGAAATCACCGAATCCGGAAACGTGGAATTCCGCGTCACAGACATCGCCGGCTCGGTAGAGGTAAACACACTGGGACTCCCGGGCAACGTGTTCCTCTCGACCGACTCGACGGACGCCGAGTCGGTGCTTGATCGAACCATTGTGAGCCCCGACAGCACGACGAATGCGGATGAGCACATCGCCGTGACGGGCGAGACCAGCACAGGTTCTAAGGGTGCGGCGTACGCGTTCGTCGGCAACGGCGCGCTCACTGCGAGCATCATCACCAACGCCACCGTGCAGGGCACCAGCGGCAATGCCTCGTGGAACAACCGTTTGACCACGAGCGTCACCGGAACGTCGACTCGCACGGCGTCCGTGGGCTCGAACACCTGGCTGGTGCACCCCGCTAACGCATCTGACTCTCGGGTGACCACGTATGAAATGCCGAAGGTCACCGTGCTGTTTGCGCAGGATCGCAACAGTGATGGCGCCGTGGACTGGCAGGATGCCGGCATTCGTTACCGCGAGGTCGACGAAGTGCGTCTCGGTGCCGAGCGCGTTGCCGAACGTGTCGTGAGCCGCATTCCCTTCAACTTCGCGTCGCAGGCGACGAACTACTTCGACCTCACGCTGGAGAACACGCAGCGCATCGCGAACCAGACCGATGGGCTTGGCCAATACGTGCTGAACAAGGGCTTCGGTAGCGAGGGTCACGACTCGGCGAACACGGACTACGGCGGAAACTACAACGAGCGCGCCGGCGATCTCGCCGATCTCAACAACCTGGTTGATGTGGGCGCCACGTTGAACGCCGACATGAGCGTGCACGTCAACGCCACCGAAATCTACCCGCAGGCGAACTCGTTTGACGAGGCGATCCTCGATGGTTCCGCGCCGTGGTCGCCAGGGTGGAGCTGGCTTGACCAGTCGTACTACATCAACCAGCAGAAGGACCTGGGAACCGGCATGGTTCTGGATCGATTCCAGCAGCTACGCGACGAGGTTCCAGGTCTCAGCGGTGTGTACATTGACGTGTACTACTCGAACGGTTGGGTCGCGGAAGGGCTCGCGAACGAGCTTCACGACATGGATCTGGAGATTGCAACCGAGTGGGGCGACAAGTTCGTTGACAACGCCGTTTGGGCGCGCTGGCCGACCGACCTGGCCTATGGCGGTGCCACGAATAAGGGCATTAACTCCACCATGGTTCGATTCATCCAGAATGGCCAGGCAGACGTTTGGAACGACGACGCACTCCTCGGCCAGCAGCGCCTCATCGACGCTGAAGGATGGAGCGGAAACCGCAACTGGACGCTGTTCATGGACAACATCTGGAATCAGAGCCTGCCCACGAAGGTCATCCAGCAGTTCGATCTGCTGACCTACGAAAAGGGCGTTTCTGCGACCCTCACTGACGGTGCCGCCATCACCATTGACGGTGCGGATCGTGTGATCACGCTCGGTGATGCCGAAGTGCTCCGTGGCGACTCGTATTTGCTCCCATGGCAGAGCCTCGCGTCGAATAATGATGCTGGTTCACCGGTCAACGCCGACAAGATGTACTTCTTCACCGCATCGGGCGGGGCAAAGACCTTTGAGCTGACGGACGCTTTTGGAGGCAACACCGCCTTCGACATCTTCAAGCTGACCGATCAGGGTCGCGAACTTGTCGGCAACGTGCAGGCCGCTGACGGTGCTCTCACGATCGACGGCGAAGCCGGCGTTGCGTACGTCGTGGTTCCGGTCGGCGGGCCCGAGCGGGTGGCGCCGACGTTCTTCTCCGCGGGCCTCAACGACCCCGGATTCAACTCGGGTTCGCTCGACGGCTGGAACCCGGAGGGGGCGGCCTCGATTGAGACGACCGACGTGGGATCTGGCAAGCGCGATTCGAGCGGAGACAACATTGCTGTGCTCGGCAGCGGCGAATCGTCCATCAGCCAGACGGTGAAGAACCTGTTTCCGGGGCAGCAATATACGTTCTCGGCGCAGGTTCAGATCGATCAGTCTCAAGCCCGCACGGTCACGATGTCGGTTGACGATGGTGCTGGATCAGTGGAGCGGGTCTGGGATGTGTCTCCGACGCTCAACTATGTTGCCGCCGACTCGAAGGCGAACCAGCATTATCAACGAGCGGCGGTGTCATTTGTCGCCCCAGCTTCGGGGGAAGTGACGGTCGCGATTGCTGCCGCAGACGGTGACGCCAGCGTCTCGATCGACAACGGTCGCGCCATGGCCGACACCACCGCAGCGTTCAAGCAGGGAACGGTCTACTCGAACGATTTCGAGGGCAACCAGGCCGGTTGGGGTCCGTTCGTGAAGGGCGATGCCGGTGGCATCACCGATCCGCGTACGAGCATCTCGGTGCGGCAAGACCCGTACACGCAAAAAGACTGGCGCAACACCGCCCGCCCGCACGCGCCCGGCTGGGCGGCGGCAGGAATGGCCGTCGACTCGGTTCTCGCCGGCGATCACTCGCTGATGTCGCACGGTGAAAACGGCGGCCTCGTCTATCGCACCGACCCGACGACCCTCACCTTGCAGGCAGGGCACTCGTACGAGATCGCCTTTGACTATCAGGTTGGTCGCACCGGAGCATTCCAATGGGTGCAGGGTATTGACTCCCGAACGGAGGGCGTGGTCGAGGCAACAGTACAAAGCCGCCTCGAGCTGCCCCAGGCGCTCACGACGCCGTTCAGCCAGGAGATTACCGTCGGTTGTGGCGTCAACACGTGGGTGGGGCTGGAGCGCCTCGGCGGGCAGGAGGTGGACTTCACCCTGGATGACTTCACGGTGACTGACCTCGGCCCGACGGCTGGTGGAACCCCGTGCGCAACACTCAGCACGGACGTGGCAACCCTGAGCCCCGGCACCAGCGCGGAGTTCACCACCACGTTTACGAACACGGAGTCTCTTGCCGTCGAAAACGTTGGCGTGCAGCTGTCGCTGCCGGAGGGATATTTCGTCCAGGTAGAATCGTCCTCGTCGAACCTGTTCGAAACGGTTGCGGTCGGAGCAAGCGTGTCAACCACGTGGCTGATTACCGCACCCAGGGAGGCGGCGGGCACGACCGTGAACCTCGGTATCGCGGCAACGTATCTTGCTGACTGCGATGTGCGAACCGTGAGCATCGGGGTGTCGGCGACGGTGGGTAATCGTGCGCGAATCCCCAACGCTCAGATCACGGCAACGGCGTCGTCGGAGGAAATCGCTGACGATAACCTTGCCGCGTATATGCTCGACGGTGACCCTGGCACGTTTTGGCACTCGCGGTGGAGTTCAGCCGCCACGAGCTTCCCGCACGAGCTGGTGTTTGATCTGGGAACGGTCGAACGGGTCGACGGCATCGGGTATCTGCGTCGCGCCGCGAACCAGAATGGCCCGATCAAGGCCTACGAGGTGCAGGTGTCGACGGATGGCACCGACTACACCACCGTCGCGACGGGCGACTGGGCCAACGTCGCCGAGTGGCAAGACGTCTCTTTCGAGGAGGTTGAAGCTCGCTACATCAAGGTGATCGCATTGTCGTCGATTTCGGGAACCCGGTTCGCGGCTGTCGCCGAGATGGCGATCTACGGAACATCGGCACCGGTCGAAGGGAACGCGCCCGGCATTCGCCCTGCGGATGACCTGACGGGTTGCGCCGTCGAGCTCAACCCCGTGCTTACCCTTGGGCTTGCTACGGTCGAAGCGGGTAACACGGTTCCGGTTGAACTCACCGGTTTTGAAGCGAGCTCCGCGGTTTCGTTCTGGATCGGCGACCGCAAGCTCGCCGATGCCACGGTCGACGAGGCTGGAGCGCTGAACACCAACCTGCTGATTCCTGCAGACACGGCACCCGGAACCGTGGTGATCGTGGTGAAGGATGCCGCGGGGGAGAGCGCAGCGTCGGCGGAGCTTGACGTCACCGCTCCCATCGCGCCGGCCGTATCGACGGTCGCGCCGGCCGTCGATACGGTGACCGCAGGTGCCAGTGTTGAGGTCACGCTCTCGGGATTCCCAGCAGATGCAGCCGTTGAGCTGTGGCTACACTCCGAACCCGTAAAGATCGCGAATGCAACAACCGACGCGAACGGTGCGGCCGTCATCATTGCCCTGATTCCGGCGACCACACCTGCGGGAGCACACCGCCTGGTCGTGACCGACACCGAGCAGAACGAACTCGCTGATGCTCCGATTACCGTGACCGCGGCAACCGGTCCCGGTAGTGGAGACGGCGATGGCGATGGCGATGGTGCTGGTGCTGGCGATGGCAGCGGAATCGCTGGCGGCAACGGCAACGGCAACGGCAACGGCAACGGCTCGACGGGCGGCACCAACACCGGCGCTGGCACGTCGGGTGGTGGCCCACTCGCAAACACCGGCGTTGACGGTTCCGGCTGGGTCGCAGCGGTACTCGCCGCGATGGCGCTGATCGGCTTCGGCCTCTGGGCACGACGCCGCTCTGTGAGCTAGCGCGCAACTCCGCGGGGCGGCGGGTCGACTTTGTTCGGCTCGCCGCCCCGATGGGTTGTTGCGGCATTCGGACGTCACGATGCCAACGTGTGCCCGCGCTTCATGGTTCCGCTCGCTTCGGCGAATAGATTTCACGCGCCGTGTGTTGTAGTCTGTAATGCTCAGCCACATTGTGGCGAGCTTGGTAATTCAACAGTGTGACAGTGGCCATTCCGCAAGGAACGCACGGGGATGATCGGTTTCGACATTGCTTGCGAATCTGCGAGAAGCGGGCCAAGGATGCCGGGTTATCTTGTGAACGCTCCCGGCAAAAACTAAGTGCAGATGCAAAGCGCACTGACTTCGCCCTCGCTGCTTAAGCGAGCCCGATAGTCCGTCAGGCCGTAGGCGACCCCGCTACGGATCCTGGCGTCATTTAGGGGTCTAGCTGCACAGAGGAGTCTGGACTCTGTGTGGGACATCTACAGACTGGGCTTGTCGACTTAGGTGTTTGTGGCAAAGGTCGGAGCCGAGTAGAACGTTTTCACAAACTGCGCCCGGAGAAGCCCCAGAGACTCAGCGATGGACGGGGGTTCGATTCCCCCCATCTCCACCAACCACTGTCACATCGAGAAGCCCCTCGATCCCTTTCAAGCATTGGGATCGAGGGGCTTTTCTCGTTTCTGGTTCTTCTAGTCGCTGAGACCCGCCAGAAAAGCCGGGGTCGGCACGAAATAGGTGCTGCCGGTGACGGCGGTGGAGAAGTCAAGAATGCGGTCGTGCATGCCTGGCGGGTCTCCGATGAACATGCGCTCCAGCATCTTTTCGATCACCCAGAGATGGCGTGCGTAGCCGATGAAGTACGTGCCGAACTCGCCCGCAGCGGGGCGCGCGAACGGCATGTTGTCGCGCACAATGTCGTGTTCGCCCTCGTGATCGGTGATGGTAGCGAGGGTCTTGTGTGACTTCTGGGCGTCGGCTGCGGCGTCATCGAGCTCGATATTGTCGGGCTTCGTGCGCCCAATGATGGCCTCTTGCGCTTCGGTTGACAGTGCTTGCCAGTCCGCGAGCGGGTGCAGGTACTTCTGCACCACCAGGTAGCTGCCACCCGTGAAGTCGGGGTCTTCGCCGCCCACGAGCGCTGCCGCCGGAAGGTCGGCACCGATCGGGTTGGCGGTGCCGTCGACGAAGCCGAGCAAGTCTCGTGAGTCAAAGTACCGAAAGCCCACCACCTCATCGACCGGAGTCACGGCGTCGCCCAGTTGCTTCAGCAACAGACGTTCGAACTCGTACGCCAGATCTTCGCGGTCGGCGCGAATGTGAAACAGCAGGTCTCCCGGCGTCGACACCGCGGTATGTTTCTCGCCGCGGATCTCGCGGAACGGATGCAGCTCGAACGGCGTCTTGAGGCCGCAGACCTCGGACCACACGCGGGCGCCGATGCCAACCGTGCACGACAGGCGCACGGTTGGCTCTCGGAAACCGACGGTCTTCACCAGATCTTCCAGCCCCGCGAGCATCTCGGTGACTGTTGCCATCGCGCCGGGCTGGGCGTCGTTGACCGTTACGACCAGAAAGATCGCCCGCAGTGTAAGTGGGCCTTCAACATTCTGCGTGCGGTAGTCGCTTTGCTGCATGCAGGAACCGTACCACCGTGTCAGCGCAACGTATCGAGCAGATCCTGCATCTCGCTGATCTCCGCCTTCTGATCGGTGATGATTTTCTCCGCAAGAGTAATGGCATCGGGGTTCTGACCCGAACCGACCTCCTCTTCTGCCATCTCCACCGCACCCTCGTGGTGCACAATCATCTGCTCCAAGAACAGCACCGACGCTTGTGGGCCGTCTGCTGACTCCAGCGCCGCCATGTCATCGGCCGACATCATGCCGTCGCCGTGCCCCATATCTGTGTAGTCGGCGACATCTCCGCCCCACGCCGTCACCCACTCGGTGAGCTGATCGATTTCGGGTTGCTGTGCGGCCTTGATGCGCTCGGCGAGCGCGACAACCTGCTCGTCAACGCCCGACTTTGCGAGCACGATGTCGCTCATCTCGATCGCCTGCTGATGGTGGCCGATCATCATGGCGGCAAACATCAGGTCGGCGGCGTTCGCGTCTACCGAAGCCTCGGGTGTCGACCCGCCACTGTGTCCGCCGTGACCCGTCGAGCTGACGTCGCCGCTGGTTCCGCTGCATCCCGCGAGAACAAGAGTGGAACCAATGATGAGGGCGGTGAGGGGCGCAAACTTGATCTTCATGTTGTCTCTTTTCGTGCCTTAGTGAGAGTGCTGGTGTTGCGTGGCAGGTGCCGATTGCGCGGCCACTTTTGTTGATGCGGCGAGGTGGGCCGGGTTGAGGTCGACGCGGCGCAATAGCTGCGCATTCGCGGCCACGACGACCGTAGACAGCGACATCAGAATGGCGCCCAACCACATCGGCATGTCGATGCCCCAGGGCGAGAGCACGCCGGCGGCGAGCGGCACGGCAATGAGGTTGTATCCGGCCGCCCACCACAGGTTTTGCTTCATCTTGCGGTAGCTGGCGTGCGAGAGCTCAATGACTGAAAGCACCGCGCGCGGGTCATCGCTGGCGAGAATTACGCCGGCGGAACCAATGGCAACGTCGGTGCCGGTGCCGACGGCGAGCCCCACATCGGCCTGCGCGAGCGCGGGCGCGTCGTTGACGCCGTCGCCGACCATCGCTACGCGGTGCCCCTCGTGTTGCAGTGCCTGCACCTTGGCGGCCTTATCTTCGGGGCGCACCCCGGCAAACACCCGGTCGATGCCAAGTTGCGCGGCAACAGAATCTGCCACGGCCTGCGCATCGCCGGTGATCATCACCACCGCAATGCCGCGCTCGTGCAGGGCGCGCACCGCGTCATGGGACTCTGGGCGAATCTCATCCGCCAACCGCAGCGCGCCAGCAACGGCGCCGTCCACGATCACGTGTAGCACGATCGCACCCTCCGCCGACCAAGGTTCGGTGTCGGCGAGTGCATGCAGACCCTCTTGCGCAAGCAGGTACGGGCCGCCCACCTGCACCAGCTGTCCGTCAACCTGGGCACGCACACCGACGGCGGGGGACGAAGAAAAGTCGCTGGCAGGCGGAACCATGATGCTGCGGTCTGCGGCGCCACGCACGATGGCGCGGGCGAGGGGATGTTCTGAGTCGCTCTCCGCAGCTGCGGCGAGCATCAAGACGTGCTCTTGGCTCATGGTTCCGGTCGCCAAAACAGCGGTGACGGCTGGCTCGCCCTTCGTCAGCGTGCCGGTCTTGTCGAACACTACGGTGTCGATGGTGCGCATGCTTTCGAGGGCGAGGCGATCTTTCACCAGCACGCCGTTGCGGGCCGCCTTTTCGGTTGCGATGGAGACGACGAGCGGAATCGCGAGACCCAGCGCGTGCGGGCAGGCGATGACGAGCACGGTGACGGTGCGCACGATGGCGTCTTCTGGCGAGCCGATCAGGCTCCACACGATTGCGGTGATCACGGCGGCGCCGAGCGCGAACCAGAACAGCCATCCGGCGGCGCGGTCGGCGAGGCGCTGAGCCTTAGACGACGAAGCCTGCGCATCGGCCACGAGGCGGCGGATACCAGCGAGTGCGGTGTCTTCGCCGACGGCGGTGATCTGCACCCGAAGTCCTGAATCGGTAGCAACGGTGCCGGCCACAACGCGGTCACCGACATCACGGCGCACGGCCAGCGATTCGCCCGTGATCATTGATTCGTCCATCGCGGCGGAACCTTGCACAATGGTTCCGTCTGCCGGCACGCGCGCGCCGGGGCGCACCACCACCACATCACTGGGGCGCAGTTCGCTGGGGGAGACGGTGGTGATGCTGTCGCCGTCGACCCGCTCGGCTTCATCGGGCAGCAGCGCGGCGAGCGAGTCCAGCGCCGACGTGGTCTGTGCCAGCGATCGCATCTCGATCCAGTGGCCAAGCAGCATGATGACGATGAGCAGCGCGAGCTCCCACCAGAACTCCAACTGGTGACTTACGACACCCAGCGTTGCGGCCCACGACGCCACAAAAGCGACCGTGATAGCGAGTCCGATCAGCAGCATCATTCCGGGTTTGCGTGCCCGAATTTCATCGATGGCACCGGTGAGAAACGGCGCGCCACCCCAGAAGTACATCACGGTGCCGAGCACGGCCGGCAACCACGTGATGACGGGGGAGTCGGGGAGTGAATAGCCAATGATCATCGCGAACATCGGCGAAAGAGCGATGGTCGGCGCGGCGAAAACCAGCATGATGAAGAACAGGCGGCGGAACTTCTCGGTGTGGCCCGTGTGGCCGGAGTGGCCGGAGTGACCGGTGTGGTCTTCGTGGCCGGAGTGGTCGGCGTGGCCCTCGTGGCCGGAGTGGGACTCTGGTGCGACATGGCCTTCGTGGCCGCCGTGGCTGTCGTGTCGATTTGCTGGCGCCTCGGCCGCTGTGTGGCTCGCGTGGATGTCGTGCTCGGCGTGCGTGTGCCCTGCGTGCATGTCGTGTGCTTCCGGGGTGGGCGTCATGTCGTGACCGGAGTGGCCCGCGTGCTGATGATCGTGTGTCATCGGCGCCTGCTGGCCGAGGGGATCGCTGGTGCTCATGAGAATGTCTCGTCTCTTAGCTTGCTATCGAACGTGTTAGCCACGACAACACTATACCCCCCAGGGGTATTCCACGCAAGGCTAGGATTGGCGAGGTTTTGTTACCGCTGAGCGCCACACGACCGTCTCCCACGTGCCGTTCGTGCCCTGCCATCGCACCACGACGATCCGATCGTTCCAGCCGATCGCGATGGCATTGACGAGCTCTGCCGCGCGGTGCGGCCACGTGATCCACGCATGTACCCGCTGGCCAGCCTGTTGCCAGGCGACGGGTTGTGTGCCCCACGCCGACGGCGGCAAGGTGCACGGCGCGATACGCGAAATAACGCTCTCAAGTTTTTCGTCGGTGACTTTCGTGGACCCCATGGTGGCTCTCGCTCGGGAGCGCCCGGCCGCGCGCGTGAATCAGTACCTTCACGGTAGATGGAGCCGCCGACGTCGCAGCGCCCGCGCCGATGAAAATGCTCGGGATCAGCGAATTATCGTGGCCACTGCACCAGCAGAAGACCCTGCTTTGTGTCGGCGTAGGTGACGGCTCCTGCGACGAACTTGTACGTCATGCCGTAGCCGTTCTCATCCACCACGGTCGAGCGGTCACCCGCTGTGATGTAAACCGTTTCACCGTCGTCTTCGCGCGTCCATCCCTGCGCAACGAGAGCGTCTTGCATCGCGATGGCGGTTGCCTCGTCAATGGGGGAGTACGCGTAGATCTGCACGGCCTCGCTGGAGTGCGACTCGTAGTCGCCCCAGGTGCACTGCACGCTATCTGGCAACGGAGCATCGACTCCAAAAAGCTGGCTCTGCTGAAAGCTCCAGCCCATGTCTTCGAACTGGGTGATGAGCGTCGGCGGCAGCAGGTTCTCGCATGTCGCCGCTTCTGGTTCTGCCGATTCCTCCGGCTCCTGCACATTGGTTCCGGTGCCCGGTTGCGGGGTGATGGTTTGTGCTGGCTGCGAGGTTTGCGGCGGCGCTGGAGCGGGCCCCGAGCATGCGGTCAACGATGCGGCAGCGGCGAGAAATGCGGCGCCAACAAACGCGCGCCTCATCAGGCGCTCGGGCTTTCGTTGTGAAGGAAGGCGAGGTAGGTATCGTGCAGCCAGCCGTTTGTGGCGAGGGCGGAGTGCTGAGTGATGGAGGCTTCGCCGTTGTATGCGGTCATGCGTCCGCCCGCCTCGGTGACGATCGGAACGACGGCTGCGATGTCGTAGGGTTCGACACCAAATTCGGCGACGAATTCGAGGCGGCCCTCGGCCAGTTGCATGTACGGCCACACGTCGCCATAGCCGCGGTCGCGCCATACGGCGCGCGTGAGGCGAATCAGGGTGTCAAGCTCGCCGACCTCATCCCACTGCTGGATGCTCTGAAAGCTAATGCTTGATTTCTCCAGCTCGGCAACATGCGACACGTGAATCTGTCGCGGTTCCGCGCCTGGCACATTCGTCCAGGCGCCCGCACCCGTTGCCGCCCACCAGCGTCGACCCAATGCGGGCTGGCTCACCACGCCCACCTGCGGAACGCCGTCGACCGCGAGTGCGATGAGGATTCCCCACATCGGCAGCCCGCGCATGTAGTTGTGGGTGCCATCGATCGGGTCGATGATCCACTGGCGTGAACCCGTGCCCTCGGTGCCAAACTCTTCACCCAGAATGCCGTCGGTGGGGCGCTCTGCCGCGAGAACCTCACGAATCGCGCGCTCGGTGGCAATATCTGCATCGGTCACGAAGGTCGAGTCGGCCTTCTGATCGATCGTCAAATCTGCCGAGTCGAAGGGCGCCATCGCGACGGCGTCGGCCGCGTCGGCAATGCGCAGAGCGAGCGCGAGATCGTCGGCAAACGGCGATGAAACGTCGGTGAGGGAGGCCACGAGACAAGGGTATCCCGGCGAAGGTATCTCGATTCGCGCACACGCTCGAATCCTGGTAATGTCTTCTCTCGGCGCCGAAAGGCCCAAAGAACGCACCTCTAGCTCAATCGGCAGAGCAACTGACTCTTAATCAGTGGGTTCAGGGTTCAAGTCCCTGGGGGTGCACGGATCAGCTCAGAAGACTCTCGCCAGTTTTCTGAGCTTTTTCATTTGTGGCGGCGCTTGCTTCGTGGCTTGCGGTTTTCATTTCGCGACACGCGCGAATGCCGCGGGTGATTGTTCCGCCAATCAGCGCTTTTTCACGGGTCGATTTCCGCGCTGATAAGCTCATCAAAACGCAGAAATGCGCACGCACCTCTAGCTCAATCGGCAGAGCAACTGACTCTTAATCAGTGGGTTCTCGGTTCAAGTCCGAGGGGGTGCACCAACGGCTCTCACATCGTGGGGGCCGTTCTGCATTTCTCGGAACCACGCCGCGGTGAGTCACGAACGCGTGCGCCAGCGGGCGATGAGCAGCGCGGCGGCGATGGCCGCTGCCCACACCAGGCGCGCAAGATCAGCGTTGAGCACCGCCGGGAGCAGGGCAATGCTGAGCGCGGCGGCAAAGATCGGACCCTGCAGCGCCCACAGCAGTCGCAGAAACGCACCGACATCGCCCGCCGGCGTTGGCATCGGAAGCAATAGCTCAAGAGGTGCCGGCGGAGTGAGCGCGGCGAACACTCGCGCTACCAGCACGGCGACGCCCGCAATGAGGGTGACGCCAAGACCGGTCGAACCGCCGGCCAGCCCGATCAGGCTGGCTGCTGCCAGCACGACCGCGGGAAAGATCGCATGGTTGGCCAGCAAGGTGACGTCGCTCACGCCATAGACGGCGGGAGTGCGCACCGCGAGCGCTGCCTGTTCGACCCCCATCATGCACGCGCCAATGCCGAGGTAGACGAGCGCCGCAGCGAGCCCCACGGTCCAGGCCGACGGCGCGGCGGCGGCGAGCGCGAACCCACCCGCCAGCACGATGAGCCCGCGCGCGAGGCGCAATGGCGTGCGGGCCGCGCCAACGGCCGCCGACACGGCAAAAGCCAGCCACCGCGGCACCCGCGGAACGGCCGAGCGGCGGCGTCTGCCACGCGGAACATCCCGCACGGCGTCGCCGAGAACGCTTGCGTCCATCAGCGTGAATCCCACCACGGCGGCATCGCGCCGCACCGAGGCCGTCAATAGTGCGTGGGGTTGTGTGCTGTTGAGAAGCGATGGCACCCAACCGGCCGTGATGACCGCGAGCACGGCCAACGACATGGCACCGATCGGTTGCGAAAACGCGGCAACGGCAGGAGAGAAAACGACAACGGTGGCGGCAAGTGCGATCAGCCCGACGGACAGCGCGTTACCCACGGTGGCCGAACGTTGCGCCGCCACCGCACAAACGGTCGCCAGCGTCGCCGCGGCGATCGCAGACACCGTCGCACACACGAGCGCCAGCCCCGACCCTGCGCTCGCGCTCAATAGCACGCCGTGCGCCAGTGCGGCCACCGCACCCGCCGCCACGACGGCGACGAGCCACCATCGCACGACGGGCGCGCCGAACGACAGAGCAAACGGGGCCGGAGCATCGCTCAGCACGCGAGCAAGAAACGCCCGACGCACTGCGGGGGCCGCCCATGGCGCGCATGCGGCCGACATCAAAACGAGCGACGCCGCCACCGCGATATCGCCAAACCACGGCGCCGTCAACACGGCGATCGCGGCAGGTTCTGAGAGCAATAGCCATGCCGCGCGGATGAGCGGAACCAGCACAATCGCGCCGACCAGAATGCTGATGTACACGAGGTACGCGATATCGCTCCCGCGACGCGAGCGCTTGTTCCACTGCCGCAGGGTCGCGCGAACGGCTAATCGATCTGATCGAGCCATGTCACCGTATTTGCCGCACCCGCGACATCGTCGGCATGCGTTGCCATCACAATCGTGGTTCCGCTGTCTTGGCGCTCACGCAGAGCCGCCACCAGGAGCGCGCGCCGCGCCGCATCGAGGCGCTGCTCTGGCTCGTCGAGCACCAGCACGGAGCTCGGGCGCACGAACGCCGTCGCGAGCGCGAATAGTTGCCGCTGGCCGCTCGACAACTCATGCACAAAGCGTTGCCCCAGCTCCGCGATGTGCCAGCGCTCGAGTTCGACGCGTGCCCGCTCGCGCGGGTCGGCATCACGCCACGAGGTCGCAATTAGCGTGAGGTGTTCGTGCAACGTGAGATCTGGGGCGACGACCGGCGGCGACAGCAGCGCAGACACCTGCTCGCGGAACCATTTCTTGCGCGCGTCGGGTGCGCGGCCATCGATGGTGATGGTTCCGCCCGTTGGCGTACGGACCGCGGCGATGAGGGCGAGCAGTGTGCTTTTGCCTGCCCCATTTGCGCCGCGCACCGCAAGCCAGGTGCCCTGATCAACGTGCAACGTCACGGGCGGCAGGAGGGTGGCCTCGTCGACAACGACCGTTGCTTCATCGATGAGGATCACACGGTCACCCTCCCACGGCCCACGAAAAATTGCCAAATGAGGCGAGGATTCCGCCCCGCAAGCGTTTAGGCCGCCGTTGCGCTCGGCTAGGGTGGTGGCGTGTGGATTCAACATTTCGCTGGCGTGCGCCCATAGGCGTGTCCGAAAGGAACCACATTCATGACCGTTGCTGAGCGTTCTGCGGCGCTTGTTCTCACGGCCGACCACAAGGGGCTCCCGGCTCGTGCCCACGGACTCACCGTCGGCGAATTTCTGGCGACCCGTCCGCGACTCAGCGAGTTTTGGACTCCGCTCGTCGTCATTGACGGTGAGGCGCTCGATCACAACGCGCGCACCATTTCGGCGTGGTGCACTCAGCAGGGCTTGGCGCTCCTGCCGCACGGCAAGACCACGATGGCGCCGACGCTATGGCACCGCCAGCTCGATGAGGGCGCACTTGGCATCACCCTGGCGACCATGGCGCAGGTGCGCACCGGGCGCTCGTGGGGGTTGAACCACATTCTGCTCGCGAACGCCGCTATCGATCGCCGTTCGCTCGCGTGGCTGGCAGACGAACTCGCCGACCCAAACTTTCGCTTTACGTGCTGGGCCGACTCGCTCGCGACGATTGCCGCGATGGAGAACGCGCTGGAGGGTATCGCGCTGCCGCGACCGATCGACGTTTGCGTTGAACTGGGCGGCGCCAACGGGCGTACCGGAGCGCGGACGATCGAAGACGGCATCGCAATTGCCCGACGCCTGCACGCTTCACCGATGCTGCGCCTGGCGGGCGTCGCGGGTTATGAGGGCGCGCTCGGGCACGATCGCGCGGCCGAAACCGTCACCGTCATTACGGCGTGGCTGGAGCGACTACTCGCGCTGCACGACGTCATCGGCGAGCTATATTCGCCCGGCCCGCTCATGGTGAGCGCGGGCGGTAGTGCCTACCCCGAGCTCGTCGCCGAGGTGTTTGCGCCCCGCGCTGCCGTCGAAACCGAGGTGGATTGGGTTATCCGTTCGGGCGCATCGCTCACCCACGACGACGGGTTTTACCGCGAAATCTCGCCGTTCGACGAGTCTGCACGTGCGGGCGCGCCGCGTCTGCGTTCCGCCCTCATGGGGCTGGCACGCGTCGTTTCTCATCCAGAGCCTGAGCTTGCCTTGCTTGACGGCGGCAAGCGCGACTTTCCGTTTGACGAGGGCCTGCCCATTCCGCGCGCGGTGCTGACCGATATCGCCGCAGTCGAACGCGCGCCGGGCGAGCTTGCCATCACCGCGCTCAATGACCAGCACGCTTTTGCCCGCGGAACCGGCGCTGCCGCCCTCGCGATCGGTGATGTCGTGCGTCTTGGCCTCTCGCATCCGTGCACAGCGTTTGACAAGTGGCGACTGATACCCGTGGTCGAATCGGCCACATCTGACGAGGTCATTGACCTCATCGCCACCTACTTCTGATGCCGACCACCCTCCTGATCGGGGGCTTCGTCGTTACAGGCGACACCGTGACGCGCGCCGACGTGCGCCTGCAAGACGGCGTCATCGCGGCGATCGGCAACCTCCAAGCCACGACAGCCGACACGGTCATTGACTGTGCTGGCCACCTCATCATGCCCGGGTTCATCGACACCCACTCCCACGTTGACGGCATCATTTTCGATGCCGCGGTGCAGGAAGCGCTGCTCGCACAGGGCATTACGACGGTCATCGGCGGCCAAACCGGCGTCTCCTTTGCGCCCGGTGATGGCACGTTCGCGAGCGAGTACTTCGCGGCGATCAACGGCTCCCACCACACGTTCGCCGGTGGTTCCGTTGCCGACCTGCTTGCCACCTACGACGGCGCAACGCCGCTGAATGTGGCGTACGCTGTGCCGGCCGGAACCATTCGCGCCGCGGTATGCGGGCGGCGAACGGAACCAGCCGATGCCGATGAGATCGCCGCCATGGTTCGCATGGTTGCGGCGGGGATGGCGGATGGCGCCGTGGGACTGTCGACGGGGCTGGACTATGTGCCCGGGCTTTTTCAATCGGCCGAGGAGATTGCGCAGCTGACGGTGCCAGTTGCGGCGGCAGGCGGCGTCTACATCAGCCACATGCGCGGCGGGTATGAGGCAAATTCGCGTGAGGGAATCGTGGAGATTCGTGACATCGCGGCTCGTTCCGGGGTGTCGGTTCACATTTCGCACTTTCACGCTGATCCGCCGCTGGTTACTGCCCTCATGAATGAGCTGACGGGTGCCGGGATTCCGGCCACATTCGACCTCTACCCGTATGCACGCGGGTGCACGCTGCTCGCGATGCCGCTGCTGCCGCCCGAACTCTCGAACGAGCCCGTGGAGCATGTGCTCGCCGTGCTGAACGACGCGACCGCGCGTGAGCGACTGCGCGCAGACTGGTTTGGGCAGGTGGAACGTAAGGCAAGCCTCGGGCCGGCGTGGCCCGAGATGATCACGCTTGCACACCTCGACAGCCCCGACTACGCGTGGGCGCACGGACTCACCATCGCCGAGGCCGCCACGCGCGTGGGCGTCGACGCCATCACCTTCACGCTTGACGTGCTGCTCGCCACCCGCCTCCGCGCGAACGCCGTCATGGCCGTGCAATCGCCCCGGCCCGACGCCGAGCTCGCCGAAATTCTGGCAGACCCGCGCTTTCAGGGCGGCTCTGACGGCATCTTCATCGGAGCGCACCCGCACCCGCGCGCACGTGGTTCCTTCGCTCGCTACCTCGAGGTTTTCGTACGCGAACGGGCCACCTGGACGTGGCCCGAGGCGGCAGAACGCCTCTCGGCGGCGCCGGCGGCAACGTTTGGACTCGGCCAGCGCGGCCGCATCGAGGTGGGGTGGATCGCCGACCTCATCGTCGTCGACCCCGAACAGGTCGCCGCCCACGCCACGTACGAACACCCCAATGCCCTCGCACGCGGTATCGACGACGTATTCGTCGCCGGAGTCGCCGTGCGCCGCGGCGGGGCCCTCACCGGCAACATGCCGGGTGCGGGGCTCCGCCGAACCCCAAAACCCAACTCCTCGCGGTAACGCGAACTCACCCTCCGAAAGGACCAGCATGCCTAAGCAGGCCATCAAAACGCAGAACGCCCCGCAACCGGTGGGCCCGTACAGCCAGGCGGTCGAGGCCAACGGCTTCGTCTACACCGCAGGATTCGGCCCGCAAGACCCCGCGACCGGTGCCGTCGCGGACAGCGTTGGCGAGCAGACTCGCCAGGTGCTGCGCAACATTCAGGCCGTGCTCGCCGAGCGCGGACTCACCCTCGACGACGCCGTGAAATCAACCGTTCACCTCGCGACCCTCGCCGACTTCGCCGAGTTCAACGCCGCATACCGGGAGTTCTTCACCGAGCCCTACCCGGCGCGCACCACCGTCGGCTCGGAACTCGCAAACATTCTGGTCGAAATCGATCTCGTCGTGGCGGTTCCGCAGGCGTAGCGACGTTTCTGGGGGCCCGGTCTGCGCGACCGGGCCCCCTTTTTGCTTCGTTGTGGGGCTGATCTCCGCGGTGCGGCGATCTTCGCGCCTGACGCGTGGTTCCGATTCTTCCCGCCTGACACGTGGTTCCGATTTTTCGCGCCTGACACGTGGCTCCGATTCTCTCGGCGCCCGTTTTCCGATGCCCCCCCGGCGCCCGAGCCACGATGGTTCTGCAGGATGCGCTGTGACTGATGTTGCTGAAGTGACTGGTGAGGCGAATTTTTCCTGCAGAACCTCCTCCATCCTGCACAACCAGAAAACGGAGCACGACGGGAGCGGAACCAGGGGCGCGGAACCACGGGAGCGGAACCAGGGGAGCGGAACCAGGGGAGCGGAACGCGCGCCATGTTCGAGGCCCAAGCCATCCGCCACTGGCTAGCCGTACACGGGTCATCGGCGGGAGCGGATTGCTGAATCGCGGGCGTCAGAGTTGACGAAGTTCGCAAAAGTTCCTATCGTTACTAAAACCTGAATCAGCTTTCAGGTTCTCTTCCTTCCAATGGCGAAAGGCAATCACATGCGCAAGTCCAAGAAGTTGATCTTTGGGACGCTGCTGGCAACAGCGGCCGTTCTGCTGGCGGCGTGTGCGCCCCAGCCCGGCGAGTCCACCCCGGCAGGCAGCGGCGACGCTGGCTCTGGTGAGTCGAGCGGCCCCGCGGAGATCTCGGTTGGCATCGTAACCAGCGAAACCGGTCCGCTCGCGGGCTACGGCAAGCAGTACCTCGACGGTTTCAAGGCGGGTCTTGACTACGCCACCGACGGCACCGGCGAGATCGACGGCACGAAGATCGTCGTCACCTACAAGGACGACGCGGGTGACCCCGACAAGGCCGTCACCGCCGTCAAGGAGCTCATCGGCTCCGGAACCACCATCATTGCGGGCTCCGCGTCCAGCGGTGTTGCGGTGGCTGTCGCCGAGCAGGCAGCACAGAACAAGGTGCTCTTCATCTCTGGCCCGGCCGCCGCTGACGCAATTACCGGCATCAACGACTACACGTTCCGTTCGGGCCGTCAGTCGGCACAGGACGTCGCCACCTCCGGCGCCTTCCTCGACGACCTCGAAGGCAAGAAGATCACCGTTTTCGCGCAGAACAACGCGTTCGGTCAGGGTAACGTCGCAGCCGTTGAGGCGATCCTCGGCGCTAAGGGGGCAACGGTCGAGCCCGTCCTGGTTGCAGAAGACGTCACCGAGTTCACGCCGTTCGCGCAGCAGGTGCTGCAGAGCGCACCTGACCTCGTCTTCGTGGCGTGGGCAGGCGCAACTTCGGGTGCAATGTGGCAGGCAATGAGCCAGCAGGGCGTGCTCGACACGATCCCCGTGGCCACCGGCCTCGGCGACTCGGCAACGTTTGGCGCCTACGGCGAAGCAACCGAGAAGATCAGCTTCCTCAACCACTACTTCGCAGGCGCAAACGACTACGAAGTCAACCAGGAAATGATCACCCGCGTTGAAGAAGCTGGCGGCACCGCCGACCTGTTCACCCCGGATGGATTTAACGCAGCGCTGATGATCGTCGAGGCGGTCAAGCAGGGCAAGGGCGACGTTGACGCCATGGTTTCGGCTCTCGAGGGCTACACCTTCGAAGGCCCCAAGGGCACCACGACCGTTCGCGCCAGCGACCACGCGCTGATCCAGGAGATGTACCAGGTCAAGCTCGTCGCCAAGGACGGCACGTTCGTTCCTGAGCTCATCGACACCGCCGACGCTGAAGCCGTCGCACCGGCAGAGAAGTAAGAAGCAAAGCATGACCGCTCCAGTCCCTCCCGCACTCGACGTTCAGGGCGTCGGCCTGCAAATCGGTGGCGCGACGATCCTCAAAGACGTCAACCTCACCGTCGCACCCGGCTCCCTGGTCGGTGTCATTGGCCCCAATGGCGCTGGCAAGACCACGTTGTTCAACGCGATTTCAGGTGTGATCCGCCCGACGGCAGGTCGCATCCTGAAAGACGGAACCGATATCACCTCGATGTCTGTTCCGCAGCGTGCGCGGGCGGGACTGGGGCGCACCTTCCAGACCTCCAGCCTGTTTCCGGCACTCACCGTGCTGGAAAACGTGCGGATGGCCGCGCAGGTGAGCCTCGGCGGCAACTACTCGCTGCTGCGCTTTCCGCGCGCCAATGACGAGGCAACCATTCGCGCCAAAGAAACGCTGGAACTCGTGGGCCTCGCTCACAAGGCCAAGCACCGCGCCGGCGATATTTCGCACGGCGATAAGCGCAAGCTCGAAATCGCGGTGCTCCTCGTCACCGATTCATCTCTCGTGCTGCTTGACGAGCCGATGGCCGGCGTTGGTTCCGGCGATGTTCCCGGCCTCGTCGACAACATTCGCACTATGCACGCCGAAAAGGGCTGCACCGTGCTCATGGTTGAACATCACATTGACGTGCTGATGGATCTCGTTGATCTGGTCGCCGTCATGTACTTCGGTTCGATCATCGCGGTCGACACCCCTGCCGCGATCATGGACAACCCGCTCGTACAGAGCGCCTACCTCGGAACGGCCGCATGAGCGACTCGATTCTCACCGTCTCCCACCTGCGCTGCTCCATTGCGGGCCAGCAGGTCGTCGAAGACGTCGCCTTCTCGGTGCCCGCCACCGGCATCACCGCGGTGCTCGGTCGCAACGGTGTTGGCAAGACCAGCTCGCTGCGCGGCATTCTCGGCCTCATTCAGCGCAAGGGCGAAGTCACCCTTGCCGGTGAGCGCATCGACCACCTGCCGACGCACAAGATTGTGCAGCGCGGCGTGGGATACGTGCCAGAAGACCGCGAGGTTTTCGCGGCTCTCACCGTCGCTGAAAACCTCGCCCTCGCCGAGCGGCAGAAGAGCCCTCGCCACGAGTTGGTTGCCGAACTCTTTCCCGACCTCGTGCAGCGCCGCGGCCAACAAGCAGGAACCCTCTCGGGCGGGCAACAGCAGATGGTGTCTGTGGCCCGCGCCCTGCTCAACGACAACCAGATTCTGCTTGTCGATGAGCCCACCAAAGGTCTCGCCCCGAAAATCGTGACCGAAGTTTCTGAGGCTCTGCGCATTGCCGCAGCCACGGTTCCGATTCTGCTCGTTGAGCAAAACCTCGATGTCGTGCGCGCCCTGGCAGACGACGCCATCGTGATCGACAGCGGCCGGGTGGTCTACACCGGAAAAGCGAATGACATTTTGAACGACGACGAACTCACCAAACGCCTCCTCGGCGTTCACGCCGGCGGCCACGGAGAGGGAATCGCATGAGCATTCTCGTTCTCACCCTCATCACCGGCATCGGTCTCGGCGCCCTCTACTTCCTTGTCGCCAGCGGCCTCAGCCTCATTTACGGCCTGATGCACGTGCTCAACTTTGCGCACGGCGCGTTCCTCACCCTCTCCGCGTTTGTCGGATGGGAGGTTGCCCGTCGAATGAACACCGAGTCGTGGGGCGGATTCATCACCTCCATCTTGGTTGGTGCTCTCGTTGGCGCCGCCTTCGCGACGATCACCGAGTTTGCGTTGATTCGCCCACTGTACGAGCGCCACATCGAGCAGGTGCTGGTCACCGTCGGTCTGAGCTTTGCCGCTATCGCGCTGTTCGAAGGCATTTGGGGCACCGACCCCATCTACATCGCCGGCCCCGGCTGGCTCAAGCAGACCACGGAGGTGCTCGGGGCGAAGATTCCCAACACCTACTGGATCTTGATGGTGGCCGCGGCCCTCGTGTTGATTGCGCTGGTGCTGTTCTTGAAGAAGACCCGCTACGGAACCATCATTCGCGCGGGTGTAGAGAACCGTGCGATGGTGACGGCGCTGGGTATTGATGTGCGCAAGTCCTTCACCATCGTGTTCGCGATCGGTGGCGCGGCCGCCGGCATCGGCGGTGTGCTTGCCGCACACTACTCGGGATACGTTTCGGCGCATCTCGGCCAGACGCTGCTGATCTTCGCATTCATCGTGACCGTGATCGGTGGCCTCGGCTCCCTCGCCGGTGCCGCCATCGCCTCGGTGATCGTCGCGGTGCTCCAGCAGGTCGCCAACACCTACCTCAATGGCACCGGCGACTTCATCGTCGCGATTCTGCTGGCCGTTGTGCTGCTCGTTCGCCCGCGGGGCCTGATGGGAAAGAAGGCTGCCTGAGATGACTACGCAGACTGAAACTCCGCGCTCGGTTGAGACACCGGCACGTGTTATTCGTCGCTGGCTGCCGGTCGCGCTCGGCGTGATCGTGGTGGTGGTGGCGGCACTGTTGCCGATGCTCAACCTCCGCATCCCCGGCATCCTCCCCGACGCAACCTACATGCCGGGATCGCTCGCGCTCCTCAGCTTGTGCATGGTGTTCGCCGCCCTCGCGCTGTCGTACAACATGTTGCTGGGCACGGCAGGCATGCTGTCGTTCGGGCACGCGCTGTACTTCGGTGCCGGCGCCTACGGCCTCGGCATCATTCTGGAAAACTTCGGGGTTCCGCTGTTCCCCGGCATCTTCCTTGCGCTCGTCGGCGGCCTCATCATCGCTTTCGCGACTGGCGCCATCGCGATGCGCGTATCGGGCATCCCGTTTGCGATGGTGACGCTCGCGTTCGCACAGGCAGGGTCGGTGTGGGTGCGGCGCAACCAGGAGATCACCGGCGGTGAAGAGGGACTCCAGCTGCCGACAGAACATGTTCCTGACGCGCTGGTGGGCGTGATCAACACCCGCAACCTGTACTGGGTGATCCTGGCGATTCTCGTGATCGTGTACCTGGTGTCGCTCTGGGTTGACCGGTCGCGTCTTGGTGCTGTGGCTCGCGCCACCCGCGAGAACGAACTGCGTGTGCGGGTGCTGGGTTTGAGCCCGTACTGGGCAAAGCTTGGCCTGTTCTTGATCGCGGCCGTGTGCGCATCGCTTGCCGGTGTCGGCTACATGCTGCTGCAGTCGGGCACGCAGCCGCGCGCGGTTTCGGCGGATCTCACCATCACGGTTTTGGTGATGGTGGTTCTCGGTGGCGTCGGGTTCCGTTGGGGTGCGATCGTCGGCGGTGTGATCTACACGCTGCTTGACCAGCGCCTCACCGTGCTGGCAAATTCCGAGGCGATCCAGTCGCTTCCGGATGTGCTGCGCATTCCGCTTTCGGAGCCGCTGTTCATCCTTGGCGTACTGTTCATCCTTGTGGTGATGTTCTTGCCTGGCGGTATCGCGGGCACCGTTGACAAGTTGATGCGTCGTCGCGAACAGCGTCGTGACGTCGCACTCGACGAGGTAGCGGCTGACTGATGATGGCCTCCGCGCACACTCTGGGACGCTGGGTTGCTGATCGGGCTGCCAGCCAGCCCGATGCAATCGCAGTGATCGATGGCGGTGTGGCAATCACGAACCGTGATCTGTCAACGCGCATCGATGCGCTCGCCAAGCGGTTGCGAGCTGGCGGCTACGGTGTGGGCGATCGTATTGCCACGGTCACGGGCAATTCCACCGATCAGATCGTGCTCTTCTTCGCCTGTGCCCGCGTGGGTATGGCGCTCGTGCCGCTGTCGTGGCGGCTCACGGTTGGTGAGCTTTCGGATCTCATGCAGCGCGCGCAGCCCGCGTTGGTTGCCGTCGATGACGAGCACACGACAGCCGCAGCCGAAGCGCTTCGCGCCCATGGTTCCGTCACCGCACTTGTGACCCTCGGAACCGCGGGGATCGAAGCGCAGGTTCCGCCGCGCGCGGGTGGTTTCGTCGCGCAACACGATGTGCGCGACGATGACGCCCTGCTGGTGATTTTCACCTCGGGGAGCGAGTCGGCGCCGAAGGGCGTCGTTCTCACCCACGCGAACTGTTTCTGGACCAACCTTGCGCTGGCCAGTGCCGCGCAGCTCACGGGCGACGATGTCGTGCTCACCGTGCTACCGCAGTTTCACGTTGCAGCGTGGAACTGTCAGCCGCTGCTCGCGCTGTGGCGCGGCGCGACGCTCGTGCTGGAGCGATCTTTCCAGCCGGGGCGCGTGCTGCACCTGATCGCCGAGCACCGCGTGACCGCGATGATGGGTGTTCCGACGCACTATCGCCTCCTCGCGCAGGATCGCGGCTTTGCCGACGCCGATCTCACCTCGCTGCGCACGGCGCTCGTGGGCGGTGCGACCATGCCGGATGACCTCGCCGTGATGTGGCGCGAGCGTGGTGTGGCCCTGATACAGGGGTACGGGCTGACCGAGGCAGGCCCCAACGTGGCCAGCGCTCGGGCGGGCGATGTGGGCGTGATCGGCAAGCCGTACGCACACGTGGATGTGATGCTCGCCGACGTGCAGACGGGTGGCGAACTGGTGGGCGCGGCGATCGGTGAGCTGTGGGTGCGCGGGCCGAGTGTCTCGCCCGGCTACCTCAACGATGCCGAGGCGACAGCACGCACGCGCAGCGGCGAATGGCTTCGCACCGGTGATATTGCCGAGCGCCTCGACGATGGGCGCCTGCGCATCATCGACCGGGTAAAAGACATCTTCATTTCCGGCGGCGAGAATGTGTCGCCCGCCGAGGTGGAGCGAGCACTCGAAAAGCACGCCCTCATCGTGCAGGCCGCCGTCGTCGGTATTCCGGACGAGGTGTGGGGCGAACGAGGACTCGCCTTTGTCGTGGCGTCTGCCCCGATGAGCGCAGACGAAGTGTTTGCGCACGCTCGCACCCTGCTTGCCGGATTCAAGGTTCCGGTTCGCGTCGAGTTTGTGACGGAACTGCCCACCCTAACCATTGAAAAGCTGGCGCGCAGGCAATTGCGCGAGCGCGCCCGAGCGATTGTGGAGGCGCCATGATCGCCGACATTGACGGCAACGCTTCCGTATCCAACGCCACCGGAAAGCCGCTCACCAAACGCGGCGAAGCGACCCGTACCCGGTTGCTCGAGGCGGCAGAAGTGGTGTTTGCCGAACAGGGTTACCACGAGGCGTCGATCGTGAAAATCACCGAACGCGCCGGCATTGGCCTTGGCACGTTCTACCTGTACTTCGACAGCAAGCAGAGCATTTTCGAGGCGCTCGTTATCGACCTCAACCGTCGCGTGCGCCACTCCATGGCCGAGGCGATGGCCGGAACCTCGGATCGCATCGCCGCCGAGCGCGCGGGCTTTGCCGGGTTCTTCCGCTTCACCGCGCAACACCCGGCGCTGTACCGTGTGGTGCGCGAGGCCGAGTTTGTGTCGCCCGAAGTACTGAAGCTGCACTACACCCGAATTGTCGAGGGGTACGAGGCCGGTTTGGCCCGGGCCAAGGAGTCTGGCGATATCGACCGGCGACTTGATCCCGAGGTGACCGCCTGGGCGCTGATGGGCATGGGCGAACTCATCGGTATGCGCTTCTTGCTGTGGGAGCGTGACGAGAATGGCCTGCCTCCCGCACAACTGGATGAACGAGTTTTCACGGCGATGACACAAATGATCGACAACGCACTGGCGCCGCGTCGAGAGGGGAACCACGATGACTAACAACGATCTGGCCGGAAAGCGCGCCGTCATCACGGGAGGCGCGAGCGGCATTGGACTGGCGTGCGCCGAGGAGTTCGCGCGCCGCGGCGCGCACGTGGTGATTGCCGATTTCAACGGCGAGGCCGCTTTGCTTGCCGCGCAGGCTGTCGGGGGCGAAGCGTGGGTCGTTGACCTCAGCGACACGAAGGCGCTCGATAACCTCAAGCTCGACGCCGACATTCTGGTGAACAACGCCGGCATTCAGCGCGTCGCGCCGATTCACGAATACGACCCCGACACGTTCCGCACCATCCAGAACCTCATGGTGACCGCGCCGTTTCTGCTGATTCGTGCGGTGCTGCCGGGCATGTACGAGCGCGGCTGGGGCCGCATCATCAACATCTCATCGGTGCACGGCATTCGCGCCAGTGCCTTCAAATCGGCCTATGTCGCGGCCAAGCACGGCCTCGAAGGCCTGTCGAAGGTGACGGCGCTGGAGGGCGGCCCGCACGGCGTCACCAGCAACTGCATCAACCCGGCGTACGTTCGTACCCCGTTGGTCGAAAAGCAGATTGCCGACCAGGCGAAGGCCCACGGCATTTCAGAGAGCGAAGTGGTCGAAAAGATCATGCTCACCGAACCCGCCATTAAGCGCATGATTGAGCCCGCCGAGGTCGCGTCTCTTGCCGGATGGTTGGCGTCTGACAACGCCGGTATGGTGACCGGATCGTCGTACGTCATGGATGGCGGATGGAGCGCCCGATGAGCGAGCAGCACACGTATTCTGTCGTCACGGTTCCGGTTTCTGGTGGCGAGCTCACCGTCGGAGTGTGGGAACCGGTGGGCGAGATCACCGACACCATCGTCGCGATTCACGGCGTCACCGCATCCCACCTTGCGTGGATGGACGTGGTTCCGACTCTTCCCGGCGTTCGCATCATCGCCCCGGATCTGCGTGGTCGTGGCCGCAGCAATCAGATCGATGGCCCCGCAGGCATGGCGGCGCACGCCGCCGACATCATCGCCGTGATGGATGCGTTTGGCCTCGCCAACACCACCCTGGTCGGACACTCCATGGGAGCGTTCGTCTCGGTGGTGACCGCATACCTGCACCCCGATCGAATTTCACGGCTCGTGCTGATTGATGGCGGATTGCCGCTCGATGTTCCTGCTGGTCTGAGCGCCGAAGAGCTCGTGCAGCACATCCTCGGGCCCACCGCGGCACGCCTCGACATGCGGTTCGCGTCGGTCGACGACTACCTGGCCCTGTGGCGTGCGCACCCCGCGTTCGCGAACGCCTGGACTCCCGCGCTCGAACAATACCTCGCCTATGACCTCGTGCCCGATGGTTCCGGCGCCCTGCGCCCCGCGACGAGCTACGCGGTGACGGTTGATGACACCGTCGACCTCAACACCGGGTCGCTGCCGCGCGATGCTGTTGCCGGCATCTCCGTTCCGACTGTTTTCGTGTGGGTGCCGCGCGGCCTGCAGAACGAGACCCCGGGGCTGTACTCGCCGGAACAAGTGGCGCGGCTGGAAGAAGCGCTACCGTCGGTGCGATTTAGGTTTGTAGAAGACCTGAACCACTACACGATCGTGATGTCAGATCGGGGCGCCTCCGCTGTCGCGCCGATCATTGCCGCGGAGCTCGCCGAACTGCACGTCTGACCGAGCCATACTGCACGGCAACCAAAACTTGGGGGAGAGACGGCCCCCGCATCGTTCGGCGCGTGAGCCACACGGTGCGGGGGCCGCATTTTGTTTCGGAGGCACGCTCGCACGTCTGCGCGAACCGAATCGCACGCCCTGAATCTGAGGCGCTTGTGTTAACGCGGCCGTATCCGCCTCTCAGCTGTTGCTGCGTCGTTGCCCCGCAGCGTGGTTCCGTCTCTGCGTTCTCGTTCATTTGTCGCGCGTCGGTGATGTTGTCGAATGGTGGAGGACACGCCGAGGTTTTCACACTCCTGTCACACGGCGTCCGACATCTGACGAAGGCTATCGTCGTGACTCGAGCGGTGAAATCGGGTTGGGGTGGCGCCGCCAGAAGTGGCGAGGCGCTCGCCTCGCGTCGGAAGCGTCGGGGCCAGAGTGATCAGACATCGGCGTGCCGCGTGACCTCGGGCGATATCTCCGACGCGCGGCAACAGCGAACGGCCGGTGCGGAACGAGGGCTGCGGAACCAGGGCTGCGGAACCAGGGCCGCGGAACCAGGGGTGCGGAACGAGGGCCGCGGAACCAGGGTGCGGAACCGGGCCCCCGAACCCGCCGGACGCAGCGACGTTATGCATCACGAATTGCCGGATGTCTCCCTCATAAGACTAACCAGCCACTCTGGCACCACCGTCTGATGCATAACGCCTAGCGGCCGCTCGCGGCGAGGGCGGCGGTGAGCTGGTGAGCGTGGGAGAGCAGGTCCCGGCCGAGTCGGGGGAGTCGGTCGGGGCCGAACCGGAACCCCACACCAGTGATGCTGAGTGCCCACTCTGGGCGGCCCTGCGCGTTGAAAACCGCGGCGCCGAGCCCGTAGCTACCGTTCACGATGAGCCCGGGGTTGACGGCGTACCCGCGATCGCGGGTTTCCTGAATGCGGGTGCGGATGGCCGCGACCGAGTGGGGGCGCCCGAAATGTTCGCTCAGTTTGGTTTGGCGCTCAAGGTAGGCGTCGATCTCGTCGTCTGGCAGGAAAGACAGGATCGCAAGGCCTGCAGACGCGACCCCGAGCGGAAACCGCACGCCCTCACTCAGCACGAATGAGCGGATGGGAAAGCTGCCGTCTTCTCGCAACAGGCACACCGTCTCATCGCCGCGCTGCACCGAGAGAAACGCGCTCTCTTCGGTACGCGTCGCGAGCGATTTCACGATGTTGTGCGCGAGGGCCGGAACATCGTAGCGGGAGGCCGCGATGGTTCCCATCAAGTAGAGCTCGGGGCCCGGTAGCCACAGCCCGGTCGCGTCGTCGCGGTCAATCAGACCCTCAGCCTGCAGCGCCGTGAGCAGTCGGTGCGCGGTGGGGCGGGTCAGTTCGGTGTGCTGTGCAATGTCTTGGGTCGTGACTCCCGTGGTTCCGGCGGCAGTCACCCGGCGCAGCACTGCCGCCGCGCGTGCGATCGCCTGCGCTCCGGGAACTGTGCCAGCCATGCCGCTATCGTATCGCCGTTGTTCACAATGTGGACAATTTTGCCCACATTGTCCACATCGCGACGCCTGGGTTGGTTCATCCCGCGCGCGCGGAGCAGTGTGGAACCACACCGTTCAACAAGGGAGTGAACATGATCAACAAAGAGGTGTCGTCGCCGGCCGAAGCCGTCGCAGACATTTCCGACGGCGCCAGCATTGCCGTCGGTGGCTTCGGACTCTCGGGCAACCCCATCGCCCTGATTGAAGCCCTTCTCGCACAGGGAACCACCGACCTCAGCATTGTGTCGAACAACTGTGGCGTCGACGATTGGGGCCTGGGTGTCTTGCTCGGCGCCAAGCGCATCCGCAAGATGACCTCCTCCTACGTCGGTGAGAACAAGGAGTTCGAGCGTCAGTTTCTCTCTGGTGAGCTGGAACTTGAGCTGACGCCCCAGGGAACGTTGGCCGAAAAGTTACGCGCCGGTGGTTCCGGAGTCGCAGCCTTCTTCACCCAGACGGGTGTCGGCACGCAGGTCGCTGAGGGCGGGCTGCCCCGCAAGTATGCGGCAGACGGAACCATTGCTGTCGCATCGCCGCAGAAAGAAGTCCGCACGTTTGACGTTGCAGGCAAGACCGGCGAATACGTTCTCGAAGACGCCATCACCACTGACTACGCGCTGGTGCATGCGGCCGTCGGTGACCGGCACGGCAACCTGATCTTCAATAAGGCGGCCCGCAACTTCAACCCGCTCGCGGCCATGGCGGGGCGCGTCTGCATCGCACAGGTGGAACGCC
This sequence comes from Microbacterium mitrae, assembly GCF_008017445.1. Taxonomy (GTDB): domain Bacteria; phylum Actinomycetota; class Actinomycetes; order Actinomycetales; family Microbacteriaceae; genus Microbacterium; species Microbacterium mitrae. The sequence continues at coordinate 485,921 of NZ_VRSW01000001.1, read as the reverse complement.
TGGTCGAGCCGGGTGAACTTGACCCCGACTCCATTCACCTGCCGGGCGTCTACGTACACCGGGTGGTCGAAGTTGGCACTGACATTGAAAAGCGCATTGAGCGCCGTACCGTTTCGGAGGAGGCATAAATCATGGCTTTGACGCGCAACGAAATGGCCGCACGCGCGGCCCAAGAACTCTCTGACGGCTCCTACGTGAACCTCGGCATTGGCCTGCCCACCCTGGTTCCGAACTACGTGCCCGCCGATGTCACCGTCGTGCTGCAGTCCGAAAACGGCATTCTTGGCGTGGGGCCGTACCCCACCGAGGCAAACGTTGACCCCGACCTCATCAACGCGGGCAAAGAGACCGTCACGACATTGCCCGGTTCGGCCTTCTTCGACTCGGCGCTGAGCTTCGGCATGATTCGCGCCGGCAAGATCGACGCGGCCATTCTTGGCGCCATGCAGGTCTCCGCGAGCGGCGACCTCGCCAACTGGATGATTCCGGGGAAGATGGTCAAGGGCCCGGGCGGCGCGATGGATCTCGTGCACGGCGCCGGAAACGTGATTGTGCTCATGGAACACGTCGCCAAGGACGGATCTGCGAAGATCGTCAATGAGTGCTCGCTGCCCCTGACGGGCAAGCGCGTCGTGAACCGCATCATCACCGATCTTGCGGTCATCGATGTCACCGACGCCGGCCTGGTGCTGGTGGAGGTCGCTCCGGGCGTGAGCGTCGATGACGTCATCGCCGCCACCGAGCCCCCGCTCACCGTCTCCCCAGAACTCAAGGAATCAGCATGAACGCCACCGATGTCGTGATCGTTGCCGCCGCCCGCACCCCGCAGGGCCGCCTCAAGGGGCAGTTGGCCCCATTCACCGCTCCGCAGCTCGGCGCGCTTGCAATTCGCGGCGCACTTGAGCAGGGAAGCATCGACCCGCAGGCCGTCGACGCCGTGCTCGTTGGACAGGTTTTGCCCGCAGGCTCCGGGCAAAACCCGGCACGCCAGGCCGCCATTGGTGCGGGCCTCGGCTGGGACGTCACCGCTGGTTCCGTCAACAAGGTGTGCCTTTCCGGCCTCACCGCCATCATCGACGCGGCGCGCACCATCAAGGCTGGCGACGCCGAAGTGATGGTGGCCGCCGGTATGGAATCCATGACGCGCGCACCCCACCTGCTGATGGGATCCCGCGATGGCTACACCTATGGTTCCATCGAGGTTCTTGACCACATGGCGTACGACGGTCTGACCGACGCCTTCGACCGCGAGTCGATGGGTACATCGACGGAGCGCCTGAACCCGCGCTACCACGTCACGCGCGACGAGCAAGACGCGGTCGCCGCGCGCTCACACCAGCGTGCTGCCGCCGCAGCCGAGGCTGGCGTTTTCGACGCCGAGCTGGTGCGTGTGGAGGTTCCGCAGCGCAAGGGCGACCCGATCGTGTTGACGCGCGATGAGGGCGTGCGCCCCGAGACGACGATTGAGACGCTTGCTGGCCTTCGCCCCGCATTTGCGAAGGACGGAACCATCACCGCGGGCAACTCGTCGCAGATCTCCGACGGCGCCTCCGCCGCGGTGTTGACCACGCGCGAGCGGGCAGAGGCTGAGGGCTGGAACATTCTCGCCACCGTCGGTGCCAGCGGCCAGACCGCCGGCCCCGACAACTCGCTGCACGAACAGCCTTCGGACTCCATCAGCCTGGCCCTCAAGAAGCAGGGAATCGAGGTGGCAGACCTGGACTTCGTTGAAATCAACGAGGCCTTCGGTGCTGTTGTCGTTGCTTCCCAGCGCGCGCTGGGTCTGTCTGACGACATCGTCAATATTCACGGTGGCGGCATCGCGCTCGGTCACCCGATCGGTGCCAGCGGCAACCGTCTTGTGGTGCACGCCGTTCACGAGCTCGCACGCCGTGGTTCCGGAACCGCGGTCGTTGCGCTCTGCGGCGGCGGCGGCCAGGGCGATGCCCTGGTGCTGACGCGCTAACGCTGGCAAACACAATGCCCGCTCGGGCGAACCGGGCGGGCATTGTTGTGTCTTGAGACGTGAGGCTGGCGCTACTTGTAGCGCTTGAGGAGCTTGCGCTCCTCCTTGGACTGTTCTGGGTGCTCGACGACAAATCCACGTGCTGCCTGGCGGTTTTCGCTGAAGATGCCGATCGACATGGCAAGCCTCAGCGCCCACGAAAGCCACGCGATGGTGGTGCGCCACGTAAATGCCTGACCGCGCATGCCCTTGAGAAGCGCGATCGCGCTCAGCACGACCGACAGGACCCCGGTACCGGTGAAGTACTTTCGCATGCGTCCACGCTACCGTCAGGTGGGGTCGCTAAGGTGTAAACAACCCGCGAGACCACCCAATGGCAGGAGCAGCGTGTCAGAGACTTCATCCGCAGATCTGGTGATCGTTGCGAACCGACTTCCCGTTGACCGCATTGTTGACGCCGACGGCGAGGTGCGTTGGCAAACCTCACCCGGTGGCCTCGTCACCGCGCTCGAGCCGGTAATTCGCGCCGCCCGTGGCGCCTGGGTCGGTTGGCCCGGTTCCGCCGACGTTGCACTCGACCCTTTCGAGGTCGACGGCATGACGCTCATTCCGATGACGTTGAGCGCCAGCGATGTTGAGCTGTACTACGAGGGCTTTAGCAACGACACCATTTGGCCGCTCTACCACGATGTGATCGCGCCGCCGCGCTACCGCCGCATCTGGTGGGAGGCCTATGAGCGGGTCAATCGTCGCTTTGCCGAGGCGGCGGCCGCGGCCGTGGCGCCGGGCGGAACCGTATGGGTGCACGACTATCAGCTGCAGTTGGTTCCGCGGCTGGTTCGCGAACTTCGTCCCGATGTGACGATCGGCTATTTTCACCACATTCCGTTTCCGGCATACGGCCTATACTCGCAACTGCCGTGGCGGCGTCAGGTGCTCGACGGTTTGCTGGGCGCCGATGTCATCGGCTTTCAGCGCGTGGCCGACGCGGGCAACTTCTTGCGCGCCGTGCGGCGCCAGCTGCCGTACCCCACAAACAAGTCGCGCGTTATCGTCACCGATGCGTCGGGAATGCAACGATCCGTCACCGCAAAACCGTTTCCGATCTCGATCGACGTCGCCGAGTACCAGCAGATTGCGCAACGCCCAGAGGTGATTGCACGCGCCGCCGAGATTCGCCAAGAACTCGGAAACCCGCGCGCCATCCTGCTCGGCGTTGACCGACTCGACTACACAAAGGGCATCAGACACCGGTTGAAGGCGTTCGGTGAACTGCTGCAAGACGGACAGCTTTCGGTCACCGATGTGGCGCTCGTGCAGGTGGCAAGCCCCAGCCGTGAGCGCGTCGCGGCCTACATGCAGTTGCGTGATGAGATTGAGCTCACCGTTGGTCGCATCAACGGGGTTTTTGACACCACCGGCCACACGGCGATTCGCTACCTGCACCACTCGTATCCACGCGACGAGATGGTGGCGCTGTACCTCGCGGCCGATGTCATGCTGGTCACGGCGCTGCGCGACGGCATGAATCTGGTCGCCAAAGAATACGTTGCCGTTCGCGGCGACACCGGGGGAGTGCTCGTGTTGAGCGAGTTTGCCGGGGCAGCTGACCAGTTGCAGGGAGCGTTGCTCATCAACCCGCACGATATCGACGGCATGAAAGACGCCATGATGGTCGCGGTCAATATGCCTCACGCCGACCAGACGCGCCGCATGCGTGCCATGCAGCGCAGGCTCAAACGTGACGACGTCGCCGCCTGGGCAGAAGCCTTCCTGCAGGAGCTCCACGCCCACGATCGGACCCCGCATGCTGACGCCTGAAATCGAACGGCTGGCGCAAACTCCCAAGCTTCTCGTCGCGCTCGACTTTGACGGAACCTTGGCGCCGCTTGTCGATGTTCCATCCGACTCGCGCATGACCCCGGCGGCGCGAGAGGCCATCGATCGCCTGGCCGCACTGCCGCAGACTCACGTGGCGCTCGTCTCAGGGCGGATGCTCGGCGATCTTCGCCTCGTCAGCGAGGCGGCCCCAGACTCCGCGATTTTGCTGGCCGGGTCTCACGGCGCGGAGTTTGACCTCCCACCAGGGCACGCACCCATTGTCGCCCGCGTGCCGAGCGGCCAGGTTGCCGTGCGCACGCGTGAGGTTGAAACGGCCCTCGCGGGCCTTGATGGTGTTTGGGTCGAACACAAGCCGTTTGGCTTTGTGGTGCACACCCGGCTCGCCAACGAAGACAACACCGAACTCGCCGGTGAAATTCTTGACCGATTTGCGTCGGAACACCTCGCCGGCTGGCGCGCCAGGGGTGGGCACGACGTCAGTGAGTTTTCGGAACGCGCCGAGGGCAAAGACGGCGCCGTTCGGGCGCTGCGCGCCGCGGTGCACGCGACGGCCGTGCTATTTGCCGGCGACGATGAGACCGACGAAGACGCGCTGGCGGCGCTGGCTCCGAACGATGTCGGTGTGCGCGTTGGCAGTGGGGTGACCTCGGCGTCGGTCCGGGTGGCGGATGCGCATGAGATGGCTGAAGTGCTGGCGCAATTGGCCGATGCTCGAACGAATTTCCGCTCGGCCTAGCTACAGACCTGCGCTTGCGCGCTGACACTTTTGATCGATCAACCTTTGACCGACAAAACAGTCCGCACGCTGAGATTCAGATGAATGCAAACAATTGTTGACCTACGCTCGTACCGCCGCGTTCGGGGGCGCGAACACGCCTCCGTCACGGGGACAGAAGCACGCCAATAACGGGAATAGACTCGCGGTATGCCCGCTTCTGATTCGACTTCTGAGAACTTCATCGACATCAAACCCCGCAGTCGCGTAATTACGGATGGCATTGAAGCCACCACGTCACGCGGCATGCTTCGCGGTGTCGGTATGGGAGACGCCGACTGGGACAAGCCCCAGATCGGCATTGCATCCAGCTGGAACGAAATTACCCCGTGCAACCTCAGCCTTGACCGCCTCGCGCAGGGCGCGAAAGAGGGCGTGCACTCGGGTGGCGGGTACCCCCTGCAGTTCGGAACCATTTCCGTTTCTGACGGCATCTCCATGGGCCACGAAGGCATGCACTTCTCGCTCGTGAGCCGTGAAGTGGTCGCCGACTCTGTCGAAACCGTGATGATGGCCGAGCGCCTCGATGGTTCGGTTCTGCTCGCCGGTTGCGACAAGTCGATCCCCGGCATGCTGATGGCATCCGCGCGCCTCGACCTCTCCAGCGTCTTCCTCTACGCCGGCTCGATCGCGCCCGGCTGGGTCAAGCTGTCTGATGGCACCGAGAAGGAAATCACGATCGTTGACTCCTTCGAAGGCGTCGGCGCCTGCCTCGCAGGCAAGATGACGGAAGAAGACCTCAAGCGCATCGAGTGTTCATTCGCCCCCGGTGAGGGCGCCTGTGGCGGCATGTACACCGCCAACACCATGGCATCGGTCGCCGAGGCGCTCGGACTCAGCCTTCCTGGTTCCGCAGCCCCGCCCTCGGCTGACCGCCGCCGTGACTACTTCGCACACCGCTCCGGCGAGGCGGTCGTAAACCTGCTCCGTCAGGGCATCACGACCCGCGACATTCTGACGAAGGAAGCCTTCGAAAACGCGATCGCGCTGGCGATGGCGCTCGGTGGTTCCACCAACGTCGTTCTTCACCTGCTCGCGATTGCAAACGAAGCAGAGGTCGAGCTGAGCCTGCACGACTTCAACCGCATCGGTGACAAGGTTCCGCACATCGCCGACATGAAGCCATTCGGCAAGTACGTCATGAACGACGTCGATCGCCACGGCGGTATCCCCGTCATCATGAAGGCCATGCTCGACGAAGGGCTGCTGCACGGCGACGCGCTCACCGTGACCGGCAAGACGCTGGCCGAGAACCTGGCCGACCTCAACCCAAACCCCATCGACGGGGAGGTCATCCACACCCTCGACAACCCGATCCACGCAACCGGTGGTCTCACGATTCTGCACGGCTCGCTCGCGCCCGAGGGCGCGGTTGTGAAGTCGGCCGGCTTCGACGCCGACGTCTTCGAGGGACCGGCTCGCGTCTTTGACCGTGAGCGTGCCGCGATGGATGCGCTGGCCGCGGGCGACATTGAGGCAGGCTCCGTGGTGGTCATTCGCTACGAAGGCCCCAAGGGCGGACCAGGCATGCGCGAGATGTTGGCGATCACCGCCGCCATCAAGGGCGCTGGCCTCGGAAAAGATGTACTACTCTTGACAGACGGACGATTCTCAGGCGGCACAACCGGCCTGTGCATCGGCCACATAGCACCCGAAGCGGTGGACGCAGGTCCTATTGCTTTCGTGCGCGATGGTGATCTTATTCGGGTCGATATCGCAGCTCGCTCTCTCGATTTACTCGTCGACGAGGCCGAGCTGAGCTCCCGCTCAGTTGGTTGGGAGCCACTGCCCCCTCGCTACACCCGTGGCGTCCTGGCCAAGTATTCCAAGCTCGTACGTTCCGCCGCCGAAGGCGCCGTGACGGGCTAACGGCCACAAGATTCACCTCACTCGCATACGAAACGCAAGGATCTCTCTATGTCCGACGCCTCCGCATCGGCCGTTCCCCGGCCCCCAGCTCGCACCGCATCCGCGCCCGTGCTCACGGGTGCTGAAGCTGTCGTCCGCTCGCTTGAGCTGATCGGTGTGACCGACGTGTTCGGTCTTCCCGGCGGCGCAATTCTTCCGGTTTACGACCCGCTGATGGATTCCACCGGCATTCGTCACATTCTGGTTCGCCACGAACAGGGTGCCGGTCACGCCGCCGAGGGCTACGCTTCGGCGTCGAACAAGGTGGGCGTGTGTATCGCGACCTCCGGCCCCGGTGCCACGAACCTCGTGACGGCCATCGCCGACGCCTACATGGACTCGGTGCCGATGGTTGCCATCACCGGACAGGTGTTCTCGACCCTGATGGGAACCGACGCCTTCCAGGAGGCCGACATCGTGGGCATCACGATGCCGATCACGAAGCACTCGTTCTTGGTCAAGACGGCTGAAGAAATTCCGGCCGCTATCGCGGCTGCCTTCGAAGTGGCCTCAACGGGTCGTCCCGGCCCCGTGCTGGTCGACATCACGAAGGATGCCCAGCAGGCGGAGGCCCCGTTCATCTGGCCGCCGAAGGTTGATTTGCCCGGCTACCGCCCGGTGACCAAGGCTCACGGCAAGCAGATTCAGGCTGCAGCCCAGTTGATCGCGGATGCGAAAAAGCCGGTGCTGTACGTCGGCGGCGGTGTCATCCGTGCGCAGGCTTCGAAAGAGCTGCGCGCGCTGGCAGAGTCGACGGGTGCACCCGTTGTGACGACGCTGATGGCCCGTGGCGCCTTCCCCGACTCGCACCCGCAGCACCTGGGCATGCCCGGTATGCACGGCACGGTTCCGGCCGTGCTCGCACTGCAGGAGTCAGACCTGATCGTCGCGCTTGGCGCGCGATTCGATGACCGCGTGACGGGTAAAGCGTCGCTGTTCGCACCGAACGCGAAGGTTGTTCACGTCGACATCGATCCCGCCGAAATCTCCAAGATTCGTACCGCGGACGTTCCGATCGTCGGTGACCTCGCCGAAGTTCTCGTCGACCTGGATGCCGCGTTCGGCGGGACGGTAGGAAACGCTAAGCCTGACATCTCCGACTGGTGGTCATACCTCGACGGCCTGCGCGACGAGTTCCCGCTCGGCTACGCAGAACCCAGCGATGGTCTGATGGCTCCGCAAAAGGTGATTCAGCGCATCGGTGAACTCACCGGCCCCGAGGCGGTCTACGCCGCCGGCGTCGGCCAGCACCAAATGTGGACGGCACAGTTCATCAAGTACGAGCGCCCGAACTCGTGGCTCAACTCCGGTGGCGCCGGAACCATGGGCTACGCGGTTCCCGCAGCCATGGGCGCGAAGGTGGCTGAGCCGGACCGCGTGGTGTGGGCCATTGATGGCGATGGTTGCTTCCAGATGACCAACCAAGAGTTGGCCACGTGCGCGATCAACAACATTCCGATCAAGGTGGCGATCATCAACAACTCGTCACTCGGCATGGTCAAGCAGTGGCAGACGCTGTTCTACGACAGCCGCTACTCCAACACCGAGCTCAACACCGGTGCTGGAAGCATCCGCATTCCCGACTTCGTGAAGCTGGCCGAGGCCTACGGCTGCCTGGGCATTCGCGTGGAGAAGGAAGAAGACATCGACGCCGCCATCAAGCTGGCCCTCGAAACCAACGATCGCCCCGTCGTCATCGACTTCGTGGTGTCTGCGGACGCGATGGTGTGGCCCATGGTTCCGCAGGGCGTGAGCAACAGCTTCATCCAGTACGCGCGGGAACACGCGCCCAGCTTTGACGAGGAGATCTGATCATGTCGAGCCACGTGCTGAGTCTTCTCGTTGAGAACAAGCCCGGTCTGCTGACGCGAGTCGCCGGACTTTTTGCCCGCCGCGGATTCAACATCGAATCCCTCGCCGTTGGTGTGACCGAGGTTCCTGGCCTCTCACGCATCACCGTCGTCGTCGATGTCGAAGAACTGCCACTGGAGCAGGTCACCAAGCAGCTGAACAAGCTGGTCAACGTGATCAAGATCGTCGAGCTGGAGAACGCCGCCTCGGTGCAGCGTGAGCACATGCTGATCAAGGTGCGCGCAGATAACCAGACGCGCTCCAACGTGCTGGAAGTTGTCAACCTGTTCCGTGCCCAGATCGTCGACTACGCGCCCGACGCGCTCGTCGTTGAGGTAACCGGCGACAAGGGCAAGGTCGACGCACTGCTTCGTGCGCTGGAACCCTTCGGCATTAAGGAACTCGCCCAGTCTGGCCTGTTGGCCATTGGCCGCGGCGGCAAGAGCATCACAGAGCGCGTTCTGCGCGGCTGAGAAATAAACCTAAGAAACAAGGAGTAAAGAAGTGACCGAACTCATCTATGACGCAGACGCAGACCTGTCGCTGATCCAGGGCAAGAAGGTTGCAATTGTCGGCTACGGCTCGCAGGGCCACGCGCACGCACAGAACCTTCGTGACTCGGGCGTAGAGGTTGTCATCGCGCTCAAGGATGGCTCCAAGTCGATCGCAAAGGCGCAGGAAGACGGCTTCGAGGTCAAGAACGTTGCCGACGCTACGGCGTGGGCTGACCTCATCATGATCCTGGCTCCCGACCAGCACCAGCGCTCGATCTACAACGACTCGATCAAGCCGAACCTCACGCCCGGCAAGACCCTGGCATTCGCTCACGGCTTCAACATTCGCTTCGGCTACATCGAGGCTCCCGAGGGCGTTGACGTGATTCTTGTGGCGCCGAAGGCTCCCGGTCACACGGTTCGTCGTGAGTACGTTGCCGGCCGCGGAATTCCCGACATCGTTGCCGTTGAGAAGGACGCATCGGGTCACGCATGGGAGACCGCGTTCTCATACGCAAAGGCCATCGGTGGCACCCGCGCCGGCGTTATCAAGACGACCTTCACCGAGGAGACCGAAACTGACCTGTTCGGTGAGCAGGCGGTGCTGTGCGGTGGTGTTTCCCAGCTCGTACAGTACGGCTTCGAGACGCTGACTGAGGCTGGCTACCAGCCGCAGATCGCCTACTTTGAGGTGCTGCACGAGCTCAAGCTCATCGTTGACCTGATGTGGGAGGGCGGCATCGCCAAGCAGCGCTGGTCGGTCTCCGACACCGCTGAGTACGGCGACTACGTCTCGGGCCCGCGCGTCATCGACGAGCGCGTCAAGGAGAACATGAAGGCTGTTCTCGGCGACATCCAGAGCGGCGCATTCGCGACGCGCTTCATCGAAGACCAGGACAACGGCGCTGTCGAGTTCCAGGCGCTTCGCGAGAAGGCTGCGCAGCACCCGATCGAGGCCACCGGCCGCGACCTGCGCGCGCTGTTCGCATGGAAGCAGCAGGACGCTGACTACGTCGAAGGCTCCGCCGCACGTTAATTCACGCGATAAACGAAGGGCTCGGTGCACAGGCACCGGGCCCTTCGTCGTCCAGTGGTTCCAATCCCCGTGGTTCCGCTCTGCGTGGTTCCGCTGTGCGTGGTTCCGCTCTGCGTGGTTCCGCTGTCACAACCGTTGTGCACGATTTCGTGTGACTGGTGTTGCCAGAGTGGCGGATGTGGCGCAATTTTCGTGCAGAACGTTTTGAGCCGTGCATAACGGTTGTTTCGGAACGCAGAACCTCGAGGTGGGGCCACGGAACCACGGAACCAGGGAACTGCGGAGAACGCGGAAATGCGGAACCACGGATCCGCACCGCGTGCGGGGTGCGACGCATCGACTCACTGAAGCGGGCCGGAATTCGTAGAATGGCGACATGACTCTGGTGGAAATTGCGGTGCAGGACGCGGCTGGAGTTCGGGCTGCGTTCGCCAACGGTGCTGATCGTGTCGAACTCGTCCAGGCGCTTCAAACCGGTGGCCTGACGCCCTCCGCCGGCATGGTCGATGCCGCGATCGCGGCCTGCGGCGGCGATGGAGCGCGCGTGTGCGTGCTGGTGCGACCTCGACCGGGTGGTTTTGTCTACTCCGCCGAAGAGGCAGCCGTGGTGTGGGACGATATTCGCCGCGTCGTGCAGCAGGGCGTCGGCGGCGTGGTCATCGGCGCGTTGACGCGCGACGGCCAGGTCGACCGCGAGGTGGTGCGGCGCTGGCAGGAGGCGGCGGGAGGCGCCGAGGTGGTATTTCACCGCGCCATTGACGCGTCTGCCGACCCTGACACGGCATTCGATGCGCTCGTTGAGCTTGGCGTGCACCGCGTGCTCACCAGCGGCGGGGCACCTCGCACGATTGACGGCATCGACCGGCTCGCCGCATTCGTGCGACGCGCCGGATCAACCCTGCAGGTGATGGCGGGCGGCGGGCTGAGCGTCGAACACATCGCGGCTGTGCGTGAAACGGGCGTGCATGCCGTGCACCTGTCGGCTCGCGTCTCCTTCGTCGACGACGCTCCGACCGGCCCTGGTGGCGGGGGAGAGAGCTACGACATGACCGACGAGCGCATCGTGCTCGCGGCGGTCGCCGCCGCCCGCCAGTAGGCTGGAACCATGGCAACCGAACCCCAGGCCGCTGGAGACGACGACGCCCTGTCGTGGGATGGCGATGAGTCACTCACCGCACCGCCCAAACTGCAGCGCGGTTGGACGGCTGTCGGCAAGGGCAGTGAAGCTGTTGAGGTCGTCGGCGACGAATCCGATGCTGCCGTCGCTACGCCCGTCGCGGCCACCGGCGTTTCTAACGCGGCGCTGATCGGCCTCGGGGTGATCGGTGGCATCTTTGTGCTCTACACCGTCGGATGGATCATCGGAGGCATGCGCTTGCAGCCCGATGGTGAGCTGTTGGCAGCCGGAACCATTCAGTACGCGATCGCGGCATGGGTTGCGGCGGCGGCACCGGCGATTTGGTTTGCGACCGTGATGTACCTGACGCGCGCGTCGAAAACGTGGATTCGGTTCGCCGGATTGATCGCCGGGGTCGTGCTGCTGGTTCCGTGGCCCTTCGTCGTGGGAGGGATCGGCGCATGAGCGATGCAACGAACGTGCCCGAGGCCGCCGATCACGTCTTGAAGACTCGCTCGCCGCTGTGGATGATGGCGACCGTCACGGGCATTTTTGGTCTGGCCTATGCCTACACCGTGTTCAGCGCGATTGGTGCGCTCCTGCAACAGGCCAGCGGTCCGTACCCGCTGACCGCCACCGGCTGGACCGTCCTCATCGCCGCTGTCGTGGTTCCGGTGATCATCTTCACCGCGGTTGTCTCCCTCGGAATTCGCCGCCTGATCGGCGAGTACACGATGATGCTGCTGGCGGGCTACGCGCTGGCACAGGTGTATTGGATGAATACGCTGTCGCTCATGCTCAGCTCGGGATGCTCCTTCGTGAGCGGCAACCCGTTCTGCGGGTAGAGCCGGCAGCCGCTGCGGCAACTGCGGCTCCTTCTTCGATTCTCAAGAAGCGTGAAACTTGCGCTTGCGATGAACGTCACATGAACAAGCGTGCGTGCTCAAACGAGTAGGCTGTGCGTGAAGCGTCCCGATGATGTGCGGCGCACGACCTTTCCCCCTTCGCGTTAAAGCACTAAAGGATATTCCCTGTGTCGAAGCCTGTCGTTCTCCTTGCCGAGCAACTCTCACCAGCCACCATTGATGCGCTTGGTCCTGATTTTGATGTGCGGGAGGTCGACGGCACTGACCGCCCGGCGTTGCTTGCCGCGCTCGCCGATGCCAACGCCGTACTGGTGCGTTCGGCAACGCAAATTGACGCAGAAGCGCTGGCTGCGGCTCCGCGCCTGAAGGTTGTCGCGCGCGCCGGCGTGGGCCTTGACAACGTTGACATCAAGGCCGCAACGGCTGCCGGTGTGATGGTCGTTAATGCGCCGACTTCGAACATCGTCTCTGCCGCTGAGCTGACCGTTGGCCACATTCTGTCGCTCGCTCGTCACATTCCGGCGGCCCACGCGTCGTTGGCCGCCGGCGAGTGGAAGCGCTCGAAGTACACCGGCACCGAACTGTTTGAAAAGACGCTCGGTATCATCGGCCTTGGTCGCATTGGTGCCCTGATTGCCGCGCGCATGCAGGCGTTTGACATGCGGGTTATCGCCTACGACCCGTACGTCACGAGCGCGCGCGCACAGCAGCTCGGTGTAGAGCTGGTGACCTTTGACGAACTGCTTGAGCAGAGCGACTTCGTCACGATCCACATGCCGAAGACCCCAGAAACCACGGGCATGATTTCGACCGAGCAGCTCGCCACGATGAAGAGCTCCGCCTTTGTCATTAACGTCGCACGCGGTGGCCTCATCGACGAAGACGCGCTCTACACGGCCCTCACCTCGGGTGAGATCGCCGGTGCCGGTCTCGACGTCTTCGTGACGGAGCCGCCCACCGACAAGAAGCTACTTGACCTTCCCAACGTCGTTGTCACGCCGCACCTGGGTGCCTCGACCGACGAAGCACAGGAGAAGGCAGGCGTCTCGGTAGCACGCTCCGTGCGCCTCGCTCTCGGCGGCGAACTGGTTCCGGATGCCGTCAACGTCGCCGGCGGTGCGATTGACCCGTACGTTCGCCCCGGCATCTCGCTGGTCGAAAAGCTCGGTCAGTTTTTCTCCGCGCTCGCCAAGTCGCCGCTCACGAGCCTCGACGTCGAAGTGCACGGTGAGCTCAGCGCCTACAACGTCGATGTGCTCAAGTTGGCCGCGCTCAAGGGTGTCTTCACCAACATCGTGAGCGAAAGCGTGTCTTATGTGAACGCGCCGCTTCTTGCCGAGCAGCGCGGCGTTGACGTTCGCCTGCTGGTTGACGAGAACAGCGACGAGTACCGCAACGTCATTACCCTTCGCGGTGCGCTCTCCGACGGATCGCAACTCGCCGTTTCTGGCACGCTGACCGGCCCGAAGCAGATCGAAAAGCTCGTCGGCATTAACGGCCACCCGGTCGAGCTGCCCATCGAGAAGTTCCACATCGTCATGCTTTACACCGACCGTCCCGGCATCGTTGCCGTCTACGGCCAGAAGTTCGGCGAGGCCGGCATCAACATCGCCGGCATGCAGATCGCTCGCACCGAGGCCGGCGGCCAGGCACTCTCCGTGCTGACGCTGGACTCCCCGGTTTCAGAAGACCTGCTCGACGAGGTGCGATCGGCCATCGACGCCGACGTGTTCCGCCAGATCGAAATCACCGAGTCGTAAGTTCAACCGCTAAGAATCCCTCGTGCCGCTTCGCGGAGCGGGGGATTCTGCGTTGCGGCATGGCCGCGGAACCACGGAGATCGCGGAACCACGGAGCTTACGGAGCGAGGCTAGCTCGCGGGCGCGGCAGCGCCGACGGCGAAGCGTGCGGTGACATCCAGCCCGCCAGCAGCGCGTGCGCGCAGCACGAGCGAGCCGCCGTGTACGCGGACAATCGTGGCGGCGAGCGCGAGGCCGAGCCCCGCGCCAGTGTGTGCGTCATCGGCCGTGGTGGTGCGCGAGCCGCGAGCAAACGGTTCCGTCAGCGTCGCCACCTGCGCCGTTTCGAGAACGGGGCCAGTGTTCACAACCCGCAATACGGCCGACCCTTCGCTCACGTCAACCCGCACGAAAACGCGTCTGGCGTCGCCGGGAGGGGCGTTGTGCACAATCGCGTTGTGGATGAGGTTGCTCGCAAGTCGTTCCAACAGTTGCGCGTTGCCTGCCACCCACGTCTGATTCAGGTCAGTTTCTACCTCGACACCGTGGCGGTCTGCGACGAGCTGGAGCACGTCGAGCGCCTCTTCGGCGACGAGCGAGAGATCGACGGGGGAGAGGTTGGGGGCGGTGTTGTCGAGGCGTGCCAACAGCAGCAGTGCGTCTGCGGAGGCGACGGCGCGATCATTGAGACGTTGCAGCTTGTCGAGCGTCACCTCAAGATCCCGCTCGGGGTCTGCTTGAGCAACCTCCAGCACTGAGCGCGTAATCGCAAGCGGCGCGCGCAACTCGTGAGAGGCGTTGGCGGCAAAGCGTTGCTGAGATTCGACGGTGCGCTGAACGGCATCAAGCATGTCGTCAAATGAATCGGCGACGGTGCGGAACTCGTCCGCTCGCCCGGGGAGGTTCACGCGCGTTGTGAGATCGCCGCCTCGAACCCGGTGCGCGACGGTTGAGATTGCGGTCAGCGGGCGAAGAATATGACCCGCGAGAAACCAGCCGCCAAAAAACGCCAGGCCGGCGATGGCGAAAAAGGCGCTCGTCGCGATGGGTGTGAAGACTTCCATGATGTCGTCGCGGCCGGGCACCCAGCCCAGATCTGTCGTGTAGTTGCCCGTGGGGAGGTACCGCAGCACCCAGAGCGCGGTGACGATCCAGAGCGCGCCCGCCGAGACCACGGCGACGGCCGTGATCGTAAGCGTCAACCGAAAGCGGGCAGACAAGCCGGGCCGCCGCGGCGCGCGCTGCTCAGCCATGTGGTTCCGTCGCCATCCGATACCCGACCCCCGCGACCGTCTCAATCAGATCGGGCTCGCCCAGGCGCTTGCGCAGCGCAGAAATCGTGATGCGCACCGCATTGGTAAATGGATCGGCGTTCTCGTCCCACGCGCGCTCCAGCAGATCCTCCGCACTGACAACGCCGCCGCCCGCCGAGACAAGAACCTCCAGCACGGCAAACTGTTTGCGAGTGAGCGCAACGTAGCGGCCATCGCGCTATACCTCGCGACGAAACGGGTCGATTTTCAGCCCGCGCCACTCCAACACCGGTGGCGTGGCAGCCGCCGAGCGGCGAGCGATGGCCCGCAAGCGAAGAATCAACTCCCGCATCGCGAACGGCTTGGTGAGGTAGTCGTCTGCGCCCAGCTCAAAGCCGGTGGCCTTGTCATCGAGTCGATCGGCGGCGGTCACCATGATGATGCGCGTCGTGGGTTGGTGCGAGGTGATCCACCGTGCCACCTCGTCGCCGGAAATGCGCGGAATATCACGGTCAAGCACGACGGCGTCGTAATCGTTGATGCTCAGCGCTTCGAGGGCCGCGGCGCCACCGTGGGCGAGGTCGGCTGCAATCGCTTCCAGTCGCAAGCCATCGCGCACGGCCGACGCCATCACGCGTTCATCTTCGACAATCAGCACTCGCACCATGCGAGCCTACGGTGCCAGACGTATCGTCGGCGTATCAAAAAACGCAAACGCTCTGGCAACACGGCTCGGCGTGAACTGAGGGCATGACATCTCATGTGCAACAATCGGCCCCCATCCGTCGCCCGCGTCTTGGCAGGCTTCTGCTCGTCGCGGGTATCGCCGCCATGACCGTAGCCGGCATCATTGGCGTGATTCACCAGCTCGGCTCCGCCGCTGTCAGCGCGCCGATGGTTCCGGGCATTCAAGAGGGCGTTGCCGATGACGGCACCGGCGCCGATGAAAACGGAACCTGGGGGCCGTGGGACGACGCGCCGGCGGTAACGAATCTGGATCCGGCGCTGCTTGCCGCGTTACAGGAGGCGGCGGTGGTGGCCGAGGGAGACGGCATTACCCTGCGCCTCACCAGCGCGTGGCGTTCGGCCCAATACCAGCAACGGTTGTTTGACCGCGCCGTTGCCGATTACGGGTCAATTGAGGAGGCGGCGCGCTGGGTTGCGACGCCGGATCGTTCCGCTCACGTGCAGGGGTTGGCTATCGACATCGCCACGACCGACGCGTACTCGTGGCTGGATCAATACGGAGCGCAGTTTGGGTTGTGCCGCACGTTCGCGAATGAGGGCTGGCACTTTGAGCTGCGTGACATCGATGAGAACGGATGGTGCCCCGAGATGTTGCCCGATGCTTCAGTCGATCCGCGGCGGTGGCAGCTCGGCGCCGGTGGCCGTCGTCACCATCGTGATGAGGGCCTCCATATCGGCGATTTCAGGAACCGCGCCAATCGCGAGCGCGTTGTTGAAGTACACGCCATCCGAGACCAACAGAATGAGCTGCAGGCCAACCTCGGTCGGAACAAAAGGCTGCAGGGTGTCGTGCCACACCGCGCGGAGGTTGCGGATTGCCTCGCCAGAAAGCGGTGATCCGTTTGACGCAAGTCTCCCGACGGCAGTGATGACACGATCAAGTTCATCGCCGGTCTGCGCCGAAGTGCGAATAAAGGCGGCGACGGGGCCGGCTGGATCTTCCACCATCTCCTTCATATCGACCGCCACGAGTCGTTCCATCCGCTCGATCAGCGCCTCTTCGAGGGCAACCTTCGACGCGAAGTGGTAGAGCAGGCCACCCTTGGAGACGCCCGCCTGCGCGGCGACTCTGTCCATCGTGGCGGCGCGCTCACCCTCCGTGAGGATCACGTCTTCGAACGCATCGAGGACCTTTTCGCGGGCGAGGGGTGGGCGGCTCATAAAGAGTATCCTTCCATGTTTCTGATACTATACCGGCTAGACGGTTAAGTAACTCAGAGGATTCTCATGTCTATCGACACTCATGCACTTCGTACCAATGGCGAAAGCGGCGCAGTGAGCTGGCGTGGCTGGCTCGCGCTGGTCGTGCTCATGTTGCCGGTGCTGCTGGTCTCGGTCGACAACACGGTGCTGAGCTTCGCACTGCCCGAAATCGCGACCGACCTGTCACCGACGAGCACCGAGCAGCTCTGGATTATCGACGCGTACCCGCTCGTGCTGGCCGCGCTGCTCGTGACCATGGGAACCTTGGGTGACCGCTTCGGGCGTCGTCGCCTGCTGCTCATCGGTGCGACGGGATTTGCCGTTATCTCGGTGCTCGCAGCGTTCGCGCCGACGGCGGGGCTGCTTATCGCTGCCCGAGCGGCGATGGGATTCTTCGGCGCCATGCTCATGCCGTCGACGCTGTCGCTGCTGCGTTCCATCTTCACCGATCGCGATCAGCGCCGCCTTGCCATCGCCATTTGGGCGGCCGGCTTCTCGGCGGGTTCCGCGCTCGGCCCCATTGTTGGTGGCCTGTTGCTTGAGCACTTTTCGTGGGGCTCGGTGTTCTTGCTGTCGGTGCCGGTGTTGGTGCCGCTGCTGATTCTCGCGCCGATTCTGGTGCCCGAGACGAAGGATCCCAACCCCGGCCGCCTCGACCCCATCAGCATTGCGCTGTCTGTCGCAACCATGGTTCCGATCGTCTTTGCGATCAAGGAGGTCGCGGTTGAGGGGCTGATGCACCCGGTGTCGCTCCTGTTCGTGGTTGGACTGGTGTTCGGCTGGTTCTTCGTACGCCGTCAGTTGCGGCTCGAGGTGCCGATGCTCGACATGGCGCTGTTCCGCAACCCGATGTTCTCGGGTTCCATCCTCATCAACCTGCTGAGCGTTATCGCCCTCGTCGGCTTCTTGTACTTCGTGGCGCAACACCTGCAGCTCATCGTTGGGCTCAGCCCGCTCAACGCTGGCCTTGCGCTCGTGCCCGGCCTCGTCGTGATGATTATCGCGGGGTTGGTGGTGGTTCCGATCTCCAAGCGCGTCTCGCCACACGTGCTCATTCCGACCGCTCTCTTGTTCTCCATCGCCGGGTACATCGCCGTCGCATTCGCGACCGATGAGTCAGCTGTCACGACGCTGATGCTCGCATTCGTGTCACTCGGGATTGGCATCGGCATGGCCGAGACGGTGTCGAACGACCTGGTGCTTTCCAGCGCACCGGCGGCGAAGGCCGGCGCCGCCAGTGCCGTCTCCGAGACGGCATACGAGCTGGGTGCGGTGCTGGGAACCTCCATCCTGGGCGGCATCTTGACGGCGTTCTACCGCGCAACGATCGAGGTTCCGGCCGGCGTTCCTGCCGAAGCCGCCGAGGCGGCGCGAGAGACCCTGGCTGGAGCCACCGTGCAGGCCGAAAAGCTTGGCGGCGTGGTCGGCGAGGAGTTGTTTACGGCAGCCGCTCACGCGTTTGACTCTGGCGTTACTGTTACGGCGTTGATCGGTGCGGGCCTTATCGTGATCGCGGCGTTGATCGCTGCGACTACGCTGAAGACTACGAAGTCTGCGCCCGCAGAGATGTGAGGCGCCTATCCGTAAGGAGAGCAATGTCGCGCGTCGTCAAGCTGGCAGTCATTCCCGGTGACGGAATTGGCCCCGAGGTTATCGCTGAGGCTGAGAAGGTTCTTGCCGCGGTTACCGCTGAGTCCGACGTCACGTTTGATAAGACGCGCTTCTCCCTTGGCGCCGCGCGGTATCTCGAGACCGGCGACACGCTGACCGATGACGACCTGGCGGCAATCGCCTCACACGACGCGATCTTGCTTGGCGCCGTCGGCGGCGTGCCGGGCGACCCGCGACTGAAAGACGCGAATATCGAGCGTGGGCTGCTGCTCAAGCTGCGCTTTACGCTCGACCACTATGTGAACCTGCGCCCATCGCGGTTGTACCCGGGTTTTTCTGGCCCGCTCTCCACCCCCGGCGAGATTGACTTCGTCGTGGTGCGCGAGGGTACCGAGGGGCCTTACGTTGGCAACGGCGGTGCAATTCGCGTTGGAACCACGCATGAAGTTGCCAACGAGACGAGCGTAAACACCGCGTATGGTGTGGAGCGCGTGGCGCGGTTTGCCTTCGCTCAGGCGCAGAAGCGTCGCAAGAAGCTGACCCTGGTACACAAGACCAACGTGCTGGTACACGCCGGCGGTCTGTGGCAACGAATCGTCAATGAGGTGGCGACCGAGTACCCCGAGGTCGCCGTGGACTACCTGCACGTCGACGCCGTGACAATCTTCCTGGTCACCAACCCGTCACGCTTCGACGTGATCGTCACCGACAACCTGTTCGGCGACATTCTCACCGACCTGGCTGGCGCTGTAACGGGCGGCATTGGCCTGGCAGCCTCCGGCAACATCAACCCAGACGGCGCTTTCCCCTCGATGTTCGAACCCGTTCATGGTTCCGCCCCAGACATCGCCGGCAAGCAGCTGGCAGACCCGACGGCGGCGATCGGATCGATCGCGCTGCTGCTGGACCACCTCGGCCTTGAGGCCGAGGCTGCGCGCGTCATTCGAGCGATCGAAGCAGACGTTGCGGCCAGGGGTGACGCAAAACGTTCAACCTCAGAAATCGGCGACGCTATTTCTTCCCGCGTTTTGGCGTAATCTAGACCCGCCGGACAAAGCAATTCACTCACTAGGACGTGACATGACGACACAATCTGCTCCCACCCTGGAGTTCCAGGTCACGCGCAACCTCGCTCCGAAGACGGATGCCGAGCGCGCCGAGATTCTCAAGAATCCGGGATTCGGTGACTACTTCACCGACCACATGGTCGACATTTGCTGGTCGGAGAACGGTGGATGGCACCGCCCCCGCGTGCAGCCGTACGGCCCGATCTCGCTTGACCCGGCAGCATCGGTGCTGCACTACGGTCAGGAAATTTTCGAAGGCATCAAGGCGTACCGTCACGCAGACGGCAGCATTTGGACCTTCCGCCCCGACCAGAACGCGCAGCGTCTCCAGCGCAGCGCGCAGCGGATGGCCCTTCCGCAGCTGCCGGAAGAGTACTTCCTGCAGTCTCTGAAGGAGGCCATCAAGGTTGATGGCGCGTGGGTTCCGTCTGGCGAAGACCAGAGCCTGTACTTCCGTCCCTTCATGTTCGCCAAGGAGGCATTCCTTGGCGTGCGCCCGGCGAAGAAGGTCGCCTACTACCTGATCTCCAGCCCCGCCGGTGCTTACTTCAGCGGCGGCGTGAAGCCGGTGAACATTTGGCTGAGCGAGAACTACGCACGTGCAGGCAAGGGCGGCACCGGCGCTGCCAAGACCGGCGGAAACTACGCCGCATCGCTGCTGCCGCAGGCTGAGGCCTACGAGCAGGGCTGCCAGCAGGTGGTCTTCTTGAACGAAGAGGGCAACGTCGAAGAGCTTGGCGGCATGAACGTCATCTTCGTCTTCAAGGACGGAACCATCGTCACGCCGCAGTCTGACTCGATCTTGCCTGGCATTACGCGCGCGTCGATTCTGCAGCTTGCCGAAGACCGCGGCCACAAGGTCGAGCGTCGTGCAGTGTCACTGCAGGAGTGGCGTGACGGCGTCGCATCAGGCGACATCGTCGAGGTATTCGCGTGCGGTACAGCCGCCGTCGTCACTCCCATCGGTCTGCTCAAGGGCCCGGGCTTCGAAGACGTTCAGCCCACCGGCGAGGTCGCACTCTCATTGCGCGAAGAGCTGACCGACATTCAGTACGGTCGCCGCGAAGACAAGCACGGCTGGCTCGTTCGCCTCGACGGCTAACAGCATGAGCCAAGGGCCCTGGTGACGCTCGTCATCAGGGCCTTCGGCATTTTCGTGCACCGTTTCCGCCGGTCTTGGAATCGTGCGGGGTGCGGTGCGCGGTGCGAGCGGCGGAACCACGGCGCCGCGTGCCGGGGATAGGCTGGGGGCGTGAGGATTGCACGCTTTAGCCACAATGACGCGATTAAATACGGCATCGTCGATGAGACCGATCTGGTGGTGCTTGCCGGTGACCCCATGTTCGCCGGCTTTGAGACCACGGGGGAGCGGGTTCCGCTCGCCGACGCGGCACTGCTCGCACCGGTGATTCCGCGCTCAAAGGTGGTGTGTGTCGGCCTCAACTACGTTGATCATGCCTCCGAGGTTTCGATGGAGGCTCCCGCAGAGCCGCTGCTGTTTCTCAAGCCGAACACGGCTGTCGTCGGCCCCGGGGATGCGATTGTGCGCCCCCGGCAATCGCAGCAGACCGAGTTTGAGGGCGAACTTGCCGTCGTGATCGGGCGCATCGCCAAGAACGTCACGGCAGAGAACGCACTCGACTATGTCTTTGGGTACACGATCGGCAACGACATCTCGGCGCGGGATCTCCAGTTTTCGGACGGTCAATGGGCGCGAGCAAAGGGCTTTGACACGTTCTGCCCGCTGGGCCCGGCGATTGAGACCGATTTTGATCCGGAGAAGGCACGACTCACGACGTCGCTGAACGGTGAGATCAAGCAGGATGCGCCGCTGTCAGACATGATTTTCTCCGTGGCTGAGATCGTTGCCTACGCGTCTGAGGCGTTCACGCTGCTGCCTGGCGATGTGATTCTGACGGGCACGCCCGCCGGTGTTGGCCCCTTCGTCGCAGGAGACAAGATCGAGGTCGCCATTTCTGGCCTCGGCACGCTGCGTAATACCGCGCGCGACGCGGCATGACCACGGCCTCGGGCGCCTCTTCGGCCCTGGCCGCCGATATCGCGCGCATCCAACGACGCACGGTCGCGATTCTGGCGACCGGTCAGGTGCTCAGCGGTGTCGGCTTTGGTGCCACGGTCTCGCTCGGCGCTCTGTTGGCGGCCGATATTTCGGGCGACGATGCCTTCTCCGGTTTGGCTACGGCCTCGGTGACGCTCGGTGCGGCGATCTGCGCGATTCCGCTCGCGCGCATGGCGGCGCGCCGCGGTCGGCGCATGGCGCTCACCCTCGGCAACCTGCTTGCGCTGTTGGGTATTGCCATCGTGATCACGGCGGCAGCCGTTCGAGTTTTTCCGCTGCTCTTGGTCGGCATTCTTATGATCGGTGCCGGAAACGCCGGTAACCTGCAGTCGCGGTTTGCCGCCACCGACCTTGCCTCCCCGAAGCGTCGCGGGCGCGATCTTTCGGTTGTCGTGTGGGCCACGACGGTTGGTGGCGTGGTCGGCCCGCTGCTGCTGACGCCCGGTGAGGCGATCGGTTCGGTCTTGGGCATGCCGAAGAACACGGGCGCGTACGTGTTCTCTCTCGTCGCCGCCGTGCTCGCCTTCGTGCTCTACCTGGTTGCGCTTCGGCCCGACCCGCTGAAGCTTGCTCAGCAGGTGGAATCGGCGGGGTCTGCGAAGGCTGGCCTGCAGGTTGCGGTCGATCAACCTCGGGTCGCGCGCTACGCGATTTTCGCGGTCGCTGGTTCCCACGCTGTGATGGCTAGCGTCATGGCGATGACTCCCGTGCACTTGGCGCATATGACGCATGAGTCACAGGTGACGACGGTCGTTGGCGTGACGATTGCGCTCCATGTTGCCGGCATGTACGGGTTGTCACCGGTGTTTGGAATCTTGGCTGACAAAGTGGGCCGCGTGCCCGTCATTCTGCTCGGTCAGGCTCTGCTCGCCGCGGCACTCATTGTCGCGTTCGTCGGCAGCGCACACGAGGGCGGCGTGATGGCGGCGCTCATTCTGCTGGGACTCGGCTGGAGCGCGGCAACCGTCGCTGGTTCCGCTCTGCTGACGGAGGCGACAGAAACCTCCAAACGGCCCAAGCGTCAGGGCATCAGCGACTCGCTGATGAGCCTGTGCGCCGCCGTCGGGGCGGTGCTCGCAGGGCTCGTGCTGGCGGCGGTCGAATATCGAGGACTCGCGCTCGTCGCCATGGGCGTGGTGGTTGCGGTTATCGCGCTGTCGCCGCTCGCGCTGCGACGACAGCGGTAGGGGTTCGCGCGTCGCGCGTTGCGGTTCGCGCGGTTGCGGGGATGGTGGCGGATTCGCGGCTATTGCCAGATGCTCGCCGCGATCTCATCGATGAAGGTTGTGGTGTCGATATTGCTGGCGACCGACTCTAGCCACACGCCGCTGCCATAGAGGTAGAAGCTTGTCACGGTGTAGGGGTTGCCGTTGTAGTCGGCTGGCTCATCGAGCCGGCACATCGTGTAACCGTTTTGCCCGCCGCAGGTGAACCCCGCGGTCGCCGCATCTTCCAGCACGATCACCGCGTCGGGCTCATCCACGGTAGCGATGACGAGATCGGTGCCGGAGATGTCGCCGGCAAACCAGTAGCAGGAGAGTTGAACATCGGCGCCCTGAATGATTGTGGGAACGGGCACGTCAGGAAAGAACTCGAGAGTATCGACCGTTGCCGCGCGGGTCGTGGCCGTTCCTAGCTCGTCGCAGGATTGGGGCAGGCCAGTGGGCAGGTTCGTTTCGATCGGGTCAACCGGTTGACTGGTTTGCTTCGGGGTGACGACGGGAGTTGGAGCCGCCGTTTCGCTGGCGGTAGGCGCCGCCGAGCTGGGTGTCGGCGTCGATGAGGGGATCGCGTTCGGCATGCATCCGCTCAGCATCAGCGCCGCGAATGCGACCGCAACGAGTGCCTTTATACGCTTGCGCATGGTTCCCCTCCAGTCTGCGAGATTGTGCTTGGTTCCACTGTGCGCCCGCGGCGGTCGTTGCGCTAGAGGGGTGCATGATGGCGGAACCATGAGTGCGGGGCAGAAAAGTGGGGGCGGACAGGCGTAAAATGGGTGGCGATGTCCAGCGCACCTGATTCCCGCACCACGACCGCCTCCGGAACCGACGTTCGCGTTCGGTTCTGCCCGTCGCCGACGGGTCTGCCGCACGTTGGCATGGTTCGTACGGCCCTGTACAACTGGGCCTACGCTCGCCACACCGGCGGCAAGCTGATCTTCCGTGTCGAAGACACTGACGCGCAGCGTGACAGCGAAGAGAGCTACCGACAGCTCGTTGACGCTCTGACCTGGCTCAAAATCGATTGGGACGAGGGTGTCGAGGTTGGTGGACCGCACGCGCCGTACCGTCAGTCGCAGCGTGCAGACATTTACGCTGGCGTGCTGGAGAAGCTGATTGCTTCGGGCGCCGTGTACGAGTCGTACTCGACCGCAGAAGAGATTGACGCTCGCAACGAGGCCGCAGGCCGTGCGAAGCAACTCGGCTACGACAATTACGACCGCAACCTCACCGACGAGCAGAAGGCGGCGTTCCGTGCCGAGGGGCGCGAGCCGGCGTATCGTCTGCGCGTTCCGGACCAGGACTTCACCTACGTTGACCTGATTCGCGGCGAGGTGACCTTTCCCGCAGGCTCTTTCCCCGACTTCGTGATCGTGCGCGCCGGTGGCCACGCGCTCTACACCTTCACGAACCCGGTTGACGACGCGCTCATGGGTATCACGCACGTGATCCGTGGCGAAGACCTCATGCCGTCGACCGCTCGCCAGCTGGCGCTGTACGGCGCGCTGATTGACGCCGGTGTGACGCCGTTCGTGCCGCGCTTTGGCCACATGCCGCTGGTGCTGGGGGAGACGGGCAACAAGAAGCTCTCCAAGCGCGACCCGCAGGCCGATCTCTTCTTGCAGCGCGACAAGGGATTCATTCACGAGGGTTTGCTCAACTATCTCTCGCTGCTGGGCTGGTCGATTGGCCCTGACCGTGACATCTTCACGCTTGACGAGCTTGTCGCGGCGTTCGATATCGCGGACGTCAACCCCAACCCGGCGCGCTTCGATCAGAAGAAGGCCGAGTCGATCAACGGCGACCACATTCGTATGCTCACGGTTGAGGACTTCGCCGAGCGCACGATTTCGTACCTCGCGGCCGCGGGCGTCATCGACGCCGAGCCGACCGAAGCCGAGCGTGAGCTCATCTTCGCTGTCGCGCCGCTTGTGCAAGAGCGCGTGCAGTTGCTGGGCGAGGTTCCGGGTATGGTGGCGTTCTTGTTCACCGACGAGATTGACTACGCAGAAGACGCTCTCAAGGGCTTGCCCGCGAACCACGTAGAGGTGCTTGAGGCGTCGGCTACGGCGCTCGCGGGCATTGATGAGGCCGACTTTACGGCCGCCACGATTCAGGCTGCGCTGGCTGGTGCGCTGATCGATGGCCTCGAGCTGAAGCCCCGCGTCGCCTACGGTCCGCCGCGCGTGGCGATCAGCGGACGCCGCATCTCGCCGCCGCTGTTCGAGTCGATGGAACTGCTCGGCAAGGAGCGCACCATCGAGCGTCTGAAGGGGCTCGCGACGCGCGCGTGATTCCGCTCGGTTTGGTTGGTGGCCGCATCTCGGGTAATGTATTCCCTTGGTGAGACACCAACAAAAACCTTGGGGTATGGTGTAATTGGCAACACGGCGGTTTCTGGTTCCGTTGTTCTTGGTTCGAGTCCAGGTACCCCAGCAAGACATAAAGACCCGCGGATTTCCGCGGGTCTTTTGCTTTTTCGGGTGTGCGGGGTTGAGCGTGTCACCGGGTTTTGGGTTGCGTTTCAGCGAGCCGCTTTGGTGAGTGACTCTCGGCCGCCTTGTCGTGGTTCCGGCACCTGCCTTGACGTGGTTCCGACACCTGCCTTGACGTGGTTCCGATACGGCCTGTCGGATCCGTTACGCGCGACCGTTATGCACGAAACGGTGTGACTGTTGTTGCTGGAGTTACGCAAGTGGCGAATTCATCCTGCACACCGATTTTCATCGTGCATAACGGTCGCGAATGCCCGGGGGCGCGCTCGAGCTCGGCGCCGCCGGCCACCCATCGCCGACGGCTCCGCTGGCCACCCATCGCAGGCAGCCCGCCGGCCAAAACCCGCCTACGCGCGCCGCGCGGAGCGCGCGGGGTATTCGACGAAGTCGAGGGGCGCTGCGGAACCATCACCGAGTCGGCGCGCCATCACCGAGATCGCTTCGGCGTTGTTGTCAACCAGTACGAAGCGACGGCCCAGCTTCGCCGCGACTGCTCCCGTGGTTCCACTGCCCGCGAAGAAGTCCAATACCCAGTCGCCCGGGTTCGAGGAGGCCTGCACGATGCGGCGCAGCACGCCTTCGGGCTTTTGCGTCGCATAACCCGTCTTTTCGCGGCCGGTCGGCGACACGATCGTGTGCCACCACACGTCGGTGGGCAGCTTACCGTTCGCGGCGTTCTCGGCGCTCACCAGCGTTGGCGCCATGTACGGCTCGCGGTCAACCTCGGCGCTGTTGAAGTGGTAGCGCTTGGGGTCTTTCACGTAGACCAAAATGTTGTCGTGCTTAGCTGGCCAGCGCGATTTGGTGCGTGCGCCGTAGTCGTACGCCCAGATGATTTCGTTGAGAAAGCAGTCGCGCCCGAAAAGCGCATCGAGCAGCACCTTCGCGTAGTGCGACTCGCGATAGTCGAGGTGCAGATAGAGCGTGCCGGTCGGCGCTAGTAGGCGCCAGGCCTCCTCCAAACGCGGCTCGAGAAACGCCCAATAGTCAACGAAATCGTCGTTGAACGCCGACACGGTCTTACGCACATTCGTGTACGACGAGCCGCGAAACCCCACCCGGCTGCCGCCAGAATGCCGCAACGACGAGACATTTTGACGCGTCTGCTGCTTGCCCGTGTTGAACGGCGGGTCAAGATAAATCAGCTGAAAAGACTCGTCAGGCAGCGTGCGAATCACCTCAAGATTGTCGCCGTGAATCACGAGGTTGGGGGAGTTCTCGGTCCACACGCTGGTCACCGCACCCATTCTACGGATGCCACACGCCGCAACCCGTTCGGCCGCTTGCGCACACGTGTGGGTAGGGTGAGGGGCATGTCTGCGTTGACGCCCGACGAAGAAGCCGAGCTATCCGACCTGACGCGTCGACTGTTTGCGCCGGGCGCCGCACCCGATGAGGTCGCTCAACAGCGCTACGCCGAGCTAGAGGGCCGTCGGCGCGCGGATGCCGTGCTGCCGCCGGCTTCGGGGGCGGAACCTGCGGTTGCGACCGCAGCGGAGGTTCCGCCCGCGCGCCCGCAGACACATGACGTAGTTCCGGAACCAGCTGCTGCGCTTCGTGCGGACGCTGCGGCAGCTGGGTTGAATGCCAGCGAGGCTCAGCGTGAGCGGGCCGCGCCTGGGGGTGAAAGCGCGAACCCGGCGATGGTAGCGAGCACATCGGAAAAGGAACCACACGCCGCTAACCGTGCTGGGCTACGACCGAACAGAAAGCAACCCGTTTCGGCGGGCATCGGAATCGCGGTGGCGGCCGTCGTAACGTTCGGGGTGCAAGCCGTGACCACGCCGCGGCCGATGTATTCCGGATCGGGGGTGGCGATCACACTCAATGACGTGCCGCCGATGGGGGAATACAACGACAATTCGATCGGCAATGAAGGTGCAAACGCTCGGGTGTTTCGGGTCGACGACATTCCTGGCGTCGTGATGATCATGACGGTTGGCCCCACAGGCACGACGTGCGCTTATCTTTCTGCACTCGAAAACCCCGCACCAGACGTCTTCGCGCAGATGTGCAACTACGACTACGGCCCGCTGGTGTGGGACTTTCCGTTGAATTTGCTCCACGAGGGGCCGCGGCCCGATTCGCCAGACGATCTTGAATGGGCCCGCATCATCGTTTCTGGCGACGAATACTCGATCTGGGAAAACCCACCCACAGGCAGGGCCGAGTACTGATGTTCGCACGACTGAAATCTCGTTTGAGCCTGATCTGGTTCGTTGCGGGCCTTGCGATCGGGGTCGTCGTGTTCGCGTTCGCGATTCCCGCGATCGGAGCCGCATTTGCACCGCAACCGGCGGCAACATGCCTGTCGAGTGCGCTCTCCGAGGATGAGGTCGAAGAACTCATGCAACTCGACGGCGTTCCCATGCCTGAGCGCGTCGAGGCTACGGCTCGAATCATCACCGGGCCAGGCCGATCGTGTTCACCGTTCCGGTACGAACATTTGGTGTGGACCGCGCTGTTGTTGAGGCGACCGAAGACTCTGGCGGAGTGGCCCTGACGTTGGTCTATGCCGATGAACGATTGACGGTGTGGCCCGTGCGCCCAGAAGGCGGTGGGCAGGGTGAGTGATCTGTCTGCGTTGACGCCTGACGAACAGGCCGAGTTATCCGACCTGACCCGCCGACTGTTCGCCCCGGGCGCGGTGAACGATGAGGTGGCTCAACAGCGCTACGCCGAGCTCGAAATGCTCAGACGCGAACGCGCGGATCACGAGATCGCCTCGCGCCCCTCGCCGCTGCCAGACATCTCGCCGCCGGAACCAACAGATGTGACGCGCACCGAGGTTCCGCCATCGGGTGCCACAGAGTCGCAGTACGACGCGATTCCCCGGCTCGGCGAACTGATGGCATCGAGCGCGGCGGGCGATGCTCCGTCGACGGGGAGCGTCGCCCAACCCGCTGGTGGCGCGGCGATTGTTGAGTCGACGTCAGATGCGCCCCGGGGTAGTGGGCGGCGAACGTCCCGGCACGGGCAGCGAACACGCGTCGTGTCCGTCGCAGTTGGCCTTGGGATTGCCGCGGCGGGCGCGCTGATTGTCAGCGCCTTGACCTCGCCTGCAACACCGCAGCCAGTCGCCGCGGGTCAGTTGAAGCCGATTACGCTCGATGAGCTACCAGAGATGGGGTCTAACAACGAAGCAGCCATCGCCGGCCGCTTGCGCGTCGCGGGCGGCGACCTCTCCCAGTACACGGGGTTCGCGGACGTCAATATCGTGGTGGTGGAATCCGCGTTTGATGACGGCTGTGTGTACCTGCACGCCGTCGAGAATCCAAGCCCCGACGGTGGCAGGATGTACTGCCGGTCGACCGCTGGCCCCTACGTCGTTGACCTCATGGAGGAACTTCTGCATGACGTTCCATTGCCGCGACGCCTCGAGGAGGCAACGTTTTATCGGATCGTCATCAACAACGGCGAAGTCGCGGTGTGGGCTGACCCGCCGGCAACATGGGGTGAGTGCTGATGCGTGCTTGGCTGAGAACGCACCTGAGTTTGATCTGGGTCGCGGTGGGCGTGGCCATCGGAGCCGTTGGATTCGGAGTGGTGATGCCCGCCGTCGTGGCTAGCCTGAATGCCCAGCCGATCGCGGTCATCGAGGGGCGTGAGGCCACCGGCGCAGAGCTATACCAGACACTGGTCGCGATGGGCGAGGCTCCCGAAAGCGCGGACCTTTCCGGGAGGCTTTTTGAAGGCCCGGATGGCATTTTCCTCTCAGCCGAGTACAGCGATAGTGGCTTCGACTGCTTGTACCGGGTGGCTGGGGATCGCATCGACTTTGCCGCCTGCGTGCCGCGCGGGTGGTCGCATCTTGCCACTGTGCCGCTGACGGAGTTCACGCTCGACGATGATCTCGTCGCGCGAGCCGAGCGCATGGGCGCAACCGGCATTCTCCTTGTCGTCCACGACGCTCGTATGGAGGTTTGGCCCGTCGGGCCTAACCTGCCTGCGCCCTAACCGACCACTTCATTCACGATTTCCCGCGCCAGATCGGCGTAGTCGGGGCGATCGTCGCTGTGCGCGCTCAGCGTCACGCCAATCGCGGCAGCCCAGCCACGGGCACGCACCCACGTCGCCTCCTCAACCTGCGGCGAGGCCTCAACGAAGGCTTGCCTCCCCGCCGCGTCAAACATGATCCACGCGGCGGCGAGGTCATACGCAGGGTCACCGGCCGTCACATCGCCGAAGTCGACGATCGCCACGAGTCGGTCATCGTCGACGACAACGTTGCCCGGATGGAGGTCGCCGTGCACCCACGTTGGCTCTTGGTTCCAGGCGGGAGCCGCAAGCGCCGCATCCCACGCCGCCACGATCGCGGCCGGCATATCGAGGCCAGCCAAACGCTCACGCATCGCCTCGTCACGGGTGATCAGCGCCTGCCCGCGCACGGGGTTGATTGGCGCATCGTTGGCGGCAGGCACGTGCAGGTGCCCGAGCGCTTCGGCCAGGGTGTGCGCCCAGGGCGTACGTGCCGCGCGGGGAATATTCAATGCGGCAGTGCCACCGAACCACGGAACCACAGACCACGGACGCTCAAATGGTTCCGTCCGCCGCATGGCAGCCAGCGGCGCCGGAACCTGCACACCCGTTGGCCGCAAAAGCGCGGCAATGCGGGGCAAGACGAGGTGTTCATTGGTTATCAACGGCACCGCGATTTCGCGGCGCGGCACGCGAACTGCTCTCGTGGTTCCGAGCCGCCACATTTCGTTGTCCCACCCGGCAAACGCGAGGGTGAGCGGGTCGTCGGCGTAGGGCAGCTCCGCCTCGCGCAGGAGGAGGCGGACCAGCGGCTCGGTGATCGTGACGTCTGCGGCCGGCGAGTTGGCCATCAGAGATCGATAGATTCACCGACGGCGAGCGGAATGTACTGACCGCCGCCCTGCTGCGTCGCCCAACCGAGGCGCTCGTGATGCATCGCGTGACCGACCGGTGACAGCGTCATGTCGTGCGTGCCGAAGCAGTATTGCGGCGCGACGTCGAGCACGAAGTCCATCGCCTCACCAATCTTGAGCCACGGTGCGCCGATGGGTGCGGCGAGCACCACGACATCGTGGTCACCCGGCAACGCGTACGAGTCACCCGGATAGTAGAACTCACCGTTGACGAGTACACCAACATTCACGGGCACCGGCACCGACTCGTGAATGACGGCATGCTCGCCACCGAAAAACTCAAGCGTGAACCCGCCGTGCGACACAACATCGCCCGGGGAGACGGTGACCACATTGACGCCGGGAACAGTGGTCGCAACGCCCGCGGGCGCGTAGATCGGAACCTCGGGGTTGAGCTCGGCGATGCGCTGCAGGTTGCTGGGGGAGCAGTGATCGGCGTGGGCGTGCGTCACAACAACGGCGGCAACGCCAGTGAAGTCGGTGAGGCTAGCAAGCGGGCTGCCGGGGTCAATAACGAGCCGCGCTGAATTGTCGTCGATCGTGACGGCGGCGTGTTCGTATTTGGTAATGCGCATCCCTCGATCAAACCGCGTAATTCTGCGGTAGGCAAGCGCTCGACACGCGCGGCGCACGGAAAAGCGGGGGTCGATTTTGTGCGACTGCCGCAACCATGGCATACTCGAATAGTTGTCGCGAGACGGAAAGCCGAGAGGCAGAACGTCCAACATACGGCCCCATCGTATAGCGGCCTAGTACGCCGCCCTCTCACGGCGGTAACGCGGGTTCGAATCCCGCTGGGGTCACACAACACCAAAAACCCTCGACCAAACGGTCGGGGGTTTTTGCGTTGCCCCAAATTTTGGCTGGCGTGCCCGGGGTGGGTTGTTGGCTGCGCCGCCGCGCCAGAGGGCCACCGCCGCGCCCGAGCCGCCATCTGGCCCCTGTTCTGCACGAGCCTTACCCTGTTCTGCACGAGCCTTCCCCTGTTCTGCACGAGCAAAGTCGTCAAACAGCCGCGACACGCCGCATTTTTGGCCCCAAACGCGGATCTGCTCGTGCATAACACGTGGGGGCTCGTGCAAAACACTGGTGGTGCTTGTTCCGCCGTCATCGCTTCCGTCGCGCGCCCGAACGGGTCCAGCGCCAGCGGAGCCGTGTTCTGCAGGATCCTTCCCCTGTTCTGCACGAGCAAAGTCGTGAAACAGACGCGACACGCCGTATTTTTGGCCCCAAACGCGGATCTGCTCGTGCAGAACACGTGGGGGCTCGTGCATAACGCTGGTGGTGCGTGTTCCGCCGTCATCGCTTCCGTCGCGCGCCCGAACGGGTCCAGCGCCAGCGGAGCCGTGTTCTGCAGGATCCTTACCCTGTTCTGCACGAGCAAAGTCGTGAAACAGCCGCGACACGCCGTGTTTTTGGCCCCAAACGCGGATCTACTCGTGCATAACACGTGGGGGCTCGTGCATAACGCTGAATGTGACGGCGGTGGGGCCGGGGTGCGCAGGAGAGATGGATCCACGGGCCGGCGGAGTCACGGAGCGGCGGAACCACGGGCCAGCGTAACCAAGGAACGGCGGAACCAAAGGGAGGCGGAACCACGGGCCAGCGAAACCAAGGAGCGGCGGAACCAAAGAGGGATGGAACCACGGGCCAGCGGAACGAAGGAGCGGCGGAACCACGGAGCGGCGGAACCACGAGCGTCGGGGCCAAAACGCGGCGGAGTCACGCGGCCACGGAAGTGGGCGCTCGTTGCGCAGGTGAGTCGCTCGTTACGCCCGGACCTTGATTACACCGGCGCGTAGGGCTCCGCGTGAACGCGAACCGTCGTGGCCGCGGCGAGAAGCTTCGAAACCGGGCAACGGGCGTGCGCGGCGGCGAGGACGCGCTCGGTTTCGGTGGAGTCGGCGCCCTCGACCGAGAGATACGCGTCAACGTGAAATTCAAACCCTGGCCCCGGCGCTGCATCGTGCAGTTCGGCAGTCACACGCACATTGGTGCGCACACCCTGTTGCACAACCGCCTGTGCAGTCGCGTTCAGACATGTTGCCCACGACAGTGCAAGAAGCTGCTCGGGGTTAGAGGCTGCCGGATCAAAATCGGCGGACAGTGGCGACGAAACGGCCACCTCAATGCCGCCGACAACGCGGCTGACACCGTCACCACCCGTGTCGTTTCGTGCTTCGGTCTGATACCGCATCGCCATATCGCCAGCATACGTCTGCGCTCGGAACCACGCTGCAGAACCAGGGGCGCGGGCGCAAACAACCCACGTGAAACAGAAACGCAAACCCCATAGAAAGGGCCCCCTCGGAGCGAGAATCCGAGGGGGCCGGTGAGTTGGGGTTCGCGCTGGTCCCCGCAGCGCGAACCCCCGTCTTAGCCTTCGCTCGTCGTCGATACTTCCGACGCCGAACGGGGCGAGTCAGAACCCTCGTCGGTGCTCCGCGGGCCGCGAGTGCTGCGCGGGCCGCGAGCGCTGCGCGGGCGGCGAGCCCGCACAATCAGCCAGATGATCAGGGCGATCACCGCGATAACCACCAGCCAGGGGAGTGCGAAACCGAGGGCGATGATGATGCCGTTCATTGCGGCGATCAGGCCGTTCCAGCCGGCCGCAATGCCATCACTAAAGCCGTCTGGGTTCGCATCGACCGGCTCGCTTTCGGCCACCAGGTTTACCGAGATGGTCGACATGGCAACCTGATCCCTCAACGAGTCCAGCTGCTGCTGCAGCGACTCGAGTTCAGCCTGACGCTCGCTGAGCGCGGCTTCAGCGGTGATCAGGTCGGCAACCGAGCCCGACTGCGACATGAGGTCTTCGAGGCGGGCAACGCTCGCCTGCAACGACGACACGCGTGCCTGCAGATCGACACTCTGCTGCGTAACGTCGTAGCGATCGATCGTGGTTGCGGTGACCGTGCCGAGCGCCTCAAGCTGGGCAATCGCCTCGTCAACCGACTCATCCGGAACACGAATCGTGATCCAGCCGTAGGTCGGCGAAGTAAGGCTCGACGTCTTCGCGGCGTCGGCATCGTAGGTGTATTCGTTCGAGCCGATGTTTTGCGAAGAAACGTATCCGATCACCGAGAGGGCAACTTCGGTCACCTTGGCGGCAGATTTCTCCACATCGGCCACCGTGAGCGAAATACTCGCCGTCGTGATGACCTGCGGCGACGTCGGCGACGGCACCGTCTGGGTGTCGACACCGGAGTTGCTGAACGCTGCTCCACCATCCGATTCCACAGCCATCGGCGGTTCCGCCGCCATGTCTTCGGTGCGAGCGGTGGTGTCAGCCACCCCGGGCGCCCCGCTCATCGCCGAGTCGCCGGCAGAGGTTCCGCCCAAGTTGATGAGCGACGGAACCACGGCGGCACCCGCGACAACAACGGTTGCGGCCGCAGCCGACAACAGGATCGTGCGCGAACGCTTGCGCTTCGAGCGGGCGGCAGTGACACCGCGGTCGCGGTCGATGCGCTGGAAGATATCGGTCTCCATCCGAGCGATGGTGTCGTCGCTGAGCTCGGGCAGAGTGATGGGGCTTCGGGTCGCTTGGTCGTTCATGAGACTTCCGATTCACTAACAGCTGTCCGCAGTCGGGTGCGAATGCGGGAGAGGCGGTTGCGGACTGTGCCTGATGTCACCTTGAGCTCTTCTGCTGCGGCGGCGTAGGCATAGCCTTCGGTCGCGCACAGGCGAAAAATTTCGCGGTCGAGTTCGCTCAGGGTGGCGAGCTCCTTGAGTATTGTTTCGGCGTAGTCGCGGCTAATGACCTGATCTTCCACGTTGATGGTCGACGGGGTCGTTTCGTCGGCTTCGCCGGTGCGGTGAGCTTCTTCACGTCGTTGTGATCGCAACCGATTTGACGCTTGATAGCGGCAAATGGTTGCGAGCCACGGCAACAGTGATTCACCTTCCAGCACGAATCCGGGGAGCTTCTTCCAGGCGACAACAAACGTTTCTTGCGCTATGTCTTCCGCGTCGGCGGAATTGTGCAGGAGTCCGTATGCGATCCAGTAGACCGGCCGCACGTGGCGCTGGTACAGCACACGGAAGGCGTATTCGCCTCCGCCTGCTGCCCTGGCGACCAGGTCGGCGTCTGTTGTTGTTGTGTCCACAGCTTTTCCTTGTCTCGCGGAGCTGTCTCTCACTATGGGGTGTGCCCTACCAGGTGATCGTCTCAGAAACTTTTCGGTCGTTGTGAACGTCACGTGGCGTGGCCGGTGTCGTAATCGCGGTATCCTGGGTAGGCGAGAGGGAGTATCCCGTCAACGCACATTCGTCATCACGAGCATTGCTCCGGATGTGCACCGCAGGTTTAATTGCGGGGGAGAGACTTTCGATCCTCGTCATACTCTTCGGAAGGCCCTGATGACTATTCCCCTGTGGTTCGAGATCGGCTCCCTGGTCGTTCTCACCCTCATTCTCGTGGCGGACCTGCTTCTGATCTTGAAGCGTCCCCACATTCCTTCGACGAAGGAATCGACCCTCTGGGTCGTGTTCTACGTCACGCTTGCACTGATCTTTGCGGGTCTGATGTGGATCTTCGCTGGCGGGGAGTATGCCGGTCAGTTCATCGGTGGCTGGTTGACCGAGTACAGCCTCTCGATCGATAACCTGTTTGTCTTCGTGTTGATCATGACGCAGTTCCGCGTGCCGCGGCGCTACCAGCAGGAGGTGCTGATGGTGGGCATCATCATCGCGCTGATTCTGCGTGGTGCCTTCATTCTCGTTGGCGCGACCGTTATCGAGCACTTCTCGCCGATCTTCTACGCCTTCGGCGCGTTCCTGCTGTACACCGCCTACAAGCAGGCCTTCGGTGGCGATGACCACGAGGGTGACGAGAAGAAGGAGAGCGGAATCATTCGCCTGCTTCGTCGTCGCGTTGACATCTCCGACGACTACGACGGCGCGAAGCTGCGCACCGTGATCGACGGCAAGAAGGTATTCACGCCCATGCTGATCGTGTTTGTCGCGATCGGTGTTACGGACCTGATGTTTGCCATTGACTCGATCCCTGCGATCTTCGGCATCACGCAAGAAGCCTTCATCGTCTTTACGGCGAACATCTTCGCGCTGATGGGTCTGCGTCAGCTGTACTTCCTGCTGGGCGACCTGCTCGACAAGCTGCGCTACCTGCACTACGGAATCGCCGCGATTCTCGGCTTCATTGGTGTCAAGCTCATCCTGCACGCGCTCTACACGAACGAGCTGCCGTTCCTGAACAACGGCGAGGGCTTTAATGTTTGGCACATCGACACCTGGACATCGTTGATCTTCATCGTTTCCGCGATGACCATCGCGACCGTGGCCAGCCTGATCGCCGCACGCCGTGACGCCCGTCGCGCCCCGAAGGTCGCGGTAACCCCCGCGGCAGGCGCGTCGGCCGTAGCCGAGGGCGAAGCCCGACTCAACGAGTCGTCGGTCGCTCCGGTCGCACCCGCAACCGATGCCGAGAGCGACGCGGACGACAGCAAGAAGCCGGAAGAAGACTTCTTGAAGCCGTAACCGCAGACGCACGTGCTGAAGGCCTCCCCGTCGCGGGGAGGCCTTCAGTGTTTTCGCCTACAGCACCCGGTCAAGATCAGCGATGAGATCGTCGATCTCCTCAAGCCCGACAGAAACGCGCAGGGTTCCGGGGTGCACACCGACCTCCTCGCGCTCCTGCGGCGTACGAAACGCGTGTGAGGTTGACTCAGGGTGCAGCACGAGTGAGCGCACATCACCCAGGTGCGTCATGTGCGTAAACGTCTGCACGTTGTTGACGACATGGGCGGCGGCGTCTCGCCCGCCGCGTAGCGTGAAGCTGAAGACGGAACCATAGCCGCGCGGCAGCAGCTCTTGCGCGAGTGCGTGGTTGGGGTGGCCAGCTAACCCGACATAGTCAACCGACTCGACGGCGGGGTGATCGGCGAGATAGCGGGCGAGAGCGAGCGCCTGGCGGGAATGCTCGCGCACCCGCAGGCTCAGCGTCTCGGCCCCCTGCGCGATCAAGAATGCGTTCAGCGGTGAGATCGTTGGGCCGAGGCGCGGCGCGACACTCTCTTTCGCGTACCCGGTGAACGTGTCTGCACCATACTTTTCCGCGAAACTCGCACCGCCGAGCCTGCTCGGGGCGACCAAATGCGCAAAGCGGGCAGCGTGAAGGCTGGCATCAAAGGTTCCGCCATCGACGATGACGCCGCCAATGACGGAACCATGACCGGAGAGAAACTTGCTGGCTGAGTGCACAGAAAGGGCAGCGCCATGCTCCAAGGGACGGAACAGGTAGGGCGTCGCGAACGTGTTGTCGACCACCAGCGGGATGCCGCATTCGCGCCCGAGTGCGGCGACCGCTGACACGTCAAACAGCAGGTTGGCGGCGTTGGAGATCGATTCGCCAAACAGAACTTTGGTGTTCTCGGTGATGGCGGCGCGCCACGCATCGATGTTCGCAATGTCATCGACAAAGGTGATGCTGATGCCGAGACGGGGCAGAAGGTCAAGAAAGAGGCCGCGCGAGCCCTCGTAGATGTGCGTGGAGCTGACGATGTGATCGCCCGCCCCGGCAAGCGCCAGAATCGCGGTGGAGACGGCGGCTTGCCCGCTGCCGACCAGCAGCGCCCTGGTTCCGCCTTCGAGATCGGCGAGCTTGGCCTCCACCGCGTCAATAGTCGGATTTCCGATTCGCGTGTACCCGTAGCCGGTGCCCTCGCCGAAATGGGCGACGCCCTGCTCGAAGCTGTCAAACGTGAAGCCGGCCGTCAGATGAATCGGCAGTGCGCGAGGCGTTGCGGGCGCCGCGGAGGTTCCGACATGCAGCTGGCGCGTCGAAAATCCTGAAACTTTCTGATCGGTCATTGTGCTCCTTGAAACGATGATGACGACACCAGATTGACACTGCTGAACACATGCTCGCTGGCATATGTACTCCTGTTACGCCTGATGCGGCTGTGCGGCGTCATTCCGCGTCATTCGTCGTGCCCGAGGGGCATTCTGGCGGTGATAGCCTGACGTTGTGCGTGGCGCGATTCTCCTTCTTAGCTGCCGCGGCGAGTCCTAGTTTCTGCTGGCCTCCTCGTCGCGGAGTTTCGCTGCGGCCCCGACACAAATTTTCTTGGAGATCTGCATGAACACTGCTGCCGTTTCCCGTCCCCAAACTCTGGCCGAGAAGGTCTGGGACAACCACTTGGTCGTCAAGGGTGACGAGGGTCAGCCCGACCTGATTTACATCGACCTGCACCTAGTGCACGAGGTCACCAGCCCTCAGGCCTTCGATGGCCTTCGTGCCGAAGGTCGGCCGCTGCGCCGGCTGGACCTCACGATCGCGACCGAAGACCACAACACGCCGACGCTGAACATCGACAAGCCCATTGCCGATCTGACCAGCCGCACGCAGATTGAGACGCTGCGCCGCAACGCCGCCGAATTTGGGGTGCGCCTGCACTCGCTCGGCGACAAAGAGCAGGGCATTGTGCACGTTGTTGGCCCGCAGCTTGGCCTTACGATGCCGGGCATCACCGTGGTCTGTGGCGACTCGCACACCTCGACGCACGGCGCCTTCGGCGCGATGGCATTCGGCATCGGCACGAGCGAGGTCGAGCACGTTATGGCGACGCAGACGCTGCCGCTGAAACCCTTCAAGACGATGGCCATCAACGTCGAAGGAACCCTGCGGCCCGGCGTCACAGCCAAAGACATCATCCTCGCGGTGATCGCGAAAATCGGAACCGGTGGCGGCCAGGGCTACGTGCTGGAGTTTCGTGGTTCCGCCATTCGTGCGCTGAGCATGGAGGGGCGCATGACGATCTGCAATATGTCGATCGAAGCCGGCGCTCGTGCCGGCATGGTCGCGCCCGACCAGATCACCTTCGACTACCTCGAAGGCCGCGACCACGCACCTCGCGGCCAGGATTGGATCGACGCGGTCGAATACTGGAAGACGCTGCCAACCGATGAGGGTGCGACGTTCGATGCCGAGGTGTTTATTGATGCCGACGCGCTGGAGCCGTTTGTGACGTGGGGAACCAACCCCGGCCAGGGCGCATCGCTCTCTGACGTGGTTCCGAACCCCGCCGACGTTGCCGACCTGAACGAACGCGCCGCCGCAGAGCGCGCGCTCGAATACATGGACTTGGCACCCGGAACCAGGCTGAAAGATGTCGCGGTTGACGCCGTCTTCATGGGCTCATGCACCAACAGCCGCATTGAAGACTTGCGGGCCTTCGCCTCGGTGATCAAGGGGCACAAGAAGGCAGACGGCGTTCGCGTCATGGTCGTTCCTGGTTCCGCACGCGTGCGACTGGAGGCCGAAGCCGAAGGCATTGACAAGATCGTCGAAGAATTCGGCGCGGAGTGGCGCTTTGCCGGGTGCTCGATGTGCCTGGGCATGAACCCCGACCAGTTGGCACCGGGGGAGCGTTGTGCCTCAACCTCCAACCGCAACTTTGAGGGCCGCCAGGGCAAGGGCGGTCGCACCCACCTGGTGTCGCCGCTTGTTGCAGCCGCCACCGCGATCCGCGGCACGCTCTCCAGCCCGAGCGATCTTGAAACGACCGTCACCGAGATGGCAGAGGTGTAAGACATGGAAAAGTTCACGACCCACACCGGTATCGCAGCACCGCTGAAGCGCTCAAACGTCGACACCGATCAGATCATCCCGGCGGTATTTCTCAAGCGCGTCACGAAGACGGGGTTTGAGGACGCGCTGTTCTATGGCTGGCGCCAAGACCCCGAGTTCGTGCTGAACCAGCCCGAGTTTCAGGGCGCATCGGTGCTCGTCGCCGGCCCCGACTTCGGAACCGGATCGAGCCGCGAGCACGCCGTCTGGGCGTTGCGCGACTTCGGATTCTCGGTCGTATTGAGCCCTCGCTTTGCCGATATTTTCCGCGGAAATGCTGGCAAGCAGGGGCTCGTGACGGGCATCATCACCGAAGAAGATCTGGAAAAGATCTGGGCTGAGATTGATGCGAATCCCGGAACCACGATGACGGTGAACCTGGAAGAACGCACAGCAACTGTGGGTGCGCTCAGCGTCTCCTTCCAAATCGACGATTACACTAGGTGGAGACTTCTGGAAGGGCTCGACGACATCGGGTTGACGCTCCGGAACGAAGATAAGATCGCCGCCTACGAGGCGAAACGAGAATCCTGGAAGCCCCGCACCTTGCCGGTGCAGGCTTCGCCCGCACAGTGAGGCACGCAGTATGACCCTGAACACCGTTTCATCAGCCGGAGTACCGGGGTCAGGCGGCGAAGAAATTCTCGCCATTCGCGGTGGGCGACCGCTTTCTGGTCGCGTGTCGGTGAAGGGTGCGAAGAACCTCGTCACCAAGGCCATGGTTGCCGCCCTCCTCGGCGAGACCGCCTCGGTGTTGCGTGACGTTCCCGATATCTCCGACGTCGCCGTGGTGCGATCGCTCCTTGAGGTGCACGGCGTTGCCGTGTCGGAGGGGCCGGAGACGGGCTCGCTGCTGCTTGACCCGGCAAACGTCGAGTCGGCGCACTTTGAGGAGATTGACGCGCACGCGGGCTCCTCGCGTATTCCGATTCTGTTCTGCGGCCCGCTGCTGCACCGTCTCGGTCAGGCCTTCATTCCTGACCTGGGTGGCTGCCGTATCGGCGACCGTCCGATTGACTTCCACCTTGACGCGCTCCGCAAGTTCGGCGCTGTCGTTGAGAAGCAGCCCAGCGGCATTCGCCTCTCGGCGCCCAACGGCCTGCACGGCGCAAACATTCACCTTCCGTACCCCAGCGTCGGCGCAACCGAGCAGGTACTGCTGACGGCTACGCGCGCCGAGGGCATCACGGAGCTGAAGAACGCCGCCATTGAGCCTGAGATCATGGACCTGATCGCGGTGCTACAGAAGATGGGCGCCATCATCTCGATCGAGCCCAACCGCGTCATCCTCATCGAGGGCGTCAAGAGCCTGCGTGGCTACGATCACCGCTCGATCTTTGACCGCAACGAGGCCGCGAGCTGGGCATCTGCTGCGCTCGCCACCGACGGAGAGATCTTCGTCGAGGGTGCTCGCCAGCCCGACATGCTCACCTTCCTCAACGTCATTCGTCGCATGGGCGGCGACTTCGACATTCAAGAAGACGGCATCCTGTTCCGTCGCGCCGGCGACATGCAGGCAGTCACCGTCGAAACCGACGTTCACCCCGGCTTCATGACTGACTGGCAGCAGCCGCTCATCGTGGCGCTGACGCAGGCTCACGGCGAGTCCATCGTGCACGAGACCGTGTACGAGAACCGCTTTGGTTTCATCAGCGCGCTCAACCAGATGGGCGCCAACATCGTCGTGCACCCGCACGGCCTGCAAGACGGTCCCCGTCGCGTGCCGCGCCGCATGCTGGAGCAGGCAGCCGTCGTCAACGGCCCGACGCCGTTGCACGGTGCCGACATCGTGGTTCCGGATCTCCGTGGCGGCTACAGCCACGTGATTGCGGCGCTGACGGCCGAAGGTGAATCCGTGGTGCGCAACATTGGCATCATTCGCCGCGGCTACGAGAAGTTCCTCGACAAGCTCACCGGGCTTGGCGCTGACTTCGACGTCGTCGGTTAATCTGACCTGATGTCGGTCTCACCCGAGAAGAGCAAGCCGAGCTGGTTCTGGCCGCTTTCTGCCATTGCCGTGCCGCTGGTGGCGTTGATTACCAAGACCAAGCGTCTCGGTACGCTCCCCACCGAGGGCGCGTACGTGCTGGCGCCCAACCACATGTCGGAGTTTGATCCGCTCATCGTGGCTGTCGCGGTGTGGCGCATGGGGCGCGCGCCACGGTTCATGGCCAAGGCGAGCCTTTTTAAGGTTCCGTTTGTCGGCTGGGTGCTGCGCGTGCTGAACATGATTCCGGTGCAGCGCGAGTCGACGAGTGTCGGTGCGCGCCAGACGCTTGCTGCCGCCGAAGACCTTGCCTCCACCGGCCGTGGCGTGATCGTCTACCCCGAGGGAACGCTCACGCGCGACCCGGACCTCTGGCCAATGCGCGGCAAGACGGGCGCCGTTCGTCTTGCGCTCGAAGCTGGTGTGCCGCTCATTCCGGCAGCGCACTGGGGTGCGCAGAAGATCATGCCGCGCTACGGCAAGTTCTCACTCTGGCCGTTGCGCAAGAAGACCGTGTTCGTGGTCGGAGAGCCGCTTGACCTCTCCGCGTATGTCGGGCGCGAGCGCGACACCCGCGCGCTGGCCGAAGCGACTAACCTTCTGATGAACGCGATCACGGCTCTGCTTGAGACGCTGCGTGATGAAAAGGCACCCGCCGAACGGTGGGATCCCACCAAGCACAACCAGAAAGAAACCGGCAACTATGAGTCGTAAGCCCGCAGCAGCGCCGAAGGTTGCCGTGATCGGCGCCGGCAGCTGGGGCACGACGTTCGGCAAGATTCTCGCCGACGGCGGTGCCGATGTCACGATGTGGGCGCGGCGACCCGAGCAGGCGCTGGAGATTCGTGAGAGCAAGCGCAACAGCCAGTATCTGCCCGGCATTAACCTGCCGCGCTCGATGACGGCGACCCCGCATCTTTCGGAGGCGCTCGATGGCGCAGAACAGATCTTTCTGTCGATTCCGAGCCAGACGGCGCGCGCAAACCTCAAGGCGATCCGCCCCCTGATCGCCTCGTCTGAGGCACCCATCATCAGCCTGATGAAGGGTGTTGAGAAGTCTTCCGGCCTGCGCATGAGCCAGGTGATTGAGCAGGAGCTTCAGATCGACCCGGCGCGCATTGCCGTGGCGTCGGGCCCGAACCTCGCCCTGGAGATTGCTCGGGAACAGCCGACGGCTGCCGTGATTTCATCGACGAGCCGGGAGACGGCCGAGGCTGTCGCGCGCCTGGCTCGCAACAAGTACTTCCGCACATTCGTGAATACCGATGTGACGGGAACGGAGTTCGGCGGGGTTCTGAAAAACCTCATCGCGGTCGCCATTGGCATCGTTGACGGTGTTGGCTACGGCGAAAACACCAAGGCGTCGATCATTACGCGCGGTTTGGTCGAGATGACAGATTTCGCGGTCGCGTACGGCGCAGAACCCGAGACGCTTCAGGGGCTCGCTGGCCTCGGCGACCTCATTGCGACGTGCCAATCGCCGCTGAGCCGCAACAACACGGCGGGGCGACTGCTGGGCCAGGGCTACAGCATGAAAGACGTCGTTAAGCAGATGAATCAGACCGCTGAGGGCTTGGCTTCTGTCGCCCCAGTGCTGCAGTTGGCGAAAGATGTGGGCGTCGATATGCCAATCGTGCGCCAGGTAAAGATGGTTTTGGACGGTCAAATGAACCCGCGCGATATCGCGCCGCACTTGACCACCGATGATGACACCCCGAAGGGGGAGAGGACGCAGTATGGTCAAGCAGGTAGTGGCGGTGCTCTTCGGAGGGCGCTCAAGCGAACACTCGATCAGTTCCGCAACGGCGGGCGGAGTGCTCCACGCGATTGATCGCGAACGGTTCACCGTCATTCCGATCGGCATTACCCGCAACGGCATTTTCGTTCTCGAAGAAGACAACCCCGACAAGTTTCGCCTCGACGCAGAAAAGCTGCCGGAGGTTGTCGACAACGGCACGCGCATCATCTGGCCGGAGGGCGGCGATGACCGCACTCTGAGCGTTCGCGAAGCGGATGGTTCCGTGCGCGAACTCGGCGAAGTCGACGTTGTGCTGCCGATTCTGCACGGCGTTCACGGCGAAGACGGAACCATGCAGGGCTTCCTGGATATCTTGGGACTGCCGTACGCGGGTGGCGGCGTGTTGGGTTCGGCCATCAGCATGGACAAACACTTCATGAAGATTGCCCTGGCTTCGGCCGGAATCGCGGTTTCACCCGGATTCACGACGAGCGAGCGCGAGTGGGCGCAGGCGGCAGACGCAGTGCGTGAGCGTGCCTCTCAATACACGCTGCCCATCTTTGTGAAGCCTGCCCGCGCCGGCTCCAGCGTCGGCGTGTCTCGAGTGTCAGAGATGAGCGACTTCGACGAAGCCATGCGCATCGCCCTGGCCGAAGACTCCAAGGTGCTCGTCGAACAGGGCATCAGCGGACGTGAGGTCGAGGTTGGTGTGTTGGAGGGCCGCAACGGCGCTCCCGCCCGCGCGTCGCTTCCCGGTGAAATTGTGCTGACGAGCCGCACCTTCTACGACTTTGAGGGCAAATATCTTGGTGGCGACGGCGTGGAGATTGTCTGCCCCGCAGCCATGACCGACGCCGAGACGCACACGCTACAGGAGGTGGCGGTTGCTGCCTTCGAGGCGGTGGACGGCCTGGGTCTTGCCCGCGTTGATTTCTTCTTGACGCCCGACGGCCCGGTGGTGAACGAGCTCAACACGATGCCCGGATTCACACCGATTTCCATGTTCCCGAAGTGCTGGATCGCCAGCGGAATGACGTACGCTGACCTCATCACCGAGTTGATTGACACGGCTCTGGAGCGTACTGAGGGGTAACGCATGGCATCCGACTTCGAGACACCGTTGACGCCGCCGTCGGCACAGCCGGTGGCGCCCATCTCGAGTGATCCGCCGGTGCCGCAGCGTTCCGATTTTCTCGCCGCGCCGCCAACGAACCAGCTCGGTCCGGGCGCGTACCCATCGAGCACGTACCCGTCGAACTTCTATGGTGCCGGTGCACCCTATATCGGCACGCCGCCCACGAGCGGTCTTGCCATCGCATCGCTGGTCACCGGAATCTTGGGCTTCTCGATCATCGCGCTGGGGCTCGGGTTTGCGGCCCTCAATCGCATCTCTCGCACGGGGGAGTCCGGTCGAGGGCTCGCCATCGCTGGCATTGTGCTCGGAGGGGTCGCCACCGCCTTCTGGATGATGATGGTGATTCCGTTCTTCGCGCTGGCGTTCTAGCCGGTTACGATTCTGGCCGGTCGGTGCACGCGCCGGTCAGTGGCAGGTCTTGCGCGGCTTTGCCGATGCGTCCGAGCACCTCTGCGGAGCTCACGACCTCGCTGTTGAAGTACACCTGAATTGCCGGCTCGCGACCGAACACCGTCATGCGAAAAAACGGTGCGTCGGTGTCGTCGATGAGCCAGTCAAAACCTTGAAATGATTGGCACGGCAGGGCGCTGGCGGCCGGAACCTCGACGCCGCAGGTGAAGTAGATGGAGACCGGGTCGCCCCACGCCGCGGTGGATTGCGCGTCTGTCCACACGCGTTCTAGGGAGGTGCTGGCCTCGTTGGCGGCGATGGTGTCAGGAAGGTTGACCATCACATTGGCGCACAACGGGTTGTTGGCGTCGGCGGCGGGCTCAAGCGCGATCGTGGGCGAGCAACCGACGAGCAGGGTGGCGGAGAGACCGAGGACTGCAAGGGCCGCTGAGCGGCGGGTAAAACTCACACCTCAAGCCTAAGCCCGATACCGTTGAGGGGTGACCGAACTGATTGGCGAGCTCTCCGAATCTGACATTCTGCGCCGCATTCTGGCGCGCACGCCGGAGGCGACAGCCGCCGTGGT
Source organism: Microbacterium mitrae (assembly GCF_008017445.1). GTDB lineage: Bacteria > Actinomycetota > Actinomycetes > Actinomycetales > Microbacteriaceae > Microbacterium > Microbacterium mitrae. The sequence goes on along the minus strand of NZ_VRSW01000001.1, from coordinate 441,330 downwards.
CGGTCCGGGAGATGATGCCGCCGTGCTCGCGCTGCGTGGCGATTTGGTCGCGACAACAGACACGCTCGTTCACGGGCCCGATTTTCGTCTCGCGTGGTCGAGTGGGTTTGATTTGGGGTACAAGGCGGCCGCCGTCAATCTGGCCGACATTGCCGCCATGGGTGCGCGCCCCACCGCGCTGTTGGTGGCGCTGGCGATTCCGGCGTCGCTGCCGGTGACGATGGTGGAGGAGATGGCCGACGGGCTGGCGGCGGCGTGCGCACAGCTTGCCCCCGGGTGCGCGGTGGTCGGCGGTGATCTCACCGTTTCAGCAACGCTCACTATCGCTGTCACGGCGCTCGGCGACCTGGAGGGGCGAGGGCCCGTGCTCCGTTCCGGTGCGATGCCGGGTGACACCGTGGCGATCGCCGGCGCGCAGGGCGTTGCTACCCGTGGTCTATCGACGTTGTTCCGTCGCTTCACCGACGACGCTGGCGTGCCGATAACGCTCGATCTTGACGTGCTCACCGAATCGGAACGGCGCGAGGTGCGGGCGCAGTTGCGGCCGGAACCACCGATTGCGTTGGGCGTCGCGGCAGCGCAGGCGGGGGCGAGCGCCATGATGGACGTGTCTGACGGCCTCGTGCTTGACGCGCGACGCATGGCTCGCGCCTCTGGCGTCACCATCGACATCAACTCACAGGCATTCGACAATGCAGCGGCTGCGCTGGAAGGCGGCGAGGATCACTCGTTGCTTGCCACCTTCAGTGGCCCGCTTCCGCAGGGTTTTCGGGCGATTGGGCGCGTGCTCGACCCCGGCGCCGAAGCCGTGACCGTCGATGAAGCGCGCTATGACCTTCCCGGCGGCTGGGACCCGTACCGGGATTGGGACGCTCAGGCGGGCTGACCCCACCACAACGTGGTGTCGCCATACGTCTTCTCACGTATCGCCGCGAGACCCGCTGCGTGCCAGTCTGGCGCTGGGGAGCGTTTTGCACGCTCGACGATGACGGTGGCGTCTTCGCTGAGGCGCGCGGCAAGCAACACCAGCACGGCGTTCAACTCGGCGTCGCTGATGTCGTAGGGCGGGTCGAGAAAAACCAGATCCCACGGGGTGTGAGCGCTCTTCAAATAGGTCGCCGCTGCGACCGTGTGAACGCGTGCGAGCACGGCTCCCGACTGGGCAACCTTCGCGGCATTGCGAGTGGCAACTTTCGCCGCCATTCCCGCCTTCTCGACGAGGTCGACACTTGCCGCGCCGCGGCTGGCGCACTCGAGCCCCAGCGCGCCCGATCCGGCAAATAGATCAAGAACGCGGGCGCCGTCGATGGCGTCGGCGGAGTCGAGCGCTCCGAACAGTGACTCCCGAACGCGGTCAGACGTTGGGCGGGTGCCGGAACCAGGAACGTCAAGGGGGAGTCCGCGGGCTGCTCCGGCGATGATCCTGGTCATAAACCCAGCCTATCGGCGCCGCCTGCCATGGTTCCGCCGTCCCTGGGGTCAATTTTGAAGGCGGTGGGAGTGCTCGCCAGTAGGCTGATGCCGTGCGATTTGTACTGGACTCTCGACTCGATGGAGCGGTCGGCGGCAAAACCGCGACCGCTCTACAGCGGGCATTCGGCATGCACACCGTAGGTGATCTTTTGGCGCATTACCCGCGACGCTATGCCAGGCATGGCGAGCTGACGCCGATTCGTTCGCTCCCGGTTGGCGAGCAGGTGACCATCATCGCCGAGGTTCGACGCGTCACGGAACGGCGCATGCAGGCGCGCAAGGGCATGATTCTCGAGGTCATCATCGGTGATGGCAACGGCGAGATGAGCCTGACGTTCTTTAATCAGCAGTGGCGGGCGAAAGACCTCACGGTGGGGCGTCGCGGCATCTTTGCCGGCAAGGTTGGCATGTATAAGGGCGGATTGCAGTTTTCCCACCCCGACTACGAGCTGTTTGATGCGAACGCCGACATCGAGCCGGAGCGATGGGCAAACACCCCTATTCCGATCTATCCCGCAACGTCAACGATGGCGAGCTGGCAGATTCGTAAGGCGATCGATCTCGTGCTCGATGGCATCGACGAGAATGTGCCTGATCCAATTCCGGAACCACTGCGAGTGGCCGAGGGGCTGTTGCCTGCGTATCAGGCGCTGGTTGGCATTCACCGGCCTGATACGCCCGCTCAAGCCGAGCAGGCTCGAGCCACACTGCGGCTGCAAGAAGCGCTGGTGCTGCAAACAGCCCTCGCGCAGCAGCGCGTGGCGGTGCGGGCGTTGGATGCGACGCCACGCCAAGCGGGGGAGTTGCTCGAACGATTTGATGCGCAGTTGCCGTTTGAGCTGACGCACGATCAGGAGGCGGTCGGTGAGCAGATCGCGCACAGCCTGGTCGCGCCGTGGCCGATGAACCTGCTGGTGCAGGGCGAGGTCGGTTCCGGCAAGACGCTCGTGGCACTGCGGGCGATGCTTCAAGTGGCGCAGTCGGGTGGTCAATCGGCATTGATTGCGCCCACCGAGGTGCTCGCCGCACAGCATTTGCGTTCTATCGCGAAGGCGCTCGGACCCGAACTTGCGCCGTTGCTGATGCCAACGCTGCTGACGGGGCAGATGTCGGCACCGGAACGGCGAAAGGCCGCGCTGCGTGTGGCGTCGGGCCAAGCATTGATTGTTATTGGCACGCACGCATTGCTCAGCGAGAAGACAACGTTCGCCGACCTTGGCCTGGTCGTTGTTGATGAACAACACCGTTTTGGCGTGGAACAGCGTGAGACGCTGCGCGCGAAGGGCACGGCTCCGCACGCTCTGGTGTTGACCGCGACGCCCATTCCGCGCACCGTGGCGATCACCGTTTTCGGTGACCTGGAGGTTGCGACGTTGCGCACCATGCCTGCGGGCCGTGCAGGCATCTCAACCTTCGTCGCGCCGGTGGCAGAAAAGCCCGGGTGGTTTGCCCGGGTTTGGCAGCGGGCGACAGAAGAGGTCGCGAAGGGGCACCAGGTGTTTGTGGTGTGCTCGGCCATCGATACCGAACAAGCGACGACCGACGTCGATGACGAGGCTCCGGTGTTGGAGGGTGAGGCACAGCGCCCCCGCTGGGGGGTCGTGCAGGTGGCAGAAACCCTGGCGACGCTGCCGACCTTCGAGGGCATTCGCGTCGAAATTCTGCACGGTAAGATGCCGTCAGAGGAAAAAGACGCGATCATGCGTTCGTTCGCCGCGGGTGAGATTGATGTGCTGGTTGCCACCACGGTGATCGAGGTGGGCGTTGATGTGCCGAACGCCTCGACCATGATCATCCTGGATGCCGACCGCTTTGGCGTTTCTCAGCTTCATCAGCTTCGCGGCCGCGTGGGTCGAGGCGGTGTTCCGGGGTTGTGCCTGCTTGTCACCGAGGCCGATGAAGGAACGCCGGCGCGCGCCCGCGTTGAGGCCGTCGCGGCAACGCTCGACGGATTTGAGCTCGCAGAGGTTGATTTGGAACTGCGTGGCGAGGGCGACGTGTTGGGGGATGCGCAGTCGGGGGCGCGGTCGTCGTTGCGCCTGCTACGCGTCATGAAAGACCAGGCCGTCATCGAATTGGCGCGTGATGTGGCCGAGAAGATTCTGGCTGAAGACCCGATGCTGACTCAGCACGCAGGATTGGCAGACGCCATGAATCGGCATATGACGCACACCGAACGCTCAGCGCTCGCCAAGACCTAGTGTCGCTAGGCTAAGGGCATGAGCTCACGTATCGCCGTCGTTCCGGGGTCTTTTGATCCGCCGACGCTCGGTCACCTGGACGTTATCCGCCGCGCAGCAGCCCTGTACGACGAACTTCATGTGCTTGTGGTGCACAACCCTGACAAAGAGGCGATGCTGCCAATCGCGCAGCGCCTCAGCTTGCTTGAACAGTCGATTAAAGAAGACGGCATGGGCGGCAATGTCATTGTTGGTTCCTGGAGCATGGGTCTTCTCGTTGACTACGCCACCGATGTCGGGGCGGGAGTGCTGATCAAGGGCATCCGCTCGCAGCTTGACGTTGCCTATGAGACGCCCATGGCGATCGTGAACCGTCACCTCGCGCAGATCGAAACGGTGTTCCTGCTCCCTGACCCCTCGCACGCGCTGGTATCCAGCTCCCTGGTGCGTCAGGTCGCCGGCCTCGGCGGCGATGTTTCGCCCTTTGTTCCGCCAGCCGTTGCGAAATTCTTGGACACCGGCGCGCGAGACATCTGATCCGCCAGCGCTGGGGGCCGCACACAGCCTCACCCCAGCGCGGCGCGATACTATTGACGATTGTGAAGATGAAAAAGCCAGGGCCGTTCTCGATCAACGTTCGAGACATCGTGCACCACCCCGGTGAGATGCGTGAGCATGAGCTAACCGTGACTCTCGCCGAGAAGTGGGGCGAGGGCATCGTCGCGATCGAGGCGGGCACAGACGTTGAGGTTGACGTGCGCCTGGAGTCGGTTCACGAGGGTATTTTGGCCACCGCGGAGATCCACACGATCTTCGACGGCATGTGCGGTCGGTGCCTCCGAGAGCTCTCGGAGAGTGTCGAAGTCGAGATCCAAGAACTTTTCGCGTATTCTGGTGACGAAGCAACTGACTTTGAGGTTCAAGACGACCACGTGGATCTTGAAATTCCGGTCAGGGATGCGATTGTCCTATCGCTTCCGTTTCAGCCGGTGTGTCAGCCGGATTGCCCCGGCCTTGATCCGGTTACGGGTGAGCGACTGACGAATGCGCCGATGGAGCGTGCCGACGCGCCAACCGATCCCCGGTGGGCAGCACTTCAAGGATTCACAGACCAGGCCAGCGGAGCACACTCTGCTGAGCAAAACACGGAAGAGAGCTAGTCATGGCAGGTAACCCCCCAAAGCGGAAGGTCTCCCGCTCAAATACTCGTTCACGTCGTGCGCAGTGGAAGGCAGCTCCCATCGCGCTCGTCAAGACGATTGAGAACGGCAAGGTTGTTTACAGCCGCCCGCACCAGGCCAAGGTTGTCACCGACTCGCAGGGCACTGAGCTGTTCCTCGAGTACAAGGGTCGCAAGGTCGCTGACGTTTAATTCGTCTCGGATGACTTGTGAGTGATTTGATCACCATCGCACAGAAGCTCGGCGTCGATATCGATGCCGAGCTTCTGTCGCTTGCACTGACGCACCGTTCGTTCGCATACGAGAACGGTGGAATTCCGCACAACGAGCGTCTCGAGTTTCTCGGTGACTCCGTTCTCGGCCAGGCAACAACCGTGTTGCTCTACACGCGCCACCCGGAGCTTGACGAGGGTTCGCTCGCGAAGCGCCGCGCCTCCGTTGTGTCGACGGTTGCCCTCGCTGAGGTTGCCCGCTCGATCGGGCTGGGCGAGCATATTCGCCTGGGTCGCGGCGAAGAGCAGACCGGCGGTCGCGACAAAGATTCGATTCTGGCTGACACCACCGAGGCTCTGATCGGTGCGACCTATTTGTCTGTTGGCCAGGAGGCGGCGACGACCCTCGTGCACCGTCTCATCGAGCCGTTGCTTGCCGACCCCGACCGTTATGGCGCCGCGATCGACCCGAAGACGGCGTTGCAAGAGCTCGCCGCACGGGTCGTGCAGTCGGTTCCGGTCTACACCATTGAGGGCTCCGGCCCCGACCACGATCGTCGTTTTGTCGCGACGGTGACGGTGGGCGATGTGGTCACGACGGGTGAGGGAACCAGCAAGAAGACTGCGGAGATGGCTGCGGCTCTCACCGCGTGGCACGTGCTGAACGACCGCGCGTAGGCTCGCGTCGTGCCCGAACTTCCTGAGGTCGACGTTGTTCGCGCAGGCCTTGCGTCAGCGGTCATTGGTGCGCGTGTGACCTCGGTCGAGGTGCGCGATGAGCGTGCGCTGACCCGCCATGTCGGAACCGCCACGGACTTCGAATCGCGGCTCACTGGTTCCGTGATTCGCGAAGCCGCGCGTCGCGGCAAGTTTTTGTGGCTGCCGATTTCAGATTCACACGCCGTCGTCGGGCACCTCGGGATGAGCGGGCAGATGCTGCTTCGTGAGCCCGGCGCGACCGCCGAGCGTCACGAGCGGGTGCGCATCATGATTGAGCACCCCGAACACGGTGAACTGGCCGTCGTGTTTGCCGACCAGCGCACTTTCGGCTCGCTTGCGATCGATGACCTGGTTCCGACCGTCGATGGCGCGCCCGCAGGGTGGGGAACGACGCTCGCGCAGATTCCCTCTCAAGTCGCGCATATTGCCCGAGACCCGCTGGACGACGCGTTCGACGAGCGGGTGTTTCGGCGGGTGCTTGGCAAGAAGGCGTCGGCGATTAAGCGGGTGATTCTCGACCAGACCGTCGTCAGCGGCGTCGGCAATATTTACGCGGACGAGTCGCTGTGGGCGACGCGCCTGCACCCCGAGACGCCCGCGAATACGATTTCGACCCGCAAAGTGTCGCAACTTCTCGACGAGATCCGTGCGGTTCTGACGAAGGCCCTGGCCGAGGGCGGAACCAGCTTTGATGCCCAATACGTCAACGTGAACGGGCAGGCCGGTTACTTCGCGCACTCGCTGAATGCATATGGTCGCGGGGGAGAATCGTGCCCGCGATGTGGCACCCCGATCAAGCGGATTCCGTTCGCGGGCCGCTCGTCTCACTTCTGCCCGCGCTGCCAGCGGCTTCGATAGCGACAAGGTGGGAGCCCTGGGTTTCGGTGTTCGACGCGCGCGATGTATCCTGACCCTGTGCAGTGGATCGAGTGGCTAGTCGGCATCCTTCTCACCGTCGCCGGCATCTCGGTCATCTACGCCGGATTTCTTTACTACGGTTTCGAGCGTGTGTCCCGACCATCGCCATCACGCTTCAACACGTGGGTCTGGATAGGGTTGGCCGCCGGGCTCGGAGCGATCGCGGTTGCGGTCATGCTCGTGACCGGTCTCATACGGTAGGCCGACGCCCAATCGCCGTGCGCCTTCGTCGCCGATGTATCCCGGCTCGTACTCCTCGCTCAGCGCGGCGATCCGGAGGTACGCGAGTGCAGTCAGTGCATCCGAATTCGTTGGAGGGCGAGGTTCCAGAGCTTCGGTTGGGTTCCGTCCGCAGGAAGCGGATCAGGCGTGACGGGGCGAGGCGACGACGCTGAACTGTGAATGAGCGCTATGTAGTCCTGATCATAGAAGGGCTGTGACGCACTCGGCGCGCCACCGCGAAGCGGAGGGATGATCGGAATCGCTCGAAGTCATGACTTGAGAATATCGAAACGGGTTGTTCGTGACCGGACACGATAGGACACGTGCGACAGATCAACGTGAAAAACTGCGGTAGGCGGGTTACTTTGCGCACTCGCTGAACGCGTATGGGCGCGACGGTGAGCCGTGCCCGCGGTGCGGGACCCCGCTGGTACGCGTCGCCTTCACGAACCGGTCGTCGCACTTCTGCCCCCGGTGCCAGCGCGTTCGGTAGCGACGGCTGTACGCTAAACGTCGTTCCGTCCGTCGGAGGTTGTCAATGCGCGTTGTCATCTCGGGTACCCACGGCAGCGGCAAGAGCACGCTGCTCGCGGACTTCGCCTCAGGCCATGCAGGCTGGCGCACGCTGGCTGACCCGTTTGAAGACATCGACGTTGCCGAACAGTCTCCCGGCGCCGCGACCTATTTCGCCCAGCTGCGTATCGCAGCGGCTCGCCTGCTCGCGCCGACGGATGGCCCCCTGATCGCTGAGCGTGGGCCGCTGGACTTTCTTGCCTACTTGCAGGCGCTCGATGACCTGGCACGTCCGGGGCGTTCGAGCGAACTCTTGGCGCAAGGCTATCGATTGGCCGAGCGCGCCATGGTCAATGTTGACCTGCTGATTCTGCTGCCACTCAACGCACGTGATGCGATCCAGATCCCGAGCGACGAAGACCTTGAACTGCGCGACGCGATGGATGCCGCGCTCCTTGAGCTTGCCGACGATGCCGATCTCACTGCAGGCGCGCAGGTCGTGGAGATCACGGGGGAGCGCAGCCATCGCCTCGCACAGCTTGAGCACGCGATCGACCGGTAGTTGCGCGAGGCCCTCGGCGACCAAACGCGTGGGTCAACCGTGGTGCCCGCAATTACGATTTCGTTGATGCGGGGGCGCCCCCTGCCCTTGATGGTGGCGTGACATGTGCACGGATTCGAAGCGGTGTACATTCTCAGCCCGGGGCGTAGAATATGGCTCTGCGAACATTTTTTGGAGGATCGCATGACCAACGCATCTGCACTCGTGCGCGCTGCGCGAAAGAGCCGTGGCCTCACTCAGAAAGATCTCGCTCAACGAACACATGTCGATCAGGGGCGAGTCTCACGACTTGAAGGCGGTCGAGAGGCTGAGTTCAGCACCGTAGAACGATTCCTCGGCAGCGCCGGCCATCGGTTATATTCCGCGCCCACACAGCGAGACGACGCGGCAGTCATCGCGGCAGCGATCCGCAGATACCTGCGAGCGGGTGATAAGCACAGCGCTCTTCGCGAACTCATTCAGCTGGGCGATAATCTCGCATCCGAGCACGGTCTTGTGCGGGGTGTGCTCGGTCTCGCCGAGCCTGAACTAACCGGTGATCGTGCCTGGGATGCGGCCATTGCTGGTCTCGTAGAATTGCGCCTCAGCGAGGAGGGGCTACCCGCTCCCTTGTGGGTTACTGACGCGAAAAGGCGGCTCAAGACGCCTCGCACTCTGGATGTTGATCCCGCGGACCCGATCCCCGAGCCCGCTGACGTGCCCAACGAGTTCCTCGGGCGCGGCGTTCTTGTGTGGCGCGATACCTTAGCGAGCATCTGATGGCCGACTCGCTCGGTCGCGAAGACATCATCTCCGGCCTTCGCGACCTCGTAGGCGAGCTACACGCGGCCGGCGAAGTCGCGGGTATACGCCTCGTCGGCGGCGCTGCTCTCGTCATCCGGTACTTCGACAGACGCGCCACCGGAGACCTCGATTCTCTTCATATTCAGCCCGGCAGCGATGACGCCGTTCTCGCCGCGGCTTCACGCGTGGGAGATCGACGAGGGTGGAACACGGGTTGGTTCAACTTCGCGGTGGAGTATGCGGATTCGCTGCCCACATTCGGCCGGAGGGCCGTTGAGTGGGAGACGATCTACGACAAAGCTGGCGTCGTGGTTCAGGTCGCATCGAAGGAAGCGCTTCTCGCCATGAAGCTCCGCGCCAACCGCCCAGGACGCGACGTGAACGACATCCGCCTGCTCCTGGCGCTTTGCGGCATCGACACGCTAGTCGAGGTTGAAGAGCACCCTCGACACTGGCGTTCGTGGCGCTCCCGAGCCCGAAGTGATCAGGCTCGAAACCTTCGGCCGCGAGATCCCGGAAGCCTAGCTCCGCAGGCGCCTTCGGGGCCGGAACCACGTGGTTCCGCCCGCCAGGACCACATCAATCCACCTCGTGCTTTCCCGCTCCGCGCGGCGTAGGCTAGCGAATTGGATAAGAGCCAGCGGCGACACAAAGAGGTGTGAAATGACGAAGTTTCTGATCTCCTTTCCCAGCGGCGAAATGCGCATTCCGGACGGGGAGTTTGACGACGTGGTGCGTGACTCGCACGCCGTCGTGCAGGAGGCAAAAGACGCGGGAGTATGGGTCTTCGGCGGCGGCATCGATGAGGCCATCGCGCCGGTCTTAGTTGACGAGAACGGAACCACGGAGGTCGGCACGTACCCGCAAACGCGGCAGATCGAGGGCGGATACACGGTGCTCGAAGTGCCAACCTACGACGAGGCCGTGATGTGGGCGGCGAAGATTGCGAAGGCCTGCCGCTGCCGGCAGGAACTCCGAGCCTTCATGTACGACCCCGAGAGCTGAACCTGACGCCTCGAATGGAACCATCGGCACGCTTTCGGAGGGCAATTCAGAATGCGGATTGACGTGGTCGAAAACCCGCTTGCGATGCCACAACGAAACGACACGCGGTTTCGGCTCGTGCTGTTCGCCGATGCGACGCTTGAGGTGACGGCGTACGACATTTCAGGCGCCTCGCTTGAGTTCGCCCTGGACGCGGCACGCCAACTCTCGCGACACGATGAAGTGATGTGGGCGCTGGCCGTCGTTGACCAGGAAAGCGCCGTCGAGCCCGCGTTGCTATGGATATCGGGATCCGACTACAGTCAGACTCCCAAGACGCCAAACCAATGGCGGCATCGCCGCGACATGCAGGATCGCTACCTCATGGCGAAGAGTCGGCGACGCCTCCCACTGCTTCTGCCTGATGGCCGACGCTCGATTCGCATGTTCGCCGAATGGGGCAGATTATGGGGGCTGTGGGAGTCCTTCTCCGAAAGCTATGTGCTTGACCCCAGCAGCCTCGGGCTTTCTGCCGAGCTCGGCGATGAGCTGTACGCCTGGAACGACGCATTCAATGACCGTGAGGTTGATGACCCGTTGCCGTCATCTTGGCGTGATGAGGGGCTGGCGCTATACGACCGACTGCAACGAGAGTTGGCAGGCGTTGCAGAAGTGCGCCCCGAGTTCCTCCTTTGACATGCCTCGCGGTGTGTGCCTGAAGAACTCTGTGACCGAAAAACCCCGTGGGGCGGGCAAGCACATGCCTACCCGCCCCACGGGGCACTGTTTAGGAAAGAACCTTCTTCCACGCGCCGATGTGGGCGGCGGGGTAGAAGCCGAGCTCTTCGTTGATGGAGAGCATCGGGCGATTCTCTTCGGCATTCCAGGTGATGATGCGGGGCGAGTCTGGGGCCAGCTCGCGAAGCCGCAGAATGCCTGCGGTTTTCACGAGCGCTCCCAGGCGGTGGCCGCGGTGATCGCTCAGCACCAGCGTGTCGTGCTGGCTCGTCGTGAGCGTGCGATCCAGCGGCAGATCAAGCTCGTTGAACGCGCATAGTTCTCCGCTCACGCGGTGCCGTGCCGCGGTCACCAACTGTGTGCGATTGCCGTCGAGCACACGCGCCTCCATCTTGCGCAGGCGCGCCTCGTCCCACACCTCTTCGTCGAACTCCATATCGGCGCTCGGCGCGTCGGTGACCATGCGCTCCTTCATAACGCAGTAGCCGCTGACGAACTCCTCGGGCGTCGGCAGCATCCACTGCACCACCTCGTAGTCCGCAGCCGCGGCCGCAGCCTCACCGTGAATGCGCTCCACCGCACCCAAATCACCCTGCAGATCAAAAAGGCTCTTTCGTTCGACCTGCTCCAGTGAGTAGCCGTGGCGCAGGTAAAACCGGGCGATGTGATCTTTCGGAACGTAACCGAACCCGGTAGGCGGCTCGAGCCGTGCGTCATCGCTGGCCGGATGTTCCGCCCACGACTGCAGCGACGTGCGACCCGCCTCGCGGGCGATCTGCTCAACGATTTCGTAGGCGGCGGAGCCGATGCCCAGCCCCCAGACGTCTTCGATGAGTTCGATAATCCAAAACGCGACGCGAGAGTCGTCCTCCAGCGGAAGATCAACCCCCATCCGTCCGACCATGACTCCATCCATCTCAATGACGAAAAAGTGGCGCGTGGTGTACTCGTCTGCCCAAAAGTTCGGCAATAGTTCGGCGGCCGTCATGGCTTCGTCATCTGATCCGGAAATCTCCCGGTAGATGCGGTTTCGCACGTCGACCATCGCAATGAAGTCGGCGGCGTCATCGTTGTCGATGCTGGTGGGAATGACATACGAGCGAATGGTGAGCCCGGCAATTTCTGTCGTGCTGTTCATGGTATCTCCTTAGACCTGCAGCAGACGCAGGTAGTGCTCGGTGCGGGCGGCAGTCTCACGGCGATCGCGTTCGGTGCGAACCCGCAGCTGTTGTGCACGCGTGGTGTGATCGGTGGCGGCCGGCATGTGGGCGAGGAGCCAAATGGCGGCGCGGACGGACAAGCGTCGAGTGATGCTGAGCTCGCGTAGCGGGGCGGTGTTGGTCGGCAACGCCGGCGCATGGGCGGTTTCGTGCACATCGAGGCGACGCGAAACGAGAGTCGTAGACACGACAGATCCTTACGTTTTCGGAGCGAAAGTGCTCATGACGGAACCATCAGAAAGGTTCCAAGGGGATGACAAGATGTCGAAGCGCACGATTGCACGCCTTGCGAGGAATGGTCAGTTGCGGGGACTGTGCCCGCTCCGCAGTTACTGAGCCAGAATCAGTGTGATTCCGCGAACTCCAGAGACCACTCCTGCGCGAGCAGTGCCAAATGCGGCGGTGCCGGTGGTGTTCATAATCATGGGTCTCTCCTTTCGTTCGTTGAACCGAAAATTGACACTAGCGCGTTCTCCCAGGTTGCGCAAGCGCCCGGGCGTGTCGCGCATGTTTCCGCGGGTTCTGCCCGGGCAGAACCGTCGTATCCGATAACGTAAGTCAGGCACTATTACCCGGGAGGACGAATGCACCTGAAGAGCGTCACGCTCAAGGGCTTCAAGTCGTTCGCCCAGCCGACCACTTTTGCCCTCGAGCCGGGGGTTACCGCAATCGTCGGGCCCAATGGTTCCGGTAAATCCAACGTGGTTGACGCCCTCGCCTGGGTGATGGGGGAGCAGGGTGCCAAGACTCTGCGCGGCGGCAAGATGGAAGACGTCATTTTTGCCGGAACCTCGACACGCGGGCCGCTCGGCCGCGCGGAGGTGCAGCTCACGATCGACAACGCCGATGGTGCCTTGCCGATCGAATATGCCGAAGTGACGATTAGCCGCACCCTGTTTCGCAACGGGTCAAGCGAATACGCGATCAACGGCGACACCGTGCGTCTGCTCGACGTACAAGAGCTTCTGAGCGACTCCGGCCTCGGCCGTGAAATGCACGTCATCGTCGGGCAGGGGCGGCTCGACACAGTACTGCAGGCGACGCCGGAAGACCGCCGCGGCTTTATCGAAGAGGCCGCCGGAATTCTCAAACACCGCCGCCGCAAAGAAAAGACGCTGCGCAAACTTGAGGCGATGGAGGCGAACCTCACCCGCCTGAGCGATCTCGCCGGAGAGATTCGGCGCCAGCTCAAGCCTCTCGGCAAGCAGGCAGAAATTGCCCGCGAGGCGGCAACCATTGCCGCGATGGTGCGCGATGCGAAGGCGCGCCTGTTCGCCGATGACCTGGTGACGCTACGAACCGCTCTGGCAGATCACGCTCGAAACGAGCACGAACGCTCCGCCGAGCGCATGGTGTTGCAAGACCAAGCCACCACAATGCGTGCGCGGATGGAACATCTGGAACGCGCCCAAAATACCGAGGCCGTCGATCGCGCCCGCAGCGTGCTGTTTGCTCTCGAACAAGTGCAGGAGCGCCTGCGCGGCCTGTACAGCCTCGCAAACCAGCGGTTATCGCTCCTCGGCGCAGAAGAAGATTCGGTTGGCACGCCCATCACCGTCACCCAGGCTGATGTCGACGAAGCCAAGAACGAGATCGCCCGCATCTCATCGGGACTCGGAGAGGCGAAAGACCTCGCGGCCGAGGCCGTCAAAGAAACGATCCGCGCCCGTGCCGAGCTCGACGCACTTGATGTTGACATCGCCGAGCAGAGCGCTCTGGTGAGCGAGCACGATATGCGCATCACCAAGTTGCGCGGTAAGGCGGAGGCCGCCGCCTCAGCGCTCGCGGCCGTGCGCGGTGCCGTGCTGCGCCAGCAGAATGCGATGGATGCCGCCGAGGCGCGACGCATTGAGGCCGCCGAAGCCGCCGATCTGCTGGAAAACGCGGAGGCACCCGACGGCTCAACGCTTGAGCACACATCGCGCTACGAGACGGCGCAGAAGGCGACGGCCGCGGCCGAAGCCGAGCTTGAAGGTCTGCGCGATCGCCTGCACGCCGCGGAGCGCGAAAAAGACTCCCTCACCGCAAAAGCCTCAGCCCTTGGTTCCGCCCTCGCCGTGCGCGGCGGTGCTGCCGCCCTAGCCGCGCGAGGCGGGCACGGCGTCATCGGAATCGTTGCCGACAGCATGAAGGTCAAGGCCGGATACGAGGCCGCCATCGCGGCCGTCCTTGGGGGCGCGTCCGAAGGTCTGCTCGTGCACTCGACGCCGGATGCGATGACCGCCGCCGAACAGGCGCGAGCGGAATCTCTCGGGGTCGTCGATATCGTCATCGCCGAGTCTGCTGTGCATGCGCCGACCCTGCCGAAGATTAAGGGCATTACCCCGGCCCTTGATGTTGTGACCGCGCCCGACGGCATTCGCGGATTGCTGGCGTACGTTGTTATCGCCGAAGATCTTGATGCGGCTCTTGCGGCAAGCGGCGCATTTGAGGCGTCGGTGACCGGATTCCCCGTCACGATCGTCACGCGCGCCGGAGCGGTGTGCACGGAGCACATGATCCGCGCCGGTAGCGGTGAAACCTCCCGCCTTGAATTGGCAGCTGAACGCGATGCCGCGGTTGACCGACTCAGCGAAGTGACCGTGATCGTCGACGCCCTCCGCGAAGGCTTGGAAGACGGCAAAGATGTGCTCGAAAAGGCGCGTCGTCATGCCAAGGAAAGCCTGCAGACGCTGCGTGAGTTTGATGCCGCCGTGGCCAGCCACGCCGAGCACGTCAACCGCATCACGATGCGCCACGAAGCTGCCGTGGCTGAGACCGAACGACTTCAATCGGGCCTTTCACAAGCGCAGGCGGCCGTGGCTGATGCGGAGGCGAAGGCCACAGCCGCAACGCACGAACTGAACGGTGCGCTCGAGGCGCCGCGGCCGATTCTTGACGCGTCGGCACGGGATGGGCTGCTTGCTTCACTCGACGAATCGCGCGAGGCCGAAGTTCGCACCCGCCTGGAGGTTGAGACCCTGCGCGAGCGGGTGCGTGCCGCCGAAGGTCGGGTGGTTGCGCTCGAAGCCCAGCGCGAGCGCGAGCGCGAGGCGGCGGCGGAGGCCGCGCGCCGCGCGGTCATTCGCCGTTCGCAACGAGAAGCCGCGCAAGCCGTCGCGGGCGAGCTTCCCGATGTGCTCGATTCGGTCGATCGTTCGGTCTCCCAAGCGCGCGTTGCGTTGGCGACCGCAGAGGCGGAACGCGCGGCACAGTCACACGAGCTCGTTGAGATTCGTGCGCAGGAAAAGACACTGCGCGACCGCCTGAGTGCGCTCACAGAAAGCGTGCACGGCATTGAACTGCAAATGCACGAGAAGCGTCTGCACGTCACGAGCCTGCTGGAGCGCGTGCACAGCGAACTCAGCCTGAGTGAAGAAATCTTGATCGCCGAGTACGGCCCCACTACGCTTGCTCCGCGCGACCCGCAAGACTCGAGCGAAGAAGATGCCGACGACGGCGCGGCTGGGGGAATCGCGTTTGACCGCCGACAGCAGCAGCGTCGACTCACCGAGGCCGAGCGCAAACTCAACCAGCTGGGCCGCGTCAACCCGCTGGCGCTTGAAGAATTCGCGGCGCTAGAACAGCGTCACAGCTTCCTCAGCGACCAGTTGCACGATCTGACCGAGACGCGAAAGGACCTCCTCGCTATCATCGAAGAACTCGATGAACGCATGCAGGTCATCTTCGCGGCCGCATTCGAAGACACCAAGGTGGCCTTCGGCGAAGTCTTCCCGATTCTCTTCCCCGGCGGCACTGGTTCCATTTCACTGACCAATCCCGACGACATGCTGAACACCGGCATTGAAATTTCGATTCGACCGGTCGGCAAGAAGATTGAGCGGCTGTCGTTGCTGTCTGGCGGTGAACGATCGCTCGCCGCGGTGGCATTGCTGACCGCTATTTTCAAGGCTCGCCCGAGCCCGTTCTACATTCTCGACGAGGTCGAGGCAGCCCTGGACGACGCCAACCTGGGCAGGCTTCTGGGCGTGTTCGAGCAATTGCGGGCCTCGTCCCAGCTGATTGTGATCACGCACCAAAAGCGCACCATGGAGATTGCCGATGCGCTTTACGGTGTCTCCATGCGCCAAGACGGCGTTTCGGCGGTCGTTGGTCAGCGCATCGTTCAGCGTGCCTGAACCGTCGGTAGGCTGGAGTCATGGCGGAAAGTAAGTGGTCACTCGGGCGCGCGTTGCGCGGCGTCTTCACCAAACCCACAATCGATGAGACGACGTGGGACGACATGGAGACCGCGCTGCTGACCGCAGACTTCGGGCCGGACATTACCGAACGCATTATCGATGAGCTCCGCGAGAAGGTTGATCGGTATCGCACCACCGACCCGCGCGACCTCAAGCGCATGCTGGTGGAGACTCTGGAAGAGCACTTCGCGAAGTACGACACCACCCTCAAGCTGACGGAGCGTCCCGCCGTTGTGCTCGTGGTTGGCGTGAACGGGGTGGGCAAAACCACCACGATCGGCAAATTTGCCAAGTACCTGGTGCGCTACGGGCGCTCCATTGTGGTTGGTGCGGCCGATACGTTTCGTGCCGCGGCCGTCGAACAGCTCGCGACGTGGGCGGACCGCGCCGGCGTCGCCATTGTCAAGCCGCAGCAAGAGGGCCAAGATCCGGCTTCGGTCGCCTTTCAGACGATCGAATACGCGATCAACACCGCAACCGAAATCGTCATCGTCGACACGGCCGGGCGTTTGCACACCAAGGGCGGCTTGATGGACGAGCTTGGCAAGATTCGCCGCGTCATTGAGAAGCAGGCGCCGATTAGCGAAGTTCTGCTCGTGCTCGATGCCACAACCGGTCAGAACGGCGTCATGCAGGCTCAAGCGTTCTTGGAGCACGCCGGCGTCACGGGCCTGGTGCTCACGAAACTGGACGGCTCGGCAAAGGGCGGGTTTGTGCTCGCGGTGCAAGAGCGCACCGGAATCCCCGTGAAGCTTCTCGGGCAGGGCGAGGGAATTGATGACCTCACCGGTTTCACCCCGCACGTGTTTGCGCAGTCGCTCGTCGACTGATTGCGCCGCCCCAGCACCGAGCGGGTACATTCACACATTTCTTAGAGTTCCGCGGAGGGGTCTTTTCTCCGCGCGCAGAGACTGGTTGTATAGCGACATGGCGATTGAGCACGACTTCTTCG
Source organism: Microbacterium mitrae (assembly GCF_008017445.1). Taxonomy (GTDB): domain Bacteria; phylum Actinomycetota; class Actinomycetes; order Actinomycetales; family Microbacteriaceae; genus Microbacterium; species Microbacterium mitrae. Next base: position 424,492 of record NZ_VRSW01000001.1, on the reverse strand, counting down.
GACTCCTCGAATCTGGCCCCGACGGGTCGATCTTCTGGTCAGAAGCGCTCGAATTCGGTGACCAATACGTCACCATCGACCTGACCGCGCCCGACCAAGACGACATATCGTCTGACGCACTTGATGTCGCGGCCACCATGATCCGCTCGCTCGAAAACATCGACCTTGCCGCGCGCGAAGCGATGATTTCAGAGCTCAGCGATCGCACCAGCGAGGTCACCGAGTTCTTGTTGCAACAGCAAGAAGAACTCGGCGACGCCCTGCACGACGTGTTGATCGAAATGTCTGGCGACATTCACATCGACATGATTCGCTCGCTTCGGCTGATGAGCGTGACGATCCTCGCCGATGAGCACGGCGGCAAAGATCCGTTCTGCGTGCTCGAATACGCGCTTGACCCTGACGCGATGGACGACGTGCTGTTCGTGAACATCGCCAGCACCGGCGCCATCCTCTCGGTCACCAGCGCCGAATAGCGCTAGACCGCCTGCGCGAACTCGTCCTTCTCGGCGAGATGGCGCAGGTTCTCGGGAATCTCGCGGCCCTTTGACGCCATAGAGCGGGCCCACAACCGCCCCGCGCGGTACGACGAGCGCACCAGCGGCCCGGCAAGAACCCCCAGAAACCCAATCCGCTCGGCTTCTTCGCGCAGCGCGATGAACTGTTCCGGCTTGACCCAGCGGTCAATCGGCAGGTGGCGAGGGGAGGGGCGCAGATACTGCGTCAGCGTGAGAATGTCGCATCCCGCTTCGTGCAGGTCGTGCATCGCCTGCACAATCTCTTCGTCGGTTTCTCCCATACCCAGAATCAGGTTTGACTTGGTGATCAGACCCGCGTCTCGCGCCATGGTTAGCACGCCCAACGAGCGCTCGTAACGAAACGCGGGGCGAATACGTTTGAAAACTCGCGGAACCGTCTCCACATTGTGCGCGAAGACCTCGGGGCGTGAGGCAAAGACTTCGGCGAGCAGATCGGGGTTTCCCGAAAAGTCGGTCGCGAGAATTTCCACGCCGGTGCCCGGATTCATGGCGTGAATTTGGCGCACGGTTTCAGCGTGAAGCCACGCACCCTCATCGGGCAGATCGTCGCGGGCAACACCCGTGACGGTCGCGTAGCGCAGCTGCATCCGCACCACGCTTTCCGCGACGCGACGCGGCTCATCGGTGTCGTACGCCGCGGGCTTTCCGGTCGCGATCTGGCAGAAGTCACATCGCCGCGTGCATTCGGCACCGCCGATCAAGAAGGTCGCCTCACGGTCTTCCCAGCACTCGTAAATGTTGGGGCATCCGGCCTCCTGACACACCGTGTGGAGGTTCTCGTCTTTGACGAGCGCGCGGAGCGAGAGGTACTCGGGGCCGGTGCGGGCGCGGGTCTTGATCCAGTCGGGCTTGCGTTCGATCGGAGTCTCGGCGTTACGAACTTCGAGGCGCAGGAGCTTGCGGCCCTCGGGTGCGGAGGTGGTCATGCAAGTACTCCTGAGAACTCGCGCTCGAAGGCGCGGGTGATGGTGTCGGCGAAGGTTTGGGGGGTGAGGTCGGAGTCGACTTCGCGAGCGATCGTGGTGACGCCGGCATCGAGAATCCCGCACGGAACAATGCGGTTGAAGCCATCGAGAGAGTTGGAGACGTTGATGGCAAAGCCGTGCATCGTGACGCCCCGTTCGACGCGCACGCCGATGGCGGCGATCTTGTCTTCGCGATCGCCATCGGTCAGCCACACGCCGCTACGGCCGGGCACCGTGGTTCCGCGCACCCCCACAACCTCCAGAGCGTCGATCATCATCGCCTCAAGGCGTCGCACGTAAGCCACGACGTCCACCGGATCATCGAGGCGCAGAATCGGGTAGCCAACGAGCTGCCCCGGGCCGTGCCAGGTGATCTTGCCGCCGCGATCAACGTCGATAACGGGGGAGCCGTCATCGGGCCGCTCCGATGGTTCCGTTCGCTTGCCCGCGGTGTAGACGCTGGCGTGCTCAAGCAGCAGCAGGGTGTTGGGAGCGGCGCCTGCGACAACGTCGGCGTGTGTGCGCCGCTGAAGCTCCCATCCTTCGGTGTATTCGACGTAGTCGGGGGCGAACCCCGCATGCTGAACGCGCATATCTCCTCATTGTTAGACTCGGTATAACAACTCCGATTGAAGCCTACACGTCGTTTTGCGGGGCCTCGCGCACGCCGCGATCGCGGATGCCGCGTGCCGGTACGTCGCCGCGAGCAATACGCTGGTGACATGGAACCGACGAGCAGGCAGGGGCGTCCGAAGGCGTCGTCACGCGAAACGCTGTCGGAGGCCGCGTGTGAGCTGTTTCTCGAGAAGGGGTACGACGCGACCAGCGTGAGTGATATCACGGCACGCGCTGGCGTGAGTCGCAGCAGCTTCTTCAACTACTTCGCCGCCAAGAGTGACGTGATTTGGTCGGGGTTTGATGAGCGTGCGGAGCGGCTCGTTTCTGAGCTGTCGATGACCGCGGGCGCCGGTGCCCGCGCCGACATTCGAGAAGCGATTGCGAGTTTTGCCGACGGATTCGCCCCCGACGCCCTCGCGCTCGTGATGTCGAACGCCGCCGCAATGAGCGCAGAAGAAGATTTGGAACGCGAGGGGTCGCTACGCACCGCTCGTATCGCGGCAGCGTTTTCCTCGCGCCTCCTGCGGGCCGAAAACACCGAGCTCTACTCAGCGATTCTTGGCGCGTCGTACGCGGCCGGAATGCTCGCTGCGACGCGGCGCTGGGCGCTCGATGGTTCCGGTCGGGCGCAGCTGGGCGATCGCCTCACCGAGGCCGTCGACATCGTTGAAGCACTCGGCGCATAGCGAGCGCTCGCGTGTGTCAGCGGCAGTGCCGCGATCTCGCGTAAACTCGGAGCATCATGGCTACATTTGGCACGCTATCTGAGCGTCTCACCGAGACTTTCCGCAACCTCCGCACCAAGGGCAAGCTGTCGCCCGCCGATGTTGACGGAACCGTTCGCGAAATTCGTCGCGCCCTGCTTGACGCCGACGTCGCGCTCGAGGTGGTGAAGGAATTCGCCGCCAAGGTGCGTGAGCGTGCCCTCGGTGACGAGGTCAACCGCGCCCTGAACCCGGCGCAACAGGTCGTGCAGATCGTCAACGAAGAGCTCATCGCTATTCTCGGTGGCGAACAGCGCCGTCTCGAATTCGCCAAGACTCCGCCGACGGTCATCATGCTCGCCGGTCTCCAGGGTTCGGGTAAGACGACGTTCGCCGGAAAGCTTGCCAAGATGCTGGCGAAGGACGGCCACACGCCGTTGCTCGTTGCCGCCGACTTGCAGCGCCCAAACGCCGTCGGCCAGCTGACGGTGGTCGCCGAGCGCGCCGGCGCCACGATTTTTGCTCCGGAACCAGGCAACGGCGTTGGTGACCCGGTGCGGGTTTCGCGCGACGGCATTGAGTTTGCCAAGCGTCACCAGCACGACATCGTCATCGTAGACACCGCGGGACGCCTCGGTGTTGACGCCGAGCTGATGAAGCAGGCCGCTGACATTCGCGCCGCCGTACAGCCCGACGAAGTGCTCTTCGTTATCGACTCGATGATCGGTCAAGACGCCGTCAACACCGCAAAGGCCTTCCAGGAGGGCGTCGATTTCACCGGCGTCGTGCTGTCAAAGCTTGACGGTGATGCCCGCGGTGGTGCGGCGCTTTCGGTGGCCAGTGTCACCGGCCGACCGATCATCTTTGCCTCGACCGGTGAAGGCCTCGACGATCTCGAAGCATTCCACCCGGATCGCATGGCGAGCCGCATCCTCGACCTCGGTGACATTCTCACCCTGATCGAGCAGGCGCAGCAGAACTTTGATGAGGCCGAGGCCCTCAAGGTTGCTGAGAAGCTCGCCAACGAGCAGTTCACGCTCGAAGACTTCCTTGAGCAGATGCAGCAGTTCAAGAAGATGGGCTCCATGAAGAAGATGCTGGGAATGCTTCCCGGCATGGGAAACATGAAGCAGCAGCTTGAAGACTTCGACGAGCGTGAGATCGACCGCACCGAAGCCATCATCCGCTCCATGACGCCCGCCGAGCGCCGCACGCCCAAGCTTCTCAATGGTTCCCGTCGTCTGCGCATCGCGCGTGGTTCTGGCGTGACCGTTACGGATGTCAACGCCCTGGTGCAACGCTTTGAGCAGGCCGCCAAGATGATGAAGACGGTCGCCCGCGGTGGCGTGCCCAACATCCCCGGCATGGGCCCGGTTCCCGGTGCGCGCCCCGGCGCTTCTGCCAAGCGTGGCAAGAAGGGTGCCAAGAAGGCTGCCCCGCGTTCTGGCAACCCGGCTAAGCGTGCTGCGGAGGCTGCTGGCCTTGCTCAGACGTCGCAGCCCACGGGCTCTGGCTTCGGTTTGGGCGGCAATAAGGCGCCGTCTGAAGCAGATCTTGCCGAGATTCAAAAGCTTCTCGGCAAAAACTAATCTGCACAGATTCTGCAGATCGGTCGACAACCGGGGCGCTGAGCGTGCCGTTGGTCGAAACTGCTGCTGGAGTCTGGCAGAATAGAACCTTGGATCAACCGCTCGACCCTCTATCCAGCGCGCGATCCACCATAGAGCTTCCGCCGGGTGTGCACCCCACGCTCCGGGCGATCAGTTCGTCTTCCTCAAACACATCTCTGGAGAATCGTGTCTGTCAAGATTCGTCTCAAGCGCATGGGCAAGATCCGTGCGCCTTACTACCGCATCGTTGTCGCTGACTCGCGCACCAAGCGCGATGGCCGCGTCATCGAAGAAATCGGCAAGTACCACCCGACCGAGCAGCCTTCGTTCATCGAGGTTGACTCGGAGCGTGCACAGTACTGGCTGTCTGTTGGCGCTCAGCCGACCGAGCAGGTCCTCGTGCTCCTGAAGCTTACGGGCGACTGGGGCAAGTTCAAGGGCGACAAGAACGCCAAGTCGACCGTTCAGGTTGCTGGCGAGAAGACGGCTTTCGAGGCTCCGGCCGCGAAGAAGTCGGTCATCAAGCCCAAGGCTGAGAAGAAGGCTGAAGCTCCCGCTGAGGAAGCTCCCGCTGCTGACGCTGACGCTGTAGAGGCCCCCGAGGCCGCAGTAGAAGCCGAGTAATCGTCGTGTTGTCCGCCGCGCTCGAGCACATCGTCAAGGGGATCGTTGATCACCCCGACGAGGTGCGTATTAACGCCTCAACGTCGTCACGAGGAGATCTCCTCGAAGTGCATGTGCACCCCGACGATCGTGGACGCGTCATCGGGCGCGGCGGTCGCACCGCGAAAGCGCTGCGGACGCTTATTTCCGCGCTGGCCGACAACCGTCGCGTTCGCGTCGACGTTGCAGACGACTGATGTCTGATCAGGGCCAGAAAAACCAGCTTCGCGTCGGCCGCCTTGTCAAGGCTCATGGCCTCAAGGGCGCCTTCAAGCTGGAGCTGTACACCGACAACCCCGATGGCCGTTTTGTGCCAGGGGCTGTCTTCACACTTCAGGTGCCGGAGTCTTCGCCGTGGCACGGCAAGACCGTCACCGTGCGGGAGTTCCGTTGGATGAACTCCCATGCCGTCGTCTTCCTTGAGGGAGTCGATGACCGCAACGCTGCTGACGAATTGGTCCGCGCGATCTTGTGGATGGACGACTCCGTCGACGAGCAAGAAGACGACGCATGGTACGACCACCAGCTTGTCGGGCTCGACGTCGTGCGCGATGGTGCCGTCATCGGTCGCGTCGCCCGTCTCGAGCACATGCCCGCGCAGGACCTTCTCATCGTCAAGGTCGATGACCGCGAGGTCATGGTTCCGTTTGTCTCTGCCATCGTGCCCGAGGTCAACCTCGCCGAAGGTCGGGTAACAGTAACGCCGCCTACCGGCCTGTTTGAAGAGTCTGACGACGACGCGCAGCCCGAGGTTGCTCGCGACGACTCCGCCGAGCACGCCACCGAGGCGTAACATGCGGATCGACGTCGTTTCGATCTTCCCGTCGTTCTTCGACGTTCTTGACGTCTCGTTGCTCGGCAAGGCTCGTGCCGCCGGCATCATCGATGTGCGCGTTCACGATCTGCGGGAGTGGACGTATGACCGCCACCGCACGGTCGATGACACCCCCTACGGCGGAGGTGCGGGCATGGTGATGAAGCCGGAACCATGGGGCGAGGCACTTGACGCGATCGTCGCCGACTCGACGGTGCGCCCCACCTTTATCTTTCCTTCCCCCGCGGGTGAAGTCTTCACGCAAGCCAAGGCGCGCGAGCTCGCGACCGACGAGCATCTCGTATTCGGGTGCGGTCGCTACGAGGGCATTGATGAGCGGGTTTTTGCCTATGCTGCCGAGCTCGGCACCGTTCGCCTCATGAGCCTGGGGGACTACGTGCTTAACGGCGGCGAAGTCGCCTCGATGGCCATGATTGAGGCGATCGGCCGGCTCATTCCCGGTGTCGTCGGCAACCCAGACAGCCTCGTCGAAGAGTCCCACGAAGACGGTCTGCTTGAGTACCCGTCGTACACCAAGCCCTCCGTGTGGCGCGACCGGGAGGTTCCGCCCATCCTGCTCAGCGGCAACCACGGCGCCATCGCGACGTGGCGTCACGAGCAGCAGGTGCAGCGAACGCGCGAGCGTCGCCCTGACCTGCTCGGCGACTAACACTCGTGCGGTAGTACGACAAAGCGGAACCATGCAGCTGTTGCCAGCGCATGGTTCCGCTTCTCTATTGCTTAGTCGACTGGCTTAATCGACGCCCAGGAACGAACGGTCCGTGAGCACGATGGGGCCGTCGTCGGTCATGGCCACCGTGTGCTCGCAGTGCGCGCCGCGGGAGCCGTCGGCCGAGCGGAGAGTCCAGCCATCCTGGTCGGTGTAAATCTCGTTGGTGGTCTGCAGGAACCACGGCTCCAGGGCCAGCACGAGCCCGGCGCGCAACGGGTAGCCGCGGCCGGCTTTGCCCTCGTTTGGTACGTGCGGGTCGCCGTGCATGGTGCGCCCGACGCCGTGACCGCCAAAGTCGGTGTTGATGGTGAGGCCCTCGGCATGAGCGACGGCGCCGACGGCGGCTGAAATGTCGCCGATGCGGTTGGTGGTCTGCGATGCCTCGATTGCGGCGGCGAGGGCGCGCTGCGTCGTGTCAATGAGCTGGAGGTCTTCTTCACGCGGGGTGCCGACGATGAACGAGATGGCGGAGTCTGCCACCCAGCCGTCGACGGAAACGGCAAAGTCGAGGCTGACCAGGTCGCCGTCACGCAGCACGTAATCGTGGGGGAGGCCGTGCAGCACGGCGTCGTTGATCGAGGTACAAATCACCTTGCCGAACGGGCTCGCGCCAAACGACGGGTGATAGTCGATGTAGCAGGACTCGGCTCCGGCCTTGCGAATCATGTCGTGTGCGCGCTTGTCGATGCTGAGAAGGTTGGTACCCACCTTCGTCTCGTCACGGAGGGTCGCGAGAACCTCGGCCACGAAACGCCCCGCGGGGCGCATCTGCTCAATTTCAGCTGGCGTGCGCAATTCGATCATGGTTCCATTCTCTCGTGGAAATGCGGACTCGGTGACGCTTCGGTATCACTCACACCTTTCGCACTGAAATTCGGCGTACCATCGCGATATGGCACTTCGGAGAGCGTTTTATCGGTGGCTAGTTCCGGCGGCTTTCCTATTGCCGCTGTGGTTGCTCGTGGGGTACATGGTGTTCCAGGCGAACGCGTGGGCCATCTTGTGGCTGCTGTTCTTGGCGATGCCGTCGGTCTTCGTCGGGCAGCTCATCTTCACGCTGCTGGTTCGTTCGCGCCCCTCGGTGAGACGCAACCGGGCCGTATCGGCGCTTGACGTTGCAACATTCGGTACCTGGCATGTGCTCACGATTCTGGTCGGACTGTATTCCGAGTGGTTCCCGCTGTTCCTGACGCTCGCGATCATCGCCGGCATCGGCGTGCTGGTTTCATGCATGTGGCAGCTCTGGCAAGAGGGGACCGGATCCCGCTACGAAACGCCCGTTGAGGGTGTCTTCCCGAGCGCACGCCCGTCCACGCGCCCGCATACGCAAGCCACTGGTTCCGCCGACATCTTCATCGTGACGGAGAAGCACGAGTCCTGATTTCGCGTCACCAGGCACGACGTGGCAGAATAGATAGCTGTGCCGTGACCATGCACGTTTCGACGTGCCCACGCAGGTGCTCTGCCTCAGGGGAGTATCCGACCGCAAGGTGCGCGAATGTTCTATGAAAACCCCTTTATGCAGAAGACCTGACGCGACTGCAGAATGCGATCTATCATGCAGATCCTTGACGCCGTTGATGCGGCATCGCTCCGCTCGGACATTCCCGAGTTCTTCCCCGGTGACACCGTAAAGGTTCACGTCAACATCACGGAAGGCTCGCGCTCGCGCGTTCAGGTCTTCCAGGGTGTCGTTATTGGCCGCTCGGGTGACGGCGTTCGCGAGACGTTCTGCGTCCGCAAGATCAGCTTCCAGGTTGGCGTGGAGCGTACCTTCCCGGTGCACTCCCCGGTAATCGAGCGCATCGAGGTTGTTACCCGCGGTGACGTTCGTCGCGCCAAGCTGTACTACCTGCGCGAACTGCGCGGCAAGAAGGCAAAGATCAAGGAGAAGCGCGACAAGTAAGCGCCTCTTCAAGAGAACCCTGCGGAAGATTCCGCGGGGTTCTCTTATTCCCAGGCGAGATGTGCCAGGCTGTGACATACGGTCTGTTTTCGGCAGCCCCCACCCCCGATAGGACACCATGACAAGCGAGTACGCCGACGCGCACATGTCGCGACGCGATGCTCGCCGCCACCGCAATAACGCGAAGCGCAAGGGCGGCTGGGGTGTCTTTTTCCGCGACCTGATCGTCATCATTCTGGTGGCACTTCTGGTGTCGTTCTTGGTCAAGACGTTTGTGGTGCGCTCGTTCTATATTCCGTCGGGGTCGATGGAAAACACGCTGCAGGTGCAAGACCGCATTCTCGTTGACGAACTGACCCCGCGCTTTACCGGCTACGACCGCGGCGACATCGTGGTGTTCCGTGACCCGGGCGGGTGGCTTCAGGGGGTTTCCGTGCCGAAGCCCGACCGTGGACCCATCGCTGAGGGTGTGGACTGGGTGCTGTCCCTCGTGGGCCTTTCTGCACCAGACTCGTCCGAGCACCTCATCAAGCGCGTCATTGGCTTGCCCGGCGACCATGTGGTGTGCTGCAACGAGCTCGGCCAGACGTCGGTCAACGGCGTGCCCCTCGATGAGTCGGAGTACGTACAGCTCACGCCCGGCCCCGATCGTCCTGAATACGAGTACGACGTTGTGGTTCCGGAAGGCTCGCTGTGGGTACTGGGCGACAATCGGAACAACTCACAAGACTCTCGCTTCCACATCGATGAGCCCGGGCAGGGCTTTGTGCCTCTGTCTGAGGTCGTCGGACGCGCATTCTTGCGCACGTGGCCGTTCGACCGCTTCGGCGGATTGGGCTCCAGCGACTCGGCATTCATCGGCGTGCCAGATCCGGCCGACCAGTGAGCCCTGCCGTTCCCACGCTAGAGCGCGAAGCGACGCTGCTCGAGCAATATCCGTTCATCATCGCGTGCGATGAAGTCGGCCGCGGTGCGATCGCCGGGCCCGTCGTCGTGGGTGCCTCGATCGTCTACGCGTCGCACTTGGGCAGCGCTATTCCCGAGGGCCTGCGCGACTCGAAGCTCATCGCTGAGGCGAAGCGTCATGACGTTGCCGATCGTGCGCGCGATTGGGTGAGCGGTTCGGGCCTCGGCTGGGCGAGCGCTCTTGAGGTTGACCAGACCGGCATTATGCGGGCGCTGGGTACGGCCGCACTCCGCGCGATCGAAACCGTGGCGGCTGAAGCCGGCGTTGATCCGCGTGACGGCGTTGTGCTGCTGGACGGCAATTACGACTACATTCAGCCCGCTGGCGGGTGGGGGATGACGGTCATCCCCGTCATCAAAGGTGACCGCGATTGTGCGTCGGCTGCCGCCGCCTCCGTGCTCGCTAAGGTGGCCCGCGACGACTACATGGTGGAAGTTCACGCCCAAGCGCCCGCGTATCAGTGGGAGCGCAACAAGGGCTACGGCAGTGCCGAGCACCGCGCCGCGATCGTCGAGTTCGGCATCACCCCACACCACCGTGCCTCGTGGGCATTTGAAGGCAACACGCTGTTCTGAGCCATTCGTGGTTCCGCTCGCCGGCTTGTATACCGCTGGCGTTTCGGCTCTTGCAGCATCCCACCCCTTGGGCTGTGATCTATAGATGCCTGATCAGATGCTTATTTTTTGTCGTACTGTAAGTACTTAATTTCTGCCAGAATCAAAGTCAAGGGTCCACATCGGCTACTGACAGTGAGGTAAGGCATGGCAACGGCACGCAGAGATGAGCCACTTCGCGTCTTGCTGGCCCACGCCCACCCTGATGACGAGAGCTGTGCAACGGGCGGAACCATCGCCCGACTCGTTGCCGAAGGCGCGGCTGTCACCGTTGTCACCTGCACGCAGGGCGAGCAGGGGAAGATCGCGCTCACCGAACTTCAACACCTGCACGTCGATAACGACGACGCACTGGGGCCGGAGCGAGCGCGCGAGCTGAGCCTCGCGATGCAGGCGCTGGGCGTCACTGACCATCGCTACCTCGGTGGTTCCGGTCACTACCGTGACTCCGGACGCATGGGTATCCCAGCCAATAACCGACCCGATGCCTTTTGGTCGGCTGACCCGATCGAGGCGGCCAATCTGATGGGAGCCATTGTCCGCGAAACGCGGCCGCACATCGTCATCACCTATGACGCCAACGGGGGATATGGGCACCCCGATCACATTCAGACGCACCGCGTGACCATGAATGGGCTGGCGGCGGCCGCAGACGCCACGAGCCGGGCTCCGGGCGAGCCGTGGGACGTACCGCTCGTCTATTGGACAGCCGTGCCGCGCGACCTGATTGTTGCTGAACTCACCGAGCTCGCCACTCGTGCAGACGACCTGGGACTCTGGGTCGACCCAGATCCCGGCGAGTACCCCGACGGCGTGCACCCGGACGATGAGATTGATGTCGAGTTCGATGTTTCGGACTACCTGGCACAGAAGACCCAGGCACTCACCGCACACAAGACCCAACTCACCGTGGAGGGCGCCTACTGGGTGCTCGCGAGCGGACGTGGCATGCGGATTCAACCCCGCGAATGGTTCATCCGCGTCAAGGGCGGACACCGCACATCACCGGGGTATGAGACGGCGCTCGATACCGGAGCGCCGTCGCCGTGACGAGGCCATCCATTGCCCTTGCCGATCGCCGCAACCAGCGTGCCGCCGTCATCGGTGCATTGCACGCTAGGCGAATGAGCCGTACCGCCCTGGTTGAGCGGTTTGACGTGAGCTCGTCGCTCATCACCCGCATTGTGCGCGGCCTAATCGACGATGGCGTGATCTACGAGACCGGCACTCAGCTGCCGTCAGCGGGTCGACCGGCAGTGCAACTGGAAGTCACGAAACATTACGGCACCTTGATTGCGGTCAATTGCACGGCGGACGGTATTCATGCACGCAGCTTTGACCTGCACGACAACATCCTGCGCGAGATCCGCACCGATGCGCCCGAAGGCGGGATGACACCGCAACACATCGTGGACTCCATTGGCGAACTGGCCCACCTCACGCCCCGCCTCCTCGGTATTGGGGTGGGAATCGCTGGCATCGTCGACGCTGATACCGGCGCGGTGAGTGCGGCTCCCAACCTCGGGTGGACGGCCCCGGTCGCGCTCTACGACATGTTGCATGAGCGCACCGGCGTCGCTGTCACGATCGACAACGACGTGAACCTGATGATGGCTGCCGAACGGCCGACGCTCGATGCCTCGTTGCGTTCAGACGCGCTTTATCTATATCTCGGTAAGCGCGGCATCGGTGCCGGCTTTATCGCGGCTGGCCGCCTCGTGCGAGGGCGTCACGGCGCAGCGGGTGAGCTGGGACTGTTTTCGCTCTCACGTATAGACGCGCCAGCTGCAGAAGCACGCACGTTTGAAGAGCGTTTCGCCTCGACCGCACTTGCCGCGCGTCTACGGGACGCCGGCCATGACGTTTCTGGGCCCGTGGTTCCAACTCTTCTCGCGCTTGCCGAAGACGGCGACGAAGCGGCGCAGAGTATCCGCGCGGAGCTGCTCGCGGGCTTCGCGACGTCGATCAGCCTAGCAACCGCCATGCTTGACCCGTCCGTCGTCATTCTCGGCGGAGAAGCTCGTGATTTCGCCGACGCCGAATGCGAGGAGATCCGCAGCGTGCTGACGCGGCGCTTGCCATTTGTGCCGGTGCTTCAACCGGCCACCCTGAATCCCGATGCCGTGCTCGACGCCGCGCGAGCACGATGCTGGAACACCGTTCTCGCCGGAGGCATATGACGAGACACGACACAGCCCGAGTTCCCGCGGCCTAGCCGCACCAACCCATCATGAATGAGAAATCAAGGAAGATTATGCAGTCAAGCACGTTCCGCCCCCGGTTGCTCGCCGGTGTGGCCATTGCAGCAGCCTCCACGCTCCTCCTCGCAGGATGCGCCGGAGACGTAGAAGCACCTCCCGCTACGCAGAAGCCGACGAGCGAGCCTTCGGCTGAGGCCACGCAGACGCCGTCGGAGAGCCTGACGATCTACACGGGCCGTGACAAGGACGAGGTCGCGTGGGTCGTATCTGAGTTCGAGAAGGCGCACCCGGAGTACGCAGGCAAGGTGACGACGGTCATCGCTGGCGCCCAGGACAACCTGGACCGTATGCGCGCTGAGGCATCGAACCCGCAGGCCGGATTCCTCTGGGGCGGCACCCAGCAACAGTTCGAGCAGGCCGCGAAGGAGGGCCTGCTGGCCGAGTACGTCCCCGCAAACGGTGACGCGGTTCCGGCTCAGTACAAAGACCCGGGCAACAAGTGGATCGCCGAGATGCTGCTGCCTGAGGTCATCATCTACAACTCGAACATCCTGACCGCCGAGACGGCACCGCAGGACTGGTCGGAGTTGGGCGATGAGAAGTGGAAGGACCAGATCGTCATTCGTGACGTTATGCCGTCCGGCACGATGCGCACGATCTACGCATCGATCGTGTACAGCGCATTTGCCGCAGACGGCAGCCCGGATGCCGGCTACGAACTCCTGAAGAAGATCGACGCGAACACCGTTTCGTACGCCGCTAACCCGGACGACATGTACACGCAGCTTGACCAGGGCACCGGTTCGGTCACCGTGTGGAACATGCAGGACGCCCTGATCCAGCCGCTGAAGAACAACCGTCCGTGGGGCTACATCATGCCGAAGTCGGGCGCACCGGTGCTCGTTGACGGCGTTGGCATCATCGAGAACGACAAGCAGGAAGTTGCTGCGCAGGCGTTCATGGACTTCCTGATGGAAGAGGGCATGCAGGCCAAGCTTGCTACCGACTACTACCAGATCCCCGCCATGGAGATCGCGGCAGACAGCCAGCCGGAGTGGATGAAGGACTTCAAGCTCAACGAAGCCAAGATCGACTGGGCTGTCTTCGCCGAGCACCAGGACGAGTGGATGACGTACTGGGTAGACAACATCAAGGACAAGGGCTAATTCCGACATGGTCTCTGTGACCCTTCACAACCTCACGAAAACGTATTCGCGCAGCGGAACGGTCGTGAACGGCATCAATCTGGACATTGAAGACGGCGAGTTTTTCACTCTGCTGGGGCCATCCGGCTGCGGAAAATCAACAACGCTACGCATGATCGCGGGCTTTGAAGAACCGAATGACGGAACCATTCACTTCGATGATCTGGACGTGACGTTCTCGCCACCCAACAAGCGCGACGTGGGACTCGTCTTCCAGAACTACGCCCTGTTTCCTCACATGAGTGTGAGCAAGAACGTGGCATTCGGCCTGGACGTACGAAAAGTGAAGGGCACAGAGGCCGCACGTCGAATTACTGACGTTCTCGCGCAGGTCGGGCTCGCAGATCGCGCGCACGCCCGCGTCGATGAGCTCTCGGGCGGGCAGCAGCAGCGTGTTGCGCTCGCCCGGGCGCTCGTCTTTCGGCCGCAGCTTCTGCTGTTGGACGAACCGATGTCGAACCTCGACGCGAAGCTTCGCCTCGAAATGCGTGGCGCGCTGCGTGACCTTCACGAAGAGACCGGCATCACCTCGGTCTATGTGACGCACGACCAGGCAGAAGCGCTTGCGATGTCGACACGTATCGCGGTCATGAACACCGCCGTCGTGCATCAGGTCGGCACACCCGACGAGGTGTATGCACGTCCTGCGACCGCGTTCGTTGCCGGCTTCCTCGGGCGAAACAACCTGCTCGATGCGACGGTGCGATCCCACGACGGAACCCGCGTGCAGCTGACGCTTGCCGATGGTTCCGTACTCCACGCGTTCTCTCAGAACGCCGCTTCCGACGTGACGTTCGAGGTCGGATCTCACGTTGTTGCCACCGTGCGCGCGGAAGCCGTGACTGTGGCTGGCGACAGCGATGTCAACGTGTTGTCTGGGATTGTCGCCGACGTTGACTTCGTGGGCTATTCGCTGTCGTGCGAGCTCGATACCGCGCTCGGGCGTGTCAAGGTTGACCTGACCGGATCGCACACCCGCCCGCAGCGCGGCGACACGATGCGTATCGCGTTGCCCGAGGCGGCCGTCTATTGCGTTCCCGCGGAGCGACAATGACGACCGCAACAGCAGAGCATTCGCTCACTAACGCCACCCGCGTGGCCGGGCCACCGAAGCGACCCTCATGGATTCGTCGGCGCTGGTCGACAGTCTTCACGCTCGCCCTTCTAGCGATCGTGCTCATTGGGTACGTCATCGGCCCGATGATTGCGACGGCACGTCGCTCGGTCTCGCAAGACAAAGCCGTGATTCTTGGCTTCTCATTCAAAGCCTGGGGCGACTTCTTTGCCAACCCGACGCAGTCTTCTGCCATCGGTGGTTCCATTGTCCTCTCGATCCTCTCGGTGATCGTGGCCGGTGTGCTGGGCACGGCCGTTGCGATTCTGCTGACGCGGTGGGAGTTCCCGGGGCGGCGCGTGTGCCAGGTGCTTGCATTGCTGCCGATCGCGTTGCCACCGCTCATGGGCGTGTGGTCGTTCAAGTTGCTGTTTGGCGTCGGCGGACGTATCCCGTACGCCATGCAGGAATGGTTCGCCCTTGACCAGAAGGACTTCTGGCTCGAGGGTCTCGCGGGAGTTCTCGTTGTTCATG
This sequence comes from Microbacterium mitrae, assembly GCF_008017445.1. Classification (GTDB taxonomy): domain Bacteria; phylum Actinomycetota; class Actinomycetes; order Actinomycetales; family Microbacteriaceae; genus Microbacterium; species Microbacterium mitrae. Next base: position 409,365 of record NZ_VRSW01000001.1, on the reverse strand, counting down.
CGATGACGATGTACCCGTACTTCTACCTGACCGTGTCTGCGGCGCTCGCGAATGCAGATGCATCGTTGGAAGAAGCAGCAGAGTCGATGGGTGCTGGGCGGTTCCGTGTATGGACGCGCGTCACGCTGCCGCTACTGACGCCCGCGCTCGTAGCAGGCTCCCTCATCACGTTTATGTCGGCGATGTCGTCGTATACCGCGCCACTGTTGTTCCAGTACACCGATGTCATGACCCAACAGATCGTGATCGCGAAGACAAACGGCGATATGCGACTGGCGTCGATCATCTCGACGACCCTCGCGATCATCTCCATCGTTTTCCTCGCGATTATTCGGTCGTACGAACAGCGCAAGGTGTACCGCACGCAATCGAAGGGCGGCGGAAAACGGCGCTCGACAGTCACGAGCACACCCGCGAAGGTTGTGCTGTTCTTGATCGCCGTGCCAACGACAATTTTCCTCGTGCTTCCGATTCTGATGATTTTCGTGCTGTCGATCACCGCGAAGGGCGGCTGGCTGCAGTCGGTGTTCCCCACGGGCTACACGCTGGAGTGGTGGGCGCAGCTCTTCACAGGCGGCTTTGATTTCTGGCGGCCCGTGACAAACTCGCTGATAATGAGCGTGCTCGCGGTCGGTGGTGCGGTGCTGCTTGGCGCGGGTGCCGCGTATGTGATGAGTCGCATGCAGTTTCGCGGCAAGCTCGCTCTCGACATTGCGATCATGCTGCCGTGGGCGTTGCCGGGAACAGTGGTGGCCATCAACCTCATCACGGCATTCGCAAGCCCATCGCCCTTTGCGGCTGGCCAAGTACTCGTTGGCACCTTCGCAATCCTGCCGCTCGCATACTTCGTACGCTTCAACCCGCTGATTTTCCGATCAACGTTTGCGTCACTCTCACAGCTTGACCCGAACTTGGAAGACGCGGCCCGCAGCCTCGGCGCCTCGTGGTGGTACGCGTTTCGCAAGGTCGTTCTCCCGCTGATTTCACGCGGCATCATGGCCGGTGCGCTCCTCGCATTCGTCGATGGTGTCGGCGAGTTCGTGGCATCGGTACTCATCTACACACCCGATTGGATTCCGCTGTCGATTGCGGTCAACAACGCGAACTACCAGGGCAACATCGGTACCGGATCGGTCTATGGCATGATCCAGGTCATCCTGGTGCTCATCGTTCTCATTATTACCAAGCGGATGGAGTCCAAAAGCGACACCATCACGCCAACCATGTAAAGCAGAAGGACAATCATGAATCGCGACGAGATCATCGCCCGCGACGGCGACTCGTTTCCTGGCGAAAGCTACACCACGGCCGTTTTGCGCCCCGCCTACGATGAAGCCAAGCGCATGCTGTTGCCGTCGATGATGCGCATCCACCGTGCACACCTGATCATGCTGCGCACGGCCGGAATTCTGTCAGCGTCCGACGCCGCGGTCATTGCGCAGTCGATCGACGAACTCAATCTCGACGCGCTGGCATCAAGCGAGTACACGGGGGAGTTCGAAGACCTCTTCTTCACCGTCGAACACCAAATGATGCAGATCGGTGGCGAAGTCACCGGCAGCCTGCACACGGCGCGCAGCCGCAACGACATGGGCATGACGCTGTACCGCATGGTCATGCGCGAGCAGCTCCTGCGAGTGCTGAAGGCAGCGGGCAACCTGTACGAGACGTTGGTGCGAATGGGGGCCGAGCATGCGGAGACCCTGACGCTTGAGCACACCCACACGCAGCCCGCACAGCCGTCGATCCTCGGTCACCGTTTTCTCGCGATCGCGGACGTGCTGGGCCGTGACATTCGCCGCGTACAGCAGGCATACGCAAGCCTCGACTACTCGCCGATGGGTGGCGCTGCCCTCACCGGAACGGGATTCCCGATCAACCGCGAGCACATGGCCGAGCTCTTGGGCTTCCGTGGCCTCGTGGAAAACTCGTACGACGCTGTGGCGGCCACCGACTACATCGCGCACTCGGCAATCACGCTGCAGCTCATGGCCGTCGACACTGGTCGTAGCTGTGTTGACTTCTTGAACTGGTGCACCGCAGAGTTCGGTCTGTACCGCGTTGCTGCCCCCTACGTGCAGATCTCGTCGATCATGCCGCAAAAGCGCAACCCGGTGTCGATCGAACACTCACGTTCGCTGTTGTCTGCGGCGGCCGCGAGCGCCCAGACGGTGCTGACGATGATGCACAACACGCCCTTTGGTGACATCGTTGACACTGAAGACGACCTGCAGCCTCACATTTGGCGCTCCGTCGAAATCCTCACCAACGTGTTGGAGCTGTTGTCGGGGGTCTACGGAACCATTCAGGTCAACACGGACGTGATGCGCGAGCGTGCGCTGGCATCGTTCGCGAACGCTACTGAGCTCGCTGACACGCTGGTGCGCGATGGCGGACTCACGTTCCACCAGGCTCACGCCATCGTGTCGCGGCTCGTCCGCGAGGCCGATGTTGCCGGTGTCACCGACATTCGCACGCTCACCGGTGAACAGGTGCACGCTATTGCCCGGGATGTCGTCGGACACGATGTCTCGCTGTCGGCAGAGCAACTCGCCCGTGCCCTCAACGCGGACAACTTTGTCGCCGTACGGACATCGAAAGGCGGTGCCGCACCGAGCGAGGTTGCGCGCATGGCCGCGGCACGTGTCGCGACCGCAGCAGAGTTCGCCGCCTGGCTGGACGCCACGCACCAACATTTGTCGAGTGTCGATGCGCGCCTGCTCACCGAAACCGCGGCGCTTCGCCAGACCGAAGGATAACGGCAGTGCAGACCCCCGAGGAGAGCATCCTCGGAATCGACTTCGGCGGCACCAAAGTGGCGCTGCGGGTGATGCATCAAGACGGAACCACCAGAGACCAGCGACTCAAGATCGGTGTCGGGGAGGACGCGCACAGCGTCATCGACCGTACCCTCGCGGCGGCCGTTGAACTCGGCCACAACGTCGCAGCGGCCGGGATCAGTACCCCCGGAATCGTCCATGACGAGCGCGTTGACCTGGCGCCGAATGTCGTTGGCTGGAGTGACCTTTCGCTGACGAATCGATTGCGAGACGGGCTGGGCGCACGAGAGATCGTTGTGGAGAACGATGTCAAGGCCGCTGCGCTCGCGGAGGTACGTGAGGGCGAACTGCGTGGCGTCGATGCCGGCCTCTACGTGAATCTGGGGACCGGCATCGCCATCGCGCCGATTGTGGCTGGGGCGATCGTGCGCGGTGCACACGGCGCCGCCGGCGAGATCGGATACGGCGTCGTCGGAACCGTCCTCGACTTCTCGGGGAAGGGAGCACCACTGGAAGAGTTTGCTGGCGGCGGCGGACTCACACGGCGTATTCGTGAGTCCGGTCTCGGCATCAACGACGTCGAATCGCTGGTGGCGTTGTCGGCAACGAACAGCGAAGCCGCGACGCTGTGGATGTCAGCGATCGACGAAATAGCGCGCCATCTCGTGACCGCGGCTCTCACTATCGACCCCGCTCGCATCGTGCTGGGTGGCGGTATGGTGCGCGCAGGCGACGCTCTCATGGTTCCGCTGTCCGAGCGGCTCGTCGGCGCGTTACCGTATGCGCCCACCATCGCGGTCTCCGCATTTGGGCATGACGCGGCCCTCAGTGGCGCACTCATGCTGGCCAATGATCGACTCACAGGAAGATGACGATATGACGCTCGAATCGCGCACGCTTGCGAATCACCTCGTGCAAAAGGGCGCCGCGATGCACGCGGCCGCGACGGCACGACCCGCCGCGGCTGACTGGGATGAGAGCATCGAAGCTGTCTGCGTTGCTGATGACAACACCGGCGTGCGAAAACTCACGATTCGCGACTTCCACTTCGTCGGTGATGGCGGAGCCGACATCGGGGGATGGGACTTGGGTCCGACCTCGCCCGAGTACCTGCTCGGCGTGATTTCGACATGTCTGACGCACACGATGCTGTGTCTTGCGGCCTGGCGTGGTCTCAGTCTTGATCGCGTTGAGGTGCGCGTCACCGCAGACAACAATGATGCGCGCTTCTTCGGCATCGAGACGAACACGCCACCGCCGCCGCACAATATTCGTATCCACGTCGATCTGGAATCGTCGGCAATGTCAGATCAGGAGCGAGCCGACTTCATTCTCGAAGCGGAAGCCACGTGCCCCATCGTGCAAGCACTTCGCCAGCCGACTGCGGTCACGGTGGACTTCTGAGCCTCGTTGTGAAGCTCAACGTCGTTTCGCCCTTATCTGTTGTTGCGGCATAGGATGGATGAACCATGGATGAGGATGCTTTTGACGACTTTGACCGCGAACTAGAGCTCGCGCTGTACCGCGAGTACCGCGACGTTGTCGGTCAGTTTCAGTACGTCATCGAGACCGAGCGTCGCTTCTATCTCGCGAACGCCGTTGACGTGGTGCGCCGCGACTCAGCCAACGATTTCTACTTCGAAATCACGATGACCGATGTCTGGGTGTGGGACATTTACCGCGCCGATCGGTTCGTAAAGTCGGTGCGCGTGCTGACGTTTAAAGACGTCAATATCGAAGAACTGTCGCGCCACGACATTCAGATTCCTGACGACCTCGCCCTCGACGGTGAGAAGTGATCCTCGTTCCCTAACAACGCGCGATTTTTCGCGTGTTGTCCACCGCGGCTGATTCGCGGGGTTTTTGCGTGCCTGGGTACCGCAGAGTCGGGGGATGGCAGCGAAAGATGATCTGGGCAGACGTGGCGAACAGCTCGCCGTCGAATACCTCACCAAGCGGAACCACGTGGTGCAGAGCCGCAATTGGCGGTGCGCCGAGGGGGAGCTGGATGTCGTAACGCTCAACGACGACCTCGTGGTTGTCGTTGAGGTGAAGACCAGACGCAGCATGGCGTTTGGCGACCCGCTGGAGGCCGTCGATCCGCGTAAGATTTCGCGGCTTTGGCGTCTGGCGCGGGAGTGGAGCCGCGCGCACGCCGAGATCGCGCGCGGTCGTGCCGTGCGCCTCGACATCATCGGTATCACGGGCGATGACGATCACGGCTTCGACATCGCTCATCTGGAGGACGTGCGATGAGCGTCGTACGCACGTGGGCGATTGCGTTGAACGGTATCACCGGGGCGCTCGTTGAGGTTGAGGCCGATTTATCGTCGCAGACTCCGGCGTTCGATCTCATTGGGCTGGCAGACAAGGCGCTGGGCGAGGCCGTGCGTCGTGTGAGCAACGCCTGTTTCAACGCGCAGCTGCCATTGCCGCGGCGGCGCATCACGGTCAATCTGTCGCCGGCGGCACTCCCCAAACGGGGTTCCGGTTTTGATGTGGCGATTGCGATGGCCGCAATCGCTACCGAGCACAAGATTTCGCTCGAGTCGTTGCACCGCACCGTTCACATTGGCGAGTTAGGCCTTGACGGCCGGTTGCGGCCGGTGCCCGGTGTGCTTCCGTGCGTGATTGCGGCGCGTGACGCGGGCTTCGATCGCGTGGTCGTGCCGTTCGCGAATCGTGACGAGGCACTCTTGGTGCCCGGCATCGAGGTGATTGGCGCGGTGGCCCTCAGCGATGTTGCGCGGGCACACGGGGTGGAATGTGAAGAACACGAGTTGGAACCAATCACATCGTCGAGCACGGTTGTTGCCGATCCGCTGCCGGGCGATTTGAAAGATGTGGTCGGCCAACGCGACGCCGTGGAGTCGCTCATCGTTGCGGCCGCTGGTGCGCACCACGTTGTCATGAGCGGGCCACCAGGGGCCGGAAAGACGATGTTGGCCTCCCGGCTGCCGGGGATCCTGCCGGATCTCACGCATGAGCAGGCCATCGATGTCGCCTGTATCCGCTCGCTCGCCGGAGCCCCACTGATGGCGCTGCCGAGCGTGGTTCCGTTCGAGGCCCCGCATCACACCGCGAGCGTCGTGGCGCTGATCGGCGGAGGGAGCGGAATTATTCGCCCAGGAGCGATTGCTCGCGCCGCGCACGGGGTGCTGTTTCTTGATGAAGCCGCCGAATTTCCGTCGGCCGTGCTCGATGGGCTGCGTCAGCCGCTGGAGTCGGGGAGCATCACGATTCACCGTGCGGGCGCCGTCGCCACGTTCCCCGCGCGGTGTCAGCTGGTGGTGGCAATGAACCCCTGCCCGTGTGGAAACTACGGCGTTCGAGGAGCTGAGTGCACGTGTCCGTCGCCCGCGATTCGCCGCTATCAGTCGCGACTCTCGGGCCCCGTGCGAGACCGCATCGATATCGAGTTGCCGATGCGGCGCGTGACGTCAACGACGCTCGCTTCTACCGTGACGACAGCGAAAGCCCGAGATCGCGTCGCGGCGGCGAGGGAACGCGCGGCGCACCGACTGCGCGAAACGCCGTGGCGTGTGAACGCCGAGGTCTCCGGCGCGTTTCTGCGGCGCGAGCCGGTCGTTGCCGGCGCACGCGATGCGCTCGATCGAGCGCTGGAACGCGGACAGATCACGCTCCGCGGCTACGACCGGTCGATGCGACTGGCGTGGACACTCGCCGACCTCGACGGCACCGATAAACTCAGCGCCACCCACGTGGGGCGCGCACTGTTACTGAAACAGGGAATGGCAGTATGAACGACGAACGACGACAAGATGCGGCGGCACGTGTCATCCTGAGTCTCTTGGCAGAACCGGGCGACGCCGACATTGGCGCGTTGGTGACCACGTATGGGGCGCCGAAAGCCGTCGACATTATTCGCACCGGCACGCACCCGCCCGACGTGCCTCAGCGCACCTGGACAGCAGCAACGGCGAGGTGGGCGCCGCGGCTCGGTGTGCTCGACGGCCATGACCAGCGAGAACGTGCGCGGCGTGCTGACGCGCGGCTCGTGATTCCGGGCGATGATGAGTGGCCCGACGCGGTCGATGACCTGGGGGTGCACGCTCCATTGCTGTTGTGGGTGCGAGGCGACGCGACGCTGCTATCGAGTGCACAGTCGGTCGCTCTCGTGGGTGCGCGAGCGGCCACCGGGTACGGCGAGCACGTCGCGGGCGAGTTTGCGGACGCGCTGGCCCGCGGCGGAGCGTCCGTCGTATCGGGTGGTGCCTACGGCATCGATGGCGCCGCACACCGCGCCGCGCTCGGCGCTGGCGGAGTCACGATTGCGGTGATGGCGGGTGGCGTTGACCGCCCGTACCCGGCCGGCCACGCACACTTGCTGGCGCAAATTGCCCGCGCTGGCGTTGTGGCGAGCGAGTTGCCGCTCGGGGTTGCACCGTCGCGGTGGCGATTCTTGAGTCGGAACCGCGTGATTGCGGCGATGACAGATGCGACGGTTGTCGTGGAAGCCGGATGGCGCAGTGGTTCGCTCAACACCGCGGGGCACGCCGCGTCCCTGGGGCGACCGTTGGGTGCGGTCCCCGGGCCGATTACGTCGCCCGCTTCGATGGGGTGTCACCGACTGATGCGCGAATTCGACGCGGCCTGCGTGACAACTCCCGAAGAAATACGCGAGCTTGCCGGATGGCTTGACGAGGCTGCAACACCCGAACGCGGCGCTGATGGTGACGCCGGAAGCGCAACCAACCGCCTCATTGATGCTCTCAGCGTGCGGGCTGCTCGCGACATCGACGAACTGGCTCGTCGCACGGGGCAGCCGCGCGACGAGGTGCAGGCAACCGTCGGGCTTTTGATGCTGGAGGGGGCCCTCCTCGCCGTCGATGGGGGATATGTGCTCGCCAATGTTCCGGAAGGGCGCGGATAATGAACCCATCGTGGGTCGGAATGGGCATCACCAAATGTCACTGTCCTGGAATGGATGGGAGCCGATAGGCTGACGGCAGCAGGCAGACTGGCGCCTGCGTCGCATCACACAGAAGAGGCAGACCTCATGGCCCTGCAGGATCCATCCACGTACACCGCCGCTGATCTCGCGAATCCGGCGCTCGACGACGCGACGTTGCGTCACATTGCGCAGTACCGTCCTGACCTCCGTGGTTATGTTTTGCAGCACCCCGCGTGCTCGCCCGCACTGGCGCAGATGATTCATGCGAGCGCCGCGCCGCAGCAGGCGCCGACTGCACCGGCTGTTCCCTCCGTGCCGCAGGCACCCGCCGGATTCAACCTGGGGCAGGCCGCAAGCACGGCGGGCGCACAGCCGTTCGCAGGCCCGGCACAACAGTACGGCCAGCAGCAGCCGCAACAGTACGGTCAGGCACCGCAGTATGGCCAGGCGCCGCAACAGTTTGCGCAGCCGCAAGCTCTGCAGCACCCGCAGGCAGTCGCCTGGGCGCAATGGTTCCAGCAGAACACCGGCCGTCAGCCCGGGCCTGGCGACTACCAGAACGCCGTCGCCGCCGGCCAGCTGCCACACCATGTGCTCATGGGCATGCCGGCCGCTGTAGCGCACAAGCCCGGATTCCCGGCACAGCTCGGCGCGCTGGGCCGCCTCCTCATCCTCATTCCGATCGGTGCCGTGATCGCCATCATCGGGAGCTTCCTGCCCGTCATCAGCATGGGCTCGTACTCCTTCAACTACTGGGCGGAGGGTGCCGACGGGCCGATCATTCTGGTGTGTGGTTTGATCGCCATCGCCGTGGCTGTCCTCGCGATCGTGAAGCCCGCGAAATGGTCATACATCGTTGCCGGCGTGGTGGCGATTCTCAGCCAGATTCTGTTGTTCATTTCGACGATCGCCGGTATTTCAACGAGCGTCGAATACCAGATTGCGCTCGGCCCAGCCGTCTACGTCGTGCTTCTCGGTGCGATCGTCGTCACCGTCGGCGCGGTCGTCGCCCTCGTTTCGGCACGCAAGCTCTAAGCCGGTCAATCTCGGCCAGCCACCACGCGGTGCGCAACACTGTGCCGCATCATGGAGTCATGAGGCTCGATGATGCGGCACAGGCGTTTGCGACGCACCTGGCGCAGGTTCGTCGCCTTTCCCCGGCGACCATTCGCGCCTACGCGGCTGACCTCAGAGACCTCCGCTCCCACCTCGAAGACGACGACATCACGGTCATTGACGTCGATACATTGCGCGACTGGCTATGGCACGCCACGCAACGCGGTGACGCCCGCTCCACAATCGCCCGCCGCACCGCGACGGTGCGTACGTTCTTCGCTTGGGCGCTCGAGCACGGCCACGTGACAGCCGACCCCACACTCCGCCTGGTGACACCTAAGAAGGCGCAGACCCTTCCCGCGGTAGCGACGGCGACGAGCCTCGACGAAGTGCTCTCGGGCCTCCGCGTAGCCGCCTCAGACGGCGACCCGATCGCCCTGCGTGATCACGCGATGCTTGAGCTTCTCTACGCCGCGGGCATCCGCGTTTCCGAGCTGTGCGGGCTCGATGTCGACAGCATCGACCGCGACCGCGCCACCGTTCGGGTCTGGGGCAAGGGGTCGAAAGAGCGCGTTGTACCGTTCGGGTTGCCCGCACGAGATGCCATCGACGCTTACCTCACCCGAGCGCGGCCGACGCTGGTTGCGCGGGGGAGCGGAACCTCAGCACTATTTCTCGGGGTGCGTGGCGGCAAGCTGTCGCCGCGCGCTGTGTATGAGGTGGTCTCGCGCGAAATTGCGCCGGTCACCGGCCGGGAGCACGTTGGCCCGCACACCCTGCGGCACTCCGCGGCGACCCACCTAATCGACGGCGGCGCTGACCTCCGTGCTGTGCAAGAAATCCTCGGCCATGCGAGCCTCGGCACGACGCAGATCTACACGCACGTCTCGAGCGAGCGTCTCGCCGCCGTGTACAAGCTCGCGCACCCGCGAGCGTAAGCGCCACGCGAGGTACGCCGCCTCACACCCTGCCTCGGGGTTCCGTAGCCAGCGTCTTCCCAACCATCGAACCGATTCGATACAATTATCGGCGGCGCCGCACTCGACGCTCCACATCTTCTGCACTTTGCGAGTTTCTGCATGGCCACTCCGTTGACGACCGGCCGCCCTTGGCGCGTCATACTTGCGTTTTCTGTGCCCCTGTTGCTGGGCAACATCGTGCAACAGCTGTACCAGTTCGCCGATGCTGTCGTCGTCGGTCGATACCTCGGCGTCAACGCGCTCGCAGCCGTCGGCGCGACGGGTGCGCTGTTGTTTCTGCTGTTGGGTTTTGCCTGGGGTATGACGAGCGGCTTCGCGATCCCGACGGCGCAGGCCTATGGCGCGGCTGACGCGCGCGCGGTTCGCCGTTCGGTGGCCGCTGGCGCCATCTTGACCGCCATCGTGAGCCTGGTCATCACAATCGGTGGGCCGTTGGCCGCCGAGCCCATCCTGAGGCTCTTGCAGACCCCGCCCGAGCTGATCGCTGAAGCGACTATCTTCACGCAAATCAGCTTCCTCGGCGGTGCAGCAACGATGTTCTTCAACTTCCTTGCGGCGATCATCCGATCGATCGGTGACTCCCGCACGCCCCTCGTATTCCTCACGCTGGCGTGTGTGCTCAACGTTGGTCTCGTCATCGTCATGGTTGGTCCGCTGGGCTGGGGCGTTGGCGGTGCCGCTGCGGCCACCGGTGTGGCGCAGGCAATCTCGGTCATCCTGTGCATTGACTACGTTCGACGTCGTGTTCCCCAGTTGCGGGTGCAGCGTGAAGACTGGCGCGTCACGCGCGCTGAGTTCGCCGAGCACTTGCGCCTCGGCCTCCCGATGGGATTCCAGGCGTCAATCATCGCGATCGGCACGTTGACGGTGCAGGTCGCACTCAACACGCTGGGCACCGACGCCGTCGCGGCCTACACGACGGCCGCTCGCGTTGATGGCCTCGCCTCGGCGTTGCTCGCATCGCTGGGTCTGGCTGTTTCGATGTACACCGCACAAAACATCGGTGCGCGTCGCCCTGACCGCATTCGCCGCGGAATGAAGCAGGCCACCTGGATGGCCATCATCGCTTCTGTCGCACTCGGGGCTGTCGTGATCGCGTTCGGTGTGCCGCTTATTCGCCTGTTCATCGGTGAGGGTTCAGAAGACGTCGTCGAGATGGCGCACCTGTTCCTGATCGTGAACGGCTCGACTTACGCGATTCTGGGCGTGCTCTTCGTCGTGCGTGGTGCGCTTCAAGGCCTGGGGCAGGCGCTCATCCCGACGATCACCGGCATCATCGAACTCGTTATGCGTGTGGTTGCGGCCGTCATCTTCGGATCCTGGTTCGGCTACTTCGGCGTGACGCTGAGCAACCCCATGGCGTGGATCGGCGCTGTTGTGGTGCTGGTACCCGCGTACATGGTTGCGCACCGCAAGCTCGCCCACATGAAGGTCGACCCGGTCGAGGTCACGCTCACCACACCGATTCCGGTGATTGGCCCGACCGACAGCGCGCTCGTCGTCGATGGCATCGTGACGCAGCCCGTGGTCGTTATCCGTCAGCGGCGGTTCTGGCGCTCACGCTAGCAACGGAAAAACGAGCAGCGGCCGATCGCTATCGGCACGGCGCATGACCTCGAGGCTGATTCCCCACACCGCAGCAATTGTCTCGGCTGTCAGCACCTCCGGAGCCGAACCGGCCGCCGCAACGCGGCCATCGGCCAGTACCACGACGTGATCGGCAAATGCCGCCGCGTGGTTCAAATCGTGCAACGCGGCGATCACCGTCATGCCGTTGCGCGAGAGCCCGTGCAGGAGTGTCATCGTTTCCCACTGCGCGCGAATGTCCAGGTGGTTCGTCGGCTCATCGGCCAGCAACAGTGATGGCTGTTGCGCGAGCGCACGTGCCAGATTGATGCGTTGGCGTTCGCCACCCGAGAGCGTCGCGACATCACGGTCGGCGAGATCAGCAGCGCCCGCAGCGGTCAGGCTGTTTGCGATGACGCGCTCATCGTCGGCGGTCGTGGCAAACCAACCTTGATGCGGCACCCGGCCCAGTGCCACAACGTCGCGACCGCCCAATCCATCGGCGGTTGCCCATTCTTGCTCGACCAGCGCTATCCGCTGTGCCCGCTCCCGCCGGTGCAAGCTGCTCAATGGTTCCGCATCCAACGACATCGACCCGCTGTCGGCCCGTAACGCCCCCGCGATGAGGCGGAGCAGCGTGCTCTTGCCGGAACCCTTGGGGCCGACAAGCGCGGTCACTGAACCCGCCGGGCCGGTGATATCGATCCCGTCGGCGATCAGGCGGCGGCCGCGCGTGAAGGTCACGCGCTGTGTATGAATTTCGCTCATGCGCGATTGCCTCGCATCCGCATCATCAAGATCGCGAAGACGGGGCCACCGATGAGCGCCGTCTTCGCGATCCCGACCGGCAGCTCTCGGGGGTCGAACATCGTGCGGGCGCTCACGAGGTTATCGCCGCTTCCATCGTCTAGGAACTATATTCACAGGAATTGAACGCAAGCCGCGCGGATTTGTGCCCGCGTGTGCAGAATGACTTTATTCCTCACAGCAGGGCAACAAAATGGGTCTCGCGATACGACTGAACAGTGAGGCCGGGTTGATATAGCTCCCGTTTTGGCGCACACCCCAGTGCAATGTGCCCGTGGCCGCATGCCCGCCTGTCGAGACGTACCCGACAATCTCTCCCGCCTCGACAGTGCTCCCGACCTCAGCCGATGCCACGACTGGTTCCAGAGTCGTGACAAACCCATTGCCGTGGTCAATCGTGACGAGTGGTCTGTCGGCCACCGTGCCCACCCAAGCAATGGTTCCGCCCGCCGGCGCCCCTGCCACAGCGCCGTCACCCACCCAGAGATCGATTCCACGATGCCCGGACCCGTAGTCATGCTCGGGTTGCTGGTAGGGCACGCTAATGCTGACGGCTACGGCGACGGGCCAACGCCACTGTGCGTGCGCCGCCTGGATGGATTGCGGAACCACGGGCCGCTGTGCAACGCCGGTGGCGGGCGCGGGGAGAAAGATGAGCGCCGCGATGAACCCCACCGCAGCGAGCAGGCGCGACCGGTGATGAGAACAAATTCGTGACGAGGTCATGTCACCACGGTGCGCTGTTGTGCGTCACCAGGACAGTGCGACGGAACAACCGGGCAAAACTCGCCGAATTCGATGTTTGGGGAGGAATCCCAATGGTTCTCACCCTGCTATGCTGATAAAGCACCTCGCTTTGTCGGGGTGACTTCGCGTGCCCAGTGCGTTTTCAACGTGGCACATTCCCAACGGTCCTTTTCAAGGCGGGAGTGTGTGCAGGGCGCCAGGAATTGAGCATCCGCTCGCACAACCGCAATCGGCGCTTTTGCGCCATAAACAAAGGGAGAACGGTCATGGCCGTTGTAACCATTCGCCAGCTGCTTGACGCTGGTGTTCACTTCGGACACCAGACGCGTCGGTGGAACCCGAAGGTAAAGCGCTTCATTCTTACGGAGCGTTCGGGCATTCACATCATCGACCTACAGCAGTCGCTGGCCTACATTGACCGCGCATACGACTTCGTCAAGGAGACGGTCGCACACGGCGGAACCATCCTCTTCGTTGGTACCAAGAAGCAGGCTCAGGAAGTTATCGCCGAGCAGGCTTCGCGCGTTGGCCAGCCCTACGTGAACCAGCGCTGGCTGGGTGGTCTGCTGACCAACTTCCAGACCGTTTCCAAGCGCCTCGCACGTATGAAGGAGCTCGAAGAGCTCGACTACGAGAACCCGTCCGCTTCGGGCTTCACCAAGAAGGAGCTCCTGCTCAAGAAGCGCGAGCTGGACAAGCTGCACAAGTCGCTCGGTGGTATCCGCAACCTCACCAAGACGCCGTCGGCGATGTGGGTTGTTGACGCTAAGCGTGAGCGTCTCGCAATCGACGAGGCCAAGAAGCTCGGCATCCCCGTGATCGGTATTCTAGACACGAACGCTGACCCGGATGACCTGCAGTACCCGATCCCGGGTAACGACGACGCAATCCGCTCGGTCGGTCTGCTGACGCGCATCATCGCTGACGCTGCTGCTGAGGGTCTGATCCAGAAGCACCAGCCGGCTGACGCCCAGGGCGACGCTGAGCCCCTCGCTGAGTGGGAGCGCGAGCTTCTCGAGCAGGGCACCGAAGCAGAAGCTGCGCCGGTCGTCGAGGTTGTTGAGGTCGTCGAGGTCGTCGAGACCCCGGCAGCCGAAGAGTCCAAGTAACTTTCCGCCTACACGAAACAGAAGGAGCCACACACATGGCCAACATTTCTATCGCGGACATTAAGGCACTGCGCGAACAGCTCGGTACCGGCATGGTCGACACCAAGAAGGCTCTCGAAGAGGCCGACGGTGACCTGGAAAAGGCGACGGAGATCCTGCGCCTCAAGGGTGCCAAGGGTAACGCCAAGCGTGCTGACCGCTCGACGAGCGAGGGCCTGGTCGCAACGCGCGAGCAGGACGGCAAGGTCACGATGATCGAGCTCGCATGCGAGACCGACTTCGTTGCGAAGAACGAGAAGTTCATCGCACTTGCTGACAAGGTCGTTGACGCTGTTGCTGCCGCTGGCGCCGAGACGCTGGATGCCGCACTGGCCGCCACGATCGACGGCAAGACCGTTGCCGACGTCATCTCCGAATCGGCTGCCGTTATCGGTGAGAAGATCGAGCTGCGTCAGGTGCGCACGATTTCGGGCGACAAGTTCGAGATCTACCTGCACAAGACGAGCAAGGACCTGCCCCCGCAGATCGGTGTTGTTGTTGCCTACACGGGTGACGACGCAGACACCGCTCGTTCGATCGCTCAGCACATTTCGTTCGCAAACCCGTCGTACCTTTCGAAGGACGACGTTCCTGCAGACGAGATCGAGAAGGAGCGCGAGATCGTTACCAAGATCTCGCTCGAAGAGGGCAAGCCCGAGGCTGCCCTTCCGAAGATCGTCGAGGGTCGCGTTAACTCCTTCATCAAGCAGGTCGCCCTGCTCGAGCAGGACTACGCGAAGGACAACAAGCTGTCCGTTGCAACGGTTGCGAAGGACGCCGGCATCACGGTGACCGACTTCGCCCGCTTCAAGGTCGGCGCGTAACACTTATGACAGGGCCCGGATCGATATATTCGATCCGGGCCCTTCTTCACGCGTCCACAACGGACGCTAACCGTACGAAGCGATGAAAGGAGCCGCCATGGCTACCGAAGAGACCGGACGCCGTCGCGTCCTCCTGAAACTGTCTGGCGAAGCCTTTGGCGGCGGCCAGCTAGGCGTAAACCCCGACGTGGTGAGCCAGATCGCTCGTGAAATTGCTGCGGTCGTTGACACGGTCGAAGTGGCCGTCGTCGTCGGCGGCGGAAACTTCTTCCGCGGTGCCGAACTCAGCCAGCGCGGCATGGACCGCGGACGTGCCGACTACATGGGCATGCTCGGAACCGTCATGAACGCGCTCGCGCTGCAAGACTTCCTGGAGCAGGCAGGGGCTGCGACCCGCGTGCAGTCCGCCATCCAGATGACCCAGGTTGCCGAGAGCTACATTCCGCTGCGTGCGGAGCGCCACATGCAGAAGGGCCGCGTAGTGGTCTTTGGTGCCGGTGCTGGCTTGCCCTACTTCTCCACCGACACGGTTGCCGCACAGCGCGCGCTGGAGATCGGTGCCGACGAAGTGCTTGTCGCGAAGAACGGCGTCGATGGCGTCTACTCTGCCGACCCGCGCGTTGACCCCAGTGCCGTCAAGCTTGACCGCGTGACCTACCAGGAGGCCCTGCAGCAAGGGCTCAAGGTTGTTGACTCAACCGCATTCAGCCTCTGCATGGACAACAAGATGAACATGCGGGTCTTCGGTATGGAACCTGCGGGTAACGTCACGCGTGCCCTGCTGGGTGAGCCGATCGGCACGCTGGTCACAAGCTGACAGCTTCGCGCCCACTAGACTGAGAACTTGATTCTTCCTATCCGATTGGAGCCCGCATGATCGCCGACGTGATTGCTGAAACCCGTGGCCGCATGGAGCGCGCTGTCGAATCAGCGAAGGAAGACTTCGCCACCGTACGAACCGGCCGCGCCAACCCGCAGCTGTTCCAGAAGATTCTGGTGGACTACTACGGAACGCCCACGCCGCTTGCGCAGTTGGCGTCGCTCAACAACCCAGAGGCTCGCACGATCATCGTCACGCCGTACGACAAGTCGGCGCTGAAGGCGATCGAAGATGCCATCACCTCGATGCCGAACCTCGGCGCCAACCCGACCAACGACGGCAACATCGTGCGCATCACTATGCCGGAGCTGACCGAAGACCGCCGCAAGGAATTCGTCAAGCTCGTGAAGTCCAAGGGTGAAGACGCCAAGGTTCACGTTCGTGGCATCCGCCGCAAGGCGAAGGATGAGCTGGATGCGCTGAAGAGCGAGGTCGGCGAAGATGAGGTCGCTCGTGGCGAGAAGGAGCTTGACGCTCTGACCCGTGCTCACGTTGATCTCATCGACGAGGCGCTCAAGCGCAAAGAGGCCGAACTTCTCGAGGTCTGATAGCCATGAGCGCCGATCCGAAGGATGACGCGCTCGAGTCTCAGCTCGACGCGCAGCACGACAACGCCCCTGGTTCCGAGCACAAGCACGGAGCCCAGTTTGAAGCGCGCCGTGCTGAGTTTCGCGACCAGGTCGCGATCGCGCGCGAGCACTTCGAAGAAGTAAACGAAAAGATCAAGCAACGGACGGGCCGCGACCTCATTCTCGCGGTCTCGTCCGGGCTGGTGCTGGCGGGCGTTGTTTTCGGCGCGCTGCTGTTCGTGCCGACGCTGTTCGCCGCGATCGCGATTATCGTGAGTGGCCTGGCAACGTTCGAACTGGCGCGGGCGCTGGAGACCGGCGGCCGCAAGGTCGATGTCTGGGTGCAAATCGCGGCAGCCGTGGTGCTCGCCGCCACCGGCTACTTTGCGACTGCGCTGTGGCAAGTCTGGGTCATGACCTTTGCCGTCGTTGCGGTGCTCATCGTGTGGCGCATGGTGGGTCAGATGGTCGCGAAAGACGGGCGCACGTACGGTGACGTGCTTGCCGATATCGCCGCGGCCGGTTTCATTCCGCTCTACGTGCCGTTCTTGCTCGCCATGGTGCTCGTGTTGCAGCAGCAAGAAAACGGCGCAGCCTGGATTCTCACCTTTGTCATCGTGGTGATTGCCGCAGACACCGGCGCCTACGCCGTTGGTGTCTGGATCGGCAAGCACCCCATGGTTCCGCGTGTCAGCCCGAAGAAGACCTGGGAAGGTTTTGCCGGCGCTGCCGTTGCCGCCTCCATCGCGGCCACTCTGCTCGTCTACTTTGTCCTAGACCTGCCGATCTGGGCGGGCCTCATCATGGGCGTCGTCATTCTCATCACCGCCACCCTCGGAGACCTGGGGGAGTCGCTCATCAAACGCGACCTCGGCATTAAAGACATGAGCTCGTGGATTCCGGGTCACGGGGGTCTGCTTGACCGTCTCGACTCGATCCTGCCGTCGGCGGTCGCGACACTGGCGCTGTGCTACTGGTTCACTCCCTTGGTAGGTACGTAATGGCTGCTTCCGTCTTTCCGCACACCACGGGGCGCGACAAGGGCTACGAGCCGCGCGCGGTCGACGCCTTTCTCGCGCAGGCCCGGGCGGCGTTCGAACGCCGTGAGGGCGCACCCATTGTGACGTCGCAAGCAATCCGTGAGGTGGCGTTTCCGCTCGTTAAAGACGGATACTCCATCGCACACGTTGACGGGGCGCTCGGGCGCATCGAAGACGCATTCGCGATGCGTGAGCGCGACGCAGCGATGCGTCGCGAGGGAGCTCGCGTCTGGGTAGACAATGCCCGCGAATCGGCCGAAGAGATTCTTCGCCATTTGTCGCGCCCGGCAAAGCAGCGCTTCGATCGAACGTCGATACTCACGTACGGGTACCGCGTCGACGAGGTCGATATTGTCATGGACAAGCTCGCGGCCTTCCTCGAGCGCGGGCAATTGATCACCGTCGAGCAGGTACGCGCCGCGGCGTTTCGAATGCAGCGTCGCGGATACCGTGAAGAGCAGGTTGATGCCCTGCTCGACGCCATGGTTGAGGTCATGCTGGCGGTCGCTCCGACACGCTGATGGCTTGTTCAGGTAAGCGCGGGTAGACTAGAAACACTGTGACCCATCGCAAAGACCTCCGAACGAACCGCGCTCCGCACAGCGTTGACGTGCAGTTCACGCCGCGAGCTCGCCCCAAGGCGACCGCCAAGCCGTCGCGCAAGCGTGCGATGGCCTCCCTTTTTGCCGTCCTCGGCGTCGTGGCATTTGGTGGCGCTTTCGTGATTCCTGCCGGAGCCGCGCTTGCTGGTTCCGCCCCCGAATCCCAGCCGGCAGACTCGTCGCTGTATGACGCCGCGGTTGCTGGCGCCCAGCAGATGACCGTCGATCACGTTGTGGTTGTTTCGGCCTTGGATCGCACCAGCAGCTACGAGGCGTACGTCACACCGACGCCGACCCCGACTCCCGAGCCGGTTACGACCTCGTCGTCTTCGTCGTCCTCCGCATCAAGCGGATCGTACGCCGCACCCGCGTACACGGGCGGCGGCTCGAAAGAAGAGTGGTTGGCAGCCGCCGGTATCGCCTCGAGCGACTGGGGCTATGTCGACTACATTGTGGGCCGCGAGAGCGGATGGAACCCGAACGCCACAAACTCGAGCTCGGGTGCCTGTGGCCTGGTGCAGATCTACCCGTGCAGCAAGGTCGATAACGGCTATGACCCGGTGGTCAACCTCTCGTGGGCAAACAGCTACGCAACGGGTCGTTACGGCAGCTGGGCGGGCGCGTACGAGTTCTGGACCACCAACCACTGGTGGTAAGCGGTTGTTATGCCACGGTCAAATCGCCGTCGTCCTGAAGCTACAGACGACGATTCATTCGAACGCTTTCTCGGTGGCCTGAAGCGCACCGAGAGTCGACGCGGGCTGGAATATTACGTGCAACCCGTTTCGCCAGCCAAGGCGCTCAAGGAGTACACCTGCCCGGGGTGCTCGCAGATTGTTGCCGTCGGTGTTGCGCACCTCGTGGTGTGGCGGGCTGACGGAATCATGGGCGATGCGGCAGATCTCGCCGCGCGCCGCCATTGGCATTCGCACTGTTGGAGGACCAGTTGACCGAAATTCGTGGCCCGCGTGAGCTGCCCGCCCGTCGCGAAGAGATCGAGCTGCACACCGAAGACGGGTTGACGCTCGTTGGCGAGCTCGCGTTGCCATTGAATGCGGAACCGGTGGCAACGCTGGTCACACTGCACCCGTTGCCGACCGCCGGCGGATTCATGGACTCCCACATCTTGCGAAAGGCTGCCGCACGCCTTCCGGCGCTCGCGAACATCGCCGTGTTGCGCTTTAACACGCGCGGAACCACGTCGCCACGCGGAACCAGTGACGGCGCCTTCGATGGCGGCGTCGCTGAGCAGCACGACGTTGCGGCTGCGATGCAGTTTGTGGCTGACCGCGCTCTGCCCAACCCCTGGCTGGTCGGCTGGTCTTTTGGCACTGAACTCGCATTGAAATATGGCCGCAATCATGACGTGCGCGGCGCGATTCTGCTGTCCCCGCCGCTGCACCGCGCGACGGCAGACGAGGTTACGGCTTGGGAGGGCGACGAGCGTCGCCTGGTCGCGCTCATTCCCGAACACGACGACTACCTCAAGCCAGCCGAGGCCGCCGAGCGCTTTGCGAGCGTTCCGTCGATCGAATTGATCAACGTCGCCGACGGCAAGCACCTGTGGGTTGGCGAGTCACAAACGCGCCGCGTGCTCGGTGAGATCGTGCGTATCGTTAACCCCGACGCGCTACCGCTACCGACAGAGTGGGCGGAGTAACGTCAGCGCTCGTTCTGCTTGGGAATGATCACCTGTCGATAGATGATCAGGCAGCTCGCCGCCACCGGAATCGCAATCAGCGCGCCGAGCAAGCCCAGCAGTGAAGCGCCGGCGAGTGCGGCGATCACGACGACGGCACCGGGGATCGACACCGCGCGATTCATGATGCGCGGTGACAGGAAGTACGCCTCCAGCTGCATGTAGATGAAGTACCAGATCGCTGCGGCGATCGCCGTCTGTGGCGACCCGAAGTCAGGGATCAAACACGCCAACACGATCAAGATCGAACCGCTTAGTGTTCCCACCAGCGGAATGAGGCTCGAAAAGAACGCGACGACGGCAAGCACCGCGGGAAACGGCGCGCCAATGATGTTGAGGAAGATGAACGACGAGACGCCGTTGATCATGCCAAGGCTCACCTGACCGATGACGTAGTAGCCAACCGAGTTGGTGATCTGGTCTGACAGGTCGATGAAGCGTTCACGCTTCGACGCCGGAACCAGCTGATAAACGGCGGCCTTGAGGCTCGGGGTCGAGGCGGTCAGGTAAATCGTGAGAATCAGCACGATGAATGCGCCGGCAACGCCCGCGATGACATTGAGGCTGAAGCGCCACACCTCACCGGCGTACAGTTCGAGGTTGTTGATGACGAAGTTTTGCGCTTCGCTAAACACCTTCTCGACATCGAGGTTGGGCAGGCGTTCTTTGGCAAGCGCGACAAAGTCTTCGTACGCTCCCTGCTGATTGAGTTGATTGATGAGCAGCGTCACCTGCGCGACGAGCTGCGCGATCTGTTCGGCAATGATCGGCAGCACGATGAGCACCGCGCCAACGAACAGTCCGAGAACTCCCATGACGGTAAGGGTCACGGCAAGCCACCGCGGCAAGCCCTTGCGCTCGAAGAATGACACCACGGGGTCAAGGCCGAGACTCAAGAAGAGCGCAGTTCCGACGTAGAGCAAGATCGTTGACAGACCCTGCACCGCGGTGATGATCAGCAGGCCAACGCCGACACCCAGGGTCGCAACCAGGGCGGTGCGGAAGGGATTGTGAATCTTCACCGTACTCCTCACAGAACTCAGCCCAGAGTAGCCCGATCACGATTATTCAGCAGGATGCTCACGCATGTCGGGGCAACTTTCAGTCATGTTCGCTAACCTGAAATGTCGAGAAACTAGCGAACGACAAGCACCGTCGTCGCGGAGGAGTTCATTTCGTGCGTTTTTTATTGGCCGTCGTGTCGTTCGGTCTGGCTTTCGTCTGCGCCGCAGTGGGCATTGGCCAGCGCACGATCTGGCTTGGCCCCAACAGTCACCAAGAGCAGTTTGAGGTCGACGCCAGCGAGAGCTACACGCTGGTAGATGCCTCGGTTCTCGCGTATCTTCCGGGCGGCCAGACGCTGATCGCGCGAGGTGAAGGCGAGATTTTTGCCGCCTACGGCCGCACCAGCGACATGGTCGCCTGGCTTGCCGATACGTCGTACAACCACGTGGTCATCGACACCGTTGACGATCAAGAAACGATCGTGTCGTCCGTTGTCGAGCCGACCATCGTGGTCGAAGAGCCCGTGACGGAAGAGTCCACCGACGACGCTGCCGCCGAGGAGACCACCGGGCGCAACCCCGCGGGTTCCGATCTGTGGATTGCCGAGTTCAGCGACACTGACTCGCTGATTCAAACCTTCAATCTGCCGAGCGACATGAGCGTGCTGGTGGTAAGCGACGGCACGAACCCGGCACCGGCCGATATCTCGGCGAAGTGGGCGCTCGATAACTCCACTCCGATGGCCGGCCCGCTGATGGTCGCCGGTGGCGTCTTCGCGCTGATCGGTGTGATCTTGTACATCCTCGGCATCCGTCACTTGCGTCGCAAGCGCGGACCGCGTCGTCGTGGTCTTCCGCCGCTGCCGGTGACGGAACCATTGAGCCTTGCTGACATTGAAGAAGCGGAGGGCAAGGGTGTGATTTCGGCATCGCCGAAGAAGACCGAACGCCGGGCGTTGCTGGTGTTGCCACTGGTCTTGGTTTCATCCCTCGCGCTCTCCGGGTGCTCGCCCGATGTGTGGCCGCAGGCGGGGGAGCAGACCCCGTCACCGACGCCATCGCCCACGGTAATTACGCCGGAAGATCAAAAGGCTCCGGTGCTGCTGGAGTCGCAGGCAACCCGCATTCTTGGCCTCATTTCAGAAGCCGCGGCCGCCGCCGACGCCACGCTGGATTCCACGCTTGCCGGTGAACGCCTGACCGGACCGGTACTGCAGGCTCGAAGCGTCAACTACACGTTGCGCGCAGCGATCGCCGAATACCCGTCGCCCGCAGCCGTTCCCGCAAACTGGACGATTCTGCTGCCGCAGGCGGCCGACACCTGGCCGCGTTCGTTCCTCGCGATCTACAAGGACGACGCAAACACGACGGTTCCGCCCGTCATCATGATGGTCACGCAGGAAGACCCGTGGTCTAACTACAAGCTCGCGTACGCGGGTGAGATGGAAGCCTCGGCCGTCGTTCCGGGGCTGGCACCCGCCGATATCGGCGCGACGCTCGTCAACCCCGACAACCAGTTCTTGATGGTGGCACCGCAAGATCTCGGCGCGATGTACTCCGACATCATCGAGAACGGTGAGAACAGCGAGTTCGCCCCGATCTACGACCTCGCCGGCGATCAGTTCCGCGGTCAGCTACTGACGAAACGCCAGGAGAATCTGGACAAGTTCAACCAGACGGCAGCCGGAACGGGCGAGATGACGTTCTCGTCTGAGGCGGGCGCCGAAGCGCCGGTGGCGTTGGCGACCCTGGACAGCGGCGCGATCGTTGCCGTCACGATGAACGACATCGAGACCCCGCGCGCCACCAACCCGGATGCCGTGATTCGCCTCGGCGAAAACCCCGTGCTCACGACGCTGACCGGCGTCACCGAAGCGCCGACCGGTTTTCAAACCACCTACACCAGCCAGCTGTTCTTTTACGTTCCGGCGCAGGGCTCGAACGAGCAGATTCGCCTGCTGGGATACTCATCGTCCATCCTGAAGTCTGAGGTTCTTCCATGAGTGATCAAGCCCCCGGAGCCGTGCTTCGCGGCGCCGTTGACCTGTCCAGCCTCCGCAACCGCGCGAACCAGTCGGCTGCTCCGGCGTCCGCACCCTCGGGTGCGACCTCGTACATTGTCGATATCACCGACGCCACCTTCCAGCAGGTGCTGGACATCAGCCGCGGCGTTCCGGTTGTCGTTGACATGTGGGCGGGTTGGAGCGAGGCCAGCACGCAGCTGAGCGCGACGCTGGAGACCGTTGTTACGGAGCTTGCCGGTCGTCTGCTGCTTGCCAAGGTCGAGATCGAAAAGAACCCGCAGATCGCTCAGGCGTTTCGAGCACAGGCCGTGCCGCTGGTCGTCGCGCTCATCAACGGGCAGCCGGTGCCGCTGTTTTCCAGCGCAGTCACCGAGGAGCAGGTACGTGCGACGTTTGAGCAGCTGTTCGAGTTGGCGACGCAGCAGGGCGTGACGCAAACCCTGGGAGGGGAGAGCGCCGAGGGCGAAGAAAAGGCGGAACCAGAACTTGCGCCCCTGCACCAGGAGGCGTTCGTCGCGATCGAAGCTGGAGACTACGCGACGGCAATTGCCGCCTACGAGAAGGCTCTGGTGCAGAACCCGCGCGATGACGAAGCACGCGCTGGCCTCGGACAGGTGAAGCTGCTCCACCGCACGCAGAGCCTTGACCTGCAGGAGGCCCGCGCCGCGGCCGCTGCCAACCCGCTCGACGTTCAAGCGCAGTTCGATATCGCCGACCTGGATCTTGCCGGCGGCCACGTCGATGACGCCTTCGCCCGCCTGCTCGATCTGTTCGCTGAGCTCGATGGCGACGAGCGCACTCCGGTGCGAGAGCGCCTGCTTGAGCTGTTTGGCCTTGTCGGCGACGCCGATCCGCGGGTCATCCGCGCGCGCGGCCGCCTGACGTCACTGCTTTTCTAAGCGTCACTGCTTTTCTAACGTCGCTGTTGTGGGCCAGGGGCCGCGACAGGGCAAGCCACAAAGGGGCGCGATGCGGATTCACCGCATCGCGCCCCTTCGACTTGGCGAGCACGCGCCCGCGCGCTAGCCGACGTGCTGCAGCCAAATGGTTCCGAGTGCCGGCACCGTGACAACGGCGCGCCCGTTCTCATCCGCACCGACGACACCGTAGTTGCCGACACCACTGCCGCCATACGTCTTGGCGTCGGAGTTGAGCACCTCTTGCCAGGTTCCGCCGCGTGGCAGATCCAGCGGCATCTGTGCCACCGTGACGCCCGAGAAGTTGGAGATGCTGACGACCGAGCCGTGCTGTGTGATCCGCGCGAACGCGATCACGTCGTTGTTGTAGCTGGGTGCCCCGAGCAGACGGAACGCGTGGCTATCGCTATCGCGCAGCCACAGCGGCTCCAGGCCGCGATACGTGCGGTTGAGGTCACCGACAAAGCCGGAGAGCTGCACGTGGGAGGGCTGCTCGAGAAGGTACCAATCGATGGCGCGCGACTCTGACCATTCCGACATTTGGCCAAACTCTTGACCCATGAACAGCAACTGCTTGCCCGGATGCGCCCACATGTACGCCAGGTAGCTGCGCACGCCGGCGAGCTTTTGTTCGTGCGAACCCGGCATGCGCGCGATGAGGCTGCCCTTGCCGTGCACCACCTCATCATGGCTAATCGGCAGCACGTAGTTCTCGCTGAAGGCGTAGGTGAACGAGAAGGTCATCTCGCCCTGGTGATGGCCGCGATACATCGGATCGGTCGAGATGTAGCGGAGCGAGTCATTCATCCAGCCCATGTTCCACTTAAAGCCGAAGCCGAGGCCGCCCTGGCTGGTGGGGGCGGTAACGCCCGGAAAGCTGGTGGACTCTTCGGCAATCATGGAGATGCCGGCGTGGCGCTTGTAGGCCGTCGCGTTGACCTCCTGCAAGAACCGGATCGCCTCGAGGTTTTCGCGGCCGCCGTGAATGTTCGGCTCCCATTCGCCATCTTCGCGCGAATAGTCCAGGTAAAGCATGGACGCGACGGCGTCGACCCGTAAACCGTCGACGTGAAACTCGTCAAGCCAGTACAGCGCGTTGGCGACGAGGAAGCCGCGTACCTCGTTGCGACCGTAGTCGAAAATGTAGGTGCCCCAGTCTTTGTGCTCGCCGCGGCGCGGGTCCGGGTGCTCATACAGCGCCTGCCCGTCAAATCGCGCCAGCGCAAACGCATCTTTCGGAAAGTGACCGGGAACCCAGTCCATGATCACGCCGATGCCAGCCTGGTGGAGGCGGTCGATGAGGTACTTCAAATCGTCTGGTGTGCCAAACCGGCTGGTCGGGGCGTAGTAGCCGGACACCTGGTAGCCCCACGAGCCGCCGAAGGGGTGCTCAGCGACCGGCATGAACTCGACGTGCGTGAAACCGAGATCGGTGACATAGGGAATCAGCTCGTCGGCGAGCGCACGATAGCCGAGGCCGGGGCGCCAGGAACCAACGTGCAGCTCGTAGATTGACATCGGGGCATGAGATGGCTCCTGCTTTGCGCGGGCGCTCAACCAGCCAGCATCGCTCCAGGTGTACGAAGACGCGGTCACCACCGATGCGGTCGCGGGCGGCACTTCCGCCGCACGTGCCATCGGGTCTGCCTTCAGCACCCAGTCGCCCTGGCGGGTTTGAATCTCAAACTTGTATGTGGTTCCGACACCCGCACCCGGAACAAACAGCTCCCACACGCCGCTGCCACCCAACGACCGCATGGCGTGCTTGCGACCATCCCAGTCGTTAAATGAGCCCACCACGCGCACGGCGCGAGCGTTCGGTGCCCACACGGTGAACGCGGTTCCGTCGACACCCGCATCGGTGCGCACATGCGCACCGAGCACGCGCCAAAGCTCTTCGTGACGGCCTTCGCTGATCAGGTGAAGATCGAGTTCGCCGATGGTGGGGAGATGACGGTAGGGATCATCAGCCACCGCGACGACACCGTCGTAGACCGACTCAATCTCGTACGCGGTGGTGTCTGCTGGCACGACACCGTGCCAGATGCCCTCGGTCCAGTGGCTGAGCGGTGCGCGGTTGCCTCCGGGGAGGATCACGGTGACGCTGTCAGCAAGCGGGTAGAGGGCGCGCACGACGCGCGCGGAACCATTGTTGTGGAGCCCGAGAACATCATGCGGGGCGTGCCAACGCGCCTCGGCGACGGCTTGGAGAATGTCGTTGTCGTTCATCGCTTCACCCACAGGATGTGTGCCGGCTGCGTGAATGCGTCAAGCCGAACGTAGTTGTGATCGCCCCACGTCCACTCGGCACCGGTCAGCAGGTCAACGACGGCGAACTGCTCGCCGGGTTGGATGCCAAACACGCTGGTGTCGAGGTGGACCATGGTTTCACGCACGGAGTGTGGGTCAACGTTCACCACGACGATGATGGTGTCGGCCTTGCCCTGCGGGCTGAGTGCCGCATCGATGTGCTTGGAGTAGACGAGAATCGCATCGTCTTCTGAGTCATGAACGGTGAACGATCGGAGCTGTTCGAGAGCGGGGTGCACATCGCGAATGGCATTGAGCGTTCGAAGCAGCGGCGCCAGCGAATCTCCGGCAGCCTCCGCTGCGGCGAAGTCGCGCAGCTTGTACTCGTACTTTTCACTGTCGATATTCTCTTCCGCTCCGGGGCGTGCGACCGACTCAAACAGCTCGTACCCGGCGTAAACCCCCCACGTCGGTGCCGCCGTGGCGGCAACGATCGCGCGGATGGCGAAGGCCGCGCGCCCGCCATACTGCAGGTACTCGGTGAGAATATCCGGGGTGTTGACGAACAGGTTTGGCCGCAAGAAATCTGCCGTTTCCGTGGCAAGGCCGGTGAGGAACTCGGCGAGCTCGGTCTTGGTGTTGCGCCACGTGAAGTAGGTGTAGCTCTGCTGGAATCCGGCCGCGGCCAGTGCCTGAAGCGGCGCCGGGCGGGTGAACGCCTCGGCGAGAAAAACGATGTCAGGGTCTTCGCGCAGCACCTCGGCAATGAGCCACTCCCAAAACTGCAGCGGCTTGGTGTGCGGGTTGTCGACGCGGAAGATGGTCACGCCCTGCGCAATCCAGTGCCGCACCACCCGCAGCACTTCGGCACGGATACCCTCGGGATCATTGTCGAAGTTGATCGGGTAAATGTCTTGGTACTTCTTGGGCGGATTTTCGGCGTACGCGATGGTTCCGTCCGGCAGCGTCGTGAACCATTCGGGGTGTTCCGTCACCCACGGGTGGTCGGGCGCCGCCTGCAGCGCAAGATCGATGGCAATCTCAATGCCCTCCTTGCGCGCTGCGCTGACAAACGCGCGGAAGTCTTTGAGCGTTCCGAGGTCGGGATGAATTGCATCATGGCCGCCAGCAGCCGAGCCGATGGCCCAGGGGGAGCCCGGGTCGCCCTCGGCGGCAACCAGCGTGTTGTTGGGGCCCTTACGGTTGATGGTTCCGATCGGGTGGATCGGCGGCAGATACACCACGTCGAATCCCATGGCGGCAACTTCCGCCAGGCGCCGCTGTGCCGTCGCGAAGGTTCCGGATGCGATGGTTCCGTCGGCGAGGCGTTTGGCGCCCTCAGAACGCGGGAAGAACTCGTACCAGCTGCCAACGCCGGCGCGCTGACGCTCGACCAAGAGCTTGCGCGGCGTGTCGACCGTGATGAGAGACATCACGGGGCGCGCAAACAGCACCGCGGCAAGCTCAGCGTCATCGACGACGGCGAGCGCGTCAGTAGTGTCGGCGTCTGCGGAGCGGAGCGTCGCGATGGCGGCGTTCAGGCGGGCCTTGTCGGCCGCGGGATGCTTGCCCGTGGCGACGGCCCGTTCCAAAACGAGCGCTCCGGCCTCGCGCATGACGTCAACGTCGACATCGGCAGCGAGCTTGAGGTGAGCGGCGTGTTGCCACGTCGCGTAGTCGTCGCCGAAGGATTCGAACTGGTATGTCCACACCCCTTGTTCCAGCGGAGCGATCAACACGCGCCAGCGGTCAAGGCCCGTTCCGGTGTTCTGCAGGCGATGCAGGCTCTGCTCTCCGCTGGGCGCGGTGAGGCGCACCTGCACGCCGATCAGGTCATGACCTTCGCGAAACGCGGTGGCCTCAAACGGTATGACCTCGCCAACATAGCCCTTCGGGCGGTAGCCGCCGGGCGCCGCCGGAACCACATGGCTGAGCGGAATACGCCCACTGAGCGTGGTGCGTTTCTTTTGCCATGCGGGCGCAGGGCGCAGCGGGATTGGGCAGGTACTACGGACCGAAGTGATGCTCTGAAGTGCGGACACGCCTTGAATCTACAACGGGAACGCGATGAGCGGGTGAGTGAAACGTAACCTGCGTGTCACTCGGCCGCGAACAGGTGCATTGCAGTGCCCTGCAGCGGCACAGAATCGCCCGCCGAGAAGGTGGAGCGAGCCGGCAGCGGCGCCTCTTCTTCGCTGGACCACAGCGAGCGGAACCGCGTGACGCCGGCCACCTGAGGCAGCACGACCTCGACGGGGGACTCCTTGCCATGCACGATCAGCAGGATGCGGTTGCGTGGCTTACCCTCCACCGGAGTCTCCGCCGAGAAATATTGCAGCGTGCGGTGTTCCGGATCATTCCAACGCTCGCTCGACATGGTGTCGCCGTTTTCGTCGTACCAGTCCATCTCGCTGGAGCCGGGAACGTGTCGTCCCAACTCAGCGAAACGTGCCGGGCGAAGCGCGGCGTTGGTGCGTCGAAGCTCAATGAGTCGAGCAACGTGGGCGCGCAGATTGACCTGCCACTGCTCCAGCTGCCATGACAACCATGTCAGCTCAGAGTCGTGGCAGTACGCGTTGTTGTTGCCGCGCTGGGTGCGCCCCGTTTCATCGCCCGCGGTGATCATCGGGGTGCCGGCAGACAGCAGCAGGGTGCCAAACAGATTGCGCATGGCCTTGCGGCGCAGCGCTCGGATCGCCGAGTCGTCGGTGATGCCTTCGGCGCCGTGGTTGAACGAACGGTTGGTGTCGGCGCCGTCTCGATTGTGCTCACCGTTGTCGAGGTTATTCTTCGTCGAGTACGACACGAGGTCGCGCATGGTGAAGCCGTCATGCGCGGTGACAAAGTTCACGCTGGCCAGTGGGCCTCGCTCGGGGGAGAAGGTGTTCGCCGAACCCGCCAGGCGCGTGGCGAATCCACCGATGCCGGCGGGCGCCACGCTGGCGCGGCGCGCGTAGTCGATGTCGCTGAGCCAGAAGTTGCGCACGCGGTCGCGGTAGCGGTCGTTCCATTCCTGCCAACCGTCACCAAATCCGCCGGTCTTCCATCCGTCGATGCCGACGTCCCATGGTTCCGCGATCAGCTTCGTGTTCTTCAGAATCGGGTCGTCGAGAATTGCCTGCAACAGCGGGTGCTCGGGAGTGAAGGTGTGGGACGCGTCGCGGCCGAGGGAGGTTGCCAGGTCAAAGCGGAACCCGTCGATCTGTACCTCCTCTGCCCAGTAGCGAAGGGAGTCGAGCACGAGACGGGCGGCGGCCGGAGTTGCCGTGTTGAGGGTATTGCCCACACCCGTCGTGTCGATGTACTGCCCGGTCTCCGGGTTCTGCCGGTAGTAGTCGGCGTCGTCCAAGCCGCGCAGACTCGACGTTGGCCCGCCGGGGCCTTCCTCAGACGTGTGGTTGTACACCACGTCGAGAATGACTTCGAGCCCGGCTTCGTGCAGCGCCTTCACCATCTCTTTGAACTCGCGGAGCACCGCAGACGGGCCCTCGCGACGCGCCTGCACGGTCGCGTAGGGCGCGTGCGGGGTGAAGAAGTTGAGCGTGTTGTAGCCCCAGTAGTTGGCCAACCCCTGCTGCAGCAGTCGTGGTTCCGAAATGAAGTGGTGCACCGGGAGTAGCTCGATCGTGGTGATGCCCAGCGAACGGAAGTGCTCGATCATCGCCGGATGCCCGAGGCCCGCATAGGTGCCGTGCAGCGCGGCAGGAACATCGGGGTGGCGCTTGCTCATGCCCTTGAGGTGACCCTCGTAGATGATCGTCTCGTCCAGCGGGATCATCGGCTTGGTGGCGCCGTCCCAGTCAAAGCCGGTGTCTACGACCACGCTACGAAAATCGTCGTAGCCGTGCCCCTGCGCAAGGCCCCGAGAATACGGGTCGATCAGAATCTGCTCCGGGTTAAACCGGCTTCCGATCGCCCCGTCGGCACGAAAGGCGTAGTGCGTGCCCACCGACAGTGCGTCGGTCGTGACCTCCCACACGTGGCCGTCACCGCGCGTGAGGGGAATGGTCTGAGTCACCCAGTCAAGGTCGGCCTCGTTGAACGTCACCAGTTCAATCGCGGTCGCGTTGCGGGACCAAACGCGCACGGTCGCCTGACCGTCGACAAGGGTAACGCCCAGTCGGTCAAGCGTTTCGGAGAGCAGTTCGGGTGCGGTCACGTCGGTCGCCATGCGTTACAGCATAAGTGCAAGCGCTTACGGAACAGCGCGCAATACGGTCAACGCCCGCGGCGGGTTGGTCGCCCGCGTCTGCATCGCAAGGCGAGAGTGCCTCCATCGGCGAGCGAGAGTGCCGCCATTGCGGAGCGAGAGTGACGCCATCGGCGAGCGAGAGTGACAACATAGAAGCATGACCGTGTATCTCGATCACGCCGCCACCACGCCGTTGCGCCCCGAAGCGCGCGACGCGTGGCTTGACGCGATCGACACCGTGGGAAACCCGTCGTCAATCCACCGGTCGGGCCAGGCTGCCAGGCGGATGCTGGAAGACGCGAGAGAACGCTTGGCCGTTGTGCTGGGGTGCGACCCGATCGAAGTTGTCTTCACCTCGGGCGGCACAGAAGCGATCAACCTGGCACTAAAAGGTCTGTGGTTCTCCCGCCCGGCAGACCGATCGGTCATCGTGCTGCCTGATGGCGAACACCACGCCACCCTCGATGCTGTCGAATGGCTGCGAACCGATGATGGTGCCGAGGTTCGCGCCGTCGCGCTCGATGACACGGCCCGCATTCCCGTCGCATCCTTCGCGGCAGCGCTCGCGGCAGATGTCGCAGCCGCCACGGCGATCGTCGCGAACAACGAGGCCGGAACCATTAATGACGCCACAGCGCTGGCCGAAGCAGCCGCCGTTGCCGGGGTTCCGCTACACCTTGACGCTGTCGCATCGTTTGGGCATCTCGAATTGCCGTTCTCGGGCCTCGCTCGCTCTGCCGGAGGCGGCGCACACCTCATGAGTGTGTCGGCGCACAAAGTTGGCGGACCCCCCTCGATTGGCGCGCTCGTGGTGTCGCGGCAGGCGAAAATTACCGCGCTGCACCACGGGGGTGCGGCCCAACGCGGGCTCCGCGCAGGCACGCCCGATGCGCCGTCGGCTGCCGCGTTTGCGGCCGCAGCCGAAGCCACCTTTGCCGAACGGCAGCAAGAAGATGCGCGACTGCAGCAGCTTCGTGACGCACTGATCGCGGGCGTCGCTGCCGAGGTTCCGCAATCCGAACTGCTGGGAGATCGCACGGCGCGCCTGCCTGGCAACGCCCACTTTCTGTTTCCTGGTGCGGCGGGGGAGTCGATGCTTTATCTGCTTGATGCCGCCGATATCGCCGTCTCAACCGGCTCGGCATGCCAAGCGGGCATTGCGGAACCATCGCACGTGGTGCGCGCGATGGGCCGGAGCGAGGCGGACGCGAGAAGTGTGCTGCGAATGACGGTGGGGCGTACCACCACGGCCGAAGACATCGACGCGGTGGTTGCCGCGATCGGTGACGTTTACCGTCGGGCGACGGGGAAGCGTTAGGGCTGTTGGCGCCTGTTGTGGCTGTGCTGCCTGGTGCCGGGTGGATGGCGGTTGATTAGGCATTGCCGAGCCTCCCAGCATCATCGCCCGTAAACTGGTGGCTATGCGTATTTTGGCTGCCATGAGTGGTGGAGTGGACTCTGCCGTTGCCGCGGCCCGTGCGGTCGAGGCCGGTCACGAGGTTGTTGGCGTGCACTTGGCGCTTTCGCGCGCCGGCGGAACCCTCCGCACCGGCTCTCGTGGCTGCTGCACGATCGAAGATGCGATGGATGCGCGTCGCGCCGCCGACAAGTTGGGGATCCCCTTCTACGTGTGGGACTTTTCCGAGCGGTTCCGCGAAGACGTCATTGCCGACTTCGTGTCGGAATACCAGGCTGGCCGCACCCCGAACCCGTGCATGCGGTGCAACGAGAAGATCAAGTTCGCGGCGCTGCTGGAACGCGCCATCGAGTTGGGTTTTGACGCAGTTTGTACCGGACACTACGCCAACCTCGTTGACGGTGAGGGCGGTCTTGAACTGCATCGCGCCGCCGATAACGCGAAAGACCAGTCGTATGTGTTGGGCGTGCTGACCGCAGAGCAACTGGCGCACACGTACTTTCCCCTTGGTTCCACGCCCACTAAGGCTCTGGTGCGAGCGGAGGCTGCCGAGCGCGGCCTGACGGTCGCGCAAAAGCCCGACAGCCACGACATTTGCTTCATCCCGGACGGTGACACGAAGGGGTGGCTGGCGGAGAAGGTCGGCACCGCAACCGGTGACATCGTTGACCGCGAGGGTAATGTGGTGGGCTCTCACGAGGGCGCGCACGCGTACACCGTTGGGCAGCGCCGCGGTTTGCACCTTGGAATTCCGGCGGCTGACGGCAAGCCCCGCTTTGTGCTGGAGGTGCGCCCGGTGTCGAACACCGTCATCGTTGGCCCCAAGGAAGCTCTGGCTACCGCGCTGATTGAGGGTGCCCGATACTCGTGGGCTGGGGCAGCACCCGTTGAGAGCGAATTCCGTTGCCACGTGCAGATTCGTGCGCACGCCGAGCCGGTTCCGGCGCTCGCGGTGCTGAGTGATGGTGCCGTAACGGTGACGCCGGACGAGCCGCTCGACGGCGTCGCGCCGGGTCAAACCGCCGTGCTGTACCTCGGAACACGGGTGCTCGGTCAGTTCACAATTGATCGAACCGAATCTGCCGTTCCGGTCGGCTGACTCTGATCGGTTTGCAGCACCGGGAGCGTCACGCTTACCAGTGTCGGATGCGCGCCCTATCGTTGTTATGTGAACGGTTCTGAGCAGACGACGCCCACTGACCTTGCCGCGGCTCGCACGGAGGCAGAACGGCTGACAACGCTGATTCTTGACGCGCGGGATCAGTACTATGGCGCCGACCAGTCGCTGGTCGCCGACGAGACCTACGACGCGTGGATGCACGCCCTCGAAGAGATCGAGCGTACCTATCCCGAGCTCGCCGGCCAAGACTCTCCCACGCAGACCGTTGGTGCCGCCGAAAACAGCATGTTGACCCCGGTCGAGCACGCCGAACGCATGCTGAGCCTCGACAACGTGTTTTCGCCAGAAGAACTCGCCGAGTGGATGGCGAAGACGAAAGCCGCAGCGGGTGGTTCCGTTCGTTGGCTGACTGAGCTGAAGATCGATGGGCTCGCGATTTCACTGCGATATGAGCATGGTGTGCTGACCTCGGCTGCGACCCGCGGTGACGGGCGCGTCGGCGAAGATGTGACGGTCAACGCGGTGCGCGTGGCCGGTGTGCCGACGCGACTGGCGGGTGTTGGGCATCCAGCGCTGGTTGAGGTGCGTGGCGAGGTTTTCATTCCGGTTGCCGAATTTGAGGGGCTGAATGCCCTACAGGCTCGCATGCGTGAGACGGTCGCGGCCGACCTGATCGAACGGCGAGGGTTCACCATTGAAGCCGCCGAAAAGTCAGCGGAGCGCCGCTTTGCGGCGTTCGCGAACCCGCGCAATGCCGCCAGCGGTGGTCTGCGCCAGCAGCTCGAGAAAAAAGAGGGGCTTGAGCTGGAGGCAGGCGAGGCCAGGCTGCGGTCATTGCGCCTCTACGTGCACGGTATTGGGGCGTGGCCGGATCCGCCGGTAGCGTCGCAAAGCGAGGTGTACGGCTTGCTCGCCGAATGGGGCTTGCCGACCAGCCCGCACTATCGCACCTTCACGTCGAGCGACGAGGTGCTGGGCTTTGTCGCGCATCACGGCGAGCACAGGCACGATATTGAGCACGAAATTGACGGCATTGTCGTGAAGGTCGACGACTTGGCGATGCATGCCGAGCTCGGAATGACGAGCCGCGCGCCGCGCTGGGCGATCGCCTACAAGTACCCGCCGGAGGAGGTGCAGACGCGCTTGCTTGACATCGTGGTGTCGGTGGGGCGCACGGGTCGTGCCACGCCGTTTGCGGTGATGGCGCCCGCCCGCGTTGCTGGCTCCGTGGTGCGTCAGGCAACGCTTCACAATCAAGATGTTGTGAAGGCCAAGGGCGTGCTGATCGGCGACATGGTTGTGCTTCGTAAGGCCGGTGACGTGATTCCCGAGGTTTTGGGCCCCGTCGCTGACTTGCGTGATGGTTCCGAGCGGGCGTTTGTGATGCCACGCGAGTGCCCGGAGTGCGGCGCCGAACTCCGCCCCGCGAAAGAGGGCGATATCGACCTGCGGTGCCCGAACTCGCGTTCATGCCCGGCGCAGGTGCGGGGGC
This sequence comes from Microbacterium mitrae, assembly GCF_008017445.1. Lineage (GTDB taxonomy): Bacteria > Actinomycetota > Actinomycetes > Actinomycetales > Microbacteriaceae > Microbacterium > Microbacterium mitrae. The sequence goes on along the minus strand of NZ_VRSW01000001.1, from coordinate 375,336 downwards.
GCGTCGAGCACATCGGATCGCGTGGCGGGCTCGACGTTGAGGGTTTGGGGGAGGTGTCTGCCGCGGCGCTGACGCAGCCGATTCGGCCGGAACGGCCACCGCTTGACACCGAGGCTGCGCTATTTGACCTGACGCTGCGTGACCTCTTTCCCATCGACCTCGTCGTGCGTGATTCTGAGACCGGCCTGGTGAAGCTGCGCGACGATGGCACCGAAGACACGCGCTCGCCGTTTCGTCGCCAGCGCAAGAAGAACGACCCGATCTTCGACCCCGCGGGCGAGTTTGACGGTACCGAAGACCACATTGTGTCATCGGCCGCGGTGCAGTTGCTTGCCGAACTTGAGAAGGCGAAGACGAAAGGCTTTTGGCGCTTTCTGGTGTCGCTGAACATTCGCCACGTCGGACCGGTAGCCGCTCGCGCACTGGCGCAGTGGTTCGGTTCGATTGAGGCGATTCGTGCGGCTACGCGCGAGGAGTTGGCGGCCGTTGAAGGCGTCGGCGGCATCATTGCTGACTCGTTGATCGACTGGTTCACCGTTGATTGGCACGCGGAGATTGTGGAACGCTGGCAGGCGGCCGGCGCGCAGCTGTTCATCCCGGGCCATGCCGGCCCGGGGGCGGCGGTCGTAGAAGGCGGCGTTTTGGCTGGCTTGACTGTCGTTGCAACGGGGTCCTTGGACGGCTACACCCGCGACGGTGCCCAAGAGGCGATCATTCAGGCCGGAGGCAAGGCAGCGTCATCGGTATCGAAAAAGACCGACTTTGTGGCCGCTGGCCCTGGTGCCGGCTCAAAGCTCGCGAAGGCTGAAGAGCTCGGGCTGCGCATCATCGACGCCGCACAGTTCCACCTGCTGGTAACCCAGGGGCCAGACGCGCTGGAGTAGTACAGGGGCTTGTGTGTGGGTGGTTGGCGCGGGTTGCTGGCGCGGCGCGATGGTCGCCGTGCGCTCGGTTGGCTCAGCTTGCGCTGGCCGGCGCGCAGACTGTTGGCGGTTGGCCGACGCGGGTTGGCGGTGGCTGGCTGGCGCGGGATGGCGGGGGCTGCCTGGCGCGGTCGGTGGTCACCCGGTGAGTTGGGTCATGGCTTGCTGGTCGAATTCGGGCGGCAGGTTGCAGACGCGCTGAGATCCGACCAACGCGGGTTGCGGCGCGGCGGCGGCGCGATGAAGGCCGTGTGTTCGGCTACCTCTATGCCTTAGATCCTCCAATCTGAGCTCGCGATTGCGGCCTTGACGACGGCAAGCGTTTGCGGCCAGTTGTGCACGATCATTGCGAAGTCAAAGCGTTCGGTGCGGTAGCCCGCGCGGGTTGCGGCGCCGTCGCGGACTCGATCTCGATGGAACGCTTCGTCGCCGTCATGGTGCTCGCGCCCGTCGATCTCAAACAGCACCTGCCCGTGACGAAAGTCGACCCTCCCGACGCCGCGAATGTGCACCTGGCATTCCAAGGTGATTCCTTCCCTCAGCAACCGAAATCGAAACAGTGACTCGAGCCCTGAACCTGCATCTCCTCGCGTCCGTCGCAGCCAACGCGCCAGTCGTTGAGGCGCTTCGGTGATAATGCGGCGACGATCATCGGCCGAGATTAAACCCAGATGCCAGGCCGACTCGAAAGCGACGAACAGCATTTCCGTCGTTAGACACTGCATCGCCGCGATCAGGGCATCCGCGCAACTCTGGCGGCCGAATCGGGTTCGCTCCGCCGAATAGTGCTCGACGCAGCGACAACGGGGATGCTTATGCTTGCGCCCCTTCCTCCCTAGTTGCACGTGTGGTTCCGGTTGCGAATCCAGTAGCCAAATGCCGAGCGTCGCCAGCACAGAAACGCAGGTGAGGGCGCCGCCGTGGGTCGCGGCGATGCCGACCGGGTCGCGACGATTCTCGATGTAGACCCCTTTCCGCGCTCGAATCACGCGGCCCGACAGCACCGCGTCGGCAATATCGCCGTCAGAAACACCTGACCGGTGGAGCTGCCACGTGCGGGCAGCGCCACCCCAGCGATGCAGCGCGACTTCGATGTCCATGACATTGAGCCTGCACCGCCCGCCGGTCGCCCGTCGGACTATCCACAGAACCCGCGGCGCCCCGCCGCAATTGACCCGCCTGTGCAGGAACTTTCCGGTCGAGCGCCCCCGCCTTCCGCCTGCGCGGGCGTCGCGCCCAGGCGGTTCTCCGAGCTCGATGGTTCCGCCAACTACTCGCCGCCGACCCGCGGTTCCGCTCGCTGCGGTGCCAATGGTTCCGTTCGCCGCTCGAGGCCACGCCCACGGCTCATTCGCGCGCTAACGGTTCCGCCGCCGCGCGTTTCGCGTTACCGCAAGGGTTTTTGATCGGTTGTGCAGGAAAAATTCGCGCCCGGTCCGAAAAACCCCTGGTCGGAGACCCCAGGGTGCGCGGATTTCCTGCATAACCTGAGGCGGTCCTGCTGAACCGGGTGCGCGCGCCTCGGTCGCGATGAGGCGTTCCGGCTGGCTGCGAAGCGCCAGCGGCGACGGAACCTCGCCGCGGTTGTGCAGGATAAATTCGCACGTCGGCCAGAAAACCCCTGGTCGAAGGTTTCGGGGTGAACGGATTTCCTGCAGAACCGGGAGGAACCGAAGAATTGGCTGTTGGCGACGGAAGCCGGGAACCTCGGAACCGCGGAACCCGTAACCTCGCCGTGGATATGCAGGATAGATTCGCGTCTCGGTCAGAAAACCCCTGGTCGGAGATTTCGGGGTACACGGATTTCCTGCAGAACCGGGAGGAACCGAAGAATTGGCTGTTGGCGACGGAAGCCGGAACCACGGCACCCCAGAACCGGGCGCGCCGGAACCCCCGGAACCCCCGGAACCCCCGGAACCCCCGGAACCCCCGGAACCCCCGGAACCCCCGGAACCCCTGGAAACCCCGACCCCTGACGCCCGCCGGCACCGGGGGCACCGGGGTTACTCGGCGAGGAGGTCTTGGATGGTCTGCTTCACCTGTCGGCGGAGCACCTTGCCGATCATTGACTTCGGGAGTTCGTCGACCACAAAGAACTGGCGCGGAACCTTGTAGGGGGTGAGAATCGTGCGACCGAATTCGCGCAGCGCGTTGGCGTCGAGGGTGGCGCCCGGCTCCAGCACCACGGCGGCTACGACTTCTTCACCCGATCGCGAGCTGGGAAGGCCAACGACCGCCACATCGGCAATGCCGGGGAACTGCCGAAGCACGTTTTCGACCTCGGTCGGGGCGACGTTGAAGCCGCCGGTGATGATGAGTTCCTTGATGCGGTCGACCACGGTCACAAAGCCGTCGGGGTCCATCCGCACGATGTCGCCGGTGCGGAACCAGCCATCGGCAAATACAGCCTCAGTCTCTTCCGGCTTGCCGTAGTAGCCGCTGAACACCTGCGGGCCGCGCACCACAAGCTCGCCCTCCGAGCCTGCCGGAACATCCACGGTGGGGTTGTCGAGGTCAACGATGCGCACCTCGGTGCCGGGCAGCGGCAGGCCGATTGAGCCGATCTTGCGGTTGTCAGCCACCGGGTTAACCATGAGCACGGGGGAGCACTCGCTCAAGCCGTAGCCTTCACACAGGTAGCCGCCTGATGCCGCTTCAAATGGTTCCACCAGCTCAACGCTCAACGGCATGGCACCCGAGACGCCGATCTTGATTCCTTCCAGCGAGGTTCCGGTCTCTTTGGCGCGCGCCAGCAGGCGCTCGGCGATGGGCGGAACCAGGGGAAAAACGGTCGCGGGGCGCTTCTTGACGACTTCGAGCACCATGTCGGCGTCGAACTTGGGAAACAGCACGAGCCGCGCACCCATCGACATCGCAAACGTCACGCACAGCGTCAGACCGTAGGCGTGGAACATCGGAAGCACGGCGTAGAAGACACAGCCGTTGCCGCGGAGCACGGAGGGGGTCCACGCTTGGGCCTGCATGGCGTTGGCGATCATGTTTCCGTGGGTGAGCGCTGCACCCTTGGGGGTTCCGGTCGTGCCGGACGTGTACTGGATGATCGCAAGATCGCTGGTCTGCGGGCGCACCCAAATCGAGGGCAGCCGGCCAGAGGATGACACCTTGTCCCACGACACGGTGCCTTCGACCGGGGAGAACAGCGCTTCGCGCGAGGCGCGAGCCTTGGCAATCGGCAGGCGCAAAATCGCACGCGTTGTCAGCGGCATCGACTTGGTGATGTCAACCGAAATGAGGTTGGTGACGGCAATGTCATCGGGGAAATCTTGAACGGTCGCAACGACCTTGTTCCACGCAATCGCGGTCTTGGCGGCGTGGTCTTCAAACTGCTTGCGAAGCTCGCGCGGGGTGTAGAGCGGATTGTGCTCAACGACAACCGCGCCGAGGCGGAGCACCGCGTAGAACGCCACGATGTGCTCAGGGCAGTTCGGCAAAATGAGGGCGACCGGGTCGCCGGCCTTCACACCAAGCTCACGCAATCCTTCGGCGGCGCGCTCGATTTGCACCAGCATTTCGGCATACGTGATGGTCTTGCCAAAGAATTCGAGCGCGGGTGCCGTGGGGTACTCACGGGCGGAACGCTCGACAACATCGAAGAGCGAACCGGTGACTTCGCCGAGGTCTTCTGCAACGCCGGGGGCGTAGCTCGTGATCCACGGACGCGGGGGGTTATAGGCCTTTGACACGAAAACAGCCTAGACCGCCGACGGGGAGACTGTCGCAAACGAACTAGACTGGCGGGGTGTCTGAAATCACTCCCGATCTTGTCCGCCACCTCGGCGTGCTCGCGCGGATCCAGCTGACCGACGAAGAAGTTGAGCGCCTCACCGGTCAGCTCGACGTCATCGTTGACAACATTGCGAAGGTGTCGGAGGTTGCAACCCCCGACGTCGCCGCAACGAGTCACCCGATTCCGCTCGAAAACGTCTTCCGCCCCGATGTGCCGCAGGCGCCGCTGACGCAGCAACAGGCTTTGCAGAATGCACCTGAAGCCGAAGACGGTCGTTTTGTCGTGACCGCGATCCTGGGAGAAGAGCAGTGAGTGATCTGATTCGCCTGACCGCGGCGGATCTCGCAACGAAGCTCGCCGCTGGCGAAGTTTCGGCTGTCGAGGCCACCCGCGCGCACCTGGACCGCATCGCCGCCGTTGATGGCGACGTTCACGCGTTTCTTCACGTCAACCAGAACGCCGAAGCGATCGCGGCCGATGTTGACCGTCGCCGCGCCGCCGGCGAGCAGCTGCACGAGCTGGCCGGTGTGCCGCTCGCCGTGAAAGACGTGCTCGTTACGACCGACATGCCCTCGACCTCCGGATCCAAGATCCTCGAAGGCTACATGTCGCCGTACGACGCCACCGTCGTCTCTCGCGCACGTGCCGCCGGCCTCGTGGCTATCGGCAAGACCAACATGGACGAGTTCGCCATGGGCTCCTCCACCGAGCACTCCGCCTACGGCCCGACCCGGAACCCGTGGGATCTTGAGCGCATTCCTGGAGGTTCCGGAGGTGGTTCCGCGGCCGCCGTCGCCGCCTTTGAAGCGCCGCTCGCGCTGGGCTCTGACACCGGTGGTTCCATTCGCCAGCCCGCACACGTCACCGGAACCGTGGGCATGAAGCCGACCTACGGTGGCGTTAGTCGCTACGGCGCGATCGCGCTGGCGTCGAGCCTTGATCAGGTCGGCCCCGTCACGCGCACGGTGCTGGACTCCGGATTGCTGCACGATGTCATTGGCGGTCACGATGTGAACGACTCGACGTCGCTGTCGAAGGCGTGGCCGTCGTTTGCGGCTGCCGCCCGCGAAGGTGCCACCGGTCAGGTTCTCAAAGGCTTGAAGGTCGGCGTCATCAAGGAGCTGCCGGACAGCGGTTTTCAGGCCGGCGTTTCCCAGTCGTTCCGTGAGTCGCTGGCGTTGATGGAGGCGCACGGCGCCGAAATCGTCGAGATCAGCGCTCCGCACTTCGAGTACGGCGTCGCGGCCTACTACCTGATTCTTCCGGCTGAAGCCTCCAGCAACCTGGCGAAGTTCGACTCCGTCCGTTTCGGAATGCGCGTCATTCCCGATGGTGGCGCAACGGTCGAAGACGTGATGGCCGCAACCCGCGCCGCCGGTTTCGGCGATGAGGTCAAGCGCCGCATCATTTTGGGCACCTACGCGCTGAGCTCGGGTTACTACGACGCCTACTACGGTTCAGCACAGAAGGTTCGCACCCTGATTCAGCAAGATTTCAACTCCGCATTTGCGCAGGTTGACGTCATTGCAACGCCCACCGCGCCGACCACGGCGTTCAAGTTTGGCGAGAAGGTGGGTGACCCGATTCAGATGTACCTGAACGACGTCGCCACGATTCCGGCGAACCTCGCAGGCGTTCCGGGCATGACATTGCCCAGCGGTCTCGCTTCCGACGACAACCTTCCCGTCGGAATCCAATTCTTGGCACCCGCGTTTGAAGATGCGCGTCTCTACCAGGTCGGCGCGGCGCTCGAAGCGCTGCTCGTCGACCAGTGGGGCGGCCCGCTGCTTGACCGTGCACCCGAGCTGAACGGAGGCGCACGCTGATGGCTGGCGACGCGTTGATGGACTTCAACAAGGCTCTCGAACTGTACGAACCCGTGCTCGGGTTTGAGGTGCACGTCGAGCTGAACACCGCGACGAAGATGTTCTCGTCTGCCCCAAACCCGGCTAACGAGGCCAACCACGACGCCGCTCCCAACACGTTGGTGGCGCCTGTCGACATGGGTCTGCCCGGCGCGCTGCCGGTCGTAAACGCCGAGGCCGTCGTCTCCTCGATCAAGCTGGGACTCGCGCTGGGGTGCTCGATCGCTGAGTCGTCAAGTTTTGCCCGCAAGAACTACTTCTACCCAGACCTGGGCAAGAACTACCAGATCTCGCAGTTTGACGAGCCCATCGCGTTCGAAGGCTCGGTTCAGGTTGAGCTGAGCGACGGAACGCTGGTCGATATTCCCATCGAGCGCGCACACATGGAAGAAGACGCGGGCAAGCTGACGCACGTCGGTGGTTCCACCGGTCGTATTCAGGGCGCCGACCACTCGCTGGTCGACTACAACCGTGCTGGCGTACCGCTCGTCGAGATCGTCACGAAGCCGATTTTCGGTGCCGAGCACCAGGCTCCGGAGCTCGCGAAGGCCTACGTCGCCACCATCCGCGACATCGTGCTCTCGCTGGGTATCTCTGAGGCTCGTCTGGAGCGCGGAAACCTGCGCTGCGACGCAAACGTTTCGCTGCGTCCCCGTGGCCAGGAAAAGCTGGGCACGCGCACCGAGACGAAGAACGTCAACTCGATGCGCTCGGTCGAGCGTGCCGTTCGCTATGAAATCCAGCGTCAGGCTGCGATTCTTGCGGCAGGCGGAACCATCATCCAGGAGACGCGTCACTGGCACGAAGACACGGGAGAGACCTCTCCCGGTCGACCGAAGTCGGATGCGGACGACTATCGCTACTTCCCGGAGCCTGACCTGGTTCCGGTCGCGCCCTCACGTCAGCAGGTCGAAGAGCTGCGTGCGTCGTTGCCGGAAGCGCCGGTTGCTCGTCGCCGTCGTCTGAAGACCGAGTGGGGCTTCACAGACCTCGAGTTCCAAGACGTCGCTAACGGTGGCATCGTGGCTGAGGTTGAGGCGACGATCGCCGCTGGTGCCTCACCGGCTGCGGCTCGCAAGTGGTGGACGGGTGAGATCGCCCGTCTGGCAAACGCGCAGGAGCGGGAGATCGCCGACATGGTGACCCCCGCCAACGTGGCCGCTCTGCAGGCCCTGGTTGACGCCGGTACCCTGACCGACAAGCTCGCCCGTCAGGTGCTCGAAGGCGTGATCGCCGGCGAAGGCACCCCGCAAGAGGTTGTCGATGCACGCGGCCTCGCCGTCGTTTCCGATGACGGTGCATTGATTGCGGCGATCGATGAGGCTCTCGCATCGCAGCCCGATGTTCTCGCGAAAATCCGCGACGGCAAGGTGCAGGCGGCCGGTGCCGTGATCGGCGCCGTGATGAAGGCTATGAAGGGTCAGGCTGACGCCGCTCGCGTGCGTGAACTCGTGCTCGAGCGCGCCGCACAGGCGTAAACCTTTTCAGCAAGTGGGGCGTCCTGGTGGCGCCCCACTTGCCGTTTGTAGGCAATGTCGGTGGCAGAGCGGAGAATGGAACCATGGGCAGAGGAGACGGATCAAGCCGGGTCTTTTCACTCCCGGGTGACGACGATGCCGGAACCTCGATTCTGCACGTAGACATGGATGCGTTTTACGCGTCGGTTGCGGTGCTCGACGACCCGTCGCTTGGCGGCAAGCCCATCATCATCGGGGCTCCCGAGGGGCGATCGGTCGTCTCGAGCGCGTCGTACGAAGCACGCCGCTTCGGGGTGCGCGCCGCGATGCCGATGGGGCAGGCCATTCGCCTGTGCCCACAAGGAATCATCGTCAACCCCTCGTTTCACCGCTATATCGAAGTGTCGAAGCAGGTGATGGAGATCTTCCAACGGTTCACTCCGCTGGTCGAGCCGCTGTCAATTGACGAGGCTTTTCTTGATGTCTCGGGTGCGCGGCGCCTGTGGGGTAGCCCGGGGGAGATCGCGACGCTCATTCGCGAAACCGTTGAGCGCGAGGTCGGCATCACATGCAGCGTCGGTGTTGCCGCGACGAAACACGTTGCGAAAATGGCGTCTACCCTCTGCAAGCCCAACGGCATGCTGTTCGTGCCCGAAGCGCAGACGCTGGGCTTTTTGGGTCCGAGGTCGGTGAGGCAAATGTGGGGCGTCGGGCCGAAGGCTTCTGAAGCCTTGGAGAACCGTGGCATCCGCACGATTGCCGACGTGCGTGCGACGCCACAGGCTGCCTTGAACCGCGTGCTCGGGCCCGCAATGGGTGCTCGCGTGCGGGAGCTCGCTCACGGCGTTGACGAGCGCATTGTGGTGACAGAGCACGCCGAAAAAAGCATCGGCCACGAAGAGACGTTTGAGCACGACGTCGCCGACCCCGAGCGCCTGCGCAGTGAACTGTTGCGCCTTGCTGACCGCGTCGGCATTCGGCTGCGCAAAGCGGGCGTTGAGTCACGCACTATTGCGATCAAGGTGCGCTTCAACGACTTCACGACGCTGAGCCGTTCGCAGACGCTGCCCGAACCCACCGATGTCGGCATGCGCATTGCCGACGCGGCGCGCGACCTATTCGCGACACTTGATCTCATCGCCCCGGTACGACTCATCGGTGTACGCGCTGAGAAGCTGCAACCCAAGGGTGGCTCAGCACTCGCGCTCTGGGACGACGATGAAGACTGGCGCCGCGTCGACGATGCGCTCGACGACGCTGCCGAACGGTTTGGTTCTGGTGCCGTCACTCGCGCCGCGTTTATCGGGCGCACCGACCGTTATGCAGCTCCGCGCGCCCCGAAACTGGATGACCGCGGGTAGTCCGCCGTATCGAGCCTGTTCTGTCGTGCCCGAGCGCGCTACGGTTAGGGTATGCCTAACATCGCACTCGAACTCGGCAAGCTGTCCTCCTCCATCGGCGCGAAGAGCGTCTACGGCGAGCAACAAGACCTCGACGGCGTGAAGATCATTCCGGTCGCGCTGACCTGGCACGGCTTCGGCGGCGGATCAGACGAAGAAGGCGCGGCTGGTGGCGGCGGCGGTGGCGCGGCCATTCCGGTTGGCGCATATGTTCGCACCGGTGACTCGATTCGCTTTGAGCCCAACATCATTTCGCTGCTGGCCGTCGCGGTCCCGTTCGTATGCGTAGCTGGTCGCGCACTTGCGCGCATCATTCGTGCCCTCAAAAAGTAACGACGCCGTCGAAGCCGCGCTGAGCCGCGCCGTCGACGATATTCAGGCGCTCGTGCGCGCATCGGGTGCGTCTGCACCGGTCGTGCTCATCGACGGTCGCTCCGGCGCAGGCAAGACCTCGCTCAGCCGGCGGCTTGCCGTGAGCCGGAGAGATGCGTACGTACTCGCCCTCGACAGCGTGTATCCCGGCTGGGACGGACTCCGCGCTGGCGCTGACCACGTGATCGACAACGTGCTGACACCGCGCGTACGTGGTGCCGAAGGCTCCTGGAACGGGTGGAACTGGCAACTGGACGTTCCAGAAACCGCCAGCCACGTGGTTCCGCTTCACGGCACGCTCATTGTTGAGGGCGCCGGCATTGTCACGGCCGCGTCAGCCGTGTTGGCTGACGTGCGCGTGTGGGTGGAGGCTGCCGATGCCGATCGCAAACGCCGGGCGCTCACGCGCGACGGCGACACCTACGCGCCGCACTGGGAACGCTGGGCGCGCCAAGAAGACCAGCACATCGCCGCGAACGATCCGCGCAGTCTCGCGGATATCGTCGTAGTCGTGCCAACCGACTAAGCCTCGGTCGCCTCAACGAGCGTTTCGAGGCGGTACGCCAGCCAATCGTAGAGCGCGTAGTTCGGATCATCGTGGTCGTGATGGTCGTTCTGCCCGATGCCGAGACGCGTTGCCATCACGAGGCGTAGCGACGCGAGCGTGCGCATCCACGCGAGGACGCTCGCATCGTCGAGCACGACAGTGATGGTTCCGTCCGTCTCGTCGTGAGCGGAACCAGCGGCTGCGTTGAGAGCGCCCAGCATCGTGGAGGCGTCTTCGCTTCGCTGCGTCAGCAGATCGGTTCGCGTCAGTCGTCGAAACTCAGCCGAGGCTTCGTCATTGTCGCGGTACGCGGCGGGGGAGAGCCGGTCGATCGCGGGGTCGTGATCGTCGGCGTCTTCATAGAGATCGAGAAGCTGAGCGACGAGTTCGGTGAGTACGTGAACTTCGCCGTCGACGAGAGTGAGCGTCGTCGTCACGTCGCAGCCTGATCGACGGTGGCCCAGAGCCCGTAACCGTGCATGGCCTGCACGTGCAGTTCCATTTGCTCGCGGGCACCGGTCGCGACGATCGCGCGACCCTCGTTGTGAACGGCGAGCATTAGTTCTTCGGCCTTCTCGTGAGTGAAGCCGAAGTAGTCGCGGAAGACGCGCGAAACGTACGACATGAGGTTGACCGGGTCATCCCAGACGGTGGTCTGCCACGACTTTGCAGGGTCGACCGTGACCTCGTGGTCGAGGTCGATGTCGGGCAAAGTGAGGGTACTCATTACGCCCAGCCTAGTTCGTGCAGGCGCGCGTCATCGATGCCGTAGAAGTGCGCGATCTCGTGAACGAGCGTGGTGTGCACCTCGTCACGCAGTTCGTCTTCGGTCTCGCAGGCGAGCAAGTGCGCCATGCGGTAGACGATAATGCGGTCGGGCAGGTCGCCCATTCCGTAACGATCGCGTTCGGTGAGGGCGAGGCCGTCGTAGAGGCCGAGGAGGTCGGTGGAGCCATCTTCGCTGTAGTCCTCCACAACGAAGATGATGTTGTCGAGGCCCGCAATCATCTCTTCGGGGAGTAGATCGAGCTCATCCGAGACGAGGTCGTCGAACGCTTCTGCGCTCATCTCCATTGTCGGCTCCGTTCTTCCGCTCGCTAGCCAGTATGTCAGCGGCCCCGGTGTCGTCGGTCAGTGAGCGATCGCGAGGAGGGCAGCGACGGCGATGAAAAGGGAACCAAAAATGCGGTTGAGAAGGCGCTGACCCTTAGCCGTGGCGGTGAGGCGTCGGAACGGGCGGGCCGCGACCGCGAAGAAGAACCACATCACAAGGATGTCAACGACGATGACCGTCGCGATCAGGATGAGGTACTGGGGGAGCGGATCTTGATCGAGGCGAATGAACTGCGGCACAAACGCCAGGAAGAAAACGATCGCTTTAGGGTTGAGGATATTGACCCAGAAGCCGCGTCGCAGCATTGACCAGCCGCTTTCGCGGCTACGCGCGGCCTCGGTGTCCTCTTCCGTGTCTTGAACGCGGGCGAAGATGAGGCGCAGGCCGAGGTAGACCAGGTACGCGGCGCCCGCATATCGCACGATCTCGAAGAGCACGGGGTTCTGCGCGATGAAGACGCCGACGCCAGCCGCCACGATGATGACATGCACCACGAGGGCGAGCTGCTGGCCAACGATGCCCCAGAACGAGCGGCGCCAGCCTTCGTTGATGGCGTTCGTCATCGTGTTCACGGCACCCGCACCAGGCGTCAGACTAATGACGACAGTGGCGAAAAGGAGCGTGACCCACAGCGTCCACGTCATTGGCGGCCTTGCAATCTCTTGAGCGGGTAATCATCCGGGCCAGCCGTGCATTGCGGGGCCTGATTCGGAGGTGCTCATCGCCGTCGATCGGCCGTTATGAGACTGCTTAAATATATCGTAGCGAGCGCTTGCACGTGCTCGACACCGCTCGCCGCGTCGAAGGTATAGCTGTTGACCGACATGCTGACCGTAGCGTAGTCACCTGGGGTAGGCGGCGTCTCAGCATAGAGATGAACTTCGTTCCAGATCACATCGATGACGCCGTCGCACTGATACGTCGAGAACGACGCGCGGGCGAGCGGGAACACCCAGCCGTTGTGTTCGATTTCGGTGAGTTCTGGAACCTCGGAAGGCTCAAGCCAGAACACACCGTCGTCTTCATGGAGCCCCGTAACGACGAGGGGTGCGGGCACATTCCCTTCTTCGACGGTCAGCGTGAAGGCAGGCAGATCGATGATCGGCTGGTCAAGCTGTTCGTCGTCATTGAGCGCCCAAGAGACATGCCAATACTGATCGACTACTGCCGACACGGCCGGGTCAGGGGTGATCCATCCCGCCTGATACCGTGCCAACCAGTTCGGATAGAGCACACAGGATTGTTCCGCGGCGGCGATCGGGCGCTCTCGATCAACAGGGACAGCAGTCATCGCGTCATTGTTGCACGCGGTGGCATCAGGCTGTCGCTTTTTTGCTATTGCCGGCCACTCTGTTCGAGCCAGACTGAACGCATGGGAAGCACGAATTACATCGGAACCTTTATTCAGGTCGCAGAAGATTGCCCCGCCTCGGTCGCTGAGCGGCCGCCCATCGGAGGTAAGGCGCCAACGGTAGCTGCGCTGCAGTACGCACTCATCGCGGAGAATCCGTACCGCTTCACGAGCGACGATGTGATGTTCGAAGTGCATGCGATGCGCAATGACATTGCCGCCGAAGCTAAGCCAGCGGAGCGCGAAGCGTTCTTTGCAAAAGACCAGGCTTGTCTTCGTTCATCGCCGCTGACCCCACGCTTAGGCAGGTCAAAGCCATGCGCTCGAAGCGAGCGGGGTAGAACTCAAAGTAATCCGATGCGAATGACGCTTCTGGATCAACGAGGCGAGCATCGGTACCGAGTACCAGGACAATACTGACCCACTCGTGCCGTTCGAGCTGGCGATCTTTGAGCGGTTACCAGCGCCGAAATCCGTGTTCAAGCACAATCAATTCCGTCATCCTCGAGCGCATCATCGCACTTCAATACACGAGACGTCGAAAATCCGCACGCGCAACTATTGCGAGTGCTGGCATCTGGAATGGGCTCACAAACGCCACCTGCGATGAACGCCCCTCGTGGTGTGTGAGGGCTATAACCGCTGTGCAGACCCAGTGCATGCGACTCCGGTTCACTAGCGCGGCATTCGCGGAGCATGGCCCTGTGCGACAGTATGGTCCTTCTATGTTGATCACTAATGCTTTAATGTTGCGCCGACTTGGCGCGAACACACTCCCTGATCAGTTGGACGCGCTGAGCGATGCGCTCGTGAGTCGGTTTAACTCAGATGTTGCTCCGGAACTCCTCAGCCGCTTGCCAACCGAAACATTGCCGACTGCTGCTCGCAATCTGAGTGCGTTCCGTAGCCGGGTCAGTGCGCTAATTGAATATTCGCTGATCAACCTCCTCGCCGGATTTTTCAAGAGTGGAGATGCGCCTGAGCTTCACGTGACCCACAACGTGACGAATCAATTCGGCGATTTTTTCATTCGAAACTCGGACTGGGTGCCCGAACTTCGGCTCGACGTTAAGACCCTTCACGACGAGAGCGCTGAAGCATCCGCCCGCTTCGACTTGCCGATCGGGGAGGTCTCGCCGCATGACGACTATTTACTTTACGTCTCGTGGCAATGGTCAACTATCCGCCACGACGACACGACATTAATGATTCCTGCACTCCTGGGAGCGTTGTTTATCCCCGCCATCGAGGTTGCGAAGGAACGCGATCTTCGGCAGGTACTTGCTGGCGGATCATTCGACTCCGACGGCATTGCGCTGGCGCAGTCTGGCAACAAGGATTCGAACTTCGGCAAGGTCAACCGGCTCGTCCATGCGACTCGCCGTGATGCTGACGACCTGAGCCCACGCGTCAAGAAGCTACTAAGGATGATCGACATTCAGGAGCGTGCAGATGAGTTGGGTCAGGCCGACAGAGCGACTCTTACGGCCGCAGGAGTTGCCACGTCGGACATGCCTTCACCGGAGGTCACGGCGTCCACGGATGAAGCATAGGCAGCATGCAGTAGTTGCTGGGCCTGCTGTCGCAGCGCATCCGCCTGCTGATGTAGCTCCCGATAGTGTGCGAACGCGGCATCTAGTTCCCGGAGAATGAGTCGCTGCTCATGCAGCGGTGGCACGGGAACTCTCAGTTGCTTCAATGCCGTGGGACTTACGCGGGGGCGTCCGACTCCGGTGACCTGGTAGACCTGCTGGCCGTAGCCGAGGTCAGACCGCAAGAGGTATGCAACGTAGTCGTCGATTACCGGAGCTGCTGGTGTTTCTTTCTGCCTCAGAACCAGAATCTCGGCCGAGCAAATCCCTCCATCGTCCTCCTCTGGCACCCGGATAACTTTGCGGAGCTTGGGGCGTAGCTTCGAAACGAGTACATCGCCACCCTGGTAGACCCGGACCGCTGAACGAATTCGTTCACCCGGCACCTGCAGGACTTCGTACTCACCGGTCTCCGCAGTAATCTCTCCAAGACCGATCCAGTTCACAATGCTGTCACCATGCAAATCGCTGGCGTTGACCCCTGAAGTGTGAAAATCATACAGCTCACTCAGCGCGTAGGTTGGCGAGCTCGCACGGGCGAGAGTTGCCGCGGCATGTGCGCGCGTCGGATGGAAGAAATTCACGTCGAGACGATCACCAGACGGCTGGCCCAAGTAGGCATCGATGTCAGCCAGGAATACCTTGTCCTGGTCCGCGTCAACCGGTAGCGCATCGAGTTCCTTGTAATGGTTCCAAGCTGCAAGCACAGCGGGCAGATCAGATAGAAGTGGGCGTACTCCGTCTACAGACGGCACTTCTTGGTAGAGAGGATCGCCGTTCGGTCGGTTACCAACGTGCTCGACATCCGCCATGAATACTGGTTTCTGATACGTGTCGCCGTCCTTCTTGGTAACCAGCACCACTGACGACTTAGCGGTTGAATAGGGCATGAACGCGACGTCAGGAAGACTGATGACGGCGCGGATGATGGATTTTTTGCGAAGTAGTTCGCGGATGTCCGCGTTACCGTCAAGGTTTAATATGCTGTCGTCAATGATGACTGCGAGCGTTCCACCAGGCTTAAGAAGTTCAAGACAACGCTCGATGAAAAGCACGCCTCGTCGTCTGGTGGGGCGGCCGCGTCCTGTGCGGAATCCGTCCAACGCGGCGGTGTCAGTCATGTCGCTACCGAAAGGCGGGTTGGTCAGGATGGTCGTGAATCCGCCGCGCGGAAGCACCTTCTGAATTTGCGGAAGAGGTTTCAACGATCCCGCGCCGGGAAGGTGAAAAACATTGGCTGGATCGCCCCCGTGAAGGAAGACGTTGATCCGGGCAACCCACGCCATTCGGGCGTCAATGTCCACGCCGTAGACCTGAGGAGGAATCTCATCCGGGTAGCGATCTGCGACGTAGTTGAGCCCGCCGACCAGGAACCCTCCGCTACCGGACGCAGGGTCACAGATGATCGAATCGAAACTGGGGTCGGCCATTCCGACGGTAAAGTCCATCAGATGACGTGGTGTGAAGTACTGCTGGTTGTCGTTCTTCTCGAACGTATCGCGCAGTAGTTCCTCGTATGCCGCGCCCTTGATGTCTACATCTACTCGATCAAGCGCGTGCGGCTGCAGCAACTTCACGATGCGGGCCACGGCCTCTACGTCCTCTGGGAAACCGCCTCGATCACGCTGCAATCCCTTCGCGAGAGGACCCTCGGTCGCCTTCAACCAAAGTTGGCGGGCACGTTCATATACCGTGCGTGAGATGTCGCCTGAGCGCCATTCCAGTGCTGGCTGTTCGGCCTTCGGCGCACCCGGCCAGTTCCCAGCAACCATGCGCTCATCGACAACCTTGATGAACAAGAGCTTCGATACAGCCTCGAACCGCTCAACAATCCCGCCGCCCATCGAGTCTCGGAACGCTTTGGACATGGAGTTGGCAAGGCGTTTGAAGCCAGCGCGATCAAGATGGTTCATGGCTCAACTCTAGACTATTGCGTCAGGTCTGACGCAAATGTCTCGGCGTGTCTGCTGACGCCTTTGTGAGAGCCTTGATGCTCGCGAACGAGACTGCGTGCGCCGCAACCGATGACGTTCAACGGTTCTTACGCACGATCTGGGTTAGCCGCCCATCTACGGAGAGTCGTGGTTCGAGACTGAATCGTGGCGGGCCGCAATAGTCGCTGCTGGAAATGGGCGCACCTACGGCGTTCCGGTTCCTCATACAGGGTGGCAGTGTAACTGGCAGCGGTTCGCAACTGGCGAGATTCTGGTGAACACACCCCTCCTCGACCGTGACTCGCGGTCATCAGAACGACGAGTCCGCCAACGATGACGCGACTCATCGGGTGTTAGCGCAAAGGCGCCCACGAAAATCTCTGAGCGGGAGGCCGTTTGCCAACGATCTCCCGCTCAGGATAGTGGGGTGAGTAACGGGGCTCGAACCCGCGACCTCCTGGACCACAACCAAGCGCTCTACCAACTGAGCTATACCCACCATGTGTTCCGAACGAGCGGAAGCACCTTCACTATTCTGTCATAGATTTTCAGCGAACTTTGCCACGACGGCCTCGGAAGCCTCGCGCGCTTCGACACTTGTCGGCCCGGGGTCAGAAACGAAGACGGCGCGGCGGTAGTACGCGAGTTCGCGGATCGATTCGAGAATGTCAGCAAGTGCCCGGTGACCGCCATCTTTTGCCGGCGCCTGGAAGTAAGCGCGCGGGTACCAGCGGCGTGAAAGCTCCTTGATGCTGGACACATCGACGTTTCGATAATGCAAAAAAGAATCTAGCTGCGGCATGTACTTTGCGAGGAACATGCGGTCGGTGCCGATCGTGTTGCCGGCGAGCGGTGCCTTCATCTCCTGTGGCACGAACTGGCGAATGTACGCGAGAGCGCGCTCTTCAGCTTCAGCGACGCTGATGCCGTCGGGGATCTCGGTGATGAGGCCGCTCGTGGTGTGCATGTTCGTCACGAACTCGCCCATGTTCTCGAGCGCGGCATCGCTCGGCTTAATGACGAGCGAGAGCCCCGGGTCGAGAATGTTGAGCTCAAAGTCGGTCACGACGATGGCGATCTCGGCGAGCTCGTCAATGCTGAGGTCGAGCCCCGTCATTTCGCAGTCGATCCATACGAGGCGGTCGTTCTCGCTTGAACTCACCGTAGCTACCTTCAATCCGTAGGGGCGGCACACCTGCTGAGCCGCCGAAATGTCGGGCTCAAGCGGGTGTGCGGGTGTTCCGCATCGCCATACGCCGCTTGCGCTCGCTGAGCCCCCCAGACACGATTCGAACGTGTGACCGGCGGATTAGAAGGCCGCTGCTCTATCCACTGAGCTACTGAGGGATGTACCTCTAGCGTACCGGTCATCGTGAGTGGCGCAGGCAAAGCAGAGCCTCGTCGGGCGACCAGAATGCACCGACGCTGCGGAATGTGGCCGTCGGAGGGTGGAACCGCATCGCGTGATAGCGCACACCCAGAGATTCGGGCAGGGCCTGAATGTTGCCGAGTACGAAACTGCGGTGGTCGGTGACTCGCCACAGGCCAGCACCAACACCACGAATGATCTCATGGTGATGCACGGTGATTTCAAGCGGCTGAGTGATGAGAGCGTTCATGTCTTCCTCCTGATCTGAATGCACTGGCCTGCGCTTACTTTGAACTGTAGGGTTGGCCTCCGACATTGGCCCTGGTAGGCCAGAATCGGCGTAGCGTTAGAGAACGACAACGGAAGGGCTATTCGTGGAAACGTATGTTTTGGCTGGCGGTTGCTTTTGGTGCCTCGACGCCGCATATCGCGCGCTCAACGGCATCTCGGAGGTTGTCTCCGGGTATATCGGCGGAGACACCGTCAACCCGACCTACGAGCAGGTCTGCACGGGTGCCACCGGCCACGCTGAGGCCGTGGCGGTGACCTTTGATCCGGAGGTGATTCCTGGTTCCGTCATTCTCGATGCCTTCTTCACGATGCACGACCCGCGCCAGCTGAATCGCCAAGGCAACGACATCGGTACACAGTACCGCTCGGCCATGTTCCCCACGTCACCTGAGCAGGAAGCCGTCTTCGACGAGGCGCGCAAGCGTGCCGCGGGTCTGTGGGACGGCGACGTCGTGACCACGATGGAAGAGGCCAGCACGTTCTACCGTGCCGAGGAGTACCACCAGGATTTCTTCACGAAGAACCCCACTCAGGGTTACTGCCTTGCCGTGGCCGTGCCCAAGGTCAATAAGGTGCGCGCCGGATTCAGCGAGTACATCAAGCGGTAATCCTCCACAGAGAACGTCTCCGTCGGGTTTATCCCCAACGGAGGCGTTTTCGGGTTTTCGATACCGCGCGGGGCACACAGTGGGTGCTGATCCGGCGCTGTTTCGGGCACGTCGGCGCCGGATCTCCACCACTGACAAGGAGAAAACATGTCTGACAGCATTACCGTCATCGGCAACCTCGCTGAAGACCCCAACCTGAAGAGCACCGCATCGGGCATCGACGTCGTGAGTCTGCGCGTCGCGAGCGCCCAACGTTGGTTCGACAAAGCAAGCGAGAAGTGGGTTGAGGGTGAACCCAACTGGTTTACGGTCGCCGCCTACCGGTCGCTGGCCCTTCATGCCGCCGGCTCCCTGCACAAGGGCGACCGCGTTATCGTGCACGGCAAGTTGCGGGTGCGGCACTGGAAAGATGGCGACCGCCGCGGTACCAATGTCGAGATTGATGCGGATGCGCTCGGTCCGGATCTGCGCTGGGGCACGACTGCGTTCACACGGGAGGCCCGTACGGAGCAGGTTGATGTTCCTGACGCGCCCGCCGATGAGTCGTTTCCGGAGTCTGTTCCCGAGGAGAAATTGGAAGAAACGCCGTTCTGAGTGGCAATTGACGCAGAAACGTACGGAATCGGGCGCCAGGGGAGTGCCACCCAGCCAATCGATGGGCGCTGGCCCTAGACTCGGCGTGTGAACTCACTGGCGCTCCGATCCCGCACGTCTGTCGCACTCGCGTTTGTCGCGGCAACGACACTGCTGTTGGCGGCATGCACCGGAACCACGACGCCAGAGGCCACGACACCGTCGGCTAGTCGCACTCCCGACGTTGGAGCACAGCAGCCGGTCGCGCCCCCGGTCGCGCCAACGGCCGATCCGGCGGCAACTTTTGTGCCGGGCGGCACGGCTGAAGAGAACCTCCCGATCTTCACCAAGGTGGTGGTCGATCAGTGGGCGGCTGGTAGCGGCGTGAACAGCACGGCATACATTGATGCCCTCGTCGCCACGGGGTTTGATCTTGCTGCGATGGAAACGACGTCCAGCACGACCACCCTCGGGAGCGACGTGGAGAGCCTGCAGTTCTCGGTGCTGATTCAAGGGTCATGCCTCGTCGGCCAGGTCGGTGCGTCCACCGGCGACCCGATTGCCGTGATCCTGCCGGAGCTGAAAGACGGCGGCTGCCTCGTCTCCGTGACGCCACAGCCAGGAACGTAGTAGTGCGCGCCGTCGAGCACCGCGCGCTCGGGCGCCAGCCGGTAGGCTAGAGGGCAGACTTCGCCCCGGGTAGGGGCAACACATCCCAGTCAGAACGGGAGCCTCATGGCTGAATACATTTACTCGATGGTTCGCGCGCGCAAGGCGGTGGGCGAGAAGCTCATTCTGGACGACGTCACCATGTCGTTCTTGCCGGGCGCCAAGATCGGTATGGTGGGCCCGAACGGTGCCGGTAAGTCCACGATCCTGAAGATCATGGCCGGACTGGACACGCCGTCCAACGGTGAGGCGGTGCTGACTCCCGGTTTCACGGTTGGCATCCTGATGCAGGAGCCCGAACTCGACGAAACGAAGACGGTGTTGGAGAACATCGAAGACGGTGTTGCCATCAAGGGCAAGCTCAACCGATTCAATGAGATCTCCGCGCAGATGGCAGACCCCGACGCCGACTTTGACGCGTTGCTCGCCGAGATGGGGAGCCTCCAGGAAGAGATTGACGCCGCTGACGGCTGGGATATCGACTCCCAGCTCGAACAGGCCATGGACGCGTTGCGCACGCCGCCGTCGGACGCCCAGATCAAGCACCTCTCCGGTGGTGAGAAGCGTCGTGTCGCGCTGGCGAAGCTCCTGTTGCAGAAGCCTGACCTGCTCCTGCTCGACGAGCCGACGAACCACCTTGATGCTGAAAGCGTGCAGTGGCTGGAGCAGCACCTGCAGAAGTACCCGGGTGCTGTCATTGCGATCACCCACGACCGCTACTTCCTCGACCACGTCGCCCAGTGGATCGCCGAGGTCGACCGTGGCCGTCTGATCGGCTACGAAGGTAACTACTCGACCTATCTCGAGAAGAAGCGCGAACGTCTTGACGTTCAGGGCAAGAAGGACGCGAAGCTCGCCAAGCGTCTCGCGGAAGAGCTCGACTGGGTGCGCTCGAACGCGAAGGGCCGCCAGGCCAAGTCGAAGGCTCGTCTGGCGCGTTATGAAGAGATGGCGGCCGAAGCAGAGCGCACGCGCAAGTTGGACTTCGAGGAGATTCAGATTCCGGCCGGTCCGCGACTCGGTTCGATCGTTATTGAGGCGAAGAATCTGCAGAAGGGCTTCGACGGTCGCTCCCTGATCTCAAACCTCTCCTTCAGCCTGCCGCCCAACGGCATCGTTGGCA
Source organism: Microbacterium mitrae (assembly GCF_008017445.1). GTDB lineage: Bacteria > Actinomycetota > Actinomycetes > Actinomycetales > Microbacteriaceae > Microbacterium > Microbacterium mitrae. The sequence continues at coordinate 354,400 of NZ_VRSW01000001.1, read as the reverse complement.
TCATTGGCCCGAACGGTGTGGGTAAGACCACGCTGTTCAAGACGATCGTCGGCATTGAGCCGCTCGACGGTGGAGAGCTGAAGATTGGTGAGACGGTCAAGCTCAGCTACGTCGACCAGTCGCGTGCCAACATCGACCCGAACAAGACGCTTTGGGAGGTCGTGTCAGACGGCCTCGACATCATCACCGTTGGCAAGACGGAGATCCCGTCGCGTGCGTACGTTTCGAAGTTCGGGTTCAAGGGCCCCGACCAGCAGAAGAAGGCCGGTGTGCTCTCCGGTGGTGAGCGAAACCGACTCAACCTGGCGCTGACGCTGAAGGAGGGCGGCAACGTGCTGCTGCTCGATGAGCCCACCAACGACCTCGATGTTGAGACGCTGTCGAGCCTGGAGAACGCTCTTCTCGAGTTCCCGGGTTGCGCCGTGGTGATTACCCACGACCGTTGGTTCCTTGACCGCATCGCCACGCACATCCTCGCCTACGAAGGAACCGATGAGAACCCGGACCAGTGGTACTGGTTTGAGGGCAACTTCGAGGCTTACGAAGAGAACAAGATTGCTCGTCTGGGCGCTGAGGCGGCCGCACCTCACCGTTCCACGCACCGAAAGCTCACGCGTGACTGAGCGCCTGCATATTCCCATCCACGTACGGTGGGGTGACCTTGACGCATACAACCACGTCAATAACGCCGCCATGCTGAAGCTGCTCGAAGAAGCTCGTGTGCGAGCTTTCTGGGAGCCGCTGCCCGGCGAGGAGGGGCCGTCAACCGCGGTGCTGACGCCCGGTATCGATACCGGTTTGCTGACCCTCATCGCGCGGCAAGAGATCGAGTACCTGTTGCCGGTGCCGTATCAGCGGCGTCCCCTCGACGTTCAGATGTGGTTTGGCCACATCGGGGGCTCCAGCCTCGAGGTGTGTTACGAAGTGTGGTCACCGCGAGAGGGCGGCGACCAGGTCATGTACGCGAAGTCGACCGCCGTCATCGTGCTGGTCGATGCGGCAACCGGAAAGCCGTTGCGGTTGACCGATGAGATGCGCGCCGCGTGGGAGCCCTTCATCGGCGAGCCCATTCAGTACAAGCACCGCCGATAATCTGAGCCCATCACGGGCATACGCAAAAGCGGGCGCAGCCACGAAGGCTGCGCCCGCTTTTGCGATCACTTCCAGGTGATTCCGGGTGTGTCAGCGGGCACGCGAATCATGATTTCTTGCGCGACGCTGGCCACCAACGCGCCGTCACGGCTGTAGATGCGGCCCTGCGCGAGCCCGCGGCTATTGATCGCGTTGGGGGAGTTCTGCACGTACAGCAACCACTCATCGACGCGCGCATCGCGATGCCACCACATTGCGTGGTCAAGGCTCGCGATCTTCAGCCCCTTCGTGATCCACGGCACGCCGTGTGCGCGCAGCACCGAATCTTGAATCGAGGTGTCGCTGAGAAAGGCAAGCCCGGCGCGATGCAGCCACGGGTCATCGGGGAGGCGCTTGCGTGTCTTCACCCACACCGCGTTCGTCGCGGTGCGCTCGCCCGTGACGGCAACCTGGATCGGGCTGGTGACGTAGCGCTGTTCGAGCGGCGTTGCCATGAAAAAGTCGCTCCAGCCCGGGCCCATCTGCTCGGCAAGCACATCGACCGAGTTTGGCAGGTCTTCCGGATCAGGAATTCCTGCCGGCATGGCGTCTTGATGTTCCACGCCCTTGTCGTCGTCTTGGAAGGACGAGATCATCGAGAAAATGGGTACGCCCTCTTGGAACGCCTGCACACGACGGGTCGAAAACGAGCGGCCATCGTGAATGCGGTCAACCGACAGCGTCACCGTGGTGGTCGCGTCTCCTGGGCGCAAGAAGTAGCCGTGCATGGAATGCACGTGGCGGGTCTCCGGCAGCGTTCGTGAAGCCGCGACGATCGCCTGCGCCAATACCTGGCCGCCGTAAATTCGGCCATGCGGCATCGGGAGTGTCTTGCCCGTGAAAATGTCTTCTGTGGTGCGCGCCGACATATCTGTGATGTCGAGCGCCTCAACCATGGCGGCAACCGGATCGCTGGTGGATAGGTTGTTGTTCGTCACGCGTCTCCTTCTTGACCGGTCTCGCCCTTGGGGTGAGGCCGTCTTGCTAGTTTAGAGGGGTGGCTCAACATCTCTCATTCGTCGATGCCGCCTCGGCGAAGGACCTCTTGACGTTCGCCGGCCGCGCCGCCCGCGTTGGCGCGGAGGGCGTTCGTCTCGCCGCCCGCAACGGGGTCATGACGGTGCAAACCGCGACGCTGTCATCGCAAGGTTTGCTCGACGCAACACCGACCGTCCTCGGCATGCGTGTGATGGCGGTTGACCCGGAGTTGGAGTGCGACTTCGTGGTCGCCCCCGAAGGCCTTGGCCCCGGTCAGAGCGACACCCAGGTAGCGCTTCCCGAGACGGCGCTGTCGTTGCCGTGGGCGGGTATCGCGCCGCCCCCGAGCGGGTGGGAGTATGTTGGCGAGGTTTCACCGCGCGTGATGCGCACCCTTGCCACCGAGGGCATCGCCGATGTCGCAGACCTGGTTCCCGCCGACTCCGGCGAAGACGTGGTGCGCAAGGTGCGCGCGGCGGTGTGGGGTCCGATGAGCGACGCGCTGTTTGACGCGCCGAAGGGCGTCGCCTTTACTGCTGACGCGCTGGGATTCTTGCGCGACGACGACACGATCGCCGTTTTCCGTAACGAACGGTGGACGCGCTTCAGCATGACGCGCGGGCACGTGCTCAGCCGGGGGCCGGCGCGCATGGGGCTTACGCCCGTGCGCGCGACCGGAACCACGGCAGCGTCCGCCTAGGCAAGACAGCGTCCGCCTAGGAACAACCGCGTCACCGCGCAACGGAACCGGGAACAACCCGTCTGTCAGCGAGTGTCTGCCGCTGCCTGTCGCCCCGCCTGGCGGCCAGAAAACAGGCATCCGCCCACGAAGGTGCCTTCTAGCGCGCGATAGCCGTGCACGCCACCGCCGCCAAATCCGCTGGCCTCACCGGCGGCAAACAACCCCGCGATAGGCGTGCCGTCTGCCGACAACGCTTGGCCGTTGAGATCGGTTTCGATGCCACCGAGCGACTTTGGGGTCAGCACGTGCAATTTAACGGCGATCATCGGTCCGGCTGCCGGGTCTTGCAGCCGATGTGGGCTTGCGGTTCGGATCAGCTTGTCACCGCGGTAGGCGCGCGCCGAGCGCAGCATGGCGATTTGCGAGTCTTTGGTGAAGTCATTCGCCATCTCGCGGTCGCGGGCCTCAACCTCGGCGATGACTCGTTGCGCGTTGAGGGCATCACCGCCTGGCAATGCCTGCATTCCGGCAACGAGTCGCTCCAGCGTGGGCTCGACGACAAAGTCGGCTCCGTTGTCCAGGAACGCCTGCACCGGCCCTGTCGCACCCTTCGCTAGGCGAGACTTCAGCAGCAGCCCGACGTCTTTGCCGGTGAGGTCAGGGTTCTGCTCCGAGCCGGAAAGCGCGAACTCCTTTTCGAGAATCGCCTGCGACAGCACAAACCAGCTGTGATCGTGGCCCGTCGTTCGCAAATGTGCGAGGGTTCCGAGGGTGTCGAAGCCCGGGTAGAGCGGAGTCGGCAGTCGCTTTCCGGTGGCATCAAGCCACAGCGAGGAGGGGCCAGGCAGAATGCGTATGCCGTGCGATGGCCAGACCGGCTTCCAGTTTTGGATGCCCTCGACGTAGTGCCACATGCGGTCGGCATTGATGTGGTTCGCGCCGGCGGCCGCCGAGACCGCGTTCATGGAACCATCGACATACGCGGGTACACCGGTGATCATGTGTTGCGGAGCGGTGCCCAGGCTCGCCGGCCAGTGCTGGCGCACTAGATCATGATTGCCGCCGATGCCGCCGGAGGCCACGACTGTCGCTCCGGCCGCGATTTCGAACTGCCCAACGACATCGCGGTTGGTGGCAACACCGCGCTCGGCATCCGAGTCCAACAAAATATCACCGCGAGCACCGGTTACGGCGCCGTTGGTGACAACGAGCTCCGTGACCTTGTGGCGCGGCAAGATTGTCACCAGGCCGTCGTCTTCGCCGGACTGAATGGCGGCGTCAAACGGCGCCACGATGCCGGGGCCTGTGCCCCACGTGATGTGAAATCGCGGAACCGAGTTGCCGGGGCCCAGTGCGCCGTAGCCGCCGCGCTCCGCCCAACCGATGACCGGAAAGAACCCGACGCCCAGGGAGCGCAACCACGAGCGCTTTTCGCCGGCGGCAAACTGGAGATACGCCTCAGCCCACGCACGCGGCCACCGGTCTTCGGCGCGGTCAAACCCTGCCGTTCCCATCCAGTCTTGTCGGGCTAGTTCCAGGCTGTCTTTGATTCCCATGCGTCGTTGTTCGGGGGAGTCGATGAAGAATAGCCCGCCGAATGACCACCACGCCTGCCCGCCAAGGTTCGTCAGCGGCTCTTGATCGATGATGGTGACCCGGCGCCGCTGCAGGAGGGCTTCACGGGCGGCGACGAGCCCCGCCAGCCCCCAGCCGATGATCAAAACGTCGGTCTGATGGGTACGTGCGTCAGGCACTGCGCCTCCCGTTGCCTATCTCGCGCTGCATTGCGCGGTTGATTGACGGTATCGCGCCGGGTTTTGATCTTCAATGCAATGACGGCAATAGGATTGACGGTGGTGCGCGACACACAATTCGCTTGACACCTGAACCCCCGTTTAACTCTCACAAAGAGGTGGCAATGAAGGCCCTTCGCAAAACCGCGCCCGGCGCCGGTTTCGAACTGCTCGATATCCCAGAACCCGTGGTTGGTCCGGCTGACGTCAAGATTCGGGTGCTGCGCACCGGAATCTGCGGAACCGACCTGCACATCCTGAAGTGGGATGACTGGGCGGCAGAAAACATCGTGGCACCCCTCACGGCGGGGCACGAATTCGCTGGCGAGGTGGTCGAAGTTGGCCCGCTCGTGCACGATATTGCCGTCGGCGATCTTGTCTCCGGCGAGGGGCACATCGTGTGTGGCATGTGTCGCAACTGCCGCGCAGGACGCGCGCACATGTGCATTCGCACGAAGGGCGTTGGCCTGCACCGAGACGGCGCCTTCGCCGAATATGTCGTGATCCCGGGCAAGAACGTGTGGGTTCACCGCACCGACATTGACCCCAACATCGCGGCCATCTTTGACCCGCTGGGCAACGCGGTGCACACGGCGCTCAAGTTCAGCGTGGTGGGTGAGGATGTTCTCGTCACCGGTTGCGGGCCGATCGGACTGATGTCGATCGCGGTTGCGCGCCACGTGGGTGCCCGCTTCATCACCGCCACCGATATTTCACCCGCACGCCTCGAAATGGCACTCGCCATGGGGGCCGACGCCGCCGTCAACGTGGCCACAGACCGCGTGAAGGCCACGCAGCAGACCCTTGGCATGCGCGAAGGGTTCGACGTCGGGTTTGAGATGTCTGGGTCGCCCGCCGCGCTGCAGGAGATGATCGACAACATGAACCACGGCGGCCGCATTTCGATGCTGGGGCTGCCGTCGAGCCCGTTCCCGATTGACTGGGGCAAGGTGGTCACCCACATGCTCACGTTGCAGGGCATCTACGGTCGCGAAATGTTTGAAACCTGGAACTCGATGAGTGCCATGCTGCAGACCAGCGACGTGCTGCGCGAGCGCATCGCCTCCATCATCACGGAACAATTCCCCGCTTCCCAGTGGCAGGCGGGCTTTGACGCGGCAGCCTCGGGCGGCGTCGGCAAGGTCATTCTCGATTGGACGGAGCTCTAGAACATGTACACCACGATCCGCGATCAGTTCCGCGCCGAACTGGACGACATTGAGGCCGCCGGCCTCACCAAGCGCGAGCGCGAAATTCAGGGCCCGCAGGGCGCAATCGTCGATGTCGATGGTTCCGCCATTCTCAACTTCTGCGCCAACAACTACCTCGGTCTTGCCAACGATCCGCGCATTGTCGCGGCGGCGCACACCGGGCTTGATGAATGGGGCTACGGTCTCGCCAGCGTGCGCTTCATTTGCGGCACGCAGCAGCAGCACGTCGACCTGGAAAAGAAGCTCAGCGGGTTCTTGGGCTACGACGACACGATCCTGTTCTCCTCGTGCTTTGACGCCAACGGCGGCGTGTTCGAGTCGCTGTTCGGCGCCGAAGACGCCATCATCTCCGATGAGCTGAACCACGCGTCGATCATCGACGGCATTCGACTCTCCAAGGCGCAACGCCTGCGCTACAAGAACCGCGATATGGCTGACCTTGAGGCGCAGCTGCAGCAGGCATCGACCGCCCGACGCATCGTGATCGTCACCGATGGTGTTTTCTCGATGGACGGCTACATCGCCCCGCTCGCCGAGATTTGCGATCTGGCCGACAAGTACGGTGCGCTGGTGTTTGTCGACGACTCGCATGCCGTTGGATTTGTCGGAACCAATGGCCGCGGCACGCCGGAATATTGCGGTGTTGAGGGCCGTGTTGACATCACCACCGGAACCTTCGGCAAGGCTCTCGGCGGCGCATCGGGCGGGTACGTTTCGGCCCGCCAGGAGATTGTTGATCTGCTGCGCCAGAAGGCGCGCCCGTACCTGTTCTCCAACACGCTGGCGCCGGCGATTGTCGCCGGAACCATGACGGCGCTGGACCTGCTGGCCGAATCGGGCGAATTGCGTGAGACGCTGGTGCACAACGCCGAGCGGTTCCGCTCTGCGATGAGCGAGGCTGGCTTTGACCTGCTGCCGGGGGAGCACGCCATTGTTCCGGTGATGTTTGGTGATGCGGTCGTGACCGCGAAGATCGCGGCGGCACTGCAACAGCGCGGCGTCTATGTGACCGCCTTCAGCTTCCCCGTGGTTCCGCGTGGTGCTGCGCGCATCCGGGTGCAGCTGTCAGCCGCTCACACCGACGATGAGATTGATCGTTGCGTTGCCGCCTTCGTCGCGGCGCGCGACGAAGTTCTCGGCTCGTAACCCTGCGGGCGGGCTAGTCCTTCGGGACGAGCCCGCCGAGCGATCCGGCCTCTCGGCTTCCCGCCGAGGGGCCGATGTTCGTTGTGGGAGTCTGCTCGAACGTATTCACCATGGCGTGTGCGGCGCGCGTGAAGTAGTCCCACATCGTCGCGTCATGCAGGGGCGACAGCTGGACCTCGTCCATCGCGGTACGCATGTGGCTCAGCCACCGGTCACGGGCATCGGGGTTTACGTGAAACGGGATGTGCCGCATGCGCAGACGCGGGTGCCCTCGCGTCTCGCCGTAGGTTGAGGGCCCGCCCCAGTACTGTTCCAGAAACAGCCGCAGGCGGTCAGCAGCCGGCCCGAGGTCTTCTTCTGGATACATCGGCCGCAGCACCTCGTCTTCTGCGACACCGCGGTAGAACGCTTCGATGAGACGCTGAAAGGTATCGTGCCCGCCTACCTGATCGAAAAAGCTGGTGGTGGTGTCGTCGGTCACGCGGTTCCGTCCTCGGAGGGGTCATGGCGCTCGGCCTCGGGCGAGGCGGGCTTCGGCTTCTGCGGCTTTTCAGGCTTGTCAGTGGCCATCGGGTTGGGCTTGGTGATGGGGGTTTGCGGCGCCTCGGTTGCTTTGGCCTTCTTTCGCGCGCGCCACGTTGGGCGCGGCGCATGGGCCGGTGTGACGGGGGTCGGGCGGGTGCGAGGCGGGTTCGCGCCACGCACCCGCTGAGCGCCATCCGCACCCTGAAGCAACACCGACGTGAGGCTGGGCATCGTCACATCCATATCGGCCATGGCGGCCTTCAACCGGCGCAACAGCTCCTGCGCAACGTCGTCGCGGGCGCCGGAGCGAGTGCGGATCACCAGACGGATCACCTGCGCGTCGTCAGCAATGGACTCCAAGCCCCAGGTTTCCGGGCGTTCGAGAATGCGCGAGCGCCACTTGGGATCTTTCATCAGGTCGGTAGCGACGTCGAGCATGCGGCTCTCGACGGCTTCGAGGTCAGCGTCGACGGTCGCCGACAGATCAACAACAACGCGTGCCCACCCCATCGACATATTGCCGATGCGAAGAATTTCGCCGTTGCGCACGTACCACAGCGTTCCGTTGACATCGCGAACGTGGGTGACGCGCACGCTGACGTTCTCCACGACGCCGGTGGCCAGCCCAACGTCAACGACATCACCAATACCCAACTGGTCGCCGGCCACGATGAAGATGCCGTTCAAGATGTCGCGAACAATGTTCTGCGCGCCAAAACCAAGGCCGGCACCGACGGCTGCCGTGAGCAGCGTTAGCGAGCCAAGAATGTCGGGGTTGATGGTCTGCACAATGAGCACCAGCGCGACAACGAAGATGGTGACGCTGACGATGCCGTTGAGAATGGTGCCGAGGGTGCGGGTGCGTTGCACGACGCGCATCGCGACGACGGGGGAGCGGTCAAGCGCCTGGGTGTCATCAACGTTGGCCTTAGACTTCGCGCCGGAGACGACCCGGCGAACCACCCGACGAATCGCGAACTTCAGCAGCCATGAGGCCAGAACAGACGACACGATGATGATCGCGATGGTGATCAAGTCGGCGCCGGCCTGAATGAACCACGCGGCCACCTTGCCCCAAAAATCGGTCGGTTCGGTCGCGGCGTCTGCAAGGTACCGAATCATGACCCCAGTGTATCGAGCGCCGCTATGGCTGGCCTGGAAGGCCGCGTCATGAAACTGGCCGGGAAGGCCGCGTCACAAAACTGGCTGGAAGGCCGCGTCATGAATCTGGCCGACAAGACCGCGTCACAAAACTGGCTGGGAAGGCCGCGTCACAAAACGACGGAGGGGCCAGCCGCATGGCCAGCCCCTCCGCACGAATCACGCCTACTCGGCGTCGCGGTCTTGCACGGCGAGAGCACGCTCAACGCCAGCGAGGTTTTCCTGCACCAGTCGGCGAAGGGCCGGGGCTGCGGAACCATTGGCCTTCAGCCACTCCTGGGTCGCGGCACGAAGCTCTGCGTTTGCCAGCGACGACGGGTACAGGCCCGTCACCAGGTAGTTGGCGATCTGGTACGTACGCGACTCCCAAATCGGCGCCAGGCTGTCGAAGTACGCCGGAATGAAGGCCGTGAGGTCTTCACGCGTGGACGGGTTGTTAAAGCCCAGCGCGGCGGAGCGCACGATGGTGTTGGGCAGGTCGGCGTTGGCAACCAGCGAGTCCCAAGCGATCTGCTTGGCCTCGTGGCCGGGCAGAGCAGCCTTCGCCTGCGCTGCAAACTCGCCACCCTTCGCGGTGTTGTCGGCGGCGAGAGCGTCATCAATGGCGGCCGCGTCGACGGCGCCGCCGGAGGCCAGTGCGACCAGCAGCGCCCACGACAGGTCGGTGTCGATCTCCAGGCCCTCGAATGCGATCTCACCCGAGCGAATCTGCGCCACGCGAGCAACCTGTTCCGGCGTTGCCGCAGCCGAAGCCGTGGCCTGCACAAACTGCAGCTGGTTGTCAGAACCAGCCTCTGCCGCCTCGGCCAACGCGAACAGGCCGTCACCGACGCGGGCGCGAGTGGCCTCGCGGTCTGCCGGAGCGACATAGTTGTTCGCGGTGAGCAACAGCTGCTGCAGCGTGGTGCGGATCGTGGTCGACTCGGTTTCGCTTCCGATGTTCTTGAGCACGAGATCGATGTAGTCGCTCGCGGCCGACTCGGCGTCGCGCGTCATGTCCCAGGCCGCTCCCCACACGAGTGAACGTGCCAGCGGGTCGCGAATCTCGCCGAGGTGGTCAATGGCGGTCTTCAACGAACGCTCGTCGAGACGAATCTTCGCGTAGGCGAGGTCGTGATCGTTCAGCAGTACCAGGTCAGGCTGCGCGAGGCCCTTGAGCTCTTCGACCTCGGTACGGTCACCATCGACATCAAGCTCGGCGTAGTGCACGCGCTCGAGGCCGTCCGCCGTGAGGTCGTAGAAGCCGACACCGAGGCGGTGTGGGCGGATCGTCGGGTAGTCAGCGGGAGCTGTCTGCGTAATCGCGAAGCGCGTGATGGTTCCGGTGGTGTTGGTCTCGATCAGCGGGGTGAGGGTGTTCACGCCTGCCGTGTCGAGCCACTTCTTGGCCCACGTGGTGAGTTCGCGCCCGCTGGTAGCCTCCAGCTCCGTGAGCAGGTCGGTGACCTCGGTGTTCGAGTAGGCGTGCTTCTTGAAGTACGCGGCCACACCGGCGAAGAACTCTTCAATTCCTACCCAGGCAGCGAGCTGCTTGAGCACCGAACCACCCTTGGCGTAGGTGATGCCGTCGAAGTTGACCTGCACGTCTTCGAGGTCGTTGATCTCGGCGACGATGGGGTGCGTGGAGGGCAGTTGGTCTTGGCGGTAGGCCCAGGTCTTTTCCATCGCGTTGAACGTGGTCCACGCTTCGGTCCACTCGGTAGCCTCAGCCGTCGCGATGGTCGATGCCCACTCGGCGAACGACTCGTTGAGCCAGAGGTCGTTCCACCACTTCATCGTGACGAGGTCGCCGAACCACATGTGTGCGAGCTCGTGCAGAATCGTGACGACGCGGCGCTCCTTGATGGCGTCGGTCACCTTGGAGCGGAAGACATAGGCCTCCGTAAACGTGACCGCGCCGATGTTCTCCATGGCGCCGGCGTTGAATTCCGGAACAAACAGCTGGTCGTACTTGGCGAACGGGTACGGGTAGTCGAACTTCTCCTCGAAGTACGCGAAGCCCTCACGCGTCTTGTCGAAGATGTAGTCGTAGTCCATGTGCTGCCACAGCGACTTGCGGGCAAAGACGCCGAGCGGGATGACCCGGCCATCGGCGTTGGTGAGCTCGGAGTGTGTGGACTCGTACGGGCCGGCAATTAGCGCGGTGATGTACGACGACATCTTCGGCGTGGGTTCAAACGCCCACGTTGCAACGCCATCACCGGCGGCAACGGGCTCTGGGGTCGGTGAGTTGGAGATGACCTTCCACGCGGCGGGGGCGGTGATCGTGAACGCGAACGTCGCCTTGAGGTCGGGCTGCTCGAAGACAGCGAAGACTCGGCGGGAGTCTGGAACCTCAAACTGCGAATAGAGGTACACCTCGTTGTCGACGGGGTCGACGAAGCGGTGAAGGCCCTCACCCGTGTTGGTGTAGAGGCAGTCGGCGACGACACGGAGTTCGTTTTCGGCCGCCAGACCGTGAAGCGCGATGCGCGACTCGGCGAAGGCCGTAGCGGGGTCGATTGCGACACCGTTCAGAGTGATCTCAAGAACATCGCGGGCGATCAGGTCGATAAAGGTCGAGGCGCCTTCGGTGGCGGTGAAGCGCACAACGCTCGTGGAGCGAAAGACCTCGGCTCCCGTCGTGAGGTCGAGGGTGACGTCGTACGACTGCGTATCGACGACCGCGCGACGCTCCTGTGCTTCGGTCCGTGTGAGGTTCTCTCCAGGCACTGAATGACTCCCGTGTAGTGGATGATGGGGGAATACGAGTCATGTCGGCTCGCAGCTCCGATGCTGCTGGCATCGGCGCCAACAAGATAGCCTACGCCAGGCGCGCGATTCGGCGTGAAAGACGAGCCGATCGGGTTGGCTTGCCGTGAGCTGTGAATAGACTTGTTGGATGCGCATTCACATCGCCACCGACCACGCTGGCCTCGACTTTTCTACCCAGTTGCAGGAGCACCTGCGAGGCATCGGTCACGATGTCATCGACCACGGGCCTATCGAGTACGACGCCGTTGACGACTACCCGGCGTTTTGCATTCGTGCAGCGCAGGGCGTGATCGCCGACCAGCACGCCGGCGTCGAGGCTCTCGGCGTCGTCTTTGGTGGTTCCGGCAATGGCGAGCAGATCGCCGCCAACAAGGTGGCAGGCATTCGTGCGGCGCTGGTGTGGAACCTGTCGACGGCTGAGCTTGCACGCGAGCACAACGACGCGAATGTGATTTCGATCGGCGCGCGTCAGCACAGCTTCGAAGAGGTGGTTTCGTTTATCGAACGGTTCATCGAGACGCCGTTCTCGGGCGATGAGCGTCACGTTCGCCGTATTCGGCAAATCGCAGACTTCGAGCGCGACGGCTCGCTCCTTCCCGATCCGCGCGCGTAATGCCTGAGGGCCACTCCGTTCACCGCATTGCGCGGCAGATTGAGAGAAACTTCGTCGGCAAGACGGTCACCGCGTCGAGCCCGCAGGGTCGCTTTCACGAGGGGGCGGCGATTCTCGATGGCCTGACGGTGCGCGAGGCGAAGGCCGTCGGCAAACAGATGTTTGTCGAGTTTGACGACCAGACGTGGCTGCGCGTTCATCTGGGTCTGTACGGTGCGTGGGACTTCGCGGGCGAGATCTTGATGGACGCGACGATTGCTTCAGCAAACGGGCGCATGGGGCAGACCAATCAGCGTGGCACCGACGTGGAAGCGAGCATTTTTGATGATGCGGGGGAGAACTCGCTCGCATCGATTGGCGCTCCCCGCAATACCCGCGTCAATGTGCGCATGAGCGAGCAGACGAAGGGGTTGGGCGACGAGTCATTGCAGTGGCCGCCGCCGATTGTTGGAACCGTGCGGTTGCGTCTGCTGACCGATGACGTTTGCGCCGACCTCCGCGGCCCCACCGCGTGCGAAGTTCAAACGCCAGAGGAGGTGGCCGCGGTCATCGCCAAACTTGGCCCCGATCCGCTCGTTGGCGACACCACCGTCGGTGAAGAGCGCTTTGTCGCGGGCGTGAAGCGGCGAAACGTCGCGATCGGTCAGTTGCTGATGGATCAGAGCATCGTGAGCGGTATCGGCAATGTCTATCGCGCCGAGATGTTGTTTCGCGCGGCGCTGAATCCGCATACCCCCGGTAAAGACGTCCGAGAGGACACGCTGCGGGCGATGTGGCGTGACTGGGTGCAGCTCCTCAGCACCGGCGTCGAGACCGGACAGATGATGACGATGGACGATCTCGACCCTGAGGCGTATCGTCGAGCGATGGCCCACCGCGATGATCGCCACTGGGTCTACCACCGCGCAGGACTACCCTGTCGCGAGTGTGGCACCGAGATCGTGTTGGAAGAGATGCAGGCACGCAAGCTCTATTGGTGCCCGCGCTGCCAAGCCTGAGGAGAATAATGCGTCAAAACCCGAGCTTTGCGATGACCGATGTCGCGGAGTTGCGACGACTCATCGCACGCAATCCGTGGGCGACGCTGGTGAGCGCGACGGACGACGGCATCGTGGCATCCCACTACGCCGTGCTACTGGATGACGAGCGTGACGACCTCACGGTTGTTGGTCACGTCGGCAAGCCCGACGATCTGCTGCACGGCCTCGGTGAGCGCGAGCTCACCCTCATCTTCCAAGGACCCCACGGCTACATCACGCCCCGCTGGTATGGCGATGTCGCCGCGGTTCCCACCTGGAACTACGTCGCCCTTCATCTCACAGGCGTTCCAGAAATCTTGACACCAGAAGAAAACCTCGTGGTGCTCGACAAGCTCGTCACCCATTTCGAAAGCGCGGAGCCTGATCCCCGCCTGATGTGGCAGGCGCCGAATGATGAGGCTTATATCTCGCGGCTGGAACGCGGAACCATGGGGTTTCGGCTCACGCCGAGCAGGCTCGTTGCGAAACGTAAGCTCAGCCAGAACAAACCGGATGATGTGGTCGACGCGATTATCGCCGAGCTGAACGGCGACGGCGCATACGCCAACGCTGCACTCGCGGCAGAAATGCAGCGAGCTCACGAGGCGTTGCGGGGAGCGCGGGCATGATCGCGCTCGGCACGCTGCCCGTTGCCGTGCGCAACGCGCGCATTTCTGGCCCAACGCGGCAATATGTTCCGTTTGACGATGTCTGCGACATCGTGATCCGAGGCGGAAAAATTGCCGACTTCTCGCCCGTCGGGGCGTTGCGCCATGACGGGCCGGTGTGGGATGCCGAGGGCTCGTGGGTCATGCCCGGTCTGTGGGATCACCACATCCACTCCACACCGACCGCGCTCAGCGCGCTACGCACCGACGTGTATGGCGCGACCTCCGCACGCGAAGCCGCCCACCGGCTGAGCGCGGTGGCGCCGGGCGCAGACGGCAGGCGCGTCGGGGTTCGCATGCGCGATGCGCTCTGGTCCGATGCTCCGAGCCTTGCCATGCTCGATGAAGCCGCGGGCGCGGTTCCGACGTATCTCATCAATATGGACCTGCACAGCGTGTGGATGAACACTGCTGCCTTCACGCGTGAGGGCATTCCGGCTTCTCCCACGGGCATAGTGCAAGAAGACATTGCCTTCGAGGTTGGCCGCAGACTCGGTGACCTCGACGTCGAGTTGCTTGACGCCGCCGTTTCGGAGGTTGCCGACCGCGCGGCAGCGCGGGGCATTGTCGGGCTGATCGATTACGACTTCGGCTGGAACCTCGTACCGTGGGCTCGTCGCGCTGCCGACGGTTTTGATGCTGTTCGCGTGCAGTTTGGGGTGTACCCACACGACCTCGTTCGCGCCATCGCCGAAGGGGTTGCGACGGGCGATGTCGTCGATGAGCGGGGACTCATCACGGTGGGGGCGCTGAAGGCGATTTCTGATGGCTCACTCGGCACCCGAACGGCGGCGTGTTCGCACCCATACCCTGACCGCTCATCCGGCATGCTCGCGATCGATCCGGATGAGCTGGTCGATCTCATGACGACGGCGACCGGTGCCGGGTTTGCCTGCGCCATTCACGCGATCGGTGATGTGGCGAACTCCCACGCGCTCGATGCGTTTGCCGCGACCGGGGCGTGGGGCTCGATCGAGCATGCGCAGTTGGTCTCGCGGGTTGACCTGCCACGATTCGCTCGCGCAGGCGTTGCCGCCAGTGTGCAACCAACGCACGCAGTCGATGACCGTGACCTTGCCGATCGGGAGTGGGCTCACCAGCCGGGCGCGGCATATCCGTTGCGCTCGCTGCACGATGCGGGCGCGAACCTGCTCTTTGGTTCCGACTCTCCCGTTGCGCCGCTGGATCCGTGGCTTGCCATTGCCAACGCGGTTGAGCGCACGGACGATGAGCGTGAGGCGTGGCTGGGGCATGAACGGCTCGATGTTGCGACCGCACTGGCGGCGTCGATTGCCGGCTCACAGCACGAGCCGCTGATGGAGATCGGTGCCGCCGCCGACCTCGTCTTCTGTGGCGACGATCCATACGCCGCCACGGGCACGCAACTGCGGCACATGGCGGTCAACGCAACGCTGCTCGGTGGGCGATTCACCCACCTGGGCTAGCGCAGCCGCAACGCGCGAAGCCGGCCACCCGAGAGGGTGACCGGCTTCATACGCGAAGAGCTTATGCCGCGATGTGAGCGGTCAAGAACCAGCGGTCCTTCTCAAGGCCGCGGCGGATTTCGATCGCGACGTCTTGGCTGGTGAGGTCAACCTCGTCGAGGCCGTCAATGGCCTCCTGCGTCTGCGCAAGAATCTTGTCGATGTCGGCGACGACGGCACGGATCATATCGTCGGAGTTTGCGAATGCAGCCGGAACGGCCGTCTCTCCAGCCTCGGCGGCAACGACGCTAGCGCGCGCGTCAACGGGAAGGCCGAGAGCGACGATGCGTTCAGCAGCCGTGTCTGCCCAATCCATGGCGTGGGCCACGATGTCATCCAGCAGCTCGTGAACGCCGACGAAGTTCGCGCCGCGCACGTGCCAATGAGCCTGCTTGCCGTTGAGCACGAGCGCCTGAAGGCCGTGAACCAGCGGGGTGAGGAACTGCGCCGAGCCTGCGGCAACGGTCGGGTCGCTAGCGGTGGTGGCAATGGTCTTCGACGTGGTCATAAGGTCCTCCTCGTGTGGTTCTTCGGTACAACACCTAAGTTACTCGTTCCATTCCGTGGCGCAAGCAAGCTGAGGCTGGGCTAACTGCCTGATGGAATAGCAAATTTAGGCGAGGCTAACCACAATCTCGATCGACTCGATTGCGGGCGGCCAGACGCCGATGATGAGCGCCATCACTACGACGGTCACCAGTTCGTGTGAAATGTTCATGACGGTCAGGGCGCTGGGGCGGCCCTCAAACGCATCGTGCGTAATGAAGCGAGCGGCGGTAAAGCCCGCCCACAGCAAAATGCCGGTCACGAGTGCGGCGACCAGGTAGCTGCCGCCATAAAAGTGGAACGCGATTGTGGTGGCGCCCGCCAACACCCAGGCGGAGATGAAGCTGACGACCAGGGTCACGAGAATCGGGGCCACGGCGCTGGAGCCGGAACCGGGAGTCACCTTTGCGAGTTTCATCCAGCGGTTGCCGAATACTTTCGGCGTGTACCAGATCGTGCCGACGACCATCGTCGAGAGCGTCGCGACAATCACCGCCCAGTAGTTAATCTCCGGAACCATCGGGTCTCCATTTCGTAGGGGTGACTGAATGGTGGCGCAATCTGAGCCTGGCCAGCAAGAGGCGCGCGGCGAGTTTCGATGCCCCTAGAGTCGATGGCATGACGATCTCACCTGATGCTTCCGTTCTTCCCGTCTCGGGCATTGCTCCCTCGATTGCAGACAACGCGTTCGTCGCCGCGGGTGCGCGCATCGTGGGCGATGTGCGCCTCGCAGCCAATGCGAGCGTGTGGTTCAACGCGGTGCTTCGCGGCGACAGCGCCTCGATTACGGTGGGTGAGCGCAGCAACCTGCAAGACAACGTCTCGGTTCATGTCGACGTGGCAAAGCCCGCGGTCATCGGCAACGACGTCTCTGTCGGGCACAACGCCGTCGTTCACGGCTGCACGATCGAAGACGGCTCCCTCATTGGCATGGGGTCGGTGATTCTCTCCGGCGCGGTCATCGGCGCCGGAAGCCTGGTCGCCGGGGGCGCGGTGGTGCTGGAGGGAACCATCGTGCCACCGGGTTCACTCGTTGCCGGCGTGCCGGCCAAGGTGCGTCGTGAACTGACCGAAGAAGAAAAGGAACGCCTGCTGAAGAACGCGGCGATCTACCTCACACACTCCACAAACCACGCGGCTACTGTCGCCGAGAGCTGAGCACGCGCGCAAACGGCGGGGCCATCCGCCCGGATGACCCCGCCGTTTGATGCGAACTGTTAAGAGTTCTCGATCGTGCGCACGCTCGCGGTGTCTCGCGACACCTCAACGTGCGTGGGATCCAGCACGCGGCGCAAGAAGTCTTGCGTGCGCGGCTCTTTCGGGTTGCCGATGACCTGGTCGGGATGGCCCTGTTCGACCACGACGCCGCGATCCATGAACACCACGTGGTCGGCCACTTCGCGAGCAAACGCCATCTCGTGCGTCACGACAACCATGGTCATGCCGTCTTGAGCGAGGCCGCGCATGATGGCGAGAACGTCGCCAACGGTTTCCGGGTCGAGCGCCGAGGTGGGCTCGTCAAAGAGCATCAGCTTCGGATCCATCGACAGCGCGCGGGCAATCGCCACGCGCTGCTGCTGGCCGCCGGAGAGCTCGACGGGGTAGCGAGACTGGAACGAGCCGAGTCCCACGGCCGAAAGGTGCTTGCGGGCAACCGCTTCGGCTTCGGCACGTGAGCGCTTCAGCACCTTCTCCTGCGCCACCGTGCAGTTCTGCAACACGGTGAGGTGCGGGAACAGGTTGAACTGCTGAAACACCATGCCAACGTGCGCGCGCATGGCATCGACGTCGACATCTTCGTCGGTGGCATCAAAACCGGCGACGTGAATTGTTCCGCCGTTCGGCTGTTCCAGGAGGTTGATGCAGCGAAGTAGCGTGGATTTGCCCGAACCCGAGGGCCCAATCAAGCACACCACTTGCCCTGGGTTGACCGTCAGGTCGATGCCCTTGAGCACCTCGTTACTTCCGTACGACTTGCGTAGACCCGTGATCTGAACGCCAGCGGGTGCGATGGTGGCAGTCATCACTTCTCCTTTCGCGACGTGCGCTGAGAGTTTTGCTCGCTGCGGCGCTCGAACCAGCGAGCCAGCATGCTGAGCGGAACCGTGATGACGAGATACAGCAGGCCAGCGACCACGAAGGCCGTGGCGCCACCGCCGTAGGTAATCATGCCGTCGCGGCCGATCTTGGTGATGTCGTAGTTGATCGCCTGCATGCCAAGCACGTAGACGAGGGAGGAGTCCTTCGTCAGCAGAATGACCTCGTTCGTCAGCGGCGGCAATACGATGCGGAACGCCTGCGGGATGACGATTGTAATCATCGCGCGAGTGTGCGACATGCCGAGGCTACGAGCGGCTTCAATTTGCCCCTTGGGAACGGCCTGCAGGCCGGCGCGGAGAGTCTCGGCCATGTAGGCGGCCGAAACGGAGCCGAGCGCGATCATGACCGTTGCCCACAAGGGCAATTTGAGGCCCTGGAAGGCGATGGGCAGCAAGAACCCGGCGCCAATCAACACGAGCAACGCGGGAATACCGCGGAAAAACTCGATGTAGACCTTTGCGATCCATTGATACGGCTTGAAGGTTGCCATGCGCATGAGCGCGAGAATCAGACCGAGGGTCAAGCCGAAGGCAAACGAGGTCGCGGTGTAAAGCAACGTGTTGACAAGCCCGGGGAACAGAATCGTCGGGAAGAGCTTGGGGATGACGTCGAAACGCAAGAACGAGTCGGCTACTGCTGGCCAGTCAATGATCAACGCAAGGATTGCGATGACCACGATGCCGATTGCTCCCTGAACCCACAGGCTGCGTCGTCTGCGCTGGGTGGCGGTCAATGCCATGAGGTGGCACCTTTCAATGAGTGGGCCGGCCCGCATCATTGCGAGCCGGCCCCCTGTTAGCTAGTTACTTGCCTTCGAACCACTTGGCTTCGAGCTCGGCGAGCTCACCGCTGTCCGTCAGGCGCTTGATCGTCTTGTTCACCTCGGCGAGAATCTCAGCGTTCTTGCCCTTGGGAACGATGATTCCGAGGTTCTCATCGGTGGGAATGTCTTCGACGACCACAAAGTCGTCGTTGCCCTTGATGGCGAACTTCAGCACCGACTGGTTGCCGAGCGATGCGACGGTGTTGCCTGCCGTCAGTGCCAAGATCTGCTGGCCGGAGTCTTCGAACTCGATCGGGTCGAGGCCGTTGTCGGCGGCGTAGACGGCGCCCGTCGTTGCTGCCTGAACACCGACGGTCTTGCCCTTTGCGTCGTCGATCGACGTGATTCCGGCGTCCTTGGCCGCAATCAGCACGAGCGCGTCGTTGTAGTACGGGTCGGAGAAGTCGACGTTTTGCTTGCGCTCATCCGTGATCGTGATCGACGATGCCGCGATGTCGCAGTCGGTGCCGAACAGGCCACTCGTGATCGCTTCAAACGAGGAGTCGACGACAGCAAGCTCAAGGCCCATGTCGTCGGCGACCGCCTGAACGATGTCGATGTCAAAACCGATCGGCTCGCCCGAGGCCTCATCGAGCATCTCAAACGGCTCGTAGGGAATGTCGGAGCAAACCGTGAGCTTGCCTTCGGAAACAGTGGTGATGCCGCCGTCAGTGTCGCCACTTTTGGCGTCACCTCCGGCGGAGGAACCACAAGCGGAAAGGGTAAGCGCTGCCGTGGCCGTAAGGCCCAACAGTGCGATTCGGGAAATACGGTTCTTCATAAGAACACCCATCTGTGCATGAGTCATGTGTGGCGTAAGTGTATCCGGCTCGTGTCTCGAACTCATCACGCCACGACCAGTGTGCTTACCGGATCGTTATGCCAGCATCACGCGCCGCTGAGTGGGCGCACGTAGGCATCGCCACGCTGTGAGCGACCAGATGCCGAAACCGTGAACCGTACGATATCGCTGAGATAGCGGTCATCAGATGCTTCAAACCGCGTGCCAGTCGCGTCACTACTGATGCGGCGAAGGCGCAGGATCGGAAAGCCTCGTGGCACTCCCAGTAGCTTCGCGTCGGTCTCATCGGCCGCTACCGCATCGATCTCGTGCTCGACGGTGGCGCCTGCGAATCCGCGAGATTCGAGGTATTCCGTGATCGAAACGGTATCCAGGTCAACGTCAAACAGCACCCTGCCCACGTCGGCCGTGTAGCTCAGTCGCTCGAGCATCGTTCGGCGATTATCGAGGCTCCGCAGCCGAAGCACCTCCACAATTGCGTCGCCCTCGGCGATGTTCAACAGCGCAGCCTTCTCCGCGTCCGCTCGGCGCATGCTGACTTCGTGCGTGCTCGCGGCCGGAACCGCCCCAATGTCTCGTGCCCACCGCGTGAAGGGGATGGATACATCCACCGCCTGCCCTGACTTTCGCTCCCGAACACGGGCTGGCCGACCGCGACTTGTTTCAATGAGCCCCTCGGCCTTGAGCGCGGCAAGGGCATTGCGGATAGGGCCACGCGAGGTTTGCCACTTTTCGGCGAGCTCAGCCTCCGTGGGAATGGCGTCACCCGGGCCGAGTGCACCACGGGCGATGCGTTGTCGGCCATGCTGGGTTAGCGTATTGGCATGACCAACGCCCAGATTCCCACCATCGCCGTCACCGGCGCCGCCGGCCAGATTGGTTACAGCCTCCTCTTTCGGATCGCCGCTGGCGGCATTCTCCGTCATCGACCGTTTCGCCTTCGGCTGTTGGAGGTGGAACCGGCGCTCAAGGCGCTGGAGGGCGTGGTGATGGAGCTGCAGGATGGTGCCTTCCCGCTGTTGGCCGGCATCGACATCGGTTCTGACCCGCGCGAGATGTTTGACGGCGTGAACTTGGCACTGCTCGTCGGCGCGCGCCCGCGGGGCCCCGGGATGGAACGCGCCGACCTGTTGCAAGCAAACGGCGCGATCTTCACCGCGCAGGGGCGGGCCCTGGGGGAGGCGGCCGCCGATGACGTGCGCGTTATCGTGACCGGAAACCCTGCCAACACCAATGCGCTGATCGCGCAACGCAACGCTCCAGACATCCCCGCAGACCGGTTTTCGGCGCTGACGCGGCTTGACCACAATCGCGCGATCGCCCAGGTTGCGCTCAAGACCGGTGCCGCGGTGAGCGAGATCTCACGGGTGAGTATCTGGGGCAATCACTCTGCATCGCAATACCCCGATCTTGCGCATGCGCTCGTCGACGGGCGGCCAGCGCTGGAAGTTATCGACGATGACGCGTGGGTTGAGCACAACTTCATCCCGACGGTGGCGCAGCGCGGCGCCGCTATCATTCAGGCGCGGGGATCGTCATCGGCGGCCTCTGCCGCATCGGCAACGGTCGATGCCGCACGCGACCTGCTGCATGGTTCCGCCCCCGGTGACTGGGTGTCGATGGCCGTGCCATCAGACGGCTCGTACGGCGTCAGAGAGGGACTCGTTTCGTCGTTTCCGGTGACCACCAGCGACGGAAACGCCTACATCGTGCCAGACCTTGAGCTCAGTGATTTCGCTCGTCGCCGCATTGACGCATCTGTCGCCGAGTTGCAAGACGAGTATGACGCCGTGTCAGCGCTCGGGTTGATTTAGCGCGGGCATATTCCGCGCCCGCAGGCAAAAACCGCCGCCCCTCTCAGTCAGAAGGGCGGCGGTTTTTGCACTGCTAGACCCGCGCGGGCTCGCGATCGTCGTCGCGCGAGGCGTCGGACTCGGGCGATTGCTGCACGTGCACAACCGGGTGCGCACGCTCAAGCGACGCACCCTCCACGTCGACATCTGGCAGCAGGCGGTCCAGCCAACGCGGCAGCCACCATGCCGACTTACCGAGTACGGTCATTACCGCGGGCACCAGCACCATGCGCACCACAAAAGCGTCAAACAGCACGCCGATCGCCAAACCGAAACCGAGCGGGCGAATCATGGTGAGGTGGCTGAAGATGAAGCCACCAAACACCGCGATCATGATGATGGCGGCCGCCGTCACCACGGCGCGGCCATTGCGAACTCCGGCCACCACGGCCTCGCGCGCCGGCGTGCCGTGCACGTACGCCTCACGCATGCCCGACACCAGGAACAGCTGGTAGTCCATGGCGAGCCCAAACAACACACCCATCAGGATGATCGGCGCGAAGCTCAGGACGGGTCCGGGGGAGTGCACGTCGAAAATCTCCGAAAGCCAGCCCCACTGGTAGATCGCGGTCACCGCACCGAGCGCCGCGAACAGGGAAAGCACGTAGCCGGCGGTGGCGATGATCGGAACCAGGATCGAGCGGAAGACGAGAACCATGATGATCAAAGACAGGCCGATGACCACCAGCAGGTAGATCGGAAGCGCGTCTTGAAGCTTCTCAGACACGTCAATGTTGCCGGTTGCCTGGCCCGCCACGCCGAGAGCTGCGTCTTCGTTGAGGTCGAGCCCGCGCAGGGCGTGAACAAGCGCCTCCGTGGTTTCACTGCTCGGGCCATCGGTCGGAACCACCTGGAAGGCGAAGACCGTGCTGTCGTCTGAGACGGCGATGGGGGCAACGGCTGCGACGCCATCCTGCTCGCTCAGCTGCGTGCCAACGGCGGCCTGCGTTGCCAACTGGTCGGCCTCTGCCACCGCATCATCGAATGTCGCAACCACCAGTAGCGTGCCGTTCTGGCCGGGGCCAAATTCTTCGGCGACCGTGGTGTATGCCCGGTAGGGCGTGGAATCAACCGGCTCCGAGGAGCCATCGGGCAGGCCGAGTCGCATGGACATCGCCGGGATGGCGATGACCAGTAGCGCGGCGATCGCGACCGCGGCAGCCAAGATCGATCGGCCAACCTTCATGGCCTTCAGCGGGCGACCGGCAGCCGAAACCGCGCCAATCTGAGCGCGTTGGCGCCGTGGCAGCGCCCGCAGCTTCATGAGCCCGAGGAGGGCAGGGGTGAAGGTGATCGAGACCAACACGGCAATCGCTACGCACGCGGCGCCGACGATGCCCATCACTCCCAAGAACGGAATTCCGGTCACGAGCAACGCGACGAGCGCAACGATCACCGTGGTTCCTGCGAACACCACCGCGTTACCCGCGGTGCCGTTGGCCAGGCCGATGGATTCGCTCACATCGATGCCCTGAAGCAGCTGACGCCGGTGCCGATTGAGAATGAACAGCGAGTAGTCAATACCGACGGCCAAGCCCAGCATGACGCCGAGCACCGGGGTGACGGATGCCATGTCGACCACGCCCGAGAACGCCAGAGACCCGGCAACGCCAACGCCAACACCGACGAGGGAGCTCAGAAGCGGTGTGACGGCGGGAAGGAACGCGCGCATCATGATGATGAGCACGAGGGCCGCGATCAGCACGCCCACGATCTCGCCAACGCCGATCAGGCCGTCAATGCTGACCGTGATGGTGGCGGAGTAGTCAAGGCTCACGCCGGCAATCGAGGCCGCATCGAGGGTTTCGCGCACCTCGGCCTTGACGGTGTCGGGGAGTGTGTAGACCATCTCGTCAAACTGAATGCCGCCGATTGCGGTTGAACCGGTGTCTGAGACCATCGAAAGTTCGGCGCTCAGGTCAACGAGAGTCTGCCCGTTGGTGACCGTGTCTTGCTGGGTCGCAAGCTCCGCGGTTCCGCTCTCCCACTGCGCGCGGCCCGCGTCAATCTTGCTCTGCTCTTCGTCCAGCGCCGTGAGCTGAGCGTCAAATACTGGCTTTGCGGCATCGTATGTGCCATCGGCCTGCGCCGCCGCAATGGCGCCGTCGATCTGCGCGCGGCCCGCATCGAGCTGCTGTTGGCCCGCATCGAGCTGGGCGCGAGACGTCTCAAGCTGCGTGGTCGCGGCGTCGATTTGGGTTTGCCCGTCGGCGAGCGCGGCGGCCTGCTCATCACGAAGCTGCTCAACGGCGAACGGGTTGGTGACTCCGGCAACGCCGGAGATAGCGGAAACATCGTCTAGCAGCGCCGCGATGTCGGCTTCTTGGGCCTCCGTGAACGCCGAGCCGTCGTCGGTTGCAAAGACCACCGTCGCCGATGCGCCCGTCAGCTCGGGGAAGGTGTCGGCGAGTTGGTCGCTGACGCGCTCGGTTTCTGTGTTGGGGATGGAGAAGCTGGTGGCGAGAGCGCCGCCGAAGGCGAGGAACGCGCCGCCGGCGAGGCCAAGCACAACGAGCCAGCCGACGATGACAGTCCAGGCGCGGCGCGCACTGAAACGCCCGAGTCGATAGAGCAGTTCCGCCATGAGTAATCCTTCGAAAGAGTGGACAACGCGGGTGCCACATCGAACCCACCATGAGACTATCCAACAGATGTCGGAAAACTCGATGGTTGCCGACATCATGCGGCAAACTCCCGGTTTCGGAGCCCCGTCTGCCAAGATCGGGTGCATGGATCCCCGCATAGCTCGCAGTCGCGCCGTGTTGCACGAGGCCGTCATTGCGTTGGCGGGGGAGCGCGCGCTTGATGAGATCACCGTCGCAGACATCACCGCCCGCGCCGGGGTCAACCGATCTACCTTCTATCAGCACTTCTCTGACAAGGGTGAATTGCTCGCCGATGCTCTCGAGGCTGCCGCCGATGCGGCTACCGGGTCGCTGCGTGAAATGGATCAGGCAGATCCGAATGATCCAATGCCGCCCGCCCTGCTCACCTATTTGGAGCACATTCGCGATCACGCCGAGTTGTATCGTCGGGTGCTTGGCGATCACGGGTCGGGTGTCGTTGCCTCGCAACTGCGCGGTCATATTGGTGCGCTCGCCATCGATGTGGTGCGCCGGGTCGTGCCGGAGGGTGCTTTCACCGTGCCGACCGATGTGGTTGGTGAGGCGTTTGGTGGCACCGCCCTTGGTGTTGTCACCGCGTGGCTTCGTCATGATCCGCTGCCCGATGTTGACACCGCAGCCGACTGGCTGTGGTCGATGGTGACCGCATCGTTTGTCGCGAGCCCTCCGCCTCAGCCGCTCCCATAACGGTCCCCGCTCCCGCAGCCGCACTGTTGACGTTCCGGTGTCGTTCCGATTTCCGCTTCAGCGAGCGTCGCGACCTCATTTTGTCGTCACTTTTGGTTCCGCGGGCCCGAATCGTGCAATTTCCGACGACAGAATGACTTTCTGCCTGCAAAATGTGCGTCGCGGAACCACGGAGGCGGCGGAACCGCGGAGGGGGCGCAACCAGGGAGGGGGCGGAACCAGGGGTTGGCGCGGGTGACACGCCCGGGCCATCCCATTGCTGGCAGATGCCGCCGAAAAACGCTTCCGCGGCCGATGGCGCGGGCAGAAACAGGAAATCCCCCGGGTTGCCGGGGGATTTTTGCTGAGGGGCTGACGAGAATCGAACTCGCATCATCTGTTTGGAAGACAGAGGCTTTACCACTAAGCTACAGCCCCGAAGCGCGGAAACATGCGGTTTTAAGCCTGTTTCGCGTTCGGTGTTCATTGGATTGAACGTGTCTACACTAGCGGATAATTTCGAGTGCTCAGGACGCTTTGACCAAATTTCGGTCGTTCGCGTGTTGCCGCGGCGCGGAAGTGCATTTACTTCGGCTAGACTTTCTGGGGTCGTTTCCGTGCGTATCAGCGCAATAGTTCCGGGGCGTAGCTCAGCTTGGTAGAGCGCCCGCTTTGGGAGCGGGAGGTCGCAGGTTCAACTCCTGTCGCCCCGACCAACGACCATCCAGAATCTTCACCCGCACCTGTGTGCGTGAAGAACCAATAAGGAGAACGAACAAGCATGGTGAACAGCACCGTCGAGAAGCTGAGCCCCACGCGGGTCAAGCTGCGCATCACGGTCACGCCGGAGGAGCTCAAGCCCTCCGTTGCACACGCGTACGAGCACATCGCTCAGGACATTCAGATCCCTGGCTTCCGCAAGGGCAAGGTTCCGGCACCGATCATCGACCAGCGTGTCGGTCGCGGCGCTGTCATCGAGCACGCTGTCAACGAGGGCCTTGACGGTTTCTACCGCCAGGCTGTGAACGACAACGAGCTGCGCGTTCTGGGTCGCCCGTCGGCAGACATCATCGAGTGGCCGTCGGAGAAGGACTTCTCTGGCGACGTCGTCGTTGAGGTTGAGGTTGACGTTCGTCCGGAGTTCGAACTCCCCGCGCTCGCCGACATCAAGGTTGTTGTTGACGCCGTTGCCGTTGACGAGAACGCTGTTGACGAAGAGCTTGACCGCCTGCGCGGCCGCTTTGGCACGCTCGTGACGGTTGACCGCGCCGCCAAGAAGGGCGACTTCGTCGAGCTCAACCTGGTTGCTGCGATCGACGGCAACGAGATCGACCGCGCCGAGGGCGTGTCGTACGAGGTTGGCTCGGGCGAGCTGCTCGAAGGAACCGACGAGGCTGTTGAGACGCTGACCGCTGGTGAAGACACCACGTTCCGCTCGAAGCTGGTCGGTGGCGAGCACGCTGGCGAAGAGGCCGAGGTTGCTGTGACGGTTGTTGCCGTCAAGGAGCGCGAGCTTCCGGCTGCCGATGACGACTTCGCTCAGATGGCTTCGGAGTTCGACACCATCGCCGAGCTGCGCGACAGCCTGCAGGCGCGCGTTGCCGAGCAAGGCGTCTTCACGCAGGGTGCTGCCGCTCGCGACAAGCTCATCGAGGCTCTCCTCGAAAAGGTGGAGATTCCGGTTCCGCCGGCCCTCATCGAAGACGAGGTGCACGCACACCTAGAAGGTGAGAACCGTCTCGAAGACGACGCGCACCGCGCCGAGGTTACCGAAGCGAGCGAGAAGCAGTTCCGCACGCAGATGGTGCTCGACGCCGTTGCCGAAGACGCCAACGTTCAGGTTGGTCAGGAAGAGCTCACGCAGTACCTGATTCAGTCGGCTGGCCAGTACGGCATGGCTCCCCAGGAGTTCGCCGACATCCTGCAGCAGAACGGTCAGATTCCTGCCCTCGTCGCCGAGGTCGCCCGTAACAAGGCGCTCGCGATTGCGCTTGGCAAGGTCACCGTTGTTGACACCGACGGCAAGGCTGTTGACCTGAGCGGCTTCGCTGCTGTTGAGGACGGCGCTGACGAGGCCGCTGAGGCTGAGGCTGAGAAGCCCGCGAAGAAGGCTGCTGCAAAGAAGCCTGCCGCGAAGAAGCCGGCTGCTAAGAAGGACGAGGCGGCTGACGCTGAGGCCAAGCCTGCGAAGAAGCCCGCTGCAAAGAAGGCTCCCGCCAAGAAGGCAGAGTAATCATTCAGCGAAGGGCCGACGATCACGTATCGTCGGCCCTTCGTCTATCTACCGGGAGGTCGAGCGGAACATGGTGGCCGATAACTGGAACGATCAGATTGCCGCGGTATGGGAGGACGATGCGCTCTCAGACGAAGAGCGCATCCGTGTGATCGATGCACTGGCGGCAACACTGCCGTTCAATGATCCGCGCGGACTGTTCGAGCGCGGCGGCGCGCGTGATGCTGCCGGTCTCGAGCACGATGCCATTCCGCTGTACCTGGCTGCCCTACGCGGCGGCCTGGGGGAGTATGAGCGCGCCCAGGCCGTCATTCAGCTCCGAGCTCCTACCGCAACATCGGAAGTTCGGCAGAAGCGGTACGGCTGCTGGAGACGGAACTCGCCAATCCGGCGGCAACTCTGCGGCCAGAAACCGCCGTGTTTCTTGCACTCTCGTATGCGTCGGCAGGTACTCCAGAGCGCGGTTTGGCGCTGCTCATGCGCACCATGGCGCCGACGCTCACGATGTATCAGCGCTCGGTGAATGCGTACGCCGATCATCTCGATGCGACAGGTGATATGCCGACGGCGAACACGGGCGAGACGGGCCCGTGACGCCGGTAGATTCGAATCACCATCAAGGAATTGGGAGCACTCATGGCTGAACCCCTCATGGCGACCAGCGTCTTCGACCGGCTGCTGAAGGACCGCATCATCTGGCTCGGATCCGAAGTTCGCGACGACAACGCAAACGAGATCTGCGCCAAGATCCTGCTTCTTGCTGCGGAAGACCCGCAGAAGGACATTTTTCTCTACATCAACTCGCCCGGTGGTTCCATCACCGCAGGCATGGCGATCTACGACACGATGCAGTTCGTTCCGAACGACATCGTCACCGTCGGCATCGGCATGGCGGCTTCTATGGGGCAGCTGCTGCTGACGAGCGGAACCAAGGGCAAGCGGTACATCACCCCGAACGCACGTGTGTTGCTGCACCAGCCGCACGGTGGCTTCGGCGGTACCGCAAGCGACATCCAGACCCAGGCCGCGCTCATTCTCGACATGAAGAAGCGTCTCGCCGAGATCACCGCAGGCCAAACCGGCAAGAGCGTTGAGCAGATCAACGCCGATGGTGACCGCGACCGCTGGTTCACGGCGGAAGAAGCACTCGAGTACGGCTTCGTCGACCACATCCGCGAGCACGCGACCGATGTGGCTGGCGGCGGCGGTACCGAGAAGTAACGGCAGAAAGACGAAGGAATCGAGTAATGAACACTCCCTCATACGGTGGCTCATCTGGCCTGCAGATGCCGTCGAGCCGCTACATCCTGCCCCAGTTTGAAGAGCGCACGGCCTATGGCTACAAGCGTCAAGACCCGTACAACAAGCTGTTCGAAGACCGCGTGATCTTCCTCGGCGTGCAGGTTGACGACGCTTCGGCTGACGACGTTATGGCGCAGCTGCTGGTGCTGGAAAGCCAAGACACCGACCGCGACATCACGATGTACATCAACTCACCCGGTGGCTCGTTCACCGCGATGACGGCGATCTACGACACGATGCAGTACGTCGCACCCGACATTCAGACCGTGGTTCTGGGTCAGGCAGCATCGGCCGCCTCCGTTCTGCTTGCCGGCGGCACGCCTGGCAAGCGTCTGGCACTGCCGAACGCGCGCATTCTGATGCACCAGCCTGCTGTTGGCGAGTCTGGTCACGGCCAGGCGTCTGACATCGAGATTCAGGCAGCCGAGATCATGCGCATGCGTGTCTGGCTGGAAGAGACGATGGCAAAGCACACCAACCGCTCGGTTGAGCAGGTGCACAAGGACATCGATCGCGACAAGATCCTCTCGGCACACGAGGCGCTGGAGTACGGCCTGGTTGACCAGGTGCTCACCACGCGCAAGCGCAAGCCACAGGCGCTCACCGCTTAATCACCACCCTTCGATGGCCCCGAGATTGCTTCTCGGGGCCATCGTCATTTCGACGCAATACGAGCGAATATCCGACCCGATGTCGGTTGTAGCGTTTAGGCTCAAAGAGTCAGCAAACGAAGGAGAAGTCGATGACACGTCTCGGTGAGAGCGCCGATCTGTTTAAGTGCTCCTTCTGTGGCAAGAGTCAGAAGCAGGTGCAGCAGCTGATTGCTGGCCCCGGCGTCTACATCTGTGATGAGTGCATCGAGCTGTGCAACGAAATCGTCGAAGAGCGCATGGCGGAGGCCTCGAACGGTGAGGTTGTTGAGTTTGACCTGCCGAAGCCGCGAGAGATCTTCTCCTTCCTTGAGGAGTACGTCGTCGGGCAAGAGCAGGCCAAGCGCGCTCTGGCGGTCGCCGTCTACAACCACTACAAGCGCGTGCGGGCACGCGGAACCTTGCAGGCGGCAGAAGAGCGGGCTGACGACATCGAGATTGCCAAGAGCAATATCTTGATGATCGGTCCGACGGGCTGCGGCAAGACGTATCTCGCCCAGACGCTCGCCAAGCGACTCAACGTTCCGTTCGCCGTTGCCGATGCCACCTCGCTCACCGAGGCGGGCTACGTCGGTGAAGACGTTGAGAATATTTTGCTGAAGCTGTTGCAGGCGGCAGACTACGACGTCAAGCGCGCCGAGACCGGCATCATTTACATCGACGAGATCGACAAGATCGCACGCAAGGCGGAGAACCCCTCGATCACGCGCGATGTATCGGGCGAGGGCGTGCAGCAGGCGTTGCTCAAGATTCTCGAAGGCACGGTCGCGTCCGTTCCGCCCCAGGGCGGTCGCAAGCACCCCCACCAAGAGTTCATCCAGATCGATACGACCAACGTGCTGTTCATTGTGGCCGGCGCGTTCGCCGGGCTCGAAGATATCGTGTCATCGCGCGTCGGCAAGCATGGCGTCGGTTTTGGCGCACCGCTGCACCACAAGGGTGAAGACCTTGATCTGTTCTCCGAGGTGCTACCAGAAGACCTGCACCGGTTCGGTTTGATCCCGGAGTTCATCGGGCGCCTTCCGGTCGTGGCCTCGGTGTCGCCGCTCGATCAGCGTGCCCTGATGGAGATTCTCACCGTGCCGCGAAACGCGCTGGTCAAGCAGTATCAGCGCATGTTTGAACTTGATGGCGTGACCCTCGAATTTGATGAAGAAGCGCTGTTGGCGGTTGCCGACCTTGCCGTTAACCGCAAGACGGGTGCCCGCGGGCTCCGCGCGATTCTCGAAGACGTGCTCGGGCCGATCATGTTTGAGATTCCCTCGGCAGACAACGTGCAGAAGGTCATCGTGACACGCGCGGCCGTCGTTGACGGCGATGCGCCGACGCTCGTCATGAAGCAAAAGCGCAAGAGCGCGTAGTCGGTGGCCACAAAGCCCGAGGCAACGAAGCCTTCCGTGCTCGCGCCCGTTCTCGCCGGAACCAGTGGTGCGTTGGCGGGGTTTGCCTCCTCGTTTGCAATCGTGATGGCTGGTGCCGTCGCGGTCGGTGCGACCGCCGGACAGGCCGCCTCCGGGTTGCTTGTGGTGAGCCTGGTGCAGGGGCTGGTCGCCATCGGGCTCTCCTTCACGACGCGATGGCCAATTTCCATCGCCTGGTCGACCCCTGGTGCCGCGGTTCTCGTCGGAGCGAGCGCCATCACCCAAGACTTTGCGACCGCGATCGCAGCCTTCATCGTCGTCGGAGCCATGATTGCGCTCACCGGTTTCTGGCCGTGGCTCTCGCGAGTGATGACCAGCATCCCGGCGCCCATTGGTTCCGCAATGCTTGCCGGCATCCTGCTGCCGATCTGCCTGGCTCCGGTGCACGCGTCGATGGCGTATCCGGCGCTCGCCCTGCCGCCGATCCTGCTGTGGCTTGTGCTTTCTCGGTTCGCGCCGCGGTGGGCGGTATCGGCCGCCGTGTTGCTCACCGTCGTGTTGGTCGTGATCAATGCCGGGCCAACGTGGTCGCAAAACGCCAAGCTTGCGCCCCACGTTGAGCTGATCGCGCCGTCATTCCATGACCCGCTCGCGATCATTTCGCTCGCGATTCCGATGTACGTGGTGACGATGGCGGGTCAGAATATCCCCGGCTTTACGGTGCTTCACACGTATGGGTATGCCCCAGCGCCCGCCCGCAAGATTCTGATCTCAACGGGCCTGGCGAGCGCCGTATCGGCCCCATTCGGCGCGCAGACGGTCAATCTCTCGGCCCTTTCTGCGGCGATCATGGTGGGGGACGAACACACGCCTCGCGATCGCCGTTGGGTGGCAACCGCCACCGGTGGTGTGGTTTACATTCTGCTGGGGTTGGGCGCGAGTGTCGCCGGCGCGTTAATCGCCGCAAGCCCCGCCGTGCTTATCGAGTCGGTCGCGGGCCTCGCGTTGCTGGGAGCCCTGATCACCGCGGTCATGAGCGCTCTGGAAGATCCGCGCGCGCGGATAGTAGCGATCGGAACCTTCATCGTCGTCGCGTCAGGAATGACGGCGTTTGGCTTTGGTTCTGCCGTCTGGGGTCTGTTGGTTGGCACCATCATGTGGCTGGTCTTCGTGACCAGCGTGAGAAAGCCTGCCCCGCCCGCTAACCCTTGAGCGGCAGGATGAGGTCGGTGCGGAGCTCGTCAGGATTAGTCGCGCTCGGATCGCTCACATACGCCTCGATCCAGATGCCACGAGGCTCTGCCGCCACCCCCGCCATCAGCGTTTGCCACGTCGTAGACATTGACTCGTAGCCGCCGACGTGGCTGAGCACCGCGACGGGTCCGGCGGGGAGCGCTGAGGCGTGGATTCTGCCGGCGGGGGAGTCGATCGCCGAGGTCGGCGCGCCCATCGCGGGAAATCCGACTTCGACATCGAACCGACCCTGCGGATCGCCGTGGTAGACGGCGTAAGCCGGGCCGACCGCAACAAACTGTCCGGCGGCAAGAGCACGGCCGAGCGCGCCAAACGAGCCGTCGAAGATGATGGGAAGATCGGCCACGGTGACGTCATCGTGGCGGATCACGACGAGCAGTTCGGCCTCCAGCATCTCGGTCGTGACGTCGCGATAGGGCGCCTGGGGCAATGGGGGAATAGACATCGACTTCTCCTTGAATGTGCGAATCGTGCTGGGGTGCGAGCGCCAGCGCTCGCACCCCACATGTCAGGTGTCGAGCCCGCGTCGCTTCAACAGCGGCGCGATCTCGGCGTCGCGGCCACGGAAGTCACGGTACGCCTCCAGCGGGTCTTTGGAACCCCCAACGCCGAGCAGCCGCTGACGGAACCGGTCACCGTTTGCGCGAGTGAGGCCACCCGACTCCTTGAACCACTCCACCGTGTCGGCGTCAAGCACTTCGCTCCAAATGTAGGAGTAGTACCCGGCGCTGTAACCGCCCGAAAACACGTGTGCGAAGTAGGTGGACGCGTACCGCGGCGGAACAACCGCGTTGTCGAGCCCGATGTCAGCAAGTGCCGCTGCTTGGAAGGCGGCGACGTCGGTGATCGCGGCGGCCTCTGCGGCAGACAGCGAGTGCCACGCCTGATCGAGCCACGCTGCCGCCAGGTACTCACTGGTCGCGAACCCCTGGTTGAAGGTCTCCGACTCCTGCATGCGTGCCACAACGCCCGCATCGAGCGGTTCGCCGGTGTCAATATGGCGGGCGTAGTTGTTCAACACCTCGGGCCACATGATCCACATTTCATTGACCTGACTGGGAAATTCGACGAAGTCGCGGAACACGTTGGTTCCGGCGAAGTGGGGGTAGGTCACGACGGCGAAGAGGCCGTGGAGGGCATGACCAAACTCGTGGAACAGCGTGTTGACCTCATCCAGGGTCAGCATCGTCGGACCCGATGCGGGCTTTGGCACGTTCAGATTGTTCACGACAACGGGTTTCGTGCCCCGCAGCCGAGACTGCGAAACCAGGGGATTCATCCAGGCGCCACCGCGCTTGGTATCGCGGGTATAGAGGTCGAGCACGAAAAGCCCCAGCGCGGAACCATCGGCATTGAACACTTCAAAGGTGCGCGCATCGGGGTGGTAGGTCGGCAGGTCGGCGCGTTCGGCGAAAGTGATGCCGTAGAGCTGCGTTGCGGCGAAGAACACGCCATCCTGCAGCACCCGCTCCGCTTCAAACCACGGGCGTAGGGCCGCGGTGTCAACGTCGTATTTCTCAGCGCGAACCTTCTCTGTGTAATACGCCCAGTCGTGCGCCTGCAGCTCAAATGGTTCCGCTTCGTTCGCGTCGATCAGCTGCTGCAACGCTTGCTGCTCTGCGCGCGCATTGCGCGCGGCCGGTGCGGCAAGCTCACGCAAGCGGGTGTGAACGGCCTCTGGCGAGCCGGCAGTCTCGTCAGAGGTGATGTACGCGGCGTGTGAGGCATAGCCAAGCAGCTCGGCGCGCTCGGCGCGAAGCCGTGCGATCTCTAGCAACACGTCGGTGTTCGTGTTCACGCCCGTGGTGGCACGAGCGCGCGAGGCCGCCATCACTGTTTCTCGCGTCGCCCGATTGGTGAGCGAGGAAAGAAGTGGGTGACCGGTAAAGAGGGGGAGGGAGAGGAGGTAGCCCTCTTCGCCGCGGTCTGCGGCTGCGGCTCGGGCCGCGTCGAGCTCGCCACTATTGACGCCATCGAGCGCGGTCGCATCGGTGAAGTGCGGCGCGAGGGCGTTCGTGTCGGCGAGCAGATTCTTCTCAAACGTTGTCGTGAGTGAGGCCAGTCGCGTGTTCAAACCCTTGAGGCGATCTTTGGCGTCGTCGCCAAGGCCAGCGCCAGCGTGCGTCATTTCGGCATAGCGACGCTCGATGAGGTAGCGCTGTTCCGGGGTGTAGTCGTGCTCATCGCGTGACTCCCAAATTGAACGCACGCGAGCGTAGAGCGCAGAATCCAGAATGATCGCGTCGCCGTGAGCCGTGTACAGCGGCGCCAACTCTTCTTCGATCGCTTGAATGTCGGTCGTTCCGTCAGCCGAGCTCACCGTATAGAACGCATGCGCAACGTCTTCGAGGTGCGCGCCGGTGCGCTCCCACGCTTCGAGCGTGTTTTCAAACGTTGGTGCCGAACGCACCCGGGTGATCGCATTGATCTGCTGCCGCTGTTCGGCAAAAGCCGCCTGAAACGCCGGAACGTAGTGTTCGGGCTTGATCGCCGCGTAGTCGGGGATGCCATAGGGGAGCGTCGACGGAGTCAGAAGCGGGTTGTCGGTAGCTGTCATGGCGAAAGCTTATCGAGCGCGCCGCTCGCCTTCAGGGCGACATGCAAAGAGAATGTTGCAAACAAAGCATTGCAAAGAAATGCTTGCAAAAGTTTCTTTGCAAGTTTACGATGGTGACATGACCTCACCTGACCAGCACGAAGAGCGCATTCTTGACGCTTCGGCCTTGAAGGCGCTCTCGCACCCGCTGCGCTTGGAGATTTACGACATCCTGAGCCAGTACGGCGCGCAAACGGCGAGCTCGCTCGCCGAGCACGTCGGCGAGAGTTCGGGGGTCACCAGCTACCACCTGCGCGAGCTTGCCAAGCACAACCTCATCCGTGAGGTTGCAGGGCAGGGAACAGCGCGCGAACGGTGGTGGGAACGCCCGCGCGGCGCCGTATCGATGGGGTCACCCGAAGCGCGCGTGACGCCCGCTGGCAAACTCGCCTCCGCAATCGTGGTCGAAGAGTTTTACCGCCGTCGCCACGAGCAACTCATCGCCTTTCTTCGCGAGACGGAGAATGTGGTCAACGAAGACGAAATGACCGCGCTCCTGACGACCTCGACCGCAGCACTCACTGACGAGCAATTCTTTGAGATGTCAGATGCGGTTGCCAAGGTGATCTCCGAATATGTGGAGAAATACCGCGACCAGACCGGTGAGGGCGTTCGTCGCTTTGCGATTCGCGCCGACATTTTTCCCCTTCCTCGCTTTGATCAATCGGAGCTGACATGACCACCATGACTCTGCCGCGCGCCGTACCGCGCACGGTCACGACTATTGACCGCCTGTTGCTGGCTTCCTCTGCCGCGCTCGTCGCATTTATGGAGCGTCGCCACGACGGTAATCGGCTGCAGCACCTCGATACCGCAACGAACGTGCGAAGCGATGCCGCGGCCGTGCGTCACCTCGGAATTCTTCCGCGATGAAACGCCGAGGGCAACGCGACGGCGCAACGCCGCCGTGGGGCTCTGCGTTCTCGCGGCTGTGGACCGCGGCCGCTTTCTCTAATCTGGCCGATGGTCTTGGCCGCACCGCGGTTCCGCTCATCGCCACCACGCTCACCCGCGACCCGCTCGCGATCTCAGCGATCGTGGCCGTGGCGTTTCTACCATGGCTGATCTTTGGATTGCCCGCAGGCATGATCGTCGACCGCTTCGATCGGCGCTACATCATGGCCTTCGCCAACACGTTGCGCGGCGGGGTCGCGCTGGTACTTGCCATCTTGGCGTCGACCGGAACGCTAACGATTGCGAGCCTGCTGATCGCGACGTTGGTATTTGGGCTGGGCGAGACCCTGTTTGATAACGCAACGAATGCGATCGTGCCGGCGGTCACGCCTCGCAAGGCTCTTGATCGCGCCAACGGCTTTATGCAGGCAGCGCAAATCACCATCGACAGCTTTCTCGCTGCACCGATTGCTGGCGTGCTGTTCGCCGTATCGCTCGCGCTACCGTTGTGGCTTGGCGCGGTCGCGTTTATTGTGCCCGTGCTACTCGCGGTGTTCTTGCCGCTCAGTGCTGCGCGTCCGCTGGTTGCGGAACACGAAGAGTTCTCGGGCGGCGCAGGCGCCACAGAGGCACTGCACTACATCTGGCATACGAAGTATCTGCGTGCCATGACGCTCTACACGACCGTGGTCGGATCAAGCCTGGCGTTCGCGCAGGCGGCGACCTTCCTGTACTTTCTCGACGAGCAGCAGGTACCCGAGGCTGCGATTGGCTTCGTCATGAGCGGCGTCGGCCTGGGGGCACTGTTTGGTTCCATCATCTCGCCGCGACTCGTGGCGCGATTTGGTCGCGGCGCCGTCATGTTCTGGACAAATGTCGCCTGCGTTGGCGCCATGGCCGCGGTAGGGATCGCGCCAAACCTGGTCACAGCGATGATCTCTTACGCGGCATTCGCGGCATGCGTGAACATCTGGAACGTGCCCTGGGGTGCGCTGCGTCAGACCATCATTCCCAACCGTTTGTTTGGCCGCGTTCTCGGCATTATCCGGTCGGTCACCTGGGGTGTGATGCCGGTCGCCACCCTGCTGGGCGGGCTGGTAGCGAGGGAAGACCTGCGCCTACCCCTCATCATTGGGGCGGGCGTGCAACTGGTGGCGACCCTGGCGTGGTCACGCGTGATCCTCCGCGCCTCCGACTACAACGAACCCATCCCGGCACCTCGGCGCGAGTCTGTCAGCTCCATGGCTGCGTGATGACCTCATCGTCCGCGGTGAGCAAGACCTCGTAACCGCTATCGATCTCGGCGCAGGGGCGGCCCTCCAGCCACGTCAGCGTCCACATTGCACCCGCCGGAGCCTCCGCATCGACCGCGGCAATGGCGCCGCGGAGGGCGTCGGGAACGGAACGCGGTGGTTCCGCTCCCGACGCCCAGCGCGTGCCGAGTTGCATTAGGCGTCTTCCGCCGGAGCCAGCTCGATCGAGATGACGGCGAGCTCATCGCCGACAACGATCTCCAGCGTCTCAATACGACCGACGGCACTGAGGTCGGTCGCTGCCGCCGTGAGCGCGGGGAGAATCGTCTCGGGTGCGGCGATCACGGCGCGCGAAACGGCCGTCTTCTGCGAGGCTTTTGCCTCGGTCTTCGCGCGGCGAATTCCGATCAGTGCGGACGACGCGGTCGACAGTACGGCAGGGTCACCAACCGTGCCGCGAGCCTCGGGCCACTGCGCGTCATGCACAGAACCCTCGTTGAACCACGACCAGGCTTCCTCTGCGGCAAACGCGAGCACGGGTGCGAGAAGTCGCAGCAGGCTCGACAGCGCAATGCGCAGGGCAGCGACGGCCGAGGCGCCCTCGGCGCCACCCGCGTAGGCGCGCTCCTTGACGAGCTCAAGGTAGTCGTCGCAGAACACCCAGAAGAAGCTCTCGGTGACTTCGAGCGCGCGAGCGTGATCGTACGACTCCAGCGCCTTTGTTGCCTCAGCGATGACGCCGTCCAGCGTTGCCAGCATCGACAGATCCAGGGCTTCGGTGACTGCCTCGGGTGCAGCATCGCCGAACGACAGCACGAACTTCGCGGCGTTGAGCACCTTGATCGCAAGGCGACGGCCGATCTTGACCTGCGTTGGGTTCTGCGGATCGAACGCGGCGTCGGACCCCAGGCGGCTGGAAGCAGCCCAGTAGCGCACCGCGTCCGTGCCGTGCTGGTTCAGAATGTCTGCGGGGGTGACCACATTGCCCTTGGACTTGGACATCTTCTTGCGGTCAGGGTCAACGATGAAGCCAGAAATTGCCGCATCAGACCACGGAGAGCGGTCATCTTCGAGAGCCGAGCGAAGCATTGTGGAGAACAGCCATGTGCGAATGATGTCTTGACCCTGCGGTCGCAGATCAAACGGTGCCACGAGGTTCCACAGCTCCTCATCGCGCTCCCAGCCGCCGGCCAACTGCGGCGTCAGCGACGACGTCGCCCACGTGTCGAACACGTCAACTTCGCCGTCAAAGCCGTTGGGCTTGCCGCGCAGGCTCTCGTTGTAACCGGCCGGCGCGTCGGTCGACGGATCAACCGGCAACTGACCGAGATCGGGCGTGATGACGCGGCTGTAGTCGCGCTCGCCGTTCTCATCAAGTGCGTACCAAACCGGAATCGGCACTCCGAAGAAGCGCTGGCGCGAAACGAGCCAGTCGCCGGTGAGGCCGCCGACCCAGTTCTCGTAGCGCACGCGCATGAAGTCTGGATGCCAGTTGAGCTCGGCGCCCAGTGCGAGCAGACGATCGCGCAATTCGGCATCGCGTGCACCGTTTCGGATGTACCACTGGCGGGTGGAGACGATCTCGAGCGGGCGGTCGCCCTTTTCGAAGAACTTCACGGGGTGCGTGAAAGGCTTGGAAACTTCGAGCATTTCGCCCGTTTCCTGCAGCTTCTCAACGATCGCCTTGCGGCCAGAGAAGACCGTCTTGCCGGCAACCTCGGCCGCGTAGAAATCAATCGCTTCGGTCGACGTGATGCCGGCCGGCGCCTCTGCCAAGAAGCGGCCGTCCAGTCCCAGCACGGTGCGGTTGGGCAGGCTCTCGCCATCAACGGTGCGCAATTCACGCCACCATACGATGTCGGTGATGTCACCG
The DNA here is from genome assembly GCF_008017445.1 of Microbacterium mitrae. Taxonomy (GTDB): domain Bacteria; phylum Actinomycetota; class Actinomycetes; order Actinomycetales; family Microbacteriaceae; genus Microbacterium; species Microbacterium mitrae. Next base: position 316,405 of record NZ_VRSW01000001.1, on the reverse strand, counting down.
AAGGTGCACACCATGGCGATGCCGGAACCCTTGTCTTGCTTGGCAAGGTGGTGGGGAAGAACCGGAACCTCGACATCGAAGAAGGGGGAGCGAACGGTCGTGCCGAACAGCGGCTGGTAACGCTCGTCATCGGGGTGCGCGACGAGGGCGATGCACGCCGGGAGAAGTTCGGGGCGCGTCGATTCGATCACGACGTCGCCGCCGGCGCCGTGGAAGGCGATCTTGTGGAACGACGCCTGCTGGTCGCGGTCTTCGAGTTCTGCCTGCGCGATCGCCGAACGGAAGTCAACGTCCCACAGCGTCGGCGCGAGGTCCTGATAGGCCTCGCCGCGCTCCAGGTTGCGCAAGAATGCCAGCTGCGATGTGCGGATGGTGTCGTCAGAAATGGTGCGATACGTCTGGGTCCAGTCGACGCTCAAACCGACCTGTCGAAACAGCGTTTCAAATTGCTTCTCGTCTTCGACGGTCAGCTCTTCGCACAGCTCGATGAAGTTGCGGCGGCTGATCGGCTTCTGGTCTGCGGCCTTGGATGACTTGTTGTCGCCACCACGGAACGGGGGCTCAAAGTCAGCCTCGTAGGGGAGTGAGGGGTCGCATCTCACGCCGTAGTAGTTCTGCACGCGACGCTCAGTCGGTAGGCCGTTGTCGTCCCATCCCATCGGGTAGAACACGTTCTTGCCGCGCATGCGCTCAAAACGTGCCTTCACGTCGGTGTGCGTGAAGGAGAACACGTGACCGATGTGCAGGCTGCCTGAAGCGGTCGGCGGCGGCGTGTCGATGGAGAACACGCTCTCGCGGCCATTCGTGGTGGCAGCGGTACGGTCAAAGCGGTAGACGCCGGACTGCTCCCAGGCGTCACTCCACTTCGCTTCGAGGCCTTCGAGGGCGGGCTTGTCGGGAATCTGCGCGTCAGCCATGGGCGTCTCCAAGCGATATAGGCGGCACCGTGTGAGCGTGCCTGATATGAACCAGCGTCCAGAATACCAGCGCTCACCGCGCGCGCGGCGCGTGACGTTGTGTCGGCGGGCCGTGACGCGAGAGGTGTCACGGCCTAGTCTGGCGGCATGGTGTTTCGCATTGTGTTGCTCGGTGACGGAAATCTGGCCTCGCTGATAGCGGAGGGCATTGTTGCGCGCGCGAATTGCCAGCTGATCGGAACCGTGGGGCGCGGCGACGAGGTTCCGTCCGTTGTCGAATACGACCTGCTGGTCGAAGTTGCCTCGCCGGAGGCTGTCGGCGCGCGGGTGCTGCCGGAGGTTGAGGCGGGCGCTACGGCGCTCATCGTCAGTGTCGGGGCGCTGGCGGATCAGACGTTGCGCGAGCGACTGCAACGAGCACCGGGAGCGGCGCTGATCGCGACGGGCGCTGTCGGCGGCTTGGAATTCGTGCGTGCTCTCGCACTGAGCGGTGGCGTTGAGCACGCGCACATCTCGTCATCGAAGCTGCCGTCGGCTCTCATTCAGCCGTGGATGGATGATGCTCTTGTCGCGCGGCTGGTGCGGGGAGATGAGCGGATCATCGTCGCGACGGGAAGTGCGCAACAGGTGGCCGAGCTCTTTCCTCGCTCAGCCAATGTCGCCATTGCCCTCGCGTTGGCAGCCGACTCGTGGAGCGATACGACAGCAGAAATGATTGCCGATCCGGCGGCCATCAACACCACGCACGTCATCACCGTCAGGGGAGCCGCTGGTTCCGCTCGTTTCGAAATGAGCAATCTGCCATCGCCGACGCAACCGCGCTCATCCCTTGTCGTAGCCTCATCGGTGCTGCGCTCGATTGATGCCATCATCGCCGTGCACACCGAACAGAATGCCGGTGTGGGTAACCTTCTATCGCTGCTATAGCAGTTTGTGTACGGCGTCTAACAACCTCAAACTCCGGTAGACTGGCGGCATCCCTCCCGTTCTGCAAAGGATTCGTATGTCTTTTCGCCGTGCCCGTCGCGCCCTGTTCATCACCGCGGCCGTTTCTGTATTCGGATTGGCGCTGAGCGCGTGCGCCAGCGCTGGCCCCAGTGACGAAGCCGCCGCCGGCGGCGGCGAGGTGGTCTGGGCAATCGAAGGTGCCAACCTTTCTGACAGCCACATGGACCCGCACACCAGCCAGCTCGACGTGAGCTCGATGGTGCAGCGTCAGATTCTCGACTCCCTGGTGTGGCAGAACGCCGACGGCTCCTTCTCGCCGTGGCTCGCGAAGGAGTGGACCGTTTCAGAAGACGGACTCACCTACACCTTCACGCTGCGCGATGACGTGACCTTCCACGATGGTGAGAAGTTCACCGCCGAGTCGGTCAAGGCAAACTTCGACCACATCTCCGACCCGAAGACCAAGTCGGCGCAGGCCGCCAGCATGCTCGGCGGCGAGTGGTACGCCGGAACCACGGTGGTCGACGAAAACACGGTAGAGGTCAGCTTTACTCAGCCATACGCACCGTTCCTGTCTGCGGCCAGCACGCCGCTGCTGGGCTTCTACTCGAGCGCCGCGCTTGAAGCCGGAACCGAAAAGCTGAAGGCGGGCGCTGCGGGCGTCAACATTGGCACCGGCCCATTCGTGTTGAGCGAGTTCATCCCCAACCAGGAGATCGTTTACACCCGCAACGATGACTACGCCTGGGGCCCGCAGGGCCAGAAGGCGCCGAGCATCGAGACGCTTCGCGTCGCCCTGGTGCTGGAGTCGAGCGTGCGCACCGGAATGCTCAACTCCGGCGAGGCACAGATCGTATCTGACCTGCCGCCGAGCGCCGTCGCGTCGGTGGATGACACCGCCACGGTCGAGTCCAAGCCCGTTGCGGGTCTGCCGTACTCGCTGTATCTGAACGAGAAGTACGGCGTGCTGGCCGACCAGCGAGTGCGCGAGGCGATTTCGATCGGCATCGACATTGACACCGCCGTTGACACGATCTTCGACGGACAGTTTGAGCGTGCCTGGAGCATCCTCAGCCCCTCCAGCCCCGGATATGACGCCTCGCTCGAGAACACGTGGGAGTTTGACCCGGAGGCAGCTGCCGCGCTCCTCGACGAGGCAGGCTGGACGACGCTTGACTCCGAGGGGTACCGCACGAAGGATGGCGAACGTCTCTCCGTGCGGTGGATCGCATGGACGCCCATCGCCGACGAGAACAAGGCGCTCGGGGTGGCTTTCCAGGCCGACCTCAAGAAGATTGGCATCGAGTTGATTCGCGAAGAACTGGAACCGGCCGCCTACAACGAGCAGTACGGACCGAAGACCTTCGACATCACAGACTGGGGATTCTCCGGTGTCGACTCTGACCTGCTGCGCAACCACCTGCACACCGACGGATTCCAGAACGCATCACAGGTCAGCGACCCCCAGCTTGACGCCCTGTTCGAGCAGGCAATCGCCACCAGCGACACGGAGGAGCGCAATGCGCTCTACACCGAGGTTCAGCAGTGGAACGCCGCCGACAACGCCATCATCCCGATCTACGTTCCCTCACTGATCACCGCGGTCGACGAGTCGATCGACGGGCTCGAGTTTGACGGCTATGGTCGCCCGCTGTTCTACGACGTGACTCTGGGCTAAGCAGCTCTCGCGCCTCGGCGCGCCAGAATGATTCGCATGACAACGCCACGCAGCGCCATCACGGCAGGCGCCCTTCGGGTGCTCGTGATGGCGCTGTTTGGCGTTCTCATCATTTGGGCTGCCGCAACGCTCGCCTTTGTGATCACCAATGTGCTGCCCGGTGACCCCGTCGAGGTCATGCTCGGCCCGCAGGCACAAATCTCAGACGAAGTAAAAGATGCACTTCGCGAAGAGCTGGGACTGACCCAGCCGCTGTGGAACCAGTACGTCGCGTACATTTCCGGACTCGCGCACGGTGACCTCGGGGAGTCGTTGCAGCTACGGATGCCGGTCGTTGACGTGATTGGCCGTCAGTTCGGCTCCACCCTGCAGCTCACCGCGCTCGCATTGCTATTCGCGCTCGTTATTGCCGCGGCCGTTACGCTGCTCGCGCGCGGCCCGCGTTCGCGCCGGGTCGCGGCGACGGCAGAGCTCATCGTGCTGTCGGCGCCCGTCTTTTGGATCGGCCTATTGCTGCTGACGGTCTTCGCCTTCGGCCTCGGTTGGTTTCCGGTTTCGGGCTCTCGCGGGGCAGCCTCGCTGGTGCTTCCCGCGCTCACGCTCGCGCTGCCGTGCGCAGCGCTGATCGGTCAGCTCGTTCGGGATGGCGTCGAAGAAGCGGAGCAACAACCGTTCGCGTTCACGGTGCGCGCCCGCGGCGCGAGTGATCTGCGGCTGCTCACCCACCATACCCTGCGCCATGGTTCCATCGGCGCCGTCACCATGGCGGGCTACCTCATTGGGTCGCTCTTGGGCGGTGCCGTACTGGTGGAGACGGTGTTTGCGCGTCAGGGCGTCGGGCGCGTTGCCCTTACCGCCATCATCAACCGTGATCTGCCGGTCATTGCCGGGGTGATTGTGCTCAGCGCGCTGATTTTCACGGTCATTGCGATCGTCTCCGACGTCGTGATGACGATACTTGACCCGCGACTTCGCGGCGGAGGGCGCCGATCATGACGCTACTTCGCAAGCCCACCGCGATCGTCTCCTGCTTGTTCCTCGCGCTCGTGCTCGTCGCCATGATTGCGCCGCAAATGCTGACGGCGCGCGACCCGCTCGATGTCGATTTGAGCGTCGCTCTGCAGCCGCCAAGCGCCGAACATCTCTTTGGCACCGACCAAACGGGCCGTGACGTGTTTACGCGGGTGATCTACGGGGCGCGCGCGTCCATCGGTGTTGGCCTCATTGCGACCGGTGCCGCGCTCATCATTGGCCTTCTGATCGGCACGCTTATTGGTCTCGCGCCGCGGTGGCTTGATGGCATCCTGATGCGCGCAGTAGATCTTCTGCTTGCCGTGCCGGAGTTCGTGCTGGCGCTCATCATCGTGGCGGTGCTTGGCCCCGGCCCGATCAATATCGCGTTCGCCGTCACGCTCTCTGTCATTCCGGTCTACATTCGGTTGGCTCGCGTTCATACGCGCACACTGCGGCAGTCCGAGTTCGTGACCTCCGCGCGATTGCTGGGTATTGGTTCCGCACGGGTGCTCTCACGGCACATCATGCCCACGGTGCTTTCGCGTCTCTCGGTGCTCGCCACCATCGGTATCGGCACCGCGATTCTCTCCGCCGCCGGACTTAGCTTTCTCGGTCTTGGCGTCACCGAACCCGCCCCTGAGTGGGGTCTCATGCTCGCGGGCGGGCGCAATGAGCTGGCGACCGCATGGTGGATCGCGGTGTTCCCCGGTCTCGCCATCACCGCGGTCGTGATTGCGACCAGCGTTCTCGGCCGGCACTTGCGCCGCATCGCGGAGGAGGGCAACGCATGAGCGCCGTTACCGTGACGGGATTGAACATTCGCTTTGGTGATGTGACCCGCGTGAACGATGTCACCATGAGCGTCGAGCCGGGGGAGATTCTCGCCATTGTCGGCGAGTCGGGTGCGGGCAAGTCGCTGCTGGTTTCGGCCTTGCTCGGGCTCGCGCCACACGCGGCGACGGTCTCGGTTTCAGAACTCTCCATCGGCGGCGTAGACATGGCGGACGCATCTGAGCACCGGTGGCGAGAGGTGCGCGGCGTACAGGTTGGGCTTGTCTCGCAAGACGCGTTGAGTTCGCTTGACCCGCTGCGGCGCATCGGCGCCGAGATCGTGGAACCTCTTCACATTCATCGCATTGGCAACCGTCACGACCAATCTCGGCGCGTCTTGGGTGCGCTGGATGAAGTGGCGATGCCGGAACCAGCGGAGCGGGTGCGGCAATATCCGCACGAGTTATCGGGTGGGTTGCGTCAGCGAGCGCTCATTGCATCGGCGCTTGTCGCTGATCCGCCGTTGCTCATCGCCGACGAGCCGACGACGGCGCTGGACGCCACGGTGCAGCGCCACATTCTGACGCTGCTGCGAAGCCTCGCCGATGGTGGCCGGGCGGTGATTTTCGTGAGTCATGACCTGAGCGCGGTGGCGCACATCGCCGACCGGATCATGGTGATGCGCTCGGGCAGCGTCGTGGAGGAGGGCATCGCCCGCGACCTGCTGGTATCGCCACAGCACCCGTACACCCGGGAGCTCATCGAGGCATCGACGTTTGCGATTGCTGCCGGTGGTGTCGAGCCTGGCGATGTGATGCTTACGGCGACCGACATCTCCGTGAATTTTGGCGCACGCGCAGCCGTGCAGGATGTGAGTTTCGTGCTGCGCGCCGGAACCACGCTCGGCATTGCGGGGGAGTCAGGCTCGGGCAAATCGACCGTCGCGAATGTGCTGATGGGTTCGCTCACCCCAAACCGGGGAACTGTCACGTTGCTTGATCACCGGTGGAACCCGGGTTCCGAGTCTGCCCGTCGTGAACGGCGCGGCCTGATCCAGTTGGTGGCACAAAACTCGCGGGCATCGCTGAACCCACGGTGGAGTGTTCGTCGGGTTCTCGCTGAGGCCCTTCGCGTGGCTGGCTCCCGCGCCGACGACGATGCGATCTCGCGCCTCCTGGCCGATGTTGATCTGCCCGCCGATGTCGCCGCGCGACGACCGCGTCAGCTCTCCGGTGGTCAGGCGCAGCGGGTCGCGATCGCCCGCGCGTTGGCAATGAATCCGCGTATTTTGGTGCTGGACGAGCCACTCAGTGCCCTGGACGTATCCGTGCAAGCTCGAATTCTCGACCTCCTTCGCCGCCTACAGCGCGAGCGCGGCCTCAGCATGATCTTCATCTCCCACGACCTACGCGTCGTTGCCGGTCTTGCCCACGAAGTCCTCATCATGAAGGACGGCGCCGTTGTCGAGCAGGGGGACACCGTCGCGATTTTCTCCAACCCCGAGCACGCCTTCACCCGCGAACTCCTCGCCGCCGCGACTCTCACACCCCGCACTCCGTAGCTCGCTTGCCCGAGTTGCTAGCCACTTGCCCGAGTTAACTCACCTACCCGAGCGCCTACCGTTCCGTCGCCGTGCCCGTGGTTCCGTCGCCGGCATTCTGCGCGGTGCGTCCCTGTTCTGCACGGCGCACCCCTGTTCTGCACGAGTGGAACCTGAGATGAGGGCGCTGAGACGGCGTGTCGGGCTGAAAATGGCAATTCACTCGTGCATAACAGGGTCAAGCCGGAGGTGTCCCACGGTGCGGGCGGCCCTGCACTCTCGCCCCTGGTTCCGGTCGCCTCCTCGGCGTTCCGCACAAGTGCGCCCCCTGTTCTGCACGAGTGGAACCTGAAATGAGGGTGCTGAGACGGCGTGTCGCCCGAAAGTGGCGATTCACTCGTGCATAACAGGTTCTTCATCGAGCAGAACGCGGCCACGCCGGAGGCGCCGCACGGTGCACCTGGCTCTGCACTCATGCTCATTGGTTCCGGTCGCCTTCTTAGCGTTCTGCACGAGAAGCACCCCTGTTCTGCACGAGTGGAACCTGAAATGAGGGCGCTGAGACGGCGTGTCGCCCGAAAGTGGCAGTTCGCTCGTGCATAACACGGTCGCGCTCGTGCATAACAGGGTGGCGGATCAACCGAAAGCGCAAGGCCGAAGACTGAAAGTGCAAGACCGCAAGACCGAAACCGCGAGACCGATCGCGCGTCAACCGAGACCGAAAGACCGAACGCGCGTCAAGCGAGACCGCAAGACCGAACGCGCGTCAAGCGAAAGCGCAAGACCGAACGCGCGTCAAGCGAAACCGAGAGACCGAAAGACCCGAACGCGCTTCAACCGAAAGCGCGATAACATGGTGGAACACACTGTGATCCGGCTATCACCGGGGAGTGCTCGGAAGAACAGGCGCAAGTCTTAGTAGAACCGAGCGGGGCAGGCCCGTTATCGCCGCTGAACGAGTGGTTCGTTGCCCTCCGGGTATGCGAGCAATGCGGGGTGGTACCGCGGCCGAAGGGTCGTCCCTGCAGGAGCCAAATTCAAGCCCTGCGAGAGACCATGACCTACCCTCGTTCCTCTTTCGGACCAGCAGCCGACGCCGTCGTGCCCAGCCCACGCTTCCCAGAGATTGAAACCTCGATCCTGGAGTTTTGGGAGCGCGACCAGACCTTCCGCGCCAGCATTGCGCAGCGCGAGGGGCAAGAAGAGTGGGTCTTCTACGACGGCCCGCCATTTGCCAACGGCCTCCCGCACTACGGCCACCTGCTGACCGGGTACGCCAAGGACCTGTTTCCGCGTTTCCAGACCATGCGCGGCAAAAAGGTTGACCGCGTGTTCGGTTGGGACACGCACGGTCTTCCTGCCGAGCTCGAAGCGATGAAGCAGCTCGGCATCACCGAGAAGAGCGAGATCGAAACCATGGGCATCTCGCAGTTCAATGCGAAGGCCCGCGAATCGGTGCTTGCCTACACTGAGGAATGGCAGAACTACGTCACCCGCCAGGCGCGCTGGGTTGACTTTGACAACGGCTACAAGACGCTTGATACCTCCTACATGGAGTCGGTCATGTGGGCGTTCAACACCCTGTACGACAAGGGGCTGGCCTACGAGGGCTACCGCGTTCTGCCGTACTGCTGGCGTGATGAGACGCCACTTTCTGCCCACGAACTCCGTATGGATGATGACGTCTACAAAGACCGTCAGGACCCTTCGGTTACCGTGACGTTCCCGCTGGTGGGCGAGAAGGCGGAACTGCTGGGCATCGCAGGCGTGCGAGTACTCGCCTGGACGACCACGCCGTGGACCCTCCCGACCAACCTGGCTCTCGCCGTTGGCCCTGACATTGAGTATGTCGTCGTGCCCGCCGGCCCAAACGGAGCGGCGGATGCTGAGGGCGGCGAGTACCTGCTTGCCGACGCTCTGCTCGGCAACTACGCGAAAGACCTCGGCTACGACTCTGCCGACGATGCCCGCGCCGCCGTCAGCCGCGTGATTCGTGGTTCCGACCTCGCGGACGTGCGCTACGAGCGCCTCTTCGACTACTACGCAGACACGGAGGCTTACGGAACCGAGGACGCCTGGCGCATTCTCGTTGACGACTACGTCACCATCGCCGACGGTACCGGCGTTGTTCACCAGGCTCCGGCCTACGGTGAAGACGACATGCGTGTCGCTAGCGCGGCAGGTATCCCCACCATCTTGTCGCTCGACGATGGCGGCAAGTTCTTGCCCGCCGTCACCGACGTCGCCGGCCAGTTGTGGCTCGACGCCAATACTCCGCTGATTCGCCTGCTGCGGGCCGCCGGTCGCATGCTGCGCGAGCAGAGCTACGTGCACAGCTACCCGCACTGCTGGCGCTGCCGCAACCCTCTCATCTACAAGGCTGTTTCCAGCTGGTTTGTGCGCGTGACGGAGTTCCGTGACCGCGCCATCGAGCTGAACGAAGACATCACCTGGGTGCCGGAAAACGTGAAGCACGGGCAGTTCGGCAAGTGGCTTGAGGGCGCACGCGACTGGTCGATCAGCCGCAACCGTTACTGGGGTTCGCCCATTCCGGTGTGGAAGAGCGATAACCCCGAGTTCCCGCGCGTTGACTCTTACGGATCCTTCGCAGAGCTGGAGCGCGATTTCGGCCGCCTTCCCCGCAACGAGCAGGGCGAGGTCGACATGCACCGCCCGTACATCGATGAGCTGACCCGGCCGAACCCCGATGACCCGTCTGGTCAGTCAACGATGCGCCGCATCGAAGACGTGTTGGACGTGTGGTTTGATTCGGGCTCGATGCCGTTCGCCCAGGTGCACTACCCGTTTGAGAACGAGCAGTGGTTCAACGATCACTCGCCGGCCGACTTCATCGTCGAGTACATCGGTCAAACCCGCGGCTGGTTCTACGTCATGCACGTGCTCTCGACCGCACTGTTTGACCGCCCGGCGTTCACCGGCGTGAGCTGCCACGGCATCGTGTTGGGCTCTGACGGCCAGAAGATGTCGAAATCGCTGCGCAACTACCCTGACGTTTCTGAGGTCTTCGATCGCGATGGTTCCGACGCCATGCGCTGGTTCTTGATGTCATCTTCCGTGCTGCGCGGCGGCAACCTCGTCGTCACTGAAGAGGGCATTCGCGCGGGCGTGCGCGAATTCATGCTGCCGCTGTGGAGCTCGTGGTACTTCTTCGCCACCTACGCCAATGTTGCCCAAGACGGCGGCTACCAGGCATCGTGGCGCACCGACTCGACCGACGTGCTGGACCGTTACATTCTCGCCCTCACCGGTGACCTGGTGCGCGGCGTTGCCGATGACCTCGAAGGCCTGGACTCAACCAGCGCCACCGAGAAGCTTCGCGACTTCAGCGACGCGCTGACGAACTGGTACATCCGCCGCTCGCGTGACCGATTCTGGGTGGGTATCACCGACGACGAGTCCTCGCGCGAGGCGTTTGACACGCTATACACCGTGCTCGAGACGCTCACGCGCGTGGCCGCGCCTCTCATCCCACTGGTTTCTGAGCAGGTGTGGCAGGGCCTCACCGGTGGTCGCAGCGTGCACCTGCAGGACTACCCTGACGCCGATGCCTTCCCCGCCGCCGAAGATATTCGCGCGGCAATGGACGCGGTGCGTGAGATTTCTTCGACCGCGAACGCGCTGCGCAAGCAGCACAAGCTGCGCGTGCGTCTGCCGTTGCAGTCGTTGACGGTGGTGACGGGCGGAACCGCTGGGCTGGCACAGTTTGAAGCGATTCTGCGCGAAGAGCTCAATGTGAAGACCGTTGAACTGGTCGAGGCGACCGACGGTATCGGCGCGCAATACGGCATCACCCAGCGCCTCGTCGTGAACGCTCGCGCTGCCGGCCCGCGCCTGGGTAAGCAGGTGCAGCAGGCGATCATGGGCGCAAAGAACGGCGACTGGAGTGAGGTCGGCGGCGTCGTTACCGCGGGCGGGCTTGAGCTTGTTGCGGGGGAGTACGAACTTGCCCTCGTCGCTGGCGGCGTCGCAGAAGGAACAGCGATTTCGCTGCTGCCTGGCGGCGGTTTCGTGTTGCTCGACACGGTCACAACGCCGGAGCTTGAGGCCGAGGGTGTCGCGCGCGATGCGATTCGTGTGGTGCAGGAGGCGCGCAAGAACGCGGGCCTTGAGGTGAGCGACCGCATCGTGCTCGCGCTGAATGTTGCACCCTCGATTGCTGAAGCGCTCACCGCGCACGCCGAGCTGATCGCTGCCGAAACTCTGGCTGTCGGATTCGCCGTTCAGGCAACCCCCGAGATCGACGCCATCGTTGATGTGGCTACAAGCCCCGGAGACGGCGTTTTTGTGAGCGGAACCCGCGCATTGGGTGCCGACAAGGCGCCGATTGTCGTCACGATCGAAAAGAGCCCCGAGGGAGAATCCGCATGAGCGATGTGCAACGAGCAGACCGCGTCTATGCGCAACTGCTGACCCGGCAGGGTGAGCAGTGGGTGCAGCCGCGGGTTGAACGCACCCGTCGGGTGCTGGAACTGATGGATGACCCGCAGAAGACCTATCGGGTTATTCACCTCACCGGAACGAACGGCAAGACCTCGACGGCGCGCATGATTGAGAGCCTGTTGCGCGCGATGGGCTTGCGGTCGGGATTGTTCACCAGCCCACATCTGGTGCGATTCACGGAGCGCCTGATGGTTGACGGCGAACCGGCCGACGATGGTGCCGTTGCCGACGCGTGGGAGGAGATTGAGCCGTTCGTTGACCTCGTTGATGCCGAGCTGGCGGCCGCGGGCGATGCGCCGCTCACCTTCTTTGAGCTGCTCACCGTACTTGCGTTCGTCGTTTTCGCCGACGCGCCCGTTGATGTCGCCGTGATTGAAGTCGGCATGGGCGGTGCATGGGACTCGACCAACACCGCCGATGGCGATGTCGCTGTGTTCACACCGATCGACATTGACCACGCTTCACGCCTTGGCAACACCATCGAGGAGATTGCAACGGTTAAGGCCGGAATCATCAAGGAGGGTGCTGTCGTGGTTTCGGCCCGGCAGACCCCCGAGGCTGAGGCCATCATTCGCGCCGTTGCCGCTGAAAAGGGTGCGACCGTGGCGTTCGAAGGCGCCGACTTCGCTCTCGTTTCGCAGCGTCTGGCCGTCGGTGGTCAGCAGATCTCCGTGCGCGGCCGGGCCGGCATCTACGAAGACGAGTACCTGCCGCTTTACGGTGGGCACCAGGGCTTCAACGCCGCACTTGCTATCGCCGCGGTCGAATCGTTGATCGGTAACGCGACCAACCCGATCGCCAGCGACATCGTCGCCGAGGGTTTGCAAGAGTCAACCTCGCCCGGTCGACTTCAGCTCATTGGCGTCGAACCCACCGTCTTGGTTGACGCCGGCCACAATCCGCACGGCGCGCGCGCCCTGGCAACCGCACTGCGTGAGTCTTTTGACTTCGATGAGTGGGGCCTGGTCATCGGTGTGCTGGACGATAAGGACGCCGCCGGTATCGTCGACGCGCTTCGCGAGGTTCCGGCGCACGTCTTTGTGACTTCGCCGTCATCGGATCGCGCGGCCGACGCCGATCGCCTCGCCGACGTTGTCGAAAATGCGGGGCTGCCGGCCACCGTGCACCCGACGCTCGACGATGCCGCTGAGGCGGCCCGCGACTGGGCGTCGACGTCGCCGCGCCGCGCCGTCATCATTGTTGGTTCCGTCGTGCTCGCTGGCGAAGCAATCGCTCTTGCGCAAGAGCAGGGCTGGAAGCCAGCAGGGGGAGGCGCTTAATGAAGAAGGGCTACCCTCTTGCGGCGCGACTTGGCGCGGTAATTCTCGGATTTGAATCGATCGTGATGCTGCTGGGCGGCCTCTTCATCTTCGGCATGAAAGCGACGCCCGCAGGCATCGAGCCGTGGTGGGGTATCGTCGCCGGTGGCGTGATGGCCGTGCTGATGATTGTGGTCGCCGGTATGTGCCGCTTTCAGGTGGGCATCATCGCCGGGTGGATTCTTCAATTCGTCGTGCTTGCGGGCGCGTTTCTTAACCTCGCATTCGTCATCGTCGCCGCCGTTTTTGGTGGCATGTGGGCGTATGCGATGATCACGTCGGCGCGAATTGCCCGCCAGGCTCCAAGCGCCGCACAAAACACAGAAGGTGACTGATATGGCAACCGAAGAGACACTCGTCCTCGTCAAGCCGGACGGCGTCGCACGCGGCCTGACCGGAGCAATTCTCGCCCGCATCGAGGCTAAGGGCTACGCGCTCGTTGACCTCAAGCTGGTCGAACCCGACCGTGCGCTGCTGGAGCAGCACTACGCCGAGCACGAGGGCAAGCCGTTCTACGAGCCGCTGCTCGAGTTCATGATGTCGGGCCCGTCGGTCGCGATTCGCCTCGCAGGCAACCGCGTTATCGAGGGCTTCCGCTCGCTCGCCGGAACCACGGACCCCACGACGGCGGCACCCGGAACCATCCGTGGCGACTTTGGCCGCGACTGGGGACTGAAGGTGCAGCAGAACCTGGTGCATGGTTCCGACTCTGTCGAATCTGCCCAGCGCGAACTGGGCATCTGGTTCTCCTAACCAGAACGAAACGGCGCCGCATCGTGAGGATGCGGCGCCGTTTTTGGTTAAGGCAGGGATGAGCCGGTTAGATGAACAGCACGCTCAGCAGGTCGAGGCGAAGCTGTGCCATCACGGCGACGGCAACGTAGCTGACGACGGTAAACAGCGGCGTCCAGCCCATCAACTTTTCGCCAAGCTCGCGCGCGCCGTCACCGAAAACGCCCTGGCGCATGACGTGGAACGTGACCGCCCAGAACGACGGAATCACGACCGCCCACGTCACCATGCACCACGGGCACAGCGTGCCGAGCTCGTAAATGCTCTGCGTCATGAGCCAAATGACAAAGCCCATCGCAAAGACAAAGCCGCACCAGAACAAGAACCAGAACCACTTCGCGAAACGCGCCCCCGCGAGAATCGCGACGCCAACGACGATCGGCGCCACCCACATCGTGAGCCCCAGGATCGGGTTGGGAAAGCCGAACACGGCACCCTGCGCCGACTCCAGGTTTGCCTTGCATTGCACCAGCGGCGAGATATCGCAGTTCAGAATGGCGTCGGGGTTTTGCAGCAGGTGGAATCGTTCGAGGGTGAGCTGGAAGGCAGCCCACCAGCCAATGACGCCCGCGATGATGAGCCAGATGGCGAACACGGTCGGGCGGGTGCGCTGTTCGGTCATGTGACCAGTATTCCATTGACGGAATGCGGCACAGCCGTGAAAACAATCCGCGAATACTGCACACCGCCCCCGTTAGTGCGATAATGATACGAGAACTACATCTCGGCCGCGCCGAGACCGTGGTCCATGAAGACTTTTGGGGGCACAAGATGCCCTCGCGATCCGAGCCCAGAGCCGATCGCATGCCGATAGAGTTCGCGGCACCGCAGGTGCGGAGCCGCACGAGAGAATTGCCGGGCAGCGCGCGGAGTTGCCCGCAGGGAGTGCGCCAGCAATGGCTGATCAGAATAATGAAGAACACGCTACCCACACCAACGACGCTCCAGTCGAGGTCCCAGAGGCCCTCGAAGGCGCCGAGGCCGTAGCGCCTGAGTCCACCGACCTTTCCGTCTCCCTGCCGCGAGCAGAGGCCGCAGAGCCTGCCGACGCCGTTGCGGCTGTCGAATTGCCTCCGGTACCGGAGATTCCGGCGGCCGTCGCGGCTCACGCCCTGTCGGGCGAGTCAGCCGCGGATGTTCCAGACCCCGTCACGCCGTCGACGCCCGATGCCGATGTTCGCGCGGAGGCGGCGGAACCACAGACAAGCGCCGAGGTGGCACCCGTTGTCGAGATGGCGACGCCTGATGCCGAAGCCGATGTACCGGCAGGCGAGGCCGCGGCGCCAGCCGTAGCGGCTGAGGCGAGCGACGCCGCACCCGCATCTCAGGCGCCGGAGCAGCCGGCCGACGCGTCAACGGACGCAGCTGACGCTGAACCGACGGACGCCAAGGCGACTAATGCCGAGATTACCGACGCCGAGGTAACCGATGCCGCAAAGCCGGAGCCCGAGCCCGAGCCGGAGCCGATCACGGCCGTGACGCTGGGACTCCTGCCCGAGACGTTTGTCTCGCAGGTGACAACCGCACTGCATTTCTACGCGCCGGAGATTGTTCCGCTGCCCGCTCGCCAGCTGCCGCAAGCAGAGGAAGAGTCGTCGAACTCACGTCGCCGTCGCCGTCGTGGCGGCCCGAACGAGGTCGAAGAGGCACCGGCGGCGCAGCCGCCCCGCCGCCAGCGTGCGGTCGAGGTCATCACCGAGCCGCAGCGCATCAAGGGTTCGACCCGTCTCGAAGCGAAGAAGCAGCGGCGCCGCGACGGTCGCGAGGCCGGACGCCGGCGCACCGTCGTCACCGAGGCCGAGTTCTTGGCGCGGCGCGAAGCCGTTGATCGCCAGATGATTGTGCGGTCAAAGTCTGGTCGGATTCAGATCGCCGTTCTCGAAGATAACGTTCTGGTGGAGCACTACGTTGCCCGCAACCAAGACGCATCGCTCCTCGGCAACGTCTACATCGGCCGCGTGCAGAACGTGCTGCCGTCGATGGAGGCGGCGTTCGTCGACATCGGTCGCGGCCGCAACGCCGTGCTGTACTCGGGGGAAGTTGACTGGGATTCGGTCGAGACAGGCAACCAGCCGCGCCGCATTGAGCTTGCGCTCAAGACAGGCGACAAGGTTCTCGTGCAGGTGACGAAAGACCCGGTTGGCCACAAGGGTGCCCGCCTCACGAGCCAGATTTCGCTGCCCGGCCGCTATCTTGTGTACGTTCCCGGCGGCGCGATGAACGGCATATCGCGCAAGCTCCCCGACACCGAGCGTGCGCGTCTCAAGCGCATCTTGAAAGAGGTTCTGCCCGAGTCCAGTGGCGTCATTGTGCGCACCGCTGCGGAGGGTGCGACAGAAGAACAGCTCACCGTCGACGTGCAGCGCCTCACCGCGCAGTGGGAGCACATCGCGAAGGTTTCGGAGTCTGGTCAGGCACCGCAGCTGCTGCATTCTGAGCCCGACCTGCTCGTGAAGATTGTGCGTGATGTTTTCAACGAAGACTTCACCAAGATGATCATTCAGGGCGACGAGGCGCAGCGCACGATCGAGAACTATCTCGCGGGCGTTGCCCCCGACCTGTTGGAGCGCGTCGAGCGCTACGAGGGCGACGCTGATCCGTTTGACTCGTTCCGCATTACCGAGCAGATCGAGAAGGCGCTGGATCGCAAGGTGTGGCTGCCCTCGGGTGGTTCGCTGGTCATCGACCGCACCGAGGCGATGACGGTCGTTGACGTCAACACCGGAAAGTTCGTTGGCTCGGGCGGAAACCTCGAAGAGACGGTCACCAAGAACAACCTCGAGGCGGCAGAAGAAATCGTTCGCCAGCTCCGGTTGCGCGATATCGGCGGCATCATCGTGATCGACTTCATCGACATGGTGCTCGAAACCAACCGTGACCTCGTGTTGCGCCGTCTCATCGAATGCTTGAGCCGCGACCGCACAAAGCACCAGGTTGCCGAAGTGACATCGCTGGGCTTGGTGCAGATGACGCGCAAGAAGCTCGGACTCGGCCTGCTTGAGACCTTCAGCGAGCCGTGTGAGGTTTGCGCCGGCCGTGGCGTCGTCGTGCACCACGACCCGGTCGTGAAGCACCGTGCCAGCGCATCGAGCAACGGCGGCGGCAACGGATCCAACCAGAACCGTCGTCAGCGTCAGAACCAGAATCAAAACTCGAGCAATGGTTCCGCCAATGCGTCGCAGTCGAACGGCAATGGTTCCGCACCGTCCTCGGCGTCGCCCGCGACCGGAACACACGTGATTCCCGAGGGCGCCAAGACGGCGCTGGCGCAGATCGCCGCGTCGACCAAGGCCCCGACGACGCCGGAACCGACGGCTGCGGCACCCGTTGAGGCGCAGGTCGAGCGTCCGAAGAAGCCGCGAAAGAAGAAGGCAACCGCCGACACGTCGCGCGAGGCGCGACCGAAGTCGGAGAAGGAACAGCTTCTGGAGTCGGTTCTTGATGCGCTTCCGGAACCAAAGGCGCCGGGGCAGGGCCGCTCACGTTCACGTCGTGTGACGACGGCTGCGCTGACCGGTACGCCCGTTTCAGCCTCGCCCGTTGCCGATGTGGCGCCGGAGGCCGGTGCCGAATAGGGCCCGCAGAACGCATAAGAGCCGCTCCCGATCATCATGGTCGGGAGCGGCTCCTCGCGTTTCAGGCGGCGCTGTGCGGCCTCGAACGGGTGGAGGCATGGATGTGACCCCTGACGTGCGGCTGTCGCCCCCTGTCGCTCGAGGGGCCGCCCAGGGCTCGGCTTAGCGTCCGCGGCGCTCGCGCATTGTCACGCGCAGCCCGGAGGCGATCAACCGGCGGGTGAGCTCGTGACTATCGACAAGCGACGCGCCGTCGGCGATCAACTGTTCCAGGATTTCTTCTGGCACGTCGTAGTGATCAAAATCGAACCCTCGTCGGGGGATTCCGTTTCTGGCGGCAAACGCATGAAGCTCATCGAGGTTGTCATCGCTAACCAAATGTGCCCACAACCGGCCGTGTGCAGGCCAACGGGGCGTATCGACGAGTATGCTCACTATTAGATGTTAGGTCTCATTCCGTGGGGCCCGGCGTCGGTCTACCGGCGAAATGGTGGTGCTCCGCAGGGCGCGCCGCTGGGAGTCGCCTGCGACACGCCACCTCGGTTTTGCCGGGTGGGGCATGTATCAGGTAAAGTAGACCCTTGGTGCGCATACCGCGTCGTCCGCCCCGGCGGCGTCGAAAGACTTGCAGCCGCACCACCTCCTTGTGAGGGCCCGAGTTATTGGGTGATGCAAGCAGAGTCTTTTACGACATTTCGGAGCGATTCAGCTCCCTAACGAAACAAGGTGTGAAGTGGTTTACGCAGTTGTGCGCGCCGGAGGCCGTCAGGAGAAGGTCGAAGTTGGCACCATCGTGCAGCTCGACCGGGTCAAGGCAGCCCAGGGCGAGAAGATCGAGCTTCCCGCTGTCCTGCTCGTTGACGGCGCAGCCGTGACGACCGACGCGGACAAGCTGGCGAAGGTTAAGGTCACCGCTGAGGTTCTCGGCAACCTCCGCGGCCCGAAGATCGTCATCCAGAAGTACAAGAACAAGACCGGTTACAAGAAGCGCCAGGGCCACCGTCAGGACCTGACGCGCGTCAAGGTCACCGGCATCAAGTAAGCCAAGGAGAAACACGAGATGGCACACAAAAAGGGCGCAAGCTCCACCCGTAACGGTCGTGACTCCAACGCTCAGCGCCTGGGCGTGAAGCGTTTCGGCGGTCAGACCGTCAACGCCGGCGAGATCCTCGTCCGCCAGCGCGGCACGCACTTCCACCCCGGCGCTAACGTCGGTCGTGGCGGCGATGACACGCTCTTCGCTCTTGCAGCGGGCGCTGTCGAGTTCGGCACGAAGGGCGGCCGCAAGGTCGTCAACATCGTCGCTGAGTAACACTCAAGCTTTAGGACAGGGGCGGGCTTCGGCTCGTCCCTTTCCCTTTACCCGGAGGTAAAAATGGTTTCGTTCGTCGACCAAGTAACGCTGCACCTGCGCGCGGGCAAGGGCGGCAACGGCTGCGTTTCCGTCCGCCGGGAGAAGTTCAAGCCGCTGGCCGGCCCCGATGGGGGCAATGGCGGTAATGGCGGCGACGTGGTGTTGGTCGCTGACCCGCAGACCACGACGCTGCTCTCATACCACCACGGCCCGCACCGCACCGCAGGTAATGGCGGCTTTGGTATGGGCGATCACCGTTCGGGTGCAGCGGGGGAGAGCCTGGAGCTCTTGGTTCCCGTTGGCACCGTGGTGAAAGATCCTTCCGGCGAGGTCTTGGTTGACCTTGTCGAGCCCGGAATGCGCTTTGTGGCAGCTCCTGGCGGCCAGGGTGGCCTCGGCAACGCGGCGCTGTCGACGCAAAAGCGTAAGGCGCCTGGCTTTGCCCTGCTCGGAACCCCGGGCTGGGACGGCGATGTCGTCTTGGAACTCAAGACGGTCGCCGATGTGGCGCTCGTTGGGTTTCCCAGTGCCGGTAAGTCGAGCCTGATCGCTGCGCTGTCTGCGGCGCGTCCGAAGATCGCCGACTATCCGTTCACCACCCTGCACCCCAACCTGGGCGTCGTGCAGGCTGGCGAATCGCGCTACACCGTCGCCGACGTTCCTGGCCTTATCGAAGGGGCAAGCGAAGGACGCGGGCTCGGCCTCGAATTCCTGCGCCACGTTGAGCGTTGTTCCGTGCTGGTTCACGTTCTCGACTGCGCCACCCTTGACCCGGGACGCGACCCGATCAGCGACCTGGACGTCATCCTCGCTGAGCTTGCGGCCTACCCGGTGCCCGAGGGTCAGCTGCCGCTCCTGGACCGCCCGCAGCTCATCGCCCTGAACAAGGTCGATGTTCCCGACGCCAAAGAGCTCGCCGACTTCGTTCGCGGCGATCTTGAGGCGCGCGGGTTCCGCGTCTTCGAAATCTCCACGATCGCCCACACCGGCCTTCGCGAACTGTCGTTTGCCATTGCCGAGCTGGTCGACGAGCACCGCGCCTCCCTCGCCCAAGAGCCGGCGCCACAGCGCGTCGTGCTGCGGCCGAAGGCGAAGGGCGAGGGCGACTTCTACGTTCGCATCGATGGCGGTAGCTACGGCAACTACTACCGCATTATTGGCGAGAAGCCCGAGCGCTGGGTCATGCAGACCGACTTCCAAAATGACGAGGCTGTTGGCTACCTGGCCGAGCGTCTCGACAAACTGGGTATCGATAACGCGCTGTTCCGCGCGGGAGCCGTGCCTGGCGCGACGGTCATCATCGGTGAGGGCGACGGAATCGTCTTTGACTGGGATCCGTCGGTGTCCTCTGCCGCGGAAGTCATGGTCTCACCGCGCGGATCCGATCCGCGTGTCGACCCGAACACGCGCCGCACCACATCTCAGCGACGCGAGCAGTACAAGAAGATGATGGACGCGCGATCGTTCGAGCGTGCGTTGGAGGAAGAGCGCCGGTTGGCAAGCGCGGAGGAAGAGACGGAATGACCGCACAGGCACGAGCAGACATCGCAACGGCACGTCGCGTTGTTGTCAAGGTGGGTTCGTCTTCGATTTCTGGTGAAGAGTCGTGGCGAATCCCCATGCTCGTGCACGCGCTTGCTGATGCGCACCGCGCCGGTATCGAGGTCACTCTGGTTTCATCCGGAGCGATCGCGACCGGAATGCCCTACCTCAACCTCGACTCTCGTCCCACCGACCTGGCAACCCAGCAGGCTGCTGCGGCCGTAGGTCAAAACGTCCTGGTGTTCCGCTACCAGGAGGCACTTCGTCCGTTCCACATTGTCGCGGGCCAGGTGCTCCTGACGGCGCACGACCTCGAGAACCCCACCGCACGATCGAACGCTCGCCGCGCGATGGAACGACTCCTTGGCCTGCGCATTCTGCCGATCGTCAACGAGAACGACACCGTGGCGACGCACGAGATTCGCTTCGGTGACAATGACCGCTTGGCGGCGCTCGTCGCGCGCCTGATCGGCGCGGATGCCCTCATTCTGTTGAGCGATATCGAATCGCTCTACACGAAGCCTCCGCAGGAGGAGGGTGCTGAGCCGATCGACACGATTCACCCCGATGATGACCTGTCGGAACTGCAGTTTGGTTCTGCCGTGGTGAACACGGTCGGAACCGGCGGGGCAGCAACGAAGGTTTCGGCGGCCCGCTTGGCCGCCTCGTCTGGCATCGGTGTGCTCGTCACCAGCGCCGATAATGTCGCGGCGGCGCTGCGGGGTGAGAACATCGGCACGTGGTTCTCACCTGCCGATGTGGACCGCGAGACGGTTACCGGTGCCATCGATATGGTTGACGCGTGAACGAGAACTTTCCCGATGAGCTCGTCGCTCGCCTTGCCGCGGCCAAAGACGCATCACGCGTCACGGCGCGACTGACCAGCGCCGAGAAGGCCGACGTGCTGAATGCCATTGCCGACGCACTGATTGCAGCCACGCCCCGAATCGTTGCGGCCAATGCCGACGATCTCGCCAGGGGAGTGGTCGACAACATCGGAGACGGGCTCCTTGACCGGTTGCGGTTGGATGAGACGCGCATTGCGAACCTGGCGGCCGCCGTTCGCGATGTCGCGAAGCTGCCTGATCCGGTCGGGCAAGTGATCGGCGGCCACCGTCTTCCCAACGGTGTCGCGCTTGAGCAGGTTCGGGTGCCGTTCGGCGTCGTCGGCGCCATCTATGAGGCGCGCCCGAATGTGACCGTTGATATCGCGGCCCTCGCCCTTCGTTCCGGCAACGCCGTCTTGCTGCGCGGTGGTTCCGCTGCGCGCAGCAGCAACACCGAACTCGTTGCCGTGATGCGTGAGGCGCTGGCAACCGCCGGCGTGACGGCCGATGCTATTGGTTCCGTCGACGACTTCGGCCGCGAAGGCGCCCGCGCCCTCATGAAGGGGCGAGGATTCATTGACGTTCTCGTGCCGCGCGGTTCGGCCGCGCTTATTGAGACGGTGGTGACGGAATCGACGGTTCCGGTTATCGAAACCGGCGCCGGAAATGTGCACATCGTGCTTGACGCGTCGGCACCGCTGGAGTGGGCACGCGATATCGTCGCGAACGCCAAGATTCAGCGCCCGAGCGTATGCAACGCGGTTGAGACGGTGCTGGTGCATCGCGACGCCGCCGAACGCCTCATTCCGACGGTTGTCGAGCACCTGCAGCGCGGCGGTGTCACGGTGCACGGTGACGCCCGGGTGCAACAGCTCGCCGCCGGTGTTGTCGCCGCGAGTGACGCCGACTGGAGCACCGAATACCTCGGTCTAGATATCGCCATGAAGGTTGTTGACACCCTTGATGACGCGCTCGCGCATATTCGTGAGTTCTCCACCGGGCACACCGAGTCGATTATTACGACCGATCTGCATAACTCGGAGCGCTTTCTTGCCGAGGTCGATTCGGCCGTTGTCATGGTTAATGCCTCGACGCGGTTCACCGATGGCGGTGAGTTCGGCTTTGGCGCCGAAGTGGGAATCTCTACCCAAAAACTTCATGCTCGGGGCCCGATGGGGCTCAGCGAGCTGACCAGCACGAAGTGGCTCGCGCGCGGCGCGGGGCAGGTTCGCGCGTAACGAACTAGACTGAGAGCAACCTCTCAGAGATCACCCGATCGGAGTTATCAATGACCATCGCATCCGCGATCATCACCACCGCTGCAGAAGGCGGCCACGACCCGCTCGCTGTCATGATGTCGACCTTCCCGGCCTTCATCATCGCGATCGCCATTTTCGGCGTGCTCGCACTGGTTGTGGCATCGTACCGAAACGTCGCCAACCGCCACGCACCCAAGGCTGAGCAGTTTGCCGCACGTCACGGCGGCGACGCCCACGGATCGGGTCACTAGGTTTTCTTGATGACGCAGTCGCGGCCTCCTCGCATCGGGGTGATGGGTGGAACATTTGACCCCATTCATCACGGTCACCTGGTAGCAGCGAGCGAGGCCGCTCACTCCTTCGACCTCGACGAGGTCGTCTTCGTGCCGACGGGGCAACCGTGGCAGAAGCCAGGCGTGAGCAACCGAGAGCACCGGTATGAAATGACCGTGATCTCGACCGCGTCAAACCCGCGATTCACCGTAAGCCGCGTAGACATCGACCGTGAGGGCCCGACCTACACCATCGATACGTTGCGCGATCTTGCGGCACAGCGCCCAGACGCCGAGCTGTTCTTCATCACCGGAGCAGACGCCGTCGCCCAAATTCTCAGTTGGCGCGACCATGACGAGCTGTGGGATCTTGCCCACTTCGTCGCGGTCTCACGGCCGGGTCATGTCCTCAGCACCGAAGGACTTCCCAGCGAACGTGTGAGTCAATTAGAGATCCCCGCAATGGCAATTTCATCGACCGACTGTCGCGAACGAGTGCGAAGAGGACACCCCGTGTGGTATCTCGTTCCTGATGGCGTCGTGCAATACATTGCAAAGCATCACCTTTATCGGAGCACCGAATGACACCCAGCGACCAGCATGCAGATCAGCAGCTGACGCGCCGTCAGCTACGCGAGATTCGGATGACGGGCGCAACGCCCATCGTCACGCCAGAAGCGGCGGCAGAAGCCGCAGCAAACGCTGCAGCGCAGCCGGAACCATCAGAGACCACCGAGGCGCCTGCCGCTGAGCAGACACCAACGCCCGCAGCGCCTGCAGCGCACCTGCCGCGCGCGGCAGAGCCTATCGCCGAGGCGCCAGCGCCCGCACCCGACGCCTCCGTCGATCTCGGTGCGCGTGCCCGCACTCGCCGACAGGCTCGCGACCAAGAACGAATTCGCACCAACTCCATCCCGGTGCTCACACCCCAGGCCGGCACGCCCGTCGTCTCCGATCAAACGGCTGAGCCCGCGTCTGCGGCGACGGCGCCTGAGTCGGTGGCTGCTTCGGACGCTGATGAGGCACACGCCGCCGTCACGCCCGAAGCCGCGTCTTCGGCACCCGAGGTTACCGCCGACGCTGCTCCCGTGGTTCCGGAACCCGTTGCTGCCGCTGTTGAGACGCCCGCCGCTTATGAGGCGCCGGCCGCCGCACCGTCGACCGACGCCTCCACGGACGCGCCAACGTTTGATGCTGAACCTGCAGGCGACGCGGAATCGCCGTGGGCGCCGCGTTCAGCCGGTGGTACGGACGCGATTCCGATGTCGAACCCCAGCCGCGCGAGTGAGTCGATTGCCGCGACGATGGCAACCGATTCTGACGCCGCCGACGACGAGCACACCGTGCACGCCGAGTTTGGCGCCAACCTGCTGGGGCAAGACAGCTTCGATGACCTGCTGGTACGCAGTTCCACATCGTCTGGTAGCTCAGGGTCGGCGAGCATGCTGATTCTTCCCGAAGATATGTCGTTGACGCCGCTCACTGCGCCTGTCACGTCTACCGGCCAGGTCATTCTGACCGGAACGTTCTCCCTGCCCGACGGCCTCGGCTCGCAGGGGCATGCCCCCGGTGTCGCCGACGGAAAAGACGTCGACGCCGTACTGATTGACGGTGAACTTGCGCCGCAGTCATCCCCAACTCCCATCGCCGCCACCGCGGCCGTGAGCCAAGCCAAGACGCCGGTAGAGATGATTCGCCCGCCGGCACCAGAAAAGAACAGCAAGCTGGTGGTGGCGCTTGCCATCACCGCGGGTGTTCTCTCGCTGGCGGCAATTGGCTTCACCATTTATGTCGTAACAACCGGAAAGTTCTAATGACGACCTCTCAAACCACGATCGACATGGTGTCGATCGCCGCTCTCGCCGCCGACGCAAAGGGTGGCGTCGACATCGTCGCACTCGACGTGTCAGAGCCCCTGCCGTTTGTCGACGCCTTCATCATCGTCACCGGCCGCAACGAACGCCAGGTTGCCGCCATCGCCGACGAGGTTGAAGAAAAGATGCTGGAGGCTGGCTACAAGCGCCTCCGCCGCGAAGGACGCGCCGACGCACGCTGGGTTCTCGAAGACTTCGGCGACATTGTCGTGCACGTTTTCCACGAGGAAGAGCGCATGTACTACTCGCTCGAGCGCCTCTGGAACGACTGCCCAACCATCCCGTTTGAATTGCCAAATCCTGTCGAAAATTCCTGATTTGGTCAGAACCAGCATCGGGCGTGTAGTACGCTAGATGAGTTGCCTCGCAAGGGCAACAGAGGGTCTGTGGCGCAGCTGGTAGCGCACCTGCATGGCATGCAGGGGGTCAGGGGTTCGAGTCCCCTCAGATCCACCAACAAGAAGAAGAGCGTCTCACACGAGGCGCTCTTCTTCGTTTACGCCCGCACCTCCAGGGCGCTCTGTCACGGTGGTTCCAGTACGCACCGTGGTTCCGCTGTCGTCAGCTTCGATGAGTGCGCGGGCACCGTGGCTCCGCTCGCCCGCAATGCGCCCGAAATAGTGCAGGAACGGGCTCTGGTTATGCAGGAACCATTCGGGTTCTGCAGGAAAATTTCGCCGGACCTGCCCGATTTCCGCTGTTTTCCGTCGCTCGGACGAAGGATTTCCTGCAGAACCGGGCGTGAATCTTGCAGAACCGGGCGTGAATCCTGCAGAACCGGGCGTGAATCCTGCAGAACTTGATGCGGGCGGCACTGTTGACCGTCACGCAGAGCCCTACGTGACGCGGCCCACCACCGACACGGGTCTACGCGGGCTTCGGTGCCTCCGTTTCACCATGGGCATAGCTTGGCCGTGGCGGCTGTGACTTCTGCCACGATGCCCAGCCACCCTCACGCCCCCCGTGCGGGCGTCCGTGATCGGCGAACTCATCTCGTTGAAACACGAAGCGCCAGGGCCCGGCGGTGAACTGCGCGCCGGAGCGCATGATTTCACTATCTTCGCCGCGCGAAACGGGGTCGACGTGAAGGTTCGCATTGGTGGTTCCGTCGCCAATCATCGTCAGCACGTGTTCGTCACGGTCGTCGTGATGAATGCTGGCGTGGGACGGATCGATATCGGTGAGAACGAGGGTGGATGCGCTCGACGAGCCGATCGTGGTGAGATCGGCGGTGAGGTCAAAGACGAATCGTTCGTCCGGCTCGCGCGTCACAAGCAGCCGGGGGTGACCTGCGCCCCATTCGGCATGTGTGGTCGTGGGCACGGGACCGGTGTGCAAGTGTTGTTCGGTCATTGCGCCGTGCAGGTGTTCGTTCATAACCGAACGATACGCCCGACAAGCGGAACCTGATACCCCGGTGCGCGCAGACGGATCAGTTCGCGACGCCCAACGAAAGGCGAGTTACACGCCGACAAATGCGAGAGGCTCCCAATCTTTTGGGAGCCTCTCTACCGTCTAGCGGTCGGTGTTCTTGTGTCGCGGCTTGCGCGCGGGCCGGTCATCAGCTCGGTCGCTGTAACGCGGTCGATCATCGCGTTGCGGCCGGTCACCGCGCGAGAAACCATCGCGGTCGTCGCGACGGGGACGGTCGTTGCGGTAGCCGCCCTCGTCGTCGTCGCGACGGCGTCCGCCCGGACGGCCACGGTCGGGCTTGATCTCAATCAGGCGGCCCGAGATGCGGGTGTCGCGCAGCTTGTCAAGAGTTCCGGCGGGCAGCGTGGTGGGCAGTTCCACAATCGAGAAGTCCGGCTTGATCGAAATCGCGCCGAAGTCGTCACGTCCCAGACCACCCTCGTTGGCCAGCGCGCCAACGATTTGACGTGGTTCCACGCGGTGACGGCGGCCAACTTCGATGCGGTACGCCGTGAAGGCCCCCGAGCTGCGATCACGACGTGGGCGCGGCTCGCTACCGTCGCGATCGCGAGTCTTCTTGCCACGACCCTCAACACGGGCGAGTTCGTCCCGCATGCGAGCGTCTTCGGCCTCGTCAAGCAGCAGGGGAGTGTCGCCCTGAGCGACGATCGCGAGAGCCGCGGCGACATCCGCCTCCGGAACATCGTGGTTGCGCACATAGTGCGCAATGATGTCGCGGAACTTGTTCATCCGCTCGCTCTCGGAAAGCGCTGCCGTGATGGAGTCATCAAAGCGGGCAAGACGTGTGTTGTTGACGTCTTCGCTCGTCGGCAGCTGCATCTGCTCCGGCTGCTGGCGCGTTGCCTTCTCGATGTGGCCAAGCAGATAACGCTCACGCGGTGTGACGAAGCTGATCGCGTCACCGGTACGGCCGGCACGACCCGTGCGGCCAATGCGGTGCACGTATGACTCGGTGTCGGTGGGTATGTCGAAGTTCACCACGTGGCTGATGCGTTCCACATCGAGGCCGCGCGCGGCAACATCCGTGGCAACCAGAATGTCGAGTTTGCCGCTCTTGAGCTGGTTGACGGTGCGCTCACGCTGTGCCTGTGCAACGTCGCCACTGATGGCGGCGGCGGAGTAACCCCGCGCGCGCAGCTTTTCGGCGACCGTCTCGGTTTCGCCGCGGGTGCGCACGAAGATGATCATGCCGTCGAAGTTTTCGACCTCAAGAATGCGGGTGAGCGCATCCAGCTTCTGCTGGTGCGAGACGATGACGTAGCGCTGCGTGATGTTGGTGTTGGTCGTGGTCTTCGACTTGACCGTGATCTCTTCAGGATCGCGCAGGTAGCTCTTGGAGATGCGTCGAATCTGCGAGGGCATGGTTGCCGAGAACAGTGCAACCTGCTTGTCGGCGGGAGTCTCCGCCAGGATCGTCTCAATGTCTTCGACAAAGCCCATCTTGAGCATCTCGTCGGCCTCATCGAGCACGAGGTACTTGAGCTCAGACAGGTCAAGGGTGCCCTTGTCGAGGTGATCCATAATGCGGCCGGGGGTACCGACGACAATGTGCACGCCACGGCGGAGGGCCGACAGCTGCACGCCGTAGCCCTGGCCGCCGTAAACCGGCAGCACGTGAACGTTTTTCATGCGCGCGGCATATGCCTCGAACGCCTCCGAAACCTGCAGTGCAAGTTCACGGGTGGGCGCGAGCACGAGCGCCTGCGGAGTCTTCTGGGAGAGGTCGAGGCGTTGCATGATGGGCAACGCGAACGCGGCAGTCTTGCCGGTTCCGGTTTGCGCCATACCAACCACATCGCGGCCGGCCAGCAACGTGGGAATCGTTGCCGCTTGAATCGCCGAGGGTCGTTCATACCCAAGGTCGCGGATCGCGGCAAGAACGGGGCCATCGAGGCCGAGATCAGCGAAGGTGACCTGTTCCTCGTCAGTCAGGGGAGCGGAGTCTTCTGTTTCCTTCACCTAGCAAGCGTACCGCCTGAACCCGCTCACATCCGTCGTTCGGTTTCAAGATGGTAGTGTGAGTTAGTTCGGTAGCACGCTTTCACCCCGAAAAGTGTCGCCGAGTCTGGCCGCTGAGCTGATTGACTTCTTCTACCGCGGCGATCGGAGCCGGAGCTGGCTCCACCGCCTGACGGTGATTGACGCCGTCGCGTTCTCATGCTCAGAAAGCCCATGTCTACGCAGACCACCCAAACCACACTCTCGTTCGCCGAGCTCGGTGTTCCGGCCTCCATGGTCGACGCTCTCGTCGCCGAGGGGCGCCCAACGCCGTTCCCGATTCAAGAGTCGACCCTTCCTTCCACCCTCGCGGGCGCTGACGTTCTCGGCCGCGGACGCACCGGTTCCGGCAAGACGCTCGCCTTCGCCATTCCGCTCGTGGCGCGCATCGGTGCGTTGCGTGCCGGTGACAAGCGTCGCGGTCGTCGCCCGGCCGGTCTCGTGCTGTCGCCGACGCGCGAACTTGCAACGCAGATTGCCGCGACCATTGAACCGCTCGCAAAGGCTGAGGGCCTCAAGGTCACCACGATTTTCGGCGGTGTCTCGCAAAAGCGTCAGGAAGACGCGCTGCGCGATGGCGTCGACATCGTCGTGGCATGCCCCGGACGACTCGAAGACCTCATGAAGCAGGGCTACGCGCACCTCGACCAGGTGACGATCAGCGTGCTCGATGAGGCCGACCACATGGCCGACCTCGGCTTCTTGCCCGGTGTTACCCGCATCATGGCGGCGACCGCCCCCAACGCGCAGCGCCTGCTGTTCTCCGCCACGCTCGACAACGGCGTAGACAAGATTGTCAAGCGCTTCTTGCGCAACCCGATCGAGCACACCGTTGACGAGGCAAACGCCCCGGTCGTCGACATGACGCACCACCTGTTTGCCATCGAAGATCAAGATGCGAAGAACGAGATCGTGAAGGCTCTCGCCTCCGGCTCGACCCGCCGCGTCTTCTTCATGCGCACCAAGCACCAGGCCAAGAAGCTCGCAAAGCAGCTCACCGCGGCAGGTATTCCGGCCGTTGACCTGCACGGCAACCTCTCCCAGGCTGCCCGCGATCGCAACCTTGCCGCCTTCTCCTCAGGGGAGGTTCGCGTGCTGGTCGCGACCGATGTTGCCGCGCGTGGCGTTCACGTTGACGATGTTGACCTCGTGGTGCACGTTGACCCGCCCGCCGAGCACAAGGCATACCTGCACCGCTCCGGCCGCACCGCCCGTGCTGGCAACTCCGGCGATGTCGTGACGCTCATGCTTGAGGCGCAGCGCAAAGACACGCTCGACCTGCTGAAGAAGGCCAAGATTCAGGTCACCCCGCAGCGCGTAACGGCCACTTCGGCGCCGGTGACCGCGCTGGTTGGCGAGGTTGCTCCGCGCGTGACTCCGCGCGCTGGCGGCCGGGGTGTCGGCAACAAGCCGCTGGAGACCGCGCCGACCGGCAAGTCGCAGGGTGCTAACGCTCAGCGCAAACGGCAGGCTCGTGAGCAGCGTGCCGGCGGCGGAACCTCGTCCCGCCCGCCGCGCGCACGTCGCGAAGGTGGCGCCCGCGACGACAGCCGTGATGCAGAGCCCGCGCAGCAGCGCCGCCAGCGCTCGGGTGGCGCGCCGCGTCAGGAATCGCAGCGCTACCGTGCCGACGGTCGTTCGGCGGGAGATTCTTCGCGTAACGGCGAGGCCCCGCGTCGCGACGGCGCGCGTGCCGGTGATGCTCCTCGCCGCGGCGACGGAGCACGTCACGGTGACGCAGCACGCACCCACTCGGGTGCAGCCCGTCAAAACTCAGCACAGCGCAACCACAGCGAAAACCCGCGTCATGGTTCCGCCGGCTCGCACGCCAGCGCGCGGCCCGCAGGTCAGCGTCGCCGCGCTGGTCGTCCGAGCGGCGCACCGAGCGGTCGCTAAGACGTAAGACGAGAGGAGCCCGACAATTGTGTCGGGCTCCTCTCGTTGCGCAGTTGGCCCTCGCTAGCTCGCGCCTTCGCGGCGACGCACGATCTCGGCGATCCAGCTGGGAGCGAAGGGCGAGGTGCAGTTCGGCGGCGTCGGGTAGTCCTTGAGTACCTCGAGGCGCTCGCCAATATCGAGCGCTCGCGCGCGCAGATGCGGGTGATAGATGCCGATGTTGGCGAGCGTCTCGTTCATGTTCCACTGCAGGGTGCCGGGGGCGCTGGCCATTTCGGCTTCGATGTCATCCAATAGCGACTCAAGGTCAAGCCCGGCCGGCTTCTTGATCACGCGGTCGGTGGTCAAGGCCCAGCCTGCCGCGCGCACGTGCGGGTCCGCGTCCACAAACCACGCCTCGCGCAACTCGGGCGCGAGGGGCGACTTCTTGGCGATGTAGTTGACCAGCCAGTCGGTGGTCTTTGGGGTGCGCGACTCACGCAACATGCCGTCGATTTCGGCTGCGGTGTACTCTTTCGGGCGGCTAATCAAGAGCGCGACCAATCGCGCCGGCGTGTAGTCCGTTTGCCATAGCTCGCCTGCGAGGTCACGGTTCATGCCGATGCGCTTGGCCACCGCGCGAAGCGCCGTCAGGTTCACGCCATGATCGTCACCATGGCGCTCATTTACGGCACGGGCCTTGGCGTCTTGCATCGAGTCGAGCTCGGCGACTACCTCGTCTACCGTCGTCATGTCATCTCCTCAAACGTTGTCACCGCGGCAATCAGCGCGCCCCGAATAGCCTCGCCGCGCACGGCAAATTCGCGTTGCTGCCGCACGTACTCGGCCTTACCCGCCGCCGTCTCGACCGGCACCGCGTCGTAGCCCCATGCCGTGATGTCGTAGGGGGAGGCCTGCATGTCGAGCAGTCGGATGTCACAGGCGAGTTCAAACGCGTCCAGCAGAATGTCGCCCGACACCACGGGGCCGAGCTTCAAAGCCCACTTGTAGAGATCCATGCCGGCGTGGAGGCAACCGGGTTGCTCCATGATGAGTTGGAGCTGCCTGGTGGGCGTCGTTGCATTGCGGGGTGCGGCCGCCGGGGTGAAGAAGCGGTACGCGTCGTAGTGGGTGCACTTGAGATCGGCGGCTTCGACGACGGCGTCTGTGCCTGCCTGCCCGAGTCGTAGCGGAACCGGGTGCCGGTGCTCGTCTTGCCGATACACCATCGCCCACTCATGCATTCCAAAGCAATCAAACCGACCAGCGCGCGTCGTCGTCGCTCGGAGCAGGGATGCCACGTGCTGCACGCCCGTACCCCGCAACTCGCGAAACGACGATACACCCAGCCGCGAGGTTCCGTCGCTCTGGGTCACATACCACCGCATGTCGGCGCGATCCGTGCCGCCCGCGTCGGCGAGGGCAACACCCGCGCCCGGGTGCCACTTGCGCATCACCGAGGGCTTGTACGAGTAGTAGGTGAACAGAAAGTCCCACACCGGGTGCGTTTCACCGCGCAACGCCCGCTCGCGGTGCCCGGCGGTCAGGGCGTCGGCACGAGCGTGGTGCTCAGCTTCCAACCTCGTCCAATCCACGCGCGACAGGATCACGCTTGCGGGGACAGAAACAACACTCACGGGTCTATTCTCGCAGTGATTATGCGACATCGATCCAGCGCGTGCCTGCTGGTTGCGGAACCACGGTGCCGGCTGTCAGCGCAGCGAGGATGCCGGGGAGCGTGGCGGCGGTCGCGTCATTCGACCCGACCGTGACAGTGACATCTGCCTCCCACTCAGCGGAGACGATGGCAAAGCCACGGCGACGGAGCTCGGCTTCGACGGCGCCCGCGGAGGCAAGGGGGAGTGTGAAACGCTGTTGCACGACGAGCTCGCGTCGCACGGTCTGGGCGGCGGCCAAGCCTGCCCGCACCGCGTCGGAATAGGCGCGGATGAGCCCGCCGGTGCCGAGCAGGGTGCCGCCGAACCAGCGGGTGACGACGGCGACGATGTCGCTCACGCCGGAACCATCGAGCACAGCGAGCATCGGGGCGCCTGCGGTACCGCCGGGCTCGCCATCATCGCTGGCACGGCGCAGGGCGCGGTCGGGGCCGATAACGAATGCGAGACAGTGGTGACGAGCATCTCGGTACTGCTCTTTGGTTCCGGCCCACACCTCCCGCGCCGCAGCATCACTCGATGCCGGCGTCAGAGTGCAGAGGAAGCGCGAGCGGAGCACCTCGATTTCGGCGGACGCGGGCGCGGCGAGGGCGAGGTAGTGCTGCCCGCTCACGGCGACCCCCTTCTTGCTCTGATACTTGCGGCTGAAACAGAAGGGCCCCGATCCGAAGATCGGGGCCCTTCTGTCATTGCCTAGTGCTTGTTCTCCGCGCCAGCTTCGACCTCGGCGTGGTCGCCGTGACCGGCGACACCGTGCGCGTGGTGCGATGCAGCTTCGTCCAGCTCACGCTGGGTGACCGGCGCGAGACGGTCTTCGAAGAACCAGCGCGACATTGCTGCGCGCAGCTTTTGCATTGCCGGGATGCGGCCCTGGTCGTTCGGGCGAACGACCAGCGGCTCGTACGTCTCGTAGTCGACCAGCTTGACGACCTCGTAGGCGTCGACGGGCTGGTGAACTTCGATGTACTCGCCACCGGGGAGGCGAACAATGCGACCGGACTCGTAACCGTGCAGTGCGATTTCGCGGTCCTTCTTCTGCAGCGCGATGCAAATGCGCTTCGTGACGAAGTACGCGATGATCGGGCCGAGGAAGAGGAGCGCCTGCAGGGTGTGGATGACACCTTCCATCGTGAGGTGGAAGTGCGTTGCCATGAGGTCGGACGATGCTGCCGCCCACATGACCGCGTACATCGTGACACCAGCCGCACCGATAGCGGTACGCGTTGCTGCCTGACGCGGGCGCTGTGCGATGTGGTGCTCACGCTTGTCTCCCGTGATCCACGCCTCGATGAAGGGGTAGAAGAGAACGAGCAGGATGAACACACCGATAATCGCGACCGGGATCAGGATTCCGAGTGAGAGCGTGTGGTTGAACAGCACAACATCCCAGTTCGGCGGTGCCAGACGCAACATTCCGTCGGCGAAGCCGATGTACCAGTCAGGCTGGGTACCAGCGGAGACCGGGGAGGGGTCGTACGGGCCGTAGTTCCAAATCGGGTTGATCTGGAAGAGCGAAGCCATCAGCACGATCACACCGAACGTGATGAACAGGAAGCCGCCCATCTTCGACATGTACACCGGCATCATCGGGTAGCCCACGACGTTGTTGTTCGAGCGACCGGGGCCGGCGAACTGCGTGTGCTTGTTCACGATCATCAGGATGAGGTGGATCGCGATCAGCGCAATCACCAGCATCGGCAGAATCAGAATGTGCAGCGTGTAGAGGCGTCCGACAATGTCGGTGCCCGGGAACTCGCCACCGAACAGCAGGAACGACGTCCAGGTTCCGATGACGGGGAAGCCCTTGATCATGCCGTCGATAATGCGCAGACCGTTACCGGAGAGCAGGTCGTCGGGGAGCGAGTAGCCGGTGAAGCCCTCTGCCATCGCGAGGATGAAGAGCACGAAACCGATAACCCAGTTGAGCTCGCGGGGCTTGCGGAATGCACCGGTGAAGAACACACGGAGCATGTGCACGCCGATACCGGCGACGAACACCAGTGCTGCCCAGTGGTGGATCTGGCGAACCAGGAGACCACCGCGCAGGTCGAACGAGATGTGCAGCGTCGACTCAAGCGCCGCCGACATCGGGATGCCGACCATCGGCGCGTACGAGCCGTTGTAGTGCGTCTCGACCATGGAGGCCTGGAAGAAGAACGTCAGGAAGGTTCCGGAGAGGAACACGACCACGAAGCTCCACAGCGCAATCTCACCCAGCATGAACGACCAGTGGTCGGGGAAGATCTTGCGTCCGAGCGCCTTGACGAAGCCGGAGAGGCTCGTGCGCTCATCGAGGTAGTTGGCTACGCCACCGACGAACTTGCCGCCGAGAGGAGCCTGCTTCTCGCCCTGGTTGTTCTCAGGGCCGCTTGCGGTACTCAATGACGCTCCCAGAAGCTCGGGCCGACGGGCTCGGTGAAACCGCTGCGCGCGATCAGGTAGCCCTCTTCGTCGACGGTGATGGGCAGCTGCGGAAGCGGACGAGCCGCCGGGCCGAAGATAACTGCCGCGTGGTTGGTGATGTCAAACTGCGACTGGTGGCACGGGCACAGCAGGTGGTGCGTCTGCTGCTCGTAGAGAGCAACAGGGCAACCGACGTGCGTGCAGACCTTGGAGTAGGCAACGATGCCGTGGTACGACCAGTCCTTGCGGTCGGGGGCCTCGTTGAGCTTGTCTTCGGGAACGCGCACCAGAAGCACGATCGCCTTCGCCTTTTCTTCCAGGTAGCCGTCGTGGTGCGACAGCTCTGCAAGAGGCTGGGGGATGACGTGAACGACGGAACCATAGGTGAGGTCCGACGCCTTGATGCGCTCGCCCGTCGGGTCGTGAGCAAGGTACATGTCCTTGTCCCACATCGTCTCGTTCAGCAGTGCAACCGGGTCAACACCGTGCGGTGCGAGGCCACGGAACAGCGTGATGCCGGGAATGATGCTCGCAACGATCGCGGCGATCAGCGAGTTGCGGATCATCGTGCGGCGGCCGAAACCACTCTCGTCGTTTGCGTCGGAGAAGGCCTGAACGGCGGCTGCGCGCGTGTCTTCGGTGCCACGGGTGCCGTGGCGCTCCTCGACGAACTCCTTGTCGCTCATCAGCGCCTTGGACCAGTGAATGGCACCAATACCGATCGCGAGCAACGCCAGCGCGATACCCAGACCGATGTACAGGTTGTTGGCGCGAACCGCGGCGAGCGGGCGAATCTGATCCTCGATCGGGAACAGCATGTAAGCGGCAACCGCCCAAATGCTGCCGGCGAGCGACAGGTAGAAGAGCGAGTAGACGGTGCGCTCGGCACGCTTCTCAGCCTTCGGGTCCTTGTCGGTGATTCGCTCGCGGTGCGGCGGCAAACCGGGGTTCACTGCAGGGTCATCGACCTTGACGGCGATGCCCGATGAAGGCTGGTAGCTGTGCTCCAGCGCCTTCGGGTCATCCACGTGAGTCATTGTGCTCCTCGTATCTCAAAGCTTAAAAATGAACCTGCGTTAGTTGGACTTCGCGGTGATCCACACCGTGAGTGCAACGAGCGCGCCGATTCCAAAAATCCAGACGAACAGACCTTCAGACACGGGGCCGAGCGATCCAAGCGTCATTCCGCCAGGTGATGGTTGCTCCTGCATGTAGAGCACCGCGGAGATGAGGTCACGCTTCTCGTCTTCAGTCAGCGTCATGTCGTTGAAGACGGGCATGTTCTGCGGGCCGGTAACCATGGCGGCGTACAGGTGCAGCGCGGAGGTGTTCATGACCGACGGCGCGTACTTACCCTCGGTCAGAGCGCCACCGGCGCCAGCAACGTTGTGGCACATGGCGCAGTTGATGCGGAAGAGCTCGGCACCTTCAGCGACGTTGCCGCCGCCGTCGAGGATCTCTTCGCTCGGGAAGGTAGCGCCGCCACCTTCTTGCTGCACCCACGAAGCGATGGCAGCGATCTGCTCATCCGTGAACTGCGGAGCCTTCTGGGGCGCCTGGGGCGACTGCGCCTGCATCGGCATACGTCCCGTGGCCATCTGGAATTCGACAGCGAGCTCACCGGTTCCGGCAAGACCCGGGCCATTCTCACTGCCCTCAAGGTTCATGCCGTGGCACGTTGCACAGTTGGCCTGGAACAGCTTCTTGCCGTCGTCAACCGTCAGCTCAGTGGTGGTGGTGCTCGACGACGGCGTTGCTGCCATAGCAGCCGATGCGCCGGCGTAGGCTCCACCCGTCAAAAGCAGGCCGATGCCGATCAGGGCAACGGTGGCCATGCGGCTACGGCGGCCGCCAGCACGGGTCTTCTTCTCGCGTGACATATCGAGTTCAGCTCTGCTTTCTTACTTGAGGAAGTAGATGACGAGGAACAGGACGATCCAGACCACGTCAACGAAGTGCCAGTAGTAGGACACGACGATGGCGGTGGTGGCTTCCTTGTGACGGAAGTTCTTCACGGCGTATGCGCGTCCGATGACGAGGAGGAACGCAATCAGACCACCGGTCACGTGCAGGGCGTGGAAGCCCGTCGTGATGTAGAACGCGGAGGCGTAGGAGTCAGCCTGAATCGGCATGCCTTCAACAACCAGGGTGGTGTACTCCCAGACCTGACCGGCGACGAAGACCGCGCCTAGTGCGAAGGTGATCCAGAACCACGGAACCATGCCCATACGCTTGCGCCCCTCGGACATTCCCGAGTACGGCTGGAAGCGTTCGGCCGCGAAAACACCCATCTGGCAGGTGAATGAGGACGCCACCAGGATCAGGGTGTTAACCGTTGCGAACGGAATGTTCAGCAGCTCGGTGCGTGCGGCCCACAGCTCAGGAGACGTGCTCCGAAGCGTGAAGTAGATGGCAAAAAGGCCAGCGAAGAACATTACCTCGCTACCAAGCCACACGATGGTACCGACCGAAACCGGGTCTGGCCTCTTAACTGTTTTTGCCGCCGGGGCGTGCGTCACTGTGCTCGTCACCGTTCCATTATGGCCGATAACGGAGCGTGTTTTATGCATCGAGCCGTATCAAAACAGCTTGGGGTGAACTTAGGGCATCCTTACAAGCGCCTGGGAACCTGCCTTGTATCAGGCACATTCATGCTGTGACCCGCGTGATGACGCGCAACGTTACCGACGCACTGTCGGCGTGTCGAGGCTCGCTAATATTGAACAATGTTCGATGAGATCTCCTGGCCCCACATTCTGACGACGCTTCTCGAGCGCAAAGACCTCAGTGTTTGGGAGTCAACCTGGGCGATGCGCGAGATCATGCAAGGACGTGCCAGCGATGCACAACTGGGCGGATTCTTGGTGGCCCTGCACGCCAAGGGGGAGACGGTCGATGAGATCGTCGGTTTCCGCGACGCGATTCTGGAATCGGCGCTGCCGCTGCCTGTTCCCGCCGATGTGCTCGACATTGTTGGCACGGGCGGTGACCGCTACGGAACCGTCAATGTCTCGACCATGGCGTCAATCGTGTGTGCCGCTAGCGGCGTTCCGGTCGTCAAACACGGAAACCGTGCAGCAACGTCGTCGTCGGGCGCGTCCGATGTGGTGAGCGCCCTCGGCGTCAACCTGAACACGACGCCCGACCAGGTCGCCGAAGTTCTCTCCCGCGTGGGTCTCTCCTTTGTCTGGGCGGCAGCGTTTCATCCGGGGTTCCGCTTTGCCGGCGCCACGCGTTCCGAGCTGGGTGTTCCCACGGTGTTTAACATTCTCGGTCCGCTGTGCAACCCCGCCCGAGCGGAGGCGAACGCCGTTGGCGTCGCGCAACTTGATCGGGTTCCGCTCATCACGGGTGTCTTTCGTACGCGCGGCGCGACGGCGCTGGTGTTCCGCGGCGACGATGGACTGGACGAGCTCACCATCACTGGTCACAGCCGCATTTGGGAGGTCTCACGCGGCGACATCCACGAGCATGATCTCGATCCGCGTGACCTCGGCTTCTCTTACGCATCGATCAACGACATTAAGGGTGGTGATCCGGCGTACAACGCCCAGGTGGTTCGTGACGTGCTGAGCGGGCAGGAGGGCCCGGTTCGCAACATCGTGCTGTTGAATG
The DNA here is from genome assembly GCF_008017445.1 of Microbacterium mitrae. Taxonomy (GTDB): domain Bacteria; phylum Actinomycetota; class Actinomycetes; order Actinomycetales; family Microbacteriaceae; genus Microbacterium; species Microbacterium mitrae. Next base: position 279,261 of record NZ_VRSW01000001.1, on the reverse strand, counting down.
CGGCAGCCGGCATTGTTGCCTACCGGCTATCCCACGATGCGTCCCAGGCGCAACGTTCGATGGTGGACCGTCTTGCCGAGGGGTGTGACGTGGCCGCCGCCGCGATCGACAGCGGTGCCGCCGCCGCCAAGCTTGATGAGTGGGTGACGGTCACGCAATCCTTCGCTACCGCGAACTGATCAGACCCACGCGGTAAGGAGGGCGCCGGAAGTTAATGCTCCGGCGCCCTCCTTTCTTGAGGTGGGGAAGTCAGGCGCGTGCCGCGATTGCTGCTTCGAATCGCTCCCATGCCGTCGTATACGACCACTGCGCGGCGAGCGCCGCTGCGTGCGCGGTATCGGCCACGCCGAGTGGGGCGAGCGGAACCTGGGGGAGCGTGACATCGACATCGCGGGCCACCCGCACCACGGTGGGAGCGACGTCGAGATAAGCGCTCGCGTCCATGATCTTGGCTGCCACGCCAGCCGACATTCCGGTTCCGGCGGCGGCAGCGGCACGAATGGCGTCAAGGTCGCCGTGATTCTGCAACAGCGTCGCGGCGGTCTTCTCACCGACTCCCGCGACCCCTGGCAGGCCGTCGGAGGCATCGCCGCGCATGGTGGCGAAGTCGGCGTACTGGTTGGCGCGCACGCCGTACTTTGCTTGCACCACGTCATCCGTCACGATTTCGAGATTGCTCATGCCGCGTGCCGTGTAGATGACGCGCACCTCGCGGGCGTCATCGACCAGCTGATACAGGTCACGATCGCCGGTGACGATATCAACCGGGCCGTCGGCGAGGGTGGCGAGGGTTGCGACGATGTCGTCGGCCTCATAGCCGGCGTGGCCAACGATGGGAATGTTGAGGGACGCCAGCATCTCGCGAATGATGGGGATCTGTGCCTGCAGCGGGTCGGGGACTTCTTCAACATCGGGGCCGCTGACGATCTCTTCAACGACGCGGTGTGTTTTGTACGTCGGAATGAGATCGACACGCCACTGCGGCCGCCAATCGTCGTCCCAACACGCGACCACGGCATCCGGCGAATACAGCGTCACGAGCTTCGTGATGATGTCGAGCAGTCCACGAACCGCGTTCACGCTGGTTCCGTCTGCGGCCTTGACGGAGTCTGGAACCCCGTAAAAGGCGCGAAAGTAGAGGGAGGCGGTGTCGAGAAGCATGGTTCGCTGCATGCGCCAAGTTTGACACGAGCCGATGTCGGTGCGGCGGCGTAGGGTGATCGCATGATGCCGGGGCGTGAGGAGCAAGTGCGTGAGCTGTTGGCCACGCAGCGCGCTCAAGCGCAGCGTGCTCTTACGGCTGCGCAGCACTCCCTTGCGATGATCGCGGAGGCGCGCGATCAGGCCGGGGGAGACGATGAGCACGACCCAGAAGGCGTGCCGCTATCGCGTGAATGGGCGCGGATCGACGCCGCCGCCTCCGACGCGCGAGAGCGACTCAGTGCGATAGACGCCGCGTTGGTGCGGCTGGAAAACGGTACGTATGGCGTTTGCCGCGTGTGCGGTATCAGCATCCCGTTAGAAAGACTCGAGATACGCCCGCAAGCCGATATCTGCGTGCCTTGCGGTTCGGCGAGGAGGTGATCGTCCCCGACGAAGAATTCACCACAAAGTGATGGCCGTAGTGTTGATCTGTGCTTCCTATTTCTCTTGCTGATGGTTCCGTTCTTCGCGAAGCGCGTGTTGACGACGCGGCTGCACTTCTCGCGCATATTCGCGCCCTCGCCGAGTATGAGCGCGAGCCGGATGCCGTGCTCAATTCGGTCGCAGCGATTGAGGTCACCTTCTTTTCAGAGAACCCGCATGCGTTCGCCCATGTCGTCGAACGTGAGGGTTCCGTCGTCGGGATTGCAATCTGGTTTCTTACCTACTCGACGTGGACCGGAACGCACGGACTTTGGCTGGAAGACCTACACGTGTATCCATCAGAACGTGGCCGCGGGTACGGCAAGCTCCTCATGGCGTCGCTTGCTGCAGTGTGCGCACAGCGCGGCTATCGCCGGATGGAATGGACCGTCCTTGACTGGAACGAGCCCGCGATTGGGCTCTACCGTTCGCTTGGAGCTACGCCCATGGAGGAGTGGACGACCCAGCGCCTTGTCGGTCAAGACCTGCTGAATTTGGCCGAATCTCTGTCATAAAAGGTGTGCGAACTCGGAACGCCCGCGCGCTGCACTCCGCGCGTGTCGGCTAACCCCCAATTCTGATATGCTGAGTTGTCATCTTTGTGGCTCATCTGAGTGGCATTGAAACTGACACAAAAATCCATTTGCTTTCGCGTCTGAGATCGCGTGCGTCAAAAACGCGGTCGTCGACGGCGCTGAGGCCCGAGATACCAATCCAACAAGGACAACCCACTACATGACTAACGCAACCGCCCCGGCCACCAAGCAGGTCGCCATCAACGACATCGGATCTGCTGAGGACTTCCTGGCCGCGGTCGAACTGACTATCAAGTCTTTCAACGACGGCGACATCATCGAGGGAACGATCGTCAAGATCGACCGCGATGAGGTTCTCCTCGATGTCGGCTTCAAGACCGAGGGCGTTATCCCCTCGCGTGAACTGTCGATCAAGCACGACGTTGACCCCAACGAGGTCGTTTCCGTCGGTGACCTGGTCGAGGCACTTGTTCTCCAGAAGGAAGACAAAGAAGGCCGCCTGATCCTGTCGAAGAAGCGCGCACAGTACGAGCGTGCTTGGGGCGACGTGGAGAAGATCAAGGAGAACGACGGTGTTGTCACCGGTTCGGTCATCGAGGTCGTCAAGGGTGGTCTCATCGTTGACATCGGACTCCGCGGCTTCCTCCCCGCTTCGCTCATCGAGCTGCGTCGCGTTCGCGACCTGACGCCGTACCTCGGCCAGGAAATCGAAGCGAAGATCCTCGAGCTCGACAAGAACCGCAACAACGTTGTGCTGTCGCGCCGCGCTCTGCTCGAGCAGACGCAGTCGGAGACCCGCACGCACTTCCTCAACAACCTGCACAAGGGTCAGGTTCGCAAGGGTGTCGTTTCGTCGATCGTTAACTTCGGTGCGTTCGTTGACCTCGGTGGCGTTGACGGTCTCGTCCACGTTTCCGAGCTGTCGTGGAAGCACATCGAGCACGCTTCTGAGGTCGTCGAGGTTGGCCAGGAGGTCACCGTCGAGATTCTTGAGGTTGACCTGGACCGCGAGCGCGTCTCGCTGTCGCTGAAGGCAACGCAGGAAGACCCGTGGCAGGTATTCGCACGTACCCACGCAATCGGTCAGGTTACCCCCGGTAAGGTCACCAAGCTGGTTCCGTTCGGTGCATTCGTGCGCGTTGCTGACGGTATCGAAGGTCTCGTTCACATCTCCGAGCTCTCGGGCAAGCACGTTGAGCTTGCTGAGCAGGTTGTGTCGGTCGGCGACGAGGTCTTCGTCAAGGTCATCGACATCGACCTCGAGCGTCGTCGTATCTCGCTGTCGCTGAAGCAGGCTAACGAGTCGGTTGACCCTTACGGCACCGAGTTCGACCCGGCTCTGTACGGCATGGTTGCTGAGTACGACGAGAACGGCGAGTACAAGTACCCGGACGGCTTCGACGCTGAGTCGGGCGCTTGGAAGGAAGGCTTTGACGCCGAGCGCGAGAAGTGGGAGCAGGACTACGCTGCAGCCCAGGCTCGTTGGGAAGCACACAAGGCTCAGGTCATCAAGGCCGCTGAGGCTGAGGCTGCCGCTCCGGAGTTCGATGCAGGCGCATCGTCCTTCTCGAGCGACTCGGCTGCTGCCGGCACGCTTGCTGACGACGAGGCACTCGCGGCTCTGCGCGAGAAGCTCTCGGGCAACGCTTGATCTAACGATCAGCTGACGGGGTCGGAACCTTTCGGGTTCCGGCCCCGTTTTTTTGCGCGCCGGCGGGGTGTTGTCGTCCTGCGGAACCACGGTGCGCGCGGAACGCCCTGCGGAACCACGGTGCGCGGCTCTGGCAGGATGTTCGGTATGCCTCTTCTTGCGCTCACCGGTGGAATTGCCTCAGGAAAGTCTTCGATTGCTCGCCGTTTCGCCGAGCATGGTGCCGTAATTGTCGATGCCGATGCTGTCGTTCGGGAGCTCCAGGCTCCTGGCACCCCGGTGCTTGCGGCTATTGCCGCCGAATTCGGCGCCGACATCATTGATGCCGACGGCGCGCTGAAACGTGCGGAGCTCGGAGCGCGCGTGTTTGGGAACCCTGACCGTGTGGCGATGCTCAATCGGATTGTGCACCCGGCCGTGCGAGCAGAAACGGAGCGCCGTTTCGCTGAGGCGTTTGCCGCAGACTCCGACGCTGTCGTCGTCTACGACGTTCCGTTGCTTGTTGAGGCTCGAGCAAGCGATCCCTGGGATCTCATCATTGTGGCCCATGCCCCGGCGGCAGTGCGCATTGAGCGTCTTGTCGAGTTTCGGGGAATGACCACCGACGACGCTCGGGCGCGCGTGAACTCGCAAATTGACGACGACGCACGCCTGGCGATTGCGGACGTAGTGATCGATACGTCGGCGTCACTGGATCAGACTCTGTTAGAGGCCGACCGGGTGTGGCATCACCTGGGGCCGTTGCTGAAGAATGCGCGTGAGCGTCGCATCGCCACCAGCGAAACGACGGCCGATCCCAGTGTCGGTGGCCACGCGTAGGCTGGTTGTATGCAACCAACTCGCGCTCTTCGCCCCTTCGAGGTCATCAGCGAATATGAGCCTTCCGGCGATCAGCCGCAGGCGATTGCCGAGCTGGCGGCGCGCATCAATGCCGGTGAGACCGACGTGGTGTTGCTGGGCGCAACCGGAACCGGAAAGTCCGCGACGACCGCATGGCTGATTGAGCAGGTGCAGCGCCCAACCCTCGTGCTGGCGCACAACAAGACCCTTGCAGCGCAGTTGGCAAACGAGTTCCGCGAACTCATGCCAAACAATGCCGTCGAGTACTTCGTTTCTTACTACGACTACTACCAGCCAGAGGCGTACGTTCCGCAGACCGATACGTTCATTGAGAAAGACTCGTCGGTCAACGCCGAGGTCGAGCGTCTACGTCACTCCACCACCAACTCGCTGCTCTCGCGTCGCGATGTTGTTGTGGTGTCCACCGTGTCGTGCATATACGGCCTCGGTGCGCCCGAGGAATACCTGCGCGCCATGGTGGCGCTGCAGGTGGGGGAGCAGTACGATCGCGACGCTCTCATTCGGCAGTTCATCGCGATGCAGTACAACCGCAACGATGTCGATTTCTCGCGCGGCAACTTTCGGGTGCGTGGCGACACGATTGAAATCATCCCGGTCTACGAGGAGTACGCGATTCGCATCGAGATGTTCGGTGACGAAATTGAGGCGCTCTATCGGCTACACCCGCTCACGGGTGACGTGATCGACAAGCTTGACTCGGTTCCTATTTTTCCGGCTTCGCACTATGTGGCTGCCAACGAGGTGGTGCAACGCTCAATCCGCACGATTGAAGAAGAGCTCGCCGAGCGGCTTCGTGAGTTTGAGAGTCAAGGAAAGCTCCTGGAGGCGCAACGTCTGCGCATGCGCACGACGTTTGACCTCGAAATGCTGCAGCAATTGGGCTTCTGCTCGGGCATTGAGAACTATTCGCGTCATATGGACGGCAGGCAACCCGGCGAGCCACCGCATACGTTGCTTGACTTCTTTCCCGACGACTTCCTGCTCGTCATCGACGAGTCGCACGTCACGGTTCCGCAGATTGGCGCGATGTACGAGGGTGATGCCTCGCGCAAGCGCACCCTGGTTGAGCACGGATTCCGCCTGCCCAGCGCCATGGACAACAGGCCGCTGCGGTGGGACGAGTTTAAGAACCGAGTCGGCCAGACGGTCTACCTGTCGGCGACGCCCGGCAAGTACGAAATGGGTATCGCAGACGGCGTGGTCGAGCAGATCATTCGCCCGACGGGTCTCGTTGACCCGCAGATCATTGTGAAGCCCTCGAAGGGTCAGATCGATGACCTGTTGGAGCAGATTCGTGCGCGTGTTGAGAAGGACGAACGCGTGCTGGTCACAACGCTGACGAAAAAGATGGCTGAAGAGCTCACCGACTTCTTGCAAGAGCACGGAGTGCGCGTGCGCTATCTGCACTCGGATGTTGACACGCTGCGGCGTGTAGAACTGCTGAGCGAGCTGCGTGCTGGTGTGTATGACGTGCTGGTCGGTATCAACCTGTTGCGCGAGGGGCTCGATCTCCCGGAGGTCTCTCTGGTGGCGATTCTCGACGCCGACAAGGAGGGCTTCCTGCGCAGCGGAACCTCGTTGATCCAGACAATTGGTCGTGCGGCGCGAAACGTCTCGGGTGAAGTGCACATGTACGCCGATCGTGTGACGGACTCGATGGCAAAGGCGATCGATGAGACCGAGCGTCGCCGTGAGAAGCAGATCGCTTACAACACGGAACACGGTATCGACCCGCAGCCGCTTCGGAAGAAGATTGCCGACATCACCGATGCGCTGGCGCGCGAGGGCGCAGACACCAAGGCGATGCTGGCACGATCCGGGGGAGTCAAGAAGAAGTCTCCGACCCCGAAGTTGGGCCGAGAAGGAATCGCGGCCGAAGGTGCCAGCCAGCTGGAGTCGACAATCGCTGATCTCACCGATCAGATGCTGACCGCGGCCCAGGAGCTCAAGTTTGAGTTGGCCGCGCGCCTGCGCGATGAGGTGCAAGACCTCAAGCGTGATCTACGGCAAATGGAGAAGGCCGGGCACGCGTAGGGTGACAACCGGCGCCGACGGCGCCGGTTTCATCGCTGCAAGAGGAGACAAACTCTCTGAAGGGCGTATTAGGCCGGGCAGTGCATGAGCGGCTTGGGGCCGGAGCGGTCAAACTCGTGCTCATTCATCGGAAAGCCGCACAACGGGCAGGCCTTGGCGACGGATGATTCGACCGGCGTCGTCTCGTAGGGGCCAACGGAGGCAGGGCCTGCGAGCTTGATGAGTCGTGCATTGAAGTAGGAGTACAGGCCGCCTGCCTCATTGATGCGTTCGCGGAGTGGCTTCTTGTTCGTCATAATCATTAGTGTACTAAACATTAGGGGATATGTATACTCTTTTACATGACGATTTCTCGCGACGATATGTTGACCCTCGATAGTCAGCTGTGCTTTGCCCTCGTCACCGCGGCGCGCAACGTGGTGTCGATCTATCGCCCCATTCTGGAGCCGCTCGGGCTGACGCATCCGCAGTACCTGGTGATGTTGGCGCTGTGGGAAGAGTCGCCACGCACGCTGAATGACCTTGCCGATGCGCTTGCGATGGAGCCTGCTACGGCCTCACCTCTCGTCAAGCGTCTCGAGGGAATGGGGCTGGTCGCGCGGCAGCGAAGCAGCACGGATGAGCGGCGCCTCGACATCGTGGTAACCCCGGAAGGCAAGGCGCTTCGTGCGCGCGCCCTCGAGGTTCCGCCGGCCGTGATTGAGGCGACCGGAATGTCGATGGACGAGCTCGCGTCGTTGCGCGAGTCGCTTCGTCCCTTCGCCGGCAAGAAGCCGGTCTCATCTGCCAGCGGATCATGAGAACTGCCTCACGAGGTCAGCGTTAGCACCGCTGGGCTTGGGGCGTGTCGCGGGTGGTCTGCGCGCGTCAATTATGAGAAGACTCTCATGATTTGTCTGAGCGTGGTTGACACTTCTAGGCTCGCGCGAAGGTCGGCATTTTGCCGCGCCTACCCGTGAGAAAGGGCATACCCGTATGAGCTCGTCTATTGCGAAGCGCCGTCGCGCGTGCGTCGCCGCCGTGGGGGTGGCCGCCGTCGCGCTGTCTGCCGTTGTGGCAGCCGCGCCGGCAGCCGCTGCTGATCCCGTCACCATCAATCTCGTGACCTTCAATGACTTCCACGGTCGTATTGAGAACGACCCCAATAGCGCCGCCGCGGGTATCGCCGCGTTGGCGGGCGCCATCGATCAGGTACGCGCGTCCAACCCCAACACTGTCGTTGCGGCCGCTGGCGACCTGGTTGGCGCTTCCACCTTTGCCTCCTTCATTCAGAACGACGAGCCGACGATCGCCGCTCTGACGGCCGCCGGGCTCGACGTCAGTGCCGCCGGAAATCACGAGTTTGACCAGGGCTGGGCCGACCTCCGCGACCGCATTCAGCCGGCAGCGGGCTGGCAATACATCGCGGCCAACCTGCACGACCGTGTGACCGGCGCGCCGATCATGCCCGAGTATTACACGACGACGTTTGACGGCGTAACCATCGGATTCGTCGGTGCCGTGACCGATGAGCTGCCCTCTCTGGTGAGCCCCACCGGTATCGAAGATGTCATTGTTGGTGACGTCACTGAGAACGTCAACCGCGTTGCCGACGACCTGCGCGATGGCGATCCTGCCAACGGCGAAGCAGACGTCGTGGTGCTCCTCGTTCACGAGGGTGCAGCCAACGTCACGCTGGCCGCAGCAACCGACCCGTCAACGCCCTTCGGCCACATCGTGACCGAGGTCAATGACAACGTAGACGCCATTGTCTCCGGCCACACCCACCTGGCGTACAACCACGTCATTGATGGGCGTCCCGTCATTTCTTCCGGCCAATACGGCGAGAAGTTCTCGAACATGGCGATCGTCGTTGACCCGGAGACCAAAGCGCTGGTGTCGATGGTCAACGAGACCTTCTCGTTGAAGACCGGCCAGACGCTGAACTACCCAGAAGACCAGGCCATCAAGAACGACATTGTCGCTCCGGCCTCGGCGTACGCGTTCGAGCGCGGAAAGGTGTCGCTGGGATCGATCACGGCGGACTTGACGCGAGCGAAGCAGGCGAACGGAACCTCGGAGAACCGTGGTGGCGAGTCGACGCTGGGTAACTTCATTGCCGACGTGCACCTGTGGGCTGCACAGCAGACGGTGGCAGACACGCAGATCGCGTTCATGAACCCCGGTGGTCTGCGCGCAGACCTGCGCTACGCATCGTCGGCCGACTACGATGCGGCTGGCAACGTGACGTACAAGGAAGCGGCAGATGTGCAGCCGTTTGCCAATGGCCTGGTGACGCTCTCGCTTACCGGTGAGCAGATTCGCGCCGTGTTGGAGCAGCAGTGGCAGCCCGCCGGCGCCTCGCGCCCGTTCCTCAAGCTCGGTGTGAGCGAAGGCTTCACCTACACGTTTGACCCGACGGCGCCCGTCGGCCAGCGCATTACGTCGATCACTCTGAACGGTGAGGCCCTTGACCCGCAGGCGACATATGGCGTCGTGGCGAACAGCTTCTTGGCCGGCGGTGGCGATAACTTCACCGTCTTTGCGCAGGGCACCAACCGTGCCGAGTCGGGTGTTAGCGACCTGCAGTCGGTGGTGAACTGGTTCGACGCGCACCCGGTGGGCTCGCCTGATTTGGCGCAGCGCGCCGTCGGCGTACAGGTCAGCGCACCGGCCGCACCCGAGGGTTACGTCGCGGGTGAGACGATCACCTTGACGCTGTCGGGGCTCGAGTTCACCTCGACGGAGCCGGTCGCCGGAACCGTGACCGCTACGCTGGGTTCGGCAAGCGTCACGGCCGACATCAACCGCACCGTCACCGCCGCCGACGACCTCACCGGTCAGGCAACGGTTTCACTGGTGGTGCCGGCAGACATCGGCGGCGCGAACGAGATCGCCGTGACGACGCCGACCGGAACCTCGGTGCTGGTTCCGGTTACCGTGCAGGAGCCGGTCGTCAAGATCGACACCACGACGGTCGCTTTCGCCAACAAGGTCATCGCGCGCTCTAACCAGCAGATTCAGATGACCGTGCTGGTGTGGGCAGACGGCGAAAAGGTTGACGGCACCGTCACGGTGTACGACGGCACGACCGTGGTCGGAACCGGAACCGTTGGCAAGCACGGTGTGGTGAAGATCAAGGTATCGAAGCTGAGCGTTGGTTCTCACGAACTGACCGCCGTCTACGAGGGAAATGGCACGTTCAACTCGTCATCCAGCTCGTCGTGGCCGGTGTATATCTGGCGTTAAAGCCATTGGCTAGATCGGCGGGCGGGGAGTATCTGTTGCTCTCCGCCCGCCGTGTTTTAGTCTTCGTGGTCGTCTCGCGACGCCAGTGTCGGAGGCCGCGCCTAGACTTGTCGGGTGCCCATTGTGTCTGTACCGAACCCTTCCCAGCTGACGGTTCGTGGTGCCCGCGTCCACAACCTTCAAAACGTCGATCTCGACATCCCACGCGATGCGATGGTGGTGTTCACGGGGCTTTCTGGTTCCGGCAAATCGAGCCTCGCGTTCGACACCATCTTTGCCGAGGGCCAGCGCCGCTATGTTGAATCGCTCAGCGCCTACGCGCGCCAGTTTCTTGGTCAGGTTGACCGCCCAGACGTGGATTTCATCGAGGGCTTGAGTCCGGCGGTGTCGATCGATCAGAAGTCGACCAACCGCAACCCCCGATCGACGGTCGGAACCATCACCGAGATCTACGACTACATGCGCCTGCTCTGGGCGCGCATTGGTGTTCCGCACTGCCCGGTGTGTGGTGAGGTTATTCAGCGTCAAACGGTGCAGCAGATTGCCGATCAGCTCATGGATCTCCCCGAGCGCACGCGCTATCAGGTTGTCGCGCCGGTAGTTTCGCAAAAGAAGGGCGAGTTCGTTGAGCTATTCCGCGAACTCGGTGCGAAGGGTTTTAGCCGCGCCATCGTTGACGGCGAAATGATTCAGCTGGCCGAGCCGCCGACGCTGAAGAAAAGCTACAAGCACGACATTTCCGTCGTCATCGACCGACTGGTCGCGGGCCCGGGCATCCTCAGCCGCATTACCGATTCGGTTGAAACCGCGCTCGGGCTGACTAACGGCATTGTGCAGGTCAATTTCGTAGACGAAGAGGGCGACGCCGCGTGGCAGTCGTTCTCCGAGAAACTCGCGTGCCCGAATGGGCACCCGGTGCAGCTCACCGAAGTGGAGCCGCGCACCTTCTCCTTTAACGCACCGTTCGGTGCCTGCCCGACCTGTTCTGGGCTTGGCACTCGCATGTCGGTCGATAGCGAGCTGCTGCTCGGCGATCTGGAGCTTTCGATTCGCGATGGCGTCGTCATTCCGTGGACGACGCAGGGCAAGGGGCTGTTCCAGTACTACGAGCGCCTGCTCGAAGGCCTTGCTCGCGATCTCGAGTTCTCGCTCGACACCCCGTGGAACCAGTTGAGCGCCGATGTGCAAGAGGCTGTGTTGCACGGTGAGAACTATAAGGTCACGGTGAAGTGGAAGAACCGCTACGGCCGTGAGATGCGCTACGCCTCGGGCTTTGAGGGCGTGGTTCCGTACATCGAACGTCAGTATCAGCAGGCTGAGACCGATACGCAGCGTCAGCGTTGGGCGGAATACCTCCGTGAGGTGCCGTGCAGCGCGTGCGACGGTGACCGGCTCAAGCCCGAGGTGCTCGCCGTCCTCATCCACGGTCACTCGATTGCCACCACCACCCGGTTGAGTCTGGCGGAGGCGTACGCGTTCTTCGAGAAGCTCGAGCTCAACGAGCGCGAGGCCAAGATCGCCGCGCAGGTATTGCGCGAGATTCGTCTGCGCCTGCAATTTCTGATTCAGGTGGGGCTGACCTATCTCAACCTTTCACGATCGGCAGGCTCACTCTCTGGTGGTGAGGCGCAACGTATTCGCCTCGCAACGCAGATCGGCTCGGGCTTGACGGGCGTGCTCTACGTTCTCGACGAGCCGAGCATCGGCTTGCACCAGCGTGACAACCGCCGGTTGATCGAGACTCTCATCACGCTCCGCGACCTCGGCAACACGTTGATCGTTGTGGAACACGATGAAGAGACGATCGAGGCGGCCGACTGGATCGTCGACATCGGCCCCGGCGCCGGCGTGCACGGCGGCACCGTCGTGCACTCTGGTCCCTACGCCGAGCTGCTCGCCGAAACCGGATCGATGACGGGCGACTACCTTTCTGGCCGTCGTCGGATCCCGCTTCCCACGAAACGGCGGCCGGTTGACCCCGATCGCCAAATCTCGGTCGTCGGCGCCAAGGCCAACAACCTGCGCGATGTGACAGCAGACTTCCCGCTCGGCGTGTTCACCGCGGTCACGGGCGTCAGCGGTTCCGGCAAATCCTCGCTCGTCAACGACATTCTGTATCGCGTGCTCGCAGGCCGGCTCAATGGCGCCAGAACGCTGCCGGGCAAGCACCTGCGCGTCACCGGACTCGACAATCTCGACAAGGTCGTGCACGTGGATCAGGCGCCAATTGGTCGCACCCCACGCTCCAACCCGGCGACCTATACGGGCGTTTTCGACCGCATCCGCACGCTGTTCTCCGAGACCACGGAGGCGAAGGTGCGCGGCTATCAGCCCGGACGATTCAGCTTCAACGTCAAGGGCGGCCGCTGCGAGGCCTGCTCGGGTGACGGAACCATCAAGATTGAGATGAACTTCCTGCCTGATGTGTATGTGGCGTGTGAGGTGTGCCACGGTCAGCGGTACAACCGCGACACCCTTGCCGTGCACTACAAGGGCAAGAACATCGCAGAGGTGCTCGAAATGCCGATCGCGGAGGCGGCCGAGTTCTTCGAGCCGATTCAGGCGATTCATCGCTACCTGAAGACTCTCGTCGACGTCGGGCTGGGATACGTGCGCCTGGGGCAGTCTGCCACCACGCTGTCCGGCGGTGAAGCGCAGCGTGTGAAGCTCGCGACCGAACTGCAGCGCCGAAGCAATGGCCGCAGCATTTACGTGCTTGATGAGCCGACGACGGGCCTGCACTTTGAAGATGTTCGAAAGCTTCTCGAAGTGCTCAATGAGCTCGTCGATAAGGGCAACACCGTGGTGGTCATCGAGCACAACCTCGATGTCATCAAGTCTGCCGACTGGGTAATCGATCTTGGCCCGGAGGGCGGCTCGGGCGGAGGCATGGTGCTGGCGACCGGTACCCCCGAAGACATCGCGCTTGCCGAGGGCAGTCACACCGGGCACTTCCTGTCCGAGATTTTTGCCAAGGCGGGCGTTGACCCGGCAACCGTGGCGCGTCCAAAGTTCGTCAAGAAGAAGGCCGCGGAACCAGCGAAAAAGGCTGCCACGAAGAAGAAGGCATCGACGGCAGCTGCCCGGGCAAAGAAAGCTAGCTAATGGCGAGCGACCTGCCGTACAAGCCGAAGCCGGGGGAGATCCCCACGAATCCGGGGGTATATCGGTTTCGTGATGCGGCGGGCCGGGTGCTCTACGTTGGCAAGGCGAAGAGCCTGCGCCAGCGGCTGTCGAACTACTTTGCTCCGCTGCACACCCTGCACGAGCGCACGCGGCGCATGGTCACGACCGCGTCGAGCGTGGAGTGGACCGTCGTCGATAGCGACGTGGACTCATTGCAGCTGGAGTACATGTGGATCAAGGAGTTTGATCCACCCTTCAACGTTCGCTACAAAGACGACAAGTCCTACCCCTTTATGGCGATCACGCTGGCCGATGAGGCACCGCGCGTTATCGTCACGCGCAACCCTAAGATTCGCGGAGCCAAGTATTTCGGCCCATACCCGAAGGTGTGGACGGTACACGACACGATCGACCAGATGATCAAGGTGTTTCCGATTCGCACCTGTTCAGACGCGGCGTACAAGCGTGCCATGCAATCGGGCCGCCCCTGTTTTCCCGGCCAGATCGGCCGTTGTGGTGGGCCGTGTTCGATGAAGGTCACCATTGAAGAGCACCGCGCCATGGTTGATGACTTCATCGCGTTCATGTCGGGTGGCGACTCTCGGTTCACCAAGAAGCTGACCGCGCAGATGCAGCAGGCGGCCGCGGATATGGACTACGAGGCGGCGGCGCGATATCGCGACAAGCTGGCCTCGATGGATGCCGTGCTGAGCAAGAGCGCCCTCGTGTTGCCGGCCGACGAAGATGCCGATGTCTTTGGAATTGCCGAAGATGAGCTTGCCGCGGCCGTGCAGCATTTCATTATTCGGGGCGGGCGCGTTCGTGGCGTGCGTTCTACGACGATCGAAAAAGAACTCGATATCAGCGGCGCCGAACTCGTCGATCAGCTCATCCAGCGCGTCTACGGTGAAGCCAACCCCGACGCGATTCCCAAACGTGTGCTGGTTCCGGCGCTGCCGGACGATGCCCGCGAACTAGAGCTGTGGCTTCGAGAGCGACGAGGCAAGTCTGTGCAGCTGAAAGTTGCGCAGCGCGGCCAGATGGCCGACATCATGAAAACGGCAACACTGAACGCTTCGCAGGCGTTGATGTTACACAAGTCACGTCGCTCGGCCGACTACGTCTCGCGTTCACGCGCACTCACTGATTTGCAGGAGGCGTTGGGCCTGGAGACCGCGCCACTGCGTATCGAGTGCTACGACATTTCGCACCTATCCGGAACGAATGTGGTCGCATCGATGGTGGTCTTCGAAGACGGACTGCCTCGAAAAGACCAGTATCGCTCGTTCAACATCGCCGAAACCACCGACGACACCGACTCGATGTACCAGGTGCTCTCTCGGCGCCTCGCGCGGCTGAATGACGACGCCGAAACCGTCGATGAAGCCGGAAACCGCAAGCGGTTCGCCTACCCACCGCAACTCTTGATCGTCGATGGTGGTCAGCCGCAGGTAGCCGCCGCGGCCCGCGCGTTGAAAGACGCGGGTCGCACCGATATCGCACTGTGTGGCATTGCGAAGCGGTTGGAAGAGATCTGGTTGCCTGACGACGACTACCCGGTGATTTTGCCGCGTACCAGTGAGGCGCTGTATCTGGTGCAGCGTCTGCGCGACGAGGCGCACCGCTTTGCAATCACGCATCAGCGAAAGCGCCGTAAGCGAGACATCACCACCGTGCTCGCGGAGATCCCGGGGCTGGGGGAGACCCGCATCAAGACGCTGCTTCGTCACTTTGGTTCCGTCACCGCACTGAAGAACGCCACGGTCGAAGAAATCACGCAGGTGTCGGGTATCGGCGCGAGTCTGGCAGAAACAATCAGCGAGCACCTCAAACCTCGCTAGGCTTGATCCAGCGAGAGGAGCACAGCGTGAGCACGTCAGACGAGGGCGAGGTCCTCATCGTCACGGGGATGTCGGGAGCAGGACGCTCGACAGTAGCGAACGCGCTGGAAGACCTGGGGTGGTACGTCGTAGACAACCTGCCGCCGCAAATGTTGCGCCCGCTGCTCGACTTCTCGCGGGTCAGTGGTGCATCATTTCCTCGGGTGGCCGTGGTCGTAGACGTGCGTGGCGGCAATCTGTTTGCCGAACTGCCCGATGTCATGCAGGAGTTGCGCACGCGTGGCGACACGCGCGTGGTGTTTTTGGATGCATCTGATGAGGTGCTGGTGCGCCGCTTCGAGTCTGTTCGCCGTCCGCATCCGCTTCAGGGCGAGGGAACGCTGGTTGACGGCATCCATGCTGAGCGTGAGCGACTTCGCTTGGTGCGCGAGAGCGCCGACGTTCTCATCGACACGACGACCCTCAATATTCATCAGCTCGCGACCGCGGTGTCAGACATTTTTCGCGCCGAGGGGGCGTCGAAACACGATGTCACCATCCTGAGCTTTGGCTTCAAATATGGTCTTCCCGCCGACGCCGACTTCGTCGCCGATATGCGGTTTCTGCCCAACCCATTTTGGAGCGAGGAGCTTCGCCCGTTCACCGGAAAAGATGCCGTCGTCTCGGATTACGTGCTCTCCCAGCCGGGAGCCGCGGAGTTTATCGACAGCTATTCCGCGGCGCTACGGGCAGCGATCGACGGATATCAGCGCGAGAACAAGCGCCACTCGGTGATCGCCGTCGGCTGCACCGGCGGCAAACACCGTTCTGTCGCAACGTCAATTGAATTGGCAAAACGCTTGGCAGAAGTGCCAGGTATTGCTGTGCGAGTGAAGCATCGGGACCTGGGGCGAGAGTAAGATAGAAGTTCCGCCTTTTTGCGCGCTCCCGACTTTTTACTGAAATAGAGGTACCCCAGTGGCACTGACCGCCGACGTCAAAGGCGAACTCGTAGCGATTCGCGATCCGCGCCCATCGGTGCGCGTTGCAGAGCTGACGAGCATCCTTCGTTTTGCTGGCGGATTGCACTCGATTGCCGGCCGTGTCGCGGTTGAAGCCGAGGTGGATGCCGAAGTTCTTGCGCGCCGCGTGGCTCGCGACCTGGTGGAGATTTACGCGGCTCGCCCGGAGATTGTTCCGGTGCAGGCTTCGGGCTCGCGCTCCGGCAACCACTGGGCCGTTCGCGTTATTGATGGCGGAGAGACGCTCGCGCGCCAAACCGGTCTGCTTGACCAGCGCCGTCGCCCGGTCCGTGGTCTGCCGAACCGCCTGACCACCGGAACGCGGGATGACCTCGCAGCAATCTGGCGTGGCGCATTTCTCGCCGCCGGAACGCTCACCGAACCTGGCCGTTCGGCCGCGGTAGAAATTAGCGCACCGTCGGGTGAGGCAGCCATGGCGCTCGTCGGCGCGGCCCACCGCATGGGCATTGCCACCAAGGCGCGCGAAGTGCGCGGCGTTCCGCGCGTTGTGGTGCGCGAGGGGGAGTCGATTCGCGCGATTCTGGCCGCGATGGGCGCCGTTCGTACAGCCGCTGCCTGGGATGAAATGCGCCAGCGCCGCGAAGTGCGCGCCGGCGTGAACCGCCTGGTGAACTTCGATGATGCAAACCTTCGCCGTTCGGCACAGGCGGCCGTCGCCGCATGCGCCCGTATTGAGCGTGCGCTGGAAATTCTGGCCGACGAGGTGCCTGATCACCTGCGTCAGGCTGGCGAGCTGCGCCTCGCGCACCGAGACGCGAGCCTTGACGAGCTCGGCCACCGCGCCGACCCGCCGCTGACAAAAGACGCCGTCGCCGGTCGGATTCGTCGCCTACTCGCGATGGCAGACAAGCGCGCAGAAGTCGAGGGCATTCCCGGCACCGAAGCCGCGGTTCCGACCGTCGAAGACTGAGGTTATATACAACGTTCACGCCGCCTGGCATGGGAATCTTCGCGCGCCAGGCGGCGTTGTCGTCGGTAGGATAAAAACGACTGACCTTCCCGCTTGAGCGGTTCCGGAGGTCACCAAGGCGCCCTCAGGGTGCAGACCAGAAAGAAGCGAAATATGGCGACCTACACGCTGCCTGAGCTCCCCTACGACTACTCGGCTCTCCAGCCTGCAATTAGCGGTGCGATCATGGAACTGCACCACGACAAGCACCACCAGGCGTACGTGACCGGTGCAAACACGGCACTCGAGCAGCTCGCTGAGGCCCGTGCCGCAGGCAACTTCGCAAACATCAACAAGCTCGAGAAGGACCTCGCGTTCAACCTCGGTGGTCACACCAACCACTCGATCTTCTGGACCAACATGTCTCCGAACGGTGGCGACAAGCCCACCGGCGAGCTCGAGGCCGCGATCACCGACCACTTCGGTTCGTTTGATGCTTTCCAGGCGCACTTCACCGCCGCAGCCCTCGGCGTGCAGGGATCGGGCTGGGCGGGCCTGTTCTGGGACTCGATTGGTGAGAATCTGCTGATCCAGCAGTTCTTCGACCAGCAGTCGCAGTTTGCCGCTGGTTCCGTGCCGCTGCTGCTGCTCGATGTCTGGGAGCACGCGTACTACCTGGACTACAAGAACGTCCGCGCAGACTACGTCAAGGCGTTCTGGAACATCGCCAACTGGGACAACGTGCAGTCACGTTTTGAAACAGCACGCACGCAGAGCAAGGGCCTGCTGGTACAGTCGTGATCGGTGCGGCGTCCCCGGCGGGGGTTCCCACCGGGGACGCCGATGTCCGCGTTTATCGTTCGTCACGCGTTCATCGGCACGCGTGACAGACCACTAGGGAGCATAAGTGGCTGTAAAGATTGGCATCAACGGCTTCGGCCGTATCGGGCGCAACTATTTGCGTGCGGCCCTCGCACAGGGCGCCGACCTCGAGATCGTTGCTGTCAACGATCTCACCGACAACAAGACTTTGGCGCACCTGCTGAAGTACGACTCGATTCTTGGTCGCCTTGACCAGGAGGTCACGTACGACGACGAGTCGATCACTGTCGGTGGCAAGGTTATTCGGGTGTTCGAGGAGCGCGACCCCGCAAACCTGCCATGGGGCGAACTGGGTGTTGACATCGTTATCGAGTCGACGGGTCGATTCACCAAGGCTGAAGACGCCCGCAAGCACATTGAGGGCGGCGCAAAGAAGGTTCTGATTTCGGCGCCGGCTACCGGCGAAGACGCAACCTTCGTTATGGGTGTCAACGAGCACCTGTACAACCCGGAGACCGACAACATCATCTCCAACGCGTCGTGCACCACGAACTGCCTGGCGCCGCTGGCGAAGGTGTTCAACGACAACTTCGGTATTGAGACCGGCCTGATGACGACGGTTCACGCCTACACGGCAGACCAGAACCTGCAGGATGGCCCGCACAGCGACCTTCGCCGTGCTCGTGCCGCCGCGATCAACATCGTTCCGACCTCGACGGGTGCAGCTAAGGCCATTGGCCTGGTTCTGCCGGAGCTCAAGGGCAAGCTTGACGGCTTCGCGCTGCGCGTTCCGGTTCCGACCGGCTCGATCACCGACCTCACCGTCACGACGTCGCGTCCGGTCACGCTGGATGAGATCAAGGCTGTCTACAAGGCTGCTGCGACCGAAGGTCCGCTGGTTGGCATCCTCAAGTACACCGAAGACGAGATCGTCTCCAGTGACATCGTCACCGACCCGCACTCGTCGATCTTCGACGCTGGCCTGCTGCGCGTTATCGGCAACCAGGTCAAGCTGTCGGCGTGGTACGACAACGAGTGGGGTTACTCCAACCGCCTCGTTGACCTCACCGAATACGTTGGAGAGCGCCTCTAACTATGACTCTGCGAACCCTCGACTCGCTCGGTTCCCTGGCGGGTAAGCGCGTTATCGTGCGTTGCGATCTGAATGTGCCGTTGAAAGATGGCGCGATCACAGACGACGGACGAATCCGCGCCTCACTTCCTACGCTGAACACCCTCATCAACCAGGGTGCTCGGGTAATCGTGTGTTCCCACCTCGGGCGTCCCGAGGGTGCACCGGACGAGCGCTACAGCCTCGCTCCGGTCGCGCAGCGTCTGTCCGAACTCCTCGGAAAGCCGGTCGCGTTTGCGCGCGACACGGTGGGGGAGTCGGCACAGGAAGCCGCAGCTGGTCTCGATGACGGCGATATCGCCGTCATCGAGAACCTGCGCTTCAACCCCGGTGAGACCAGCAAAGACGCCGGAGAGCGTGAGGCGTTTGCTCGCCAGCTCGCCTCGCTTGGCGACGTGCTCGTCTCCGATGGCTTCGGTGTCGTTCACCGCAAGCAGGCAAGCGTTTACGAACTGGCGCAGCTGGTTCCGTCTGCCGCAGGCCTGCTCATCGCGACAGAACTTGACGTTCTGGATCGTCTCACCGAAAACCCGCAACGCCCTTACACGGTCGTGCTCGGCGGATCCAAGGTTTCGGACAAGCTTGGCGTTATCGAGCACCTGTTGCCGCGGGTCGACCGTCTGCTGATCGGCGGCGGCATGCTCTTCACCTTCTTGAAGGCAGAGGGCTACAACGTGGGCTCGAGTCTTCTTGAAGAAGACCAGCTCGACACCGTGCGCGGCTACCTCGCCGCCGCTCGCGAGCGCGGCGTAGACATTGTGCTGCCGACCGACGTGGTGGTGGCGGAGAAGTTTGCCGCAGACGCCGCCCACGAAGTCGTCGCCGCTAGTGCAATCGAAGAAACGCGATTCGGAACCAGCGGTATCGGTCTCGACATCGGCCCAGAAACCGCACGCACGTTTGCTGACGCAGTGCGCTCCAGCAAGACGGTGTTCTGGAACGGCCCCATGGGCGTATTTGAATTTCCCGCATTCGCGGGCGGAACCAAGGCTGTCGCCCAGGCGCTGACAGAGGTCGATGGGCTGAGCGTTGTCGGCGGTGGCGATTCAGCCGCTGCCGTGCGTCAGCTCGGATTCCACGATGACCAGTTCGGTCACATCTCCACCGGTGGTGGAGCCAGCCTCGAGTTCCTCGAAGGTAAGAAGCTTCCCGGACTGGAGGTCCTCGGATGGTCGTAACTCGTACGCCGCTCATTGCAGGCAACTGGAAGATGAACCTGGATCACCTCCAGGCGGTTGCGTTTGTGCAGAAGCTGCACTGGACGCTGAAAGACGCGAAGTTTGAGGCGGGCGCCGTCGAGGTTGCCGTCTTCCCTCCGTTCACCAATATCCGTTCGGTGCAGACGCTGATCGACGCCGACAAGATTCCGTTCTCGCTTGGCGCGCAGGACGTTTCGGCGCACGAGTCCGGCGCCTACACGGGTGAGATCTCGGGGCTCTTCCTCCACAAGCTCAAGTGCGGCTACGTCATCATTGGGCACTCTGAGCGTCGCGAATACCACAACGAGACCGACGAGATCGTCGCCGCAAAGGTCAAGGCCGCGATCAAGCACAGCCTGGTTCCGGTGATTTGCGTCGGCGAGACGGCAGAAGACCTGGAGAAGCACGGCGCCAGCGCCGTTCCGGTCGCGCAGCTGCGGGTTGCCCTTGACGGCGTTGACCCGAAGGCCGACATCGTGGTCGCATACGAGCCGGTCTGGGCCATTGGCTCGGGCCAGGCGGCGACTCCGACGCAGGCGCAAGATGTTTGCAAGGCGCTGCGCGGCGTGATTGCCGAGACGCTGGGCGACGAGGCTGCCTCCCGCACGCGCGTGCTGTACGGCGGTTCGGTCAAGGCCAACAACATCGCGTCGTTCATGCGTGAACCCGATGTCGATGGTGCGCTGGTGGGCGGTGCAAGCCTGGTGGTCGACGAGTTCGCTGCCATTGCGCGCTTCCCGAGCCACGTCGGCGTCTAGCGTTTCGCTGAGTCAGATTCGTCTTCTCCCATATACTGGAGATTCGTGCGCGATCCGTTCGCACTTGAAAGGTTTTTTGCGTGGCTATTCTTGAGCTCATCCTGCAGATTGTGCTGGGTATTACCAGCCTGCTGCTGACCCTTCTTATCCTTCTCCACAAGGGACGTGGCGGAGGCCTGAGTGACATGTTCGGCGGCGGAATGAGCGCCTCCTACGGCTCGAGCGGCCTTGCCGAGCGTAACCTCAACCGCTTCACCGTGGTGCTTGCCCTGGTTTGGTTTGTGACCATTGTTGGTCTCGGCCTGATCACCAAGTTCCAGGGGCTGGCGGGCTGATGGCAACCGGAGGTAACGCTATTCGTGGTACCCGCGTTGGCGCTGGCCCCATGGGCGAGCAAGACCACGGCTACCACGCCGACCGCACGGCTGTTTCGTACTGGGACGCCCTGGGCAACGAGACGGTTCGCTACTTTGCGGCCAACCTGCCGGAAGAAGAGATTCCCGAGCAGATTGACTCTCCGCAGTCTGGTCTGCCTGCCGGCCGCGACAAAGACAACCCGCCTGCGCTGGCAAAGCCGGAGCCGTACAAGACGCACCTCGCCTATGTGAAGGAGCGTCGGACCGACGAAGAGGCGGTGCAACTGCTTGATGAAGCGTTGGCTGCCGTTCGTGCGCGACGCGGCCAGTAAGACAAGCGGCCAGGAGAACAACAAGTAAGCGGCGGGGGCCTCGAGCCCCCGCCGCTTTCTGTTGCCTGTCGAGATTAGAAGCTCGGGTCGATAAGCTCCGCCGGAACCTGACCAGCGGCGGCTTCATCCACGATGATGATGGTGCGGCTGGTGCCTTTGGCGCCGGCTGCCGGAACCTGCTCGTAGTTGGCGCCCGCAAGGATGAGTCCCAGCGCACCCGCCTTTTCTTCTCCTGCCACCACCATCCATACGCGTCGGGATGAGTTGATCACCGGCCGCGTAAGCGAGATGCGTTCGGCAGGTGGCTTGGGGGAGTTGCGCACCGAGACCGTGGAACGGTCGGTAACGGTGATCGCCGGCTGATCCGGAAATAGCGAAGCGATGTGGCCGTCAGGGCCGACTCCGAGAAAGCAGACGTCAAATGTCGGCCAGGCGTTGTCGCCGTCGGAGAAGCTCGCCAACTCCGTGGCGTAGGCGTCGGCCGCTTCATCCAGTGTCAGGCCCTCGTCGGAAGCAGGCATCTCATGAATGTTGCCCGCGGGAACGTCCAGTTGGTCAAGCAGAGCTTCACGGGCCTGTCGTTCATTGCGATCGGCGTCATCGCGTGCAACCCAGCGCTCGTCGCTCCACCAGAAGTGGACCGCAGACCAGTTAACCAGATCACGCAGTGGATTCTCAGCCACGGCGGCGAGCACGGCAATACCCATGGTTCCGCCGGTCAGCGAAACATGCACCGGACGATCTTCGGATGCGGCCATGGCCACTTTGCCAAGAAACCGCTTGGCGACACTCTCGGCCAATTCTGCTGGGGTGGCGACGACGACGACGCGCTTTTCGGTCATGCTGGGTGTCCTTCCGAGGCAGGACCGAGGCGGTCCCATCCCTCAGAGATCACCCTGCCATACAACACGTCAGGGTCGAGGCGGCGCAGCTCTTCTGCGATACATTCGCGCAGCGTGCGCCTTGGCAGCGGCAGATCGTGGTCGGGCTGACCCGGCTGGGTCAACAGCGCGACGCCGGGAACGGGGCGCTCCAGCAGGATGTCGCCCGAGGCGCGCGTCATGCGCACGCTCTTGATACCCTCGCGCCACGTGTCATGCGGCTCGTACACCCAGCGCACCGGCACATCGAGTTGCAGGCGAAGCCACGCGGCTAGCAAGCCCGTGGAGGGGGATTCAGCGGAACCATGAACTTCGACCGCCGTGACCGGCTCGTACGGCGGCTGGTCAAGCACCGCGGCAAGCTGCTCGCGCCAGTACGTGAGGCGGGTCCAGGCAAGATCGGTGTCACCGGGAGCATACGCCTTGCCCAGCTTTGACAGCCGCTTCAAGGTGTCGGGATCGGTCGACGCATCGGTGATGCGGCGCTGTGCGATACGCCCCAGCGGGCTAGCCGCGGGGCGGGCCGGCGGCTTGTCTGGCCACCACACCACGACGGGCGCGTCGGGCAGCAGTAGGCCGGTGACGAGGCTTTCCTCGTTCGATGCCGCGGCACCGTAGGCGCGCACCACGATCACTTCACTCGCGCCGGCGTCGCCACCCACGCGAATCTGTGCGTCGAGGCGTGCATCGGCATCGCGGTCGATGATCAACACAATCACGCGCATCGGGTGCTCACGTGAGGCATCGTTCGCGGCATCGATGGCCGGTTCGGCAGCCTCTTCGCGCGTCGCAATCACCAGGGTGAGCACACGGCCGAGGGCAACAGCGCCGCCCTCTTCGCGCACGTGCACGAGCTGCTTGGCCACCTGGCTGATGGTGGTGTCAGGAAGATCAACGATCATGGCCGCCTCCAGGTGCGTCCGTCGCGAGCGAGCATCTGATCTGCACTCGCAGGGCCCCACGAGCCCGGGGCGTACTGGTCGAGCGGGCCGCTGAGCGAGGCCCAATAGTCTTCGACCGGGTCAAGAATGCGCCACGATTCTTCGACCTCTTCGTGGCGGGGGAACAGCGGCGGATCTCCCAGCAGCACGTCCAGGATGAGGCGCTCGTAGGCCTCTGGGCTGGCCTCGGTGAAGGCGTGACCATAGCCGAAGTCCATCGTCACGTCGCGCACGTGCGTGCCGGTTCCGGGCACCTTTGAGCCAAACTTCAACGTGACACCCTCATCGGGTTGCACGCGAATAACGAGGGCGTTTTGGCCGAGGTTGGGGGTGCTGCCGCGAGAGAACAGGTGCTCGGGGGCGCGTTTGAACACCACCGCGATTTCGGTCACGCGTCGCCCAAGTCGTTTGCCGGTACGAAGGTAGAACGGAACGTCCGCCCAGCGACGCGTATTGATTTCCAGCTTGATAGCGGCGTACGTTTCGGTGGTCGAGTCTGGCGCCATGCCCTCTTCTGACAAGAAGCTGCGCACCTCCTCGCCACCCTGCCAGCCGCCGGCGTACTGGCCACGCGCCGTGGAGGCTGCCAGATCTGCTGGGAGCGTGACGGCGGCGAGCACCTTCTCCTTCTCAGCACGCAAGTGATCGGCGCTCAGGCTGATCGGCTCTTCCATTGCGGTCAAAGCGAGCAACTGAAGCAAGTGATTCTGAATCACGTCACGCGCTGCACCAACGCCGTCGTAGTAACCTGCTCGACCACCAACGCCAATGTCTTCTGCCATGGTGATCTGCACGTGGTCAACGTAGTTGCGGTTCCAAATCGGCTCGTACAGTTCGTTGGCGAACCGCAGAGCCAAAATGTTCTGCACCGTCTCTTTGCCGAGGTAGTGGTCGATGCGGAAGATCGAGTCGGGCGCAAAGGTTGACTCAAGCGCTTCGTTCAGCTCACGGGCCGACTCCAGATCGTGCCCGAACGGCTTCTCGATGACAACGCGTCGCCAACGGGCAGGGTCGTGCGTGTCATCGACGAGCCCCGACTCCCGAAGCTGACGGGCGACCGTCGGGAAGTCCTTCGGAGGAATCGAGAGGTAAAACGCATGGTTTCCCATGGTTCCGCGCACCCGATCCAACTCTTCAACGGTGTCGCGCAGACGACGAAACGCATCCGGGTCGTCAAACGTGCCCTGCACAAACCTGATGCCCTCAAGCAACTGGTTCCAGGTTTCTTCACGAAACTCTGTGCGCGCGTGCGCCCGGACCGCCTCGTAAACAACCTGCGCGAAGTCCTGGTCTTCCCAGTCGCGTCGCGCAAAGCCCACAAGCGCAAACCCCGGCGGCAAGAGGCCGCGGTTTGCGAGGTCATAGACGGCGGGCATGAGCTTCTTGCGAGACAGATCGCCGGTGACGCCGAAGATCACCAGGGCACTGGGGCCCGCGATTCGGTTCAGGCGGCGGTCGTCAGGATCGCGTAGCGGGTTGTGCCCACGAGAGATGGGTGCAGTCATCGGGGAGTGCTCCAGTCAGCAGAATCAGTCGTCGACGGCCTGAAACAGGTCAAGAACGTCGTCGCCGGAGTCGCGCAGCGTCACCGAAACGACGGGACGGCCGTGTTCGGCAAGCACCGCAGCATCGCCCGCGGCCTGCGCCTGGATCAACTGCCCAAAGGTAAACGGACGCTCGGGAATTTCCACGTCGACATCGCTGGCCTCCAGAATCTGAAGGAAAACGCCCTGGGCCGGGCCCCCCTTGTGATACTGGCCGGTGGAGTGCAGAAAGCGCGGGCCCCAACCGAACGTGACCGGGCGGTGGGTGTCGGCGGCAATCATGTCGCGCAATCCCTCGAGCTGCGGAAATTCGAGCCGGTTCACATAGGCCTGGATCGAGACGTAACCGTCTTCCGGGAGCGCTGCATACAGCGCGTCAAGCGTGCCCTTGAGCGTGCCGCTCGCGGTGAGCGCCGCCTCCGTCGCGCGAACCTCAACGCCGTCTTCGACGAACGCCGCGGGAGCTTGTTCCGGGCGCGCATCGAGAAGCGAGCGTGCCGCAACCTTGGCGGACTCCACGTCGGGCTGATCGAAAGGGTTGATGCCGAGCAGTCGTCCGGCGATCACGGTGGCGTACTCCCACAGCACCATTTGAGCGCCGAGCGAGCCCGAAACGAGAATCTCGCCCTTGTGGCGCTCGAACAGGCGCAGGTGCTCGGCGTCTTCAACCAGACGTACCACCTGCACATCGTGCGGCGTTTCGTCGACCTCGGGCGAGAGCGACGTGAGCACGACGGGCAGAATGCCGGTGCCTTCCTTGCCGGTCGATTCGGCAATGAGCTGCTCGATCCAGTCGGGAAGGCCAACGATGGGCGTGCCGTCCGGAACAAGCGCGAGCTTGTCTTTGCGGGTTCCGTTGAGGGAGCCGCCGATAGCCGCGCCGAGGCGAAGGGCCGGGTTGTCGTGCGAATCGATCGACACCTCAAGAAGCGCCGAATCTGCCTCACGCAGCAACGTTTCGATGTCGGCACCGGCAAGGCCGGACGGAACCAGGCCAAAGGCGGTGAGCGCTGAGTAGCGGCCGCCAACATTGGGGTCGGCGTTAAACACCACGTAGCCCGCTTCGCGCGCCGACACATCGAGCGGCGAGCCGGGGTCGGTGACCACAATGATGCGTTCAGCTGGGTCGATGCCCAGGTCGCGGAAGGCAACCTCGAACGCCCGACGCTGGGAATCGGTCTCAACGGTCGATCCAGACTTGGACGAGACGACCAGCGCCGTCTGCTCGAGCGTGCCATTCTCGTCACCGTCGAGTGCGGCGAGAACCTGCCCGGGAGCCGTCGAGTCCAAGATGACCAGCGGCACGCCGGCGGTGCGGGTGATCACCTCGGGAGCGAGAGAAGAGCCACCCATACCGGCAAGCACAATGCGGGTGATACCGGCGGCGGTGAGCTGCTCGCGGAGCGCGTTGATGGCAGGAACGAGGGGAGCCGAAACGCTGACCGCCTCAACCCAGCCGAGACGAATCGATGCCTCAGAGACCGACTTTTCGCCCCACAGCTCGGGATCTTGCGCCGTGATGCCTGAGGCGACCATGTCGGCAATGAGAGCGGGCAGTTCGGCTCCGGCAACCTCAGCCGGGTACCCGGTGAGGTGAACTTCTGTGGCGCTCACTTGGCTGCCTCCAGCGCAACGTGAACGGTTTCTTTCAGTTCTTGCCACGAGGCGATGAACTTCTCCACGCCTTCATCTTCAAGGAGCTGCGTGACGTCGGCGAAGTCGACGCCAACGCCAGCAAGCTCGGCCATCAGCGCGTGCGCGTCGGCGTAGTTGGTGGTGATGGTGTCGCCGGTGATGACGCCGTGGTCAAACGTAGCCTCGAGCGTCTTTTCCGGCATCGTGTTGACGGTGCCAGCGGCCACCAATTCGGTGACGTACAGCGTGTCGGGCAGCGACGGGTCTTTGACACCCGTTGATGCCCACAGCGGACGCTGCGCGTTCGCACCGGCGGCGAGGAGCTCCTGCACCTCGGGGGCGGCGAAACGCTGCTCGAACAGCTCGTATGCGAGGCGCGCGTTCGCGAGACCTGCCTTGCTCTTCAATGCCAGCGCTTCGGTGGTTCCGATGGCGACGAGACGCTTGTCGACCTCGGTGTCAACGCGCGAAACGAAGAACGACGCGACGGAGTGGATCTTTGACAGATCGTGGCCCGCTTCGCGCGCGGCCTGCAGACCGGCGAGGTACGCGTCGATGACCTCGTTGTAGCGCTCGAGGCTGAAGATCAGGGTGACGTTGACGCTGATGCCAGCGGCAATCGTCGCGGTGATCGCGGGCAAACCAGCCTTGGTGGCCGGAATCTTGATGAGCGCGTTCTCGCGACCCACCAGCTGCCACAGCAAACCAGCCTGCGCGATGGTTGCGTCGGTGTCGTGTGCGAGATCGGGGGAGACTTCGATCGAGACACGGCCGTCAACGCCGTTGGTGGCGTCGTAGACCCCACGGAAGATGTCGGCGGCGGCACGGACATCGTCGGTGGTTGCCGCGATGATGGCGTCATCAACCGAGGCGCCGCTGGCGGCGAGCTCGTGCAGCTGGCCGGCGTAGTCTTCGCCGCCATTAGCGATCGCGCCCGCGAAGATCGTCGGGTTGGTGGTCACGCCTGAAACGGTGCGGCTCTCAATGAGGTCAGCGAGGTTTCCGCTCACAATGCGCGCGCGAGAAAGATCGTCAAGCCAAATGCTTACGCCCGCGGCTGCGAGCTCCTGGGTGGGAGTGCTCATGCGTTTTCCTTCACAGTTTCGCGTGCGGCTGCAACGACAGCGTCTGCCGTGATGCCGAACTTCTCAAAGAGGGTCTTGTAGTCGGCGCTGGCACCGAAGTGTTCCAGCGATACCGAACGTCCCGTGCTGCCGACGATCGCGTTCCATGGCATCGCGATGCCGGCTTCGACCGAAACGCGTGCCTTGATAGCGGCGGGCAGCACCTGCTCGCGGTACTCAGCTGATTGTTCCGCGAACCATTCCAGCGAAGGAGCGGAGACCACGCGTGCGTTGATGCCTTCTGCGGCGAGGGTTTCACGAGCAGAAACGGCGAGCTGCACTTCGGAACCAGTGCCGATGAGAATGACATCGGGGGTACCGCCGGGGGCTTCGGCGAGGATGTACGCGCCGCGGGTGGCCAGCGTTGCCGACGCAAAAGTGTCGTCGTGGGCCTCGCCGTCACCGCGAGCAAAGGTCGGAACGTTCTGACGCGTGAGGGCAAGGCCGGTGGGGCTGCCGTCGCGACGCAGAGTTTCTAGCCACACCACGGCGGTTTCGTTGGCGTCGGCAGGGCGCACCACGGAGAGGTTCGGGATCGCACGCAACGACGCGAGCTGCTCTACCGGCTGGTGCGTTGGTCCGTCTTCGCCAAGCGCAATCGAGTCGTGCGTCCACACGTAGATCGCGGCGACGTGCATGAGGGCGGCAAGGCGAACCGCGGGGCGCATGTAGTCGCTGAAGATCAGGAACGTGCCACCGAACGGGCGGGTCGGTCCGTGCAGGCGGATGCCGTTAAGGATCGCGCCCATCGCGTGCTCGCGAATACCGAAGTGCAGCACACGACCGTAGGGGTCTCCGGCCCATTCGTGCGTGGACCACGCCTCGGGTACGAACGACTTCGCGCCCTTGATCGTGGTGAGGTTCGACTCTGCGAGGTCGGCGGAACCACCCCACAGCTCGGGAAGCTCGGCGGCAAGAGCATTGAGAACGATGCCGGACGCTGCGCGCGTTGACACGTCTTTGCCTGCTTCAAACACCGGCAGGGTGGCGTCGATGTTTGCGGGCAGATCTCCGGCCTCGAGGCGGTCAAGCAGTTGCTTGCGCTCCGGGTTGGCGTTTGCCCAGGCGTCGAAGCTCTCCTGCCACACGGCGCGGGCATCGTTGGAGCGCTCCTGCAGTTGACGGGTGTGGGCAAGCACATCATCGGCAACAACGAACGTCTGTTCCGGGTCGAAACCGAGAACCTTCTTCGTTGCCGCAAGCTCGTCGGCGCCGAGAGCGGAACCGTGAATCTTGCCGGAGTTCTGCTTGCCGGGGGAGGGCCAGCCGATGATCGTCTTCAGAATGATCAGCGTCGGCTTGGCGGTTTCAGCCTTGGCCGCCTCGATCGCGGCGTTCAGCTCGGCAACGTCTTCGATGTACTGGCCGGTCTTCTTCCAGTCAACCGTCAGCACCTGCCAGCCGTACGATTCGTAGCGCTGAGCGACGTTCTCGGTGAACGCAATGTTGGTGTCGTCTTCGATCGAGATCTGGTTGGAGTCGTAGATCGCGATGAGGTTGCCCAGCTGCTGGTGGCCGGCAAGCGATGAAGCCTCGCTGGTGACGCCCTCCTGCAGGTCGCCATCACCGGCGATGACGTAGACGAAGTGGTCAAACGGGCTGGTGCCCGCCGCAGCTTCAGGGTCAAACAAGCCGCGCTCGTAGCGGGACGCGTAAGCGAAGCCGACCGCAGAGGCGAGCCCCTGACCCAGCGGGCCCGTCGTGATCTCCACACCCTTGGTGTGACCATATTCGGGGTGACCGGGAGTGAGTGAACCCCACGTGCGCAACGCCTTGAGGTCATCGAGCTCCAGCCCGAATCCGCCCAGGTACAGCTGAACGTACTGCGTCAACGACGAGTGGCCCACAGACAGAATGAAACGGTCGCGACCCAGCCAATCGGTGTCAGACGGGTCGTGGCGCAGCACGCGCTGATAGAGGAGGTACGCGGCGGGAGCCAGGCTCATTGCCGTGCCGGGGTGACCGTTACCAACCTTCTCCACCGCATCCGCCGCGAGCACACGAGCCGTGTCAACAGCGCGCTTATCGATCTCTTCCCAACGCAGTTCCGACACCCGGACCGCCCTCCCGAAAGTAGAGGCGCTCAAGCCAAACGCCTTCCTACGACTGGGTAACAAAGCTGGTCTTCGCTGAGCGCGTGTATGTCATTTCAGCATAGCGATAAGCGGTGGCGCACGGCGTTGATTGTGCGTTTCTGACAAGCCCGGGCGGGTCTGTGCATCGGGGTAGACTAGTGGGGTGTGTGCTTTCTGTCGCGCACGCGAATCTCTACCGTCCTAAGGGGGCGATCCACCTGACTGCGACGTCTGCCGCACCGGCGAACGCGAAGCTAAGCATCGGCAAGAAGATCCGAGCTTATGTTGAGTTGACGAAGCCGCGCGTTATGGAGCTGTTGCTCGTGACGACAGTTCCGGTGATGTTCCTGGCGCAGGGCGGCGTGCCCAACGGTTGGCTGATGATCGCAACCGTCATCGGCGGTGCGCTCAGTGCTGGTTCCGCAGCCGCCTTCAACATGTACATTGACCGCGATATGGACGCGCAAATGCAGCGCACCGAGAAGCGGCCAATCGTGACGGGGGAGGTCTCGCCCCGTGGCGCTCTCATCTTCGCGTGGGTGCTTGCCGTCGTCTCGACAGTCTGGCTGCTGGTCACCACCAACTGGTTGGCTGCCACGCTTTCGGTGGTGGCGATCTTCTTCTACGTCGTCATTTACACGCTGATCCTCAAGCGCCGCACCGAGCAGAACATCATCTGGGGCGGCATCGCCGGCTGCTTCCCGGTTCTCATCGGGTGGACGGCCGTCACCGGTTCGCTCTCGTGGGCGCCGTTCATTCTTTTCGTGGTTGTCTTCCTGTGGACGCCGCCGCACTACTGGCCGCTGTCGATGAAATACAAGGAGGACTACGGCTCGGTCCATGTTCCGATGCTGGGCGCGACGCGTCCGACCCACCAAGTTGGCCTGCAGATCATCCTCTACGCATGGGCGACGATCGCCTGTTCCCTCCTGCTGATTCCGGTCGCAGGTATGGGCGTCGTGTACACCGTGTCGGCGATCGTCTTCGGTGGCTGGTTCCTGTATGAATCGCACCGCCTGTACAACCAGGCCGTCAAGGGTGGCACAGCCGCGCCGATGCGCGTTTTCCACGCATCCATCACTTACCTGACGCTGTTGTTCGTCGCCATCGGAATCGATCCGCTCCTCGCGTTCTGACCCAACAGGTTCCAACGGCCGCTCACCTCGCGTGGGCGGCCGTTTCTGTGCATCGCGGGGCTGTTTCCTACGAGGTGGCGTGTGTCGTGCGCGGTTCAGACTGTGTTCCGCACCCCCGGACTGTGTTCCCCCCCGACTGTGTTCTGCACGATCCGAACTCTGTTGTGCACGATCCAGACCCTGTTCTGCACGACCAACGACGCCAAATGCCGCGACACGCCGAGGATTCACGTCGAATCGCGTGTTCGGTCGTGCATAACACGGTGGCACTCGTGCATAACAGGGAGGCGCACCGGGTTGGGCAATGGGGCGCGCGGAACCAGGCGGGCGGAACCGGGCGGGGCGGAACCGTGCGGGGCGGAACAGGGCGGGGCGGAACCGGGCGGGGCGGAACCAGACGCGCGGAACCGCGGGGCACGAAGGCTAGCCGTGGGCTGGCTCGGCGGCGGTTTGCTTGAGCTTCAACGCGACGACCGTGTAGGTCGCGGCGGCCAGGGCCGCAAGCACCATGTGGATGCCGACCAGCAGCGCAGGCAACCCTTCACGGGCTTGCCACACGCCCACCAGCACCTGCACGGCAATTGCTGCCAGCAACACCAGCGTCCAGTTGCGTACCGCCAGGCGCTGAATCCAGGCCGAGGCCACCATCACAACGACGAGCCCGGCGAGAATGTACCCGGGCCACGAGTGCACGTGAGCGAGGAACGACGCGTCAAAGCCGTCACGAATCACATTCGCATCGCCCGAGTGCGGTCCGGAACCGGTGGTCAGCACGCCGAAGACGATCGTCAGTGCGAGGGCAAGGCCGGTGACGTGCGTGAGAATCGCAAACCACACCGGAACCACGCGCACGCGGGTGCCGGATGGCTCGCGCATGCGCACCAGGTAGGCAGCGGTCACGCATACCAGGGCAAGCGATGCCGCATAGTGAAATCCGACGATGAACGGGTTGAGGCCGGTGAGCACCGTGATTCCGCCGACGAACGCCTGAGCGATCACACCGATCAACACGATCCACGCGAGCGTGGGGAGATCCTTTCGACCCGAAATGCTTCGCAGTGACGAAACTGCGCCGACCAAGGCGACGAGCAACAGCCCCGCGGAGAAGAACGGAAAGGCCGGAATGTTCATCGCCGACGCGGTTGCGTAGGCAACGACGCCCGTGCCGATACCGCCGAGCGCAAACCACAGCGTTGAGACGACGGCGCGCCGTCCGCCGACAATGTGCAGCGTGAACAGCAACACCACAATCGCGAGAATGCCGACAACGCCCGTGATGGTGCGGTTGCCAAACTCGATCACGCCGTGAATGCCCTGTTCGGGTGTCGGCACGAGAGAGTCCGGCGTGCACAGCGGCCACTCCGAGCACCCCAGTCCAGAACCGGTGAGGCGAACGGCGCCACCGGTTCCGATGATGAACACTTCGAAGATGAACGACAGCCACGCAAAGACACGCACGGGAGTGCTGATCGTTGTGGGCATGCGAAGGAACGAGCGGTCTCGTCCTCCGGGGTGAACAGCCGCCGTCTCTGGGGTGACGATGTCAGTCATGAGGCCTCCGGTTCCGCCCAAACGGGTCGGCGGAACCTGTAGAATCGAAGGGTTGCAAGATCGCGAAAAGCGCGGTTCTTGCTTTCAAGTGTAGGCGTCTTGCAGACGCCGCAAAGAAAGGCCCGACGGCAACTCCCACGCAGACACGGGGGAGTGTGACCGGAGCGGATGACACCGCTAGGCCATGAGGAGAGTGTGACGCCATGTCTGATGTGCTCATTGACCGTCCCGAGCTCGAAGGGCTGGGGGTGTACGAGTTCGGATGGCACGACCCTGATGCGGCTGGCGCAAGCGCGACCCGCGGTATCAACGAGAACGTTGTTCGAGACATCTCGGCGCTGAAAGCAGAACCCGAGTGGATGCTGAAGACCCGCCTCAAGGGTTTTCAGCTGTTCGGCCGCAAGCCCATGCCGACGTGGGGTGCTGACCTCTCCGGTATCGACTTCGACAACATCAAGTACTTCGTGCGTTCGACCGAGAAGCAGGCCCAGTCGTGGGAAGACCTGCCCGAAGACATTCGCAACACCTACGAGCGTCTTGGCATCCCCGAGGCTGAGCGCCAGCGCCTGGTCGCCGGTGTGGCAGCCCAGTACGAGTCTGAGGTGGTTTACCACCAGATTCGTGAAGACCTCGAGGCGCAGGGTGTCATCTTCATGGACACCGACACGGCTCTGCGCGAGCACCCCGAATTCTTTGAAGAGTACTTCGGAACCGTGATTCCGGCTGGCGACAACAAGTTCGCCGCGCTGAACACGGCCGTGTGGTCGGGTGGCTCGTTCGTGTACGTGCCCAAGGGTGTTCACGTTGAGATTCCGCTGCAGGCCTACTTCCGCATCAACACGGAGAACATGGGCCAGTTCGAGCGCACGCTCATCATCGCCGACGAAGACAGCTACGTGCACTACATCGAGGGCTGCACCGCGCCGATCTACAAGTCAGACTCGCTGCACTCTGCCGTTGTCGAGATCATCGTGAAGAAGAACGCTCGCGTGCGTTACACGACGATCCAGAACTGGTCGAACAACGTCTACAACCTGGTCACTAAGCGTGCGATTGCGCACGAGGGCGCGACCATGGAGTGGGTCGATGGCAACATCGGCTCCAAGGTGACGATGAAGTACCCGTCGATCTTCCTCACGGGTGAGCACGCCAAGGGTGAGACGCTTTCGGTTGCGTTTGCCGGCCCCGGTCAGCACCAGGACGCTGGCGCCAAGATGATCCACATGGCTCCGTACACGCAGTCATCGATCACCTCAAAGTCGATCGCCCGCGGTGGCGGTCGCGCGGGTTACCGCGGCGAAGTTCGTATCGACGCCAACGCACACCACTCGTCTAACTCGGTCGTCTGTGACGCTCTGCTGGTCGACACCCAGTCGCGATCTGACACGTACCCCGCCATCGACATTCGCGTTGACGATGTGATTCTTGGCCACGAGGCAACCGTGTCGAAGGTCAGCGAAGAGCAGCTGTTCTACATCATGAGCCGCGGCGTCGAAGAGACCGAAGCCATGGCCATGATTGTGCGCGGCTTCATCGAGCCGATCGCACGTGAGCTGCCCATGGAGTACGCACTCGAACTGAACAAGCTCATCGAGATGGGCATGGAAGGATCGGTCGGCTAAATGTCAACCGCAACCGAAACCGCCACGCTGGCATCAAACATCCTCACGCACGACAACTCGGTGGTTCCGATTCAGACTCGTTCTGAGCGCCCGACGTCGTTCGAGCCCACCGACTTCGCTAACCCCACCGGTCACGAGGTCAACTTCAAGCATTCACCGGTGAACCGCCTTCAGCCGTTGCTGAACGTCGATGCTGTTGCCTCAGATGCCGTGAGCCACACGGTGACGCCGGCAACCTTTGCCGTCGCCTCGGCAGGCCACGACGCCGCCGTACGCGGTGAGTTCTTCCGCCCGGAAGATCGCATGAGCGCTCTGGCATGGCGTAACAGCGCCGACGCCGTTCACGTTCGCATTCCCGCGAACGAGGAGGTCGCCGAGCCGATCACCATTGCTATCGATGGTTCCGGCATCGCCGACGCGGCCTTCGCGCACATCGTCATTGAGGCGATGCCGAACGCCCGAGCCACCGTGATTCTTGACCACAAGGGCGCAGCCACCTACGCGCAGAACGTCGAGATCATCGCTCGCGATGGTTCCGATCTGCGCGTGATCTCGGTGCAGCGTTGGAGTGAAGACACCGTGCACGCGGCGGCTCACCAGGCGCGCGTCGACAAGGACGCAACGCTCACCCACTTGGTCGCCAGCCTCTCCGGTGGCGTCGTGCGCGTCAACCCGTCGGTTCAGCTCGACGGTGCTGGCGCCGAGGGCAAGCTCTACGGCGTTTCGTTCGCCGACCCGGGCGAGCACCTGGAGAGCCAGGTGTATATGTTCCACAAGGGTGCGCACACCACGGGCGACGTGCTGTACAAGAGCGCCCTGCAGGGCGATACCGCACGCACGGTCTGGATTGGCGACGTGCTCATCGGTGCCGACGCCGTCGGAACCGATTCGTACGAAGCAAACCGCAACCTGGTGCTCACCACGGGTGCTCGCGCCGACTCGATCCCGAACCTGGAGATCCAGACGGGTGACATTCAGGGCGCTGGACACGCATCGGCTACCGGTCGTTTCGACGACGAGCAGCTGTTCTACCTGCAGGCTCGCGGCATTTCAGAAGAAGAGGCGCGACGCCTGGTCGTTGTCGGCTTCCTCGGCGAAATCGTGCAGAAGATCGGCGTGCCTGCGCTTGAAGAAGAACTCTTCGACGCGATTCAGGTCGAACTCAGCGATGGCGTCTCGGCATGACCGCGACCCGAGCATGCTCGGTTAGTGAACTCGAGCAAGACGCCGCGCTGCGCGTCGTCATCGACGATGTTGCTATCTGTGTGGTGAAAGACGGCGACGGCGTAATCCACGCCATCGGCGACACCTGCACCCACGGCGACATTTCGCTTGCTGACGGCTTTGTTGAAGGTGACACGGTCGAATGCTGGGCTCATGGTTCCGCATTCTCGCTGCTCACCGGCAAGCCCCAGACCCTCCCAGCTTTCGAGCCCGTTCCGGTTTACATCGTCGAAATCGACGGTGACGACGTGCTCATTGACCCCTCCGTAACGAAGGAAATTTAATGTCTGTCCTCGAGATCCGCGACCTGCACGTAACGGTCGAGACCGATGAAGGAACCACGCCCATCCTCAACGGCGTAAACCTCACCATCCGCACGGGTGAGACCCACGCCATCATGGGACCCAACGGCTCGGGCAAGTCGACGCTCGCCTACACGATCGCCGGCCACCCCAAGTACACCGTCACGGGCGGAACCATCACCTTCGATGGTGAGGACGTATTGGAGATGTCGGTTGACGAGCGCGCCCGCGCTGGCGTCTTCCTGGCGATGCAGTACCCGGTTGAAATTCCGGGTGTGACGGTGACGAACTTCCTGCGTACCGCTAAGACCGCAATCGACGGAGAAGCGCCCGCGCTTCGCACCTGGACGAAAGACGTCAAGGAGTCGATGAAGGCTCTGAAGATGGACAACAAGTTCGCCGCGCGCAACGTGAACGAAGGCTTCTCCGGTGGCGAGAAGAAGCGTCACGAGATTCTTCAGCTTGAGCTGCTGAAGCCGAAGATGGCCGTGCTTGATGAGACCGACTCCGGCCTCGACGTTGACGCACTGAAGATTGTCTCTGAGGGCGTTAACCGCGCCAAGGCTGCCACCGACCTCGGTGTGCTGCTGATCACGCACTACACGCGCATTCTCCGCTACATCAAGCCCGACTTCGTTCACGTGATGGTCAAGGGTCAGATCGTTGAAGAGGGTGGCCCTGAGCTGGCTGACCGCCTGGAGAACGAGGGCTACGAGGGTTACTTCCCCGCAGAAGCCCCGACCGATGCTCCCGTCGAGGCGTAGGATCACAGCATGACTGCACTGGCTCCCGAGAAGTACGACGAGGTGACCGAAGCGCTCAAGGACGTCATGGACCCTGAGCTCAACGTCAACGTCGTCGACCTCGGCCTGATTTACGATCTCAGCTGGGATGACGAGAACGACGCTCTCGTGATTCACATGACGCTGACGAGCGCCGGGTGCCCATTGACTGACGTGCTCGAAGCCCAAACGGGTGAGGCCCTCGATGGTGTCGTTGAGCAATACCGCATCAACTGGGTATGGATGCCGCCGTGGGGTCCGGAGCGGATCACCGACGACGGACGCGACATGATGCGTGCGCTGGGCTTCGCAATCTGACATGGCCGCATCGCCACTGATTGCGCTTCCCATCGAGCAGCTTCGCCGCCGCTCCAGCACGAAGTGGCGCACGTACGCCGACGATGTTCTGCCACTGTTTGTGGCCGAGTCTGACTTTGAGCTAGCACCCGCCATTACGCGGGTGCTAGCTCAGGCAGTGGCGAGCGGCGACACGGGCTACACACCGCCGCGTCACGCCTATCAAGAGACGTTCGCGGCGTTTCACGAACGCCGCTTTGGTGTTGCTGTTGACCCCGCGCGGGTTCGCACCACCGGCGATGTCGTGATGGGGCTTGTCGAAATCTTGCGCGGCGTTATTGAGCCGGGTGATGGCGTGGTGATCACGCCCCCGGTGTATCCGCCGTTTTTTGACACCGTGACCGAAGCGGGCGGAACCGTGAGCGCGGTTCCGCTGTTGGCATCGGCTACGGGGTGGAGCCTTGATCTCGATGGCATCGAGGCGGCGTTCCGCCAGGGTGCGCGCGCCATGCTGCTGTGTAACCCCCACAACCCGACCGGAACCGTGCACTCCCGTGAGACGCTCGCCGCGCTGGCGAGCCTCGCGGCACAGTACGGTGCCTGGATCGTGAGCGATGAAATCCACGCACCCCTGGTTCGCCCCGGGGTCACCTACACGCCGTTTCTGTCAGCGTCGGACGAGGCTGCCGCACGCGGATTCACGGTGACGAGCGCCAGCAAGGCGTACAACCTCGCCGGGCTCAAGACCGCCGCGATGGTGACGGCGGCAGCGGAACCCGCGAAAATTCTGTCGGCGCTGCCGATGGAGGTCGAGTGGCGCACCGGACTCTTCGGGGTGTTGGCGGGCATTGCCGCGTATTCAGAGGAGTCCGACGCGTGGCTGGACTCCCTGCTCGTAGCCCTGGAGCAGAACCGACAGATCGTCGCCGACGGCGTCAGCACGATTTCGGGAGCTGCGCACCTGGTTCCGGATGCCGGGTATCTTGCCTGGATCAACATGGCAGATGCGGGAATCGACCGTGACCCTTCGCGCTACCTGTTGCACCGCGCGAAGGTCGCCTTGAACTCCGGGCCGACGTTTGGAGCTGAAGGCGAAGGCTATGTGCGTATGAATTTTGCGACCTCGCCGGAGATTCTGCGCGAGGCTTTTACGCGCATCGCAGCCGCGCTGTGAGCGCGCCGCAGAGCCTG
This sequence comes from Microbacterium mitrae, assembly GCF_008017445.1. GTDB lineage: Bacteria > Actinomycetota > Actinomycetes > Actinomycetales > Microbacteriaceae > Microbacterium > Microbacterium mitrae. Next base: position 241,543 of record NZ_VRSW01000001.1, on the reverse strand, counting down.
TGGAGTGAGAACTACCGCTGGGTATCGCTGGGCGCCGTAGCGCTCGTCTTTCTCGCCGCGATTCAGTCGCTGGCCGTCACCACCGTGATGCCGGTGGTGAGCGCTGACCTCGACGGTGAGGCACTGTATGCCGTCGCGTTTGCCGGCACGCTGGCTACCAGCGTGATCGGCATGGTGGTGACCGGGCTGTGGAGCGACCGCTCGGGGCCGGTGGTGCCGCTCTACGCCGCCGTCGGCCTGTTTGCGGCAGGACTGCTCATTGCCGGGTTCGCGGGCACGATGGAGCTTCTCGTGCTGGGGCGTCTGATCCAGGGGCTGGGAATCGGCGGTCAAACCGTTGCCCTCTATGTGGTGGTCGCGCGCGTGTATCCTGCGGATCTGCACGGCCGTGTGTTCGCGCTCTTCTCCGCAGCGTGGGTGGTTCCGAGCCTCATCGGACCGTTCCTCGCGGGCGCCGTCGCCGAGTATCTGCACTGGCGATGGGTCTTTCTTGGTGTGGCCGTACTGACGGTGATCGCCTTCATCTTGGTGGCATCGCGTTTGCGCGGCGTTGACCTGAGCGGCACCGAGCAGCAAGAGCCGAGCCGGCGTGTGTTGGGGCGTGTAGCGCTTGCGATTGTGGTCGCGGCGTTGGCTGTCACGCTGAGTCTCACGGGGCGCGTGAGCAAAGACTTTGGCGCGACGACGGGTTGGCTTGTTGCCGCGGCGACGCTGGTGGCATTGGCCATTGCGGTGCGGCCACTGTTGCCACGCGGCGCGCTGGTGGCTCGGCGTGGCCTTCCATCTGTCATCGTGATGCGCGGTCTCATCGCCGGAACCCTCTTCGGGGCCGAGGTGTATGTTCCGCTGCTTCTTACATCTGAGTACGGCTTCGGGCCGACAATGGCGGGCCTTGCGTTGACGGTCGCTGCCATCGCGTGGGCGGTCGCTGCCGAAATGCAGGGTCGTTACGGCGACCGACTCGGCAATGAACGAATCGCGATGATCGGACTGTCGCTGTTGGCGTTCGCCACGATCGTGGGCGCGACAACGGCCCTGTTGCACTTGCCTGCGGCAGTGCTCATCACGGCGTGGGCGTTTGCGGGTGGCGGTGTTGGTCTGATGTATCCGAGGCTCACCGTGCTGACGCTCGCTTACTCGACCAAGGAGAACCAGGGCTTCAACTCTGCGGCGCTGTCGATCTCCGATTCGCTGGGGTCCTCCGCCGCGATCGCGCTGATGGGACTCATCTTCATTTCGCTGGGATCGGCCCAGCTCGCCTTCGGCATGGTGTTTGTGGCCGCCACTGCACTTGCCGCGCTCGCCCTGGTTCCGGGGCTTCGCCTCACGCAAGTGCCGGAGCAGCCGGCGGCGCCCCGTACGGTCGTCGTGTCAGACGGAACCTAAGCCGCCTCACACGAATGGCCATCTCGTATAGAGATGGCCATTCGCGCTTATTGAGCCCTAGTCGCGGTCGCGGTCGAGGGCCGCAACACCCCGCCACGCGAGCGGAATTACGGCGGCGGCAATCGCTGCCTTGATGAGCCCGCCGACGATGAACGGCGTGACTCCGGCGGCGAAGATCTGCGCAACCGAGAGTTCGGCACCCATCACCGTATTGAGGATGAACGCCATGTACGGAACGCCGATCAAGAACGGAACAATGCTTGCCGCGACGAAGGCGGCGAACGCGATCAGGGGGCGCCGATCCCATGCGCGCTGCGCAGCGTAACCCGCCACCATGGCTGCGGGAATGAAGCCGACGATAAAGCCGAAGCTGGGGGAGGCCACCGCGGCGATGCTGCCCGAGAATCCGGCAAACACCGGAAGGCCAGCAAGACCCGCGAGCAGGTACGTCAATAGCGCCATCCCGCCGCGGCGCACACCGAGAGAGGCGCCCACGAGAACCACGGCGAGGGTCTGACCCGTAATGGGCACAGGCCATAGCGGAATCTCCGCTTGTGCCAGCAGCGCGACAACGGCCGCGCCGGCGACGACGAGCGCCGCATCAAGCGCGAACGCGCGAGCGCGGCTCGATGGGCGAGGAAGTGCGCCCGCGAGGGGACCGCGGGGTGAAACGGTGAGTGTGCTCACAGATATTCTCCAGTCACAGATAAATGGTCAGAGGGGGAGTCACCGCGAACTAGACTGGGGGGCTGGGCGCGAAGCCCAGTTATCCCCTTCGTCAAAAGAATCGAGAGTTCGCTGTGCTTGCCGTACAAGGTCTGGAGATTCGCGTCGGAGCACGCCTGCTCATGGAGAACGTGACCTTCCGCGTTGGCCCGGGCGACAAGATTGGTCTTGTTGGGCGTAACGGCGCAGGCAAGACGACTCTGACAAAGGTGCTCGCGGGCGATCTCATTCCGTCTGATGGTTCCGTCACCCGCTCAGGTGAACTGGGTTATCTGCCCCAAGACCCGCGCACCGGCGACCCGGAGATGCTGGCACGCACGCGCATTCTCGATGCCCGCGGCCTCGGCTCGCTCCAGGTCAGCATGGCGGAACACACCGCCAAAATGGCGTCGGATGACCCGGCCGTGGCGGAGCGCGCTATGCGTAAGTATGCCAACGTCATGGAGCGGTTCGAGGCGCTCGGCGGCTACGCCGCGGAGGCAGAGGCGGCGTCGATTGCGCACAACCTCTCGCTTCCTGACCGCATTCTCGATCAGCCGTTGAAGACGCTCTCGGGCGGTCAGCGTCGTCGTATTGAACTCGCGCGCATTCTGTTCAGCGACGCCGAGACCATGATTCTTGACGAGCCCACCAACCACCTCGACGCCGACTCGGTGGTGTGGCTTCGCGAATTCTTGAAGACCTACCGTGGCGGTCTCATTGTGATCAGCCACGATGTTGACCTGGTCGGCGAAACGGTCAACCGGGTGTTCTACCTCGACGCCAACCGGCAGACGATCGACCTCTACAACATGAACTGGAAGAACTACCTCCGCCAGCGTGTTGCCGATGAGGATCGACGCAAGAAGGAACGCGCGAACGCCGAGAAAAAGGCAACCCAGCTGCAGATGCAAGCCGCGCGATTTGGCGCCAAGGCGTCGAAGGCTGCGGCAGCTCACCAGATGGTGGCGCGGGCGGAGAAGCTGCTGCAGGGGCTCGATGAGGTTCGTCAGGTTGACCGCGTCGCGAAGCTGCGCTTTCCCAAGCCCGCGCCGTGTGGCAAGACGCCGCTCATGGCGCAGGGCCTGTCGAAGTCGTATGGGTCGCTGGAGATCTTCACCGATGTCGATCTGGCAATCGACCGCGGCTCACGCGTCGTGATTCTGGGCCTTAACGGTGCCGGAAAGACCACGATGCTGCGCATCCTCGCGGGCGTCGATAAGCCAGACACCGGATCATTGGAACCAGGGCACGGGTTGAAGATCGGGTACTACGCGCAGGAGCACGAGAACCTCGATGTCAACCGTTCGGTACTGGAGAACATGATGTCGGCTGCCCCCGACATCAACGAGACCGAGGCGCGAAAGGTGCTGGGCTCGTTCCTGTTCACCGGCGACGATGTGCTAAAGCCTGCCGGGGTTCTCTCCGGCGGCGAGAAGACGCGTCTGTCGCTCGCAACGCTTGTGGTCTCCAGCGCAAACATGCTGTTGCTTGATGAGCCGACGAACAACCTGGACCCGGCTTCGCGCGAAGAGATTTTGGGCGCCCTCGCGCACTATGAGGGTGCCGTGGTGCTGGTTTCGCACGATGAGGGCGCGGTCGCCGCGCTCAACCCGGAGCGCGTGCTTATTCTGCCCGACGGTGTCGAAGACATCTGGAGCAAGGAATACCAAGACCTCATCGCCCTGGCATAACACCCGCGCGATGGTGATAGGCGGTTCCGGTGTGGGGCCGCCTATTGTCGTTTACGCATCAAGCAGCGCGTCTTCTTGCTCGGCGTCGGCGTCGCGTCGGCGCTTGACCTTGACCGCGGGGCCGCCGGCGTCTTCACGCCGCTGTGCCCGCTCGGTGCGGATGATGTAAATGATGAAGATGAAACCCATGATCGCGAAAAGGATCCACTGGATCGCATAGGAAAGGTGTGGCCCTGGGTCTTCGGTGGGCGGGTCAACCTTGTGCGGCACGTCGGCGACCGCGGGATTTTCACTCACCATGAGGCCGTACACCGTGGTGATGGTGTTTTCACCCGTGATCTCCGCGATCGCAGGCAGGTTGATGGTCGGAACCTGCCCCTCGGGAGCCCCGCGACCCGAGCGCGGCACCATTTCGGTCGGACGAAGCCGCACCACGACGGTCACGGACTCTTCGCTTGGTGGTTCCGGAATATAGTCGGGCAGCGGCCCCTCACCCGGCGCCACCCAGCCACGGTTCACGATGATGATGCGCCCGTCGGTGAGCTCAAACGGAACGAGCACCTCAAAGGCGCTGCTGCCGCCGTGCGGGCGATTGCGGGCCAGTAGCTGCTCACCGACGAGGTAGTGCCCTTCGAGGGTGACAGGCAGCCATTCGGTCTGTGGATCAAAGACGTCGCTGTCGGCGACGGCCTCATCGAACGGTACCGGCTCACGCTCATAGTTCTGCTCGACGATGGCGATCTCTTCGTTGCGACCCTCGCTGCGGTCAAACTGCCAGTTGGCGAGAAAACCGCACACGATGGCGAAAACAATGGCAACGCCAACGTAGATCGTCCATCGAATGAACGGGTTCTTACTCATCTACGGGTCCTTTGGCGTCGTGCGGCGCGGTCGAAACAGGAAAGTTTCGAGCTCGAAGAAATTCTTCGAGATAGGCGGCGTGATCGTCGCACGCGAGCCAGGTCTTGGTGCGGCCGTCGCGATGGATGCGGGGGTTGCTCCACTCCAAGCGTACGGTGGCTTTCTGGTTGCATCCGGCACGCGAACACGAGTCGGCCGGGGGAGTGAAGCCGATCATGCCGCTCCAGGCTTCTCGGCCGTTCCGCCTGCGGGCGGCGGAGTCTCGCGGATCATGATGACGGGCGGAACCTCCGGCTGCGCCGGGACGGCAGGCGCGGCTTGCGTTAGTTGACGGTCGGGCGATTCAATTCCTGCCACGTCTTCGGGTGCCGGAGTGTTCGCGAAGACGACGGCAATGTACGGGAGAAACGCCGCACCGATGGCGAAAATCCACGTCCACCAGCCGAGCGGCTGTACCGCAAACACCAGGATGACGCACGCCGTGCGGATCGACATCGTGATGACGTATTGGCGCACTCGGCCATCGGCTTCGGTGCGCGGCGCGACCGGAAGCGAAGTCGCTGACGGAGTGTTGGTGCGTTTCTTCACGGTGTCTCCAGGATACGCGTGATTGCCGTGCTGAACGGCGCTCGACCAGTAGGCTGATGACGTTGTTTCCCTATTCGGAGGATGAATAATGTCCGCGTCTCGCGTTGTCTTGGTCACTGGAGGAAACCGCGGTATCGGCCGCGCGATTGCGGAGCGTTTTGTTCGCGACGGCTACCGAGTCGCCGTCACCGCCCGCTCGGGCGAAGGGCCCATGGGCACGCTTACCGTTCGTGCCGATGTCACCGACTCGGCCGCGCTTGACGCCGCGTTTACCGAGGTCGAGGCGCAGCTGGGGCCGGTGGAGATCGTGGTTGCGAACGCCGGAATCACCCGTGACATGCTCCTGCTTCGCATGTCGGAAGAAGATTTCGACACCGTTGTCGACACCAACTTGGGCGGAACCTTCCGCGTCGTCAAGCGCGCATCGAAGGGCATGTTGAAGGCGAAGTTTGGTCGCGTGATTCTGATCTCGTCGGTTGTCGGCCTCTACGGTGGCGCCGGCCAGATCAACTATTCGTCGTCAAAGGCAGCGCTGGTCGGTTTTGCCCGCTCACTGACGCGTGAATTGGGTTCACGCGGAATTACTGCCAACGTCGTGGCTCCCGGGTTCATCGAGACCGATATGACGGCGGAGCTGCCCGAAGACACGCAGAAGGAATACAAGAAGAGCATTCCTGCCGGTCGCTTCGCGTCCCCCGATGAGGTCGCGGGCGTTGTGACATGGCTCGCGTCTGACGACGCTGCCTACATTTCAGGCGCCGTGATTCCGGTCGACGGCGGCCTGGGTATGGGGCACTAGGGAATTAGCGGCAGGATCTCGCGCAGGTCGACGCGGCCGATCACGAGGTTCGCCTTCTCGCGCACCGTTGGTTTGGCGTTGAAGGCGAGCCCCAGATCGGCCGCGCTCATCATCTCGAGATCGTTGGCTCCATCGCCGACGGCAAACGTTGCCGTCGCTTCGTATTCGCCAGCCCAGGTCTGAAGCCACCCAGCCTTTGCCGCCGCGTCGACAATTGCGCCGTCAACCTCGCCGGTGAGCACGCCGTTTGCGACGACGAGCCGGTTCGCTCGCCAGACATCGACGCCAAGGTCGGGAGCGACGACGTCAAGAATTTCGTGGAATCCGCCGGATACCACGCCGACAATTCCGCCGCGCTGGTGCACCGTGGCAATCATTTCGCGTACGCCAGCGGTCGGAACGATTCGCGCGAGTGCGCGTTCGAAAGCGGCAACGTCAACACCGGCAAGAGCGGCAACGCGGGTGCGTAGGCTCGTCGCAAAATCGATCTCGCCACGCATCGCGGCTTCGGTCGCGGCAGCCACCTCGGCTCCGCGCCCGGCCTCATCGGCGAGAAGCTCAATGACTTCGTTCTGGATGAGCGTGGAATCGGCGTCAAGCACAACAAGAGAGCGGGGCACGGTGCGAGCCTACTCGCCACGTGCCCCGCTCTGAGAATCGTTACGCCTCGACGATGGTTCCCTTGCCGACGACCGTGATTCCGGATTCGGTCACCGTGAATCCACGAGCAAGGTCACGTTCGCGGTCAATGCCGACAGTCGCACCGTCGAGCAGTCGCACGTTCTTGTCGAGAATGCTGCGCTCGACGCGGGCGTTCTCGCCAACTTGCACGTTGTCGAACAGCACCGAGTTGCGAATAAGCGATCCGCCGGCTGAGAGGGTCCATGGCCCGACCACGCTGTGTTCGAGATGCGTTCCGCTCAATACCGATCCCAACGAAACGATGGAGTCAAACGCATTGCCAACCCGGCCGATGCCATCGCGCACGAACTTCGCGGGCGGCGAGTTGACCGCTTGCGAGTAGATCGGCCACTCCATGTTGTAGAGGTTGAAGATCGGCAGCGTCGAAATGAGGTCCATGTGGGCGTCGTAGAACGAGTCGATGGTACCCACGTCGCGCCAATACCAGCGGTCACGTGGCGTTGAGCCCGGAACCTCGTTGCGCACCATGTCGTAGACACCGGCTTCGGCGCGGTCAACGAAGTAGGGGACGATATCGCCACCCATGTCGTGGTTGGAGGTCGGGAATTCACCATCGGCCTCGACGGCCTCAATCAGGGCGTCGGTGTTGAAGATGTAGTTACCCATCGACGCGAGAATCTCGTGCGAAGCATCCGGCAGCCCAACGACCTCTTCGGGCTTTTCCAAGAACTCGCGAATCATCGTGGGGTGTTCGGGGTCAACGTCGATCACGCCGAACTGGTTGGCCATGCCGATGGGCTGGCGGATGCCAGCCACGGTGGCACGCGCGCCAGACTCGATGTGCGCATCAAGCATCTGCTGAAAGTCCATGCGGTACACGTGATCGGCGCCGATCACGACGACGTAATCGGGCTTCTCGTCGTTGATGAGGTTCATGCTCTGCAAAATGGCGTCGGCTGAACCCATGTACCACCGCTTGCCCAGGCGCTGCTGCGCCGGAACCGATGCGACATAGGAGTTGAGCAACGCGGACATTCGCCAGGTCTGGGAGATATGGCGATCGAGACTATGGGACTTGTACTGCGTGAGGACAACGATCTGCCGCAAGCCTGAATTAATCAGGTTTGAGATCGCGAAGTCGATGAGCCGGTACTGCCCTGCAAAGGGCACCGCGGGCTTAGCGCGGTCGGCAGTCAAGGGCATCAATCGCTTTCCTTCGCCGCCGGCGAGGACAATTCCCAGAATCTTTGGTGCAGCTGGCATGTGACCAATCTAGGGGGAGAGGCCCACATGTACTAGCGTTCGTTTCATGCGCGTCGACATTGTCACGAAAGAATACCCACCGGCCATCTACGGAGGGGCCGGCGTTCACGTTGCTGAACTGGTGCGTTCGCTCCGAAATACCGGCACAGGCGTGCGGGTTCGTGCGTTTGGCGAGCCGCGTCAAGAAGACGGAACCACGGGGTACGCGGTTCCGGCCGATCTCGCCGACGCGAACCCTGCGATTCAGACTCTGGGAGTCGATCTAGCCATGGTCACAGACATGGCGGGCACCGACGTTGTGCATTCGCACACGTGGTATGCCAACTTCGCCGGGCATATCGCGTCTCTGTTGCACGGTGTACCGCACGTGGTGACCGCGCACAGCCTCGAGCCGATGCGGCCATGGAAGGCGGAGCAGCTCGGTGGCGGATATGCGGTGTCGAGCTACATCGAAAAGACCGCGTACGAACACGCGGCTGCCGTCATCGCTGTCAGCGGCGGAATGCGCGAAGACATCTTGCGCAGCTACCCAACGCTTAACCCTGAGAAGGTGCACGTCATCTACAACGGCATCGACGTCGAGCAATGGCACCCGGTTGACGATGCTTCGGTGCTGGAGCGGTTTGGTATCGACCCGGCCCGCCGTTCCGTCGTCTTCGTTGGGCGTATCACCCGGCAGAAGGGGCTGCCGTACCTGCTGCGCGCGGTCGCGTTGCTGCCCGACGACGTTCAGATCGTGCTGTGCGCTGGCGCTCCCGACACGCCGGAAATCATGCAGGAGGTTCGGGGCCTTGTCGCAGATCTCCGCGCCACCCGCGACGGCGTGGTGTGGATTGAAGAAATGTTGCCGCGCCGCGAGCTGTCGGCGATTCTCACCTCCGCAACAACCTTCGTTTGCCCCTCCATTTACGAGCCGCTCGGCATCGTGAACCTGGAGGCTATGGCCTGCGGCGCCGCTGTTGTTGGCACCGCGACCGGAGGAATTCCCGAGGTTGTTGTCGACGGCGTTACCGGGCGCCTGGTTCCGATTGAGCAGGCAACAGACGGAACCGGTACCCCGTTGCAGCCGGATGTTTTCGTCGCAGACCTCGCGCGGGTGCTGGCCGAAGTGCTCGCGGATGAAGAGCAGGCGCGAGTGTACGGCGAGGCCGGGCGAAAGCGTGCGACCGAAGACTTCAGTTGGGAGCAGATTGCCGCGCAAACACGCGCGTTGTACGAGAAGGTCGCCGCGGCTAGCCGGTAGGCTAAACGTATGTCCTTGGTTCTTGAATTCACCGATACCAGCGTGCGCCGAGACGGCAGAAATATTGTCGATTCACTGACCTGGAGCGTTGAAGGCAACGAACGTTGGGTTGTTCTTGGCCCGAACGGTGCGGGAAAAACCACGATTCTGCGGCTAGCGTCGGCGATGATGCACCCGTCATCTGGCACCGTGAAGGTGCTGGATGAGCAATTGGGGCGCACCGACGTGTTTGACTTGCGCCCGCGAATTGGCATTGCCTCCACCGCAATGGCGAAGCAAATTCCGGCCGATGAGACTGTGCGAAACGTTATCTTGACGGCCGCGTACTCCGTTCTTGGCCGCTGGAACGAGGAGTACGAGCGCATTGACGAAAAGCGGGCCGAGCGCGTGCTTTCCGACTGGCGCATTGACGACCTCGCCGACCGCCAGTTCGGAACACTGAGCGACGGCGAACAAAAGCGCGTGCAGATTGCTCGCGCCGTCATGACCGACCCCGAAATGCTGTTGCTTGACGAGCCGACCGCGAGCCTGGATCTGGGGGCGCGCGAGGGCCTGTTGCAGTTGCTTTCTGCCTACGCTCAGTCCCCGGCGACACCCGCGATGGTCATGGTCACTCATCACGTCGAAGAGATCCCGGTGGGGTTCACGCACGCACTCCTACTGCGTGATGGCGCCGTTGTCGCCGCCGGCCCGCTCGATGAAACCCTGACCGAAGAGACGCTTGCCGCGACCTTCGGCCTGCCAATTCGACTCTCCAAAGAAGATGGACGTTTCGCTGCCCGCGCAGTGTGACCCCATCTGATAGACTCGATCCTTGGTGCCACCCACCCTCTGATCTTTTTTCCAATACCGCAAACCTCATCAAGGGATTCCCCATGAAGACTGACATCCACCCCGAGTACAACGCCGTCGTTTTCCGCGACCTCGGTTCGGGCGAAACGTTCCTTACCCGTTCCACTGTTTCGAGCGACAAGACGATTGAGCTCGATGGCGTGGAGTACCCGGTCATCGACGTTGAAATCTCCTCCGCTTCGCACCCGTTCTACACGGGCAAGCAGCGCATCATGGACTCGGCTGGTCGTATCGACAAGTTCAACCAGCGCTTCGCAGGCTTCGGCGGCGCAGCCAAGTAAGTCTCGTACTTCGCACGATGGGCTCCAGGTAACCCTGGGGCCCATCGTCGTTTCATCCGCTGAATCGCAACGCCGATCTCCTTCGCGAAGAACGCATTGCTGTGCGGTCCGATGGTTCCGGGAGTCGTGGCGGCAGACTACGCGGGGGAGCGCTGGGCGTCGACGACGCCGGAGCGCACCGGCCAGGAACCATCGAGCACCTCATCGGCGTCCAGGCGGCCGATGCGAATGAAGTAGTCGGTCAGGCTGGCGGCCTGGGAGCGAGCCCACGCTATTTGCCTGGTGTGAAGCTCACGCGCGGTACCTGGCATCAGGCTGGAGTATTCCCGCGCGATAGCCTGGGCTACGCGACCAGCGGCCCGGGCGTCTGCTGCCGCATCGTGGGCGTTTTCGAGAGCAACGCCATAGTGTTCGGCAACGTCGGTAAGCCTTCGCTTGCCCCGCCGGTAACGGTCGAACGCCTTGTCCATCACGAGCGGGTCAATGACGGGTGTGGGGTCGCTAATCGGATCGACCCCATGCCGGTGGCACTCGGCCAGCAGCAGCGAGAAATCGTAGTTGGCGTTAAAGGCGACCACCGGAATGCCCTGCTGAAACAGGCGGCGGAGCTCTTCAGTCACATCGCGGACGACGGCGGATGCGAGGTGGCCGTGAAGGCGCGCACGCTCGGTGCTGATGCCGTGCACGGCCGTCGCCTGCTCGGGAATAGGAATGCCGGGGTTCGCGAGCCAGTTTTTCGACTCAAGTACCAAACCGTTGGCGTCGAGAACGCCAACGTGAGCGGTGACGATGCGATCGGTGCTGACATCAACGCCGGTGGTCTCCAGATCAAACACGCCGATGGGTGACGCCCAGGAAATGGCGGGTAGCGCGGCGCTGTCTGACATGAGACCACCGTATGACTGGCCACCGACACTGCCGCGGCGACTCGCGGAGGAGGGCGTCGGTACTCGTAGACTCGGAGGGTGCGCTCTCCCTATGCTTCGCTCCTGGCCGATATCCCCGTGGTCCGCGAAACGATTCTCGTGGCCGGCGTAGAGACCGCGTACTGGGTGTATGGCGAAGACAACGCGCCAACCATCGTGGCCGTTCACGGTTTTCGCGGAGATCACCATGGGCTGGAACCCGTTGTCGCGTATCTACCCGACTATCGCATCATCATGCCCGACCTTCCCGGTTTTGGTGAGACGGGAGCGATTCCCGGCCGCAGGCACGACCTCCAGGCTTACGTTGACTGGCTGGTTGAATTTGTCGCGGCGGTTGCTCCTGGCGCCATTATTCTCGGTCATTCTTTCGGTTCGATTGTGACCTCGGCCGCTGTGGCGGGCGGCCTGCAAACGCCACGACTCATCCTGGTGAATCCGATTGGCGCCCCGGCCCTCGCCGGTCCGCGCGGCATCATGACCCGCCTTGCGGTGTTCTACTACTGGGTCGGCGCTCGCCTGCCCAAGCCCATCGGTGACGCGCTGTTGCGCTCGAAAATCATCGTGCGCGTCATGAGTAACACCATGGTGAAGACGAAGAATAAAGAACTGCGCGCCTTCGTACACGAGCAGCATGATCTCTACTTCTCACGCTTCGCAGACCGCGATACGCTCCACGACGCGTTTGTCACCAGCGTTTCGCATGACGTGAGTCAGGTCGCACCGCAACTGCGGGTTCCGACTCTGTTGATCGCAGCGGAGAAAGACGACATCACGCCGATCGAGGCCGAGCGCATCCTGGTGCAGCGCATTCCGCAGGCGATTCTGGTGGAAATCCCTGGCGTCGGGCACCTGATCCATTACGAAACGCCCCGGCAGGCGGCCGGAGCGATCGAAGACTTTCTGTCGGGGCTTTAAGCCTCGCGGCGAGCAAGCTCCATCAGACCGCCAAGGCGAAACGGAATGACCTCGCCCATGACGAGCGATGTTTCGGTGCGCTCAACGCCCTCAATCGCCAAGATGCGGGCGTCGGTGTCAAAGAGGTGACGAGCGTCACGGCAGGAGACGCGCACCAGAAGATCAATCTGACCGGACAGGCCGTGAGCCTGAACGACCTCAGGAATGCGCGAGATCTCGGCGATGATGCGTGGCAAATCGCTCTGACGTACCCCGACACTCACGAAGGCCTCCAACGGATAGCCCAGCGCGGCTGACGATACCGAACGCTCGAACGAGAGAAACACGCCAGCCTTCTCGAGGCGGGCCATGCGCGCCTGCACAGTATTGCGGGAGAGTCCCAGTCGTTCGGCAAGGGCAACGACGGTTGCACGGTGATCCACTGCGAGGGCGTTCAACAGTTCGAGATCGGTGCGGTCAAGAGCGGTCATACTGCGAAAGAATAGCAGGATCATCGACCGTCTTCATGCGCAACATGCTCAGGCGAGGCTTAAATGCTTGAGCGAGGTGCTGGATCGGCATACGCTCAGAACGTCCGGCGGAGTTGCCGGTAACGCGAGGGGTGCCCCACAAGGGCGTCCGGAACGGAAGGTCGAGACGATGGTGTACGCCCTGAATCCGAGTGCAGAGCCCGCCACAGCGAGCACCGATATCTCCCAGGTGCTCACGCCCGATGGCGTGCGGGTCGAAAATGTTGAGCTTGATTCATACCTGGAGTCGGTGACTCCGCAGGAAGTGCTCGCGCTCTACCGTGACATGGCGATCGTTCGCCGCATCGACAAAGAAGGCTTCTCGTTGCAACGCCAGGGGCAGCTGGGCCTGTGGGCACCCAGCCTCGGACAGGAAGCGGCCCAGGTGGGCACCGCGCGCGCATTGCGCGACAGCGACTTTGTCTTCCCCAGCTACCGCGAGACCGGCGTCATCTACGTGCGCGGCGCAGAAGACCGCGATTTTGTCGGCACGTGGCGCGGCGAGACCAACTCAACCTATGACCCGTACCGCATCAACACCGCGACGATGCAGATCATCACCGGTGCGCAAACCCTGCACGCCGTGGGATACGCCATGGGCATCACGGCAGACAACGCCGACGACGTCGCCGTTACCTACTTCGGGGACGGGGCATCGAGCCAGGGTGATGTCAACGAAGCCATGATCTTTGCGTCGTCGTTCAAGGCGCCCGTCGTCTTCGTCTGCCAGAACAACCAGTGGGCAATTTCGGAGCCGGTGCGCGTGCAGTCAGAGTTTCCGATCGCTGGCCGCGCCCCGGCCTTCGGTATCCCCAGCATGCGCGTGGATGGCAACGACGTGCTCGCTTGCCTTGCCGCGATGCGCTGGGCAACGGAACATGCCCGCAACGGCCACGGACCGGCATTTATTGAGGCGGTCACCTACCGCATGGGTCCGCACACCACGAGCGATGACCCCACGCGCTACCGCGACGAGGCTGAGCTGGACAGCTGGCGTCAGCGCGACCCGCTTGACCGTGTGGAAAAGTACCTCCGCGACCTTGGCGTGCTGACCGAAGCGGCCGAGGCCGAGATCGCTGCCGAAGCCGACCGCGTCGGTGCCGCAGTGCGCGAGGCGGCGCTCACCATGCCAAACCGTGCCCCGATGGAAGTTTTTGATCACGCATACGCAACGCCTCACACCGGCGTTGACGCCGAGCGTCGCGCATACGCTGCGTATCTCGCTCAGTTCGAAGGCGGTGCGGCATGACCACCATGACGATGGGCAAGGCCCTTAACCAGGCGCTTCGCCAGGCGATGACAGACGACGACAAGGTCGTGCTGATGGGTGAAGACATCGGTCCGCTTGGCGGCGTGTTCCGCATCACCGATGCCCTGCAGGACGAGTTTGGCGAGCGTCGCGTGATTGACACGCCGCTGGCGGAGTCGGGAATCGTCGGAACCGCGGTCGGTTTGGCCATGCGCGGCTACCGTCCGGTTGTCGAGATTCAGTTCGACGGTTTTGTTTACCCCGCCTTCGACCAGATCGTGTGCCAGGTGGCAAAGCTGCACTATCGCACGCTTGGCCGGGTGAAGATGCCGATCACGATCCGCATTCCGTGGGCAGGCGGCGTCGGTGCTGCCGAGCACCACTCGGAATCACCCGAGGCGTACTTCGTGCACACCGCGGGCCTGCGCGTTATCGCGGTATCCAACCCGCAAGATGCCTACACCATGTTGCAGCAGGCCATCGCGTGCGATGACCCGGTGATCTTCTTGGAGCCCAAGCGCCTCTACCACGCAAAGGGTGAGGTTGACCTGGACGCGCACCACACGGATGCCGCGCCGATGGGACTGGCGCGTGTCGCTCGCGAAGGCTCCGACGTCACCGTCGTCACCTACGGTGCGCAGGTCAAGACGGCTCTCGATGCCGCCGAGGCCGCGTCTGACGAGGGCGTTTCCATTGAGGTTATTGATCTGCGCTCGCTGTCGCCGATCGACTACCCGACCATCGATGCCTCCGTGCGCAAGACCGGTCGCGTCGTGGTGACGCATGAGGCTTCTCGCGAGGCGGGTGTTGCCGCTGAGGTCATCGCGAGCATCACGGAGCGCTGCTTCGACTGGCTCGAAACGGCCCCGGTGCGCGTGACCGGCCACGATATTCCGTATCCGCCGTCAAAGCTGGAAAAGCAGCACATTCCTGACCTTGACCGCATTCTTGACGGTGTTGACCGCGCCCTCGGTCGCCGCAACAGCATGACGGGAGTGGAGCTGTGAGCACGTCTTTTCTCCTACCCGACCTGGGCGAGGGTCTTCCCGAGGCTGAGATCGTGTCGTGGCACGTTGCCGTGGGCGATGAGGTTGCGCTGAACCAGACGATCGCCGAGGTCGAGACGGCTAAGGCCATCGTTGAATTGCCATCGCCGTACGCCGGAACCATCGCTGAGCTGTTCGCGAACGCGGGGGATGTTGTGGAGGTTGGCAAGCCGTTGCTTGCGTTCAACCTCCCGGGTCAAGCCACGACGCCGACTGCCGCGCCGGCAGCCAACGCAGCCGATGACGACGAGGAGGAAGTGGTTCCGCCCAACCTGGTTGGTTACGGAGCAGCGCCCACCTCGAAGGCACGCCCCGCTCGTCGTGCCCGCGGTGGCGCACCGGTTGCGACCGCACCCGTTGCATCCGCTACGGCACTCGTGGCCGCGCCTGCCGTTGAGGTTCCTGCTGAACCCGCTGCGCCCCTCGAGCGGCCCCGCTCGACACCGCCCGTGCGCAAATATGCGCGCGACAACGGTGTCGAACTCACGGACATCGCGGGAACGGGGGAGTTCGGTCGCATCACCCGTGCCGACGTCGAGGCATACATTGCCGGCGAGGTTGCGCGCGTGAGCGATGCCCCGGTTGCGCAAATTCAGGCCGTCGGAGCACGTGAGACGCGCACCCCCATCAAGGGTGTTCGTAAGTTCACGGCCGCGGCGATGGTCTCCAGCGCCTTCACCGCACCGCACGTCACCTGCTTCCACACGGTTGACGTCACCGAGACGATGCAGTTCATCGCGCGGTTGAAAGAAGATCGTTCCCTCGCCGGCAGCCGTATTGGTGTCATGGCCGTGATCGCGAAGGCCGTGTGCCTCGCGCTTCGTGCCACGCCGTCGTTGAACGCGAAGTGGGACGAAGCTGCCGGCGAAATCGTCGAGTACCACTATGTGAATCTCGGCATTGCGGCCGCCACGCCCCGCGGGCTTGTGGTTCCGAACATCGTCGACGCCGATCGGCTCACTCTCGCCGGCATGGCACAGCACCTGGGCGAGCTCACCGCGACTGCTCGTGAGGGCAAGTCGACGCCGGCGTCACTGAGCGGAGGAACCTTCTCCATCAGCAACATCGGAACCTTCGGTATTGAGGCCGGAACACCCATTCTCAACCCCGGCGAGGCCGGAATCCTCGCCGTCGGTGCCGTTCAGCGCCGACCGTGGGAGTACCAGGGGGAGATCGCGTTGCGCGACATCATGACGCTGAGCCTGTCGTTTGATCACCGCCTGGTTGACGGACAACAGGGTGCAGAGTTCTTGCGTAACGTCGGCAACCTGCTCAGCGACCCGGGTCGCGCAATGCTGTTCTAAGACGCGAGCTGGCTCAGAAGGTGGCGGGTGCGAAAACGTACCCGCCATCTTCGCGCGAGGCCAGGAGCGCAGCCGTCGTCATGGCGATCAGCGTGGCCGCCGTGTCTGGCGCGTGGGTGTTGGAGCCGACGCTGTGAGGCGTGGAGTTGATGAGGCCGAACCCTGCCTGCACGCGCAATCGCAGTTCTGACGCGTCGAGCGACGGAACCACGTCGCTGAGCGCGTTCATCCACGACTGAATGTAGGCGCGCTGCAGGCGGCGAACGCTGTCGTGATCGGTCGGCGACAGCTGGGCGAGATCGCGATCCTGCACCCGAATCACATCGCTTTGGGAGAGCGCGAAGGTGACGTGAAACTGAATCAACTCGCGCAGGCGTTCGCGAGGCGTGACATCGCGCGCGATCACCGCGGCTCCGCCATCATGCAAGCGCTGACTGACGTCGATGAGGAGCGCTCCGAGCAGCGCCTGTTTGCCGCTGAAATGGCGATAGACGGCGGGTCCGGAAACGCCGACGGCCGCGCCAAGGTCTTCGAGCGACACCGCGCTGAAGCCACGCGTGGCGAAGAGTCGGGCAGACTCGCGCAACAGTGCCTCGCGACGGAGCGCCTTTGCTCGATCTCGATCAGTAACCTCGATTGCCATTTCAGTTAATCCTCGCTAACCTGAAATCTCAGTTAGTGAACACTAACCAATGAAGATCATGCCAGACAAGGGTGTGATCGGATTGTGACGTCGACGGAGACCCCATGATCACGCTTTCCAGCAGCGCAACCCGTGATGCCGCCTTCCTCGAAAACGAACGCGCGCAGCTTGCCCTCCGCGATGAACTGCGGGAGCGCTTGGCAACAGCCGCGCTCGGTGGGCCAGAATCGTCGCGCGCGCGCCACGTCGCGCGCGGCAAGATGTTGGCGCGCGATCGCATCACCAGACTCCTCGATGAGGGCAGCCCATTTCTGGAAATCGGAGCGTTGGCCGCCTTCGGGCTGTACAACGATGACGCGCCGGCCGCTGGAGTTGCCGCGGGTATTGGCGTCGTGCACGGCCGCCTCGTGATGGTCATCGCCAACGATGCAACGGTCAAGGGCGGAACCTACTATCCGATGACCGTGAAGAAGCATCTGCGCGCCCAGGAGATCGCCCGCGAAAACCGCCTGCCATGCATCTACCTCGTCGACTCGGGCGGCGCCTACCTGCCGCGGCAAGATGAGGTCTTTCCCGACCGCGAACACTTCGGCCGAATCTTCTTCAACCAGGCCAATCTGTCGGCCGCCGGAATCCCGCAGATCGCCGCGGTGATGGGCTCCAGCACAGCCGGCGGCGCGTACGTGCCCGCGATGAGTGATGAGACCGTCATCGTGCGCCGACAGGGCACGATCTTTCTCGGCGGCCCGCCGCTGGTGAAGGCAGCCATCGGCGAAGAAGTTTCTGCCGAAGACCTGGGCGGCGGCGATGTACACGCCAAGCGCAGCGGCGTCGTCGACCACCTCGCCGAAAACGACGAGCACGCGCTCGAAATCGTGCGCGACATCGTGAGCACATTGCCGCCGACCGCGAGCCCGATCTGGCCCGTCGCCGAGGTGCGCGAGCCCGTCGTGGCTCCCGACGATCTCTACGGTGTCATTCCGGTGGACGTCAACCAGCCATACGACCCGCGCGAAGTCATTGCGCGCCTTGTCGATGGTTCCGAATTTCGCGAATTCAAGCGGGAGTACGGCGACACCGTTGTTACCGGCTTCGCCCACATTCATGGTCACCAGGTGGGCATCGTTGCGAACCAGGGCGTGCTGTTTCGCGAGTCTGCGCTCAAAGCTGCGCACTTCGTTGAGCTGTGCGATCAGCGCGGCATTCCGCTGATCTTCCTGCAGAACATCTCGGGCTTCATGGTGGGCCGCGACGCCGAATCCGGTGGCATCGCGAAAGACGGCGCCAAAATGGTCACCGCGGTGGCGACCACCCGCGTGCCGAAAATCACCATCATCGTCGGAGGCTCCTTCGGCGCCGGAAACTACGCCATGAACGGGCGTGGCTACGACCCACGCTTTCTGTTCACATGGCCGAGCAGCCGCATCTCGGTGATGGGCGGCGCACAGGCAGCGCGCGTGCTGTCAACCGTCAAGGGCGATCAGCTCGAAAAGGCCGGAACGCCGTGGTCGGCCGAAGACGAGGCCGCATTCCAGGCGCCGGTGCTTGCCCAGTATGAACAACAGGGCAACCCCTACTACGCCACCGCCCGACTGTGGGACGACGGCATCATCGAGCCGGGCCAGACGCGCCGAGTATTGGGCCTCACTCTGGACATCGTCTCCCGTGTACCTCTCGCCGAGCCCCGCTTCGGCCTGTTCCGAATGTGAGCGCCATGTTTCGCACTGTCCTTGTCGCGAATCGCGGCGAAATTGCCCGCCGCGTGCTTCGCACGTTGCGCCAGGAAGGCATCCGTTCGGTTGCCGTTTACAGCGACGCCGATGCTGACGCGCCCTTCGTCGCCGAGGCCGATGTTGCCGTGCGGATTGGCCCGGCCGCCGCGCGCGACAGCTATCTGAACATCGAGGCTGTCATTGCTGCAGCAATCGAAACGGGTGCCGAGGCGATTCACCCCGGCTACGGCTTTCTCTCCGAGAACGTTGCATTCGCCGAGGCGTGCGAGCGCGCCGGCATTGTCTTTATTGGCCCTAGCACCGACGCGTTGACCGTGATGGCCGACAAGATCACGGCCAAAAACCACGTCGCCGAGCACGGCGTTCCGGTGGTTCCGGGGTTCAGTGCGGTCGGCATGGACGATGAGGCGATCGCCGCTCGCTGCGCCGAGGTGGGTTTTCCGCTGCTGATTAAGCCGTCGGCGGGCGGCGGCGGCAAGGGTATGCAGGTGGTTGAGGCGCCGGCAGACGTTCTCGAGGCGCTGGCCACGGCACGCCGCATCGCGAGCGCCTCATTTGGTGACGACACGCTGCTGATTGAGCGCCTGGTAGTGCGGCCTCGGCACATTGAGGTGCAGGTGCTCGGCGACAATTTCGGATCGGTCGTGCATTTGGGGGAGCGCGAGTGCACGCTGCAGCGTCGCCACCAGAAGGTGATCGAAGAGGCGCCGTCCGCGGTCATTACCCCCGAAATGCGTGAACGACTGGGCGCCGCGGCGGTGGCCGCCGCTCAGAGCGTGAACTACCGCGGCGCCGGAACCGTGGAGTTTTTGGCCTCGGGCGACGACGTCTCGGAATTCTTCTTCATCGAGATGAACACGCGCCTGCAGGTCGAGCATCCGGTGACAGAACTGGTGACCGGCGTTGACCTGGTGCGCGAGCAGCTGCGTATCGCGGCCGGCCTACCGTTGGACTTTACTCAAGACGAGGTCACCATCACCGGCCACGCGATTGAGGCACGCGTATATGCGGAGTCGCCCGAGCGTGGGTTCTTGCCTGCGACCGGAACCATTGTGCGGTTCACACCATCGGCACGAGCCCGCAATGACAGCGCCATCGAATCGGGTTCGACGATTTCAAGCGACTATGACCCGATGATCGCGAAGGTGATTACCGCCGGCCGCACCCGCGAAGAAGCCCTCACAAGCCTCATCAGCGCGCTGCAAGAGACGGTGGTGTTTGGCGTCGAGACCAACATCGAGTTTCTGATTTCGCTGCTGGCCCGCGATGAAGTTCGCGGAGCGACCTTTGACACCGGCCTCCTGGACCGACTCGGCACCCCCGAGCGCGTGCCGACGGCACCGGAGCTCATCACGGCGGCGGCCGACGCAATGGTGCGTCCGCCGGAGAACGGCACCTGGGGTGCGCGCGATGGTTGGCGCTCCGCTGGCCCTGCCGCTGTGATCGTCTCGCATTTTCTCGACGGCGACGAAGTTGTCTCGGGCACCGCAGACGACGGCAATGCGGCCGCTCAGGCAAGCTTCGCGGTCGATACGGATGGCGGACTCTGGGTGCACGCGGGGGCGCAGACGCGACGATTGGTTCCGCTTTCGCGACGTGCGCTCCTGGAGCGGCACCTGGCATCGCTCGAAGAGGCGGAGCATCCCTCAGACCCGCAAGCGCGCGCGCCGATGCCGGGCAATGTGGTCGCCCTCCACGTCGCCGACGGTGACACCGTCGCCGTCGGCGACCGCCTGGTCACCATTGAAGCCATGAAAATGGAGCACCCGGTGGTTGCGACCGCGGCCGGCATCGTCACCATTGACGTGGCGATGGGCGAGCACGTGCGCCGCGACCAGCCGCTCGCTCACATCACAGCACCAACCACCGATTCAGCCCCCACCACCGATGCAGGAGAAACCGATGCTTGATCTCACCCCCGACGAGCGCGATTTCGCCGAGCTCGTGCGCGACTTCGCCGACCAGGTCGTCGCGCCCCAGGCCTACGAGGCAGACCGCACCCACACGCTCAACCTCGATGTCGTCGCGCAGATGGGTGAGATGGGCCTGTTTGGCCTGCCCTTCCCCGAAGAGCTCGGTGGTCAGGGCGGCGATTACATGGCGCTCGGTCTTGCAATCGAGGCGCTCGGTCGGGTTGACCAGTCGATCGCCATCACGCTGGAAGCCGGCGTGAGCCTCGGCGCCATGCCCATCTTCCTGTTCGGCAACGAGGAGCAGAAGCAGCGCTACCTACCCGAGCTGTTGGCGGGTAAGGCACTCGCCGGATTCGGGTTGACGGAACCAGAAGCCGGGTCCGATGCAGGAGCCACGCGCACCACCGCGCGCCTTGACGGCGACGAATGGGTGATCAATGGTTCCAAGCAGTTCATCACCAACTCGGGAACCGACATCACCCGCTTCGTGACGGTGACGGCTGTGACCGGCGAGCGCGACGGCAAGAAGGAGATCTCGACGATTCTGGTGCCCAACGGCACCCCCGGGTTCACCGTCGAGCCCGCGTACGACAAGGTCGGCTGGAACGCGTCAGACACGCACCCCCTCACGTTTGTGGACGCGCGCGTGCCCGCCGAGAACCTCATTGGCGAGCGCGGACGCGGCTTCTCGAACTTTCTCAAGATTCTGGACGAGGGTCGCATCGCGATCGCCGCTCTCGCGACGGGAGCAGCAGAAGGGTGCCTCGAAGCAGCCGTCGACTACGCCAAGAAGCGCAACGTGTTTGGCACGCCACTGTCGACGCGGCAGAACGCCCAGTTCACACTGGCGCGCATGCAGTCGCGCGTACACATGTCTCGCCTGGCCTGGCACTACGCCGCTCGCTTGCGCGACGCGGGGGAGAGCTTCGCCGTTGCGGCCGCTCACGCCAAGTTGGTCTCCAGCGAGGCTGCGATGGACAACGCCCGCGATGCGACGCAGATCTTCGGCGGCAACGGCTTCATGAACGAGTACCCCGTCGCTCGTCACTACCGTGACTCTAAGATTTTGGAGATTGGCGAGGGAACCACCGAAGTGCAGTTGCTCGTGATCGCGCGCTCGCTCGGGGTAGCGTGAAACCATGACCGACACGCCCCGCGAGATCGTGCAACGCGGACTGTATTTTGACGAGTTCGAAACGGACGTGCTGTACCGGCACACGCCCGGTCGCACGGCGACCGAAGCCGACAACGTGCTGTTCACGACGCTCACCATGAACGCTCAGGCCCTGCATCTGGATGAGGCGTATGCCCAGACCCAGCCGTTTGGTCGGCGACTCATGAACTCGATGTGGACGCTCTCGACGCTGGTGGGCTTGTCGGTTGCGCAACTGACCCAGGGAACGCTGGTTGCGCAACTCGGGCTGAAGGATATTTCTTTCCCGCACCCGCTATTCGCGGGCGACACCCTCACCTGTGAGACCGTCGTCGTCGACAAGCGCCTGTCGAACTCTCGCCCCGGTGAAGGAATCGTGACGCTACAGCACACCGGTCGCAATCAGGACGGAACCGTCGTGGCGTTGGCAACACGCATTGCCCTGATGCGGGTGAGGGAGGCCGCATGACCTTCGTACTCGGACCATCGATTCTGTTCTGCCCGGCAGACCGACCAGAACGCTACGCCAAGGCCATCGCGGCAGCAGACACCGTCATCATCGACCTGGAGGATGCCGTCACCCCAGATGCGAAGCCTGCCGCTCGCGACGCGCTGCGCGCTGCCGAACTTGATCCCACCCGCGTCATGGTGCGCGTAGACCCGGCGTCAAGCCCCGAGTTTGCGCTCGACGTTGCGGCCCTCGCGCACACCGAGATCACAACGGTCATGCTCGCGAAGGCAGAATCTGTCGCCGACGTTGACGCGGTTCCGTCTCACCTGAACGTCGTCGCCCTCTGCGAAACCGCTGCCGGAGTGGTGAATGCGGCAGCGATCGCCGCTCACCCGCGTGTGATCGGCCTGATGTGGGGTGCAGAAGACCTCATCGCTTCGCTCGGCGGAACCGGCTCTCGCCACGCGGACGGAACCTACCGTGACGTCGTGCGGGCGGCCCGCTCGACCGTGTTGCTCGGCGCCGGAGCCTCGGGCAAGGCCGCGATTGATGCCGTCTACATGGCGATTGCGGATCACGCGGGGCTCGCGGCGGAGTGTGAAGACGCGGTGGCGAGCGGATTCAGCGCCACCGCCTGCATTCACCCATCGCAAGTGGCCGTGATTCGAGCCGCGTACCTGCCAAGCGACGACCAGATTGCGCACGCCACGGCGCTCCTCGGTGCGGCCGAGGGCGCGCACGGCGCGTTTCAGTTTGAGGGCGCGATGATTGATGAGGTCATGCTGCGCCACGCCCGCCGCGTGCTGGAGCGCGCAAACGGCTAATCAGCGACTACGGGTGAGAGCCAGCGGATGTCATCGTCGGTGACGAAGAAATCGTGGGCAGATCCGTTGGCAATGCCCTCACCGGGCAGCGGGTAGGCGCCGTCGGTGAGCGAACGCAGCAACTCGGCGATCATCGCGCCGTGACTGACAGCGATGAGACGCGTGGTGGGATCGATGCCGAGTGATTCGGCATGCGCGACGACGTCACGAAGCGCGGCAGAAATGCGAACCCGAATCTCGGCACGCGTTTCGGCACCCGGAACCTCTGCGGTAGCCCACGGCCCAAACCGCTCCAAGAATTCGTGATTGTAGAGGCCTTCGGCTTCGCCAAAAAACCGTTCGCGAAGCGGTGCGATGATGTGCGGTCCGTTCCATCCGTGGGCGGCGGCGATGATGCGAGCCGTCTCGTTCGCACGCTGAAGGTCGCTGGAATAGACAGCCGTGGCAATCGACGGATCCAGGGCAGCGGCGGCGTCGCGCGCCTGTTGCCTGCCCGTCTCGTTTAATGCGATGTCTGTTGAACCTTGAATGCGCCCCGCCAGGTTCCAGTCGGTCTGGCCGTGGCGGATGAGGGTCACAATCATGCAATCTCCATGGCTTCTGCCAGCGCTGTAAGGGTGGCGCTGGTTCCGTCGTCAATCTTCACGGCGGCCTGCGAGTCCCACTTGGTCGCGCCACGGTTGATGATCACGATCGGCAGACCGCGACGTCGTGCACGGTCAAGAAGGCGGATCGGGGTGTTGACCGTGAGCGAGGTGCCGGCGACCACGATGGCCTCGGCGGCTGCCACCATTCCCTCCGCCCTGGCAAAGCGTTCGCGCGGAATGTACTCGCCGAAGAACACCACATCGGGGCGCAGAATGCCGCCGCAAATGGTGCATTCCGGCACCACGAATTGGTCGACGTTTTCGGGGATTGAGTCGCCATCGGGGCCGAGCTCTGCGGCAGGTGCCGACAGCAGCCAGGGGTTGGCGGCTTCAATGCGTGCGCTGATATCGCGCCGATCAAAGACCTGACCGCACGTGGTGCAGACAATGCGCCGCGCGGTTCCGTGTAGTTCGACGACGTGGGCGCTACCGGCCTTGAGATGCAAACCGTCAACGTTCTGCGTGATCACGCCAAGGGCGGCGCCAGCACGTTCGAACGCGGCAATTGCCTCATGGGAGGCATTGGGCTGCGTAGCCGAAAACGCCTGATATCCGCGATGCCCGCCCGCCCAGTAACGCTGGCGCGCCTCGTGACTTGTCAAAAACGCCTTGATATCCATCGGTGAGCGCGGGATGCTGCCGGCACCGCGGTAGTCCGGAATGCCGGAGTCTGTCGAAACACCCGCACCGGTGATAAAGGCGATCTTTCGCCCCTGCAACACCGCCTTGGCATCGGCAATCGCGCGATCCGTATCTGGCGTCGGGGTGTCGGTCACCCGTCAAGTCTATGGCGAAATGAGCACCCGATCTCAGTGGGGACGGTGCGAGGGCGTGTATCGCATTTCTGGCCGACCCGCACTGCCGTACCGTGGTTCCACATCGGCGCGACCAGCGTCAACGAGGCGCTGCAGGTACCGCCTCGCGCTGACCCTCGACAGCCCGGTGGCCTCTGCAATATCAACCGCGGAGGCGGAGTCGGAGACGCCTGCGAGCGCCTCGGCGACGCGGTCAAGTGTGATCGAGGAGCCGTCGCTCGGAGCGGCGAGTGGTGCGCGAACGTCTGTCAGCAGCCGGTCGATATCGCCCTGGCTGAGTTCGGTCATGGTCAGCACCTGTTCGCGCTTCAACGACTGACTCACGGCATCAAGGCGCTCGTGCATCGCGCTCATGGTGAACGGCTTCACGAGGTAGTGCCGCACCCCGAGCTGGCGCGCGCGGCGCACAGTTTCGACCTCGCTGGCCGCGGTGACGGCGACCACCTCACCCGTGTAGCCGCGAGCCCTGGCGGCGCGCAGTACGGCGATACCCGTCATATCGGGCAGGTAAATGTCCAGCAGCACCAGATCGGGTACGAACGCGACGATGGCCTCGAGGGCTGCGCGCCCCGTGCCGGCTTCGGCGACAACCACAAATTCCGGGTGGCGCTCGACAAACCCGCGCGTTACCCGCGCGACGTCCTTGTCGTCCTCGACGATGAGAACGCGTTGCTTGGTCATGAGAGAGTCTCCACACGAGTTGGGGTGGGTAGCGTGACGGTGAATCGGGCGCCGCCCATGGGGGAGTCATCGATGATGACGGAACCATCGAGGCGGTCAACGACGCGGCGCACCAGGGTGAGTCCATAGCCGCGGGGGAGTCCGCCCGCCGGGCGTTTGGAGGATTGAGCCAGGTCAAAGACGCGCGGGCGAAGTTCTGGCGCGATACCTGGGCCGTCGTCTTCAACGATCACCGTGGTTGCGTCATCTGCCTCTCGCAGACTGACGACGACCGTTCCGCCAGAGCCGGCCGCCTCAATCGCGTTGTCGATGAGATTGCCGATGATGGTGACCCGATCGTCACTTCCGTGCTCAGCGTTGCCGCTGGGGGCGAGCGTTGACTCTGGCGCGACCACGAGATTGACCGACTGTTCGCGCGCCCACGCCCGTTTGACGAGCAGGAGGGCGCCGACCTCAATATCGCGCACGGCCGCGCCCGTCGGTCGTGGGCTATTGCCGGTTCCGGCGCCGGCGCGTTCCAGCACGCGGATCGCGGCCTCCGTTTCGCCCAGTTCTAGCAGGCCGCCGAGGGTATGCAGGGTGTTGGCGAACTCATGCTGCTGGGCGCGGAGCGCTTCGGTGAGGCTTTGCGAACCCGGCCAATTCCCGCATTGCCGTGTCGAGGTCGGTGCGATCCATCAGGATGATCACGATGCCCACTTGGCGTCCGCTCACCACGACGGCGTCGGCGCGGGCGAGGAGCACCCGTTCTCCCGCGAGCGCGAGCTGTTGATGACCGGAATGCTCCAACAACACGTCCATGTCGATGGCGAGCACGTCGTGCATTTCGCTGCCAATGGGCGAGTCGTTCTCACCGCGGCCTAGCAAACGCAGGGCGGCGTCATTACACATCGCGATGCGGTGATCGTTGCCGAGCACCACGATGCCGTCACCGATTCCGTGCAGGGTGGCATCGCGGGTGTCGAGCATGGCCTTGATTTCGTCTGGCTCAACGCCGTACGTCTTTCTCCGCACAAAACTCCGCCACGATCGTCGACAAGACAACGCCGATGAGGGTGGCGATGCCGAGGGCAATGGCCAGCAACACGATGTTGTCTTGGTTTTCTTCGGCGATCTGTGATTCCAGCGTTCCCACCGATACTTGCCCAATGACGCGATAGTCTGCGCCATACACCGGCACCTTCACGCGCCACGATTGCCCGAGCGTTCCGACCTCTGTGCCGCTCCACACGGTTCCGGTCTCTGCGGCCGTCGGCTTGGTAGAAACGGGCTCACCAATGCGATCTGCGTTGGGATGCGAATAGCGAATGCCGTCAACGTTAGACACGACGACGTAGGTGACGCCGGCGGCTTCGCGCACCAACTCTGCCAACGGCTGGATGACGAGCGATGGATCCGAGTCATCAAACGCGTTGATGACGGTCGGTACCTCGGCGACCGAGAACGCCAGCACCTTCATACGCTCGGTGTAGGCCTCGCGCAGCTGCGCCTGCTGAATGAGGGCAACGGTGACTCCGGTACCGACGATGACGACGACCATGATCACGGATTGCAACAGCGCAATCCAGGTGCGTAGCGTCATCGCCCGTTTCATGGTTCCATTCTAGATTTTCGCGCTGAACCAGACCGCGCGAGGTGACCACAACGACCACATCAATCACAAAGAACGAAATGCTCGTTACCTCCACAACCTCAAGCGAGCGCTGGCGCAACCGTAGCGTCTGGACATCGCAACTCAGCAGGGCGCTGAGTCGACTCAAGGAGGAGAAGTGCGATCTCACACTGCTGGCGCGCGAAACCGCGTCGCCACGGCTCTGGCACTGGGTGCCGTCACCGCTCTCGCGCTCACGGCGTGCTCGTCTGGAGCAGGCGGGCAGGATTCGGGCGCGAGCGCAGAATCTGACGCGCCGGTCACGCTCAGCGCGGTCAATGTCATCGCACCGGCCGATGCCGGCGGCGGATGGGACCAGACGGCGCGGTCGATCGCGCAGGTGCTGACCGACGAGAAGATCGTTGGCTCGGCTCCCATGACGAACATTGGTGGCGCCGGCGGAACCGTCGGCCTCGCGAAACTGGCAACGGAAAAAGACCCGGCAACGCTCATGATCACCGGATCGGTGATGATCGGCGCCGTCGAAACGAATGCCAGCAGCGTTCGCGTTGAAGACATGACGCCGATTGCTCGCCTCACGGAAGAGGCGCTCGTTGTCGTTGTTCCTAAGGACAGCCCCTACACCGACATCGAATCGCTTCTCGACGCGATCGTCGATAAGGGCCCCGAGGTTGCCGTCACCGGTGGTTCCGCCGGCGGTATCGACCACATTCTGGCGGGCCTGCTCGTGACTGACGCTGGCGTCTCGCCCGACAAGGTCACCAGCACCCTCAACTACATCCCCAACTCCGGTGGCGGCGAGGTCCTCACGATGCTGCTCGGCAACACCGTGCAGGCCGGAATCTCGGGAGTCGGCGAGTTCTCAGAGCAGATCCTCTGCGGCGATCTGGTCGCCCTCGCCGTTTCCGGTGGCGAGCGGCTCGAGCAGCTTCCTGACGTGCCGACCCTGACCGAAGAGGGGATCGACATCGAACTCACCAACTGGCGCGGCGTGATTGCACCCGCAGGCATCAGCGACGCCGAAAAGCAGGCGCTGCAGGACGTCGTGGCAGAGCTGCACGACTCGGCAGGCTGGACCGAGACCCTCGCCGCCAAGGGCTGGGCAGACGCCTACCTCGCCGGTGACGAATTCGAGACGTTCATCGGTGAAGAAATTGCGCTGACGCAGGAGACGCTGAAGACGATTGGTCTGATCGAATGACCTCCGCGCCTGTCGCCGCACCAGCAACTGGTGCGGCGACGGCGCCCTCTCGCGGTTTTCGCATTGAGGCGATGATCTTTGTCGGATTGTTCGTCATTCTCGCGATTGCCGTCATTGTGGGCGCCTTCAGCATTCGAGAGCCACTCGGCTCTGCCAACACGCTCTCAGCGCGTGTGGTTCCCATTGCGATCGGAGCCATGATGCTGATTGCCGCCCTCGCCGTGCTGATCGAACAGCTGCGCGGCAAGTTTGGTGAACCCGATGGTGGCGAAGACATTGATCTAGACGCCAGCACATCGTGGATCACGGTGCTGATCGTTATCGCTGCCTTTCTCTCCCTGATCGTCACGATTCCGGGCCTCGGTTGGCCGCTCGCGGTCACCATCCTGTTCTTCGCGACAAGCATCGCGCTTGGCGCGAAGGGGTGGGTAAAACCGCTCATCGTCGGCGTGGTGCTAGGAGCTATCACACAGTTCCTGTTTGGCACACTGCTCGGGCTTTCCCTGCCGATCACCGGCACCCTCACCCAGTGGATTGGACTGTAATGGACAGCTTCCAGGCTTTGCTTGAGGGCTTCGCCAACGCGGCCCAGCCCATCTACCTGCTGTACGCGCTGCTGGGCGTGCTGTTGGGAACCGCCGTCGGCGTGTTGCCAGGCATCGGCCCTGCCATGACGGTCGCGCTCCTGCTGCCGGTTACCTACGTTTTGGAGCCGACCGCAGCGCTTATCGTCTTCGCCGGCATCTACTACGGCGGCATGTATGGCGGATCAACCACCTCCATCCTGCTGAACACACCCGGTGAGTCTGCCTCGATCGTCACGGCGATGGAGGGCAACAAGATGGCGCGAGCGGGGCGCGGTGCTGCGGCCCTGGCAACCGCCGCCATTGGCTCCTTCGTCGCCGGAACCATTGCCACCGTGCTACTGTCGCTGGTCGCTCCCGTCATGGCGCGGTTTGCCGTTGGCCTCGGCCCGGCCGACTACTTTGCACTGATGGTGGTCGCCTTCCTCACGGTTGGCGCGCTGCTGGTTAGCAGCGTTTCGCACGGCCTGTTCTCGCTTGCGATCGGCCTGTTCATCGGCATCGTGGGTGTTGACTCGCTCACCGGGCAAACGCGCTACACCCTCGGTGTTCCCGAGCTCGGCGACGGTATTGATGTGGTTATTGTCGCTGTCGGTCTGTTCGCACTGGGCGAGGCGCTGTACGTCGCGTCCCGCTTGCGCAACGGCGAGATTCCGCTGATCCCAATCACGAAAGGCTGGCGCACCTGGATGCGCCGCTCCGATTGGAAGCGCTCGTGGAAGCCGTGGCTGCGCGGTACCGCTATTGGCTTCCCGATCGGAACCATCCCCGCCGGTGGCGCAGACGTGGCAACCTTCCTGTCGTACGCGACCGAGAGGTCGCTGGCCAAGCCCAAGTACAAGAAGCAGTTCGGCAAGGGCGCCATTGAGGGCGTTGCCGGCCCCGAGGCTGCCAACAACGCGGCGGCAGCCGGCGTCTTGGTTCCACTGCTCACCCTCGGCATCCCGACTACCGCAACCGCCGCCATGATGCTGTACGCGTTCACGTCGTACAACATCGCGCCGGGGCCGCGGTTGTTTGAAACCCAGCCGGTGCTGGTGTGGACGCTTATTGCCAGCCTCTACATCGGGAATGTGATGCTCCTGGTGCTCAACCTGCCGCTGGTGGGTGTGTGGGTGAAGCTGCTTCAGATTCCCCGCCCGTACCTGTACGCGGGCATCCTGGTGTTCGCGGCCCTCGGCGCGTACGCTGCGAACTTCACCGTGTTCGACATCGGTATTCTCGCGATTCTCGGTGTGCTCGGATTCTTCATGCGCAGGCAGGGTTTTCCGGTCGCGCCCCTCGTGGTCGGCGCGATCCTCGGACCCATGGCCGAAGAGCAACTGCGCAAGGCGATGCAGATCGGTTTGGGCAACCCGGCCTACCTCGTGCACTCCACGTTCTCGATCGTGGTGTACTCGATTCTCATTGTGATCGTCGTGCTCGCGCTGTGGCTGAAGAGCCGGCGCGCGCGCTTCGAGCGTGTCGTCGCTGAGGCCGCCGCAACCGCATCGACCGCGACCATTCGCACGCTTGACCTCGACATTGAGGCGACTGAGCCGCACCCGGAACCGGAGCGCGGCATTCTCGCCACGCGTACGGTGACGACGGTTGACCCTGACAAGCCTGCCGACGCGTCACAGAAGCGGAACAAGCCCCCGCGGAGCTGAGACGCCGCGGGAGAGGGAGGCGGGGCCTTGGGCTCCGCCTCCCTCGTTTTTCTTTGCCGCGCGCACCACAGACAATGGTGAGATGCGCGCAATTGCAATCGATGATGGTTCCGATGCCCGACTCGACGGTTTTCGCACGCTCACCGACCGGCAGGCGCGGCACAGTCATGAGGCAGCAACCGGCACCTACATCGCCGAATCGTTCGTGGTGCTTGAGCGGGCCATCGCCGCGGGACACCTCGTCATCGCGGCGTTGGCACAAGACAAATGGGTTTCGCAATTGGAACCGCTGCTTGCGGACGAGACACCGGTGTATGTCGTGCCCGCGCCCGTTGCGGAGGCAGTGACGGGGTTCGCGGTGCACCGCGGCGTGATGGCTGTCATGGAGCGACCGGCGCCTCGCGCGCTGGGTGACGTGCTGGCCGGAGCGCGCACCGTTGTGGTGGCCGACGACATCACCGACCACACGAACATGGGTGCGCTGTTTCGCGCGGCTGCCGCGTTGAACGCTGACGCCGTGGTGCTGTCGCGAGTGTGCGCTGATCCGCTGTATCGCCGCAGCGTGCGGGTGAGCATGGGCACGGTGTTTCAGGTGCCGTGGGCGCGCGCCGTGTCATGGCCGCTGCTTCGCACCGCGCTGACCAAGGCGGGTTTCGAGATCGTGGCGCTCGCGCTCACCACCGATGCCGTTTCGCTTCGCGATTTTCGTCCGGCAGAGAAGGTGGCGCTCGTGGTCGGCACCGAGGGTGACGGTCTCAGTGATGTCGCCCTCGCGCACGCTGATCACACCGTGATGATTCCGATGCGCGAGGGCGTTGATTCCCTCAACGTCGCGGCAGCGGCCTCCGTCGCGTTGTGGGCGGTGCAGGGCCGGTAGCCGCGGCTACGCCTGGTCGTCGTCGATCTTCGGCGGCACGATCGGCATTGCCTCGGGGCGTTTCGCCGTCATGTTGTCGCCGGAAGACTGGTGGCGCACGCGCCGAAGGACCCACGGAACCAGGTGGCCACGTGCCCACAGTAGGTCGTCGGTTCGTGCCGCGCGCCACGTACGCACCGGGTGGGGCTCTGGTTCCATTGGCTTCAGGTCGTTGGGCACGTTGAGCGCGCGAAGCACCATGCGAGCAACCTCGTGGTGGCCGAGCGCATTCATGTGAAGGCGGTCAGGCGCGAAGAATCGGGTGTCTTGAATCGTCTTGAGCGCCCACTGGTCGGCCACGATGCAGTCGTACTTGTCGGCCACCGCGCGGATGTTCTCGTTGTAAATTGCGACCTTGCCGCGGAAGGGACGAAACACCGGAGTGAAATTGACGTCGATGCCGGTAAAGACCACAACGGTGGCGCCATTGGCGCTGAGGCGCGCGACAACCGTTTCGAACTGCTGAGTAATTTCGTCTGGGTCTGTACCAACGCGAATAACGTCGTTGCCGCCGGCCGAGAGCGTCACCAAATCGGGCTTCAACGCGACAGCCGCGTCGAGCTGTTCGTTCATGATCTGTGCGATGAGCTTTCCGCGCACGGCGAGGTTGGCGTACGCAAAGTCGTCTGAGCTGGAACCCAGCACCTCGGCGACGCGGTCTGCCCAGCCGCGCACGCCATGCGGTGACGATTCGTCGTCATCTCCGACGCCCTCGGAGAACGAATCGCCCAGGGCAACATAGCGACGCCACGGATGCGGCTCGTTGTTTTCAACAAACGGGCTGCGTGTCTCGTCGTTGATCGATCGGTCGGTCATCACGTGCTCCTCGTACCATCGGCCTTCAGCAGTCCACCATAGTCCGGCTCGCCCAACTCACACCGACTTTTGAGCGAGTGTCCGCGCGGGCGACTATCGTTATGCAGGTGCTGTCACCGTCCTATCCTCAACGCGCCCCATGGGGTACGGCAGGAAAGCTTCGGGCGTGGCAGCAGGAGGCGCTTGAGGCGTACTTCGCGCAAGACAAACGCGACTTCCTCGTGGCCGCAACGCCGGGCGCCGGAAAGACGACCTTCGCGTTGACCCTGGCGCAAGAACTGTTGCGCATGCGAATCGTGAATCGCATCGTTGTTGTGGCGCCGACAGAGCATCTGAAGACCCAGTGGGCAGATGCTGCCGCGCGCCTTCACATCCGACTCGACCCACGGTTCCGCAATTCGCACGTCGCACCGTCTCGGCAGTACCACGGCGTTGTTGTCACCTATGCGCAGGTTGCCGCGCGCTCCTCGGTGCACAAACACGTCACCGAGGGCGCCCGCACCCTGGTGATTCTTGATGAGGTGCACCACGGCGGAGACGCGCTCAGCTGGGGTGATGCGATTCGCGACGCCTTTGGTTCCGCCGTCAAGCGCCTGTTGCTCTCCGGCACGCCATTTCGGTCAGACACCGCACCGATTCCGTTTGTCGAGTACGCGCCCGATGAAACCGGCGGCCGCGTCTCCCGCACCGACTACAACTACGGCTACGGGCGGGCGCTTGCCGATGGTGTTGTGCGCCCCGTGCTTTTTCACGTGTACTCCGGAACCATGCGCTGGCAAACCAGCATGGGCGACGAGTTGGAGGCGCACCTCAGCCAAGACAACACAAAAGACGTCACATCGCAGGCGTGGCGTACCGCGTTGGATCCGGAGGGGGAGTGGATTCAGGCGGTACTGAAATCTGCGAACGACCGGCTCACGGAGGTGCGCCAGCACATTCCTGACGCCGGCGGCTTGGTGATCGCTACCGATCAGACCGTGGCGCGCGCGTACGCGAAGATCCTGCACGGCCTGACCGGGCAATCGCCAACCGTCGTGCTCAGCGATGAGAAAGAAGCGTCGAGCCGCATCGAGAAGTTCGCCGAAGACACCAGCCGGTGGATGGTGGCCGTGCGGATGGTGTCGGAAGGCGTTGACGTGCCGCGCCTCGCCGTTGGGGTTTACGCGACGAGTTCGTCTACGCCGCTGTTCTTCGCGCAGGCGATCGGTCGCTTTGTGCGTGCGCGGCGCCGAGGCGAGGCCGCGAGCGTATTCTTGCCGCATGTTCCGCCGCTGCTCAAGCTCGCCAACGAGATGGAGCGAGAGCGCGATCACGCGCTCGATCGAAAGCAGAAAGACGACGACGGTCTTGAGGACTCGCTACTGGAGTCGGCAAACCGTGAAGACCAGGCATCAGACGCGCTGACCGAAGAGTTCAAGTACACGCCTCTGGGCTCGACCGCGCACTTTGACAGCATCGTATTTGAAGGCAAACAGTTCGGTGAGCTGGCGGAGCCCGGATCCGATGAAGAGCGTGAATTCATCGGCCTGCCTGGGTTGCTTGAGCCCGAGCATGTTCACGAACTCTTGATGCAGCGCCAAACCCGTCAAACCCGCCATCGCGAGGCGCGTGAAGCGCGGGAACAAGCGGGCGGCGAGCCCGAAACCACGCTCCCCGCGCCGCTTCACCGCACGCTTCGTGAACAGCGTCAGCTACTCAATAGCCTCGTCGGCCTGTACGCCCGCCAGACGGGGGAGCCGCACGGACTGGTACATGCGGAGCTTCGTCGCATTTGCGGTGGCCCAGCGGTGGGCACCGCAACCGTTGCCCAGTTGCAGTCTCGCATCGAGCACCTTCGGCGTCGCGTTCACTCCTAACCGTTGCCCCAGCGGCCTCTCAAGCGTTGTCTGATTTCGGGTCTCCGAATGATTCGGGGTGCCGAATCTACCGAAATCCCGGGGTTGAGGTGCGCCAAAACGCTAGCGTTGAAGCATCCCGAGAGACTTTATGGAGCACGATGAACGCGCCAACAAACGCTACCGCCGCCGATCGCAAACGGTGGGCAAAATACCTCGTCGACGAACGAGCAGAAGCCAAGGTTTACCGCCGACTCGCTGAGCGCAAGACCGGAGAAGAGCGTGAAATCCTTCTCGCCCTCGCCGATGCCGAAGGCCGCCACGAATCGCACTGGCTCACCCTCCTCGGTGGGGAGCCCGCGAAACTTCCGCGCCCCGGCCTTCGCACACGCATCCTGGGCAGCATGGCCAGCGGGTTCGGATCCATCTTCGTGCTTGCCCTGGCGCAAGCAGCCGAAGCCCGCTCGCCCTATGGTTCCGAGGCCGACGCCACCCCGGCCATGGCCGCCGATGAGCAGGTGCACCACGAGGTGGTGCGCGGACTCGCCGCTCGCGGTCGGCGTCGACTTTCTGGCACGTTTCGCGCCGCCGTATTCGGTGCCAACGATGGCCTGGTGAGCAACCTTGCCCTGGTCATGGGTATCGGCGCGACCGGCGTTGCGCCCGCGTTCGTGCTGTTCTCCGGCGTCGCGGGCCTTCTCGCGGGTGCGCTTTCGATGGGCGCCGGCGAGTTCGTCTCGGTGCGCAGCCAGCGCGAGCTCCTCGAAGCGACCAAGCCCAGCGACTTCGCCGAGGTTCCGCTGACCGAGGTCGATATTGATGCCAATGAAGTCGCCCTGATCTACCGTTCGCGCGGCGTTGACGCCGATGAGGCGTTGGATCGCGCCCGCAAGGTTCTCGCCGCCGCCCACAACGGTGCAACACCGCAACGCGTCGTCACCGTCGACGAAGACGATATCGTCGGCAATGCCTGGGGCGCCGCGATCTCGAGCTTCCTGTTCTTCGCGTCAGGAGCGATCATCCCGGTGCTGCCGTGGCTGTTCGGCCTGAGCGGCGTTGCGGCGCTGGTATTGGCGCTGGTGCTCGTCGGCATCGCGCTGATGGCAACGGGCGCGATGGTCGGCGTACTGAGTGGCACCTCGCCCCTGAAGCGCGCCCTCCGACAGCTCGCCATCGGCTTCGGCGCGGCAGCCGTCACGTACGTGCTTGGTCTGGTGTTCGGCGTCTCCGTGGCGTAGCGCGTCGGCGGAACCACTAGCGTGACGATCATTTTGTCGTCGCTTTTGGTTCCGCGGGCCGGATTCGAGCATTTTCCGACGACAAAATGATGTTCTGCCTGCAAAATGCGCTGGCGGAACCATGAAAGGCGCGGAACCTGGGAGTCGCGGAGCCTCGGGCGGCTGGGGCCCAACCCCGGAGTTGTGCGCGAAGGGGGACTTTCCCTGCCGCCTCTCCACCCACCGCTGCGCGGTGCGCGGAGCCTCGGGGCGGCCGGGGCCCAACCCCCCGAAGGGTTCGCGGCACCGCGTGCGCGAGAAAAATGAAAATGGCCCGGATCTTTCGATCCGGGCCATTCTCATTTTGTGCGCGAAGGGGGACTTGAACCCCCACGCCCTATCGGGCACTAGCACCTCAAGCTAGCGCGTCTACCTATTCCGCCACCCGCGCATTTGGGTGATTGGCTCTCACCAACGAGAACTTAGCCTAGCACGGCCGCAGGGTGCCGACGAACCCATACGAACGTCGGGCGTGGCGTAACGTGGAGCCATGACCGCTGAGCTCTCCGACGTTGTTCGCATCGCCCGTGACCTGATTCGTTTCGACACCACAAACTACGGAGGCGGCCGAGCACATTCGGAGCGCGCGGCTGCCGAATACGTCGCTGCCATCCTCGAAGAGCTTGGTATCACCGTCGAGCTGTACGACGCCGTTCCCGGCCGAACCAACGTGCACGCGCGTATTTCTGGCCAAGACCCCACCCTGCCGGCGCTCATTCTGCACGGCCATCTCGACGTGGTTCCGGCGATAGCAGAAGACTGGACACACGACCCGTTCTCGGGTCACATCGACGCCGATGGCTTGCTGTGGGGGCGCGGTGCGGTGGATATGAAGGGCATGGACGCGATGATTCTCGCGGCCGTCGCCGAGGTGCTTCGCGCCGGCGAGAAGCCGCGTCGCGACATTATCTTGACCTTCTTCGCCGACGAAGAAAACGGCGGCGTCGAGGGATCTACCCAGGTCGTTGCCCAACGCCCCGACTGGTTTGCCGGCGCGACCGAAGCGATCAGCGAGGTGGGCGGCTACTCCATCACGGTCGCGGGCCAACGCGCCTATTTGCTGCAGGTGGGGGAGAAGGCGCTGCTGTGGCTCCGGCTGTCAGCCAAGGGTCGCGCGGGTCATGGTTCCGGCTTTCACCCCGACAACGCCGTCACCCGGCTTGCCGAGGCGGTGGCGGCACTGGGCCGCACCGCCTGGCCCGTATCGCTCACCCCCACGACGGAGGCGTTGCTTTCGGAGTTTCAACGGATGAGCGGAACCACGGAGACAGACCCCGACGCACTGGCCGCGATGTCCGGCAACGCGCAGGGCTTCATCCGCTCCTCCCTGCGCACCACAACCAACCCAACCGGGCTTGAAGCGGGCTACAAGCACAACGTGATTCCCGACAAGGCTCACGCGCTCATTGACGTCCGCGTATTGCCAGGAACCGAGGCGCAAGCATTGGCCGACATTCAGCGCATCGTCGGCGAAGACATCGAAATTGACGTCGTCGTGGGTGAAGTGGGGCTGGAAGTGCCGTTCGCCGGCGACCTCGTTGACACCATGGTCGCGTGCATTGGCGATCATGACCCGGGTGTTCCGGTTATTCCGTATCTGCTGGGCGGCGGAACCGACAACAAGGCGCTGTCTTCGCTCGGTATCGCAGGCTACGGCTTCGCGCCGATGCGACTGCCCGAAGGTCTAGATTTCACCGGAATGTTTCACGGCGTCGATGAGCGAGTGCCGACAGAGGCGCTGGAATTTGGTCAGCGGGTGCTGGCTGACCTCATCCGCCGCTACTGACGCTCGCGAGGCTGCCCGCCGGTGCGGGCAGCCTCGTAGCCAACGCAAAACCTCGCTCGGCTGCCGCGCGCTGTTGGAATCCCCAGCGCGTGGCAGGTAATGTCCTACCTTGGCGTGCCCACCGGCTCGCGCAGAAGTACGGAGCACGTCTTGGAAATCATTGAAGTAATCATCCTGGGCATTGTTCAAGGGCTCACGGAGTTCTTGCCGATCTCATCGAGCGCGCACATTCGCATCGTGGGCGAGATGTTCCCCAATGCGGCAGATCCGGGCGCCACGTTCACCGCCATCACGCAGATCGGCACGGAGCTTGCGGTGCTGGTTTACTTCCGCAAGAAGATCGCCGCGATCATCAAGGCCTGGTTCTTGTCGTTGAGCGGCAAGGTGCCGCGCAACGACCCGGACGCACGCATGGGTTGGCTCGTGATCATCGGATCTCTGCCGATCGCCGCCCTCGGCTACTTCGGTCAGGAATACATTCGAGGCGCATTCCGCAACCTGTGGATCGTTGCGGTCGTGCTCATCGTGTTTGGTATCTTGCTCGGCATTGCCGACCGATACGGCAAGCGCACGCGTGACCTCAGCGACATCACCTACCCGCACGGCATCCTGATGGGCTTTGCTCAGGCGCTGGCACTGGTTCCGGGTGTCTCCCGCTCCGGCGCCACCACGACCGCGGCGCGCGCGCTTGGCTACAACCGCACCGCGGCGGCCGAATACGCGTTCCTGCTGGCCGTTCCCGCCGTGTTCGGTAGCGGACTCTACGAGCTGGTATCCAGCATCGACGAGCCGATGGTTCCGTACGGCATGTTTGAAACGGCCATCGCCACCGTCGTCGCCTTCGTTGTTGGCCTGCTGGTGATCGCGTACCTGATGAAGTACCTCAAGAAGGGCAGCTTCATGCCGTTCGTGATCTACCGCATTCTGCTCGGCATCGTGCTCATGGTGTTGCTGGCTACCGGCGTGTTGCACGCGTTCTAAACCCGCACGCCCATCTACGAACGACGAAGGCCGCGACAACAATCGCGGCCTTCGTCGTATGTGCAGGGTTAGGCAGGATCACCCGGACCCGAAGCCGGCCCTTTGCGTGGCCCATCGGTGTCGCGCCGCAGAAACTGTTCAAACTCGCGGGCAATCGCATCGCCCTTCGCAGCGGGCGTATCCCATGCGTCGCGGGCCGCCTCAAGCGAACGTATGTACTCGATCATTTCGGCGTCGTCATTCATGGCGGCGTCGATCGATGCCTCCCACTTCAGCGCCTCCGTATCGAGCTCGTCATGCGTCGTGACGATCCCGGTGATATCTGCCACCTTGTCCAGCAGTGCGATGGTCGCCTTCGGCGCCTTGGCCTGCATCGACAGGTAGTGCGGAATGCTGGCCCACTGGCTCATCGTCGGGATTCCGGCGGTCTCCAGCGCGTCAGCCATCACCGAGAGCATGCCGACCGGCCCCTCGTACCGGCCACGCTCAATGGTCGAGTTGGCGCGTACAAAGTCGTTCTCGCTCCACGCATGCACCAAAATCGGTCGCGTGTGGGGCACGTCTCCCATCATCGCGCCGAGCAGAATCACGCCGGTGATGCCCTCATCGCGGGCGGTCGCCACGAACTCAGAGGCAAAGCGCTTCCAGCGCCTGGCCGGTTCTTGCCCGCGCAGCAGCCACAGGCCGGAACCATGCCGAGGGCTCCAGAGCGTCGCGCCCGGCCACATCAGGCGGCGCACGCCCTCTTCGTCGCGGTAGACGCTGGGGCGCGTGTATTGAAAGTCGAAATACGATTCGGGGTCAACGCTGTGCGCCAACACATAGTCGCCGTTCTCCTTTATCACGTCGACGGCTGACGTTGCGGCTTCTGCCGCATCATTCCAGCCCTCAAAAGCGACGATGAGAACGCGGTCTCCTAGTAGCTGCACGGTACCTCCTTCCTTCAGCGTAGCGTCAGCGTCTGGGCGACGCGCGGGCTAGCATGGTGAAGTGAAATCGGCTTCAATGCGCGCAGTGCTCTGGGACATGGACGGCACCCTCGTCGACACGGAACCATATTGGATGCGAAGCGAGGAGGAGCTGGTGGGCGAGTTCGGCGGTCACTGGACCGACGAAGACGCGAAGAAGCTGGTTGGGCTTGGCCTGGACACCTCGGCACGCATTCTGCAGGGCGCTGGCGTTCGGATGGATGAAGACGCCATCATCAACCACCTCACCGACCAGGTGACGTACAAGCTCGCAACCGAAGGTGTTCCGTTTCGCCCCGGCGCTCGCGAGCTTCTTGCCGATCTCAAAGCGGCAGGTATTAAGACCGCGCTCGTCACGATGTCATTGCGCCGCATGGCGGCGGAGGTCGTAAACCTCATAGATTTTGATGCGTTCAACGTTATCTTTGCCGGTGACGATGTCACGCGCCCGAAGCCATTTGCCGACCCCTATCTGATGGCCTGCGAGGCACTGCAGGTGCGACCAGACGAATGCGTCGCGCTGGAAGACTCGCCCAACGGTGTCGCATCTGCCGTGGCCGCCGATATTGTCACCATCGGCATTCCACACATCGTTTCGTTGGACGACTCTGGCGCGACCGGAACCATTCCAACGCTGGTCGGGGTCACCGCCGCCGACCTGATCGCTTTCCACGAAAGGCACACTTCATGAGTTCTGCTCGCCCCAGCGGCCCGTTCCGCATCGGCGATCGCGTTCAGCTAACGGGTCCGAAGGGCAAGTTGCACACCACGACGTTGCGCGCCGGCGGTGAGTTGCACACGCACCACGGCGTACTTCGTCACGAACAGCTCATTGGCTCACCCGATGGTTCCGTGCACACCAACAGCGGCGGCCACGAGTATCTCGCGCTGCGCCCGCTGCTGCGCGATTTTGTGATGTCCATGCCGCGCGGCGCTGCGATCGTGTATCCCAAGGACGCCGCGATGATCGTCACGCAGGCCGATATCTTTCCTGGCGCTGTCGTCGTCGAGGCCGGCGTTGGCTCTGGCGCCCTGTCGCTTTCGCTGCTGCGCGCGATCGGCTCGGAGGGACGTTTGCACTCCTTCGAACGTCGCGAAGAGTTTGCCGATGTGGCCAAGGGCAACGTCGAAACCTTCTTCGGTGAGGTTCCCGAGACGTGGTCGGTTCACCTCGGTGACCTCGCGGAAGAGCTTGAAAACGTTGTTGAGCCCGGAACCGTTGATCGCGTCGTGCTCGACATGCTCGCCCCGTGGGAATGCATGGAGACGGTCGCTGAGGCGCTCACACCCGGCGGCGTTGTGATCTGCTACATCGCCACGGCAACGCAGCTGTCGCGCGTTGCTGAGCACATTCGCAACCTCGGGGTGTTCACCGACCCAGAAGCGAGCGAGACGATGGTTCGCGGCTGGCATGTCGAGGGGCTCGCCGTTCGCCCCGATCACCGCATGGTCGCTCACACCGGCTTCTTGCTCACGGCTCGTCGCCTGGCGCCCGGCGCGATCGCGCCCGAGGTCAAGCGTCGCGCCTCCAAGACCAGCTTCAGCGATGCCGACGTTGAGGCCTGGACCCCGGGAGCTGTCGGTGACCGACAGATCACCGATAAGAACCTCCGCAAGCGGGTGCGCGATGCAGAAAAGCATGCCGCCGCCGCGCGCATCGCCGCCGCCGCAAACCAAATTTCGGAAGACGAGAACTAAGCTGTGCACGTGCGTAAACCTGTTGTAGCTCTGACCGCTGTTTCTGCTCTGGCCCTGGCTCTGGTTGGGTGTACCGCTGAGACTCCCAACACCACGAAAGTCGCCGCCAGTAGCTGCGCCACGGCGTTCGACGCGGAGACCCCGCTGCTTGACACGCTGACCGTGAACAGCGAGGGGAGTGAGTCACCGTCCGTCGCGCTGCCGAACCCGCTGCAGGTGCCGCGCAACGAGCGCAAGATCGTCGTCGAGGGTGACGGCCAACGAATCACCGACACGACCCAGCTTGCTCACCTCACGGTGTGGGGCGGAACCAGCACCAGCGGTGACATCATTGGCCCGCTCGGCTCGCCAGACGGCACGATGGACGCGGTCGACTCGTGGGCGCAGGTATTGCCCGGCCTTCCCGAGGAACTGCTGTGCGTTCCGAGCGGATCTCGCGTCATCATCTCGGTTCCCTTCGATGACCTCACGCCGACGTTTGCCGAATACTACGAGTTGACGCCGGAGCAGGGCGCCATCTTCATCGTCGACGTCGGACAGGTCGTGCCTCTCGCTGCGAACGGTTCCGATGTGTTCAACGCAGATCACGGCCTCCCCGCCGTCATCCGTGACACCACCGGCCGCCCCGGCCTCATCATCCCCTCGGGAGACGCGCCGACTGAAGTTCGAACGCAGACGCTCCTCAAGGGTGATGGCCCGGCCATTACAGCCGACACTCCGGTATACATGCAGGCGCTGGCCGTCGCGTGGCGCGCCGATGAGCCCTTCATCAATACCTGGGCGCAGACGCAACCCGCCGCCATGCCGTTGGCGCAGGCCTTCCCCGAAGTCGTCGCAACCGCCCTCGAAGGTGCCACGGTTGGTTCGCAGGTGATGGTGGTGATCCCCGCCGGCTCAATCCCAGCGGAGGCGCTGACCGGCTCAAACATTCCGGCCGATGAAGCGCTCGTCTTCGTCGTCGACGTTCTCGCCGTAGCGGAGTAAGCACGCCTGTCGCTCATCCTGGAGGCCGCCTCGCGCCTCTAGGATGAGCGTGTGGCATCGAACATTCCTCCCGAAGAGCGGCTCACCAATCTGGTCGTTGCGCTGATGGCGACCGACCGTGGGCTCACAAAGGCGCAGATTCTCGAATCGGTCTCCGGCTACCGCCAACGCGCGGAAAGCGGAACCGGCGCTGATGCGCTCGAAAAAATGTTCGAGCGTGACAAGGATGACCTGCGTGGTCTCGGCATTCCGGTGGAAACGCTCGGCGACCACGCCGACCCGAACGATCTGCGTGAGGCACGCTACCGAATTCCGAAATCGGAATATACGTTGCCTGACGACCTCACCTTCACGCAGGAGGAGCTCGCGCTGCTGACATTGGCGGCCACCGTCTGGCGTGAGGGATCGATGTCAGACGATTCGAACGCGGGAATTCGCAAGATTCGTTCGCTCGGAATCGATGTCGATGAGCCGATTATCGGATTCGCCCCAGAACTGGGGCTGACGACCAACGCCTTCGTGCCGTTGAAAAACGCCATCGAGGCCAACCGCGCGGTCACGTTCACCTACATCAAGCCGGGGGAGAAGCGCGCCCTGCTGCGGCGCGTGCAACCCCTCGCGTTGGTCGAGCAAGAAAATCGATGGCATCTGTTTGGATTCGACACCGACCGGGGCGCGGAGCGCACGTTTTTGCTGAGCCGAATCGGCGATGACGTGAAGATCACGAGACTCGCGTTTGACCCCGCACTCAAGATCGATGCGGGTCAGCGAGCTCTCGCCGGCCTCGCCGAAGTCGCAGCCCGCAACGTCGCGCACCTCGAGGTGCACCCTGGTTCCGAAGCGGATCTTCGTCTCGCACGCCGTGCGAGCGCCGCGGCCCAGGGCATCGATGTGCCCTTCCTTGACCTGCACATTTTCGCCGATGAGTTGGCGTCCTACGGCCCGGAAGTCCGCGTGATTTCACCAGACGACCTGCGCGAGCAGGTTATTGTGCGCCTGCAGGCAACGCTTGATCGTCACCAGGAGGCCGCTCATGGCTGATCGTTCCAAACCGTTGCTCGCCCCCGACCGGGTGCGTATTTACCTGACACTGGTGCCCTACCTTGCCGAGCGCGGGCAGGTCAGTCTGGCTGACGCTGCGGGCGACTTTGGCGTCTCGGTCGATGAAATGCGTGCGATGGCCGAGAAGCTGACGGTCATGGGACTGCCGGGAGACAACGGTTTCTACCAGCTTGATCCTGACCTATTCAACATCAACTGGGATCTGCTCGATGAAGAAAACATGATCGAGCTCACCAACACAGTCGCGCTCGAGCGCGCACCCAAGCTGTCATCACGCGAAGCGGCTGCCCTGCTGTCTGGGCTACAACTGACGCGTGCAATCGCCGGGGTCAGCGCCGAGCTGGTTGACGGACTGATCACCAAACTCACGGCAGGCTCCGCACCCGACCCGGTCAATGTCATTGTCGCCCCGCCGCAGGCAGATGCCGTGCGGACAGTCGTTGCCGATGCCCTGAGACAGCGTCGCGCCGTGTCGTTCACCTACCGCGCGCCCGACGCCGAGCCGACGACCCGGACCGTGGACCCGGTGCGGGTGCACATCACCAGCGGCGAATGGTATTTACAGGGCTGGTGCCACCTGCGTCACGCGATGCGAACGTTCCACCTTGATCGCGTGTCTGATGTCGCCGTGACCGATATCGCGATCACCCATACCGCCGATGACACCTCGCTCGCGTTTAGCGACACGAGCGAGGGCACCGATGCCGTCATCCGCTACCCCTCACAGCTTGCGTCTCTCGTTGGTGATTATTTGCGCGGCGCGCAGATCACCGTTGACCACGCGAATTCGATCGCGCGCTTCAGCGTTGGTGACCCCCTCACACTGAAGCGGCTCGCGGCGCTGCGAAGCGGAACCATTGAAGTGCTTGAGCCAGAATCGGCACGCGCCGCGACGGCCGACTGGGCAAAGCGGGCGCTGGAGCAGTACCAGGTTGAGCCAGATTGACGGGTGCCGTACCCGGCTCAGACAAAACGTATAGCGGACGCCAAGGTACGCCGGGATGCCCCGGGGTAGACTGAATCACCCGCACCCCCGAAACAAGGAGCGCTCACATGGGCAACGCCCTTCAGCCAGCACACCTCTTGATCCTTCTTCTGATCATCCTGTTGCTGTTCGGTGCAGCCAAGCTTCCCGCTCTCGCAAAGAGCCTTGGCCAGTCGGCGCGTGCATTCAAGGGTGAAATGAAGGCGATGAAGGAAGACGACGCGACCGATGCCGCAACGTCTGCCGCACCGGTCGTGACGTCGGAAGCCGCACCCCAGGCGGGCGCAACCCCGGCCCAGCCCCAGTCGCCGAGTACCAACCCTGACGGCTCGCGCCAGTAACAGAGCGTGACCACCGAAACTCCCGAGTCGGCTCTGGAGGGCGACCGGAAGCGCGACAAACGCATGTCGCTCGCGCAGCACCTGGTGGAGTTGCGTCGCCGATTCATGATCGCGGCGATCGCCTTCATCGTCTGCATGGTGGCGGCGTTCTTCATCGCCGACTGGGTTATCGATCAACTCGATAACCCGATTGACGTCATCGCGGCCGACGGCCACGGTGAAGCGGCGCTGACGTTCACGCGCATCACCATGGCGTTTGATATGAAGCTTCGCATTGCCGCGTCTATCGGCCTGATCTTGTCGGGCCCGATCTGGATCTGGCAACTGTGGGCATACATCATGCCGGCGATGACGAAGAAAGAAAAGATCTACACGATC
The DNA here is from genome assembly GCF_008017445.1 of Microbacterium mitrae. GTDB lineage: Bacteria > Actinomycetota > Actinomycetes > Actinomycetales > Microbacteriaceae > Microbacterium > Microbacterium mitrae. The sequence continues at coordinate 197,347 of NZ_VRSW01000001.1, read as the reverse complement.
AGCTTCGTCGGCGTTGCCGTACCACTGTTTTTCGGCGGGGTAGCAACCGGTTGGTTTGTGCTCCCACACATCATCGAGGTGATGGCGTCGTTCGTGCCCGACGGCGCCTCGTACAACCAGTTCTTCGAGGCCAGCTACTACTGGGACTTTGTCTTCAAGCTCTTGCTCACCGTTGGCATCGCTTATGTGCTGCCGCTGTTTCTCGTGATCCTCAACCTCGCCGGCGTCATGACCGGAAGAGACATCTTGAAGGGGTGGCGAATCGCCGTCTTGATTGCCTCGGTTTTTGCCGCCGTCGCAACCCCTGGTTCCGATATCGTCTCTATGCTCTTGCTTGCGGCAATCCTTGTCGTGTTGTACCTCCTGGCCGCCGGCGTCGCCATGTTGTTTGATCGCCGTCGCCGCAAACGCGAAGGCGATTTGATGACTCCAACGGCAGCTCCGTGAGCGCGGCCGATCAGTACGCCGCCGCCGAAAAGCGGGCGGCTCACCCCCTCACCGCTGAGTTTGCGGCGCGCTTGTCGTTCGAGATGGACGAGTTTCAAATCGAAGCCTGCCATGCGCTGGAAAGCGGACACGGTGTCTTGGTGGCCGCTCCCACGGGTGCGGGCAAGACCGTCGTTGGCGAGTTCGCAATCTTTCAGGCGATGCGCACGAAGGGTGACAAGGCCTTCTACACCACGCCGATGAAGGCGCTGTCTAACCAGAAATTTCGCGAACTGGTTGACGTTTATGGCGCCGACGAGGTTGGTCTGCTCACCGGAGACACCAACATCAACCCGCACGCCCGCGTTGTCGTGATGACGACGGAGGTGCTGCGCAATATGCTCTACGCCGACTCCGAGGCGTTGCGCGGCTTGCGGTTTGTGGTGATGGACGAAGTGCATTACCTCGCAGACCGATTCCGCGGCGCCGTGTGGGAAGAAGTGATCATTCACCTTCCCGAAGAGGTGCGTGTGGTGGCGTTGTCGGCGACGGTGTCGAACGCCGAAGAATTTGGCGACTGGCTGGCGGCAGTGCGCGGCGACACCGAAGTCATCGTGTCTGAGATTCGTCCGGTTCCGCTGGAACAACACGTGCTGGCACGGGGAGATCTGCTACCGCTGTTCGACGAGCGCTCCGGTGTTGCGACTCAGCACGTGAATCGCGAGCTGGCGCGCCTGCGCACGCTGAAGGGCGTGGCGTGGGAAAACAACTCCCGCACCCTCAATGCCAGAGGGCGCGGTAAGCCCAAGTATCAGAAGCCATCGATGGCGGGTCGCGGCAGCAGACTTGACCGCGCGCAAGCCATCGAGCTCCTGCAGCGCGATCAGCTCTTACCCGCCATCTTCTTCATCTTTTCGCGCGTCGGTTGCGAACAGGCCGTTCAACAGGTCGCGCGCGACGGAATCTCCCTCACCACGGCAGAAGAGCGTCGTGAAATTCGGCGATACGTCGAAGAGCGCATCTACATGCTGCCCGACGAAGACCTCTCGGTGCTGGGGTATTGGACGTGGCGGGAAAATCTTGAGCGCGGCGTCGCCGCACACCACGCCGGCATGTTGCCCGCCTTCAAAGAGATCGTCGAGCAGCTTTTTCAGCGCAAGCTCGTGAAGGTCGTTTTCGCCACGGAGACTCTCGCACTCGGCATCAACATGCCTGCGCGCACCGTGGTGCTGGAGAAACTGGAAAAGTTCAACGGCGAAGCACGCGTGCCGATCACGTCGGGGGAGTACACCCAGCTCACCGGGCGCGCTGGTCGTCGCGGTATCGATGTCGAGGGTCACTCGGTCGTGGTGTGGAACGAAGGCATGGACGTGGAGGCGGTGGCAGCGCTCGCGTCGCGCCGCACGTATCCGATGAACTCGTCCTTCCGCCCCACCTACAACATGGCGGTGAACCTGATCGACCAGTTCGGTCGCTCCCGGGCGCGCGAGATTCTGGAATCGTCGTTTGCGCAGTTCCAAGCCGACCGCGCGGTCGTTGGGCTGGCCGTCAAGGTGCGCGAAGCCGATGAATCATTGAACGGCTACCGCACGTCGATGACGTGCGAGCGTGGGGATTTTCTCGACTATTCGCGCCTGCGTCGCGAGCTCACCGAGGTCGAGAAGCAGGGGCGCGGCGAGCTCTACGGTAGCCAGGACCGTGCCGAAAAGCGCCGCAACGAGATCAATACTCTTCGCAGCCGCATGCAGAAGCATGCCTGCCATTCGTGCCCTGACCGGGAGAAGCACGCCCGCTGGGCCGAACGCTACTGGAAGCTTGAGCGGCAGGTGGCCCAGTGGCGTTCACAAATCGATCGCCGCACGGGCACCGTCGCCCGCATCTTTGACCGCGTCGTTGATGTGCTCGACGAACTCGGCTACGTCGATGTCGCCCCCAATGGTTCCGCCACTCTCACGCCCGCTGGTCGCACCATGCGCCGCATCTACGGCGAGCGCGACCTGCTGGTCGCTGAATCATTGCGCACCGGAATCTGGAAGAACCTCGATGCGCCGTCGCTCGCCGCACTCGCGTGCGCCCTGGTGTACGAGCCGCGCCGCGATGAGAACGGAACCGGCATGCGGGACTTGCCGAAGGGCGCGTTCCGCATCGCACTCGATGAGACGGCGATGCTGTGGGCCAAACTCGACGATGTGGAGCATGACTTCGATTTGCCCGGCACCGAGCCGCTTGCGCCGGGTCTGTCGGCGGCAATGCACTCGTGGGCGCGTGGGGCAACGCTTGACCGCGTGCTGACTCAGGCCGATATGGCGGCCGGCGATTTTGTGCGCTGGACGAAGCAGACGATCGACCTGCTCGATCAGCTCAGCATCGTCGCCGACGGCGATATCGGAACCACGGCCCGCCGTGCGCTGGATCTGGTGCGCCGCGGCATCGTCGTGTACTCGGGAGTGTGATGTGACGTTGTCTTCACCGGCGCCGACGAAGGCGCTGCTGCCGCTGTGGCTTGCGGCGATTGTGGCCCTTGTCGGCGGCGCGGTCCTCGACCTTGCGTTTCCGTCGGTGGGCATCTGGCCGCTCGCGTTCGTTGGCATTGCGATGGCGCTGATCTCGCTGATTGGGCGCAGCATCGGCGGCGGCCTGCTGGTTGGGCTGCTCTTCGGTTTTTCGTTCTACCTGATTCATGTGCTGTGGGCCACGCGCTACCTTGGCGTCATTCCGTGGCTCGCGCTCGGCGGCCTGCAGGGCATCTTTTGGGGCGTGGGTTCCATCCTCATCGTTCTCGTCTACCGCTGGGTGCCGCGCCTATCTGCGCGCCCCGTGGTGGCACACGTCGTGACCGCCGCCTTGGTCGGCGGGGTATGGACCGCGCGAGAGCTGTTCATGGGGTCATGGCCGTACAGCGGCTTTCCCTGGGGTCGAATGGGTATCAGCCAATCAGAGAGCCCGCTCGCGCACCTCACGGCGTGGGTTGGCGTCACGGGCCTCTCCTTTCTGATGGTGACGTTCACCGCACTCGCCATTGAATGGTTCCGCTTCGCTCGCCAGCGTCGTTCAGCGAGCGGAACCACTCAGCTGGCCACGAAGCGCCCGGACTTGCGAGGCGGCTGGGGCGTCTTCGGAGCACCAATCGCGGCCATGCTGGCGTTATTCTTGGTGTTGCCCGCGTTTCCCACGACGCCCAACGGAACCATGACGGTCGGCTCAGTTCAAGGCAACGGACCGGCTGGCTACTTCGATGACCGCTCGGAGAGCAGCGTCATGCAGGCGCAGCTCGACGCCAGTGAGCCGTTGCGCGGCGAAGACCTCGACGTGCTGTTGTGGCCGGAGGGCGGGGTCGACTGGGATCCCCAAGTCGAGCCCATGGTTGCCCGGCTTCTTGACCGGCTCTCAATCGACGTCGACGCGCCGGTGCTGATGAACGCTGTCACCGAGCGCGGCGAACTCATCTACAACACCTCGATGCTGTGGGAGGCCGGTGAGGGCGCGGTCGCGTTTTACGACAAGCGCAACCCCGTGCCTTTTGGCGAGTATGTTCCCGACCGCTGGTTCTACGAGATGATCGTGCCCGACCTGGTCGGGCTGATTCAGCGCGAGTACACCGCCGGAACCAATAGTCCGGTCTTTGATATCGATGGCATCAAGGCGGGGCTCGCGATTTGCTTTGACGTGATCTACGACGCCGTCGTGTGGGAAGGCGCAGCCGATGGCGCCGAGGTCTACATGTTTCAAACCAACAATGCCGACTTCCGTGGCACAGACGAGAATCTGCAACAGCTGGCCTTCGCGCGCATGCGCGCGATTGAAACGGGACGATCGGTCGTCAATATCTCCACCGTCGGCACCAGCCAGGTGATCGCTCCCGATGGCAGCACGATTGATGAGATCGCCGAGGCCGAGGCGGGGCTCATGCTCACCGAGGTTGAGCTGCGCACCGGGCTCACACCGGCCGTTGTTATTGGCGGTTGGGTGCAGTTCGTGTTGCTGTGGGGGAGCCTTGCGGGCCTTGTGCTCGTTGGCGTTGCCGTGCGGGTGAAGCGCCGAGCGACGACGGTTGCGGCCGCGGCTGACGCAGACGCTGCGGCGACGGTTGACCCGGACGCGGCGGGCGTCGCGGCCACCGAATAGGCGCGCTGTTGAGTCCTGCATTCCCGCAGGCAACGAAAAAGGGCGTCACCCGAAGGTGACACCCCGTTCGTAGGAGTTACGCGCCGATCCGTGCCGGAGCTTCTCCGCGACGCTCACGGAGATACGCGAGTCGTTCTGCCAAAATCTCTTCGAGTTCTTCACGGGTGCGACGCTCCAGCAGCATGTCCCAGTGGGTACGAGCTACCTTGTCTTCGCTGTGGTCGACGGCGACGGCTGTACCGTCAACGACGAGCAACGCTTCACCACCGCAGGTGCGGCATTCCCACGTTGCTGGCGGCTCAGCATCAGCCGCAAACGTGAGCGTGGTGTCACGCCCACATTGGGTACACGTATACGTGTGGTTCGTGCGGTCCATGAGCACGACGCCCTCTTCGCTTTGTAGGCTCTGAGCGCCGAGTCGGATGCCACGCAGGCTACGTTCTGCCATGGGTGAGTCCTCTCGTCAGTCCCCAGTTGTAACGTCTCCGCCTGTGCAGATCATCCAAAGCATGACCAATTCGCCAAGTTTCCCAGGCAACGCACAGCGCGTAGGCGTTGAACCGATGATCTCAGAGCGCTAGCGCGACATCAATACGGTCGGTGACAAGCCCATCAACACCCATGGCGAGCAAGCGGCGCATCTCGTCGGGCTCGTTGATCGTCCAGACGTGAACCAACGTGGCGAAGCGATGGGCGGCGGCAACCAGACGCGGCGTCAACACGCGTACCGGGCCGAATGATTCGGGAATCTGCAGGGCATCAAACCCGCGCAGCAAGCGCTTCTGCCACGGCCCAATACGCAGTGCCACGGCGAGCACGATCAGCGCCATGGTTGCTTTGCCGGGGGAGTAGGCGGGGAGCGCGTCTAGGTGCTTCAATCGTGCAGCCGCGCGTCGTCGAGCGCGATCGCTAAAGCTCGTGAGCAAGACGCGATCCGCGTGTTTCGCGACAATGTCGGCAACCGGTACGGCGGCGGCTTCGGCCTTGATGTCGATGTTGAATCGCGTCTCGGGAAACGACACCAGCGCTTGCTCGAGAGTGATCAGCCCACCACGCTCGAGCATGAGATGTTCCAGCTCAACTGTGGAAACATCGGCGACGAGCCGCTCGTCGCCGGTGACCCGCAACAGCGAAGAGTCATGGAAGAGAACGACAACGCCGTCTGATGTGAGGTGGCAGTCAGATTCGATGTACTGCGCGCCAGCCGCGTGCGCGGCAGCGATCGCGGCGAATGAGTTTTCGACAACGCCAGCCGTGGCCTCGTCAGAATTGACGAGGCCACGGTGAGCGAGCAACTGCGGGGCAGTTCCTGCGAGGTACGGATGAGTAATCAAACACCCGGATTCTGCGGGGGCAGCGGCGGGATGGGCGGAACTCCCGGCGTCGTGCCGTCAATGTCATAGACCTCAGGCGGAACGGCGCCAGAGCGCACATCGTTAGCCTGTGCCTCCGCGATGAGGTCGCGAACGGACGGTTCACCGTCGAGAACACTTTCCACGACGGCGTCAGCCGCGGTCTTCAGCTGTTCAGCCGAAACCACAGGTTCCGAAGGCGTCACCGTCGGCTGCGGACGAAATGCCGCCGCGGGGCCAGCGCCGGGCGTCGGAGCTGGGCCGCCAGCCTTGGGTGTGAACGCACCACCAATACCCTTGAGTGCCTCGGTGAGCTCGCTGGGGATGATCCACAGCTTGTTGGACTGACCCTCGGAGATCTTCGGCAGCATCTGCAGGTACTGGTACGCGAGCAGCTTGTCGTCGGGCTGGCCGACGTGAATGGCACCAAAGACCGTGGTGATTGCCTCGGCCTCACCCTGCGCACGCAGCACGGCAGCTTGCTTGTCACCCTCGGCGCGGAGAATCTCGGCCTGTCGGGCACCCTCAGCCTCAAGAATCGCCGACTGCTTGGTTCCTTCTGCCGTCAAGATGGCGGCACGACGGTCACGCTCAGCGCGCATCTGCTTTTCCATCGAGTCTTGGATCGAGAGAGGCGGGTCAATCGCCTTCAGCTCGACACGGGAGACGCGAATACCCCACTTGCCGGTCGCCTCATCAAGCACGAGGCGCAACTGGCCATTGATCTCATCACGGCTGGTGAGCGCTTCTTCGAGGTTGAGGCCACCGACGACGTTACGAAGTGTCGTCGTGGTGAGCTGCTCGACGGCGCCCAGGTAGTTTGCGATCTCGTACGTTGCGGCGCGAGCATCGGTCACCTGGAAGTACACCACGGTGTCGATGGAGACGACGAGGTTGTCTTCGGTGATCACCGGCTGCGGCGGGAACGAGACAACCTGCTCGCGCATGTCAATGAGCGGGCGGAGACGGTCGATGAACGGAACCAGCACGTTCAGACCCGGGGTGAGGGTCTTGTGGTACTTGCCCAGTCGTTCGACCACGCCTGAGGCGGCCTGAGGAATAATGCGAATAGACCTCGCCAGAATCGTGATCGCGATGATCACGAATGCGATGGCAATGATCCACCCGATCACGCTGGGGATGATGTTGTCATCCATAGTGCGGGTCTTTCCTTTCTCTGAAGACGATGCCGTGACTGCGAGAGACGGCTGAATCGGTGGTTGTCAGTGTTGCGCGGTCGGGGCGTTGGCGGGAACCACGACGGCGACGGCGCCGTTGATGGACGACACCACGACCGGAGTCTGCGGCGAGAGCATTTGGTAACCGGTGCGAGCGGTCCACAGGTCTCCGTTTTGGAGCTTGACCTGACCCGCCGTCGTGGTCACCGTTTCGATCACCATGCCGTGCATGCCGATAAGTGCATCAACATTGCTTTTCGCTGGATCTGCGTTCTTCGCAAGGCGCGTCAACAGCGGCGGCTTCAAGAAAAGAATGAGCAGCACGGCGATGACCGCGGCGATCACCACCTGCAACCAGAACTCGGCCCCGGTGAGCGAAACGATGAGTCCCGCGGCACTTGCCAACGCCAGCATGAGACACGTGAACTCGAGAGTGAACATCTCGATCACGATGAACAACGCGATCAGCACGAGCCAAACGACCCAGGCCCAATCGGTTAAGAATTCGACGATTTCCATAGAAACCTCCCCTTGGCAGTGAACTTACCACGAGGCATCGACACACTTCTTGTCGACGCCCTACGTGGGGCAGACGCACAGCGTTGATAGTCTCAGAGGGCGCGTTTCCGGCGCCTGTAATCAAAGGAGTTTCTGTGACCACGCTGCTTGCCCCCGGATCTTTGAGCGGAAAGGTGGCTCTGGTCACCGGTTCTTCACGTGGCATTGGTGCCGACACCGTGCGCTACTTTGCCGAGGCGGGCGCCGACGTTGTCATCAACTTCCGTAACAAGGCCCCCCGTGCCGAGAAGCTTGCCACGCAGCTGCGCGAGCTGGGCGTGCAAGCCATCACCGTCGGCGCCGATCTGACAGACCCTGATTCCGTTGATGCGATGGTCGAGGCCGTGCGCGAGGCGTACGGCAAGATCGACGTTCTCGTTCTCAATGCCTCCGGCGGCATGGAGTCTGGCATGGCCGAGGACTACGCACTCACCCTCAACCGTGATGCGCAGCTCAATATGCTGAACGCGGCCCGAACGATCATGCCGCAAGGCTCGCGCGTTGTGTTCGTCACGAGCCACCAGGCCCACTTCATCCGCACGACCCCGACGATGCCCGAGTACGAGCAGGTCGCGCTCTCCAAGCGTGCAGGCGAAGATGCACTGCGCGAGTTGATTCCTGGTCTCGAGCAGGACGGCATCGAATTTGTGGTCGTGTCGGGTGACATGATCGAGGGTACGATCACCGCCACGCTGCTGGAGCGCGCCAACCCCGGGGCGATCTCAGAGCGTCGTGAGTCGGCCGGCAAGCTCTACAACGTGTCAGAGTTTGCGGCCGAAGTTGCCCAGGCCGCGATCGATCCGATCCCGGCCGACAACACCCGCCTCGTCGGAGACGTGTCGGCGTTCGAAAGCGAGTAATCACCGTTATGAAGCCTCAAGACATCTCGCACCTCGTTGCCGTTTCGCGCCCAACCATCGCGCCTGATGGTTCCTTCGCGATCTTTGCAACCTCACGGCCAGACGCCGCCGCAAACCGCAATGTCGGCCAGCTGTGGCGTACCGATTTCGCCGCGCAACCGCGTCGCATCACGCGCGGTGTTGCCGATTCAGCGCCCGTACTGTCGCCCGACGGCTCCCTCCTCGCCTTTCTGCGTGGCGTCGAGAAGAAGGGTGCGCAGCTTCACATCGCCGATGCCAATGGCGGCGAAGCCGTGCAGGTCACCGATGTTCACGGTGGCGTCAGCGATTTCGCGTGGGCTCCCGACGGCGCGTCCTTCGTGTTCTCCGCTCGTGTCGCCGAGAACGGTCGTTACGGAACCGTTGACGGGCTTGGCGACGCTGCGGAGGCGCCCCGACGCGTGACCGGCTATCGCTGGCACGCCAACGGCCTCGGCTACACCATCGATCGCCCCAGTCACCTCTTCGTGGTTCCGGTGCCAGACGTTTCGGCAGAGCCGTTCTACGCTCCCGCGCCCGCGGTTGTGCCGGAAGGCTCCGAAAAGCCTAAGCCGCAGGTGGTTTATGCCGAACCGCGTCAGCTGACGGCGGCAGAGGGTGTGACCTACGCGGGCATCGCGTTTACGCCCGATGGTTCCGAGGTGTTGACCACGGTCTCCGAGCTTCAGCCCATCACGGTCGATCTCACAAGCACGGTGGTCGCCGTGGCGATTGCCGACGGCGCGGAGCGTGTTGTGGTGGCGCCCGAGGCGTCGTTGTCGGTGGCCGACATTGCAGTTGCCGATGACGGAACCATTGCACTGCTGGCATATTCGGTCGGACCGTCGCGCACGGATTTCGTTGCGCCCGGAATGGGGCTGTGGATTCTGGACGGCGAATCGCCCCGCGCCCTCACCGACGCTGCAACAATCGATCTCGGTGAGGTCGGTAGCCACATCACCGTCGTCGGCGAGGACTTCCTGGTGCTCAACCGCACGCGCGGTCGCGTGCATGCGCTGCGGGTGACGCGAACTGGCGACATCTCCACCGTGATCGACGGCGATGTGGAGATCGGTGGGCTTGCTGCGGCTCAAGCCCCTGCGGGCTTGCGCGTCGTGGCGACAATCGCCTCGCCAAACTCGTACGGCGAGTTGCTCGTGGTGGATGACTCTGGTTCCCGCGTTGTCACCAACTTTGGTGAGAACCTGCGGGCGCAGGGAATCTCGACGCCAACCGAGCTGACAATCACCGGCCGCGATGGCTACCCGGTGCACGGCTGGCTCGCGACCCCGGAGGGCGATGGCCCGCACCCCGTGATTCTGATGATTCATGGCGGTCCATACGCAAGCTACGGCGTGCATGTCTTCGACGAAGTACAGACGCTCGTCGACGCCGGCTACGCCGTCGCTTTCTGCAACCCCCGTGGTTCCGCCGGCTACGGCACCGCACACGGACGATCGATTCGACAGGCCATGGGCACCGTCGATTTCACCGATGTCATCGACTTCTTGGAGGGCGCCGTCGCCAGCGATCCGCGCCTGAATGGCGAGCGCGTCGGCGTCATGGGTGGCTCTTATGGCGGGTACCTCACCGCCTGGGTCACCACGCAGGATCACCGCTTCGCGGGCGCCATCGTCGAACGCGGTTTCTTGGAGCCGGAGTCGTTTGTCGGAACCAGCGACATCGGGTCGTTCTTCGGCGTCGAGTACGTCGGCGCCGATCCCGCGCAGATTGCCGCGCAGAGCCCCTATGCCCAGGCCGACAACGTCACTACGCCGACGCTGGTGATCCATTCAGAGCTCGATTGTCGGTGCCCGTTGGAGCAGGCGACGCGGTACTACTCCAAGCTCAAGCACAACGGCGTTGAGACCGAAATGCTGATCTTCCCGGGGGAGAACCACGAACTGACGCGTTCGGGTCAGCCTCGTCACCGTCTGGAACGCTTCGAAGCCGTTCTCGACTGGTGGCAGCGCGTCCTTCCCGTCACGTCGTAACTGACGACAATATTTGGGGCATCGGCGAGCGCTGATGCCCCATTTTGTTGTGTACGTGAGTGTGGTGTCGGTGCATACTTATAGGCTGAACAGCCGACGAACTGTATGGAGCATGCATGGCGCACCCCGCTGACAATCACGACTACATTCGCGTGCAGGGTGCGCGCGAAAACAACCTCAAGAACATCTCGGTGGAGATTCCTAAGCGCCGCTTGACGGTGTTCACCGGGGTATCTGGTTCGGGCAAGTCGTCGCTCGTGTTCGGCACCATCGCTGCCGAATCGCAGCGAATGATTAATGAGACCTACAGCTCTTTTGTGCAGGGCTTTATGCCGTCAATGTCTCGCCCCGATGTTGATGTGTTGGAGGGGCTGACCACGGCGATCATCGTGGATCAGGAGCGGATGGGCTCGAACTCCCGATCCACCGTTGGCACCGCAACCGATGCCAATGCGATGCTGCGTATTTTGTTTTCGCGTATGGGCGTGCCGAACGCGGGAGGTCCGCAGGCGTACTCGTTCAACGTGCCCAGTGTTTCGGGCGCGGGTGCGGTGACCTTCACGAAGGGCGGCGAGACCACCAAGGAGCGACGCAGCTTCTCGCAGGTCGGCGGCATGTGCCCCCGATGCGAGGGCATGGGTTCAGTCACCGACCTTGATCTCACGCAGTTGTATGACGAGTCGAAGTCGCTGCTTGAGGGTGCGATTACGATTCCGGGGTACACCGCTGACGGCTGGTCTGTGCGTATTTATGCCGCCTCCGGATTCTTCGATCCGAACAAGCCAATCAAAGACTTCACCGAGCAAGAGCTCAACGATTTTCTCTACAAAGAGCCAACCAAGGTCAAAATCGAGAGCATCAACATGACCTACCAAGGGTTGGTCAACAATGTGCAAAAGTCGATGCTGTCTAAGGATCGCGAGGCTATGCAGCCGCACATCCGCGCGTTCGTGGAGAGGGCTGTCACCTACACCGCGTGCCCCGAATGCGACGGAACCAGGCTGGCGGCGCATGCGCGGGAGTCGAAGATTGATGGCGTGAGCATCGCCGATGCCTGCCGCATGCAAATCTCTGACCTGGCACAGTGGCTCCGCTCGATCGATGAGCCGTCGATTGCGCCGTTGGTGCAGGCGTTGCAGGAGTCGCTTGATTCATTTGTCGAGATCGGTCTTGGTTACCTTTCGTTGGAGCGACCGAGCGGAACCCTGTCTGGGGGAGAAGCGCAGCGCACCAAGATGATTCGACACTTGGGTTCGTCGTTGACCGACGTGACGTACGTGTTTGATGAGCCGACGATTGGTCTGCACCCACACGACATTCAGAACATGAATGGGCTTCTTGAACGCCTGCGCGACAAGGGCAACACGGTGTTGGTCGTCGAGCACAAGCCGGAGGTAATTGCGATCGCCGATCACATTGTCGACCTGGGGCCGCGAGCCGGCGTCAACGGCGGCGAGATCTGCTACCAGGGCGATCTCGCGGGGCTGCGAGCAAGCGAAACGTTGACGGGGCGTCATCTCGATGATCGTGCCCAGTTGAAGGAATCGGTCCGCTCGGCGACCGGCGCGTTCTCGGTCCGCGGCGCCAACACGCACAACCTGCAAGACGTTGATGTCGAGATCCCGCTGGGAATCTTGACGGTTGTGACCGGCGTTGCCGGCTCGGGCAAGAGCTCGTTGATCCATGGCGCGCTGCCCGCGCACGGCGACGTTGTCGTGGTCGACCAAGGCGCCATCCGTGGTTCCCGTCGCAGCAATCCTGCGACCTATACGGGCTTGCTTGAGCCGATTCGCAAGGCCTTCGCGAAGGCGAACGGCGTGAAGCCCGCGCTGTTTAGCGCGAATTCCGAGGGCGCGTGCCCAACGTGCAACGGCGCCGGCGTGATCTATTCAGACCTTGGCGTGGTCGCGGGCGTGTCTACGATTTGTGAGACCTGTGAGGGCAAGCGCTTTGCCGCCAGTGTGCTCGAGCTGACCTACGCGGGCAAGAACATTAGTGATGTGTTGTCGATGTCGGTGAGCGACGCGCGTGAATTCTTCTCGGCGGGGGAGGGGAAGCTCGCGCCCGCCGCTGCGATCCTGGTACGCCTTGATGAGGTGGGCCTCGGATATCTGGCGATTGGTCAGCCGCTAACGACGTTGTCGGGTGGCGAGCGACAACGACTCAAGCTTGCGACCCACATGGCAGATAAGGGCGGCGTTTATGTTCTCGACGAGCCGACCACGGGGTTGCACCTGGCCGACGTGCAGCAGCTTCTCGCGCTGATGGACCGCCTGGTCGAGGCGGGTAAGTCGGTGATTGTCATTGAGCACCATCAGGCTGTGATGGCGCACGCTGACTGGATCATCGACATGGGGCCGGGTGCGGGGCATGACGGCGGCCGCGTTGTGTTTGAAGGCACGCCGCGAGAGCTCGTTGATGCGCGGAGCACGGTCACGGGGGAGCACCTGGCTCGATACGTCGGAGCTTAGGCGCGGCAGAACGGAACATGAGAAAGGGGTGGGTGCGCCGGTTTGGCGCGCCCACCCCTTTCTGGCCTCGTGTTAGTCGCGGTCGATCGTGAAGGCGCGAACCACCTGAACGATACCGATGACAAACAGCGAGATGCCAAGCCACATCCACAGCACGGCGGCGGCGAACAGCGGCGAGAGCAGAACAGCGATACCAGCGAGGATGCTGACGATCGCGAAGAAGATCGCCCAGCCCTTGCTCGGTGCAAGATCAAGCGCCGTGAGGGCTGCGATACCCTCGAAGATCCACGAAACACCGATGAAGATGATCACGATGAACGCGAACGTTACGGTGCTTTCCGCGGGGTTCATGAACGCGATGATGCCGGCGACAATGAAGATGATGCCGGCGAGGGCCTGACCGATGCGTGCGCCGGTCGAGAGCCCCTTCGTCGCGAAGGCGATGATGAGGTAGAACACGCCACCAACGAGGGCGTAGGCGGCGATAATCATCGTGATGACGACGGCCGACTTCGTGGGCCACAAGAAGATCAGCGCGCCAACGATGATTGCGAGGGCTCCACCAAGGCCGAGTAGCCACTTGAGACTCTTGAGTGCAGCAGACTTGGTCTCGGGGGAGATGATGGACGGTGTGTCGAGTGGATCAGACATATTTTCCTCCTGGGCAACGGATTGACACCTTAAAGTAGCGGTTTAAGGTCCCGAACTTGAGTATTTCCGGTGAATTTTCGCAATTTATTTCACTTTCCGTGTCATTTGTGAGTGCCCGACGGGGTTGTCGGCAGACACGCTACGCAGCCACGTGAGGCTCGTTGTGGGGGAGCTGTGGCATGTTGGAGGGGTGAACTTGACTGACGTTTTCGCGCCTCTGGGCGTTCGAGTCGATGCTGGGCCCGTCAGCCTGGTTCCAATCACCGACGATGTACTGCCGGCGCTCGTCGATCTCGCACTGGCGGGTATTCACGACGCGGGCTTCATGCCATTTGCGATGCCGTGGACCGACGCGCCCGAGGAAGAGTTGCGCGCGGCGTACCCCAAATATCACTGGGGTAATCGCGCGCGCTGGTCGGCGGATGCGTGGACGCTGGAATTCGCCGTCGAGTTCAACGGAAACCTGGTTGGTGTGCAAGGAATTAGTACATCCAACTATTTGGTGACGCGAACCGGTGAGACCGGGTCGTGGCTCGGTCAAGAGCATCATGGGCGTGGCATTGGAACCAGGATGCGTCAGGCAATGTGCGCCTTCATGTTCGACTACGCTGGCGCAGCCGAAATTACGTCGACGGCATTCATTGATAACCCGAACTCGCTGGCAGTGAGTCGCAAGGTTGGGTATCGCGCTGATGGCGAGGTGCGAGTGAAACGTCGGGATGAGATGGCCATCAGCAAGCGACTGGTACTTACGCCCGATGCGTTCGTTCGCGGCGAACCGATCACCGTTACCGGCGCCGAGGCGTTTCGTGCGTACATCGGCCTGGAAAACTGACGCCGGCGCCCGGGTCTCCGCGATTCGATCAATAATCCGATAATGCACATTATGTCAGAACACGTTTCAGCAACGGGTCCACTGCTGCTCCACGGTCAGGCGTAGGCGCGAGGTGTCAACGTACTGGCGCGTTGTTATTCTGGCTGCTGTTCGAACGTCCGTTGCGTTTGTCGCACTGGCGGTCGCGGCGACTACCGTGATGCAGCTTCAGAACGGGTTTGACGGATCAGCCTTGCTACGCGGAATTGGCTACGCGTTAGCCGTTGCCGCGATCACCTCGCTCTTTGGGGGCCTCGGCACACTGACGCTATGGCGCCGGCCTGCCATCCCCCGTCGCTACGTCGTGCTTCCGGCCGGTGTCGCCACCTTTCTGGGATGGATAGGTCTTGGCCTCACCACGACATTCGTGTCCGGCACGACAACGTGGCTCGTCGGGTATATCCCGGCGGGACTACTCACCGCCGTCACGACAATGCTCTCCACAGACTCCGCCTTGAGAAAAGTGGACGCTGACCAAAAAACTAGCGAACTCGACGCATGAGAGCCCATTCGATCGGCGCGCGACCCTTGTGCGTTCCCCGGCGACATCGCTAGGTTGGGGCGATGCGTCTTCGCTCAACGTGGTTTGTGGTTCCGCTTATTTTGCTCACGCTCACGGGTTGTGCCACGTCGTCAGCGACGTCGAAACCGTCTGAGCCCTCGGACTCCGCCAGCCCAGCAGCATCTGTCACCATCGCTCCCCCGGTTGATGGCGCAAGTTCGCAGGCACTCGCACCCGTCCCGACGTGGGGCCCGCCCGATGAGGCAGCGATTGCGCAGGCGCAAATGTGGCTCGACACAGCGTCACTTCCTCCGTCTGCTGTGCGCTCCGACACGCAGGTCGGCGGATACACGACGACTACCGGGTGGCCCTGCGGACCGATTGCTGAAGCCACGGCGTATTGGACGATCCCCGATGTAACGGTTGCTGAGGCGGCGAGATGGATGGTCGACAACCCGACGCCAGGACTCATTTCAACCGCAAGTTGGCCGTTCGATGACACGTGGCGTGGGCCTGCGCTCATCGGGTTCATTCCAGAGGCTGGCGCGCAAGAAGGCATCGTTTTCGAGGTAGTTGGCTGGGACGACGGCGTTGCCGTTCGAGCGCAGATCGCGGCGCTCGCTGCGGACTCGACGTGTCTCCCGATTCCCGACGGCGACCACTGGGGCGCGCCAGGCCAGGGCTAACACCCAAAACCATCCTGTATCTGAGCGAATAGCCGCGAGAGGAAAACATGACCGACTACGAAGTCATCGAAATTGGCAACCCCGATGAGTGGCACTCGCACTTTGGCGGGTTTGTGCCCGCCCGATCCCGTGACGGTCGCCGCGTTGTCGATCATGAGCTCGACGCGCAGTTCATCGGCATGACCGCCAACGCGTTACAGCCTGGCGAAGAAGCGGGGTACTGGCACACCCACTCGCGACTTGAGGAGCTTTACGTCGTGCTCTCTGGTTCCGGTCAATTCGCGCTCGACGATGATGTCGTCGACGTCGGGCCCGGAACCATCGTGCGCGTTGGGCAGAACGTATGGCGAAACTGGCGCGCGACCCCCGACAGCGAGGGCGAACTGCGCTGGCTGTGCATTCGAGCCGGCGGCGAGCCGCTACAGCGCATTCCCGACGACGCGACCCGTGACGCCGATCGCCCGACACCCTGGTAGTCCGAGGCCCTGGTGGTTGGGCACCGCGGGCTTCGCTGGCCCTGATGTCACCGCGAAGCGCGAGCATCGCCACCTACCTGGCGGCAGGAGATTACGCCGGCGGACGGAGATTATCCCCAAAATCTCCGTCCCTCAGCGCAATCTCCTTCTCTCGCGTCAGGTCGGCATGCCGCCAAGCATATGTGTCACGGCCTCGTCATGACAGCGGAATCGGTCAACCTCTGGCATTGAGCGCAACCCGCGCCCCGGCATCACCACCTGTGGCGTTGGCGGAGGCAGAAGCGGAGAATGAAACCATGAGCACACATCCACGGTCGGCGGTTTTTCAAGCGGCTGGTAGCGCTGAAGACCTCACTCTCACCGCTCTGCAGAAGGCGGTCAACCTGTTGCGCGAGCATCCGGCAACCGTCATTGAAATCGTGGTTTCTGGCGCTGCCGTGCGCGGACTCGTCGCGGGCCACGTCACCTCGATGACGGTTGAAATGATGCTCGAAGAGAACCTCTCCGTCACGGTGGTGGCATGCCGCAATGCCCTGCGGGCATACGAAATCGATGAGGCGACTCTCGCTGATCCGATCGGCGCGGTTCCGGCCGCCGTCGCACGCATCGCCGAACGTCAATGGGATGACTGGGCGCTGATCGTCATCTGATACTCGGCCACTCGGAGCGACACCGGTCGCAACTTCTGCACCATCGCGCACGGTTCACCGGGATAATGGACGAATGCCGAAGATCTCCGCGTCGACCGTTGCCGAGCATCGTCACGCGCAGCACTCGGCACTCCTCGCGGCCGCTGAGCAGATTCTGCTCGAGCATGGCGTCGACGCGGTCACCCCCGGCAAGGTCACGTCGGCCGCTGGGCTCGGCCGATCAACGTTCTACGAGTACTTCCCCTCGCGCGACGACATTCTCGTCGCACTCGCACGCGTTGCGTTTGAGCAGTGGAACGCGGAGCTTCAGTCCGCCACGGATGCGGCCCCCGCGGGGGCCGATCGGCTTCGCGTGTACGTCGAAAAGACGCTCGCCATGACGGCGGACGGCCGGCACCACCTCGCCACCGCTCTACGCGATGTTGACCTCTCCCCGAAGGGGCGCGAAGACATCGCAGCGCTTCACGATGCTCTCGCCAAACCGATCATGGAGCTGATGGCGAGCCTGCCATTTCCGACTTCTCCCCTCTCCCCCATGTTCGTCCGCGGTGCCCTCGGTTCGGGCATGACGCTGGTGAATCACGGGGTTCCTGCAGCGCAAGTCGCCAGCCAACTCACGCCCTTTATCCTGGGCGGTTTGGAGAAGTAGATCTTTCCGACACCCTGTCGCTAAAATAGCGGTATGGAGATCCTCAAGAACGTCATCCTTGCGTTCCACATCATCGGTATTGCCAGCCTGCTCGGCGGCATGCTCGTTCAGATGAAGAGCATGAAGACGGGTGAAACCAAGATCGTTCCGGCCATCATGCATGGCGCGTGGACGATGCTCGTCACCGGCCTCTTGCTCGTCGGAATGACGTACGCCATGGGCGATGGCGAGTACGTCAACAACGCCAAGATCGGCGTGAAGACCGTGGTGCTCGTCGCGATCTTCGTAATCGCGTTCATGAACAAGAAGAAGCCGACGCTTGCCGGCTGGGTGCTGCCCTCACTGATGGTGCTGACACTCATCAACATCTTTCTCGCGACCGTCTGGAAGTCGTACAACTAAGCACTTCTCCGCCTTGACCCGCGCCCATAGAGGTGCGGGTCATTTGCGTCTCGTAGGGTGAATGACATGACAGAACTTGTGCGCCCGCTGCTGGCAGCGCTGGTCAATGATGACCTTCGTCTGGTGTTGGCGGAGGCGATGGTTACCGGCGTCGAGCCGCTATCCCCCGCACGTCGGGAACGGGCGATCAGCAAGTTGGTAGCGACGGGCGTGCTCGACGATACCGGCGACGCGGCCATGTTTGACGTTGCGAAGGTGCGCGACGCTCTGCGCTCGCTCGCGGTACCACGCGCAACCGGAGTGGAGCGCTTTCTCGCCGCTGACGGCCGCATCGATCGCTACCCGACGGATCATGACACCCGCGTCGAACTCCTCACCATGATCGCTCATCGCGCACTGCAACCCGATGAGCGTGTGACGGAACCAGTGCTCACCGAACGCCTTGAGGCGCTGGCTGATGACGCCGTGCTTCTCCGGCGTCATCTCATTGATTACGGCATCGCGCAACGCACTCCGGCCGGAACCGAGTACTGGCTTACCCCTCGACCGTGACCCATTCGCCGAACTTTGGTGCACGACCGTCGCCTGAGCTGGTTTTGGTGACGCGTCGTTTGACCCACGGAACCAGGTACTCGCGCACGTAGACGCTGTTACGCACCGGCGCTGTAGCGACGTCGGCAGGTAACGACCACCAGCCCTCCGGAACCCGCTGCCCCAGCGCCTTCAGCATGCGTGCAGCCACACGGTGATGGCCACGGATGTTCATGTGGAGGCGATCTGGCGCCCAGTAGCTCGGCCGAGACAACTCGCGATCGGGCCAGTTCAGTGCTCGAATAATGTCGGGTCGATAGGCAAGACGACCAATTACCGCATCGGAGAGCTGGTCTCCGCGGCGGCTGATGAGGCGCGTCATGGGTAGCCCGCTCGCCGGAAAAGCGCCCGAAAGGACGATGAGTTGCACGCCCTCTTCATCGCAGCGACGAATCACGCGCGAGTATGCGTCAGCAATATGTTCGGGGTCAGTGCTCGGCCGCAACATGTCGTTGCCGCCGCCGTTGAACGACAGGTGTGTTGGCCGCAGCGCGAGCGCTGCCTCTAATTGCTCCTCGACTACGGGCCACGCAAGCTTGCCGCGAATCGCGAGGTTGGCATAGTGAATCGGGGCGCCGAGTGAGCGCGCCCATCCTTCTGCCGTCAGGTCGGCCCAGCCACGCGGCGTACCGTCGGCACGCTCATCCCCCACGCCCTCGGTAAACGAGTCACCGATCGCGACATAACGCACCTCTGTCATGGTTCAAATTCTAGGAGTGCATTTGACATGAGGGCCCCGCCACTCAGTTCTCAAAAGTCACATCGGCCGTCGACACGACCCGCGCCGTTCGACCGGGTGCCTTTTGGTTCGCCCAATACGCATTGGTGTGTGCGATCAGCTCAGCCGGCGACGGCACGCCCTGCACCCACTGCCGAATGTCCTCCGTGCTGTGTGCGTCGCCGATCAACGTCACGTCGTAGCCACGCACGAAGCCGCCGTGCAACGTCGATCGCACGCAAAAGTCGGTTTGCCCACCCGTGACGATCAGCTCACCGACGTTGAGCTCACCGAGCACTGACTCCAACGTCGTCGCCTCGAATGAGTCGCCGTACAGCTTTTCAACGATGGCCTCACCCTCGCTCGGTGCCAGCTCGTCGACGATCTGCCAGCCGTCTGAGCCAAGCTCCAAGCCTGGATCTGAATGTCGCACCCACACCACGGGCACGCCGGCATCTCGTGCACCGCTCACGAGCTCGGCAATGCGGCTCACCACGCCGTCGCGGTCGTAGGCATCGGCAAAGACGCCACGCTGAACGTCAATGACGAGAAGTGCGGAACCATCGCGATTCGAAAGTGTGCTCATGGCGTTATCTTGCCACGTGGTTCCGACATTCGTCAGCGGTCGTCGAGCGCCACCCCGGAACGGTCAACCAACCCCCAGGTCGCGACAGCTGCAATGGCAAACGCGATCGCGAAGATGACAAACAGGGTCGGCGCTCCCGCATTCGCCAGAATGATCGGCACCATGATCGGGGCGATGATCGACGCGATGCGGCCGATGCCCGCAGCCCAGCCAGAACCGGTGGCGCGCATTGAGGTGGGATACATTTCCGGGCTGACGGCGTAGAGCGCGCCCCACGCGCCCAGGTTGAAGAAGCTCAGCGCCATACCGGTTGCAATGATCATCGTCTCGGTTGTTGCTGTACCGAACAGCATCGCCGATGCAGCGGCCCCCACGAGAAAGACCGAAAGGGTGAGCCTGCGGCCCCAGACTTCAATGAGCCACGCGGCCACGGCGTAGCCGGGAAGCTGCGCAAGGGTGATGATGAGCGTGAAGCCGAACGACTTGACCAGATCAAAGCCTGCGCCAACCAGAATCGACGGAATCCAGATGAATGCGCCATAGTACGAGAAATTGACGCAGAACCACACCACCCACAGGCTGATGGTGCGCGAACGGAACTCGCTCGAGAACAGGGCAGCGAGGCGCTCCCGCGGTGACGTAGCGACGGCGGCAACGGCGGTGGGCGGAGCCGGTTCTGTGGGCGGTTCAACGCCTGCAGAACGCTCGAATTCTTGCACGATCGCTTCTGCCTCGGCGGTGCGCCCCTTGCGTTCCAGCCATCGTGGCGACTCAGGCAGACCCCACCGCACCACGAGTGCGTAGATGGCCGGCACCGCACCGATCGCGAACGCCCAGCGCCAACCTTCCGGCATATTCGGAATGACGAAGTACCCGATCAGCGCCGAGGCCGTCCAGCCCACCGCCCAAAACGCCTCAAGCCACACGATGATGCGGCCGCGATTTCGCGCCGGGGCGAATTCGCTCACGTAAGTCGACGCGACCGGCAGCTCAGCGCCGAGGCCCAGCCCCACAAAGAAACGCAGCACGAGAAGGGCCGCTACTCCCCCAACGAGCGCGCTCGCACCGGTGGCGATGCCGTAGACCAAGAGGGTGAGGGCAAAGACGGAACGCCGGCCGAATCGATCGGCGAGCAAGCCACCCAGCGTGGCACCCAGTGCCATGCCGACGAAGCCGATCGACGCGATCCAGCCTTTCTCCTCCGGTGTGACGTTCCAGACCGCAGGCAACGCCGCCAAGATGAAGCTGATGAGGCCCACATCCATGGCGTCAAGCGCCCATCCGAGGCCCGATCCGGTGAGGATCTTGCCGTGCTTGCGGGTGAACGGAAGGCGGTCGAGGCGAGCGTTTCGACTCAGCGGCGTTACTTGCGTGTTGGTCACGCACTCAGCCTAGGGCATTAATACCCAAACTGAGAACAAAGGTGGCGTCGTGTTACTCCCCGAGCAATTCCCGCACGCGAGGGATGACCTGAGTGCCATACAGCTCGATCGACGACATGAGGTTTTCGTGCGGCATCGGGCCGCTCGCATACTTGAAGTCGAAGCGGTCAATCTCCAGCGCGCGCGCCGTTGCGGCAATCTTTTGCGCGACGCGTTCCACCGAGCCCACGTACTGCGCGCCGTCAGGGCCAACCTCGTGCTGAAACTGTGCGCGCGTGTAGGGCGGCCAGCCGCGCTCGGCGCCGATCTTGTCGCTCATGGCCTTGACATGCTCGTACGTTGCATCCCACGCCTCTTCATCGGTGGCGGCAATGTAGCCCGGCGAGTGCACAGCAACCGGCTGCGGGCTAAACCCGAACGTCTGCACCGACTTGTGAAACAAGTCAACGAAGGGGCGGAACCGCTGGGCTGAGCCGCCGATGATCGCCAGTGCGAGACCGTGGCCGTATCGTGCGGCGCGAACCACCGACTCAGGGCTACCGCCGACGCCCACCCAGACCGGCATCTTGTGCTCAGTCTTGGGGAATAGTTCAACGTCAGTCAGGGACGCGCGCGTGTGGCCGGTCCAGGTGATGGAGGGGTTGTCGTTGAGGATCGTTGTCAGCAGCTCAAGCTTCTCTTCGAACAGCACCTCGTAGTCGTTAAGCGAGAACCCGAAAAGAGGGAAAGACTCGATGAAGCTGCCGCGCCCAACCACGATTTCAGCCCGGCCGCTCGAGACGGCGTCAAGGGTCGCGAACTTCTCATATACGCGTACCGGGTCATCAGACGACAACACGTTGACGCCGGTTCCGAGCTGAATGTTCTTTGTGACCGAGGCGATGGCCGAAAGCACCATCTCCGGGGAAGATACGGCGTACTCGGCCCGGTGATGCTCACCGATGCCGAAGAAGTTGATGCCCAGTTCATCCGCCAGTCGCGCCTGATCGACGACGTTGCGGATGGTCTGTGCGTCGGAGATTCGCTCGCCATCGGCGCCGCGCGTTACGTCGCCAAAGGTGTCAAGCCCGAACTGTAGTGCCATGAGTGCTCCTTCTGTCTGACAAACGAAACCGCTGCTCACCGATATTCATTCCCGTGAATACGATTTAACGCAAAAGGGGTGGTCGGGAGCGGAACCTCCCGACCACCCCTGTGGGGCATGATCCTAGCCCAGGAGCGCCTTCTTCAGGGTGTCAAGTCCGACGCCACCGATGTCGAGCGCACGCTTGTGGAACTCCTTGATCGAGAAGTCTGCACCCTGCTTGGCTGCATACTCGTCGCGAACGTTCTCCCAAATGCGCTGGCCGACCTTATAGCTGGGCGCCTGGCCCGGCCATCCGAGGTAGCGGTTGACCTCAAACTGCACGAACTGGTCGCTCATGTTGACGTTCTTGCGCATGAACTCGAGTGCGTAGTCAGCGTCCCAGACGCCGGAACCGTCGAGGCGCGGCTTGCCGAGATGAACACCGATGTCGAGCACCACGCGCGCCGCGCGCATGCGCTGGCCATCGAGCATGCCGAGGCGGTCGGCGGGGTCAGAAAGGTAGCCCAACTCCTCCATCAGTCGCTCTGCATACAGCGCCCAGCCTTCGGCGTGCCCCGAGGTTCCGGCGAGCACACGACGCCACGAGTTCAGCTCGGCGCGGTTGTAGGTTGCCTGCGCGATCTGCAGGTGGTGACCGGGAACGCCCTCGTGGTAGACGGTCGTCAGCTCGCGCCACGTGTCAAACGTGTCTACGCCCTCAGGCACCGACCACCACATGCGGCCGGGGCGGGAGAAGTCATCCGTCGGACCGGTGTAGTAGATGCCGCCCTCCTTGGTGGGGGCGATCATGCACTCGAGCTCGCGGATCGGGGCGGGAATGTCGAAGTGCGTCGCACCGAGGTCGGCGATGGCCTTGTCGCTGGTGGCCTGCATCCACTCCTGCAACGCCTTGGTTCCGTGCAGCTTGCGCTTGTCGTCTTGTTCCAAGAACGCAACGGCTTCTTCGACCGAGGCGCCAGCCTTGATCTCGTTGGCAATCGCCGTCTGCTCGGCGACCATGCGGCGCAGCTCGTCGATGCCCCACTCGTAGGTCTCGTCGAGGTCGATCGTGGCGCCGAGGAAGCTGCGCGAGTGCAGCGAGTACAGCTCGCGGCCGACCGCGTCAGCGTCGCCGGCGACGGGTGCGAGTTCGTCGGCGAGGAAGGTCGCCAGCTTGCCGTACGCGGCACGTGCGGCGTTCGCGTTGGCGGTCAGTTCACGCGAAAGCGTTGCGGGCAGCTCACCTTCGGCCGGCGCCGCTTCGGCTGCGAACTCGGCGAAGTAGCCGTTGTCTGCGGCATAGCGCTCGACCTGAGTGATGACCTCGCGCACCTGGCGGCGCGCGGGTACGGAACCTTGCGAGATGCCTTCGCGGAGCGTCTCGATGTAGCCGTCGATAGCGCCGCCGAGGTTGCTGAGACGAGTCGAAATCGTCGCCCAGTCGTCGTTGGTTGCCATCGGCATGAGGTCCAGGATGTTGCGGATCTCCTGAGCCGGCGATGCGATCACGTTGAGATCGCGCAGCGGCCACTTCGCCTCGTCGAGTTCAAGCTGAAGCTCAAGCGTTGCCGAGAGGTCTGTCTTGGTGACCTCGTCGATTGCGTCAACCGGGGTGGCCGCGTTGAGCTGGGCGAGAGTCGAGCGCGTCTCAACAGCGAGAGCCTCGAGCCCCGCGGGGCTGTAGTCGCCGTAGCGATCGTTGTACTCGGTGCGACCGAGGTACGTGCCGAGAGTCGGAATCTGTTCCGCGAGCGTGTCGACCCACGCGTCGGCGATCTTGTCGATCTCCGTGGGAGTGCGTTGTTCAGTCATGATGCTGAGCCTATCGAGAAAGTGCAACCGCGGCAGGGCAAGCCCGGCCGTCGGCAGGTCGCGCGCCCTGCGGCTCGGATCGCGCGCGGTGCGTCGCGGGGCGCGCGCCGTGGGTCGCGGGTTCCCTCCCGTTTGTGCAGGAAAAACTGACTTCGCCGCGAAGCTGACCAGGGGTTTTCTGAGATGCGGGCGAATTTTTCCTGCACAACCTGTTGATGGTCAGGTGCGGGCGTACGGAACCACGTGGCAACGCCCGGGCTTCGGGCCAGATCGCGCGCCGCGAACCTTTTCACGGTTGTGCAGGAAAAGAAGGGCTTGGCGGGATGCTGACCAGGGGTTTTCTGCCTGGGCGGCGAAAATTTCCTGCACAGCAATCGTGAGGTCGGACGGGGCGCCCGGAACCTCGTGGCAGCGCGAGGAAACTCGTGGCAACACCCGGGCTTCGGGCCAGATCGCGCGCCGCGAACCTTTCCACGGTTGTGCAGGAAAAGAAGGGCTTGGCAGGACGCTGACCAGGGGTTTTCTGGCGTAGGTGCGAATTTTTCCTGCATAACCAGTGGGAAGTCCGGGTACAAGCCCGCGGAACGGCACCGTGGCGCAGGAAAGACACCACGGCGCAGCAAAGACATCACGGCGTGCGGAACCATGCTGCCGCGTGCGGAACCAAGCCGCAGCGCCGACGCCGCCCGCGCGCCGGTGACGTCGGATTCCACGGTTCTGCAGGAAATTCTCACTCTCGCACGCATCTGACCTGGGGTTTTCTGGAACGGGCGTGAGTTTTTCCTGCACAACCAATCGTTTTCCGACACAACCCGCACCCGCCGCGAACCCGCACCCGCCGCGAACCTGCACCCCGGAGCGAACCAGCGCCCCTCCGCAACGGGTGACGGGTTAGTGGCCGGCGGCGTCCCAGTTGGGGCCTTGGCCCACCTGTACGTCGAGCGGAACCGAGAGGCTCGCGGCGTCGCCCATGCGGGTGCGCACGATGGCCTCGGTTGCGTCCCATTCCCCCGGCGCGACCTCAACGACCAGTTCGTCGTGAATCTGCAAGAGAACGCGCGAACGCAGGTCTGCTGCTTGCAGGTCTTGGTGAATGTGGAACAACGCGATCTTCATGATGTCGGCCGCGCTGCCCTGAATGGGCGAGTTGAGCGCCGCGCGTTCTGCGTTCTCGCGCAGCACGCGGTTGGGGCTAGACAGGTCGGGGAACGGACGCCGGCGGCCGAAGATGGTCTCGGTGAAGCCGTCGATCTTCGCCTGCTGCACTGACGCGCGCAGATAGTCGCGCACCGCGCCAAACCGGTTGAAGTACTCGAGCATGAGCTGCTTCGCCTCCGACTGCTCAATGCGCAGCTGCTTGGAGAGGCCAAACGCCGACAGGCCATACACCAGGCCGTACGACATCGCCTTGACCTTGGTGCGCATCGCCGGGGTGACATCGCTCGGCTCGACGCCAAACACACGGGCACCAACAAAGCGGTGGAGGTCTTCGCCAGAGTTGAAGGCCTCGATCAAACCGGGGTCTTCCGACAGGTGGGCCATGATTCGCATCTCAATCTGCGAATAGTCGGCCGTGAGAAGCGTCTCGTAGCCCTCGCCCACTTGGAACGCCTGACGAATGCGACGTGACTCCTGAGTACGCACCGGAATGTTCTGCAGGTTCGGGTCGGTGCTTGACAGGCGTCCGGTCTGGCTGCCCGTCTGCACATACGTGGTGTGAACACGGTGGTCCGGCTTGATCGCCGAGTCGAGCGACTCGATGATCTGGCGAAGCTTGGTTGCCTCGCGGTGCTGACCGAGCAGATCGAGGAACGGGTGCGGATTCGACTCCTGCAGGTCGGCGAGGGCCGCGGCGTCTGTCGAGTATCCGGTCTTGGTCTTGCGGGTCTTGGGCAGTTCAAGCTCGTCAAACAAGACTTCCTGCAGCTGCTTCGGCGAACCGAGGTTGACCTCGCGGCCAATGGTCGCGAACGCCTCTTGCGCAATACCATCCGCGCGCTCGGCCAGTTCGCCGCTGAACTCGCTCAGCAACTCGTGTGACACGGCGACGCCGGCAAGTTCCATGTCGGCCAACGCCAACAGGGTAGGCAACTCGATGTCAACCAATACTCCGAGAATGCTCTCGGGCATGTCGGCGCGCACGGCATCGGCAACGCGCAGCGTGAACCAGCTCAGTTGACCGGGCGTGGCGCCTTCGGTCTCCGGAACCAGTTGCGTCGGGTCTGCTTCGGGGAGCTTCTCCCCCAGGTATCGGTCCACCAGGTCGCCTAGCGTCTTGTCTGGGTAGCTCGGGCGAAGCAGCCAACCGGCGAGGTTAGTGTCAAACGTCAACCCGCCCAGGTCTGCGCCGGCACGCCGAACAGCCTTCACCTGCGGCTTGGCATCGTGCAGCACCTTTTCGGCGCTAGAGACGAGCCAAGCCAAAACGGCGTCGTCGTCGGTCCAGTCAAACTCGATAGCCTCCGACAGCGTCGCAACGCCAACGCGCTGCGGCGCACCATCGAGCACGTTCACCGTGACGCCAACGGGCGCAGCATCATTGGCCGCGAGCCATTCGGCAGCAGCCACGGCATCAACCTGACGCGCAACGGGCACCGGCATGGATGGTTCCGGCGTGCTGTCTTCTGCCACAGCGCCCGTCGCCTCAAAGACGCGAGGCAGCAGGGTGCGAAACTCCAGGCGCGCGAACATGTCGCGCACGGCCTGAGCGTCGATCGGCTGCACCGCGAGGTCGGCGGGCGTGACGTCGAGCTCAACATCGGTGAGAAGGCGGTTGAGCTTGCGGTTGCGGCGCACATCGTCGAGGTGCTCGCGCAGGTTGTTGCCGACGACGCCCTTGATTTCGTCTGCGCGCTCCAAGATCGCGTCGAGCGTGCCGAACTGCGTGAGCCACTTAACGGCGGTCTTCTCCCCCACCTTGGGAACGCCAGGCAGGTTGTCGCTGGTTTCGCCGACCAGAGCCGCAATATCGGGATACTGGTGCGGAGGCACACCGTAGCGCTCCATCACTGTCGCCGGGTCGTAACGCTTGAGCTGCGAAACGCCCTGCACAGACGGGTACAGCAGCGTGACTTCGTCATTGACCATCTGAATCGAGTCGCGGTCGCCCGAGACGACGAGCACGTTGTAGCCGTCGGCCGCGCCCTGCGTTGCGAGCGTGGCGAGAATGTCGTCGGCCTCGAAGTCTTCTTTCGTCAGCACCGTGATGTTCATCGCGCGAAGCGTCTCTTGCAGCAGCGGAATCTGACCAGAAAACTCGGGCGGTGTCTCGTTGCGCGTGCCCTTGTACTCGGCGTATTCGCGCGTACGGAACGACTGGCGCGACACATCAAACGCCACCGCGATATGCGATGGCTTCTCGGCCTTGATGAGGTTGACGAGCATTGACAAGAAGCCGTAAATCGCGTTGGTGTGTTGGTTATCTTTGGTCGTGAAGTTTTCGACCGGAAGCGCGTAAAACGCGCGGAAAGCCAGCGAATGGCCGTCGACAACAAGAAGGGTAGGCTTTTCGGAGTCCGTCACCCCTCCAGCCTAACGAGGGATACCGACATGCGCTGGAGGAACATCATGCCCACGAACAACGAACACCTCGCCGAACTGTACGCCAACCCGCTGGAATGGGTGAAGTTGCGAGGCATGGGGGCACTCGCCGAGCGCATGGGCATTGAAATGGTCACGTTTGATCAGGAGCAAGCTGTCGCGACGATGCCTGCTCTGGGCAACACGCAACCGGTTGGCCTCATTCACGGCGGAGCATACGTCGTGCTCGGCGAATCGCTCGGTTCGATGCACGCCAACCTGCTCGCCGGCCCCGGCAAACTCGCGGTCGGCGTCGACATCAACGCCACCCACACCCGCTCGGTGCGCAGCGGAACCGTCACCGGCACCTGCGTACCCGTGCACGTCGGCCGCAGCCTCGCGGTGCACGAGATCGTCGTCACTGACGAAGAGGGTCGCCGCTGCTCGACGATCCGCATCACAAACGCAATCATCGACCAACGCTAGCCGCTGCTCGCGACGCTCCCCTGGTTCCGGAACCACGGGTTGCTCCCCGGAGGGCGCTGCGGAACCAGCGGCCTGGCTTTGCAGAATTGCCCGGCAGATACACGAATGGCCACCTCGCGGGTGGCCATTCGGAGAGGATTGCTGTTAGTCCTTCTTACGTGACAGCTGCTCGATGATCGCCTTCGCGACGTCTTGCATGGTGAGGCGACGATCCATCGATGCCTTCTGAATCCAGCGGAACGCTTCGGGCTCGCTGAGACCCATCTTCTCGTTAAGCAGGCCCTTGGCACGGTCGACGAGCTTGCGGGTTTCGAAGCGTTCAACCATGTCGGCAACCTCGGCCTCGAGCGTAATAATCTGCTCGTAACGGGCGAGTGCGATTTCAATCGCCGGCAGCAGATCGTTGGGCGTGAAGGGCTTCACGACATAGGCCAAAGCACCGGCTTCGCTTGCGCGTTCGACCAGTTCTTTCTGGCTGAAAGCGGTCAGCAGCACGACGGGCGCGATGTGGCTCTTGCTGAGCTTCTCGGCCGCAGTGATGCCATCCATCTGCGGCATCTTGACGTCCATGATCACGAGATCCGGGCGAAGCTCGGTTGCCAGTTGAACGGCGGTCTCGCCGTCGCCCGCCTCGCCGACAACGTCAAAACCGTTGTCTCGGAGAATCTCGACGATGTCGAGGCGAATGAGCGACTCGTCTTCTGCAACAACCACGCGACGGGGTGCGGGCGCTGAGGTGGCTTCGGTTTGTTCCTGATCGGTCACCGCTTAATCCTATGGCACACCCGCCGTTCAATCGTTGTTTCGCGCGCGGTCCATCACTTTTTCTCCTGAGCGGCTCGGGTGCATCGTCAATCTCCGTCATAGTGATCGCGTGGGATTGCCGAATTGGCGCGGCGTGCCGCATTCTTAGGCGATAGAGAAGGAGGCGCCGATGGCACGCTCGTTTGGGGTCGAGGAAGAGTTCATCCTCGCTGATGCAGAATCGCTGACTCCGGTCAACGTCGCGCATGACGTGATCGATCATCTGCTCGCGCTGAGGCTGCCCGGAACCATCACGACAGAATTTCTGGACTGTCAGATCGAGTACGCGACAGGAATATGCACAACGGCCGAGCAGGCCGTCGACGAGCTCTCGGCGTTTCGTCTCGCCTTGCAATCGTGGGCGGAACCTCGGGGGCTTGTCGTGGTTCCGTCCGGCACTCCTTTTCTGACAGGAAACCCGCGCCTCACTCCCGCAATCGAGCGTTATCAGCTCATCAGCGACGACGTCGGCATTCTCGCGGGAGAACACATGGTCAATGGCATGCATGTGCACGTTGGCATCGACAACGCCGCTGATCGAGTGCGCGCGGTAAACATCATTCGACCGTGGCTGCCGCTGCTGCTGGGGTTGTCGGCGAATTCGCCGTTTTGGCAAGGAACCGACACGGGCTTTCACAGTTGGCGCACGGTTCACCAGCGGCGATGGACGACCAACGGCATTCCACCGATCTACGTCGATGAGCACGAACATGAGCGAATGCGCAAGCGCATGATTGGTGTGGGTGCGACGCGGTCGTACAACACCGCCAATTGGGGTGTTCGCGTGTCGGAAAATTTGCCGACGGTGGAGCTTCGCATCGGTGATGTGCAACTGACCGCGGCGACGGCAGTGTCGCTGGCGCTGGTGGTGCGTGCTCTCGTCGATGATGGGCTGCGTCGCGCGGACGATGAGCCACCCGAGGTGCACCACGTTCTCGACGCCGAGCTGTGGCATGCGGGCCGGTACGGCATCGAGAACGGCGTCTACAACCCGCTCACCCGCGAACACGCAGACGCCTCCAAGCCGGTCGCTCACCTGTTGCAGCTTCTCGCCGAAGACTACGACGGGCCGGTGCCCGCCTTCGTCACGGACGAGCTCGCAACGCTCGCCGCAGGCCGCGATGGCGCCACGAGACAACGTGAAGCGCTCGCCGGCGGTGTTGAAGGGCTGTCGGCGTTCTACCGCGACCGCATGCACGAGGGTGCGGCGTAGATCGCTCACCTCTCCGCGCGCCCTTCGTCATTTGGTGCCGGAGTGGGCCCACCCAGCGCACTCCACCCGCCGCCGAGCGGCGCGCGGAGCCTCTGGTGCGGTGCGCTAGCGCTGCTCGCCGGGTGCCGGTGGTGGGACTCTCCCCAGCGCCCTCCACCCGCCGCACAGCGGCGCGCGGAGCCTCTGCGCTGTGGGCCCACCCAGCGCCCTCCACCCGCCGCACAGCGGCGCGCGGAGCCTCTGCGCTGTGGGCCCACCCAGCGCCCTCCACCCGCCGCACAGCGGCGCGCGGAGCCTCTGCGCTGTGGGCCCAACCCTTCATTGAGTCCTCGCCCACGCACGCGACAAATGATGAAGGACGCACCTTGCGGTACGTCCTTCATCATTTTGTGCCGGTGGTGGGACTCTCCCCAGCGCCCTCCACCCGCCGCAGAGCGGCGCGCGGAGCCTCTGCGCTGTGGGCCCAACCCTTCATTGAGTCCTCGCCCACGCACGCGACAAATGGGAGAAGGGCGCACCTTGCGGCGCGCCCTTCTCCCATTTGTGCCGGTGGTGGGACTCGAACCCACACGCCCTTTCGGACAAAGCATTTTGAGTGCTCCGCGTCTGCCATTCCGCCACACCGGCAAGTGTTTTGAGGCAGTTTGAGACTATCGCAATCCGCGCGCGGTTCCGAACCAACAATCCCTCGCGCGCGTCGGCCTATGGGGTCGGCGCCAGACCAGGCAACCGTCCCAGACCGTCGGGCAACGGAATCGAGGCCAACAGCGTCTGCGTGTATTCGTGTTGCGGGTGGTTCCATACCTGCTCGGTCGGACCCTCCTCCACAATCTTGCCTGCCTTCATCACCATGATCCGGTCGGCGATCAGGCGCACCACGGCGAGATCGTGGCTAATGAACAACATGCCGGCGCCGCTATCGCGCACCAAACGGCTCATGAGGTCGGCAATCTGCGCTTGCAGCGAGGCATCCAGCGCCGAAATCGGCTCGTCGGCAATCAGCAGCGTGGGCTCCGCAGCCAACGCGCGCGCGATCGCAATGCGCTGGCGCTGGCCACCGGAGAACCGGTGCGGAAACGCCGTCGCATCGTCCGCAGACAGCTCCACCTTCTCCAGCCAGTCCGTCGCACTCATGGGCGAGGTTCCGCCCAGACGCTTCGCCAACGCGACGCTGTCGGCGATCTGCGACCCAACGGTGCGACGAGGGTTTAGCGAGTTGAACGGGTCTTGAAACACCATCTGCATGCGCAATTGATCGTCAGCGCGTTTGCGCATGCCGAGGTGCTTCACCGATTGACCCTGAAAGTCGATGGAACCTTCAGAGGGCGACTCGAGACCGCAAACGGTGCGCGCAATGGTCGATTTGCCACAGCCAGACTCACCAACGAGCCCGACCACCTCACCAGGAGAGACGGTGAGTGAGACACCCTTCACCGCCGTGAACGGCTCCTTACCGAACGACTTGTACGTGACAACCAGGTCATCAACCTGCAGCAGCGAACTCACGATGCACTCTCCAACTCGTCAGGAATCTCATCAGCGTTACCGTGCTCCAGCGGGTCGGCAATGCGATTGCCAGGCAACGAAGCAATGAGCTCGCGGGTATACGGATGCTGCGGGTTTGTCAGCACATCAAAACGCGGGCCGTGCTCAACAATTGCCCCACGGCGCATCACCGTAACATCATCAGCCACCGCGCTCATCACACCGAGGTCATGCGTCACCAGCATGATTGCGACACCGAGGTCATCGCACAGGCGACGCAGCAGGCGCAGGATTCCGGCCTGCACGGTCACGTCCAGCGCCGTGGTCGGTTCGTCGGCAATCAGCACGTCCGGGTCACACGCCAGTGCCACCGCGATGGCAATACGTTGACGCATGCCACCGGAAAACTGGTGCGGATACTTCGAAAGTGCCTCACGTGGTTCCGGAATCGCCACCATTTCAAGCAGCCCCTCGGCCTTTGCCATGGCGGCCCGCTTCGAAAGCCCCAAGTGCTTGCGCACGTGGTCGGTGAGCTGCACGCCCACCTTGATCATCGGGTGCAGGCTCGTCGACGGATCTTGGAACACCATCGCAATTTTGCGACCGCGCACGCCGTTCAGCTCGCGGCTACCCAACTTCAGCAGGTTGCGGCCCTCGAACTCAATGGTTCCGTCAACCGCCGCACCCGGCGGCAGCAGGCCCAACACAGCAAGGCCTGTCATCGTCTTGCCAGAGCCGCTCTCCCCCGCAATGCCTGAGATCTTTCCCGGGCGCAGCGTCAGGTCAACGCCGTCAAGAATCTGCTTGCGCGGGTCTTTTTTCGACGGCCCAGGCAGCGTCACCCGAAGGTTACGAATCGTCAGCTTCGCGGTCGTGTCGACCACCATGTCATTCGTCATTACGCGGCCCTTGCCGTTCCTGCGGTGTACGGGTCGAGTGCGTCTCGCAGCGCATCGCCGATGAAGTTCACGGCGAGCACGACGGTCAAGATCGCAAGACCGGGGAACACTGCGATCCACCATTCGTCCATGTTCTGTGTGCCGACAGCGATCATTGAACCCCACTCGGCGGTGGGCGGAATCGCGCCAAGGCCAAGATATGACAGGCCAGAAAGCAGGAGAATCGCGGTGCCAACGTCGAGCGTTGCCAGCACCAAAATGGAACCAGCGACGTTCGGCAAGATGTCTTTGCCCAGCACACGCCACGGTGAGGCGCCGAGCAGTCGGTCGGCGAGCACAAACTCGCGGGTGCGCAGGCTGATCACCAGCGACCGCATCACACGGGCGTATGACGGCCACGTCACAATCAACATCGCGATCACAGCGTTCTGCAACGACGGGCCAAGAACGGCGGCAATCACCATCGCCAAAATGATCGTCGGAAAGGTGAACACCAGGTCGGTGATGCGCATGATGACCTCGTCGACAACGCGACCGAAGTAGCCGGCGATCGCGCCGAGCACGCTCCCCAGGGTCATGGAGAGCAGCACGAGCAGCAGCGACAGCGGAATTGAGGTCTGCGCGCCAAAGATGACGCGGCTGAACACGTCGCGGCCCAGGGTGTCGGTGCCCATCAGGTGCTGGCCACCGGGCGCGGCAAGACGATCACCCACCGGTTTGATCGGGTCAAACGGTGCAATGACGGGCGCGAGAATCGCGATCAGTAGCCACGCTACGGCCACGACAATACCGATGATGGCAAGCGGCGAACGCACCGCTCGCGGAATACGGAGGCGTGCCGGCCGTACGGCACCGTTGAGGTCTACGCGGGCGGTCATGCCGTCCTCACTCTCGGGTCAATGAAGCCGTACACAAGGTCGACGATGAGGTTAATGCCGATGTAAATCACGCCGACGACGAGGCCCACACCCATCACGGCCGGCACGTTTAGATTGCTCGCGGCGTTGTAGGCGTACTGGCCGAGACCGTTCCACGCAAATACCGACTCCACGAGCACGGTGCCCGAGAGCAAGCCTCCGAACACCAGGCCAACGACGGTGACGATCGGAACCGCGGCGCCGCGTAGAACATAGGCGGTCACGATGCGCGCGGGGCTGAGACCCTTGGCACGTGCGGCACGCACGTAGTCCTGGTTCAACACTTCCAGCACGGAGGTGCGCGTGAAGCGAACCATGAGACCCATCGAATAGAGCGTCAGCACAATCGCGGGGAGCATGAGGTGGCCTAGCGCGTTGACGAAGACCTCCCAGTTTCCGGTCAGCGCAGAGTCAACCAGGTAGAGCCCCGTGATGTGATCGGGCGCCCACATGGTGGGGTCAAGGCGACCGCTACCGGGCAGCAACCCCCACTGGTAAAAGAGGAAGTAGTAGGCAACGAGCGCCAGCCAGAAGGTCGGAACCGAGATGCCGGCGAGGCTGATGACGCGCAACAGCTGGTCAGAAAACTTGCCGCGCCGATAGGCGGCGAGCGTGCCGAGGCCAACGCCGAGCACGACCGAGAGAATGACCGAGACACCGGCCAGTTCGATCGTGGCGGGCAGTGCCGCTGCAAGCTCGCCAGCGATGGGCTGGCTCGTTTGCAGCGACACACCCAGGTCACCCTGTAGCAGGTTGCCCATGTAGATCAGATACCTCATGACCACGGGCTGGTCCAGCCCATGCTCTTTTCGGTACTGCGCCACGATTTCTGGATCAGCCGCCGCATCATCTCCCAATGCCAAGTTCACTGGGTCGGCGGGAACCAGATTGGTGAGCGCGAACGTGACAATCGTCACGCCCACCAACAGGAGTACTGCGATACCGATCCGCCTGAGCAGAAATAGCGTCAGCGGATACTTGGCGATAAATGCATTCACAGTGTTACTTCGTGCCCAACTGCGTGATGTCGAAGTCGCCCGATGGCAGCATGGTCAGGCCCGTCACGTTGTCGGTGGTGACAATCGTGGTCGGCGGCAAGAACAGCTGAATGTACGGGCCTTCCTCGTTCATGAGCACCTGGAATTCACCGAACAGTTCGACACGCTCGGCGTCGCTTGCGTTACGAATCTCTTCGCCCAGCGCCTCGATGTCCGGAGCAGCACCTGCCGGCCAGCCGGCGCGCTTGCCCATCTGGTCATCCGGCAGGTAGTTCAGCGTCTCGAAGTTGTGCGGCTGGCTGGGCTGCACGTACCACAGCGCCATGCCCTGCTCGCCAGCACGGTAGGGGCCAAGAGCCGTGGTAACCGGCTGCGGGTTGAGCTTGAGGTTGATGCCCAGCTCCTTGAGCTGTGCCTGGATAGCCTCGGCAATGGTCAGCAGCGAAACACCACGAACCACCATGTCGTTTGCCACGTGGAACTCAACTTCTTCGCCCTTGTAGCCTGATGCCGCCAGCGCAGCCTTCGCAGCCGCAACATCCGTCTTCGGCGCCTCAGACACATCAAGCGCACCCGGAATCATCGGAGCAATGATGCCAGCCGCACGCACGGTTCCGGGGCCCGCGATTTCCATCAGTGCGTCATAGTCGATACCCGCGCGCACCGCTGCCAGGAAGTCAGCGTTGGAGGTCCACTCGTTGATCGCCGGGTTCTGGTTCATCAACACGTAGAGCATCTGGTTAGATGCTTCGCTGGTGACCTGAAGCGAGTCGTCGAGCTTGGAGGCTTGCTCACCCGAGAGTCCGTCAACGATGTTCGCGGTGCCGGCCTTGATATTGATCAGCTGCGTTGCCGCGGCGACGTTGCGGAAGACGAGGCGGTCAAGCTTCGCAGGCTCGCCCCAGTACTCCTCATTCGGAACCAGGGTCACCTGCGATGCGATCTCGGCCTTTTCGATCTTGTACGGGCCGGAACCAATGCTCTCGGTGTTGAAGAAGGCCTCCGCCTTGTCGGTGGCAGCGTCAAGCGTCGCACCGTTCTCTTCGGCAAGGCTCTTCTGCACGATGCCGAGCGAGGGGTTGGCCATCGTGACCGGCAGCTGCGGGTTGGGAGAATCTGACGTCAGTGTCAGCTGGTTCTCGCCCACCTTCTCCACCGTGATGCCGTCAAGGTTGGGTGACGGGTTGCCCTTGAGGCCGATCAGACGCTGGTACGTGAAGACCATGTCGTCTGCGGTGATGGGTGATCCATCGGGCCACGTCGGCCCCTCCTTGACGGTCAGAGTGAGAACCTTTTCGTCCTCGCTCATCTCGTAGTCAGCCAGCCACGGCTCAATCGAGCCGGCGTCTGCGGAGGTGAATCGGAGGGCGGTCTCGTAGACGCCGCGAAGAATGCGAATACCGCTGGGCTCGTTCATGCGCTGCGGGTCAAGGGTGGTGAGGTCAAACGCCGTGTCAATGACAAGCTGGCCTCCACCGTCGGAGGAGCCACCGCCATTGCCATTGCCGCCCTGGTTCGCTCCCCCGGCGCACGCGGAGAGTGCGATGGCAAGGAGGGCGACACTGGCGACGGCTATACGTCGAAGCTTCATGCTGTGCCTTTCGGTTTGGATCGCGGATGCGATTAGTGCTGCGATTTGCGGAACATGTGGATGGTGGGGATCAGAGCTTGCGTAATTGCTTCGGCCTCGACAACGGCTGCCGGCGAGTACACGTTTTCATCGTGAAAGAAGTTCACCGCGGCAATCAGTTCGCCATTTTCGACCACCGGAACATTGATGCCGGCCGAGCCGCCAAGCGACAAGATCAACTCCTGCTCGGGAAAAACCGCCACGATAGCCGCGCGATTCGGGTGATACGCGGTTGGGGCGTTCGGGTTGACGGCGCCAACCGGCTTGAGGCCGCCCAGCGGATAGACCTCTTCGTGGGAGGTGTATGCACGCGTGACAAAGTGCCGATCCGCGGTCACGATCGAGATCGTGAACAGCGTCACACCGGGATTTGTGCGAGCGCGATCATAGGCTTCGGCGAAGCTCAGCGATTGGATCATTGACTTATCCATTCATAGCAGGATTTCGTTGACACTACCGATGCCGCGGGGCTCCGCGAAATAGCCGCGCACCAGAGGGCGGTGGGTCGTCAAAGTTGACCAGAGTTGTGCGTAACAATGAAAAAACGGCCCAACAATCGCGTCCAAATGTAGTGAATCCTGCAACTGACACGTCGCGATGCGTCATTTCAGTAGCGTCATCGCTGTGACGACACCATCTGCAGGCGGCGCCGAGGCCGCAGTCGACTCCCCCACGGTTCACGAGCAAACGCCCGATCCAACCATGATTCTCGGCGACTCGGTGACCACCAACCACCGCATCGACACGGTTGGCGGCGAGCTGAGCTACACCGCAACAGCCGGTCGAATGACCATCGGTGCCGAGGTTTTTGACGACGGCAAGTTCAAGGGCAACCAGGCTCGGGCTCGCGTCTTCGTCGCCTCGTACGTGCTGGACGCCCCCGATGACGAACGCGCGAAACGCCCCGTCACGTTCATCTTTAATGGTGGTCCTGGCTCCCCCACCGTCTGGCTGCAGTTCGGCTTGTTCGGTCCCCACCTGGTGTCAACGGGCGACGTCGACTCACGTGTGGCTCCGCCCTACGCGCTCACTGAAAACGCGCACACCCTTCTGATCGACTCCGACCTGGTGTTTATCGACCCGATGACGACGGGCTTTTCCCGGGCAACCGCCGACAGCGACCCGTCGCAGTACCACGGCTACATCGGGGACCGGGATCTCATCGCCGATGCCATCCGGCTGTGGAGCACCGTCAATCAGCGTTGGGTGTCGCCCAAGTTCTTGGCCGGAGAGTCATACGGAACCACGAGGGCTGCGGCGCTGGTCGGCTACCTCCTGCGACGACACGGCATGGCGTTCAACGGCGTGATTCTGATTTCGTCTGTCTTGGACTTTCACACGATCGATGACGCGGATGAAGGCAATGACGATCCGTTCGTCTTCTATCTGCCCACTTTTGCAGGGGCCGCGCACTATCACGGCAAACACGGTGACCGCGACCTGCGTGATCTCCTGGATGAGGTACAGGCTTTCGCCGAGACGGACTACCGGCTGGCGCTCGCGCGCGGGTCACGGTTACCTGCGGCTGAGCGCCGAGAGATCGGGGCGAAGGTTGCCGGCTACCTCGGGGTATCTACCGAATTCGTATTGCGGGCAAACCTTCGCGTGCAGCACGGCCACTTCGTCACCGAGCTGCGTCGTGACGACGAGCTGACCGTTGGCCGCCTGGACACGCGATTCACGCAGTCGCCGGGGCGCAACAACCAGGCGGCGATGGAGGTTGATCCGTCGCTCGATTTCATTCTGCAGCCCTACGCCTTCGCCGCCAACCACTACTTCCGTTCCGTTCTGGGGTATGAGACAGAACTCACCTACGAGTTGATGTACGGCCGCGTATTTCCGTGGTCGTACCGCGAATTTGAGAACCGATCCGTTTCGAGTGCCGACGACCTGGCGGCAGCGATGCGCTCCAATCCCGACCTCAAGGTCTATCTCGCAAGCGGCTTCTATGATGCGGCGACGCCGTACGCGGCGGCCGAACATGTCTTTGCGCACCTGCGAATCCCGGCTGGCGCATACGACGGCATCGTCTCGTACTACTACGAGGGCGGCCACATGATGTACGTCAACGGCGCCATTCGCGTCGCGCAATCCGACCACATTCGTGAGTTTGTGCGCTGGGCGAGTGGCAATGCCGAGAAGCCCATCGTGGCCGGCGAATACCGCTTTCACGACATCCGAACCGGGCTCGGGTGATCGAACCCACGCGTACCCGAGCCCCGAGGGGTCACCGATATTCTGGTGAGGTGAATGAGCTGGACTACGGCCTCCTGGAGGCGCTGACGCTGCGCCCGCGGGCGCCGTGGTCTCAGGTCAGCACGGCGCTCGGCGTGAGTGCGGCAACGGCCGCCCGCCGGTGGGAGGCATTGCGCTCTCAAGGACTGGCGTGGATGAGCGCATTTCCCGGGCCGCGCTACGCGCCCGGCTCCCGTATTGTCGAGATCCATATCGCGTGCACGCCGCACCGGCGCAAGGATGTCGCGCAAGCCCTCGCCGAACATCCCGACATGCTCTCCATCTCGGCAATGGTTGGCGATTGGGATCTCGTCATCAACACGCAAACGAACGCGGGCATTGCCGGTATTGAGGCGCTGCTTGATGACCCGATCTGGTCACACCCCGGTATTCGTGGGCGCTCGGTTGCGCAGGCGGTTCGGCTGTTCAGCCAGGGCAACGACTGGCGCATTGGCGCGCTCGCGCCAGCACAGACCGCCGAGTTGCTTGGTGCCCGCACCGCTCGCAATGAGGTTGTCAGCGACAGCGCACGAGAGCACATGACCCGGCTGCTGCATGAAGACCCGCGAATGAGTGCGTCTAGCCTTGCCGAGGCGCTACGCACCAGTGTCGCAACCGTCGGACGGCGCCTGGAGACCCTGTTGCACGAGGGAGCGATCTCGGTACGCACCGAGGTCGCGGCGTCGGTGTCTGGCTGGTCATCCGGGGGCTACCTCTACCTCGATGTGCCGCCCCGCCTGCTTGACGCTGTCGGCCAGTACATTTCTCACCTGCCATCGACCCGCCTCAGCATGGGCGTTCTCCACAGCCGCTGGAACCTCTCGACAGTCTTCTGGCTCAACCGCATTGAGCAGCTGCTCGACATCGAAGAAACCATCACGTCGCAGTTTCCCGAGGTGCGCGTGGTGCACCGTGCCACGCGATTGCGCGAAATCAAGCGACTCGGCTGGTTGCTTGACGATGATGAGCGCGTGAAGTCGCGTGTGCCGATCCGGTTCAGCGCGTAGAACGCTCCAGAAACGCCGAAGGGGCTGGGCTTGATCCTGACGATCGAGCCCAGCCCCTTCTCCGTCTTACTTGACCTCTTGGTAGATGGGCGCTGCGCCGTGAATGGCGTCACCCACCTTGTGCACGCGAAGGTCGTTGGTTGACCCCACGATTCCGGGAGGGGAACCAGAGATCACCACAACCTTGTCGCCCACCTCGGCCAACTTGTTGCCGAGCAGGTAGTTGTCTACCTGCACGTACATCAGGTCGGTGTGCTTGACCATCTCGACCAGGGTTGCGCGGATTCCCCAGGTCAGCGCCAGGCGGCGCTGGATGCCCTCAAGCGGCGTAAACGCCAGCATGGGGATCTTGGAACGCAGGCGAGACATGCGACGCGCCGAGTCGCCCGACTGCGTGAACACGCAGAGGAACTTCGCGTCGACGAAGTCAGCGACCTCCGCGGCAGCGAGCGTAATCGCGCCACCCTGCGTGCGAGGCTTCGTGGTCAGCGGCTGGATACGCTCCAAGCCGTGATCCTCGGTCGACTCAATGATGCGGGCCATGGTCTCAACAGCGACCGTCGGGTATTCACCGACAGACGTTTCGCCGGAGAGCATGACGGCGTCTGCACCATCAAGCACGGCGTTGGCGACGTCACTGGTCTCAGCGCGCGTCGGCACCGGGCTGGTGATCATCGATTCGAGCATCTGCGTGGCAACGATGACAGGCTTTGCCATGCGGCGAGCAAGCGCCACCGCATCCTTCTGCACGATCGGCACCGCCTCCAGCGGAAGCTCAACACCGAGGTCGCCGCGGGCGACCATGATGCCGTCAAACGCATCGACGATCTCTTCGAGCGCGGCAACAGCCTGCGGCTTTTCGATCTTTGCGATGGTGGGAATGAACTTTCCCTCTTCACGCATGATCTCGTGCACGCGTTCAATATCGCGAGCGTCACGCACAAAGCTCAGCGCAATGAGGTCTGCTCCGATGCGAAGACCCCAGCGGAGGTCATCCTCATCTTTTTCGCTCAGCGCCGGCACGTTGACGGCTACGCCGGGAAGGTTGATGCCCTTGTTGTTAGACACCGCTCCCGCGACAATAACCTTCGTGACAACGTCGACGCCGTCGGTCGAAACGACCTCGACGCGTACCTTGCCATCGTCAATCAGAAGGAAGTCACCCGGCTTGACGTCTTGGGGCAAACCCTTAAACGTCGTGCCAACGCGCTCCTTGGTTCCGAGGATCTCCTCGGTGGTAATGGTGAAGAGGTCGCCCTCTGCGAGTTCGTGGGGTCCGTCGGCAAACTTACCGAGTCGAATCTTGGGACCCTGCAGATCCACCAGAACGGCAACGGCCTTACCGATGTCGTCTGCCGCACGACGCACGTTGGCAAAGTTTGCCTCGTGCACCGAATAGTCGCCGTGGCTGAGGTTCAGCCGTGCGACGTCAACGCCCGCTTCAAGAAGCGATCGAACGGTTTCATATGTGGATGTTGCAGGACCCAGGGTGGCGACGATTTTTGCGCGTCTCATCCGTATGTGCTCCGGTTGTTAGGGTTCTGTGGCCATCAGCTGGCCATCTCCAGCCTACTGATGCGGTAGTCCGATAGCGACATCACTCGCCCGGACAGGCGCAGGCAACGACGTTGTACCCATCAGGTACGCGTCGGCATGCGCCGCTGCCGCACGCCCCTCGGCGATTGCCCACACGATGAGCGACTGGCCGCGGCCAGCGTCACCGGCGACAAATACACCAGGGAGGGACGTGTGGAAGTCATCTTCGCGAGCGATGGTTCCGCGCGCGGTAAAGGGTGCCTTGACCTGGGGTTCCAGCGTGTCACGCTCGGGGCCGGTGAATCCCATGGCGATGAGCACCAGGTCAGCAGGAATCTCCCGCTCGCTGCCCGACTTTGGCACGCGCTTACCGTCGATGAATTCGGTTTCAGCGACGCGAAGGGCACGCACCTCCCCCGCCTCGTTCGCCAAGAATTCAACGGTCGAGGCGAGATAAACCCGCTCGCCACCCTCTTCATGTGCCGATTGCACTTCGAAAAGTGTCGGCATCATCGGCCAGGGCTGGCTTTCGGGGCGCTCTTCGCCGGGCTGATGCCCGATCGCGAGGTTCGTTACGCTGAGCGCGCCCTGGCGGTGCGCGGTTCCGATGCAGTCGGCTCCGGTGTCACCACCTCCGATGACGACAACGTGCTTGCCTTCAGCGGTGATTTGGTTGGTGACCGTGTCTCCGGCGATCGCCTTGTTCGATTCGACGAGATACTCCATGGCGAAGTGCACGCCGGGCAGATCGCGGCCAGGAATTGCCAGATCTCGCGGCACGGTCGCACCGGTCGCAACGATCACCGCGTCGTAGCGGTCACGCAGTTGGCTCCAGGTGATGTCTTTGCCGATCTCAACCCCGGCGCGAAAACGCGTACCCTCGTCCTGCATCTGGCGGATGCGATCTTCAATGTGCGACTTCTCCATCTTGAAGTCGGGGATGCCGTACCGCAGCAACCCGCCAATGCGGTCATCGCGTTCAAACACGGCAACCGTGTGGCCGGCGCGCGTCAACTGTTGCGCCGCGGCAAGGCCCGCGGGGCCGGAACCAACGACAGCGACCGTCTTGCCGGTGATACGGCCGGGCGGTTGTGCCTGCACCCAACCGTTAGCGAACGCCTCATCGATAGTCGACACTTCGATCTGCTTGATGGTGACGGCCGGCTGGTTGATTCCCAAGACGCACGAACTTTCGCACGGTGCCGGGCACAGCCGCCCGGTGAACTCGGGGAAGTTATTCGTGGCGTGCAGACGCTCGATAGCCTGGCGCCCTTCGCCGCGCCACGTCAGATCGTTCCACTCGGGAATCAAGTTGCCCAGCGGGCAACCCTGGTGACAAAACGCGATACCGCAGTCCATGCAGCGACCGGCCTGGCGACGAAGCACGGCCTTGTCGCCAGGCTCGTACACCTCTTTCCAGTCCATGATGCGAACCGGCACCGGCCGACGCTTGGGGAGCTCGCGCTCCGTAACCTTCAGGAAGCCCTTCGGATCAGCCACCTGTCACCTCCAAAATGCGGTTCCAGACAACCGTGCCATCGGGGTCCAACCCCTCGGCCGCGGCGTCCTGACGAGTCTTGAGTACGGCCGCGTAGTCACGCGGCACAACACGAACGAAGTTCGGCGCTTCGTCGTGGAAGTTGGCAAGCAGCGATGCCGCGCGAGACGATCCGGTCGTTGCCTGGTGACGGGTAAGCAGGTCACGCAGAATCTCGCGATCGGCTGAGCCGAGCGACTGAATCTCCAGTTCACCCGAGCGCAGCGCGTCGCGATTCACCAGTTCACGGCGCAGGCGATAAACGTACGCGGTTCCGCCCGACATTCCGGCGCCAAAATTGCGGCCGGTGGAACCAAGAATCACCGCGAGACCGCCGGTCATGTATTCCAAAGCGTGGTCTCCGACACCCTCAACCACGGCTGTCGCGCCAGAGTTGCGCACCAAGAATCGCTCACCAACAACACCGCGCAGGAACATGGTTCCCTGCGTCGCACCGTAGCCGATGACATTACCGGCAATCACGTTGCGTGCGGCATCGAACGTGGCTCCGCGCGGCGGCAGCACGGCGATCTGGCCGCCGGAGAGACCCTTGCCGACGTAGTCGTTCGAGTCGCCCTCAAGGCGAAGAGTGATCCCTGCGGGCAGGAATGCGCCGAAAGACTGACCGGCTGAGCCCGTGAGGTTCACCACGATCGAATCGTGCGGCAGACCGTGCTCGCCGTGCTTCTTCGTCACGAAGTGGCCAAGCATCGTTCCGACCGCGCGTTCGGTGTTGCGGATGGGGAGGTCGATGGTGACCTGTCCGCCGTATTCGATCACGGGGCGCGCGTGCTCCAGGAGCGCGACGTCAAAGTGCTTGTCAAGCTCGTGGTCTTGTTCACGGAGGTGCTTGCGCGGCGCATCGTGCGGCAGTTCTGGGCCCACCAGAATCGGCGTGAGGTCAAGACCACGTGCCTTCCAGTGCGCGATAGCGCCGTCGGTGTCAAGCAGTTCGGCGTGACCGACAGCCTCGTCGAGCGTACGGAAGCCGAGCTCTGCGAGGTACTCCCGCACCTCCTGGGCGATGAACTCCATGAAGTTGATCACGAACTCCGGCTTGCCGGTAAAGCGTGAGCGCAGCACCGGGTTCTGGGTCGCAACGCCGACCGGGCAGGTGTCCAGGTGGCAGACGCGCATCATGACGCAGCCGCTGACAACGAGGGGTGCGGTCGCGAAACCAAACTCCTCCGCTCCCAGTAGCGCGCCGATCACGACGTCGCGACCCGTCTTCAGCTGGCCATCGACCTGCACCACCACGCGGTCGCGCATGTTGTTGAGCATGAGGGTCTGCTGCGTTTCGGCAAGCCCCAGCTCCCACGGCGAGCCGGCGTGCTTGAGCGAGTTCACCG
This sequence comes from Microbacterium mitrae, assembly GCF_008017445.1. Lineage (GTDB taxonomy): Bacteria > Actinomycetota > Actinomycetes > Actinomycetales > Microbacteriaceae > Microbacterium > Microbacterium mitrae. Next base: position 153,705 of record NZ_VRSW01000001.1, on the reverse strand, counting down.
GGCTCGCGCCCGTTCCGCCGTCATGGCCCGAAACCAGCACCACATCGCTCAACGCCTTAGCGACACCGGCTGCAACCGCACCGATACCCGACTGGCTGACGAGCTTGGTGTGAATGCGAGCCGAGGGGTTCGCGCGCTTGAGGTCGAAGATGAGCTGCTTGAGGTCTTCGATGGAGTAGATGTCGTGGTGCGGCGGGGGCGAAATGAGGCCCACGCCGGGGGTACCGCCGCGCGTGCGAGCGACCCACGGGTATACCTTCTCCGGCGGGAGCTGGCCACCCTCACCGGGCTTCGCTCCCTGCGCCAGCTTGATCTGAATGTCTTCTGCCTCGGTCAGGTACAGGCTCGTGACGCCAAATCGGCCCGACGCGACCTGCTTGATGGCGCTACGGCGTTCCGGGTCGAGCAGGCGCTCAACATCCTCGCCGCCCTCCCCCGTGTTGCTTTTGCCGCCTAGACGGTTCATCGCGATCGCGAGCGTCTCGTGCGCCTCTTGCGAGATCGAACCGTAGCTCATCGCACCGGTGGAGAATCGCTTCACGATTTCTGACACCGGCTCGACCTCATCCAGCGGCACCGGCGGACGCACGCCGGTGCGCAGCGAAATCATGCCGCGCAGGGTCTTCAGTTCGGACGCCTGGTCGTCGACAAGCTTGGTGTACTCACGGAAGATGTCATAGCGACGCGTGCGCGTTGAATGCTGCAGACGGAACACCGTCTCCGGGTTGAAGAGGTGAGGCGGACCCTCGCGACGCCACTGATACTCGCCGCCGGTCCACAGCCGCTCGTGGGCGCGAACGGCGGTGTCTTCCGGGTAGGCGTAGTCGTGACGGGCCTGGTTTTCGGCCGCAATTTCGTCAATTCCAATGCCACCGAGCTTGGACTCGGTGCCGGTGAAGTATTCGTCGATGACCTCTTGCGACAGGCCAATCGCCTCGAAAACCTGAGCGCCGGCGTATGAGCGCACGGTCGAGATGCCCATCTTGCTCATCACCTTGAGCACGCCCTTACCGAGCGCGTAGATCAGGTTTTGCACGGCCTTCTGCTCGGTGACTCCGGAGATACGGCCGGTGCGCACCAGCCACTCAACGGTCTCCATCGCGAGGTACGGGTTAACCGCCGAGGCGCCGTAGCCGATCAGAGTGGCCACGTGATGAACCTCACGCACGTCGCCGGCCTCGATCACCAGGCCCACCTTCATGCGCGTCTGGTTGCGGATCAGGTGGTGTTGAACTGCAGCGGTCATCAGCAGCGAGGGAATCGGAACCAGGTCTTTGTTGCTGTCGCGATCGCTGAGGATCAAGAACTCGGCACCGTCTTCGATGGCCGCATCTGCCTCCGCGCACATTTCTGCCAGACGCTTCTGCATGGTTCCGGGGCCGGCATCAAAGTGGTACAGGCCGCGAATCGTCACACTCTTGCGTCGCGGAAGCGCCTTGTTGATGTGCTGAATCTTCGCGAGCTCGTCATTGTCAATCACCGGGAAGTCCAGCGTGACACTCTGTGCGTGTTCCGGGCCCCACGTGAGGAGGTTGCGCTCCGGCCCGATGCCGATGCGCAACGACGTGACAACCTCTTCACGAATCGAATCCAGCGGCGGGTTGGTGACCTGAGCGAACTGCTGCACAAAGTAGTCAAACAGGAGGCGCGGCCGGTCGCTCAGCACCGCGATTGGCGTGTCTGAACCCATGGCGCCCAGCGGCTCAGCACCGGTCTGGCCCATCGGGGCGAGCAGCGTGCGCACCTCTTCTTCGGTGTATCCGAACGTGCGCTGGCGGCGCGTGATGGACGCGGCCGGGTGCACGATGTGTTCGCGCTCGGGTAGCGCATCGAGGCGCACCGCACCCTCAAGCCAGTCCTCCCACGGGTGCAGGTTGGCGAGGTCTTCTTTGATTTCGTCGTCCTTGATGATGCGGCGCTGGGCGGTGTCAACGAGGAACATGCGCCCGGGTTGCAGGCGACCGCGACGCTTGATGCGCTCGGGCTCGAACTCGAGCACTCCCGTCTCCGAGCCAATCACGATCAGTCCGTCTTTCGTCTCCGTCCACCGTCCTGGACGCAAACCGTTGCGGTCAAGAGTTGCGCCCACAACGGTTCCGTCGGTGAAGATCAACGCAGCGGGGCCGTCCCACGGTTCCATCTGCATGGAGTGGAATTCGTAGAACGCGCGCAGCTTCGGATCAATATCTGACTGCTTCTCGTACGCCTCCGGAACCATCATCATGATGGCGTGCGGCAGGCTACGACCGGTGAGGGTCAGCAGTTCCAACACCTCATCGAACGACGCAGAGTCACTCACGCCGGGAGTGCAGATCGGAAGCAGCGGCGCCATATCGCCAAGCAGTTCAGACTCCAGTTGCGACTGGCGCGCCCGCATCCAGTTGCGGTTGCCGCTGACGGTGTTGATCTCGCCATTGTGAGCGAGCATGCGAAGCGGCTGCGCAAGCGGCCACGACGGGAAGGTGTTGGTCGAGTAGCGAGAGTGCACGACGGCGAGCTCGCTGGCAAAGCGGTCGTCGCGCAGATCGGGATAGAACGGCTCCAACTGCAGCGTGGTGACCATGCCCTTGTAACCGAGCGTGCGAGAGGAGAGCGAAACAAAATACGCGCCTTGCTCAGTACGAGCACGGACGCGCAGACGGTAGGCAAGACGGTCAAGGTCAAGACCGCTCATTGCCGGAGCGCCGCCGATCGCGGGGCGCGACAGAAACAGTTGCTCGCACTGCGGGCGTGCGTTGTAGGCGAGCTTGCCGAGGTTTTCTGGCGCGGTCGGCACCAGGCGCCACCCCAACACGGTCAGCCCCTCAGACTCGGCGATCGCCTCAATGCCGCGCTTCTGTGCCTCACGCTCATCGTCATCAAGCGGCAAGAAAGCCATACCGGCGACGTATTCGCCTACGGTCGGCAGCTCAAACTCCAACACCTCGCGGAAGAACGCGTCGGGCATTTGCGTCAGAATTCCGGCACCATCACCGGTGCCGGCATCGGAACCAATGGCACCGCGGTGCTCCAGATTGCGCAACGCCTCGAGCGCGAGCGCAACGATGTCGTGCCCGGCCTCGCCGCGAAGCGTCGCGACCATCGCCAGGCCACAGGCGTCCTTTTCGAACGCAGGGTTGTACATGCCCTGTTTGGCGGGAAAGTTGCCAACGAGAGCTGGTTGAGGGGTCGAAGACATAAAAGTCGTCCTCACAAAAAGTGGCGGTCAGTAACTGGGACGACGTTGGCCCAAGTGCGGAAGGCCCGATAAAGAATCAGGCAAATTCGGGCGAGCTTGTGGCGACCGGTGGGGAAATGAAAGTCAGGAGGAGGTTCGCTCACAGTGACTCATCGACAGATTGTTTTGAAATCCTAGCATTTTCATTTCGGGTTGCTGACCACTCACAATTCCGCAAACGAAGAAAGTCGTGAAGATGGGCATCTTCACGACTTTCTTCAGACAGCGTTGAGCTAGGCCTTGGCCACTTCTCGGGCTTCTTCTGCCTCTTCTGCTTCGGTGGGAGCAGAGGTGTCGACGTACTCCACCTCGGTCGCCTGCGGCACGCGCCCCGGAACGTACGGTGATGGTTCCGTACCGTAGTGGCGGCGCTGAACGAAAAGCACGATCAATCCGACGACAACGCCGAGAATCGCCGACCATACGTTGGTGCGCAGGCCCAGAATGATTTCGCTCGGGTCGATGCGGATCGACTCCCATACGATGCGGCCGGCGGAGTACCAGATGAGGTAGACCGCGAACAGGCGGCCCCACTGCATGCTGGCCTTGCGGCCGAGCCACAGCAGCACCAGCACGCCGAGGGTGTTCCAAATCACTTCGTACAGGAACGTGGGGTGATACAGGGTGTCGGGTGCCGCACCGATGGGCAGCGCGGGGTTTCCTGGCGAGATTTCCAGACCCCACGGCAGGTCGGTTGGCAAGCCATAGAGCTCCTGGTTAAACCAGTTGCCGAAGCGTCCCATCGCCTGGGCGAGCAGCATGCCGGGTGCCAGTGCATCGGCAAACGCCGTGAAGCGAATGCCCGTCCAGCGGCAGCCGATCCAGGCACCCACGGCGCCACCGATCAGGGCGCCGTAGATGGCAATGCCGCCCTCCCAGATCTTGATCCACGCCCACGGGTCAGTAACCTCAGGGCCGAAGTAGTCCCCCATGTGGGTGAACACGTGGAACAACCGGGCGCCGACGAGGGCAAGGGGCACGGCGACGAGGATGATGTCGATGACCACCCACGGCTCAGCACCACGCTTGGTGAGGCGGTGATTCGTCATGAACGTCGCGACAATAATGCCCGCGATGATGCACAGCGCGTAGAAGTGGATCGTGAACGGTCCCAGCGTGAAACTGCTAATTTCCGGGCTGGGAATACTCGTGGCAACGCTATGTGCGAAGGACTGCATGTGAGAAGTCTACTTCCGTGATTTTGACGGCGCGTTACGCGCCAGGACGAGGGGTTCCGGCTGCCAGCGCACGCGTGGTCTCAGCCAGACCGGCGACACCATGATCGCGCAGCGAGCGTACCAACGCGGTTCCGACGATGGCGCCGTCGGCATACTCAAGCACGCCGGCAACCTGTTGCGGCGTGGAGATGCCAATGCCTACGCATGCCCGCAACGGGCCATACTGGCGCAACCGACCGACGAGCGTGCGCGCAGCAGCGTCAAGCTGAGCGCGCTCCCCCGTGATGCCCATGGTAGAAACCGTGTAAACGAAGCCCGTGGAGTTCTCCACGATCATCTTGAGGCGTTCGTCGGTTGAGGTCGGTGCCGCGAGAAAGATGCGGTCAAGCCCGGTGCGCTTGCTGGCGGCAATCCACTCGCCGGCAGCTTCTGGCGTAATGTCTGGCGTGATGAGTCCGGCTCCGCCCGCGGCCAGCAAATCGTCGGCGTATCGATCGACGCCGTACTGCATGACCGGGTTCCAGTAGGTCATTACAACGACCGGAACATCGACGCGCTCCGTGATGGCCTTGATCGCTGGAAAGAGGTCGGCAAGGCGGAAGCCGGCGGCCAGCACCTGCTGCGTCGCCTGCTGGATAATTTCGCCATCCATCACCGGGTCAGAATACGGCGGGCCGAGCTCGATGATGTCGGCGCCGTTCTCTGCCAATGCGACGGCTGCCTCAATGGCGGTCTCCGCGTCAGGAAAGCCAGCGGGGAGATAGCCAATCAGCACGCCGCGCCCCTGGGCCTCGGCTGCGGCAATCGCCGCTTCTACCCGGCTCATGCCTGCTCCTTGTCGTAAAGATCGAAGTACCGCGCCGCGGTCTCCATGTCTTTGTCGCCACGGCCCGACAGGCACACCGCAATGATGGCGTCCGGTCCGAGCTCGCGGCCCAGGCGCATCGCGCCCGCAAGGGCGTGTGCTGATTCAATCGCCGGAATGATGCCCTCGGTGCGGCTGAGTAGGCGCAGCGCCTGCATCGCTTCGTCATCGGTGGCCGGAATGTACTGCGCGCGACCGATGGAGGCTAGCCACGCGTGCGCGGGTCCAACTCCGGGGTAGTCGAGACCCGCCGAGATCGAGTGCGATTCGATCGTCTGACCGTCTTCGTCTTGCAGCACGTACGTTTTTGAGCCGTGTAGCACGCCTGGGCGCCCGCGCTCAATCGAGGCCGCGTGACGGGGCGTGTCAACGCCGTCGCCTGCCGCCTCGACGCCATACAGGGCAACGCCCTCGTCATCGAGAAACGCATCGAACATTCCGATGGCGTTGGATCCGCCACCAACGGCGGCAACAACCGCGTCGGGGAGCTTCCCGGTCAGGTCGAGAATCTGCGCGCGGGCTTCTTCACTGATGATGGCTTGGAACCCCTGCACCATCGCCGGGAAGGGGTGCGGGCCGGCGGCGGTGCCGAAAATGTAGTTGGTGGTCTCGACGGTGGCTACCCAGTCACGGTAGGCATCGTTGATCGCGTCTTTCAACGTGCGTGATCCGGTCTTCACCGCGATCACTTCTGCACCCAGCAACCGCATGCGCGCCACGTTCAGCGCCTGACGTTCGGTGTCGACCTCGCCCATGTAGATGGTGCAGTCAAGGCCAAACAGCGCGGCAGCCGTCGCCGTTGCAACACCATGCTGACCGGCACCGGTTTCGGCGATCACACGCGTCTTGCCCAGGCGCTTGGTAAGCAATGCCTGACCGAGCACGTTGTTGATCTTGTGTGAACCGGTGTGGTTGAGGTCTTCGCGCTTGAGGATGATGCGCGCACCCCCGGCGTGTTCGGCAAAACGCGGAACCTCGGTGATGACCGAGGGACGACCGGCGTACGAGTGCAGCAGGCCTCGATACTCCGCGATGAATGCGGGATCGGCCATCGCCTCTTCCCACACCGCGGTCAGCTCATCGATGGCCGCGATCAGAGATTCCGGCATATACCGGCCACCGAAGTCGCCGTAGAAGGGTCCGTGTTCGTCGCGAAGACTCATGATTTATACCGCCAGAAATTGTTTCAGTGTGGCGACCGGATCACCGGTTACCAGGGCCTCGCCCACCAGCACCACATCGGCGCCCGCGGCGCGATAGTGGGCGACGTCGGCCGGGGTGAGCACCGCAGACTCGGCGATCTTGATGGCGTCTGCCGGGAAGGCATCAACCAACGTGCCAAAAAGGTTGCGATCAAGCTCAAAGGTTGACAAATTGCGGGCATTCACGCCGATCAGCTTCGCGCCGATCGCCTTGGCCCGCTCCAGCTCCTCGGCCGAATGCGTCTCAACCAGCGGCGTCATGCCGAGCGAGACGATCAGCCGGTAAAGGCGATCAAGCGTGGCCTGGTCAAGCGCGGCAACAATCAGCAAGACGAGGTCGGCGCCAGCTGCGCGCGCCTCAAACACCTGATACTCGGTGGCGATGAAATCTTTGCGCAAGACGGGCAGCGAGACACGCCCGCGAACAGCCTCCAGATCGGCAAGGCTCCCCTTGAACTTGCGGCGCTCGGTCAGCACGCTGATCGCCGACGCGCCGCCCTGCTCGTAGAGCGCAGCCTGATGCGCCGGGTCTGGAATGTCTGCCAGATCGCCCCGCGACGGTGAGGCTCGCTTCACCTCGGCGATGATCTTGACGACATCGGCCGGCGCAAGCGCGGCGAGCGCATCGATTGCTGCCGGGCGCGCAAGAGCGTCGCGTTCCACCTCAGCCAGCGGCCGTTGTGCTTCGCACTCCTGAGCGTCAGCTACTGCGCCGGCCGTCAGGTCGGCGAGTGCCATCAGTGACCCTTCGGAACGTACTTCGGGCCCTTAACACCCCAACCCAGCTTGGCCATCAGCCAACCAACGAGCAGTCCGACGACCAGCAGGCCAGCCGAAACATAGACGCCGATTTCGTTGTGGGAAACAAAGAAGTAGGTTCCGACAACGAAAGCAAGGAGCATGATCGTCACAGCGGTCCACGCGGCAGGTGAGTGTCCGTGGCCGGGGTCGTCGATCGGGTTGCTCATAGTTGTCCTCCGAGGAAGTCGTTAGGGAATTTTCAGTCTATCGGGAATGTGGGCTGACGCCCGTCAGGCGCTCTGCGTTGGGTCATCGCCGCGGCTCAGCTCGTCCCATGAGTCGATCTTGTCGAGTGGCCCGGAGTGGTGTGCTCCGCCAGCCGCGACGCGATATTTTTTGCCGGAAGCCGGCCACGATCGCGCCGTGATGAGGGTGATGACGCCGCCACCGATCACGAGCAACCAGGCGATGATCGTCACCAGTACCCACGGGGTTTGCGTGAGTGAGGTCACCATATCGGCGATCGCCGACTCCCCCGCGATACCGGTGGCTTCGGTCACGGCCGCCGCCACGTCTTGCGCGGAGGCGCCGGTCAGCAGACGCACGTTAAACGTGAGCAACGCGATGCCGATGATGACCACGAGCGCGCCGATGAGATAGCGAAACGCCACCCCCGCGATGCTGAGGGTCATGGCTGCGGCGATCGCGGCCAGGCTCAGGGGGGCGAGGAGCGGAATTGCGTCGGCACCCGGTACGTGGATCGCCTCAGCTGCGCCGTCGTTGATCGTGGCGTCAAGCCACGTTTGCGTAGACGCGATCAGCCCAAAGAGGCCACCGGCGAGAATGCTCAATACGCTCAGCAGACGAGCACGCTTCATCATGCGGTGCCCTCGATACGCAACTCTCGCTCGTCAAAGCAGGTGTGGGTTCCGGTGTGACATGCCGCGCCCGTCTGGTCAACCAGGAGCAGCACGGTGTCGCCGTCGCAGTCGTACGAGGCCGACACGAGCGTCTGAATGTGGCCCGACGTGTCGCCCTTTCGCCAATACTCCCCGCGCGAGCGCGACCAGTAGGTGACGCGCCCCTCGGTGAGGGTTCGGCGTAGCGCCTCCTCATCCATCCACGCCAGCATCAGCACCTCTTTGGTGTCAGCTTGCTGAACGATGGCCGGAACCAGGCCGTCGGCGTTGAAAACAACGCGCGGAAACAGCGGTGCGGTCATCGAACCAGCACCCCCTCATCACGAAGTGCCGTCTTCACATCGGCGATGGTGAACAGACCGGAGTGAAACACGCTGGCGGCCAGGACTGCGTCTGCTCCCGCCTCGACGGCTGGTGCAAAGTGTTCCACCGCACCGGCACCGCCGGAGGCGATAACGGGCACGTAGGCAATTTCGCGCATGAGACGAACCAACTCCAGATCAAAGCCCTCGCGGGTTCCGTCTGCGTCGATGGAGTTGACGAGCAACTCCCCCACGCCGCGCTCCATCGCTTCGCGCGACCAATCCAGCGCATCGATCATGGTCTCTTTGCGACCGCCGTGGGTCGTTACAACGAAGCCGCTCGGCACGACATTGGAGCGCTTCACATCCAGCGAGAGCACCAGCACCTGCGAGCCAAAGCGGTCGGCAATGTCAGAGATCAGTTCGGGGCGAGCGATCGCCGCAGAGTTCACGCCAACCTTGTCGGCACCGACCGCCTGCAGTCGGGCAACGTCGTCAACGCTTCGGACGCCCCCGCCAACGGTCAGCGGAATGAACACCTGCTCGGCGGTGCGGCGCACGACGTCGTACATCGTGGAGCGGTTATCAACCGTGGCCGTCACATCAAGAAAGGTGAGCTCGTCTGCGCCTTGGTCAAAGTAGCGAGCCGCCAGTTCAACCGGGTCCCCCATCTCCTTCAGATTCTGAAAGTTGACGCCCTTGACCACTTTGCCGTCGGCGACATCAAGGCAGGGAATGACGCGGGTTGCGACAGTCATCAGAGCCTCGCGGCGTCAATGGCGGTGACCAGAATCGCTCGCGCACCAATGGCGTAGAGGTCATCCATCACCCGGTTGACCGACTTGCGGGGGCTCATCACACGCACCGCAACCCAGGCCGGATCGCGCAGCGGTGAAATGGTTGGCGATTCGATTCCCGGTGCCAGGGCGACGGCCTGGTCAACGAGGTGCGATGGCAGGTCGTAGTCGATGAGCACATAGCGTCTGGCGACCATCACGCCGCGCAGGCGACGCAGCAGCGTTTCGGTGCCGTCCACGTCGTGCGGGCCGGCGATCAGTACCGCCTCCGACTGCAACAGCACCGGGCCGAAGATCTCCAGCCCTGCTTGCCGCAGCGTGGTTCCGGTCGAGACGACGTCTGCGACGGCATCAGCGACTCCGAGCTCGACGGCCGACTCCACGGCACCGTCGAGCGGAACCAGGTCAACGGCAACACCGTGTTCGTCGAGAAAACGGTCAACGAGACCCGGGTAGGCGGTGGCCACCCGGAAGCCTTCGAGGTCTTTCAGCTCGGAGAAGCGGCCGGGGCGGCTTGCGAAGCGAAAGGTCGAGTCACCGAACCCGAGTGCCTCAATTTCGCGCGCTGGCATGCGCACATCGAGCAGCAGGTCTCGGCCCGTGATGCCGACGTCGAGTGCGCCAGAGGCAACGTAGGTAGCGATGTCTCGGGGGCGGAGGTAAAAGAATTCGACGTCGTTGGGGGCGTCGATAACGTGCAGGTCTTTAGGATCGCGACGACCGGTGTAGCCGGCTTCGGCCAACATCGATGAGGCGGTCTCGGAGAGGGATCCCTTATTGGGCAGGGCAATTCGAAGCATGGTGGGCTTTCGGTGAAGTTTTTACAGGTGACGGTATACGTCGGCGAGGGTGATTCCCCTGGCCAACATCAGAACCTGGGCGTGGTACAGCAGCTGGGAAAGTTCCAGCGCGAGGTCGTCGTCTGACTCGTACTCGGCGGCCATCCAGGCTTCAGCGGCCTCCTCCACGACCTTCTTGCCGATGGTATGCACCCCGGCGTCCAAGAGTTCGACGGTGCGAGAGTTGGATTCTCTCGCCGTCGCCTTGTCGCTGAGCTCTGCAAACAGATCGTCGAAGGTCTTCACTCCTCTAGGTTACTAGCCGTGAGGGTGGCGGTGATACGCGGTTTCACCGAGCTCACGAAGCATGATGATTGCGGCGTCCGGGTCTGCTGCGCCAAAAACGGCAGAGCCTGCCACAAACGTGTCGGCGCCGTTTTCGGCGGCGATCGCAATGGTGTCGGCGTTGATGCCGCCATCCACCTGCAACCAGACATCAGATTCGACCGCGCGAGCGTGCGCTGCCAGCGCCGACAATTTCGGCATGGTCTGCGGTTGAAATGCTTGACCACCGAAACCGGGTTCGACCGTCATCACCAGGATCTGATCGAATTCACCGAGGATGTCGTAGAGAAACTCGGCCGGGGTTCCGGGGCGTAATGCGATTCCCGCACGCGCGCCGATTTCTCGCACCCGGCGCGCGGTGGCGACCGGGTCGGCCGTGGCCTCGGCATGAAACGTCACCGACGCAACGCCAAGCTCGGCATAGGTCGGTGCCCACCGATCACAGTCGTTGATCATGAGGTGAACATCAAGCGGCACGGGGCTCGTCTCTTGCACCCGCTTGGTCATCTGCGACCCGAACGTGAGGTTCGGTACAAAGTTGTTGTCCATCACGTCGACATGTACAAAGTCTGCGGCACCGATGCGCTGCAGATCACGCTCCATGTTGACAAAGTCGGCAGACAGAATGCTGGGGTTGATGCGCACGTCGCTCACATTTCTCATTATCGTGCGCCTCACGCCTTCTTCTGCAGCAGAGACAGAAACATGCCGTCGGTGCCGTGGCGGTGCGGCCACAGTTGCGCACGCCCGGAACCATCGAGCGGGGCGGGCAGGTCAAGCGGAGTGCGAGACACCGTTTGCACCGCGGCGCGGGCATCGAGCTCGGTGTACTCGTCACCGACGGCGCGGTTCAAGTGCGTGAGCACGCCTGTGGTCTCACCCAGGTGCGGCGAGCACGTCACATAAGCGAGGGTTCCGCCGGGCTTCAGCGCCATCAGCGCCGCGTCGAGAAGCTGGAACTGCAGGTCGGCGAGTTCTGCGACGTCGCTGGGTTGCTTGCGCCAGCGCGACTCGGGGCGCCGTCGGAGTGCGCCAAGGCCCGTGCAGGGCGCATCAACCAGAATGCGGTCGTACGTGTTGGGGCGCATGGCGGCGAAGTCGCGGCCATCTTCTTCGTGGACGACAACGTCAAGAGGGATTCCTGCAATGGCCTGGCGCACCAAGCCCGCGCGGGCAGGGGTGACCTCATTCGCCTCGAGCGTTGCTCCGCCAGCGAGCGCCTCGGCAGCGAGAATGGCCGTCTTTCCTCCGGGGCCTGCGCACAGATCCAACCACTTCTCCCCCGGTTTGATCTCACTCGAACGCGTGAGGGCCAGGGCAACGAGCTGAGAGCCTTCGTCTTGCACGCGAATCCGGCCCTCAGACTCACGAACGGTGGCCGCCGGGTCGCCGCCGGGGCTTTGGAAACCGACGGGAGATCCGGCGGTTCGGGTGGCGTCGGCTGGAATCTCGGCGAGGCCGGGCAGCGCCGCCATGACGACCGACGGCGATGCGTTGTCGGCGGCGAGCAGAGCTTCGAGCTCGTCGGCTCGCCCTTCTGCGGCCAGGGCGCGACGGAACGCGCGAATCACCCACACCGGGTGGGATGCGATTACAGACAGACGCTCGTCGTCGGAGCGGGCGGCCTCTTCCAGACGCGCAAGCCAGGTTTGCAGGTCTGCCTCAACGACGCGACGCATCACCGCGTTCGCGAATCCGGTGGCCCGGTTTCCGACCATGTCACGCACCAATTGCACGGTCTCGTTGACGGCGGCGTGATCGGCAACGCGCGTCGCCAACACCTGGTGAATGCCGAGGCGCAGGGCATCGCGCACCGCGGGTTCAACGGTGTCGATATCGCGCTTGGAGGCCATCTCGATAATGGCGTCATAGGTGCCGAGGCGGCGCAGGGTTCCGTAGGTCAATTCGGTCGCAAAGCCGGCGTCTTGCGGGCTCAGCGCCTGCCTGCGGATGGCGACCGGCAGAGCCAGGTTGGCATAGGCATCTGAGGTGGATACGGCGTGAATAACCTCATAAGCCACGCGGCGAGCGGGTGCGGCGTAGGTGGTCATGATCCTGCTTTCAAAGTTTCGGTGCGTAGTCCGCGCCACCAGTCTGCGGCAGCCATTGCCGCCTTGCCAGCGGGCTGAACGGTCACGAGGATGAGCGGCGCCGTGGCCGTGCCGATGATGACGGAACCATTGTCGAAGGTCAACTCCCCCGGCGCGGGACGCCGGGTGCTTGCCGAACGCGCCGCACGAAGCACCTTGAGCGGCGTACCGTCGATGGTCGTGAAGGCGCCGGGCTCGGGCGTTACGCCTCGAAGGTGGGCGTATACGGCACCCGATGCCTGGTTCCAGTCGATGCGGCCGTCTTCTCGCTCCAGCTTGGCGGCCGTCGTGGGCTCACCGACCTGCGCGCTGGCGACCGCCGATCCATCGGCGATCTGCTGCACCACATCGACGACAACCGGCGCTCCTCGCTCGGCAAGTTCGGCAAGAAACTCACCGGCCGTCGCGTCTTTAGGCATCGGAACCTCGTCGATCGCGAAGAGATCGCCAGCGTCGAGTGCGGGAACGAGCTGGAACACGGCGACGCCCGTCACCGCATCGTTCGCCATCATCGACCGTTGCACGGGCGCCGCTCCTCGCCACAGCGGGAGCAACGAAAAGTGCAGGTTAATCCAGCCATGTGTTGGCGTGCTCAGCAGCGGCTCACGCACCAGCCCGCCGTAGGCGACGATGACGCCAAGGTCTATGTTGTGTGCGGCGATCTGTGCGGTCGTCGCGTCGTCGAGCCGAGCCGCCTTGATCACCTCGATACCGAGTTCAGCCGCGGCCTCGGCGACAGGCGACGGCGTCATGACGCGCTTGCGACCGAGAGGCGCGTCGGGTCGGGTGATCACCACAGCTACATCGTGACCAGACGCGACGAGCGCTCGAAGCGTTGGCACGGCGACGGCCGGCGTTCCGGCGAAAGCAATACGCATGAGAGTCCTTACAGTTGCGGGTCTGCGACATCGGCGCGCAACTTGAGCGTCGCGCGCGGGGGGCGTTGCGGGCGGGTTCTGGTGCTTCTTCTGCCGGCAACCGCGGCGGCGATGACACTCGCCCGCAGCGAGGTGATGACGGCATGACCCAGGGCATAGTCGTAACGAATCAGGGCTCGTGCCAACTCGTCAGCGTTGGCCTCGAGTGCGAGCGGCCCGAGAACAGCGTCGCGCGGCAGGGCTGGCACATCCTCGCGCAGGGTACGAAGCGCGGTGGTCAGCGACTCGTGGTCACCCTCCAGCATGGCGACGCGCACCGTCGGTGGCATCCGCAGCGGTGCCCGCTCGGTGAGCTCGGCCTGGGCGAACGCCACCTGAGACCACGTGGCAAAGGCTCGGGCGATGAGCCCCGTCACACCAACCAGGTGCACCGGTGCTCCCGGCGCGGCCAACGCGGCGGCGTTTGACCACCAGCGCAAGCAGGATTCGGCAACCCGGAGGTCATCGCTCATCAGCATGCGGTCGCCGTCAAGCAGCAAGACGGCGTGGTAGCCGCCGGCGGCGACCGGTTCCGCGCCGCGCGTTGCCACCACCAGTACCGGTAATTCTCCGACTTCCATCACGGTGTGTTCGCCGTCAGAAACCACGATCCGCACACCGGGGAAGGCGCGACCAAGGTCATCTGCCGTGCGTTCACTGCCGGAAGAGGCCAGCCGCACCTGAACAGAGTTGCACTCCGAACACTTCCAGCCGTGAGCGGTTCGCCCGCACCAGCGACACTGTGGCGCCGCGCCGCGCGATTTCGCGTGCAGCGGACCGGAACAGTGCAGGCACTTGGCGGGTGCGCGGCACTGCGCACACACCAACACCGGGGCGTACCCGGGCCGAGATACCTGCACCAGCACGGGGCCGGTGGCCAGCGCCTCCCGCACCGCACGATAGGCGCTAGACGGAATACGGGTTCCGGGCGCTTCGGTGTCGGTCGATGCCGTGAGCACCGTGCTCGGCGCATAACGCCGTGCCGCAGAAATCGACTGAACGTATCCCAGGCCGACCAACCGCTCCACATCAGTCGTGCGGGTGTGCCCGGCAAACACCAGAGCACACCCGGTCAGCTCTTGCCGCACCAGCGCAGCATCGCGCGCGTGAACGTAGGGCGCCAGCGGCTCCTCCAGCAGGCTGTCGCCGTCGTCCCACATCACGATCAGGCTGGCACTGACCGGGGAATACACCGCCGAGCGGTTGCCCACCACGATCACCGGGGCCGCGGCAAGGGTTCGCAAGAAGTTGCGGTAGCGGTCGGGGCCCGATTGCCGGGCGTCAACGCGTGCGATCGCGTCGTCGGAGACGAAATCACGAAGCGCGGTCATGACCGCATCCTGGTCGCGATAGTCCGGAACGACGACGACGGTGCTCTCCCCGTGGCTGAGTCGTTCGGTCGCCATCGCGGCAACCAGCATCGCCCACGCCCCCACGGTGTCACCATCAGACGTTGTCACCGGGTGCGCGATCGCCGTGAGCGCCAAGCGTCCGCGCTCTGCAATGCCGTCGGCAAGCCCCGGATAGTCGTCGATCAGAGTCTTTGCGTATGAAACCGCGTCATCGGCAACGGATGCAGCCTCTGGTTCCGGGGCAGCCATCCATTGCTTCTCGACCCGCACCTGCCGCTTGGGCACCGCGAGACGAAGAATGTCGCCCGCAGAGCCGCCGGCACGGTCAGCGACCTTGCGAGCGAGGGCGTACAGCGGGGGCGGAACCACGCACGCCGCGGAAACGACGCTGTCGATTTCGCTGAGCGGCCGGTCTGTTGTGGTTGCCGAGGCCACCTCAATCGCGATGGCATCGACAATTCGCCCCACGGTGCGCAACGGCACTCTGAGGCGAACGCCCGGCTGCACCTGGCTTTCGAGTGCGTCCGGAACCGTGTAGTCGAACAGTCTGTCCAGCTGAGGCAGGGGCGAATCGATCAGAACGCGAACGACTCGCTGCGACATGTTAGAGGCCAGCGGCGGTGCGCAATTCGTCGACGCGCGTGGTGTTCTCCCACGTGAAGTCGGGCAGCTCACGACCGAAGTGACCATACGCTGCGGTTGCCGCGTAAATGGGGCGCAACAGGTCGAGCTCTTCGATGATGGCGCTCGGACGAAGATCGAAAACGCTGGTAATCGCCTTCGCGATTGCGTCGTCGTCGATCTTTCCGGTGCCGAATGACTCAACGTAGAGGCCAACGGGTGCTGCCTTGCCGATGGCGTAAGCGACCTGCACTTCAAGGCGATCGGCGAGACCCGCAGCGACCGCGTTCTTCGCAACCCAACGCATCGCGTAGGCAGCCGAACGGTCAACCTTCGAGGGGTCTTTGCCGCTGAATGCGCCACCACCGTGGCGGGCTGCGCCGCCGTAGGTGTCGATGATGATCTTGCGGCCGGTGAGGCCCGCATCACCCTTGGGGCCACCAATTTCAAAGGGGCCAGCCGGGTTGAAGTAAAGCTTGTAGTCCGGCGCGTCCAGGCCAGACTCGGCCAGCACGGGCTCGATCACGTGGGTGCGCACGGCTTCGCGAAGCGCCTCCTGCGTGACGTGCGGGTTGTGCTGCGTTGAAACCACAACCGCTTCAATGGTCTTGGGAGTGAAGCCGTCGTAGCCGAGCGTCACCTGCGTCTTGCCGTCGGGACGAAGCTCAGCAATGGTTCCGTCGTGTCGAACGGCAGCGAGTCGCTCAGCAAGGCGGTGAGCCAGCCACGCCGATGCAGGCATGAGCTGCGGGGTTTCGTTGGTGGCAAAACCGAACATGATGCCCTGGTCGCCTGCGCCCTGCAGGTCGTGGCGATCAGCGGAACCCTCGCGCGCCTCCAGCGCCTGCGAAACGCCCGCGTGAATGTCACCGGACTGCTCGCCAACCGACACGGTCACACCACACGAGTCGCCGTCAAAGCCGGTCTCGCTTGAGGTGTAGCCGATGGTGTTCACCACACGACGTGCGATTCCCGAAATGTCGGCGTAGGCGTCGGTGCGAAGCTCACCGGCAACGTGAATCAGCCCCGTGGTCACGAGCGTCTCAATCGCGGCGTGCGTGTTGGGGTCTTTGCTCAACAGATCGTCGAGAATGCTGTCCGAGATCTGGTCACAGATCTTGTCGGGGTGTCCTTCGGTGACAGACTCCGAGGTGAACAGGCGCAGGCTAGTCATTACAGGCTCCAGTCGTATGTGTCACACACAAATATGCCCGCCGCCACGGACATTCCATGACGGCGGGTCATAAAGCGAGATTTACTCGGCAGCGCGCAGGCGCAGCTTGTCCTCGTTGATCTCGTGAAGGGCGATCGTCAGCGGCTTGTCTTCAACAGACGAGTCAACGAGCGGTCCGACGTTGTCGAAGAGGTTGCCCTCCTGCAGGTCGGAGTAGTAGTCGTTGATCTGGCGCGCACGCTTGGACGCGTAGATGACCAGTTCGTACTTGGACTCAACCTTGCTGAGCAGGTTGTCGATGGGCGGGTCAATAATGCCCTGGTTGGTGCCGGCCATGGCGAACCTCCTGTGTCGGAGTGGAAAAGACGTGGCGTGGCGGAATCCGCGCATACGCAAGAAGCCAGTCTACGCCCTTTTGGCGGTGACTGTTCGCTGCCCGCAGCATGTTGCCGCGGGCAGCGTCACAATCACGCGGTGGTGGCGAGGGAAACGATTTCTTCGGCGGCACGAGCCACGTCGTCGTTGATCACGCGGTGATCAAACTCGTTCTGCGCCGCCAGCTCCACCTTTGCGGTGCGAAGGCGACGGGCGCGCTCCTCCTCATTCTCGGTTCCGCGACCGACGAGTCGGTCTACCAACTCATCCCATGACGGCGGCAACAGGAACACGAGTGATGCGCTCGGCTCGGCCCTGCGCACCTGACGAGCACCCTGCAGGTCAATCTCGAGCAACACGGTCTTGCCTGCGGCAATCGCGTCAAAAATCGGACCACGCGGCGTGCCGTAGCGATGGGAGTTGTGAACCGTCGCGTATTCGAGCAGTTCGCCGGCGCCAATCATGCGGTCAAACTCGGCGTCGTCGACGAAGAAGTAGTGAACCCCGTCAACCTCGCCCGGGCGCGGAGCGCGGGTGGTGGCAGAAACCGAAAGGTGAATTTCCGGGTGCGCCTCACGGATGTGCGCGGCAACCGTTCCCTTGCCGACAGCCGTGGGGCCGGCGAGTACGAGGAGGCGGCTGCGGTGAGGACGTGCCGTCGGCTCCGGGAGACGTGCGTCAAGCCAGTGCGCAATGTCGCGACGCTGACGTGCGCCGAGACCACCGAGGCGCTTCACCGGTGAGATCGCAAGGTCCGCAAGAATGCGGTCACGCTTTCCCTCACCGATCGCCGGAATCGCGGTCAGAAACTCCGTCACACGAAGCGTACCGGGCGCCGAGGTTGGGTCGGCGTATGCCCGCCGGGTGACCTCCTGCGGCGTGACAACGCGATTGGCGATGTCACGCTTCAGGGCGGCGCGAGCGCGGCGTGCCGCAACGGCCTTCTGAGAAGCGGCGATTCGATCCACCTCGGGGGGACGCTGAGCGTCAGCCACGGGTAACCTCCAGTTCGTTTTTGCGCGAGCGAATAGCATCTTCGAGGCCGACGGGTCCGGCTCGAAGAATGCCGCGGCTTTCGCTCGCAATGACGGACGGTGCGTTTGCACCGAACAACTCCCCTAGTTCTGCCAACGCTGGGCCCTGGGCACCAAAGCCCGGGGCAAGAATTGGCGCACGCGGCGTCAATTGCGCGGGCAAACCAAGCGACGCCTGATCCACCGTTGCACCGATCACGAATCCCATGGATCCCCACCCGTGACCGTCCGCGGTGTCGGCATTAAATGCAGACACCGACGAAATGACCGCTGCCGCGACACTTTCCTGACCCGTACCGGCCGACACAACAGCACGTTGCAACTCCCCCGCTTCCGGGTTGCTGGTTGCCGAAAGCACAAAGAGCCCCTTGCCGTGCTGGTGCGCGAAGGTCATGGTTTCGCGCAGCGACGTTGGCCCAAGATACGGGCTCACCGTCAACGCGTCAGCTTCCAGGGGTGAGCCCGGAGCCAACCATGCTTGCGCGTAGCCAGCCATCGTGGTTCCGATATCGCCGCGCTTCGCGTCGGCAATAACCAAAATCCCCGCGGCCCGCGCGGCACGCGTGACGTCTTCCAGGGCGGCAAAGCCCGCGGAACCAAAGCGCTCGTAAAACGACGCCTGCGGCTTGACGAAGCCAACTTCGCCAGCCGAGGCGTCTACGACGCGCAGACCGAATTCGCGCGCGCCGGCGGCAGACACCGGCAGGTTCCAGTCGTTCAAAAGGGACTCGTGGGGGTCGATCCCAACGCACAGCGCACCGTGCGTCAGAATCGCCTCACGAGTTTTCGTGCCAAACGCAATCGTCATGACAGCGCGGCTACCCGGTCGTTCTGGTATTCCTGCAGGCTACGCACCTCAAACGGTGCTCCCAGCGCGTCCATCGCCGAGACCGCGGCGCCCAGCACCGCCATCGTCGTGAACAGCGCCTTGTCTGCGGCAACAGCGGCGGCACGAATCTCATACCCGTCGGCGCGGGCAGCAACCCCACTGGGGGTGTTGACCACGATGTCGATTTCGCCTGCGTTGATCAGGTCGACAATGTTCGTTGCACCAGATTCGACCGTCTCGCTGAACTTGTGCACGATGTCAACGGCGATGCCGTTGCGCGCGAGAACCTCAGCGGTTCCCTCAGTCGCGACCAGCTTGTAGCCCAGCTGCTGCAGGCGGTGCGCGGGCAGAATTACGGCGCGCTTGTCAGAGTCAGCAACCGAGATGAAGACGGTGCCGGAACGCGGGATTCCGCCGTAAGCGCCGGCCTGGCTCTTGGCGAAGGCGGTCGGGAAGTCGCGGTCGATACCCATGACTTCACCCGTGGACCGCATCTCCGGGCCGAGCACGGAGTCAACAGTCTGGCCGTCTTTCGTGCGGAATCGCTTGAACGGAAGAACCGCCTCTTTCACGGCGACCGGCGCATCCAGCGGCACGCGGGAGCCATCCTGCGCGGGCAGCAGGCCTTCGGCCTTCAGCTCGGCGATGGTGGAGCCGGTCATGATGCGGCTGGCTGCCTTGGCGAGCGGAATTCCCAGGGCCTTGGAGACAAACGGAACCGTGCGGCTGGCGCGGGGGTTTGCCTCGATGACGTAGAGCACGTCGGCGGAGATCGCGAACTGCACGTTCAGGAGTCCGCGAACCCCAACACCCTCGGCAATACCGAGTGTTGCCGTGCGCACCCGATCGATGTCACTGCGACCGAGCGACATCGGCGGCAGCGTGCAGGAGGAGTCGCCGGAGTGGATGCCCGCCTCTTCGAGGTGTTCCATCACACCACCGATGTAGAGCTCGTGACCGTCGTACAGCGCGTCAACGTCAAGTTCAATCGCGTCGTCAAGGAAGCGATCGACCAGGAGCGGTCGGCCTTCGCCGATGATGGCTTGACCATCCATGCGCACGAAGTAGTCGCGCAGCGAGGCGGTGTCGTAGACAATCTCCATGCCGCGTCCGCCGAGCACGAAGCTCGGGCGCACCAGCACCGGGTAGCCGATCTCCTCGGCAATCTTCACCGCGCCGGCAACGTCGGTCGCGGTTCCGTGGCGGGGCGCCACCAGACCAGCGTTGTCGAGAATCGCGCTGAATTGAGCGCGTTCCTCCGCCGCGTCGATGGCCTCCGGGCTGGTGCCGAGAATCGTGTAGCCGGCGTCTTGAATGCCCTGGGCAAGACCGAGCGGTGTCTGGCCGCCCAGCTGGCACACCACGCCCAGAATCGTGCCGGACTGCGATTCTGCGTGCAGAATCTCCAGCACGTCTTCCAGCGTCAGCGGCTCAAAGTACAGGCGATCGGAGGTGTCGTAGTCAGTCGACACCGTCTCCGGGTTGCAGTTGACCATGATCGTCTCGTAGCCGGCGTCTGAGAGCGCAAACGAGGCGTGCACGCACGAGTAGTCAAACTCAATGCCCTGACCGATGCGGTTCGGGCCGGAACCAATGATGACCACCTTGGTGCGGTCGGAGGCGGCAACCTCGGTCTCCGTGTCGTACGACGAGTAGTGGTACGGCGTGAGCGCCGGAAATTCGCCGGCACACGTATCGACGGTCTTGTAGACCGGCCGCACGCCGAGCCCGTGGCGTACGCCGCGAACCTCGGCCTCCGTGGTTCCGCGCAACTGCGCAATCTGCGTATCGCTGAAACCGTGATCTTTCGCGACCCGCAGCACGTGCTCCGAAAGCTCCGGCTCCGCCGCGATGCCGGCGGCAACCTCGTTGATCAATGCGATCTGGTCGAGGAACCACGGGTCAATCGCGGTGGCGTCAAACGCCTGCTCAATCGTCGCGCCCTTGCGCATCGCCTGCTGCAGCGTCACGATGCGACCATCGGTGGGCGTCTGCGCGATGGTCAGCAGTTCGTCAACCGAGCGCTCTTCTGCACCCCAGTGGAACGAGGAGCCACGCTTTTCGAGGGATCGCAGCGACTTCTGCAATGCGGTGGTGAAGTTGCGCCCGATGGCCATGGCCTCGCCCACCGACTTCATGGTGGTCGACAGCGTCGCATCTGCGGCTGGGAACTTTTCGAAGGCAAAACGCGGTGCCTTAACGACGACGTAGTCCAGGGTCGGCTCGAAGCTTGCCGGGGTGACCTCGGTGATGTCGTTGGGGATCTCATCGAGGCGGTAACCGATGGCCAGCTTCGCGGCGATCTTCGCGATCGGGAAGCCCGTCGCCTTCGATGCCAGCGCCGACGAACGCGAAACACGCGGGTTCATTTCAATGACAATGACGCGACCGTTGGTCGGATCAATGGCAAACTGAATGTTGCAGCCACCGGTGTCGACGCCAACGGCGCGGATGATCTCGATACCAATGTTTCGCAGGTTCTGGTACTCGCGGTCGGTGAGGGTCAACGCCGGCGCAACCGTCATCGAGTCGCCGGTGTGCACACCAACCGGGTCAACGTTTTCAATCGAGCAGACGACGACCGTGTTGTCGGACGTGTCGCGCATCAGCTCAAGCTCGTACTCCTTCCACCCGAGGATTGACTCCTCAAGCAGCACCTCGTTCGTGGGTGAGTCGTGCAGGCCAGCGCCACCAATCAGGCGCAGGTCTTCTTCGTTGTAGGCGAAGCCAGAGCCGAGACCGCCCATGGTGAAGGACGGGCGCACCACGAGCGGGTAGCCCAGCAGTTCAGCACCGGCAAGCAGCTCGTCCATGGTGTGGCAGATGACCGACTTTGCGACGTCGGCGCCGCATTCGAGCACCAGATCCTTGAAGATCTGGCGGTCTTCGCCCTTCTTGATCGCTTCGACCTTGGCACCGATCAGCTCGACGCCGTACTTGTCGAGAATGCCGAGTGCGTCCAACTCCATCGCAGCGTTCAATGCCGTCTGGCCGCCGAGCGTCGGCAGAATCGCGTCGGGCTTCTCCTTCGCGATGATCGTCTCGATGACCTCGGGGGTGATCGGTTCGATGTAGGTCGCGTCCGCGAAGTCGGGGTCGGTCATGATGGTGGCCGGGTTGGAGTTGACCAGGATGACGCGCACGCCCTCCTCGCGCAGCACACGGCACGCCTGGGTGCCGGAGTAGTCAAACTCGGCAGCCTGGCCGATGACGATCGGACCGGAGCCGATCACGAGAACGCTGTTGATATCGTCGCGCTTCGGCATTACTTCGAGTCCTTCGTGTCGTTGTGCGCGATGACCATGTCGCGGAAGCGGTCAAACAGGTAGTTGGCGTCGTGCGGACCTGCCGCAGCTTCCGGGTGGTACTGCACGCTAAAGGCGGGAATGTCGAGCGCGCGCAGGCCCTCAACGACCTGATCGTTCAGGCCAATGTGGCTGACTTCGACCTTGCCGTAGCCGTTGGGGCTGTCAAACGCGCCATCGATGGGCGCATCAACGGCGAAGCCGTGGTTGTGTGCGGTGATTTCTACCCGGCCGGTCGTCTTATCCAGCACCGGCTGGTTGATGCCACGGTGCCCAAACGGCAACTTGTAGGTGCCGAGTCCGAGCGCGCGCCCCAGCAGCTGGTTGCCGAAGCAGATGCCGAAGAAGGGGTAGCCGGCGTCGAGCACGCTGCGCAGCAACGCCACGTGTCCGTCGGATGCTGCCGGGTCACCCGGGCCATTGGAGTAGAACACGGCGACGGGTTCGATTGCCGTGATGTCTTCAATCGAGCTGGTCTGCGGCATCACGTGTACCTCGAAGCCACGCTCGGCGAGGTTGTTGATGGTCGCTTGCTTCACGCCCAGGTCGATGACGGCAAGGTTGCCGATGCGCTCGCCCACCGCTGCCGTCACTTCTGCCACCGCAACGGAGACGTCGGCTGAAAGATTTTGACCGGCCATCAGTGGCGCTTCGCGCACGATGCGCATTTGTTCTTCGTCGGCGATGTTTGCGGCGTCGCCGGAGAAGATCGCGCCGCGCATGCTACCGACGGAACGGATGATGCGCGTCACAGCGCGGGTGTCGATTCCGCTGATGCCGACGATGCCGTCGCGCTCCAGCGCCGCATCCAGCGACTCATCGGCACGCCAGTTTGATACCACGCGGGAGGGGTCACGCACGATGTAGCCCGCAACCCAGATGCGACGCGACTCCGGGTCTTCGTCATTCATTCCGGTGTTGCCGATGTGCGGCGCGGTCTGCAGCACGATCTGCCCGGCATAACTCGGGTCGGTGAGGGTCTCTTGGTAGCCGGTCATGCCGGTGGAGAAGACAACCTCGCCGATCGTCGTGCCACGGGCACCGTAGGCGGCACCCGGGAAGCGGCTGCCGTCTTCGAGAACGAGAACGGCGGGTTCAATTGAAAACAAAGACATTGCGTCAGATTCCTGTTGCAGTGGTGTTCGGAAGCACGCGATCGAGCGCCTCCAAGAAAGAGGTGGGGTTGGACTCCTGCAGGCGCAGATAGGAGTCTGCGACGGTGGTGTCGTTGACCTGCCACGAGATAAAGACGAGGCCGTCCTTTTCGACCACCCGGTCGATGGTCCACGTCGCGCGGCCGGCACCGATGAGTGAGGCTTTTGCCAGACCGATGGTCGGGCTGCCAGGCATCACGAGGTTGATGCCTTCGGTGGTGACGGTAGCCGTCACCTTGGAGCGGAACGCGAGGTGCCTGATCGCGAGGCGGTTAAGCGGCTCATCGTGCTCGGTGGTCGCAACGTAGAGGCCGGAGAACGAGCCCACGACGTCGCCGCCGAGCTCACCAACCGGCGCCTGTAGCGCCGAGTCGCGCCGGGATCGTCGTCGCCAACCCCATGCCATGCCAGCCAAGATCAAGACGCCGACACCGATCGTGATGCCGATGGCAAGTTCGCGGGTCATGCGTTCACCTCCACCAACTCGCCGTCGGCGACCGTGAGGTATCCGCGATGAATGGTGAACCGAACCTGACCAGGCAGTTCGGTGCCGAGGTAGGGCGAGTTGACGCTTCGGCCGCGCAGGTCACCGACCTGGAACGTGCCTCGAACGGACGGGTCGTAGAGCGTGAGTTCTGCCGGCTCCCCTGTCGCGATCGGTGTTCCGTGACCGGCGAGGCTACCGATGCGCGCGGGTGCGCTTGACATCACGCGAGCAACGTCATCCCAGCCCAGCAGCCCGGTCTCCACCATCGCCGCGTGAACTACACGAAGGGCGCTTTCCAGCCCGACCATGCCGTTTGCTGCGGCGGACCACTCGCACGTCTTGTTCTCGGAGGGGTGCGGCGCATGATCCGTCGCGACGATGTCGATGGTTCCGTCTGCCAGGCCTTCGCGCACCGCGAGAACATCCTCGTGACGACGAAGTGGCGGATTCACCTTGTATCGAGCGTCATAGCCACGCACCAACTCGTCGGTGAGCAGGAGGTGATGCGGGGTGACTTCTGCCGTCACGTTGATGCCACGCTTCTTGGCCCAGCGAATGATGTCGACCGAGCCAGCGGTAGAGAGGTGGCACACGTGCAGGCGTGAACCAACGTGTTCGGCGAGGAGCACGTCACGCGCAATGATCGACTCTTCGGCAACCGCGGGCCAGCCGGTGAGCCCGAGCTCAGCCGAAACGGCACCCTCGTTCATCTGGGCACCTTCGGTGAGGCGCGGGTCTTGCGCGTGCTGCGCGATGACGCCGTTAAAGCTCTTCACATACTCGAGCGCGCGACGCATGATGAGCGGATCGAAAACGCAGAAACCGTCGTCACTGAAAACGCGAACGTTGGCGCGCGACGCGGCCATCGCGCCGAGCTCGGCAAGGCGCTCACCCTTTTGACCAACGGTGACCGCGCCAATCGGCTGTACCGTTGCGTACCCGGCGGCCTCGCCGAGAGCAAGCTCCTGCTCCACGACACCCGCGGTGTCAGCGACCGGCGAGGTGTTCGGCATGGCGAACACGGCGGTGAAACCACCGGCGGCCGCGGCACGCGTGCCGGTCAAGATCGTTTCAGACGCCTCGTAGCCCGGCTCACGCAAATGCGTGTGAAGATCAACAAGACCGCGAAGGGCAACCAGGCCGTCGGCGTCGATTCGCCGCGCGTCTTTGTCGCTCAGCGCCGTTCCAACTTCAACGATGCGGCCATCTGCAATCAGGATGTCGGCGGCCGCGCCGCCTTCGATCTGTGCTCCCGAGATGAGAATCCGTTCGCTCATCGGTCATCCTCTCGTTCCTCGTGGGTTCGTTCTCCGGCCAGCAGGAGATAAAGCACAGCCATGCGCACGGCAACGCCGTTCGCGACCTGTTCTAGCACCGTCGAGCGCGCAGAATCAGCAGCGG
The DNA here is from genome assembly GCF_008017445.1 of Microbacterium mitrae. Lineage (GTDB taxonomy): Bacteria > Actinomycetota > Actinomycetes > Actinomycetales > Microbacteriaceae > Microbacterium > Microbacterium mitrae. The sequence continues at coordinate 128,620 of NZ_VRSW01000001.1, read as the reverse complement.
CGGAGGAAATTTCCAGTCCGCGGTTCATGGGGCCGGGGTGCATAACCATCGTACCCTCTGGCAGAGCGTTCAATCGTTCCGGATCCAGACCCCAGAGGCGGGAATACTCCCGCTCAGTGGGGAAATATGCCGCATTCATGCGTTCGGATTGGATTCGCAACATCATCAGCGCGTCGGGCGCGGCCGCGATCGCCGCATCCAGCGAGTACTCGACGGTGACCGGCCACGCACGCACGTCTTGCGGAACCAGGGTGGGCGGCGCGACAAGCGTGACGGCGGCGCCCAGCGTGCGCAGGAGCCATACGTTGGAGCGGGCAACCCGCGAGTGCAGAATGTCGCCGACAATCGTGACCTTGGCTCCCGAGAGGTCTTTGCCGCGGCTCGCCGCGCCGTGCAACCGCTTGCGGATCGTGAACGCGTCGAGCAGCGCTTGTGTCGGATGCTCGTGCGTTCCATCTCCGGCATTCACCACGCCGGCGCTGATCCAACCGCTCGTTGCCAACGTGCGCGGCGCGCCGGAGGCGCCGTGTCGAATCACGACAGCATCGGCGCCCATGGCTTGCAGGGTTTGTGCGGTGTCTTGCAGGCTTTCGCCCTTAGAAACGCTGGAACCTTTGGCCGCGAAGTTGATGACGTCGGCGGAGAGTCGCTTGGCTGCCGCCTCAAACGAGATTCGGGTGCGCGTGGAGTCTTCAAAGAAGAGGTTGACGACGGTCTTGCCGCGCAGGGTCGGAAGTTTCTTGATCTCGCGAGTCTGCGAGTCGACCATGTCTTCGGCCACGTCGAGAATGCGCAGCGCATCATCCTTGGCGAGAAACTGGGTGTCAAGCAGGTGCCTCATGATTCGATCGTCACCTCGTCAATGCCGTCGGTTTCAACCAGTCGCACACGCACGCGTTCCTCACGCGCGCTGGGAAGGTTCTTGCCGACAAAGTCGGGACGAATCGGCAGTTCGCGGTGCCCACGATCGATCAGCGTCGCGAGTCGCACGACCTGCGGACGCCCGACACTGCCGAGCGCGTCAAGCGCCGCGCGAATGGAACGACCGGAGAACAGCACGTCGTCGACAAGAACGACGGTCTTGGCATCAACGCCGCCGTCGGGGATGATCGTCGGCCCCGGGCTTCTCACCGGCTGGCGGGCGAGGTCATCACGAAACATCGTGACATCGAGGGATCCGGTGGGGATCTCTTCGCCCGAGATGGACGAAATCAGAGCACCAATTCGCTGGGCGAGATTCACGCCGCGGGTGGGGATTCCCAACAGAACGAGGGAATCCGTGCCCTTATTGGACTCGATGATTTCGTGTGCGATACGGGTCAAAGCCCGTGTGATATCGGCTTCCTGAAGCACAACACGCGTGCTCATTCCGCTCCCTTCTCCGCCTCTCTGGACGGTGTTAAAGGTTGCTGACTCTGTCAGTCTACCGCGCCCACATATGCGCAAAGGACCCACCAGGTGGTGAGTCCTTTGCGTACGATCGCGTTAGACGTTCGCGGGTGCGAGGGCGGCGTGGGAGACCTCGTCGCCCATCTTCTTCGCCCGAATCGGGTGGCCCTGCGTGGTGAGGCACTTGCCCGTGTTCAAGTCCCACTTCCAGTCATGCAGCGAGCACGTCAGAACGCCGTCTTCGTCGATCTTGCCGGTCTTGGTGAGGTCTGCGCGCAGGTGCGGGCAGCGGCGTTGTACGATCCAGTCGCCAACCTCGGCGTCTTCGGTCTGGTCGGTCTGCTCGGAGTACCAGTTCTCGGTGTACTCGATACGGTCACGCGAGAGGCATTTCATAAACGTGTAGATGAACTCGTTGAACTTGCCCTGACGCGTCGTTTCGAACTGCATCGACAAGAAGATGGAGTTTGACCAGTCGATTTCGCCATCGCGAATGTTGGTCGAGACGAGGTCAGCGGGAATGCGGAACCAGAACTCGCACTCCTCCCCCGCATACTCGCGGATCTTCGCCTTGGGAAAGTCCACCACCATGTCGAGCTCGCCAATGGTGTAGCGCACCGGGCCGCCGACGCCGTTACGCATGATGCGCGCGCGACGCATCAGTGGTTCCCACCATTCCTTCAAGGCCGCCATCATTTCGGCCGGCTCCAGCACCGCCGCACGCGAGGCGATCTCGTCGGCGATCTCCTGCTGGCGCGAGGCGCGCTGTTCGTCAAGGTAGGCCCACTTGTCGGCGAAGATGCGATCGATCTCCTCCTGTGAGAAAAACGTCTGCTCGACGGAGATGTCGGAACCATTGACCTCGACGACGGTGCCGGGGAAGAACACGTGCCCCTCGTACTGCGGGGCCTCCTGCTTCATCCGGTCGATGAATTCGACCTGGTCGGTGAAGATGCCCACCGACCCGTTGCGGCCGAGCCCGTTGTTGTCGATCAGATCGTCGCGGAGGAACATCGGCGGACCCGCCATCGGGAAGACGTGCGGGGCATCGACCTTCTCGATGTAGAACATCGCGCGCTTGTGCTGCGCTTCGCGCTTGAGGTGCGCGAAGTTCTGCTTTGCGTCGGCCGGCAGGTCGTAGACCATCGGCCACCAGATCGCGCCGGAGAACTGCGTGAAGTAGGCGTCGGGCTTGCCGAACGACATCAGCGCTTCCAGGTCGAGTGGGTGCGAGTCGTTCTGGTTCAGGATCGAGGCGGTGCCGTCATCGATGGACAGCGACGAGTCGCCGATGGGGCCGTCGGACGGCGCGCGCAGCGGCGTGATCATGAGTCGCAGCGGACCACGTTCGATGACTTCGCCAGCCTGCGTGTAGGTGATGTTGGTGAAGCCGAGCGCACGAATGTCTTGCTCAAGGTCGTCTGTCGGGTAGTCAGGCAGCAGCACCTCAATGTCTTTAGAGACGTAGGTCTGCAGCAGCCACGGGTCAAAGTGATCGCGGTGGCGGTGGCTGATGTAGAGGAAGTCAGCCTCGCGGCCGTACTTCTCCCAGTCGAGGCCGCGGTTGTCTGGGAAGGGGAACCAAGAACCGAAGAACGCGGGCTTTACCCACGGGTCAGCGAGGATGTTTCCGCCCGCCGTTTCAATGAACATTCCGGCATGGCCGAGCCCTGTGATCCGCATTTTCTACCTCCTGTGTGGAACGAATTGAGTCTACGCGTGCCGCCCAGCGATCACGCTGAATGCGGCCGTGACAAAACGCTGAGGCCCCGACGAGTGGTCGGGGCCTCAGCGTTGAAGCGTCGTGATTACGAAGAGCGTGCGATGCGTGCCAGCACGCCATGAACGAACGGACCTGCCTCGTCGGAGGAGAACTCCTTGGCAAGATCAACCGCTTCATCGATAGCGACGGCGGTCGGAATCTCCTCGTTGAAGAGAATCTCCCACACGCCGATACGCAAAAGTGCACGATCGACGACGGGCATGCGCTCAATCTTCCAGTCGCGGCTGTGCGTCGCGATCTGCTCATCAATTTCGCTCTGGTGGTCGATGACGCCGTCAACGATTTCGCGTGCGTACAGCCAGGAGGCAGCGCGTGCGGGCTCAGCCGCAGCGCGCGTCGCCTCGGCGGCAAGCGTTACGCCAATGTCGTCGCCGCGAACGTCGGCCGAATACAGAATGTCGAGCGCGCGTTTGCGCGCCTTCGTACGAGCGCCCAATTTACTTTTCGCGACCCAGGTACTCGCCCGTGCGAGTGTCAACCTTGATCTTGGTTCCGGTCTCCAGGAACAGCGGAACCTGAATCTCGTAGCCCGTCTCAACGGTTGCAGGCTTGGTGCCGGCAGATGTGCGGTCGCCCTGCAGACCGGGCTCGGTGTAGGTCACTTCGAGAATGACGGACGCCGGCAGGTCAAGGTACAGCGGGGTGCCATTGTTGAGCGCGATGGTGACCATCTGGTTTTCCAGCAGGAAGTTGGCGGCGTCGCCAACGGTCGCGGCCGGAACGGTGAGCTGGTCGTAGTCTGCGACGTCCATGAAGACGAAGCCATCGCCATCGTTGTAGAGGTACTGGAAGTCACGGCGATCGACGTTCTCGATCTCGATCTTGGCGCCAGCGTTGTAGGTGCGGTCAACGGTCTTGCCCGAAACGACGTTCTTCAGCTTCGTGCGAACAAACGCGCCACCCTTGCCAGGCTTCACGTGCTGGAACTCAATAACGCTCCAGAGCTGTCCGTCGATCGAAAGGACGACACCGTTTTTGATGTCTGCGGTCGATGCCATAAGGAATGTATGTCCGTTCGTGAGGTTGGTGGACGAATGCGTCCAGCCAAACAGTCTACGTGATTGTGCCTGAGCGCTGTTTGAGCGCGTCAGTGGGCGTTGATGTACTCGATGAGTTCGCGCGTCGCGCGTGCGTAGCCGTCGATACCCTCGCCCACCACATGCACGGCGGCAACGTCGGTGAGATAGGAGTGATGGCGGAACGACTCACGCTCGTAAACGTCAGAAATGTGCACCTCAGCGAAGGGCAGCGATACGCCGGTGAGTGCGTCGCGCAGCACGACGGAGGTGTGAGTCAGCCCACCCGGATTGATGACAATGCCGGCACACGTGGTGCGGGCGTCGTGAATCGCGTCAATCAGGACACCCTCGTGGTTGCTTTGGATCGCACGCACCGCGTAGCCAGCCTCAGCAGCAACCCGCTGCACGAGGGCTTCAACGTCGGCCAGCGTCGTGGTTCCGTAGACCTCCGGCTCGCGCACGCCCAGCAGGTTGAGGTTCGGCCCGTTGACGAGAAGGATTGTGGCGCTGCTCATGATCGGAGGCTACCAGCGCCGACTACTCGGCGATCTCTTGGTAGGCGGCAAATAGCAGCGACTCATCGGGCGCCTGCATGACAGCGGGCCGACCGATCTCGTCGAGCACAATGAAGCGCAGCATGCCGCCTCGCGACTTCTTGTCTCGTTGCATCGTGGCAAGCAGAGCGCTCCACGCGCCGCCGCGGTAGGTTGTCGGCAGCCCGAGCGACTCGAGAATCGAGCGGTGGCGGTCGACGGCCTCGTCACTGAGTCGGCCTGCCAGGCGCGAAAGCTCGGCAACGTACATCATGCCGATTGAGACGGCGGCGCCGTGACGCCACTTGTAGCGCTCCGAGTGTTCGATCGCGTGGCCCAGGGTGTGGCCGTAGTTCAGAAATTCGCGCTTGCCTGCCTCGCGAAAGTCTTCGCCGACAATGTCGGCCTTCATCTGAATCGCGAGCTCAATGCAGCGACGGAATTCTGCCGACGTGACATCGGTGGCCCGCGTGGGGTCGGCCTCAATCAGATCGAGAATCTCGGGGTAAGCGATAAAGCCCGCCTTGACCACCTCGGCGAAGCCCGCCGTCGCCTCATTTTGCGAGAGCGTGGTGAGGTAGTTGAGGTCGCAGATGACCGCGGTTGGCTCCCAAAACGCGCCAACCAGGTTCTTACCCTCGTTGGTGTTGAGCCCGGTCTTGCCGCCGACGGCAGCATCGACCATGCCCAGCACGGTGGTGGGAACCTGCACAACGGCGATGCCGCGCAGCCAGGTTGCCGCGACGAAGCCGGCGACGTCGGTGGTTGCGCCGCCGCCGAAACCTACGATCGCGTCGGAGCGGGTGAAGTCAGACTGGCCGAGAATCTGCCAGCAGAACGCGGCCACCTCGATGCGCTTTCCCTGCTCGGCGTCGGGAATCTCGGCGAGTAGCACCTCACGGTCGGCCGACAATTGTGCGCGCAACTTTTCGGCTTCGGCGCCCACGGTGGCGGTGTGCACGATGAGAACCTTCTTCGCGCCCGCGGGTAGCGCCTCACCCAGCTGGGAGATGACGCCATTGCCGACCGTGATGTCGTAGCCGGGCGTGCCCGCCACAGAGATCGTGGTGATCTCACTCATTGTTCTTCCTCCTGAACCCACTCGGCGATAGCCGATACAACATAAGCAATGTGGCCGCGCGACGTATCAAACGTCACATCGGCGAGCGACTCGTAAACCGGCCAGCGCTCCGCTCGAATGCGCTTCCACCTGATCATCGGATCTTCATCCACGCCGGACAGCAGTGGCCGCCCCTCGCCGTGGCCGATGCGTCCGGCGACAACCGCCTCAGAGACATCCAGCAACACGACACGGTGCTCGCGCAGCAGCTCGCGCGTGCTCTCGTTCAGCACCGCGCCGCCACCGAGGGCGACAACGCCGCCGTCTGCGACGGCTCGAGCCACGGCCTCGCGCTCCACCTCGCGAAAATAGGCCTCACCGTGCTGCGCAAAGATCTGCGGAATCGGGCCATGCTCGCGAGCAATCACGCTGTCGGTGTCTAAAAACGTGCGCGACAGCGTTTTGGCGAGCTTTCGACCGATGCTGGACTTACCAACACCCATCGGGCCGATCAGCACGACCGCGCGCGTCGTCATGCCAGCGACGCGTCGCTCGCGTCTGCCGTCTTCAGCGTCTCGGGAATGTGATCGAGGTAGCTGGCAATGTTGCGCCGCGTCTCCCCCAACGAATCGCCGCCAAACTTTTCCAGAATCACGTCGACGAGGGTAATCGCGACCATCGCCTCGGCGACGACGCCCGCCGCTGGGACGGCACTGATATCTGAGCGCTGGTGGTGCGCGGTTGCTTCTTCACCCGTTGCCACATCAATGGTTCGTAGCGCATGCGGAACCGTCGCGATCGGCTTCATGCCGGCGCGTACCCGCAACAGCGTGCCCGTCGACATGCCACCCTCGATACCGCCAGCGCGGTCCGACGAACGCGTGATGGTTCCATCCGACAGGTGAAGCTCGTCGTGCGCGGCAGAACCGCGTCGGCGCGTGGTCTCAAAACCATCACCGACCTCGACCGCCTTAATCGCCTGAATGCTCATCAGCGCTTGCGCAAGCTTCGCGTCAAGACGGCGGTCCCACTGCACGTGCGATCCGAGCCCGGGCGGCAGACCGTAGGCGAGTACCTCGACAATGCCGCCGACGGTGTCGCCAGACTTACGGGCGTCATCGACCTCGACAACCATGGCTTCGCTCGTGGCGGGGTCAAAGCATCGCAGCAGATCGGCGTCGAGCGCGGCGACATCGGCGGGGGTCGGCAGCGGCATGTCCTCTGGCACGCGAACCGGACCCATCGACAGCGTGTGGCTCACTAGGCCAATGCCCAGCTCGCTGAGAAAGGAGCGGGCGATGGCGCCAAGCGCGACGCGAGCCGCGGTTTCTCGGGCGCTTGCGCGTTCCAGAATCGGTCGCGCCTCGTCGAAATCGTACTTCTGCATGCCAACGAGATCAGCGTGCCCGGGGCGCGGGCGCGTGAGGGCGGCGCCACGACCGCGAGAAAGATCGGTCGCCTCAACAGGCTCGGCGCTCATCACTTCGCGCCACTTCGGCCATTCAGTGTTGCCAATGCGAATCGCAATGGGGCTGCCCAGGCTTGAGCCGTGACGCACGCCGCTGGAGATGGTGAGTTCGTCTTCTTCGAACTTCATGCGCGAGCCGCGGCCATAACCGAGCTTGCGACGCGCCAGGTCAGCGCGAATCGTGTCCATCGCGATGGGAACGCCCGCGGGCAGACCCTCCATGATGGCAATGAGCTCGGGGCCGTGAGATTCACCTGCGGTCAGAACACGAAGCATTGTTCTAGTCTCCCATGAGCGCGGCACGCATCGCCGCCACGATGACGTCTTCGTTCGGCAGCGGGGCGTGCACATCTTCGTTAACGAATACCCGCACCTGGAGCACCGCCTGATGCAGCAGCATGAGTTCGCCCGACGCTGCTTTCAGACCGGCGGAACCAAAAGCGTCGGCAAGTTGCGTTGGCCACGGCGCGTAGACGGCATCGAGCAACACTCCCCCCGTCTCGGCGATTCGCGCAGCGCTGACCTCTGACACCGTGGTTCCGCCCGGCAGCGTTGCAATCGTGGCGTCAACGGTACTGAACCGGGTGACGTCGTCGATCGCGATTGCCGTGGCCGTGATGCCGAGGCGCGCGGCGGCATCGAGCAACGGCATCGCCTTTTCGGGCGTGCGAGCGATAACTTCCACCCGCTCGGCCCCCGCCTCGGCAAGAGCCACCAGGGCGCTCGCCGCGGTTGCTCCGGCGCCGACAATACGTGCGCTGGTGAGGTTGGAAACGCCGTTTTCGCGCAGGGCGCCGAGAAACCCGCCGACATCGGTGTTGTATCCGCGCACGGCGCCCTTGCTCAGCAACAGCGTGTTGACGGCTCCGGTACGTTCTGCGCGCTCATCACACCAGGAGGCCGCAGCGTACGCAGACTCTTTCAGCGGCATGGTGAGCGAGAGTCCGCGATACGACGAATCAAGGCTCGCAAATTCGCTGGCAAATTGGTCGGCGCTCACTTGTCGGCGAGTGTATGACCAATCCAGCCCGAGCGCAGCGTACGCCGCCGTGTGAAGGCGCGGTGAGCGGCTGTGCTCGATGGGGTCTCCCCAGACCTGCAGCGAGGTCATGACGAATAGCATCCCGAGTCTGGGTGGTCTTCACACCACTGGTGCCAGAGCTTTTCAGCCTCCAGCTGTTGCGCATACGTCTCGGAGAAGATCGTTTCGCCCGTGTCGAGGTTAACGGTGACGAAGTAGAACCAGGGACCGGGCTCCGGGTGCATTGCGGCGTCGATGGCTTCATCACCGGCGTTTGCGATGGGGCCGGCGGGTAGTCCCGGGTGCAGGTATGTGTTGTACGGGTTGTCGTTGGCGCGATCTTCGTCGGTGGTGGCGACGACACCGTCATGGAGCTTGCCGACACCATACGCGACGGTGGAGTCCATCTGCAGCAGACCGTAGGTTTCGACGTTGTCGGGTCCCAGGCGGTTGTAAATGACCTGCGCCACCTTGCCCATGTCTCCGGCTCCCGCTTCACGCTGGATGATGGCAGCAACCGTGAGGATGCGCTGGCGGTCATCAACCGGCACACCCGCCTGATCAAGCGACTCGATAGTGCGGTTCACCATCGTGGCAATGACGTCCGTTGCCGTCGCGCTTTCATTGAAGTCGTACGTGGCGGGAAAGAGCCAGCCCTCAAGGCTGGCAGCCGGAATGCCATATGCTGCGGGGTCAGCCGCGGCGGCCTCCAGATCTTCGATCGGGATCTGAAGCGACTCGGAAATCGTCGGCAGAATCGTCTGCAGAGTCTCCCCTTCACGCAGCAGCACGGCGTTTGACACCTTGTTGTTGACGTCGCCCAGCACCGCGGCTGCCGCCGCCGCCGTCATCTTCTCCTGCAATTGGTAGGTGCCGGGGTAGAACGTCGGAGTCGGTGGGTTTTCACGCAGCCAGTCGTAGAAGATCTCGTCGGACTTCGTCACGCCCGCCTCAAAGAGGGCGTACGAAATCTGCAACCCGCCATCACCGGGGTGAATAGTGAACATCACTTCGCCCTCGGCCAGGCCCGCTTCGTAGTCTTTGGACTCGCCGGTGCCGAGGAATTCTTGGATCTTCTCGCCATAGGTGTTCCACACCCAAACGCCGCCGGCCGTCAGGCCACCGAGAATCGCCAGCACAACGACGAGCGCAACAATGCAGCCCGCCCGCTTCTTCTTCGGTCGAACAGCGTGAGCGTCATCGAAAATATCGGTCAACGTTTGCTCCGGGGTAACGTCGTCATTGGCGTTGGTGGGTACCGAACCGGTTCGCATCGCAAAGGAGGCGACATCAGACCGGCGCGGAAAAAGTTCGGCGGCTTCACGCGCGAGATCGACGTCGACCTCGGCGGGCGGAACCACGGTGCCGTCTGCGGGCGGAACCACGGTGTCGGCTGCGGGAGGAACCACGGCGGCCGCTGCGGGCGCGGCCTCGGTGGGGGTTGGCTGCGCTGTCTCGGCTGTTGCGGGCGAGTTCTGCTGGGCGGCGGCTTCACGCATCTCGCGGCGTGACAGCGGGCGCGGCTGATCGTCGTTGGTGGGAGTCGTCATGATGCAGGCTCCGATTCGGGGGAAATCAGAAACCCAGGGGCGGCTCCTGAACGCTTTTCGGTGTCGATGGCGTGCTGCAGAATCACCACGGCCGCGACCTGATCGACAATGTTACGGGAGTTTTTTTGGTTTCGGCCGGAGGCACGAAGCGCGGAGTGCGCGGTAACCGTGCTGAGCCGTTCATCGACCATGCGGACCGGCGCTGAGGTGCGGGAAGCGAGCGCTGTGGCGAAAGCCCGGGCGTCAGCCGTGGAGGGCGTCTCCTCGCCTCGCAGATTCATCGGCAACCCGATGACGAACTCCAACGTGCTGTAGTCGTCTGCGATGGCGAGAACCCGGCTGACCGCATTCTCATCGCGCACCACCGTCTCCACGGGGGTTGCCAGCAGGCCGTCGGGGTCGCATTTCGCGACCCCGACGCGCGCTTTACCCACATCGATACCGATGCGGGTGCCACGCCGAAATTCGCTCACGCGGCCCCTACGGCACGCGTGACAGCCTCAAGCGCCGCGGCAATGGCGTGAACGTCTGTTCCGCCGCCCTGTGCCATATCGGGCTTTCCGCCGCCACCGCCGCCGAGCACGCCGGAGGCAATCTTGACGAGCGCGCCCGCCTGAGCTCCGGCGTCGCGGGCAGTCTGAGTGGTTGCTACAACGATCACGGGGCGATCCCCCGCAACACCTGCGAGTGCAACAACAGCCTGCTGCGATGACAGTCGCTCGCGCACCTGCGTCACGAGCGCGCGCACATCGTCAGCCGAGCCCACGGTTCCGAGGTTTTCGGCAACAATCGTCCAGCCGTCGCGGGTCGTGGCGCTGTTCACGAGGTTCGGCACGCGGTCGGCAAGCGCGCGCGATTCAAACGCGGCAATCTTCTTTTCTGCCGATTTGAGGTTGGCGCTGAGCTCGGCGATGCGGGCAGCCAGCTGGTCACGCGGAGTCTTGAGAGACGCCGTCAGCTCGTGCACGAGGGCACGTTCTGCCGCAAGCTCCCGGAAGGCATCTTGACCGACCAGCGCCTCGATGCGGCGGTTTGAGGCGCCAACAGATGCCTCGCCGATCACGCTGACCAGACCGATTTCCGCCGACGATGACACGTGCGTGCCGGCGCACAACTCGCGCGACCACGGGCCGCCGATGTCGACCATGCGCACCGTGGAACCGTACTTCTCGCCAAAGAGCGCCATGGCGCCAGCAGCCTTGGCATCGTCCAGCGACATGATGCGGGTGGTGACCTCAAGGTTGTCTTGCACCGCGTTGTTGGTGATCTCTTCGATCTCGGTCTTCGTCTCGGCACTCAGCGCCTGGTTCCACGCGAAGTCGAAACGCATGTAACCAGCACGGTTGAGCGAGCCAGACTGCGTTGCCGTCTTGCCGAGTGTGTCGCGCAACGCGGCGTGCACCAGGTGGGTTGCGGAGTGTGCCTGCTGAGCGGCGCGACGATTTGCGGCGTCAACGACGGTCGTCGCGGGCGCGTCAATCGTGACTTCACCCGTTAGCACCTCAACCGTGTGGCTGATGAGCCCAGGAACCGGCTTTTGCACGTCAATGACGTCAAGCTCAAACCCGTCGCCAACAATCGTTCCCTTGTCGGCAACCTGGCCACCAGACTCGGCATACAGCGCGGTCTCGGCCAAAATCACTTCGGCAATCTCGCCGGCACGGGCAACCGTGACGGGCAACCCGTCAACGAGAATGCCGAGCACGCGAGACGAGGTCTCTAGGTCGGTGTAGCCGGTAAACGTGGTCTCACCGAGCGAGCGGAACTCCGAGTAAACGGTGAGATCGGCGATCTGACGCTTGCGCGACTTGGCGTCGGCCTTGGCACGCGTACGCTGCGCCAGCATGAGCTCGTCAAAAGCCGCACGGTCAACAGAAACGCCAGCCTCTTCTGCGATCTCCAGCGTCAGGTCAATCGGGAAGCCGTACGTGTCGTGAAGCAGGAAGGCCTCGGGGCCGGCCAGCGTCGTTGTGCCCGCCTTCTTGGCAACGTCAATCGCCTCATCCAGGATCGCGGAACCAGCGACCAGCGTGCGCAAGAAGGTTTCTTCTTCGCCGAGTGCGTAGCGCTCGATTCGTGCCCAGTCGGTGAGCAGAATCGGGTAGCTGTCTTTCATCGCGTCGCGTGAAGCGGTGAACAGCTCAAGGAAGGTGGGGCCGTCAACGCCGAGCAGGCGCATCGAGCGGATGGTGCGACGCATCAGGCGGCGAAGAATGTAGCCGCGACCCTCGTTGGAGGGCGTGACGCCGTCGCTCAGCAGCATCATGGCACTGCGCACGTGGTCAGCGATAACGCGGAATCGAACGTCGTCTTCGGCATTCTCGCCATACGCGCGACCCGACAGCTCAACAGCCTTGTCCAATACCGGGCGAACCTGGTCGATCTCGTACATGTTCTCGACGTTTTGCTTGATGAAGGCAACACGTTCCAGACCCATGCCGGTGTCGATGTTCTTGTTGGGCAACTCACCGACGATGTCGAAGTCAACTTTCGAGCGCACGTTGGCGATCAGATCCTGCATGAACACGAGGTTCCAGATCTCCAAGAAGCGGTTGTCGTCAACCGCCGGTCCGCCGTCTTGGCCGTAGGCCGGGCCGCGGTCGAAGTAGATTTCGGAGCAGGGGCCGGCGGGGCCGGGCTGGCCGGTGTGCCAATAGTTGTCTTCTGCACCCAGACGCTGAATTCGTTCAGCCGGGAGGCCTGCGACCTTCTGCCAGAGCTCTGCTGCCTCGTCGTCAGACTCGAAGACGGTGACCCAGAGGTCGTCGGGGCTGAATCCCAGACCGCCGTCGGCTTCTGAGGTCGTCAGTAGACCCCACGCCATGCGGATGGCGTCTTCTTTGAAGTAGTCGCCGAATGACCAGTTGCCGAGCATCTGGAAGAACGTACCGTGACGTGCGGTCTTGCCGACCTCTTCAATGTCGTTGGTGCGGATGCACTTTTGCACGTCGGCCGCGCGCAAGAAGGGCGCCGGAACCACTCCGGTGAGGTAGGGAATGAACGGAACCATGCCGGCGATCGTGAACAGAATCGACGGGTCATCGCTGACCAGCGATGCCGAAGGCACGATGGTGTGGTCGTTCTTCTTGAAGTAGTCCAGGTAACGCTGTGCGATTTCCGCGGTCTTCATAACGTGAGGAGTCGTTCCTTAGAGAGCTCGGGTGCTCGGTGAATCAGTTGGATGGCTGCTGGCGCGATGACGCATCGGCAACGGTTGCCGCCGCGTCATCAACAATGCTGTGCAACGCAGACTGCTGGTCGTGATAGGCGTCGGACATGCGGTCGGTGAACTCAGAAATGCGAGCATCAACCTGTTCCAGCAGTTCGTGGCCACGCGGATCTTTATTGACCAAATGGGCCGCCACGAAGCCGCCGATAATGCCAAACATGAACCAGAGCAGGTTCTTCATGTCTTAATCCTCGTCGTCGGGGGCAATACGCCAGTGCGTATCCATCGTAGACGCGAAGAGGCGCCGGGAATCCCGACGCCTCTCCTAAAGCGCTGTGATTAGCGAGCTGCGTAGTACTCGACGACGAGCTGAACTTCACAGGTCACGGGGACCTCTGCGCGCTTCGGAGCGCGCACGAGGCGTGCCTGAAGCTTGTCGAGCTGAACCTCGAGGTAACCCGGAACCGGGGGCAGAACGTCGGCGTGACCGCCGGCAGCTGCAACCTGGAACGGCTCAAGAGCTTCGCTCTTCTCCTTGACGTGGATGGTCTGACCCGGCTTCACACGGAAGGACGGACGGTCAACCAGCTGGCCGTCAACGAGGATGTGGCGGTGCACGACGAGCTGACGTGCCTGTGCCGTGGTGCGAGCGAAACCTGCACGCAGCACGAGAGCGTCAAGACGCGTCTCGAGGATCTCGACCAGGTTTTCACCGGTCAGACCATCAACGCGGCGAGCCTCGTTGAATGCGATGCGGAGCTGCTTCTCGCGGATGCCGTACTGGGCGCGAAGACGCTGCTTCTCGCGAAGACGAACAGCGTAGTCGCTGTCTGCCTTGCGCTTGGTGCGGCCGTGCTCACCGGGGCCGTATGCGCGCTTTTCGAGAATGCGTGCAGCCTTGGGGGTAAGCGGGATTCCGAGCGAGCGCGACAGGCGCGCCTTGCTACGGGTACGAGACTTCGTCGACACGAAGGCCCTTCCTTTCTGACGTGGTCACGTCGTTCATGACTCACGGGCGTATCCCCGCTTCCTCGCCCGCTGTGTGCGCACGCCGGGGCACTCACAGAAGTATGAAGAGGAAGGAGATGCTCGAAAACTTGGTTCGAGCCGCGTCAATGCTATCAGACGCCACCCCACGAGCCTGGGAGGCGGGTGGCCGCCGTTGGCGTGAATTTGCGGGGTTACGTACCGGAACCACGCCCGCGCGGCGGTGGCTGTCGTGGAGTGCGTGGCGCGGCGGTGCGATCAGCCTTCCAAAATGCGGCGGATGCGTTCGAGTCGCGCGGCGACATCACGCTCGGCACCGAGGTTTTTCGGTTCGTAGTAGCGTCTGCCCACCAATTCGTCGGGCAAATACTGCTGCGCGACCACGCCAACCTCGGCATCGTGTGGGTATTTGTAGCCCTTGCCGTGCCCCAGCCGTTTCGCACCCGCGTAGTGGGCGTCTCGCAGCGGTTTGGGAACCCGGCCGAACCCGCCCGCTCGCACATCGGCGATGGCCGCATTGATGGCGACATAGGCCGCGTTGGATTTCGCGGTGGTGGCAAGATATGCCGTTGCCTCGGCAAGCGGAATGCGCCCCTCCGGCATACCGATAAACGCCACGGCGTCAGCGGCAGCGATCGCAATCACCAGCGCCTGCGGATCGGCCAGCCCGATGTCTTCAGATGCGGAGATCACGAGCCTGCGTGCGATGAAGCGTGGGTCTTCTCCCGCCTCGATCATGCGCGCGAGATAGTGCATGGCGGCGTCAACGTCGGAACCACGGATCGACTTAATGAAGGCACTAATAACGTCGTAGTGCTCGTCACCCTGCCGGTCGTATCGCAACAGTGCCCTGTCTACCGCTTGCGATACGTGCTCAGCGGTGATGGTTCCGTCACCCTCGGCACCACCGGCAACGACGGCAGCCGCCTCCAGCGCGGTGAGCGCGCGACGGGCGTCGCCGGACGCGAGCCGCACGAGCGCGCTCAGCGCGTCGGGCGCAAGCGCGATCTGACCGTTGAGGCCCCGTGCGTCGGCGACGGCGCGCTCGACAAGCACCGTCAGGTCGTCGTCGGTGAGCGGCGCGAGAGTCAACAACAGCGAGCGTGACAGCAGCGGAGAAATAACCGAGAACGACGGGTTCTCCGTGGTGGCGGCAATCAGTATGACCCAACCGTTTTCGACGCCGGGCAGCAGTGCATCTTGCTGCGCCTTGGTGAAGCGGTGAATCTCGTCGAGAAACAGGATGGTGCTCGCACCGTAGAGGTCGCGCTGCGTCATCGCGTCTTGCATGACCTCACGAACGTCTTTAACGCCGGCGGTGATCGCGCTGAGCTCGACAAAGCGACGGCCGCTTGATCGTGCAATCGCCTGGGCGAGCGTCGTCTTTCCGGTGCCGGGCGGACCCCACAAAATCACGGATACGGCACCCGGTGCGGCCTCGCGATCGGCAAGCTTCACCAGCGGAGAGCCGGGCTTGAGAAGGTGCTGCTGCCCCGCGACCTCATCAAGCGAGGTGGGGCGCATGCGCACCGCAAGCGGCGTCTGGCCCTGGTGAAGCGCGGCGGACGAAGTCATACGTTCATGCTATCGACCGCATCAGACACTGCGCCGCTGTACGACTTCGCCTGGTGAGAACACGGCGAGAACGGATTCGATCAGGGTTGAACTGAACTCTGCCCTGCGTACTAGGCTGTTGCTGTCCTTTCCACTCCACCACGGCGGCCGCCGCGTCAGGAGAATCACGTGTCCAGCACAGAGCCCACCAACGAAGAAGCAACGACCGTCGAGGTCAACGCTGAAGCAGTCGAGACCACCGCGCCGGAGGTGACGACGAACGACGAATCTGGCGCCGAGCAGGCTCCTGCTGACGAGAGCGCCACCGAGGCCCCGGCTGATGAGAACGCCGCCGAGACTCCCGCCGAAGCGCCCGCCGCTGACACTGACGCCGAGACTCCGGTAGCGGTTGCCACGCCGGCAGCGCCGAAGCCCGCTCCCCTGCCGCGCCCGGTGCCCAAGGCGCCCGCAAAGCCAGCGTCGGTTGCGACGCCCGCGGAACCGTGGGGCCGCGTTGACGAGGCTGGCATCGTGTCGGTGCGTGAAGGCAGCGACTGGCGCGTCGTCGGCGAGTACCCGGACGGTACGCCCGATGAGGCGCTCGCTTACTTCGTTCGCAAGTTCGACGAGCTGGAGTTCAAGGTTCGTAT
Organism: Microbacterium mitrae; assembly: GCF_008017445.1. GTDB lineage: Bacteria > Actinomycetota > Actinomycetes > Actinomycetales > Microbacteriaceae > Microbacterium > Microbacterium mitrae. The sequence goes on along the minus strand of NZ_VRSW01000001.1, from coordinate 112,437 downwards.
TCTTGAGCAGCGCCGCAGCGGTGGCGCCTCGGCCTCAGACCTCGCACAGCAGGCTGGCCACGTCAGCAAGGAGCTGGAAGGTGCAGCAGCCGTTGGCGACCTCGCCGGTTTGGCCGTTCGCGTCGCTGCGCTGACCGAAACGCTGAGCGCTGCCACCGAAGAGGAACAGCGCGCCCAGCGCGAGGCTGTGGATGCCGCCATCGCAGAGCGCACCGTGCTGGTTGAGAAGGCCGAAGCATTGGCCGCTCGTGACCCGAAGACCGTGCAGTGGAAGGTCGCATCTGCTGAGCTTTCTGCACTCTTCGACGATTGGCAGGCACACCAGCAGACCGGCCCGCGCTTGCCGAAGAACACGGCAAACGACCTGTGGAAGCGATTCCGCAACGCACGCAGCACGGTTGAGCGTCACCGCCGCGAGTTCTTCGCTCAGCTCGATGAGACGCACAAGGGTGCACGCCAGACCAAGACGAAGCTTGTCGAGCGCGCGGAGGCCCTCGCCTCACGCGGCGAAGAGGGTATCGCCGCCTACCGCTCGTTGCTCGATGAGTGGAAGGCCTCCGGCCGCGCCGGTCGCAAGGTCGATGATGCGCTGTGGGCCCGCTTTAAGGCTGCCGGTGACGCCCTGTACTCCGCACGCTCGAAGCGCGACGCCGCCGAGCAGGCAGAGTCGCTTCCGCTGATCGAAGCCCGTAAGGCTCTGCTTGTTGAGGCCGCTGCGGTGGCAGACGAAGCCGATTTGCGCAAGGCGCGTCAGCTTCTCACCAGCATTCAGCGTCGCTGGGATGAAGTAGGACGCATCTTCCCGCGCGACAAGGAGCGCCAGCTCGACGACGAAATGCGCAAGATCGAGCAGGCACTGCGCTCGCGCGAAGACGTCGACTGGAAGAAGAATAACCCGGAGACGCAGGCGCGCGCCGATGGCATGAGCCGCCAGCTGCTCGACGCGATCGACAAGCTCGAAGCTGAGCTTGCCGCGGCCGAGAAGGCCGGAAACGCGAAGGCCATCAAGGAAGCGAAGGAAGCCCTGGAGGCTCGCCGCGCTTGGCTGAAGGCTCTCGGCGCTTAAGTTCGAAGTAAACGGGTGGGGCGTCACGCACAGTTTGGCGCCCCACCCGTTTGTCCGAGGCCTGTCCGCGGCGCGTTATCCACCGTCGGCGATCTCAGGAAGCTTTTCCACAGATGATGGCGGAACCTCCCGGTACACCGCTGCGGCATCAACACTGGGGAGATGAGCAGCGCAATAAAGTTTCCCGGTGACCAACTCTCGATCGCTGAGTTGAGCGCGGCAGCGCTCGACGGCGACGTGGTTCCGCTCGGTGAAGGGTACGTTCCCACCGACGCGCCGGAGACACCGTGGCTGCGCGCCCGTTCTCTCGCGCCCATGCTCGCGCCCGCCATGGCCGCAACGCATGCGCTGGCCGCCTGGGTGTGGGGCGCCCTCGCCGACTCGCCGGCAACCCTCACGGTGCAGCGCGCGACACGGCAGCGTCAGAACATCTATCCGCGGGCCCGCATCGTCTACCGCGACGGATTCGTCGGCGACGATGACCTGGTGTGGTTTGGTGACGTTGCGGTCACCAGCATTGAGCGCACCGTTGCCGATCTCGCACGCGTCAGAGACATTGCGGCGATCAGAATGATGGCGTGCACGCACCCGGCGAGCATTGCTGGCGCAATCGCCTGGTGCTCGCACCACTCCCGACTGTCCGGAGCCAGCAAGGCCTCGGAACTTTTGCAGCGCGTCGGAGCAGAACTTAACCCCGTCGAGAACGCGAGCTAAGACTGGGTGACCCGATACACGTCATACACGGCGTCGATACGACGCACCGCGTTCAGCACCCGATCAAGGTGCACGGTGTCACCCATTTCGAACACAAAACGGCTCAGCGCTAGTCGATCGGTCGTGGTCTGCACGGTGGCCGAAAGAATGTTGACGTGATGCTCCGAAAGCACACGCGTGACATCGGAGAGTAGGCCAGAGCGATCCAACGCCTCAACCTGAATCTGCACCATGAAGACGCTCTTCGTGGTCGGCGCCCACTCCACCTCGATGAGGCGGTCCTTGTCTTCTTTCAGTGCCGCCACATTGTTGCAGTCGGCGCGGTGCACGCTCACGCCGCTGCCTCGCGTCACGAAGCCGACGATGGCGTCGCCCGGCACCGGGGTGCAGCACTTGGCGAGTTTGACGAGAATGTCTGGCGCGCCGCGCACCAAGATGCCGGAGTCGCCATTTCGTGGTGCGCGTGACTTGCCGACCGTCGGAATCTCGATCGGTCCGGTTGCCGTGTCCGACGCGTTGATCAGCGCCGCGACCTTCTCCAGCACCGATTGGGTGGAGATGTGTCCTTCACCGACGGCGGCGTAGAGCGCCGAAACATCTTCGTAGCGCATCTGCAACGCCACTTCCAAGAACGAGTCTTGGTTCATCAAACGCTGTAACGGCAGGTTCTGACGACGCATCGCGCGTGCGATCGCGTCTTTGCCCTGCTCAATGGCTTCCTCGCGGCGCTCCTTCGTGAACCAGCCGCGAATCTTGTTCCGTGCACGGGTCGAGGCGACAAAGTTCAGCCAGTCTTGACTGGGCCCGGCGTCCGGGTTCTTAGAGGTGAAGACCTCAACGATTTCGCCCGAGTTGAGCTTGGTTTCTAGCGGAACCAGGCGGCCGTTGACCTTGGCGCCCATGGTGCGGTGACCAATTTCGGTGTGCACGGCGTACGCGAAGTCCACCGGCGTGGCACCGGTCGGAAGGCCAATGACTCGCCCCTTCGGGGTGAAGACATAGACCTCTTTGGCACCGATTTCGAACCGGAGCGAATCGAGGAACTCCCCCGGGTCGGCCGTTTCTGCACCCCAGTCGGAGATGCGGGCAACCCAGGCGAGATCCGCGTCCGACGCCTTACTGTCGGTGCGGTTGCCCGCCATGCGCTCTTTGTACGCCCAGTGTGCGGCGACACCGTATTCGGCCTGCTGGTGCATCTCGTAGGTACGAATCTGCAGCTCAACGGTGCGACCGCCCGGGCCGATGACCGTCGTGTGCAGCGACTGATACAGGTTGAACTTCGGCGTTGCGATGTAGTCCTTGAACCGCCCAGGCAGCGGCGTCCAGCGCGCATGCAGTGCGCCGAGAACCGCATAGCAGTCACGAACTGTCGGAACCAGAATGCGAATGCCAATGAGGTCGTAAATGTCATCGAACGAACGACCACGAACGATCATCTTTTGGTAGACCGAGTAGAGCTGTTTGGGCCGCCCCGCGACCTTGCCCTTGATGCGTTGCGCCCGTAGATCTTCTTCGACAGCCGAGATCACGCTCTTCACGTACTGCTCCCGCTGCGGGGTGCGCTGCTTAACCAGCGACTCAATCTCCGCGTACATCTTGGGGTGCAATACCGCGAACGAGAGGTCTTCCAGCTCGCTCTTGACCGTCTGAATACCGAGACGGTTGGCGAGGGGCGCGTAAATCTCGAGAGTCTCGGTCGCCTTCTTGGCGGCCTTCTCGGGAGGAACAAACCCCCACGTACGGGCATTGTGAAGGCGATCGGCAAGCTTGATCATCAGCACGCGAATGTCTTTCGACATCGCGATGATCATCTTGCGAACGGTTTCGGCCTGCGCGCTTTCGCCGTACTTCACCTTGTCAAGCTTGGTAACGCCGTCAACGAGCAAGGCGACTTCGTCGCCGAACTCAGCCTGCAACTCTTCCAGCGGGTAGCCGGTGTCTTCTACGGTGTCATGCAGCAGGGCCGCCGCGATGGCACGCGGACCCAGGCCCAGTTCTGCCAGAATCTGCGCGACCGCCACCGGGTGGGTGATGTACGGCTCGCCGCTCTGACGCTTTTGACCCTCGTGCTTTTGCGCCGCGATCTCGTAGGCGTGCTCGATGATCGTGAGGTCACCGCGCGGGTGGTGCGAACGAACGGTACGAAGCAAGTGCTCCAAATCGTCGCGCCGCACCGACCGCGAGAAGATGCGCGGAACCATCCAGCGCAGGCTGGAGTGGTTCCCGGGGGCAGGAGGAACCGTCTCAGTCATTCGTGCCACCTCCCCCGGGATCAGTCAGCCAATCATAGTGCGCACAGCGAGGTGCGCGGCGCGTCACGCGGCTTCGCGTGCCGCAAGCACCTTCGCGTCGTGACGCTTGATCTCTGGTTCCGACTCACGAAGGAAGGAGTACAGCGGCGCCGCAACGAACAGCGTGGAGTATGCCGCGACAATGATGCCGACTGTGATCGACAGCGAAATGTCGCTGAGCGTCTGGGCGCCCATCCACATGGCACCGATGATGAGGATCGCGCCGACGGGAAGCACGGCAACGATCGACGTGTTGATGGAGCGGATCAGCGTCTGGTTGACACCGAGGTTGACCGACTCGCCGAAGGTGCGCGTTGAGGCAGAGCCCTGCTCCCACGTTGTCTCACGAATCTTGTCGAAGACCACCGTGGTGTCGTACAGCGAGTAGCCAAGAATCGTCAGGAAGCCAATGACCGCCGCCGGCGAGATCTCAAAGCCGAAGGCCGCGTAGATTCCGAGCGTGATGATCAGCACGTCGACCAGGCCGATGATCGCGGCCAGCGACATCTTCCACGTGCGGAAGTAGATCGCCAGGATCAAGAACGCGAGGGCGAGGAAGACGCCCAGACCCCACAGCGACTGCTTGGTGACATCGGCACCCCACGACGGGCCGACAAAGCTTGCGGTGACGGCCTTGCTCTCGTCGACGCCGAAGGTTTCTGCTAGTGCCGCCGACACCAGGCGCGTGTCGTCTTGCGACATTTGCGAGGTCTGCACGCGGATGTCGGTTCCGGAGATCGTGGTGACCTTCGTCGTCGCATCCGGCACAATGCGGACCACGGCGTCACGAGCGTCTGCCTGCGCTTGGATCGACTCGTCGGCCGTCGTTGCGCCAGAAACCGTGAACTGCGAGCCCCCGGTGAACTCAATCGAGAACTGCGGCGGACGAATGAAGAGCACCGCGATCGATGCGAGCACCAGAACGAGTGCGATCACAAACCACAGCTTGCGCTTCTGCACAAAAGGAACGGATCGTTCACCGGTGTACAGGTCATTACCGAGCTGACTCATTGCACCCATTAGTCTTCGTTCCTTTCCTTCGTCGTGGTGGTATTTCGAGCGGCGTTAGCCTCTGCGGCCTTACGCTCTGCGATGGTCTGACGGCGCTGCGCCTCGCCACGGCTCTTCGCGTCTTTCGCGCTCTTGCCGTGGCTCGGTGCCGTCGTCGGGATCTCCTTGAACTGCGCGCGGTTGCGGTACACGGCGCCCAGTGCTTCAGCGTTCATTCCGGAGAACGGGTGGCCGCCACCGAAGAAGCGGGTACGTGCCAACAGCTGCATGACCGGGTGCGTGAAGAGGATGAAGATCAGCACGTCGATGACGGTGGTGAGCCCCAGCGTGAACGCGAAGCCCTTGACCGACGAGTCGGCGAGCACATACAGCACCACGGCGCACAGCACGTTGATCGACTTGGAAATGTAGATCGTGCGCTTAGCGCGGTCCCAACCGTCTTCAACGGCGGCCGTCACAGACTTGCCGTCACGCAATTCGTCTCGAATACGTTCGAAGTAGACGATAAACGAGTCGGCGGTAAAACCGATGGTCACAATCAAACCGGCGACACCGGCGAGCGACAGGCGGAAGCCCATGCGCCACGCGAGAATACACAGCGTCACGTATGTGATGACGGCCATGACCGCAAGCGACGCAATGATCACCAGGCCGAGAGCGCGATAAGAGATCAGCGAGTAGACGGCGACCAGCGCGAGACCGATGAGGGCCGCGATCAGACCGATCTGCAACTGCTGGGTTCCCAGCGTTGCAGAAATCTGCGAGTTGGACTCCGTCACAAAGCTCAGCGGCAGTGCACCGAACTTCAGCTGCTCAGCAAGCGCCTTGGTTCCTTCGGCATCCAGCGTCGGGCCAGAAATCGATGGGCGGCCGTCGAGAATCTGTGCCTGCATCTCGGGTGCCGAGATCACCAGGCCGTCAAGGACGAAAGCGAACTGGCGCTGCGAGCCCGTCATCGTCACGAGGCGCTGGCTGATCTCCGCGAAGATCTTGGTGCCCTCGTCATCGAAGTCAAGCTGCACCAGCCACTGTGCGCGCTGCTGGTCGTAGCCGTTTGATGCGTCATCGATGTGGGAACCATCGAGTTCGACGGGGCCGAGGATGTACTTCGTGAAGCCGTCTGCGTCACAGGCGATCATCGCGGCGTCCGGGTCAGCCTTCGAGGGGTCCTTCTGGGGAGCCGCGCAGTCGAAAGCGTTGAACTCGGCTGCGAGCTCTTCTGTCACCCAGTTGAGGTCGGAAGCGTTCGTTGGCTCGACGGCGGGCGTCGCTGCCAGGGACTGCGTGGGCCACGGGTAGGGCGTCTCCGCACCGTCCTCACCAATGAAGGTGTTGGCGCCCTGCGTTGCCACCAGAACCGGGCGCAACGTCATCTGCGCGCTCGCTTCCAGGCGGTCGCTGGTCTCCTGGTCGATGGTTCCGGGAACCTGCACCACGATGTTGCGGCCACCCTCGGTGAGAATCTCCGACTCCGAGACACCGGACGCGTCAACACGCTGGCGGATGATTCCCACGGCCTGCTGCAATTGTTCCGGCGACGGAGCCGCGCCATCTTCTGTCTGCGCCGACAGCGTGATTTGCGTTCCGCCCTGAAGGTCAAGAGCAAGCTCGGGGGTCCACGAGCTCTTCTGGAAGACGTAAACGCCGAGGGCGTTAATTCCGAAGAGCACCGCGATAACGACGACAAGTCCGATCAGCGCACGCCAAGCGTGCCGGACTGGGGTTGATGTGGCCACGAATGGTCAGCTTTCTACACAAGCGCTCACCGAGAGCGCGCGATCACTTCGGGTATTAGCCGTTGTTGTTGTCGAGGCGACGACGGGTTTCTTCAGCCGATTCAATGGTCGGCTCTTCGTCGATGCTCTCGATAGCCGGAGCCTCGAGTACCTCTTCGTTCTCAACCGGCTCCACAATGCGCAGGATCGCCTGGCTGTGCGCCTTGATCACGACACCGGGTGCAATCTCGACCTCGACGGGTGCGTCAAGGTTCTCGGAGTCGTAGCTAACAATCGTGCCGAAGATACCGCTCTGCAGCAGAACCTCAGCGCCGGGAACGGTCTGGGACTGCTTTGCTTCCTGTTCTTCCTTCATCTTCTTCATGCGCTTGCGCGAGTTGAAGATCATGAATACAAGGAGGGCGCCCGCGAGGACGAGCAGAATCAGGCTGCTGGGATCTGACATCAGAAGGGGGCCTTTCGGGCGTTAAGGGAGGTAAGAAAACCTTCAGCGATTATAAATCATCGAAACGAAGACCACCGTCAGAATGCGGGATTCTGAGGTGTGCGTACGCTTCGGGCATCGCGATTCGTCCTCGTGGAGTGCGACCCATGAATCCGATTCTCACCAGATATGGCTCAACCACACTCTCCACCGTATCGGCTTCTTCGCCCACCGCAACCGCTAGCGTCGATAGTCCGACCGGTCCGCCGCGAAACTTTCGCACCAGAGCGTCAAGAACGGCGCGGTCAAGACGGTCAAGACCGATCGCATCAACATCGTAAAGATCGAGTGCCGCGGAGACGGCCTGCACGTCTGATTGAACCTGATGCACGAGCAGATAGTCACGCACGCGGCGCAACAGGCGGTTGGCGATTCGCGGTGTGCCACGCGAGCGCCGCGCGATTTCACCGCGGGCTTCGGGGCCAAGGTCAACGCCAATGACAAGAGACGAGCGGTGAACGACCTGTTCGAGTTCGGCCGCGTCGTAATACTCCAGGTGCGCGGTAAAACCGAAGCGGTCGCGCAACGGGTTGGGCAGCATGCCGGAACGAGTGGTTGCGCCGACGAGGGTGAACGGCGCCAACTCGAGTGGAATGCTGGTGGCGCCGGCGCCCTTGCCGACCATGATGTCGATGCGAAAGTCTTCCATCGCGAGGTAGAGCATTTCTTCGGCCGAGCGCGCCATGCGATGAATTTCATCGATGAAGAGAACTTCGCCCGGCGTGAGGCTCGAGAGTAGCGCGGCGAGGTCTCCCGCGTGCTGAATGGCGGGGCCGGACGAGAGGCGCAGCGGACGATTTGACTCATGCGCAACAATCATGGCGAGCGTCGTCTTTCCGAGCCCCGGAGGGCCAGAAAGCAAAATATGGTCGGGCGTGCGGTGCTGGAGACGAGCCGCCTCCAGCAGCAGCTCCAGCTGGCCACGCACCTTGTGCTGACCGATGAAAGCATCGAGGGATGCGGGGCGCAATGCGCCTTCGATGGCGAGCTCCGTATCGTCTTGTGGCGCCGGCGACACCGGACTGATTTCGTCTGTCATCGGCTCGCCTGGGGTCCGAGCGCCGCGAGGGCGCGGCGCAGCAGCGCCTGCACGCTGGAACGCTCCGATTCCGTGGCCTCTGCGGCGACGACGGCCACGGCGTCGGCTGCCAGACGTTCATTCCATCCCAGCCCGGTGAGTGCGATGGTCACCTGTGCGGAAACATCGGGCGCGACCGAGGCGAGGGGCGCGGCGCCCGGAACGGGTGGCGCGATCTTTCCTGCCAGCTGCACCACGATGAGCTTGGCGGTCTTGGGACCGATGCCCGACACCTTGCGAAACGGCGTGTCGTCGTCATCGGCCACGGCCTGAGCAATCTGTTCGACCGTGAGGGTTGATAGCACCCCGAGGGCCGATTTCGGCCCGACGCCGGTCACTGAAATGAGCACGCCAAAGACGGTGAGTTCTTCACGCTCGGCAAAACCAAACAGGTTCAGCGCGTCTTCTCGGACGACCAGGTGCGTGTGCAACGCAAGCGTCTCCCCCACGTGCGCCGTGCGGGCAACGTCCGGCGGCACGGCAACGGAGAAGCCCACACCACCCACATCGATGATGACGGCATCAAGCGATGCGTGCAGCACGGTGCCACGCAGAGAAGAGATCATGGTTCCACCCTACGCATGCATCGTAGATATGTTCGACAACACTCCGAGTGAGCGTGGGAGAATCGTCACGCGCGCCGCGTGCGGCGCTCGGCTTCTGCCCACGCGCGCTGCGCGGGCGTGAGCCGCCCTTCCGCGCCCGCTACCGCGACGGAACCGCGTCGCCAGGCATGACACAACGCCAACGCCAGCGCGTCCGCGGCATCCGCTGGCTTCGGGAGCTCATCGAGTCGCAGCACGCGGGCAACCATCGTCTGCACCTGGAGCTTTTCGGCGTTGCCGTATCCGGTGATCGCAGCCTTTACCTCACTCGGTGTGTGCGTTGCCGTGGGGATACCGCGTTCGGCGGCCAGCATGAGCGCGACGCCCGATGCCTGTGCCGTCGCCATCACGGTCGACTTGTTGTGCTGTGCGAACACACGCTCCACCGCGACCGCGTCTGGCCGATGCTCGTCAAGCACGGCGCGGATGCCACGCGCAATAAGCGCAAGCCGCATGCCTGGTTCCATATCGGGAGATGAACCAATCACGCCGACGTGCACGAGGGTGGCTGAGCGGTTGGCCTGCACATCGACGATGCCGACACCGCAACGGGTCAGGCCAGGGTCGATGCCCAAAACGCGCACAGTGCTCACACACCAACGGTATGCGAGCACTGTGACGTGCGGCGCTGGGCGCGCGGGTATTACTCGTCTTCGGCTTCGAGCTCTGCCTGAACCTCGGGGGTCAGATCAAAGTTCGAGTACACGTTCTGCACGTCTTCAGAGTCTTCGAGGGCGTCGATCAGACGGAAGATCTTGCGCGCCGTGTCGGCGTCAACTTCGACCTTCAGGTTGGGCACAAACTGCGCCTCAGCGCTGTCGTACTCGATGCCAGCCTCCTGCAGCGCGGTACGCGTGGCGACCAGGTCTGCGGGCTCCGTAATCACTTCGAAGGTCTCGCCCTCGTTGGTGATTTCTTCTGCGCCTGCGTCCAGCGCCGCCATCATGACGTCGTCTTCCGTGGTTCCTTCAACCGGAACCTCGATAACGCCCTTGCGTGCGAAGTTGTAGGCGACGGAACCAGGGTCTGCCAGCGTGCCGCCGTTGCGGCTCAGAGCCGTGCGCACCTCGGCCGCTGCGCGGTTCTTGTTGTCGGTCAGACACTCGATCATGAGCGCGACACCGTTGGGGCCATACGCTTCGTACATGATCGAGGTGTACTCGATGGCTTCGCCACCGATGCCGGCGCCACGCTTGATGGCGCGGTCAATGTTGTCTTTGGGAACAGACGTCTTCTTCGCCTTGAGTACGGCGTCAAATAGCGTCGGGTTGCCCGAGAGGTCGGCGCCGCCGAGCTTTGCTGCAACTTCGATGTTCTTGATGAGCTTTGCCCACGACTTGGCACGTCGCGCGTCGATGACGGCCTTCTTGTGCTTCGTGGTTGCCCATTTGGAATGCCCTGACATATGTCTCCGCTCGTGTTTTGCGCCACTCAGTTTACGCGCAGATCACGAAAGTCACACGCGCGCGGCGATTGACTGCACAAAAGCGGAGTGCAATCGACTGTCGCCAGAAACTTCGGGATGAAACGAAACTCCGATCAGGTTGCCCTGACGCACGCCAACGATGCGGCCATCGGGCAGTTGCGCAATCACCTGCGCATTGGTTCCCACCGCCGTCACAATCGGGGCGCGAATGAACGAAGCCTCAATCGCCCCCACCCCGGCGACGTCAACCACGGTGTCAAACGAGTCGCGCTGCGAGCCGAAGGCATTTCGCTGCACGGTGACGTCGAGGCCGCCGAGCGTTTGCTGACCGGGAGCCGCGCCGAGGATGCGGTCGGCAAGCAGGATGAGCCCAGCACAGGTTCCGAGCACCGGCAGACCGGACGCGATCGCCTCTTGCAGCGGCGCGCGCAGACCGAACAGCCGCGTCAGGCGATCAATGACGCCGGATTCACCGCCGGGTAGCACCAGCCCGTCGAGCCCAACAAGGTCGTCGGGGCGGCGCACCGGACGCGCGGTGACGCCGAGGCTCTCGAGCATCGCAATGTGCTCGCTTACTCCGCCCTGGAGGGCGAGCACACCGACGATCATGCTTTACCAGCCGCGCTCGGCGAGGCGGTGCGGTGCTGCCAGGTCGGCAACGTTGATGCCGACCATGGCCTCGCCCAGTCCGCGGGAGACCTCGGCGATCACGTTGGCGTCGTCAAAGAACGTGGTCGCCTTGACGATGGCTGCCGCGCGAGCGGCCGGGTTGCCCGACTTAAAGATGCCGGAACCAACGAAGACGCCGTCAGCACCCAGTTGCATCATCATCGCGGCGTCGGCAGGGGTAGCAACACCGCCGGCAACAAAGAGCACGACGGGCAGCTTGCCGGTCTCTGCGACCTCGGCAACCAGGTCGTAGGGTGCCTGAAGCTCCTTGGCCGCGACGTACAGCTCGTCCTTCGTCTTGGCGCGCAGCGCGTTGATCTCGGCCTTGATCGTGCGGATGTGCTTCGTCGCCTCCGACACGTCGCCCGTTCCGGCCTCACCCTTCGAGCGGATCATGGCCGCGCCCTCCGTGATGCGGCGCAGGGCTTCGCCCAGGTTGGTGGCGCCGCAGACAAACGGAACCTCGTACTGCCACTTGTCGATGTGGTTGACGTAGTCGGCCGGAGAAAGCACCTCAGACTCGTCGATGTAGTCAACGCCGAGCGCACCGAGAACCTGAGCCTCAACGAAGTGACCAATACGGGCCTTCGCCATCACCGGAATCGATACGGCGGCTTGAATCGCATCGATCAGATCCGGGTCGCTCATGCGTGCGACACCACCCTGCGCACGAATATCTGCGGGCACACGCTCCAGCGCCATGACCGCGACGGCGCCGGCGTCTTCGGCAATGCGCGCCTGCTCCGCGGTGACGACATCCATGATGACGCCGCCCTTCAGCATGTCGGCGAGGCCGCGCTTGACGCGCGTCGTAGCGGTGGTGGAAACAGTCATGAGAGGCTCCTTGAGCAGAAGATGTGTCAATAAATCGTTTGACCTATGCCATAAAGTATCACGCGCACTCCCCCTAGACTCAACGTGAGTAATCATGACGCAACACATCACCGGAACCACCGCAGCCGACATCGCCGAAAGCGTGCGTGCACTGGTTGATCGCGGCACGCTTGTTCCCGGCGAAATCCTGCCCCCGGTGCGCACGCTCGCCGAACAGCTCAACGTCAATCGCAACACGGCCGTTGCGGCGTACCGACTACTCTCTCAGGCGGGTGTCACTTCCTCTCACGGCCGCGGCGGCACCCGCGTCGCTGGTTCCGCTCGTTCCGCGCAAGACGGCTACGCCCACGACACGGTGCTGCGGGACGTTGGCTCCGGAAACCCCGACCCGAGGCTAATCCCACCCCTGGCACCCGCGCTCGCGGCGTTGGCTGATCGGCCGGTGATGTACGGCGAACCGACGATCGACGCGGCGCTGGAGCAGTGGGCGCGCAATTGGTGCGCACCCGATCTCGCGCCCGCAGATATCGGCATCACCGTCACGAGCGGCGCCGTCGACGCCATTGAACGACTCTTGGCCGGCGCGCTGGTGCGTGATGATGCCGTTGGGCTGGAAGACCCCTGCTTTCTCGCCAGCATTCACACCGTGAAGCTGGGTGGGTATCGCGCGGTCGGCATGCCGGTCGATGCCGAAGGTATCACCCCGGCTGGGCTCCGCCACGCGCTTGATCAGGGCGTCCGCGCGATTGTCACCACCCCGCGCGCCCAGAACCCCACGGGCGTCACGATGTCGCCGCAGCGAGCCGCCGAGCTGCGTGACATTCTTGCCGCGCACCCGTACGTGCTGATCATTGAAGACGATCACTTTTCTATGCTGGCCAGCGAGGCGCCGGTGAGTTTGATCGGCCCCGATCACCAACGTTTCGCGCTGGTGCGCTCTGTCTCCAAGTTTTTGGGCCCCGATATGGGCCTCGCCATCGTCGCCACCGACCCACACACCCAGTCTCGCCTGGCGATGCGGCTGAGCCCCGGAACCACGTGGGTCAGCCACATTCTGCAGCGGCTCACGCTCAGTCAGCTCACGATGCCTGCCGCGCAGCGGGTCGTTGCCGATGCCGCGCAGCACTACGCGACTCGCAACGCCGCGTTCGCGGATCTCCTCATCGCCCGCGGCATCGCGGCGCCCGCGCTCTCAGCGATTAGCCTGTGGGTCGACACCGGAACCTCGGCAGACGCGGTCGTGCGGGAGCTGATGAAGCGTGGCTGGCTGGCGCGCACCGAGGACGAATTTGCCCTCAACCGCTCCCCTGGTTCCGGCACCCACGTGCGCCTCACCGTGCATGACCTTTCCGACGACGACCAACGTCAACTTGCCGACGATTTGGTCGCATCGGTGCGGTGAACTTCTCGCCCGCGCGTTCAGTCTTCGTCTGAGGCGTCGGCGCGTTCGATGCTCGATTTGGCTGCGAGCGTGTCGTCGCTTGCCTCGTCGTCAGCGAGCTCGCCTGACGCCTGCTCTTCGGTTCGTGACGGCGCACCGACCGCGGTCACCGCGCGCTGATCGCCGCGACGAACAGAACGCTTGAACGTCACCTTTTCGGTGGCGTCGGCACCGTGCTCGGCCTCGATGCGAAGTTTCGCCATCGCCACCGTGACCCAGACCGAGATCAGCACCGGCAGCAGCAGCACGACCAGAAACGCGGGGTCAAGCACGTTGGAAAGATAGCCGGTCAGCTTACCCTTGAACTCGGCGCCGCCGAGAATATTGCCCAGCCCCTTGAGCTGATCAATCGCGACCTGATAGATCGTCACATAGATCAGCATCCACTGAATGTAGTACTCAACGATGGTGAGCACCTGCAAACTGATGCGCATCCGGCGTAGCAACGGCAAAAAGGCGGAGAAGAGCAGCACGCCACCCACGAGCACCATGATGAAGATGCCCGTGAAGAGCCCCGGATCAAAGCCAAACCACGCGTTCAACAGGCCAACGACCAGCAATACGGCAAGAAGCACGACGAAGCCGCCGACTACCAGTACCGTGCCGAGGCCGACGGCGCCGAGAAACATGACGGTACGTCGCCAGCGGTTGTTCGGGTCACCCTGTGGTGTGGTCATCCACCCCATCACGAGAAAAACGAGGATGAGAACAACCAAAGTCACGAATCCCGACATGCACGCCCCGAGTCTTGTTAGTGCATGTCATTGTGGCGCATCACGCAGGCTTTCGCGACTAACGCGCGCACGCGTCGCGCGGGTGGCCGCACACCGGGCGGCGGTATCCGTCAGTAGATCTGCGGATACGCGTCGTAGCGCTCTTCATAGATGAGCGCCCAGTCGTTCACATCTCCCGGGCAGACGTATGACATGCCGAACAGCATGATCGATTCCAGGCTTTCACTCGCAGCCGCGCGTTCCTCACCGGTGGATGAGCCCAACAAGTCAATGAAGATCGGTGAGGTGTCAACGAACGACGCATAGCCCGCGGCGTCGATGTTGTGCGCGTTCAGAATCGCGGTCTCACACGCATCGCTCGTCATCGCGAGAAAGATGGTCTCCAGTTGCGGCGTCATTTGGACCCCGTTGTTGGCCATGTGTTCGCGCTGGCGCTCAATAAATGTGCGCTGTTCTGGAGTGGTGGCAACGAGCGCGGAACCATCCAGCGGCAATTGCTGATCAATGAAGAATTGCTCGCGAGCGGCAAACGCCTCGGCAGAGCCCGGTTGCCAGGTTACGGTTGTCTCTGGCCACGGCGTCGCCGGGTCCCGAGGCGAGAGGTCAAGCTCTGAGGTATCGGGCGAGTCCGTGGGTGCAGGCTCACTGGTGGTCGTGGGCTCAACCGTTGGAGTGGGCTGCGGAACGGAGGTGGAGTCGCCGCCGGCAGCTTCGTCAGCATCGTTCGGTGAAAATGCTCCGAGCAAGACCATCGCGGCAACGGCGAGTGCTGCCAACGCTGCGACCGAGACGAGCACGATCGTGATGATCAGCCCTGTTTTTGGCTTCTTCGGCATGGGCGCACCGCTCGGCGGCGCATACCCGTACTGCGGGTTCTGACCGTAGGGCGATTGCGGCGCCTGGGCATACTGCGGAGCCTGGCCGTATTGCGGGGGTTGCGGCGTAACCGGTGGCCCGCCGTACGGCGGCGCCTGGCCATCGCCGGGTGGGCGAGGCGGGGTTCCGGGGTATTGCCCCTCATCCGGTTGCGACATGGCTCCTCCTACTTTTCGGCCACCGGCCACGCATCGGCAAGGGCCTGGCGCACGTCGCCGAGCAGCTGCGGCAATGCCTTCGTCTTCGCGATGATCGGAAAGAAGTTGGCGTCGGTTTCCCACCGCGGAACCACATGCTGGTGCAGGTGCGCGGCAACGCCGGCACCCGCGACTCGCCCCTGATTCATGCCGATATTGAAGCCATCGCAGTTTGAGACGGTGCGTAGCACCCGCATCGCCGTCTGGGTGAGCTCACCAATCTCGGCGACTTCTTCGGGCGTCGCCTCGTCGTACAGGCCAATGTGGCGATACGGGCACACCAGCAGGTGGCCCGAGTTGTACGGAAACAGATTCAGCAGCACGAAGGCGTGCGTGCCGCGGTGCACGATCAGCGCCTGTTCATCGCTCATCTGCGGCGCAGCGCAGAACGGGCACTCGTCGACGAGGGGCTGTGGCCCCGCCTGGATGTAGGCCATCCGGTGCGGGGTCCACAGCCGCTGAAACTCGTCGGGCACGCCCGCGAGGTGCGCGGCCGCTTCGAGTTCAGCGTCGCTTGTCATGCGAAGTCGGCCTCGTTCAGCACGGAACGGTGATCGGCGATCGCGCGCTTGATGAGTTCGATTGCCTCGGCGATCGGCACGCCGTTGCGCGTTGAACCATCGCGGAAGCGGAACGAAACGGTTCCGGCCTCCTGGTCTTGGGCGCCGGCGATCAGGATGAGTGGAACCTTGGCCGTGGTGTGGTTGCGGATCTTCTTCTGCATGCGCTCATCGCTGCGATCGATCTCGGCACGCACGCCTGCGGCGCGAAGCTGGTTGATCACGTCGGCAAGGTACGGTGCGAAGTCATCGGCAACCGGCACGCCAACCACCTGTGCGGGCGCGAGCCACAGCGGGAAGTCGCCGGCGTAGTGCTCGAGCAGAATGGCAAAGAAGCGCTCAACCGATCCCAGCAGAGCGCGGTGAATCATCACCGGGCGGTGCTTGGCGCCGTCAGCGCCGGTGTATTCCAGCTCGAACCGCTCGGGCTGGTTGAAGTCGAGCTGAATCGTCGACATCTGCCACGTGCGGCCGATCGCATCGCGCGCCTGCACCGAAATCTTCGGGCCGTAGAACGCTGCGCCGCCGGCGTCGTCGACGAGTTCAAGACCCGACTCAATGGCAACCTCACGAAGAGTTTCAATGGCCGTGGCCCACTGTTCCGGCTCACCCAAGAACTTCGGGTTGCCGATTTCGTTGGTCGACAGTTCCAGGTAGAAGTCGTTGAGTCCGTAGTCGCGCAGCAACTCCAAGACCAGGTTCAGGTTGGTGGTGAGCTCTTCTCGCACCTGATCTTGGGTCACGTAGATGTGTGCGTCGTCCTGCGTGAGGCCACGCACCCGGGTGAGGCCAGACAGCGTTCCGCTCTTCTCATAGCGGTACACGGTTCCGAATTCTGCCAGGCGAAGCGGCAGCTCGCGGTAGCTTCGGCCACGCGCCCGATAGATGAGGTTGTGGAACGGGCAGTTCATCGGCTTGAGGTAGTAGTCCTGGCCCTGACGGGTGATGTTGCCCTCGTCATCGACGAGCTCGTCGAGGTGCATCGGCGGGAACATGCCGTCGGCGTAGGTCTGCAGGTGCCCAGAGGTCTGAAACAGGTCTTTTTTGGTGATGTGCGGCGAGTTCACCACGTCATAACCGTTGCGCAGCAGGTGCCGGCGAAGGTTTTCTTCGATCTCGTAGCGAATGATGCCACCCTTGGGGTGGAAGACGGCGAGGCCGGAACCAATTTCGTCCGGGAAGGAGAAGAGATCCATCTCAGCACCCAGCTTGCGGTGGTCGCGACGCTCCGCCTCGGCCAACCGCTCCTGGTAGGCGCGCATCTCATCTTTCGACGGCCACGCGGTTCCGTAAATGCGCTGCAGCTGCGGGTTCTTTTCTGAGCCGCGCCAGTAGGCGGCGGCCACACGCGTTAGCGCCCAGCCGTTGCCTGCCATGCGGGTGTTGGGAATGTGCGGGCCGCGGCAGAGGTCTTTCCAGGCCACGTCGCCGTCGCGGGTGACGTTGTCGTAGATGGTGAGTTCGCCCTCGCCGACCTCGACGCTAGCGCCCTCGGCCGCTTCTGCTCCCCCGCCCTTCAGACCAATGAGCTCCAGCTTGAACGGCTCGTCGGCCAGCTCAATGCGAGCCTCATCGTCGGTGACAACGCGGCGCACGAAGCGCTGGCCCTCACGAACGATCGACTGCATCTCTTTGGTGATTGCCTTCAGATCTTCTGGCGTGAAGGGTGTCTCTACCTGAAAGTCGTAGTAGAAACCGTCGGTGATGGGCGGGCCAATGCCGAGGTTGGATTGCGGGCGCAACCGCTGCACGGCCTGAGCCATGATGTGCGCGGTCGAATGACGCAGAATCGCCAACCCGTCAGCGCTGTCGATGGTGATCGGCTCGACGGTGTCATCAGCGGTGACCTGCGTTGCGAGGTCTTTTTGCGCGCCATTCACGCGCATGGCGATAACCGACTTGTCGGAAAAGAGTGCAAAACCGTCGCACGGGAAGGACGGCTGGGTGTTCTCGGTCACGGAGTTCTCCAGATAGGCGATGAATCTAGGCTACAGCCAGCCAGCACTCACCCTTTTCACTATCCACATTCAGGCAATATCGAGCAGGAAACGCCACAGTGCGCAGGTAGGGTAACTGCGGGGGCGCATCGAGTTGCCCGCATGAAGGGGACAACGATGAACGTGGGGCACGCAGCACCGACCGATCAGGAAATGGCACGAGCAGCCGG
Source organism: Microbacterium mitrae (assembly GCF_008017445.1). Classification (GTDB taxonomy): domain Bacteria; phylum Actinomycetota; class Actinomycetes; order Actinomycetales; family Microbacteriaceae; genus Microbacterium; species Microbacterium mitrae. The sequence goes on along the minus strand of NZ_VRSW01000001.1, from coordinate 94,548 downwards.
AGTGCTGAAGGTCATTTCTGACACGTACTCGGCCAAGATGGTGGGTCAGGAGCGGCTGCGCACCAGCCTGCTCATCTCGCTCATCGCCGACGGTCACATTCTGTTGGAGTCGGTGCCTGGTCTGGCTAAGACAACCGCGGCAAGCACGCTCGCCGCTACCGTGCAGGCACAGTTCAAGCGCATTCAGTGCACGCCTGACCTGTTGCCCTCAGACATCACCGGCAACCAGATCTACGACAACAGCTCGGGCTCGTTTCGCACCGTGCTTGGCCCGGTTCACGCCAACTTCGTATTGCTTGACGAGATCAACCGCTCCAGCGCCAAGACCCAGAGCGCGATGCTCGAGGCCATGCAAGAGCACCAGACGACCATCGGTGGCGAGATTTATCCGCTGCCAGAGCCGTTCTTGGTCATCGCCACGCAGAACCCCATTGAGCAGGAAGGAACGTACGAGCTGCCCGAGGCTCAGATGGACCGCTTCTTGCTGAAAGAGATCGTGGAGTACCCGAGCCCCAACGAAGAGCTGGAGGTGCTGAACCGCATCGACTCCGGCGTGCTGGGACGCGGCTCCGAGGGCCACGTTGCCAGCGTCGTCTCCCTCGACGACGTCAAGATGCTACAAGACATCGCGAGCCGCATCTATGTTGACGCCGCCGTTCGCAACTACATCGTCTCCCTCGTGTACGTGACGCGAAACCCGGCGCCGTATATCGGTGAGGAGAAGGCGCGCTACCTCAAGTACGGCGCAAGCCCGCGTGCCTCAATCGCCTTCCTGCAAGCCGCCCGCGCGTACGCGCTTCTAAGCGGCCGCTCCTACGTGGTTCCGGAAGACGTGCGCTCTCTCCGCCACGTCGTACTGCGCCACCGCGTTCTGCTCACGTTCGAAGCGCAGGCCGAGAACATCCGCAGCGAAGAGATCATTGACGCGATCTTTGCAGCGGTGCCGACCCCGTAACGGCCATGCCCAGCCTTATTACCCAGGTGAAGAGCAAGCTCTTCATCACGTCTGCGCGACGGTCGATGCATCCGCTCGACGGCGCATACGCCTCACTCATGCGCGGCCGCGGGTCTGATTTTGAAGATCTTCGCGAGTACCAGGTCGGTGACCAGGTGCGCGATATCGATTGGCGCGCATCAGCACGGCACAACGAAATTCTCGTGAAGCGCATGCGGGCAGACCGCATGCACACCGTGTTGTTTGTCGTTGACACCGGAACCACGATGGCGGCGCTCGCCGAGAATGAAGAGCCCAAGTACGAGTTGGCGCTGCTTGCCGCCGGGGCTTTGGGCTACCTCACCGTCTCGCACGGCGATGACATCGGGTTGGTCTATGGTGACAGTTCGGTGGTGAAGCGTCGTGCCAGTGGCCGTAGCGAGTCTGCGCTCGAGGCAACGCTGCGCACCATCCAATCGGCGACGCAAGAATCCACCGCCGAAGGTTCCATCAACAAGTTGCTGGAGTTTGTCGCGGCAACCGTGGCACGTCGCATGATCCTCGTGATCATTACCGATGAGGCGCCGATGAACGAGCGCACCGATCAGCTCATCCGTCGCTTACGGGTACAGCACGACATGCTGTGGATCACCATCACCGATGCAAACCCGGTGCTGGCAAATCACAGCCAGTCGGCGCGTTCCGATGTGGTCACGGGGTGGGCGGTGCCTGAGTTTGTGCACGGCGATGATTCGCTGCGCGGCGCCGTTGTCGCCGAGGAAGAGCGCGAAGACGCCGAACGTCGCGCGCGGCTCGAAAAATACGCCATTAGCCATGTGACCGTTCGTGATTCTGCCAACACGATCCCCGATATCTTGCGCATGCTGGATCGGAGGGATCGTGCAAGGGCCTGATGAGTTCTATCCCCCGTATCAGTACGGCTGGGGCTGGCTGCTGCTCGCCGTCGGCCTGATCGCCCTCGTGCTGGTGGCGTGGGCACTGGTGCTGTGGTTTACCCGCATTGAGAAACCACCCAAGCAGAGCACCCAGCCATCGGTTCCGGTCACCGCCGACGTCTTGACGCAGTTGCGTTACGAATACGCGGCGCGCATCGATCAGATCGAGGCCGCCTACACCGCGGGAGCCATGTCACCAAAGACAGCGAACCGCGAACTCAGCGCGCTGGTGCGCTCCTACGTCAACGAGTACTCCGGCCTCGAAGCGCCCGTGCTGTCGCTGTCTGACCTCGTCGAATTGGGCGTACACCCGGCCCTGATCGACGCGCTCCAACGCCACTACTACCCCAGCATCTTCCGCAAAGACATGGTGATTGATCCGGTCGCCGGCGCGGCAGCAGCCCGAGCGGTGGTGTCATCGTGGTACTAGATTTCGCCTTCGTTCCGTGGGTCATGTTGGGCGTCATCGTCGTGGTGATCGGCGTCGGCATCGTTCTCGGCATTCGCCGATCGCGGCGCCACCGCGCACAGGCGGGAGCGCCGCTGGCGCGCGCCGAACGACTGCGCAACATGCCGAGCTTCGCGCGCGCCATCAAGCGCCGCCGAGTGGCGCTCGCGGCGGCGCTAGCTCTGGGTGTCATCGCGATGGGCGTTGGCGGCATCGCCGCTGCCCGCCCCATGGCCGCGCAGACCATTCAGCCCGTCAACACCAGTCGCGACATCATGCTGTGCCTGGATGTGTCTGGGTCCATGGCCGAGGTTGACATGGAAATCTTGGATACCTTCCTCGAGCTCACCGACGATTTCAAGGGCGAGCGCATCGGACTCACGATTTTCAACGCCTCACCGGTACAGGTCTTTCCTCTCACCGACGATTACGAATTTGTCAAAGAGCACTTGAAGTCGCTCCGCGACAGTTTTGAAAGTTGGGATGCGATGCCCGAGTACTGGGTTGGAACCATGAATGGTGCCGGCTCGTCGTTGATTGGCGACGGCCTCACCGCGTGCGCGATGCGCTTTGATCACGAGGATGAAGACCGTAGCCGATCGATCATCTTTGCCAGCGATAACGAAGAGCTCGGCGACAGCATCGTGACGCTGCCCGAAGCCGCCGCCTACGCCAGCTCAAAGGGCGTTCGCATCTTCGCGATCAACCCGGTGGCCGGGGCGAGCACGCTGCTCACCGAAGAAATGCGCGCGGCTGCTGCCTCCACCGGTGGCGAAATGTATGAACTACGCGGAACCACGACGGTGGCAGATATCGTCGACCGCGTGCAGGAGGAGGATGCCTCGGCACTGCAGGGTGACGTGCAGATTGTGTGGACCGACGATCCGAACCTGTGGATCACGCTTCTCGCCGGCTTTGCCGTCGCTTTTCTTCTCGTGTTGTGGCGGGTGAAGCTATGACCTTTCAGCCCGTCATTACGCCGATTCTGCTGGTGCTGCTGTTTGCGCCGCTCGTCTATCTCGTGGCGCGTGCGCTCATCACGGCGAAGGCGCCACGACAGCGAGGATTGTGGGCGACGCGAGCGCTACTTGTCGTGCTGTGCTTTGTGATGTTGCTCCGCCCCGGCCTCACCGGTTCGGCGACGCAAACGGTGACCACGAATACCGATATCTATTTGGTGGTCGACACCACGGCCTCCATCGTCGCCGAAGACTGGGGCGATGGCGAACAGCGCATCGACGGCATCAGAGAAGACGTCGCAGAACTCGTGACGCAGTACGCCGGCGCGCGTTTCTCGCTGATCACCTTTGCCAGTAACGCCGAGGTGCGATTGCCGCTGACGACAGACTCGAGCGCCGTGATGTCATCGCTTGCGGTGCTGCGCCCCGAAACGACCAGCGTGAGTCGTGGTTCCGATATCGGCGCGGCCGCCAACTCGTTGCAGCGCGTGCTAACAACCGCGGCTGGGACGAACACCGACCGCTCGCGCATGGTGTTCTACTTTGGCGACGGTGAGCAAACCTCAGATCGTGAGCCCGATTCGTTCGCAGAGTCTGCCGAGCTCGTCGATGGCGGCGCCGTGTTCGGCTACGGAACCACCGCGGGCGGCCCGATGAAGATCACCAGCGGCTACGCCACCGACTCCCCCAGCGACGAATACATCGAGTATGAGGGCGAGGTGGCGCTGTCGGTCATCGACGAAGCCAACCTACAAAAAATCGCGGATGACCTCGGCGTCAACCTTGAGGTGCGAGAAGCAGGCGCCAAGGCCACCTTCCCGCCAGCGCCTACCTCCTCGATGACGCTGTCGAACTCTGAAACGGCCGGCGGTGTCTTCGATCTGTCGTGGATTCTGGCCATCGCGGTATCGGCAATCATCGCGTGGGAGTTGTTGCGGGCGACCATGCTCACCACGCAACTGCGCGGCCTTAAGGCAACGGCGCGAGCGGAACAGCGTGCTGCGGATGAAGGGAGCCACTCATGACGATTTCGCAAGACGTGGCAGAGGATTCTGTTGAGTCAGAGCCGAACCCGGCCTCGGAGTTGTTGGCGCGCAACCGTCGGCGACGCCGAATCCGCAAGTGGGTGGGCATCGGCAGTATCCCGATTCTGATCGTCATCACGCTGCTCGTGGTCAAGATTCTCAGCATGTATGCCGCCGCGCACATGTCGATCGCATCCTTCATCACCGGCGATGGTTCCGGCACCTCGCGCGCCGCACAGTGGCAATATCCGGTCAACGTTTTCGAACCGTTCAAGGCGCCGTTTAACAACGCCGTGGGCTTGGCCGCCAATGCCCAATACACGCCGGCCCGCGCCGAATTTGAGAAGTCGCTCGAACTTGTCACCGGCCTCGAAGAGTGTGCGGTTCGCATCAACCTTTCCATCACGATCGAACGCCTCGGCGACCTGAAAGACGAGGCCGGCGACCCGTATGCGGCAAAGAAGCTCTACGACGAGGCCCTCCTGAACCTGCTCGATGGCCCGAAAGACTGCCAAGACGAAGAGAAGGCGGCAGAGAACTCGAGCGATCCCAACCGTGACATGGGCTCGCAGCGTGAGCAGCTCGAACAGCGCCTGGAAGAAAAGCAAGAGCAACAGCAGCAAAAGCAAGACGGCCAAGGTGGCGAACAGCCCACCGACCCCGAAGAGGGCGACGGCGGTGGTGAAGAGACCGACAACGGTCCCGGTCAAGACAAGCTCGATGAAATTGAAGAACGACTCGGCCAGGGCGACCGCGACCGCGACGATATCGGTCGCGACGGCGAAGATCCCTGGAGCGACTACGAAACGGACAAGCCATGGTGATCCCCGGCGAAGCCACCTCAAACCGTTACGTCGCCAGTAGCGACGGCGCTCCCCCCGTGCCGCCCCCCGGCGGCTACCGTGGGGCGCAACGCTCGCGTGCGCCGCAGCTCCCTCCCGGCGCTCCCGTGCCGCCGCGTGGTTCCACTGCTGACAAGCCGAAGCGCACCTGGATGGGCATCGCAGCGCTTATTGTGGCCGCCGTGTACGTCATCGTGTTGGTGATCGTGCTCAACGTGGGCGGGAGTCACACGCTCTACGGCTTCAATATGCTGGCGCTGCAAATTGCCGTCCTCGTTTTTGTACTGGTTGCGCTATTCACACCCGGCGCGCGCGGTTGGGGTTCTGCCGCTCTCGCGCTCTGTCTGGTTGCGAATGTGGCAACGGTCGGTGCTGCTGGCGCGCTCACGAGCGCGTACACCGGCAACTACGAAAACCTGAAGAGCGATGATCAGAAGTTCTGGGAGAAGTATCCCGGAATCAAAGATGAAGAGCCGGTGTATTTGATCGGCGGGCCAAGCTATGAGGAGTACAAGGCCGATGCCGATGAGCTTCTCGGCCAGGTGCGCAATCGCTTGACCACCGACTTCGGTTTCTCGTGGACAGAACCTGCCGACGAGATGAAGCGACCGATTCGCAACGGCTACGGTGGCGAATCCTGGTTCTTCACCTACACGAGTGAAAAGTGGATGACCAATGAGGCCGTTCACGGCGTGAGCGACAAGACCGCGGTGATGAACAGCATCAACTCCGTGGTCAATGACTTCGGTTACGACGATATGTATTCGCTGACCGAACCCGGCTACCGTGACGACAAGGTGCTGGAACAGCTCTATGGTTCCGCAGAGCCAACCGAGCAGGCGATTTGGGAGTTTTACGCTGACGATTACGACGCCAACTTCACGCTGTACGTGCAGATTGTCGACCTCAGCATGGACACCGAGGACGGTCGCTTCCGTAAGGATCGGGAAGACTGGAACGCGCGCAGCGGCGAACCGCTTGAGGGCGTGATTCTTTACGTCGTGACCGGGCCCACCATCAGCGAAGACGACGAAGACGCCTTCGACAAGCTCCTCGCAGAGTACGAATAGCAAACGCAAGAAGGCCCCGACTTCTCGGGGCCTTCTTTGTGGAGCGGATGACGAGACTCGAACTCGCGACCCTAACCTTGGCAAGGTTATGCGCTACCAACTGCGCTACATCCGCGTGGGCGATACTGGGATCGAACCAGTGACCTCTTCCGTGTCAGGGAAGCGCGCTACCGCTGCGCCAATCGCCCGGATTGACTTGAGTGGAGGTGGCGACGGGATTCGAACCCGTGTAAACGGCTTTGCAGGCCGGTGCCTAGCCGCTCGGCCACGCCACCATGTGCAAAAGGAACCCCTGAGTTTCCCCGGGGAACCTCTCACTCGAGCGGATGACGAGACTCGAACTCGCGACCCTAACCTTGGCAAGGTTATGCGCTACCAACTGCGCTACATCCGCATGCACCCTCTCGGGCACGAGTTCGAGCTTACCTGAATTTCGAACGAGGAGGCGCCACCGTGACACCCTCGCGTGTCGCCCTCTGTCTGCGCCGCGAATTGTCGCCTCAGCAACAGCGGGTAACCTGGAGTGATGCCGTCTTCGCACGATAACTCTGCTTCCCCGGCCGCCACCAAAACCTTCTTCGGTCAACCGCGCGCCCTGGCGCACGTGTTTGGCGTCGAAATGTGGGAGCGCTTCAGCTTCTACGGAATGCAGGGAATCCTCGCGATCTACCTGTACTACTCGGTTGCTGACGGTGGCCTTGGGCTCAATAAAGAAATCGCGCTCGGCATTGTTGGCGCCTACGGTGGCGCCGTCTACCTCTCCACGATTGTGGGCGCGTGGGTCGCTGACCGCCTGCTCGGCGCGGAGCGCGTGCTTTTCGGCAGCGCGATCGTCATTGTCGCCGGCCACATCGCGCTGGCGTTGCTACCGGGCGCATGGGGAGTTGGCGTCGGCCTCGTTCTCGTGGCGCTTGGTTCCGGCGGTTTGAAAGCAACCGCCACCGCCGTCGTCGGAACCCTCTACGCGCCTGACGACACCCGCCGCGACGCCGGGTTCTCGCTGTTCTACCTCGGCATTAACCTGGGCTCCTTCTTCGGCCCGATCCTCACGGGCCTGCTGCAGAGCCGTGTCGGCTTTCACTGGGGCTTTGGCTTGGCAGCTCTCGGCATGATCGCCGGGCTCGTGCAGTATTCGTTCGGTCGCAAGAACCTGCCTCAAGCCGCACGAACGGTGGCTAACCCGCTGCCGCGTGGCAAGTATCCGCTGGTAGCCGCCATTGTGGCGGGCGTTCTTGCTCTGATCGTGGCTCTCGTGCTGACGGGCGTTATTCGCGCCGACAATATCGCGCTCGTTGTCATCATCGTGGTGATCGGTGCGACGATCGCCTACTTCGTACTCATTACGTCGAGTCGCAAGATCACGAGCGACGAACGCTCGCGGGTCTTCGCGTTTGTTCCGCTCTTCATCGCATCTGTCGCGTTCTGGTCGCTGTATCAGCAGCAGTTCACAGTACTCGTGGTCTACTCCGACGTGCGCCTCGACCGCTCCCTGTTTGGCTGGGAGATGCCGGTCTCGTGGGTGAACTCCATCAACCCGGTCTTCATCGTGGTGCTTGCGGGCGTGGCCGCCGCGCTGTGGACCAAGATGGGCACGCGGCAGCCCTCGACGCCAGCCAAGTTCGCTCTCGGCACGCTGCTGATGGGTGTTGCCTTCCTGCTCTTCCTTCCGGTTGCGAATGGCGCGCCGCACACCACGCCGCTGTTGTGGCTGGTGTTCATCCTGCTGGTGTTCACGATCGCGGAGCTGCTCATCTCCCCCGTTGGCCTTTCGGTCACCACGAAGCTGGCGCCCGCCGCCTTCAAGACTCAGATGATCGCGTTGTTCTATCTGTCGATATCCCTCGGAACGGCCATCGCCGGCGCCGTAGCGAAGTTCTACGACCCCAGCAACGAGGTTCCGTATTTCACCATTCTTGGCCTCATCGCCATCGCCATTGGCGTGTTGCTACTGGTGTCGGCGCGGCCGGTTCTCAAGCTCATGAAGGGCGTTCGCTAGCGAGCGAGTAGAATAGGCGTCGACCATAACGCTGTTGTGTGTATCTACCTGTCGATGAAGCGGCAAGGCGGCACGAAACCGTCACCAAAGGATATGCACCATGTCATCGTCGCCTACGGCACCCGCTGAACCCCAGGCAGATCAGCCACAGAGCCTGATCGCCCAGGCTGGCAAGCTGTACTTTCCGATTGCGCTGATCGCGCGTCTGCCGTTTGCCATGAACGTGGTCGGAGTATTGACTCTCGTGGTCGCCGCCCGCGGCTCGATTGCTACCGGTGGATATACGGCGGCGGCCGTTGGACTCGGAACCGCGTTGGCGGGCCCCCTGCTGGGAGCTGCGGCCGACCGCTTCGGACAGCGCTACGTGATGCTGCTGTCGGGCTTGGGGAACGCCGTCGCATTGCTCGTGATGGCGTGGGTCGCGTTTGCGCCGGTTTCGGATGGCTGGCTGTTGGCCGTTGCCGTGCTCGTTGGTGCGACGGCGCCGCAGGTCGGCCCGATGTCGCGCACACGGCTCGTGACGTACATCACGCGCATGCCGAAGGAAAAACGCGGCAAGACGCTGCAAAGTACGTTTGCGTACGAGTCTGCCGTTGATGAGATCGTTTTCATCTTTGGTCCGGTCATCGTGGGCCTGCTCGCGACGACGCTGAACCCTGCCGCGCCCCTCATTGGCGCCGCCATCTTGACCCTCGTCTTCGTCACGGCGTTTGCGCTTCACCATTCAGCAAACGTGACCCTGCACGAAGACCGCGCGTCACAGCACATTGCTCAGGCGCCGGCCCGCGAACTGTTTCGGTTTCGCATCATGGTGGTGGTTTTGGGCATGCTCGCCACCGGATTCTTCTTCGGAGCGACCCTCACCTCGCTCACCTCGTGGATGGAAGACCGTGGCGCGGCCGAGCAGACCGGCCTTCTGTACGGCCTGATGGGCGTGACAAGTGCCGCTCTTGCTCTGGGTGTCGCACTCTTTCCGGCGCGGTTCTCCCTGACCGCGCGCTGGCTGACGTTCGCGTCGATCATGACCGCTGGCTCCGTGCTGATTGCGTTCGCTGATTCGATGCCGACGATGATGATCGCCCTCGCGATCACCGGTATCGGCATTGGCCCCGTCATCGTCAACGGCTACACGCTTGCGACCGAGCGCACGCCGCGCGGCCGATCGGCGACCGTGATGACCATGATGGGCTCTGCCGTTGTTGTGGGTCAGTCTGCGGCCTCCGCAATCGTCGGCGCCATCGCCGAGGGTGCCGGCTCTGCCGTAGCGCTGTGGGCGCCGCTGACGAGTGCCGCGATTCTCCTGTTGCTCGGCGTCGCCAACGCGGCCATCACCCGCTCGCGCTAGCACGAGGTTCCGCCGCCGCGGCATCAACTCGACCGTCATTTTGTCGTCGCTTTTGGTTCCGCGGGCGCGCGAATCGCGCATTTTCCGACGACAAAATGATGTTCTGCCTGCAAAATGTGGGCGATGCGGAACGCCGGGGCCGTGGCGCTGGAACCAGGCGCCGACACGGAAGCACCCGGATACAAAAAACCCCGGATAAACCGGGGTTTTTGTCTGTGCGCGATACTGGGATCGAACCAGTGACCTCTTCCGTGTCAGGGAAGCGCGCTACCGCTGCGCCAATCGCGCCCAATGGGCTATTCAGTTTTATTGAGGTGACAACGGGATTTGAACCCGTGTAAACGGCTTTGCAGGCCGGTGCCTAGCCGCTCGGCCATATCACCGTGTGTGGTTCAAACCACGCGCGATGATCCCCGAAGGGAATCTCACACTCGAGCGGATGACGAGACTCGAACTCGCGACCCTAACCTTGGCAAGGTTATGCGCTACCAACTGCGCTACATCCGCATTTCGCTCCGGTGTCCCGGCGCTCTATCGAGAATAGCCGAGAACGCGGCCCATGCAAAACGCGACGCGCCCCGCGCGTGTCTCCGTGTCGATTCGCACACGGCTTCACTGGTGGGATATGCTCAATAACCGAACCCCGTTCTGGGGCGATTGGCGCAGTTGGTAGCGCGCTTCCTTCACACGGAAGAGGTCATCGGTTCGAGTCCGGTATCGCCCACCACATAACAGCCCGGTCAGAAATTTGACCGGGCTTTTCCTCATCCCACACTCCGTACGAATGACGCCGAGCGTCGCAATCTACACCCCCGGTGCTTCTGTTGCCGTGTAACAAATTTGAACCGGCGCTTTTTTTAAAAAATCCATGATTGGCGTCGATAAGCTCGAGCTATGCCCCGTACAAAGCGTTCAGTATTGGTTGTTGTTGGCACTCGACCCGAAGCGATCAAGATGGTGCCGGTCATTTTGGCTCTCAAGCAGTCAGCTCACATCGACCCCGTTGTCGTTTCAACGGGCCAGCACACGAAACTCGTCGCCGAAGTTCTCGGCTTTTTCGGCGTCACGCCCGATGTGACGCTCGAGATCCGTGACGATGAGCGCACCCTGAACGGCCTCTTCAGCGCTGTCATGCGCGGCCTCTCAAACTTCGTTGCTGAGACATATGGCGATAACCCCCGCTCTGGCGCTGGAGCCTATAACGCGGTCTACCCCGTCGCGACGCTTGTGCACGGCGATACCTCGAGCGCAGCGGCCGCTGCTCTCGCGTCATTCCACCTGCACATCCCGGTTGCACACGTCGAAGCAGGCCTGCGCACGTCAAACACGCTGTCGCCGTTCCCAGAGGAACTCAACCGTCAGCTGATTTCCCGCATCGCGGTTGCCCACTTCGCGCCGACACCGAACAACGCCGAGAACCTGCTGCGTGAGGGCGTTGCCCTGGGCCGCATTCTCATCACGGGCAACACCGCTATCGACGCGCTCCAGCTGGTCGCGGAACGCAAAATCCGCTATGGCGTTCCCGAGCTAGAAGAGCTGGAAAACGACGAGACTCGCCGCGTCATTGTCGTCACCGCTCACCGCCGCGAAAACTGGAGCGGCGGCATTGCCCGTATAGCCGCGGCCATCCGCATTCTTGCTGAGTCGCACGTCGATGACCTCTTCGTCGTCTCACTACATCCCAACCCGGCAGTCGCCGATGTCTTCCGCGCCGAGCTCGCAGGCCTGAATAATGTCGCGATGGTGCGCCCCCTGCGGTACGGCATTTTTGCGCGCCTTCTCGAGCGCGCATACATCGCGATCACCGACTCCGGTGGCATCCAAGAAGAAGCACCGGCCCTCGGCACCCCCGTCATTGTGGTTCGCGAGACCACCGAGCGCCAGGAGGGCGTGGACGCCGGAACCGTGAAGCTGGTGGGCACAAACACGGCAGATATCGTGACTGCCGCGGCTGAGCTGCTCGACAATGTCGAAGCTCACAATCGCCAAGCCGGCCGCACGAACCCGTACGGTGACGGCCACGCCGCTGAGCGCATTATGGCCGCGTGCGAGCACATCGCCTACCGTGGCGACGCTCCGGAGTCGCTTGTGACCGGGTTTGATCGCAACGTTATTTTGCGTGCCGCCGGCTACCTTGAGGACCCCGCCGATGTGAATAGCGACGGAGAGGTGCACATGGCGCACACACTCGTCGGAGACCTCGCTGACAATGCCTGACTCACTCTTGCGGTGGCTACTGGTTGACACACCTATTGAAGTTCGCGTTCTCTTCTTCGTCGTTCTGGTGATCGCAGTTTCTGCGTTCATTTCTGTCGTGGCGCTGGCCGTTATGGCAGCGCGGGCGCGTCGCACCCGCAAACGGGACCACCCAGCGGGCTTTGTCACCGAAAGCGACTTTCTTTGGGTGTTCATGGTTCCGGCGCTCAACGAAGAAGTCACGATCGCAGACAGCGTCGGCAGACTCCTGAAGACGCAGGCAACCAACCGCGTCATTCTCGCCATCAATGATGGTTCCGACGACCGCACCGCAGAAGTTCTTGAGAGTCTGGTAACAGACGATCTGCATGTTTTGACGCGCACAGCGCCGAACGCTCGTACGGGCAAGGCCGCGGCCATCAACAACGCGTACTCGTTCGTGCAAACGGTGATTCTCAAGCAAGAGCGCTACCGGCGCTTCTCCCCCGACCACGTCATCGTCGGCATCGTTGACGCGGACGGCAGGCTCGCCGTCGATGCGCCAGAAAAGGTCGCGTGGCACTTCGCTGACGAAACCGCCGGCGGTGTGCAGGTGCTTGTGCGGATTTACAACCGTCGCGGCTTCCTCACGTGGGCCCAAGACGTCGAGTTCAGCGCTTTTGGTCACGTGTTTCAGGCGGCTCGCTCAGCATGGGGCACCGCGAACATGGGCGGCAACGGCCAGTTCAATCGGCTATCTGCCCTCGCCGATATCGTCGAAGGCGAAGGCCCGTGGCGTGACCGCCTCACCGAAGATCAAGATCTCGGCGTGCGCCTCATGCAGGCCGGATGGCGCGGCGCGCAGGAGAACGGCGCATGGATCAACCAGCAGGGCCTCAACAACCTGCGCCGTCTTGTACGACAGCGCACGCGATGGGCCCAGGGCGCTTGGCAAACCCTGTCCCTCCTCCCCGGCACCGGGCGCGTCGAAGGCACGCTCCCGGCGCGCATTGACGTTATCTACTACCTGCTCACGCCGATCCTGCAGCTCGCCACCGGACTCGCCCTGATCGCCACGATCATTCTCTCGTTTGCGCACGACATCCCGTTGCTCCCGGCGACCGTCCTGGGGCTCCTGCTGTTCTTGACCATCGGTTTCGGCCCCGGCATCATTGTGCTGCTCTCTCGCGGCAACGGCATCAAACAGTTCGGGTATGCGCTGCTGGTCATTCTGCCGTACACGTTCTACTCGTGGCTTGTGTTTCCCGCGCTCATTCGCAGCCTGTTTCGACATGTCTTGCGCCGCGAGGGCTGGGCGAAGACGGCACGGGAACCACTACGTGCGGAAACAGACGTCGACGACTAACAGAGATGGCCCCTCACCCAACATCGCGGGTGACGGGCCATCGGGTTCTCTGCGTTAGGCGCCGACAAGCTCCTTGACGTCAGAACTGGGCTCTTCGTCGTCGTTGCTTGCCCCGGCCTCAGCGTCTTCGTTGAGGTACCGTTCGAGCGAATCGTCCAGCTCGTCAATCCACGGCGTGTGGTGGACGACGGCGATGGTTCCGGTCATCACCGACTGGTAGACGCGATCACGGTATCCCATGATGTCGTTCTTCTTGTCGTTCTTCCAAGCCAGGAAGATCTCGACAACGCGGTCGATATCGAAATGCGGGTAATCCGTCGCGTTCAGCAGGTCACGAATGTACTCCGCCTGGAACCGAATCTCTTCGGTCACGGTCGAGATCTTCTCAAACTCGTTGCGCCACGTCTCGATCGAAGCGTCACGATCGACCTCCGACGGCAGTTCGATGCGGCCGAGAATCAAGTCACGAGCGAACCACGCCTGCACGTCAAACATGTTGAACGTGAACCACTGATCCTGCGCGCCGAGATACATCAGTCGGGGGTTCTGGTGCCAGACGATACCCCGGTAGAGCCCATCGGGGTAAACGTTGTTCGGTGACGCGAGCGCCAGATCGTCGGGCAAGAAGGGGTACTTGTGGAGGTACCCGGTACACATGATGACGGCGTCAACGTGCTGGCTGGAACCATCCGCAAAGTGCGCGATGCTGCCGTCAAATCGTTCGACGACGGGGCGCTCTTCGATGCCCTCGGGCCACTCATAGCCCATGGGCTGCGAGCGGAAGCTTGCCGTCACGGAGGCTGCGCCCATCTTGTAGGCCTGGCTGCCGATGTCTTCGGCTGAATAGCTCGCACCAATGACCAAGACGTTCTTGCCGTCGAACGACTCGGCACCGCGGAAGTCGTGTGCGTGCGTGATGTAACCCGGGAACGTTTCAATGCCCGCAAAGGTCGGCATGTGCGGGAACGAGAAGTGTCCGCTCGCGACGATGACGCGATCAAACTCTTCCGTCGTCGACTCCCCCGTCGGCAAATGTTCGCTCGTCAGCGTGAAGATCTGCCGATCCGCATCGAAATCGACCCATCGCACGACCGTCTGAAAACGAATCTGGTCGCGAACGTTCGATTTCTCGAGGCGTCCGGCAATGTAGTCCCAGAGCACCGCACGCGGCGGGTAGGACGAAATGGGCTTGCCGAAGTGCTCGTCAAAGGAATAGTCGGCAAACTCCAGCGCCTCTTTCGGGCCATTTGACCAGAGATTGCGGTACATGCTGGAGTGCACCGGTTCCCCGAACTCGTCGAGCCCGGTGCGCCAGGTGAAGTTCCATTGCCCGCCCCAGTCGGCCTGTTTTTCAAAGCACACGATGTCGGGAACATCTGCACCTGCGCGGGCTGCCGATTCGAATGCTCGCAACTGCGCCATCCCCGACGGGCCGGCGCCAATAATTGCTACTCGTTCTTTTTGCGTCACGTATTCAACCTCATAGTTCGTTCTGTATAGGCACAGTCGTTTACTGCGGTTGCGGAGCTTGATGCTCATGATTGGGATCGCTGCGCGATCAACCGAGGCAGGCACGACTGCTCTCCCACGCTATCAGGTGCCTATGTTTTTGACCTGAGTACGAAGAAAGCTGGGGGTGTGCCCGCAAGCACACCCCCAGCTTTATGAACGGATTACGCGTCAGTCGTGCGGCGTCGGCGACCGGTCAGGAGAAGACCACCACCGATGACCACGAGCGGCAGTGCCAGCAGCCCGAGGGCCGAAAGCTCGCCACCCGTAACCGGGATCGTGGTGACCTCGACCGTAGCCGTTGCCTCAGCCGTGGCGCCTTCAGGGTCGATCTCGCTCGTCACCGTCGCGGTGTTCGTGAGAACGCCGCGCGCGGTGTCAGCGACGGCAACCGTCATCGTGATCTGAACCCTCTCGCCAGCAGCGAGTGGTCCGTCGATCACGCAGGTCACGGTCTGACCAGAGGCCTCGCAGACATCGGTACCGTCTGCAGTTTGCGCCGAGACGAACGTGAGTCCGGCGGGCAGCTCGTCAACAAGGGTGATCGGGCCGAGGTCTTCGGTTGCGCCCTCGTTGCCGATGACCAGCACGTAGTCAGCAGTGCGTCCGGTGACGAGGGTGCCAATGAGGCTCTTCGTCAGCGTAAGCGCGCTCTGCGGTGCGACCGGGATCGTCACCGACGAGGAGTTGTCCTCCAGCGTCGATTCGTCTTCCGGGGTCGCCGCCGTCACCGAGGCCGTGTTGGTGGCCTCGGGGTACGCGCCAGCCTCAACCGCTGCGGTGATCGTTACGACAGGTGCCGTAGCACCCGGCGCGAGTTCACCCAGCAGGCACGACACCGCGTTGTCTTCAGTGATGACACAGACCCAGCCCTCGCCGGTCGCGCTGACGGCGGTAAGGCCAGCCGGCATGACGTCGGTGAGTGCCACGCCCTGAGCAGTGGACGGGCCAGCGTTGGTCACGCTGAGCTCGTACTGCACCTGGCTGCCGACAACGCCCGTCTCAACGGACATCGACTTCACGACCGCGAGGTCGATCAGGCTCGCCGTGGGGCCCGTGGCATCGTCAGTGTTGTTCTCCGGGTTGGGGTCCGGCGTGGTCGACGAGACCGTTGCCGTGTTTACAACGTCACCCAGCACGTCTGCGGCAACCGCCACCTGCATGGTGAGCGTTGCGCTCTCCCCCGCAGCCAATGGTTCCGCGAGCGTGCACGTCACGACGCCAGCAGCGTCAACGCACTCCGCAACGTCGGTCTCATCGATGCCGATGAACGTGAGCCCGGCGGGCATCGTGTCGACGACAACCACGTCGGTTGCGATGGACGGGCCCGCGTTGTGAACCTGCAGCGTGTAGGTCGCGTTTTCACCGGCAACGATGTTCGTCGCGAGCTCCTTCACGATCGACAGGTCTGCCGAGCGGTCGATCGGGGTGATCACCGTCGACGTGTCGGGCTCGTTCTCCTCCGGCTGCGGCGTGAGATCCGGCACGACAGTTGCCGTGTTCGAAAGCTCGCCCTCAGCGTCGGTCGTGAGCGTTCCCGTCATCGTGATGACCGGGGCCGCGCCAACCGGGAGATCCTCGGTGCGTGCGCACTCGAGCTCACCGTCGGTGACCTCACAAGTCCAGCCGTCACCCGACGCCGTCACGTTCGTGACGCCCGCAGGCAGCACGTCGGTGACAACGATCGGGTTCTCGACCGCGGCATCGGAGTTCGACGGACCGAGGTTCGTCACCGTGATCGTCCATGTCGCCGTCGTGCCAGCCGTGAAGCTCTCACTCTCGGTCGACTTGACGATCGTCAGGTCAGCAACCTCGTCAACGATCACCGTGTCGGTGCTCTCGTCAGGGTGCTCCTGCTCCTCCGGCTGCGGCGTGAGCGACTCCGTCACCGTTGCGGTGTTCGACAACTCGCCCGACACCGCCTGATCAATCAGAACCGGCATCGTAATGACAACCGACTCACCGGCCGCAATCGTGGACGTGACAGCGCACTCCACAACCTGCGGTGCCGCGTCATCCGGAACCACACACGTCGTCGCCGACGCATCCGCCGGTGCAAAGCTCACACCAGCAGGCAGCTCATCACGAACGATGATCGGCGAAGCCTCATCAGCACGCGAATCCGACGGACCGTGGTTCGTGACTGTGAACGTCCACTCGAACGCCGAGCCAGCAACAGCCGTACCCGTGTGTGTCTTCTCGATACCGAGGTCAGCCTCCGGCACCACAGTGACGGTGGCGTCATCCTCGACCGGGCCAGGAGCCGACGGCGACGTGACCTGCGCAACGTTCACGTGTGAGATGTCACCGATGTCGCTCGGCGACGTCGAAGCCACGATCCGCAGCACCGGCGCGTCACCGATCGGCAGCAGCACGCTGTCGCCGACGTCATCGGTGAGAACACACGTCACGAGTTGGTTGACGGCGTCACACGCCCACTGTGCACCGGAGTCATCGACGGTCTCCGCAGAGACAAACGTCAGACCGGCAGGCAGCGTGTCTGTGAGCACGACATCGGTCTCGGCCGAGTTCGGGCCATGGTTAGTGACCTCGACCAGGAACGAAGCGTTGGTACCAGCCGCAACAACCGCGCTTTCAGCAGTCTTGACAATCGTCAGGTTGCTCAGCGGTGCCACCGGGATGGTTTCGGTCGACGTGTTGTCGCCGAGCGTCGACGGGTCTTCCGGCGTGGCCGATTCGACCGTCGCCGTGTTGCTGACTTCGGGGTAAGCCTCAGCCTCGATACGGACAGTAACCGTCACCGGGGCGGCAGTCTCACCGGGCGCCAGCTCGCCGAGGAGGCACGAAACCTCGTTCACGGCGGTGATGACACACGACCAGTCGTCTCCGACCGCCGACAGCCCGGTCAGGCTCTCAGGCAGCGGGTCAGTGATGACGACACCGCGCGCCACCGAAGGGCCAGCGTTCGCGACGCTCAACGTGTACTGAAGTTCGGAACCAATGGCACCGATTTCGGTCTCCGTCGTCTTCGTGATCGACAGGTCGACAACGCTCGCCGTCGTGCCGGTGTGCTCGTCTTCGTTGTTTCCGGGCTCCGGGTCAGGCGTTGACGTTGTCACCTCCACGACGTTCGTCACGTCATCCAAGACGCCGGCGTCAACTGCCACGTGCAGCGTGAGCGTTTCAGACGCACCCGCCACCAGTGGTTCCACCAACGTACAGGTCACAACACCCGAAGCATCGGCACACGTAGCCACGTCGGTCTCGTCAATCGAGACGAATGTGAGTCCGTCAGGCAGTGTGTCGACGACGACTACGTCAGTAGCGTCCGACGGACCCGCGTTGTGCACGAGTAGCGTGTACGCCGCGTTCTTGCCCGCGATGATGCCAGTCTTCAGATCCTTCACGACCGAGACATCCGCCGACAACACGATTGGCGTGGTCGACGTCGAGGAGTCGGGTTCACCACCATCAGGCTGAGGCGTGAGGTCGGGTGTGACCACTGCGGTGTTCTCGACCACACCCGTCGCATTCGATTCGAGCATGCCGTTGACCGTGATCACGGGCGCAGCACCCACCGGGAGGTCAGTGGTGCGCACGCACTCGAGCACTCCGTCTGCAACAGCACACGTCCACCCGTCGCCCGTAGCCTCGACGTCGGTGACGCCTGAAGGAATCGCGTCAGTGATCCGGATTGGGTTTTCTGGCGTCGCGTCAGAGTTCGACGGACCGCGGTTCGTCACCGCGATGGTCCAAGAAACCGCCGTGCCTGCCAGGAATTCAGAGGCCGAAGCGGTCTTTACGACCGTGAGGTCAGCGACCTCGGTGATCGTCACCGTGTCGGTGTCTTCGTCCGGGTAGGTCTCGTCCTCGGGCTGCGGAGTCAGCGATTCTGTCACCGTTGCCGTGTTCGTGAGGTCACCCTTCGCGGTCTCTGCGATCATCACAGGGATCTTGATGACCACCGACTCACCGGCGGGGATCGTCGACGGGATGGCGCACTGGACCGATTGCGGGGCCGCGGGCTCCGGAACCACGCAGGTTGTGGTCGACGGGTCAGTAGGCGCGAAAGACACTCCCGCGGGCAGCTGGTCGGCGACCATAATCGGAGCCTCCGCGGTTGCCAACGAGTCAGACGGGCCGTGGTTCGTCACGGTCAGCGTCCACTCGAACGGCAGACCTGCCGTCGCGGTAGCGAGCGGATCGTGCGACTTCTCGATGCCGAGATCAGCCTTCGTCGTCACAACGACATCAGCAGTGTCACGCACGGGTGTCGTGGTCGAGCCCGAAGTTGCGTCCGCAACGTTCGTGAACCGCGTGCCTTCAACCTCGCTTGGCGATGTCGAGGCGACGATGCGAAGTACCGGCGCCGCACCAACAGGCAAGAACACTTCGGCGCCTTCCCCGTCGGTCAAGACGCACGAGATCAACTGATCTGCGACAGCGCACTGCCACTCGGCTCCGCCTCCGCCTCCGCCAGTCTCTACCGCTACGAGTGTCAAACCATCAGGCAAAGTGTCCGAAATCGTGACGGGCACTGCTGCCGCACTGGGGCCTTCGTTAGTGACCGCAATCTGGAACGCGGGCGTGTCACCGGCGGCGACCAACTCACGCTCTGCGGTCTTCTCGATGCTCAGAACACTGTTCGTCGTCACCGTAATGGTGTCCGTCGAGGTGTTGTTACTCGGAACCGGATCGACAGTCGTGGTGTTCACGGTAGCCGTGTTGGAAAGCACATCACCGCTCGCGAGCACCTGCCAGACGAACGTCTCGACGACGAAGGCCTTGGATTCGCCCGGTGCGAGGGCGCCGAGCGCGCATTCGAGCGTGCCCGGCATCTGGTGACACATGCCACCGTCCGGCGTCTCTAGGCCTGTGTAGTACAGGCCAGCAGGCAGCGCGTCGGTCAGCGTTACGTTCTGTGCGTCCGACGGACCATTGTTCGTAACGACGATGTCCCACTTGACCTTGGCGCCGGCGTCAACGGTGTCAGCTCGTGCAACCTTGCTGACCGAAATGTCAGCACGGGGCGTGACATCTACCGGGACGTTGTCCTCGTCGTTGTCCGGATTGGGATCTGTCGTCGTGCCGTCGACCACCGCAGTGTTGTCCAGCGTTGTCGCGGTGACGTTTGCGGCGAGCTTCACCGGGATAGTGATGACCCATTCGTCGTCTGCCGCCAGCACCTCAGTGCGCTCGCATGTGAGCGTGATGCGATCGCCGTCCGTCGCCGGGGTACATCCCTGCGGTGCTACACCATCCAACGTCATGCCGCCGGGCAGCCGATCTGTGACGGTGATCGGCGCCTGCGAATCAGACGGACCCTTGTTCGTGACAGTCAGGGTGTAGGTGGTGCCAGCGCCACCGGGAATCACCGACGCCGCCTGCACCGTCTTCACGATTTCAAGGTCAGCACTTGCGGACGAACCCGTCGTCGTGCTTGACGTGTCTTGGTCGGGCTCATGCGTGGACGACACCGTCGCCGTGTTCGTCAATTCGCCTCGGAAACCCGAGTCGACGGCAATGCGGTACGTCAACGTGAGGGTTCCACCGGGCGCAAGCTCACCGTCGTAGACGAACGTCTTGGGATCGGTTCCGAGTGACCAACCGTTGGCCGACAGGAGCTCCTGCAAGGTTGCACCTGCCGGTAGAACGTCGGTCACCCAAATTTCACGGGCGGTCGACGGTCCACGGTTGCCGATGACGAGCTGGTAATCGACGGTCTCACCCGGCACAACGTTTGCGGGCGGCTTGGGATCGATGATGGACTTTGAAATCGTCAAGTCCTCATCAATCGCAACGGGCGTGGTCGTCGTCGAGGAATCGTTCGAGTCGTCCGGGTCGTTGGTGACGCCCGGTGTAACCTTCGCCTCGTTAACGACATTGGTCCCGGCAGTCACGTTCGGAGCCACCTTGCCAGCGAGGTTGATCGTGATCGTCTCGTTGAGAGCCATGTCGTGCGTAACGAGGCAGGTCAGCGTGCCATCAGTGATGGAACAGTCCGCACCAGTGGGTAGGCCAACGAGAGTGACGTCTTTCACCTGTGCGGGGAGCGGGTCGGTCAGCGTAATGGGGTCCGCAACCGAGCCACGCGACACCGAAGGGCCGCGGTTCGTCAACGTGATGCTCCACGCAATGTCCTCACCGGCCATCACGGGGGCGACAGCTGGTGCCGTGACCCGCTTGGTGACGGCAAGGTCAGCAAGAGCCTCAATGATGCCGGTACCCGTCGACGTGTTGTTGTCGGGGGTGGGGTCATCAGTCGTTCCTGACACCGTTGCTGTGTTCGGGAACTCGGTGCCGGCGGCCACGTCAGCGGCGATCGTTGCCGTAACCGTAATCGGAGGCAACGCAGCCCCTGCAGCGAGCTGTTCGGCAGCGGGGCGGCTGCACTGTAACGGAGCAAGCGTGCATGCCCAGCCTTCGCCGGAGATGGTCGCAATCTGAACGCCCGTTACCGGCTCGAACACGTCGGATACCGAGACACCGACGGCGGGGTCTGTACCGTTGTTCTTGACAGTGAGGGTCCACGATCCAGTGCCACCAGCGACGAAGTCGTCGTTGGGCTCCTTAGTGATCTGCAGATCAGCACTATTGATAACGGCAGTGGCCGTGACCGGCGGTCCCTGGTACTTACCGGTGCCGCCATCATACGAAGTGCCGCCGGAGCGGTCTTCGACCTCGGTAATCGTCACCGTGTTCGTGTGCTTCTTCGTGCTGCCAATCTCGGTGCTCGGGCCAGGGATCGCGACATAAGTGATAGCAACGGACTCGTTCGCGCCGAGTGCGATGTCGCCGCCCACGTTGTTCCACGTCAGCTTCTGTCCTGCGATCGTCGGCGGTGCCGCAATGCCCGCGCCACCCCGAACGGAGAGGACAGCGGAATCGGCCTTGTAGGACCATCCAGCAGGCAGCACGTCATCAATCGACACGTGCTGCGCGATGTCAGCGCCCGGTGCGTTCGTCAGCACAACACGGAACGTCACTTCCTGACCCCGAACAACGGGGTTCAGCGTCACTTGCGACTTCGCAGCGGAAACGTAAGGGAACTTAGGCGTGACCGTCTCCGTAGCCGGCGCCGTTGGGCCGTACTTCGAACCCGCGCCACCATCGAGGGAGTTCCACTCGGTGATGCGTACGCTGTTCGTCAGAGTGCCGGGTTTCAGCTGTGCCGCGGCATCGAGCCGGGCACTGTACGTCAAGTGCACACTCGCGCCCGGCGTGATGCTGTCGACAGTCCAGGTCAGCGTGCGCGCGGTCGCATTCCATATGCCGCCGCCAGCGACAGTGCCGCCGTTGGCGACAGGGGTGCCGGAACCATCAAGAATGACGATGCCAGCGGGAACCGTGTCGACGATGAAGGCATCGTAAGCGGTCTCCTGCGAGGAGTTTGTCGCCGTCACGCTGTACGTCGCGCGGTCAGTCTGCCCCAGAACGTCGTCAGTAACAGACTTCGCAATCGCGAGCTGCGGGTGACGCACGGTCGTCGTCGCGGCGTCATTCCGCGACGAATCGAACGGCGAGGTCGACGACGTCGGCGGGGTACGCTCCTCCGAATTCCAGCGGAGCTGAGCAGTGTTGACCCGGTTGCCTGCTGCCGGAATCGGTGAGGTCTGGAGCTTGGCCTTGACCGTGAACGTCATGACGCGGTCGACCGGCGCTGCAGCGATCGTGCCAAGCGACATAGCCAGCACATTCGCGGGCGACGTCAGCCGGTCGTTCGTCGATACGCACGCGGTCGTCCACGCGGCATCGCACGAGACGGAAACCACGGCATCGCTCGCGCTACCGAACCCAGCAGGGAACGTGTCGGTCACAACAGCGTTGTACAAAACCACGTTCTTCGGAACGGTGACCTGAATCGTCCAGGTCGCCGTCTCACCCGGAACCATGGTCAAATCCACAACGTCCTTGACGATCCTGGGTTCGGTGGTGCGCACGGTTGCCGTGGCCGACTTCGTGTACGTGTCACGCGAGGTGCCATCGGCCAGCGGGTGTGACTTGGCCGTCACCGTTGCCGTGTTGAGGTACGCGGTGTCAGCCGCAACACCGGCCGGGATCACGACGGTGTACTGAGCGGTCTGTGCCGCAGTGGTGAGGGCGTTCGGCGGCGTCCACGTCATCTTGTTGGTGCCAGTGGCACAACCGTTGGTTCCGTTACCTGGCACGGGGCCCGCGACATTAGCTGCGGTCACCCATGTCGGTGACTGCAACGCACCAGGCACGCAGTCTACGACAACTGGGCTATGTGCGGGCGAGCGATTAGCGGTATTTGCCGCGGTGAGCGTGTACGTCACCGTGTCGCCACCAGCGGCCGTCGCTTTGTCGGCACGCTTAAGGATCGTAGGTGCCGGCTCAACGACCGTTACGGTTCTGGTTTGCTCACCACGAGCAATCAGTGTCTCCGACGCCGCGGTTGCCGTCGAGTGGAACCGCGCCGTGTTGTTGATGTTCGCGTTGTGGCGGTTTGCGTTGATGTCGGTGACTCGCGCTTCGACAAACACCGTAAAGACGGCGGGGTCCGCCGACTCATTCGTCCACGTCACCGGGAATGCTAGGGCCCCCGTGTTCGAACACAGCGTGAAAGCGTCATCGTCATTCGTGCACGAGCCAGAAGGCACGGCAACGAAGCCGGGCACATTCTGGGCCGACGCGGTCGCCGAAAGAATCGTCATCTGCGACGGCTGCGCGAAGGTGTCGGACAGGATGCCACGGAAGACGCTCGTCTTGCCGGGAACCGTCACCGAATACTGGTACGTAACCGTTTCGCCAATCGTGGCCTGGCCGGTCAGGTTATTGCCGCTTTCATCGCGGCTCGTCTTAACCACGGTCTTCGCGACGCCAACACCCGGCAGGGTTACATGGGCAGTGTCCGCAGCTTGAGGTGCATTTTTGTCTTCGTTCGGGTAAGCACTGACCGGGTTCTCCGGGTAGAAGGTCACGGAACCATCGGTTGTGCCGTCGGTCGTCGGGACTTCGTAGCGCGTGACCGCAGCCTGGTTCTGGTGCGTTGATCCGATAGACGACGGCGTCGGAACCGTCACCGTGTACGCCAAGGTGAGGGTCTCCCCTGCAGTGAACAGCTGGTCAGGGCCCAGGCTCGCACCACTCAGCGTCCAGGTGATTCGTCCGTCGGCGCACGTTGCATTGGCCGGAACGATGAGGTCGTCACACGCGAAGGCGGTCGGGAGTACGTCCCACACCTCAACTTCGTTGACCGCGGTGGTGCCGTTGTTGGTGATCGCGAGCGTGTAGTTGAGCTGTTGTCCCTCGACCACGGGCGTCAACGCCTCCTGGCCATTGACCTTCTTGTCGAGCGCAAGCGGGGGCGGCGGAGCCAGCGATATGTCGACGTCGTCGCGGGCGGCGATCGTATTGCCCGCACCGTCGGTGTAACGAAGCTTTGCGAGGTTGCCGGTCAGGTCAACGTCACCGTCGGTGGGGACGGACGTAACTCTCATCAGAACGTCGAGCACCAGGACACTGCCCAGTGGCGTGAAGAACGGGCCCGTCGTGTCACCAGGGGCGCGAGCACCCGTGATCCACGCGTCCCTGTTAGGAATCGGGGTCACATTCGCGACGTTGTTTCCGGGGCCGACGGCCCACGAAACCATTTCTGCACCATCGGGGAGAAAGTCCGTAATGACCGCGTTTCGCGTTGCGACTCTGGTCGGGTAGTCGACCTTGATTCGGAAGCACACCAGATCACCGAGCTGCAGGAGCGGTCCGTTTTCGCCCACGAATTCGCCGGGAGGAGCGACCGCGCAACTTGTGCTCGCGCCGTCGACAGACTCGATCTGCTGACGGCCGGGGTTTGACCATACCGTCTTGGTGATACCCGCACCGCTCGTCGCGAGAGATGCCGAGGAACCATTCTCCACATCGCGCGAGTCCTGGTCGACGGTGTTGCCGGTAGCGGGGTCAGTGACGCCCGTCAGCTCCACCGTGCTCGGGAACGTGTCGCCAGCCGAGGTGCTGAAACCGTTCGAGTAGCGGTCACGCATGAACGCCTGGTAGGTCACCACAACGTCTTCATCCGCGGCCAAGTCGGCCACATCAAACGTGATTGTGAACGTATCATCACCGTTGTCCACGGCGCTCGTCATGGTTCCGCCCGTGACAACGCCCACCGTCTTGGGGCAGTCGGTCGGCAGGATCCCGGAAACCCCCGCAGGCAGGAGCGGGCAGAGCCCGTCGGGCAGACGGTCGACCAGCACGATCTCAGACGAGTCAACGTACTCGCTCGAACGCACGCTCAGCGAGTAGGTAGCGATACCACCGACAACGAACTCGTTGACATTCACGCTCTTCACCACACCGGTGTCGAGCACGGTGACCGTTTCGGAGTCAGTAACCGTCACTTCCCTGGGCGTTTCACCGGCCACGGCGCCGGAGTAGACACCGGTTGTGGTCGCGGTGTTCTTGACGGCATCGCCCGCGATAGCGGGGCGGGTCGGGGCGCCATTCGCAACGCCACCGGGCGCGGTGATCTGGTTCAGGCCAATAAACGCGGTGTAGTTGAGCGTAACGATCTCGCCCGCGCCCACACGTTCCAGATTCCACGTGAGTTCGGTGAAGACTTCGCCGTCGACTTCGACGATGCGCGAGGTGCACGGGAAATCGCCCGAGGCGCACTCAACGAGCTGGAAGTCGGCGGGCAGAAGGTCAACGACGACGACATCGTCGGTGCCCGCAGCGGTAGCGGCGGTAACTGTCAGTTCGTACTCCGCAGCATTCGCGGGGCCACGATAGACCTCAAGCTCCGGGTCTTTCTCGCTCTTCTTGAGCTCGATCGGCAATACCGAAGCGGTGGTCTCTTGCGAGCCACCGGCGTCAGCGCGGCTCACGACGGGCTGGCCGTTGGCATCAATCGTGACCCGCGGCACTCGACGCTCATCGGAGTTGGCGTACAGGCCGCCGCCGATCTGGATCGTCGATCCGACCGGGTAGCGATGGTTGAAGGGCGTGACCGTGAAATCAATGTCGATACTCGACCCCGTCGGCAGGTCGGCCACGTTCGGCCACACCAATACCTGAGCCTTCTGGTCGGGGAAGGCGGGATCCGGAATCCACTCCAGAATCTGCGGAGCGCCCGCATCCGGCGGGCTCGTGGAGCCCGCGTCGTACGTCACGCCGTGCGGAAGTATCACAACGACACTGCCGTTGTATAGGTCAGGCGTGGCATTGGCGTTCTTGCCCGAGACCGAGACCGAACTCTTCCCACCAGCAAGAACGTCTGTCGCCGAGACCGTCGTATCGATCGCGTTAGCGAAGCCGCCCGCTGGCGGCGTCGGAACCGCTGCCTGGGCGGGTTGCACCGCCAAAAGGCTTGCAATAAGAACGAAGATCGCGGTGATGGCTGGCGTTCGCGTCAACCCGAATGACTTCGTTCGCTTTTTAAACTTGGACGGTTTGGGAGGCAAACCGGCAACAGACATTTATAAACTCCCACACGGAGCGCAGATCGTGCGCGTTAGGGCTATCAAAACTTGCAGACAAAATTCAACTTATTTTGATTCAACACGCAAAATGCGAACCAGTCAAACGATGACCGCCGCGTTTAATGCACTGACACCAGTAATTTCACGCGATCGCGATTGCCGTGCCAGGCAACTTTCTACACAGTCAACCCTACTTCGCGTTGAGTTCGGCCGCCGTGGGCAACACGATCGGTACCGTGCCAGTCGTTGTCAGCACCGCTTGGCCGCTGATCGTGACAGGCTCACCGCGCTTGGCTCGCGCTCCCCCAACAATGAGAAACACCAGCGCAACCAGAATCGGGCCGTATACAAAAATATCTGTCAGGCCTAGGGCATAGCCGAGAGCAACGGCGGCCGCCAACAGCAGCACCGGCTCCAGGTAGCTGAGAAGCCCGAATAGTCCGAGCGGTAGCCACGTCGAGGCCATAATGTACAGCGTCATCGCGATACCGCTCAGCCCCACGACGACGAGAAGCGTGGGTGTTGATGCCGGCGCCGTCCCCGTGACGAAAGCACCGGTTCCGATGAAGAACGCTGCGGGAATCAGCAGCAGTAAGGCTTCCATGAGAAAGACGTGCTTCGTGTCCATGTCAAACCAACGACGCAGCGCGAAGTACACCGGGTAGAGCCCCGCGATCAGCAGCACCGGCCAGCCCACCGAGCGCGTCGACACCAGCTGCGCCAGCACGCCGACCGCAGCCGCAATAACCGCGGCGCGCTGCCACGGCGACATGGCGTCGCGAAACAGCACGCGTCCGACGAGCACCATGACGAGTGGCAGCAGAAAGTACCCCATCGCGACATCTTGGGAGCGCCCGTTGGCGCTTCCCCACATAAAGACCCAGAGTTGAAACCACATGATCGTGGTGCAGACCAGCAAGACAAGGATGCGGGTCGCGCTGGTCACGATGCGTTTCGCGTCGGCGACAAACTCGCGGCGCTGGCTACGCGGGATATGCACCGCCGCCAACGCCAGCACGATAAAGACAACGCGCCAAGCCGTCACTTCTTCTGACGTGAAGCCATCGAGGCGTGCGCCGAGGAGAGCAACCGCGCCAAACAGAATCGATGCGATAACGGATACAACAACGCCGCGTACGGGGATCGCGATGGCAGGGCGAGGATTGATTTCAGGCTCCGATCAACAACCTATCTAGCCTACCCGCCGTGCGTGAAGCTACTTACCGGCGACCGCCCAGCCGTAGCGACGCACGAGGGCGTCTGCGACCACGGCAAACCGCTTGAGATCGAGGGCCGCGGCTTCGCGTCGCATCCCGTCGTGATGCACGCTGTAGACCTGGTCGATGTCGACCCAGCTCGGCCGCCCCTGCGGATCCCAGGCCCCCGAACCAATCGAGAGGTAGTCGCGGTCACCATCGTGCGACTTGCTGGTAAGGCGCACGGCGTACACCCGGTCACGGTTCTGACGGCCGATGATCAGCACGGGTCGGTCCTTGCCGCGGCCGTCGTTCTCTTCGTAGGGCACCCACGTCCAGATGATCTCGCCAGCATCCGGGTCATTGTCGGTTGACGGGTCGTAGCTGATCGTCAGCTTGCCCTTCGCAGGCGGCGCGATTTCGATCGTGCGGGAGTCGTCCAGCTGCCCAACACTGATGTCGTCGCCACCACGCGATGGTGACTTGCTTCCGGCAGCCGACGACGTGGTTCCGCCCGACGGCTTCTTCGGTTTCTTGTGCGGCTGCGGCTTGAGCTTGGCGCTACCCGCACCGCCCTGAGGTCGTGACGTGCCGCCAGCCGATCCACTGGTTCCGCTCGACTTCGACGACGTCAGCAGTCGAAGGAGCATTTCGATGAGTTGTCGGATCCAGCCGGTGTTATTCGCCACCTGACTACTGTACCCACGCCACAGGGGGCGCCGCTTTGCCGGCACCCCCTGTGGATTGAGGTTCGCTTAGACGCGCTCCTCCATGAGGTATCCCTCTTCGCCGTGGACGGCGGTGTCCACGCCGGCGAGTTCGTCCTCGTTCTTGATGCGGAATCCCATCGTCTTTTCAATGATCAGACCAATCACGTAGGCGACGACGAAGGAGTAGATGAGCACGCCCAGCGACGACAGCACCTGCAGCACGAGCTGCGATGCGTCACCACCCGTCAGCAGGCCGACGTTCGTGCCGAAGAAGCCGATAGAAATGGTTCCGATGAGGCCGCCAACGAGGTGGATTCCCACGACGTCCAGCGAGTCGTCGTAGCCGAGCTTCCACTTAAGCTCAACCGCGAAGCAGCACACGGCACCGGTGATCAGACCGAGCACGAGCGCCCAGCCCGGCGCCAGGTCAGCACACGCCGGCGTGATCGCCACGAGCCCCGCAACCGCCCCCGAGACAGCGCCGACCGAGGTGGGCTTGCCGACCTTGATCTTTTCGATCACGAGCCAGCCGACGATCGCGGCTGCCGTCGCACCCAGCGTGTTGATGACGATGAGCCCGACCCGGCTGTCTTCGGTACCCAGCAGACCGAACGTGCCCTCAGCGCCCGCGTTAAAACCGAACCAGCCGAACCACAGCAGCGCAGCGCCAAGAAGAACGAGCGGCACGTTGTGCGGCTTCTGAATGCCTTTCTGAAAGCCCAGGCGCTTGCCCAGCACGATGGCGAGGGCGAGGGCCGCTGCACCGGCGTTAATGTGAACCGCGGTGCCACCGGCGTAGTCAATCGTGGTGGTGTCGAAGCCGAAGAACTCGCCGAGCGAGAATGCCCAGCCACCACCCCATACCCACGCGGCGACCGGGAAGTAGACGAGCGTCGCCCAAACGCCGACGAAGATCATCCACGAACCGAACTTTGCGCGGTCGGCGATGGCACCCGAGATCAGAGCAACGGAGATGATGGCGAACGTCGCGCCGTACGCGATCCCAACGAGCTGATCGCTTGACGCGTTTGCCAGCCCAAAGTCACTGAACGGGTTGCCGGCAAAGTCTGTCGGGTTCTCGACAACGCTCATGTTGGCGCCGTAGAGAATCCACAGCACCGCGACCAGCGCGATCGCGCCAAAGCTCATCATCATCATGCTGATGACGCTCTTCGCTTTGACGAGGCCGCCGTAAAAGAATGCAACGCCCGGGGTCATCACAAGCACGAGTGCGGTTGCGGTCACCGCCCAAGCGAGGTTTCCACTGTCCATGTCGTTCCTCAATCCGTTAGGGTCCCGGATTGATGTGAACTTCAACCGGGTGAGCCCAGTGTCACGGTCGTGAGTTTCGAGAAACGATCATGTTGTGTTTCGCGTCGATTACGCGTCGGCGCCGTCTGTTAACAACCTGTTTCGAAAAGCCGAAAGCCTGGCTCGCATCCCCTACTGAAGTGCAGGGAGAGCGGAACCGGGCCCCCGGGCTGAAGAGTTAAGAGTGCGTCTGCGCGTTAAGACGCGAAATCGCGCGGAGGTACTTCTTGCGGTAGCCACCGCCGAGCATCTCTTCGCTAAACACCTGGTCGAGCGGAGTGCCGGTCGCGCGCATCGGAATCTGTGCGTCATAAACACGGTCTACGAAAGCCACGAAACGAAGGGCTTCGCTCTGGTCGGTGAGCGTGTGTACGCCACGCAAGCCCACCGCGCTGAGGCCGTCGATGAGACGGATGTACCGCGATGGGTGCACGAGCGCGAGGTGACGAATGAGGTCGTCGAAGGCATCGTCTGACGCACCGCCGGCCTGTGCGAACTCCGCGACCTGGGTGTCGTAGTCAGCCTCGCCCAGGGCGATCGCGTGCCCATCGAGCGCACGCTGGCGGTAATCGGTGCCGTCGATGCGAATCGTCTGAAAGCTGTCGCTCATCGCGTGAATCTCGCGCAAGAAGTCTTGCGCGGCGAATCGCCCCTCGCCGAGCGCGTTCGGAGGCGTATTGCTGGTGGCTGCCAACTTGGTTCCGGAGCGCACCAACTCCCCCAGCATGCGCGTCATCACCATGGTGTCGCCCGGATCGTCGAGCTCGAACTCATCAATGCACAACAGGCCGGCACCTGAGAAGTGCTCGACGGTGTTCTTGTAACCGAGCGCTCCGACGATAGCGGTGTACTCAATGAACGATCCGAAGAACTTTCGCCTCGCCGGCATCGAGTGATAAATCGACGCCAGCAGGTGCGTCTTACCAACACCGAACCCACCATCGAGATAAACGCCTGGCTTCATCTCGGGCTCTTTAGGCTTGCGAGAAAACAAACCGCCGCGCTTGATCGGGCCGGAACCAACGGCGAACGTCGTGAGGAGATCTTTCGCCTCCTGCTGTGACGGGAACGCAGGATCAACCCGATACGTGTCAAACGTCGCACCGTCAAACTGCGGCGGCGGAACGAGGCTCGCCAACATGTCGGCGCCACTCACCTGAGGATTACGGTCTGTCAGATGGACAACGCCCACCGGGGCTGCATTCGCGGTCATGGTTTCCTGTGTCGAACTTTTACGAAAACGTGCCGCGTCGAGCGCAGAGCCATAGGCTTGAAAGGCACGGTGTCAACCCTACGCCGTCTCTGAACCACACTTCACCCCTTTCACCCCGAGGAGTCCTCGTGCCTATCGAGTTCGACACAACTTCCGAGAAGTTCGCCGCGTACGCGCACCCAGAGAAGTTGGTGACCGGCGAGTGGCTTCAAGAGCGCCTCGGCCAGCCCGGCCTCGTCGTCGTTGAATCCGATGAAGACGTCTTGCTGTACGAAGTCGGGCACATTCCCGGTGCCGTGAAGGTTGACTGGCACACCGAGCTCAACCAGCCCGTCGTCCGCGACTACGTCGACGGTGAAGGCTTTGCCGAGCTGCTGAGCCGCAAGGGCATCTCTCGCGACGACACCGTCGTCATTTACGGCGACAAGACCAACTGGTGGGCAGCGTACGCGCTCTGGGTATTTGAGCTGTTCGGCCACGCAGATGTGCGTCTGCTCGATGGCGGCCGCGACAAGTGGATCGCCGAGGGCCGCCCGCTCACGACCGAGCGCACCGAGCGCGCGGCGACCGAGTACCCGGTTATCGAGCGCGACGACAGCGTGATCCGCGCCTACAAGGATGACGTTCTGGCTCACCTCGGCAACCCGCTCATCGATGTGCGTTCGCCCGAGGAATACTCCGGCGAACGCACCACGGCACCTGCCTACCCCGAAGAGGGCGCCCTGCGCGCGGGCCACATTCCGTCGGCACAGTCGGTTCCGTGGTCGAAGGCCGTTGACGAGGACGGTGGCTTCAAGTCACGCGTCGAGCTTGACGCCCTGTACCGCGACGGCGCTGGCCTGAACGACGGCGACAGCATTGTTGCGTACTGCCGCATCGGCGAGCGCTCCTCGCACACCTGGTTCGCGCTCAAGTACCTGCTCGGATTCGACGACGTTCGTAACTACGACGGCTCGTGGACCGAGTGGGGCAGCAGCGTGCGCGTGCCGATCGTTGACGGCACGGAGCCCGGCGAGGTTCCCGTCCGCCGCTAAAGCGCCGTGGGAGAATGGAGAGGATGAGCACTTCACCTCTCCCCCAGACCCTCGCGGACATCCGCGAAGACTTCCTCGAGTTG
Organism: Microbacterium mitrae; assembly: GCF_008017445.1. GTDB lineage: Bacteria > Actinomycetota > Actinomycetes > Actinomycetales > Microbacteriaceae > Microbacterium > Microbacterium mitrae. Next base: position 62,974 of record NZ_VRSW01000001.1, on the reverse strand, counting down.
GAGCAGCAGGATCGCCTGCTGCTCCTTCTTGAGTTTGCGAACGAATTGCCGGCTATTCCGGCCAAGTATGAGGGGCACCCGGAGCTTCAAGAACGGGTCATCGAATGCCAGTCGCCGGTGTACATCGTCGTTGATGTCGATGAGAACGACGTGGTATCGATGCACGCGACGGCGCCGAAAGAAGCGCCAACCACGCGCGGCTTCGCCAGCATCCTCGCACAGGGGCTCACCGGTCTCAGTGCCGATGAGGTACTCGCCATTCCCGATGACTACCCGCAGTCGATTGGCCTCACGAAGGCGGTCTCCGCGCTTCGCATCGGCGGCATGACCGGCATGCTCATGCGCGCCAAGCGTCAGGTGCGCGAGAAGAAGTCGTCAGTCTGATTCTTCGGCGGTGACGCGGTCTTCTTCGTCATCGCGGGCAACGACGTCGAGCGGAACCATGGGGCTCGCGTTTTGCAGGGCCAGCGCCCAGGCGGTGATCGCGTTGGTCCACCGCGTCTCGTCGTAGTTCCACAGTTTGGTGTGGCGCGCGACGGTGAAGCTCTCCAGCGTGACGAGATCAGGCCGCGCCGCAGCCAACGCGCGTGAGGCGTCAGACGGCACGAAACCATCGTCGTCCGAGTGCAAGATCAGCATCGGAAGCCGCAGCGCATCGGCACGCTGCAGCATGTTCATGTCGTTGAACGGAATCTTTCCCTCCGCTCCGGCGACCTTCGCGCCCAGCGGGGTCTCCAGTGCCGCGACCGCGAGTGTTCCGATCGCCGCAGGCACCCGGTTGAGCTCGGCCTGATACGCCAGCACATCACGCCAGTTGACGACCGGTGAGTCGAGAATGACACCGGCGATGAGCGCCGCGTGCGGAGACTGCAACATGGCCTGCATCACGATGGCTCCACCCATCGACCATCCCATGAGCACGATGCGCTTGGCGCCGTTGCGGCGCGCATACGCCATTGCGGCGTCAACATCGCGCCACTCCGTTGAGCCGAGCCCGTAGGTTCCGGAGGCACTGCGCGGGGCATCACCGTCGTTGCGGTACGAGACGATAAGCGTGGTGTACCCAAGTGCATCAAAGACGGGTGCCGCCCGCAGGGTTTCTGCTCGCGTGGTTCCGCGTCCGTGCACCACGATGGCCCAGGTATCACCGCCAGGGAACAACCATGCGGGGCTTGGGCCGACTGCGGTGCCGATCAGTTCTGGCGTGTAGTCCAGCCGCAGGTCGTCGGGGCTGTCGTAGTACCAACCCGAGAAAATCGCCTCGCGGTCAAGGCGCGAGGTCGCATCGACCTGGGTCAGGAGCTTGCGCGTTACCGTATCGTCGGTCGTGGAGAGTACGGCACCCAACTTCAGGTAGTCCTGTGTGCCCGACACGTGCAGGCCGTAGCGGCCGGGGAGCTCGGTATCTGGCGTGCGCGAAAGTGTGATGGTTTGAGCGCGCAGATCGAGCGCATCAATTCGCGTGTCTGGCTCACGTTTACTCGGCGTTACCACGCGCTTCGCCATCAGCAGCGACGCCGCACCGATTGCGCTTGCCGCAAGGAGCGTGGCACCACCAACAATGCCCATAGTGACGCGAATAGCCGTGACGAAGGGCAACGAAACGGCGCGCCTGGAAGTCTTCATGCAGGTCTCATTCTAGTCTGGCGCCGTGACGGAAGATTCGGGACTGAGCGCAGAGTTCAGCCATGCCCGCGAACTCGTGATGGCGCTGGCGCTGCGGGATGACTTGGCGGTGCGCGAGATTCCGGCACCGACGGGCCTTGCGCCCGAATCTCTCGCCCTCGCGGGAGACGTACGCCCCGGCGAAGATGGCGAGTCGTTGTACGGAACCGGACGGCTCGTGTTGCTGCATGATCCGGAGATTCCGGATGGCTGGGAAAGCCCGTGGCGCATCGTGTGCTTTGCCCAAGCACCGCTAGAAACCGAGATCGGCATCGACCCGCTGCTCGCGGAGGTAGCCTGGTCTTGGCTGACTGACGCGCTCGCTTCACACAACGCTCCCTACCGCGCGGCCTCTGGCACGGCAACCAAAACCCTGTCACGGGGTTTTGGAACGCTCGCCGACGAGGGCGATGGGGCGCAGATCGAGTTGCGCGCATCATGGTCACCGACAGACAACATTGCGGGCCACGTGGCCGCCTGGGCCGAGCTGGTTTGCATGCTCGCCGGGCTGCCGCCAGGGTCAGAGCGCATCGCCGTACTTGGTGCGAGAAAGGCCGAGCGTGACTGAATATCACGTCATCGATGAGGCTTCCGAGTTTGCCGAGGCGCTGGAGCTGTTAAAGAGCGGAACCGGGCCCGTCGCCGTCGACGTTGAGCGGGCCTCCGGATTTCGCTACTCGCAGCGTGCGTACCTGATTCAGGTGTATCGCCGCGGCGCGGGGGTCTTTCTGTTTGATCCGCCTGCCATTGGGGACTTCTCCGGGCTGCAAGAGACGATTGGCGACGTTCCGTGGCTGTTGCATGCTGCGAGCCAAGACCTCCCCTCTCTGCACGAAGAGGGTCTGTACCCCAGCGCCATCTTCGACACCGAACTGGCGTCGCGTCTGTTGGGGTACGACCGCGTCGGCCTCGGCGCCGTGATTGAACGCACGCTGGGCATCACCCTGGCCAAGGCGCACTCCGCAGACGACTGGTCGACAAGGCCCCTGCCGCAGTCTTGGCTGGAGTACGCGGCGCTTGACGTATTGCATCTGGTCGACGCCTACGAGATCGTGAACGCCGAGCTGGAAGAACAGGGCAAGACCGAGATCGCGCGTCAAGAGTTCGAAGCCGTGCGACTGAAAGAGCCAAAGCCACCGCGGGAAGATCCATGGCGGCGCCTCAGCGGGCTGCACAGCGTTCGTGGTCGACGCAACCTCGCGGTCGCCCGCTCACTGTGGCAGGCACGTGAAGATTTTGCACGCGCACAAGACGTTGCCCCTGGTCGCTTGGTTCCGGACCGCTCACTGGTTGCCGCAATCATGGCTGACCCGTCATCAAAGCAGGAGCTCAGCGCACTCAAGTCTTTCAACGGCCGCGCAAGTCGCAGCCAGCTCGATCGGTGGTGGGCGGCGATCGAGGCCGGTCGCGCAGCTGAAGATCTCCCGATGGATCGCGTACCGAGTGACGCCCTGCCACCGCCCCGCGCGTGGGCGGACCGCAACCCGGCAGCCGATCTTCGCTACAAGACGGCACGCCCGGCTATTGAGGCTGCGGCCGAGGCGCTTCACATGCCAACCGAAAACCTGCTCACCCCCGAGTTTCTGCGTCGGGTTTCGTGGGATCACCCGGGCGATGACGCCGAATCGGTAGGCAATGCACTCCGCGCCCTCGGTGCACGCGAGTGGCAGATTGAGGAAACCTCACAGATTATCGCCGACGCCTTTGTAGAAAGCCTTCAAACGCCCGTCGAGACGCCGGAAACCGCTTCGTAGATTCAGCCCAACCAATTCCACTCCCCCCAAGCGCCTGCATAGGCTGGACTAAATCCCACAAACTTGGAGGCAGAGTGGCCGAGATTTCGGACGTCTACTTCGTCGATGGCATGCGTACCCCCTTCGGGCGTGCCGGCGAAAAGGGCATGTACTGGAACACCCGCGCGGACGACCTCGTCGTGAAGGCGATGATCGGTCTTATGGACCGCAACCCCGATGTGCCGAAGGACCGCGTCGACGACGTTGCCATCGCCGCGACGACGCAGCAGGGCGACCAGGGTTTGACGCTTGGCCGTACCGGCGCGATCCTCGCCGGACTCCCGCAGACGGTTCCGGGCTTTGCGATTGACCGCATGTGCGCCGGCGCCATGACGAGCGTCACCACGATGGCCGGCTCCATCGGCTTCGGAATGTACGACATCGCCCTCGCCGGTGGCGTCGAGCACATGGGCCGTCACCCCCTCGGTGGCAACGCCGACCCGAACCCCCGCTTTCTTACCGAGAAGCTGGTCTCGGCTGACGCCCTCAACATGGGCATCACGGCCGAGCGCATTCACGACCGCTTCCCGCACCTCACCAGGGAGCGCGCAGACCGCTTCGGCATGCTGAGCCAGCACAAGGCGCAGGCCGCGTACGACGCTGGCAAGATCCAGCCCGACCTGGTTCCGGTCGCCGTCAAGGACGCCACCGGCGCGTGGGGTCTGGCAACGGAAGATGAGGGCCGCCGCCCCGAGACGACGATGGAGGGCCTCGCAACCCTCAAGACACCGTTCCGCCCGCACGGTCGCGTGACCGCAGGCACCGCCTCTCCCCTCACCGATGGCGCGACGATGTCGCTGCTGGCGAGCGGAACCGCGGTGACCGAGCTGGGTCTTCGTCCGAAGATGAAGATGGTTTCGTTCGCATTCGCGGGCGTCGAGCCGGAGATCATGGGCATCGGTCCGATCCCGTCGACGGAGAAGGCGCTGAAGAAGGCCGGTCTCACGATCAACGACATCGGCCTGTTTGAGCTCAACGAAGCCTTCGCCATTCAGGTGATCTCGTTGCTTGACCACTTCGGTATCGCAGACGATGACCCCCGCGTTAACCAATGGGGCGGCGCGATCGCGCTCGGTCACCCGCTGGCTGCTTCTGGCGTGCGCCTCATGATTCAGCTTGCCGCGCAGTTTGAGGAGCGCCCCGACGTGCGTTATGGCCTCACCGCGATGTGCGTTGGTCTTGGTCAGGGTGGCTCGGTCATCTGGGAGAACCCGTTCTACACCGGAAAGAAGAAGTAATCCATGACGAACTACGACGCCATCGATTTCTCCTCGCTCGACGCTTTCGCCGACGATGAGGTCATCACGCACTCGCTGGTGCGCGACATTCGCCTCGCCAGCGGCAAGGTTCTCGCCCTCGTCACGCTCGACAACGGCCGCGACCACACCCGCCCCAACACGCTCGGACCGGCAACGCTGAAGGAGCTGGGCGAGACGCTTGACGCGCTCAAGGCTCGTGCTGCCGCCGGCGAAATCCAGGCGGTTGGCATCACCGGTAAGCAGTACATCCTGGCTGCCGGCGCTGACCTCTCAGACGTGGCTCGGGTTCCGAACGCCGAAGTCGCGCTGCTGATTGGGCAGCTCGGCCACAAGGTGCTCGGCTCGCTCAGCGATCTGGGCGTGCCGTCGTTCGCCTTTGTGAACGGCCTCGCACTGGGTGGCGGCCTCGAAATTGCCCTCAACTCGACGTACCGCACGGTCGATGCGTCGGCCGCCGCGATCGCGCTGCCCGAGGTCTTCCTCGGTCTCATCCCCGGCTGGGGCGGCGCCTACCTGCTGCCGAACCTGATCGGCATTGAGAACGCTCTCGAGGTCGTGGTTTCGAACCCGCTGAAGCAAAACCGTATGCTCAAGCCGCAGCAGGCCTTCGACCTCGGCATTATGGACGCAATCTTCCCCGCCGCGACGTACCTGGAGAGCTCGCTCTCTTGGGCCGACAGCGTGCTTTCGGGCAAGACCAAGGTGGTTCGCAAGAACGAGCCTGGCAAGATTGAGCGCCTCACTAAGTGGCCCATCGCGATCAAGATGGCCCGCGGCATGCTCGAATCGAAGCTCGGCACGGTACCGAAGTCGCCGTACATGGCGCTGGAGCTGCTGTCGGACGCAAAGTCCGGAACCAAGGCTGAGGGCTTCGAGCGTGAAGACGTGGCGCTCACCGAGCTCATCACGGGAGACCAGTTCGCGGCGTCCATGTACGCCTTCGATCTGGTGCAGAAGCGCGCCAAGCGCCCCGTCGGAGCCCCCGACAAGGCACTTGCCAAGAAGGTCACCAAGGTGGGCATCATCGGTGCTGGCCTGATGGCCAGCCAGTTCGCGCTGCTTTTCGTGCGCAAGTTGCAGGTTCCGGTGATCATCACCGACCTCGACCAGGCTCGCGTTGACAAGGGCGTCGCCTACATTCACTCCGAAATTGGCAAGTTGCAGGAGAAGGGGCGCCTCGACGGCGACACCGCCAACAAGTTGCGCGCGCTGGTTCACGGAACCACTGACAAGAGCGAATTCGCTGACTGCGACTTTGTGATTGAGGCTGTTTTCGAAGAGGTCGGCGTCAAGCAGCAGGTCTTCGGCGATATCGAAAAGGTGATCGCAGAAGACGCGATCCTCGCGACGAACACCTCTTCGCTTTCGGTAGAAGAAATTGGTTCCAAGCTCGCTCACCCCGAGCGTCTCGTTGGCTTCCACTTCTTCAACCCGGTCGCCGTGATGCCGCTCATCGAGATCGTGAAGACGCCGCAGACCAACGATGCTGCGCTGTCGACGGCCTTCGTCGTTGCCAAGAACCTCGGCAAGAACGGTGTCCTCACCGCTGATGCTCCGGGCTTCGTGGTCAACCGTCTGCTGGCCAAGGTCATGGGCGAAGCGGCTCGCGCCGTTTACGAGGGCACCCCGATCGACAAGGTCGAGAAGGCGTTTGCGCCGCTCGGTCTGCCGATGGGTCCGTTCCAACTGATCGATCTGGTCGGCTGGAAGGTTGCCGCGCACGTGCAAGACACCATGGTGCGCGCCTTCCCGGACCGCTTCTACGCCAACGACAACTTCCACAAGCTCGCCGAGCTTGACACGGTTGTGGAGAAGGACAAGGGCGGCCGAGTTGTCGGCTTCACCAAGGCGGCAGAAAAGATCGTGAAGAGTGCCGTTGGCAACACGCCAGCAGACGAAGCCACGATTTTGCAGCGGGTGCAGGATGGCCTCACGCTCGAGATCAAGCTGATGCTCGACGAGGGTGTTGTGCCCGAGGTTGAAGACATCGACCTGTGCCTGATTCTTGGTGCTGGCTGGCCGTTCATTGACGGCGGCGCGAGCCCCTACCTTGACCGTGAGGGTGCCTCACAGCGCGTTTTCGGCGGCTCGTTCCACGACCCCATGATTCGCGGCATCGCACACCGCTAGTCACGCAATGACGGATGGCCGCCTCTGATCAGAGGCGGCCATCCGTCATTGAGGCTATTTCTTGCGGTACTCACCCTCGCCGGTGGTTCCGTCGTAATGGAAGTACGACTGCTTGCTGTCAATCGTGACGTCTTTTCCCAGCGGCTCCTGCGTGAGCAGCTTCTTCTCGTAGTCCTGCAACATGCTCCAGTATTCGCGGGCCGTATCGTCGGTCGCACCAAAGAGCGCGGCGGTCTTCATATCGATCAGCAGGTAGCGAAACGCCAGATAGGCGTAGGTGTTGCCCTCGCTGTCAGGAATCATCTGCCACAGTTGACCGCTCGCATCCAGCTGCTCATACTCGATGAGTACGCCATCGACGGCGCCCGCGATGGTCGACGACGAGATGCTCACCCCAGAGCGGTCTGGAATGCTCGGAACGCCCGAATCGGGGCCGGGCTGGGGCGGAACGCCCGCGGAAGGCGCAGGCGACGGCTTGGTCGTAATCGTTGGCTGCGGGGTCGGCTTGGCCGTGGGTGTCGCACTGGGCTTTGCCGTACTGGGTTTCGGCGCCGGAGTTGCCGACGTCGTTGGCTGCGTCGTCGGTGTCGCCCCGCCCGCCGTTGGCGTGTTGCCGGTCGTCAGCATGAGGGTTACAGCGACGGCAACCCCGGCGACCGCGAGACCCGCAACCACCGCGAGCACGGGCACGAGCCACTTTTTACGTGCGGGCGGCATTGCAGGCGATGCGGAACCCTCACCGCCCGACGGCGGGGTGGGTGGGAACGGTGGCAGGCCCTGGCCGCCGCCAAAGCTGGGTGCCGGCGCACCGAAACTGGGTGCTGGCGCACCGTAACCGCTCGGCGCTTCGTATCCCGGTGGCGGAACGCCCGGGCCCGGCGGAGTCGCGGCATAGCCGGGCCCTGGCATTGGCGGAGCCTGCATTGGACCGCCCGGCATCGGTTGGCCCTGCCCAGGCTCGCCGGGCAGCGGCGGCCGCGGTGGAATGTTCGGTTGCTGTTGCTCCGCGCCGGGGCGCGGAGGCTCGTTCGATGAGTCAGTCACGACGGTCCCCTTACGTTCGTCAGGACCAGCCTACGTCGCGCACCTCGTTCCGTGCGGAGTTATCCCAACCTCGCGTCGCACCCACAGGTTCTGCGCCTGTGTGGCGTGAAGTGTGTCGGTGCAACGCTGACCCGCGTCAGCGGGTCAGCCCGATGGGGCCTGTCTGCGCCGGAACCTGCCCCGTCCACAGTTGACCGTCGGAGTTTTGCCGCGCGACCGGAACGCGCACGCCGAGCACCTGTGCGGTGACGTCTTGTGCGATCTTGGTGGCGGTAAGACCCGCATCTTCCAGCACCTGCTCACGGGTGGCGTGATCGATGAATTCGTCGGGTAGGCCGAGCTCGTCTACGGCTGTGTCGATGCCCGCCTCGCGCAACACCTGGCGAATGCGAGTGCCAACACCGCCGACACGAATGCCGTCTTCAAGCGAAATCACGAGCCGGTGCCTGGCGGCCAGATCGACAACGGTTTGCGGCACCGGAATCACCCAGCGCGGGTCAATGACCGTGGCGCCGATGCCCTGCGCGGTGAGCCGCTCGGCCACCTCCATCGCGAGGTGAGCGAAGGGGCCGATGCCGACCAGCAGCACGTCTTCTGTCGCACCGCGGTGCAGAACATCTACCCCGCCGACACGTTCCAGCGCGGGCAGGTCAGCGGCGACCTCGCCCTTCGGAAAGCGAATGACCGTGGGGGCATCGCTGACCTGAACAGCCTCCTGCAGCGCCTCACGCAACCGCGCGGCGTCACGCGGCACATTGATTTGAATGTGGGGCACGATCTGTAGCATCGCGAGATCCCACATGCCGTGGTGACTGGGCCCATCGGGACCCGTCACACCGGCGCGATCGAGCACGAACGTGACGCCAGCGCGGTGTAGCGCAACGTCCATCAGCACCTGATCGAACGCGCGGTTCATGAACGTGGCGTAAATCGCAACAACGGGGTGCAGGCCGCCGTAGGCCATGCCCGCCGCGCTTGTAACGGCATGCTGTTCGGCAATGCCAACGTCGTAGACCCGATCGGGGAAGCGCTCGGCAAAGGGGGCAAGCCCGGTCGGGCGCAGCATGGCTGCCGTCATGGCGATGACGTCTCGACGCTGCTCCCCCACCGCAACCAACTCTTGCGAGAAAACATCCGTCCAGCCCTCGCTCGTGGTTCCGAGGGTCTCGCCCGTCGCAGGATCAATCTTGCCGACGGCGTGAAACTGGTCGGCCGTATCGTCCAGAGCCGGCTGGTATCCGCGCCCCTTCTCGGTGATCGCGTGCACCAGCACCGGTGCGCCGTACGATTTCGCAAGCCGCAGCGTCTCGATCATGGTCTCAAGATCGTGACCATCTACCGGGCCGAGATACTTGATGTCGAGATTGGAGTACAGGGCGACGTTGTTCGTGAAGCGCGAGAGAAACCCGTGCGTGCCGCCGCGGACACCGCGATACACCGCTCGACCAAACGGGCCGAGGGCGCGAAAAAGGCGGTCGGAACCACGGTGAAGCGTCTTGTAGGGAGCCGCCGTGCGCATGCGGTTGAGGTAGCGCGACATGCCACCGATTGTTGGGGCATACGAGCGGCCGTTGTCGTTCACGATGATGACGAGGTTGCGGTCGTTGTCATCGGTGATGTTGTTCAGCGCTTCCCACGTCATGCCACCGGTGAGCGAACCATCACCGACCACGGCGACGACATGGCGGTCGGCACGTCCCGTCTGCGAGAGCCCGCGGGAGATGCCGTCTGCCCAGCTCAGCGAGCTTGACGCGTGCGAGGACTCCACCACATCGTGTGGGCTCTCGGAACGCTGTGGGTACCCGGCGAGACCGCCGCGAGAACGGAGCCCCGCGAAGTCTTGCCTGCCGGTGAGGAGCTTGTGCACGTACGACTGGTGTCCGGTGTCGAAGACGAACGGGTCGTTCGGCGAGTCAAAGACGAGATGCATGGCGATCGTCATTTCAACGACGCCCAGGTTCGGCCCCAGATGGCCACCAGTTTTCGCAACATTTGCGACGAGAAAATCTCGTATCTCCTGCGCCAACTGCTTCAGCTCGGCGATGCTGAGCTTGTCGAGGTCGCGCGGCCCGGTCAGGTTCGGCAGCAATGCCATCCGGGTCCTCCTTCCGGCGGGCTGGGGCCACCCGCAACGAACTTTCAGTGTACTCCGCAGGCGATGAGAACACGGTGAAGACTTGCGCCACACGCCTCGTGGCAGGCGTTGTTCCGAGACCGCAGTGCGCACTCACATTGTGGTGATCACGCCATCATCCTCGGTGCCTGCCCCATCTTTACGCCTCCTGCTTGCGCTGCGTCGTCGTTGTGCCGACACCGGTGTGGAGCGAGCGCAATACCAGGCTTCCCACCGCGGTTGCGAGTTGCTGTTCGGCGAAATCTCCCCCGCCAAGAAGGTCGCAAATCTCCCGGCCCGCCGCCGCGGAACGCTCGCGTAGCTCGTCATCGTGATAGCCGGTGAGGAGCCACAGCAATCGATCCGGATGTTCTTCACACCAACGCCGCAGTTCCGCGCCGGGGTCTGCCGCCATCGATAAACCGGCCCGCACCTCGTTCATCACCTCGTCGTGCATCGCGAACAGCAGCGAGGTGCGGCCGCGGTAGTGCGTATAGACGCACATCGTCGAGCGCCCGGCTACCTCGGCAATATTGCGTACAGACAGCGACGCCTGCGGCCCGCGCTCCACCAGCAACAGCCCACCTCTAATGAGTTGCTCGTTGACGGATCCGCCGACATCACTTGTAAGACTCACCTGAACACTATATAACGGTCGTTATGAATAACACACGTTATAGTCTTCTGTTGTCCGCCGGCGGCATCGCCGGGTTCGTTGCCGCGATCGTGTTGCTGCTTAACGCAGCCAAACGCGCTTCATTTATCCCGACGACCGCGTTCACTCAACTCGTCGCCCCAGTGGCGCAGCTTGCCGCGATCGTCTTATTCATCGCCATCGTCGCTCTCGCCGGCGCATCCGGGTGGCGACTCATCGCGGGACTTGCGGGAATTGTCTCGTTGGCGTCGCTCGTTGGCGTTGAGTTCGTCATCAACCTCGTTTTCGCGGAGATTGCGCCGCAGGCGATTGGCGCGTTACGGGCGGGCCCGCTCGGCATCGCGCTCACAGTCGCTTCCATGGGTTTCCTCATCACAACCATCGCGGTCGCCGCGGCGTGGTTCCAGACACTCCCCAAATGGGCTCTGTTGACCTACGCAGTGGGGAGCGTGGTGGTAGCGCTGCGCGCTTTCGTCCCTGAGATTGCGTTGGACACGGCTCTGGTCGCCATGGCCGTTGGTGTTGTTGGAATCTCCACTCATCTTCTGCGAGTCAAATCTCCCGCGACGCCAGAGGGTGCGTTGACGGCACAATGACGGTTCACGAGTGCGCACGTGAGCGATGAAACCGGTGCGCACCGCAACGGTGAGCCCCGCGCGAAACCCATAGGATGGGCTGATGGTTGAAATGCAACCCAGGCGGTCACGCTTTCGTCGGGCGCGGTGGGTAGCACCGGCAGTCGCCCTCGGGCTCGCCGCGCTCTCCGCCGGGCTGGGGCTGGCTGCACAGGCTCATATTTTTGCGCAGCCAGACCACGAGATCAGCTTCGTTGTCGACGAGGGTCTGCCATACGGCATCACTCAAGAATCAGTTGATGCAGTCGCCGCAACGCAGGCGTTCAGCTACGAGCCATTCACCGTCATGGTAGTGGGGCGTGACCTCACGTGGGATGAGTACAACAACGGCGAAATGCCGGATGGCATTGACGTGATGCTCTCGGTGGGGTTTGACGAAAGTGACGTCGATCTGGTCATTGCGGATGCCACCCGCGCCTCGGTCGCCAAACTCGCGGAACTCGACGATTGGATGATCCAACACCGCGTCGCCTCCGATATGCGAGAGACCTACATCAATAATCTGACTCAGGGTCTCGGGCCGTCCGCGGTTGTCGGGGCGGCGTTGACTGCGGCGTCGGGCGCGTTCGACGGCTCGACGCGCTCTCCGGTGTTCTGGATATCTCTCGCCGCGCTGCCGCTGCTCGCGGGGCTCCTGGTGATGTTGGATTGGGCGCATAACTTCGCGCGCGAACGTGGGAAGGCACGGAAGTTTTCTCGTGCCCGATTGCATCTCGCCCGCGTTGTGCTCGAACTCGAGCTGCTCGAAGCTCGGGTGTTGGTTGCCGGCGCGGAGCTCGACCGAGCGACCGGCCCGAGCGCCCGCAAGGTCGCGGACGGAATCAAGGATCAACTCGAGAGCGAGCTTGCCGCCATTCGCGATGACAGCCTCAAGCTCGCTCAAGAAGAGCAGCTTCTCACCCGAGAGATCCTGAACCAGGACATCGAGATCCATGAGCCCGGCGCGCCGGCACATGCCATGGCGCTTGCCGACTTTGCGGCCGCAACCGATGCATTGCGGCGTCGCACGAACGGGTTGATTGCCGCGTCGTCGCTACGCGTCGGGCACAGTGCCGGCGGCGATGTGCTCGGTCAGCTCGCCCTCGCCACAACGCTGCCGCTTGACGACCTTCTGAAGCGGGACGATCTCCTCACCACGCAGGAAGCGAGAGTTCTGCACGGCCACAGGAGCGATCTGCTTGCCCTGGTGAGCGAGGCCGAGACGGCATTCGGTACCGGAAGCAGCCCAGAAACCATCGTTGCGCACTCCGATCTCCTGGCGCGCTGGCGCCAAGTCGAACAGCGCATCGCGACGGCCCTTGCAAAGACTGAGCGCCGTCTCAAGACGCGAGGTAACAAGGATGGTGCCGCGCCGGCCGGTAAGGATGCGCTCGCGCGGCGGGTTGCGGAGCGCGCACAAGTCGCCAGCGGCGGCACACTCAGCACGATGGCCGAGCTACGAGCGTCGCTCGATCTCACGCCGCGCGACGCGCTGACGGCTTCGGAACATGCCGAACGCGTACTTCTCCTCGTTGAAGCAATCGATGGTTCCGCACAACGCATGGCCCCATCCCAAGAGGTTGCCGCCGCTACGCGTCGCAAAGATCGAGAAGGGTCCAATGCGGCGCCTCTGGCGGTCGGTCTCCTGCCGCTTGCCGCGGGAGTCATCGCCGGTATCGTAGCCATCTCGGCGATGGCGGCTGACGACAAGACCTACGGCAAGACGCTGACAGGCGACGAACCACTCGCCGCATTGCACGTCGTGGGCGACCCTACCCTTTTGCCCGACTACGTCGACGACGGGAGGCAACACGATGAGGCGGAGAACATCGATACGCTGACACTCGCGTACGTGCGCGACGCGATGGAGCGTGCGACGAAATACGGCGATAAGGCGTTGTTGCCCGAACCGGTCGAGCTCTTCGTCACGCTCCTTCCCATCGCCGACTACGTGGAGGTCAAGCCGCTCAAAGAGGACATCAATCGAATTGAGATTGACTATTTTGATTTGCTTGCGGCCTACCCTCGCATAAAGGCGCAAGTCGCCGCACAGTACCCGGACGCGATTGATCCGGCTTTGGGAGAAGTGCGGCCCGGAAAAGCGATCCTGCCGCTGTGGATCGCCGAGGACGGATCGTATGGCACAGGGTTGCCTCTCACAAGCACCCTCAGTACGGGCGTCGATTCTCGCCTCGGTGCGTACTATTTCGAAGCGACCCAGCCACTCATGCTAAACCGGCCTGATGACATGTCCTTTGAAGCCGGGTGGATTGTCGCGGACCAAATGTCTGAGCTTGGCCGTCAGATGGAATACAACAACCTGCGCAAGCAGACGCTGGCTCCCGCAGCGATGTTCTGGACGGTGGCGCTCGCTACGTGGGCTGGCGCACAGGCCGTCACAATCGCGGCGTGGTCGATCGCGCAACTGGCGCGACGCGGCGCTGGCACGCGAAGCACACGCCGCGCTCTGCGCGAACTCCGAGAGCAACTCAACAAACTCGCTCTGGGACTTGATCTGTCGATGCTTGACGCTGTTGCCGTTCTCGGCAGCAGCGACGGTCACGGTGGCAAGGCGGCCGAGGCCGACCAGCACCTGTACGAGTCGATGCTGCTCACCGCCTGGCGTGAGGTTCAAGAACTCGAGTCACTCCCCCGCCGCCTGCAACGTGGACCAGAGTGGCGGGCGCGCGTTGAGCGCATGCGGGCCGTCATCACCACCCTCGCCGAACGTGACACCGCGGTGGCCGATCGCGCCATGCAGATGATTCGCTCGTACAGCTGACGCGACGTATGCGCGACGCAGTCCTTAGCGGATTCCCGAGGGTTTTGTTCAATCCACCGAGATCTGCGATGGCCGCTCCGCGGTGAGAGCGGTCTCCCGTTGACGTCCCACGCCCCGCACCGAGCAAACCGTGACAATCACTGCCACAGCAATAAGAAAAGCCAGCATCGGACGAGGTTCTCTCAGAGTGGGAAGGACGATTCCGATTAGCAGGTATAGCACCGCGCAGCTGGCGACCGTCAAGACCACTGCAACAACCTCGGCCAAGACGCGGGAGGTGCGAACCCAACGATGTCCAAGCATGCGTGCTCGGTCGCGTGAGGGCACAAAGAAGCGCCCTACCCCCGGAAATTCATGGGGTAGGGCGCTTCTGTCGGCTACTTAGACCAGCGAACGCAGCACGTACTGGAGGATGCCACCGTTGCGGTAGTAGTCAGCCTCACCAGGTGTGTCGATGCGAACGGTCGCCTCGAACGTAACCGTCTCCTTGCCGTCGGGCGAGAACTCGCTCGGGGCTGCCGTCACGGTAACCGTCTTCGGGGTCACGCCCTCGTTCAGCTTCTCCAGGCCCTCGATCGAAACGATCTCGGTGCCGTCAAGGCCAAGCGATGCCCAGCTCGAACCAGCCGGGAACTGCAGCGGAACAACGCCCATTCCGATGAGGTTGGAGCGGTGAATACGCTCGAAGCTCTCGGTGATGACGGCCTTCACGCCAAGCAGGCTCGTACCCTTTGCAGCCCAGTCACGCGATGAGCCCGAACCGTACTCCTTGCCACCGAAGACAACCAGCGGAGTTCCCTCTGCCTGGTAGTTCTGCGATGCGTCGAAGATGTACGACTGCGGGCCGCCCTCCTGCGTGAAGTCACGGGTGAAGCCACCCTCAACCTCAACACCGTCGTTGACGGCGCGAACCAACTGGTTCTTCAGGCGGATGTTCGCGAAGGTTCCGCGGATCATTACTTCGTGGTTACCACGACGCGAACCGTAGGAGTTGAAGTCCTTCTGCGCCACACCGTGATCGGTGAGGTACTGCGCGGCGGGGGTGCCAGCCTTGATGTTTCCGGCGGGGCTGATGTGGTCGGTCGTGACCGAGTCACCCAGCGTTGCCAGAACGCGTGCACCGGTGATGTCCTTGACCGGGGTCAGCTCCATCTTCATGCCGTCGAAGTACGGTGCCTTACGAACGTAGGTCGACGCGTCGTCCCACTCGAAGATCGCACCATCGGGCGTCGGCAGGTTCTTCCAGCGGTCATCGCCCTCAAACACGGTGGCGTACTGCTTGATGAACTGCTCGCGCGAGATGGAGGTGTCGATGACTTCCTGAACCTCGTCCGGCGAGGGCCAGATGTCCTTGAGGAAGACATCGTTGCCATCGGCGTCCTGACCGAGCGCGTCGGTCTCGAAGTCAAAGTGCATGGAACCAGCGAGTGCGTAGGCGACGACCAGCGGCGGGCTTGCCAGGTAGTTCATCTTCACATCGGGGCTAATGCGACCCTCGAAGTTGCGGTTACCGGAGAGAACGGCGGTGACTGCCAGGTCGTTCTCGTTGATCGCGGCCGAAACCTCTTCGATCAGCGGACCGGAGTTACCGATGCAGATGGTGCAGCCGTAGCCGACGGTGTAGAAGCCAAGGCCTTCGAGCGACTTGTCAAGGCCAGACTTCTCGTAGTAGTCCGTGACAACCTTCGAGCCCGGGCCGAGCGTGGTCTTAACCCACGGCTTCTGCTTCAGGCCCTTAGCCAAAGCGTTCCGGGCGAGGAGGCCTGCCGCGAGCATGACCGACGGGTTGGACGTGTTGGTGCACGACGTGATGGCTGCCAGCGTGACAGCACCGTTGTCGAGCATGTAGTCCAGGCCATCCGGCGTCTGCACGTGAACCGGGTTCGAAGCGTGCGCGGGAGCACCGCTGTTGATGTGTACCGGACGCGTCGTTGTCTCTTCGTCGCCAGGAGCGGTTCCGGGGTCCGATGCCGGGAACGAGTGCTTCGACTCGAGGTCAACGATGTCGTCGCTCGTCGACGGCGTCGCGTAGTTGACGATGTCCTTCTCGAACTGCGCCTTGGACTCCGACAGCAGAATGCGGTCTTGCGGGCGCTTCGGGCCAGCGATCGAGGGAACAACCGTCGACAGGTCAAGCTCCATGTACTCGGAGTACGAAGGCTCGCTGTCGGCGTCGTGCCACAGGTGCTGCTGCTTGGCGTAAGCCTCAACGAGGGCCACAGCCTGCTCGTCGCGACCGGTCAGGCGCAGGTAGTCGAGGGTCACGTCGTCGATCGGGAACATTGCCGCGGTCGAGCCGAACTCGGGCGACATGTTTCCGATGGTGGCGCGGTTTGCCAGCGGGACGGAACCAACACCGGCACCGTAGAACTCGACAAACTTGCCGACCACGCCGTGCTTGCGGAGCATTTCGGTGATCGTGAGGACAACGTCGGTTGCGGTCACGCCTGCCGGGATTTCACCCGTGAGCTTGAAACCGACAACGCGCGGGATGAGCATCGAGACGGGCTGGCCGAGCATTGCTGCCTCGGCCTCAATGCCGCCGACGCCCCAGCCAAGCACGCCGAGGCCGTTGACCATCGTCGTGTGCGAGTCGGTGCCGACACAGGTGTCGGGGTAAGCCTGCAGCACACCGCCGTTGGTGCGGTCGTAGATGACCTTTGCCAGGTGCTCAATGTTGACCTGGTGCACGATACCCGTTCCCGGGGGAACAACCTTGAAGTCATCGAATGCGGTCTGACCCCAGCGCAGGAACTGGTAGCGCTCGCCGTTGCGCTCGTACTCGATCTCCACGTTGCGCTCGATAGCGTCGGGACGACCGAAGAGGTCAGCGATGACCGAGTGGTCAATAACCATCTCGGCGGGCGAGAGCGGGTTGATCTTGTTGGGGTCACCGCCCAGAGCGGTCACCGCCTCACGCATGGTGGCAAGGTCAACGATGCAGGGCACACCGGTGAAGTCCTGCATCACAACGCGAGCGGGCGTGAACTGGATCTCAGTGTCAGGCTCGGCCGCAGGATCCCACGAGCCGAGCGCCTGGATCTGCTCCTTGGTTACGTTCGCGCCATCCTCCGTGCGGAGCAGGTTCTCCAACAGAACCTTGAGGCTGAACGGGAGCTTCTGGTAACCCTCGACAGAGTCGACCCGGAAAATCTCGTAGTCGGTACTGCCGACCGTCAGGGTGCTTTTTGCACCAAAGCTGTTCACCGTTGACACGAGGCTCTCTCCTTTGCGCCGGTCTATCCTGCTGATCTCCATCTTGGGGGCATAGAGCCCAGGCTGCTAGCAAGGTGCGCCTTACCAGTCTCCGCGCCTCAGTCCGAGAGATCAACCCATCAAAAGTATCTTGACGTCAAGATAAATCTACCATGTGCTCGAGCACTCACCGGCGCGCGTTCTCCGCATGTCGCGCAGTCTCCCTTCACCTGGTTCCGCCCGCCACCTTCACCTGGTTCAGCTCGCCACCTTGACCTTCATTCCGCCAGCACCTTCACCTGGTTCCGCCGCCACCGCCGCAATCACGACCGTTCTGCACGCTTGAAATCGATCTGCACGCAATTTCGGCCTCACCAGCATCATTAGTCACAACAGCAACACGGTTGCGTGCACAACGGTCGCGCGGAGCCAGCCCACTTAGCTGAAGCCCTCTCCCCACCGCCCCGATTGCGGGGCACTCTCCCCAGTGCCGCCATGCTTCTCCACAGGTCAGCCGCCAGCCAGCAACCTGTGCGAATGACCTTGCGAAGCGTGATTATCGGATTGGGCGGCGTCGCGCGCACTCACCAACTGCTTGAAAGCCACTCCCCAGGCGAAATTCGATGGGCCGTGCGACGCGGTGAGATTCGCAGGTTGCGCAAGGGGGTCTATGCCGCAAGTGGCTCCAGCATCGCAGCTGAAGCGGCGGCATGTGGCGGGCGCCTGACCTGCGTTTCGTTGTTGCGCCTGCACGGGGTCTGGGTTCTCAGCGACGACCAACGCATTCACATCGACGTTGGCAGAAACGGACGACGTCACGAATTAGACGGAACCCTCACCAAAGCGCACAACACGCCCGCCGCCACGTGCCTTACGCCAGCGACGGTGCACGACGCATTACGACTGGCCGCACAGTGCCTTTCATCTGAAGCGTTCTTCGCTGCGTATGAATCGGCGTGGAACCAGGGGCTGTTGTCTCACGTGAATCGGGAGTGGCTGCGAAGAAATGTTTCACCTCGCATGCGGTGGCTCCTGACGTGGGCGCGAGGCGATGCCGAAAGCGGGCTTGAATCGCTCGTGCGACTTCGGCTTATGCTCTTGGGATTCCGACCGAGAACCCAGGTACTCATTCCGACCGTTGGCCGCGTGGACCTCGTCATCGATAACGTCATCATAGAAACGGACGGGGAACGCGGACACGCAGACCCGCAGTCTCGCGCGAAAGACCTGGTTCGCGATCGAGCGGCCGCCGCCCTCGGCTATCGAACGATCCGCCTCAACTACGCGATGGTCGTGCACGACTGGCCCGAATCGGAGCGCGCGATCCTGGCATGCCTGGGTAGAAAGTTTGTCTGACGGAACTCCTAGACGGAACCGTCCCTTCGCATAGAACGATCGGCTATGAACAATCGGGGCAGAAACGTGCTGCTGACGGAGCCTTCGGGAAAGGGAACATTCGCCTGATCGAAGGTGAAATCACGCGGGATGCTGTGCGTTGCGCGTTCGGCCGGAGTACTCGTCTGCTTCGTCGGCATCATTCGCGTTCCTCGAAAGGGGGATTACATCGGGTGGCCACACACGCGCGACCGTTCTGCACGCAATCGTGTGACAAAAGAGGCTGGAGTGATTGGTGAGGCTACTTTTGCGTGCACAACGAAAAATCTCGTGCATAACGGTTGTGGGCGGGGCGGTTGTTGGGCGGGGCCGTTGTGGGCGGGGCCGTTGTGGGCGGGGCCGTTGTGGGCGGGGCGGTATTGGGCGGAGGTCGCCGAGCCTTCGGCGTCAGCTCAACCCGCGCCGGGCGAGCTCCAGGGCGCCGCATCGGTGGACCACAGCGCGGCGAGCTCAGGCCGGGGTGTCCCCTGTGCGCGCCTCGGGCCCCGAGTTCGATTCGCTTGCCTCGGACCCCGGGTGCGAGGACTCCGACTCCGGGCGTGCGACATCGGAGTCCGGCTCCGAGCGCGAGGACTCTGCTGGAGTGGTTTCGGCGGTGTCTGCGCCAACCTTCGCGTACAGCGAGCGCACGGTGAGCCAGGTGATGGCGACCATCGGCGCGAAGAGCGGAATGCCCATCAGCAGCTTCGCAGTCGCGAGCGTCGCCAGTGCGCTCTCGCCGTGCAGGTAAATCGGAACCTGCACGGCCAGACGCAAGAAGAACAGCCCGGCCCAGCCGACCGTCAACCAAAAGTAGACGCGGCGCTTGCGTTTGGAGCGCCGCCAGGCCGTGCCCTCACCCATCAGGTAGCCGCCCACCAAGCCGATGATCGACCAGCCGATGAGCGCTGAGATCAGCAGACCGGAACCATAGGCTGCGTTGGTCAGAAATCCGGGGATGAAGTTGTTCTCGGCTTTGCCGGTGAACAACGCGAACCCAGCGGCAACGAGGGCGGCCACCAGCCCGCTGATCGCGGCAATCGGTGGCGTTTTCGCAAACAGTCTGGCCAGAGTGAAGACCGCCGCCACGGCAACGGAGAGGCCAATGGCGAGCCATGCGTCTGTCGTGAGGGCAAACGTGAAGATGAAGATGAAGGACGGAACGACCGTCTCAACGACGCCGCGCCAACCACCCATGGCGCCCCACACGACGTGACCCGTCGTCGCCTGCTCGGCGGGGTCGATTCCGGCGCGGCGCGCCGCCTCGCCAAGCGCAGCGCTCAGCACCTCCGACATACCTGGTTCCGGCGGCGTCAGCGGCGTTTGCTTAGCGTCACCGGCCGCAGCAGGGTCAGCAGCCGCACTCGAACCCGCCGCGGCGGCGCCCGAGGCGCCCGTCCGGCCGGGCTCGTTAGTGTCTTTTTCGCTCACGCTGTGCCCGGGGTTGCCGGCATCTTCAGCGGAATCAGATCCCGCGGAGGCATCGGCGAGCCGCCACGCACCACAACGATCGAGCGGAAAAGCTCTTCAATTTGCGCCGCGGCTTCGAGGTCGCTGGTCGCCTTGCCACTGACGACACCGCGCAAGAACCAGCGTGGGCCATCGACGCCGATGAAGCGCGCGAGTCGCATGCCGCCCTCGCCACCGGCGATCACCGGAACCTCGGCGAGCAGCTCGGGGCCGAGCGGGCCCTCACGCTCTTCGACGCGGCCGCCCTGCTGCTTAACCTGCTCACGAATCTGCGTGCGCGTTTCGGCCCACAGTCCCGTGGAGCGCGGCGCGGCAAACGGCTGCACCTGCAGCGACGAGTCGGCGTAGTCCAGGCCAACGGCAACGATGCGCTTGGTCTGCTCCTCGACCTCGAGTCGCAGGTTCAGGCCCTCGCGGGGAAGAATCTTGATGCCCCCGAGGTCAATGTAGGGGCGAACTGGGTTCGCCTCGGACTCGTCAAACGGACCGGTCACTGCGCGGTCTTCGGGAGCGTTCTTGTCGAACTCTTCGATTTCGTCAGTCATGCTTTTTCCTCAATCTTGTGGCCGAATCCGCTCGAGCCAAATCCACCTTCGCCGCGCAAGCTGTCGGGAAGCTGCGTAACCGGAATGAAGTTCACGCGCGGCACGGGCATCACGATCATCTGTGCGATGCGGTCGCCGACGGCAATGTCGTAGGGGGTGTGCTGATCGGTGTTGAGCAAACACACCTTGATCTCGCCACGGTACCCCGCATCAACGGTTCCTGGCGAGTTCACAATCGTAATTCCGTGCTTGGCTGCCAGCCCACTGCGCGGAACCACGAATGCGGCAAAGCCGTCGGGGAGCGCAATGCGAACACCCGTTGATACCAGACGCCGCTCCCCCGGAGCGAGAGTCAGCGCTTCGGCTGAACGCAGATCCGCTCCGGCGTCGCCGGGGTTCGCGTACACCGGAAGATCGGGTGCGACAATGAGGACATCAACAGAATCAGTCACTCATCGAGGGTAATGCAGAATTCAGCCAGTTCCACGTCCACCGGCCGCACGTATCGCGAACGGCTGACGCCGTCACTGTGGCTCATTGTCGCAGCGATGATCGTCGCGCCCATGGCGTCACTCGTTTTCATGCGTGAGAACGGCTCGATCGCGCTGATCATCGGTGGCCTCGTCGCCGTTGCGGTGATCACGCTGATGTTGTCGACCTCAAAAGTGGTTGAGGTCGCGGGCGGTGAACTGCGCATCGGAAAAGCGCACATTCCCGTCGAATTCTTGGGAGAGCCGGTGGTAACTACCGGCTACGAAGCTCGTCTGGCGCGAGGTCAAAACCTGCAAGCGCATAGCTTCACCACGATCCGGGGCGGAATCGACGGGATCGTGACTGTTGCAGTCACAGACCCCGCCGACCCGACACCGGCGTGGGTGGTGTCTTCACGGACACCAGACCGCCTTGCGGCGGCCATTAAGGTTGCGCAGGCTATGCGCACTCACGGCAAATAGGACCTGCCGCGGTTTCGTGATCAAGCTGTGAGCGGTGCTTTACCAGGAAGCACTCGACGCACGTGAACTCGTCTTCCTGCGGGGGCAGGACGACAACATCCAGCTCGATGTCAGACAGGTCTGCGCCAGGAAGTTCGAAGCCTGAGGGGTTGTCGGAGTCCTCAGCGTCTACCGAGCCAGAAAGCTTGTCGGGTACACGCTCCTTGAGGGCCTCGATCGACTCGCTTTCGTCTTCATTCTTGCGCGGGGCGTCGTAATCGGTGGCCATGTCGGGTGATATCTCTACTTCCGATAGTTATTGGGGGGAGCTGCATGAAATGTGGGGCGGCAACCAGGGTGCCGCCAACGGGTTCAGGCGGCGATAGTCTGCACGACCCTGAGCCGTTTAGCAAATGCAATACCGACTTTTAGATCGATAGTCAACACTTTTCGACGGTCGATGTCACATACTTTCCGCTTAAACCCGCGGCGCGCCCGTTCTATTCCCGGGTTTCGGCACCGGCCTGTGTCACGATGTTTCGGTAAACCCACGTTCGGAAGAGGCCTGGCCATGGAGCAGCTCACAATCGTCGGCACCGAGGATGACAAGCTGATCCTCGCGACGGAATCCGGCGAACGTTTTGCCGTCGCGATCGACGACGTATTGCGGGTCGAATTGCGAAAGGCGCGTCCCGCTCCCACGCAGGATGAGCCGCCCCGCGCGAGCCCCCGCGAGATTCAAACGCACATCCGCGCTGGCCTGTCGGCCGCCGATGTTGCGGAGCTGTTGAACACCACCATCGCCGATGTCGAACGCTACGAGGGCCCGGTTCTTGCCGAACGCGAGCACATTGTGAATCAGGCGCTCGCTGTTCCGGTGCTGATGGGTGGCGAATTGGAACCAGATGGCTCGCTGAGCTTTGGCGCCGCGATTCGCGCAAAGCTGGCTGAGGCGGGCGCCGAGGGCGAAGTCTGGTCGAGCTGGAAAGACGAGTCCGGGTGGACCGTCAAGGTTGAGTTCACTGCCGCCGAGGTCGAGCACGATGGCCGTTGGTCCTTCGATCCGCGTCGGTCAACCCTCGCACCTCTCAACGCAGATGCCACGCAACTCTCCCGCCAGGGTTCGTTGCCAGAAGGTCTTATTCCTCGCCTGCGCGCCCTCGACAGCAACCCGTTCAAGGATGACTCGCGATTCGATTCTGGCGCCTTTGGGCCGCGTCGCCTGCCAGAACCCGAGCAGGTAGAAACGGCCCCTGAGGCGGCGGAGACGGAGTCGGAGGCCGCTCGCCCCACGACGGCCGCCGATGCCGCCGTCAAGCGGGCGCCCGAGCCGGAGAACCACACCAGCCCCGACACCGCAGACCTGCTGGAAGCGCTCCGCCGCCGCCGCGGGCAGCGCGAGCCCGTGCCAACGGCGGAAGAAGAATCTGCCGCACCCGCGATGCCGGGCCCGAAACGTCGCACCAATGATGACGGCCTGGTGTCGTTGTTCGGCAGCCTGAACGACGCCCCTGCTGAGCCCGATTCGACCCATGACGACGACGAAATCATCGCCGAGAAGCGTGCCGCGGCTGAGCGTGAAAAGCAGCAGGGCGGCCGCCGTAAGGGACGCACGTCGATGCCGTCGTGGGATGACATCGTGTTTGGCGCTCGCACCGACGAGTAACTCGCCTCGCGACGCCTGGCGCGTTAGCGCACATCAGGGCACGTCAGAGCTGGGCGAATGACCCCATGCGAAGCATCGGAACCATCAGCTCTTCCGCAGTGATGGAACCATGCTGGCCCACCATATGTTGCGGGCCCTTGTCGCTCAATGTGTCGTCGTAGAATGCCCACAACCCGCGTGCGGCGACGAGAACGTCACCGATTCGCGGTGCCACGTCGCTTGCCACGACTCCAAACACACCGGCAGCAATGGCATCTTCCCGCGTGAGCACGTCAGCCGTCTTTCCGCCGAGCTCTTGCCAGCGCTCGGCTATCAGGCGCGCATCTGCACCTGGTTCCGTGTAGACGTGCAGCAACCGCGGCTCGCCGCCCAACTGCGCAACACCATCCCAGCGGGCATCCTTCGCCCCCAGCAGCACGTGTTTGGTGCGGGGCACGTCAACCATGCCGTGATCTGCCGTGATGAGCACCCCGACATCGTCGGGAACGCGCGTCGCGAACGCCGCGTCAACGTCTTCCAGCGCCGCCAACCAGCGATCGCTGTTAACGCCGCGGCGATGGCCGGCCTTGTCAATCTCCGGCATGTAGCAGTACACCACCGAGCCATCGTGCTCATCAGCAAGCGCGACGGCCTGGGCAAACCGTTCGCGCAGCACGTCGCTTGCGACATACTCGGCGCCGCGCAGCACCGCGCGGCTGAAACCCGAACCGATGTATTCCGACGGACCAACGGCAAAGCTGCGCCGCCCAGCAGCCGCCGCACGCTGAAACACAGTCTCGCTGCGCTGCCAGGTTTCTGGGTCAAGCCCGTCTTCTTCCCAGCCGGAGAGCTGATTGGCCAACCGCCCCGTCTGGGTGTTCATGACCCGATAGCCGACGAGGCCGTGGGTACCGGGATCGGAACCCGTGAGCAGTGACGTGAGGGCGGCGGCTGTGGTGGAGGGAAAGACCGAATGCCCGACACTCTTTTTCGTGACGAGTGCACTGAGCCGCCGAGCGTGACCGGCGTGCGCACGCAATTGCGTCATGCCGAGGCCATCGATGACGACCAGCACCACCGAGCGGGCGCGACCGAGGGCCGAGCCGCCCTCGAGTGAGGCCAGCAACTCAGACGCCACCCCGGTGATGCTCCGGGAGTGGGCGGCGGGGACGGGTAGCATGAATGGCATCGTGGTCAGTCTTCCATATCGCGAAGAAAACCCGCCCGAAATTGGAGCTCACGCTCCCCCACCCGCCCTCCGGGAGCCCGCACCGTATGCCTCGCAACACACCGACGAATGAGCCCATCGACGAACGCATCGAAGATGTTGATGTCTCCGCAGAAATGCAAGGGTCGTTCCTGGAGTACGCGTATTCCGTCATCTATTCGCGCGCCCTGCCCGACGCGCGTGATGGCCTCAAGCCCGTGCAACGCCGCATTCTGTACCAAATGGCCGATATGGGTCTTCGCCCAGACAACGGCCACGTCAAGAGTGCCCGCGTTGTCGGCGAGGTGATGGGTAAGCTCCACCCCCACGGCGATTCGGCCATCTACGACGCCCTCGTGCGCCTCGCACAGCCCTTCGCGATGCGGGTCGCGCTCGTTGACGGGCACGGCAACTTTGGCTCGCTCGATGACGGCCCAGCCGCCTCGCGCTACACCGAGGCTCGCCTGGCGGCACCGGCGCTCGCCCTCACGGAGAACCTTGATGAAGACGTCGTTGACTTCATCCCCAACTACGACGGTCAGTTCATGCAGCCCGCCGTGCTGCCTGCCGCCTATCCGAACCTCCTCGTCAACGGCGCGAGCGGCATCGCCGTCGGCATGGCAACGAACATGGCGCCCCACAACCTCATCGAGGTCGTTGCCGGAGCCCTGCACCTGCTGGAAAACCCCGAGGCAACGACCGAAGAGCTCATGGAATTCATTCCGGGGCCCGACTTTCCCTCCGGCGGCATCGTCATGGGCCTGGATGGCGTCAAAGATGCCTACGAGTCTGGTCGTGGCGCGTTCAAGGTGCGCAGCAAGGTGTCGATCGAGCCGCTTGGCCCGCGCCGCACCGGAATCATCGTCACCGAGCTGCCGTACCAGGTCGGCCCCGAGCGCGTCATCGACAAGATCAAAGACGCGGTCAACTCGAAGAAGCTGCAGGGAATTTCCGACGTCACCGATCTGACCGACCGCAAGAACGGCATGCGTCTGGTCATCGGAATCAAGACCGGCTTTGACGCCACCGCGGTCCTTGAGCAGCTGTATCGCCTCACACCGCTGGAAGATTCGTTCTCGATCAACAATGTGGCTCTCGTTGATGGCCAGCCGCGCACGTTGGGGTTGAAAGACCTGCTGTCGGTGTATCTCAAGCACCGCCTTGAGGTCGTCACCCGACGATCGACCTACCGCGTCGCACGTCGCAAAGAGCGCCTGCACCTCGTTGAAGGTCTGTTGCTGGCGATTCTCGATATCGACGAGGTCATTCAGGTGATCCGGTCATCTGATGACTCGGAGACTGCCCGCGGCCGCCTGCAGCAGGTGTTTGAGCTCTCCGAGCTGCAGGCCGAGTACATTCTCGAGCTGCGCCTTCGCCGCCTTACGAAGTTCTCCCGCATCGAGCTTGAATCAGAGCGCGACAAACTGATCGCAGAAATTGCCGCGCTGGAAGAACTCCTCGGTAGCCCCGTGCTTCTGCGCCAACAGGTGGCTCGCGAGCTCGATGCCGCGGCAGACACCTTCGGAACCCCGCGGCGCACGCTGTTGATGAACGCGAAGCCTGCGGCTCCTCGATCGGCAAAGGCTGCGGCGGCGGCAGACCTGCAGATCGCCGATGCTCCGACACAGATCGTGCTGTCGGCCACCGGCCGCGCCGTGCGCCTTGAACTTGCCGACGGACAGACCATCGCACCCCCGGCTCGCCGCAGCAAGCATGACGCCGTGCTCACGACCCTTGAGACCACCACCCGCGCTGAGGTGGGCGCCGTCACCAACCGTGGTCGTGTGCTCCGCTTCTCCCCCGTCGACCTGCCTTCGGTTCCGCCCGCTTCCGTGCAACTCGCCGCGGGTGTTCCGTTGCGCGACTATTTGGGCATCACCGACAAGAAGGAGCGCGTGCTCGCCCTGATTCGGTTCGACGATGAGACGCCGCTGGCGCTCGGAACCAGGGAGGGTGTCGTCAAGCGAATCGTGCCGACGAGCATTCCGGTTCGACCCGATGTTGAGATCATCGGTATGAAGCCGAGCGATGAGGTGGTGGGGGCAGCCCCGGCCCCCGACGCCTCCGATGTCGTGTTCGTCACGTCTGATGCGCAGTTGTTGCACTACTCGTCGGCGATGGTGCGGCCGCAGGGCGCACCGGCCGGCGGCATGGCTGGTGTCAAGCTCGCACCCGGCGCGACCGTTATCGCCTTCAACGTGGTTCCGATCGGCTCCGATGCCATCGTCGCCACGGTCTCTGGCGCCGACGCGTTCATCGATGGCATCGATGCCGGCCGCGCGAAGGTTTCTGACTTCAGTGAATTCCCCAGCAAGGGCCGCGCGACGGGCGGCGTTCGGGCTCACGCCTTCTTGAAGGGCGAATCGCGCTTGACTGTCGCGTGGGTGGGCGAAAACCCGCGGGCGATCGGAACCGATGGATCGGCTCGCGTTTTACCGGAGGGCGGCTCGCGCCGCGACGCTTCAGGAACCGCGCTCGACGCCGTCATCGGCTTCATTGGTTCCGCCATCGCGTAGCTTTCAACAAGACGAAACCCGCCCCTTCTGTCGAAGGTGGCGGGTTTCTTCTTGAGCTATCGCGGCGGCTTTAGGCGTCGATGGCTTCGCGGGAGAGCCGATCAGACGACTCGATAATGAACTCGCGACGCGGCGGCACATCGTTGCCCATCAGCAGCTCGAACACGCGCCCTGCCGCCTCAACATCTTCCAAGCGCACGCGCCGAAGCAGGCGCCCGCCACGGTCCATCGTGGTGCTCGCGAGCTGTTCGGCATCCATCTCGCCGAGACCCTTGTACCGCTGAATCGGCTCTTGCCAGCGCTTGTTCGCCTTGGTGAGCTTGGCGAGCAGCTTGTGCAGTTCGGCCTCGCTGTAGGTGTAGATGGTCTCGTTGGGCTTGGACCCGGGGTTCATCACGATCACACGGTGCAACGGCGGCACGGCCGCGTACACGCGTCCGGCCTCCACCAGCGGGCGCATGTAACGGTAGAACAGCGTCAGCAGAAGCGTGCGAATGTGGGCGCCGTCGACGTCGGCGTCACTCATCAGAATGACCTTGCCGTAGCGCGCCTGAGTAAGGTCAAAGGTGCGACCGGAACCAGCACCAACGGTCTGGATGATGGCCGCGCATTCGGCGTTGGAGAGCATGTCGCTCACCGAGGCCTTTTGCACGTTCAAAATCTTGCCTCGAATGGGCAGGAGCGCTTGAAACTCACTGTTGCGGGCGAACTTCGCCGTGCCGAGTGCGGAGTCACCCTCAACGATGAACAGCTCAGACTGCTCAACGTCGTTGGAGCGGCAATCGACCAGCTTGTTGGGGAGCGAAGAGGACTCGAGGGCGTTCTTGCGGCGCTGCGTCTCTTTGTGAGCGCGCGCCGACACGCGGGCCTTCATCTCGGCGACGATTTTGTCGAGCAACTGCGTGACCTGCGTCTTGTCGTCACGCTTGGTCGAGGTGAAGCGCGACTGCAGGTCTTTGCGCAGCACCTGCGCAACGATCGCACGAACAGCGGGCGTGCCCAAAACTTCCTTCGTCTGTCCCTCGAACTGTGGTTCGGGCAGCGTGACGTTGAGCACCGCGGTGAGCCCGGCAAGCACGTCGTCTTTTTCGACCTTGTCGTTGCCGACCTTGAGTCGGCGCGAGTTCTTGTCGATCTCGCTGCGCATTTGCTTCAGCAGCTCTTGCTCGAAACCCTGCTGATGGGTTCCGCCCTTGGGCGTGGAGATGATGTTCACAAACGAGCGCGTTGTGGTGTCATAGCCGGTGCCCCACCGCATCGCGATGTCAACGTGGCACGTGCGCTCGACTTCGGTTGCCACCATCGAACCGTTGGGTTGAAGCACCGGAACGGTCTCGGTGAACGTGCCCTCACCCTGAACCCGCCACGTATCGGTGACGGGGGCGTCGGTGGCGAGGTACTCAACGAACTCGCTGAGACCGCCGTCGTACTTGAACATCGTCTCGATGGGCTCGTCATGGCGCTCATCGGTGATGGCAAGGCCGAGACCCGGAATCAGGAATGCCGTCTGGCGGGCGCGGGTGCGGAGGTCTTCGAGCTGGAACTCTGCGTCTTTGGTGAAGATCTGCTTGTCGGCCCAGTAACGAACGCGGGTGCCCGTAACGCCCTTGGGCGCCTTACCAATGACGCGCAGCTCGCTGCCATCGCTGAACGGGGTAAACGGGGCGTCTGGACGCGCCTCACCATCGTCAGCGAAGGTTCCGGGCTCGCCGCGGTGAAACGACATGGCGTAGGTCTTGCCGCCGCGGTCAACCTCAACGTCGAGGCGCTCGCTCAGCGCGTTGACGACAGAGGCGCCAACGCCGTGCAAACCACCGGAGGCGGCGTACGATCCGCCGCCGAACTTGCCGCCGGCGTGAAGCTTCGTGAAAACCACCTCGACGCCGGTGAGACCGGTGCGTGGCTCGACGTCAACCGGAATGCCGCGGCCGCGGTCGCGGACCTCGACGGAGCCGTCATCGCGCAACACAACGTCGATGGTGGAACCATTGCCGCCGACGGCTTCGTCGACGGAGTTGTCAATGATCTCCCACAGGCAGTGCATGAGGCCGGGCGAGCCATTTGACCCGATGTACATACCGGGGCGCTTGCGAACGGCTTCCAGGCCTTCGAGTACCTGAAGGTGATGGGCGGAATACTCGGAGGTCACAATGTTCAAGCCTAATCGCCCTGACCGACAGCGCCGTGATTGACGCGCTCCGAGGCCCCGTACCGTACGCGCTGAGCGAAACACGCGCCACAACGAGCCTTCCCTCAGAATTGCGTGGTTTGATAAATACAACCCGAACACCAGGGAAACGACACGAGGAGGCACCCCGATGACGACAATGGCAACGCCGACGGAGACCGTGTCCTACCGCCTTACCGCGATGGATCGCTGCGACTCTTGTGGAGCGCAGGCGTACATCGCCGCTGAGGTGAACGGCAGCGAGTTGCTGTTCTGCGCACACCACGGCCGTAAGTATGAAGAGAAGCTTCGCGCGGTAGCCACGAGCTGGCTCGACGAGACGGCACGTCTCGCCGAGGTCGACTGACCCGAGCGCACCACAAGAAAAGGCACCGATTATTCGGTGCCTTTTCTGCTTTACGCGCCCAATGAGCGAGCGCTATGGCAGGTAGCGTCGCGGGATCTCTGGGCTGATGCGCAGCACGATTTCTTCACCAATGGTTCCGATTCGCTCCGCAATGTCGGTGGCAGATTCGAGAGCGGAACCACCAAAGAGCGCGAGGCGATCGCCGGGTACAGCGGGCCACGGCTCGCACACAATGAGGTCTGACCCAATGCGATTAACGGCACGAGGGCCAGCAGGTGTCTGGATGGCGACCTGGTTCGCTGCCGTTGATGGTACGGCGTTCCAGCCGGCGTCAATCACCACAGCGTCGGCGCTGACATGACGGACTCCGGCATGCAGGGTTGCGATCGGCGTGATGCCGAGGTCGGCGTCAGCCGGGCCGTCGGTCGAGCGGATGCCATAGGCAAAAGCGCCGATTCGCACCATGTCGTAGCGAAACTCGGGGCGCGCGAAAGCCGCGGCGCTGGCCGCGAGGTGCAGCTTCTGCGGGCGAAGCCCCGCGGCGCGAGCGGCGGCGACGGCGGTGTCGAACACGTCGCGCGAAACGTCATCGTCGTCATCTGATGCTTCGGCGATATGCGACCAGATGCCGGCAACCCTAATGCGACCGGCCAGCTCATACTCGTGCGCCTGAGCAACGAAGGCCTGCCATCGCTCCGGACGAACCCCGTTTCGGTGCAGCCCGGTATCGATCTTGAGGTGCACGGCGACCGGCTCGTCTCCCGCTGCCGCGGCGATCTCGTCGAGCAATGGTTCCGATCCCACGCCGCAGTCGAGGCGAGCGGCGATCGCATCAGCAATATCGTCAGCCCCGGCCAACATCCACGCGAAGATTCGCGCTTCATCACCGAGGGCCTCGCGCACCTGCATGCCCGTGGTGACATCCAGCGCGCCGATCCAACGCACGCCTTCGCGCCACGCCCGCGTCACAATCGGCACCAGTCCGTGCGCGTACGCGTCGTCTTTGACAACAAGCATCGGTTCAGCCGGAGCCACCCGTGCGCGAATCGTGGCAATGTTCGCGGCCAAGGCGTCCAGGTCGACAACCAGTTCGGCCGGCGCCACGGCTTCACGGTGCTGCGTCATGCGACCACCTCCCGACGGGCGCGCAACCCGAGGGGCGCGACCAATTCTTCTGCCTGCATGCCGGTGATCTTCGCCCACTCGGCGATGGTCGGCTCGCCGCGCTCGCTATCGCCCAAGAAGACGACGTCTTCTCCGGCGTGGACGCTGGCGTCACCAATGTCGACAACACACACATCCATGGCAACGCGACCCACGATCCGGCGGCGGGCGCCGGCGACAAGCGGGTCGAGGTTGTTGCCCAGCGCCCGAACCAAACCCTGCGCGTAGCCACCTGTGACGAGCGCTACGCGGGTATCTGTGGGCGCGACGAACGTGTATCCGTACGAGACACCCTCGCCAGCCTTCAGGTCTTTCACGCCCAGCACATGACCCGCGAAGCGGACTGCCGGCGTGGTTCCGTCAACGAGTCCGGCGACCACATCAATGCCGTGCGCCTCGCCGCCGCGCGGACGCGGCTTGTCGTCAAACACCTCGATCCCGTCGGCGTTCATGCGCACGCCGAGAAAGCCGAGTATACGTGCGATCTCGCCCACCACCTCCGCACCCATACCGAGCGCATCGTGCTCAACGCTCACCAGCGCGCGGCGATCGAGCGGTTCGAGGTTGCGCTGGATGGCGGAACGACTGACTTGGAGAAGCGGCAGCGTGCGTGACGAGACGAGGGGTTCCATGACGCGTTAGAAGGTCATGACCGCTTCGTGCGCGGGGCGGGTGCCGCGGCGGATGCCGGTGGCAAGAACGCGGGACTCGTAGAGACCCGGAATCCAGTTGCCCTCGATGAGAATGGGGCTGTTCGGGCCGACGGCGACGTCCCACCCGATGTACGGAACCTCGGGCACGATTTGCGCGACCTCGGTGATGAGAGCCACGACCTCATCCCACAGCGGAACCTGGAAGTCGATGATCGACTTGCCCGAATCGGGGTGGTTTTCGTAGAACGTGTCGTTCTTTCCGTTGTGGCCGCGGCCAACGGCCTTGCCGTTTTCGTCGAGCATGGTGAAGAAGCCGCCCCAGGAGAACTGGTCGGAGACCGAACCCCGACCGAACTTCTGCACGCGCACCAAGATGTGCACGTCGGTTCCGTCGAAGTAGCTGGTGATGCGCGTCGTGTTGACGGTGCCCGCGCAGTACTCGGCGAGGTAGGGGTGCTGAGTGATCTTCTCTTCGATCAGCATCTGATCTTTTGAGACGAGCTCTGCGTAGAAGGCGGGCCAATCGGTGACGTCTTTTGCCTCGTAGCGGAACACGCCGTGACCCTCACGGCTGATCGGAACCTTAGCGATGAAGACGGGGTGACGCTCGGCGAAGGCCTCGAGGGCCGCCGCGTCAGCGATGTTGAGGTCGAGCCACTCGCGGCCGAGGTACTTCTCGAAGCGACGGTTGAAGTTGAGCTTGGAGATGAAGTTCTCCTCGGCAATCTTCTGGTCGTTGACCTTGACCGCGATGTGGTGCTGCAGCAGCGACGTCATGAACGTCTTGCGCTCGGCACGCGTGAGCGAAGCGAAATCGGCCTCGTAGTAGTCAATGAAGGCCGTGTCTTTGAAGGCGGCCGAATAGAGCATGTCGACGAAGATCGGGAAGGTCGCACGGTTGTGCTCCTTGCCAATCTTCTGCGCGAGCTCCCAGATGCGTCCGGGGTTGAAGTTGCGGAGCCGGTTCGTGAGGTACCGAACACGCGCCTTCAGATCAATCTGCATCAGGAATCGCTGCCTTTCGTTGCGCTTGCGGGCGCCGAACATGAGAACCTTCAGTCTACGCGCCCCACCTCCGCACAAACTGAGCCGCGCCCGAACGGCACAGCCACAGGTTCCGGCGCCTCGGCGTGCTTTTGGCGAGCGCAGGTTCCGGCGCCTGCGGCGCATGAGGGGGGATCGCAGGTTGCGGCACCTGCGCCCGATAGAATCGACCAATGGCTCAACTCGCGCTTCGTGTGAAGTATCTCTTCGACCGTGCCCGCAACGTTTCGGGATCGAACATCGTCGAGTTCGCGAAGCAGACCAAGCGCGTCAGTAAGGCGCCGCTGCCAGTGATCATCGCCGACATGCTTTGGTGCTCGGTGCGATACGAGATGGGTTTTCGCGACTACGCGGTGTGGGATATTCGCCTGCTGAAAGCGAAGGAGCGTCGCACGTGGATGACGCACCCGAAGTCATACCGCCTGACGAAGACCCTCAACGGTGCCGAATCGCGCGAAGTGATGGAGAACAAACTCCAGTTCAACGCTGACTTTGCCGATGTGATGGGTCGGGAATGGATCGACGCCAAGACCGCCACCGCCGATGAGGTGCAGGCGTTCGTAGTCAAGCACGGCGCCGTGATGGCCAAGCCCGCCGACGGCTTTGGCGGGCACGGTTTGGGACGGTACGAGGCAGCGGATGCGGCCGATGCCGAGGCGTTTCGGGCACTGCTCATTGAGCGGAACCAGACCCTCGTTGAGCAGTTTTTGGTGCAGCACGACGAGATGGCGCGACTGTATCCCGGCTCGGTGAACACGGTGCGCCTGATCACCTACCTCGACAAGAATGACGTTTTTCACGTCATCGCCGGCGTACTGCGCATCGGCAACGGTGGGGTCATCGATAACTTTGCCGGCGGCGGAATGTTCACCATGCTCGACGATGACGGCGTGGCCCTCTACGGCGCCGTCGACAAGCATTCCAACGCCTACGAAATGCACCCGGCGACCGGCGTTGCCATCAAGGGGTTCCAGGTTCCGATGTATCGCGAAATGGTCGCGATGGTCGAGCAGTTGGCGCACCGACTCCCCCACACGCCCTACGTCGGTTGGGACGTCGCCTTGACGCCGGAGGGCCCTGCCATTCTTGAGGCCAACCACAACTCGTCGGTCTTCCAGATGAAGCCGTCGGTTTCTGGGGTGCGCACCGGCCTCATCAAGCGCTACGAAGACGCCGTCGGCTTCAGCCTGCAGAAGTAACCCCCTGTTCCGCCCCAGCCACGCTCCGTCTGGTGCGAGCTATGCCCTGTCGCCCATTTTGGCGCGGTGAACCCCTGTTCTGCACGAGCAAAATCCTGTTCTGCACGGTGAAATCGCGTCGAAGGCGCGACACGCCGTGGTTTCGGCCTGCAGACGGCTTTTACTCGTGCACAACAGGATCGACACGACCGCGTCGGCGCAGTGAAACCCTGTTCCGCACGAGCCAAGCCCACTTGGCGCGGCGAACCCCTGTTCTGCACGAGCAAAATCCTGTTCTGCACGAGCAAATCGCGTCGATGGCGCGACACGCCGTGATTTCAGCCTGCAGACGGCTTTTACTCGTGCACAACAGGATTGATACGACCAAGCTGGCGCACCTGGAGTAGCGCGACCGGACGGATGCGGGCGAAATAGGCAATGGCCGTGCGGCGAAGCGCCGTGCGTCACAGTGAGTCAGCGGGCGTGATGAAGGCCATGTCGTCGATCGCGGCGAGAACAGCGGCCTGAGTGCTCGGCCAATGATGAACGACCATCGCATATGTGAATCGAAGGGTGACGTACCCACGCTGGACGGCGTTGGCGTCGCGGGCAAGGTCTCGAGCACGCTCTGAATCGCCTTCGTGGTTCGCGCGTCCGTCAATTTCAATCAGCACTCTGCCGCACCGGAAGTCAACACGTCCGACGTTCGGAATACGCACCTGCGACTCAAATTCCACGCCAATGAGCATCATTCGAAATCGGAACAGCGACTCCAGCCCGGAATCGGCATCACCGCGCGCTCGTCGCAGCCAACATGCTATCCGCTCGGGAACGGCCTCAATAAGGCTTCGACGGTTCTGCTCGCTGAGAAGCCCGAGCCTCCACGCCGATTCGAAAGCCACGAAGTACGACTCAAGCGTCAAGCAGCGCCAGGCAACTTTGAGGGCATCGACGGCCGACGCTACGCCGAAAACCGTTGTCTTGCCCTCATGATGATCGATGCACGCACACCTGTAATGAGGATGAACTCGGCCATTGATACCGACGTTCACGTGCAATGACGACGCAGCGTCGAGCAACCAGATGCCATGCGCCCGAAGCGCGCTGACGCACGTGACAGAACCGCCGTGCGCAGCCGCTACGGCGACGGCGCTTCGCGCGTCGTTTGCGTACACTCCCTTGCGAAGTCGCACCGCGGTTCCGTCGACTGCCGCGGCCACCACGGCATCACCCGAAACGCCATATCGCCGGAGCTCGCACGTTCGCGCCACTCCACCGCACTCCTGAATCGCATGTCGCACGTCCATGCACCAAGAGTGCTGCCGCCGCGCAGTTTGCGAGGCGCCACCTCGCGAGTTGTGGAATCACGGCGCGCACTGCACGTTGGGGAGGAACGAACCGCCAGATGGTGACCGGCTCAAGCCGACCTCATCCTGTTCTGCACGAGTGAAATGCATTGTTGGCCCAAATTTGCGGCGTGTCGCGCCTAATCCGCAATCTCATCGTGCAGAACAGGATTTTGCTCGTGCAGAACAGGATGGCGCGGAACCACAGGAGCGGAACCACAGGGGCAAACCCTCGGGGCGGAACCAGAGAGGCAGAACCTCAGGAGCGGGACCACCACGGGCTCGGAACCACGGGAGCGGAATCACACGGGCGGAACCACACGCCCGGAACCACGGGTTCCGCGCGGGGTGCCGGAACCACGGGTTCCGCGCGGGGTGCCGGAAACGCCGTGAGCCCCCTCTTGTGGAGGGGGCTCACGGACGAAACGCGCGGGTGTTGCTATGCGCGGCGGATGATGCCGAGCGGCGTGGACTGGTGTCCCTGGCCGAGCGGGTTGTCCTTCAAGATCTTGACGAGACGCGCCTCGCCATCCTTCGGCAGGGTCGATCCGAGGATGTTGCCGCCGAGGTCGTTAATGTCGACCACGGCAACGCCTGCCTTGGTTCCGAGCAGCTCCTTAAGGTGGTACGCCACCTCTTTCGGCTTCTCCGGGCCCAGCACGACAGCCTTGTTGTACGGCGGAATGGTTCCGCTCGTCGGGCCGTCAATCGCGCGAGCCTTGTCGCCGGCGATGCGGTAGAAGTCGCCCTTGCGGCCGAAAGCCTTCGTGACGGCAGCAACAGCGGCGGCAAACAGGATCTTCGGCGTTCCGCACTCGCGCAGCGCCATCTCCATGGTCTCGGGCATGCCGAGTCCGATGCCGTACGGGGTGCGGGTGACGTACTTCGACAGGAAGCGCGCCAGCGGGCGCACCTGAATGTCGCTCACCAGGTAGGAGCGGCCCTGCGTGATGGCGACGATCTTCTCCGTAACGAAGAGGACGTCGCCTTCAACGGCCTTGCCGCCGGCGTACTCGGTGATGAACTCATCGAGGTTGTCACCCGGCATGACCACGCGGGTCTTGATCGGGATGCGCTGGAACGACTCCCCGTCAACAACGATTTCGAGATTCTTGCCCTCGTTGGCCGCGGTGCTCATTCGAGGTAGTCCCGAAGCGACTGCGAACGGCTGGGGTGACGAAGCTTGGCCATCGTCTTGGACTCGATCTGGCGAATACGCTCACGCGTTACACCGAACGTGTCACCGATCTGGTCGAGCGTCTTCGGCTGACCATCGCCGAGGCCGAAGCGCATGCGAATCACGCCGGCTTCGCGCTCGGAGAGCGAGTCGAGCAGGCTTTCCAGCTGACGCTGCAGCATGGTGAAGCCGACGGCGTCGGCCGGAACCACGGCTTCGGTGTCTTCAATGAGGTCACCGAATTCGCTGTCACCGTCTTCACCCAGCGGGGTGTGAAGTGAGATCGGCTCGCGGCCGTACTTCTGCACCTCGATGACCTTTTCTGGGGTCATGTCGAGCTCACGGGAGAGCTCTTCCGGGGTGGGTTCGCGGCCCAGGTCTTGCAGCATCTGGCGCTGAACGCGAGCCAGCTTGTTGATGACCTCAACCATGTGAACCGGAATACGGATCGTACGAGCCTGGTCTGCCATGGCGCGAGTAATCGCCTGACGAATCCACCAGGTGGCGTAAGTCGAGAACTTGAAGCCCTTGGTGTAGTCGAACTTCTCGACCGCACGAATCAGACCCAGGTTTCCTTCCTGGATCAGGTCAAGGAACTGCATGCCGCGGCCGGTGTAGCGCTTGGCAAGCGAAACCACGAGGCGGAGGTTGGCGCCGAGCAGGTGGCTTTTTGCGCGCTGACCGTCACGGGCAACCCACTGGAGGTCCAGACCCAACTGCGCCTGCTTGTCAGCAGCCGACATGGTCGACAGCTTCTCTTCGGCAAACAGACCTGCCTCGATGCGCATCGCGAGCTCGACCTCTTCGGCCGCGTTCAGCAGCGGAACCTTACCGATCTGCTTGAGGTAGTCCTTGACAGGGTCTGCCGTCGCGCCGGTGATCTGCGTCGCGAAAACGGGTGCGTCATCTTCGTCAGAGGCCGTCAGCACGATTGCGCCGGTCGGCAGCGGCTCCGTCATAACGGGCTTGCGAGTCGCCTCGTCGTCGTCTTCGTCGTCGTCTTTCGTCGCCTTGGCAGCGTCGCTGTCATCGGCAGCGTCGGTGTCGTCGATTTCGACCTCTTCGGCGTCGATGTCCTCATCTTCGGGGACATCATCGTCGTCGCTCTTCTTCTTGCGGCCCTTGGGCGCGGCCTTGGCCGTCTTTGCCTTGGGCGTCGCGGAGGCCGTAGCCGTCTTCGCCGTAGCCGTCTTTGCCGGAGCCTTCTTGGGTGCAGGCTTCGCGGCGGTCGAGGCTGCGGTGGCCGCCTTGGTCTTGCGCGCAGGGGCCTTCTTCTCAGCGTCGTCCTGAGGGGCCTGCGCGTTCTTGCTGGCAGGGGTCACGTTTCACCTTTCACCGGAGAATCCGGAGGTTTCGGACACTAGTAAGACCCTTGTCAAGTCCTCCGCCGCGATGATCGCGAATAGAGCCCTGACAACGGGTCGATGATTCATTGTCTCACACGGTTTCGCCCGCGACTGACAACTACGCAATAAAACAACGCGTCAGCGCGTCATTTATTCCCCAGCACCCGACTGCGCGCATTCCCCAGCACCCAGCACCCGACGGCGCGCGCTAAGCCGTGCTCCCCTTGTCGTCGTCGCTCGGACGGTTAGCAAGGTAGCGCTCAAGTTCAGCGGCCAACTCATCTGCTGACGGCATCGGCGCCCCGCCCAGCAGCGGCGATGACTCCCCCGTTGCCGTGGTTCCGGCACGGTACGAGTCGTACTGCCGCTCCAAGCGCGCAATCAACCGTTGCAACTCTTCATTCGCGGCCACCTGTTCCGCGACCTTGCCTCGGTATTCATCGAGGTCGCGATTCAGGTCGTCAAACAAGAACGCCAGTTCGTTGGCTCGCGCGATCCACTCGATCGTGGCAATCGTCGCCTCTGGATTGTCGGTGTCTGCCAGATAGTGCGGAACCAGCAGCACAAACCCTGCAACGCTCTGCTCATCTTCTGCAAAGCGATACTCCAGGAGGTGACCTGCGGTCGCCGGAACCTGGGTGTGCGGCCGCCAGCCGGAAAAGCTCTCGATGAGGTCACGGCGGTTGCCGCTGACCGTGACCGCCAGCGGCCGGGTGTGCGGAACGGGCATGCCGATGGAATGCACCCACGTCATCGAGCTCACCGCGTAGTCATCGGCGAGATCAAGCACGGCGTCGGCAAACGCCTCCCATGCGAAGTCAGGCTCGTAACCCGCAAGCAGAAGGAACTGCTGCCCGAGGGCATCGCGCGCCAGGCACAGCTCCAGGCGCGGCGGAACATAGTCGGTGAGGTGGTCGGCATCGAACGTGACGATGGGGCGTCGGGCCCGATAGTCCAGCAGCACGTCATTGTCGAAGATGGCAACGGGCTGCAGGTCGGCGTGAACCCGCATGAAGTCGACCGTGCCAGAGACGGCGGCACCGGCGTCGGTGAATCCGGTCATCAAGACGACAAGCGGAAGACCGCGCGGAACTTCAGGACCGTGAGCTACGCGCTCATACAGAGCATCAGACTGGGGCACATCACCATGCTACGAGCCCCAGAGACACCCGCGGCGGGCTGACGCTGACAGCGAACACCACCCCAGAGTCAACATCATTCGCCGCCTGGATTGCGCCGCGCCCGCGGCAAACACGACCGAGAGCCGCTCGAGAAAACTAGGATAGGAACCATGTCTGTCGCTGATCTCGTGGCCTCGTCCGAATCTCCCCTTTCTTCCGACGTCGACCTGCTGGTTGTTGTTGTCGGCACTTTTTCTGAAGCCGAGGCGCTCAGCGCATGGCCGGGTCTGGAAGCGAGCCTGGTAGCTACCGGATTCAAGGGCAAGGCCGGAACCACGATGCGGGTTTCGCTGCCGGAGGTCACCGACAAGCCGATTCTGGTCGCGGCCGCAGGAAAGGACGTCGACGCTGATGCCGTGCGCACGATCGTCGGCCAGGTTGTTCGCACCACGACAGGCTTCAACACGATCGGCCTGGTGCTGACCGGCGAGACCGCCAACTACCCGGAGGAAGCCGCAGAGGGCGCAGCGCTTGGTTCCTACACCTTTAACTCCTACAAGACCGGATCGCCCGCTGAGCGGGCAACCTCCGTCGTGCTGTTCGGCGAGGCCGATGCCGCTCGCGCCGCTGTTATTGGCGATGCCGTCGCCCTTGTCAAAGATCTCGTGACCATGCCCGCGCAAGACATGGGTCCGTCGGAGCTCGCTGAGGCAGCGGTTGAGGCCGTCGCCGGTTTGCCCGTCACGGTGACCGTGTACGACGAGAACGTTCTGCTGGAAAAGGGTTTCGGCGGCATTCTGGGCGTGGCACAGGGCTCTGATCGCGCGCCGCGCCTCGTGCACCTCGACTACAACCCGGCTGGCGCCGAACGCCACATCGCGCTCGTGGGTAAGGGAATCACCTTCGACACCGGTGGTCTTTCGCTGAAGCCAGCCGCCGCCATGGTCGGCATGAAGGATGACATGGCGGGCGCGGCAACCGTGCTCTCCGTCGTGCAGGCGGCTGCTCGCCTCGGCGGCCCGAACCGCGTGACGGCCTGGATGTGCATCACCGACAACATGCCCTCTGGCCGCGCCATTCGCCCGGGCGATGTGCTGACGCACTTTGACGGAACCACGGTGGAGGTTCTGAACACCGACGCTGAAGGCCGCCTCGTGCTTGCCGACGGCATCGCCGCGGCCAGCGAAGAACACCCCGATGTCATCATCGACGTCGCGACGCTGACGGGAGCGATCCTGGTGGCGTTGGGAATGCGCCACACCGGCGTATTCGGCGATGAGGAGATCGTCGCAGAGTACTTGGAGTCTGCCGCGCTGGAAGACGAGCTTGCGTGGCACATGCCGCTGCCCGAGCACATGGAGTCGGAGCTTGACTCCCCCATCGCCGACATGCAAAACGCCAAGATCGGCGACTCGGCCGGTGGCGCATCGTTTGCCGGCCTGTTCTTGCGCCGCTTTGTCGGCAAGACCAGCGATGCTGACGATGCGCCGCGCATTCCCTGGGCACACCTCGACATCGCGGGCTCTGCCTGGCACAAGGGCTCCCCTTACGGCTACACCGACAAGGGCGCAACCGGAGCGAGCGTTCGCTCCCTCATCAACCTCGTTACGCGCAACGCCTAACCCGGCACGCAAACGACTTCCCAGGAGGAAATAAATGACCACCCACACCTTCGACATCGTCGTCCTTGGTGCCGGTAGTGGCGGATACGCTGCCGCTCTCCGTGCTGCTGAGCTCGGCAAGACCGTTGCCCTCATCGAGAAGGACAAGGTCGGCGGAACCTGCCTGCACCGCGGTTGCATCCCCACGAAGGCACTGTTGCACTCTGCCGAAGTGGCCCACACCGTCAAGACGGCCGCAACCTATGGCGTCGGAGCGACTTTTGAGAACGTCGATATCGCGGGAGTTCATAAGTACCGTGACAACATCGTTGCCAAGAAGTTCAAGGGTCTGGAAGGCCTGGTCAAGGCTCGTGGCATCACGGTCGTTTCGGGTGAAGGCAAGCTGGGCGCCGACCGCACGGTGATCGTCGGAGACGACGTGTACCAGGGTGAGAACGTTATTCTCGCCACCGGTTCATACTCACGTTCACTCCCGGGCCTGGAGATTTCGGGTCGCATCATCGCGAGCGAGCAAGCACTGACGCTGCCGGAGATTCCGAAGAAGGTGCTGATCCTCGGTGGCGGCGTCATTGGCGTCGAGTTCGCCAGCGTGTGGCACGCTTTCGGTGCCGAGGTCACCATTATTGAGGCGCTCGACCGCCTGGTTCCGAACGAAGACGCGGCCGTCAGCAAGGGCCTGGAGCGCGCGTTCCGCCGCCGTGGCATCACGTCGAAGCTGGGCGTGCGATTCCAGTCGGCCACGCAGACGGACACCGGTGTGACGGTCACGATGGAGGACGGTTCTACCCTCGAGGGTGACTATCTGCTCGTCGCGGTTGGTCGCGGCCCCGCGACCGCCAACCTCGGTTTTGAAGAGGCGGGCCTCACGATGGACCGCGGCTTCGTGATCGTCGATGACGAACTTCGCACCAATATTCCGGGCGTCTGGGCCGTCGGCGATATTGTTCCCGGTCTGCAGCTCGCGCACCGCGGGTTCCAGCACGGCATCGCGGTTGCTGAGCGCATCGATGGCCAGACGGTTGCGGCGGTGCCCGATGTCGAGGTTCCGAAAATCACCTACTGCTCC
The DNA here is from genome assembly GCF_008017445.1 of Microbacterium mitrae. GTDB lineage: Bacteria > Actinomycetota > Actinomycetes > Actinomycetales > Microbacteriaceae > Microbacterium > Microbacterium mitrae. The sequence goes on along the minus strand of NZ_VRSW01000001.1, from coordinate 21,784 downwards.
CCCGAAATTGCCTCGGTCGGCCTCAACGAGGCGCAGGCCGCAGAGAAGTTTGGTGCAGACAAGATCAAGGCCTACGAGTTCAACCTCGCGGGCAACGCCAAGAGCGAGATCATCGGCACCGGCGGTTTCGTGAAGGTTATCCGTGAAATCGACGGCCCGATCATTGGCGTACACCTGCTGGGCGACCGTGTCGGCGAGCTGATCACCGAGGGTCAGCTGGCCGTCGTTTGGGAGGCTCTGCCGGAAGATCTTGCCCCGCTGATTCACGCACACCCCACCCAGAGCGAAGCGCTGGGCGAGGCATTCCTGGCACTGGCCGGGAAACCGCTTCACGCATTGTCGTGACGTATGCCATTACGTCACTAAGCTAGATACGTCACAAGCAGCATCATGAAGGAGACATCGACATGAGCACATCCGTGGTCCTCCCCGCTCTCGGCGAGAGCGTGACTGAGGGAACGGTCACCCGCTGGCTCAAGCAAGTCGGCGACACGGTCCAGGCTGACGAGGGCCTGCTCGAGATTTCGACGGACAAGGTTGACACCGAAATTCCGTCGCCTGTTTCCGGCGTGATCGAGGAGATCCTCGTCCAAGAAGACGAGACCGTCGAGGTTGGCGCGATTCTCGCGAAGATCGGCGACGGCTCCGGCGCGGCCCCCGCTGACCCGGCTCCGGCCGCAGAGGCACCGGCGGCTGAGGCTGCACCGGCTGAGGCTCCGGCAGCGGAACCAGCGCCGACTGCAGAAGCACCGGCAGCTGAAGCACCTGCCGCCTCGGGCGACTCGACCGAGGTCAAGCTCCCCGAACTCGGCGAGAGCGTGACCGAAGGCACCGTCACCCGTTGGTTGAAGCAGGTTGGCGACGACGTTGCTATCGACGAACCGCTGCTTGAGATTTCGACCGACAAGGTTGACACCGAAATTCCGTCGCCCGTTGCCGGAACGCTCCACGAGATTCTGGTAGCCGAAGACGAGACGATCGCCGTCGGCTCCGTACTCGCCCGCGTTGGTTCCGGTTCCGCTCCGGCGGCTCCTGCGGCTCCAGTCGCTGAAGCACCCGCCGCTCCCGCTCCCGCTCCCGCTCCGGAAGCAGCACCGGCCCCCGCGGCAGCACCTGCTCCTGCGGCAGCTCCGGCTCCGGCGGCAGCGCCCGCAGCTGCGGCAGCACCGGCAGCACCTGCAGCTCCCGCGGCTCCGAAGCTTGTGCTTCCTGCCGAGGGCGATGACCGCCTGTACGTCACCCCGCTCGTTCGTCGCCTGGCAGCCCAGCAGGGCGTTGACCTGACGACCGTGCAGGGCACCGGTGTTGGTGGCCGCATCCGCAAGGAAGATGTTCTCAAGGCAGCACAGAGCCCGGCAGCAGCCGCTGCTCCCGCCGCTGCCCCGGCAGTCAAGCTGGAGGCGTCGCCGCTACGTGGCACCACGGTTCCGATGTCGCGTCTGCGCAAGGTTCTTGCACAGCGCGCCGTCGAGTCGATGCAGCAGACCGCACAGCTGACCACGGTCGTTGAGGTTGACGTCACGAAGGTCGCGAACTTCCGCGACCAGACGAAGGCGGAATTCCTCGCGAAGACCGGCGACAAGCTGTCGTTCCTGCCGTTCTTTGCGCTGGCAGCTGCTGAGGCACTGCGCGCGTACCCGGTTATCAACTCGACGGTAGACGGCGACAACATCGTCTACCCGGCAACCGAGAACCTCTCCATCGCTGTTGACACCGAGCGCGGCCTGCTGACGCCGGTTCTGCGTGACGCCGCGTCGAAGAACATCGCGCAGATTGCGCGCGAGATCGCCGACCTGGCCGACCGCACGCGCAACAACAAGCTCAAGCCGGACGAGCTTGCTGGCGGCACGTTCACGCTGACCAACACCGGTTCGCGTGGCGCGCTGTTTGACACGCCGGTCGTGTTCTTGCCGCAGTCGGCAATTCTCGGCACCGGAACCGTTGTGAAGCGCCCGGGCATCGTCAAGGTTGATGGCAACGAGGCAATCGCCGTTCGTTCATACGTCTACCTTGCGCTGTCGTACGACCACCGCATCATTGACGGCGCCGACGCAGCGCGCTTCCTCGGTGCCATCAAGGCCCGTCTGGAAGACGCAAACTTCGCTGCCGATCTCGGTATCTAGGTTCTGTACAACGTTGAAGGGCCCCGGCACTCGCCGGGGCCCTTCAACGTTGTGCGCTACTCGCCGCGGCGAAGCGTCACATCTCCTGCAGATGCCTCGATCGTGATGGTGCGGGTAGCTGCGGAGTCGGTGGCCAGATCAACCGACACATCGCCAAACGACACATCACGATTGACCCGGTAGGTCTCGTCAGGCATTTCGAGGTTGACATCGCCCGCCGAGACTTCAATGGTGGTTGATGTGGGAGCAGAGCCGGTAACGGCACCGCGCACCGAGCCTGCGCTCACCTCGACGTCGAGAGTGTCAACGTCGGCTACGTAGAGCTGGGCGGAGCCGGCACCAAGCGAAAGATCGAGATCTGTGACGGCGCCGGTCAGCTGAAGGTCGCCGGCACTGACGCTGGCCTCGACGCTCACGAAGTCGCCTTCGATGACGGCATCCCCCGCGCTGTTGTCGAGTTCGAGCTGCAGTCTGCCGTTAAGCTCACGAGGCAACGTCAGGGTGAGCGTTTCTTCCCCGTAAACGCCGAAGAATGAACCGCCGCTCCACCAGCTGCCCGCGTGATCGAGGGTGAGGGTGTCGCCGGTGACCTGCAGGCTCCAATCGCTGATGCCGCTGGGCCTGGTGCTCTGCACGTCGAGCGTGGCCACATCGGTGTCAGCAAACACCACGCGAAGCGAAGCCACGGCGCTCTCCAGGTCCAGCTGGGAAATGCCGGCCACGTCTGCTGTCAGCACATCGCTCTGCTTGTCGTTGAAGCGCGCGGCGCTGGCGGCGGCCGCCGTGGTTCCGGCGCCGGCAATCACCAAGCCGATGACGGTGAAGGCGACTGCGGTTGCGCGACCTCGGCGGGGCGTTTGGAGAGTTTCGTTGTGATCAGTGTGGTTCGTCATGATGTTGCTCCAGAATCCGCACCGAGGTGCGTCAAGACGGCGAGAACGCGACGGTTATCGGATGCGCTGGTCTCGAGGTCGAGTTTGGTGAAGAGGGCGGAGATGTGTTTCTCAACGGAACCCTCGGAGATGAACAGCGCGGCTGCAATGGCGCTGTTGGACTTGCCCTGCGCCATGAGCGCCAGTACGTCGCGCTCACGCTCGGTGAGGCGTTCCAGTCGGGCGTCGCGGCGGCGACGGCTTAGAAGCTGCGCGACAACCTCCGGATCAAGCACCGTCGCGCCGCCGGCGACGTTGGCCGCGCTCTCCAGAAATTCCGTCACGTCTGCGACGCGGTCTTTCAGGAGGTAGCCGAGGCCCGCCGAGTTGGCGGTGATGAGTTCTGTCGCGTAGCGCTCTTCGACGTACTGGCTCAGCACGAGGATCGCCATGTTCGGATTGGCCGCTCGCACCGCGAGTGCGGCGCGGATGCCCTCGTCAGTGAATGTCGGCGGCAAACGCACATCGAGAATCAGTAGGTCGGGTGCGTCCTCAGCCACCGCCGCCATCAGCCCGCTCGCGTCGGGAAGGGCCGCGACCACGGTGTGGCCGGCATCGTCCAGCAGCCGAACCAACCCCTCACGCAGTAGCACAGCATCTTCACAAATCATGATGCGCATGGCACGCTCACTTCCACCGTCGTTGGGCCGCCCATGGGGCTGGTCAGGGAGAACGTGCCGCCGACGGACGCGATGCGCCCGGCGATGCCGTCGATTCCGCCGCCCGGCGTGCGTACCGCACCACCGGTTCCGTCGTCTTCAACGCGCGCCCAAATGCGCCCGCCGTCGCGTTCGCGCACGGTGACGCGAACCTGGTGTGCCTGGGAGTGCTTGGCAGCGTTGGTGAGGGTTTCGGCGATGGCGAAGTAGAGAGCCGCCTCGACCGGCTTACTGCAGCGCGTGCCGAGCTGCACATCGAGCACAACGGGCACGTGGGAGCGCGCCGCGAGGGCTGATAGCGCAGCGTCGAGGCCGCGGTCATCAAGCACGGCGGGGTGAATCCCCCGCGCCAGTTGGCGAAGTTCGGTAATTGCCGCCTTCGTGGAGAGGTGCGCCTCATCGATCAGCGCGGCTGCCGCCTCGGGGTCGGTTGCGAGCTTGTTCTTGGCCATGCCGAGCGTCATGCCGACAGAGACCAGACGCGGCTGAACACCGTCATGAAGGTCACGCTCGATGCGGCTGCGCTCGATGCCTGCCGCGTTGATCGCCTCCTGGCGACGCTGCGTGGCAACATCGGCCTGAGCGCGCAGCTGTGCTTCGCGAGACGGAACCAGCATGGAGCGAGAAATTTCGCGGTGCGCGAGCCCCAGTGCGAGAAGCAGGCCGATGCTGACCACGATCGTGATAATCGCGGTGATGATAGCCGTGCTGCCGTGCAGTGGTCCGAAGAACAGAATCCAGAAGTCGCGGTCTGCGAACCGTGCGGAACCAATGAGCACGGTGATCGCCGACAGGATGGTACCGAGAAGGCCGATGGCGACCGACGCCAGCACGAACATGATGGTGAAGTGCAGCGCGCCGATCCAGTTGCGGGCATCTTTCGCCTGCAACCAGAGGGTGTGCGGAATGCGCAGCCAGTCGGTGCGGGTGGATCGTGCGTATGGGTGCGGTGGAATGTCGAAGCCGAACAGTCCAGCGACGCGGGACTCTTCCATTCGCGCAATGCCGGCCAGTGCCAACACCGCGATCGCGAGCGGGATCAGGCCGATTCCGAGCACGACCAGCAGACTCGCCCCAGCGGCGATCAGCGCGATCATGACGGAAAGGGCGGCGATCCCGACAAAGAACAGCGCCCAGAGGTGGGCGACAGCGCCAAGAATGGGCGTGACGGTTGATTTCATGTTTCCCACGCTAGATTTTCGGCGGTCGAGTCACACTGGCGTTGTCCTCACACCAGGCGGGGGTTATCCCCCACCTGCCATCATCCCCTGTCTTGCGGCGCGAGTCTTGACGATTTCGAGCACCCCTTGACATGGTTCCGCGAGTCGAATAACGTACAACCAAATGGTTGCACAATTAGAACTCAGTGAAGCGGAGATCGACCGTGTATTTCATGCACTGGCGACGTCGACGCGGCGCGACATCCTGCGCAGAACGATTGAGCAGGAGCAGTCGGTGTCGACCCTCGCCGCAGACTACGACATGTCGTTCGCGGCCGTACAAAAGCACGTTGCCGTGCTGGAGGCCGCGAGTCTCATCATCAAGCGTGCCGAGGGACGCGAGCGGCTCGTCCGCGCCAACCCGGAGATGATCGCGCGAGCGCGGGCACTCCTTGCCCAATACGAAGACCAGTGGCGATCGCGAATCGCCCGACTAGATGATCTGCTGGCCGAAGAGGCCGCCAACCCAGAAGGAGCATGACAATGCCTGTCACCGACATCACCACCGATGCCGAAAATCTCACGATGACGGTCACCGCTGATTTTGCCGCACCGGTCGAAAGATTGTGGAACGCATTCACGACGCCCGCGCAGTTGGAGCGATTCTGGGGCCCTCCCGGGTGGCCCGCGACCTTCACGGCATGGGACTACACGGTGGGCGGACGCGCCATCTACTCGATGCACGGCCCACGCGGCGAAAGTCAACGGGGTCGTGGGAGTTCACCGCCATCGATGCGCCCCGAAGCTTCGAGGTCATCGACACCTTCTCGGACGACGACGGCAACCCCTTGGAGGGCTTTCCGGCGATGCGGATGACGTTCACGTTTGAGAGTACCGCCGATGGCAGCCGCATGGTCAACACCAGCTATTTCACCTCTGCCGAAGCCCTCGAACAGATCGTCGCGATGGGCGCGGTCGAAGGTACTCGCATGGCGATGGACCAGCTCGATGCCGTGCTGCAAGACCTGCGCGCCTATGCCCAGGGCAAGGGAACCCAGGTGGAGCTGCTCGATGACACGCACGTACGGATCACCCGACTTGTCAACGGCGCGCGCGAACTCGTCTGGCGCGCCCACCACGAGCCCGAGCTGGTGCGTCAGTGGATGATCGGCCCGGATGGTTGGGAGATGACGGAGTGCATCGCGGCGACCGAAGTCGGTGCTTCATATCGCAACTCCTGGGCGCCGGTCGGCGACACCGAGGGCGAACCGTTCGGATTTGAAGGCGAGGCGCTGATGCTTGACGCACCCCGCCGCGCCGTCACGACGGAACGCATGCAGGGCATGCCCATTGAGACGCTGAACGATCTGAATCTGTACGAAGAAGACGGCGCGACTCTGATCACGTTGTTGATCGAGTATCCCGACAAGGACACCCGTGACATGATTCTCGGCACCGGCATGGCCGATGGCATGGAAGCCTCGTACGCCCGTCTCGAGAACACCGTTCTGAAGACCGCCTGAGTGCTCGCGCGGAGTCGGCTTGCCCGCTGGGCAGCCGGCTCCGCGTTCTTGTGCACCCGCTGCGTTGCGCACTCGCGGTGATCATTCGGCCTCGGCATTAACCTCTCGAATCAACCACTGCTCCCCTCGCTTCTCGATCACGACGGTGATGGGAGCCGCCTCCGGCACAGTGACGGAGAACACCGCGATTCCGCCATAGTCATCGATGAGCCGGATTGTTCCTGCCGCCGGCACCAGGCCTGCCAACTCCTGATCCAGCAACACGTCCGCGCAGGTTTGGGTTGCATCGCAATCACCCACCGCCGCCAGCAGCGCGGCCGCCACAAGCGTGAGCTCCGGTTGCCCTTCTTCTGGAACGATCCCGGCAACCTCCGGCGATTGCGCAGCCGGTGCAGGTGTTGCCTCCGACGGTTCACCCTCGGCCGGGACAACCACATCTCCCGAAGGTGAGCCCTCCGGAGGGGCCGCCGGGGTCACCGATTCCGCATGACCCGCTTGTTCCCGCTCGGCTTCACTGGATGACTCACCGTCTGGCCACAGCAAACCAACCGCCACCACGATAATTGCCAGCGCAATCGCCAGACCCCATACTCGGCGCCGCGGTGGCCGCGCGGAACCACGCGCGCTCCCCTGCGTCGTGGCGCGCGCAGCCGCAGGTCGATCGCGCACCGACGAACGGCCAGGTTCGCGCCGCGTTGGGCGCAAGCGCTCGACCCGAGATCTCAGCCCCGCAATCAGCTCCCCGGCCACCGCGCCGAGGCCGCCGCCCCGACTCTCGTCGTGTGCTTGTGGCAACCGATCGAATGCGGCTCTCCGCGGCGCCAAAACCCGTTCGGGAGCCGCTCGTAAAGCCGAGGTCTCCAGTTCGGAACCCAGAAAGCCCAGATCGACGGGCCGCGGCGCCGCGAGGAGTACGAGGCGTCTTTCAACGTCTGCCAACTGCTCGATATCAGACGCCACACACGCCTGCTCCGCATCGGCCAGCAGCCGCACCAGCTCGCGATCTTGTGCATGTTCGGCCAGGAGCACCATCACCCGCACCGAAGCGCCTGCCGCCGGGTCGCCCGCCGTTGGCGCGAAAACCGGTTTTCCGGCGTCAGTCACCCACCACCGCCCCGTCGCGAGGGCCCCGTCGTCGTGATGGCGCAGTTCGATGAGCCCGCGCATCACGCTGCACGCCAGAGTGACGATCTCCCCCGCGTACATCGCCTGAGACCTGCGACGCTCCAAGAACATCTCCAGTGGTTCCACCACCCGCGGCATCATGGCATCGTGACCGTCAGCACGACGAAATACGTCAACGGGCGCCCACACATGCTCTGCTCCCGCATACCGGAGGGCGCGCGCGATGAGGTCGTGATCGCAATCGACCAGAAGATACGCCTCCTGCTCGATCGTCGCGAGCGTTGCTTCGCACGGCGCATCGGGAGGTGCCACGCGACGAATGGAACGAAGTTCGCGGGTAAGCAGGGAGCCTGGCATAGAACAAGCGTCGCGATCCCTCGACGCGGCGTGTCGGCCATGAGCGAAACTGTGGGCTGACGGCGAGCCGAGTGAACATGTGGAGGAGCCGTTCCAGGTATTCTTAACACCATGGCTGCCCGCAATTCTGCTCCCGAGAAGCGTCCCGGACTCATTTCTCAGATCAAGACGCTCCTGAAGTTCACCAAGGACGTCTACCCCTGGCTTCCCTGGGTGCTTATCGGCATCATCGTGGCGGGCATCGCGCTCGGTGTCGGGCTCGGCTTCCTCATTCCCCCGGTTGCTCTCTGGAGCATCATTCTGTGGGGCGTCACCGGCCTCATGCTCGGATTCTTGGCGGCCATGATCACCATGTCGCGCCTCGCAACGAAGGCGATGTACGCCAAGATCGACGGCATGCCGGGCGCAACGGGTTACGTCATCACCAGCGGCCTCGGTCGCGGCTGGCACGCCGACGAGACCCCCGTTGGCGTGAACCCGAAGACGCAAGACGCCGTCTACCGCGCCATTGGCCGCGCCGGCATCCTGATCGTGGGCGAAGGCGCTGAAGGCCGCCTCTCTCGCCTCATCAACGAAGAAAAGATGCGCGCTAAGCGCGTCGCACCCCAGGTTCCGGTTCACGTGATGTACGTCGGCAATGGCGAAGGCCAGGTTTCGATCAAGGCCCTCGGCAAGACGGTCAAGGCATTGCCCAAGAGCATCAGCAAGGCAACGCAGGCCGCCGTCATCAAGCGCATGGATTCCATGACGCAGGGTATGGCTTCACTGCCCATCCCGAAGGGCATCGACCCGACCAAGGTTCGGGCGCCGCGCCCGCGCTAAGGGCCGGTCACAAACGTCAAAGGAGGGCACCCGATCGGGTGCCCTCCTTTTTTGAACGGAACAACGTCAGCGGCTGAAGATGCCAGGCGCACGCACCAGCATGGTTCCGGCAACCTTGTCGTGCAGGCCTCGCTGGTCTTGGTCCCACACCACGGCGGGAATCACGAGCATAAGCAACACGCTGCGAACGATCGGGCGAATCACGCCGGTCCACGCGCCGTCCAAACGCAACACCCGCATGCCGACGATGCGGTGCCCCGGGGTTCCGCCCAACGTGGGGATGAACACGATGTTGATGCCCACGAAGATGAGGGCCTGCGCGAGCGGGCTGTAGTCAAAAAACGCGATGGAAAGGATCGTCGCGGGGATCCAATCGATGATGAGAGCACCCAGCCGCGGCGTGAAGCGAGCAATGCTGCCGACGCCAGTTTCGGGAAGACCAAGATCTTGGCCTGGATAGTACGCAGAAGGGTTGGTCACTCATCAAGCCTAATCGCCTGACGTAACACGCTGGAAACATTCGGGATACGCTCGAGACACGACGAAAAGGTAACGTCACGTTATCGTCCAGCTTTCGGACGACGTAACGCCGCTCTACCCCATTGGAGAATGCATGTTCCGCGATTCATCTGAAGTGCTGGCGTACATCAAGGAGAACGACGTCAAGTTTCTTGACATCCGATTCACGGATCTCCCCGGTGTGCAGCAGCACTTCAACATTCCGGCCTCGACCGTAGACGAAGAATTCTTCACGGTTGGCCAACTGTTCGACGGATCATCTATTCGCGGTTTCGCGTCGATCCACGAGTCGGACATGCAGCTCATCCCCGATGTCACGACGGCGTACATCGACCAGTTCCGCGCCGAGAAGACGCTCATCATGGTCTTCGACATCTTCAACCCGCGCACCGGCGAGGTCTACAGCAAGGACCCGCGTCAGGTCGCCAAGAAGGCAGAGAAGTACCTCGCCTCGACGGGCATTGCCGACACGGCATATTTCGCACCCGAGGCCGAGTTCTACATCTTCGACGATGTGCGCTACGAGGTCTCCGAGGGCAAGAGCTTCTATTCGGTTGACTCCGAAGAGGCCGCCTGGAACACCGGGCGCAAGGAAGAGGGCGGCAACCTCGCCAACAAGACCCCCTTCAAGGGCGGCTACTTCCCCGTCGCGCCCGTCGACAAGACGGCCGACCTGCGCGACGACATGTCGCTGCGTCTCATCGAGGCGGGCCTTCACCTGGAGCGTTCACACCACGAGGTCGGAACCGCGGGGCAGCAGGAAATCAACTACCGTTTCGACACCATGGTGTCGGCGGCAGACGACATTCTGAAGTTCAAGTACATCGTCAAGAACACGGCGGAGCTGTGGGGCAAGACGGCAACGTTCATGCCGAAGCCGCTGTTTGGCGACAACGGTTCGGGCATGCACACCCACCAGTCGCTGTGGCTCGACGGCAAGCCGCTGTTCTTCGACGAGAAGGGCTACGGTCAGCTTTCTGACATCGCTCGCTGGTACATCGGCGGACTCCTGAAGCACGCGAACGCTGTGCTCGCCTTCACAAACCCGTCGCTGAACTCGTACCACCGTCTGGTGAAGGGCTTCGAGGCTCCGGTTAACCTGGCCTACTCGGCAGGCAACCGCTCGGCCGCGATTCGCATTCCGCTTACGGGCTCGAACCCGAAGGCAAAGCGCATTGAGTTCCGCGTTCCTGACGCCGCCTCCAACCCGTACTTCGCGTTTGCGGCTCAGCTGATGGCTGGCCTTGACGGCATCAAGAACCGCATCGAGCCGCTTGAGCCGATCGACAAGGACCTGTACGAGCTTCCGCCCGAGGAGGCGAAGAACATCCCACAGGTTCCGAACTCGCTGCTGGACTCGCTGGAGGCCCTGCGCGCCGACCACCAGTTCTTGCTTGAGGGTGGCGTGTTCACCGAAGAGCTGATCGAGACCTGGATCAACTACAAGATCGAGAACGAGATCAAGCCGATGGCCCAGCGCCCTCACCCGTTTGAGTTCGAGCTCTACTACGGAGTCTGATTCAAATCACCCGAACCCCGTCACCGGAAGGTGGCGGGGTTCGTCGTTGGCTGCCTCCCGGCGAGACGCTAAGACTCGATGGAACCTCCGGCGACAAGCACACCAAGCTGCGTTGCAAAAGCCGACTGACTGTCACCGAGGCGTCCGAAGAATTCACGATCGACCGCCTCGACATCACTGATCGCCGCATTGGCGAGTTCGCTACCGGCGCTCGTCGCTTCGACCTTGACGACACGCGAATCCTGGGCATCTCGACCACGCACCACGAGGTTCCGCGATTCCAACGCTCGAATCACCTGTGAGGTCATCATTGCGTCGATACCCATGTGCCGAGCCAGCTCAGCCTGGCTGACAGGATGCCCCAGGTCAAGTAGGCCCGCGAGCAGCACAAACTGCACGTGGGTCAGCTCGTGCGGCCGTAGCGCGGCGCGCTGCAGCGCCTGCCACTGCATGCTCACGCGCCAGAGCATGAGCCCTGGACTGTCACGGCCATCGGCAAACTCGGTGTTCAGCTCTGCCATGTGCGGCTTCGATCCAAGTGCGCGAGGAGGCCATCGAGGCTCGATGCAGCGGCATCGCGAAGGCCAGCGCCCATCAACGCACTCCACACCTTAGCCATCGGCCCGTCGAGGCGAATCTGCACCGCGACTTCGATGCCATCCTCTGTCGCGGCGACGTGATGCTCGAAAACGAGCTTCGCGCCGGGCAGCTTCGCGGTGTTGGTGAAGACACGATCCGCCTCGAATGCGCTGACGGTGAACGACGACGCTGGCCCCGACGCCGGCTTCAACCTGCCACGAGCACCAAGCTCTACCGGAGAACTACAGGTTGCCCACGCCACCTCCGGATCCCACTCTGCCCACGTCGCTGGGTCTGCCCACCGCGAAAAGACTGCCTGTGGCGGGTGAGTGGTCGTTGCACGCGCGGAACTCAATTCAACAATCATGCATATAGTATGCGCGCATAGTATCTCGCGGGGCAAGTCCCACATTGGCTGAGATTTGGGCGCGACCCTAAGACCCCCGGAAGCTTCGGGGTCGGGGCCATCTGCCCCATTCGCGGTGGCGACGCGTTCTTTGCGGCGGCGCAGATAGGCGGCCACTGACCGAATGACGACTCCGACCATAACGTTGAAGCCGAGAATCGCGGCCGGAATGGCGATCATGACTGCGATCGCTGCACCTGCGACAAGACCGATGATCAGCGGAGCGAAGAGAAACGCGTAGACGATCGCACCATTGTCCATGTGCTCACGGTAGCGAGCACGCCGGGCAACTCGCTACTACCCGTAGAACAGCTTCTCGAAGACGCGGCGGGAGCGGCGGGCGGCACCGAGGTAGTCCTCCTCGACGCGTGTGGCCGAGCGATCCGGGTATCCGACGACGCGGCCGATGCCGTCAAGCTGCTGCCGATCGGCAGGCAGGACGTCTGAGGCCCGCCCTGTCAGCAGGGTGATCGCCGAGCGCAGTCGCGATGACAGCTCCCACGCCTGTATGAGTCGTGATGCCGAGGTCTCACTGATGAGATTCGCATCAACCGCCGCGGCCATCGCCTGAACGGTTGATGTGGTGCGCAGCTCTGGCACCGCCCAAGCGTGTTGAAACTGCATCAACTGCACCAACCACTCAACGTCGCTGATACTGCCCGGCCCCAACTTGAGGTGCCGTGAACGATCGATGCCCTGCGGCAGCCGCTCGGCCTCCACGCGCGCCTTAATACGCTTGATCTCGCGCACCGCGGAGAGTTCCGGCTTCTCGGGGTACCGCATGCTGTCGGCGAGAACGGTGAACTTCGTAATCAGCTTGACGCTGCCCGCTATGCCTCGCGCCCGCAACAGCGCTTGAGCCTCCCACGGCTGCGACCACCGCTCGTAGTACTCCTCATACGCCGCATATGAGCGCACCATCGGCCCTGATCGCCCCTCGGGGCGCAGGTCTGCGTCAAGTTCGAGCGGCACGCGGTGGTCTTCGCTGTGCTCGCGCAGTTTCGCCACCAACGCGAGCGAAAGCTCCTGCGCGCGCTGTGGTTCCACCCCGTTGGGGTCAAATATGAACATGACGTCGGCGTCGGAACCAAAGCTCAGTTCCGCTCCCCCGAAACGCCCCATAGCGATGACGGAGAAGTCGAGATCGTTGTCTTCCGGCGGAACCACTTCGCGGCGCACCGCGCGCAGGGTCGCCTGAATCGTCACCTCGGTGATGGTCGTCAACGCGGCTGACGTCTGCTCCATCGTGATCACCTCCAGCATGGAGGCCATCGCCGTTCTCAGCAGCTCGCGGCGTCGCAATGCGCGCACCGACTTCATGGCGTCTTTCGTTGTCTCATGGCGAGACTGAATCGCGCGGGCTTCCTCCTGCAGCACGATGCCCGCACGTGGTTCCAAGCCATCCGCCTGATCAAGCCATGCGACAGACTCCGGAATCCACTCCATCAGCTCGCCGACATAGCGCGAGCCCGAGAGCACGCGCGTGAGGTGTTCGGCGGCAACCGAGGAGTCGCGCAACATGCCCAGGAACCACGGTGAGTCGCCCAAGCGCTCGGAGATTCGGCGAAATGCGAGCAGGCCATAGTCCGGGTCGGTGCCCTCACTGAACCAGCGGATCATGATGGGCATGAGGTGGCGCTGAATCGTCACCTTGCGGCTGATGCCGGTGGTGAGAGCTTGAATGTGGCGTAGCGCGCCAGCCGGGTCGCGGAACCCGATGGCGGCCAACCGCGCGTGAGCGTGCTCTGACGAGAGGGAGCGTTCGTCTTCCCCGAGCGATGCGACGGCGCTCAGCAGCGGGCGATAGAACAGGCGCACGTGAATTTCACGCACTTCACGCTTGATGCCCTCCCACACCGCCATCAGCTCACCGCCGGTCGCTGCCAGCTTCGAGGCACGCGCAATGAATCGTTGCCCGTCTTCGGTGCGCGGCATGAGGTGGGTGCGCCGCAGGTTCTCGAGCTGGAGCCGATGTTCGATGACGCGCAACTGACGATAGTGCTGGGCGAAGGCTGCTGCGTCTTCTCGCCCGATATACCCCTCGGCCGCCAGCGCGTCGATCGCACCAAGCGTTGATCGCTCGCGAATCTTGTCGTCTGACAGGCCGTGAACGAGCTGCAGAAGCTGCACCGTAAATTCGATGTCGCGCAGGCCGCCAGGGCCGAGCTTCAGCTGATAGTCAATATCGTCAGCCGGAATGTGATCGGTCACACGCTCGCGCATGCGCTGCACCGAGTCGACGAAGTTCTCACGCGCTGAGCTGGTCCACACCTTGGGCTGCACGGCGGCAACGTACGTCTCGCCGAGCGCCTCATCGCCCGCCAGCGCCCGCGCTTTCAACAGCGCTTGAAACTCCCAGCTCTTCGCCCACCGGTCGTAATACGTGAGGTGTGACTCGAGCGAACGCACCAGCGCCCCCTGTTTGCCTTCGGGACGGAGGTTCGCGTCTACCTCCCACAGTGCTGGTTCCGCCTCAACGCTGGAAATTCCGCGCATGAGCTGCACGGCGAGACGCGTGGCGATATCGATCGCACGGGCCTCGGATACCAGTTCGTCGTCGGCTGTTCCTGACACGAAGATCACGTCAACGTCACTGACGTAGTTGAGCTCGCGTGCGCCGGTCTTCCCCATGCCAATGATGGCAAGGCGCGTTGCCTGCATCTCGGCGGTGCTGAACATGGCGGGCCCACCAATGCCGGTGAGCTTTGCGCGCGCGACCGACAACGACGCTTCAAGGGCGGCCGCTGCGGCATCGGCAAGCGCGGCCGCCACCGCATCAACGACCACCACCGGATCGGCAGCTGCCGCATCAAACGCCGCGATACGCGCGATCATGCGGCGGTAGCGCACACGCAAGGCGATCCACGCGGCCTCACTTCCGTCGCTGGCGAACCCGTCACGGTCGCCCACAGAATCAAGCAACTCCGCGCGTAGCTCTGCCGCAGTCGGCAGCGCATCACGCGCAATCTGCAGATCGGTCAACTCACGCGGGTGTCGAAAATAGAAATCTGCCAGTCCCGAAGAAATACCGAGCACCCGCCACGCGGTGGCGGCAGCAACAGGCGCGGCAAGAATCGTGCGCACCGGAACCATGTCACGGCGCGCAATACGGATGAAGCCGGCAAGTGCGCGGTCCGGATCGGCAACGCCCGCGGCACCGTCAAGCAGGGTGTCAACGGTGAGCCCGGTGAGCTCTGCAAGCTCGTCGATGAGGGCCGCGGCGTGACTCAGATCACTGAACCCACGCCGGGCGAGGTCGCTCAGGCTCGTCGAGCGGCGCGACATCACTGTGCGGCCTAGAGCATCTCGAGGTTGTTCGCCAGCTCAAACGGCGTCACCTGCGAGCGGTAGTCGGCCCACTCCTTGCGCTTGTTGCGCAACACGTAGCTAAACACCTGCTCCCCCAGCGTCTCAGCCACAAGTTCCGACTCTTCCATGTACTCCAGGGCGTGATCGAGGCTCGCCGGCAATGGCGCGTAGCCAAGCGCGCGGCGTTCCGACTCGGTCAACGTCCACACGTTGTCCTCCGCCTCGGGCGGCAGTTCGTAGCCCTCTTCAATGCCCTTGAGCCCGGCTGCCAGCATGAGCCCGTAGGCAAGGTACGGGTTTGCCGCCGAGTCCAACGCACGGTACTCGACGCGCGTGGACTGCACCTTGTTGGGCTTGTACATCGGCACACGAATCAACGCGGACCGGTTGTTGTGGCCCCAGCACACGAAGCTCGGAGCCTCGTCGCCGCCCCACAGGCGCTTGTAGGAGTTGACGAACTGGTTGGTGACCGCCGTGATCTCGTTAGCGTGCTTCAACAGGCCCGCGATGAACTGGCGGCCCGTCTTGGAGAGCTGATACTTCGCGCCCTCCTCGTAGAACGCGTTCGTGTCGCCTTCGAAAAGCGACATGTGCGTGTGCATTCCAGAGCCCGGTTGCCCCGACATCGGCTTGGGCATGAACGTGGCGTAGACGCCCTGCTCAATCGCGACCTCTTTGATGACGGTGCGGAAGGTCATGATGTTGTCTGCCGTCGCCAGCGCGTCGGCGTAACGCAGATCAATCTCGTTCTGGCCGGGGCCGCCCTCGTGATGGGAGTACTCCACCGAGATACCAATGTCTTCGAGCATGCGTACCGAGCGACGACGGAAGTCGTGCGCGGTTCCGCCCGGAACATTGTCAAAGTAACCGGCTGAGTCCACCGGAACCGGCTGACCGTCGGGCCCCAACTGCGACGAGCGCAGCAGGTAGAACTCGATCTCCGGATGAGTGTAGAACGTGAACCCGCGATCAGCGGCCTTGGCCAGCGTGCGCTTGAGCACGTGACGGGGGTCACTCACGGCGGGCTGACCGTCGGGCGTGGTGAGGTCGCAGAACATGCGCGCCGTTGGGTCGATCTCACCGCGCCACGGGAGAATCTGGAAGGTCGTGGGGTCGGGATGCGCCAGCAGGTCTGACTCGTAACCGCGCGTCAGACCCTCGATCGCCGAGCCATCAAAGCCCAGCCCTTCAGCAAACGCGCCCTCCACCTCAGCCGGCGCCAGGGCGACCGACTTCAGCGTGCCAATGACGTCGGTGAACCACAGGCGCACGAACTTCACGCCTCGCTCTTCGATCGTCCGCAATACGAAGTCGCGCTGCTTGTCCATTCGCTTCCTCTCCTCGGTGCTCTCAGACTACTGGGCTGGCGAGCTTGCGCTTCCCCAGTTGTCGTCAGCTTCGTCTTCTGCGGCCCAAGCCTCAGAACGACGCTTCACAACGGCCGGTGCGTCGGCAGCCTCAGCAGCGGTAGCAAACGGGCCGAGGCGATACGGCGACGGCGACTGCCGACCCTTCTCTACCTCCTGCGTGAGGGTGTTGTACCAGTACTGGTCATCGGCCATGGGGTCGACATAGGGTGCTTCGTTCGACATGTACGCCTCCTTCTCGATTCGATCCTATGAGGATCAGCGGCGAAGCGGATATAGGCTGGGCGCATGACTTCTCAGCGAGCCGTTGGTGTCGACATTGGCGGCACCGGAATCAAGGCCGGAATCGTCGATCTTGAGCGTGGTGAATTGATTTCTGAGCGCGTGCGTGTCGACACGCCGGCCGGCGCCGCACCACAAGACGTGTTGCTTGCTGTGCGCATGGTTCTTGACACTCTCGGCGTCGCTGACGACCATGACGTGCCGTTGGGTGTGGCCTTTCCCGCGATCGTGAAGTACGGCAAGACACTCTCGGCCTCCAACGTTTCGTCGGACTGGGTCGGTTTTGAGGCGGAGAAGTTCTTCGAAGATGGACTGGGCCGCGATATTCACTTTGTGAATGATGCCGATGCCGCCGGCGTTGCCGAGCACCGATTCGGCTCTGCGCAGGGTCGCGATGGCCTCACCATCATGACGACGCTGGGCACGGGCATTGGCTCGGCCTTCATCTACGACGGCGTGTTGATCCCAAATACCGAACTCGGTCATTTGCAGCGCAAGGGCGAGAAGATTGAGGCGTGGGCGGCGTACTCTGCGATGGAGCGCGAGTCTCTGACGTGGAAAAAGTGGGCGGCACGCCTGCAGGTCTTCTATTCGCAGGTCGAGTTTCTGTTCTCTCCCGACCTGTTTGTCGTCGGTGGCGGCGTCTCCAAGCACCCAGAACAGTTCTTGCCGCTGCTCAATCTTGCGACGCCGATCGTTCCGGCAACCCATCGCAATGCGGCCGGCATCATTGGTGCTGCTGCCCTCGCTGGCGACTAACGCGCGCGGAACCGCACCGTGGTTCCGGCTGGCACCTGCGCCAAACGGTCACGATGCTGCGGAACCACGACCGCGATCACGGGATAACCTCCGGTGACGGGGTGGTCGGCTTGAAAGATCACGGGTTGGCCGTTGGCCGGAACCTGAATAGCGCCGCGCACGACACCCTCGCTGGGGAGTTCGGCGGCGTTGGTACGCCGCAACGGCGTGGCGCCTTCGAGGCGAAGTCCGACACGGTCTGAGGTCGCTGAAACTCGCCACTCTGTGGTGGTGAGGTGCTCACGCGCGGAGGCGTCAAACCAATCGTCTCGAGGCCCGAACGCGACGTCGATCGTGACGACATCGGTCGCATCTGCGAGCGCGGTGGGCGTAGCAACAACTGCCGTGACCGCATCGTGCGGGCGGGCGGGAGCGATACCGACGCGGGCACCCGACCGCAGCGGTGCGGGTCCGAGCGATGACAGCGTGTCGGTGGCCCGCGAGCCCAGCGTCTTTTTGCCCATCCAGCCGCCGCGCACCGCAAGATAGGTGCGCACGCCGTGCGTTGCGAAGCCAAAGCGAAGCGCGTTGCCCGCGGCGATCGCGGTCGGCGCTCCCGGTGTGACGACCGTCTCCGTGTCCAGCACTTCGTTGACGATGGTGGCGGGTGCATTCGCTCCCGTCACTGCGATGACGGCGTCAATATCGAAACTGATTTCCGCTCCGCCGAGAGCAATTTCGAGCGTGGCTGACTCGCGGTCGTTACCAACCGCCTCGTTCGCGGCATCGTGGGAGGCGCGGTCGGCGGCGCCCGAGGCGGTGACACCCTCGGCAGCGTGGCCGGGCCTTCCCCGGTCTTGCATCAGCAATTGCAGGCCGGGCTGGATGACGGTGATGCCGACGACCTCCGGCGCGGTGTCGACGACTGCCGCGGCGCGCACGCTGCGGCGTATGGCTCGAAAACGCACCGCATCGCCGGGCCGAAGCAAGGCAGACTGCTCGCGAGTTTCATCCCACATGACCGCGTTCGTGTGCCCAATCAGCTGCCAGCCGCCGGGCGATTCGCGCGGGTAAATGCCGGAAAACTCCCCCGCGAGGCCAACAGCGCCGGCGGGCACGCGCGGCCGCGGCGATGCGCGTCGCGCGATGTTTAGGCGCGTATCGGGCGCGGTGAGATACCCGAATCCCGGTGCGAATCCGGTGAAGGCGACCCGGTAAGAGTTACTGGCGTGAATCGCGATGACGCTCTCGCGCGTGAGGTTGAGGATTGCTGCCACCGCGTCGAGGTCTTCGCCGTCATAGACGACGTCGATCTCAATCGGCGCGGCTTCACGGCGCACGGTTTGTTGCATGGCTGAGGCGTTCAGCCATGCCTCGATCTCGCTCGGCTTCGTGCGTAGCCCAAACGTCACCAATATGGTGCGCGCCGCAGGCACAATGTCAACAACACCCGCCGGTCGTGGTTCCGCGAGTCCTTCGAACGCGGCCATCGTCGCCGCGAGCGAGTCATATTCGGCGAGCAGAGCGGATGGACCGACAGGGAGGATTCGTCGCGGCTCGCTCACGCGGCAGCCACCGTGATGCCCGCCGCCTCCAGCGCCAACCGGGTGCGCCGCGCCATCTCCAGCGCGGCGGGGCTGTCCCCGTGCACACACACCGAGTCGGCCACCAGCTCAATGGTTCCGCCGTCAATCGTCTCCATGACGCCCTGGGTGACAAACCGCACCATGCGCGCCGCGGCGACGTCGGCATCGTGCAGAACAGCGCCCGGTTCGGATCGCGGAACCAGCGTGCCGTCTGCGCGGTAGCCGCGGTCTACGAACGCCTCGGCTATGGTTCCGATGCCCCGCTCTTGCGCCCATCGCAGGCCCGCAGAACCGGCAAGCCCCATCACGGGCAGTGTCGGGGTGACCAGGGCCATGGCGTCATAGACGGCGTGAGCCACCTTCTCATCGGCCGCCATCGTGTTGTAGAGCGCACCGTGGGGCTTCACATATGCGAGCGGCGTACCCGCTGCGCGCGCGAGGCCGTCGAGCGCCGCCAGCTGGTAGGCCACATCGGCGGTGAGGTCGCCAGTCGCCATCTCAATGTGGCGTCGTCCGAAGCCTGCGCGATCGCGGTACGAGGGGTGCGCCCCAACGCGCACGCCCGCGCCGGTCGCGGCGCGGAGGGTGGCCAGAATGCCCGCCGGGTCACCAGCGTGAAAGCCGCATGCGACGTTGGCGCTGGAGACAATTGCGAGCATCGCAGCGTCGTCTCCCATTGTCCACGCACCAAAACTCTCGCCGAGGTCTGCGTTGAGATCCATGGCTCTAGCCTGGCACGGCGGCCGAATTCGCGCTGGTCGGCACGGATGGTTTGTTTGGCTTGAGTTTGGGGATCACGACAACGGGTGCGACGAAGTTTGGCGCGCGGCGGGCGAAGTGCTGGGGTGACGTGACCTGTTGGCGTGATTTTTCGGCGCGACTTGGCGCTGTGGTCTGGCGCTGTGTTGCGGTGGTCACCGTGCACTTTTGGGGCATGGATAGCATGAGCCCCATGTTTCACTTCGCTGAGGCCCAGATCGCCTACCTGCTCATCGCCACCGGTTTGGTGATTCTCGGTTTTCTCATCGCGTACGGGGTCATCTATCTCGCCGTACGCAACGCATTGCGGTCACATTCGCGATGGATCCATGAAGGCGGAGTAGCCGCTGAGGAGCGTCGCCGCATCGGCTGATACCTACGCAAGAGCGAGGGTAAATTCTCTCATCTTGTTCTCATGTTTTTCAGTCTCAATCTGGGGAATATCGATACTTGAATGTCGGTGGCCCCTGGGAGAATGGAGGCATGAACAGCAACACGCACATCCTCGCCGACGCGGTCAGCGTCGTGCGCGAGAGTGTTGCTGATTTGTTGGTGACGGGCGCCGTTCGGTCGCTTTCGGATGACGAGTTGCGCGCTCTCGCGATCAATGCGGGACACTTGTTGCGGTCGGTGGAGGCGGCGCTGATCGATGTTGCGGGTGAGGTTGAGGGGCGTTCGCAGTCAGCAGCACGTGAGGAG
This sequence comes from Microbacterium mitrae, assembly GCF_008017445.1. Taxonomy (GTDB): domain Bacteria; phylum Actinomycetota; class Actinomycetes; order Actinomycetales; family Microbacteriaceae; genus Microbacterium; species Microbacterium mitrae. The sequence goes on along the minus strand of NZ_VRSW01000001.1, from coordinate 1,320 downwards.
CGGTTCACGGTGCGGCACGGGTGTGCGCGCACCAATGAGTTTCTGCAACGCGCGACCGGGGTCGCCGCCCCGACGGCTGCGAAGTGGTTGCGGGCGTCCGCCGCCGTCCGCGGCCGCGCCTGCGTGACGACGGGTGTGGTGCTGCCTGGGGCGCTTCCGCGGCTGCAAGCTGCGCTCGCGTCGGGGGCGGTCGGCGTCGACGGCGCGCTCGCTGTCGCGGGCCCCCTCCTCACGGCCTACGAACGCTCCGACGCGGCCGGGTTCACGACCGCTGATGACGCTATCGCGCAGGTCGCGGTCACCGGCGACGGAACCCCTGGTGACGTCTCCGACGAAGCGAGCAACGACGCCGGCGAGAATGCCGGAGGGATTCCCGACACGGATGCGCTGGCCACCGTCTCCGCGGACGGTTGGTTGCCGGTCGCGGCTGACGTTCTCAAGGTGCATGCACACGCGTGGGCGACGTGGCTGGATCAAGACGGTGCCGAACCTGCCGATGACCGCGCGGCCAAGCAGCGCGGCATCACACTCGGCACCATCCGTGACGGCCTCGTCCCCATCAGCGGACTCCTGCTTCCCGAAGTCGCCGCGCAATTCGCGCGCATCGACGCAGCGATCAACAACCCCCGCCTCCAGCCCGGCAGCGCCAGCGCAGCCCGTGGTTCCGATTCGGGCGACGCAACCACAGAGAACGGAACCACGAACGGCGATGAAAATGGCGGGGTGCGTTTTGTTGACTCCGCCGCGCTTGGCGACGCGCCACGCGATCCACGCACCCCCGCGCAGCGCCGGCATGACGCGTTCGCGACCGTGCTCGGTATCGCCGCCGCGTCAGAACAGCTCCCCACGATCGGGGGCGCCGCCCCCACCCTCGTCGTCCACGTCACCGAATCAGCGCTCACGACCGGCCACGGATGGGCAAAGATCGACAACACTCCCGTTCCCCTCGCCACCGCCCGCCACGCCGGGTGCGCGGGCGTGATCCAACGCATCGCGACCACCGAAACCGGCCGCATCATCCGCATCGGCAACGAAGAACGCGTCTTCAACCGACACCAACGCCGCGCGATCGCGCTCCGCGACGGCGGCTGCATCATCCCCGGCTGCGCCGTCACCGCCGCATGGTGCGAAATCCACCACGTCACTGACCACGCCCACGGCGGCCCCACCCACACCGACAACGGCGTCCTCCTCTGCTGGCACCACCACCGCTACCTCGACACCAGCGGCTGGAACATCTGCATGCGAGACGGCACCCCACACGTCCGCCCACCCCGATGGATCGACCCCCACCAACACTGGCGACCCACCACCCCACCG